>NZ_QGTD01000019.1:0-104662 GCF_003176895.1 Gracilibacillus dipsosauri
CGCTTGATAAGTGCCATTTTGAGGACAGACTCTTCCATTTTGGGCTTTAGCCGCTTGATAAGTGCCATTTTGAGGACAGACTCTTCTATTTTGGGCTTTAGCCGCTTGATAAGTGCCATTTTGAGGACAGATTCTTCTATTTTGGGCTTTAGCCGCTTGATAAGTGCCATTTTGAGGACAGACTCTTCCATTTTGGGCTTTAGCCGCTTGATAAGTGCCATTTTGATGCGTGGCTTCCGAATTTTGGGCTTTATTCATTTTATGAGTGGCCTTCGATTAATGATCGGCTGTTGAAATGCTTCCAAATATGTAAAAGGAGATAAGTCTCTGTGAACTTATCTCCCTTCTTACATCTAACCAATATCTCCGAAGTCTGGATCTATGTTTTTTATTTTTTTCTCTAATAGTAGACCTTCTCTCATTATCTCTACTCCTTTTAAGAAATTCTCATATTCCAAACATTTCACAGGCTTGCATTGGTAATTTTGCGAAGAAATAATCACTCCTTTTTCTCATAAATTCTTGATAGGAATTAATAAAATGATGTTGTTTATTTGTGATTAATCCTAGATAGTATTGTGTAAATGGTGTGGAGGTTTCTGCTAGTTCTAATAGCTGTTTTGCTCGTTTCTTATTTCCTTTGGCAATTTCAATATGAGCACCCTCCACTGGATCGTTGGTTGTAACATTTTCGACTTTACCAAAATGTGCACAAATAAATGGGTAAGTTCTTGTTGAGATTTTATGTAGAATTCTTTTATCTTGAAGTAGTTGAGCAATATATTTTGCTTCCTCGAGGTGATAGATGCATGATTCAAAGTCTTCATAGATATAGCTTAGGGATAACGAGATGTGTAACTCTGCTTTTTGTCTTAAATGATTCGGCATATGTAATGCTTCATAGGCGTGCTTTCTAGCGAGAATTAACTCATTTTTTTTCCAATAGTACGTAAAAAGCAAAAGCTGTATCCGAATATGAAAAAATTGAACGAGAAGCGGGTTGTCAATCTTGTGAAGTAATGGCTGTATTTTGTTTAAGTAATAGCCGATTTTGTCATAGTAGTAAACAGACATATCTAGCTCGATGTTTAAGAAATAGTGTAAACATTGTAGCTCTGGTGTATCATAGTTTAGATTTTTTGCGACAGACCGAATAGCATGGACAGCATTTCTTTCCTGAATATCTATCATTAATTCATATAAAATAGCGGTTTGTTGATTTAAACTACTTTCACTATTTTTATTCTTTTCAATAAAATAGGCAAGCTCTTTGTTACATTTATTGACATAGAAATATTCAAGAGCAAGTCGATCATTTAATGGCGATGAAGACTTCATGCAAAATTCCTTCACTAATTCAATCATTCTTGCTTCATCTTGATCCAAACTAATCATAGTAATAAATTGATGGAGACCTAGTACAGTATCTGATTCTAGATATTTTTCAATAATCCCTGTATAAGTTTTTTCTGTATGCATTTTCCTACTCCTTTCACAATTATCAATTATTTCACATTCGAGGAATTATGCAATAGGTTTTAGAGGAAAATCGTTCGTCAAATCACCACGACTATCGACAAAAAAAGCAAAAAATGGTCAGTGCTCTATCCCGTGCGACAGCTAACTGTGACAATTGGGGAAAAGACTGGAAAAACAAAAAAGAGAAAGCCTTCAAAGCTTTCTCTCTTTTCTCTTTACGCTTGTCCCATCGATCTGGAAGATTCACTTTTATTCTGTGAATCTTCTTCACTATTACTTTCATCTTCTTCCGTTTTATCAGTGGACTCGCCATCCTCTTGTTCCGAATCCTCTGATGATCCTTCTTCACCTTGCTCCGCATCATCAGACTCATTGCCTTCTGGTTCAGAGTTCTCTGTTGTTTCCTTATCTTCTTGCTCTTCACCTTCTGCTGAGTCGCTATCCTCATCGGAAGATTCAGGTGCAACAATTCTATTAATCGGTTGATTAATATAAGTTTCTGGATTTACAGGTTCATTGTCTTTGCGTACTTCAAAGTGTAAATGGACACCATTATCCTGGCCAAGACTATTTTGACCTGCTGTTCCAAGTGTTTGGCCTTGCTTTAGCTCGGTTCCTTCTTCTACTAACACTTCACCTAAACTAGCATAATAAGTGGTAACTCCTTGCTTATGCTCCATTTTCACAACATTCCCTAATAGCGGGTCTTGCTTGATTTCCGCTACTGTTCCTGATAGAGCAGCCATTACATCAAACGCTTGATTGTCTTCTGTGGAGATGTCGATACCATCGCTCTGATAATATTTGTTTTGATGTGAAATCAATGCTTTCTCTTGTTCCTCAGCATCTGCTCCATAATCATAGAATTTTGTGACAATTTCAGTTTGCAAGTCTTCTGCTACTGGCATCTTCAAGACTTCTTGTTGCTGCATCACAGATTCAGCATCCTCTTGATCCTTATCGAGATCTCCATTTAGCTGATCCTCCATGTTCTCTGCTAAATCAGGTACTTGATTGGTTACATTTTGATACCATAAGACCCCCGAAAGTAGCAGTGCAGCAACGGTTAAATAAAGTGCAGGAAAGAACCATCTTTTTTTGAAGATACGTTTCCAACTCTTTTTTGAAACGTTCTTGTTTTCCTCCATAATTCATCACCTCAGCAACCATTGTGATCAAATGGAGGAAAATTTATACATCAATCTATAAATTTTTTTTAGAAATCTATTTCGCTTCTATCTTATTCGGATTTAGCAAGCAATGTCGGAGCAGCTTGCTCTAATGGTTGAATAGTTGTTCCTTGATAATAATACGTAATAATATCCTGATAGTTTTTTCCTTCTTTCGCCATTCCATTCGCTCCGTATTGACTCATACCAACACCATGGCCGTAGCCTTTTGTGGTAAAAACATAATGGTCATTTTTCTTCGTGATCGTAAAATCGTTAGATGGAAGGGCGAGCTTTTCTCTTATTTCTCTACCTGTAAATGTTTTCCCGCCAATGGTGGCTTGATCGACTCGTTTACTATCTGTACGCGTAATTTGAAAATCTTGCACCTGATTTGATAAATTTACTCCAAGCTTTTGTTCTACTTGAGCAACGGTTAGTACCGTTTGATCTAAAAACTTTGGTGATAATTCCTCATCCCAAGGGCTTTCCACTGTTCTTAGATACGGCAAGGCATTTTGCCAATAATTTTCAGAGTCTTCGGTGTAGCCATTACTTGTAGAGAAAAATGCTGGAGTAATCGGTTCCTTTTCATAGGTGATAATTTCTCCTTGTGTCGCAGCGACCGCCTCTGTAATTTTCTCCATTTTCCAATGGTAATCTGTTCCCCAAATTTGACGCAATTCATCATTATTTTTATATACTTGGTGTTGAACGGTGTCTGTAACATCTGCATCAGCTGGTAGACCTTCATCTGTGCCTTGCTTCAAAAAACGCACAATGTAAGTTCTTGCCGCTAGTGCTTGTGCCTTTAAGGCCTCTAGCTCAAATTCTGCCGGCATTTCTGAAGCTACAACGTTAATGACATATTCCTCTAAAGGAATTTCTTCCACTTCGTTCTCTTCTGTTCGGAATACATTAACTTGGAATGGAGATTCTAGTGATTCTACAGCTTTCTTTGTTTCTTTAGTTACAGCTGTCTCGATGGATGCTTGTGTTGCCTTATTGTCTTCCTTAAATGGAACGACAATAATGGATGGAATGAGAAACATAATGAAAAGTAGTGTTGCTGTGAAAATGATGGTAGGTAGCTTCCAATTGATTGATGGATTTTTCTTAAACTTTGGCATGTATGACCTCCTCTAATCTTTCATTCCACTACTCTATTTATATTCTGTTGATAAAAGATTAGAACATGGTACAAGTTATATTTTTTCTAATAGAGATTTTTTGAGATAGAAAAAGAGGACAAGCTATGAACTGTCCTCTTTGTTAATTATTGTACTTCTACTCTCTTCATCGATATATTTTGTACAGGAATCTCCCGAACTCTTTCAATATCTGCTCCTAATCCAGCAAATTTATCTGTAATATTTACATATCCTCTATCGATATGCTGTAAAGAAGTTACTCTAGTATATCCATCTGCTACTAAACCAGCTAAGATAAGCGCAGCTCCTGCACGCAAATCGGTGGCGGCAACCTCAGCACCTTGAAGATTGACAGGCCCTTCTACGATCACACTTCGCCCTTCTATCTTCAGCTTAGCATTCATTCTTCTAAATTCTTCTACATGCATAAAACGATTTTCGAATACTGTTTCTGTAATAACACTAGTTCCAGTTGCATTTAGCATCAATGCCATCATTTGTGACTGCATATCAGTTGGAAATCCTGGATGTGGCAATGTCTTAATATCCGTAGCTTTCAATTTTTTAGGTCCAATTACCCGCAGGCCATTTGGCTCCTCAATAAAACGAACTCCCATTTCCTCCATTTTTGACACAAGGGAACGGAGATGATCAATTTCTGCCTTTTCAATTAAAACATTTCCACCAGTAATGGCAGCTGCCACCATGAATGTTCCTGCTTCTATACGGTCTGGAATAATTGTGTGTTCTGCCCCTCTCAGCTTACGAACACCATCGACTTTTATCGTTTCTGTTCCGGCACCAATAATTTTTGCCCCCATTTTGTTCAAGTAATTAGCTAAATCTACTATTTCTGGTTCTTTTGCCGCATTTTCAATGGTTGTTCTTCCACTCGCTAATGCCGCAGCCATCATAATATTTTCTGTAGCCCCAACACTTGGCATATCTAGGTAAATCTTTGCACCTTTCAACCTACCATTTGTAGTTACTTCGACGAAACCATTCCCAACATGTACATCTGCTCCCATTGCTTCGAAGCCTTTTAGGTGAAGATCAATTGGGCGTGAACCAATAGCACAACCTCCAGGTAATGCTACTTTTGCGTGTCCATATCTAGCTAATAATGGACCTAAAACAAGTACAGATGCACGCATTTTTCGCACATATTCAAACGGAGCTTCTGTCAATAAATCATTTGTTGCATCTACTGTTACTGTATTATTTTCATATTGTACATCAACATGCATATGGGTTAACACTTGATTAATTGTATAAACATCTGCTAACGCAGGTACGTCATGGATTATACTTTTTCCTTCACTTGCAATTATACTAGCAGCGATGACAGGCAATACAGCATTCTTCGCACCTTCAACTTTCACAGTGCCATGTAACTGCCTCCCGCCACGGACGATGATTTTTTCCAAGGCTCATTCTCCTCTGTAGTCCATATTCATTATTATTAATATTCAGTAATTAGGATAGGTGTTCCTATGATGAGAGTCGATTGATTATTCGATCCTTTTGTCACTGCAATATGAGTATTTATTTCGTTGTCATCAATCGAGATGGATTGCTCCCATTTTGGTGTATACCCAGTCCAAGTTTGAAATTTGTTGTCTTTAAGCTGATCATATATGGTTAAATTTAAAGTTTCTGCGATTTTTTCTATTAAACAAACAATATCAATCATACCATTTTTGACAGCCTCAAGACAAGTAAAATATTGTGCATTTTCAGTGAATAATTTCTCCGTCATTTCGTCTAATTTACGCAAATATGTTTTCTTTACTTCTTCAGAATAATCGGATGATGATATTTTATAAATGACCTGATATTCCTTCCCTGAAGTTCGCACTATTAATAAAGATTCGACAATATTAGCAGAACTATGACGGTCGCCCCTATATTTAGTGACGCCATCTATTTGTGTTTTCCCAATTTCAAAATCACCTAAACCTTGGATGACATTATCTACATTCTCTATGAGAAGGTTCTCTCTTACGACGACTTCCCATTTATCTAATTGAAAATCATTTTCCTCTGCAATGTTTAACATCTCTTCTAATTGCTGCTGACTACTCTCTATACTGATAGCTTCTACCTCTTGCCATATTATAACGGTTAATATTAATATGATTCCACCTAATAAAAAACGCTTCATTTCCCGCACTCCTTTTTTATTACAAGTGTTAGCAGGAAATGAAGCTATTAAACTATTTTTTGTTCGACAATTCTCTTAAAATAAATAGATTAACTGTTGAGACCAATTCAAGAAATCTAAGAAGAAATTGCTGACAGTGGATCCAATGGCGATCGTGAGAAAAATGATAAGGATCCTCGCCTCAAATACTTTGTTTTTTCGAAATAGTTCATCAAAGTTTAAGGACTGTACGACTTGCCATGTAATGACGATAAAAATCAAGTGTGAGATTATACTTACTAAACCATTTTGAGCTAGTGTTTGTTCTATCATTCATTATCCCTCTTTTTCATTATTCTGAAGACTATTCTATCATATTCTATTGTTCGATGCTTTTCTCATTTTAGAAGAAATTTCGCTATTTCCCGGGAAATTTATTGTCTATTGGAGACTATTTTGAGAATTGTTTAGGTATGTTGGCGAGTTGGGGGTATTCGAAATGAAATTTGTAGCTTTATCGCCGATATAATTTTATTTTTGACAAATCTTCTATTATTCTGTTGGGATACTTGGTGACCAGTTCTTTTGACTCTGAGTTGTATGGTTATTTAGTTCTATAAAATACTTTGTTGTAGGTTATTGGAGTGTTAAAGATTAGCTGGTGATCGTGGCATTACCTATTTATCTTGGTTATCTTGTTCAGGGAACGTGCTATTCCTAGATATATCCTTTTTTCTAGGTGATCTTGCTCTAGGTTCATCATGTTACCAAGATATATAATAATAATTTTCCATTGCTATAAAGAAGAAACAAGAGACTTCTCCTTAATGGCGAAGTCTCTTGTGGTAACTTATCTATTTTCAGCAATGTCTAATCGATTCATAGCACGTTTTAGTGCTAGTTCTGCCCTTCTGAAATCAATTTCATCTTGTTTAGCTTGTAAGCGTCGTTCTGCTCGTTCCTTAGCGGCTCGGGCACGTTCAATGTCTATGTCCTCAGGACGTTCCGCTGATTGTGCCAGAATTGTTACCTTATCAGGGCGAACCTCTAGAAACCCACCACTTACTGCAATGCGTTCTGGGTTTGGACCTTTTAGGCGAACACCACTAATGGATAATGGAGCAACGAGTGGAATGTGACCAGGTAAAATACCAAGTTCACCACTTTCAGCTTTACAGCTAACCATCTCAAATGTATCTTCCAGAACAGGGCCATCTGGAGTAACAACACTTACTGTTAGTGTATTCAACAGAACCCCTCCTCAGGCTGGAATTGAAACATATTGGCTATTAAGCCATTTGCTTCGCTTTTTCAACTACCTCTTCGATACGGCCAACTAAACGGAAAGCATCTTCTGGAAGATCATCATATTTACCTTCTAGAATTTCTTTAAAGCCTTGTACCGTTTCTTTTACAGGAACATAAGAACCTGGTTGACCAGTAAACTGCTCTGCAACGTGGAAGTTTTGAGATAAGAAGAATTGAATACGACGAGCACGAGCTACTGTCAATTTATCCTCATCTGAAAGCTCATCCATACCTAGAATTGCAATAATATCTTGAAGCTCTTTATATTTTTGTAGTGTACGTTGTACTTCACGTGCTACCTCATAGTGCTCTTCACCTACAACTGCAGGGTCAAGGGCACGAGATGTTGAAGCAAGTGGATCCACCGCTGGGTAAATACCTTGCTCTGACAATTTACGATCAAGGTTAGTTGTTGCATCTAGGTGGGCGAAGGTTGTCGCAGGTGCCGGATCTGTATAGTCATCGGCAGGTACATAAATCGCTTGAATAGATGTAACAGAACCTTTATTAGTAGATGTGATACGCTCTTGTAACTGACCCATTTCCGTTGCTAGTGTTGGTTGGTAACCAACTGCAGATGGCATACGACCAAGTAATGCCGATACCTCTGAACCAGCTTGTGTAAAACGGAAAATGTTGTCAATAAATAAAAGCACGTCTTGACCTTGTTCATCACGGAAGTACTCAGCCATGGTAAGACCTGTTAATGCTACACGCATACGCGCTCCGGGTGGCTCGTTCATTTGACCGAACACCATCGCTGTTTTGGAAATAACACCAGAGTCCTTCATTTCATAATAGAGGTCATTTCCTTCACGAGTTCGCTCTCCAACACCGGCAAACACGGAAATACCACCATGCTCTTGTGCAATGTTGTTAATTAGCTCTTGAATAAGAACCGTTTTTCCAACACCGGCACCACCAAACAAACCGATTTTACCACCTTTAATATATGGCGCTAAAAGGTCTACTACTTTAATTCCTGTTTCTAAGATTTCTGTATCTGTTGCTAAATCATCAAATTTTGGTGATTGACGATGGATTGGATCACGACGAATGTCAGTACCTAATTCTTCGTCTAAGTCAATTTTTTCACCTAATACGTTAAATACACGCCCTAATGTCACATCACCAACTGGTACAGAGATTGCTGCATTTGTATCAATAACCTCTGCTCCACGCTGTAATCCTTCTGTAGATGACATCGCAATAGTACGAACAGAATCATCACCAAGGTGAAGTGCTACCTCAAGCGTCAATTCTTGTGATTCGCCTTGTATTTGGTACTGTACCTTTAACGCATTGTATATTTCCGGGAGGTGTCCATCGTCGAATTTAACGTCAACGACTGGTCCCTTGATTTCAATAACGCGTCCCTTTGCCATCGATTTCCCTCCTAACTACTATTTCAATCTCATTCTCACTTAAACTCTTTAGTGCTAGCCTAACTATTTGCACTCTCCATTTTCTACTCTAATGCTGCTGCTCCACTCACAATTTCGGTGATTTCTTGTGTAATGGCTGCCTGTCTTGCACGGTTATACTGTAAAGACAAATCAGAAATAAGCTCATCCGCGTTATCAGTCGCATTTTGCATTGCTGTCATACGTGCAGCATGTTCACTTGCTTTACTATCAAGTAATGCACCAAATATTAAGCTTTCAGCATATTGTGGTAACAGCACATTTAAGATCTCTTGTTGATTTGGTTCATATTCATACATACTCTTACTACTACCACTTGCTTCATCTTGTAAGTCAGTAAGTGGAAGAAGTTTTTTAGATGTAACCTCTTGTGATATTGCACTGACAAAGTGATTGTAGAAAATCACTAACTCATCAATTTCACCATCAATAAACAGTTGTACTGTTTCAGAAGTAAGATCTTTTACATCAGCAAAGTTTGGTTGATCCGATAATCCAGTGATCTCATGTAAAATTGGGATTCCACGTTTTTGGAAGAAATCACGTGCCATTCGTCCAACAACAATCACTGCAAATTCATCATTTGATTGATGGCGATCTTGAATCGTACGATACACTTTACGAAGTACTCCACTATTAAATGCACCAGCAAGCCCACGATCAGAAGCAATAACAAAATAAGCTGTTTTCTTTACTTCACGTGTTTGGAGCATCGGATGATCCGCATCCTGCCCACTTCCAGCAATACTTGTTACTACTTCTTTGATCTTGTTGCTATATGGATCAAAAGCTTTGGCAAATTCCTCTGCCTTACTCAGTTTCGATGCTGATACCATATGCATTGCTTTTGTGATTTGCTTCGTTTTTTGTGTAGAAGTAATTCGTGTTTTTATATCTCTAAGTGATGCCACTACATGTCACCGTCCTTTCTTACTTGAGATTGACGATCATTTCATGAAGGTCTGCACTTTGCCTAGACAAAGGCAGACAGATTAAGTTGATACGACTTATTCAGAAACAATAAATTGTTTTTTGAATTCTTCAATTGCATTACCCATTTCGCCTTCATCGGCTAATGCACCAGTTTCTTTAATTGTATTAAGCAATTCTTTTTTGTTTTTGTCCATCCAGTTTAGGAACTCTTCCTCAAAACGAGTGATGTCCTCCACAGGGATATCATCTAGGAAACCTTTTGTTAATGCATAAAGGATCATTACTTGCTTTTCAGCAACAAGTGGTTTGTGTAATCCTTGTTTGAGCACTTCTACAGTACGAGCACCACGGTTTAATTTTGCTTGTGTTGCTTTATCAAGATCTGAACCGAACTGTGCAAATGATTCAAGCTCACGGAATGACGCAAGGTCTAGACGAAGTGTACCCGCAACTTTTCTCATTGCTTTAATTTGGGCAGATCCCCCAACACGCGATACGGATAAACCTGGGTTGATCGCTGGTCTTACACCAGAGAAGAATAAATCTGATTGCAAGAAAATTTGCCCATCTGTAATAGAGATTACGTTTGTAGGAATATAGGCAGAAATATCGCCTGCTTGTGTTTCTACGAATGGAAGTGCTGTTAATGAACCTCCACCTTTTGCATCACTAAGCTTCGCTGCACGCTCCAATAAACGAGAGTGTAAGTAGAATACATCCCCTGGGAATGCTTCACGTCCTGGCGGGCGGCGTAATAATAGGGAAAGCTCACGATATGCGTTCGCTTGCTTAGATAAATCATCATATACGACGAGTACATGCTTTCCGTTGTACATGAACTCTTCCCCCATAGACACCCCAGCATATGGCGCTAAGTACTGTAATGGTGCAGGTTCACTTGCTCCAGCTGATACGACAATCGTATAATCTAATGCACCATGCTTACGGAGAACTTCTACTGTTCCACGAACGGTAGAGTCCTTTTGGCCAATTGCCACATAGATACAGATCATATCTTGATCAGCTTGGTTTAGAATAGTATCAACAGCTACAGTTGTTTTACCAGTTTGGCGATCCCCAATGATTAACTCACGTTGACCACGACCAATTGGCACAAGAGCGTCAATTGCTTTAATACCTGTTTGTAATGGCTCATCAACTGATTTACGATCCATTACACCTGGTGCTGGTGATTCAATTGGACGAGTTTTTGTTGTTTCAATCGTACCTTTGCCATCGATTGGTTGTCCCAATGGATTGACAACGCGGCCGATTAGTTCCTCTCCTACTGGCACTTCCATAATACGACCAGTACGACGAACCTCGTCACCTTCTCGAATACCTGTGTATGGTCCAAGGATTACAATCCCAACATTTGATTCTTCTAAGTTCTGTGCCATACCCATGACACCGTTTGAAAACTCTACTAGCTCACCAGACATTACGTTATCTAGCCCGTGTGCACGAGCGATACCGTCACCGATCTCGATAACTGTACCGACATCACTTACTTCGATGTCTGAATCATAGCTTTCAATCTGCTGCTTAATCAGTGCACTGATTTCTTCAGCTTTAATGCTCATGCCAATTCACCCCTATCGTCCTTAATTTGCATTTGCTATTTTACGTTCTAATCGATCAAGCTTTCCTTTAATCGTACCATCATAAATCGTGTTGCCTACTTTTATCTTGACACCACCGATGATTGATTCATCCACTTGATTCGTTATTTTCAATGCTTTCACATTTAATTTCTTCTTAAAGGTTGTTTCAAGCTCTTGTTTTTCCTCTTCTTGAAGAGGGCGAACAGAGTAGACAATGGCTTCTTTCATTCCCTTTGATTCATTTGCAAGCTTCGTGAATTGAAGTGCTACCTCGGGAATAATCGACACATTGTGGCGATCAACAAGTAACGAAAGTGTATGTAATACATCCTCCGAAAAGCCTGTGAACGCTTCTTTCAGTAGTGCTTGCTTTTTAGCATGATCTACTTTTGGATGTTGTAGAAATGGAAGAAGCTTTTTATTGGTTTCGAAAACTTCTCTCACTGTTGCTAATTCTGTATCAAGAAAATCAATCGTTTGTTTTTCTACACCAATTTGGAATAGAGCTTCTGCATAACGCTTTGCTACATTTGCTTTACTCATCGCTCTTCTCCTACCTCTTTAATGTAGTCACTGATCAATTGTTCTTGGTCTTCCTTGTTGATTTCTTTTTCAATTACTTTTGTAGCAATCTGGACAGATAATGTAGCCACCTGTGCCTGTAATGCTTCAATTGCTTTTTCTTTTTCACGTGCAATATCCTCTTCTGCTGATTGCTTCAATCGCGCCGCAGCCTCTTGTGCCGCTTGGATAATTGCCTGTTCTTGCTCTTGACCTGCTTTTTTCGCTTCTTCAATGATTTGTTGTGCCTCTTTACGAGTTGCACTTAACTGCTCATTCGCTTCTTTTGCCGCTTTTTCCGCAATTTCGCGATTCTTCTCAGCAGTATCTATTTCATTTGCGATATAATTTTCACGCTCTTCCATCTTGTCCATTAAAGGACCCCAGGCAAATTTTTTAAGCAGGATAAGTAGAATCGCAAAGCTTAAAAGGGAGAACAAAATTGTTCCACCATGAAAACCACCTATGGATGCGTTGATGATGAGTCCACTAGCTAGTTCTTGCACAGTGTTCACTCCTTCCAACAATTAATCGTATCTATCCTATGTTCTATCATTGTCAATACTTACTTACAAAGGAATGGCGAAGATTGTCTAAGACGAACTTCGCCATTCTATCAGGTTATAAGTATGAATTACATTACCATAAAGGCAATTACAACGGCGAAAATAGGAATCGCCTCTACTAACGCTACCCCGATAAACATCGTTGTTTGAAGTGCACCTCTTAATTCTGGCTGACGTGCAATCCCTTCTACTGTACGACTTACGATCATACCGTTACCTAAACCAGCACCAAGTGCCGCTAAACCAATTGCTATTGCAGCTGCTAAAGCTCCCATATTCTATTTCCTCCTTTAAGATATATAACTATTGCTTTATTTTTTGTACTATCAATTATGATGAATGGTAGTTGATAGTAGGAATTATATTAATGATCTGAACTCACTTTGTGAGACATATAGACCATTGTTAACATTGTGAAAATAAATGCTTGGATTGCTCCAATAAATAAACTAAATCCTTGCCAAGCCAACATTGGAATAATAGAGAAGGCAAAGGCAGGAATTGCTATCATTGCCATTTTAGTAATAAGAGATAATAAGATTTCACCAGCGAAAATATTACCGAAAAGACGTAGACCTAATGTAAGAGTATTAGTGAACTCTTCAATGATTTTAAATGGTAATAAAAAAGGTACTGGTCTGACATAATCTTTTGTATACTCTTTGAAACCTTTTACCTTTATCCCGTAATAGTGTGTTAACAAAATAACCATTGTTGATAAGGATAGGGTTAAGGTTGCATCTGAGGTTGGTGACTTCCACCATAATGTGTGTCCAAATGTTACCATGGTGATAACACCTAAAATATTACTTATAAAAAGAAAAACAATTAATGTTAATCCTAGTGGTAAAAATACCTTTCCTGTTTTCCAATCCATGGTATCCCCGATAATGCCTTTAACAAAATCGATAATCCATTCCATAAAGTTCTGAAATCCTTTAGGCTTCATTTGCAATCTTCTTGATGCAAAAAAGCAAATAAAGAAAACTATGACACAGGTGATAAATGTCATCAAAACCGTTGCTAGGTTAAAGTCTAACCATGGAATTCCCCATAGATCGTATAACATCGGTGATTCGTGATCCAATTGCTTCACCTCACTTCCTTGTGCTAGTCTTGTTTTCTAAATAGAGCAAAATCTATCATAATAACAACATAGGCTGTTATTAATCCAATAATTACAGATAAAAAATGGAAATGTTCTTCGAATCGCATTGCAATGAGAACTGCTAATGCTGCGGTTGCAAGTCTGGTAAATGTCCCGATTCCATTTACTCTACCGCCATCTGCTGCGGCACGACCGAATCGTTCCACTTTCCTTTGCATCAACCAAAGGTTATAAAAACTCAATGTTGTTCCTAGGAGAAGTCCGAGGAAGATACTAGTATAGGAGGTAAAACCCCAGCCTAGTACGAAAAGTGCAAGAAGGTAGAACATCCATTTACGTTGACGGGTTATCATTTTTTTGTATTGATCCATTATTCTTCGTCTCCCGTTATTTCTCTTACGTAATGAATAGTTCCGTATAAACCGGCTCCTAGACCTAAAAGTAGACCGATGATTAAAAAGAGTGGTTTTGTTGTAAAATACCGATCTAGCCAGCTACCAAGCCACAATCCAATTAATGGACCACCAGCCAATTGTGATAGGATGGCGCTTGTGATCGCTAAGCCTTGTAATGGTCTTTTACTCCCTGGTGATGTCAAACTGCATCACTCCATATTTCACGTATACAAAAATTATGTATAGGGTAAAAAGGTTGACTTCGCGGAAAAATTCCTATATATAGAAAAATTTGTCACAGTTATGCAAACCTTATCATCTACCATCAAATAGCATACAATAGGGCACGATTATTGTCAATCCATTTTCAAGACAAAATCTCAGAATATACGGACAAGATACGAGTATTTTGTCCAAAATCCTCGAATATTCAAATCTGAGCTATTTTTTTATTGTTTTCGAACAATTTGTGACAATTATTTCGCAATTCGAAAGATTAAATGATATACACTCCATCAAGTTGCTTATTCTTGACGGAGTGTATCTTCTATCAGAATTGGTGTTTGGTATTGATATTTTTCTCCATTTGTCGTGATCACCGTGATATTTGCCACATAGCTCCCTTTAGCTGGTATCCTATCTTTCTTTAAGCTACCTTCGACCACTCCTTTTGACTGGTCGTTTAACTGTAAAATGGTTTCTTTAAATGCAAATGTTTTGTCATCATATAAATCAACCGTCACACTTTCTGCATCCTCTACCATGTACAACTGATAGTGATACTGACCATCAAATGGTTCTAAGTAGAATTCAAGTCCCATTGCCATCGGAACATCAGCTGCTTCGGTCACATACAAGTAAGGTATCGGATGATCATTGAGATAAAGATAACCTTGCAGGAAAGGTTCTGCCTGCTGCTTTGCTTGAAGTATTGCTTCTATTTCGATCTCTTTCTTTTCCCCTGGCTGTAATGTAAAGGAGCTAGGCAAATGAAAACGCAAATCCTGTGATAGCTTTGGCTGTTGAAAGCTATAGCTGATAGGCTGATCTCCTATATTCTCCACTATCATGGAATGGCTGCTTCGTTCAAGGATAGCACCACTTTTCCCAAGCTGGACAAAGGAGTGATATAGTAATGTATCTGTATTAATTGCTTCACCTATATCAACCTTTCCCGCTCCTTGCTCTGTTGGAAGAAAGCTTTCTAGTGGATCAGCTGTGGTTAATAAGGCTGCTTTCAACTGTTGAGGTGTCCAATCTGGATGTGCTTCTTTTAACAATGCTAATATTCCTGCTACATGAGGGGCGGCCATACTTGTCCCATTAAGACTTTGATAGCCATTTGGTACAGTACTCATGATGCTTGCACCAGGTGCCACTACCTCTGGCTTTATTGCCCAATTGACTGTCACGGGTCCTCTTGAACTAAAATCTGTTACGGTATCTTGAATTTTTTCATGCTTGATTTCCAAATAAGAGCCATGGGCATTCTTCAACCATTCACCTGTTTCCTTGGAAATACCAGCAACCGGAATACTTATCTCTGCTTCGATCGCTCCTTGAAAGCTTTCTTCCTCATTATTAGCAATTAATAATGCTTTTGCTCCCCTTTTTTCAGCTTCTATGGCTAGTTTTGTGAAAGGTTGTTTTCCACGGTCGACGATTAAAATGCTATCCATCGGTAATTTGTCTTTTGCTCTATCCTCGTGAGCTATACGTAGATCTCGCTCCAATGCCCAAGGAGGCGCACCTTGCATTGGCCAAAGCTCTATTTTTTTTTCTAAAAAACGATCGTATAAGTAGGGATGCTCGATTTGTGGTGTAGAGGCACCAACGGCAATGACACTATCGGCTGTTGCAGGCGATCCAACTGTCCATGGGTCTGGCCCTGTGTTACCATTGGCAATTACAACGGTAACACCTTGTTCCGTGGCACGGTTAACCGCTATCGATGTTGGCCAATCAGGTCCATTAATGGTGTTACCTAAAGATAGGTTAATGATGTCCATCTTATCTTCTACTGCTTGCTCAATTGCTGCCATTACTTGTACGGAGGTCCCAGTTCCACCTGGGCCTAATGCACGATATCCATATAGTTCAGCTTCTGGCGCAACTCCTTTCATTTCTCCATTTGCTGCAATAATTCCGGCTACATGGGTTCCGTGCAAGGTAGGTATGCCCTGTTCTTCTGTTGTTTCCATCGGATCTTGATCGAAATCAACGAGATCATAGCCACCCTTATAGCTTTTTCGGAGATCGGGATGGGTGTAGTCAATGCCTGTGTCAATCACCCCGACTTTTACACCATCACCTGTATATGGTAGGTTTTCTGGTAGAAGAAAAGGGACACTTTGATTAATCGTTTCCTTTGTTTCCAGCGCTTGATATTTTTGAACTGGATAGCTTTGTTTAAATAGCCCTCTGTTTTTCAGTTTTTTTAACGTACGATTATCTGCCTTAATCGCAATACCATTAAAAATCGTGTCATAAATATGTAGTATCTCTACTCGTGGGTAATAGGTTTCCATTTCCTCAGCAATCTCATGTGGATTATCCTCTACTTCGATGATAAATGATTGCTCTTGTTGCTCAGGTTGTACTATCAATGTCATTAATAACCACCAAATCATGTCACGCCAACTCCTTATGTACCACTAGTGTGTACATAAATAACAATTCTATGATGTTTTTTTCCATTAGAAAAAGCCCCGAAAAAATCGGGACTTTAGAATGGTTTTGGCTTTTCTGTTGTTTGATTGAAAAAGTAGCGGATCGCATCAGCTATTCGCTCAGATGCTTTTCCGTCTCCATATGGATTAGAAGCACGTGCCATTTTGCGGTGGGCCTCTTCGTCTGATAGGAGCTCATGTGCAAGGTTAAATATGTTATCCTCTTCTGTTCCGGCAAGTTTTAATGTGCCTGCCTCAATACCCTCTGGGCGTTCTGTTGTATCTCTTAGTACAAGTACTGGCACTCCTAAGGATGGAGCTTCCTCTTGTACCCCGCCTGAATCGGTTAGGATAAGGTGTGCTCTTGAAGCAAAGTTATGGAAATCAACCACACCTAATGGCTCAATTAGCGAAATGCGTGGATCATCGCCTAGAATTTCTTTTGCCGTTTCTTGTACAACAGGGTTTAAGTGAACAGGATAAACAACATGGATATCTTCGTGCTCATCCACTAATCGTTTAATGGCACGGAACATTTGTTGCATATTTTGACCTAAATTCTCACGACGGTGTGCGGTCATGAGAACGAGACGCTTACTTCCCACTTGTTCCAATACAGGATGTGTATAATCCTCGCTTACTGTAGTAGATAATGCATCAATTGCTGTATTACCAGTAATGAAAATAGTATCTTCTTTTTTATTTTCATTTAAGAGGTTTTGCTTTGATTTTGTCGTTGGTGAGAAATGAAGATCTGCCATAACGCCTGTTAGTTGACGGTTCATTTCTTCTGGATATGGGGAGTACTTGTCCCATGTCCTTAAACCTGCCTCCACATGTCCAACTGCAATTTGATTATAGTAGGCAGCCAGTGATGCAGCAAAGGTTGTCGTAGTATCTCCGTGAACAAGCACGATATCAGGCTTCGTTTCTTGCATCACTTGATCTAGCCCTTCTAGTGCTCTTGTCGTAATCTGCGCTAATGTTTGTCTTGCTTTCATAATATTTAAATCATGATCTGGGGTTACTTGAAAAATATCAAGCACTTGGTCCAACATTTCGCGGTGCTGTGCTGTTACCGTTACAATCGACTCAAATTGTTCAGGACGTTTTTGTAATTCTAATACAAGTGGTGCCATCTTGATTGCTTCTGGTCTCGTTCCGAAAATAGACATCACTTTAATTGGCTTTGACATTTTTATGATACTCCTTTTTATATGTTATTTTGTGCCAAAAAGACGATCTCCCGCGTCTCCAAGACCTGGGATAATATAACCTTTTTCGTCTAGTCTTTCGTCAAGTGCCGCTAAATATATATCGACATCTGGATGTTCCTTTTGAATGACTTCTACTCCTTCAGGTGCCGCAATTAGACACATCAGCTTAATATTTGTAGCTCCACGCTTTTTAAGTGAATGAATCGCATCATTTGCTGATCCTCCTGTAGCAAGCATTGGGTCTATCACAATAAAATCACGTTCCTCAATATCTGTCGGGAGCTTCACATAATATTCGACTGGCTGCAATGTTTCTGGATCACGATACAAACCAACATGTCCAACTTTTGCTGCTGGAATAAGACGAAGCATTCCGTCCACCATTCCTAAGCCAGCTCTTAAAATCGGGACAAGGCCAATTTTCTTCCCACTAATCACTTTCGTAACTGCTTCTGTAACAGGGGTTTCTATCGTTTTTTCCTCTAAGGGTAAATCTCTTGTTATTTCAAATGCCATAAGGGCTGAAACTTCATCTACTAATGCACGAAATTCTTTTGTTCCAGTATTTTTATTACGTATGTACGTCAGCTTGTGTTGAATAAGCGGATGATCCAATACAAATACATTGCTCATATACTGATCTCTCCTTTTTTGGTTTGACAACTGTAAACTGTTCATCCTTCAAATTGTACTGAAAAAAGCAGATGCTTTCAAGTAAAACAAGAAATTCTTTGAGGTAGAGAGCGAGCGGGAGATGATTGCATTTGATTTTTGGGTTAAAATCCGCTTTGTAAAGCGATGGATGTACCTCAGATTGGGTGATGGCTTGATTGAAATGCGCTTAATTGGGAGGATAAACCTCAGGTTGACTTGAGGTATCAATTGAAATGCATTTTATAAGGCGGATAAACTTCAGGTTGGCTCGATGCCTCGATTGAAATGCATTTTATAGAGCGGATAAAACTCAGTTGGGCTTGATGCCTCGATTGAGATGCATTTTATATGGCGGATAAAACTCAGTTGGGCTTGATGCCTCGATTGAGATGCATTTTATAAGGCAGATAAACCTCAGGTTGGCTTGATGCCTCAATTGAAATGCATTTTATATGGCGGATAAAACTCAGTTGGGGCTTAATAACCTTGATTGAAATACGCTTTATATTCCTTTTCATTTATAATAAGCCCATTGCTTGTCACTTTCTTTATGGAAATTTTTACCTAGAATTCTCTGGATTCTTTGCTTTGATATAATGAGATCACACCACTCTTGGATCATCGTGGTTCTAACTTGCTCTTTTGGAAAAAGTAGCTTGAATTCTTTTACATTCCGCATAACTGCCTTTTCAATGGATTCCTTTGTTCCACAATTTTTGCAAATACAGTGATGACCTATTACAGAAAGGGAAAAAGCATGACAGTTGATGCAAGGTATACCTTTATGGAACTGATCGAATGTATAGGGAGGAATATTAGTTATTGGTGGTTTCTCAATATGCATAGTTTTTAAAAATTGTGCGACGTTATCTGATTGTCTCTTTAAAGGGGATGTCATTTTGTTTAGTTGCCGGATAAACTGATTGATCTGAGTTGGCAGGATGATGGGTTTATTTAAAGGCGCTTGATATAGGGTAAATTCCGGATGAACAAAAACAACAAAGCCTTGGATGCGAATATTATAGTGATGGGATTGGAGGAGTTGTCGGAGTAATGACTCACTTTTCTGGAGCTGCAGTAGGGGATCACTTACTTCTATTTGTTTTTTCATCTGCAGCTTTTCAGAATCATAGTAAAATTCTCCTTCAAAGTTTTTTATTTCGAATAAATAAATTTCATTTGCTAGTAGCAGGATCGCATCGATTTGAAAAAAATGGTTATGATGTTTGAAGCGTAAGTCGTTTAAGAGATAGTGAGGACAGGTGAGCTGTTTCATGAGGGAGTCAAAATGCTTTTCTCCAGTATAGCCTTTTTGCATGCTTTTAAAATATTTCTTTTCTTTTTCTGATAAGCTTCGACGTCGATGGAGAGAGGAAAATATTCGCAGCTCATCAGGTTCTTCTCTTTCTTTAATAATCATTTTCCACAACCTTTCTATTATTATTTACATGGAGTTTAAACGAAGCATAGCCCGAAAGTCAAGCAAAGGCATATAAAAACCCCTGCCATCATGACAAGGGTCTTATTCATTATCTTTGATAAAGAGGGAATTTTGCGGTTAATGCTTGCACTCTTTCTCTTGCTTCTTCTTGGACTTTTTCATCTTTTGTATTTTTTAAAGTAAGTGCGATGATTTTAGCTACCTCTTCCATCTCCGCCTCACGGAAACCGCGGCTTGTAACTGCAGCAGTACCAACACGTACACCACTTGTGACAAATGGGCTCTCTGGATCGAATGGTATGGTGTTTTTGTTCGTTGTAATGCCTACATCGTCTAATGCTTTTTCTGCATCCTTACCAGTTAGATCAAGACCACGAACATCTAATAGTAATAAATGGTTGTCCGTTCCATCTGAAACCGTGCGAATTCCTTCTGAACGTAATACTTCACCGAATCGTTTCGCATTTTTGATAATATTTTCACCATATTCTTTAAAAGAAGGTTGTAATGCTTCCTTCAATGCAACAGCTTTAGCTGCAATCACGTGCATTAAAGGGCCGCCTTGCATACCAGGAAAAACGGTTTTATCAATTTGCTTGGCGAATTCTTCTTTACATAAAATCATTCCACCACGAGGGCCGCGTAACGTCTTATGTGTGGTAGTTGTCACAAAATGGGCATGAGGAACTGGGTCTGGATGCAATCCACCTGCCACTAAACCTGCAATGTGCGCCATGTCTACCATAAGATAGGCATCGACTGCATCGGCAATTTCACGGAATTTTTGAAAATCAATTTGTCGTGGATAGGCACTAGCACCTGCTACGATCAATTTCGGATTGACTTCTTTTGCTTTAGCCAAAACTTCCTCATAATCAATTTGCTCTGACTCCTTATCCACACCATATTCCTCAAAGTTAAACAGCTTTCCACTGAAATTTACAGGACTTCCGTGTGTAAGGTGTCCACCATGACTTAAATTCATTCCAAGTACTGTATCTCCTGGCTCTAGGATGGTAAAATAGACAGCCATATTCGCCTGTGCACCTGAATGTGGCTGAACATTAACATGCTCTGCACCAAATAATTCTTTGGCACGATTACGCGCAAGATCCTCTGCTACATCCACATGCTCACAGCCACCGTAGTAACGTTTACCAGGATATCCTTCGGCATATTTATTCGTTAGTACAGAACCTTGCGCCTCCATTACTGCTTCAGATACAAAGTTCTCTGATGCGATCAATTCAATTTTGTCATTTTGTCGCTTTCTTTCATCTTCCATCGATTGGAAAAGTTCTGGATCAAAGTTTTTAAGATGCTCCATCGTTTGCTCCCCCTAAATCCGTTTTGGTTATCAGATGATTCTTAACGAAGATATCTCGCAGAAACATTCGTTTTTACCTAAATCTATTTCTAAAATAACATTATTTGTGAATTATTTCTAGTCCTTTTACGAATAAATTGAACAAAACACGCACCTTTATTCGTGATTTACTTTAAAGGCGCATGTTTTTAAAATATTTCATTCGTATTTTGCTCTTGGGCCTCCGATTAACTTCGGCCTTGTCATTGCTTGATTTACCCTTGCACGTCCTATATATCGCTGTTTAAATCTGAGTGGTACCGCTACATGCTTTAAATGCATGCCAATCATCGTCTCACCAATATCCATACCCGCATCTGCTTGAATATGCTCCACCACTACAGCATCAGGAAGATGCTTATACGCATATGCTGCCATAGACCCTCCAGCGGTCCTCACTGGCACGACGGAGACCTGACCTAAATTATGTTTCTGCATCACTTCTTTTTCGATAACGATGGCACGATTTAAATGCTCACAGCATTGAAAAGCTAAGTGAATACCAGTTTGTTCCTTGAAAAATTGTAATTCCCGAAAAATCATTTCCGCTATTTCTTCACTGCCTGAAGTTCCAATCCGTTCTCCCGCCACTTCACTTGTGGAACAACCAACCAGAAAAACATCTCCTGGCTGTAAGATCTTAGACTCTCTCCACTCTGCCAGGATTTCACGTATATCTTGAGCCCATTGATCAAGCTGCATGCTGTGCTTCACTTCCTATACGCTTTATTGATTTTCGTACTCTGTGACTTTGCCAATTCGATTCGCATGGCGACCACCTTGGAAATCTGTTCCGATCCATGTTTTAACAATTTCACGAGCAAGTCCTGGACCGATCACGCGCTCTCCCATCGTAATCATATTGGAATCATTATGCTCTCGAGTTGCCTTTGCACTAAAAACATCATGCACTAATGCCGCACGAACACCTTTTACCTTATTCGCAGCAATCGACATGCCAATTCCTGTTCCACAAATAAGAATACCACGATCAAATTCTCCGCTTGCTACTCGTTCTGCTGCTGGAATTCCATAATCAGGGTAATCAACAGAATCGGCACAGTTGCATCCAATATCTTCATATTCAATATTCAATTCTTCCAATAATGAAGCGATTTCCTTTGATAAATGGATTCCACCATGGTCTGATGCTAAAATGACCTTCATGCGATACCAAACTCCCTCTTGTAAAAAAAAGTATTGTTTAGCTTAGCTTAAATTGCCCGATCTGATTTTTCAAGTTTTGTGCTTGTTTTTCTAAATTTATCGCTAAGCTCTCAAGATTTTCAGCAAAATCAGCTTGCTCCTCTATCGTTGCTCTCATTTCCTCTGATCCTGCCGAGGTTTCCTCTGCAATTGCTGCTACATTTTGCGATTTTGCCTGCGTAGATTCCATTTCCTTCAATTGATCATCCACTAGAGTAGAAATTTCCTTTATAGATTCAGCAACATTAAGAACAGAACCAGACATCTCATCGATTACAGCCGTTGTTTGCTCCCCTTTTGTCATTTCGTTTCTTGTTTCTTCCACTTGTTTTTGCATGGCATTCACGACACCTTTTACATCACTTTGCATATCCTTGATCAAATCAGAAATGCTCTGTACGGCCTGTGAGCTTTGATCTGCCAATTTTCGCACTTCCTCGGCAACTACCGCAAAGCCTTTGCCTTCTTCCCCAGCACGTGATGCCTCAATCGATGCATTTAAAGCCAATAAATTGGTCTGTTCACTAATGTCGCCAACGAGAGAAATAACATTCTCTACTTCTTTTGCTTTCTGTTGTAAGCGATGAACGTCCTGTAAAGCAATTTCTTGATTTTCGGCTATTTGAAGAATGCCTGTGATTAGACCATTGATAATTTGATTCGATTCTTGAAGCTGTTGAACCATTGCGTTCGATTTCTGCTGAGAGTCTCCTGCCTTTTCATCCACTTGACTAGCTAGCCTTGTGGAATGATCTACAGATTGCGCCGTTTCTTGAATAGCTTCAGAGGTTTCCTCAGCACCTGAGGATATTTGACTAATCGTTTGTTCCAAAGCTTCAGAGTGTAGCTTCGAACGTGAAGCTGCCTTTTTCATGTTTTGGACAGAATCAATCGTTTCTGTTGCATGCTCATCAATATCTGTCAAAACAGACTTTAACTGAGTGACCATTTTTTGAAAAGCGATTGTCAATGCACCGATTTCGTCATCCTTTGCATCTGTTGTGTCCATTTCATGCTGCAAGTCTCCTTCTGCTACTTTAGTCGCAGCATTTTTCAATGTGACTAATGGTCGTGTAATAAAACCACCTGCTGCGAATGCTAAGATACCTGACCAAATAATACCTAATAGTAATATTCCTAACACGTACCATGATTCTGGTATCTCCACAAATTCGTTGATGAATCCTTGCAAAAAGTAGATGAATAAAGCACTTGTTGAATAAGTAATAATTGCTAATAGAGTAGTAAATATCACTAATTTAAAACGTAGACTTTTCCCGCCTTTTTTCCCCATACTGCCACACCCCTATTTATGACTATTTAACTACTACTATTTTGCAACTTTTTTACTAATTTTGCAAGATAAATTGCTAGTTCATCATAAGTTTTTTTATAGGTTGTGACATTTGAACCAAAAGGATCTGAAATATCGAGATCCTGCATCTTCTTTTCCCAGCTATTTATTTCGTCGATTAGTTCCTTTTGTTTCGCTGTATCCTTTTGGCATTTGGCCTCTTCTAAGGAGGCATATGCCTTCGTAAGCTTTTTCCAAGCTACTTCTATTTCAGGATCCACATATTCCTTTAATGTAAAAATAGAGGGAGCATGCTCCGGAAACTGTTGCTTCAAGCTATCACGATGAACGACTGTCATGGTTAATACAAGATCTGCCCAATCAAGCAATTCCGATGTTATTTGAGATGACTGGTGTTGATGCTTAATCCCTTTTTCATTTAATACTTGGATCGTTTCTGGTGATGCTGGATATCCATCTATTGCCATTAGCCCGGCAGACTTCACTTCATAATCGGAAATATCCTTAAGAATGGCTTCTGCCATCGGACTTCTACATGTATTCCCTGTACAAACAAATAATATTTTCATGTTTTACTTGATCCTCCATTGCTACAATGTCCAATCAGTTTCACTATATCATATTTTTGGAAAAGATGAGAAGTTGTTAAAATAATATGTGTAAGCCGAAACCAAACAGAATACTTCCCCCTAGGATTTCACTATATGTTCCTAATAAGTGATGGGTTCTACGACCAATTAATAAAGCAGTCCATGTTAATACTGTACTAAAAATACCGAACAAAGTAATCGCTAGGGCTGTAGCTAGTCCAGATAAACCTAAGGACAATCCGACAGAAAAACTATCCAGACTAACGGTAAATGCAAATACGAATAGCCCCAATCCACTTGGTGCGAGAATATTACTTTCCCTTTTTTGAAAGGTTTGTAAAACCATTTGAAACCCTATACCACATAATAAAAGCCCTGCCGCTAATATCGCAATCCCTTCAATTTGTGTGGAGATCATCGTACCGAGTAATAACCCGATAAATGGCATGACAATGTGAAATATGCCAACCGTTAAACCGATCGTAAAAATTCTTTTCAAACGAATTTCTTGCATACCAATTGCTAACCCTACTGAAAAGGCATCCATTCCGAGCGCAAATGCCATGAAAATAATCGATAAAACTTCTCCTACTGGTAGTATCGTCACAATTAATGTGCCCCCTTCTTCGGACATGCTTCTTTCACCTATGCATATGCGGAAAAGGGGGCGGTTATGATCGTTATTTTGTTTGGTAAAGATGGTCAGATGCTGCCTTTGACAGCCGATTCATAATAGCTTGGCCCACCCCATCTGTGGAAAAGGCCTCTGCTAAAATTAGATCAACATTCGTATGATTAAAATATCGTAGTCCATCATACAGCTTAGCGGCTATTTCTTTGTCGTTTTCCCCACAAGGAAATAGTTGATCTGCGTCTAGTTCATCCATTAATGAATCACTTGCTAAAACACCAACCTTATAATGTTTTTTTCGATAAAGATCGATCTGCTTCTGAAAAAAATCACTATCTCCATGTACGACATATAGTGGGGCATCAGGTTCATAATGATTATATTTCATCCCAGGTGATTTAGGCTGATTGTCTTGTTTTTGTATCGCATTGGTCATCCTTGCACTTGGCACGATTTTTTTAATATCCTCGAGTGTTACATTGCCTGGTCTAAGAATAATAGGAATCTCTCCAGTAGCATCGACAACGGTTGATTCTAAACCAACTCCTGTTGCACCACCTTCAATTACTCCACTAATCTTCCCTTTTAAGTCCTCCAATACATGATTGGCTTTTGTTGGACTCGGTTTTCCTGAGAGATTAGCACTTGGTGCTGCTATCGGTTTACCTGTTGCTTGAATGAACGCTCTTGCAATCGGATGGTTCGGTATACGGATCCCAACCGAATCTAATCCAGCAGTAACAAGTGGTGTAATCTCTTTGTTATTTTTTAAAATAATGGTAAAAGGACCTGGCATAAAATGATCGATGAGTTTTTGTGCAGCCTCTGGAATCTCCTGCACATATCGGCCAATTTGACTGGGTGCGTCTACATGAACAATTAGTGGATTATCAGCTGGTCTTCCTTTTGCTTGAAAGATTTTTGCTATAGCATGCTCATTCGTAGCATCTGCTCCTAAGCCATACACCGTCTCGGTCGGAAATGCTACTACTTCACCATTTAATATCGATTGAGCTGCTTCCTTTATTGATTGTTCATCTGTTTTCCACATTTTTGTTTCCATTTACTATCCCTCGATTTTCGTATGTCTAGCATTATTATGGAGGGATTTCTTAAAATGTGCAAGCCGATGGAGTTATCAACAGATTTACCCACAGAAAGGAAGGAGTTCTGTGGGTAAATCTTGTTTTATCCACAAAAATGATATTTAACATGAATATTTATCCACAATTCTTGTGAATGTTATGCACATTCAGTTCACATTTTGTGTATAACCATCCACTTTGTCCACATTTAGATGATCATTCATCCACCATTGTCCTTGTTTTTCAGTGGATGGACCTTGTGGAATTTGTTGATAACTCAATTGCATTAACAATTGATCCACAGTTTCTGATCTGCTTTGCACATATAATTTTTCCGCACCATAGTTATAGGTTAAATTTTCGGCTGATTGAATAATGGTTAATGGTAAGGAAAAGGGTGCACCCTTTTTCATAATAAATGCACGTAACCAATAGCTAGATTTATCCACAGGATATAGACAGAAGAAAGCAATAGGCTTTTCGTCTTGCTCCACAAAATAGCCATATTGCTTCATTCTATCATCCGTTATCCATGACATCTTATTTTCAAAAAATTGAGCAAATTCCTGATCTGTTACTGTATTAGTTGCTTGTAATTTCACTATTCTCCACCTCTATCATTTATTTACTATAATCTATGAAACAAATGATAGATTTATTCATTAGAATAGGAACTTTTTCCACTAAAAATCAAACCATTCGAGAAAGAAAAAGGTATACTTTACTTCCTCTTCATCTTCCTCTTTTTCTTCTTTTTTATCTTGCTCTTCCTTTTTCTTTTCTTCCTCATTTTCTTCCTTTTCTTCTGCTTGAACAGTAGTACCAAATGAAAAATCTAGAAAGCATAATGGCGGAAATACAACACACCACCAATTGGCACCATCACCTTCTCCAAGAGTAATAAGAATAGCTTCATACTCTCCTTCAGGGTATAAATAATCTCCATATAATTTTGTGGGAAATTTCACTTTATCACTATATTGAACCTTATAGGATTGATCAGAGCCTTTCTCCTTCAATACCTTTTCAACAATCGCTTCAAGCTCTGTAGTATTGTTAGATATAAGCTTTCTCGCTTCCTCGATATCATCCATTTTTTCTACCCATTTTGTCACTTCTGCGTTCACAGCATCGCGCACAGCATGCTTCAGTGCTTGATCCTTTTCCTTATCACTATTTGCTAAAATTCTTAGACGGATCGCTTCGTCAGGAATCACCTGATAGGCTGAGGTTTCCGTGCTCGTTGTTTTTTGTGGAAAAAATCCAATAATCATAAATATAAGGACTGCAATGAATAAAAGCTTTCGCATTTTTCTTCCCCCTGTAATGATGTCTTGTTCATTAGTCACAGTGTGGGCAAATACAAAAGCTTTTAAACAATCAATCTATTAATTTTTTACTTATCCTATTAATTCTGCCATAACCATTCGATCTTTTCCGTTTATATCTTGCAATACGTTCACTTTAGCATGTTGGAACTTCGTTTTTATGATGTCAGAGACGGCCATTCCTTGTTGGTAGCCAATCTCAAAGGCTAGGATCGCATCTTTATTCAGAACGAATTTCGCCTGTTGAATAATTGCTTCATATGCTGCTAAGCCATGATTAGGTGCAAATAGTGCTAAATCTGGATCAAAATTTTTCACCGTATCAGACATTAATTTTTTCTCAGTCGGATCAATATATGGTGGATTAGAAACGAGTAGATCAATTTTTTCCCCTTTCTCCATTAAGGGGGATAAAAAATCTCCTTGGTAAAATTCAATCTTTGCCTGATGATTTCTTCCATTTTGTTTGGCCACAATTAATGCTTCTGGTGATAGATCTGTAGCCAAAATTCTCGGTTTCCACTCTGCTAGCTCATGCGCTAAGGTTATCGCAATAATTCCACTTCCTGTCCCGACATCACAGATGGTTAAATCAGTTCTATTTTTCCTCCTCACTGTCTCACAAATAGCCACAATTAACTCCTCTGTTTCCGGACGAGGAATTAATACGTGTTCATTCACCGTAAAATCACGGCCATAAAACTGCTCGACACCTGTTAAATGCTGGACTGGAATCCCTGTTGTAGCATGCTGTTTAATTTTATCCATATAGGCACTAAACGCTTCTTGTGTCATGCTATCACGTAAGCTACTAATAAGGCTAGCTTTTGTCAGTCCAAGCTCATGCAGCAGTAGGATCTCGGCAACCTTAGGTTCACGGGACGCATTTTCTAAAAAAGAAGAAGCCCGACGGAGGGCTTCGTATATCGTGATGGTTGGCATATTATTCACCTATTTGCTCCATTTTCTTTGCTTGCTCTTCAATAATAAGGGCATCAATCACTTCTTCTAGCTTCCCTTCAAGAATCTGGTCAAGCTTCTGAATCGTTAGTCCGATACGGTGATCCGTCACACGATTTTGTGGGAAGTTATAGGTTCTAATACGTTCCGAGCGATCTCCTGACCCCACAGCAGACTTTCTCGTTTGATCATATTCTGCTTGTGCTTCCTGTTGGTATTTATCATAAATACGTGCACGTAATACTTTCATTGCTTTTTCTTTGTTCTTGATCTGTGATTTTTCATCCTGAATCGAGACAACGATTCCTGTTGGCATATGGGTTAATCGAACTGCCGACATCGTTGTATTAACACTTTGTCCACCTGGTCCACTAGATGCAAACGTATCTACACGAATATCCTTCTCATGGACATCGACTTCTACTTCTTCTGCTTCTGGCATTACCACAACCGTTGCAGTAGAGGTGTGGATTCTACCACCTGATTCTGTTTCTGGAACACGCTGTACACGATGAGCACCATTTTCAAATTTTAGCTTCGAATAGGCACCCTTTCCATTGATCATAAATACGATTTCTTTAAATCCCCCGACACCTGTTGTGCTTGAATCCATTACATCTATCTTCCAGCCCTCTGACTCCGCATAACGTGAGTACATGCGGTATAAATCGCCCGCAAAAAGTGCCGCTTCATCTCCACCAGCAGCTCCGCGGACCTCCATAATAACGTTCTTATCATCATTTGGATCCTTTGGTAATAGTAACACTTTTAGTTTTTCCTCAAGGTCTTCTTTTTGATCCGATAATTCTGCGATTTCCATTTTTGCCATTTCACGCATCTCATCATCTAAATCCTCTTCTAGCATGGATTTAGCATCTTCTAGCTGAGAGTTTACCTCTTTATACTCCCGATAGGCGACAATGATATCCTGTAAATCTGACTGTTCTTTAGAGTATTCTCTAAGTTTTTGAGAATCATTAATCACTTCTGGGTCACTTAATAATTCATTTAATTTATCATAACGCGCCTCTAACGATTCTAATCGATCTAACACGTCCTTCACCTCTTTCTCACCTAAACAGGTGATGACTTCACTGGTACGTATATTATAGTATAGTTTTATAAAAAGCGTCAAAGCTAGTATGCATTAGAATTTTTTGCGATATTTCGGTTATATGGATGGTTCGGTACTTCGTGATGATGACGACATCGTGGCTCATATGCTTCCTTAGCCCCTACTAAAATAACAGGATCATCAAAGGATGCAGGCTTTCCGTTAATGAGACGTTGTGTTCTACTGGCAGGTGACCCACAAACAGGGCATATCGCCTGAAGCTTTGTAACAAATTCACTAATGGCTAAAAGATCCGGCATCGGCCCAAACGGCTCACCTCGAAAGTCCGTGTCTAGTCCAGCCATAATTACTCGTTGGCCATTATTAGCTAATTGACTAACTACTTCCACAATTTCTTTGTCAAAAAATTGGATTTCATCTATTCCAATGACATCCATATCCTCTGTGACATCTGATAAAATTTCTGCTGCACTCTCTACCGGTTTCGCAATGATCGCTGCACCATTATGAGAGACAATTGATTCCTCGCTATAGCGATTATCTATTTTTGGTTTATATACGGCAATATTGAGATGACCATATGTAGCTCTTCTTACTCTACGGATTAGTTCCTCGGATTTACCAGAGAACATGCTCCCACATATGAGTTCAAGCCAGCCAGTATGTTTCATGATATTCATGGAAATGTGACTCCTTCCGACATTTCACTTTCTCTAGTTTCGTTTAGCATCAGTGGGAGAAGAATTCCCTTCTGATATTAGTTTAATCATTAAGTATATTCCCATACTTTTAAATTCTTGCTTCCATTTAAGCTATATTGCTGAATAGATGACACTCTATGCCAATAAAAAACAGGCAAATCGTATGAGCATTTGCCTGCTTTAATCGGATCAATATCCTGTTAGTATCCGTAGATAAATTTCTGAAAAAATAGCCATTATCCAAGGTTGTATTTTTTCTTGAAACGGTCTACACGGCCACCAACTTTGTCAGCTTTTTGTTTACCAGTGTAAAACGGGTGTGAAGCTGAACTAATTTCTACGCGAATTAATGGATAAGAGTTTCCATCTTCCCATTCGATCGTTTCATCAGAAGTCTTTGTAGATCCGCCTAGAAATTTGTAGTCAGAGCTTGTATCAAGAAATACAACTTTATGGTATTCTGGATGAAGTCCTTCTTTCATGTCTGTCCACTCCTTTTGCCCTGAATCCTTAAGAAACAGAGTTAAATTATGCGATAAGCATTTTCAATCATACAGAAGCATTATAACAGTGTCACCATTCGAATGCAAGTATAATTTTGATTTGCGCCTTACTCTACTTTCTTATTCTTGGCTGTTCCTTTTCGTCTCATTTCTTCCTCAATGGAAGCAAGAAATTCTTCATTATTTTTCGTTGAACGTAATTTACGTAAAAATCGTTCTAGGAAATCTGGTGAATCCTGCATGCTTTTACGTACTGCCCACATCATTTCTAAGTGCTGCTTCGATAATAATAGTTCTTCTTTTCTCGTACTAGAACGTAAAATATCAATGGCAGGGAAGATTCGTCGTTGGGCAAGGTTACGATCTAAATGAAGCTCCATATTACCTGTACCTTTGAATTCTTCATAGATAACATCATCCATCCGTGAGCCTGTTTCTACAAGTGCCGTTGCTAAAATCGTGAAGCTACCGCCATCCTCGATATTACGAGCAGCACCAAAGAAACGCTTAGGACGGTGGAATGCGGCAGGATCAATACCACCAGAAAGAGTTCGTCCACTTGGAGGAATCACCAGATTGTATGCTCTAGCAAGACGTGTAATACTATCCATAAGGACCACGACATCCTTTTTATGCTCCACTAACCGCATGGCACGCTCTAAAACCAATTCAGCTACTTTTATATGGTTTTCAGGAACCTCATCAAATGTCGAGCTTACCACATCAACATTATCCGCAACAGATCGCTCTATATCGGTTACTTCCTCTGGTCGCTCATCAACTAAAAGGATGATCAGCTTAGTATTTGGATGATTAACCGCAATACTATTGGCGATTTGTTTTAATAGCATCGTTTTCCCCGCTTTTGGAGGGGCAACGATTAAACCACGTTGTCCGTAACCAACAGGTGTTAATAAATCCATAATTCGTGTAGAGATTTGCTTTGTTTCTGTTTCTAGATTCATTAATCGATCTGGATATAATGGTGTCAATGCAGGGAAATGGACACGTTCTTTCGCTGCCTCAGGATCTTCCCCGTTTACGGCGTCAACATGAAGTAGGCCATAATAGCGTTCATTCTCCTTTGGCGGTCGAACTTTACCAGAAACCTTGTCACCATTTCTTAGATCAAATCTTCTAATTTGAGAGGCAGAAATATATATATCTTCAGCGCTCGGGGAATAATTAATCGGACGGAGGAAACCAAACCCTTCTGTCGGGATGATTTCTAAAATACCATCCATAAATAAATAGCCACTTTTTTCAGCTTGTGCCTTTAAGATGGCAAATATTAATTCTCTTTTTGTTAATTTTGCATAGTAGGAAACCTTAAATTCCTTTGCCTTTGCATACAATTCCTTTAATGTCATTGATTCCAATTCTGAGATCGTTACTTCACTCACAAAATCACCACACCTATATTTTTTCTAATTTATCGAAACGATTCCATCTCTTTTAGATTCATAAAATAAACACGGAAAAACATATTGAAAATAATTGCTATTATCCATAAATAAATTAGGAAACACTACCAATTGGTCGGTTGCAGTTACTATCGTATTCGTTCATCATGTTATGGAAGCTCAAAAATGGGAGCACCGAGATCATTATAAATCTCAAGAAGAGTGAAAGATGGAAGCTATTATATTTATACTTTTAGAAGGTATTTATGATAGCTTAAAGTAAGAATTTAATTGTAAGAATTTAATTCTGTCTATATAGTACCTTTTTCTTTCGAGATATTCAACTATTTTTTTAAGAAATCGAATTTCCCTCATTTTTTACACATTTAAAAAAAGGAAAAAGAGACAAGTTATTGCCTCTTTCCTTATATCATATATAAATTTAGTAGATGTCTAACTCCGATTAGTCTGCGCTTTTCTTACACATTAGGAATTTTGAAATTGTTTTACTTCTTGTTCTGTCATATTCTCTCGCCAAATATTCGCACCTAATTGTCTAAGCTTATCCGTGATGTTCGCATAACCTCTATCGATATGCTCTACACCTGTAATCTCTGTAACCCCATTTGCCATTAATCCTGCCACAATAAGTGAGGCTCCTGCTCGTAAATCACTTGCTTTGACTTTTGCCCCTTCTAGTTCCACAGATCCTGTTATAATAGCAGAGCTACCCTCGACTTTAATTTGGGCATTCATTCTTCTCAACTCGTCAATATGTTTAAATCGAGCAGAATAAATGGTATCTGTGACAACGCTCGTCCCTTCTGACCTCGTAAGAAGTGCTGTTAATGGCTGCTGTAGGTCTGTCGGAAACCCTGGGTGGACAAGTGTTTTAATATCCACACTATTTAGTTTACTTCCTCTATGGACGAGTAATTGTTCCTCCCCTTCTTCGATTGGAACACCCATTTCTCTCAATTTCGCTAACAGTGGCTCTAAGTGCTGAGGTATCACATTGTCAATTAATACCTCTTCTCCTTGAGCAGCAGCCATGATCGTATAAGTTCCTGCTTCAATTCGATCCGGAATAATCGTATGCATACAGCCTTTTAATGTTTCTACACCTTCAATTCGAATAACGTCTGTTCCCGCACCCTTGATTCTAGCACCCATGCTTGTGAGCAATGTGGCCACATCAATAATTTCTGGTTCTCTTGCTGCATTTTCGATAATCGTTTTGCCTTTCGCTTTTACTGCAGCTAGCATGATATTAATGGTCGCCCCAACACTCACTACATCTAAGTAAATACGTGCTCCTTTAAGCTCGTTTGCACGTAAATAAATTGCACCTTGTTCATTTGTTACCGTTGCGCCTAAAGCCTCAAAGCCTTTTATATGCTGATCTATCGGTCTTGGCCCGAGGTAACAGCCTCCCGGTAAACCGATCACCGCCTCCTTAAAGCGACCGAGCATGGCACCCATGAAGTAATAGGATGCCCTAAGCTTTTTTACACGGCCATTAGGTAAGGGCATTGCCGTCATATTGCTTGGGTCAATATGTAAAGTATGTTCATGCTTTTCCACTGTTCCGCCAATTTCTTCTAATAGGTAGCTTAATGTCTCTACATCAGAAATCTCTGGAAGACCCTCTATTATTACTTTTGAGTCCGCAAGAATAGCTGCTGGCAAGAGTGCCACAGCACTATTTTTTGCGCCACTTATCCGCACTTCTCCATTAAGCAGGTGTCCACCTTCTACTAGTAGTTTCTGCATTCCTATTCCCTCTCTTTCAAGGTAATTACTAGCTATTTATCGCATCACTATTATTTACTATTTTTAGTGTGTTCCTTTTTACCAAATTCATGCAAAATATTGATAGAAAACTCCATGACTGCTATACCTTTAGAAAGTGGTAATTTTACATACGCACTTTCATAAATGATAAAAAACCAATCGACTTCCATTATAACGTAATTTGGATATTTTTACACTAAGCAGGATTATTTTTCTTGTAATTGTTCGAGGATAAAACGATTAGAGGTAGGAGATTACAATAAAAAACTGCCCTTTTCAAAAAAGAGCAGTTAGATCTTATTTATGCTTTATTAGAAGAACCGAATTCGCGCATTTTACCGATTACTGTATCTTTGATTGCATCTCGGCTTGGTCCTAAGTATTTACGAGGGTCAATCATTTCTGGATTAGCCTCTAATACTTCACGAACTACTTTTGTTTGTTGAATTTGGTTTTCTGTATTTACATTAATTTTAGAAGTACCAAATGAAATTGCCTTTTGGATATCTGCAACAGGAATTCCTGTTCCACCATGAAGAACTAGTGGTACACCTGCAACGGTATTAATTTCTTCCATTTCTTTAAAGCCTAAGTTTGGCTCGCCTTGATAAGGACCGTGAACGGAACCTAATGCTGGTGCAAGACAGTCAACACCTGTACGTTCTACAAGCTCTTTACACTCGTTTGTATCTGCGTACATAATTCCACCTTGTACACCATCTTCATTACCACCAACTGTTCCAAGCTCTGCTTCAACAGATACACCATGGAAATGAGCAAGCTCCACTACTTTGGAAGTTACTGCAATGTTCTCTTCGAATGGATCATGAGATGCATCGATCATTACAGAAGTAAAGCCTGCATGGATAGCTTTTGCACATACCTCGAAGCTAGAACCGTGATCTAAATGGATTGCAACAGGAACTGTTGTACCTTGTGCTTCCATTGTTGCTTTCACCATTGCCACAACTACATTGAATCCACCCATATATTTTCCAGCGCCTTCAGATACACCTAAGATCACTGGGGATTTTTCTTCTTCTGCAGCCTGCAAGATAGCTTGTACATACTCTAGGTTGTTAATATTGAACTGACCTACAGCATAGCGTTGTTTGTTAGCAGTTTCTAGCATTTCTTTCATTGAAACTAATGGCATTGTTTTGCTCCTCCTTTAAAATATGTATAGATATAAGCATTGCTTTTACAACCGATCTTGTTACTGATAGATTGTGTCCATTAATAGAATACCAATTCCTTTAAGAAGGTGCAACAACGTAAGCCGTGGAAAACGGTTACTTGATAAAAAAATATCAATTCTACTGCATAATAAGGATTAATTACCAATTATTTCATTAACTAGTATCCGTATATCATTTAATTGAAATGGTTTGCCAATTGTTTTTCTAACAGAGGAATATTTTTTCATTTTACCTTCCGCTCGTTCAGGTAATCCACTCATGACTACAGTCGGAATGGCAAATCCATCCTCCTCTAACAGCTGGACAAGTGCTTCCCCATCAATGATTGGAAGCTTATAATCTAACATAATAAGGTCAGGGCTATCCTGTTTAATTTTATCAAGTGCTTCTTGACCATTCATGGCCTGCTCCACACGATACCCTTCATGAGATATAACCTCTTCTAATAACATTCGTATCCCAATTTGGTCATCTACTACTAAGACTGTTTTTTCCATATCATGCAACTCCTTTTCTCTGCTACCATAGAAAAACTTAGCTTATCACTATGTTCTTTTTTCGTCATCCACAGAATAATTTTCAAAAGATTATATCCTTTAAAATATTTCGATATAAGAAATAAAAATCCTGCAATATTTTGAAATGTTTTTTTATCTGAACGGAACGAATTTTGTCGAAGTTAGGAGAATGTTGATTAGTGGCTTGGGCAAAAGTAAATATAGTAAGCAAAAAACGAACGATCTAATTAGAATCGTTCGTTTTATTAATAATTTCTATGAAGAATTATTTTACTGTTGCTCCTATGAATCCTTTAAATAATGATTGTGGTTTTGTTGGTCTAGATTTGAATTCTGGATGAAATTGGGAGGCAATAAACCAAGGATGGTCTGTTATCTCAATAGTTTCGACCAATCTTTCGTCAGGGCTTGTACCAGAAAAGACAAAACCATTTGCCTCCATATCCTCCCGATATTGATTATTAAATTCGAATCGATGACGGTGACGCTCGTATACCACATCTTCATTGTCATATACTTCTTTCGTTTTTGTGCCATCCTTTAATCGACAAGGGTATAAGCCTAATCTTAGCGTACCACCCATTTCCGATATTTCTTTTTGTTCAGGGAGTAGATCAATAATCGGGTACGGTGTCTGTGGATCAATCTCTGCTGAATTCGCCCCTTCTAGCCCTAATACATTTCGAGCAAATTCTACTGTTGCAAGTTGCATACCAAGGCAAATTCCAAGGAATGGTATACGGTTTTCTCTTGCATATCGAATCGCTTCAATCTTTCCTTCAATGCCTCGATCACCAAATCCACCTGGAACTAGAATTCCATCCACATCTGCTAGTTGTGTTTCGATGTTTTCACGATCTAATTCTTCCGAGTTTATCCATTTCACCTCTACATCCGCATCATGAGCAAATCCGGCATGCTTTAATGCCTCTACTACAGAGATATAGGCATCTGGCAGTTCTACATACTTACCAACTAAACCAATTGTAACTTTCTTTGTTAAATTTAAAACCCGATCAATTAATTGCTGCCATTCCGTCATATCTGCAGGAGCACAATCTAATCCAAAGTGGTCACAAGTAATTTGGTCTAATTTTTGTTCCTGCATTGCTAATGGTACATGATAGAGGGTATCTGCATCACCTGACTCAATAACCGCTTTTTCATTAATGTCACAAAATAATGCAATCTTTTCTTTCATTTCTTGACTAATTTCTCTTTCTGTACGTAAAACAATCACATCTGGCTGAATCCCTAGTGATCGTAATTCTTTTACGCTATGCTGTGTTGGCTTTGTTTTCAATTCCCCAGCCGCTTGAATGTAAGGAACTAGGGTACAATGAATATACATGACATTTTCGCGACCAATATTGCTTTTTATTTGGCGAATCGCTTCAATAAATGGAAGGGATTCAATGTCTCCAACCGTACCACCGATCTCGGTGATGACAATATCTGCATTTGTTTGTTTTCCGGCCTGAAATACTTTATCTTTTATTTCATTCGTAATGTGTGGGATAACCTGTACTGTTCCACCTAAATAGTCACCTTGACGTTCCTTTTTAATCACCGTTGAGTAAATTTTTCCTGTCGTAATATTGCTATACTGGTTGAGATTAATATCAATAAACCGCTCATAATGGCCAAGGTCTAGATCTGTTTCTGCCCCATCATCTGTAACAAAAACCTCTCCATGTTGATATGGACTCATTGTTCCTGGGTCCACGTTGATATATGGGTCAAATTTTTGAATCGTTACTTTTAATCCTCTATTTTTTAATAAACGCCCTAAGGATGCTGCTGTAATTCCTTTTCCAATGGAAGAAACAACACCACCAGTTACAAAGATGTATTTTGTCACACTTATCCCTCTTTCTTGTATTTATTAAGCTTGTGGGAGGAAGAAAGCCACCAATGATGGAAGTCTCTTCTTATTCATTCCCACTTTTTTTAATGAAACTCTCTCCGTCTTCGGAAAGAAGTACCTGAGCTATATATTGGAACTCTCAAGCTATTTTTAATTAGAAAAACTCGCATTCGCTCGTCCTTTGGCGAATGCCTAGTTTTGCTTATACTTGGTACCTTAAAATTTCAGCTACGTCGAAACGCTACTGTGTAGAATTTTATACTTTCCTAACGTAAAATAAAAAAGCGCTCCCCTATCTACCAGGGGAACGCTATATATTATCCATTAATTTATGGAGCCCAAGTAAAATTGTACTCAGATAGCGGTAGAAAGTCAAGTAAGTTTTAGGCTATTTTTCTTCATCTTCATCAAAATCATCGTCTTCTAAATCGTCTATTTCATCTTCTATCTCGTCATCTTCATCGAAATCAAAGTCATCATCTTCCAATGTATCTTCAATGTCGAAATCTTCTTCCTCTTGGAAATCCTCTAGATCGACATCACCGATGTTACTATCATCTTCACTTAAGTCTTCATCAAGTTCTGTTTCTTCGATCTTCGCTTTCTTTTTCGTTACTTTTTTCTTCTTTTTCTTCTTCGGTGTTTGGGTAATATCTTCATCTATTTCTTCTACCGGATACCACTTTTTCAATCCCCAAAGATTAGAGCCTTTTGTCATAAACCGACCATCAATATTTAAATCTGTATAGAATTGGGAGAGCCTTTCATCTTTTTCTTCCTCTTTAAAGCCCTTCAGTTCTGCCACTTTATCAAATAATTCTCGGAAATCCATTGCTTTATTTCCATCTTCTAGTAATTCTGTCGCAACATCGATCATTGCCATTTCATCTATTTTTTCTTCTGTTAAATTCTGCAAACTCACGATTTAGCACTCCTTTATCGTAAAATCTATGTAAACAAATGTTTTCGTTCAACGTCACTACTACCATCATATTATATGGTTTTGCCTAATGAAATGCAACAATCTTTCACAAGTGTATGCTATGAATTAATGAAAGAGATTAATCCTTGTACTTTTTCCTCCGTTAAATCTCCTGAATTATCAAAAACATGGATATCGTCTTGCGGAATATCCCAATTAATTGTTGGAACAAAATCCACTCGTGTTTCATAGGAATCCCAATTGTCAAGCTTCCAGGTATCTCTTACTGTTCCACGCTCTTCAATGCGTTTTCGTTGCTGTTCGATATCGTCAAGAGTGACGACAACTACCTTCACCTCTACCTCTTTATTTGTTTTTCCACTAGCTGCAATAACATCTTCAATCCATTGTTTATTTTTCAATTCAGCTGTAAATGGAGAAATCATGAAAACATTTTGTCCAACCCGAAGATTTTCTATACAGATATCCTTGGTTGTATCATATTCTAAATCACGTAAATTTTTTTTATAAAAATCTGAGTCACGATCATTTGGATCTAAATCATTCATTTCAAGAAAACGTTCAACAAAACGTCCCCCTACTGTATCGCGATCAAGAAATGCACAAGGTATGGTTTCCGCAATTTTTTCTGCCACGGTTGTTTTCCCTGTTCCTGCGACCCCTACAAAGAATACTAGCTTTTGCATCTTCTCACCTCATTAAGTAATTTCACGTTTATTCTTCACACCTTCTAATGTTAACCGATTCAATCGAAAAACGCACGTGCTTTTATAATGGAATTTTATCATAGTTTTCTTTAATATTGGGTAATGTAAAGATTAAGCTTTGAAAAGAGGGATATTCATGATTTACTTAACCATAGTTGGATGTATAGTGCTTTTTATTTTTTTATTATACATTGATTACATCCTCGGTAAAATGTTATCAGCAAGGAATAATCATAGCATGAAATGGAACACCTCTACTGATGATGTTACATTTTTTGATTCAGGGCAAGATCTCTTTGAAAAAATGTTAAAGGATATAGAAAATGCCAAAACTTCGATTGATGTGCAATTTTTTATTATTCGTAATGACCAGATTAGTAACAGATTTTACAGCTTACTTGCTCAAAAACATGCAGAAGGTGTGGAGGTTAGAATGCTGGCAGATTGGGTAGGAAGCTTTCGTTACCGTAAGAAATGGATAAAAAATCGATTCCCTTTTTTCAAGATGAACCATCCACGGCCGCCATTTTTTTATCACCTTCAACAGAGAAACCATCGAAAGCTATTAATTATCGATCAAAAGATTGGTTATCTAGGAGGATTCAACCTTGGTGAAGAGTATTTAGGAAATGATTTAAAGCTCGGTAAGTGGAAGGATTATCATATTCGTCTCACGGGTGAAATTGCTCGAGTATTCAGTCAAATTTTTACTACGGATTGGAACAAGGCGAGTCTTTCCTATGACCGATCATTTGGTGAGAAGGAAGCTAATGCAGAGGATGTTAACATTTGTGTCATGACATCAGAAGCAAATTCCCTTGAAAAAAGTATCCTCTCGATGCTTTCCAGTGCTAAACGTTCTATTGAAATTGGCTCTCCTTATTTTATCCCAACAAAACCTGTGCTTCAGGCGCTAGTGGATGCAAGAAAACGTGGAGTAAAGATTACGATCCTTCTACCTGAAAAAGGAGACCATCCTATTACAAAGGCCGGTGCCATGCCTTATTTAAAAAAAATGCAAGAGATTGGTGTAGATACTTATTTATATATGGATGGTTTTTTTCACGGAAAGGTTTTGTTTATTGATGAAGAGATCTGTGATTTTGGCACAGGAAATTTTGATCAACGAAGCCTTCTTCTCAATGAAGAAATCAATGTCATCGTAAAAAAGGATCATCCCCTTTATCAGGATGCCAGAGCATGCTTTACCCATGACTTGAATACAAGCAAAAAATTAACCTTAACATGGATTAAACATCAACCATTGTGGATGAAGCTGTTAACGGTTATCAGTGTGCCACTTCGGAGATTTTTGTAGTATAACTTGTCACCACATTATGAAAGAGGAACAAACCAGTCAACACTGATTTATTCCTCTTTTTCTATTACATGCTCTCTGGTGCATGAACTCCTATCAGGCGTAAGCCATTTGCTAGGGTGATTTTTACGGCTTCCATTAAAGCTAAGCGTGCTTTTGTTGCTTCGATATCGTCTTCGTTAATGACTTTCTCTGCATTATAGAAGCTGTGAAGGGCAGATGCTAGGTCAAAAATATATTGTGTTACACGGTGTGGCGTTCGATTACTTGCTGCATCTGCAACCACTTGGGTGAAATCGCCTAATTGCTTTAAGAGATCCTCTGCTTTTTCTGATTGAAGCAGGCTTGCATCATAGTCAGTAGGTTGTATCCCTTTTTCTGCTGCTTGCTTTAACATGGTACAAATTCGCGCATGGGCATATTGAACATAGTAAACAGGATTATCATTGGACTGGGATTTTGCTAAATCCATATCAAAATCTAGGTGAGAGTCAGCAGAGCGCATGACAAAGAAATAACGCATAGCATCAATGCCTACCTCGTCCATTAGTTCCCGTAAAGTGACTGCTTTTCCTGTTCGTTTACTCATTTTTATTTTTTCGCCATTTTCAAAGAGATTTACCATTTGAATGATTTCAACCTCTAAAGTATCCGCATTATAGCCAAGTGCTTGGATCGCTGCACGCATACGTGGGATATAACCATGATGATCCGCTCCCCAAACATTGATTAGTTTATCAAAGCCACGATCCAGCTTGTTTTTATGGTAAGCAATATCTGGTGATAGATAGGTATAGGAACCATCCTGTTTTACTAAAACACGATCCTTATCATCACCAAAGTCTGTCGTACGGAACCATGTTGCTCCATCCTTTTCAAAAATATATCCTTTTTCGCGGAGAAGATCAATTGCAGGTACTATACGATCTTCTTGATAGAGAGAGGTTTCTGAGAACCAGTTGTCAAAGGTTACGCGAAATTGCTCTAAATCCTTTGCGAGCTTTTCTAGTTCAAATTCCAAACCGTATTTTCTAAAAAAACGATCCTGCTCTTCCGCTGGTTGACTCAAAAGCTCTTCACCATATTCTTTGGCAAGACTTTCTCCAATTCCGATAATATCAGCTCCATGATACCCGTCCTCCGGCATAGGATAGTCCTTACCTAATGCTTGCATATAACGAGCCTTAACAGATAGTGCTAAGTTATTAATTTGATTTCCTGCATCGTTAATATAGTATTCTCTTGAGACGTCATAGCCTGCTTTATCTAAAATATTGCATAAAGCATCCCCAACGGAAGCACCACGAGCGTGACCCAAATGCAGGTCTCCTGTAGGATTCGCTGAAACAAATTCTACCTGGATTTTCTCACCCTTGCCTACATTTGTTTTTCCATATTGCTCCCCTTGCTCTAAGATGGTAGGAATTAAATTCGTTAGATATTGATTATCCATGAAAAAGTTAATAAAACCAGGACCAGCTATTTCTACCTTTTTGATCGATCCTTTTGTTTGATCTAGCTTCTGTACTATCTCTTCGGCAATTTGACGTGGAGCTTTTTTGGCAATTCGCGCTAATTGCATAGCCATGTTCGTTGCATAATCACCGTGCGCTTTATCCTTAGGTTGTTCTAGCACAATGGCAGGTATTTCCTCTTCTTTTGCTAAGCCTGCCGATAAGACTGCTTGTTTTATCGCCATCTTTAAGTTATCTTGCATCTCTTGCATTATATTCATACTAATACCTCCATTTTAACGATTGTCTTCCTGGCTGAATTGAATGGTTAACCGATGTCTTCTGGGGTCTGCTCCATTTAAGCTTGTTGTATAGCTAATAAAAAGCTTTCCATTTCTTTTCTTCTCTAGTTGTTGATATTGAATTTGCTCTGTCATTGTTTCCATATGCATTGTTCCAAACTGGTGTCTGTAAACATTTTCTGTTCGTTGCTTTTCTGTGAATTTTTGATGCATGGAAACAGCGCCAGACCTCTTCACACTTACTTTATCAGGTTGTATGGTAATGAATGAATCTGTCCGTTCGTTATATTCATTCTGTTCACTAAAGGTCAGCACAGTCATCTGGTTTTTCTCCATTAGCAGACCTTTCTCTTCTGTTACGGTAATTTCTTTATTATCGTCATCTATTATTTCCATGGTCATTGTTATGGAAACTGGAGTTTTGTTCATTAATCTTCTCATTCCTTATTGATCAAGTGCATTTAATGCTTGTAATGGTAGCTTCGCATAAAAATAATCGTCCCGTTCATAGATAAAACGTTGATAGGATTGCTTGAGTAAATGCTTATCCTTTCGTGCCATACCTAAATAATATTGTTGAAATGGCGTCAGCTCGTTAAATTCCTCTAATATGGATATACATTCCTCGACATTACCATTTGCTAATGCAATATGAGCTTGCTCTGCTTTATTCTCTGTCACGAGCCCTTCCGTTTTTCGATAATAGGCAGAAATAAATGGAATAGTGTAATTGGTCAGTCCATAAACAGCACGTGCATTGGCGGTCTTCTTTGCTAGCTCTAAAGCGAAATGGGCATGTTGTATCGCTTGTTCATAGCTTTCAAACAGGTATCCTTGTGCAAGCATATTATGAATATCGATTTTTTTGTAGTCATTATTCGTATTGGCAAGCAATCGATAGCCATATTTCCGTGAAAGTATTAATTCATTTCGTTTCCAATGATAGATAAATAACGTCTCATCCAAACGATGCTCGAGCAATTCTCTTAATAAAGGATCCATCAGACGATCCAGTCCTATCTTAATACGATCATTATATAAACCAATTTTGCCATATTGATGCATGTCAAAATAACAGTAAATATGTAATAAGTCTTTTAAAATAGGAAAAATGTCATCATCTGCTTCCGCTTCGATTCGATTAATCTCTTTAATCGATTGCCTTATCATTTTTGGTTTGACTTGTTTATTGGATAAATTCTTCCGATCGTACATTAACTGGTAAGCCAGTGCTGCCGTTCGATTTTTTTTATGAATAGAGGTTCGATTTTTTGCTATTACGTCATGTAGCTCCTCTAGCAAACCGACTGCATATAGATATTCCATGGCAACTCGTTGATTATGATCACTTTTACAATGCAGACAAATCAATCGCATATTATCTATTTCATTAGGGTATCCCTTTAATTGTTGATAAATAACATAAATCGGCAATTCATTGTCACTTTCTAAGAAGTGATTTACTATATGATTGTCATGTTCGTGTTCTGTCATCGTGATTTATCCCCTATTTTTCTATTCCTTTACTGACATTTTATCATAATTAACCTAGAAAGTAACTGCCGGTTATTTTACCCAGCCCAAAAGAATTTCCCGAATGAATTTGCTTGCTGCGATTGCTGTTTTTTCTGTCGGATCATATACTGGAGCAACCTCCACCAGATCTGCACCTACAATAGAAACCCCGGATTTTGCAATTAGATGGATAGCCTCCAATAATTCCTTTGAAGTAATCCCGCCTGCTTCAGCAGTCCCTGTACCAGGCGCATAGGCCGGATCTAATACATCGATATCAATTGTGACATATATCGGGCGATGAAGCAGTGTCGGTAATACTTTTCTTAGTGGTTCTACTACTTCAAATTTTGCCATATACATGCCGCTTTCCTTTGCGTATTGAAATTCTTCTCGCATGCCTGATCGAATCCCAAATGAATAAACATTCTCTGCACCAAATTTTTCACAAACTTTTCGAATCGGAGTTGAGTGAGACAATTCTTCTCCTTCATATTCGATCCGCAAATCAGCATGGGCATCAATATGAATGACAGCAAGATCTGGATATTTTTCAAACATTGCTTCAAGGATTGGCCAGCTCACTAAATGCTCACCACCTAATCCAAGCGGAAATTTTCCTTTTGCCAAAATTTTGCGGACATAGGCTTTTATCATTTCTAGACTGCGCTCAGCATTTCCAAACGGAAGTGGGATATCCCCTGCATCGAAATAGTTCACTTCTTCTAAATGACGATCTAAATAAGGGCTATATTCTTCTAAGCCAATTGATGCTTCTCTGATGCGATTGGGACCAAAGCGCGAACCCGGACGAAAGCTTACTGTCCAGTCCATCGGCATTCCATATAAAATAACATCTGCCTTCTCATGGTTTTGTCGTGATAGTATAAATACCTTTCCAGAATAGGCTTCATCAAAACGCATACCTTTCACCCCCTATTTATCTGTTAAATCTTTTACAAATTTCGGTAGGACAAAGCTTGCAAAGTGAAGGTCCTTTGTGTAATATTTCGTCTCTATGTCAAAGAAGCGTTCTTCCTTAACCTTTAAGGGATCATGGATTTTGCTTCCTAATGTAAAGGTCCATAGACCACTAGGATATGTCGGAATATTGGCAGTATATAGTCTAGTTACAGGGAATATCTCCGCTACATCCTGAAATACCTGGCGAATTAAATCAGATTTGAACCAAGGATTATCTGTTTGTGCAACAAAGAGTCCGTCATCTTTTAATGCATTAGCAATTCCAGCATAAAAGCCTTTTGTAAAAAGATTAACAGCAGGGCCAACTGGTTCTGTTGAATCCACCATAATAACGTCATACGCTTTTTTGCTTTCGGCAATATGAACAAAACCATCTGCTACACGCACCTCCACTCGAGGATCAGATAACTTTCCAGCAATAGTCGGTAAATATTTCTTTGAATATTCCATTACTTTCCCATCAATATCAACCAATACGGCTTTTTCCACGGACGGATGTTTGAGAATCTCGCGGATCACTCCACCATCTCCTCCTCCAACTACCAATACCTTTTTAGGATTAGGGTGGGTAAATAGAGGGACATGTGCGACCATCTCATGGTATACAAATTCATCCTTTTCGGTAGTCATGACCATATCATCTAAAAGGAGCATATTCCCCCATTCCGCCGTTTCAACCATATCTAACTTCTGGAAATCGGTTTGCTCAGTATGATGTGTTCGATTAACCTTCGCAGTGATTCCAAAGTTTTCTGTTTGTTTTTCCGTAAACCATAATCCCATTCATCATCTTCTCCTATCTATATTCAAACAACCATCTATTAGTTAGATTAAACAATACTATTTTAGAGATTTTTTCTAAAAAATCAAGTTTTTCTTGTCTCTTTATGTTTATTATTTTTAGAAATTTCCCATAATACCAAATATAAGCTTATTGAAGGAGGGGACACCTATGCGCAGAAGGAGAAGAAGAAGGAAAAAAAGATGGCTAAAATGGGGCTTCTTTATGTTTTTAGTTGGGGCTTCTTCCTTTGTTTTCTTAATCGGGGCAAGCTTTATACTAGGTCCTCCTTCACTTGAACGTGCGGAAAACACCATCTATTATAGCTCAGATCAAGAAGTAATCGGGGAGGAATACGGATCTGAAAAGAGGTATTGGGTGGACTTGGACGAAATTGATGACAAGTTAGAAAAAGCCATTGTTTGGACAGAGGATCAGCATTTTTATGATCATCTTGGCTTTGACTTTAAGAGACTTGCGGGAGCTATTGTTAAGGATATCCAGACAATGTCGTTAAAAGAAGGGGCAAGTACGATCACCCAGCAATATGCTCGAAATCTCTTCCTATCACATGAAAAAACCTGGAAACGTAAGCTATATGAAGCTTTTTACACTATTAGGTTAGAAATGTACTATGATAAAGATGAGCTTTTAGAAGGTTATTTAAATACGATTTATTATGGACATGGCGCCTATGGGATTGAGGCTGCTAGTAAATATTATTTTAACAAGTCAGCAAAGGATTTAAGCTGGGCAGAAGCTACTTTGCTTGCAGGTATACCTAAGGGGCCGTCCATCTATTCTCCCTTTCATGATTTAGAAAATGCCAAACAAAGACAAGCCTTTATTTTAGAAAATTTACTGGAGAATGATGTGATCGACCAAGCAACATATGATGCGGCAATAAACGAAAAATTAAATTTTTCCGATGACCGTATGATTGTAAAAAACAGTATTGCTCCTTATTTTCAGGATATTGTGGTCGAGGAACTGAAATCATTGCTCGATTTAAATATGGAAGAGATTCGTTCTGGTGGCTATAAGGTTTATACAACATTGGAGACAGACCAGCAGCTAGCTTTGCAAACAGCCAGTGAGTCTGTTCTCAACAATGGAGAAATCCAAGTAGGTGCTGTCGCAATGGACCCTGATACTGGTGGGATAACTGCACTTGTAGGGGGTCAAAATTATGAAGCATCCTCCTTTAATCGGGCAGTTCAGGCAAAACGTATGCCAGGCTCCTCTTTTAAACCATTTCTCTATTATGCCGCTTTGGAAAATGGCATGACAGCTGCGACGACGATGATGAGTAAGCCGACAACCTTTGCTCTAGAAAATGGTCAAAGCTATCAGCCAAGCAATTTTAATAACTATTATGCAAATGCTCCGATTACGATGGCGCAGGCAGTTGCCTTATCTGATAATATTTTTGCGGTTAAGACAAATCTGTATGTGACACCTGAACGATTCGCGCGGATTGCAAAGGAAAAGTTCGCCATCGAAAGTCCACTTGAACCTGTTGCTTCGCTTGCTCTTGGTACAGAGGTTGTCAGTGTAAAGGAAATGGTAACAGGCTATAGTATTATTGCAAATGGTGGTAAAAAAGTGAATTCTCATGTGATCGAAAAAGTAACAGATTCACAAGGAAATGTAATTTATCAGTACGAAGAGCCCAAGGAAGAAGCTGGAGGTTTTCCGTTTTTCTCGAAAAAAGAGACAAATCAACTGCTGAAGCCTGCTCTTACTTATATTTTGACCGATATGATGAAGGGAATGTTTGACCAGGAGCTCAATGGCTATATGAGTGTAACAGGTGCCTCAATAGCAGACCAACTAACACACGATTATGCTGGTAAATCGGGAACAACGGAATCAGATAGCTGGATGGTCGGCTTTAGCCCAGAATTAGTAGCTGGTGTCTGGATTGGCTATGACGATAATCGCTCGATTGAAAAAGTTTCCGAGGAACATTTCTCCAAAGAAATTTGGGCTAACTTTATGGAGAAGGCTCATGAAAGCATCCCAGTAACAGAAAGCAAGCCACCTGAGAACATTATCGAAGTCCCGATCGACCTTAATACTGGTTTACTAGCAACAGATGAGTGTGGAGAAGCATATACGATGCCTTTTATCAAAGGAACCCAACCATCTCAATACTGTACTTCCCATTTGGAAGAAATCAATGAAGAAAATTCAGAGGAACTAAAGGAAATCACCGAGGACGATCCATTTTTAGAGGATTGGTGGGATTGGCTCTGGTTTGGCGATAATTCGACTGTAACAGAATAGTGACGGAGACCGTTTGGCGTCGAGGCTTGCATTAGAAATAGCTTATTAACTCCATTTGAGAGGCATTTCTGGCAAGAAGTGTGTTTTATAGAGCGGATAAACTTCATTTCGCTGAATTTCTTCGTTTGAAATGCGCTTTATAAAGCTTATAAACCCCATTTCGCTGGGATACTCCGTTTAAATTGCGCTTTATAAAGCTTATAAACTCCATTTCGCTGGGATACTCCGTTTAAATTGCGCTTTATAAAGCTTATAAACCCCATTTCGCTGGGATACTCCGTTTAAATTGCGCTTTATAAAGCTTATAAACCCCATTTCGCTGGATTCCTCGTTTGAAATGCACTTTATAAAGGATATAACTCCATTTTGCTGGGATGGGATTCTTCAGTGATCGGGATCTTTTAGTTAAGAGCGTCCAAGTAGAAGTGGATGCTTATTTATTCAGTCATGAAAAAAGGCCAGGCGAATGCCCGGCCCTTTTCCAGTCCTAGTAACGAAGAGTTACCATGTGTGTATTATTTTAATCAATAACGCTTGCTTTGGACAAGTATAATATAGAAAGTTCAGAAATTGTTCACAAAGTGTTCATTATTTTGGTAAAACCTGTTTTAATTCTTCTGGAGATCGTTCCCACATTTCTGGCTTATAATCACGTAAAAAATCAGCCAAGAGCTTGAGGGATTTTTCATCCATATGTTCCACAATATAATGACCCTTCATTGATTTATCCATATGATTAACATGTTCTGGCATAGACTTATAGGCGCGCTTTATCGATCGATCGACACGAATTTCACTACCTGCTACCCCATGATAATACGGTCCTTCTTCTCCTCTTTCAACCGTGACCCATACGATCCAATATAATTTCCCATTTGGAACTTCCTCTTTATTAGGGATAAATTTTACCCTTCTTTCTACCTCACTTCTTGCGTGCATTGCCCCCATATCCACAAATGCTCTGTCTTCATTTGGATCGATGATGACAGGAGAAATATTTTCTAAGCTTATCGAACCAACTCCATACCCACCATGACCGTCTGTAGAATCATCCTTCATGATAGTGAATTGATTAGATTTCTTCTTATTATTAGAATTTTTTTGATCACTCATCTATCGTAAACCTCCTAGCCTAAATCCATTTACTGTTATTGTAGCATTTTGTTTCGCTGATTTCACATTTACGCTACAATAATAAGTATGTTTATATCTTGATCAAGGAGTGATGACATATGCCATACGTAACGATACAAATGCTAGAAGGTAGAACAGATGAGCAAAGAAAAGCCTTAATTGAAAAAGTAACTGATGCCGTTGTAGAAACAACAGGTGCCAATCGAGAAAAAGTTGTTGTATTTGTCGAGGATATTGACAAACGGAATTATGGAGTTGGTGGAAAACGATTAGTGGATTGAAGCTTTGATCACACTAGTTAAAAGGATGTGATGGATTGATGCCATTCTCTTTATTTACTTTTATTGGCGGTTCTCATGGAACCATGGTCTACTTAATAATTACCTTTGTTTTAGTTTTGCTATTGATTGCTTTTATGATATCCAAAATATTCAGACAAAAATTGTCTAATAAGCAATTAGATCGCATCGAAGAAAAATTAGATACCTTACTGAAGGAAAAAGACCGCTACAATAATCCGTAGCGGTCAGCTTTTGCTAATGCTTGATCTTTTCGATAAATTCCCATGCTTCCTTCATATCTTCCTTTGTATAATTGGATTTTTTCTTCACTTCTTGTACTTTTCTCTCCGTATCCGCTTTATCTAAATCATCAAAATAAAGCATGGTGGCGACAAGCTCCAAAAAACGAGAGCTTTTTTCATTCATATCATTGACAATGGCCTCGAGGTTTGACAAATCTACAGGAGAATGCTCCAAAAAATTCTCCCCCTCCTCCGTTACCTGATAACGATATTGGTAATAATTGCTTTTCGACTCTTTTACTTCTGAGACAAAGCCTAAGTTAGTCAATTCCTCCATCCTTAACGACAATTCCTCCGAATATGGGCCATAAAAATGAAAAGTGTACTTTTCTTCAAAAGGATACCCTAGCTTTTTCATGATATAAATAATTTTTTGTAGCTTTTTTCTACCAACGATCCCTGCAGATGATGCAATCACCTTTACGAGTTTTGCATGATTATCTAACAATGATAACACCCCTATTTCTATTATTCCGAATGATGTAGTAATGCAAGTATTCTCTTTTTCTCTTGGCTATCGTCTGGGAGCTGTAAAATCACGTCCCGAGGATAGTACAGCTTATGGTCCGTTCTTTTCTTACCTGAAATCGCCTCTACAATTTCCGATTGCCTGGATAATTCACGTAATTCCTTATTTGGCATGAATAAATGGATGGGAAGTCGTTCTTCCTCTTCACCAGGACGATAAAAGTCGTATGGTAAATCAGAGGAGGAATCAACAACTAAATAATAATCCGGATCTAACCCAATATCGATAAACAATTGATGCAATTCCATCCATTCCTTCATCTGTAGATTCGGATTAAATTCCACATACTTAAACAGCCTTCGATTGACAAAGCGATAGGCCAAGTCCTTTAAAATTGGATCCTTCTCATCTGCCCACATTTGGAAATAATACAACACGACTGCTTCATCTAATTGAATATAGTCCTTTAAAGAAACCTTTTCTTCAAAAAGAGAAATGAAATGAGTAGGCTCCATTTGAAAGGAATACCCCTCTTCATACAACGCCTTCGCACGATGTAAAATTTTTGTTAAAATAACCTCAGCACTTCTTGTAACTGGATGAAAATAAACCTGCCAATACATTTGGTAACGACTCATAATGTAATCTTCCACCGCATGCATACCTGACTCTTTTACGACAACCTGATCCTCATATGGACGCATCACCCTAAGTATTCGTTCCATGTCAAAATGGCCATAGCTTACACCAGTAAAATAAGCATCACGCTGAAGGTAATCCATTCTGTCTGCATCTATTTGACTTGATATTAGGCTAACAACAAGCTTGTCCTCATAGGTTTTGTTAATGACATCCGCTACTTTCTGTGGAAAGTCTTTACTAACCTTTTTCAGTACTTTGTTTACCTCCGTATCACCTAAAATAATCGCCTTTGTAAATTCCTCATGATCGAGCTTAAACACCTTCTCAAAAGAATGGGAAAAGGGTCCATGCCCAAGATCATGAAGCAGTGCAGCACATAAGCATAGGAGCCTTTCTTCATGATTCCAATTAGGCCTGTCCGCAAAATTAACTAAGATTCTTCTTACAATCTCGTACACTCCTAAAGAATGATTTAATCTACTATGCTCCGCTCCATGAAAGGTTAAAAAGGATGTCCCTAGCTGTTTGATTCTTCTTAATCTCTGGAATTCTCTTGTCCCGATCAAATCCCAAATTACCCGATCCCGTACATGCACATAACGGTGGACAGGATCCTTGAATACTTTCTCTTCATGCAACTGTTCGTCTTTATAAGCCATGGCATATACCTTCCTCTTTTTTCTTACTACTAGTATAATATAAATTTAAGTGGACGAAAACAGTTAAGGAAGAGCATTATTTAGAGAGCAATTGGAGAGATGAGGATTAGTAATGTTAAAGTTTTTCGATGATAAAAAAATTCGCTTCATAGATCATAGTAATCCCACAAGTTTGGGCACAGCGATGGCATCCTTTGCGGTGGATGATGCGTTATGTCAAAGTATCGGCCGACAGCAGGATGAGGTGGCGTGTCGATTCTGGGTGCATGATAATACGGTTGTACTCGGCATTCTGGATTGTCGCCTTCCGAATATTGCGGAGGCAGTAACTTTTTTACAACAAGAAGGGTTTGATGTGGTTGTCCGCAACTCTGGCGGCCTTGCAGTTGTATTAGATAGTGGTGTATTAAATTGGTCGTTTGTTCTGCCTGACTCCCGTGAGCTTGGCATACATTCTGGTTATGAGCTAATGACTACATTTGTTCAGGAAATGTACGGCGATTTAACAGATAAAATTGAAGCATATGAGATTACGGGCTCTTACTGTCCGGGAGATTATGATTTAAGTATTGGCGGAAAAAAATTTGCAGGTATATCCCAGAGGCGTGTCAAAAATGGCATTGCCGTTCAAATATATTTGTGTGTAGAAGGTAGTGGCAGATCTCGTGCTGAATTGGTGCGTAAATTTTATACACACGGGCAAGCAGTCAAAGATGAGCGATTTCCATATCCTGATGTAGTTCCAGATACGATGCGTTCCCTATCAGAATTGCTTGGAGAAGTGCTGACAGTCGAAGATGCGAAGAAAAGAGTTTTAAAGCTTTTAGGGAGTTATTATGAACAGGATTTATATGGTGATGAACTCGTGGTTTTTGAGAAAAGAATGAAGCAAATGATAGAGCGTAATGAGAAAGCACTCGGATGATGATCGAGTGCTTTTTCTTTGGAGCTATAGAACAATTTTTTCTATTCGGAATTTCGCTAATGCTTCATGATCAATTTCATAACCGATACCAGGCTTGTCCAGCAAAGTAATTTGACCATTTTCAATCTCCACTTCTGGAGTGATGATATCTTGATGCCAATAACGATTGGATGCACCTGGATCTGCTGGTAGGGTGAAGCCTGGTAGTGTTGCAAGGGCAAGACTTTGTGCTCTACCAACACCAGCTTCAAGCATGCCACCACACCAAACCGGGATGTGATGAGCTACACATAGATCATGAATGGTGATTGCATTCGTGAAGCCTCCGACTCTGCCAAGCTTTATACTGATGATCTTACAGCTATTTAGCTCGATCGCTGTCTTAGCATCTGATAAGGTATGAATGCTTTCGTCAAGGCATATAGGTGTTTGGATTTTTTCCTGAAGCTTAGCATGATCAACAAAATCATCCTGTGCTAGAGGCTGTTCTATCATCATAAGATCAAATTGATCAAAGCTTTTTAAATGCTCTATGTCCTGAAGTGTGTAAGCGGAATTAGCATCTACCATCAGCTTAATATCAGGGAAGCTATTGCGTACCTTTTCCAATAGAGTAAGATCATTTTCTCGATTTATTTTCAACTTAATTCGTTGATAGCCTTGATCGAGTACAGTCTGTATCGATTGCTTTAGGATTGGAAAATCCCTCTTTATCCCAATCGCCGCTCCTACAGATACTTGTGCGGTCCTCCCACCTATTGCTCGATAAAGCGGTACATGCTCTCGTTTAGCATACAAATCCCAGATTGCTCCTTCGATTGCAGCCTTCGCCATATGATTGCGACGCACGCCCTCACATTTTTGTATAAAAGTATTCGGATGATCGAATGGCTGCAACTTTGCAATTGGTGCCAGGTCCTCCTTGATAATGGTATAGACTGTATTGGTCGTTTCTTCTGTATACCAGGGTGTATGAAATGCAACAGATTCACCAAAGCCTCTCAAGCCGTCCTGATCAACTAGCTCGATTACAAAGATATCTTTTTCTTTTACTATCTTTCTACTGTTCTTAAATGGTGTACGAAGAGGCATGTTGATTCGATGTAGGATGATTTTCTCGATTTGGATCATGGGCGAGCACCTCCTTGGACTTTTCATTTCGCCACTTTTTTGTTTAACCCCGCCATTATGGGTGATTTTCCCGCCACTTAGAGCGCTAATCCCGCCACTTTATTAAATCAATTGAATAACTTGCATTTTTGGAAATACCTGATTTATAAATACCTGCCCTTGCAAAGATCTTTTGCATCGCATTCGTGGAATCTAAAGAAAGGAATTCTCTTGCCATTCGATTAGTAATTCTATTATCCATTAAAGTGCTAGTTCATATAATGCGCGTAGATGTGCTTTTTGACTACGTGTTCCACATGCGGGCATTCCCAACGCATTCGATTACGCTTCATTGCGTATTGATTGCACGAGGGACAACGAACACCTTTGATTAAATCTTCCCATAGAACCTCATATTTTTCTAGTATGTTGATTACCGCTGACTGGTGATGGGATTCTAAAAATCCTGATAGAAGTTCCACCTGATGACTGGTTATTACTGGAGGATATTTTTTTGCTAGTTTCTCGAGATAGGATGGTAATGCGATTCCAGTGAGAATTCTCGATCTCTCAGAATAATCCTGTAAAAGTAAGCCGGCATTTGGATGAACGAAGACACTTGCAGTAAAAATCGGTGGGATATCGATGGAATACTCTAACAAAAACCTACTTAATTGCGCTTTTTGTAAATCAACTTGGAGTAAAGGATCCGGAAAAATATCGTTTTTATCCTCCGTTTCTCAATATAGCTGATGGGCATCTTGATCAAAATAAATCGTTCCAGTTATGTTTTTTACTTCTAGTAAACATAGAAAGCTTGGCGTGAGTAGTAATCGGTCGATTTGAAAAGCTGTTTTCCCAACTATACGTAAGTCTTTGATAACTTTTTTGCCTTCTATAGAGCATAGATCGAAATAATAATCGAGGGAATTCTCTCCATATCGGCCAGCGTCGAGGATTCGATATTGTTCATGGATTGAGGAGAATTTGGGGTGTGTAGCAGGAAGGCAAAATGATAATGCTTGATACTGTTCACGTTTTATAAAATTTCAACTCCTTTCTTTGAAAGTAGTATAACATTAGAAAAACTAGGCATCGCTCTTCTTTTGGCGAATGCCTAGTTTTTCTTATACTTGGTACCTTAAAATTTCAGCTACGTCGAAACTTCTGCTGTGAAATTTTATACTTTTCCAACGTGTAAAAAAGCACAATGAGCCTAAACTCACTGTGCGTCTAATGATTGGGCCGCTGTGATGATAGCTAATTTATAAGCATCCTCTGCACTACACCCTCTTGATAAATCATTTACTGGTTTATTCAACCCTTGTAGGACAGGTCCTACTGCATCAAATCCACCAAGTCTTTGGGCTATTTTATAGCCAATATTCCCTGCTTCTAAGCCTGGGAAAACAAAAACATTTGCCTTTCCTGCAAGAACAGATCCTGGTGCTTTTTTTTCCGCAACAGATGGAACAAAGGCAGCATCAAATTGAAACTCTCCATCTAATACTAGCTCTGGTGCAATATTTTTTGCAATTTCAGCTGCTTCTGCTACTTTTTCTGTTTCAGGTGATTTCGCTGAACCTTTGGTTGAGAAGCTAAGTAGAGCAACACGAGGATCGATATTAAATAATTTTGCAGTTTCTGCACTGTTTACAGCAATTTCTGCTAAATCCTGGCTATCTGGTGCAATATTAATCGCACAATCTGCAAAAACATATTTTTCATCATCACGAACCATAATGAAAACTCCAGATGTCTTCTTAATCCCTTCTTTTGTTTTAATAATTTGTAGTGCTGGTCTTACGGTATCTGCTGTCGAATGTGCTGCACCACTAACTAGGCCATCTGCTTTTCCCATATGGACAAGCATTGTTCCGAAGTAATTCTCATCGAGAAGAATTTTGCGGGCATCTTCTTCCGTTGCCTTCCCTTTTCTTCTTTCTACAAAGGATGCTACCATTTGGTCAAAATCTGAGTATTCGCTTGGATCCAAAATTGTCGCTTCGGTAATATCAAGCTGTAATTCCTTTGCTCTCTGTTCTATTTTTTCTTTTATTCCGACTAATACAGGTTGTACAAATCCATCTTTGTTTAGCTTCGCAACTGCTGATAAAATTCTTTCATCCAATCCTTCAGGAAATACGATTTTTCTAGGATTCCCGTCCAATCTACTTTTCATTTCAGCAAATAAATCGCTCATAAAATAAACCCTCCAAAATATTATCTGTATTATATCATAAGCCTTTTTGTGTAATAATTAAAGCATTTGCCATTATGAAGGCGTTTTAATCTAGAAATTCTTTTTCCTTGTTCAAATTTTTGTCAAAAATGAGTCAAAAGGAGAGATCAGGCAATTCCCTATCCATGCTTATATTTACCCAAATGTGTTATATTAAAACTAGAGATGGTTAAAAAGGAGAGATAATTATGCCAGAAGCAGTTGAAACAATGGATGGCTGGTATTGTTTACATGATCTTCGTACAATAGATTGGACTAAATGGAAAAACGCTACCGAGCAAGAAAGAGAGCAGGCTGTTCATGAGCTCCAGGACATGTTAACTGGCTGGGAGCAAGTAGCTGAAGCTCGAGAGGGGAGCCATGCCTTTTATTCCATTATGGGTCAAAAAGCTGATATTCTTCTTATGATTTTAAGACCAACCATGCAGGAGCTTGGGGATATTGAGCTTCGTTTTAATAAATCTAAATTTGCGGAATTTACAAAGCCTAGCTATTCTTATGTATCTGTTGTGGAATTATCTAAGTATATGTCCAAGGAGAATGACAATCCCGAAGACAACCCTGGTGTTCGTGCTCGATTAAAGCCGAAACTACCAAACTGGGAACATATTTGCTTTTACCCAATGGACAAGCGTCGTGAAGGAAATGATAATTGGTATATGCTCCCGTTCGATGAGCGCCGTCAGCTTATGTATGAGCATAGCTTTACTGGTCGTAAATATGCTGGTGAGGTAAAGCAAATCATTACAGGCTCTATGGGCTTTGATGATTGGGAATGGAGCGTCACTTTATTTGCTAAGGATGTTCTCCAGCTTAAGAAGATTGTTTATGAAATGCGTTTTGATGTTGTCAGTGCTCGCTATGGTGAATTCGGCCCATTCTATGTTGGCAACATTTTACGTACAGAAGAAATTCCAGCATATTTGCATGTTTAAAACTAAAATGCAGGTGGCTGGAATAAAAGAGTAGTAAAGAAGGAAAATCCGAACATTAATATTTGTGCACCGAAACCGCTCCCTCAGAAGATGGTTCGGATTCTCCTTCTTCCTTGTTATGCCCCAGCCGCTTATTCGGTTATTTGTACACCAATAACACGTTTCCACACTGAAATGTATGAGTTTCGATCAATTCTAGCTTTCGCATCCTGTTATGAAATAACCTGACGCCGTTACCAATTACAACAGGATTGAGGATAAGTCGAAATTCATCAATTAAATCTTCTTGGATAAATGTTTGGGCAATATCTGCACCTGCTAACAGTACAAGGTCTTGACCAGGTTGCTGCTTCCACTTCCTTACTTCGAAAGCTATATTTCCTTTCACAGCTATGGCATTCCATTCCACTTTATTAAGTGTTCGGGTAAATACTGCCTTCTTCTTTTGATTTATTTTTCTAGCAAAAGCGCGACTTTCTTCCGAGTTATTCGGGTCAAATTCAGCTGATGGCCAATACTGAATCATCATTTCGTACGCTCGGCGACCATAAAGCAATGTATCGGCACTATCCAAAAGATTTTCCATGTACTCGTCCATCTCCTGATCCATAACATGCCATGAGCTATCACCATTCTCACCAGCCACATATCCATCTAATGACATAACCATTGATAAGATTACTTTTCTCATCCGCTTCCCCCTCCATTTAACTCACTTTACTACATTTAGACACTGGGAATTTCTTTTCTATTGCTATCCTCCAAACAAAAATTCTATCTTCTTTATGCATGTTCATAGCATATCCCGCATACATATCAACTAGTAGAACTAGAGAGGAGTTTTGCATAATGAATCAAGAGCAAAATCAAGTCAGACAGCAACAAGGAGCGGGGATGCCATATAATCCGTCAATGAATTATGGAATGGGCTATCAGCCATATAGCTATGGTCAGCAATCAATGCAAATGCCGCAGCAGCCACAGCAACAGTCTCCACAACAGCCATCTATATCCGACGTACCAGGAATGCTACCATTACAGGAATCTTATATTGAAAATATTCTCCGATTGAATAAAGGAAAGCGCGCTACTGTATATATGACTTTTGAAAATAATGAGCGTTGGAATGCAAAGGTTTTTAAAGGGATTATTGAGGCAGCTGGTCGTGACCACATTATTCTTAGTGATCCTGAAACCAATAGAAGATATTTATTGTTAATGATTTATCTTGATTACATTACATTTGATGAAGAAATTAATTACAATTATCCGATCGGAAATACTAGCTATTCCCCGAGATAATTACAGATACTGAGGTGACCACATTATATTGAAAATAAATTCTACTACCGACGTACTTATACCCATATTATTTTTTGCTATTGTTATAGCAGTCTTTGCATGGAAAACTCAATCAATCACGTTATTCGCAATAGCCATTGTTAGTATTGCTATTGTATTATTTGGTGAGGCCTTACAAGCTTACCAATCCAAGAATATGCTGTTGTTTTCCCAACAGCTCTTGCGTGGTCTTGGTTTAATTACTTTATTAGTAATATTTCTATAATATTCTCCTATCACAGCTGTCTTCCGCTGTGGTAGTTTTTTTATTCAGAGCTAGCCATCAGCTAAAGGGAAATCCCCCTCTACTGATGGAAGTCTTTATATAAATTTGACAATTGCGTAGCCTAATAAAACCCATCCAATTAAAAAAGCGACTCCTCCAAGTGGTGTAATCATTGCAAAAGCTTTGATGGCAGTTGTTGAATAGATGTATAAGCTTCCTGAAAACAAGAGGATTCCAACAAAAAAGAACCAACCTGCTGAGACAATACTACCTGCAGTTATTTTTGGCATTAACAGTCCTGTAGCCAATAAAGCAACTGTATGGAACATCTGATATTGTACTGCCTTTTCCCAGGTTTGGAGCATTTTCTCCGAAAGCTTTCCTTCCAATCCATGAGCACCAAAGGCCCCAAGCGCTACTGCTACAAATCCGTTTATTATCCCAAGTAATAAAAATATTTTCATTCTCACACACTCCTCTTATGTTAAAAATCAAGCAAGGAATCACTATTTTCCTTTGCTACATCTACCTTTTCATTTGTTTTCTTAGGGGTTTCTCCAACTATCTTACGCCATTCCACCTCATCGATAGAAGTACTTAAGGAAGGAGCTTCTTTTTCTAATAGCAATTCTGTTAATGCATGAATTGCCTTGGCATGCTCTCTGATTCGACCATTTTCAAGAGCTTGCTCACTTTCCAGGATGATTTTTTTCAAGATTTGTTGATCAGTAATTGCCATACCTATTCTCCTTTTGCGTCCGTTTACTATCTATTATACAATCTTCGTAGAACAGAAGAAAAGTAATCCAATATTAAAGGGGTATTTTCATGCAAGAAAAATTACGGCAAATTGGTGATAAATCAGAGGTGAAGGAATTTCGTTCTGTTGCAGGTGGGGATATTAATAATGCCTACTATGTTAAAACAGAGAAAAATAAATATTTCATCAAAACAAACGAGAAGGTTCCGAGTGATTTTTTTCAATTAGAAGCAAAAGGGTTAGAGGCAATTCGCCAGACAAACACGATCAACGTACCAAAGGTATACCATTATGATATCGCTACAAATAATGAAGAAATTATGCTTATTATGGAATGGATAGCAGGAGATAAAAGACAGGCTAATGGAAACCTTCTAGGTGAAAACCTTGCTTCTATGCATCTAGCAGAAGCTGGACCACAATATGGACTGGACATACCTACCTTTGTCGGTGATCTAGTCCAAGAAAATAGCTGGTATGATAGCTGGGTGGAATATTATCAAAAGCAGCGATTACAAACACAATTAGAGCTTGGAATTCAAAGGGATAGCATGCCACAAATGAGGAGAAGTCGCTTGGAAACCTTAATTGATAAGCTCGACAACTATATTCCTAAAAGGCCAAAGGTTTCGTTACTTCATGGTGATCTCTGGGGTGGAAATTGGTTAGCTGGACCAAGAGGAATTCCTTATCTGATCGATCCCTCCATATTGTATGGGGATCACGCCTTTGAGATAGCTTTTACCGAATTATTCGGCGGATTTCCTACAAGTTTTTATCAAAGCTATCAGGCTATCTTTCCTCTTCCAGATTATTATGAGGATATAAAACCGATCTATCAGCTCTTCTATTTACTAGTTCATTTAAATATATTTGGTGAAGGCTATGGCGGAGCGGTTGATCGGATTTTAAACCAATATACTTAAGGAAAAGTCGCTTATGACGACTTTTCCTTATAAGTAGGATAAGCATCTCTCTGTTCCCTTTTTTTCCATTTGTTTTCTCGATTTTCAAACCATTTTGCTAAAAGGGTGGTCTTTCCTTCTACAATTGGCTGAGTAAAGGTTGCCACCGATTTGGATGATAGGAACCATACAATCGCTGCAGCTATTACTGCTAAACCAATCGTATCTAGGTTATGATCTAGCTGTAGTAAACCAGCTTCACGTCCGTATTGAATAATGATGCCATGTAATAGATAGACATACATCGTATTTTGCCCTAGATTAGTAAAAGAATAGCGTTGTTTTGGCACTAGTAATAATACGGAAAATACCATGAAAATGGCTAAAAGATAGAGTCCAAATCGTGCAGCACCACCGTAAAATGGTAGTTCAAGATCTAGATAAGAATGGGAACCAAATAACCAGCCAGTCGGAATCTTAGGTTGTAAATAGCTTACTAGAAAGACAACGAATAAGATGGCGACAGATACTATTTGATTCTTTCGGTTTTTCCAAGCAAATAGTCTTTCCTTTGTTAGCCAATATCCGATAAGGAAAAACGGAAAGAAAACAAACGTACGAGATAAACTAAATGCTTCCCCTATTACTGGTAAATACCCAATCATGATTCCAATAAGAAAGGCAAGAGGAATACCTATCATAGGAGGTATTTTTTTGAATACAATCAACAACAGGTGCCAGCTAAATAAGCTTAGCAAGAACCATAATCCCCACTGTGGATCATAAAGACTTGTATCCCAATCGTTTTTACCGATTCCTAAGAAATAGATCGTATACAGAATTTGAAAAATAAAATATGGAACTAAAATTCGCTTAAATAATTTTATTAAATAACCTTTGTTACTAGCTCCCTTTGCAAAGAAACCACTAATAAGGATAAATACAGGCATATGGAATATATAAATCCATTGATATAAAACATTAACTAACTCTATGTTTTCTTTTAATGGTTGGATTAAGTGTCCAAACACGACAAGAAATATGAAAAGGAGCTTTGCATTATCAAAATAAGCTTCACGTTGCATATTCTTCTTCTCCCTCAATAAAACAGTTTACTCTATTCTACCCGCTAAAAAGGAAGTTAAAAAGAAAATAAGTATATTGTTATGATAATGTAAATCCTAAGTAAAAGGAATGAAACATAACTTTATTTAATTTTAATATTGCTATTTAGAAGCTAATCGCCCATGTACCATTGCGGAATATTGCTTCTGCCGTTCCATCCTCTGTTATCCCATCGATATTCATGTCCGCAGATCCAATCATAAAATCTTCATGAACAATACTATCGTTCACTCCATGCTGGTCCATTTGTTGCTCATTCATTTCTGAACCACCTTTTATATTGGTCGGATAAGCCTTTCCAAGGGCAATATGACAGGATGCATTTTCATCAAATAATGTGTTGAAGAAGATAATTCCTGCTTGAGATACAGGTGATTCATGCGGGACTAATGCCACTTCTCCCAGTCGTGAGGCACCATCATCGTCTGCCTCCAATAAATGCTTCAATGCCTCTTTCCCTTTTTCACACTGATAATCGACTACTTTTCCATCTTTAAATGTTAGACTGAAATCTTCAATCAATTGTCCTTGGAAGCTTAGCGGTTTTGTGCTTGTTACGGTTCCGTTCACACCATATTTATGTGGCATTGTAAAAACTTCCTCTGTCGGAATATTAGGATTAAACACTACTCTATCAGTAGCCGTTGCAGCACCACCATGCCATATATGGCCTTTTGGTAATTCAATGGTTAGATCTGTTCCTTTTGCCGTAAAGTGTAGCTTTGAATAATTTTTTTCATTTAGATATTCTCGAGCTTTTTTAAGAATTGCATTATGCTGCTCCCACGCCTTGATTGGATCATTCTTATCCACTCGAGCAATGCGAAAGATTTCATTCCAAAGCTTTTCCTTTGCTGCTTCTGCTGTATCGTCTGGGAAAATTTTTTGCGCCCACTCTAATGTTGGGTAACCGACAATAGACCAACGAGCTCTGTCATTCATCATATACTCGCGATATTCCTTCAGTGCGTTGGATCTAGCTTTAGTAACGGCAGCCATTCGTTTACCATCAATATCTTGTAATAAATCGGGATTCTCCCCATAGATGTTCAACACAGCATAGCCGTCCTTCACCATACTGATCATTGCTTCTTTGCGCCATTCGGGAAATGTTTCTAAAACTTCCATCGGGGCATGTGTCATTTTAAGTAATGTAAGCTGGTCATCACTCCATTCAGTATGGACATTTTTTGCGCCCATTTCATAGGCTTGTTTAACGACGATCCGCACGAATTCAACAGCTTCGATTGGTGCTTGGATTAGCAGGCCTTGTCCTTTTTGAAGGTTGACTCCGGTTTGTAATGCTAATTCTGCATATTTTTTCAAAGATTCTTTCATCGATCATTCCTCCTTCATTTAACTATATTATGGCAAAGAACAGGCAATTCTGCCAACATCATGCATATTCACGTTAGGAAAGTTCGCATTCGCTCGTCTTTTAGCGGATGTGTTAGCTTTTCTTATAGCTTGGACTTAAAAATCTCTGCTTCGTCGCTTTACTTCCTTTCCTAACGTACAAAAAAACAAGTGGAGAGTTATCTCCACTTGTTTTTTTTTAGATAGCTATATCTTTATTAACCGAATCTTTATCATTGTAATTTTTAATATTTAATTTTTTCATAATACGGGAAGTAAGTGTCCCTGATAGAATGGAATCATTAACATTCAGTGCAGTTCGACCCATATCAATAAGTGGCTCCACTGTAATTAATAAACCAGCTAAGGCAACGGGTAAATTCATGGATGATAGCACAATTAATGCTGCAAAGGTTGCTCCACCACCGACTCCAGCAACACCAAAGGAACTAATTCCAATGATTAGAACAAGCTGCAAGAGGAAGGATGGTGACAATGGATCAATACCTTGCGTTGGAGCAATCATAACAGCTAACATTGCTGGATAGATTCCTGCACATCCATTTTGACCAATTGTCGCACCGAATGATGCCGACATATTGGCAATACCGCTGTGTACACCTAAGTTTTCCTTTTGGACTTGAATCGTTAAAGGAATAGTACCAGCACTTGATCTTGATGTAAAGGCAAAGCTTAATACTGGTAATACCTTGCGTGTATAAGTCAACGGGTTTAATCCAAAAATGGCGAGAAGTATGAGATGTATAATAAACATGCTAATTAACGCCACATAGGAAGCTGCAACAAATTTTCCTAATTCAATAATTCCGGCTATATCTGTTTGTGCTACTGTATTTGCCATTAATCCTAAAATACCATATGGAGTCAAACGTAGGATAATCTTCACAATTCGCATGACGACCGCATAAAGGGCATTGATTATCTCCACAAATTTTTCAGCTTGTTCAGGTTGTTTTCTACGAACCCCGAGTACAGCAATCCCTACTATAATGGAAAAGATGACAACAGCAATCGTAGAGGTTGCACGTTGACCAGTCATATCCAAAAATGGATTGGATGGAATAAATTCAAGGATTTTCTGTGGTGTAGACATTCCCTCTATTGATCCTAATCGTTCCTCTAAATCTAAACCTCGCTGTTCTTCGGCTTGCCCCATATCAATTTGGTCTGCACTCAAGTCAAAAATGGTTGCACTTGTTACACCAACAGTTGCGGCAATCATAGCCGTTGTGACAAGAATACCAATAATCCATGCTGACATCTTACCTAGATCTTTTGATTTTTCTAAATTAATGATGGATTGAATAATTGAAACTAATATTAATGGAATAACAATCATCATTAATAATCTTACATATCCTCTACCTAATATATTGTACCAATCTGTTGTTACACTCACTATATTCGAATCTGTTGAATATACAATTTGTAATAATGCACCTAGTAAAATACCTAATCCTAAACCTGCAAACACACGCTTACTAAATGATAGATGTTTTTTTTGCATAAAGAAAAGAATTCCTATAAATAAAAACATAATAGCGATATTCACTAGTATCCAAATCGTCTCCATTTTACCCCTCCTTAATATTATAAATCCGATAAAAATACTTTGATTATATTACTCTGCTTTGACTCATTTGTCAATGGTTCTGCTTCTTTAAAATAATTCTTCGCTGAAAAGCTATCCTATTGATAGCTTTTCTTCTAATGCTATTTCTACATTTCCCTTTATTGCTCGTGATATCATACAAGATGATTCAGCCTGATAAATTATTTTTTCCAATTGATTGAATTGCTTTTCTGTGGCATTCTCTTGTAGTTTTACGACAGGCTTATGTGTTATTTTAATATATGTAAAAACACCATTTGTGACATCTACTTCTCCGACTGAACTAAGAGAAATATGCTTTAATGGTAATTGTGCCCGTTCAATCATTGCTGCAACTGTAATTAAATAACAAGTCGCGGCAGCTCCTAACAGCATTTCGTCTGGGTTTGTTCCTATTCCAGGGCCATCCATTTCAGGTGGAATTGAAATTTCTGTTTTTAGATTACCTGCCTTAATTTCTCCAACTTCATTCCTTCCACCTGGCCATGTTGCTTCTAATGTAAATTCATGAATTGCCACTTTTCTCATCCTTTCTTACCTATATCTTTTTTTCTTTCTACGTGTTCCATGTTTATAGTGTAGAAAAAATGAATCACTTTGAAAAACTATTTGTTTGAATGGAACGGAAAGAAACCCCTTATCACTGTGATAAAGGGTTCTTCTAGCATTTATTTATCCTTCAATATTTGATCCATTCTTTGTTCGACCTCTGCTTGGATATGGTCTAGCAATGTTTGACTACTTTCTTTACTTGTTGTTTTTACACCAAAATAGCTTTTTATTTTTGGTTCTGTTCCCGAGGGTCTGAAGCAAACCCAAACATCATTTTCTAAGATGAATTTCATGACATTTTCTTTCGGAAGTGCGATTTCCTCTGAAGAGTTATCTGCAGGAACAGTACGCAGACTAGTTTCATAGTCTTCAATGGCGACAACGCGTAATCCTCCTAATGTTTCAAATGGATGGTTACGAATGTCCTGCATGATTTTCGCAATTTGCTCTGCTCCATCTTTTCCTTTTAGCGTAAGAGATTTCATGCCTTCTAAATAAAAACCGTGTTCTTTATATAATATATCTAAAGCTTCTAACAAAGTCTTATCCTGTTTCTTCCAATAGTTTGCTAATTTACTAGCTGCTACTGCTGCCTGGACTGCATCTTTATCTCGTACAAAGTCTCCAATTAGATAGCCGTAGCTTTCCTCGTAACCGAACAAAAATTTATCATTCGTAGATTCGAATTGTTTTATTTTTTCCCCAATAAATTTAAATCCTGTTAGGGTATCTATAGTATCAACACCATAATGTGTAGCAACAGCTTTCCCCATTTCTGTTGTGACAATGGTTTTCACTAGTTTTCCATTTTCTCGTTCTATTTCATCTGTATGGGAAAGAGTGTAATCTAATAATAATGTTCCAAGCTGGTTGCCTGATAATACTTGATACGAACCATTTCCATCCTTCACTGCAATTCCTAGCCTATCTGCATCAGGATCTGTACCAATTAAAATATCGGCATTAACCTTTTTACCAAGGTCTATCGCCATTTCAAATGCTTGATGTTCTTCTGGGTTCGGTGAGGAGACAGTGGAAAACTCTGGGTCAGGCTTTGCTTGCTCTTCTACAACATGGACATTCGTAAAACCGATCTGATCTAACCCTTTCATCACAAGATTATAAGCAGTTCCATGAAGTGGTGTAAAGACGATCGTCAGATTATTTTCACTATTTTCCTGTTTTTGAATAGTTTTTAATTGGGCAAGATAAGCAGTATCCACTTCCTCGCCTACCCATTGAAGTAGTCCATTTTCTTCTAATTTCTTCTGGTCCTCTGCATTTACTTTTAATTCGTCTTGGACTTGATTTACTTTCTCAATAATTGCTGCTGCTTCTTTAAGCGGGACTTGGCCACCATCCTCATTGTAAACTTTAAAACCATTATACTCAGGTGGGTTGTGACTCGCCGTTATCATGATCCCAGCAGCTGCTTTTAAATGACGGACAGCAAAGGAAAGGAGTGGGGTCGGTCTTAATGATTCAAACACATAGGCGCGAATACCATGTGCACCTAAAACACGTGCCGCTTCGATTGCAAATGCTTGTGACATATAACGAGAATCATAAGCAATAGCTACGCCCTTGCCTTTGGCATCTACTACATTTTCCTCTAAATAAAGGGATAAGCCTTCCACTGCTTTACGTACTGTATATACATTCATTCGATTTGTTCCAGGACCTAGAATTCCTCGCATTCCACCAGTCCCAAAGGTTAAGTCTTTATAAAAAGAGTCTTCAAGCTCTCGTTCATCCTCTGCGATATTAATTAACCTCTCCAGTAAATGCTTATCTAATGTTGCATATGATTTCCACTTTTGCCATTTTTCCTTCCAAGACATTAGAAATCCCCCTTATTATGTAAATGTTTTATCTCACTTAATATATTAGCATAATCATACTTTTCCACCTACTAAAATCCAATGAATATGGTAGAATGTAAATATCTATGAAATGGAAAAGGTTGTGAACATTGTTGTTTGAAAAAAAGAGTATACGAATGCTTATTACGACCATTTTAATTTTTACGTTAATTTATTTAGTTTATTTAACAAGGTTTATTTTTCAGCCTGTTGGCGCTTATTTTACTGCTATAGCTGTTCCAATTATCGGCGCTGGAATGATCTTTTATATTACGAATCCTATCGTTAATTGGCTAGAAAAAAAGAAGATACCTAGAGTTATTGGCACATTTATTGTATTTCTGCTTATTGTCCTATTCATTACGGTCGTCATTCAATTTATTGCACCTGTTGTACAGAAGCAATTTACTAATTTTGTTGACGGTATACCTAAGATGGTAGATAGTGCACAAGATTTAATCGATATGTGGCAAAACAATCAAAATATTATTCCACCACAGTTTGAAAATGCGATTCAAAATATTACGGATAATTTGGGTACCTATGCAGAAAAAATTACGGCAGGTCTGTTCAGTGTGATTGGCCAAGTATTTAACTTTGTTTTTTCCTTTTTCTTAATTCCATTCTTCCTATTCTTTATGCTGAAGGATGGTCATCGCTTTGTACCATTTGTAAAACAATTTTTAAGTCCAAAAAAGGCGAAAAGCTTTCAACAGTTAGCAAATAATATTAACCATACACTCGCATCCTTTATTCAAGGTCAATTTATTGTAAGTGTATGTGTCGGATTCATGCTTTACATTGGTTATATCATTATTGATTTAGACTACTCCTTGTCTTTAGCATTATTTGGTTTAGTAATGAACTTCATTCCATTTTTAGGCCCCTTTCTGTCCGCAATACCTGCAATTATCGTTGGTTTCTTTCAGGAGCCTATGCTAGCCGTTTGGGCAACAGTAGTGATGGTGGTGGCTCAGCAAATAGAAAGTAATTTTATTTCACCAAATGTGATGGGACGAGCATTATCCCTCCACCCACTCACTGTCATTACCTTAATCCTAGCAGCAGGCGGAATTGGTGGTTTTCTAGGATTACTATTCATTATTCCCGCTTATGCAGTGGTGAAAACTATTATTTCTCATTTTTATTTGGAATGGAAAAAAAAACAATCAGAGACAGATCCCAATTTACTTTAACTTACGTACAAAAAAAGAGTCCTGGACTATGCCAAGACTCTTTTTTGTATAGGCTTATTCCACAGGCTCTCCTGTAATTTCAGCAATTTCTTTTTCAAGCTTGTCAAGGATAGCTCCATCAACGGTAGAAACATTTTCACGATAGAAATCACGAACTGGCTTAGCTAATTCTCTAAACTCTGCACGTTGTTCATCCGTCAATTCAACTACTTCCGCTTCCTCCTTGATTTCTTCTAGAAACTCTTCATTTTGACGCTTTTGTTCTTCGAAAATCCAATCCTGTAATTCTTCTACTGTTTCATCTACCCATGTTTTGTGTTGATCACTTAATCCATCATACCATTCTTGATTAACTGTCGTTGTAGCAACATAGTTATTATGATTAGAAAGTGTCATATAGTCTTGCACTTCATGGAAGGATGCATCTGCAATAAAGAAGATTGGGTTATCCTGACCATCTACTGTACCATTTTCAAGTCCTGTATAAAGGTCACCCCAGCTCATCGTTTGTGGAGTTGCACCATATGCTTCCCAAGACTCTGATTGTAGCTCTGTTCCTTGAATTCTCATTTTGAAATTTTCAAAATCATCTGGTGAATCAACCGGCTTGTTACTTGTCCATTGCATACCACCTTCAGTCCAGAAGGCTAACGGCTCTAAGCCAATTGCTTCATATTGTTTAACAAGGTCGGTATTGATTGCTTCACTTTCTTCTAGGATTTGTTGTGTTTTTGCTACATCATCAGGGAACAAGAAATGTAATCCGAAGATTTGACTTTCTTTCACCGTATTTCCGATGAAACCTGGAGATGTTACAGCAAGCTGGACTGCTCCATTTTGTAATTGTTCTACTTGGTCTGTTTCACTTCCTAGGCCACCAAATTCATATGTGGTAACTGTGATTTCGCCACCTGACTTCTCTTCAATACGTTTCTTAAATTCGTTTGCATATTGCATTTGAACCTGTTCTCCAGTTTCTTCTGTGATAAATAACCATTCATCACTGCTTCCTCCAGCAGAATCGCCTTCCCCTTCAGAACCTGAATCACCACCACACGCTGCTAATAACAATACTAATGCTGACATGACAACAGCCAAAAACGAAAATTTCTTCTTGTTAATAATGGTAAAAACCCCCTATAGTTTTTTTATATTGCAGCTACTCCTACAGCATGGCAAGAGATAGCTGTGGAAAAAATATTAGTAGAATGGCAATAAGCACCATGATAATGATATATGGAGGTGTTCCTTTTATTACTTCCATATATGGTTTATTAAACACCGCACTCGCTGTGAAAATATCAACACCAAATGGTGGCGTTGCTGAACCTAATGCTGCTTGGAATGTAATAATGATTCCCAAATGTATCGGATCTATTCCTACTTGCTCAGCAATAGGTAGAAAAATAGGTGTTAAAACTAGAATGACCACAATCGGATCCACAAACATACAACCGATAAAAAAGAATAATGTAACAATTAACAATACATAAGTGGAACTTGGATCTGTACCTAAAACAGCCTCTGACAATAGCTGTGGAATTCGTTCTAAGTTCACTAGATATGTAAATACTTGACCACCAGCAACTAAGACGAATACAGCTGAAGTAACGAGACCTGTTGATAAAGCGATTTTGGGTATTTGTTTAATATGAACAGAACGAAAGATGACTACTTCTAAAATCAAAGCATACAATACAGAAATCCCTGCCGCCTCTGTTGCGGAAAACCATCCTACATAAATACCACCAATAACTAAGATAGGAAAACCAAGAGGTAGAAGTGCTTTTCTAAAAGCAAACCATCTCTGTTTCCATGTCGCTTTATCTGTAAGTGGGATATTTTTTACCCTTGCATAAATTACACTATAAATAGTAAAGGCTAAAAAGACGATAAGTCCTGGGATAATACCAGCAATAAATAATTCTCCAATGGATACACCTGCAACTAGTCCATACATAATTAATCCAATGCTTGGTGGAATCAATAAAGCCACATCACTTGCATTAATAATTAATGCAATCGCACTGGAATCCTTGTAGCCAACTTTTAATAACCTTTCACGCATTGGCTTCCCAATGGCAACAACAGTAGCTTGTGTAGAGCCTGAAATAGCACCAAATAAGGAACAAGCTGCAGCTGTCGTAACAGCATATCCTCCTCTTATATGCCCAATAAAAGCACCGATAAAATCTAACAATCGTTTGGATGTTTTACCTGCCGTCATAATATCTGCGGCAAATATGAATAATGGCACACATAAAAGCTGATAGGATTCAATCCCAGTCACTAGTTGACCTACCATTATTGAAGGATCGATATCAAACTTTGTATAGCCTAGTAAAACAATAACAAACGGTGCTACAATTAATGGGATCATCATTGGAAAATTGAGCAATAAAAGGATGATCATAATTGATAATAAAATTGTTAGCATAACCGTTTCCTCTCTTCGCTATTATCTTTAAACATGGATTTCGTCTTCCATATCACGATCCTCTGGCTTTACATCATTATAATCCAAAGCATCTGTCCCAATGTAAACTTCTTTTTTCACAATATTCATAATGAGATTTCGCAAATACTGAATGCCTCCCATAATAAATCCTAAAGGAATAAACAAGTACATGATATAGAGTGGAATTCCGAGGTTTGTAGTAGTTGTACCTCTTTCATATACTCCCGTTACGTAATCAATTGAAATATAAGCAAGTGCGAATAAAATAATGGAAGTGAATAAAGGAATGATGATAGACATTGCTTTGCGTAAACGCCAAGGTACTACATCATAGATTGCTGACATGCTGATATGTCTACCTTTTCGTGCAGCATAGCTAATCCCCATAAACGTGGACACTACAACAGCAAATTTTGCTACTTCTGCATGAAATAAAATACTTGGTCCAAAAAACTGGCGACTAATAACATTTGCACAAACCATTAATGCTATGACAATAATGGAAGCACTTAAAATAAATTCCTCTATCTTTAAAATGGATTTATCCAGCTTGTCAAGAAACTTCAAACTCTTCTCTCCTCCTTAAAAACAATCCAATATCCATACAGACTCAGACAGTTTCTAATAATGTTACAGAATTGTTTCAGCAATCACAAATTTACTATACCCCCATTATGAAGAATTAAACGACGAATTTACTTGTGATAAAAATTTGTACGGAAATCATGTATTTATAATGGCAGATACTCCAAAATAATCTTAAATACTCTAAAAAAGGTTGTAGTTTAATAAATTTGTATTATATGTAAATATTAGGCTGATTATATAAAAGAAAAATAACCCTATTTAATTATATCCCGCAGATAGCTTACTCATAAAAGTCTTAATTACTAAAGATAAACGTGTTTTATTTCATCTACATAAAAATATTTACAGATAATCGAGATTTGCAGATACTTAGGTGTTGCTATAAACTGTTGGTAAAGGAAAATGATAATTGAGGTGTTAAAGATGAATCGCCAAGAGATAGAAGATAAAATTACCGAATTAAAATCAGACTATGTTAGACTTTCAGCAGATTTAGAAAAGCTAGTCTATGTAAAAGGAAAGACAGAATTCAACGAAAAAGAATTAGCTAGGCTAGAAAATGAAATAGCAGAGTTAAGAAAACAACTAAAATAAGGACTCTGCAGTCGCGTGTGCAGATGGATCAATAAAACAACCCAGACCTTCTCTCCATTTTATCGATAAGGTCTGGGTTTTATCTCAATTATTATCCTTTGGTTTTTCTCCTGTTTGTTCTTCTCGTTTCTCCACTAATTTCTCTTTGATTTTAAAGAATTCTTTGCTTGGAGGTGTTAAGCTCACAACGGTATCACCAGGTGAGACATTAATTTCTGCATCCTCTCTGAAGAAAGCAATTTGTTTCGATTGTTTTAACACGAAGAGTAATACTGTTTCCCTGTCACGATCAACCAAATAATCATCAAAATTGTATTGATCAGTGATCGTAGTTTTTCGTAAAACATAACCACTTTCTAATTTGAATTTTAATGTTTCGACACCTTCCGCTGGTCTAAATAATTCTGCCCCACCAATGGTATGATCAAGATCATCCAACTGATCCCCACTATGGTTTTGTCTTGGTAATCGATAAACATTTTTTCGTCCAAATTCCGGAATAAAAGTAGAACAAACCAATGCATTGTAAGAATCATATTCTGTTGCACTAATCAAATAATCATATGGAGTGAAATCAATCATATACTCCGTTTGTTCGGATAAGATTTCTTCATGAGTGTGATTAACTCCCGCCCTTCTTGCTGTATACAAACGATCCCATGATGAATCGACTACTAAGACAGGGATCTTTAACTCCTCCATGACTTTTGCTATTGCGACAGATAGACGATTCGACCCAACGATTATTGCACCAGGGTTGCCTTTAGAAGAAAGGTCTAGCTTCTCCGCAAGCCAACCTATCGAAAACCCATGAACACAAACCGTTGAAAAAACTAATGCAAAGGTTAATGGTAATACAACAGAAGCGCCAGGAAATCCTTCATCCTCCAACACGGATGCGAAATAACTTGCAACGGTTAAAGCCACAATTCCTCTTGGAGCTATCCAACCAACTAATGTTTTTTCCTGAATAGAGAGTCCGGATCCAATAGTAGACAAAAAGATGGATAATGGCCTTACAACGAAAAGCATCAATAGAACATACCCTATAATTTCTAAACGAAAGACATCCTTTAAAGTATCCATCGTTAAAGAAGATGTTAATAAAATAAATACAGTAGATACTAATAATATAGAGATATTTTCTTTAAAATGCCTCATATCTCTAATAGAGGAAATACCAATATTGGCAAGGGTAATACCCATTGCTGTTACAGCAAGTAACCCCGTCTCGTGCTTTACTTCATCAGCAATCGTAAAACAGGCGATCACTGCTCCGAATACTGCAGGCGATTTAAGAAATTCTGGAATATACCCAGACTCAAACATCCAACCAACCGTTTTCCCAAACAAATATCCTAGAACTACCGCAAATAAAGAGGCTAAAAGGAACATTAACAAGGAGGTGATGTCTCGGCCATCAGACATTAAAAATAGGATAAATTCAAATGCGAAGACAGCGAGTAATGCACCAAATGGATCTACTACAATTCCTTCCCATTTTAGTATCCTTGCAGGTGTTGGCTTTAATTTCGATTGCCTTAAAAGAGGTAAGATAACTGTTGGTCCAGTAACAATAAAGATCCCACCTATTACTAACGACACTGGCCAAGACAGGCCTGCAACAAAATGCGCTGTAGATGACCCAAGAATCCATGCAATAAAGGCGCCCCATGTTACTATTCGAAAAACTGGTTTACCTAATCCACGCAATTCCTTAAAATTCAAATTAAGACTACCTTCGAACAAAATAATGGCAACTGCTATAGAAATTAACGGACGATACAAATCTCCAAATTGTTGCTCTGGATTAATTAAACCTAAAAAAGGGCCTGCTAATAGTCCAGCAATAGACATAACTACAATAGCTGGAAGCTGGAATTTCCAAGCTATCCACTGAGAGCCCACCCCTAAGATGGCGATAATCATAAATACTAATAATAAAGAATCTATCATAATTAATTCCTCTTTTCATAAATGCGATTGATGAGGTACTTCCTTATCTTCATTTTCTCCACTCAAGGAGACAAAATAGTTTAACATTTTATTTCGTTTATATAGATTATCTGTTTTTTTCTTTAGATGCAATAATAATGTTATGATAGAAAGAAAAATATTTTTCAATAAGGGAAGTTGTATTTTATGCTAGAGAACGCAACAAAATTATTAAAATCTTATTTTGGCTATGAATCCTTCCGAACAGGCCAAGCTACAATTATTAAGCAAGTAATCGAAGGGAAAAATTCCATTGCAATTATGCCAACTGGTGGCGGAAAGTCGATTTGCTATCAAATACCAGGACTTTTATTTGACGGTACTGCTTTAGTTATCTCCCCACTTATTTCACTTATGAAGGATCAAGTGGACGCATTATCTGCACTAGGTATACAAGCAACCTATATCAATAGTTCATTAAATCAAGAGGAATACCAAGACAGAATGGAAGCATTACGACAAGGTAAGTATAAATTCGTATACGTAGCACCTGAAAGATTTGATTCTGATGCATTTATCCATTCTTTGAATCAAATCTCTCTTTCATTAATTGCCTTTGATGAAGCTCATTGTATCTCCCAATGGGGGCATGATTTTAGACCAAGCTATCGTACAGTAGTCGATCAAGTCAAGCAGTTAAAGGATCTTCCGCTTTTAGTCGGATTGACGGCTACCGCTACCAAAGAAGTAATTCACGATTTAGAGCAGCTGTTAAATGTTCCCAACCAGCATGTTGTGAACACAGGATTTGGTCGTAATAATTTGACGTTTCAAATTGTAAAGGGGCAGGCTCGTTCCACTTATATAGAAGATTTTGCAAAACTACATAAGGATGAATCTGGTATTATCTATGCAATCACAAGAAAACAGGTAGACCAGCTTTATTTGTTCTTAAAGGAAAAAGGCTTCCAAGTTAGTAAGTATCATGCTGGAATGAGTGAAATTGCCAGAAAACAAGCACAAAATGCTTTTATTCAAGATGATTCAACGATAATGGTGGCAACCAATGCATTCGGAATGGGGATTGATAAATCTAATGTACGTTATGTCATTCATTACGCCTTACCGAAAAATTTGGAGAGCTATTATCAGGAGGCTGGGCGTGCAGGACGAGATGGCGCTCCAAGTGATTGTATTTTACTCTTTTCTGGTCAAGACATCCAAACACAGAAATATTTGATAGAGCAATCTGATATGGTAGAGGATAAAAAGAAAAAGGAATATGGAAAGCTTCAAGCAATGATCAATTATTGCCATACTGATCAATGTTTACAGCGTTTTGTGTTAGATTATTTTAAGGATCCCAACCAAATCGAGGACTGTGGGAAATGTACAAATTGTTTAGATGATAGAGAAAAGGTAGATCGCACGAAGGAGGCACAAATGGTTCTTTCCTGCGTAAAACGAATGGGAGAACGTTTCGGTGCTAGTATGACTGCCAAAGTATTAAAAGGCTCGAATGACAAGAAGGTAAAACAATTCGGTTTTGACCATCTGTCTACTTATGGCTTGCTAAGCAAGGATAAGGAAAGAGATTTAATAGAGTTCATTCATTTTTTAGTCGCGGAAAATTATCTTATAGCAGAAGAGGGGCGCTATCCTCTATTAAAATTAGGAAAACGTGCTTTAAAGGTACTTAAAGGAGAAGAATCTGTATTTATTCAAGTAACAAAGGTAGAAAAGCGTGAGACTCGATTCTATGATGAACAATTATTTAATGAGCTGCGCAAGCTTCGGAAACAATTGGCAGATGACTTAGGAGTGCCACCATATGTCGTGTTTAGTGATAAATCGTTAACCGAAATGAGTGAAAAAATCCCTCAATCAAAACAGGCATTACTTGCGATCCATGGAGTAGGGGAGAAAAAATATGACCAATTTGGAGAAATGTTTTTACAAGTAATCACCGACTATTCTTCAAAAAATAGAGGCAATCCTTTAGAAAAAACTCCTAGCTTCTTCATAAGCTATCAGCTGTTCACTGAAAAGAAGATGAAGATTGAGGAAATTGCTAATGAAAGAGAGATTGCGAAGGAAACAGTTGTCAAGCATTTAATGGAAGCAGGTAAAAAAGGGAAGGAATTGGATTGGTCCATCTTTGTCTCTCCTGATAATGAACAAAAAATATTGGCTATATACAAAAAAAGAGAGGAGCCACGCTTGTCGGAATTAAAGGAGGCATTACCTGAAGAATATACTTATGAGGAGATTCGTGCCGCACTTATTAAAAATGGTAAGCTGTAAGACTGGGATATAATGAAATAGCGGGAATAAGGATCCGAACAATCATCTTGACTGAGTATAGTTCAAATAAACAGTCTTCCGTGGAAAAAGCTTGCCTTGCATAGTATTCCCTATGTAAAGTTAGCAGACCGCGGCTCATTGTATAGGAAACAATAACAAAGCGGTCACAATACACAAATTTGAATGTTCGGATTTCTCCTTATTTACTACTCTTTCCCATTCCTAATTATTCATTAAAATCGAGCGCCCATGCGCCTTGACGGAATACTGGTTCTAGTTTCCCTTCGTACGTTTCCCCATCAATATCTAAATCCGCAGATCCTATCATAAAGTCAACATGTGTTAGACTGTCATTCACACCATGTTCATCTAATTCCTGATCGCTCATTTTTGAACCACCCTTTAGATTCGTCGGATAGGCTTTACCTAGTGCAATATGGCAAGATGCATTTTCGTCAAACAATGTGTTATAGAAAATTAAGCCAGATTGTGAGATTGGCGAAGCATGAGGGACAAGTGCTAACTCCCCTAAACGAGATGCCCCTTCATCCGTTTCAAGTAGATGCTTTAACGTATCATAGCCTTGCTCTGCCTCAAAACCAACTACTTTTCCTTTTTCAAAGGTTAGACTAAATCCCTCAATCCTGTTTCCACCATACACCAGCGGTTTCGTCGCCGTTACTTTACCATTTACTCCATACTTATGAGGAACTGTAAATACCTCCTCCGTTGGCATGTTTGGATTAAAGGCAATACCTTCCGTTGTTTCAGCTGCTCCACCTTTCCAAATATGACCTTGAGGTAGCTCAAATCGAATATCTGTACCTTCTGATTTAAATACTAATGCACGATAATTTTTTTTGTTTAAGTAGGCCCTCGCTTCGTGTAATAATTGATTATGTTTTTCCCATGCTGCTACTGGATCGTCTTGATCTACACGGACAATTTTAAAAATCTCTTCCCATAAGCTTTCTATTGCTTCCTCTTTTGACTTGTCTGGGTAAATCTTTTGCGCCCAGTCCCCTGTTGGAATGGAAATGATAGACCATGGAATCCGATCATTCATCGTATAACCACGAAATTCCTTCATTGCTTCTGCACTTGCTTTATTCGCTTTGGCAACTTTCGCTGGGTCAATATCCTTTAATAAATCAGGATTGGTAGAACGTATGGCGAGAAGTGCAGCACCATCCTTAGCAAAGGTTAAATGCTTTTCTACCTGCCACCTAGGAATATCGGTTAATACTTCTTCTGAAGCATGCTTAAATTTCAATAATGTTAACTCATCGTCCGTCCAATTAATGTGCACATTTTTTGCTCCATGCTCATAAGCTTTTCTTGCCACTATTCTAGTAAAATCTGCCCCTTCAATAGATGAATTAATAACAAGTGCCTGATTTCTCTGCAAATTAACTCCTGTCTTTAATGCAAGCTCTGCGTACTTTTCTAACATGTTTTTGTCTGCCATTTTTATTCCTCCTCTAATTGTTCTACTAATATGGAAAGCTCTTCCCAACGCTCCATTTTTTGCTCAAGCAGAACTTCTAGCTCTTTCTGCTTATCAAATAATGGTTGGATCTTTTCAATATCACTACCAGCTTCGGCAATTTCTAGTTCCATTGCATTCAACTCTTCCTCTAGCTTAGTTATATCCTCTTCAATCGTATCCCATTCCTTTTGATCGTGGTAGGATAATTTTTTTCTTCTTCGCCTAGTTGGTTTTTTATCTACTTTTTCCTTTTTTACCTCTTGTTTCTCTGAATCAAACCTTTCGCGAAATTCGGAATAATTCCCATAAAAATGAGTTAATTCTTTATCTCCTGTGAAGGCAATGACTTGATCTATCGTTTTGTCCAGGAAATAGCGATCATGCGACACCGTTAGCATAACACCAGGGAATAGCTCTAAGTAGTCCTCCAATACAGCAAGAGTTTCTGTGTCTAAGTCATTAGTAGGCTCATCTAAGAAAAGAACATTCGGTTCTTGCATTAAAATCGTTAATAAATAAAGTCTTCTCCTCTCTCCACCTGAAAGCTTCTGGACCAATGTCCATTGCTGTGATCGAGGAAACAAAAATCGCTCTAACATTTGTTCTGCTGTTATGACATCCCCACTAATGGTATGTACGACCGCTGCCACCTTTCGAACTAAATCAATGACCTTCGTATTCTCATCCAATGGAGGGTGATCCTGAGTATAGTATCCGACCTTCACTGTTTCACCTAATTCTATACTGCCGTAATCTGGTTCTGTTTTTCCTGCCAATATATTTAATAAGGTTGTTTTACCACTTCCATTTGGGCCGACAATACCAATCCGATCTCCCTGCTTCAATAATAGGTTGAAGTGATGAAATAAAAGCTTATCTCCATAGCTTTTGGCTAAATCTTTTGCTTCGATTACCTTTTTTCCTAATCTTTTGGAACCTATTTGGAATTGAAGCTCCGATTTATCGGTCTCGAAGGTTCTTTCTTTCATCTTTTCCACACGATCGATTCTTGCCTTTTGCTTCGTTGTTCGTGCTTTTACTCCACTTCTTAGCCATGCAATTTCCTTTTTTAAGTGATTTTGATGCTTTTGTTCAGCTTGATGCTCCTCTTCTTCTCTTCGTGCCTTTTGCTCTAGAAAAAGCTCATAATTACCTTGATAAACATATAACTTACCTCTATCTAGTTCAAATATTCGATTGGTAATTCTATTAAGGAAATACCGATCATGTGTGACGATTAGGACAGCACCTTGATATTGGGGTAGATATTCCTCCAACCACTCGATCGTATCATTATCTAGGTGGTTAGTAGGCTCATCTAGTATAAGCAGGTCTGCTGGTTGAATAAGCGCTTTTGCAATGGCTACTCTTTTCTTTTGTCCTCCAGAAAGCTCTGCTGTTTTTTGATTTAATGAGGAAATACCTAATTTCGATAATACCGTTTTAGCAACTGTCATCGCATCCCAAGCTTCCGCTACATCCATCTTTTCTTGTTGTTTTAGAAGCTTTTGCTGCAGAACTTCACTTTCCGGATTACCCTCTAATGCAAGGACTGTTTTTTCATAATTTCGTAATGTCTCCATCATTGGAGAATGACCGTAGTATATTTGATCAAGCACGGTTAAATCTTTATCCAAATCTGGATCTTGATCTAGATATTCGACTTGATAATCATTCGGGTGGTCAAGCATACCAGCCTCTGCGGTATCGCTACCTGCCAACACTTTTAACAAGGTTGATTTTCCTGTACCATTTACCCCGATCAACCCAATTCGATCCCTTTCCGCAACCGAAAAAGATATATGATCAAATAAAACCTTTTCTCCATATGTCTTGGTTAAGCCTTCCACCTTTAAACCACGCACTTTTGTCACCCTTTCTACTGAAAAGAACCTGACTATTGTCAAGTTCTTTATCGCCTACCAACTAAATGAATCGTTCCAGCTTAACTATGTATATCTATAAAATCGGTGAAATAAGTCGTGCGATGGATTCCTTGAAACGAATCCATTTCGTCCTTTTCTTATATAATGCATAGGTTAACTGGGATACATGCTCCATATCCTTTTCAAACTCATCTACTAGCATTTCCGCAAGTGTTTCGTTGTACAAAAAGGCATTTACTTCAAAATTTAATCGGAAGCTTCTTACATCAATATTTGCAGTCCCAACGGAGGCAATTTTGCTATCTACTACAATCATTTTAGCATGGAGGAACCCTTTTTGATAAATATAAACAGTTGCCCCTGCTTCGAGTAACTCTCCAATATAGGAATAGGTTGCCCAGTATACAAAAGGGTGGTCTGGCTTATTCGGTATCATAATCCGGACATCTACCCCTGATAATGAAGCAATTCTAAGCGCATCTAACAAGCTCTCATCTGGAATAAAATATGGTGTTTGAATAAAAACATAATCCTTCGCAGACATGATCATTTTAATGTAGCCATGCTTAATCTGTTCCCAATCAGAATCAGGTCCACTTGATACAATTTGCATCCCAACTTTGCCAGCAGATTTGGCCGCATAATACTTATCATCATACTCGATGTCGTGCCGAGATGCTTGGTTCCAATCCAAAATAAAACGTGTTTGCATATGCTTCACCGCACTACCGATAATACGTAAATGCGTATCTCGCCAATAGCCAAATCGTTTATCAACCCCAAGATATTCATCACCAATATTGAAGCCACCGATATAACCAATTTTTCCATCAATGATCACCAGTTTGCGGTGGTTGCGGTGGTTTATTTTAAAATTCAGCTTTGGAATAAGAGGAGGAAAGAACCCTTCTACTTCCGCTCCCGCTCTGCGCATCTCACGGATTAGCCTTCTACTAAATTTCCTCGATCCCATATCATCATATAGGACCCTTACTTCGATTCCTTCCTTTGCCTTTTTCATTAATACATCTGCTAACCGCCTTCCTAGTTGATCGGAGCGCATAATGTAATAAAGCAAATGAATATGATTTTCTGCCTTCTCAATATCCTCTATTAAAGAATTAAATTTGCGATTCCCATCTGTAAATACCGTAACATCATTGTCTTGGGAAAATATGGCGTCATCATTTCTTAAGTGTAAATAAAAGAGATCTTCATACTGGTGCATGCGTGGATCATTGACTCGGAACTCTTTATTCTCAATCTCCCTCAACTGTTGTTGAACAGCTGTTTTTACCCCTAATTTACTTTTGGTGTCCCAAGTGAATATAGTTTTATTGCTTAATTTTCTTCCAAATATAAGATATAAAATAAAGCCTGCAATTGGAATAAAGGTTAAGACCATTACCCATGCCCAGGTTGAGGTTGCATTTTTCCTCTCTAAAAAAACAATAGTAAGTGATAATATAATATTAAAAATTAAAATAAAGCTAATTATAAGTTGTACAATACCCATGTGGCCCCTCCTCTCTCATTAGCTAACCCTTCTTTAATATAGCACATTTATAGAAAAGCTAATAGCACAGTGACTATTAGCTTAATCAATGGTCATCTTATTTTGATCAGCTTCTAGCTTTGGTCCCCAAATCTTTAATACCCCCTCCGAAAAGGATGCTTTCGCGGTCCTTTTATCCACTACATATGGTAGTGTGACGGTTCTACGATTTCGAAACTCTTTACGTTCTTTGTGATAATAATGATACGTTTGATCTACCTGTTCGGTTTCATGCTTGTGAGAAATATCAATAGTTAGTTGATTCCCTAAAAAGTTAATTTGTATTTGTTCTTTTTTAATTCCAGGTAATTCAACCTTCACAAGCCACTCTTCATCTGTTTCCAAGACATCTACCGGAATTCTCTCTGGACCTCTCGCCTGTTCAAAAAATTGATCAATCGATTTCATCACATTGTTCGCTGGTTTATCGTATAAAAAGGCATCGAGCTTCTTAATAAAATGTTCTCCAAAACGAGATACACTATGATTCGGTTGATTGCGATTTTCCATACTTATCCTCCTTTTCCCATTCTTTTTATAGTGTATGCGTCTAATTTTCGAAAGTAATGGGCTATCGTTAGAACAAAGGGAAGCAGGAACCCTCGTTATTCAGAAAATTCATTTTATTTTTATTGACGACAAAATTTTTATCCGATATAATAGAAAACAATTAATTACATACAGAAACTCTTATCAAGAGTGGCAGAGGGACTAGGCCCGTTGAAGCCCGGCAACCGTCAATGGAACATCCATTTGAAAAGGTGCTAATTCCTACAGGTATGGACCTGATAGATAAGAGGAGGATGATCAGGACACGAACCTCTTCTTAGCTTAAGAAGAGGTTTTTTATTTTAAAAAAATAATCTTTCTGGAGGGAAATTTCATGACACATTCATTTAATGTAACAGGAACGGAAACGGCACTATTGCACGCAGGACAGCAAGTAGATCCAACAACTAATTCAAGAACCGTACCAATCTATCAAACTACTTCTTACGTTTTTAATGATACAGAGCATGCTCAAAATTTATTTGCTCTGGCGGAGCCTGGAAATATTTATTCCAGAATTATGAACCCTACAATAGATGCTTTTGAACAACGCATTGCTCAATTAGAGGATGGTGTGGCAGCGGTTGCCACAGCATCAGGTATGGCAGCTATTACACTTGCCATTCTCAACCTTGCAAATTCAGGAGACGAAATTATTGCGGACAGCAACCTATATGGTGGTACTTATAATTTATTTAATAAGACATTACCGAAGTATGGTATAAACGTAAAATTTGTTGATGGAACGGATCCTGAAAACTTTCGAAATGCTATTACTTCTAAAACGAAAGCAATCTTTGGTGAGGTCATAACCAACCCAAGCCTCAACATCTTAGATATTGAGGCAGTATCAGATATTGCCCATGAAAATGGTATTCCTTTAATTATCGATAATACTTTTGCTACACCATTTGTTTGTAAACCTCTTACATGGGGAGCAGATATTGTTGTCCATTCTGCTACAAAATGGATCGGAGGCCATGGTACTACAATTGGTGGTATTGTCGTTGATGGTGGTCGCTTTAACTGGAACAGTGATAAGTTCCCTGGATTTGTAGAACCTGATGAAACCTATCATGGAATTCGCTTCGGTATTGATATTGGCGCACCTGCCTTTGCCATTAAATTACGTGTACAATTACTTCGTGACATTGGTGCATGCTTAAGTCCACAAAATGCCTTTTATTTCTTACAAGGTTTAGAAACATTGCATTTACGCATTGCTCGTCACAGTGAAAATACGAAAGCTGTTGCAGAATACTTAGAAAATCACCCACAAGTCGATTGGGTAGCTTATCCAGGTCTTCGTAATCATCCATCCCATGAACTTGCGAAGAAATATTTACGCAACCATTTTGGTTCTATTATCGTCTTTGGTATTAAAGGTGGCCGTGAAGCTGGTCGCAACTTAATTGATAACATTACACTATGGTCACATGTAGCAAATGTAGGGGATGCGAAGTCACTCATTATTCACCCTGCTTCTACCACTCACCAGCAATTAAATGCAGAAGAATTAAAAGCTTCTGGTGTTACTGAAGAATTAGTACGCTTATCTGTTGGTATTGAGACAGCTGAAGATATTATTAACGATTTAGACCAAGCTATTGCTAAGGCAACAAATTCAGAGCCTACCATCCAGGTAGATGCGGATAAGGCCATTACATGGGCATTATCCTCACCATTCGCTAGAGAAGATGGTGGCATCAGACCGAAAACCATCGCAATACTTGGTTATGATCAAGACAAAGAACAAACGATAACCAACCTGAAAAAATTAGGTTACCAAGTCATTCCTGTAAGTAATACAGACGATTCTCTGTATGGATTAAAAACTGTGAATAAACTTTCCGATATTGAGGAAGAAATTGATATTGCTTTTGTAGCAGATGAAAGTAAAGTAGAAGAAGTCTCTGACCAAGCAAAAATTATTTGGTTTAGAGATGCAGCTAATGAAAAGGTTGTAAATAAGGCACAAGCAAATGGAACGATCATTGTCGAAAATCGTTGCCCATTTAGTGAAGCAGACCGCTTGCGCCGTGGAGAATAATTCGTGATTCTCCCTAATTATCGTTTATTTATCTCCCCAAGATAAATAATATATAGCCGTGAATCCTTTCTTTTACCGGACTCACGGTTTCTTTATGTTTTAAGAATCTCTGCTTGTTTCCAAGTTTCAAGGAGAATGAGCGATAACCCCCTCATTAATGCTCCTTTTATCGTATTTTTTAACATGTTCTTCTTTCCACTTGCATATTTTAACAATACAAGCTCCATGTGTGATTCGCGTATTTTTTGGGTATAAGATTAGTATAGCGAATTGTAACTATTGGATGAGTGAAGGTGTTTTGGATGAAAAAAAGAATTTTATTAGGCCTAAGCATAACGATAATGATAGGCTTAATTATCGCCTTTATTTTTATTATAGATAAGGAAAAGGATGTAATTTTACAAGATGGTACCACACAAGAAGACCAAGCGGATACGGAGCCAGAAGATGCCGTAGAAGCAGAAAGTCCAGAAGAAACATCGGTTCCTAAAGAGATTCGTGACCGAGTAAAAGATGTCGTGATAGATGCCATCCAATTTTTTAAAAAGGATACGGATATTGTTGCGATTGGGGATTCTCTCACACAAGGTGTAGGAGATGAAACAGAAAATGGTGGCTATGTGGGAATTATTGAAGAGCGTCTCGATAACCAGGAGGTAAAGGTCACCATCGATAATTTCGGCAAGAGAGGAAACCGGACTGATCAACTGCTCCAACGTTTACAGGAGGAGGACGAAGTAATCGATTCTATAAAAGGAGCAGATATGGTTCTGATTACTATTGGAGCGAACGATGTAATGAAAATATTAAAAGATAATTTTATGAATTTGACAATGGAACCTTTTAATGAAGAAAAAGAACCGTATGGAGATAGGTTAGAGCAAATACTAAAAAGAATTAAAGCATTACAACCAAATGCCAAAATATATTTATTAGGTCTATTTAATCCATTTGAAAAATATTTTAGTGATATCAAAGCATTGGATCAAATTATGACTCAATGGAATACTGAAAGTAAGCAGGTAGTTAGCCAATTTGAGCAGGCTACTTTTATCCCAATGCAAGATATTTATCAAGGTAGATCACAGAATCTTCTAGCCGAGGATAATTTTCATCCGAATACACGCGGTTACCAATTAATTGCTAATCGGGTATTATCCTATTTAAAAAGCGATTTAGAGGATTCGGCCAATAATTAGAAGGTGATAACTTGAAGGAGAAACTACTCATTAACTGGAAAAAACTTTTTATTTCGTTAGCGATTCTAAACGGGATTATAGTATTATTACTGATTGTGTTTATTTTATGGCCAGTACCTAATGCCTCTTATCCTAGTAAGGAATATATTGAAGAAGATCCCGGTGCAGAATTTACGATTCAATCAAGTAAGGAAAACTTAACAGAGCTTGTAAATGCGTATATTGATAAGCTATTAAAAGATAAAAATGATAAATATGCGGTGAGCTTTGACGACCAAGTACATTTAATGGGAGCAATTGAGGCTTTTTCTACAGAGGTCCCTGTAAGTATTACCTTTGATCCCAAAGTACAGGATAATGGAGATATTATTCTTAAGGCTAGTGAAATGTCGTTAGGATTATTACGTTTACCAAAGGATAAAATTTTAAAATACGTAAATGAACGTGTCTATACACCAGATTGGGTTACTATCAATCCAAAGGAGGAAAGCATCTATTTAGCCTTAACCAAAATGGAATTAAAGAGTAATTTTCGAGTAAGGGCACAACAATTCGATTTGGAAAATGACAGGATAACCTTCCGTTTTAAAGTACCAAACGAAACATTGGGGCTTTAACCTTGTTCAACCGCCTTCAGTGGGCAACATTTCCCCACTGAAGTTCCACCCCTCTCCTTCATCCATGAAAACCAATTTATTTAATGATTCCATGTTGATAGGCATACACTGCCGCTTGTGTTCTATCCTGTACCTCTAGCTTACTCAGAATGTTACTCACATGGACCTTTGTTGTTTTCAATGCAATAAATAGCTCGTCGGCAATCTCTTGATTGGTTTTGCCTTGAGCAATTAGTAATAATATTTCCATTTCTCGATTCGTAAGACTATCATGAAGCCTATTGGTCCGTTGTTTCCGCATATTTGCCATAACCTTTGTTGTTACCTCTTTTTCTAACACACTCTCACCTTTATAGGTATCTCGGATTGCTTGGGCGATTACCTCAGCTTTGGAGGTTTTTAATATATAACTTGTTGCCCCAGCTTCTAATGCTGGATATACTTTATCATCATCGATAAAGCTCGTCACAATGAGAATTTTTGCATCTGGCCATTGTTGCATAATATGGCTTGTTGCTTCAATCCCATCCATTTCCTCCATCACTAAATCCATCAAAATAACATCAGGGCGTAATTCTAAAGCTAGTTCTACCGCTTTTATGCCATTATCCGCTTCTGCTACTACATCAATATCCTCCTGTGTCGATAAATAAGCACTCACTCCAATTCTGACCATTTCGTGATCATCGACAAATAAGACCCTAATCATTTTATTCCTCCTCTATCATCGGCACACGAACCTCTATCCTTGTTCCTTTCTCTGGAATACTAATGATACGGAAGTAACCACCAATTTCCGCGGTTCTCTCCTGCATATTAATAATTCCATAGGAGCCTGCTTGCTTTTCTTCTATATTAAATCCGATACCATCATCTTCTATTTTCAATATGGCAAAGCCATCTCTTTCTATTAATAGTGTATCAATACTTCTTGCTTTAGAGTGTCTTAAAGCATTGGAAACACCCTCTTGTAAAATTCGAAACAGATGATCTTCAATTCCTTTATTTACTTGAATATCCTCCAGCTTCCATGTAACTTCCATTGGCACTTTTGCCCTTAATTCTTGCAAAAGCTGCTCCATACCCTCTTTTAATGATTTGTCCTTTAATAGAACAGGGCGCAAATGCAATAGTAATGCACGCATTTCTAACTGTGCTTGTTGAATCATTGCCTCGACTTGACTTAGCTGTTTCGTCATAGTGGCGTTTTCCTGATGATTGCTCGCATTTACTGCGGAGACAAGCATGGACGCAGCAAACAGCTCTTGACTAACCGAATCATGAAGTTCTCGGGCTAGACGGTTTCTTTCTTCAGAGATTACTTGGTTTATCGTATCCTCTTGATCCTTCGCTCTTTCCTCAATTAGCTTCTGGGCACGCTTCGTTTGCTGTTGAATATAGTCCTGTACTTCTTTTAGCTTTTCATGAACAGAATGGATTTCATCAAAATCCTTCTCATCAGTGAAAGTTTGATTTTTTAGTATTAAGGATAAGCTTTGTTCAAGAAACCTAACTCGTTTGTTAACAACATAGGCTACTATGACACCCACAAGTATGCCAAATAATATCGTGATGGTTGGTACTATAATCAGAAATGGAACTTCCCATACCTTCTCTGTCCATAAGGATCGTAAATTGTCTAACGGAAAGGCAAGAAAAAATAAGGTGCTCAGCAATAGTAAGAAAATAAACGTAACTACTATTATGGTAGCAATTAAACGACTATAAACCTTCATCCTCTTATCACCTCAAGCTTTCCGATTAGAACCTGGGTGTAAATCTTTACCTTTTGGGAAGAAGTATGATAATGGTCTGTTTGCATTTGAATATTTCGATTAAAAGCATTACTCTCTTTATGCTCGAAAACCTGTATTTCCCCATATAAAACAGAGTGATCAATTGATACCTCTACATCATAAGGAACGATAATCCTTACATTTCCTACTAGCTGTCGAATAATTACGGTCGATTCTTCTTTTGGTAGCATTGTATTATTTAAGTCAATCGATATATCACTAACAAAAGATTGGATGTTCATATCCTGCCATGCATAAGGTTGACTACTTTTATCATATTTTCCAAACCATTTATTCCAGAAGACTTTTCCTTCTGTTACTACATTCTCAAAAAGTGAACTATCAAGATGATATTGCTTCGGTTCTTTCTTTGTTTTATACCAGCTCCAAGCAATATAAAAAATAATTGCTAATATAATAAAACGTACTGCGAAGGTGTCTATGATGGTAATAAAAAGAAAAAATACCCCACCCCAAAAGATCGTTTTACCGCTCATTTTATGATAGGATCGTTTTCCAAAATAAATAGCAAAGCCCAATAATAAGAGGGTAAACAGGTGACCAGGATTAATAAAGATGAATTCTATCGCAAATAAAACACAGCCAATAATGAAAAGGATGTGTATCCAATCTGTTCGTGTTTTGTTTACCATATAAAGCAGCCCCCTGTCATTTCCATCTTTTATCTCAATAGATTAGAGGTGCAGCGATCACACTGCACCTTTTTAGCATAGCATGTTTTTAGTTAGAAGTAGAAGCCTTTTTTTCTAGTTCAGCAAAGCGAGCATCTAATGTATGCAAACGGTATTCGGTTTGTACTCGTTGCTCGATCCGTTCAATATAGCTTTCAAGCTCAGCGAATTTGGAAGCGCTCTTGGATACTAGCTCTGTTTCAAGCACTTTGTTCATCCCTTGCTTTGTACGTGCGATATTTTCTCTGCTTTTAAGTTCTAATCGTTTGACATATAGATCTTTTAGCTTTTGTTTCATTTGGACATATTGTGTTTCCAGCATTTCTAAATCTTTGATAGCTTTTTCCTGCATCTTATTTAAATGCGCTACTCTAGCTTCAAATTGATCAAGCTCTTGCTTTGCTTCTTTTGCTAATTCTTCTTCTTGCATTTGCTCTGCTAATTCGTATTGTCGTCTGCGTTTTTCGACCATTAATTTCGCTTGGTTCCATTCACGAGTAATGTCTTGCTTAATTTCATATTGCTTTTCAACCAATCGTTTTATTTTTTTCACTTCTTGCTCACATTCGCGAATGTATTGGTTCACATGTGCGATTGGATTTTTTTCTTCCTTTTGATCCATTAGTTCATGTAAGTCTGCCATCACAGAATCCTTTATACGAGTTAATAAGTTTGCCATTTTATCTTCCTCCTTATTATTTTAAAGCTTGTCCCAGTTTAAATAATCATCGTTATAATAAGTATTTTCTTTTTCTTGTTTCCATTTTTTATAGGTGTAATATAACACCACTAATGCAACAATACCGATTAAAGCAGGTATATTAGAGAGTGACATAGAAACACCAATCAATATGACAAATGCCCATAACACTTTTTTCCCTGTTGTTTCAGCTAGTATGAATTTTCTTACTCCATAGTAAGCAATCGCTACACTAATCAAGAGCATGATTATTGGACCGACGTTTGCAAGCAACACGAAGGCTGCAATCACGCCTAAACAAATGAGTAAAAATGTTTTCATTTGCGTTCCCTCCTTCCATACTCTTATGATAGCTTGTCTCCATTCTTTTCATAACTGGCTGTAGATATAACTTGGCTAAGACTTGAGGCTTATTTTTAGTGTCGACTGCGAAATTAGGGATTTTTTTTGCGACTTCTGAATTTTTTTTGCGACTTCTGAATTTTTTTTGCGACTTCTGAATTTTTTTTGCGACTTCTGAATTTTTTTTGCGACTTCTGAATTTTTTTTGCGACTTCTGAATTTTTTTTGCGACTTCTGAATTTTTTTTGCGACTTCTGAATTTTTTTTGCGACTTCTGAATTTTTTTTGCGAAAAAAGCGAGGGAGCTAAGCTCCCCCGCTTTTTTCTCTAACTATAAATACTTTCTAGGAAAGGTATTTCATACTGTGCTAAATATCTTATTAAATCTCCATGATAGATGAGCTTTAGCTCTCGCCATTCTTTTAAATCTTGTGGCCGAGTTAGACATGCCGGCTTTTCCTCCGTATAAATGCCAGCCTCTCGTAGAACGGTTGCTACAAATTCCGAACAGAAAAACGCATGCTCTCGCTGCCACTCTAAATTAAGTAAAACACCGATTAGTCCTAATAAATTATAGCGATATGCATCTGTTTCCTGCTCCATTTGTTTCACTCTTTTAAACAATAGCTCATACATATCTTCTGTAATAGATAATTGATAGATTGCACATTTTGCTTGATAAAAAAATGGTGTTCGTAGATTTTCCTTCACAAATCCGGCAATTAATGGATTATATGGTCGTTTTCTACCAAAACTGTAGACTTCTCTTAATTCATTATCAAAACTAATGGATGCGTGATTTAATGTAGATTTGGTACATATATTAATGATTCTAGAGAAAAAAGTTCCCGTATCTGTGAAAAGAAGATAGACGTTTTTCTTCTTCACCTTTGCCACCCCTTGACATCCACTCTGAGGAAAAATAACAGTAGATCTTTCATAGTAGTATTTTATTAGTATGTGGAAAAAATTACAATAGAATATGTATTTTAACTATAGTACAAATTATGCACTTGTGCAAGATGATTTTGTTCATATGCAGAAAAAATCCCCAACTATTTAAACATTGGGGATTGGAACGGAATCGGTTGATTGTACGATAACTTGGTTCATGACCTTGAGCTAACCACATCATTCGAACACTGTCTGCTAACATCGCTTCCATCTTTCTTCCTGAGAAAGCAGACTGAGTATAGTCGCATAAGATTATCTTCAGCATCATTCGAGGATGATAAGCAGGACAACCAGTTTTTCGAAGTAAACCCTTGAATGCTTCCTCTGGAATGCTTTCTACTAATTCATTGATGGCAAAAGCAATATCACTTTCTCGTAATTTAACTTCTAAATTTAAAGGCAAAACAACTTGATTCATGGTATAATGTTTAAACATAAGGACATCCTTTCTGGATTATGGTTTGGTCACTTTAATTCTATCAAAGGGTGTCCATTTTGTTTTACCTAAATTTTGTAGCAATTCTAAAAAACGTGACACCTTCACTATGCTTAGTGTCGGTGCCACGTAATTTCTATTTACCTGGGTTTTGTCCCAGCCTCTTCATCTACTGTATTCCTTCCAGATAGTTGTTTTCTACAAACGTACTACTTGCTTCCTTTTGATTTTCGAGGATTTCGATCTTCACTTTGCGAACCCTTCTATTCGTTACTTCCTCTACACTTACCTTTAGGTTTTCGTATTCAAAGGTATCTCCTTTTTTCGGGACTGCTTCCAGATTCTCAATAATCCAACCCCCAATTGTGTGATAGGAACTTTCGGGTGTTGGGACTTTAAGCGATTCAGCAAAATCGGTTAATTGGTATTGTGCATCGAATTTGTACACATTTTCATTGACTCGAATAATAGAGTGAACCTTCTCGTCCTGCTCATCCCAGATTTCCCCAACAATTTCTTCTAGAACATCTTCCAGAGTTACGAGCCCAGCTGTCCCACCGAATTCGTCTAATACGATCGCCATGTGCACCTTTTCCTTTTGTAGCTGTGGTAAAACAGAAGAAATCTTCACAGATTCCACTACAAAAAGAGGCTCTCTTAATAATTCTCTAATATTGACATCATGATATTTTACTAAATGAGTTAGAAATTCTTTTTCCGATAAGATACCTATAATATTATCAATACTTTCTTCATAAACAGGAATACGTGAGAAACGCTCCTTGAAGAAAATATTTTTAATTTCTTCTATCGATTGATCCACATTAATGGCAATCATGTCAATTCTAGGTGTCAGTATTTCTCCAGCAATCGTGTCATCAAAATCCATTGACCGATGGAGTAATCGCCTTTCTTCTTTATCTATAACTCCTTCTTCCTCACTTATATCTAGCATTACCTTAATCTCTTCTTCCGTTACAGAAGGAAGTGGATCTCCCTTCGCAAAAAGCTTGGATATGAGTAATTTTAACCGTGAAAATAAGAAATTAACAGGTGTCAACAATTTAATTAAAAAGTATAGAATGCCAGATATCGTCAAGGAATAGGTCTCAGCATGCTCTTTTGCTAATGATTTTGGTAATATTTCACCGAATATGAGGATAAGTATTGTCATCAGTACTGTACTGATCACTAATGCTAAATTCCCTCCAAATACCTCATTAGCTATCGTTGCAGATATACTGGAAGCTGCAATATTGACAATATTATTCCCAACTAGAATAGTAGATAGAGTATTGTCGAAATGGCTTGCCATATGCAGTGCCTTTTTACTTCCAGCACGGCCCTCGTCTGCAAGGTTTTTGAGTCTAATTTTGTTCACACTTGAAAAAGCAGTTTCTGCTGAAGAAAAGAAAGCTGACATGAAGATTAATGTCGTCAATAAAATAATCGAACTCAGGGGTATATCGTCCAAAAAAATCCACTCTCCTATTAAAAATTTTATGTAAGCGGTTAACATCGATTACATAAGTTAATTTGAAAATAAGACTAATGTTCTCATTAAATCGGATGAATGTGACTGAATGTTTGTTTTCATTTTCATATTTTCATCACCGATGTTATCTATTATTTCATACATCTCTTCCAATTCAAGCTTCAAGAATTTCATTTTCATCTTGAGTTGTTCTACTTGAGCTAAAATGTCCTCAGTGGCCATTTCATTGTTTTTAAGTAATTTTTGTTTTTGCTTGATTTGTTCTAATGGCAGATGCAATTGTTTACACTTTTCAATAAATTGAAGATCTTCCATTGCTGTCTCTTTATAAAGTCGGTAATTTGCATCCGATCTTACACATTCTAACAAACCCATCTTCGTGTAATAATCTATGGTACGTTTTGATACATTTGATATTTTAGATAATTCTCCTATTTTATATACCTTCCCAATATCATCACCTCATTGCTATTATAATGGATAGGAAAAAAACTGTACAGTATAACGTTATGCTTTTTTTATCCTTATCATTCAAGCAATTTTATTTTCTTCTAATAATTGCTTTGATAATATAGTCGTAGATTTAAAAAGGAGTGGTGATCTATGACAAAAAAGGTTCAATTAGGAAAATCCAATTTATATGTTAACCCGATTGGTTTAGGTGCAAATGCAGTAGGTGGTCATAACCTTTATCCCAACCTAGATGAAGAACAAGGAAAAGAGGTTGTGAGAGAAGCCATTCGAAATGGCATGAATTTTATCGATACTGCTTTTATCTATGGCCCTAAGCGTTCAGAGGAATTAATTGGTCAGGTGATAAAAGAGCATGGACACCGAGAAGATTTTGTTGTGGCAACAAAAGCAGCACACGAAATCGTAAAAGATGAGACAAAACTTAATAATTCTCCTGCGTTTCTTAAAGCTTCTGTGGATGATGCTTTAAATCGACTCCAAACGGATTATATCGATCTCTTTTATATCCATTTTCCTGATGAAGATACACCTAAAGCTGAAGCCGTCGGTGCGTTAAAGGAATTAAAGGATCAAGGAAAAATTCGCAGTATTGGTGTTTCCAATTTTTCTATCGAACAACTTAAGGATGCTAATCGTGATGGATATGTTGATGTATTGCAATCAGAATATAACCTTTTTAAGCGTCAAGCTGAAAAAGAATTACTTCCTTACACAGCAGAAAATCAGATATCCTTTGTCCCATACTTCCCACTAGCGTCCGGTCTACTAGGCGGAAGATATGATGAGAACACCACTTTCGATGATTTACGTGCCAATGATCCTCTATTTCAAGGAGAAGCGTTCAAAGCGAATTTGAAAAAGGTAGAGGAATTACGACCGTTAGCTGAAGCAAAAGGAACGGAGATTGCACACATAGTTCTTGCATGGTATTTAACGCGTGATAGTATTGATGCTATTATACCTGGAGCAAAACGAGTAGAACAAGTAAAAAATAACTTAAATACTTTAGATGTGAAGCTTACACAAACAGAAATTGATCAAATAGATCATATTTTCAAATAAGAAGAGGGACAAAACTAAATAGAGAGAATGATAATCCGAACAATCTTCTGACTGAGCGTAGTCAAAATAACGTAGACTCCTGTAGGAATAGCACGAGCTGAAGATCCACTTTGCAAAGTTAGCAGATCGCCGTGGCCACTGTAAAGGAAACACTGCTAAAGTTTACTCGAGTAGATGTAGACTTATGCTCTATTGGTAAAAGCAAAGTATTTTAATCGAGCAGTTTCCGTGCAGAAGTATTAACGTTCGGATTTTTCCTTTCTCTCCACTTTTTTTATTTATCTTTCAATTTTGCCAATGCATCTGCAAGTGCTGTATTCGCAAATCCATCATCTTGTTTTTTTAAATATTTGTTAACATCTCGTTTCGTGGCTTTATTCTGACCGTGCTTATTTTTTCTTTTCTGGAATGCTTGCAGTTTTTCATGGTAGCCACATACACAGGAGAAGGTTTGGGCATCGCCTTTTCCACGGAGCTCCATTCGTTTATGGCAATTTGGACATCTTGCATTTGTCTTCTTCGCAATCATCTTGCGTTCTCCACATTCACGATCCTGGCAAACTAACATGCGTCCATTTTTTCCGTTAACCTCAAGCATGAGCTTTCCACAGTTCGGACATCTCGTCCCTGTCATATTATCATGCTTATACTTCGCATCACTTGACTTCACTTGTTGGACTATTTCCTTTGTATAGGACTTAATTTCTTGAATAAAGGTATCCTTTTTTAGCTTCCCATTAGCAATTTGGGCAAGCTTGTCTTCCCACTCTGCAGTTAATAATGGTGAGCGTAAATCGCTTGGAACTAGCTGTAATATCTGCTTACCTTTAGAGGTTAGATAGAGATATTTTCCCTTTTTCTCGATATAAAAGGTATTGAACAGCTTCTCAATGATATCTGCTCTTGTGGCAACTGTTCCTAGACCACCTGTTGCCTTTAATGTTTTGGATGCATGTTTTTCATCTTTTTGTAAAAATTTCGCTGGATTCTCCATTGCATGTAATAATGTACCCTCTGTTAAACGTTCCGGTGGTTTAGTTTCACCATGTGTAAGAGTGAGTTTCGGCTTCTTCCATACATGATTATCCGAAATATTCGCAATAAGTTGATCATCTTCTTGATCTTCCTCCTTATGATCATATACTGCTTTAAAACCACGATTGATCACATTTTTCCCGCTTGCTGTAAAGGTTTCTCCAGCTATCTCTGCTGTTAATTGAATATGCTCATATTGAAAAGGCGGTAGCAATACAGCTAAAAAACGTTTAATCACTAAATCATAAATCTTCTGCTCCTGATCATTGAGCTTGGACAAGTAGACTGGTTCTTCTGTTGGAATAATCGCATGGTGATCAGATACCTTCTGATTATCCACAAAAGACTTATTTGCTTTAATCGGATGTTTTTTAATTCTATTAGCTACGACACTATATGGACCTATACCACAGCTTGCCACACGCTCTTTTAATGTCGGCACAATATCTGTTGAGATATATTTAGAATCCGTCCTTGGATATGTTAGGACTTTATGCTGCTCATATAGCTTCTGCATAATGGACAATGTTTGCTTACCTGAAAAGCCAAAAATACGATTGGCATCTCGTTGTAGATCGGTTAAATCATATAATGTCGGCGCATACGTTTTTTTCTGCTTTTTCTCCAATTTTTTTACATTCAAATCATTATTTTTCAATTTTTCAAGAAGACCCTTGGCCTTATCTTCATTAAAAATTCTTGACTCTCCATTTGGATTTTTCCATGTTAGAGTAATACCGTCATCGGTTTTTGCTTTTAATTGATAAAAAGTTTGTGGTTTGAATTGCTTAATTTCTGCTTCTCTTGTTGCGATCATTGCAAGTGTCGGTGTTTGAACACGACCACTTGATAATTGAGCATTAAACTTTGTTGTCAATGCTCGTGTCGCATTAAGTCCAACATACCAATCGGCTTCCGATCTTGCTACAGCAGAATGGTATAAATTATCATATTGTTTTGCTGGTTTGAGCTGTTGAAAGCCCTGTTTGATCGCTTGGTCGGTAACAGAGGAAATCCATAATCTTTTGATAGGCTTATTTACTCGCACCTTATCCAAAATCCAACGTGCTACTAGCTCTCCTTCACGACCAGCATCTGTTGCAATTACTATATTTTTCACATCTTTACGGATGAGTTGTGATTTTACTGTTTGAAATTGTTTGCCTGTCTTTTTAATAACGACTAGCTTTAGTCGATCTGGGAGCATTGGTAAATCTTCTTGCTTCCATGTTTTATATTTTTGATCATATGCCTCTGGATCAGCTAATGTCACTAAATGGCCAAGTGCCCATGTAACAATATATTGGGTTCCTTCCATATAGCCGTTCGCCTTTTTATTGCATTTTAAAACACGTGCGATATCACGACCAACAGAAGGCTTTTCTGCAATTACTACCGTTTTACTCATCGTTGAATACTTCCTTTCTTCTTACTTACCTATTATAAAACTTATTCGATAATTCTTCTTGCAGGTGAATCTTCCTCTAGCCTGAAATCATATTGCTCTTCATCTACGAACATTGGGTCCAAGTAAGCGGAGTTTTCATCACTATTAGAAGCCTTTTGAAAGGCAGCAAAAGAGATGTATTCTTGCTCCTTCCATATCCAGATCCCATCTTTTCCTTCTTCCTTATGAAACACATTTTTTATAAGCTGATTATCTTCATTAGTAGAAAAATAGTTAGCGATAAATATCCGTGATGGTCCAGCGGTCAAGATATTTTTCTCGATCACATTGTTCTTCGTATCATGTTGTAATTGAAGTTGTCCCCCGCCTAGACCCTTCGTATCATTTCGATAGAGGACATTACCGGTGATGGTTGAATGAATAGTTCCTCCTCGTAGCTTATCATAACCGCCAATCGATATCCCAGTGTAAAAATTTTCATACACGATATTGTTTATAATACGAATATTATCCGCATATTGATTTGCATGTTCAGAGGTTGCTTCAATACCGATATCACTTTGATAAATCGTGTTTTGCTCTATCGTAATATTTTTTCCACCATCCACATAAATTCCGCCAGCACTATAATCCTCTCCATAAGCTGGATTACCATAAGACGATATCTCATATATTTCATTATTTTTTACGACACCATTTCTTACATAGTCCGCTTCTGGATCATTTGCAGTTCCTTCATGACCAATTAAATCAATTCCAATATTGTCATTACGGCGAACTAGATTATCCTCGACCGTAAAACCATCAATATTTCCATTAAGTACGACAGATTCACTTGAGCCGAGCTTAAGCTCCTCCACTTTGTTTTTCAAAATATTTATATCTGTCATGGCCTCTGTTCCGTATACCGCTATTCCATGGGCATTTCCATCCTCGGCATTTGTTTCGATACGTCTTACATGATTATTCTCTAAGGTAATATGACTACTGGAGCCAGTTACGTAAATGCCGATAACGGTTGCTGTAGAGTCTGTCTGCAAGTCCTGAATGGTTAATCCACTTATGGTAACATAGCTTTTATCCTTTATCGTCACCATCGATGTATCTTCTTCTATATCTTTGATGTCTTTGCCACTAAGGACAACCTTTTCCTGCTCGTATGGCTTAAAAGTAATGGGATTTTCTTCTGTTCCACTATGTTGAATCTTGAGTTTCTCATGGTAGGTGCCTTCTCGTATCAAGACAGTTGTTCCAGGTTCCGCCTCTGAGGCAGCTTTATCGAGTGATTGATAAGGCTCTGTTTTTGTTCCAGGATTATGATCATCTCCATTAATTGCTACGTATATTACATTAGGGTCTTGTTGTGCATGGGTATTATTTATAACGAAAACAACCATTATTATTGCTACAGTCAAAAGTAGAAAAATATATTTTTTCATCCAATCCATCCTTTTCATTATTCTTCTTTCATTATATACCAAAAAAGAAAAGAGATCGCCTGTGCAATCTCCTTTCCATCTGTTAAGAACTTCCCTTTACTTTTTTATATTCTTTCAGCATGGTGTCATAATCTATTTGTCCGAAGGCACGATATTGAATAACTCCTTTTTCATCGATAAGATAAGTAGTTGGAACGGAAAGAATATGATATAAATCGGTTGCCTGTTCACCATTATCTAATAAAATTGGAAAGGTTAAACTATTGTCTTCTGCAAAATTTAATATATCATCATATTTGGTCTCCGTTTCGATTAGGTTAACCGCAAGTATTTTGATGTCCGTATTTTGGTATAACTTCTCAAGGTCAGGCATTTCCCTTTGACACGGCACGCACCATGTTGCCCAAAAATTCAACATAACTATCTCATCGCGGTAATCGGATAGCTGGACAAATTCGCCCTTCATCGTTTGCAGTTCAAAATCGGGGGCAACCTTCCCTACTTCTAAGCCAAACTCTTGTTGTTCCTCTTGGTTTCTAGCCTCATTTTCTCCATCCGTTATAAAAGAAAAAACCGCATAGCCTAACATCCCCAGCAAAACAACACAAATGATGATTCTCTTCACCATACTATTCCTCCATCTAGACAAGCTTTTTATATAATTATGAAGGAATGCTATATTTATGAGACACCTAGTTAAATAATACATTAGAAAAACTCGCATTCGGTCATCCTTTAGCGGATGCGTTAGCTTTTCTTATACTTTGGACTTCAACATTTTCTCTTCATCGCCTTACTTCCTGCAAAAATTTTATAGTTTCCTAACGAAAAAAATAAGCCCCCGAACAATCCATTTTCCGAAGGCTTATTATTTCGTTCGAATGCTATCCATCACGTTTAGCAACGAGTTAATACAAATAGGCGTGAATAGAAATCCCTTGGAACATAGTGGTCTCCTCTATGCCCTCTAAATCGTTCATGATCTAGCTGGATACCAATCTCCATGAGCTCGTCACCATTATAACTACCTTCATATCCTTCTATCTTATAGGAAGCATTAGGATCTAAGCCTTTTAATAACAAACGTTTATAGCTGGCGTTTGGCTCACATAATATATGATAATCGCCAACAACCGCCCTTTCTTTGTCCTCTGAAACAACCATCCAGCTTGTGCGATTTCCATTTCCAGAGAAGGGACTATGGATTCTGTAAAAGGTTCCGAATTGAAATAATTCGCGATGTTCTTTGAAGAAGCTAATTTGCTCCTTCATCGTTTCCTTATCTCCTTCTGACATTTCGGTCACATCCAGTTCATAGCCAAATGCTCCGAAATAGGCTACATTTGCTCGGGTCTCCATACTAGTAATTCGGCCAACCTGATGATTGGGCACAGCTGATACGTGGGCACCCATTGAACTAATTGGATAAACAAAGGATGTACCATACTGAATTTTCAAACGTTCTACTGCATCTGTATCATCACTTGTCCAGCCCTGTGGTGCATAATATAGAATTCCTGGGTCAAAACGACATCCACCACTTGCACAGGATTCAAATAAAATATCTGGAAATTCTGTTGTCAATCTTTCATACAGATCATAAACACCTAATATATAGCGATGTGGAACCTCTTGTTGACGGTCAGCAGCTAAGGAAGCTGAGCCTATTTCAGTCATATAGCGATTCATATCCCACTTGACATAAGAGATAGGCGCATCTCGTAAAATGGTTGCCATCATGTCATATATGGCGTCCACCACTTCTTTTCTGGAAAAATCTAAGACATACTGATTTCTACCGTGGGATTGACTTCTATCAGGCACATGAATAATCCAATCTGGATGTTTCTCATAAAGCTTACTTATTTTTGAGACCATTTCCGGTTCAAACCAAAGTCCAAAATCCATCCCTAATGCGGTGACCTTTTCTGCTAATCCAGTGATTCCATTAGGTAGCTTGGAATAATCTACAAACCAATCACCTAATGAAGTGGTGTCATCATCCCGTTTGCCAAACCAACCGTCATCTAAAACAAATAATTCAACACCTAAATCCTTTGATTGTTTGGCCATTTCCAGGATCTTGTCTTCATTAAAATGAAAGTAAGTCCCTTCCCAATTGTTAGTTAAAATAGGGCGAGGTTGATCACGCCATTTTCCGCGTGCTAGACGTGATTGATACAATTGATGATAGCTTTGACTCATTCCATTTAATCCTTGATTGGAATAAACCATGACAACCTCTGGTGCTTGAAAACTTTCTCCAGATTCAAGCAGCCAATTAAAATCAAATGGATGAATCCCCATGCTTACACGAGCGACATCTAGATAGTCAACCTCTACCTGTGCTAAAAAGTTCCCACTATACACGAAGCTAAAGCCATATACCTCTCCTTGAAATTCCGTTGTTTCAGGCCGCTTCAATGCAAGAAATGGATTCTGATGTCCACTGCTTGCCCCACGGGTACTTGAGATATTTTGTACACCTGTTTGAAGCTTTCTTGTTTTAGCATGTCTTTCCCTAGCCCATGCACCTGACAGTTGCATCATTTCATACTCTGCATCGAAGAGATCTACGTTAGCACTCATAACTCTGGTGAGGTTTAACTTCTGATTTCCTTTATTGAGAAATCTCACACTTCTTGTAATGGCATCATGCTCTTCAAAAACAGAATAGAGAAGGATTAGCTCTGTATCTATTACATGATCATATAAAGTAATTTCTACTGTTTCTACTTTATCATTTGCTTCTGCATACGTAGCTGGTAAACCTTCTAGCTTTGGCTTACCGTGATAGATTTTGTTGTCTTGATATTGAAAATTAGTTATTCTGCTACCATTCTCCTGCAAAATTTGAAAAGCAGGCTCTCTAAAATCGGTCGTCCCATAAGCAGGGTATTCTTGTTTCGTCTGCTCTAGTGTAAATGTCATATCTCCTTCTTGTAGATATGGTGTATTTGGGCGATTTCCCTTTATCAATAGATGCTCAAAAGAGGATTTATGACGAATTTTTTTACCATAATACAAGTGACCAAGCTGATCATTTTCTAATATGTTAAAAATATAGCTTGAATTTTTTGTTTGTAAATGAAATTCTCTCGTTTGTTCATTGAATGTAATGGTCATGTCTATACTCCTTAACTATTAGTGATAGGTTGGTAGCCAATCTCCATGTGCTGCAATCAAATCATCACATAATGCGATAATATCATCTATCGATAATTCTGCAGCAGTATGTGGGTCTAACATTGCCGCTTGATAGATTTTCTCTTTTTTTCTAGTTAGTGCAGCTTCCATTGTAAGTAATTGTGTATTAATATTGGTGCGATTTAAGGCAGCAAGCTGCTCTGGCAAATCACCTACATAAGTTGGTGTTACGCCATTGGCATCAACAAGACAAGGAACCTCCACAACCGCGTTTTCTGGTAAATTACTGATTAATCTACCTGTATTGCGTACATTACCACCGATCTTAAACGGCTTATCTGTTTCCATTGCTTCAATAATGTAAGAGCCATATTCATGAGAACGCTCATGTTGCAGATTTTTATCATGAACGAGGTCGTCCCTCATTTTTTTCCAGCCTTCTATCTGATTGACACAACGCCTAGGATATTCGTCTAAAGGTATATTATATTTTTCAATGAGTTCAGGATATTGGCTTTTAATAAAATATGGATGGTATTCTGCATTATGTTCTGAGGATTCCGTAACATAATAGCCAAACTTATCCATTAGCTCAAAACGTACCATATCGTCATGCTTCTCCTTTTGTTTTTGCTTGGCTCGTTTTTTGATTTCTGGATATAAATCCTTCCCGTTTTGCGTAATTTCTAGTAACCATGCCATATGATTAATCCCAGCTATTTTCCATTGGATATTCTCTTTAGACATTTCGAGTGAATCCAACAGATGACTAGCACATACTTGAACACTATGACATAGGCCTACTGTCTTAATGCCTTCTTCTAGCATAATGTTTGTTAAGACGGCCATTGGATTCGTATAATTTAAAAACCACGCATCTGGACAAACCTCTTTCATGTCGTGGGCAAATTCCTGCATGACAGGAATTGTTCTTAAATTTCGGAAAATCCCACCAATACCAATCGTATCTGCAATAGTTTGACGTAAGCTATATGTTTTTGGTACTTCAAAGTCGGTAATTGTACACGGATCATAGCCACCTACTTGTATCGCATTAATCACATATTTTGCTCCTCGAAGCGCTTCTTTCCTATCCTTATATGCTTTAATTTTTACAGTCGAATTTACATTCTTCTTTAAATTGGTTAACATCATTTCTGAATCTTCCAAACGTTGATGATCAATATCAAATAAAGCGAATTCAAAATCCTGTAATGCTTCTACTGTCATACAGTCCCCTAGTACATTCTTTGCAAAAACCGTACTACCAGCACCTAAAAAGGTGATTTTTGACATATTCATCCTCCTCAATATCCGCAATAAATTGCGTTATGTTACTATCGCATACATTCATATTAAGGGGATTTGAAAGCAATTACAATCGTAAATATTTTTTATATGAGTAATATATTGCTCTTTCAATAATCAATAAACAATCGATCAACAGGCATGTAGGACTGTGTGTTTCGATAATTACTTGGTGTTACACCTATAATATTTTTAAACACTTTACTAAAGTAATTCCCATTTGTATATCCAACTTTCCTCGCAATTTCTTCCATCGATAATTCTTTTTGTTGAAGAAGCTCCATCGCATGGTGAACCCTTATCTTTGCTAAATATTGAATAGGAGGTTCTTCCATTGTTCGCTTAAAGAGTCGATTAAAATGGTATTTCGAAAGTCCTGAAACCTCTACTATATGATCTAGTGTAATGTCAGTTGCATAGTTTTTTTCCATAAACGTAATTGCTTTTGCTACAGCAATGGGTAGATTCTCTTTCCTTTCTTTTTCATGTTCAAAATACGACATGCATTCCATTAAGAAGCTATAGGCATATCCAGAAGCTTCATAGCCTTGGGAGATCCCTGTTGTTTCGGCTTTTTCTAGCAGGCGAAAAATATGCTTGATCGGTGTAGAATCAGTAGGCAATGTAAGAATCGGCCCATGCTTTGCAACAATTTTTTCATAGTAAGTCTGTGCTTCTTGTCCATATAAGGTGATATATGCAAATTCCCACAAATCAGATTCCTTTGGAAGATAATAACAATGGTCACTAGGAAGCTTTACAAAGAAGGCATGACCTTTTGTTAAGGTTGTTGTCTTGTCGCCTATTGTTATTGCCCCTTGACCATTCAATGTATATTGAAATACGATAGCACCCTTTTCCTTTCGCTCTCGACCATCCCATCTATAGCTATGCTCTGTCCTAACCTCTTTACCAAGAGATAGTAAACCTGCAACCCGTTCTAATTGCTCTCCTTTAAATCGAAATCCATACGTACTATGAAAAAACTTCTCCTTCATCTCGTCTCCTCCCACCTCATCCTATTGATTGCAATATAGCAGTATTTTTTTTAGAAGACAACAGAGATCATTGATTTGCATATTGTATATGGTAAAATATTTTGGTGACTAATTATAAAAGGAGGGATATACTTGCTTATTTCCGGAGTTCTAAAACTTATCGGTGCTGGATTTGAATTTTTCCTAGGAATACCTGGCTATGGTGGAGTTTTCATCTTATCATTGCTTTGGACACCGCTATTATTTATGCTTATTTATCATATTGTTACACTTGTAATCTCCAAAAATAATCATACCCCTATTTGGGGACCGATTGTCGGCATTATTGCCAGTACACTCGGAATCATACCAGGTCTTGGCATGCTCTTACACTGGGCTGCATTCATCTGCTTACTTATTGATGGTATTTTAGTTTTTACCAATAAACGAGACTAATTGCAAGTGGCTGGGACATAATTAAATAGGGTGAATGAGAATCCGAACAATCTTCTGATTGAGCGTAGTCAAAATACAAAGACTCCTATGGGAACAGCACGAGCTGAAGATCCACTTTGCAAAACGGGTTTCTTTGCAAAGTTAGCAGACCGCCGTGCCACACTGTAAAGGGAACACTGCGAAAGTTTACTTGAGCAGATGTTGACTTATGCCCTATGGGTAAAAGCGGAGTATTTTGACGGAGCGGTTACAGTGCAGAAATATTAATGTTCGGATTTCTTCTGTTTTATTACTCTTTTGTCCCAGTCTCTTTTTCTATGAGGAGCAACTATCCGCTTTCATTGACTTCCTAGGACAAATCGCTTAAGCTTGCTTTAGGAAATGAGATAATGGAGGAATTGTGAAAATATGCTACAAGCGACAAATGTAAGTTTACGTTTTGGTGATAAAAAATTATTCGAAGATGTTAATATTAAATTCACTGCAGGAAATTGCTATGGATTAATCGGGGCAAATGGTGCTGGTAAATCTACCTTTCTAAAGGTCCTATCAGGTGAGATTGAGCCTCAATCAGGGCATGTCTCTTTAGGCAAGGACGAACGTTTAGCCGTATTAAAACAGGATCACTTTGCTTATGAGGAATATGAAGTGTTACAAACTGTCATCATGGGACATACCCGGTTGTTTGATGTAATGAAAGAAAAAGATGCCATTTATGCAAAGGCCGAATTCACAGAGGAAGACGGAATGAGAGCAGCAGAGTTAGAGGGCGAGTTTGCTGAAATGAATGGTTGGGAAGCTGAATCGGATGCTGCTATTTTGCTTAAGGGATTAGGAATAGATGAAGACTTGCATACGAAAAAAATGGCTGAATTAACCGGATCAGAGAAGGTTAAAGTGTTATTGGCACAAGCTCTATTTGGTAATCCAGATATTTTATTACTGGATGAGCCTACAAACCACTTAGACATTCAAGCGATCCAATGGTTAGAGGAATTTCTCATTAACTTTGAGAATACTGTCATTGTAGTATCTCACGATCGACACTTTTTAAATAAGGTATGTACCCATATCGCGGATGTTGATTATGGAAAAATTGAATTATATGTCGGGAATTATGACTTTTGGTATGAATCTAGCCAGTTAGCTCTCCAAATGGCAAAAGATCAGAATAAGAAAAAGGAAGAAAAAATCAAAGAATTGCAAAACTTTATTGCTAGATTTAGTGCAAATGCTTCAAAATCAAAGCAAGCAACCTCTCGTAAAAAAATGTTGGATAACATTACCTTAGAAGATATCAAGCCTTCTTCTCGTCGTTATCCATATGTTGCTTTTCAAGCTGGACGTGAAATCGGAAATGACCTTCTACGTGTTGAAGGAATTTCTAAAACCATTGATGGAGAAAAAGTGCTAAATAATGTTAGTTTTACGTTAAAACCAAATGACAAAGTAGCTTTTGTTGGACGCAACGAACTTGCTAAATCCGTGTTGTTCGATATCTTGATGGGAGAAATGGAACCAGATGAAGGGACCTTTACATGGGGTGTAACGACTTCCCAATCCTATTTCCCGAAGGACAACTCCGCATTTTTTGAAGGGAACAACATGACATTAGTAGATTGGTTACGCCAATATTCTCCTGATGACCAAACGGAAACCTTCCTCCGCGGATTCCTAGGTCGTATGCTTTTCTCAGGAGAAGAAGCATTGAAAAAAGCAAATGTCCTATCCGGTGGAGAGAAGGTTCGCTGTATGCTCTCTAAAATGATGCTAAGCAATGCCAATGTACTAGTATTAGATGAACCGACCAACCACTTAGATTTAGAGTCGATCACTTCTTTAAATAATGGCTTAATAAATTTCAAGGGGTCTATCTTGTTCACCTCCCATGATCATCAATTTATTAATAGTATTGCCAATCGTTTAATTGAGATCACACCTGAGAAAGTTATTGATAAAGAGATGAGCTATGATGAGTATGTCGCTGACCAAAAATTACAAAAGGAAATTGCAGCATTATACGAATAATTAATGGATGATAAAAACTACCTTTTCCTTTGAGAAAAAGGTAGTTTTTTTATGTGCCATTTTTTCCAAATTAGCTAGAGCGTATGCCCGAAATATTTGGTATGATTTTTCTTAGTCAATCTTACTACAGGAGCTTTCTATTCTGTTATAAACGTCATTTTAGTTCGGGATTCTCTCTAAATTGGTCTTTAAGCCAGGTGTAAGTACCATTTTGTTCGAGATCCTTCCTAAAATGGTCGTTAAATCCGGTATAAGTTCCATTTTCCTCGAATTCCTTCCTAAAATGGTCGTTAAATCCGGTATAAGTTCCATTTTCCTCGAATTCCTTCCTAAAACGGTCGTTAAATCCGGTATAAGTTCCATTTTCCTCGAATTCCT
>NZ_QGTD01000019.1:104761-152299 GCF_003176895.1 Gracilibacillus dipsosauri
CGAATTCCTTCCTAAAACGGTCGTTAAATCCGGTATAAGTTCCATTTTCCTCGAATTCCTTCCTAAAACGGTCGTTAGCTTGATGATAAATACCACTTCAAATCTGATCTCTCTCAAAATGCCCTCTAGCTAGTTCACTTTGGAAATTTGTGCGGCGCCGATTAGTTCACGGATTGTATCATGATCTCCTTTATGCAACAGATCGACAATTCGGCTTCCGACTACTACTCCGTCACAATGCGTTGTTAAGTTTTTGACATGCTCGGGTGTAGAAACACCGAAGCCTGCAAGTACAGGGACTTCACATTGTTTACTGAGGCGATCCAAGTATTCGTTAAGCCTGTCATGAAAGGTGGATCGAGCACCTGTCGTACCCGTTACAGTGACGGCATACAAAAATCCTTCTGTTCGATTAGCAATTTCCGTTATGCGATCATCCGTGCTTGTCAGTGCAGCTAAACGAATTAAGGCAATATCATGATCCTTTAATTCTCGGGTCACTAAGCCTTCTTCTTCTAACGGCATATCAGGTATGATTAATCCATCCACTCCAGCATCCTCACAAGCTTTTGCAAAATCAGCAACACCATAAGCATAAATTGGATTGACATACGTCATAAGAACGATAGGGATATGACGTGAAGATTTTGTTTGCTTTAATTTTTCTAATACCGCTCGTAATGATACACCATTCGCTAATGCGCGTAGGCCTGCTTCTTGGATTGTTGGTCCATCGGCTACAGGATCGGAAAAGGCAATCCCTAATTCCACAACTGTTGCCCCAGCATCCTCTAAAAAAACAAGCTGTTCTTCCAGTGCATCTAATCCACCATCTCCTGCCATGATATAAGGAACAAATGCCTTATCACCACGTTCTTTCACTTTAAGGAAGGCTGCATTTAACTTTTCCTTACCCATTCTGTTCACCTCCAAGCGCATCACGCACTGTTTGCACGTCCTTATCTCCACGTCCAGATAAGCAAATGACCATTACCTCTTCTTCTTTCATTTCCTTCGCTAGCTTCATGGCATAGGCAATGGCATGAGAGCTTTCTAATGCTGGAATAATCCCTTCTGTTTTGGATAATTCCTGCAGCCCTTCTAGTGCCTCTGCATCTGTAATATGGGCATAATTCACACGGCCGATATCCCGCAGATGACTATGCTCTGGTCCAACTCCTGGGTAATCGAGTCCTGCGGAGATTGAATGAGCTTCTTGGATTTGCCCATGCTCATCCTGTAATAAGTAGGTCATGGTTCCATGTAAAATCCCTTGTTTACCATAAGACAAGGTCACGGCATGTTTATCTGTATCTACACCTTTTCCTCCAGCCTCTACTCCATATAAGCGTACATCCTCATCCTCAATAAATGGATAGAACATTCCCATAGAGTTACTTCCACCACCAATACAAGCAACGACCGCATCAGGTAGTCGACCTTCCTTTAACTTCACTTGCTTTTTCGTTTCTGTACCGATCATGCTTTGAAAATCTCGGACAATTTGTGGAAATGGATGTGGTCCAACGACGGAGCCAATAATATAATGAGTATCCTCGACATTACTCACCCAGTAACGTAATGCTTCATTTACCGCATCCTTTAATGTACCACTACCTTGATCCACACTCTCAACACGAGCTCCTAATAATTCCATTCGGAATACGTTCAATTGTTGACGACGTACATCTTCCTTTCCCATAAAGATGACACATTCCAAACCTAGTAATGCACAGACCGTTGCTGTTGCAACACCATGCTGGCCAGCTCCTGTTTCTGCCACTACCTTTTTCTTCCCCATTCTTTGTGTTAAAAGAGCCTGACCTAACGCATTATTAATTTTATGTGCACCTGTATGGTTTAAATCTTCTCGCTTTAGATAGATTTTTGGTCCACCTAGCTTTTTTGAAAAACGCTCCGCATAGTACAAAGGGGTTTCTCTGCCAACATACTCCTTAAGATAGTAATTAAATTCATCTAAAAACGCCTCATCATTAATGGCTTCCTCATACGCCTTTTCTAATTCAAGCACAGCAGGCATTAATGTTTCTGGAACAAATCGTCCACCGTAATCACCATAATGACCTGTCTCGTTTGGTGCATTATACTTTGTCATTTTTATCCCCTTTCTTTGCCGCTTGGATAAATGCTTTTATTTTCGCTACATCCTTCACTCCATTTGTTTCGACGCCACTAGAGACATCTAAACCAGCTGGATTGACTTCTCTAATAGCCTCCTCGACATTTTCCGCACTTAAGCCACCAGCTAGAAGTACTTTTTTATCTAAAAAATCTCTGTCCTTTACGATGGACCAATCGAATGTCTCTCCATTGCCACCCCGATATTTACCAGCAGGGCTATCTAAAAGATAATAAGCACAATCATATGTTGAAATCCCCTCTAAATCTGCTAGGGAATGAATTTGAAATGCTTTGATCACAGGTAAAGAAAGTTGTGAACAAAAGTCTGGTGACTCATCTCCATGTAGCTGGATATAATCAAGGTCTGCTTTTTCCGCAATCTCTTCTATTACTTCAAGCTTTTCATTCACAAATACCCCAACTTTTTTCACCTGTGGTGGAACAAATGAAGCTAGCTCACACGCGTGTTCCTTTGTTAATTGTCTTTTACTCTTGGCAAAAACAAATCCTATAAAATCTGCTCCTGCCTCAGAAGCAGCTTGAATGTCCTCTTGTTTCATCAACCCACATATCTTCACTTGTACCATCTATCATTCTCCTAACGGAATGCGCAAAATATCGAAGGTTTTCTTCAAATCAACAGAACGCATCATCGTTTCTCCTACTAAAATACCACGAGCTCCAGCCATAGCGACACGCTCTACATCAGCCCGATCCTTCATTCCACTTTCACTGATCAGCAATGTATTTTCTTTGTCAACCATCTCAGCTAATTGCTCTGTTAGAGCTAGGTCTACCTCAAAGGTTTTAAGATTTCGATTGTTAATTCCGATAATTTTAGCTCCAATTCTATTTGCCATTTCCATTTCTTCTTGATTGTGTACTTCAAAAAGAATTTCTAAGCCTTTGCTGTCAGCATACTGATAAAGCTCCTTTAACCGACTTTCAGGTAATGCAGCTGCAATGAGTAAGATTAAGTTTGCACCTGCATCGTATGCTCGGTCGATTTGAATTTCATCGATAATAAAATCCTTATTTAATATAGGGACATTTACAACCTCTCTCACTGCTTGCATGTCTTCGATCGTTCCCTTAAAAAAAGGTTGGTCTGTCAATACAGAAATGGCTCCCGCACCACTAGCTTCATATAACTGGCCTTGCTCGGCGGGCTCCACTCCATCATTAATCAGTCCCTTCGATGGAGATGCCCGTTTCATTTCGGCAATAATGCTCATGTTCTTTGACTGACGAAACGAATCATACAAGGAGACAGGAGCACGTTTTGCTTGAAGCATACCAGGCTTGTAGTTTTTCTTTAATGTCGCTACTTCCTTTTCTTTTTCTGCTAGTATTTTTTCTAAAATAGTCATGATGACACCCCTTGCTTCATTCTCGTACTAATCGTAATAAGATTTTCTAATTTAGCTAATGCTGCACCTGAATCGATCGACTCTCGCGCAAGCTCCACTCCTTGTTTTATTGTTTCTGCTTTTCCATTGGCAAAGATACCTAAACCAGCATTTAGTAATACTGTATCTCGGTGTGGGCCTTTTTTGCCTTCTAGAACACTGCGTAAAATTCTAGCATTCTCTATGGCGTTCCCGCCTTTTATCGATTCATTATCCACTACTGGGAGATCTACTTCCCCGGGACTTAACGTGAATTGCATTAATTCTCCTCTGTCCAATAATACCAAATGATTCTCCCCAGCTAAAGAGGCTTCATCCATATAGCCATATCCATTTACAATCAATGCACGTTTGCGACCTAATTTGTGCAATACATTCGCCATCGTCTCTAATGAATCTCGGCGATAGGTTCCCATCAATTGTGAGGTTAGCTGGACTGGATTGGTTAATGGACCAATCACATTAAAAATTGTTGGCACCCCTAATTCTCTCCGAACCTTCATCGCATGCTTCATTGCAGGGTGGACATTAGGTGCAAATAGAAAAGCAATCCCATTTTCCTTTAATATTTCGTAGGTTTCTGGTCGTGTGAATTCGAGTGGTACACCTAAATGCTCCAACACATCAGCACTTCCGGTTTTACTAGAAATACTACGGTTTCCATGTTTAGCAACCGTAATGCCCGCACCTGCAATAACAAAAGCAGAGGTTGTGCTAATATTAAAGCTTTGTGATCCATCTCCTCCAGTGCCACAGTTATCCATTGCATCTGTTAAGTCATCTGGAAGGGATAATGGAGAAATTTCTAAAAGAACATTTACAAGACCTGTAATCTCATCAGATGTTTCCCCTTTTGCTTTTAATGCTGTAAGAAAAGCCCCTATTGCAATATCACTTGTTTCCTCTGTGAAAATCAGTCTTGCCGCTTGCTCCATTTCCTCTAATGTCAAATCCTCTTTTGCAATCACTTTATTTAAAAAATCCTTCATGCTTTCGTCTCCTTTCGAATAGCTTGAAAAAAGTTATTCAGTAGCTTTTTGCCTTTTCCGGTACCAATTGATTCAGGATGAAATTGCAATCCATATGTTGGCAAATAAGTATGCTTGATTGCCATAATTTCACCATCATCCATTGCTTGTGCTGTGACAAGTAACTCATCTGGTATGGTTGCATTTTCTATAACAAGGGAATGATATCTCATTACTTCTAACGGTTGCTCCAAATAACTAAAGATCTCATCATTGTTATGTCGAATCATGGAGGTTTTACCGTGTTTAATATGACTTGCCTTTACTATCCTCGCTCCAAATGCTGTACCAATCGTTTGGTGTCCTAAACAAATACCCAAAATCGGAAACTCTGTTGCTAAGTGTTTGACAATGTCAATACTAATACCTGCCTCTTCCGGAATACCAGGTCCTGGTGATAATATAATGGCTTCTGGCTCCCATTTTCTTATGTCATCAATCGTCAGTTTGTCATTACGGACCACTTTGACGGTTTTGCCAAGTTCTGAAATATACTGATATAGGTTATAAGTGAATGAATCATAATTATCAATGAGTAATATCATGTTTACTAACCTCCAGTAAGGCTCTAGCCTTATTCAATGTTTCCAGATACTCCGATTCTGGATCGGAATCATACACTATCCCTGCACCCGCTTGTACATAGGCATTGTTACCTTTAATAACCATCGTACGAATAGCTAAAGCTAAGTCCAAATCTCCATTTATGTTAATGTAGCCGACCGCTCCTGCATAAACTCCACGCTTTTTGTCCTCTAAATCGTTAATGATTTGCATGGCACGAATTTTTGGTGCCCCTGAAACCGTTCCTGCTGGTAATGCTGAAATAAGTGCATCCAACCCCGTGTAATTGTCTGTTAAAGTACCATGCACTTCGGAAACAATGTGCATAACGTGTTGATATCTTTCAATCGCCATATATTTCGGGATCGTGATCGAGCTTATTTCACATACACGGCCAAGATCGTTTCTACTAAGGTCGACAAGCATTTTGTGTTCTGCTAATTCCTTCTCATCGGCTAATAACTCGGTTGCGAGCTGTGCATCCTCCTGCTCTGTTGCACCACGAGGTCTTGTTCCTGCAATAGGATTAGTAATAACTTCTTTGCCAGTTGTTTTAATTAAGCTCTCTGGTGATGCACCAAGCACAATATAGTCATTAAAATCAATAAAATACATATATGGCGATGGATTTGCGACTCTAAGCTTTCGGTAAAAAGTAAAAGGATCCGCCTCAAAGCTTGCTTTCATTCTTTGAGATAAAACAACTTGAAAGATATCGCCCTCTACTATGTGTCTTTTCGCTGTTTCTACCATTTCTAGAAATCTACTCTTCTGAATAGAAGGCTGGAAGCTAACATGCAATTCTTCTTCTTTTAACGGCTTTTCATGTGTCCAGATCTCTTCTTCCATTTCAACAAGCCGTTCCTCCAAAATCGACTCTTCTCGATCTCCATTTAAGTCCATCGTTAATAAAGTGACTTTTTGCTTCATATGATCAAAAACGATAACATCCTGGTAAAACATCATGTGAACATCTGGCATTTCTATCTCATCCTCTAGTTTTTCACCGATATATTCATATTGCCGAATCGTATCATAGCCAATATAACCAATGGCTCCACCATAAAAAGCATATGGTAAAGGAAGATCTATATTTGGCGTATGTTCTTTTACTACCTCTAATGGCAATTGTTCGATAGTTTCCTCTTCACCTGTTGTCAGGTTTATTACTGTCGAATTTTTCTTTGAACCAATAATTTCTTTATACGGATTTACACCAATAAAAGAAAAACGTCCTTTTTGATCATGGGCTCCTGAACTCTCAAGCAAAAACTTTTTCGTACCCTTTAATCGATGAAAGATTGATATCGGTGTGATTGTATCCCCATTTAATCGCTTGCTTCTGTAATTCACCATTTCCTCTACTCCTTTTCAATGATTTAACGAAGTATGTTAGAAAAACTCGTATACGTTCGTCCTTTGACGAATGCCTAGCTTTGCGTATTAGAAAAACCCGCATTCGCTCGTCCTTTAGCGAATGCTTAGTTTTGCTTATACTTGGTACCTTGAAATTTCAGCTACGTCGAAACGCTACTGTGTAGAAATTTTATACTTTCCTAATGTATAAAAAAATCCCTATATATACCTTGTTTGTATATATAGGGACGGGTTTTTTCCGCGGTGCCACCACTATTTGAAGGATCTCCACACTCCTTCCTCTCATTCATCCGATAACGTGGATGAGGCGTTGCTCTATACTTTTTTCCAGAGCACTCTCAAAGGTCCATTCTGCTTACCTTGTATACTGGTTTCCACCATGCCCAGCTCTCTATCACACAATAAGTAAACCTACTAATCCTTCTCATCAATTTTTCTATCGATTTTTAACACATATAAAAAGGGCTCCCCCATCCGAAAAGGACGAGGAAACCCGTGGTACCACCTTTATTAGCTGAAGATCAGCTCACTAATCACGTCATAGCTTTTATATGCTATAACGCTACCCTTTTGCAACGAGTGGGGATCTCGCCAAAGCCTACTAACAAATGTGTTCGGTTTGGGGCTCAGAAGTCCATTCACCTATCTAACACACTGGTTCTCACCAACCACCAGCTCTCTTCTGTGCTTTGATTCGGCTACTACTCTTCATCAATGCCAAACGAATGAAAATGTTGCTACTATCATAGTATGTTCTCATTCATTTGTCAATGCCTTTTACTTAATTTTTTGAAAATTCTTAATATAGTGATTTCCATGATGGAGGGGGTCCCCGACATGCAAAAGGTGCTAAAATTCATTTATTTCTTCTTCAATCTTTTTCCCTAAATGTCTTCCAGGCTGATCTACTTGCACCATTACATGGTCACCCTTCTTTAATGTAATCGCCTGTATTTCCGTTCCATCTGGAGCTAGTACATGAACACTATCTGCTACTTGTAAAGTGACCGATAGCTCCTTGTTTTCTACCTTTAACACCAAGCGGATTAACGGGCGCTTTTCGACCTTTACTCTTCCGACCGCAACACTACGTGATGAACCAGATTCTGAAATAACTGAAATATAATCTCCTGGTCTTATTTCTGCTAAATAGGCAGTTTGATCTTCTTCCTTTAAAATGTAATGATGAATAGCACCACTATTCACTCGAAATGGTCTTCCTGGATAAGTATCTGTCGTTCGATTTTCAGCTAATACTAGGACATAGCCGTGTCCGGTATTCCCGACAAGTATTCCTTCGGATGGCTCTAATTTATCAACAAAATCAAGGCATACTCTAGATCCTTCACCTATTTCTTTTATTTCCACTACCTCTGCTTCCTTTAAGGATATTTTCATTAAGTCACCTTCCACCATAATTTCCTCATTTTTTACATATTTTGTCCATAGCTAATTCTATCGTAATCATATAGAATAAAAAATGAAAATTCAATTAACGGGGATTTTTCACCATAGTACGAAGTATATAAAAGTAGCAAATGGGAGGGATAGACATTGCGGAAATGGTTAGTAATGCTGTTTCTTCTATTAATTGCGTCCTTCAGTTTTATTGGATATAGTACGTTAACACAATCTGATGATAGTGAAACAATTGAAATGGAGCATAAATAGAAGAAATGAATCTATAATGAGGCTTTTCAAGACACTAAAAGCTTTGATAACAACAAATTTGGTACAGTGTTAAATAGAAACACTGTACCAAAACTAAATATCTATTTCATTATCTTTTTAAATCTACTAAATCTGCAACTTTGACTGCTTGCCCTGTTTGTAAGGACTTGTTTCCTGCAATCCCTGTAAGAATCGAAATCGCGCCATCAATATGAGAAGCTGCTCGGTTGAATTCGTCTTCTTTTGGCACCCCAAACAAATCATTTAATAATTCTGGGTCACCACCACCATGGCCACCTGCTTTTTCTTCTACTTCTACAACATATGGTTCACCGAACATTGGGATAACACGTAACACTTTTTCCTTTAGCTTACCTTCATCCCCTTTTTCTCCACCAGAATTAATGTAAGATTGTTCACGAACCTGCACTTCAATTCGCCCTTTAGAACCATTAAAGGCAATTTGGAATCCTTCCCAAGGCAAGTAAGCATTAAGTGAATAGGTTAAAATAGCTTTATTTTTATAGGTTACGACAACCCCAAGTGTATCCTCAATACTTATTCCATCACCAAAAACACTCTGGTCTCTTTGATAGCCGTCTTCTTTTTCCGCATCTAAATACATCGATTTTAGATGTTCATTAGCTTCTAAATCAATTGCAAATGGGTCATCCTTTGCATTTTCACTACCATGAGCCCTTTGATAAAACTTTGTTACTCCTCTGCGTTCGGCATTCTCCTTCCCATAAAAGCGAAGACCACCAGTTGCATAGACCGTTTCCGGTTCTGTGTTCAACCAAAAATTCACTAGATCAAAATGATGGGTGGATTTATGAACAAGCAATCCTCCACTATTTCGTTTATCTCTATGCCAACGACGGAAATAATCTGCACCATGCTGTGTATTCAATGCCCATTCAAAATGCACCGAATTCACTTCTCCAATCACACCGTCACGAATGAGTTCACGAATCTTTGTGTTATGTGGTGCATAGCGATAATTAAAGGTTACGCGAACTTGTTGACCGGTTCGTTCAATTGTATCAATAATCGCTTGTGTCTTTTCTGCATCAACTGTCATTGGCTTTTCTGTAATAACATCACAGCCAAGCTCCATTGCGCGGATGATGTAGCGATGATGCGTTCGATCTACAGAAGTAACAATAACAATATCCGGCTTCTCCTTTTCAATCATTTCATCAAATTTATCAGACGTATATGTGTTAATCTTCTCCACGCCATACTTATCCTCTAAAAGCTTGTTTGCATAATTAAGACGAATTTGATTGGAATCACAAAAGGCAATTAGAGAGCTAGTCTCTTGAAAATCTCGTACCAATGCTCCATAGAAGAATTCCGCTCGACCACCAGTTCCAACTAATACATACTTCTTCTTCATTAGTAAACACTCCCATTTTGTGTAATCGGTTGCAAAAATACTAAATAACAACGTTGTTAAGATTATAATTCATTTATAGAAAAATAGCAATCCCTAACCTTTGAAATTGTTTATCTATTTTTGAATATGTTTGTTTTTTAGCATTGATAAAAAATAAAAAACCCTCTCATCTACGAGAGGGTTGGCATTATCCAGCTTTTTTCCTATTCTAAAATAGTCACATCCACTTGTTTTCTACCCCAATCAAAGGCTTCATCCTTTGTCGGTACATGGACATCAATTCTATTGCCTTTAATCGCTCCACCTGTATCTCCAGCAATTGCTTCACCATAGCCTTCCACATGTACTCTTGTACCTAGTGGGATAACATCTGGATCAACCGCAACTACCTTCATATTAGGATTTTCTAGTAAATTAATACCTGTTGCTGTTGTTCCTGAACAACCATCACATTTTGCTGTATAGGCTGTTGCAGTAACAGTAATTGTTTTACCTTCTTCTTGTTTGTCTTGTTCAGTTGATAGCTGTTCAACTGGTGCTTGTTTAGATTCCTCTTTGGATGCTTCTTGCTTCTCCTCTGTTTCTACCTTTGGAACTACCGAAGCTTCTGGGGTGCTTTTTTCTGTTGATTTATTTTCTTTTGAAGTATTTACGTCTTTTAACGTAAGTTCTTCTCCAATTAAGATAAGGTCTGTCTCTAAGTTATTCCATTTTTGAATATCATCGACAGTAACTCCATATTCTACTGCGATTTCACTTAAAGAGTCCCCTTTTTTAACGTTATAAGTAATCTCGTTATCTATCTTTATAATTTGTTTCGGGATAATAATATCTGATTCTAAGTTATTAATCTCTTTTAATTTTGCAACAGATGTTTCGTTCTCTTTAGCAATTCCCCACAATGTATCTCCTTGTTGAACTTCATGTGTACTGGCTAATGCTGGATTTACCACTAAGAAACTTGCAGCGACGAACGCTGTGGTAATGAAAAACTTCTTCATCAATCGTTGCCTCCTTTTCTAGTTGACAAGCTACACTATAACATAGAGTTTTATCGCTTGTGGTTACAGCGAAATTAAGAGTCTGTAACAATCATTACGATATTACGTAAGCTTGTCATATTTGTCATTATGGGGCAACAATCTATTATTTTATACGTGGAAACGTAATATTTTCTCCTACTTTTTTACACAACTAGACTCCAAACCCAGTATTGATAGAGTTTGTAGAGTATTTGAAAACTCTGGTATATTCTAGAAAACTCTTACTTTTCCACAACTACTGAGAAATTATGATTACACTTCGCCTCTAGATAGTTTCGGTTTAATAGATCATTCGCAATTAGCTCTGTCATATCGATCGGAATATCTTTCACGATTTCTTTTCCTCGAAACATATCATAATTTCCTCCACCACTTGCTCGATAGTTATTCATGACCACCGAGTAAAACCGATCCATTTCTAGTGCTTTATTTTGAAAAAGCAATTTAGTTACCCGATTTCCAATTGGGTTCGCTATATTCAACTCATACTCGATTCCTTCCCACATATCATAATTATAGTGCTCTGGCTTCGGCTCTAAAAATAGTGAATTTACAGCTAACTCACCAGCTTCATTCAAGGTAAAATAGCTAGCATTCTTTTCTATTGCTTCTTTTATATCCTTTCCTCGCAATTTTAAAACCTTCAATGTATTTGGATATACATAATTTGAAACTATGTCTCGCATCGTAACATGCTTGGGAAACCCGGGTGATTGATTGTGAAAAAGGGCCGTGCATGATATGTCAACATCTGCTACTTTCATTTGCAATGTATTGATATATTCAATAAACGGGTGCTCCTCTATCCTTGCTTGAAACGGGTCTTTTATTTCCATATCACCTTTCACTTCCGTTATTGGCTGATCCAGCCATTCCTGTACGAGCTTCTCTTCTTCCTCGATTAGCGCAATAGTCGGTTGATTTGATCGAATATCGTCTTTCACATAATGAAGCTTTGGTTTAATACTTGTAACCTCTTTTTTATTATTAAAGGCAAGCTCAATTTCTCCTAAAGCTTTCCCATTACTGCCTGTTTGAATGATTGGAACCCCATTAATTGTTGTTGTTAAAAATCGATGCTGATGGCCGGTTATTAATAAATCGATACCTGTTATTTCTTCACACATTTGATACGCTTGATTTTCACCGGTTAAGGCTTCTGTCGCTTCCCCTGTTTCCGGGTCTCTTTCTACCCCTCCATGGTAGCTTACAACGAGTAGATCTGGCCTTTCTTCTTCTCTAACCTTTTTCACCCATTTATGCGCAGCCTCACAAGCATCTTCAAAGACTAAATCGCGAATATGTGTTGGGTCCTCCCAATGTGGTATAAAATGAGTGGTAATGCCTAAGAAGGTTATTTTTATACCATTAATTTCTTTTGTTACATATGGGGTACCAAAAAAAGGTTCTCCTGTGTGTTTGTCTAATATATTAGCAGCTAACCATGGGTAATTTGTTTTATTTACTACATTTTTGAGATACTCTATCCCGTAATTAAATTCATGATTTCCGAAAATCGCCATGTCATAAAGTAAACTATTTCCTATTTTTATTAAAGGGCTTCTTTTCGCTTCTTTATATGCTGCAAAATAATAAGTAAATGGGCTCCCTTGAATGAAATCTCCATTATCGACGAGAATTACTTCTTTTTCTGACCTTATTCTATCGATTAGGGAAGCTATCTTAGCTAGTCCCATATTTTTCTCTACTTCTTCTCGGTAATTGGTAGGATAAATATAACCATGGATATCACTCGTTACACAAATAGATATGGATGTCATTTTCTTTCTCCTTCTTCAGCAATTGTTGATCCCTATTATACCGAATAAATTGGGACGAAAGGAAAAAGTTTACACTTTCTTAACTTACATTTAACACTAGCTTTTCATTCATTTGATATATTAAAGATGTTCCAAATTGAGCAATGCTGCAAGGATTGCTTTCTCACAAAATGATAGCCCCTTTTTCTTGGTTGCCGATGATATCGCTTCATCGGCACTTTTTTTGCTTAGAAAGTGATGAATTATAACAGAAATAAAAAAACTTGGCTTTACGCCAAGTCGTTTAGTTTAGCTTTTTCGTCAAAGATTATTAGTCTAATTCTGTTATTCTATCATTCACATTTATTCTAGGAATAGGGTTAACTTGTTTCGCTGGATAGCCGACTTGAAGTAAGCCAACTACTCGTTCATCATCCTTCAAGTCGATAAGTGCAGCTGTCTCCTCACAAAACGACAATTTACCAGTTTTCCAAAAAACACTTAATCCTTCCTCCCAAGCTAACAAACTGAAATTTTGAATAAGACAGCTAGCTGAAGCATAATCTTCTTCTCTCAGTTTTTCTTGAGGATGAAGCGTATTAATAACCATAATGATAAATGGAACGTTCATGATCTTTTGGTAGCCATTTTCGCCTATCTGCTCTAGCTCCTCACGAGAGGCATTCTTTGCTTTTTCTTTCGCTACCTCTCGATTGATTTCTGCTAATTTTTTCTTTGATTCGCCTGTTATAAATACAAAACGCCACGGCTCAGTCATTTTATGATTGGGCACCCAGACAGCTATACTTAATAAATCTTTCATTAGTTCCTTAGAAACAGGATTTTCTTTATAGTTTGAAATGGAGCGTCGCTCTTTTATAAGATTTTTTAAACTTGCCATCATCTAATCTCCTTTTTAATGAGAATCATTTTCAATTATACCATCATTCTTGTTATCAAACAAGTTGAATAACAATCTAGGAAAAAAATTCAATTTTTTATTAAAAATGACTTGAAAGTATTTTACTTATAATGTAATATAATGACAACAAAACTTCATAAAGCTTTACTCTTATCAAGAGAGGTGGAGGGACTGGCCCTGTGATACCTCAGCAACCGTCTTTATTAGACAAGGTGCTAATTCCAGCAAGCGCAACAACGCTTGAAAGATGAGGAACGTGAGATCTATTTATATAGAGTCTTCATCTTTCAAGGGATGAAGACTTTTTTGTTTTTCTGGGCCTTTTGTTCAAAAAACAGCAATTATAGTGGAGATTGCTTGTTTTTTATAAATGATTATGAAAAGAAAAGAGGTGAAAGAATGACATCATCACTCCTACAAGCTCTCAAAGAAAATATCCTCATAGCAGATGGTGCGATAGGTACTTTACTTTACGCACATGGGGTTGATCAATGCTTTGAAGCATATAATCTATCAAAACCAGAAGAGGTCCTCCAAGTTCATCAATCCTATATTGACGCTGGGGCAGATATCATCCAAACCAATACGTATGGAGCCAATTATATTAAGCTAGCAAGATTTGGCTTGGAGGAGGAAGTACACCAAATAAATACACGTGCTGTCCAATTAGCTAAACAAGCAGCAAAAAATGAAACATTTGTACTTGGAACGATTGGTGGAATTCGAGGAATTCAAAAGCTAGTCACATCCAAAAAAGACATCATAAGGAGCTTCAAGGAACAATTATTTAGCCTTCTATTAGAAGGTGTAGATGGCATCCTATTAGAAACTTATTATGACATCGACGAATTAACCGCTGTTCTAGAAATTGCAAGAAAAGAAACAGACCTCCCTATTATTACAAATGTATCGATGCATGAGCCTGGTATTTTAGAAAACGGTATGTCCTTAGCTGATGTATTAACACAGCTAGAAGTACTTGGTGCAGATGTCGTTGGGGTTAATTGTCGTTTAGGTCCACACCATATGATTGAGTCACTAGAAGCCGTACCATTACCTGAGCGAGCACACTTATCAGCATTTCCAAATGCTAGTCTACCAGCATATGAAAACGGCAAGCTTGTTTACAGCAAGCAAACAGATTATTTCAAACGATGTGCAAAGGAATTCCGAGATCAAGGAGTACGTCTTATCGGAGGGTGCTGTGGAACGACCCCAGAGCATATTAGGGCCTTAAAGGATGGTATTGAGGGACTAACACCTATTTTAGACAAAACCGTCCAGGTGAAAGAAGGACTGATCACACTCCCTTCTTCCCAAACTGTCCAGTCGAATCCGACATTGGTGGATAAAGCTAAGAAACAGCATACCGTTATTGTTGAATTAGATGCACCAAAGCATCTAGAAATTGATGAGTTTATTAAAGGGGCGAAAGCGCTGGAAGATGCAGGTGTGGATGCGATTACTTTAGCGGATAATTCACTTGCTACACCGCGAATCAGTAATTTAGCGATGGCTGTCAAAATGAAACAACTCCATCTAAATGTTACACCACTTATCCACCTCACATGTAGAGATCGCAACCTAATCGGCCTGCAAGCACACCTAATGGGGTTACATACACTGGGCTTCCATGAGATTTTAGCAATAACGGGTGATCCTACAAGAATTGGTGGATTTCCTGGTGCCTCATCCGTATTTGACGTAACTTCCTTTGAATTAACACGATTAATCAAGCAGTGTAATCAAGGGTTATCCTTCTCTGGTGCTTCCTTAAGAGAGAATACCGCCTTTCAAGTAGCTGCAGCCTTCAATCCAAATGTCGCAAACTTAGAAAAGGCTGTGAAAAGAATGCACAAAAAAATCGAGCACGGTGCAGATTATTTTTTAACACAACCAATTTTTAGTCACGAAAAAATCATTGCACTTGCTCGGGAAACCAAGCATATAGAAGCACCTATTTTTATCGGAATCATGCCACTCGTTTCCTATAAAAATGCTGAATTTTTACACCATGAAGTTCCAGGGATGAAGCTGTCTGATGAAGTAAGGGCAAGAATGCAAGCCCGATCTAATCGAGCAGATGCGATCCGTGAAGGAATAGAAATCGCGAAGGAATTAATTGATACAGCTATTTCCTATTTCAACGGTATTTATCTCATCACACCTTTTATGAATTACGAAATTACCGTTGAATTAACCGATTATGTCCATGAAAAAACAAAAGCAAAATCAACAGCAAAGGTAAGGTAAGACTTCTAAAACGGGGAATTCCTTTAGCTGTAATAATATGAAAGAAAAGGGAGAATAAAATATGACAACATTCATCAGTTCTAATCTTGGGTATCCGAGAATCGGGGAAAAAAGAGAATGGAAGCATGCTCTTGAATCTTTTTGGGGAAACAATATAACAGAAAAAGCATTAATCAACCAAACTACTAAATTACGTTTAGCTAACCTAGAAAAACAACAAAAACTAGGTATTGATTGGATTCCTGTTGGAGATTTTTCCTTCTATGATCACGTACTTGATACCGCTTTTTCCTTTGGTGTCATTCCTACAAGATTTCAAGACCTAGACGAAAAATCACTAGATACGTATTTTGGAATTGCACGTGGTACAAAGGAAGCAGTTGCTGCTGAAATGACGAAATGGTTTAATACAAACTATCATTACATTGTACCTGAATTAAATGATGTAACACCAAAGCTTGTCGAAAATCGTGCATTAACTTATTTCCTTGAAGCAAAGGAAAAGCTCGGAATTATCGGAAAACCTGTACTAATTGGTCCGGTTACTTTCGTAAAACTATCTAAGGGCTATGAAGAAAATGAACTATCAGACTGGGTAGAGAAATTTCTGCCATTATATGCTCAAGTTTTAAACGAATTAACGGAAGCTGGAGCAGAATGGATCCAAATTGATGAACCAATTCTAGGGACAAATATTTCTAATCAGGAATTAGAGCTCATTGAAAAAACCTATCAGACCTTACGTGCAGAAGCACCCCAAGCAAAAATATTGCTACAAACATATTTTGAAACGGTTCAACATTATCAAAAGGTCGTACAGTTTCCCGTTAATGGGATAGGTCTAGATTTCATTCATGGTGAAAGCTTAGAATTAATCAAAAAATGGGGATTCCCGAAAGATAAGGTTCTAGCTGCCGGAGTCATCAATGGACGCAATGTATGGCGTGCAGACTTAGACACAACCCTTGAACTAGTGGAAGAAATTAATGGAGCAGTTGATGTGGAGACAATTATTTTACAACCTTCCTGCTCTCTGTTACATGTCCCTGTAACAAAAGATAGTGAAAGTAAAATGGATCCTATTATATTAAATGGACTTAGCTTTGCAGATGAGAAGCTAAAAGAAATTCAGGCGATCACTGAAGGTGCCAATAAAGGAAAAGCATCGATTCAGACGATTCTAGAAGAAAGTAAGACAGCAAGAGAGGCGCTTGCTCATTCATCTTATCGCCAAAATCAATCTGTTGCACAGGAGTTGAAGGAGCTAGAAGGGGAAGAAGTCAAAAGGACCATTCCATTTAGTAAAAGAATCCGACTACAGCGAGAAGAGTTAAAATTACCTATACTACCGACGACTACCATTGGAAGCTTACCTCAAACAGCTGAGGTAAAAGGCACCCGTACGAAGTGGCGTAAAGGGGACATTACTAATCAAGAATATCTTGAATTCATTGATATAGAAACGAAAAAATGGATTCAAATTCAAGAGGACCTTGATCTAGATGTACTCGTACACGGTGAGTTTGAACGTACCGATATGGTAGAATTCTTTGGTGAAAAGCTAAATGGTTTTGCTGTAACTGAATTCGGTTGGGTTCAATCTTATGGTTCTAGATGTGTAAAACCACCACTAGTAGTGGGAGATGTATCATGGAGTAATCCAATGACTGTAAGAGAAATTGTATTTGCCCAATCCTTAACGAAGAAACCAGTGAAGGGAATGTTAACAGGGCCTGTTACGATTTTAAATTGGTCGTTTGTCCACGAGGAGCTTCCTCGATTCACTGTACAAAATCAAATCGCACTAGCTCTTGAGAAGGAAGTGCTCGCATTAGAAAAAGCTGGAGTACAAATTATTCAAGTCGATGAACCTGCCCTTAGAGAAGGTTTACCACTCGATCATTTGAAATGGCCAGCATATTTCGATGCAGCGATCAAAGCCTTCCGCATTTCAACAGCAACCGTGAAGCCATCAACGCAAATTCATACACATATGTGCTATTCTGAATTTAGTGAAATTTTCGAAGTAATCGATGCGTTAGATGCGGATGTTATCTCTATCGAAACATCTAGAAGTCATGGTGAATTAATTGATACATTTGAGAAGAATAAGTATGATAAGGAAATTGGACTTGGTGTCTATGATATCCATAGTCCGCGTGTTCCAAGTGTCGAAGAAATTAAATTAAATATCGAAAGAGCATTAAGAACCATTGATGCTAAGCAATTTTGGATTAATCCAGATTGTGGTCTAAAAACACGAGGTGAAGCGGAAACCGTTGCTGCTTTAGAAAATATGATTACTGCTGCTAAACAAGTAAGAGAAGCCTATTCTGTTACAAATAAATAGTAGGTTAGTAAATAGTAAAGATGCACCCTTGCTTATGAGGATGCATCTTTCTTTTTTACACTCTTTGCTTTTTTCTTCCTATCATAAATAATATGAGGGATGCCAGCACTAGCCCAGCGCCTGCTAGCATTAGATCAAAAATAGAGGTTGCCGTATTAGGTAGCGGATTCTTCGATTGTTCATTCTCCGCGATTTTATCATTATTGGAGTTGTTGCGCTCATTTTCTATTTTATCCTTATTACTAGAATTCCCCCCCTTGTCTTGATCATTGGGGGTTTCTTCATTATTAGGATCTTCTACTCCATTATTTTCTGTTGGCTTTTCTTCGTTATTAGGGTTGTCCTCGGTAGTTGGATCTTCTTCCGGTTGATCCTCATTAGGAGAGTCTTCATTAGGATCATCTTCACCTTGTTCGGTAAATTCGGAAATATCAGCTACTTTTGTTGGCTTTAATTGAAATGTCCCATTATATACGCTAGATACACCAATGATATTTACTTTGTCACCATTTTCAAAAGGGAAGGCATCATAGGCTAATCCTGTACGGTTATCTACGCGAACTAATACAGCTTGTCCATTCGTAGTTGCCATAAACTCAAAGGTTCCATAATCATTCACTTTTTCTAATTCGGAAATGGTAGCTCCTTTGATTACAACTAACTGCCCTTGGTTCTGCTCACTAATTTCTGACGGATTAACCTCCACTGCATCTGGTAATGGGCTTTGACCTGTTTTCTCTAATAAAGAGATATCAGTTAATTGTCGTTCACCATTATATTCACCAGTAACAGCAGTTAATTTGACCTGATCTCCAACTGTTACCTCATCACTTCCAAAGACATAGATACCCGCTGTTTCATCTTGTATGTAGAAGCCATTGCCACCCCAGGCACCAGGTGTAGTTGTAACCACACCTTCTATGGTTACCTCTGAACCTGTTTCTGCATTACGAGCTTCATTAATGGAGACCTCGCCTAGAATATTTTCTGGAGTATTTTCTATCCCCACAATCCTTCCTTCAGAGCCAATTTGTATCGGATTTTCCTCAGTAGAGCCTAATGATTTCACGTAGTTAACAAAAGCGTCTAAATCAACTGGACCCATTTCTACATTCTGACCTTTTTCACTAATTGGACGATGCTTAGCACTAAGGGAGGTCCCCATATAATTGTTGACAACCAATGTATAAGAACCATTTGGATCAATCGCTGTTCCATCTGGAAAGGTGATGTCGATGACTTTATTTGTAGCTATATCCCAAGTATAGTGTAAGCCTGCAATACTATAATCTGGTCCATAAATTGGAGATAGCTGTGCATTTAAAATAGGGTAAAGATCCTCCCCTTTTATCTCCATCTTCATTAGGGTATTTCCAAATGGCATGATATTATATAAATCTCCCCAAGTAATCTCACCTTGTAGTAGATCATCACGAATGCCACCACCATTCATCATGGCAAAATCCGCATCCATCTGCCATAGCATCCCATCTGCGATAAGATTTCCTAATCCATGATCCCCATTATTTGTATAATCACCAGTAAGGTCTTGTCCGTTATACCCTAGCTTTTGATTCATTTTTGGTTCAATCAAATCCTGATATTTTGTTAAAATGTCACGAACGGCTGGATCAGGCTCTTTCTTATTTTGATCAACAAAAACGACTTCCGCTTGCTTTTTAATAATATCCTGTGTGCTACGGTCGATTTGAATATCGATATCTGCGAATGCTTTTCCATACTCACTTGCTTGCACGATTAATTTATTATCAACTACACCATTCACAACTTGATGGTTGTGGGCAGCAAAAATAATATCTACTGCATCGTCTACTTGTTTCGCTAGTTCAGCAGATTCGCCTACAGCTGTTTCACCACTTTGCTCAGCAGGAATATGTGCTAAAACAACGATAGCTTCAATTCCTTTTGCTTGGAGTTCCTCTACTGCTTGATTCACAGCAGCTGCTTCGTTTGTAAATTCAATATCTTCGATCCCTGCTGGCATTACCATTCCAGCAGATGCTTGTGTATTAACCCCAACAAAGCCAATTTTTACATCCTCCACCTCTGCTATAGCATATGGTGGCAATATAGTTTCACCTGAATCTTTGTAAACACAGTTGGCACATAGATTAGCAAAATTCATTCCATCATAACCCGCAGTACCTAAACCATCAGGATGCTCACCACCATTCACCATTCTTAGAAGTTCTGTTGTACCCTCATCAAATTCATGATTTCCAACTGTCCCATAATCAAAGCCGATTTCCTCCATAATTTCTACAGTAGGTTCATCTTGGAATAAACCAGACACTGGTGCACTTCCACCGATCATATCTCCTGCATGTACGATAATCGAATTTGGATGTGCTTGATCTCTCTCTTTTAAATAGGAAGCAACATAATCCATTCTCCCGTAAACTCCGTCTACATCACCATCACCTGTTATGTCTAACTCATAGGATTGATCAATTTTTCCGTGAAGATCATTCATACTAAGTAGTTGAACATCTACTAGATCTTCTGCTGCACTCACTTCTCTACCAAAAACACTAGAAAACTGTGAGACAATGAGCAAGAAAAAAAGTAACATACCAATAAATCTCTTCGTTGAATGATTCATCTTGATTTTCCTCCTTTAATTCTAGTAATATACCAATCTATATTTTATCAAGGAAAAAGAATAGAAGGATTAACACTATGTAAAGAAATGGTAAGGAATATTTATCAAAATTTTAATGATTAGCCCTTGTATTTTTACATGAAATCACCTACAATTTAGTTAGTAAATTAAATTAATTAAGTCGATATCAAAGGGGGAACTAACAATGGAATGGAAACAACTTATCTCATCATTTCACAATATTTTTCAAACAAATACTAATCCTAGAGCCTTTTTTGCACCAGGGAGAATTAATCTAATCGGGGAACATACGGATTACAATGGTGGTCATGTCTTCCCTGCCGCTATTTCATTCGGGACTTATGCAATCGTAGCTCCTCGTGAAGACCGTATGCTTCGGTTTTATTCTGAAAATTTTGCAGAAAAAGGAGTTTTAGAGGTATCCTTAGATGATTTGAGCTATAAGCAAGAAGACGATTGGACCAATTATCCAAAAGGCATGGTAAAATACTTTATCGAGGAAGGTTTTTCCATCCATCATGGCTTTGATGTTTTATTCTATGGAAACATTCCAAACGGTGCTGGGCTTTCTTCTTCTGCTTCGATTGAATTAGTAACAGGTGTTTTATTAGAAAAGCTGTTTAACCTAAACATTGACAGAGTAAAGATTGTCCAAATCGGTCAAAAAGTGGAGAATGAATATATCGGTGTGAATAGTGGTATTATGGATCAGTTTGCGATTGGTATGGGAAAAAAAGACCATGCCCTGCTACTGGATTGTGATACCCTCCATTATGAATATGCACCGATTGTGTTAGAGGATCATGATATCATCATTATTAACACGAATAAACGCAGGGAATTAGCTGATTCGAAATACAATAAGCGCCGTAGCGAGTGTGAGCAAGCTTTAGCTGATCTACAAAAAGAACTTTCCATTAGAAGCCTTGGGGAATTGACACCAGAGCAATTTGAAAAAAACCGCTCACTTATTAAAAATGAAGTAAATCAGAAGCGCGCAAAGCATGCTGTCTATGAAAATGCACGTACGATCAAGGCATTGCAGAAATTAAAAGCTGGTGAATTAAAAGCCTTTGGGGAGCTAGTCAATCAATCTCATGTTTCCTTACGTGATGATTATGAGGTAACAGGCCTTGAATTAGATACTATTGCCGAAGCAGCTTGGCAGCAAAAAGGGGTCATCGGTGCGCGTATGACAGGAGCTGGATTTGGTGGTTGTGCGATTGCCATTGTAGAGAAGACTGAATCAAGAGCCTTTCAGGAAAATATTGCGAAGGTCTATGAAGAAAAAGTAGGCTACCCTCCTACCTTTTATATTGCTGCAATCGGTGATGGTGCCAAAGAATTAATGGAGGAGGAAAATAAATGAGAATTTTAGTGTTAGGTGGAGCTGGCTATATTGGATCACATGCTACTTACCAATTAATCGACAAAGGGCATCAAGTAGTAGTAATCGATAATTTAGAAACAGGTCATGGTGGAGCTGTACATCCAGATGCAAGCTTCTACAATGGAGATATTCGTGATATTGAGTTCTTACGTGAGGTTTTTTCCCACGAAAAAATCGATGGTGTGCTTCACTTCGCAGCCAATTCTCTTGTAGGTGAATCAATGGAAAAACCATTGAAATATTTTGATAACAATGTCTATGGAACACAAGTATTGTTACAAGCAATGACCGAATTCCAGATTAAAAACATTGTCTTCTCCTCTACTGCAGCAACTTATGGAGAACCAGAACAAGTACCTATTACAGAGAATATGCCTACACTTCCTACTAGCACGTATGGTGAAACAAAACTTACCATGGAAAAAATGATGAAATGGGCAGAAGTTGCGCATGATATCCGTTATGTGTCTTTAAGATACTTCAACGTAGCAGGTGCCCGAAGTACAGGAGAAATTGGGGAGGATCACAGACCGGAGACTCATTTAATTCCGATTGTACTACAAGTAGCACTTGGTCAAAGAGAGTATATCTCAATTTTCGGAGAGGATTACGATACCCACGATGGCTCTTGTGTTCGAGACTATATACATGTAGAGGATCTTATTGATGCACACATTCTCGCTTTGAACTATTTACAGGATGGCGGGGAAAGTAATATTTTCAACCTCGGGAGTAGTCAGGGCTTCTCAGTAAAAGAAATTATTAAAACGGCAAGAGAAATTACGGGTCACGAAATTCCTGCAAAGGTTGCCGAAAGACGCGCTGGCGATCCTAGTACCTTAATTGCAGGTTCTGAAAAAGCAAAACAAATTCTAGGCTGGAGTCCGTCTAGAACTGATATTAAACGAATTATTACCGATGCTTGGAATTGGCATCAAGCAAATCCCCAAGGCTATAAAGAGGAGGCATAAGCATGGCAAATCTCTCGCAGCTTATTGAGTCACTTGTACAAAAAGCGATCAATAAAGAACTCATTCATCCTAGTGATGCCATTTATGCAAGAAACCAAATACTTGGATTAGTCAAGGTTGATAGCTTTGAGGAACAGGACTCCCTTTCAGCTGAATCATCCATACCTGAGCTACTCGAAACCATTACAGAAGATGCTATAAACCGTAATATTATCGAGGATTTATTAGATGAAAAGGAGAAACTCCAAGCACTAATCATGAATGTCTTTTTATCGAAGCCATCTGAAATTAATCAGGTCTTTTATCAAAAATATGAGAAAGCACCGATTAAAGCAACCGATTATTTTTATCAATTAAGCAAGGATAGTAACTATATCCAAACAAAGCGAATTGCGAAAAATATTCAATTCAAAACAGCTTCCGACTACGGTGATTTAGATATTACGATTAACCTATCCAAGCCTGAAAAGGATCCTGAGCAAATCAGGCGGGAGCGTGAAATGAAGCAGGATTTAGCCTATCCTAAATGCCTGCTCTGTGCGGAGAACGAAGGTTATGTTGGACGAATTGGACACCCAGCTAGATCGAATCATCGGATTATTGAAGTACCACTTGAGGGAGAAGAGTGGTTCCTGCAATATTCGCCGTACGTTTATTACAATGAGCATAGTATTATCTTTGCCAAAGAGCATCGCCCAATGAAAATTAATCGGAATTCCTTTGCAAGATTAACAGCTTTTGTAGAGAAATTCCCTCATTATTTCATTGGGTCAAATGCCGACCTGCCAATAGTAGGTGGAAGTATACTATCCCACGATCACTACCAAGGTGGTAATTATACGTTTGCAATGACAAAAGCAGAAGATGAATTTTCCTTTAAAATAGAGGAATATCCAGAGGTTTGCGCATCTGTTATAAAATGGCCAATGTCTGTCATTCGTATACGTCATCAGGATCGCCAGCCATTAATCGAAGCAGCCGATTATATTTTACAAAAATGGCGCGATTATAGTGATAAAGAGGCAGAAATCTTCGCCTATACAGGTGAAACACCTCATAATACAATTACACCAATTGCTAGAATGAGAGATGGCAAATTTGAGTTAGATCTTGTATTACGCAACAATCGTCAAACAGAAGAACACCCGATGGGATTATTCCATCCACATGAAGATGTTCATCATATTAAAAAAGAAAACATTGGACTTATTGAGGTTATGGGGCTTGCCGTACTCCCTCCAAGACTAAAAGGGGAACTAGAAGAAATCAAAAAACATTTACTCAACGAAGAGATAAGCATTGCAGATTATCATCGAAATTGGGTACAATCGATAAAGAAAAGGCATACAAATATTGCTAAAGAAAATGTCAAGCAAATCGTAGATGATGAATTAGGAAAGAAATTCGCTAGAGTTCTAGAGGATGCAGGTGTCTTTAAAACAGATGAAACTGGTAGAGGGGCCTTTAAACGCTTCCTTTCACATCTATAAAAGTAGGTAGGAGGAGTTATCGGAATGGAAATAAAAACAGATGTAGTTTCTGTAAAGGATCAGAAATGGAAAGAATTTACACTAATTAATGATCATGGTATGGAGGTCTCTATCCTTGATTTTGGAGGAATTATTACAAGAGCTATGACACCAGATCGTGATGGCAAGCTAGAAAATGTCGTGATTGGGTTTAATAACTACGAGGATTACCTAGATAACCCGGGTTATTTCGGTGCACTCATTGGGCGAGTCGCTGGACGTATTGAAAAAGCCCAATTTGAATTGGATGGAAAGGCTTATACCCTTCCAAAAAATGAAGGAGACCATCATTTACACGGTGGGGAACCTGGCTTCCATAAGTCTATCTGGTCTGTCGTTCCTTTTGAAAATAAGGAAGAGGTTGGATTAACGTTAACTCTAGATAGTAAGGATGGAGAAAACGGCTATCCTGGTAATCTTAGAATGACGGTAATTTATACGCTAACGAATGAAAATGCCCTAACAATTGCTTATGAAGGTGTTGCAGATCAAAAAACCGTTCTCACTGCGACAAATCATTCGTATTTTAACTTAAGCGGAAACTTAAAAACAGATATTCAAGAACATGAAATCACTTTAGATAGTAGCGAATTTGTTGAATTAGATGAAGAGTTAATTCCAACAGGTTCCATCTTAAACGTCGATGATACAGTATTTGATTTTCGAAATGGGCGTCCGATGAAGGATGGCGTAAGCTCTGAATTTAAACAAAATTTAGTAGCGAATCACGGTTATGATCATTACTTTTTATTCGATCACACAAAAGAAGTAAGTGCACAGGTTTATGAGAAAGAAAGCGGGCGTGAACTAAAGGTGATCACAGACCAACCAGGTGTTGTCATGTATACTTCGAACAATTTACCTGAAGGCTTGAAGCTACGCGAACGGGAATCAGCTCGATACTTAGGGCTTTGCTTGGAAACACAAGCATCACCCGCATCGATCCATCATGACGGTTTCCCATCAGTATGGTTAGATAAAGACGAAAAATATTACGCGAAAACTACTTTTGTATTTGGGGTAAGAGAATAATATTTGACTGAGGGGCCACATATTGTGTGGCCCTATCTCTTTATTCAGATATCCACAATAAAACTTTAATGTAATATAATGGATTTTTACGAAAAATATGCTAGAGATCTTGATTTTCGAGTTATTTTCGCAAAAGATACTACTGGACAAAACTATATAGATAACGGCTAAATCAATGGTATGGCCCTCCTTTTTAGACATTGTTATCGAATGCTACTTATCACTACCCTCATTACTTAATCTTCTTCAGTTTAAAATGTATCCATCTACTAGTTTTGCAACGAATAAATTTTTCCATCCACCATACTCGAAAAATAGTTGCATACGCAACTAAATTGTACTATAATTATAAAAAGTTGCGTATGCAACTAATAAGGAGGGATCTTATGTCGAAGCCTCAGATTCAATCAGTAGGTAAATTAATTAGTACGATTAATCGTTATTCAGAGATGTACATTAGCAGAAATCTTCAGCAATTTGGAATTGGTTCAAGCCAAATGCATTTTTTGATGCTGTTATATCAGCGTGATGGTGTGACACAATATGATTTGGCACAGCGACTGTATGTTGATAAAGCTACAGCAACACGTGCTATTCAGAAACTTGAACTAGAGGGTTATATAATACGACACCCAAGCAAGCAGGATCGCCGTCAAAACCTTGTATATGTAACCGAAAAGGCCTTGAATATCCGACAACAAATTATAGATATTCTGGGACAATGGACAGATATTCTCACTAAAGAGATGTCGACATCAGAAAAAGCAAGCTTGCTTACATTACTAAATCAAGCTGCACATCATGCCATTGAAGCAAATGAGAAGAAGCATTCTACAGAAAGGAATGATAATGATGGAACTCCAAATGAATGAAAAAAGAAGGTTGTTGAGGGTGCTTGTGTTTATCCTAATTTTTTCTGTAATGAATGCATTTATATTCAATGTTGCTTTACCTACCATTCGAGATGAATTCTCACTAACTTCAGCTGATGTCAGTTGGGTTCTGTCTTCCTATATGGTGGTTTATGCTATTGGTACAGTAGTATATGGGAAGTTAGCTGATTATTACTCACTTAGTCGATTACTGACCTATGGCTTGTTGTTGTTAGCTTTCGGATCAATAATAGGAATATTCGCCATTGATTTTAGAATGGTCATTGTGAGTCGTATTCTCCAAGCATCCGGTGCCTCCGTCATACCTACCATGTCAATGGTCATTCCAACACGCTTTTTCCCAGAAAAGGAACGCGGAAAAGCACTTGGTACGATTGCTATTGGTATGGCATTAGGGACAGCCCTTGGACCTATTATTTCAGGTGTTGTTTCAGAATTTAGTAATTGGCGCGTACTTTTTACCTTATCACTATTCCCATTAATTAGTCTTCCTTACTTCAAAAAATACTTGCCGAAAACCTCTAAGAAAGGACTAAAACTCGATTATATTGGTGCTGGATTATTGGGTGTAACCGTTGCACTCTTTCTTTTAGCTATTACACAAACAAATTTAGTCTACTTCATTTTTGCAACAATACTTCTTACCTTCTTCATAATTCACATTTACAATCATAGCAATCCTTTTGTTAATTTTAAATTATTTAAAAATAAAGCATATTCTTTGATGCTTATTATTACATTTTTTGCCGCTTCACTTTTATTTGCTCTAACGTTCGCTACACCGTTACTGTTAAATGACGTATATCAACTATCTCAACTCTCAATAGGTCTTGTATTGTTTCCATCCGCAATCATTGCTGCACTACTCGGAAAAAGAGGAGGGAAATTAGCTGATAAAAAAGGTAATCAGTTTCTATTCTATCTGTCAGTTGGATTACTTTTCTGTTGTTATGTACTTATCTCTGTATTCGTGGAGATTGACCCCATATGGATTATGACAATTTTAATCTTTGGCAATGTAGGAGCGACTTTTATTCGTGTTGCTTTATCCAATTCAATTTCCATGACATTGCCACAGAACTCCGTTGGAATAGGAATGGGCTTTTTCTCAATGTTTAATTTTATAGCTGGTGCTGCTGCAACAAGTATGATTGGAGCGTTTCTTGAACAGGATTCTAATTTCACTAGTTTGCTACCATTTGAATATTCAAATAACGCTGCTTTATATAGTAATCTTTTTCTAATATTCACTTTTATTAGTATATTAATTGGTGTGTCGTTTGCATATATTACTAGACATCATAAATCTAACGTATAATATTTCCTCACTCACAGGAGACTTGTAATGTTAGCTCTAATCGCTAGTTTTACTCTAACAGAAATAGAAGTGATTAGAAGCCTTCTATTTCTGTTATCACATGAGGGAAACCTTCTAATTATGATAGATTATTGTAATCTCGGAAAAGATTTTAATTTAAGGGATTAAGGACAGTATTTGTTTATAATCGCCATCAGCCGATCCTTACTCTCTGTTTCCACTGATTCAAATAACCTAGCTCCGGCTATAATTGGGGCCCATTGGAAAACATCAGATTTTAATAGACCACTTTTTTCACAATAGAGTCGCAAATACATTTCAGCTAATTCCAATGATAATTGGGAATATAGTAGATATGTGCGATAAATATCTGCATGAATATCTCCTGCGCTTGAGTCAACCCAATCTATAATGGAAATTTTGTTATCTGTCATAATCAAATTAAATAAGTGGAAATCTCCATGGCAAAGCCGTGTTTCAAAAATCATGGAGTCTAATTTTTCTATTAAATATGACTTTTGTCTTTTTGCCAAAATAGGTGCACCCTCGATTTGATGATGTAATTTTTTCACCATGGGTTCGATTGTTTCTGGAATAATGCTATGAATTTTTAGTTGTACATCGACAGAAATATCTAGATAGTATTCGGCATGTTCTTTGTTTTCAAAATATAAATCCGCTAATGTTTTACCCTCAATATATTCCATTATAATAGCTTGTTTTCCACCTATTTTCGTAACACTGTATACTTTGGGAACAGAGAGTCCACAGGAAAAGGCATATTCTTGCTTACTTGCTTCATAAAAAGCTTCCGAATCAGGCAGATAGTCATTGAAAACTTTTACGATTTTATTGTTATAAAGATAAATATCTGCCGTATTACCCTTAGCTATTGGAGCACCTAGAATCATTCCGTTCTCTCCCCTTTTAAGAACATTTACTAATACATAAAATTTGCTAGATTAGCCCGAGATTTCGAGTGTCCTACAGTTAATAACCCGCTTCTCTAAGAACATTCCCATTATTTTTAGGTGGGGGACATTCTTTCTTACTTTTCTATAACCTAAACTCAAAACCAGTTGCTTTATCGTAAGGTGTCTTACATTCTGTAAAAACGAATTGATAGCTAGAATGATCGTCTGGTAAAGCTGGTGCTACAATGTAAGTATACGAGAAGTGTTCTCCTGAACCTGAACCTCCTTCCCATCTACAATCATAATACTTTCCTTCTGCATCTATGGAAAGCCTATAATATAAGTGTTCCTCCCGATCCATATCTGACATAACATCATCTGGCATTCTATCAATGTTAAGACGAACAATACTAGCATTTTCAAATTGACTTATTACTGTGACAGTATATAGTATCTGATCTTTTTCAAATAATTTTAATATTGGTATATTTTTCATAAAACCTCTAGGCTTTACCGTTGGTTTATAAACCTCTTCATCTAGAAGTTGTGAAAAAATACTACGAAGGAAATCTTCATAGAAATTATATTTTTGTGACCATTCAGTGATTAGGGATGCTCTTGGAAAACCAGGATTATTATTAGAAAGGATTTTCCGTTCTTTCATTAAATTACATATTTGCTCATCGATTTTTTCTAATCGTTCATCATAATGGTCCGTTGGTGGTGCAAATCGCATTCGTCTCATTTTTCCATCTCCTACTCGATTTTATAGGTGTAAAGAAAAGCAACATGTAAGTATTTGTAACTACTTCATGTTGCTTGTCGTTTTAATTTTATAGGACGTTTTCTTTATTGTACATTAATTTGGAACGCTTTCACTTTCTCGACATATGCTTTTGCTTTTTCTGTCAATTCTGCTAGATCTGTTTCGGTATATTTCTTTTTTGCTTGTACTAATGAACCACCAAGCCCTGCAGCAACCGCTCCTGCTTGAAAATAGTCCATAATATTATCAAGATTAATCCCACCAGTTGGCATTAATGGGATATGCGATAATGGGCCGTTCACATCTTTAATATAATTTGGTCCTGCTGAACGTGCTGGGAACACTTTAATCACATCTCCACCCGCTTCATAGGCTGTTAAAATTTCAGTTGGAGTCAATGCACCTGGAATACTAACGACTCCATACCTTTTTGTCATTTGAATCATATCAATATTCACTGTTGGAGAAAAGACAAACTGTGCCCCTGCCATAATCACTGCTCTTGCCGTCTCTGCATCTAATACGGTTCCTGCTCCAACGATCACTTCTTCAGGTAATTCCTCCCGAAGCTGTTCGATTACTTGTAAAATACGTGGGGTGTCAGCAGTGATTTCTAATGTATGAATCCCACCTTGATGAAGAGATTTGGCGACATCTAAAATATCATCTGGCTGGACACCACGAATAATTCCTACTAATCCATTGTCGTAAATATTTTGCAATACACTCAAATCTATTTCCTCCTCATTATCGACTAACGTCTTCTTTATTTGGTTGAATAAAATGCTCGATTTCATCCTTTTCTGGCAAGCCTTCTACATCTCCATTTACCATCGTAACCATCGCACCTACCGCATTCCCTCTTTTCACTGCTTTCATTAAGGGTAACTCATCTAAGAGCCCTGAAATAAAGCCTGCAGCAAATCCATCACCTGCACCGACAGGGTCCACCACCTGATCTACTGAAAAAGATTCCACAAATCCTGACTGCTCCGCTGTGTAATAGTAGGTTCCTTCTTTTCCAGCTTTTAATATGACCGTTTCGGCACCTAAGTCTAAGAAGCATTTAGCCAATTGATCAGGTCCCTTTTCTCCAAAAAGATAGGTAGCTTCACTTAAACCTGGCAAAATAATATCTGCTTCTGCCGCAATCTCTAGCATTACCTGTTGGGCCTTCTCTTTACTTGGCCAAAGTTTTTCTCTAAGATTAGGGTCAAAAACAACTTGCAAATCCTTACTTTTTGCTATACGTATCGCTTCCTTTATAGCTTGATAGCAACTCGTACTTAGCGCTGGTGTAATTCCAGTAATGTGTAAATATTTTGCTTTTGCGATATAATTCTCATCTATATCTGATGGTGCCATCTTGCTAGCAGCAGATCCACTTCGATAATATTGCACCCTTACATTCGCACTGTTGCGAAATTCTTTAAAATAGATACCTGTTGGCGCACTTTCATCCGTGTGAACGTGAGAAACATCGACGCATTCTCCTTTTAGAAAAGAAAGGATGGCTTTTCCAAATTCATCGTTACCTACTTTACTAATCCAGCCTGTTTGATAGCCAAGTCTCGATAGTCCTATCGCAAAATTGGATTCTGCTCCTCCTATCTTTTTCGAAAAAGTGTTGGCATATCTTAATAGACCACTAGACTCTGGTGTAAACAAAACCATCGTTTCTCCAAGTGTTACCACATCCATTTTAGGTAGCCTCCTTTTACCATTCTGCTACAGTACCATCTTGATGACGCCAGACTGGATTTCTCCAAAAATGTCCTTTTTCTGCCATTTCTTTTACTTTATCCTCATTAATTTCTATACCTAATCCAGGACCTTGCGGGATTTTCACATGCCCATCCTGATAATCGAACACAGAACGATCCATAATATAATCTAGTAAATCACTCCCTTGATTATAGTGAATTCCAAGACTCTGTTCTTGAATGAAAGCATTGTGAGCGGTTGCATCCATTTGCAGACAAGCAGCTAAGGCAATCGGCCCTAATGGACAATGCGGGGCAACAGCGACATCATATGCCTCAGCCATCGAAGCAATCTTTTTACATTCAGTTATTCCACCTGCATGAGATAAGTCTGGCTGAATAATATCAACATATCCATCAGCAAGTAGCTTTTTGTAGTCCCATCTTGAGTACATTCGTTCACCTGTTGCAATCGGAATGCTTGTTTGATTGGCAATTTCCCGGAGTGCTTCATTATTTTCTGGTAAGACTGGTTCTTCAATAAACATTGGTCGATAGGCTTCTAATTCCTTTGCTAAAATTTTTGCCATTGATTTATGAACCCTACCGTGAAAATCAATGCCTATACCAATATAATCTCCAACCGCTTCCCGGACAGATGCTATGCGAGCGATAGCCTGATCAATTTTTTCATAAGAATCAATATATTGTAATTCTTCTGTTCCATTCATTTTAACGGCTGTAAAGCCTGCATCCACCATTACTTTCGCTGCTTTTCCTACATCACTTGGCCTGTCACCACCAATCCATGAATAAACCCGAATCGAATCACGACATGCTCCACCAAGCAGTTGATAGATTGGTGCATTGAAATATTTCCCTTTTATATCCCATAAAGCTTGGTCTATCCCTGCAATAGCACTCATTAGGATGGGACCACCCCGATAAAAACCGGAACGGTACATGACATTCCAATGATCTTCAATTCGAAGAGGATCTTTTCCTACAAGGTACTCAGCTAATTCCTGGACAGCCGTTTCGACAGTAGCAGCCCGTCCTTCCACAACTGGTTCTCCCCAGCCAACTAACCCTTCATCTGTTTCGATTTTGACAAAACACCATCTCGGCTCTACTAAAAATGTCTTAAGTTTTGTAATCTTCATTCATTTTTCCCCTTTCTGTTAATGCTTGAAAAACCCTAATTGTTTTGAAATGGCTAAGCTTTGGTCTACTATTTCTTTTGCTAATTCTTCTTTCACTCTTTCTTCCGTTACTCTTTCAGCAGGACCAGCAATACTGATCGCGGCTACTGCTTTGCCGTTATGATCAAAAACAGGTGCTGCGATACAACGGATACCTTTCTCATGCTCTTGTTCATCCACGGCGTAGCCTATTTCACGAATAAGCTTTAATTCTTTGAATAATGCTTCTTTGTCAGTAATCGTATTCTCTGTAAATTTAGGTAGACCTTTTTCTTCGATCATTTTATCGACTTCTTCTTTACTTATGCCAGAAAGTAGTGCTTTACCTACACCTGTGCAATGCATAAATGCTCTTCTGCCAATTTGGGAATACATTCGTAGTGTTTGCTCACTCTCCACTTTATCAATGTAAACGACTTCATATTGATCCTGCATACAAAGATGGACCACTTCTCCTGAGCTTCTTGCTAATGTATGTAGTGCTTCCTTTGCCACAGAGCGAATATCTAGATTATTCAAGAGAGAGCTAGCGATTACTAAACACTGAATCCCAAGACGATAGTCACCATTTTCCTCTTTTTGTTCTACATAGCCCCTATTAACTAGTGTACTTAGAAGTCTGTGTGCCGTGCTTTTAGCAAGCTCCATTTTCCTTGAAAGCTCTGTAATCCCTAACCCTTCTGGGTGCTCAGCTAAGAACTCTAATATCGATAATGTTCGTTCAACAGATTGTACTTGGGCCATTTTTGCTTCTCCTTTTATTCCATTATACGGAACGATATTCTTTTATTTGGAACAATTATAGTTTATAAAAAAGAGAAATGTTCGTCAAGATAAAATTGGAAGTGGTTTCAATTTTATCTTGAACTAAAATTTTTTAAGTAATAGATATAGTTTCTATGGTAAAAATTGCACTCTATCTTTGTTATGATGGCGTTGAGCGTTATTAAAACGCTTTCAAAAACAAGAAAGGAGGCTTAAATCAGCTTATACTATCTAACAAAGGAGGATATTAGATTAATGCGAAATAAGACAAGATTATTTTTCGCCACATTATTTTGTTTAGCTCTGATGTTTCCTGCATCAAATGTACATGCTGCGATTACGAGCAATGAAACAGGCACACATGATGGCTATGATTATGAATTTTGGAAGGATGATGGTGGCTACGGAAGTATGACACTTAATAGTGGTGGTACGTTCAGTGCCGAGTGGAGTAATATTAATAATATATTATTCCGAAAAGGGAAAAAATTCGATGAGACTCAGACACATCAGCAAATAGGAAACATCTCCATAAATTATGGTGCGAACTATCAACCGAACGGAAATTCATATTTAACTGTATATGGATGGACGGTGGATCCGCTTGTAGAATATTATATTGTCGACAGCTGGGGAAGCTGGCGTCCACCAGGTGGAACTTCTAAAGGTACGATTACGGTTGACGGAGGTACCTACGATATCTATGAAACCACACGCGTCAATCAGCCTTCTATTAAGGGTACTAGAACTTTCCAACAATATTGGAGTGTACGAAGAACGAAACGAACTAGTGGAACGATCTCTGTTAGTGAACACTTTAAAAAGTGGGAAAGCTTAGGTATGGAAATGGGGAAAATGTATGAAGTTGCCCTTACCGTTGAAGGCTATCAAAGTAGTGGTAGTGCGGATGTCTACCGTAATACATTAACAATCGGCGGGAACTCCGGTGGCGGTGGTGACGATGGTTCTGGCAATACTACGAGGGTGGAAGCAGAAAATATGACTAAAAGTGGTCAATATACCGGTAACATTAACTCACCATTCAATGGAGTCGCTTTATATGCTAACAATGATTCCGTAAAATATACGCAATATTTCCAAAGCAATACCCATAGCTTCTCCTTACGTGGGGCCTCATCCAATCACTCAAATATGGCCGAAGTAGACCTTCTAATAGGAGGAGTGTATAAAGGAACCTTTTATTTTGGTGACGGTTATCCCGCTGTTTATACCATTGACAATGTTAGTCATGGAACCGGAAATCAAGAAGTGGAGCTTGTCGTAACATCCGATAATGGGGAATGGGACGCCTATGTCGATTATTTAGAGATCCATTAATAGGAGACTCCCAGTGAGGAAGTCCTCGCTGGGATCTTTTTCATTAGAAGTGGCGAGAAAACGGAGTATAGTGGCGGGAATGCAAAGGAAAGTGGCGGATATACTAAATAAATTGGCGGACAAAGCTTAGAAAGTGGCGGGATAGCATCTCTAAATGATAAGCGAGTATAATAAGAAACATCAATAGATACGAGCTTCCCCTCTATTGATGTATCATTTTACCCTCTCACTAATTTTGTTCGGATTTTATTAGATGTAAGCTCAACAATTAAGATGAGCACAACCAATCCAATTAAAATCGATCCTACTTCATTCCATCTATAGGCATTCATTGCAAAAATAAGTGGTGCACCAATACCGCCGGCACCTACTAAACCTAATATAGACGCTTCTCGTAAATTCATATCAAATCGATAAATCATGATCGAAAGAAACACGGAGAATAGCTGTGGAATGATGCCATATCGAATTTTTTCAAAGGTTGTACAACCAATGGATGTCATCGATTCAAAAATACTTGTGTCCAAATCCTCAATAGCGTCCACATATAGCTTTGCAAGCATTCCAATTGAAATGACGGCGATCGTTAAAACACCGGCAAAAGGGCCTGGGCCTGTTACACGAATAAACATTAGACCATAGACCAATGCAGGGACTGTTCGTATAAAAATAAGTAGCAATCTTGTGATAAAGGCAACTGGTTTTGGAACAACATTGGATGCAGAGAAAAAGGCAAGTGGAATGGCTAGAATTGATCCAATGATGGTTCCAAGAAATGCTATCGCAATGGTTTCGACTAATAAATAAGCTACTCCTTGAGTTCCTGTTGCTAATAACAAATCAAGATCTGGGCTAATAATTCCTTTTAATATACTTCCTGCAATGGACATTCCACTTTGTTCAAGATTTTCTATATTAACAGCAGTAATGGACCACGCAAATAGAACTACTAAAACAGCAGAAATCAGCAAGATATAGCGATTGTTTCTCGGGGCATGATATAATTGTTTTTCGACTAAATTCATGTATGAAAGACTCCTTTTACGTTAGCTTTTTCCTAAAATGCTCACTGATTGTTTCAATGAGAAAAACCGTGATCGCTAGCATCAATAAAATCATGCCAACACTTGCATAATCCCGCCAGCCTAATCCCTCGTTTAGCAATAAACCAATCCCACCAGCACCTACATATCCTAAAATAGCCGCATAACGCACATTTCCCTCAAAGCAAAACAATGAGGTAGATAAATAGTTTGGTAGAATCTGAGGAAAAATAGCATATCGAAACGCCTGGAGCTTATTCATTCCAATAGACTCCATTGCTTCAAATGCCTCCATGCTAGCATTTTCGATTTGTTCATAGAGTAGCTTACCGACATATGCTAGTGTGAATAGAAAAATAGCGACAGTACCAGCAAGTGTGCCTAATCCAAAAATAAAGGTGGCGATTAATGCGGATACTAATGTAGGCATTGTTCTTAATATGCTTAAAAAGACCTTCGTGATCATAGTGATGATTTTAGCTTTAATAATATTCGTAGATGCTAGAAATGCGACGGGAACAGCTACCACTGCGCCCAAAAAAGAGCCGAGAATGGACATTTTAATTGTGTCTAATAATGGTTGCCATAAGCTTGGGAAGTACTCCCATTTAGGTGGAATCATATCCCCGATGATCACAAAAAACTCATACCATCTACTCATTAATTGCTGGAAATCAAAATTAGTAAATCGAAAAGATAAGATCAATCCAACAATGACTAATACTAGAATAATAGGAGTTCGTGATCTCTTTTCCTTCACTACACTACCACTAGCTAGTACAATTTTTTTCGGAGGGAAAATTTTGTCATACATAAACTTTTTCCCCTTCCACTTCTTTCATTACGTCTTCTCGACCTTTGTAAATATGATCTAACACTTCCTCTGTAACATCTTTCGCACTACCATCGTATACAATTCTGCCGTCTCGGACCCCAAGTATTCTATGCGCATACTCCAGAGCAATTTCGACATGATGAATGTTCATAATAACCGTTATACCCATTTCTTCATTGATCCTTTTAAAATCGTTCATAACTTGCTTAGAGGTCACAGGATCAAGGGAGGCGATCGGTTCATCTGCGAGAATAATCTCAGGATTCTGTGCCAATGTTCTAGCAAGCGCTACCCGTTGCTGCTGCCCCCCTGATAATTGGTCCACTCTTACAAATGCTTTATCCAAGATTCCGACCTGCTCCAATGCTGTTAGCGCCTTTATTTTGTGCTCTCTGGAGAAGATACCTGTCACCTTACGCCAGGCAGACAGTTCTGGCACTAATGATACTAACACATTTTTCAGCACCGAAATTCGTGTCACGAGATTAAAGGATTGAAAGATCATTCCTATTCGCTGACGAAACTTACGAATCTCATATCCTCTTAGTTTACCTATATCGATGCCATCAACGATCAGTTTTCCACGAGTGATATCATGCATTCGATTAATACAACGTATAAGTGTTGATTTACCTGCTCCTGATAAACCAATAACAGCAACAAATTCTCCTTTTGGAATTTGTATATTAATATCTTCTAATGCTTTCACATTATTGGGATACTTTTTTTCAACATTTTTAAATTCAATCATTGTGATTCTCCATTCTTGTTTGAAAGCTTCCTTCGTTCTTGAAAGGTAGAAAATGAGAACATCAAAACGATGTTCTCATGCTTGCAATGCTCTTTAATTTAAGCTTTGCACAATCTCTTGTGCTTCTCGCTCATTATCATAATCCGATGACTCTGCTTCTTGATAGCCTTCATGGTTATAGATAGAAATAACTTCTTTACCTTCATCCGTTTTGGCGATATTAATAAATGCCTGTTGAATGGCTGCTTTCAATTCATCTGTCATCTTTTCTGAATTCTTGCTCACACTCACGGTGTCATTATAAATTCCTGGTGTCACACCAATTACATTCGTTTCATCCCAAATGGATGCTTTTCCTCCAAATTCATCTTCCCATGCTTCTGCATTATCTCTTCTAGCGTCTGCATAAGTGACCATCACATCAATTTGTCCTTTCGCTAAACGGGCAAATGCACTCCCATAGGAATCTACTTGAACAGCATTATCTAAATCTGCAATCGTCTTATCAAACTTCTCACGTAGCCAAAGCGATGGATAAATATATCCTGCTGGTGAAGAAGAGGACATGACTGCCCAGGAAGCACTGTTCACATCTTCAAATGAAAGCTCTTCTCCATTGTTTACTTTTTCCGCTAATGCTTGTCCTTTTTCGGAAGGGCCTGCAATCATAAGTGCGCGATAATAGGTTACTTGATCCTCTACCGCTTCTGTCGGTTTATTATCATTCCAATCCTTGGCATTGTCTGAATCATTATTTAAACCTGCTCGAGTTGCAGTTAATATTACTTCCGCACCATCATCATAAAGCACATATGTACCACCAGGAATTAAGCCAATATCTGTTGTACCTGCTGAAAGAGCTTCCCCAACTGCCTCATAATTGGTACCTACTGAAATATCTACTTCGCCAATCTCATAACCCTGTGTTGCCATCTCTTCTTTCAATAAATCCTTTAATGGTTCTGTTGCGGTAATGATTTCGTCTGGCTCTCTTGATGGTACAAAGCCAATCGAAAGTGTATCTATTTTTTCATTAGAACCTTCTCCATCCGTTTCTTTTTCTTTCGCAGAGCCTTCTTCTGTGTCACCACATGCAACTAGTATTGAAAGCAACAAGGCGATCACGATTAACCATAGCTTTTTCAATTTTTATCCCCCTCAAGTCATCCATATTTCCTAGACAATACCATCTTAAATTGCAAATATTAAGAAATAACCTTATTTTTGTAAAATTTTTGTAAATAATAGAAATAGGAATACCCGATGCAGAGCATTCCTATTTCTTGTCCATCTAACCCGATTAAGGATGAATCTCCCAATTGTCAATATTAATTCGTTCACCAGATACACCTTCTACAAGAAGCCGAAAACGAACAGGGTTTCCTTCATTAACTGTTATATCTTTCGTTGCTAAAGAGCTACCGCTATGATAAGGCCCTCCAATTGTTGACCACGAAGCTCCACCATTTGTTGACTTTTGGATAGACCATTTGGTACCACTATCATTGCCAAAATTAGCATGGGATAAAGATATACTTGATGCGCTATCCACGTCAAAATTCATTTCAATAGAACCTTCTACCCTAATTCTTGCTGCTTGCGTACCATTTTTCTTATCACTGGAAAGGTCTCCTAGCAGGGCATTATCAAAATACCAAGATCCTGAGGATAAGCTAACTGTACCTGCTGCATAGGCTCCTTTACTTCCGCTTTCAAAGTTTTCCATTGCATCATTCTCAATAGGATCACTATCTTCCGCCCCTTCATATCCATAGGATCCTGGGTCAAAGGTTGAGCGATCCCACCAATCGTAATCAGGCTCTGGTAGACTCCATGGCTCGGATTGAGGTTCAGTAGATGTCACAGGATTCTCTAATGCTAACAATTCGGTTTCTTGATCCAATTCCAAACCATTCACCTGATCTAAGGAGGTGTAGTTTTCCTGTACGGCCAACCAATTGATAAGATTGACAAGTAAAATATGATTATCTTGGTCATAAAATCCATCATATGTTTTCTTCGTTCCACCAGTTTCTTCTCGCTTATACTTCGGCGTAATGTCTTCTACTGGTGAAGAATCGCCTATCACCGCGACTTTTCCTAGATTTGATTTAGAGATAGCAACATATGGTCCTTCTTCTATCCCACCACCATTATAAACACCTTGGTCTACCGCATGTGACCAAGCCTCATTCGTTTCTTCGATATACACGATACCTTTGGCTTTATCCGAATCAGTAATCGCTACAGTAGAGCCTGCGTGCATGGTCATCGTTCCGACACCTTCGGTAATATCAAATGCTTGAGAAGGTTCTACAACTAGATCGGAATATACATTTCCTAGTGAATTGTAACGAATTCTGAACCCAAAGTTATCGGATAACCAATCAGAGCTTTCTACATCTTGCATATAAAAAGAATTTGCTTCTTCTGAACTCATCCCCTTGGCTGGATCCTGCCATGCACCTCGACGGTACCCGTTAAACGCTTCAGAGGAATCCCATCTATTCTTATTTCGATCGGCATTGTAATGATCAGCGATGAAAAAAATACTTCCACCCTGATGGACATAATCTAGCATTGCCTCCTGCTCACTGGTTGAAAAGGGAATATTAGCTTCGGGGATAACAAATACTTCATAATCATCTATATCATCTAAAGTAAACCTGCCTTCTTTTCTTAATTCCGTTACATAATATCCTTCCTCTGCAATCGCATCGGCAAAATCTGAAAAAGCGCCATCTATCACCCAATCTGCTGCGCCCGCTGTTTGCCCATGAGTATTATCGAACAAGACAGACTTACCATTTGCCGTTTGGGATGGTAATATTTCTGGAGCTGGATCAAGTGGACCCTCCGCACTTAAACTTGGAGCTAGTAACCAACTAAATAGAAACACAAGGCCTAATGAAACTAACTTTCTTCTCATCTTCTTCATCCTTTCAGAAAATTTAATTTCAAGCTCACCACCATCACTTCCTTTTTAAAGTTAGCATATAATTATTTTATTCCTATTGAAGCTCTGTTAACTCTTTGTAAAATTTTTGAAATTAAGCATACTTTTAAGATATGTAAAAAGACTTTCCTCCATAGTAGGAAGAAAGTCTCTTCAATTCCAATTACTCGTATTCCTTTTCGATTGTCATTGTACTTCTAACCGTGTCAATGTGGCGTACCATGCCTTCAATCTGTTCTCTTTTATCCTCTAAAAATGGTGGTAGGGAAAGCCTCTCCCCGAGTGTCTCGTAATCCTCATCACCCATAAATCCTGGGCCATCTGTGGCAAGCTCGAATAAAATCTGTGGAGCTACCCTTGTATAAAGAGATTGGAAGAAAAAGCGATCAACAAAGCCTGATGTTTGAAAACCAAATTGCCGATAATGTTTATCCCATTCTAACAATGTTTCTTTGTTATCTACACGAAATGCGGCATGGTGTACCGTTCCGTACCCTTGCTGGGCCATTGGTAATACGACGTTTTCTTCGACAATAACTCTTGCTCCATTTCCACCTTCTCCCACTTCAAATAAATGGAAGGAATCTTCTTGTTCGATTTCTTCAAATTGTAATACCTTTTCCATCACTTGTTTAAAATAGGCAAAATCCTGTATCCGAACAAAAATTGGACCCAAGCCAGTGATGGCGTATTCTAACGGAATCGGTCCATCTTGCCATGGGATCCCTGAGTCGACCCCAATGTTGTTTTCATCTGATATTAACTGATATTGTTGATCATCAAAGTCTACAAAGGATAATGTCTTTCTGTTGAATTGTTCTTTAATCCCAGTATGTTTTACTTCTAATCGATCGAAGCGTTTTTTCCAATATTCTATCGCTGCATCACTTGGTACTCGAAAAGATGTTTTATAGATCTCATTCGTTCCATGTGTTCCTTTTGGGATGCCTGGAAAATCGAAAAACGTCATATCTGTACCTGGATTACCTTTATCATCCGCAAAGAATAAATGATAGGTTTGGATATCGTCTTGATTAACGGTTTTCTTCACTAAACGCATCCCTAGAACATACGTGAAAAATTGATAATTTTTTTCTGCACTACTCGTAATGGCTGTAACATGGTGTACCCCTTTTAAACCATTCATCTGATTCATCCCCTAGTTTCGATGTTTTTGAAATTTACCATTGCTAATCGTTCGAAAGACCCCAATGATGGAAATTCATTTATCTCGAATTCAAGATAAATATAACATAGGATCTTGATTAGGTCAATTAGTTTGTATTCTATATAGACAGAAAGGCTATCCTTCCCATCCTATAAAAAGAAATGTTTAGGGTAGCCTCATGTTTTACTTCCACCAATTATCAAAAACAGAAATTGGCTCTTCTCTTTTATGCCTTGTTTTCATATACCAGTCCTCAATCGTTTCGGCATCTTGATCGCTAACTGGTTTGCCTTCTAGATAGTTATCTATCGCTTCATAGCTTACTCCTAATGCAACTTCATCAGGAAGCATCGGCTTATCACTTTCCAAATCTGCTGTCGGCGTTTTTAAGTATAAATGTTCTGGACAACCAAGCATTTTTAAGATTGCTTTCCCTTGTCGCTTAGTAAGACGATATAATGGAATAATGTCTGCCGCTCCATCTCCATACTTGGTGAAAAAGCCAGTCACTGCTTCGGCTGCATGATCAGTCCCAGCTACTACACCGTTAAGAGATGCAGCAATATCATACTGTACCTTCATACGTTCTCTTGCCTTTGTATTTCCTTTTACAAAATCACTTAGTGGACCGATTTCTTTTTCCACTGCTTCCTCACTCGCATCTACTGCTGCTTTAATGTTTACGCGAACTGTTTTACTCGGTTGAATAAAAGCCAAAGCATCCAAACAATCTTCTTCATCCGCTTGTTCCCCATACGGAAGCCTCACTGCAATAAATTGATAATCATTCTTTCCGTTTTCCTCATTTAACTCATTAACTGCTGTTTGGCAAATATAACCTGCTAACGTCGAATCCTGACCTCCAGAAATCCCCAATACAACACTTTTCAAAAAAGAATACTTTGACAGATAATCTTTTACGAAATCGACACTTCGGCGAAACTCTTCTTGCGGATCAATTTCTGGTTGTACTTTTAGTTTTTGGATAATTTCCTTTTGCAATGGACGCATGTGATACACTCCTTTATTCTGATTTCACCATATCTTTAACACGTTGTTTGATTGCTTTTATCAGGTTCATTTTATTTTCCCAGCATTTTTCACTCAAATCAACAGGATATTCCTCAGGCTTCATTGTTCGCTTATACTCTTCCCATAAGAGATTCATATTTTCCGTTGTGTAATTTTGAATTTCCTGAAGACTAGGTGACTCATAGCAAATTTCCCCATCTACTACCACATCCTGATGTAAATCCTTCGCTGTGAAATTCGTCACAAACTTACTAATATAGGTATGGACAGGGTGAAACATCTTCAGCCTCGGCTCTTCCTGGGGATTCTCATCTTCTAAAGCAATATAATCCCCTTCAGAGTGGCCATTTTCATTATTAATAATGCGATAAACACGTTTACTACCAGGTGTAGTCACCTTTTCGGGATTAGCCGAAATCTTAATCGTATCCACCATTTCTTCATTCTCTTCGATCGAAACAAGCTTGTATACTCCCCCAAGGGCTGCTTGATCGTAAGCAGTAATTAGCTTTGTTCCTATTCCATAGATATCAATTTTAGCTCCCTGTGCCTGTAGGTTTAAAATTGTATATTCATCTAAATCGTTTGATGCGATAATCTCTGCATCTTTAAATCCAGCAGCATCCAACATTTTACGGGCTTTCTTAGATAAATATGCCATATCTCCACTATCTAAACGGATACCTTTAAAATTTATTTTATCACCGAATTCCTTCGCTACACGGATGGCATTAGGAACACCAGAACGAAGTGTGTCATAAGTATCTACCAAGAAGACACAATCATAATGGGTGCTCGCATATTTTTTAAATGCTTCATAATCACTGCGATATGCCTGTACCATAGAATGGGCATGTGTCCCTGCTATCGGTATGCCAAATAGCTTTCCTGCTCGGACATTGCTTGTTGCAGAAAAACCACCGATATAAGCGGCACGGGTTCCCCAAATGGCAGCATCCATTTCATGAGCTCTTCTTGTACCAAATTCCATCACAACACTATCACCAACAACATATTTAATCCTAGCAGCTTTTGTCGCAATCAATGTTTGATAATTCACAATGTTCAATAAAGGTGTCTCGATTAATTGTGCTTCTGCCAGTGGTGCTTCTATGCGCATAAGAGGCTCATTGGCAAAAACAACTTCCCCCTCTTTCATAGAACGTATCGTACCACTAAAGCGCATATTGCGTAAATACTCTAGAAAGTCGTCATCATAGCCGCCAATCTCTTTTAAGTAAGTCAAATCACTTTCGGTAAAACCAAAATTATGAATAAAATCCAATACCCGATCTAATCCTGCAAAAACAGCATAACCATTGTCAAAAGGCAGTTTGCGAAAATAGAGCTCAAAAACTGCTTTATTCTCTGCCATTCCATCTCTCCAATAGGTTTCTGCCATGTTTACTTGATACAAATCAGTATGCAGCATCAAGCTATCGTCTTCATATGTCATCTCAGTTTCCTCCAAATTCCTTCACTTTTGCTCCTAGTGTTTGTGCAAAATGACCAAGTGCCCATTCATGTCCTGCTTGATTAAAGGAGGCAACAGCATCTTGGTAAATTACCATGTCAAACCCTTTATTATAAGCATCCACTGCTGTATGTAAAATACAAATATCGGTACATACCCCAATTAAGTGTAGCTCTTTTATCCCTCTTTCGCGAAGTAAAAGCTCCAGATTAGTTCCAGCGAAAGCTGAATATCTCGTTTTATCTATATAGTATACATGATTTTGTTGCTTATTTGCTTCATAAACAGCTTTCAAGCTTCCGTATAAATCTCTTCCTTTTGTTCTCCTGATATTATGTGGCGGAAACAGATTCGTTTCTGGATGGTAAGGGTCGCCTTCTTCATGGACATCCACAGCAAATATAGTAAGATCCTTTTGGTCCATAAACGATTTCGTAATTTCTGTTATTTTCGCTTCGATTGCTTGTCCAGGCTCCCCACATGTTAAAGCACCATTAGATGCTATAAAATCAACCGTATAATCAACATTGATAAGTGCACGCTTTGCCATTCTGCTCCCCCTTAGATTCTTACTTATTGGTTTTCCCATTATATCAAAATTTCACACAATTTTCAGAGTTTTTGTCAACAAATGGGTGCTTATATGTTAGGATGAGGAAAAAGTGTGAGGTGATCCCATTGAAAAAGAAAGTAGTAATCACAGGTGGATCAGGCTTCATAGGAGCTTATCTGAGAGAGAAGTTCCTAGATTTAGGCTACGATGTCGCTATCATTTCACGAAAGCCACCTGCTATAACATGGAACGATCAAGAAGGAATGTTACAAGCTCTCAATCATGCTGAACTGGTAATTAATTTAGCTGGAAAATCGGTAAACTGCCGTTATAATGAGAAAAACAAACAAGAAATTCTGACATCTAGAACAGGAACAACAAAATTATTAGGAGATGCAATCAGTAAATGTGAGCATCCACCGAAATTATGGATAAACTCAAGCACTGCTACAATCTATCGTCATGCAGAGGATAAACCAATGACGGAGAAGGATGGAGAAATCGGAGTAGGTTTTTCTGTCGATGTTGCAAAAAAGTGGGAAAATGCCTTTTTTCAATTTTCTTTGCCGAACACAAGACAAGTTGCACTTAGAATAGCAATCGTACTCGGTCCTGATGGTGGGGTAATGACACCTTATAAAAATTTAGTAACATTTGGCCTTGGAGGGATTCAAGGAAATGGTAGACAGATGTTCAGTTGGATTCATATTGAGGATATATGGAACATCATCCTTTTTTTAAAGGATAGAGAGGATTTGTCTGGCATATTTAACTGCTCAGCACCGAACCCGATACCAAATTATATTTTGATGAAGGAATTAAGAAGGAAGTTAAATCGACCATTAGGATTACCTGCTCCAGCGCCACTGTTAGAACTTGGTGCCATTTTTATTAGAACAGAAACAGAGCTTATTTTAAAAAGTCGCTGGGTCTTACCAGATAGGCTAGAGAAGGCAGGATACAGTTTTCATTATCCAACTATCCAAGAAACCTTGGAGGATATTTTATAGAGGATGGGCTACTTGTCCATCCTCTAACCACCTTTTTTATAAATTGTTGAAAAACAACCTTATAATATCTGTTCCTGCTATAAAAGTTCCTAAACCACTACCGATATTAGCAAAAACAATCACTAATAAGATTCGTGTTACTTTGTTATTCCAAAAGCCCTTCACTGTTACAGCATCCTCTGAAAGTGACTCGAAATCGGACACCTGCGGACGCTTGAGGTAAGCTTGAGCAAAACCAGCGAACCACCCTGCTGCCATCAATGGATTCAATGAAGTAATTGGTGCAGCAATCAAGGCGGTTAAGACTGCCAAAGGGTGACCAAGCGCAATAATAACGCCAAGTGCAGATAAACCGCCATTCCATATGAGCCAGCTCAATACCTGCTGCCATCCAGCAACCGGATTTGCTATAAAGGTGTATACAATTAAAGCGATGATCAGAAGAGGAATGGACCACCCTATAATTTTAGGCGCTTTTGACTTTGGTGGAACCTTTGTCAGTGCTTTTAGATCATGCTCTTTTCTAATTTCCTTTGTAATACCTGGAACATGGGCAGCACCTAGTACTGCTACAATTCTCTTTCCTGGAGCTTTTTTAATTTTTTGTGCAAGATATTGATCACGCTCATCAATAAGCGGTTTTTTCAATCGAGGAAAAGCTTCTGTGAACTCACTAAGGACACTATCAATCGAATCCTGTGTTTTCATTTTCTCAAGCTCTTCTTCTGTAATAGTTTCCTTTGAGAAAACACCACCAATTACTTGAGTGAGTAACATCATTTTTCCTTTAAAGCCGATGCTTCCCCAAATTCGTGAAAAGGTTATCTGAATATTACGATCGGCTAATACTAGCTCTGCACCGATTTCTTCCGCTGACTCGATTCCTTGTATCATCTCTTGTCCTGGTTTTATCCCAAATTGCTTAGCCATCCGCTTCTGAAAGGAGGATATCGCAAGGTTCATTAAAAGCAAGGATGCTTTTTTTTCTTTAATAACTTGGAAGATGTCCATCTTTTGCCACTTACTATCATGGACAACTGATTCATATCTTTGTTTATCCAGTTCGATACAAACAGAATCGGGCATTTCCTTCTGAATAACTTCCTTCACCTGCTCTGCACTTTGCTTCGATACATGTGCAGTACCAATTAATATGTATTCCTTCCCATCTAACTCAATTCTTGTAATATTTTGATCTGTCATCAATAATTCCTGCCTTTTTATAGAAATTATACTTTTCATTATATAGTAACTACTAAAGAAAACATACTAATTTCCTTTACCTACATTATTGAAAATAACTAAAAAATCTCTATGCAGAAGACAAACTTAATGATATATTAATCACTGGAAAAGTGGACAGTTTATTCAGTATGTTTGCTTCGGAATTAGTTAAGCTAAGCCTATGACTTCTATGATAGAAAGGAAAGAAAAAATGGTTGATGGTAAAAGACGAAAACTCTCCATGATTGTACTGTTCTCCATCATTTTCGTATTTAGTATCGGTATTATAACGGTTAATTCATCCTCTAGTAATAAAAAAAGAGAAGAAAATCAGACATGGATTTATATTGCAGGAGATTCTACAGCTTCAAACTATACAGAGGAGCGTGCCCCTAGAACAGGTTGGGGACAAGTATTAGATCCTCTTTTCGATAAAAAGATTGAGGTGATCAATAAAGCGGCATCAGGAAGAAGCTCTAAAAGCTTTATCGCGGAAGGAAGATTGGATGAAATTCTTTCTGAAATACAAAAGGGGGATTACCTCTTTATACAATTTGGCCACAATGATGCAAAGGAAGACAAGCCTTCTCTATATACAGATCCTTCTACCACTTATAAAAGCTATTTAAAGCAATACATTGATGGAGCAAGGGAACAAGGAGCCCTCCCTATACTTCTTACACCTGTGGAAAGAAGAACCTTTTCTGAGGATGGAACGTTTATTCCTTCACATGGCGATTACCCAAAAGCAATGAAGGAGCTTGCCCAAGAGGAAAATGTACCAGTACTTCACATGACAGAAAAGACAACGGAATTATATAATCAGTTAGGCCCGGAGGAAAGTAAAGATCTTTTTATGTGGCTGGAAGAAGACGAAAGCCCTAATTATTCAGAAGGCGTACAAGACAGCACACATTTTCGTAAAACAGGAGCAACCGAGATAGCTCAACTAGTCGTGGAAGAGATTGAACGTTTAAAATTAAAGGGCCTTTATAGTCATTTAAACTGAAGCCGAAAAAAGGTTTCCCAATGTGAACTGCCCCCTGTCAAGTAGACAGGTAAATAAACAAAATATTTTGTGCCATGTATGGTTTCCATGCATGGCTTTT
>NZ_QGTD01000014.1 GCF_003176895.1 Gracilibacillus dipsosauri
AAACTCTCCATAAAATAGATGCACCGAAGTGCTTGTGTTGATCAAGCTCGCTTAAAGCTAGCATGTTCTTACTTTTTGTACTGGTTGTTTTGTTCAGTTTTCAATGATCAATATCTTATGTCGTTTTTTGCGACGAAATATAATATATCACGCTTCAATATGGTTGTCAACAACTTTTTTTATTCTTTTTATAAGACATGTAAAAAGTGCGAAACTACGATAAAGAAGTGTTCCATCATTTTGACGACAAGATTTAATATATCACATATTGACCTGCTAAACAAGTATTATTTTTAATTTAGAAATTTCTCTTTAAAAACAGATAAAGACCTCGTATCTCCGTAATAGAAACAAGATCTTCATCTTAACATTTAAATTTCAAGGCCACTTCCCATACCACACTCACTCATTCTATCTTAATTCTTTTCGGAATATATTTTTGAATCTCTTCTTGAGATGCAACTCTTCTATATAATTGAAATAGCACCTTGTACCTTTCATGCATGTTTTGTTTCACCATTTGATCGATACGGTGATCTTCTAGGTCTAGTAACAATTCTTCTAATTCTCTCTTTATTACATATTGTAATTCCGTTTGTTCTTTTTCATTTATCAATAATCCCAACATAATTGTTCACTCCTACCTTCTATTACTATATATATTCCTACTTTTTTTCAAAAATAAACATTATTAGACAGCATATTTTAAGAACAAGCTCATACATATAGAACAAGCCTAATAAAATCGGGGGATATAAATGAGAAAATTATATGTAGTAGACATGAAAAAAAGTAAAAAGCTTCTTTTCATTGTGCCAATTGCTTTTTTTGTTGCCCTTTTTTTATTTTTAGAATCTAATTATTCCTTTACCGTTTTCTCTAATCAAGACGAGCCAAAAGCTCTAAGTGCTGGGAATAAAAAGCACGCATCTGTTGCTTTAACGTTTAATATTAGCTATGGAACAGAGCAAGTGGAGCCAATCTTGGAGCAATTAAAAGCAAAAGAAGCATTAGCCACCTTTTTCGTTAGTGGGGAATGGGCTGAGCGTCATCCAGACCTACTGGAGAAAATTGCAGAGGACAAGCATGAAATAGGGATGCTGGGATATCAGTACAAGTCGTATCTCGAGCAAGAGGAAGAACAAGTAAGAAGTGATATAGCTAAAGCAAAGGAAACTTTTACAAAGCTCGGTTATGAGGATGTCTACTTATTACGTCCACCTAATGGACATATTAATAAAGCAATCCTATCGATCGCAGAAAATCAAGGGATGAAAGTCATCCATTGGAGCGTGAATCCAAACGACTGGAAAAATCCTGGTACAAAAGCCATTACGGATCATGTACTGAAAAACACAGAAAAAGGGGATATTGTTTTATTGCATGCATCAGATTCCGTCAAACAAACAGATAAGGCTTTAGAGGCTATCATACCAGAGTTAAAAAATAAAAATCTTGATATAGTGACGATCTCTCAATTGATTACCAATGCAGATGGTTCTCAAAGTGAATTGAAAAGTAATAAGTAAACTCATGAAATTAATAACGCATTCGCTCGTATTGTAAGCGAATGCGTTTTTTTAACGTCCCTTTGTAGCTTTTGTTTTTTCGGTTAGTCGGTGAAGGATTAATAATTGATATGTATTACAGATAATTAATGGAACGATCATTAACCAAGCATAGTCTCCTCCATTGGTTCTCAGTCCCGGAACCCACTCTATTGATGTAATGACAACCATGAAAAACAAAGCTGGAATAAAAGCCCTTTGGTTCGTTTCCTTTGCTTTGATTCGAGCGATGATAATACTATAAACCAACAACGCAATTGCAGTTAACAAGAATGGTGTAATCGTGCCATCCTCCACCGATTTATAACGGAAGTAGACTAAATCAAATAATGCAAACAAAATCAGGCCTATTTGTATAGTTGGCCAAAATCCACGAAAGATACCTAAAGCAAACTGATTTACGGTTAAATAGGCAAAAAAACCCATTTGACTAACTAAACTAAAAACAAAACCCAAAGCTAAGAAGAAGATCAACAAACCCAATAATTCAAACCAATCGAAAGGGCTTAAGAACTTAATATAAGCATCACTTTTTACAAAGAAACTTGTGATTAATGTCGAAATTCCTCCTAAAAGCAAGGTAGAAAAAAACAATCGTACGACATTACGACTTTTCAAAATAAATCCCCCTAATTCTTTACTTCCTATTCTTTAGATATTTTACCATGAACCCTATTTTTTTTCGCTTTATAATACATATTAATTTTAAAAAGACCCCATATTAGGAGTACATAGAAATTTCAAAAAACGACTTGAGATATATGGAAAGAAAGGTAGCGGTCTAATGAATTTATCAAAGTTTTTTATCCTAACGATACTTTCACTGCTATTCCTTAGCGCCTGCGGTGGTGGTGGCAATACCCAGGGCAAGGAAGAGGGTGATTATGAGGGCACTAAGAAAATGGTGGCTGATATTTTGAAAACAGATGAAGGAAAAAAAGCCATAACAGAGGTATTATCTAGTGACGATATGCAAAAAACCTATGTCATTGATGCAAAGGTAGTACAGCAAACAGTACAAGAAGCCTTAACTTCAGACAAAGGGAAGGAGTTCTGGACAAAGATGTTCCAGGATCCAAAATTTGTTGAGTCCTTTTCACTCGCTCTACAAGATCAACAAGAGAAAGTGATGAAGACCTTAATGAGTGATCCAGAATTCCAGAAAAAATTTATCGAAATACTGAGCAATCCCGAAATGGAAGATCAAACATTAACCGTTCTGACAGGACAAAAGTTTCGCTCTCATCTGGAAAAGGTTATGGAGGAAATGTTCAGCTCCCCTATGTTCCAAGCCAAAATCTCTGAATTGTTATTAAATGCAGCGAAGGAAATGAAGCCTAGCGAAGGAGGACAATCCCAATCTGGAGGACAAGGAGAGTCCGGAGGTGGACAGCAACAGCAAGGCGGACAGGGAGAACAAGGCAACCAAGGTGGCGGAGGAGGAGGAGCGTAGGAACAAAGGGAGCATGCCCTCAGCCCGAGCATGCTCCTTTTGTAAATATTTATAGACGTTCAATAATTTGCTTAGCAATGGACAAATATTCTTGACCATTAGGGTGATCCTCCTGATAAACAGAAGGGGCAAATATTCCTTCTTCTTCATAAGGCTGTTGAAGTGATAGGCGCCCTATTACATTTGTGTCTAAAACTTCCGCTAGCTTGTCTCCTCCACCTTTTCCAAAGACATATTCCTTTTCGCCTGTTTTCTTACTCACGTAAAAGGACATGTTTTCCACAACACCAAGCAGCTCATGATCCGTATTAATCGCCATTTGTCCTGCTCTCGCTGCTACAAATGCTGCCGTTGGATGAGGAGTGGTTACAATAATCTCCTTCGAGCTTGGTATCATATTGTGAACATCAAGTGCCACATCACCAGTTCCAGGAGGCAGATCTAATAATAAATAATCTAATTCTCCCCACTCCACCTCTTTAAAAAAGCTTGCTAGCATTTTCCCTAGTCTAGGACCACGCCAGATAACAGGGGAATTATCTTCCACAAAAAATCCCATCGACATTACCTTGACACCAAAACGTTCTACTGGAATAATTTTATTCCCTTTTAATTTCGGACGTTCTTCCACACCCATCATATCAGGAACACTAAAGCCATAAATATCAGCATCAATAATCCCGACTTTGTTTCCTAATCGCGCCAAAGCAACAGCTGTATTTACAGTTACGGTTGATTTACCAACTCCGCCTTTACCACTCGCGATCGCTAAAAATTTTGTCGTAGAGCTTTCACTTAATAGTCCAGGCTTATCCTCAGATGTCGGTTGATATTTCTTAATCACTTCCTCTGGTAAGGAAGAAAATCTTAATCCAACTGTCGCAGCACCTAGATTCTTCAATGCCCCTACAAGCTCTTGCTGTAATTGCATCTGCTCTGCTGTATTCGTTTTCGCAATCGCTAATTTAACACTGACATGATTCTTATCAGGCTTAATCGTGATTTCTTCTATACCATCTGTCTCTTTGAACGTTTTATGTAAAAACGGATCCTTCATATTGTGCAGTAATTCTCTTACCTTTTGTTCCGAAAGCAAAATAGGTCACCTCGATTGTATTCTTGTGTACTCCTATCTGCTAGTATAACACAAATTTCTTCAATTCTAAGCAGGACGCATTATGGATTTTCTTCTTCCTTCCCTGTAATGTAATTTAAAATCCCTTTATAAATACTTGCCGCCATCTTACGTTGATAATCATCTGATTTCAGTAATCCAAGCTCCTCTTCATTGGACAAAAAACCAATCTCAACAAGCGCACCAGGTGCTTTTGCATATTTCAAAACAAAAATTTGATGAATAGGAAGAGCTACACGATTTGTATTTTCTAGGTTGCGAATAATTTCTGCTTGAATAGCCTTTGCCAGCTTTTCATTTTGATCTTTTCCCGGGTAATAAAAGGTCTGGGCACCCTTCCACTGTCTGTCACCAAGTGCATTTAAATGAATGCTTAAGAAAAAATCGGCATTTTTATCACTAATAAATTGAACACGGCGCTGAATATCCTCTGCTTTCCTTCTCGATAAACCTTTGGTCCCTTCATCTGCAAGATCATAGTCCCCTTCTCTAGTTAAGTATACGGAAGCACCAGCCTGCTGGAGATAATCCTTCAGTAAGTTCGATACCTTCAGCGTGATCTCTTTTTCCTGTGTCTCATCTGAGCCCTCTGCACCTCCATCAGCACCACCATGTCCCGGGTCAAGTACAATAGTTTTTCCTGCAAGTGGCAGGGACCAGCTTTCCCAAGAATCCATTGAATCTTGCATAGGGTATTGAATCAATATAATTAATACAAATAGTCCAATTAACCATAATACGATTTTTAAGATACGTGACATACCCGCTTCTCCTCCCATATTCACGCCTTCATTTAACTATATGGGACAAGCGAGCGGGTTATGCCGTTAAAAATCGTATTGCTCTTCTTTTTCTTGTAATAGCTGTTGATACGTTTTTGTTAACATAATCGTATCTTCCACCAAGCGATCGATTCGAAATAATATATCCTCATTAATAATTTCCTTTTGGTAAAAGTCCACTTCTTCTATATAGACGTAAGTTTGCACAATTTGCGCCTTCATATAGGATAAAATTGGCTTTATTTGTTGCTCTGGTATCAAAAAGTGACGGCTTGAGCCTGCTGTCACGATCATGCTTACTACCTTATCTCGAAAAGCATTGATTGGTAACAAGTCAAAAATGTTCTTCAATGTTCCAGGTATCGACGCTTGAAAAATCGGTGTTCCAATGATTAGTGCATCTGCTTCCATTACCTTCTCTGTTACATATTTCGTATCCCCTGTATAGTCCAAATAATGTCGACCATCACTAAATTCCAGCTGATAATCGGTTAAATCTAATAAAGTTATTTCCACTTCTGGATAGGATTCTATTATCTTTTTGGTCGTATAATCTATCGCCGTTCTTGTCTTTGAACCTACTGTCGATCCAGACAATGCTACTACTTTCATGATGATCCCCCCTTATTTTACTGTATACTTTCGAATAGCTGGTAAAACTTCCTTCCCGACTAGCTCTATATTTTTACGGAGCTTATCAAAGGGAATGCCACCAAAATCCATTTGAGCAATATAGCGTTGGTGACCATAGACCTCATGCTGATACAGAATTTTTTCGATGACTTCCTGTGGACTACCAATATTCATCACATTACGCTTGTCTGCACCTTGAGCAAAATGCTGCTTCGGATAACCTCTACCATTTGTATGTTGCATTCCTTCATTAATGGAAGGATAAGTCTCTCGTTGCGCTTGTTGCGTGGTTTCCGCTAAATAGAAAAATCCAGCTGTTGCCACAGGGAATTCCTTCGGGTCAAATCCCGCTTCCTGTAAAGCATGACGGTAATCATCGATGGTCCGTTTAAAAATAGAAACAGGGCCACCTAGCGTTGCTAGGAATATCGGTACTCCTGCATAACCAGCCTTAACTGCACTGGATGGATGCCCTCCAACCGCTCGCCAAATTGGAAGAGAACCATTAACCGGTCGTGGTAGGACCTTCGCATTTTGAAGCGGTGCACGAAATTCTCCACTCCAGTTCACTACTTCTTCTTCATTTATTTGTAATAGTAGGGCTAGCTTCTCTTCAAATAAACCTTCATAATCCTTTAAATCATAACCAAGCAACTCAAAATTACCGACTCGCGATGCTCTTCCTGCGATGATCTCTGCACGACCTTTCGAAATAAGATCAATCGTCGCAAAATCCTCATAAACACGAACAGGATCTAATGTGCTAATAATAGTGGAGGAGCTAGCTATCTTGATCTTCTTAGTCGCTTGGGCGATTGCCGCCAAAACAACGGAGTGAGCTTGTGTCGTAAAATATTCCTGATGACTCTCCCCTACACTAAAGAAGTCAATGCCTACATCCTCAGCAAGCTTAGCTAATTCGATGATTTCCTCGATTCGTTGTGCTGCCGAAATCCTTTCACCAGTTGCAGGATTAGGGAGATGATCACCTAATGTATATAAGCCAAATTCTAAACCTTTTCTCGGGTCTATACGATATTTTTCCATCAAAGCCATACACTACCTTTCTTCTCTTATTCCTATATATGTTATTATGAAGCATATGACCATTTACGTGAAGTACGCACTTATAAGATATATAGTATACAAAAAGATACTAATAGGAGAGATGTAAGATGAAATATAATCCAAAAGCATGTCGGGTAGAGGATGCCTTGAGTATACTAGTTGGAAAGTGGAAACCTCTCATTTTATTACATTTATTAAATGAAGGAACACAACGATTCAATGAGTTAAAACGTAGTATACCCGGCATTACCCAAAAAATGCTGACAAAGCAATTGCGCGAGTTAGAGGAAGAAGATATTATTGAGCGCGTCGTCTATCCTCAGGTTCCACCTAAAGTGGAATACTCGATAACAGATTATGGAAAAAGCCTTCAACCTATTCTAGAGGCCATGCATGAATGGGGAACAAAGCATACCTTAAGAAAACTGGAAAAAACGGAGAATGGATGAATAAAGCAAAAGAAAAGTCCTGTTTCCGATTGAACAGGACTTTCCTTGCTAAAACTATAGATTTTTTAGCTGTTTTTTCAACGCTTCTGAATAATGTGTTAAATAAGCATAGGCTAATGGGGAAACATTTTCTCTTCCTTCTGCCTTGTCTAGTTGCTTGCTAAACTTTGCGAGAAATTTTTGCGCTTGATTTGTTGAGCCTCTTTCTACATGGTGTTTCACTTGTTTTAATGTATTCGTTAGTTGAGAAACGGCGGTCCCTGTAATGTCCTCTGTTCGTACATATTCTTCCATATGGTTAGTCAAAACGGTAAGATATCCGGTTGTTACTTCTACCACATTCGATGTTTCCGATTCTCCACTTGCATTGGCTGCTTTAATGTAATAGGTATAAGTAACATTTGGTTCTGCGGTTCGATCATAGAAAGTATCTACTTTTGCATAACCCAAATACTCTACCTCACCATCTGCTTCTCTATAGACATTATATTGATTCGCACCACCATTTGACTTCCAGGCAAGCCCAACAAAATTATTTCCGATCATTGTTACCCTTAACTCAGTTGGCGTGCCAGGAACAGGCATCTTGATGGCTATCGCCTCTGACAGATTCGATTCACCCATTTCATTAACGGCAGTTATTTTGTAACTATAACCTGTATCGCTGATACTCACACTTTCGTCGATATAAGCAGATTCATCGGTACTCGAAATTTGACGATAATCTCCGTCTTCATTTGTTTTACGATAAACATTATAGCTTTCTGCTTCTGCAACGTCCTCCCAATTGATCTCAAATGCTGAGGTGGTAATCTCTCCAGCAGTTAACCCTGTTGGCACCTTCGGAATCTCAATCGCCTCTTCTGTGGTCGTTGATACCACTTCTGATAATGCCGATTCTCCTCCAGTACTTGCTGTAGAAATCTTATAATAATAAGTTGTCGAGGCTTCTACTGGCTTATCCATATAGGATGGTGTCGTCGAATTTGCTACCTTCGTGAATTCTCCATTAGGATCAGTCGACCTATAAATACTATAGCTTATAGCATTTTCCACCTGTTGCCACTCCAGCATTACGGTAATACTTTTAGTTTCTGTTATCGTAACGCCACTAGGCGTAGCAGGTTTTGGTTGGTTCGGATCATAGAAGAAAATCTCCGCTTGATCTGAGTGCTCAGACTCTCCTCCCGCATTGATTGCAGAAATCTTATATTGATAGGTAACACCTAATTCCACCGTATCATCCTGATAAGCAGGTTGCTCTGTAGTTGCAATCGCCCGGAAGGAAGGGTCCTTAGATGAAGCGCGGTAGATGAGGTACTGCTCCGCTTGAGAAACAGCAGACCAATTCAGTGAAACGTCCTCCCCATTCATCTCTGCTTTCAGATCGGCAGGGATATCAGCAGGTGGTTCGGTATCTGGAGCAGTCGGCTTTAATAAAACAAAATAGTTCATCCGTTTGGTGTTATTATTTGGCCCCATCACAACATGAGATCCTGCAGTGTAGTTCTTTTTATAAAGCTCAAAAGTAACAGGTTGATCATCCACTATTGTTTGCCCAGTATTTTCATAATGTTCAGATAACCACTTTGGTTTTGGACTAACTCTGGAGTCATGTGCAACATAGACATCCGTATCTGCCGCTAAGTAAAAGGAAACCAAATCGTCACTCGAGGCACTTCTGGAATTAACAGCAGACCGAATCCATTCGACACCAAGCAAGGTATCAGGTATAGAGGTAAAATGATAACCATCCCTGTCCCCTGCTACAAGGTCTCCTATTTGAAGGTTTTTCTCCACAGACCATTTACTTGCATTTTCCTTACCATTCCCACTATTATCATGGACAATTACATTCTTTGCGAGTGTCCCTTCTAATAGTGGCAGTGGTTCATCATCTGGCTCCGGTTCTGGATCAGGCTCTTCCACTGGTGGAACGAAAGGATCTTCATCCCAAACAGGCGGTTCCATTGGATAGCCCTCTGGAAAAGCAGAGCTTGCTAATTCATTTAAATAAACCTCTAAATTCGTATAACCATTCCCATTTTTGTCTCCATTGCGATCCGCTGGATTATTCGGATCAAGCCCTTTCGCTAGCTCCCATTCATCAGGCATCCCGTCCTGATCCGTATCTTTCAGAGCCTTTCCTTTATCCAAATCAGGAAAACCACCAACATCTTGCTCATGTCCTATAATCGCTCCTGTTTGGTTTCGCACATCATGGATTACTTTTTGATCGACCCTGTCTCTTATTAAGGAAGAACCAGCGTAATCTAAAACATGCTCATAAGCGGCTTCTGGCTCCTCTACATTTGTAAGCGGGTAAGCGAATCGATCCTCCACAATAACACTTGGCCTTTCCGCCTCCATCATATCTGTTCCAGTATCGGTACCATCTAAAACACCATTTTTATTACTATCAATTCGATTATTATGAAGATATAAGCTATAATTTTCGTTCCCACGTACGACCGCATATTCCGGATTAGCCGAGTTTATACCTGCAATAAAGTAATTCCCTTCTACATTCCCATATCCTTTTGTACCGGATTCTCCTCCAGCCACATAAGGATAACCACCCCAGTTGTATACAACATTATTAACAAAATCAATTTGCCCTTTCGTCTTAGGATTTCGATCATTATTATGGGCATACAGATTATGATGCATCGTGATCGTATTCATTTCAATAAGCCCCCCCATTGAATGGGTTAAAAGACCTTCTGAAATGATCGACCATTGCACGGTTATATTTTTCGACTCAGGGTTTTCGTAGTTTTTACTTAAAATAGAGAGGTTTTCGTCTGTCCCCCAAGAAAAGGAGGAATGATCAATAATGACATTTTGAGAATCTTCGAAATATAAAGCATCATCCGAGATACTTTTACCTAAGCGAAAACGCATATAACGGATAATAATATTATTACTATCTATAAAACGAACGTTATTTCCCTTTATTGTCACACCATCTCCTGGTGCGGTTTGACCAGCTATCGTAATATTCGCTTTATTCCTAACAATTATTTGAGGAATCGTAATATTGCCACCTATATCAAACACAATCGTTCTAGGGGTATCACCAGCGGTTGTTAGTGCATCATGGAACGTTCCAGGACCTTTAAGATCATAGCTCGTAACATGATATACTTCTCCCCCTCTGCCTCCTTTTGCATATTGACCAAATCCTTCTGCACCCGGAAAAGCCAAGAGCTCTTCTTCCTCCGCAGCAAAGACATTAGACTGAAACACCGGAAAAAAGGTAAGACAGACAACAAAACATAATAAAAACGGAAAAAAGGATTTCATAGCAAACCTCCATTTTGAAATAGTAAGATTTCGGTCATTAGGAAAATCCCTGCTACCTGATGACGATTAGCGTATTAGGCTCCCCCCCTTTCGTTGTTAACATAATCACTCTATAATCAGATTAAATCTGTATGTAACCGCTAACAATAAACAATTCTTACATTTTATATACAAAAACGATAGACAGGTTTGCTGAATTCGTTCATTAGAAAGGAACTTCTATGAGGAATCTAGCGATAGAAAGAGGAGAAATAGCTATGCATTGAAACAATCCCCCTTGACTTTTAAATATCTATCATGACATTCATACCAAGGAGGCAATTACATGAGACAAACAAGAATGAAAATATTTAACGTGAAAATTAATTCGAATCACATTCCTATTTTTTGGTTTTTTTCTTTTTTTCAAGTGATCTAATTCGGCCAATCCCCAATTGCTTTGCTTCTTGTTGTAATGATTTAAGTAAACTAACCGCCATTAATATCATCACTAAGGAAAATGGTAATGCTGCTACAATCATAGTATTTTGTAGTGCTTGCAGGCCACCAGAGTAAATCAGTGCAAGTGCCGTAAGGGAAAGGAAAATTCCCCAAACCATTTTAATTCTTTTACTCGGATTTTGAGATCCATTTGAAGTCATCATTCCTAATACGAACGTTCCTGAATCAGCCGAAGTAACAAAGAATGTAATAATAATGATAATCGTTAAAATAGACCATGCCATACCAGCTGGATAGGTCTCTAATATACCAAAAAGGGATTCCTCAGGTAAGAGCGAGGAAATGCTAATACCTGACAATTCCGTAGTGATCGCCGCACTACCAAATGTCGTAAACCAGATAAAACTAATAATAGTAGGGGCTAATAATACATAAATGACAAACTCACGAATTGTACGTCCTTTTGATACCCGTGCAATGAAAACCCCAACGAAAGGTGACCAAGCAATCCACCAAGCCCAGTAAAAAATAGTCCAATCATTAATCCAACTACGAATATTTTCATTTAATGGAGCGATTCTTAAACTCATTTTAATAAAATTTTGCAAATAACTTCCCACTGAATCCACCAATAAATTTAGAGTAAAAAGTGTAGAACCAAAAATAAATACAGCTAAAAAAAGCAGCGTAGAAAAGCCCATATTGACATTACTTAGAATCTTAATGCCTTTTCCTATACCAGTTATGGCAGAGATCATGAACAATACTGTTACAACAAAAACAATAATGGTTTGCGTAGTCAAACCTCGAGGAATATCAAATAAATAGGATAGGCCGCCATTGATTTGTATTGCTCCAAATCCTAACGATGTAGCAACCCCCATAATTGTGGCAATAACAGCGACAACATCAATTATTTTCCCAGTTATTCCGTCAGCCTGGTCACCAATGAGCGGACGCAATGTTTTACTTATTAAGCTTATTTCACCTTTTCTAAAAGCAAAGTAAGCAATCGCTAAACCGACAATACTATAAACAGCCCAAGGATGTATGCCATAATGAAAGAAAGTAAATCGTATAGCATCCTTAATCCCCTGATCTGTCCCTAACTCCCCTGTTGGTGACTGAATGGCATAGTGACTGATCGGTTCATAAGCACCATAGAAGATTAGCCCAATGCCAATACCTGCACTAAACAGCATGGCAATCCATGAAGGACGTGAAAATTCAGGCTTTTCATCCTGCTTTCCCAGTTTAATTCTCCCTATTGGGCTAACTAAAAGATAAATACATATCAATACAAATCCAGATACGATGATTAAATAATACCAGCCAAGTGATTGAATGATAAAATTTTGGGTTTTGTTTGTAAGATGCTCGATAAACTCCGGCATTAAGATTCCCAAGATAACAAGTACAGCCATAATGGCTAAGGAGGTAATAAAAACAAATGAACCTTTTTTCATATTTCGTCGTAAACTCCCATCTGTATTAGTCTCTTCTTTGACAGTTCAACTGTATTATGTAACTATTTTCTTCTTTTATTTCAACAATATTCGTAAATTACACCAATCTGCCATTGTTACGTGGTCTTAACCCAACCAAAAAATATATTTGAAAACATGTCACAAATCTTAGCCCTTTGTCGTCTTGAATAATGAAATAATAAGAGGAGGTTAACTTATGACTAGAAAATGGGATGTTATCATTGTTGGTGGTGGATTAGCAGGATATGTTGCAGCAAATTATTTAATTAAAACCAATAGGTCCATATTACTTATTGAGAAAGGGAAAATTGTTGGAGGAAGGGCTAGGACAACTAAGATGAACGACCAGTGTTTCAATCTTGGCCCACATGCCCTTTATAAAAAAGGGAAAGCCACGGCTATTCTTGAAGAATTAGATATTAAGTTGAATGGCAGCTCACCTAGATTATCTGGCATACTAATGGATAATCATATCGAATATGCTGCTCCATTTTCTCCATCTACACTCTTTAGTACCCAGCTATTGAACACAAAGGAACGGATGGAGTGGATAAAGGTTCTGTTAAAATTAATGACTATAACTCCTGAAAAATTAGCAAATCTTACTTTTCAACAATGGGTTAGACAAGTGACCCAATCCAAAATGGTAGAATCGTTACTATATACCCTTGGAAGACTGGCAAGCTATTGTCATGCTCCTGAAAAAGTGAGCGCAAAAGCAATATTATCATGTGTGAAATCGGCTATGGGAGGTGTACTGTATTTAGATGGTGGCTGGCAAACAATGATAAACCAGCTTCATAATAGGGCCACTCATTCAGGTATGGAGGTCTGGCAGCATACTCATGTTAAACAAATCGAACCTGCACAACAGAAGCAATTCCAATTAGTACTTTCAAATGGTAAGAAAATTCTAGGAGAGCATGTAATTTGTACAACAGGACCTCATGAATTAAATGATATACTAAGTAAAAAGATGGTGTTCCCTCAAAGAGAATTTTTATCTCAGATTACACCTATTAGAGGAGCAACTTTAGATATTGCTTTGACACAACTTCCTAACCAAAACCAATTATTCGCCATGGACATCAAAGCTCCTCTCTATTATTCCGTGCATTCCGCTTTTGCTCGCCTCTCTAATCATCCAAGGAATGCTATTCTTCATGTTTTTAAATACCATCATCCAGATCAACACATGGATGGAGCCATAATTAAAAAAGAGCTGGAGCAATTCCTAGATGTGTTGCAGCCAGGTTGGCAAGAGTATGTGATATTCAAACGATTTCTTCCCCACATTACGGTGAATCAGCGTTTACCTCAAATAGGAGATGAACAGAAAATACTAGATTGTCAAACAGAAATACCAGGATTATATATAGCCGGAGATTGGGCATCTCCCCATTCTATTTTGGCAGAAGCAGCCATAACTAGTGGCAAACAAGCAGCTGAAAAAGTTATTTTAAATGAAAAGAGGCATAACGATGGAGATTACAAAAGCAGATTATCAGCTATTTAAACCGTTGTTATTTTCATTAGGTTATCGAATGTTAGGCTCCGTAATAGACACGGAGGACATGGTGCAGGAAACCTTTCTAAAAGCATACCAATTGAACAAAAATGATATAAAGAACAAGAAAGCATATCTCTGTAAAATAATGACAAACCTTTGTCTCGATCTATTAAAGTCTGCACGGTATAAACGAGAGCAATATACAGGACCATGGAATCCCGAGCCCTTACTCCTCGAGAAAATACACGAATTAGACCCAAGCGAAACAGTCATCCAAAAAGAAGGGTTAAGTATTGCTTATCTACGAATGATGGAACATCTAACAGCAGATGAGCGAGCAATCCTGCTTTTAAGAGAGGTATTCAGTTTTTCATACTCTGAGATTGCTCATATCATTAAAAAGAAAGAAGACAATTGTAGAAAAATTTTTAGTAGAGCAAAACAAAAGATTTTAGTAGTGGAAGGTGAAAGTCTAAACTATGAAAAAAACAGGTCAATCATTGATCTTTTTGTAGAGGCCTTCCAAAAAGAAAACACAGCTGCATTAATGGAACTTATCTCTAATAATGTTACCCTTTATTCTGATGGAGGTGGTAAGGTTAGTGCAGCAACACGGCCAATTGTATCGACTACGAATGTCTTGGCTCTATTATATGGCATCATGAAAAAAACCCCAGAGGACTTTTACTTTGAAGTTAAAAGCATTAATTATCAACCTGCTATCGTGATCTATATCCATGGTGACATTCATAGTGTCCTCAGTTTTTATATTGATAAGGAACAGATAAACGAAATTTATATAACGATGAACCCTGAGAAATTACCGATTGCTTAATGGAACGAGAGATAGGTTAATATAGAATTTCAAAGGACCTTACTTTTAGCACTACTCCCAAGACTATAGCTATAGTCTTGGGAGTAGTGCTATGGTGTATGGAAAAATTGTCAATAAAACGAGTATAATTGGTTAATTATACCTCCTTGACAAGGTTTGGAAAATCATTTAAAATTTCATAGTAAGTTTATCGTTCGAACAAAGTAAGTCTGAATAATTGAATCATTTTCTCAAGTAAATCAATGACACAACACGAATTTGTAAGCGGTTACTTGTAAAAACCCTTAATTTTATTGAAGGGAGTGGAAACAAGTTTTTGGCATGAGGCAAGACATCATTACGTATACTGACAAACCCTCTTCTAGAGATTAGCAGTGTAATCCAAACGTAAAAAGGTGGAGTAGAAATGACAAAAAGTAATTCATTATTTGTTTTTTTAGTGTGGCTCATGTTAATCGTTGTACTTGTTGGTTGTTCGTCATCTTCAGCTGAGGATAAAAAAGAGCTTAGGATTTGGACTTTCACAGATGAGGCCAAATATGCTGTGGAAAAGTTTCAAGAAGCAAACCCAGATATTAAGGTAGATGTCCTATTTATCAATAACGATAATTATGTAAAAAAGCTAATGTCTGTGTTACAGGTTGAAAAAAATGTCCCTGACGTGTTTTTTGTAGAAAAAGCCTATTGGCCACAGATTAGGGAGATTCCTCGATTAGAGGATTTATCGCAAGCTCCTTATAACGCAGAAGAAATACTAGATCAGCAATACCAATATATTCAGGATGATGAAAAAGACGAAGAAGGCATCATAAGAGGTCTGGGATATCAAGGTACACCAGGGGCTTTCTACTATCGACGTGATCTAGCCAAGGAATATTTGGGCACAGATGATCCAGAGGAAGTAAGTAAGTTGATTTCAAGCTGGGATAAAATAATGGATATCGGAGAGCGAGTAGTAGAAGAAAGTAATGGCGAGGTTCATGCATTGGCGAATTGGAGTGATATCGGTTCAGTAGAAAGCTCTAATATAAAAGAGCCTTGGGTGGTTGATGAGAAATTAGTGATCGATCCAGTTAGAGTGGAAGCAGCAGAACTTGCCAAGGAGGCTAGAGAGCGAAAGGTATTGGCAAATTATGAATCCTGGGGCCCTGCTTGGACTGCATCAATGCAGCAAGGAACCGTTATGTTTTATGCCATGCCTACTTGGGCACTGCCTCATGTTTTTGAGAATAATGCTCCTGAAACAGCTGGGAAATGGGGGGTAACCCATGGACCAAAAGCCTTTACTGGTGGCGGGACTTTCCTAGCCATGTATAACGGAAGTGAAAATAAAGAGGTCGCTTGGGAATTTATGAAGTTTTACACCACAGATAGAGATTTTCTAACGGAATTGGCCAAGAACGAGCAGTACTTTCTAAGCAACAAAGAAATTAATATCGAATTAGCACCTGAATTAACCTCAGACTTTTTAAACGGTCAGAAATACTTTGCATTCTTTAATGAAGCAGGCGAAGAAGCGCCTTCTGCCCCGCAATCAACATATGATAATGATATTAATGGCTTGTGGGATGAAAAAGTGAATGATTTTTTAAATGGTAGATTAGAAACGATAGACGATATGATTGCCTCATTTAAGAAAGATGTCGGTCATCATTTTCCAGAAATTCAAGTAGATTAACATCATTCTGACTTAATAGATTTTCTGAGGAGGAGAAATAATGTTTTCAAAGACATTACGAAAAAATACTTATGGTTATCTATTTATCGCCCCATTCTTTATTATATTTCTTGTGTTCGGGCTATATCCTATCATGTATTCCTTCTACTTAAGCTTTACAGACTGGGACGGTTTTACGAATCCAACCATCGTAGGAGTGGAGAACTATCTAAGATTGTTTGGTGACTTCTTTTTCTACAAATCCTTATTCAATACATTGGTTATTTGGATTGTTTCGGTCATTCCCCAGTTAACTGTCAGTTTAGTACTAGCTGTTGTACTACATGAAAAATTTGTGAAAGGTAAAAGTATTTTCAGGGCGGTGTTTTTCTTTCCTAATATTGTTACTGCCGCATCGCTAGGTTTATTAGTTGCCTTAATTTTCAGCTGGCAAACAGGCAGCTTTAATCAGTTCCTAATAGCTATAGGAATGATTGACGATCCAATTCAATGGACAGATATGCCAAATTTTATGAGGGGCTTAGTATCGTCCATTCTGTTCTGGCAATATTTTGGGTACTCAATGATTATCTATATAGCAGGTCTCCAAGGTATCTCAAGGGACTTATTAGAGGCTGCAGAAATTGATGGCGCTTCCAAGGTAAGGGTGTTCTTTAGTATAACTCTCCCCCTACTAAAGCCAATCATTTTATTCCAAGTAGTAACCTCGATTATTGGGGGTATGCAAATCTTTGATCAACCCTACGCCTTAACGGATGGATCGGGACAGCCAGATAATTCCACCCTTACTAGTGTCATGTATTTGTATGAGACGGCATTTACTCGTTATCAATATGGATATGGTTCCGCAATTGCCTTCGGGTTGTTCCTTGTTATTGTCGTCTTCTCGATTATATCCTTTGCCACGATGAACGCCAGAACAAAGAGTGAACAAAAATAAGGAGGAAATAGAATGATCTCAGAAACAAAAGTGGAAGCCATTCATGACAAAAGAAAATCGAAAAGAATCAAGCCTAGCCACATTATCATTCATATACTTCTCATACTACTTGCCATTGTTTGTATTGTTCCGTTCTATATTATGATCGTTTATGGTACCCATACAAATGCAGATATTGCTTCCCAATTTATCTTTTTCCCAGGGGAAGCACTGATTGACAATTATCAAAATATGACAGAAAACATTAATATTTGGCGAGGGTTCTTAAATAGCTTTATTATAGCAGGCTGTTCAACGGCACTTACCCTTTATTTCGGGGCACTCAATGCATACGGATTTGCGAAATACAAATTTAAAGGTAACAAAGTATTGTTTTGGTTTGTGTTAGCTACGATGATGGTTCCTCAGCAATTAGGTCTAGTCGGGACATTTCGGATTATGTATATCCTGAATTTACTCGATACGTATGCCGCTCTTATCCTACCAGCTGCTGCTAATGCATTTGCCGTATTTTTTGTCAAACAATTTATTGATGGAACCATTCCTGATGAGGTCATTGAGTCTGCGCGGATGGATGGGGCTAGTGAATTCAAAACGTTTAATCGGATTATACTTCCTATGCTGGCACCAGCTCTAGCTGCACTAGGTATCTTTGCCTTTATAGGTTCTTGGAATAATTTCATCAGTCCATTGGTACTACTGTTCTCTAATGAAAAGTATCCATTACCAGTCCTTGTACAAATGCTGCAAGGCTATTATGGCTCTAACTATGGCGTGCAGTACTTAGGGGTTGCCTTATCTGTCCTGCCAATTATCATTGTATTTGCGATTTTTTCGAAGCGGATTATCGGCAGTGTTGCGATCGGTGCAGTCAAAGGTTAACCATCAATGAACAAAACCTACTCTATGAGAAAAGGGTCTGATCAGCATGCAGTTAAATGGTTTATTAAATGTGTTTTACAACGCTGGTGTATGGGTAATCCGACTTGTCTATCTCAACCTATTATGGATATGCTTTACGATTATAGGTTTAGTAGTATTTGGGATCATGCCAGCGACCGTGAGCTTATTTGCTATTTTACGTCAGTGGATTCAAGGTAAGGAAATTGTTGCGGTATTTCCCACTTTTCGGCAGTATTTTCAAAAGGAGTTCTTGAGAGCAAATCTATGTGGATTGATCTTTCTAGTGGCAGCCATTATTTTGCGAATGGATATCATACTATTAAAAGCATTTCCATCATTTCCGTTTCAGCTGCTCTTAGGTATCACACTCTCTTTAGGAGTATTGTATGCGATTATATTGCTGTATTTCTTTCCGGTATACGTGCATTTCGAGGTTCCGTTATGGCATTATTTTAAATATGCCTTGATTATCGGTATTACCCAGCTGCCGATTACCATCATGATGATTCTGGGCAGTGTGGTAGTTTTCTGTATGTATTGGTTCTTCTCTGGATTAATACCATTACTTTGTGTGAGTTTATTTTGCCTAAATTTGATGTGGTTTGGGTATCGTGCCTTCCAAAATATAGAATATGAACAACAGAACGAAGAACACAAGCCATTACGTAGCAAAAAAGCAATAAGCCGTTGACGCAGGTCATTAGTAGAAAAAACTACTCATAGGCTAAAGCCTATGAGTAGTATCATTATGCCAATAATTTAGTTGACTCTTTGATAAACGCTGGAATATCATCCGGTTGGCGACTTGTGACTAATTGGTCTTGACAAACGAAAACCTCTTTATCTTGTACCTTAGCTCCAGCATATTCTAAATCGACCATAATCGACTTATAGCCGGTCACTCCACGTCCTTCTAACGATTTCGCGGTAATTAACAGCTGTGGCCCATGACAGATTGCAAATACGGGCTTTTTTTCATCCATAAAATGCTTGGCAAATGAAACAAAGCGATCATCTGCCCTTAGTATATCAGGGGAAAACCCTCCAGGGATAAATAGTGCGTCAAAATCAGCTGGTGATACTTCATCAATCCCTTTATCGATCTTTACGGTAGCATCCCCTTGCTTTCCTTTCACTTTTTTGCCAGTTTCGTCACCAATTGTTACCACATCATGTCCTGCATCCTTATATGCTTTTGCAGGATCTGTATATTCCACATCTTCAAAATAATCGGTAATAACGGTTGCTATTTTTGCCATTTGTAGAAACACTCCTCTTAAAGTATTATTGTTTGCTACATTCTTACTTTTCCACAGAGAAGTATTTCCTAAACATTACTAAATAATTATTTTTGTAATTCTTCTAACAAGCTAGCCAGCTTATCCCAAGTTTGAGTGACTCCTTCAAGTACACCCATATCCAAAACGGCTTGAAGTTCTTCAGCTGTTGGGTACTCAGATCTGCTTACTAGTTTTGTTTTTCCGTCTTGTTCGATGAAGGTTAATGTCATTTTAGTAGAAGGCATATCCTCTAGAATGTTACCTTCTGCATCAGAGAATGAATCAATGAGTACAATTTTTTCTGGTTCTTGAATATCTTGATAGACAGCCTTTCCCCATGACTCCATTCCATACTCTTCTTGATTTTCATCCGTACACTTCATGCAGTACTGCCATACTCCTCCAGGTCGAAAGTCTACATTACATACTGGAGTGGACCATCCTTCCGTCGACCACCATTTCTCCAAGTGTTCTGCCTTTGAAAACGCCTGGAAAACAAGCTCTCTTGGTGCATCAAAAGTGCGTTCTAGAACCAAATCCTTCCCTTCCACTTTCGAGGTAATTTTAGTATTTACATTATTCGGCATGCTATTGCCCTCCTTGGATTATATTAGTTCATAGCTATTCATCTTTTAGATAAATGCTATAATTACAAAAAGATTTATTCCTTATCACGCGACGCTTCTTTTCTTTGAAGCTCTCCTAAGTATTCATCCAAGCGATCAAGTCGTTGTTCCCAAATTTGTTGGAATGTCGTAAGCCAAGCCTCCATTTCCTGAAATGGTTCATGACGAAGCTTGTAAATTCTTCGATTCGCAACCGCTTGGACTTCGACAATCCCCGCGTCACTGAGTTTTTTAAGGTGCTTCGAAGCCTGTGGTTGCCGAAGCATTAGTTGATCAGCAATTTCCCCTACTGTCAGCGGACCATTCTTTAAGAGTTCGACAATCTGTAATCGGTTAGGCTCGGCAAGTGCATGTAACGTGGTCGTCTTCATTTCATCTGTCCTTTCCGATTGATGGAGTAACTATCTACTCCGTGTTACATTTATAATATACCACCAAAGGAATATTCTAGTCAAGGAATATTTAAGATATTTTTAAAAGAATAATTCTATCCATAATAATCACAGTTTATAGTGGATTATTAAGTTTCGATTGAAAGTTTAGTATTGTTGTCATTAAGATACTTTTATGTTATAAATAGAATGATCGTTCTATATAAGGGGTGTTTTCTTCATGAGCAAAAAAAAGCAAGATATAATGGAACATGCGGAACAGTTATTTTATAAACATGGCTTTCACGGTGTTGGCTTAAAAAGAATTGTTGAAGAATCAAATGTAGCTCTTATGACATTATATAACCATTTTCATTCAAAAGAAGACCTCATCCTTGAAGTGCTAAAAAGACGAGAAGAGCAATATTTTTCTATCTTGAAATCATCTGTTAAGAATGCTAAAAGCTCCATTATATTGTCCCTATCAGAAGCCCATATTGATTGGATTCGAAAACATGACACGAATGGATGCATGTTTTTAAGGGCGAAAGAAGAGTTTTCTTCAAATGATAATTATGAGATTGTCCAATACGTAAATGAGCATAAAAGATCCTTGCTGGATTTTTTTGAAGAGCTTGGCTTCGACCATAGTGAGGCTGCACAATTAGTGTTATTATTCGAAGGAGCTACAGCTTTATCGGAAACCTTAAATGTTGATGAAGTGGCTATGGCATTCATAAATTCTATAAAGTCTATGGGGCTTCATTTAAGTGTCGAGTAGTAGGACGTAATACCAACTAACAGGAAAAGTCCGTCGAAGACTTTTTCTCTTTTTACCAAAAAATATAATGATCGTTCTATATAAAAAGAGGTGTTGTTAATGAATTCAAAAAAATTAATCATGGTTGGTTTACCTATGATTGCGGTAACTTATGGTTTTGCAAGGTTTAGTTATGGATTAGTTCTCCCTTATCTACGTGAGTCTTTAGAGATTAATCCATCTGTGGCAGGAGTGCTTTCTTCGTTATCGTATTTGGCATATTGTATAGCGATTGTCCTAGCAATGTTATATATGCAAAAAGTTGGTTCCCGTATGATGATTTTAACAGCAGGGATCGCAGCAGCTATAGGAATGAGTATCATATCCATAGCCAATAGCTCACTAGCTCTTGGTATTGGTATCTTTATTGCTGGCCTAAGCACGGGGCTATCTTCTCCACCTTATGCAGATGTGATAAAGAAATGGGTAGATCAGGATAAGCGTTCTACAACAAATACGTGGATTAATGCAGGTACTAGTTTGGGAACTGCATTAACAGGGGGTATGGTTATCTTTTTGGCTAGCAACTGGAGAATGACATACCTTCTGTTTACACTAATATCGATTATTATATTGATACTTAATTATAAGGTCATTCCTCAGACAAAGGATACGAGCAAAACTCATCAGACACAAGCCTTTCATGTGACAAAAAAGGAGCTTGTTCATGCTTATCCCTTAATCTTATCTTCTTTGCTCTTAGGCGCATCGAGTGCACATTATTGGACGTTTTCAAGAGATTTGTTGTTTCAAATGGAGAACCTCCCACAAGCTCTGATTCAAGTATTTTGGATCATTATTGGCATAGCAGGCGTATTAGGAGGATTTGCTGGATATTTTAGTGAGAAAATTGGATTATTATCCTCCTACCGAATAAGTGTTATTTTGCTAGGAGCTTCTTCCTTATTATTAGGTTTATTTACAAATATTCTTCCTGTTGCTCTATCAGCGATTTCTTTTGGTAGTTCCTATATATTTATGACAGGTGTTTTGATCATTTGGGGCATCCATATCTTTAAAACAAATTCCTCACTTGGTCTAGGCTTACCATTTTTACTATTAGCTTTAGGTCAAGTGTTTGGTTCATTCATTGGAGGAGCGGTTGCTGGGCTTCTAGGTTATGAAGCCATGTTTATCCTATTTGCTTTGATTAGTTATATTGCTTTAATTTTTAATCCTAAAGAATAATTTTGAGAAATATACTTTCTAATTCCAAGAATGGGTTCTGAAATTTTATCAATCTTTTATTGACCTACTTTTTACGCTTTGAACTCCCCATTCAACGACAGTGAATTTCTTTGCTGTCTAAACAAAAAAGAAGGAGGCTAACTATTTAAAGTCAATAGTTAGCCTCTTTCTAATTAGTGTGATAATTTCATATTTCTCTACATAAAGGATTAAGCTTTTCTTCTTCTCATGATGAGGAAGAACACGCCACTTAAGAAGAGTAAAAACCCTGCTAATAAGTACTGAAAGGTCGTAGTGGCAGTTTCCGGTAGTTTTTGTCCGTCTTCCGTAACAGGCTGTTGTTCCATTGTTTCCTGTTCAAAAACGGTATAGGTGCTGAAGTGATCGGTTTGTGCTTTCACGTTTCCATCATGCCATTCTCCCCCGATTGCTTCCCATTCTTCGAGTTCTGGATTCCAATAGAACAGTTGCACCTGATCTTTATCCTTTACTTTGTCGCTATCAACAGAAAAAGTCAGTGTCACTTTTTCGTCGAAGGTATCCAATTGTTTTTCGCCTTGTTTGATTTCAAAGTCATAGACCACACTCAATGCTTGATCAATGTCAGCTAAACGCTCTAACTGGATGGTTGCTGCATCGGATCCATTAGTGAAATTGGAGGCAGCTAGTTGCAAGCTTACATTTTTTAACTGAATGATGATCGTTATACGATGCTCCTTCAGCCATTTTATTTGGTCAGAATTAAATGCTAGGTTAACAGAATCATTATGACCTCGTAAATCTATCCTTAGTTCACCTTGATCAGCTAGCTGATAGAGCGAGTCTGTTACGATCGTTGCTTCGCCATTGGTAACGTTAGGTGTTAAGGTAACACTGGTTTGTTTCTCCGGGTCTTTTGAATCCTCAGGATTTTCTGGATCGACAGGGTCTTTTGGATCCTCAGGATTTTCTGGATCGACAGGGTCTTTTGGATCTTCAGAATCTTCGGAGTCTTCAGGATCTGGTAAAACTGGATCAGAAGTATCGATTGCTTTGATATGTGCAACGACACTATTATGGTTATAAGTGACAGTTACCTCGTAATCATCTGCAGTTACATTATCGAATTTACCTTCCACCTTGTCGGCGGTCATTAAAGTAATATTTGCTGCCTTGTCTATTTCATAATTAGAAAGATCCAAATTCAGATCCCCACCATCAAGGTATAACAGTCCATCTACATTTAGTTGCGTTTTGTCATTATCCATTGCAATATCAAGGTTTCCAGCTTCCATTGTGAAGTTACCATTTACATTCAAAGGTTCATCTACATTAACTAACACTGTACCATCTTCCACATAAAGATCGCCTTCACCAAAAGCAGTCTCAGAAGTAGCTTCTAACGTTCCTCCTTCTAGCAATGTGCCTCCTGAATAACTATTATTTCCTGTCAATGTAAGTGTTCCTGTCCCTTGCTTGGTAAGCATACCACTGCCAGTTATATCATTTCTCCACCAATCATGGGCATTAAACCTTCCTTTTGAAGCATCCATATTCACTGTTACATTGCTTAAAAACGCACCATATCCATCAGATGCTGTTACCAAATCAAGTCTGCCCCAACCATTTGATTCGTCTATTACAGGGTAGCCTGATTCAATTTCTGTGGTATACAATACTTCTCTACGTTGTTTATCGGTCAAATAGGGCTGACGAGTTTCCAATAAAACTTCAGCCCCTTTAGGTACTACAGGGTCTAAACCTTTTGTGCCTGTTTGAGGTAATCCGTATGTAAGTTTTTCCCGATAGAATGCTTTATTTGCTTCGTGATCCTCCCACTTTTCTTCATCGTACGCACTTTCAAACGTATAATCCTCTGTTACTGTATGTGCATATTCGTACAAGCTCATTTCTTTTGATGCAGCTAATTCACCGAATACTTCTCCTGCATTTTGATAAGCCTTATCCAATACCTCTTGGTTTTCTGAAAGATTGTATGCGTAGGCAGTCATTGCTGTAGCTTGTATTCTTGCTCCTATAACATCAAGCGGAGAGTGCATGCCGGTCACTATTCTATTTTCTCCCATTTGGGCTGCTCTTGTTAGAAATTCAGCATATCTTTCTGGTGTTGCATATGCAAATCCGAATGTTGACAAATAAGATGCACTTGTATGCCCGCTTGGAAAGGCTCCGTCTTTACCTCTCCCGTCTTCTGCTTTTCTCTTTACATATTCTAATGCAGGAATTACTTCCACATTCGTTTCATATTGCTGGTAATGTCTTTCTCCTGTTTCTTTTTTACCACCTGAAGGTAATTCTTCTATTGTACTCTCACCACTGCCGATTGTGTCCCAAACAGGTAAACCGTTCTCATCAACAACTTCTTTCACTTCTCCATTTGAATTCATTCTGTAAGGTCTTGGAGAAGAAAAAAAGTATTTAGAAGGATTAGACGAAGAAGGATTGCTAAATCTAATTAAATGAACTAAATCCATCGCATCTTCTAGTGCAGATCCCTCCCATTGTCCCATCCCTTGGGCTTGGTCTTCAACAGTCGATTCTTCCAATACTTTATCCATGTCCTCTGATGATCTGACAACACTTGTGATCGGGTTAACAATCTCTACGTAGGCATTCGCTAAAGGTCCATAAGCTTCCATCATACTATATACCTTATCTCTTTGATCATCATAGTAGGCCGCTAACGCCTCTTCATTCGTTCTATTTTTAGTAACCTCTTCTACATATTTTATATTAGCTTCCCAAGTCCTCGGATTTCTGATTTCTTCGTTAGCATATGTCTTCTTATCTGCTATTACCTTTGTCTTATCATTTTTATATCCATCAAAATAAACGGTAGGTCCGTCACCATATTTTGCAATCTCACCATTTGCACCTGGTATAGTTAACGCAGTTCCGTCTCTCCAATCTGGTTGATTCAGAGACCATATTTGATCAAAACCATCTAAAATATTGATAAAAGGATTAGTTCTAGCTATATTCTTTAAGATAGGATCGTTAGCATTTCCACCATTATCTACTGCCGGTAAAGGTTGCTCAACTTCAGGAGGATCTGTATTTATTTCTTCAGTAGTCCCTTGTGGCTTTGCAGGTTTTGAATGCTCCTTTTCAGAATATTGACTAGCGACCTGAACAGGAAGTTCAAAAGATGCCATAGTTAGAACTGCAAGTAGTAGTATTATCGAGACTTTTTTCATGAATTTCATACCTTTTCATTTCTCCTTTTTTGCTGCAGATTTTTAAATCACTTAACCACACTAATTCACTTTAGGGACTGTATGTTAAATGAATGTAGGGAAAATGTTAAAATTATGTATTTTTTTGTAGAAGGGAAGAGCCCTATTACGAAAATAAACGGGTTTGGGGAACTTTTTTTGCAAATCTTTCGGATATCTCTTTGAAACGCCAAAATGAGTTATTACAACTACTACCATAAAAAGTGGAAGAAAGCGATAGAACAGCCATGTGACTGAGGAAACGAAGGAGAAAACTGCCGAGCTGTTTCAGAAATTAGCTTGGAGTTTTCAAAGGGTATTCAATTCCAAATATGGACACGAAAAAGCCCTCTCTGCTCCATAAGTGCAAAGAGGGCAAACCCTTGGTATATAAGGTTTTTTAACGTTTTGAGAACTGTGGTGCACGACGAGCGCCTTTAAGACCGTATTTCTTACGTTCTTTCGCACGAGCGTCACGAGTTAAGAATCCAGCACGCTTCAATGTAGAGCGGTATTCTGGATCTGCTTCTAATAATGCACGAGAAACACCATGACGGATTGCACCAGCTTGACCAGTGAAACCTCCACCATTAACGTTTACTAATACATCATAGCTTCCTTCAGTTTCAGTTGCTGCTAAAGGTTGTTTAATAATTGTACGAAGTGTTTCGTATGGGAAGTAATCTTCCGCATCACGACTGTTTACAACGATACGTCCAGTACCTGGAACTAAACGTACACGTGCAGTTGAACTTTTACGGCGTCCGGTACCGTAGTATTGTACTTGTGCCACTATGAGTTACCTCCTTTTAATTATCCGCGAAGTTCGTAAACTTCTGGTTTTTGTGCTTCATGTTTATGTTCAGCGCCTCTATATACGTGCAATTTTTTACCCATTTTACGTCCTAGGCTTCCTTTAGGTAACATTCCTTTTACTGTTATTTCTAACATTTGCTCAGGATATTTTTCACGCATTACGCCTGCAGTACGCTCTTTTAATCCACCTGGGTGGTTCGTATGACGACGATATAGCTTGTCACTAAGTTTTTTACCTGAAAGTTCGATTTTTTCCGCATTGATAATAATTACATGATCACCAGTATCAACATGCGGTGTATATGTTGGCTTATGCTTACCGCGAAGGATAGAAGCAACTTCACTTGCTAAACGACCTAGCGTTTGACCTTCAGCGTCTACAACAAACCATTTGCGTTCAATATTCGCTTCATTTGCCATGAAAGTTGTGCGCATGATTGGTTAACCTCCTATATCTGTGAATCCATTATCTAAATTCTAATTTCATTCCGATTTATATTCTAACACGAGTAACTTTCCGGGGCTATTCGTGGTATAGAAAATAAAATGCCATAGATCATAATATAACAAATTGAACGCAAAGTCAATAGCCAGAACCGAATACCATTAGAAAAAATTACATTTCTTACATAAATAATGGAATTAGCAGAAATCGAAATCTCTACTAATTCCAGTTAGCCTACGAATTATTCACATAACTTACGATCGCATCCCGTAAAAAGGCCGTTCCACCTTCTACATACTTGTCATAATAAGCTGTAAATCGTTGATCTGCCACATACATTTCAGCAAGGCCGGCATGCGCTTCCTTTGAATACGATGACCATGAATACATTAACCATTCTTTATGCTTTAACACTAATGCTTGTGCTAAATCAGACTCAGGGTCACCTGTTTCATATGCCTGCTTGAGTAATGCAAACACTTCCTCTTCTACTTGCTTAAGAGCTCGGTAGTCTTCCTGAGACATTTCTCTGAGTTTGGCATTACTTTCATTTACCGTTCTGTCGCCATATTTTTCTCTAATTTCTTGTCCATATTTTTGCTCATTTTCTTCGATCATTTTTTCTTTAAACGCAGCAAATTTCTCTTGATCTGACATTTGGTCTCCACCCTCTCTTGACGCAATCATTTTTTCAACGGTTGCGATAATATTGTCAAGACGGTTGCGTTTTTCCTGCAAATTTCTGTAGTGATGTTTTAAAGCTTCTGTTTCGTCAAAGCCTGGCTGATGGAGAATGGCATCTATTTCTTCCAGGCTGATATCTAATTCCCGGAAGATCAATATTTGTTGCAGGATATCGACTTCTCTTGCTCTATAAATTCGATAGCCTGAATCATTTATTCTAGCAGGCTTTAACAAACCAATTTGGTCATAATATCGTAGTGTGCGGCCGCTAACACCAGACAATTTTGCTAATTGGCTTACGGTATATTCCATCACCAACCCTCCTGACAATATTCATTTTAAACCTTTACGTTGCGTTAAGGTCAAGGGTGTTTTTCGAAATTGTCTGTCACCATATCTTTATCGATTTCCGTAATTTACTTCCCATAAATACAACCCGTGTGGTGGGGCTGTTTTACCTGCTTTTGAACGATCCTTAGCTTCTAAAATAGTGCTTAAATCCTCCACTGTTCGCTTGCCTTTCCCGATCTCCAAAAGCGTACCAACAAGGATACGTACCATGTTGTATAAAAACCCATTTCCTCTAATGCGAAACACCAGACGGTTCCCAGTTTTCTCAAAGCTAGCATTTGTAATCGTACGTACCTTCTCTCCCTTGACATTCGTATTCGCAGCACAAAAAGACGTAAAATCATGTGTACCCATTAAGTATTGACATGCCTGCTGCATCGCTTCAAGGTCGAGTGCTTCTCTTACAAAATACTCATAATGGCGTTGAAATAAATTCATCTCTTCATCCTGCAATATAAAATAGCGATATTCTTTTGTTTCTACATCAAAACGCGCATGAAAGTCAGGAGATACCTGTTGTACTTCTTTTACAAGAATATCATCTGGAAGCATCGTATTTAAAGCTTTTTTCCAGTTTCCTTCTGGTATTTGTAAGGGGGAGTCAAAATGAATCACCTGGCCGACCGCATGGACACCTTGATCCGTTCTCCCTGAAGCGACGATTCGAATAGGCTTTCCTTTATGCATCTTTGCTAGCTTTGATTCCAACACTCCTTGAACCGTCCGTCCTTTAGGCTGAATCTGAAACCCAGAAAAGTATGTGCCATCATAGCTAATTATTGCTTTTAGTCTCATCTATTTGCCACCTCTGTCATTCTCTTATCCAAAAGAAAAGTCCCGCTAAAGCTAGAACTACGAAGATTGCCATGTAGTCTAGCTTTGTCATTTGTAATTTTCTTAGTTTCGTCCTTCCAACATCCCCACGGTAACCTCTTGCTTCCATTGCAATCGCTAAATTCTCCGCACGTTTAAACGCACTGATAAATAACGGAACAAGTAAAGGGATAACTGCATATATTCTACTTTTCCATGAGCCTGTCTTAAAATCTACCCCTCTGGATGCTTGTGCTTTTGAGATTTTCTCTAATTCGTCCATTAATGTCGGGATAAACCGTAACGAGATCGAGATCATGAGAGCGAGCTCATGAACAGGTACTTTCCATTTTTTAAGAGGCTTTAGCAATGCTTCTATACCATCCGTTATTTCCATTGGAGTTGTTGTAAGTGTTAATAAAGAAGTTACCATAATGAGCAGTAGAAAGCGTAAGGAGATTGTAACTCCCTTTATCAATCCTCCATCATAAATGGAAATAAAACCAAGCTGGTAGAGCAACTCTCCCTCTTTCGTAAAAAAGAGATGAAAAAGTAAGGAGAATAGAATAAAAAACCATATTGGGGCAATTCCCTTTAGTACATACCTGATATGGAGTCTTGATAAGATGATAAAACTGAAAGAATAAATGGTTAATAAGGCATAACTAGCAGCATTATTCGCTAAAAAAACGATAAAAACAAATCCAAAGATAAATAATAACTTAAAGCGAGGGTCTAACAGGTGTAAAGGAGATCTACTAGGTACATATTGTCCAATAACCATAAACGATTTCATTGTTTTGCCCTCTTTAACTTCTTTTCTATTTCCTCTACTAGTAAGTCAAGTGATTGTCCATTATATTCAATCGGAAAGGGGAATTTTTTATTAGCGGTTTCTACAAATGCTAATATTTCCGGTAAACCTAATTGGACGCTTGTCAGAAGATCACGTTTTTGAAAAATTTGATCTGGTGTCCCTTCCATCAATTTGGCGCCTTCTTTTAATATAAGGATTTGATCCGCATAAGTAAAGGCATCATCCATATGATGTGTCACTAGGATAGTCGTTCTATTTTTTTGTTTATGTAAATGATAAAATAATTCCATAATTTCCTTTTGCCCTTTAGGGTCAAGTCCAGCAGTCGGTTCATCTAGAACAAGGATTTCGGGCTCTACTGCGAGCACACCTGCAATCGCAACTCTTCGCATTTGACCGCCACTAAGCTCAAAGGGGGATTTAGCAAGAATCTCTTCCGTTAACCCTACGTCTGTAATAGCTTTTCGTACTCTAGCCTTTATTTCGGTTTCAGCTACACCAAAATTTTTTGGTCCAAAGGAAATGTCCTTTTCTACCGTTTCTTCGAATAATTGATGCTCAGGATACTGAAAGACAATCCCTACTTTTTGTCTCAAGCCCTTTAGATCTGATTTTCTTCCCTTTTCCAGTAAATAGTCACCAACTTTAACTGTTCCCTCTGTCGGCAATAGCAGTCCATTAATATGTTGAAGCAAAGTAGATTTCCCTGAGCCTGTATGTCCAATGATCGCCATATATTTTCCAGAGGGGATAGTAAAACTAATATTTTTTAGTGCCTTGAATGCAAAAGGTGTGTTTGCTTGGTAGGTATAATTTACGTTTTTGAATAGTATGTCCATAAGGCATCGATTAACTCCTCATGATTTAGTGGTGTATGCTCGAATTGGTATCCATATTTCTCAAATTCCTCTTTAACGGATAGTACAAATGGTTTCGTTAATCCAAGGTAATCCCAATCATACTCTCCTGCCAACAATTGCCTTGGTGTTAAACATTGGTATAATTCACCTCCCTTTAGTATGATCACTCGATCTGCTTGCATGACCTCCTTAACGTCATGCGTGATCGATACTGTCGTCATTCGTCGCTGCTTTATAATCCTACTAATTACCTTTGCTATCTCTTGTCTACCTATCGGATCAAGCATAGAAGTCGCCTCATCTAGAATCACAATATCAGGTTCTGTTGCCATAACACCAGCTATCGCAACCCGTTGCTTCTGTCCTCCTGATAAATGATGTGGCTCATGTAATGTATAATCATCCATCCCTACATCGATTAAGCTCTTTTTAATGCGGTCGACCATCTCAACCCTAGGTACTCCTCTGTTTTCCAACCCGAATGCCACATCATCTCTAACAGTAGTGCCAACAAATTGAGTTTCAGGATTTTGAAATACCATTCCTATTTTTTGTCGAATCTCCCAAATATGATCCTCCGTAACTCTTTGTCCGTCGACAAATATTGCCCCTTTTTGAGGGTAAACTAATCCCATCATTAGTTTTGCGATAGTAGATTTCCCTGAACCGTTATGTCCAATAATGGCCACATTCTCACCAGGTTCTATCGTAAAATTAAGGGCTTCGATTATCCAGTTCTGATCCTCATGATAACGAAAATAAACATTCCGAAACTCGATTTTTGTCATTATATATTCTCCTTATTGATATTTCCCAGGAAATACACTATCTATTGTAACATGGTTGCGTTACACCGGAGTAATTTGGTAAATATAGTAAATTGGTTGTTTGGAAACTTTCTAGTTGAGAAAAATCCTCCATTCATAGATCCTTAGCTTTTCTAACATATTAGAAAAACTCGCATTCGTTCGTCCTCTGGCGAATGCCTAATTTTACTTATACTTGGCACCTAAAAATTTCAGCTACGTCGATTTTATACTTTTCTAACGTACAAAAAAAGGGCTTGGATACACCTCTTAAAGAGATTGACTCCTGCCCCTTCCTGCCAAGCTATATAATTAATTAAACAAGCTCAATAATCGCCATTGCCGCTCCATCACCACGACGAGGTCCTAATTTCAATACGCGAGTATATCCACCTTGACGATCTTCATAGCGTGTTGCGATATCGTTAAATAGCTTCTGTAAAGCATCTTCATTTTCATTTGCTTCTGCTTTGTATAAGAATGACTCAGCTTGACGACGCGCGTGTAAGTCACCACGTTTTCCAAGTGTGATCATTTTATCTACTACAGAACGTAATTCCTTCGCCTTTGCTTCTGTTGTTTCCAGACGTTCATGGATAATAAGGTCTGTTGCTAAACCACGAAGCAATGCTTTACGTTGATCAGTAGTACGTCCTAACTTTCTAGCCATGAGAATTCCCTCCTTCGCTCTTATTTCTCTTAACGATGTATATATTAATCTTCGTTTCGTAAACCAAGTCCTAAATCTTCTAATTTATGCTTCACTTCTTCCAAAGATTTGCGTCCAAGGTTACGAACCTTCATCATATCTTCTTCTGATTTGTGAGCTAGTTCTTGAACTGTATTAATGCCAGCTCTTTTTAAACAGTTATAAGAACGAACAGATAAATCTAGTTCTTCAATTGTCATTTCTAGCACTTTTTCTTTCTGGTCTTCTTCTTTTTCGATCATAATTTCAGCATTTTTCGCTTCATCTGTTAATCCAACGAAAATATTAATATGCTCCGTGAAGATTTTTGCTCCTAATGATACCGCCTCTTCCGGACGAATACTTCCATCTGTTAACACATCAAAAGTAAGCTTATCAAAATTAGAGTCTTGACCGATACGGGTATTTTCTACTTGATAGGTTACCTTTGAAACTGGTGTGAAAATAGAATCAACTGGAATTACACCAATAGGACGATCTTCGTGATTATTGGAATCTGCTGGTCGATATCCTCTACCACTCTTTGCCGAAATACGCATTTTCAAGTGACCATTTTCACCTAATGTAGCGATATGAAGATCAGGATTCAATATTTCGACATCACTATCAAAAATAATGTCTGCAGCCGTAACTTTTCCTTCTCCCTGTACATCTACCTCTAGCGTTTTCTCTTCATCAGAATAAATCTTAAGGGCAAGCTTCTTAAGATTCAAAATGATGGTAGTTACATCTTCAACTACACCTTCTATCGTTGAAAATTCATGAAGTGCACCATCTATCTGCACAGATGTCACAGCAGCGCCAGGAAGTGAAGATAATAGGATACGACGCAAGGAGTTACCGAGTGTAGTACCATATCCACGTTCGAGTGGTTCTACAACAAACTTTCCATAAGTAGCATCATCACTGATTTCTACTGTTTCAATCTTTGGCTTTTCAATTTCGATCATTCATTAACCCTCCTTTAAAACGTCGAAACCCCGGTTAGACACATGTCTAACCGAAATTCCCCAGGTAGGCAGTTCCCGTTTCTGCACTCTGCAATTGTGATACTATGTCTGCCTTTTGTAATGGTGTCAATAGAAAAAATTGTGAATACTCTATTCAGCTATCATAAACCATTATAGACAGATTAACAAATAATATACTGTTATTATACTCGACGACGTTTTGGCGGGCGACAACCATTGTGAGGAACTGGTGTTACATCACGAATGGCAGTTACTTCTAAACCAGCTGCCTGAAGTGAGCGAATGGCTGCTTCACGACCAGCACCAGGTCCTTTTACCGTAACCTCTAAGGACTTTAAACCATGATCCTGGGCTGCTTTAGCTGCTGCTTCTGCAGCCATTTGAGCAGCAAAAGGAGTTGATTTACGAGAACCTTTGAATCCAAGCGCACCAGCACTACTCCAACTAACGGCATTACCTGCGACATCAGTAATCGTTACAATTGTGTTGTTAAAAGTAGAGCGAATATGAGCTATACCTGTATCAATATTCTTTTTCACACGGCGTTTACGTGTATTAGTTTTACGTGCCATAGATTAACATACCTCCTTTATATTATTTCTTTTTATTAGCCATTGTTTTTCTAGGGCCTTTTCTAGTACGTGAGTTGTTTTTTGTTTTTTGACCTCTCACAGGTAAACCACGGCGATGACGTACACCACGATATGAACCAATTTCAATTAGACGCTTAATGTTTAAGGAAACTTCACGACGAAGATCACCTTCTACGTTATAGCTATCAATTTTTTGACGAATTTGACCTAACTCTTCTTCTGTTAGATCACGAACACGAGTGTTCTCATCGATTCCAGTATCCTCTAATACTTTCTTTGCAGTTGATTTACCAACTCCGTAAATATACGTTAATGCAATAACCACGCGTTTATCACGCGGAACATCTACACCAGCAATACGTGCCATAGATAACGTGCACCTCCTTATTCTTTATCCTTGTTTTTGTTTATGCTTAGGGTTTTCGCAAATTACCATTACTTTTCCTTTACGGCGAATAACCTTACATTTTTCACAAATCGGTTTTACAGATGGTCTTACCTTCATCTTTCATACCTCCTCTTGTATCGGAGCATTTTATTTATAACGGTACGTAATACGACCTCTTGTCAAATCATATGGAGAAAGTTCAACCGTTACTTTATCTCCTGGCAATATACGAATGAAGTGCATTCTAATTTTACCAGAAACATGAGCTAAAACGGTATGACCATTCTCTAATTCCACTTTAAACATTGCATTAGGTAATGTATCAATAACAGTACCCTCGACTTCAATTGCATCGTCTTTCGCCATCGAGTTGATCTCCCTTCTTCAAATCTGCCAATATTTCATTAGCAAATTTATTAATAGCATAACGTAGTTTCCCATTCGTTACGCGCCCTGTTTCGAGAAGGCTTCTTCTTACCTCCGGAGATATAAATTCAGTACACGTTATATGACTTAAATTCTTCTTCTTCGGTCGGTCATATTTACGTTTATCTCCATCAGCTAACAACACAAAACGACTGTCTATTTTTTTAATTACAATTGCAAACTGACCTGCTTCGCGTCCCTGTAGGATTTGAACAACTTGACCTAATTCCGGATACCTCTCCGTTTCACTCAACCATCATCACCAACACTTTAGGTTATTAGTTAACTCATTTGCAAATTGTACACTTTATCATTATACCAACAATTTAAAGAAAAAATCACATAAGATTCTTTAATTTTTCGTCAATATCATGAAAAACTTGATCAATTTGTTGTGAGCCATCTATTTTGACTAGACTTCCTTTGTCTGAATAAAAGTCTAACATTGGTTGTGTTTGCTCAAGATTGACTTCTAATCTATTTTTAACTGTATCTGGTTGGTCATCCTTGCGCTGAATGAGCTTTTCTCCATCTTTGTCACAGATTCCTTCCTGCTTAGGAGGATTGAACTTAATATGGTAGGTAGCTCCACAAGAAGGACAGATACGACGTCCAGTTAAACGTTCCACTAATTCATCTGTGTCCACATCAACATGTAACACATAATCAATGGATTTATTCATTTTAGCAAGTAACTCATCTAGTGCCTCAGCTTGTGCTAAGGTTCGTGGGAAACCATCAAGTAAAAATCCTTTTTGACAATCATCCTTACTTAATCTTTCCTCTACTATACCTATCGTTACTTCGTCTGGAACAAGAGCACCTTCATCCATATAGCTTTTCGCTTTTTGTCCAAGCTCTGTTCCTTCCTTGATGGCTAATCTGAACATATCTCCAGTTGAAATATGAGGGATTGGATACTTTTCTACGATTTTTTCTGCCTGTGTCCCTTTACCAGCACCAGGCAATCCCATTAAGATAAGATTCAACGAATTTCCCCTCGCTCTCTATCTATTCCAGTACAACATACTTACTTAATAAAACCCTTGTAATTACGTTTTACTAATTGTCCTTCTAATTGTTTCATCGTTTGTAATGCTACACCGACAACAATTAGTAGACTAGTACCACCAATTTGAACTGCTTGTGGTAATTCAGCTATACCGCCTATAATCAGTGGTAATACAGAAACGGCAGCTAGGAAAATAGATCCAACAAACGTTAATCGATACATCACACGAGTTAAATAAGTTTCGGTATTTTTACCTGGTCGAATACCTGGAATATAGCCTCCTTGCTTCTTCAAGTTATCTGCCATTTGCTCTGGATTGACCTGAACAAATGTATAGAAATAAGTGAAGGCAATAATTAAAGCGACATAAATTATCATACCAGTTGGTTTCGTGTAATCAAAGATTTCTGAGATGGTGTTTGCTATTTGATTGTCTTGAAAGAAATCAGCAATCGTTCTTGGCGCAATAATAAAGGCAATCGCAAAGATTACTGGAATAACCCCTGCTGCATTTACTTTTAGCGGTAAATGGGTAGAATGCCCACCTACTGGCGAACGGTTGACTAATCGTTTAGCATATTGAACTGGAATCTTACGCAACGCCTGTTGAATAAAGATTACTCCAACAACAATAGCAATGACTAATAAAACAATCAATGCTACAATCACGATACTAATAAATAGATCATCTCCAGCGTCAGAACCAAAGTATTTTGCATAGATTTGGTTGACACCGTTTGGTATGGCAGCAACGATACCTGCAAAAATCAAGATCGAAATACCATTACCAACACCATGAGCTGTTATTTGCTCTCCTAACCACATTAGAAATGCAGTACCACTTGTTAACACAAGGGCGATTACAATAAACTTTCCGATATTAGGATCACTAATGAGTAATCCTCCAGACATTTGGTTAAAGCCAAAGGCCATTGCACATGCCTGGATAAAAGCAAGCACAATTGTAGCATAACGTGTGACCTGTGCTGCTTTTTTACGTCCCATTTCTCCTTGCTTTTTCCACTCAGAGAACTTTTGTACTACATCCATTTGAAGTAGTTGCATGATGATGGAAGCTGTAATGTAAGGCATGATACCCATTGCAAAAATGGAGAAGTTTTGTAATGCCCCACCACCAAAGGTATTGATTAACCCGAACACATTTTGTTCATTCATAAAGTCAATTGCACTTCGATCAGTAAATGGTACGGGAATAAACGTACCAATTCGAAATACAACTAACATAAGAAGTGTGAATATAATCTTTTGTCTGATATCAGCCACACGCACAAAATTGGAGATTGTACGGAACATTAAATCACCTCAGTTTGACCGCCCGCTGCTTCAATCGCTTCTTTCGCGGAAGCAGAAAACTTATGAGCTTTTACTGTTAGTTTCTTTTCTAGATTTCCATTACCAAGAATTTTAACTCCAGATTTCACTTTACTAATAGTACCTGACTCAAGTAAAAGCTCAGGTGTTACTTCAGTACCTTCATCAAAGTTATTTAATGTTTCGATATTAACGATCGCAAACTCTTTTCGGTTAATATTGGTAAAACCACGTTTAGGCAAACGTTGAAATAGTGGCATTTGCCCACCTTCAAATCCTAAACGTACTCCACCGCCAGAACGTGCTTTTTGTCCTTTATGACCACGACCGGATGTTTTACCATTACCAGAAGACATACCACGTCCTACACGATTACGTTTCTTTTTCGCTTGTGATGGTTTTAATTCATGAAGTTTCATGCGAGCACCTCCTCTTTACAGTGAAATTTATTAAACTTCCTTAACTTCTACTAAATGTGATACTTTATTAATCATGCCTCGCACGACAGGAGTATCTTCACGGACTACTGATTGATGAATCTTTCTAAGACCTAGTGTTTGAACAGTAGCTTTTTGTACTTCAGATCTACCGATGACACTGCGTTTGAGGGTAATTTCTAATTTATTAGACATTTAGTTTCCCTCCTTATCCTAACAATTCTTCTACTGACTTATCACGAAGTTTAGCTACTTCCTCAGCACGTTTCAATTCGCTAAGTCCATTAATTGTTGCACGAACCATATTAATTGGAGTGTTTGATCCTAATGATTTAGAAAGGATATCTCCGATTCCAGCTAATTCTAATACGGCACGCACTGGTCCACCAGCAATAACTCCAGTACCTTCTGCAGCTGGTTTCATTAAAATACTTCCAGCACCAAATTGTCCGACATTTTCGTGTGGAATTGTTGTACCAACGATCGGTACATTGATTAAGTTTTTCTTGGCATCATCAATTGCCTTCTTAATCGCATCTGGTACCTCTTGTGCCTTACCTGTACCAAATCCTACATGACCATTTTTATCTCCGACTACTACTAATGCAGCAAAGCGAAAACGGCGACCACCTTTTACAACTTTCGCTACACGATTAATTGTTACAACGCGTTCTTCTAAATCTAATTTATTTGGGTCGATGTTAGTACGCAACATATGTCCCTCCTTTTTTATTAAAATTCAAGACCTGCTTCACGAGCAGCATCTGCTAGAGATTTAACTCGACCATGATATAAATAACCACCACGATCAAATACTACATTTTTATATCCATTGTCTAGGGCACGCTTTGCAAGAAGCTCTCCAACCTTTTGCGCTGCTTCTACATTACCTGTAGCTTCTAGACTTAATTCTTTATCAACAGTTGATGCACTTGCTACTGTTACATTGTTTACATCATCGATTAGTTGTGCGTAGATGTGTTTGTTTGAACGAAACACATTTAGACGCGGACGCTCTGCAGTACCAAATAGGTTTTTGCGGATACGTAAATGTCTTTTTTTACGAACATCATTTTTATCAGGCTTTGTGATCACTTAGGTCACTCCTTTCTGTCTACCTAACAATCTTACTTAAGCGCAATTACTTAGCAGTTTTACCTTCTTTACGACGTACATATTCACCTGCGTAGCGAATTCCTTTACCTTTGTAAGGCTCAGGTGGACGAATCGCACGAATATTCGCAGCAATTGCTCCTACAGCTTCTTTGTCAATTCCTTTAACTACCACTTGTGTATTAGAAGGAACATCAATTTCAATTCCAGCATCTGGTTCAATTTCCACCGGATGAGAGTAACCAGCATTAACGATTAGCTTCTTACCTTGCTTTTGTGCACGGTAACCAACACCTTGAATCTCTAATGCTTTTTCGAAGCCTTTGTGGACTCCCTCAACCATGTTAGCAATTAAACTACGAGTTGTTCCATGAAGTGCCTTATGAACTTTGCTGTCACTCGGGCGCTCCACTGTTAGAATGTTATCTTCGATTTTTAGTTTCATATCTGTATTAAAATTACGACTTAATTCACCTTTAGGTCCTTTAACCGTAACATGACCACCGTCAATTTTAATTTCCACACCTTGTGGAATTTCAATTTGTTTAAAACCTATACGAGACATGCTCTGCACCTCCTGTCTTTAGAAAATATCTTACCAAATGTATGCAAGCACTTCTCCACCGATAGCTTGCGAACGTGCTTCTTTATCAGATAGTACACCTTTAGAAGTAGACACGATTGCGATACCTAAACCGTTAAGTACTTTAGGTAGCTCATCAGCTTTTGCGTAAACGCGAAGCCCTGGTTTACTAATACGCTTCAAACCAGTAATTACACGCTCATCGTTCGCACCATACTTCAAGAAAATACGTAGAACACCTTGCTTGTTGTCCTCTACATACTCATAATCGCGAATGAAACCTTCACGTTTTAATATATCTGCAATTTCCTTTTTAAGATTTGATGCAGGAAATTCTAATTTCTCATGGCGAACCATGTTAGCATTACGAATGCGTGTAAGCATATCTGCAATTGGATCTGTCATAACCATTTATCATTACCTCCTTCCCAATTATCGGGGATTACCAGCTTGCTTTTTTAACACCAGGAATTTGACCTTTATATGCAAGTTCACGGAAACAAATACGGCAAAGTTTAAATTTGCGAATTACAGAATGTGGACGACCACATCGCTCACAACGTGTATATTCTTGCACTTTAAATTTTGCTGGACGTTTTTGTTTAGCGATCATCGATTTCTTAGCCACTCTTTTCCCTCCTTATATTAGCTTTAGCACTTATTTTTGGAAAGGCATGCCAAGTTGAGTTAAGAGTTCAGCAGCTTCTTCGTCAGAATTCGCTGTTGTAACAATAACAATATCCATCCCTCTAACTTTGCTTACTTTATCATAGTTAATCTCAGGGAAAATCAATTGTTCCTTAACACCTAATGTGTAATTTCCACGACCATCAAATGCCTTTTTAGAAATACCACGGAAGTCACGTACACGTGGTAAGGATACGTCAATTAGTTTTTGAAGGAAGTCAAACATACGCTCACCACGTAAAGTTACTTTTGCACCAATCGGCATTCCTTCACGTAAACGGAAACCTGCAATTGATTTTTTCGCTCTTGTGATTACTGGTTTTTGACCAGAGATTTGAGCAAGCTCTTCTACAGCAGAATCAAGTGCTTTAGAGTTTTGTACCGCATCACCGACACCCATGTTAATCACAATTTTTTCAACTTTAGGTACTTCCATTACTGATTTATAATTAAACTTCTCAACTAATGAAGATACAATTTCATTACTGTATTTTTCCTTTAATGTGTTCATCAAGTAAACCTCCTTTCATCGCTAATACTATTTATCTAAAGCTTCACCAGATTTTTTAGCGATACGAACTTTCTTTCCATCACGAACTTCATACCCAACGCGTGTTGGTTCGCCAGATTTCGGATCCACCGGCATTACATTAGACACATGGATCGGTGCCTCCTGATTCAAAATACCACCTTGTGGATTATCCTGTGAAGGTTTAGCGTGTTTCTTCACGATGTTGACACCTTCAACAAGTACACGATCTTTTTTAGGAAATGCTGTTAATACGGTACCTTGCTTTCCTTTGTCTTTGCCTGAAATAACTTGTACTTTATCACCTTTTTTTACATGCATATACGCGCACCTCCCTACACGATTTTTTCCGTACGTGCCTTATATTACTTCTGGAGCTAGAGATACGATTTTCATAAACTTAGCATCACGTAGTTCACGTGCTACTGGCCCAAAAATACGAGTACCCCTTGGACTTTGGTCATCACGAATGATTACTGCTGCATTTTCGTCAAAACGGATGTAGGAACCATCTTTACGTCTCACACCACTTTTAGAACGAACGATTACAGCTTTTACTACTTCACCTTTTTTGACAACGCCACCTGGTGTTGCTTGTTTGACCGAACATACAATCACATCACCAATGTTTGCTGTCTTACGACCTGATCCACCTAACACTTTAATAGTTAGTACTTCACGCGCACCAGAGTTATCTGCTACTTTTAAACGAGATTCTTGTTGAATCATCTTCGTTTACCCTCCCTTCGGAACGTTTCCGAGCGAACTTTAAGATTAAATAATAACAGCTTCTTCCACAACTTCTACTAAACGAAAACGCTTGGTAGCTGATAGTGGACGAGTTTCCATGATTCGTACAATGTCACCAATTTTGGCTTGATTGTTTTCGTCATGAGCTTTGAATTTTTTAGAGTATTTTACACGCTTGCCGTATAGCTTGTGAAACTTATATGTCTCTACTAATACCGTAATGGTTTTATCCATTTTGTCAGATACGACACGGCCTGTGTATACCTTACGATTATTATGCTCACTCATCTGAGGCTAACCTCCTTTAATTATCCGTTAATTTACGCTTAATTCTCTTTCGCGAACTACTGTTTTCATACGTGCGATAGATTTGCGCACTTCACGAAGACGTGCAGTGTTTTCCAATTGTCCTGTTGCTAATTGGAATCGCAAGTTGAAAAGCTCTTCTTTTAAAGATTTGATCTTTTGTTCAATTTCGGCAGTGGTTAGTTCTCTAATTTCATTAGCCTTCATTGATTTCACCACCAATTTCTTCTCGTTTTACGAATTTCGTTTTAACCGGTAACTTATGAGAAGCAAGACGAAGTGCTTCACGAGCAACTTCTTCCGATACACCTGCAATCTCGAACATTACCTTCCCTGGTTTCACTACTGCAACCCATCCTTCAGGCGCACCTTTACCAGAACCCATACGAACCTCTAGAGGCTTAGCTGTATAAGGTTTATCTGGGAAAATTTTGATCCATACTTTACCACCACGCTTCATATAACGAGTCATCGCTATACGAGCAGCTTCTATTTGACGACTAGTAATCCAAGAGGATTCTACTGCTTGAAGACCGTATTCACCGAATGATACAGCTGTACCGCCTTTCGCTTTACCTCTCATCTTACCACGATGTTGTTTACGATGTTTTACACGTTTTGGCATTAACATAATGCGTTGCCCCCTTCCTTACTTATTGTTTTTTGTTGGAAGGACTTCTCCACGATAAATCCATACTTTAACACCAAGTTTACCGTAAGTAGTGTCTGCTTCTGCAGTTCCGTAATCGATATCTGCACGCAAAGTATGAAGTGGAACAGTTCCTTCACTGTAATGCTCTGCTCTTGCCATGTCAGCTCCACCTAAACGACCAGAAACTTGTGTACGGATCCCTTTTGCTCCTGCACGCATTGCACGTTGAATAGTTTGCTTTTGTGCACGACGGAATGATACACGATTTTCTAATTGGCGAGCGATGTTTTCAGCAACAAGCTTCGCATCTAAGTCTGCTTTTTTCACTTCTACGATATTAATGTGTACTCTTTTACCTGTTAAGCCATTTAATGCTTTACGTAGTGCTTCTACTTCAGAACCACCTTTACCAATTACCATACCAGGCTTAGCTGTAGAAATTGAAATATTAACGCGATTTGCTGCTCTTTCAATTTCGACCTTTGATACAGCTCCATCCTTCAAACGCTCTTCAATATATTCACGAATTCTAATATCTTCATGTAAAAGATCTGCATAATCTTTCCCTGCATACCATTTTGATTCCCAATCACGAATGATACCGACACGCAGACCTGTTGGATTTACTTTTTGACCCACAGATTATCCCTCCTTTTTCTCAGATAGAACCACAGTAATATGGCTTGTGCGTTTGTTAATTTGTGTAGCACGACCTTGTGCACGTGGGCGGAAACGTTTCAATGTAACACCTTCGTTTACAAACGCCTCAGATACATATAAATCTTCTGGATTCATTTCATAGTTATGCTCTGCATTTGCTACAGCAGAGTTGATTAATTTCTCAACAACTGGTGATGCACCGCGTTGTGTATGCTTTAAAATCGCAATTGCTTCTCCTACTTCTTTACCGCGGATTAAATCAATCACTAAGCGGACTTTACGAGGAGCAATACGAATGGATTTTGCAACAGCTTTTGCTTGCATTAGGAGTACCTCCTCTCAATTAACGTTTTGTTTTCTTGTCATCTCCAGCATGCCCTCTATACGTACGTGTTGGAGCGAACTCGCCTAATTTGTGTCCAACCATGTCTTCTGTTACATATACAGGCACGTGTTTGCGACCATCATATACCGCGATAGTATGACCGACAAAGCTAGGGAAGATAGTAGAACGACGTGACCATGTCTTTACTACTTGTTTTTTGTCATCTTCGTTTAATTTGTCAATCTTTTTCAATAAGTGATCATCTGCGAAAGGTCCTTTTTTTAAGCTACGACCCATGAATAAGCCTCCCTTCGCGATTGGCAGACGGGCATTAATTCCCGCCATTCAATCCCGTTATTTTTTACGTTTACGAACAATAAATTTATCCGATGATTTGTTGCGTTTGCGTGTTTTGTATCCAAGTGTTGGTTTACCCCAAGGTGACATAGGTGATTTACGACCAATTGGTGCACGACCTTCACCACCACCGTGTGGGTGATCGTTAGGGTTCATAACAGAACCGCGAACTGTAGGACGAACGCCTTTCCAGCGTGAACGTCCAGCTTTACCAACATTGATTAGTTCATGCTCAATATTACCTACTTGACCTACTGTTGCACGACAAGTTGCTAATACTAGACGAACTTCACCTGATGACAAGCGTACTAATACATATTTTCCTTCACGACCAAGGATTTGGGCTTGTGAACCAGCAGATCTTACTAGCTGACCACCGCGTCCTGGCTTTAATTCAATATTGTGTACGACTGTACCAACAGGAATATTAATTAATGGTAAGGCATTACCTAATTTAATATCTGCTTCTGGTCCAGAAACAACCTCTTGACCTACTTGAAGTCCTTTTGGTGCTAAAATATAACGTTTTTCTCCATCTGCATAATGGATTAATGCGATGTTAGCCGTACGATTCGGATCGTACTCGATTGTAGCAACGCGTCCTGGTATTCCATCTTTGTCACGTTTAAAATCGATAATACGATATTTACGCTTGTGGCCTCCACCTTGATGACGAACCGTTAACTTACCTTGATTATTACGTCCACCTCGTTTGCTTAAAGGTGCTAGTAAAGACTTCTCTGGAGTATCTGTAGTGATTTCCGCAAAGTCAAGTACTGACATTCCTCTACGACCATTTGAGGTTGGTTTATACTTTTTAATCGCCATCTTTTTTCCCTCCTTTTTGATTTAATTATAGAGATTCAAAGAAATCTAGTTCTTTACTATCTTCAGATAATTGAACAATCGCTCTCTTGCGGTTTGGACGGTAACCACCATATCGTCCCATTCGCTTGAATTTACCTTTACGATTTAATGTATTCACATTGACTACTTTCACACCGAAGATATCTTCTACTGCATCTTTGATTTGAGTCTTGTTTGCTTCTTTCGTAACTTCGAAAGTATATTTCTTTTCTGCCATTAAATCTGCAGAGTGTTCAGTAATGATAGGGCGCTTAATAATATCACGAGAATCCTTCATTATGCAAGCACCTCCCCTGCTTTTTCAGCTGCCTCTTTCGTTAAGATCAGCTTGTCATGCGTAAGCAAGTCTAGGACATTTACTTCACTTACAGTTACTACTTTTACATTTGGTAGGTTATTAGCTGATTTCGCTAATACGGCATCTTTTTCTGCCGTGACAATTAAAGCTTTTGCATCAACATTTAAGGAAGAAAGCATTGCTACTACTTCTTTTGTTTTTGGAGCTTCAATCGTAATTCCATCTAATACAACTAAGCTATCTTCTTGTACCTTTGTAGAAAGAGCAGACTTAAGCGCTAATCTACGAACCTTCTTCGGCAATTTATAGCTATAGCTTCTAGGAGTAGGACCGAAAACTGTTCCACCGCCTACCCATTGAGGGGAGCGAATAGAACCTTGACGCGCACGTCCTGTTCCTTTTTGACGCCATGGTTTACGACCACCACCACGTACTTCAGAGCGATTTTTTACAGCATGTGTACCTTGACGAAGTGATGCACGTTGCATAAGTACTGCATCATGAAGTACATGTTTATTTGGCTCAATACCAAATACAGCATCATTGATTTCTACATCACCAACTTGAGATCCACTTTGATTAAATAGTGCTACTTTAGGCATGACATATCCTCCCTTCGATAATTATGATTAGTTAGCCTTTAACGCACTCGTAATTTTAACGAATGATTTTTTTGCACCTGGGACATTACCTTTAATTAATAGAAGATTGCGATCTGTATCAACCTTTACAACCTCTAGGTTTTGGATAGTGATTTGCTCTCCACCTGTTTGTCCTGGTAATTTTTTACCTTTAAACACACGCGCTGGGTCTGCAGCAGCACCCATTGAACCTGGTGATCTATGATAGTGAGAACCATGAGACATAGGTCCACGTTGTTGATTATGGCGCTTGATCGCACCTTGGAATCCTTTACCTTTAGAAGTACCTGTTACATCAATTTTATCTCCTGCTTCAAATACTTCTACGCTAATTTCTTGACCTAGTTCATACTCGTCAAGATTAACGCCACGGACTTCACGAATGAAGCGCTTAGGATTCGTGTTAGCTTTTTCCGCGTGTCCTTTTTCTGGTTTGTTTGTACGATTATTCTTTTGATCAGCAAAACCGATTTGGATTGCTTCATAGCCATCATTTTCCTCTGTACGCTTTTGCAGCACAACGTTTGGTTCAGCTTCGATTACTGTTACTGGAATTAATTCTCCTTCTTCTGAGAAAAGCTGAGTCATGCCGACTTTGCGACCTAAGATTCCTTTCGTCATCCGTAACACCTCCTAAAATGAATTTATATTATAGTTTAATTTCAATATCTACACCTGACGGTAAATCAAGACGCATTAATGCATCAACCGTTTTTGGTGTTGGACTAACAATATCAATTAGACGTTTATGTGTACGCATTTCAAATTGCTCACGAGAATCTTTGTATTTGTGTACCGCACGAAGAATCGTGTATACCGATTTTTCAGTCGGTAATGGAATCGGTCCAGAAACCCCTGCACCTGATCTTTTAGCCGTATCTACAATTTTATCTGCAGATTGATCTAAAATGCGGTGATCATACGCCTTTAAACGAATTCTAATTTTTTCTTTTGCCATTATTTTCCCTCCTTTTCGCCCATTTTAAAATAGACATTCTCCGCGAAAATTTCTTCGACACCCGCCATGGCAAAGGGGCCGGGTGTGCCAACAACCTTCCGCATCATCGCCTGTTTTGTGACCAACATTGTATATTATATAGAAGAATCAACGTGATTGCAACATTTTTAAGGATTTTTTTGCGATTTTATCAATTATTTTTGAAAACTTCTATTATAGCTTTCTGAATGTGGTATTGCTTGTACTTTTCATCTTCTCCTAGCCTGATTTATGTGTAACAAAACAGAAAACAGGTAGTGTGCTCACTACCTGTTTTCCTCTATCTTACATCAATTATTTAATGATCTCAGTTACGACACCAGAACCTACTGTACGTCCACCTTCACGGATAGAGAAGCGAGTTCCATCTTCAATCGCGATTGGGGAAATCAATTCTACAGTCATTTCTGTGTTATCACCAGGCATTACCATTTCTACGCCTTCTGGTAAACCAACAACGCCAGTTACATCAGTAGTACGGAAATAGAATTGTGGACGATAATTTGAGAAGAATGGAGTGTGACGTCCACCTTCGTCTTTTGATAATACATAAACTTCTGCTTTGAAGTTAGTGTGTGGAGTAATTGAACCTGGCTTAGCTAATACTTGACCACGGTTAATATCTTCACGCGCAACCCCACGAAGAAGTGCACCAATGTTGTCACCAGCTTCTGCATAATCAAGAAGCTTACGGAACATTTCTACACCAGTTACAGTTGTTTTAGAAGCTTCTTCAGCAAGACCGATGATTTCTACTTCGTCACCAACTTTTACAACACCACGCTCAACACGTCCTGTTGCAACAGTACCACGACCAGTGATAGAGAATACATCCTCAACTGGCATCATGAATGGTTTATCAGTATCACGTTCTGGACGTGGGATATACTCATCAACAGCATCCATTAATTCAAGAATTGCGTTAACATATTGTTCTTCTCCTTCAAGTGCTTGAAGTGCAGAACCTTTGATTACTGGAACATCATCACCAGGGAAGTCATATTCGCTTAATAGATCACGAACTTCCATTTCTACTAATTCAAGAAGTTCTTCGTCATCTACCATGTCACATTTGTTTAAGAATACAACGATAGCTGGTACACCTACGTTACGAGAAAGTAGGATGTGCTCACGAGTTTGTGGCATTGGACCATCTGCAGCAGATACTACAAGGATCGCACCGTCCATTTGTGCAGCACCAGTGATCATGTTTTTAACATAGTCAGCGTGACCTGGGCAGTCAACGTGTGCATAGTGACGGTTGTCAGTTTCGTATTCTACGTGAGATGTAGAAATAGTGATTCCACGCTCTTTTTCTTCTGGCGCACCATCGATTTGATCATACGCACGAGCTTCACCACTACCATATTTGTTGAAAAGAACATTTGTAATTGCTGCAGTTAAAGTTGTTTTACCATGGTCAACGTGTCCAATAGTACCAATATTAACGTGGTCTTTGGAACGGTCAAATTTTTCTTTTGCCATGTCTATTTCCTCCTTTAATTAAGTAAAAAGTTTTTTAATTTATTTACATGTATCGCAGCTTAGTAGGCGAGTTCACTCACCAAGCTAAGCCTATAATACAAGTTATACTTTAGATTGTGAAAAAAATCAATTATTGACCTGCGTTTTTCTTAATAATTTCTTCTGAAACGCTTTTCGGTACTTCTTCATAGTGATCAAAGTGCATAGTATATACACCGCGACCTTGTGTATTAGAACGGAGAGCTGTTGCATATCCAAACATTTCTGCTAATGGCACAAATGCTTTGACAACCTGTGCAGGTCCGCGTGCTTCCATTCCTTCTACTCTACCACGACGAGAAGTGACATCACCCATGATATCTCCCATATACTCTTCAGGGATAACTACCTCTACTCTCATCATTGGTTCAAGTAATACAGGGTTACATTTGTTTTTAGCAGCTTTAAGTGCCATAGATGCTGCTACTCTAAATGCTGTTTCGTTGGAATCGACATCGTGATAGCTTCCATCATATAACGTAGCTTTTACATCGATTAATGGATAACCAGCTAACACACCGTTTTCCATTGCTTCTTTCACACCAGCCTCAACGGATGGAATGTATTCACGTGGTACAACACCACCAACGATGTTATTCACAAATTCAAAGCCAGCACCTTCTTCATTCGGCTCAAACTTGATCCAAACGTGACCATATTGACCACGACCACCAGATTGGCGAACGAATTTCCCTTCGACTTCTGCAGCTGAACGGAATGTTTCACGGTAAGAAACCTGAGGTGCACCTACGTTTGCTTCTACTTTGAACTCACGCTTCATACGGTCAACGATAATATCAAGGTGAAGCTCACCCATACCTGAAATGATCGTTTGACCCGTTTCTGTATTTGTTTCCGTTTTGAAGGTAGGATCCTCTTCTGCTAGTTTACCTAGTGCTACGGACATTTTGTCTTGGTCCGCTTTTGACTTAGGTTCAATAGCTACGGAAATTACTGGCTCAGGGAATTCCATTGATTCTAGAATAACGAGGCTTTTCTCCTCACATAGAGTATCCCCAGTACTAGTATCCTTCAATCCAACGGCTCCAGCGATATCTCCAGCATATACCTCAGAAATTTCTTCACGAGAGTTAGCATGCATCTGTAAGATACGACCTACACGCTCACGCTTATCCTTCGTTGAGTTCTTTACATAAGAACCTGATTTAAGTGTTCCTGAATATACACGGAAGAAGGTTAACTTCCCAACAAATGGGTCTGTTGCAACCTTAAATGCTAAGGCAGAGAAAGGCTCTTTATCGTCCGCTTTACGCACAACTTCCTCTTCTGTCTCTGGTACATGTCCTTCAATTGGTGGGATATCTAATGGAGATGGTAAGTAATCAACTACCCCATCAATCACTAATTGTACCCCTTTGTTCTTGAAGGCAGATCCACAGAATACAGGATAGAATTCTACACTTAATGTAGCTTTACGAACAGCAGCTTTTAATTCATCATTAGAAATTTCTTCACCTTCTAAGTAACGTTCCATTAGATCTTCATCTAATTCAGCAACTGCTTCGATTAAGTTTGTACGATATTCCTCTGCTTGATCTTGCAATTCAGCAGGTATTTCTCTCGCTTCCGTACGCGTTCCTAAATCATCCTCGTAGTAATAGGCTTCCATTGTGATTAAATCAATAATACCCTCAAATTGATCTTCAGCACCAATTGGAAGCTGTACTGGATGAGCATTCGCTCCTAGGCGATCTTTTAAAGTGCCTGTTGAATAAAGGAAATCTGCACCGACTTTATCCATTTTGTTTACGAAAACAATACGAGGAACGCCATAAGTTGTTGCTTGGCGCCATACTGTTTCTGTTTGTGGTTCTACACCAGATTGGGCGTCAAGTACAGTTACTGCACCATCAAGTACACGAAGGGAACGTTCTACTTCTACTGTGAAGTCTACGTGTCCAGGTGTATCGATGATGTTAATACGATGACCCTTCCACTGAGCAGTAGTTGCTGCAGAAGTAATCGTGATTCCACGTTCTTGTTCTTGCTCCATCCAGTCCATTTGAGAAGCACCTTCGTGTGTTTCTCCAATCTTATGGATACGACCAGTATAGAATAAAATACGCTCTGTAGTTGTTGTTTTACCAGCATCAATGTGAGCCATAATACCGATATTACGTGTATTCTCCAAGGAGAACTCTCTAGGCATGAATCTTTCTCCTTCCTATCTCGAATATAGTTAATCTAATTACTTGGATAGTAGCTTCTGCGTCTTTGGAGCAGGCTATATTAAAAATTTTCGTCGTATTACCAACGATAGTGTGCAAAAGCTTTGTTTGCTTCAGCCATTTTGTGCATATCTTCTCTCTTCTTAACTGATGCTCCAGTATTGTTAGATGCATCAAGGATTTCATTAGCTAAACGTTCTTCCATTGTCTTTTCTCCACGAAGACGTGAATAGTTTACAATGTAACGTAAACCTAACGCTTGACGACGTTCAGGTCTAACCTCAACTGGTACTTGGTAGTTAGATCCACCAACACGACGAGCACGCACTTCAAGTACTGGCATAACATTTTTCATCGCTTGTTCAAAAACTTCCATAGCGTTTTGACCACTACGCTCTTGAACTAATTCAAAAGCACGATAAAGAATTTTTTGCGCTTTACCTCTTTTTCCATCAACCATAATTTGGTTAATTAAACGTGTTACAAGTTTTGAATTATATAACGGATCTGGTAAGACATCACGCTTTGGTACTGGTCCTTTACGTGGCATATCTCCCCCTCCTTTCCTTTGTTATTTCAAGCTTTTAAACTTTTTATTTTTTAGGTTTTTTCGCACCATATTTAGAACGACCTTGCATACGGCCTTCTACACCTGAAGTATCAAGTGCACCACGAACGATGTGGTAACGAACACCCGGTAAGTCTTTTACACGTCCACCACGAATTAACACAACACTGTGTTCTTGTAGGTTATGACCAATTCCAGGGATATAAGCAGTTACCTCGATTTGGTTAGACAAACGAACACGAGCATATTTACGTAATGCAGAGTTTGGTTTTTTCGGTGTTAGTGTACCAACACGAGTACAAACTCCACGTTTTTGTGGGGAGTTTTGATTTGTCGCCAGTTTTTTACGGCTATTGTAGCCTCTGTTAAGTGCTGGTGAATCAGATTTTTTAGATTTAGAAACGCGTCCTTTACGTACCAATTGATTAATAGTTGGCATGTTTAGTTCCTCCTCTCTTCTTCATAATGTAATACCACACATCCAGGTGGTTCATTTTAAAGCAAAAAACAAAGCCTTCACAAACTTATACGGTTTGCCAAAACTTTATTGCTTAATTGCCACGGTTGCTGCCCCTACATCAATTCCACATGTTTTGCCTAATTTTTTCATAGAATCAACATATGCTATGGGAACATTGTAATCTTTCGCGACATGTGACACTTTGCTAGTAATATGTTGATCTGCGTCACTAGCAATGATCACTTCTTTTGCTTCACCATTTTTAATGGCTTTTATTACTTGTTTTGTTCCGATAATTTTCTCAATATTCACCTTTGCCACTTTATCATAAGACATCTATTATATCCTCCAAAGTAACAAGGATAACGGAAGCACCTTAAATATACTATCATCACCTAAATTCAATGTCAACTTTAAATTGAGCAAATTTAGTAATTTTTCCTTACTTCCGTTTTTATCCCTTGTTGTTTATCAAGTAAAAATGGAAAGATTGATGTTCGACATCTACCTGAACTAGGTAGATGTCGAACACATTCGTTAGACTGCTTAAGAAGTAATCTCACCTGTTGCTACTTCTTCTGCAAGACTTGGATCTTCTGCTAGTTTTTCCTTGATACGACGGTACTTCTGCATACCTGTACCTGCTGGAACTAGCTTACCAATGATAACATTTTCTTTGAGACCGAGTAATTCATCTCGTTTTCCTTTAATAGCGGCATCTGTTAACACCCTCGTTGTCTCTTGGAAGGAAGCCGCGGATAAGAAGGAGTCTGTCTCTAGAGATGCTTTTGTAATACCTAACAAGACAGGTCTTCCAACTGCAGGTCGACCACCACTGAATAGGGATTGTTTATTTGCATCTTTAAATTGGTGAACCTCAAGTAGAGAGCCTGGTAGTACATCTGTATCTCCAGAATCTGCCACACGGACTTTACGTAGCATTTGTCGCACCATAACCTCTACGTGTTTATCACCGATTTCTACCCCTTGCATACGATATACTTTTTGTACTTCTTTTAGCAAGTATGATTGGACTCCATCAATACCTTGAATCTTAAGCAATTCTTTCGGATCGATAGAACCTTCTGTTAAAGCCTGGCCTGCTTCCACTTCATCTCCTATGGATACTTTTAAACGAGCTCCATATGGCGCAGTGTAGGTTTTCGTTTCGATCGCACCTTGGACAACGATCTCTTGTTTGTCTTTGACCTCTGTCACATCTTTCACAATTCCGAAGATTTCAGAAATGACCGCTTGCCCCTTCGGATTTCTTGCTTCAAAGATCTCTTGAATACGAGGTAAACCTTGTGTAATATCGCTTCCTGCAACACCACCAGTGTGGAAGGTACGCATCGTTAACTGTGTACCTGGTTCACCGATTGATTGAGCAGCAATAATACCTACTGCCTCTCCCACTTCAACCTCTTCACCAGTTGCTAGGTTGCGACCATAGCATTTCTTACAAGTACCATGCTTCGTATTACATGTGAATACCGTACGGATCATTACTTCCTCAATACCTGATTCTACAATCTCTTTGGCAATATCTTCTGTAATCACTTCATTTTTTGAAATAATTAAGTCTTTTGTTTCAGGATGATAAACATTTTGGAATACTGTTCTTCCAATTAAGCGATCAATTAGTGGCTCAATCATTTCAGTACCTTCTGTTATAGCAGTTACTGTTAGGCCTCTGTCAGTACCACAATCTTCTTCACGGATAATAACATCTTGTGCTACATCGACTAGACGTCTTGTTAAATAACCAGAGTCAGCTGTCTTCAAGGCAGTATCGGCAAGACCTTTACGTGCACCGTGAGTAGAAATAAAGTACTCTAGTACGGTTAAACCTTCACGGAAGCTTGACTTGATCGGTAATTCAATAATTCGACCTGCTGGGTTGGCCATTAGACCACGCATACCTGCTAATTGAGTAAAGTTAGATGCGTTACCACGGGCTCCTGAATCACTCATCATAAAGATCGGGTTACGAGGATTCAAGGATTTCATTAATTTATCCTGAATATCATCTTTTGCTTGAGACCAGATAGAAATAACACGATCATAGCGCTCTTCATCTGTAATTAAACCTCTTCGGAATTGTTGTAAAACTTTATCCACTTTAGCTTGAGCAGCTTTTAGAATTTCTTCTTTTTCCGCTAATACGACGATATCGGCTACCCCTACCGTAATACCTGCTTTTGTAGAATAAGCGAATCCTAAATCCTTCATTCTATCTAACATTTTAGAGGTTTCACTAATTTTAAACTTCTTAAATACTTCCGCAATAATATCTCCTAAAATCCCTTTCTTGAATGGAGGAATAATCTCTCGATTAGCAATTTCCTCTTTAATGTTTACACCTTTTTCAACAAAGTACTTATCAGGAGTTGCCTCTTCTAAGTTCTTCTGAGTTGGTTCATTCATATAAGGGAATGATTCAGGTAACATATTATTGAAAATTAGTTTCCCTACTGTTGTAATCATTAACTTTTGGTTCTGCTCATCTGTAAAAGCTTCTTTGTTTAAGGATGTTGGTTGTACGGCAATTCGTGTGTGTAAATGAACATAGCCATTTTGATAGGCGATTAATGCTTCATTGATATCCTTGAAGACCATCCCTTCACCAACGGCATTTTCCCGTTCCATTGTTAAGTAATAGTTCCCTAATACCATATCCTGAGAAGGGGTTACAACCGGTTTTCCATCCTTAGGGTTTAGAATGTTTTGAGCAGCAAGCATGAGAATACGCGCTTCTGCTTGTGCTTCTGCTGATAAAGGTACATGGACAGCCATTTGGTCACCATCAAAATCGGCGTTATACGCTGTACAAACCAATGGATGAAGACGAATAGCGCGCCCTTCTACTAGAGTTGGTTCAAATGCTTGAATACCTAATCTGTGCAAGGTAGGTGCACGGTTAAGGAGAACTGGATGTTCTTTAATGACATCTTCTAATACATCCCAAACCTCTGCATGTAATCTTTCAATTTTTCGTTTAGCTGATTTAATATTATGTGCCAAACCTCTTTCAACTAGCTCTTTCATAATAAAAGGCTTGAATAGCTCAACCGCCATTTCCTTCGGCAAACCACATTGGTACATTTTTAAATGTGGTCCAACTACGATAACCGAACGTCCAGAATAGTCTACACGTTTACCAAGAAGGTTTTGACGAAAACGACCTTGCTTACCTTTTAACATGTGAGACAATGATTTTAATGGTCTATTACCAGGTCCAGTAACCGGACGTCCACGACGACCATTGTCAATAAGAGCATCTACGGCCTCTTGTAGCATGCGTTTTTCGTTTTGAACAATAATGCTTGGTGCTCCTAAATCAAGCAACCTTTTCAGACGATTGTTACGGTTAATAACACGACGATATAAATCGTTTAAGTCTGAAGTAGCAAAACGTCCACCATCTAACTGTACCATTGGTCTTAATTCTGGTGGGATGATTGGTAATACATCCATGATCATCCAGCTCGGATCATTACCAGAATTACGGAATGCTTCTAGTACTTCCAAGCGTTTAATCGCACGTGTTCTTCTTTGACCTTGTGCTGATTTTAATTCTTCTCTTAAGAGATCGACTTCTTTTTCCAGGTCGATATCTTGTAGAATTTTCTTAATCGCTTCAGCACCCATCTCCGCCTTAAAAGAATTACCGTATTTATCTCGATAAGCACGATATTCTTTTTCAGAGAGTAATTGTTTTTTCTCTAACGCTGTATCGCCTGCATCAATAACGATATAGGCTGCGAAATAGATCACTTCCTCTAAAGCACGAGGAGACATATCTAATACTAGCCCCATGCGACTTGGAATGCCTTTGAAATACCAGATATGAGAAACTGGTGCTGCCAATTCAATATGACCCATTCGTTCACGACGTACTTTTGCTTTCGTTACTTCCACACCACAACGATCACAAACAACACCTTTATAACGAACTCGTTTATATTTTCCACAATGACATTCCCAGTCCTTTTGTGGTCCGAAGATTCGTTCACAGAACAAACCATCTTTTTCCGGTTTTAATGTCCGATAATTAATGGTTTCTGGCTTTTTGACTTCACCATAGGACCAGGATCTAATTTTGTTCGGTGAAGCTAAGCCTATTTTCATGTATTCAAAGTTATTTACATCTAACAAGGGGTCAACCTCCCTTTTTTTATCTTTCGGTTTTTGTTAAGACAGATAGGTTCCTAACCATTGCATAGAATGGTTAGGAACACGTTGATTTCATCAGCTAGTTGTTTCTTCTATTTCTAGGTTAAAGTTGTCAGCAGAATGAGTATCGTCCTCATCCTCGTCCTTTAACTCGATTTCTTGTTCATCACCTGAAAGCATTTTGACATCCATTCCTAAGCTTTGTAATTCCTTAATTAATACTTTAAATGACTCAGGAATTCCTGGCTCAGGGACATTTTCCCCTTTTACAATTGATTCGTATGTTTTCACACGACCAACGGTATCATCAGATTTGACAGTTAGAATTTCTTGTAAGGTATATGCAGCACCATATGCTTCTAATGCCCATACCTCCATCTCACCAAAACGTTGTCCACCGAATTGTGCTTTACCACCTAGTGGTTGCTGTGTAACAAGGGAGTATGGACCTGTTGAACGCGCATGTAGCTTATCGTCAACCATGTGTGCTAGCTTGATCATGTACATAACACCAACAGAAACACGATTATCAAAAGGCTCTCCTGTGCGGCCATCATAAAGAATCGTTTTGGCATCTCTTGAGAGTCCGGCTTCTTCAATCGTTTCCCATACATCTTCTTCACGAGCCCCATCAAATACTGGTGAAGCAACATGAATGCCTAGCTGTCTAGCGGCCATACCGAGATGAAGCTCGAGTACTTGCCCGATGTTCATACGTGACGGTACCCCTAATGGGTTTAACATGATGTCAATCGGTGTTCCGTCTGGAAGGAATGGCATATCTTCTTCTGGAAGGATTTTAGAGATAACCCCTTTGTTCCCGTGACGACCAGCCATTTTATCCCCTTCATGGATTTTCCGTTTTTGAACGATATAAACACGAACTAATTGGTTTACACCTGGTGGTAATTCATCACCATCCGCACGATTAAAGATTTTTACATCTAGTACAATTCCCCCTGCACCGTGTGGAACTCTTAATGATGTATCTCTTACTTCACGCGCCTTTTCACCAAAGATAGCATGTAATAAACGCTCCTCAGCAGATAATTCTGTCACCCCTTTAGGTGTTACCTTACCGACAAGCAAATCACCATCTTCTACTTCTGCACCTACACGTATAATTCCTCTTTCGTCAAGGTCACGTAAGGCATCTTCCCCAACATTTGGAATATCACGTGTGATTTCTTCAGGTCCTAACTTCGTATCACGCGCTTCTGACTCGTACTCTTCGATATGAATAGAAGTATACACATCGTCTTTTACAAGTCGTTCGCTCATGATGATCGCATCTTCATAGTTATAACCTTCCCATGTCATAAACCCAACTAAAACATTTTGCCCTAATGCAAGTTCACCATCTTCCATAGAAGGTCCGTCCGCTAGAATTTCTCCTTTAGTAATACGATCACCTTTTTGAACAATTGGTCGTTGGTTATAGCATGTTCCTTGGTTAGAACGAATGAATTTTTGTAGACGATAACGGTCTAAGTCACCTTCTACTTCTTTACCATCTATTTCAGAAATGCGGCGTATGAGAATTTCTTTTGCTTCTACTCTTTCTACAATACCTTCATGCCTACAAATCACAGCAGCTCCAGAGTCTTTACCTGATACATATTCCATACCTGTTCCAACGATCGGAGCTTTTGGTTGCATTAGAGGTACTGCTTGACGCTGCATGTTCGCACCCATTAACGCACGGTTAGAGTCATCATTTTCTAAGAACGGAATACATGCTGTCGCAGCTGAAACTACTTGTTTCGGCGATACGTCCATGTAATCGATCTTTTCACGCTTGACGATCGTGTTCTCCCCGCGGAAACGAGCAATTACTTCATCATCCACGAATCTTCCTTCATCATCAAGCTCAGCATTAGCTTGTGCAACTACATAATTATCTTCTTCATCTGCAGTCAAATAGTCCATTTGATCGGTTACTTTTCCGGTTTCTGGATCAACACGACGGTATGGTGTTTCAATGAAACCAAATTTGTTCACCTTTGCATAAGAAGACAAGGAGTTGATTAGTCCAATGTTCGGTCCCTCAGGAGTCTCAATTGGACACATACGACCATAGTGTGAATAGTGAACGTCACGCACTTCAAAGCCGGCACGTTCTCTTGTTAAACCACCAGGGCCTAATGCAGATAAACGACGCTTGTGTGTTAATTCAGCTAATGGGTTCGTTTGGTCCATAAATTGTGAAAGCTGTGAACTACCAAAGAACTCCTTAATGGAGGCTATCACTGGGCGAATATTAATTAATTGCTGTGGAGTAATAGAAGAGGTGTCCTGAATAGACATTCTCTCACGTACCACACGCTCCATTCTAGATAAACCAATTCTAAATTGGTTTTGCAATAATTCCCCTACAGATCTTAGACGACGGTTACCTAAGTGGTCAATATCATCCGTATCGCCTACTTCATGTAAAATGTTGAAGAAATAACTGATAGCAGACAAAATATCACCTGGTGTAATATTTTTAATATTGCTATCTACATTGTTATTACCGATAACGGTTAGTGTTCTCTCACCTTCAGGATCTGTTGGATCGACAATCTTAATAGATTGTACATGAATTGGGTCTTCTAGGACTCCTTCGTGTGGTTCTAGAACCTTCTCACCAAAGCGGTTATCATCAGAATCTAAGATTGGTAATATCTTATCTAATAAGCGTCTATCTAATTGATCACCCTTATTAGCAATAACCTCACCAGTTTCTGTATCCACAATCGGCTCTGCTAATATTTGATTGAACAAACGATTTTTAATGTGAAGCTTCTTATTTATTTTATATCTACCAACATGTGCTAGATCATATCTTTTTGGATCAAAGAATCTAGAAACAAGGAGACTTTTGGCATTGTCGACAGTAGGTGGCTCCCCTGGTCTTAAACGCTCATAAATTTCTAGTAGCGCTTTTTCACTTGTTTCAGTATTGTCTTTTTCTAATGTATTTCTTAAGTATTCATTTTCTCCTAGTAAATCGATAATCTCTTGATCATCTCCAAAACCTAATGCTCTTAAGAGTACCGTGATTGGTAATTTTCTTGTTCGATCAATTCGAACATGTACGACATCCTTAGCATCTGTTTCAAATTCTAACCAAGCCCCTCTGTTCGGGATAACAGTAGCAGCATAGCCACGCTTTCCGTTTTTATCGACTTTGGCATTGTAATATACACTTGGTGAACGAACCAGTTGAGATACGATAACGCGTTCTGCCCCATTAATCACAAATGTACCTGTATCTGTCATCAGTGGGAAATCACCCATAAACACTTCTTGTTCCTTCACTTCACCTGTTTCGTTATTTAATAAACGAACTTTCACTCGAAGAGGTGCGTTATATGTCACATCTCTTTCCTTCGATTCATCAACAGGATATTTCGGTTCTCCGAGGCTATAATCCACAAACTCTAAGGAAAGGTTGCCCGCAAAATCCTCAATTGGAGAAATGTCCTGGAACATTTCCTTTAACCCTTCATCCAAGAACCATTGATAGGACGCTGTTTGAATCTCGATTAAATTTGGTAACTCTAATACCTCACTAATACGCGCATAACTTCTACGTTGGCGGTGTCGTCCGTATTGAACTAGTTGACCTGTCAACTGATTCACCCCTCGATCATTAATAAAAGATAGTCACCATGTTAAAATGGCCATTAGAAAAACTTGACTCAGCATTTTCGTGACACGAAAACGAAAGTCTATGTTTCACTTATACTATAGTCCCAAGAGCTTAAATAACCAACCTATAGTATAAACGAAACCACACTTACCATTTATACTTTACTAACTATAGGTTATTTGACATTTCTCTATAGATCGTATAATTTAGTAAGTGTTGCATTTCCGTTCGGGCATACACACCGAACAAACCTGTGGTAATTTGCTCACAAGTTATATATAGACACCTGCTAGTGAGCAGATGTTATTCATTTGCTAAATGTTTCTGTGGAAAAATAATAAGGAATCTAATAAGATTGAGTAGAGAACTCTATTAGCTAATAAAATGCCATTATAGTTACGAATAAGATTACAAGTATGCTAAAACAGCGCATGTTAGATAGTTTTTCCAACATTTTTAAAAATATACATTAAAATTTATACTTGACAAGGGTTTCGTCCTATTGGCATTTTTCAATATTAACACAAGTGGATGGCAGAGTCAACTTATTTAGCACGAAATATAAAATATCCTTTTTTCTTTGCGACAACTTCAACCTCCGAAAAAAGTTCTTCTAGTTTCTTCTGAGCAGATGGAGCCCCCTGTTTTTTCTGAATAACGACAGATAATTCCCCACCATACAGCAATGCTTCCTTTGAATCTTCTAGCATTTGATGCACCACTTGTTTACCTGCGCGGATAGGCGGATTCGTCAAGATCGCAGCAAATTTCTTTTCTTTTATTTCACTAAATATATCACTTTCTAGAAAGCTTACATTTTTCACATCATTTTGCCGTGCATTTTCGTTTGCCAGTTCGAGAGCCCTTTGATTAATATCAACCCCAATGATATTTCGATCAGGGAAATCCTTCGCGAGTGCGATACCGACCGGACCATACCCACAGCCTAAATCTAATATATCTCCATCAACAGCAGGAAGGGTAAAGGTATCGATTAAAAGTCTAGAGCCAAAATCGACCTCATTTTTCGAAAAAACACCGTTATCTGTTGTAAAGGTAAGAGAATACCCCCTTATTGGAAAAGTCCACGTCCTCCGATCACTCTCCACATCAGGGTTCTGAGAAAAATATTGATTAGTCATGGCATAACTCCTTTCCATGCAAAAAAGGATTCGATCAAAAATCCAGCACATATTCTAAGCATATCCTAACACAAAAGCTCGCCATTATATAGCGAGCTTTTGCGGTGTTCCTCTATTATTTTAATTCTACAGTTGCGCCTGCTTCTTCAAGCTTAGCTTTCATTTCTTCTGCTTCTTCTTTTGCTACGCCTTCTTTGATTGCTCCAGGAGCGTTATCAACTAAGTCTTTTGCATCTTTAAGTCCAAGACCAGTGATTTCACGAACAGCTTTAACCACTTTGATTTTAGAAGCTCCAGCATTTTCAAGAACTACATCAAATTCTGATTTTTCTTCAGCTGCTTCTCCACCAGCTGCACCTGCTACAGCAACAGGAGCTGCTGCAGTTACACCAAATTCTTCTTCAATTGCTTTTACTAAATCATTTAACTCAAGAACAGACATTTCTTTGATTGCTTCAATAATTTGCTCTTTAGACATGTTTAATTCCTCCTAATTTTTTATTATTTATGAACATATCCGAATGTTTTTTATATACCAAAAACTTAAGCGCCTTGCTCTTCTTTTTGCTCCGCAACAGCTTTTGTTGCATAAGCGAAGTTGCGTACTGGCGCTTGTAGAACGCTGAGTAGCATAGAAAGCATACCTTCGTAGTTTGGAAGGTCCGCAAGCTCCTTGATTTGCTCAAGGGAAGCGACAGATCCTTCTACAACGCCACCTTTAATTTCAAGTGCTTCATGCTCTTTTGCAAAGTTACTCAATACTTTTGCAGGAGCTACAACATCCTCTTTGCTAAAAGCAATAGCAGTTGGTCCCGCAAGGACATCTGTTAATTCATTTAACTCTGCCTCTTCTACTGCACGACGGGTCATTGTGTTTTTGTAAACCTTGAATTCTACACCAGCTTCACGTAATTGTGAACGTAATTCTGTTACTTCTGCTACATTTAATCCACGGTAGTCTACCAAAATAGTTGATTGGCTTTCTTTAAACTTGTCAGCAATTTCAGCAACCACCTGTTTTTTCTGCTCCAATACTTTTGACATGATTCCACCTCCTGTTTTGCGATCATTATACCGCACTTATAAAAGATAAATATCTTTTACCAAAGTAAAAACCCCCATGTAGACATGGAGGTTTTATGACTGTCATTTATTGAAAGAGCATATGAAAACACACAAGCTCTTTACATTTATCCAGACACACCTCGGTAGGAAATTAAGCATAACGCACCTACTGTCTACGGTATAATGTATATATTTTGATTAACTTAACCTTTGTGAATTATACAGTGTACAATTCTAAAAGTCAAGAATAAATTATTTCGCAAATGCTGATGAATCTACTTTGATACCAGGGCCCATTGTAGATGATACAGCAACGTTTCGTAGGTAAGTACCTTTTGCAGCTTGAGGCTTAGCTTTAACAATTGTTTCAGCTAATGCTTGGAAGTTCTCTACGAGCTTATCTAAGTCGAAAGAAACCTTTCCAATTGGCACGTGGATATTTGATTGTTTATCTACGCGGTACTCTACTTTACCTGCTTTAATTTCTTGGACAGCTTTTTCTACTTCGAAGGTTACTGTACCTGTCTTAGGGTTTGGCATTAAGCCTTTTGGTCCTAATACACGACCTAGCTTACCTACCTCTGCCATCATGTCAGGAGTTGCAACGACTACATCAAAATCAAACCAACCTTGGTTAATTTTATTAATTAGGTCTTGTTCTCCTACATAATCTGCTCCAGCAGCTTCCGCTTCCTTCGCTTTATCCCCTTTAGCAAAAACTAAAACAGTTTGGCTTTTACCAGTACCATGTGGTAATACCATTGCTCCACGGATTTGTTGATCCGCTTTTTTCGGATCAACCCCTAAACGAAATGCTACTTCCACTGTTTCATCAAACTTCGCAGTTGCTGTCTTTTTTACTAATTCTAAAGCTTCTTTTACTTCATATGCTTTTGTGTTATCAACAAGCTTTAAAGCTTCTTGTTGTTTCTTTGTTTTTTTAGCCATTATATTTTCCTCCTTTGTGGTTTTAACGGTTATACCTCCCACTTCTATCAAAAGCTAAAACATAACAAAGGTTGCGACATGAGGTATTCCTCTACTACCGCAACCCATTAGCCTTTGTACAACGCTGTGAGATTAGTCCTCGATTACGATACCCATACTACGTGCAGTACCTTCGACCATACGCATTGCAGCTTCAACATCAGCAGCATTTAAATCAGGCATTTTCAGTTCAGCGATTTCCTTCACTTTGTCGCGTTTAAGTGTTGCAACTTTATTGCGATTTGGCTCCCCTGAAGCAGTTTCAATACCTGCTGCTTTTTTAAGCAATACTGCTGCTGGTGGAGTTTTTGTAATAAATGTAAATGAACGGTCTTCAAAAACCGAAATTTCTACTGGAATGATCAAACCAGCTTGATCCTGTGTACGAGCATTAAACTCTTTACAAAATCCCATGATATTAACACCCGCTTGACCTAATGCAGGTCCAACTGGTGGTGCTGGGTTCGCTTTTCCTGCTGGAATTTGAAGTTTAACAACTTTCTCTACTTTTTTAGCCACGAGACACACCTCCTTAAGTCCGTGATGTGGTAATAGGGTTTCACCCTCCCACTCTAATACATATGTTAAATAACCTTCTACTCGAGGCATAAAGAACATAAGAATTTTAGCATTAATTAGCTTAAAATGCAAGTACCTCTACCAATTAATTTAAATTCTAATTCCTTATGACATTTTTTTCACTTGTGAGAAATCTAATTCTACTGGTGTTTCCCTTCCGAACATGTTGACATGTACTCGAACCTTTTGTTTATCTAAATCTATTTTTTCAATCGTTCCGGAGAAATTATTGAACGGACCATCCACTACTTCTACCGTTTCTTTTAACTCAAAGTCTATTTCCGTTACAGGCTCTTGATAACCCATTCGCTTCAGAATTGTTTCCACTTCTTCTTCTAATAATGGGGTTGGTTTAGATCCAGAACCGGCCGAGCCAACAAATCCCGTTACACCTGGCGTGTTTCGGACCACATACCACGAATCGTCTGTCATCACCATTTCAGCTAATACATAGCCAGGGAATACCTTTTTCTTTGCCACTTTCTTCTTACCATTCTTGATTTCTGTTTCTTCATCTTCGGGAACTAACACTCTGAAAATCTTGTCTTCCATCCCCATGGACTCTAGTCTTTTTTCTAAATTCGTTTTTACTTTATTCTCATATCCAGAATAAGTATGCACGACATACCATCTTTTTTCCATTTCTAGAGGGCGTTTTTCGCCCATCCCTCCCTTATTTATTAACTTGTCTTCTACGGCCGAATTCTAGTGATTTTGTTATTTGATTCCATTTAAAAAACCCGTCACGCGGGTTCTCTTTAAATATTTTAGACATATTTATAAATAGTATAACATATATAAATTCTATTTATTCAAATAAAAGATTTAAAAGTTGCGTAATTCCAAGATCTATTAATGCAAAAAAGATTGTAACAAAAGCGACGGTAACAATTACGGTAATCGTATAACGGGTTAATTCGCGCCCTCTCGGCCAGGACACTTTTTTCATTTCTCTGGATACGTTCTTCAAAAAAGTTACAGGATTCACTATGTGTACCTCCAAACTGTCTTCAATGCCAGTAAAACTATTTCGTTTCCTTATGAATGGTATGTCTATTGCACTGCTTACAAAACTTTTTCACTTCTAATCGAACCGAATCTGTTGTGTTTTTCTCCGTACTATAATTTCTATTATGACAAACCTCGCATGCAAGGACGACCTTTTTTCCCATGTTTTTCACCCTTTTTAATGTAGCATGGTTGAATAAGCCTGTCAACGACCTACTAAATAATCCCCAGGTTTTTAGATTAGGAGATATAAATATCGCTTTCTTCGAGGTATTTTTCTAATTTCCTCTTTACACGCTGAAGTGCATTATCAATTGATTTCGCATGTCGATTTAATTCCGCTGAAATTTCCTGATAGGTTTTGCCCTCTAAATATAACAATAGGACATCTCGTTCTAATCTACTTAACAGCTCTGCTAGTTTTCCCTCCATATCACCATGCTTCTCTCGACTAATAATTAGTTCTTGTGGGTCTAAAGCAATCGTTGCTTCAAGAACATCTAACAAGGTGCGATCTGATTCCTCGTCATAGATAGGCTTGTCCAATGATATATACGAATTTAACGGCATATGCTTCTGTCTTGTTGCTGTCTTCACTGCTGTAATAATCTGTCTCGTAATGCAAAGCTCAGCAAACGCCCTAAAGGAAGATTGCTTATCCTGTTGAAAGTCCCGAATAGCCTTAAATAACCCAATCATACCTTCTTGTGTAATATCCTCATGATCTGCTCCAACAAGAAAATAAGATTTAGCTTTAGCACGAACAAATGATTTATATTTTTGGATCAGAAAATCTAGTGCATATGTATTTCCACCCTGAATTAGCAAAATTAACTCATTATCGTCCAACAGTTGAAAATTTAGCTCGTTATTCTCTCTGCGCATGGTTATAATCAGGACTCCTCCTAGCTAATGCCAATATAGTTAAAGCAGACTAATATAATAGCAATATTATACAGGAAGCGCTTTATAACCGTCAACCAGTGTTTTTCTATTTATTACCACGTCGCCACCTTTCAAAAACTTGTAGGACATGGTCATTAAGAGGAATTTTACTCCTTATTTTCTTTTGTTGATGTATTTTAATATCTTGTTTGATTTCTTTTTGAATGTTTTGAATCTCTATTTCTAGCTCTCTTGCCGACATACGAAATGCCCCTTGAGCAAAAATCATTCGTTGCTCCGTATAATCAGAGGTTGCGACAAATACTTTTGTTTTTACATTTTTCAGTTCCTTAATCAACCGTTCAATACATTGATCAGCTGTTTCATTTTCCTTCGTAAAAATAACCTCCACCTTATATTGTTCATGACGGTTTTCGAGTCCTCTAACCTCATAAGCATCAAATACAACAATGACTCTTCTCCTTCTGTAGGCTTGATATTCTGCCATTTTATCGATCAATAACAATCTAGCCTTATCGAGATCCTCCTCTCGTAAAGCCTTTAGCCCCTGCCACGCACCAATCATGTTGTAGCCATCGACTAATAAAATGTCCATTACGATTCACCAATTGAATACCTTTTTCGATAAATTTCATACATGAGAATACTTGCTGCAACCGAAGCATTCAGCGAGGAAACACGCCCTTTCATTGGGAGGCTAACTGTCCAGTCACAGTTTTTCTTCACGAGCCTACTCATTCCCTTCCCTTCATTTCCGATGACAAGGGCTAATGGTAAGCTCCCATCCAATTGACGATAATCCTCTGTTGCTTCCGCCTCTGTGCCAACGACCCACACATTTCTTGCTTTTAATTCTTCGATTGTCTGCACGATATTTGTCACTCGGACCACAGGGATATGCTCAATTGCTCCCACAGAAGTCTTCGCAACTGTAGCGGTTAAGCCTACCGCTCTACGCTTTGGTATGATAACACCATGGGCTCCTGTTGCATCAGCTGTTCGGAGAATGGAGCCAAGATTGTGAGGATCCTCTATTTCATCTAATAAGATAAAAAAAGGATTCTCGTTTCTTTCTTCTCCAATCGCAAATAATTGTTCAAGACTTGCATACTCATAGGCAGACACAAGGGCAGCAATTCCTTGATGATTACTATTCTCTACAAGCTGATCTAATTTCTTTTTTGGTACCCGTTGCACTGTAGCATTCGCTTTTTTTGCCATTGCTTGAATTTTCTTTGCTAGAGATGGATTCAAATTCTCTAATAAGTATATTTTTTCAATCGATCTTCCTGATTCTAATATTTCCATCACGGTATTTTTGCCAACCATCCATTCTTGCCCCATCCTATTCCTCTCCTTTCTCGATGATAGTGATAGCCTGTTGAATAAGCTCATCTAACCGTTCTGTTTGTCCGTCTAAATATAAATAGCCTAGTAGTGCCTCAAAGGCCGTACTATGGCGGTAGGCTTGGACACTTGTATTCTTGGGAACAGAACCTGACTTAGCATTCCGCCCCCTACGAACAATCGCTTCTTCGCCTTCCGTTAGTACTCCAGCGTCCAGCCAACTTTGAACAACCTTTGCTTGAGCATATGCCTTCACATATTGAACCGCTAATTGGTGTAATTCATGCACTCTTACATTGCCCTTCTCCAATAAATATTGACGTATTTGGGTTTCATAGACGGCATCCCCCATATAGGCTAGTGCTAGACTTTTTAATTGTTTTGCATTTTCCATTATAATCCTCGTTTCCAGCGCGTTCCTTGTGGTGTATCCTCAAGAATAATATTACGTTCCTTTAAATCATCACGAATCTTATCAGCGAGCGCAAAATCCTTATTTTTTCTCGCTTCTATCCGTTGCTCAATTAATTGCTCGATTTCTTCATCAAGTAACGCTTCTTCCTCACGTTGAATGCCTAAGATCTTTAACCAGCTATTTAAAGTATTTTCAAAAGCTTCTATAACCTCTGTATGTGTTTGACTTTCTTGTAGATACGTGTTCGCCTCTTTGACTAAATCGAAGATGACAGCAATGGCGTTAGCTGTGTTGAAATCATCCTCCATTTCCATTTCAAAGGAGTGCTGCATGTTCGTGATTTTATCCAACCATACTTGATTATCAGCCACTAAATCTAAACTAGATGTTTTACGGTGCTTTAAATTTACCAACACATTTTCAATTCGATCAAAGCTATTCTTAGCACTTTCTAATAATGCATCACTAAAGTTAATCGGATTACGGTAATGGACACTTAACATAAAAAAGCGAAGCACTTTCGGGTCATGACGTTCGATTAGATCATGGGCTAATACGAAGTTACCTAACGATTTAGACATCTTTTCATTATCAATATTAATATAACCATTATGCATCCAATAATTAGCGAAGGACTTGCCTGTCGCCGCCTCTGATTGCGCTATTTCATTCTCATGATGTGGGAAAGTAAGATCCTGTCCACCCGCATGGATATCAATGGTCTCTCCTAAATATCGCTTCGCCATTGCCGAGCATTCAATGTGCCAGCCTGGTCTTCCTTCCCCCCATGGGGATTGCCAAGATATTTCTCCATCCTTTGCCTGCTTCCATAACGCAAAATCAAGCGGATCTTCCTTTTTCTCTCCTATTTGTATACGGGCACCAGATCTAAGCTCATCTATCGATTGATGGGACAGCTTTCCATAATGCTGAAAGGATCTCGTCTTAAAATAAACATCTCCGTCCACAGAATAAGCATGCCCCTTATCGATTAATGTTTGGATAAAAGCAATAATATCATCCATTGTCTCGGTTACACGTGGATGATGATCTGCCTCCTTCACCCCAAGTGCCCCTACATCTTCCTTATATGCTTCAATAAATCGATTCGCAATAGTTGGAACCTCTTCTCCTAACTCTTTGGCTGCTTTAATCAACTTATCATCCACATCGGTAAAATTGAGCACATACTCGACATCATAGTCTTTGTATTCCAGGTATCTTCTAACCGTATCAAATACGATGGCAGGGCGTGCGTTTCCAATATGAATGTAATTGTAAACAGTTGGACCACATACATACATTTTCACTTTTCCCGGCTCTATCGGATGAAAGGCTTCTTTTTTTCGAGTCAGTGTGTTATATATTTTAATCGTCATCACGTTTCGCTCCTTTAATCATTTCTAACTCTGTTCTTAATGCACTAATTTCTTCGCGCATCTCTTTTAATACTTCACTTATGGGATCAGGCAACTTATGATGATCTAAATCTTTTCTTAGCTTTTCTCCATTTTGGACAACAACACGTCCTGGTATACCGACAACGGTAGAATGGTCTGGTACATCCTTTAGCACAACAGACCCCGCACCGATTTTGGAGTTTTCACCAATCGTAATTGAGCCTAACACTTTTGCTCCGGTTGCTATAAGCGCATTATCCTTTATCGTAGGATGTCGTTTCCCTTTCTCTTTCCCAGTTCCGCCTAATGTCACACCTTGGTAAATCGTAACATTATCGCCTATTTCACAGGTCTCTCCAATCACTACCCCCATACCATGATCGATGAAGAAGCGTTTGCCGATCTTAGCCCCTGGATGGATTTCCACCCCCGTAAAAAAACGACTTATTTGTGAAATGACTCTTGCGATAAAGAAAAACTTCTTTCGGTAAAGGCCATGAGCAATCCGATGTGACCAAATAGCATGCAGTCCTGAATAGGTAAGGCAAACCTCCATATAAGTTCTTGCCGCAGGGTCTTGGTCAAATACCACTTCGATATCTTGCTTTAACAATTTAAACAATCCCAATGATTATCCCTCCCTTAAGGCAACTTCCTATTTTGAACCATTCTCTCAAAGCTTCTCTAATGAAAACAGATTGAATAGCTTAAAGGAAATTTAGTAACAGCATCTCTCTATTGGTTGAATCTCACGTGATCCCTTCCACAATAAAAAAGCGCCCCTGTGTTTATACAACACAGAGACGCTTACCGCGCGGTTCCACTCTGTTTAGGAATTTTAGGTTAAATAAATTCCTCCACTCTTAGCACAGATAACGGCGTGCATCCCCGTTCTCCCCTACTATCTTTCAAGAAGAAACTCCTGAGGTGCATTTCAACAATGATTACTTCAACCACTCGCAGCCAATTGGTGGTATTCTCTGTAGAAGCTTCTATTGTTTACTTTTCCTCATCTACGATCTAATATATCATTTGTTTTATTATATATAGTTCTTAGGAAAATGTCACTTATTTAATTAGGGAAAGCACATTATTTAATCTTGCCTTAACAATCTCAGGACCTAATAAGTGAATAGCATTTGGCAATTCTGGTCCATGAACTTGTCCAGTTGTTGCTACACGAATAGGCATAAATAGCTTTTTCCCTTTTTGTTTCGTTTCTTTTTGGGTCGCTTTTATTGCTGCCTTAATATTATCAGGTGATAACTGTTCGATTTGTTCAAATTGGGAAAGGAAGCCAGTAATAACCTCTGGTACTTGTTCTTCTTTTAGTACATTCATCGCATCCTCATCATATTGGATATCCTCTTTGAAGAATAGCTCCGTTAGTTCAACAATTTCCGCACCATAGGATAACTGGTCATGATACAACCGAATGACATCAATCGCCCATTGCTTGGTTACTTCATCCATATTTTCTGAAAGTCTACCTGCAGCTATTAAATGAGGAAGACTAAGCTCGACAACCTCTTCCAATGAAGCTTGTTTAATGTATTGGTTATTCATCCATTTTAATTTCGCTGGATCAAAGATTGCTGGTGAGGTGGACAGTCTCTCTGGATCGAAAATCTCGATAAACTGCTCTTGTGTGAAGATTTCCTCTTCACCAACAGGAGACCAACCTAGCAATGCGATAAAATTAAATAACGCTTCTGGTAGATAGCCTAGATTCTTATATTGCTCAATGAATTGTAAAATGTGCTCATCACGCTTACTTAGCTTTTTACGATTTTCGTTTAAAATCAAGGTCATATGTCCATATTGTGGAGGCTCCCAGCCAAAAGCATCAAAAATCATCATTTGCTTAGGTGTGTTGGAAATATGCTCTTCTCCACGTAGAACATGACTGATCTCCATTAAGTGATCATCAATCGCCACAGCAAAGTTATAGGTTGGAATACCATTCTTCTTCACCATTACCCAATCTCCAAAATCACTGGATTCAAAAGTAATCTTTTCACGTACAATATCTTGGAATGTATATGTCTTTTGATCTGGTACACGGAAGCGAATACTAGGCTGTCTTCCTTCCGCTTCAAATTGTTCGATTTGTTCTTCGGTTAAATCACGATGTGCTCCAGAATATTTAGGAACCTGACCATTAGCTCGTTGTTCCTCACGCTCTTGCTCTAATTCTTCCTCTGTCATATAGCACTTGTAGGCAAGGCCTCTTTCTAAAAGCTCATCGACATATTTTTGATAAATATCTAGTCTTTCCATTTGGCGATACGGACCATATTCACCGCCAATATCAGCACCTTCATCCCACTTGATTCCTAACCATTTCAAATAATTAAGCTGGCTTTCCTCGCCACCCTCTACATTTCTTTTCGCATCGGTGTCCTCTGTTCGAATAATAAAGGATCCACCTAGGTGTTTGGCATATAAATAATTAAATAAAGCCGTTCTCGCATTACCGATATGGAGATGTCCTGTCGGGCTAGGCGCATAACGAACTCTTACTTTTTTTGTCATGAGTAAACTCCTTTCCAATTTTCACGTAACTTTTATAAAATGCTTTCCTAATTTTATCATTATCTTAATGAAAATGTTATGTTTTGAGCTTATGATCTCTCTAGCCTTTCTGTACTAAAAGAACAACAGCCTGAGCAGCTATCCCTTCTTTTCTCCCAGTAAAGCCTAATTGCTCTGTAGTGGTTGCTTTGACATTTACTTGTTCGATGTCTGCCTTTAGCAATCTTGCAATATTTTGACGTATTTCGTCAATATATGGCGCCATCTTAGGTGCCTGCGCAATAATCGTACAATCTATATTACCTAATATATAGCCTTTTTTCGACACGAGCTCCCATACATGCTCTAACAATTTTTCAGAATCTGCATCCTTATAGGCAGGGTCTGTATCAGGGAAATGCCTTCCAATGTCTCCTTCAGCAATGGCTCCTAAGCAAGCATCGGTAATGGTATGGAGTAACACGTCTGCATCCGAGTGCCCGAGTAAGCCCTGTTCATAAGGTATGTGAATCCCACCAATTATACAAGGACGGTTTTGCGCAAATTTGTGTACGTCAAAGCCTTGTCCAATTCGAAACATCTACAAATCTCCTCTCTTTTGTAAAATCCATTCCGCACGAAAAATATCTTCAGGGGTAGTCAGCTTCACGTTTTGATAACTTCCTTCTACAATCTGAACAGGTTGGTCTGGCAGGTATTCTTCCACTAATGAGGCATCATCTGTTCCCAAAAAACCATGCTCTTGAGCTAACTTGTGTGCTTTTGTGATTACTTGATAATGAAAAGCTTGTGGTGTTTGAGCAGCCCATAATGTAGATCGATCCAATGAATGGACACCAGTTGCCGTTTTTTGCTTAATTGTATCTGTCACTTGGACCGCTAGAAGGGCTGCTTGCTGTTTTTGTGCTGTCTCCGCTAATAAGTGCAGGTGTTCTTGTTCTATAAACGGCCTTGCCCCATCATGTACCATCACAATTTCATCTGGATTATCTACTTGCACTGCTTTAAGCCCCTTAAACCCACTATCCTGACGCTCACTGCCTCCTGAAACGAATTGTAGTCGATGAAACCATGGAAATGGCTTAAATAAGGCTTCCATTTCTGTCCGCTCATGTGGATTAACGACGAGATAAACAGCCTTACACCAATCATCATGAATAAAGTTTTGCACTGTATGTATGATTAATGGTTGATCAAGCAAATGGATAAATTGCTTATTCTTCCCTGCCTTCATTCGCTTGCCCTGGCCAGCAGCCAGCACGATGACATTATATTTTACCATATTGGCACCTCATATTCTTCCAACAATGCTTACATTGTCATAGCTAATCGAAATATTAGGACGAGCAAAGAAAAGTGATAACATAGATGTTATCACTTTTCTTCTATTCCTTATATGTTATACCTTTTTTATAGAGCTTTTTCAAGCAATTTTGGTTTTGCGAAAATCATGCGCCCTGCTGATGTTTGAAGAACACTAGTGATGACAACTTCAATCGTTTTGCCAATATAGCTTTTTCCTTCTTCTACCACAATCATCGTACCGTCATCTAGATAAGCAACACCTTGGTTCTGTTCCTTACCATCTTTAATGACTTGTACCATTAATTCTTCTCCAGGTAAGACGATTGGCTTCACCGCATTTGCTAAATCATTGATATTTAGTACGGGTACTTTTTGAAATTCACAAACTTTATTTAGGTTAAAATCATTTGTCACCACAATCCCATTCATGACTTTTGCCAATTTGACTAGCTTACTATCAACCTCTTGAATCTCTTCAAAATCACCTTCATATATTTCAACATTGATTGGTAATTCCTTCTGTATTCGATTTAAAACATCCAGACCTCTTCGCCCACGGTTACGCTTCAAGGCATCAGATGAATCAGCAATATGCTGTAACTCCTCTAGCACAAATTGCGGAATAATAATGGTTCCTTCTAAAAAGCTAGTTTGACAAATATCTGCAATTCTTCCGTCAATAATAACACTTGTATCTAGGATTTTTGGTTTCGGCATTTCGCTTCCTACATCCTCTGTTTGAGGGGCTTTTTTCTTTTCTTTTTTTGGGATTGTCAGTAGATTAAGAAATTCATCTCTTCTTTTAAAACCAACTTGAAAACCTAAGTATGCTAGAAGAATACTTAAAAAGATGGGAATAACCTGTGACACTACTCTGATTTCAATCGCTTGGATTGGTGCATTTAAGAAATAAGCTATAATTAAACCAACGATAATACCTAAACTACCAAATAACAAATCTGCTACCGGAGCTTTTAATAAGGTTTCCTCAATCCAATTAAAGAAGTTTACTATATAATCTGCACACCACAATGAAATAAGAAATAAAATAATTGCTCCTAATACTAGCCCTAGATATGGGGCAAAATCTGACTGTAGCCAAGCGCTATCTGCAAACCCCATTACTTCCAATAATTTTGGAATATATAAATATCCCGCGGTACCACCTGCAATAATAAAAAATATTTGCACGAATCTTTTTAGCACCACATTCACCTCCTATATAGTATTCTCTCCTATTAAAAAATTTTTAAACGTGCGTCATTAGGATTGTCCCAAGGTTTCTCTGATTGCATGTTGGACTGATTCCACACCAATAACCTCGATCGATGAAGGAGGAGTCCAACCATCCATATTCTTCGCTGGAATGATCGCTCGTTTGAATCCAAGCTTTGCCGCCTCTTGTACTCTTTGATCTATTCTGGATACACGGCGAATTTCACCTGTTAGGCCTACTTCGCCGATTAAGACATCATCTGCTTGTGGTGGCTGGTCTCTAAAGCTTGAGGCAATGCTGATGGCAACTGCTAAATCTATGGCCGGCTCATCTAGCTTCACACCGCCTGCTACCTTTACATAAGCATCTTGATTTTGTAGCATTAGTCCCACTCTTTTCTCTAGAACAGCCATCAATAACGGTACACGATTATGATCAATTCCTGTTGCCATTCGTCTAGGGTTCCCAAAGCTAGTAGGGGAAATCAATGATTGAATCTCGACGAGCACTGGCCTTGTTCCTTCCATGGAGGCGACAATGGCTGAGCCTGCTACACCTTGCGATCTTTCCTCTAGAAATACTTCAGAAGGGTTCAAGACCTCTACTAGACCTAATTCCTTCATCTCAAAAATGCCCATTTCATTCGTACTACCAAATCGGTTCTTGACCCCACGTAATATTCTAAAGGTATGATGTCGTTCCCCTTCAAAATACAATACAGCATCTACCATATGCTCCAGCAATCTTGGTCCTGCAATGGAACCTTCCTTCGTTACATGTCCTACAATAAAAATAGGGATATGCTTTTGCTTCGCAATGCGCATTAGCTCACTTGTACATTCTCTTACTTGGGAGACACTTCCAGGTGCACTTGTCACTTCCTCTTTATAAACGGTTTGGATCGAATCAATGACAACAAAGCCTGGGTTAATGGCATCAATTTGATTGACAATATCGACTAAATTAGTTTCTGCTAATACATATAGTTGATCGGAGTTAATGTTTAAACGATCGGCCCTTAGCTTTGTCTGTTTGATAGATTCTTCACCAGATATATACAACACATCTACATTACTCTCTGCTAGCTGACTAGATACTTGCAGTAATAAAGTAGACTTACCGATACCTGGATCCCCTCCAATTAAGACAAGCGATCCTGGAACAACACCGCCACCTAATACACGATTTAATTCTTGCATTTGTGTTTTGATTCTTGGTTCTTCTTGAGATTGTATCTGGCTAATCTTTTCTGGTTTATGGATGGTTGCAGCACTAGAAGTCCAATTTCCTCTTTTGGTGGAGCTTGCCACTACTTCTTCCACTAATGTATTCCATTCATGACAGCCTGGACATTTCCCCATCCATTTAGGTGATTCATATCCACAAGATTGGCAAACAAATTTTGATTTTCTTTTAGCCAAGATAATCCCTCCTATTTATTATAAACGAAAGTCATGTGCTATAAGTTACAAAGATCTATCAATTTAGTTAAAGTTATATGTAAAAAGTGTGGAATAGTAGAAAATCGAGGTATTCACATTTAGGGTACTTAAAAATAGAAAAAAAGAGAAGAGAAAATCGGAAGGATCGCCTTCCGATTTTCAATAATTAAGATACAATCGCAAATTCGCCCTTATCATCAAGATCAATTTTGACTTTTTGGCCTTTATGAATTTTTTCCTTCAACAATTCTTCTGACAATAAATCCTCTACGTTCTTTTGAATAGATCGACGTAAAGGTCTTGCCCCGTATTCCGGATCAAAGCCTTCCTTTGCAATTTTCTCGACTGCTTTATCAGACAATGAAAAGTCAATCTCTTGGTCGATCAAGCGTTTTTGGAGTTCCTTGACCATGAGCTCCACAATGTGCTTCATATGCTTTTTCTCTAATGAGTGGAACACAATCGTTTCATCAATACGGTTTAAGAACTCTGGACGGAAAGCCTTTTTCAATTCTTCCGTTACTTTTGAACGCATGTCTTTATAGCTTTGTTCTTCATCGCCTAGGCTGAAGCCAACATATTTGTTTCGCTTTAGCTCATTTGCCCCTACATTCGACGTCATAATTAAGACCGTATTGCGGAAGTCTACAGTCCGACCTTTAGAGTCTGTCAGACGGCCATCTTCTAATACTTGTAAGAGAATATTGAAAACCTCTGGATGGGCTTTTTCCACCTCATCTAACAGAACAACCGAATATGGCTTCCTTCTCACTTTTTCAGTTAATTGGCCACCTTCCTCATAACCTACATAACCAGGAGGTGAACCTACTAAACGTGAGGTTGCATGTTTTTCCATGTATTCTGACATATCAATACGAATCATGGCATCCTCATCACCGAACATCGATTCAGCTAAAGCTCTGGCTAATTCTGTCTTCCCTACACCTGTTGGCCCAAGGAAGATAAAGGATCCAATTGGGCGCTTCGGGTCTTTTAATCCAGCACGAGCACGGCGAATGGCTTTTGAGACGGCCTTTACCGCTTCTTCCTGACCGATTAAACGACTATGCAGAATGTCTTCCATGTTTAGGAGACGTTCGCTTTCATCCTTCGTTAGGGCCGATACTGGAACTCCTGTCCAAATGGATACGACACTCGCAATATCCTCCACCGTAACCTCTGAGTTCTCTTGCCCTTGCTTTTCCTTCCATTTGGATTCTGTTTCTTCTAAATCCTTTCGAAGACGCTGTTCACTATCACGTAAGGAAGCAGCCTTTTCGAATTCTTGACTTTGCACGGCAGCATCCTTTTCTTTCTTCACTTCCTCCAGCTTTTGCTCTAATTCCTTTAAATTAGGAGGAGTTGTATAGGAACGCAGACGCACCTTAGATGCCGCCTCATCAATTAAGTCAATTGCCTTATCTGGTAAAAATCGGTCTGTAATATAGCGATCGGATAGCTTAGCTGCTGCTTCCATTGCTTCATCCGTGATCGTTACTCGATGATGTGCCTCATAACGATCTCTTAATCCTTCTAAAATTTGAATCGATTCTTCTACCGTCGGCTCATCCACTTGAATCGGTTGAAATCTTCTCTCTAGCGCCGCATCTTTTTCTATATATTTACGATACTCATCTAGTGTTGTAGCTCCAATACATTGAAGCTCTCCACGAGCAAGGGATGGCTTTAAAATGTTCGATGCATCAATTGCTCCTTCCGCGCCACCTGCTCCAATTAATGTGTGCAGCTCATCAATAAATAAGATAACATTGTTCGCTTGGCGAATTTCCTCCATTACCTTTTTTAAGCGATCTTCAAACTCCCCACGATATTTTGTTCCTGCAACCACTGTTCCCATGTCCAATGTCATGACGCGTTTATCACGGAGTATTTCAGGTACTTCATTTTGTACAATTTGCTGTGCCAATCCTTCCGCTACGGCCGTTTTCCCAACACCTGGTTCTCCGATTAAGACAGGGTTGTTTTTGGTTCGTCTACTTAATACTTGGATGACGCGTTCAATTTCTTTACTACGCCCGATGACAGGGTCAATGTTTCCTTCCTTCGCGATCGCTGTTAAATCGCGTGCAAGCGAATCTAAGGTAGGTGTCGCTGCATTATTATTTTGACTACCTCTCCCATTCGAAGCGCCACTATTTTCATTATTACCGAGTAATTGTAGAACCTGCTGGCGCGCTTTATTAAGACTTACTCCTAAGTTATTTAAAACACGTGCTGCGACCCCTTCTCCTTCACGAATTAATCCAAGGAGAATATGTTCTGTTCCTACATAGGAATGGCCGAGCTTCCTTGCCTCATCCATCGACAATTCAATGACCTTTTTCGCTCTTGGTGTATAGTGGATCGTTTGGGAAACTTGATTGCCCTTTCCAATTAGTGCTTCCACTTCTTCTCTAATTTTTTCTGCACCGAGACCGATGGCATGTAAGGCTTTAGCAGCGATACCATCCCCTTCACTAACTAGTCCTAGCAGAATATGCTCTGTACCAATATTATTATGTCCTAATCGAACGGCTTCTTCTTGGGATAAGGCTAATACTTTTTGAGCCCTTTCTGTAAAACGTCCAAACATCATATTAAAATTCCTCCCTTTGCTCTAACGTGAACCTTTCACGAATTAATGATGCCCGAAAAACATCACGTTCATGAGGTGTAAGCATTCTTCTAGCATATTGCTGTAGGAATGCCGGTTGCGTTAGTACCATTAATTCATTCAAAATAGATTTGGAAATATGCTTAATATATCCTAGGTCAATCCCTAACCGAACATCCGAAAGACATTTGGCCGTTTCTTTGGATTCGATAATTCGACTATGTTCTAGGATGCCATAAGAGCGAAACACACGATCTTCAAGCTCTAGCTCAGACTGTTGCTTTAATATTGTTCTTGCTTGCCGTTCCTGTTCGATTAATTTTTGAACAACACTTGTTAGGTCTTCGATGATATCCTGCTCTGATCTCCCTAAGGTGACTTGGTTAGAAATTTGAAAGATATTCCCCAATGCTTCACTGCCTTCACCATAGATCCCTCGCACTACTAAACCTAGCTGATTAATAGCCGGGATCATCCGGGAAATTTTCCTTGTCATAGCTAATGCAGGGAGATGCATCATCACAGAAGCTCGTAATCCTGTTCCCACATTGGTTGGACAGCTTGTTAAATAGCCTCTTTCTTCATCAAAGGCGTAATCTATCTTTTGCTCTAACCAATCATCGATGTGAAAGGCTTCTTCTAAGGCCCTTTTTAATTGGAAGCCTGGAAAGTATAATTGCATCCGAATATGATCCTCTTCATTGACCATGATGGAAACCTGCTCATTTTTGGAGATTAATGCGGCACCATATTGGGATTTCTCAGCGAGATGTGGACTTATTAGATGTTTTTCAACCAATACCTGTTTTTCAATTGATTTTAAATCCGCCATTCTAACAAATTCAAGCTGTTCATATTGTGTAAAACTACGATGATTGAATTCTTTTTCTAAAAAATATAAGATACCTTCAAGATGCTCTTCATTTGCAATTAAAGGAAATGGTGACTGTTCAAAGTTTCGAGCTAGTCGAATGCGACTGCTCATCACAATATCACTATCTGGTCCATCTTCCTTTAACCATGGACTAATGGCTTCATTGATAAATTGTTCAAGCCCCATTAAGCATCACCCTCCCCTTTTTGGTTTAGGTTTTTTTCTAGCTGTCTTATTTGATCACGAATGTTCGCAGCTTCCTCAAATGCCTCATCAGCAATTAGTTGTTGGAGTTTCCATTTTAAGTTTCTTAGCTGCTTCCTTTCATAAATATCCGCACCTACACGTTTCGGAACCTTTCCGTCATGGGTTGTATTTCCACTATGAACTCTACGAAATATTGGATTTAAATGACTAGAAAACGTCTCATAACAAGTGGCACATCCAAATTTTCCAATTCGTGTGAACTCTTGATAGGTCATACCACATTTTTCACATTGGAGATCTTGCTCCATTGAATGATGTGGAGATGATGTATGGAAGGCATCTGAATCAAATTGAAAAAGCCCTGATAACAGATTGTGTAAGGAATAGGATTCGTCTTCAGGAGGTATATAGCCTTTTTCCTTCGCACACTGATGACAGACGTGAATTTCCTTTTTCTCTCCATTAATCACCTGAGCAAAGTGAAGTGTTGCAGGATTCTGTTGACATTCTTGACATTCCATAAGAACACCTCCTAAGATTCATATTTTAAGGATTGTAGCATTGCTGCCATAATTCTAGCTCGCAACTCATCTCTCAAGGGTAGCTGGAAGGATAAGATATTACGATTCAATGCAGCAACCATTAACTTCGCTTCTCTTGTCGTAATAAGCTCCTCCTCCAGTAATCGCTCCAATATATTGGCGGCCTTCTGCTGGGAGATTTTCGGTAAAATCATCTCAATAATTTCATCGATTAACTTTGCTTTATCGTCATTGGTAATTTTACTAATTCTAATATAACCTCCACCGCCACGCTTACTCTCGACTAGATACCCTTTTTCTAAAGTGAATCTTGTATTGATCACATAATTAATTTGAGAGGGTACACATTCAAAACGATCCGCAATCTCGCTACGTTTAATCTCAATGATTTTCGTTTGATTGCTTTGCAATACTTCCTTCAAATATTCTTCAATAATATCTGAAATATTGCGCATTTTCCCTCCTCCTATCTGACTTTGACTATATTTGACTATATTATTATTATACTGCATGTGAGGACGGATGCAACTATAATGTTCCTAATTATTATTGCCTTTTTTCCACTATTAGAAACATGTTTTTGGAATTTTATGCTAAAAGCAAGACTTACATCCGTGGGTATGCTTCTTTTATTGAAACTTCATTTTTATTTTCTTGACATCATCTTGCTCTAGTAGCCATTCATGAAGGTTATCGCGGTTTTTCTGATGGGTAACATCAATATACATTTTAATCCGTCTGTTTCCTTCTTCATCATTTGTAATGTCAAACTGCTTGACTTCAATTGGAAATGATTGTATTTTTTCAAGAATTTTAGCCGTATTTTTGTCTTTTGCTACTTTTATTTCAAATGAAATTTGATGTCTTTTTCTATGAATCTGTTTTTCCCACTTATTCAAAACAACTAGGCTAACAAGAATGATCACCGTCGTGACAATGGCCTCTTTATACATGCCTATACCGATAATTAACCCTAATCCGGCAACTGCCCATATAGATGCTGCTGTGGTTAGGCCTCGAATCGTTCCACCATTGACAATAATTGTTCCAGCCCCGAGAAAACCAATCCCACTGATAACATAGGACGGGATTCTCGCAGGATCGAAACGGATGTTATCATAATTTTCGATAAAATAATCAAAGCCATTTATCGATAATAGCATCATAAGACAAGAGCTAATGCCAACTAATATATGTGTACGAAATCCTGCTGAATGTTTATTTAGCTCTCGTTCGAATCCTATTAATCCGGATAGTAATAAAGCAATAGCTAATTTTGAGATCGACTCTATGAATTGTGCATCAAAGATATCTTCAAGCAAATATCTCACTCCTAAGTGCGGTAATTTTAGTTGATAATTCATTTATACCCTATTTCTAATCAAAATATTTCATGTTATTAAAGTTTATCTATAGAAAAAAATCACCCAATGGATGATTTTAAAAAAAGTCTGGAAAATATGTCTGTTTATTAGGAATGATCGCATCTAATGTTTGAATTGCCGTCACATCTCCTTGAATCAGTTGGAGGCCAGCTAAATTTGTTGCGTTTTGATAACTTAATAGGATAGAAGTTAATTGCTGAACGGAACAATAAATATGTTGACATTTCCCGTCGGGTTTATCTCTACTGACGACGATATCACTATTTTCCTTGGTTAAGTAATAGGTACCTGTATTCTCTGGTAAAAATTCATCTTCTACTTCGATAGCGATAGGATGAAATCGATCCGTCATCCGGAAGCGATATTGCCTTAAAAAGGCAGACACATCCACAATTCTACTCATAAAATATGGCACGAGCTTTTGCTCATATCTTGGTTCATCTACTAATAAAGGCAAGGAGTCATCCGCTGGCACCTTCATCTCTACTGACGTTACCATTGAATCATGATTAGAAAGTAATTGAAGAATTAATTTTAAACCATTTGAGTTAACATATGCCATATCTTCTACATATAATATACGATCCTTCACATGGTATAGGAGATAACCTTCTGGTTCATTCTGGTCATTATAGCAAATCGTGATGATCGTGTCTTTTTTGATAACGCGTTGCTGCCACCATTTTTCGTCTCGGATAAGTCCACCATTGTATCTATTTATATAGGTGGAATAAATCTTGTCTAACTCCTGATAATTTTTACTTCTTCTTGCATAACCATTCGGGCTCCACTTTTTCTTAAGGGTCTCGATTGGAATCTGATACCTTTTGTACGGAAAGGTAAGCTCATACCCATATCTTCGGTAAAAAGGAACAGAAAATGGGTGTAAATAGGAAATAATATAACCATTCTCCTTCATGGACTGCAAAACTGTAAGCAAAAGTTTTTTAATCATCCCACCACGTCTATATTCTGGCCATGACGCAACAGAAGCGATGCCACCCATCTTCACCTTATTTCCATTAATATTTACCTGGAGTGGAATCATATGGACCTTTGCGCATAATTGCTCTTCTTCTAGCCATCCCCAAATTTCATGACGCTCCGCTTCTTTTTCCTTTTCTTCTAGTTCTACCTCATTTAAGGTGTATTGAAAGGCAAATTGGGATAATTTAAATATTTCCGGATAATGATCATGCGATAATTTCTTAATTTGATTCACAATTTTTCACCTCTTTTTAAATGTTTACTTCCCATTGTGAAACCTTTTTCCCATGCTCCTCCTTTGTATATGTATGCTATAAGTATCTCAATTTTTTGTCCATCCACCAACCGTTTTGCATTAGGAAATAAAAAACCCCAGAGAAAATAGATTCCTCCAGGGTCATCATTGGAAAAAATATTATTTTTTTGGTAATCCATTGGCTTCACGGATTAATTCAAAGTATTGGTCTCCACGGACAATTTCATATTCTGAGCTCAGTGATTCTGCAATTTCTACAACGTCTGATGGTGTAAGAGACCACGATAACATCCCCAATGAAATAAATAGTGGTGAATCTCCGTCCCAATCACGAGAGGCATCTGCTATCGCCTCTTTTGCTTCACTGACACTGCTGACACCACGTAAAATCGACTGTGGTAGCTCATTATTTAAGATAGATGTTCCTGTATTGCTCTCCCAGCTTAAGAACATTCCTTGTGGGTCTACATAGTCCAAGTAATCCTGTACTTTGGATTCTGTTAAAGGTACATTTTGTTCATCTACACGATTTAATGCATAAATAATATCCATTCCCGTACGTTTCATGTACCTTTTTGTTTGTCTAGCGAATAAATCAAATGTATCATCCGGCCACGGTGTAGGATAGATATAACCTGCCCCCGATGGACCAGCAATTAAAAGGTCGTTATCTGTAGCAGTTTGCTGGTAATAGCCTAATATGGATGGTGCAACATCATAAAGAAGTGGACTTGTTGTCCAATTAATTGGCACACTTCCTCTTGCTTTGTCATCCCATAATTGTCTTAGCTTATGTTGATTATATTGAAGGTTGTCACCTTCACCGAATGTGAAGGTAAGATAAATCTTGTTGTCCAATTCTGGAGCAGCTATTGGTTTTTGCTTTTTAATTTTCCCTTTAACACCAGAGAAGACCGTCATATTGTTAAACCAATCGGCGGCTAGCACATACACACTGTGTTCAGAAGCTAGCTCTGTTGAACTGAATTCCCCTGCAACATCATTACTGAACCACCCTAAGTATGGTGTATTTGGTTCGACATCAGACATGATTTGCTCAAATAATTCCTTTTCCTCTGCTACATTTGATTCAAGCCAAAATACCATTGCACGATTTGCCACTGCATAATCTCTTAAATATCCGTATGGTTCTGTTTCACCCGCTGCAACTGGTTGGACATTCGATGCAGAGACCTTAAATTGATTCCACATATCTACTGAAACAACCAATTCTTCGGTATTCGCAGGTGGTGTAAATCGATAGATAAAGTAATTACCATTATCTGCCCAGCGGTGGCCGCCATAACGCTCATCCGCACTGGAATGATAACCATCATATAGGTAGGGCGCTTCCTCTGCTTGTCCAGGTATAAACTGTGCAATAACCTGTCCATCTGCTTTTACGGTTACTTGATGGACCGCCGGCCCCCAACCATCCTTTGTAAAAGCATCTTGAAAACGAAGGTAAACAGATTCTCCTTCGAGAAATTCTGAGAGGTCTAAGTCATAGATATCTCGGTTAGAGCTATCTCTAATTTCTTCCTCTTCTTCCACAATCACTTGGAAATCATCCCAATTATCTTCAGGCAATTCGACACTTCTATGAGGATTTAATCCAACTAACATTCGTTTAGTTGTTCTTGGCCATAGATTTTCATATTGCCATTTATACGCATCTAACCCGTCATCGAATTGTCCACGTAAATCTTCTATTATCTTAAGATTATATGGTGGTTTCGTCAGTTTCTCTGCCAATTCAGGGCTTGCTACTACCCCTTGCTCCAAACCAGCCATTGTTGTAGCAACATTGATAGAGTCTTTTACTTCCGGGTCATAGACTATCATCCCAGATAGTTCATCTTTATACTTTAACAATAGCTCCCAAGGGTTCTCCCTAATGCTGTAAGGGATGTTCCAATCATTTAACCATGTGAAATTTCCTTCCTCATAGTCATTTTCTATCATGTATATCCTTGGTTTTTCCCGATTCACATTTCCTTGCAGTGTCGTAAATAGTAGCTTCTCATCGCCTGTATTTTCTCTTAAATCCAACACATCTAGATGCTTTGCCTTCGCAAAAGTAGGTAAAGCCTGACTTTTTGGCCATGTGATTTTACCATTTTTCATGGATTCTGCTTGTGTTTCTGTTGCTTGGATACTATTAATACTGGATAGGATTAAAAACAAGGTGAAACATATCAACACTAATTTGCGAATCATTGATTTTCCTCCTTTGTCCAATCAGTTCAAAAGACCATTTACCTACCTACATCCGAATAAATAATTTACAGAGAGAAATCACCTCCCTTAAGTTCACAATAATGACATTAACTTGAGCTCTTTACTTTCATTTTTAGTGTTTTAATTTCAAACGGTGTGAAGGAGATAGGACTATCGAGAGATATTGATTGTTTTGGATTTTCTAACAAATTCGTTTCTACTATTTTCTCAACAACAAAGCTTAGGTCTAATTTGGCCGTTGTATGATTACCAGATATTTCATATAGGCGGATAATCATCTCATTATCCAGTTCTGCTTTTTTGATCGTCTCAATCATCACACTTCCACCCTGTAATTGAATAAATGAAGCGGAGCTGTCCTTTTTTACAGTAGCCGCATCTGTTTTCTCCACTTTTCGCACTGGTATATTCAATTCATAGCCTTTTTTATACACTTCTCCCGAGACAAACTCACCCTTATGTGGGTAAAAACTATAGACAAATTCGTGATCTGCCCGATCTGCATTAGGATCTGGACTGTCGGGGCTTCGTAATAAATTCAGGTCAAGCTCATCTTCCTCGGCACGATGACCATATTTGCAATCATTTAAAAGGGCAACACCATAATCCGGCTCAGAAATATCAATCCATTGATGTGCACATATTTCATCCTTTGCAAAATCCCACTGTGTATTTTGATGGGTAGAGCGATTGATATAACCAAATTGAATTTCACAATGGACACGGTCACTTCTTACTTGAAGTGGAAAGGAGGTCCGAAGCATTTTGTTCGATTCCTTCCAGTCTACTTTTGTCTGAAAGTCAACTTGTCTGCTTCCTAACTTCATCTTCACAGATTGCTGAATTGTTGAGTTTCCAAACGTGTAAAAATGGGTCATTACCGCAATGGGACCATTAATTTCGCAATGAATATCCTCGAGAATCGGTTTCATTTTTGGAACAGATTTATAATCAGATGGGAAATCCCATGCATCTCCATGATCATGATAAATAGCCAGTTGATTAGCTGGACGGTGCTTCGCTATCGTTTCTCGGTTATTTTCTTTATCAAAAATCGAGCGTATCGTTCCATCACGATTAAAGGAGACAACGAGAAGTTCATTCTCCATCCTTGTCTTTTCAACCTTCAATTCTGTGTGTCCAGTAAGAGCTTGTGATGGTTGATCCTTTATTTCGAGATAGCCCATTGGAGGTATCGTGATTTCTCTCCACTTCCCGTGGACCTCCACCCACTCTCGCCTTGCCCAAGGTAGTGAATTAAAAAAGGTTATTCCGGATAGATGAAGGTGTTGATACAAAGCCTGGTAGTGTTCCTCTATTAATCTCTCTACTTTTTCATTTATCTTTTGATAACGCTCGAGTGATTCATCATATACACGGCTGATAGAGGACCCAGGTAATATATCATGAAATTGGTATAGCATAACCTCCTTCCATATCGAATCTAATTCCTCAGAAGGATATTGCTTGATTCCCTTCATCATCGTGAGACTTGCGACAAACTCTAACTCACGGAGCGCTTTCTCGATCTTCCGGTTATATTTTTTATTACGTGCTTGGGAGGTCAAGGTACCTTGATGCTTTTCTAAATAAAGCTCGCCAGACCATGTTTTATATTTACTGGAAGAGGACTCTAATTTTCTAAAAAAATTGATCGATGGCTCTTGTACTACTGGAGAAAGACCAAGGAGATTTCTTTCCCGTTTAAGACGTTCCAGATGCTCTTCTCCAGGTCCACCACCACCATCTCCTATGCCAAATAACATTAGACTGTGTTCTGAAATGTTCTTATCATAATACTCTCTTTCTATCTTTTTAATCGATCTCGGTGCAGCAGGACCATTATACGTATCTTCTGGCGGTAAATGGGTCAGTACTTTACTGCCATCAATCCCCTGCCAGTAAAATGTGTGATGTGGATGATCGTTATATTCGCTCCAAGACAGCTTTTGAGTCATGACATAATCAATTTCTGATTGCTTCAAAAGTTGTGGCAAACTAGCAGAATAACCAAAAATGTCAGGTACCCAGAGAGTCCTAACTTCCTTGCCAAATTCCTCTAAATAAAACCTTTTCCCGTAAAGGATTTGGCGAATTAATGATTCTCCACTAGGAATATTGGAATCAGGTTCTACCCACATTCCGCCTTGGACTTCCCAACGCCCTTCCGCAATTCGTTGTTTTATTTGTTCATACAGAGCAGGGTAGTATTCTTTCATCCATTGGTATAATTGTGGCTGACTAGCTCCGAAAATATAATCCGGATATTTTTCCATGTTACGAAGTACTGTGGAGAATGTCCGTGCCCCTTTTCGAATCGTTTCCCTTATTGGCCAGAGCCACGCAAGGTCAATATGAGCATGACCAACAGCACTAATCGTCAGGTCCACATCGCCATTTTGTTTTTGGAGTGGTATGGCAAGTAGTTCTCTAGCCTTCCTTACATTTTCATCTGTCCAATCGACAAGTAATAAGGAAATATCATACAGTGCTTGGTAGATTCTAGCTCTTCTCGCCGAGTCTTCTTCTAATTGCTCAGCTAGCTCTAATAGCACCTCTACGTCATAATAAAGCTGGCGTATTTCTTCCTTACATATTGCAATATCTGCTATTTTCAATGTTCCAGACCTGAAATGACCGAACAAATCATTGCAACCTGCATCTGCCCAAAGATCAATCTCTTCTGTACCGGAAGCTTTCTCTGCAATTTCGACCACTCTTTTTCCGGGCTTACCAAGAGATAATTCAAATTCGGAATTTACATTGGTTAGCCCTTGCATCGGTGATCCATTACGATCAACTAGACACAATTCACCATTGACATCAATCAGAAGAACAAGCTTCTCTCCTCTTGCTTGACTCGGAACTTTCCCAGAAAAGTGAAACCAAGCGCAATCCCAAAGCTCTCCCCATTTGTCGCCAGCAGACAACGTAAGATGCGTTCCTGTCTTTCGCTCCTTAAACGTCGTTGGTTCTTTCGTCACCCAAGCTTCTACTTTTAGAGAGGACAAGCTTTGATATATTTTCCCCTCAATAAATGCTTTCATTTGATGTAGTTTTTCATTGTTTATCTTCTCGTATGGCATTCCTGACCCTCCGCAATTGTGCTTTATCATTTTAATTTTGAATGGATATCATTAACTTGATGAAATATCGACAGCATAATGCAATATCTTGATTTTGGTACCCTCTGGATTATTTTTATAGTAAAAGAAGAAGGTATTACTTCTTTGATCCCATTCAAAATTTATTGATTTTTCCTTATTCTGTTCATCAACAATTAGGATTTTTACTGGTTTGACTGGATATCTTATCCTACACACTCCTGGTACATGTAATGGACCTTTCATTAGAATCGAATATTCGTTATGAGCCTTTTCAACACTTTCCATTCTGGATGAAGAGGCAATGACTTGAATATCTGTTTCGTTTGTCTGACTATTTAAATCATAGAGAAGTGATTGATTACCCGGCAGGATCGTAACCTCTTCTTTTATCGATAAATTAGGATCCAATAAATCAACATATAGGCCGCTTAAACGAAGTGGCTCCATATGAACCGATTCCTCCATGACAGAACTGATGACATAAGGGCCTCTTCTCAATAACAAATAATTCTTTTCATCCCACCGAAATGAATCTTGTGCACTTTTCTCTGTCGCTTTTTTCACAGTATCCTTTAGAAGCTTTGCGTTCTGTTCATTCTGAGCAAATTCATTCGGATGATTTGGCAGTATAGTCACGAGCCCTTTCCCAACATGTTGAATGCCTTCTCTCCATTCCACTCCTAATGACTCAAGAAGATGCTCTGCAGGGTTATTATAATCAGCCTCTTGTGTGTTCCACCATTCTCTTACTTGGTGAAAAGCATCACTCCCATCACCTACGTAAATCAAATTGCCTCCGTTTTGCACCCATTGACTTATGCCAAGGTGAATATCTGGCGCTTCCGGCTTCATAAATTCATAGCTTAGGATTAAAGTTTTGTAATGGTTTAAATAGGACGTGAATCGCCGGATATTGTCTAACTGGATCGGTCTTACTGGAATCCCGGATTTCAGCAACGGTAAAGCTAATCCGTAAAACTCTGACCAATAAAGTAGCTCTTTAGCTTTATTTCCCTTCAGCATCTCTCGTTCTGTTCCATCATATTTTTGTGAAGTATCTTCTCCTGAAATCTCAGGATGGTTTCTTTGAAACATGGCGGTATCAGAGAGCATTAGACCAACCGGATCCAAACCATTCTCCCACTTTATTTCATCTTGGTTTAAGTCACGGAGTACATTCATAATAATAAGCAAACTCGTTGCATAGCTAGGTGGAATGGGCTCTTTTCCTTTTCCATCCTTCTTAGGATACGACCGGTTGAAGATTCGGTTGGGCCAAGGCGATATTTCATACCGAAACACATCTGGATGAAAAAGGGATGCCACTAATGTTTTGACATAATTATTCTTATAGTCCTCCCAATCATAATTCGGATTATCCTCGATTGGATCATGTAGAAACCACATTCTTCTTTCCGTTCCTCGCGCCAATTCTTGCATAACTCCATATTCTAAGTAAGCCGTTTCAAATGTCCTTTCTTTTGCGATCCCACCATAGACATTAGGCGTACGAGAAGTCCCTGTCCATACTTGTGCGATATAGCCATCAACTGTTGGCAGACTAAGCAATTGGGACTGTGGGCTGACGATCCGCCATTGTGTATAGTTAATTAGACTATGTGTAGGGACATAAAACCGTAAAGTTCTCTGATATTTTACTTGTGCATATTCCTTAAGCTCTGTACATAGACGATCTAAACATCTCTTATACAAAAATGCCTTTAACTTGGAAGCACGGTACTGCCCATCTACAGATTCATGTGGTGGTGTCCATTCCTCCTTGTAGAAAATCCGCCACTCTCGCTTAAAAGCTTCGGAGTAACCTCCTTCCACCCAAAACTCTGGTTCTTCGAGATGAATGGCTTCTACCCCAGCATCTACAGCCTTCTTGATACGACTCGTTAAATAGTTAGTAAAGGCAATGGTTGGCACCATATATGGAACATCTTTACCATGACTGATAGTTTCACCATATCGATTTTTCTGAGCTTCGTCCCAATGATTCCTGCCATCCACTTGACCATATAAATAATCTTGATATTCTCCCCATGCCACCCCTGTCATGAGATGAACTACATACCCACATTCCTGCCATTCTTTGATTCTTTCCGGCATTGAATCATCGATGCCATAAACCATCACAAAATCGGTTCGCAAATCTATGGAGGGGTGATATGCTACTCTTTCCTGAAAACCTGTTCTTTCTTCCCATCTATCATCTATTTTCATGCTTCTCCTCCCGAAAAAACGTTAATTTTTAATCCAATCCCTTGTGAGCAGTAAGATAAATAATCCTCCGACAACAGAGCGGTTCTTAAAATTTAGTCGTTTCGCTGTTTTTGTATCATACCAATCTGTAAATGGAACACGATCCTCGGTCTCATTTAAAAAGTGCCAAAGCGGTTCTATTAGGGAAAGTCTATCCTCTTCCCGTTCAGCTAATGCCGCTGCCCAAACTAACCAATCGGCTTTCGTATACGTTTGGCGACTATCCAAAGGGGTTCCATAGCGATTCTTCCTTGCGAGATAATAATTTACTTCTTTTTGCTTTACTTCATCGGAGAATAAATTCAGAGAGAACAGATTATCCCAAATGAGGTTATATTTGAGGCTCCAAGTTCCAGACTGATCAAATGTCAATTTAAAATGATCGTTATCATCTGCCATCTCTTCCCATTCCCTTGCCATCAGCTGTGCATGATGTAGGTAATCCTCCTTTTCTTCCGCCTTTCCTAGCAATCCACACAGAATTCCATAACTACCTACCCCTATAATTGCTTTAATAGAAAGATTCGCATTATGGGCCAAATGGCCTGCAAAGTCATCTGTACAAAGCTGATGTCCTGGGTCCAGTCCGTTTCTTCGGAGGTATTTTGCCCATTGTGTTAGTAAATCCCAATTTTCTTCCGCAAATTGCGTTTTTCCTTCCGCTAGACAAACTGCTGTCATCATAATGAGGATGTTGCCACATTCTTCAATCGGCATTTGGTTCTCAACGGCATTCTCCCCATATACCTGACCATTAGCAATCGGATATGTCCCGACATCATGTGGAGCAAAATCAAACGGCCATTCATCTGATCGTGCATAACAGAAAATCGGGCGCATCATCCCCTTGACTAATGCTGGGTTATAAAGTAAAAATAATGGGGCGGATGGGTAACTGATATCGACTGTTCCTATACAGCCGTTACTGTTGTTTTCCTTAGATAAAAATAACAAATCACCTTTTTCATCAAGAACTAGCTTATGGGCAGCAATTGCCTGACGGTATGCTAGAGACACCATATCTCGATATTTATCGCCTCCAAGCTTCGTTGCCTTTTCCTTTAATTTTTTGTTAAATCTAGCACAAGCTTTTTTGATAGTTGGATACTCCCTTATGGCCAATAGCAACATTTGACCCATCGTTAGACCATCTCTCTTCCAATATCCAGGAAGCTGTTGATGGAAGTATTCGATGGAAACGATATCATCATATGCCAGAACTAAGAAGTCCGATTTCTTTTCTGATGTCACCATTCCAAAATCCAGTACGGCTGCCATTACTGGGCAATCTCCCTCTACACTGCGTGGCATTTGTGTATCATCCTTTTTAGGTAGTGACCCTTGCTCCATCCATGTTCTTCGGATATCCATCGAATGAATGACTGTTTCTCCATAGTAAGTGTCAGAAACTACTAAATGAAGATAACCCCAGTCAATGCGTGTATCATCACCTTTGCGTCCTAAAATAGGCTGATCCAAGGAACCCATTTTCATACTTTCGAAACGTCCTCCTAGATTTACTCGTGACCAGTTCACTTGTTGGGTGGGTTCATGGACACACCATTCTCCTGTCACATCAAAGTAAATTTGAACATCATGTAGATTACCATCATTCGACCAGACGTCAAATGTTATATAAGACGCAGGTCGCGATAGAATATCTAGATTATCTAGTAAAAGCGGGGTCATAAATTCTACTTGAAGTGTTATCCCTGCACCTTCAAAAGTATAGATCGTATTTAATGGATCGACGGTTAGAGCAACTTGCTGTAAATAGTCTTGCTCTTCTCCATGTTCAGTTTGAGGAAGCTTCCCCATAAATCGCCATGCTTTTCCATCAATACGGATCATTCCCATCATTCCATGGATACCAGCAGTTCCGCCTTGCTGAAATGTCCAATGATGTGTGTGATCATCGAAAAGATGATCATTACTACTCCATACATTAAAATAAGGATCTACAGTTACTAGAGGCACAGCAGGAGGTCTAAGTGTAAATGTCATTATGTCACATCCATTCTCGTATTATCGTTTGTTAGGTGGAAGCCCCCTCAGTTATCAACAAGGGGACCTCTAGTTCATAAGAAACTTAGTTTGAAGTTCGATAACGCATAAATTCTGTTCCACTTTGTGCTTGCTTGGTGATTTCATCTGCCACTTCTTCAATTCCAGCCTCTATTAATGCGTCACGAGTTTCATTAATAATATTGAGTGCCTCCTCATCAGAGCCTGCATGAATTGCCTGTTGAACCACATCACCCATTACAACCGTTACTGGTTCTATCTGCTCAAAATTCGGGTGGTTCTGTAATACGGAATATGGATCAATTCCTGTAATTGGCTGTATACCATCTTTCCTTCTAATTTTGATAAATTCTTGCTTTACCTCATACTGCTTATCAAATTGATGACCAAATGGTCCACCACCAAGTGAGTCCTCCCGATCTAATCCTGAGAATGCGATATAATGATTAATTCCTTCATTCTTAAATGTTCCATCATTAATTTTCTCTACCATCTCTTCCTTAGCAACTACTTTTCCATCCACTAAATCGTAATGTACCCCTTCAATGCCGAACTTAGTTAGAAGAAAACCTTCATCACTTGATAAATAATCAAATAACTTAACGAAAGCATCCAATTTTTCCTCAGATGCATCGGCAAAAATAGCGATTAACTGACTACCTTGAACATTAAACTCTGTCCGATAACGATCTCCACTAAAGTCTTCTAGTGGTCCCAATGGCACATATTTTTCTTCTATACCTCCCTGCTTCGTGTCATTCCAAAGACCCGGGAATTGGTTTGGTATGACGGCATATCTCCCTTGAGAAACCTTTTCTCTTGCAATGGTTCCAGTATGTGAGTAGACTTCCGGATCAAGTAATCCTTCACTCATTAACCTTCTCATATACAGAATCCATTCTTCATATTCCTCCGTCATAAAGTTATACCTTGCATTTCCCTCCTCATCGATAAACCAACTGCCAGCTCCTGCTACAGGTACAAACATTTCAGAGGTAATATCCAATGGCCATCCATTGTCATATGCACCTAATGGGAAAACAAGATTACCACTTGCTTGAAACTCGCCCTCTTTTACCGCTTTCAAAAAGTTATATAAATCCTCTGGTGTTTTTACAGAGCCTGGATCTATTCCAACCTCCTTTGCAATGTCTTTATGAACATACAGCCCATACAGCCAATCCTCTATATCTGCTTCTGTAGCAGGATACATAGAGTGAAGCATAAATTGACCGCCTTCCTGCTGACTAATAATATCGTTATATAAAGAGGTGGACATATTTTCCTCTTTTACAACTTCCGCTAAGTTTGGGTACTTTTCTATATATGGTGTTAAATCATGCAAAAGTCCATCATTTGCCGCTTCTAGTAACATTTCCGCTTCCTTTCCCCATGCCGGACCAATATAGACATCCGGGAACTCTCCAGTTGCCAAGACCTGTGTTAACTTATCCACTTCACTACCATTTGTGTACTCAAAGTCTAGCTTCACTCCTGTTTCTTCTAATATCTTTTCTGCAACAGGATTCATTGGATCTTCTGGAGCATTTGCCCCTGAGCCATTCCAATTATGCAAAACCTTTAATGTCACTGTATCCCCATCTTCTGAACTACTACTCTCTTCACTACAAGCTACTAACAAGGTGAATAGGATAAAAACAAGGAAAGCTATAAACGATCTGATCATTGCTCGGTTCATGGAAATCCCTCCAAAATTCTATTTAATCAAACAAATATTACCCCTTGATAGAACCAACCATAACGCCTTTAACAAAATACTTTTGTAAAAATGGATACACACAAATAATAGGTAATGTGGCAACGATCAATGTCGCCATCCGTAATGATTCAGGTGTTACCGAAATCATCCCAGTTGATACGGTTGTGCCTGTTTGTGAAGCTCTTTGGGCTGCATTTGCTAACGCCTCAGATTCCGTTAATAATTCATTTAGAAGTGTTTGCACGGGTCTTAATGATTCTTCCGTCACAAAGTAGGTTCCTGTAAACCAATCATTCCAATGAAAAACTCCTTGAAACAAGGCAATAGTAGCAAGCACCGGCATAGACAACGGCAGAATAATGCTCACAAATACCCTAAAGTTACTAGCTCCATCTATTTGTGCTGATTCTTCTAAGGAGCTCGGAAGCTGTTGAAAAAAGGTTCGCATAATAATGATATGGAAGAAACTAAACAAAAAGGGAAAAACAAAGACCCAAAAATTATTAATCAATCCTAATTCCCGATAAAGTATAAAGTTTGGTATCATTCCACCACTAAATATAGAAGGTATAAAAATAAAAAAGGTGAAAAAGGTTTTCCCAGGCAGATTCTTCCTTGTTAAAGCATAGGCAAATAGTGCTGATAAAACGACATGCAAGATCGTACCAATTACGGTCCGAAGTATTGTAATGACATATGCATTTAAAAATGTACTATCTTTAAATATCTGTATATAATTTTCAAATGTGAATCCTCTCGGCAGAAAATAAATAGGGTAATTCATTGCTTCAACGCCGTCACTTAAAGAATAAGCAAGGATATAAATAAACGGATATAAGGTTGTAAAAGCGAAGATGGCGAGAAACAAATAATTAAATACCGAAAAAATCGACCACTTTTTTTTCATTACGATATGAACCTCCTTTACCATAATGATGTTTCATTTACTTTCTTGCTAATGCTATTGGCTACTATAATTAGAATGACACCGATGATCCCTTGAAATAAACCTACTGCTGTGGCATAACTTAACCTCCCTTGCTCTAAGCCTGATTGGATTACATATACATCTAACACCGTTCCGATGGAAGCAGTTGATGGAGTATTTAATAGTAATAATTGTTCATATCCTACGGTCATGATACTTCCACATGCTAGCAAGAACATAATGACCATTACTGGACGTATCGAAGGGATCGTAATATGCCACATTTGTCTAAATCTATTAGCACCATCCATTTTAGCTGATTCATATAATTGTTGATCCACTCCTGAAATTGCAGCTAAATAGATAATGGCTCCAAAACCTACTGTTTTCCAAATGTCCGAGAGTATAACGACTTGATAAAAATATTCAAGATTGCCTAGGAATTGAATTTTGTCGAAACCTAAAGAAGCTATCATTTCATTTATTGGGCCACCATATGGAGTAAGCATTCGTTGTAAAATAGTCACGACAACGACCCAAGATATAAAGTGAGGTAAATAGGAGATAGTCTGTACAGTCTTTTTAAATTTCATTAATTTTACTTCATTTAATAACAACGCAAGGATAATTGGCATTGGGAAACCTATCACTAACTTCATAACACTAATTGTTAATGTATTGCGAATAATTTCCCATGATTGATAAAAATTAAAAAATTCCTTAAAATATTTCAACCCAGCCCAAGGACTGCCTGTAATTCCGCCTATAAAATTAAAATCTTTAAAGGCTACCGTTAAACCGTACATAGGGATATACGAAAAAATAATAAACCAAATTATGCCTGGAAGCATGAACAGATAATATAAACGATGCTGCCATATTCTTCGCCATATACTTTTCTTCTTTTTTTTAGTTAGATTTGTCGTACTAATCCCGGCATTATTCATTACTCCCACTTCCCTTCCCTTTTAAATGAATAAACATGCCTTCTTTCCACAACATCATATGTATGCGCTTGCATTTAATATAATTGATAATATATTATATGTCAATATATTTTATTCGACAATTAATATAATAATATAATATATAAACGCTAATAAAAAAGCTGTTTCGATGGAATGTGTCCACAAAACAGCATGAGTTTTTCCTTTATTAAACATTCAAATGACCACTAGTCACATTGTTTTTTACTGTTGTATTTCCTTCTACCAAATGTGCTGATACACGAATATCATCTATGGAGAAGTTTCCATTATACATTTCTAACAAATTACTTAACGCTAGTTGACCAATCTCTTCTTCGTTTTGTTGTAAATGTGTGAAATTCCACTCTAAAGCATTCCTAGGTGGACTATCAAAACAGAGAATCGATATATCCTCTGGTATCTTTAAGCCCAACTGTTCCACTGCTTGTTTTGCTAATACAGCAATATTATATTCCAGTGCGAATAATGCTGTAATTTCTGGGTTGTTTTTAATATGATTCTTGATCACTTCTATATCCTTTTTCGTATCCTCATGGGTGGGGTATGGACTTTTTATCTCTGAACACCATAAATCATGATTTACAATCATTTTTCTATCTGCAATGGCTTCCACAATACCTTTAATACGATCTTCTATGGTTGTGGTACCATTATCCTTCGGTATTAAAATCCCTATATTTTCATGCCCTAAATCTAATAAATGATTTATCCCCTTTTTAGCTGCTTGTTTATTATCTGTGGAAACTGAGGTTGTGGCTAATCCTTTAAAGGATCTATCAATTAAAACTAACGGAAATTGATTAACAACCATTTTAAGTATTTCAAGGCTGTAATGTTCGGCTTTTGCAGGAGATATGATAAGTCCGTCAATGCCGTATTCTAGTAATTCTTTGATGACCTTGTCTTCCCTATTTGGAATACTTAAAGAACGCCTTAAAATTATACAACAATTATCATGGGATGCTTCCTCAATGCTTGCAATTAGCTTATTTCCAAAGCTATCATCAAAAGTAGTGAGAACCAAACCAAACAAAGGTTTTTTCATTTTCACATTATTTTTCACATTACCCATATCAAGCGTATTTTTTGATACGAATGTTCCTTTTCCTCGTTTACGGTAAACATAGCCCTCATTTGTTAACTTTTCCAATGCCTTTTTAGTTGTGATTGTGCTTACATTAAAATATTCCGATAACTCCTTTTCAGACGGGACCTGATCACCAACTTTATATTTTGCAGATACTATATCCTGCTTTATTGATTCGTATATTTGTTCATATAATGATTTCATATGCCACCACCTATATTTAATCAGTTAATATAACAATATATGATTTATGTTAAAAGTGCTAGTAAAAGACGTTATTTTCCTTGTTCTTGTGGTATATAAAAAAATCCAGTTATAAAGTTTTAAAAACTTTATAACTGGATTTTATAAGTGCCTGGCAGCGTCCTACTCTTGCAGGGGCGTGAGCCCCAACTACCATGGGCGCTGGAGAGCTTAACTACTGTGTTC
>NZ_QGTD01000003.1 GCF_003176895.1 Gracilibacillus dipsosauri
TGATCAAGCTCGCTTAAAGCTAGCATGTTCTTACTTTTTTGTACTGGTTGTTTTGTTCAGTTTTCAATGATCAATGTTCGCCGTCTTTTTGCGACAGCTTTTATATAATATCATCATCACATAATATTGTCAATACATTTTCTGAATGTTTTTTTATGTGATTTCCCAATAAAATGGGTGACGCCGTTTAAGCGACAGATATAAATGTAACATGGTTCAAAATCCATGTCAACATTAAATTTAAAATTATACAAGAAAGAGGACACTTCCACATCATATGCAGCTTTAGGCAATATGTTCATTCTTTTCACCAATAATTTTAAATTGCTTGTACATCCAAAAAAAAGAACAGAAGAAAGATATCTTCTGCCCTTCCTAACCCCCTCTATTCAATGCCCTACAATTAATGATTGGTTGATCCCCTTATTTTTCTACATAATAGAAATAGACATGATAGAAAATAGACTGCTCTCCTACTATAGAATGTCTAAACGAGCAATCAATGCAATTAATACTTGTAATAGAACTTGAGCATTAACCGCAATATCCGTGTCATTTGTAGAAACTTTTACACCTCGAGAATTCTCAATATAAGTGTGTTGTTTATTTACTTGACTAGACTTAATTTTTTCAAATAAGTCCTGAGAAACTTTGTCAGCCTTATCCCCATCCAAGATAGAGATACTAAGAATCAAAGCAATCGCTGCTTGCAAACCAACCTGAACATTAATTGCAGCTTGCGTGTCGGTTGTTTTAACTTCTACATCACAAGAATCCTTTACCACAATGGTTTCAAAGGAATGTTGAACAGATTTAATTTCTTGGTTTCCATCTTGCGTATCAGAATCATCAAACGGGTGACAAGACTTAGGGTCTAGTGCATTCCATTTTTTTGCAGCTGGTTTTCTACCTGTATTATAAACAGGTCTACTATTCAAATATTGTACATCTCTCATATGATCAATCCCTTCCTTGATATACTACTAACATATGACGCAGTTCAACAATTGGAGAAGGCGAATCTATTGATACATCTTCATCAAAAATGGTTACTCTTCATCTTTTTTTGCATTTTTTTGAAGTGTTTGAACATTGTGTTTTAATTCTTCTACAAGCTCTTTTAGCTGTACTTTCTCTTCTTCTGATAGGCTACTACCATCTAGTTGAACTTTATGACGTTTAAGCGTTGCGCCTACTAACATATCGATGATTTGAGAAGAAACATTTTTAAAATCATCGTTACTCACACTATCACCTCCTCTAATGAACCCGTGGTAGTTTTTCTAGGATTATAAGTGAGTATGATGCCTGCAGATAGCCTATTTCATTTGCTATTGCTTCCTACATTGCTTTCATTTCTTCCATAGTACAGTATGTACACCTTCGCTTTTTAGTAAGGGCGAGTAACAGAGATTTCAAAGCAATGGGTCATTATTTCTCTATGGTTCTTTTCCCAAATTAGAAAAACTCGGATACATTAGCTTTTCTTATTATTTGGACTTCATTTCGTCGCTTTACTTCCTGCAAAAATTTAATGCTTTCCTAACGTACAAAAAAGCTTGTAGAGAAAGCAGCTACTCCCTCTACAAGCCTTTATTTCTTCACTTGATATTTACGATGATAAATTTGATTCCCTTTCGTTTTCTCTAATACAACGGAAATCTTATCTTTCCCTACTAAATATTCGATCAAGCTAACTAAGTTATAAGTATATGGCTCCACTTCCGGCAAGGTTTTTATTTCACCAAACCCCCAAGGCTCTTCTCTAGTCGATAACAATTCCATTAAATGCTCCGCACAGCTATCCAGCCTACTGTTTATTGAAAATTCAATGGCAATTAACATAAGGGCCACTCGTTTTTCGGTTTCTTCTGTGCTTCGAATTAATTCTTCATATAACTTATACACTTCCGGATCTATTCTCTTCACCTGACTCCAGACCATTACCTCAGGATAGTAGCCCCTTTCGATAATTGCGATTCTGCCTAAATAGTGTAAAGATCGTAACAATCGGCTATATGCATCTAAATTATCACCAGTACCATGCAAATTTTTGGCCTCACTATAGCTTCTTGTTAGTTTGGAAAATTCTATCGTGAGCCTTAACTTACGTTTGTCTTCAGGAAAAGCATTTAGACTCTCCTTTAAATTTTTTACATATAAGTTTCTATCATATATAACTCGTCCATCAATAATCCACTCTATCGCTCGACGATAGGAGCTCGTATCGATCCATTCCTCCAAAAGCTTGCGATCGATAATATGTAAGGCTGCAGATTTCTGCTCATGTTCATAATGCTTTACTAACCAGTTCTCTGCTAAATCTTCTACAATCACTAACAGAATCGAATCAAAATTATCTGTTTCTGGGCTAACTTCCTCATTCCTTTCCATTATCAGAATGCCTAATGTGTTGTCATTGCTGGCTCTTTCCTGATAAATCGGTCGTAAAATGTCCTCCAAGCATACTCCTCCTTCAGTCTTTTGTACTATTTTATTTCGATATAAAGACAGCGAATCCCTTTTCCATTTTCAAAATATTTTAAAAATTGCTTTTTATTTACCCTTCTTCTTCTTACCTCAATCATCCTTTTCCAATTAGACAAACTCGGTATTTGCTACATCGCTTTACTTCCTGCAAAAACGTATAAAAAAAGACTTACAACGAGGTAAGCCTTTAAACCGTTAAGGATTCTTTGATTGTTTTCTTCATATATTTTTTCACAAGTGTAGCTGCCTTTACCTTTAAAGGTAATTGCTCAGAAATCGAATAGTGAAAATTCCCTTCCTGAATCGCTTCTTTTAAATCTGCTGCGGAATGACACTCTTTATCAAAAACATTTGCGATACAGCCATACTGTAAAAACTGATGAGTATCACTTCCACCTACTATAGGTAGATGAATTTGATCTGCAAGTGCCTTTAGCTCAGTGCTACATGCTTCAACTCCTTTTGCAAACAAGTCCTTCCCATTCAAATCAAGGGCATCTAAGCGCGTTAACTCCTCATATCCCACATTTCTAGCAAGTGGTGTACTGTCACGAAAAGGATGTGCACCAATCTTAAGAACTTTTTTAGAATCCGCTAGATCCATTAAGGCTTGAAAGGAAATAAACTTATCCTCTGCTAAATGATTGTTTAACTCCCTTCTTATATAATGAATTTCTTCTCGATCGCCGATCAGCAAAATATGTCCATTTTCTTTGACGTCGACCTCGATTCCAGGAAAAAGCTTCAACCCTTCTATATCATAATAACCATGCTGATAAGAAAAATGATGATTTAAATAATCATAAATTTCATAGAAGCGACTTGTATTAAAATGCTCTGTCATGGCAAGTGCCGTCAAGCCATTACTCTTTGCCTCACACATCATTTCTTGGAAATATTCTGGCATGAAGCTCGATTTTTTGGATATTTTAACATGACTGTGAAAATCAATGATCATCTAGACAACTCCTGTATGAGATTTTTACAAAAATATAAATAAACAAACGACGTATAGAAATGAACCGATTAAAAAAAGATAGTCCTTCCGAGTCATTTGTAATTCTTCTAGCTTTAATCGTTTTACCTCGGGGTGATTAAAGCCATACATACTTCCTTTCGTTTCTAAGGCTTCTACCGTCGTTCTCGCCCTTTTCGCTGTGGATAGGAGCAATGGATAAAAAGAAAGAACAGCGAGCTTAACAAAATAGGCGATGGACCGAATAAAGAGAAAGCCTTTTTTATCTGGTGCTCTCCCGCGTAATCGGAAGGATTGAAATACGTGGTGGTATTCCTCCAATAACGATGGAAGCATTCGATAGCCATAAGCAATACTAAATGATACCTGGCCAGGCACACCAATCTTTAATAAACCATTGCTCAGCTTATCGGGATTCATGGAACAAAATACGGTCACACTTGCTAATGTAATGACAGAAAGTTTTGTCGTTAAAATCAAGAGTGGTAGCATCGTGGTTAAGTTCCCGCCAAAAAATAAAGCAATAATTAACAAATAACCACCTTGCCCAAGTAGCCCGAGACATAATATCACGATAATCAATGGACTAACTTTTGCTATATATGTTGTAATGACCATAAAGACAAGCATGCCTATCAAAATATATTCCTGATGAATAAACCATGGAGCAATGCCAAAATAACTATACCATAGGAATAACGTACGGGGATCCAATCTCGCAAAAAAAGTGTCGCCATTCCCATAAGCAATGTTTAATAATTCAATTTTGGCTTGCTCTACCGACAGCTTTTCTGTAAATTTACGCGTATAGTCCATCTTTTACATCCTTCTTTTGATAATGTTGTACAAAATCATCTACTGTATAGACTGGCTGTTCCCATCCTAATCCACGGGAGAGCTCATAAATTTGTGGGGCAGATAATCCCGCCTTTTCTAACAATCTATAATTCTCAAAAACAGATTCCCGATCACCATCATGAATGATCCGTCCTTCATGCATGACGACGATTCGATTAGCAAACTCACAAGCAAGCTGCATATCGTGTGTGGCAATGACAACGGCCTTTAATTGATGCTTTAATTGATCAAGAAACCTCGAAATATGCTTTCTTGTTGCAATATCAAGATTGGCAGTCGGCTCATCCAATAGCATGATTTCTGGATTCATCCCAACACCAATGGCGAGTGAGGCTCTTCGCTGTTGTCCACCACTTAACAACCTGCTATCTCTCTGTCGTAGTTCAACTAATTCGAATTGCTCCATTAATTCCTGTACTCTTGCTTCATAGTGAGGTATTTTTCTTGCCTTCATATAAAATCCGATATCCTTCTGTACAGAATCATCAATAAACATTTGCTCAGGGTTTTGATGGATATAAGTAACGAGCTCTGCCAAGAACTCTGGTGATGTACGCTTAGTATCATTCCCAGCAACTAGCACCTCTCCAGATTCTTGTTTGACAAGCCCTGTCATTAAACGCATCAGGGAGGATTTTCCTGCCCCATTATTTCCGACTAAAGCGACATAATCTCCTTCGTTTATCGTAAAATCAATCTCATGTAACACACGCTTTTTCTCCCGCTTAATCGTTTTATAAGAAAAACACACCTCATTAAAAGTGACTAATGGCTGAGGATCCCACGGTTTTGTGGGGAGAGAGCTCTCCTCCTTGTTCACTTTTTCAAACAATGGATAGGCCTCCTCTAGTGTAATTGGTAGCGGCTGACGAACATCCAGTGTATGTGCCGCTTGTGTTACTTGTGGAGGATAAATATGATGCTGTAGTAATAAATCCACCTCATTTAATGCGTTCTTTACTGGTTTCTTAAAATGAATCGAGCCTTGATTCATTAACACCACTTCCTTCGCATAGGTGGCTACAAATTCGGTATGGTGTTCAATCACAATAATCGTTTTGCCTAATTCTTCATTTAAATACTTTAAAATTTCATAGATCTCTTTTGCATGCTGGGGATCGAGCTGGGCAATGGGCTCATCGATAATAATTATTTCTGGGTTTAGTGATAAAACACTAGCTAATGCTAACAAATGCTTTTGCCCACCACTTAACTGCCAAATAAAGTCATTCTCATTTTCTAATAAACCTACTAATTCGAGCGCCTTGTATGCTCGTTCTTTATAATCGGCAAACCCATAATGCAATGGCGCAAAGCAGGTATCCTCTATCACCCTTGGGCTGACGATTTGATTTTCAAAATCTTGATAAACATAGCCAACATGCTGAGATAGGGCTGCTACCTTGTGCTCTGACGTTTTTAATCCATGGACAACTACCTCACCAGAATAATCTCCAACATAATAATGTGGAATCAACCCATTGATCAATTTACATAGGGTAGACTTTCCACTCCCATTTCCACCTAGAATGGCAACAAACTCCCCCTTATCAATCTGTAAAGACACATTACGAAGTACAGGCTTGTCCGCACCTGGATACTGAAAGGTTACATCATTTATTTCGATCATTAAGATACCTTCTTTTCTTTATCATTCCAATTTGTTTTCTTACGTAGCATTACGACGATAGTGATGATTGCAACCATTGCCGCTACTGCCATACTCACCCATATATACCATTCACCAAACATTTCTAAAAAGTCTGCTTCCCATTCCATATTGAAGTCAGATTCAGATAAATATTCGAAGAAGAAGGCAGATATCGCTAAGAAAACGGCAAGGACGACAAGTCGTAGACCGATAATTTCCTTTAAGGAATACTTGTCATTCCGATCACGAGGCTTCATTCCTAGTAATGGTTCTATTTTCCCATACAATCTTGGTACTAAATAAACGGTAGGGATAAGGGCAAATAAAATACCCGAGAATAATAGGTCATTGAAGAAAGCAAAGCCCTCTACGATAACCACACTCTCTGCTAAGCCTGGCACTGCCTCTAATTCCTCGACACCAATCCAGACCTTTAATATATCTACTGTTACACTTATGGCCTGATGAATGGCAACACCTAGCATTGCTGCGATACCAACCTGAACCTTGTTCTTAGGATCACGGACAAAGGTACCTGCGATATACATCGCCAACGAGAAAGCAATAAACTTCTCCAGTTCACCAAATCCTCCGAATTGACCGAGCATAATTTCCCCAAAAATCACTTCCCCTAACGATGCACCAATCGCCGCATATAAAGGATGGAACAAAATACATAATGTTAATGGAATAAAAGCGAAATATTCAATCGAAAACTCGATCGGTCCTAAATAGGCACTTGGTACTAGCTCTGTAATCATATTGGATAGCCCGTACAAGGACATCGACAAAATAAACACCATCATTTTTTGGGATTGCGTTAAAGTGTAACGCTCTTCTATAGTACTCATTTTTCTAACCTCCTCTTAATGGATACCTTCATTGTAAAGAAACATTGTTAATCTAATCTTTCGCCAAGGTTAATTACATGTAAATTTGTTAACTTTTTTTATCATTATGTAAATTTTCTTTCACATAAGCAGAAAGTCATTCTTTATTTGATACGATGAGAAAAAAGGATAGAGAGTGGGGAGCATTTAATGATAGATTTTGATTGGAATGAGCACACATTCACCGAAAGCCAAGTAAAAATAGCGAATTATATTCAAAAGCATATCCAGCATGTTCTAATTTCAACAGAGCAAGAAATTGCAAGGGAGGTAGGTGTCAGTATTGCCACCGTTTCAAGATTCTGGCGTGTGATCGGCTTCCAAAATCTAAAAAGCTTTAAAACAGCGATAAGACATGAATTAGAGGTCTCGCCAGCAGGAAAAATCAAAAAGGTAAAAATAACCGACAGTGCATCGAATCTATATTTAACGATGGAAAAAAGTATCGGGCTATTGCAGGAAACCATCGACCACCTAGAATCCGATCAATTTAAGCAAGCTATTTCTCTACTAAGACGTGCGAGAAGAATTAGAGTGCTCGCTCTAGGTCCTTCCAAGGGATTAGGAGAATTACTAGTCTATCGAATGACGAGGTTCGGCATGGACATTCAACTCATTCGAAATCAAGGCAATGAGCTTTTTGAAGATATGATCCATTTAAAAAGAGAGGATCTCCTTATTATTTTTGCCTTTACGAGACTCTTACCAGAGGCAAAGGTCTTACTATCCTACCAAAGAGAAATTCATTATCACAGTCTATTAATCACAGATCAGCTGATCGCGGATTTCACCTCTCTTGCCACCATGACATTGTTTGCAAGCAGAGGCGATGCTAATGAATTTCATTCCATGATTGCCCCGACACTACTAGTCGAAAACCTTGTCCTTGCACTCGGAATGGAAAATAAACAGGATAATATCAAAAAGCTAGAGCATTTGTCTGATTTGAGGAAAAAGTATGAGAAGGAATTACCACGATAGACCATATTTTTAAAAAATAAGACAATTTTCATAAAAATATATTGATACTTTTAACCTATGAACTTATACTATAGATAGACAATTAGTAACATAATAGCAAAGGAAGGAATCACAATCATGGAAATCATACAATCGATGAAACAAAATGACCTCAAGCACAAGAACACGCTAATGTTCCTTACGATGGGGATCTCGTTGATAGCTGGGCTGATACTATCCATCCTACAAAACGTCACGTTATCAGTTATTTTTTATGGGGTGCAATTAGCTCTTATTATCCTAATCTATTTCAGCTTTAAAAAATTCGATCAGAAGGCATTTCTTTTGCCTTATATTTTTATCGTAATTTTCTATCTTTCAGACCTAGTTTATATTGCATTAAATGGTGCTACCTCTGCCCTATTTCTGATTGTTATCTTTTTAAATATCTTCTCTGCGATCCATATGAACAAGAAGATTTTTTATACTGGATACTCGTTAGGGATCGTTGTGATTGCTTACAACTTTATTAGAATGGACCCTTCTAATACAGAAATGATGCAGATTTTTCAATATACGGTCCTTATCCAATTGTTAAGTCTTCTTATTTTTCATTTTGTGATCAAGATGGCTAATGGACAAATGGAGCAGCTTACCGAGTTATTGCAAACTTCTCAGCAACACAACAACTCCAAGCAAGAGCAGAATCAACTCATTGAAAGCTCCATTTCGACTATCTTAGAAAAAATTACCACCATTAACACACAATTACAAGAAAATGTGTACGCACAAAATGAACTAAATACGACCATTCAAGAAATATCGCAAGGCAGTCAAACACAGGCGGAACAGATTTCGAACATATCAGACGCTACCAATGACACACGTCAAAATATTGATATCGTACATCAAACATCCCAGAGCTTATATGAGGATTCGAACAAAGCAAGTAGTTTAGCCGCTACCGGAAAAGAAAAGATGGATACATTAAATCACCATAACGAAACATTAGAGAAAACGATTGGTCAGCTAAGTCGCACCTTTGCCGAACTAACCGAAAAGATTAAAGAAACGAATCAATTTGCAGACAACATTAAAGAAATTACCGAACAAACGAACCTACTAGCATTAAATGCCTCTATTGAAGCAGCACGTGCTGGAGAAGCTGGAAAAGGCTTTGCTGTCGTAGCGGATGAGATTCGTAAGCTTGCTGATTTAACGGGAGAAACAACGGAGAAAATTACCGGGAACCTCGCTTCCTTGAACCAGTCGAATAATTCAGCCGTAAACCAAATGGATGAAAGCATGCTTAATTTTGTTAATGGAATGGAAATATCGAACGAGGTTACTGGTTATTTCGAGGATCTCACATCAACGATTGAAACATTAAACAGTGCCTTACAAAACTTCACCATGCTTGCCGAGGATGTTCAGCAGCAATCTAATGGCGTAGAATCATCCACCAATGATCTAGCAGCGATTATTCAACAATCATCTGCTAGCTTAGAAGAAATGAGTGCAACGATTACGATCCTGACAGAAAGTAATCAAGAAATTGCCAAACTATTAAGCGAAACCGTAGAGGACACTAACTCATTACGTACAAATATCGGAACCTTGTAATAAACCATAAAATTACTTCCTACCTAGTTTAAATATTAGTAAAACTCGCATTCGCTCGTCTTTTAGCGAATGCGTTAGCTTTTCTTATACGTTGGACTTCAAAATTTTCGCTTCGTTGCTATAAATTTTAAGCTTTCCTAACGTATTTAAAAAACATCGCCCCTTTGGCTGGAGCGATGTTTTTTCTTTATCCCCAGATTTCTTTGGAGATATCTACAATATATTTTAATTTATTCCATTGTTGTTCTTCAGACAGCTCATTTCCATGGTGAGTGGAGGCAAAGCCACATTGTGGGCTAAGGCAAATTTGGTCAAGTGGTACAAATTCGGATGCCTCTTGAATTCTTCTTTTAATCTCTTCTTTATCCTCAAGCTCTCCATTTTTAGAAGTAAATACCCCTATAACAACCTTTGCCCCATTTCTCGGAATATGCTTTAATGCTTGGAAATCTCCGGAACGCTCATCATCATATTCAAGGAAAAATCCATCAACCTTTTCCTTGGCAAATAAAGTAGGAGCGATCAAATCATAGCTTCCCGAAAATGCCCAATCAGATCGGTAATTCCCACGACATAGATGTGTCGTAATTTGCATATCTTCAGGCTTCACCTCAAGCACACCATTTACTACCTTTAATGCAAGATCAATCAGGGATTGTCTATCTTGATCTGATTCAGCAAATGGTAGATTCGGAGACGATAAACCAGCAATATAAACATCGTCAAATTGTAAATATCTGATACCTACATCATAAAATGCTTTCACAGCATCCTGGTATACCTTAATAATATCTTCTGCAAACTCGTCCCAGCTTGCATAGTACTCTTCTCCAATAATTCCAGTATTGAAGAACTGGTTAGGACTTGGAATGGTGAACTTCGGTACGGCTCTTCCGTCGATTTGTTTGATTAGGAATTTAGCATCCTCAATAAATGGGTGGTTTTCATTCCAAGAAACCTTGCCTGTTAAACGCACATTATACGCATCGGTTACTTGGTTAGCAAATTGATAGCCTTGCTCTGGCACATAGCCCTCTACCCCATTGATGTATTCCATAAAATCCGTATGCCACCATAGTCTCTGGAATTCCCCATCAGTTACAGCTGTTAAACCTACTTCAATCTGCTTATCGACGATTCTTTTCACTTCAGATCTTTGAATCTCTTTTAACTCGTCATAGGGAAGATTTCCTTTTCGGTATTTGGCGATTGCCTCATGTAAGGATGCTGGTCTTAATAAACTACCAACATGGTCGGCGCGAAATGGTGCTGTTTTTGTAATAGTTGTCATTTTTCTACCTCTCTCCATATGTATTTTAGAATCCCGAATCTTATCCTTCCAACGCGCAAAAAACCTCTTCTTAAAAATAAGAAGAGGTTTATACTTTTACTCACTGCTCTTCTTATCTTCTAGCGATCGCTACTGGAATTAGCACAGTACTTGGAATAGTCTGTTGCTGAGGCTTCAAAGGGCCAGTCCCTCCACCTCTCTGGATAAGAATCGTTATTTAATTGATATTATCAATGCTAACTTACCCTTTGGAAAAAGTCAACATTTTTTATGGAAATTTCTATTTTTGATTAAACCGATGAAAATACTAAGGTTACGAAAAAGGATGGGCAGATATTTTTCCATATGCTATATTAAAGAATAAGGTGGTGAACACATGACGGAGATCTTAATTGTAGAAGATGAAGAAAAATTAGCACGAGTGTTAGAGCTCGAATTACAATATGAGGATTATCAAACAACGATTGCTCCTGACGGAAGAATAGCATTAGAACTATTGCAACAAAATAAATATGCACTAGTACTACTAGACATTATGCTTCCAAGTATGAGTGGATTGGAAGTACTTCGACGATTCCGAAAAATAGACCCATCTACCCCTGTTATTCTTTTAACCGCAAAGGATGAAGTGCATGACAAGGTATCAGGACTTGACCTTGGAGCAAATGATTATATTACCAAACCATTTCAATTAGAGGAACTTTTAGCAAGAATCCGTGCACAATTACGAAATCAAAAGCCTCGATCCACTTCCTTCGTCAGTATCGATGATTTAACAGTTGATAAAAATTCGAGAGATGTAAAACGCGGGGATTCCTTGATCGAGTTAACTCGAAGAGAATTCGACCTTCTCTGTTTTTTAGTCGAAAATAAAAACCAAGTATTTAGCCGTGATCAGTTGTTAGACAAGGTATGGGGATTTGATTATGTTGGCGACACGAATGTCGTAGATGTTTATATTCGATATTTACGAAATAAAATCGATAAGCCTTTCGATAAAAACACGATTCATACAGTCCGAGGCGTAGGCTATACGGTAAAGGATTCTGCGCTATGACATTACGAACGAAAATACAAATTTTCTTATCTGCTTTAATGATTGTATTTATTTTGCTGTTAAATGGATCTGTCTATTTTCTTTACCAGAATAGGATGAGTGAGAATGAAATCGATCGTGTCAAAAGCGATGCCATTCAAATTATGGAGGCACTTGCCAAGCAGGATAAGATTGCAGCCGACACGAATACAAAGGAACTACTGCAGGCGTTTCTTCCAGCCAATGGATTGATTCGGATTTTTAGAGAAGATGGGGAATTTCTCAACCGAACAACAGCAGACGGTAAATTCTTTGACTGGCCCTATCACTATACAACCAAAGAAGAGATCACGTTAAGTAAAGATAAAAATGGCAACAGTTATGTGCAAGTCGCCACACCGATTATTTGGAATGATGGCTCTGTCGTAACACTTCAAGTAAGTGAAGCATTGTATTCGATGGATGATACCTTAAGCACACTTCAATTCGTTTTATTTGTTGCATCCTTTTTCATGCTGATTCCTGCGATTATTGCAGGCATTGTGCTCGCTCGATATATCACGATTCCTATTAAAAAGTTAACGAATGAAATGAAAAACAATCCGAAAAACGGAAGATGGGAAAAGCTTACGAATCTCCATTCCACAAAGGATGAACTCGGAGAAATGCAACTCTCCTATAATAAGATGATTGATCGCATTTACGAAAATATCGAAAAACAAGAGCGATTTGTTTCAGATGCTTCTCATGAATTAAAAACACCACTCTCTGTGATCACAAGCTATACCGAGTTATTACAAAGACGAGGAAAGGATCGCCCAGAACTTTGGGAGGAGGCAACAAATGCTATTCTTTCAGAGGCAGAGCGAATGAAGCAATTAACCGAGCAAATGCTTCTTCTAGCTAAAAATCAAGAGCAGGAAAACATTCGTTTTGAGCTTGTGGATATATCATCCATTATCCGAAGCATTATTCGCTCCTTGTCTGTCGCTTACGATCGAGAGATTATTTTATATACGGATCAAGTGAATACAGAAATTAGTGCGGATAAACAGAAGATTTATCAGGCAATCTATATTTTAGTGGACAATGCGTGTAAGTATAGTGATAGCGATATCCACCTTCAAGTAAAGGAAGGGCCAACTGAGCTTACGATTTCCGTCAAGGATTTCGGGGAAGGTCTAAGTAAAGAGGACCAACAACATATCTTTGACAGGTTTTATCGGGTTGACAAAGCAAGAAGCAGAAAGTCAGGTGGAACAGGGCTTGGACTTGCCATTTGTCATTCGATTATTCAAGCACATGGTGGTACGATTACGATTGAAAGTGAACTAAACGAAGGCTCCACCTTTACGATTCATTTGCCTAAATGAGATAACACACTGCATTTTCTCATCAAATTCTCATTTTTCTCTCATTAGCTACTCAGTTTGAACGAATATAATCGAAGTATATCAACTAGAGGAGTGGTTATATGAAAAACAAAACATTTTATCTTATTCTATCTGGGGTCATTTTAATAGGCGGTATCTTTGCTATTCTACAATTCACGTCAAGCCCTGCCAGTGCCTACTTATCAGAAGAAGAAGCAAAAGCAAAGGTCCAAGAACAATACGCGGGTGAGATTAAGGAATTAGAGTTAGAGGAAGATGGAAACAAAAAGGTCTATGAAATTGAAATAGAAGGTCAGGATAAGTACTATGAGTTACATTTAGATGCAGAGACTGGCGAAATTTTAAAGCTAGAAGAAAAGAAACTTGCTAACTCATCAAATACTAATTCATCAAAATCAAAGGAGGAGCAACAAAATAATACCTCCTCCGATAACAAAGAGGAGACTAATTCCACTAAGCAAACCACTCTCATCTCTTATGATGAGGCGAAAAAGATAGCACTCGAAGAATACAATGGCACGATTACCGATTTTGAACTAGATGAAGATGATGGCAAAAGTGTATACGAAATTGAGGTACAAACAAAATCCGAAGAGGTCGATCTAGAAATCGATGCCTATACTGGTGATATAATCTCTATTTCAAAAGACGAGCTGGATGATTAAATACTAAGTTAGATGAAAAAGAAGGCTTTCCCTATAATGGGGAGCCTTCTTCTATTATTCTTCCACTCTTAATAGTCGTAAAGCATTCAAGATGACAAGGACCGCTGCGCCTGTATCACTTAGTACTGCCATCCACAGTGTAAGCCATCCTGGAAAGATAAAAACTAATGCGATGAATTTTACTATTAAGGAAAACCAAATATTTTGTTTAATAATGGCTAAAGCTTTTCTACTTAGTTTAATCGTGTGTGGTAATTTTTCTAAATTATCCGCCATTAACACGATATCTGCTGTTTCCATAGCGGTATCTGTTCCTGCACCACCCATAGCAATTCCTAAATCGGATGTGGCTAATGCAGGGGCATCATTAATACCATCGCCTACCATTGCTACCTTGTAGCCTTCTTCTTGCAATTGTTTGATAGCATCCACCTTATCCTCTGGCATTAATTCCGCAAAATAACGACTTACATTGGCTTCTTTCGAGATCCTTTTTGCTGTACCTTCATTATCTCCTGTCAGCATAACGACATGGTTTATGCCTACATTTTTTAAACCATTCAAGGCATTAATCGTTGCTTTTCGAATAGTATCAGCAACAGAGATTACCCCTACTATTTCTGTTTCTGTGCCGATAATGACAACCGTTTTCCCTTGAATCTGTATCTCTTCCAATTCATTTTTGACCGAATCCAGAGATATATTCCGCTCTTCAAATAGCTTCGTATTTCCAGCGTAATACACTTTGCCATCTATTGTTGCTTGAACACCTTTTCCTACAATATTTTTAAATTGTTCTCCTTTTTTAGTTTGAATTCCGTTCTCTTTAGCATAATGCACAATCGCTCTTCCAATTGGATGTGTAGAGTAATCTTCTAAGGTATAGGCAATAGATAATAGTTCTTCTCTTGTAGCCGTGTAAGCCGATATCCCTCCAACTTGTGGTTTACCTTCCGTTAATGTCCCAGTTTTGTCAAAGGCAATTGCTTTTAAAGCCCCTGCTTTTTCTAAAAACGTTCCTCCCTTAATTAATACACCGTGCTTCGCCGCATTACCGATAGCCGAAACGATCGCGACCGGTGTAGAGATAACTAACGCACATGGACATGCCACCACTAATAAAGCAAGACCTTTATACACCCACTCACTCCAGCTACCCATGCCAGCTAATGGTGGTAGAACAATAACAGCTAGTGCAACAGCAAATACGACCGGAGTGTAGATGCTTGCAAATTTATCGATAAATGCCTGGGTAGGTGCTCGTTGTTCCTGTGCTTCTTCTACTAAATGAATAATTTTAGATATCGTCGTATCCTCTATCAGCTTCGTCACTTTTACTTCAATGGAACCACTCTCATTAATCGTACCAGCATAAACCGTATCACCAACTGTTTTATCAATAGGGATAGACTCCCCTGTAATAGGTGCTTGGTTGACGCTTGTTTCACCTTGGCGCATTTCCCCATCTAATGGAATTCTATCACCAGGCTTGACGACGATAATCTCCCCAATAGACACTTGATCGACAGGTTTTTTAACAAGCTCTGATCCAACCTTAATCCAAGCTTCTGATGGAGAAAGATCCATCAAGCCTCGAATTGATTTTCTCGTGCGTTCCATAGATAGATTCTGTAAGGCAGTCCCTAATGCGAATAACCAGACAACGGTGGCCCCTTCAAACCATTCCCCAATCATTGCTGCTCCTATCACAGCAGTGGACATCAATACATTCATATCTAGTGAACGACTTTTCACAGCAAAATAAGCACTTTTTACAGGTTTATATCCACTGATTACGATTGCCAAAGCATAAAAAATCGTTGTTAGAAATGGAGGTAATACAGTATGAGTGCCAATAAATCCCATTACAATGAATATACCAGAAATGGTAATAGAGCCAAATTCCCCTTTTGATTTCATTGCTTGTTTGGAATCGGTATTGTTTTCTAGTAATGATGCATGGTAACCAATCTTTGAAATCTCTGAAACGATATCCGCTACACTGTTTTCATGCTCGACTTTCATTTTTCCTGTAGAAAAACTGACACTTGCACTATTCACTGCAGGAATGTTATTTAAGTGATTTTCTATACTTTGAGCACAGCTTCCACAATCCATGCCTTCCACAAGATATGTTCTTAATTTTTCGTTTTGATGTAATGGCTCAACCGTAAAACCTAGCTTTTGGACGGTTTCTTCTACTTGATTAAAAGAACCAAGCACTTGTAATTTTGCTGTACTGTAATTTACCTTTGCCTCTTGGACTTCTTTTAGGCCACTCAGTCCTTTTTCTATCGTTAACGCACAAGACGGGCAGTCCATGCCGTAAATACGAAATTCCTTCCTTTCAGCATGGACGTTTGTTATCATGCTTGGAGCTTCTTCAATTTCACTGCTGCAACATGCAGTCGTTTCTCGATCTTTTGTGTGACCACAACATTCATCTTCTTCATCTATAGCTTTCTCTTCACTACTACAACATGAATCTATTTCACTCACTTGTGTCGTCATTTCTTCAAACTGTGTATGACAACAAGGCTTTGCTAAATTCTTTGTTTGTGAACTGCTACAACATTTTTCGGCCATTAGCAATGGCCTCCTTTTATATGATTTTCACAAGAAGCAACTTCATTTTGAACATCCAACAAGACTTCATCAAACATCGACAGCAAGTCACGGACCTGCTGGTTACGCAAGCTGTAATAGATATATTTTCCTTGCTGTCTTCCAACAATTATGCCGCAACCTTTTAAACATGCAAGGTGTTGTGAAATATTCGATTGACTTGTGGCAATATCATCTACAATTTGTGATACCGTTTTTTCTTTATTTTTTATGCAATCAAGTATTTGAATTCGTGTTTTATGAGAAAATCCATGTAAAAATTTCACTTTCGTATCCACATCAATCGTTCTCATATGCTCCCTCCTTATATATTAGTTTTGACTAATATGTGATATCATATTAGCATTTTCTAATATGTGTGTCAAAAAATAGATCACTAAAATAAATTAAGAGATAATCAAATAGCTGACTCTGTTATTGTTTAAATGCTGAAAATCGGGTATATGATTAAGAATAGAGCATCAAACCGTCTGGTGCGGGAACAACAACGGTAAGTGCACAGCCTAAGGGAGCGACTAGAAAATACCATCCTAAATGCTACTCAGGCAAGAGTGGTTGCTTGAATGAAATGACAGTATAGCTACAATTAGTGTCGCGAAAGAGATCGAATACCCCCAGAATTAGACGAATAATCTAATCTGGGGGTCATTTAGTGACAAAATATATCGAAGAGCCGAATGTATATGGATGGCTTCTTATCAGACAAAAATTAAATAAATAATAAAAACACTAAGTAAATAAATTAGTGAGCTGACGAACAACACTCTAGCCCATTTTTTCTTATCACTTGCCTTAAATCCTATTAATGCCACAATAAACCAGCCGATATTCAAAACAGAAATAACAAGATAAAAGAACATGCTAAAGGAATCTAGCATAAATGGTAAGATCACTAATAACCCGATATAAATAGCCGTTCGGCGAATCGTGGTCTGATAGCCCTTTATGACAGGAAGCATCTGCAATCCTGACCGTGCATAATCTTCCGACTTTCTAATGGCAATCGCATAAGTATGTGGCATTTGCCAGAGGAACATAATCAAAAACAACGAAAAAGGGATCACATGCAGTGTACTTGTTTCAACCACTGCCCATCCCATCACTGGTGTTACCGCACCAGAAAAGCTTCCAACATGCGTATTCCATGTAAAACGCCTTTTGGTCCAAACGGTATAAACGACCACATACGTATACCAACCAATAAAGCCTAACAACCCTACCTCTATATTAATCGTGAAAAGTAATATTTCCCCAATAATACTAAGAACAATCCCTATTGTTAGAATCGATCGTAGTGACATCGATCCTGTTACAGTCGGTCGGTCCTTTGTCCTTTCCATTAATCGATCGACATCTGCTTCAAGCCAATTATTTAATGCTAGCGAACCGGCTACTAACAAATTACTGCCAACCGTTAATAAGACAAAATCCCCGATATACTCCATAAAAGAGAGCTCATAATATTTTAATGCAATAAAGAAACCAAACAATGCTGGCATCACATTTGCAATCAATACAAAACGCTTAAAAAGATGCTTTAAATCTAACAAGTAACGCAAAATCATTTTCTCTACCCCTTGATATTTACCAAACCATTAATTTTTCTTATTCCACTTTTCGAATCATAATTTGCCAGCTTGTGCCTGTCCCAATATTATAAGCTTTCGCAAAGGATCCTTGGTTAATTGCAATTGCCATATTATCTAACGAATTCACATATAACAGCGGTTCTCCTACATGAATAGCAGCAAATGACCTTTCAAAAGCGATAATATTACTATATACCTTACGACTCTCGTGGAGAATCTTCACTTCTATTTTATCACCATATTGAATATCTAGGCTCAAAAAAAGCTCACGGCTTATATTTGTCCAGAGATTACCAAATCGTACGTCTAGAATATCGATCGTACCATGAATCGATTGCTCGACAACCTTTGGTGAAAAATAAGGTAAGTGAACGATATTGTCTACAGCGAGTTCCTGTCCTACCTCGGTGAACGTGATGACTCCAGCAGCAAGCCTTGCCCCTGTATAGGCATAAATATCCCTTCCATGAAAGGTATGTGATGCACCAGACGTTGGTAGGCGATTGACCTTTTCATCAATTTCACGAATCGCCTCGATCCCGATATTTTCAGCGATATGTGTCAATGTTCCGTTATCAGGTGTCACAATATATTGGTTAGCCTTTGTTTTAACGACAACGCTTTTACGGTCAGATCCGACCCCAGGGTCCACTACGGATACGAATACCGTCCCAGCTGGCCAATAGTTCACCGTTTGCCAAAGGCGATAGGATCCAGCCCAAATATCAAATGGTGGAATATCATGGGTATTGTCAAAAATCGGAATTACTTTACTGACATTGTGTGCAACACCCTTCATTGCACTCACTGCCCCATCCTCTAATCCGAAGTCAGATTGTAACACTAATGCATTCATCATGATGATTACCCCCTCCATTATTTTAAACTAATTATACTATTTTCATGAAGGGAATACTATTCATACAATTATTCAAACAAAACAAACCCCCAGTCACCTCAAAAAGCTTTTTTGAAGTCACTAGGGGTTAGCAAAAGGGTTATCCTTTGACACCACCTGCTGTAATTCCTTCTACTAGATATTTTTGAAAGAATAAAAACACTAATAATTGCGGAATAATCGATGCGACAGACATGGCAAACATTGGTCCCCAAGCAGATACAGAGGAAGGATCGGAAAACATCTGTAAGCCTAACGCAACCGTATAAAGCTTCGTATCATTCAAATAAACTAAGGGTGTCATAAAGTCATCCCAAGTCCAATAGAAGGAGAAGATTGCTACAGTCGCTAATGCTGGGATGGTTAAAGGTAAGACGACACGCCAAAAGATCCCGAATGTGCTACACCCATCCATATATGCCGCTTCGTCCAATTCCCGAGGAATACCACGGATAAACTGAATCATTAAAAAGATAAAAAATGGTACCCCTCCAATAAACGCCGGGACAATTAACGGTAAGTAAGTATTTACCCAACCAATATTATGGAATAAAATATATTGTGGGATTAGCGTTATTTGTTGAGGTAGCATTAAGGTAATAATCATACAAACAAATAATGGTGTTCTAAAACGGAAGTTCACCCTAGCAAATCCAAAAGCAACAAGAGTGGACGAAAATAAGGTTCCAATCACCACTAATGTAGTGACAAATGTCGAGTTAACGAAAAAGGTAGCAAAGCTTAAATCACCGAAGCCTTCCCAGCCCTTTAAATAATTATCCCACCTGATTTCTGAAGGGATTAACGATGCTGCATTCCGGAAAATTTCACTCTCAGGCTTTAAGGAGCTTGCAATGGTCCACAAAATGGGATATATCATCAATAGACCTAATCCCCAGATCGATCCATGATAAATGACTGTTTTCCGTTTACTACTATTCACCTTCATTACCTCCTTCCGATTCATAATATACCCAGCTTTTCGCTGTCCGGAAGATAAATGCCGTAAAAATGGCACAAATCAGCAATAATATCCACGCTAATGCCGATGCATATCCCATATCGAAATGAGCGAAGGCTTTTTCATACAAATAAACTGCATAAAATAATGTTCGATCCATTGGCCCACCCTGAGTGATCAAGAAGCTTTGGGTAAATGCCATGAACCCTTGAATTGTCTGCATCACTAAATTAAAGAAGATAACAGGTGATAGCATAGGAATCGTTATTTTGAGAAATTGGCGAAACGGACTAGCGCCATCAACCGCTGCTGCTTCATACAATTCTCTTGGTATTGCCTTCAAACCTGCAAGAAAAATAAGCATGGGGGAGCCGAATTGCCACACTACTAAAAGGATTAAGGTGGAAAGGGCAAAATCAGGGCTCGTTACCCAGCTAATCGACGGAATCCCGAACAATGATAAAATATCATTAATCGCACCATCACGACCAAATAGCTGTTTCCACACTACTGCTATTGCTACACTTCCACCGAGGATGGACGGCACATAGTATAAGGTTCGATATAACCCTACACCACGACGCTTCGTATGGAACAACATGGCAACAAATAAGGCAAAGGCTAATTTAAGTGGTACACTACCAAAGACAAAAATAAACGTTACCTTTATCGCTTGCCAAAATCGACTGTCATTTGTGAACATGTTTAGGTAATTATCCAATCCAATCCACGTTGGGGAGGATAATAAATCATAATCCGTAAACGAAAAGTACAAGGATGCAAGCATAGGTCCTACAATAAAGCCTAAAAAACCTATTAACCATGGTGCAATAAAGGTGAAACCAACCAAATCAACCTTCCATTGCTTATGTAGCTTGCGACTATTCTGATGATATTTAACGACATCTGCTTGCTCTTTCATTTAGACACCTCCAACCATTAAGGTAGAAGCCACCTCCTCATAAGATGACTTCATATGTTGATTATTTATTTTTGGCTAATATTTCTGATGCTTTTGTTCGAAAGTTCTCTGCTGCCTCTTCAGGCGTGATTTCACCGTAATGAATCGGATCCTGTACTTCATTTTCAAATAATGATTCAATCTCTGTTGAACCTTGTGGATCTGGTGGATCAATTTCACGACTATATTCCTGTGCTAATTCTACATACTCAAACATTTTCCTTCCTGCATCTGTTGCATTTTCCTTTAAGTGCTTACGTACTTCTCCGGCAATAGGTACTCCCCGCTCTGCATTTAAAATTTCATTTGCTTCGATACTATTCGTAAAAAAGCTAATAAATTTTGCTGCTTCCTCCTTATGTTCTGAGCTCTCCGATACCGATAAAAATTGGCCTGGCTTAATATAATGACCAAGTTCACCACCCTCTAAAGTAGGTTGGAGCATTAAATCCAATGGTCTCCCAGCCGCAGATTCGATGGCGATAATTTGATTGCTGTGCATATCCATCACGATCGCTGTTTCTTCATTCACTATCGGGAATTGCTCGACATTCGTACCCGCTGTCTCAAATACATCTGGTGGGGCTGCACCTCCAGATTCCAGCATATCTACAGTAATCTGTAGGTAATCCACTAATAATTGATCATCCTCATACCCAAGCTCTGTCCCGTCCTCACTATATAACCACTTGCCATGCTGTCTCAAATAATGTTTAAATCCCATGACTCCTGCATTAGGATGAACCCCATACACACCATCACCTAATTTATCAGAGAGCTGTTTTGCCTTTTCCTTTAACTCCTCCCACGTATAACCAGGCTCTAATGGAGCTACCCCTGCTTTTTCAAACATGGCATTATCCACTACTATGGCATGTGCATTTGCGCCAATATTTACGGCATACAGCTTGTCATCGATAATTCCACCATCAATATAGGTATCCTCAACATCACTTAAATCAAGCGCATTACTATCGACGAAAGGGTTTAAATCGGCTAACAAGTCCTTCGCCACATATTCTGCTAAATATTTATAATCCATTTGAACAATATCAGGTAAGTTGCCACCTGCAGCTTGTGTAGCCATCTTCTCCCAATATCCATCCCAGCCAGTAAATTCCGCAGAAATCGTTACATTGGGATTTTCCTTCATATATAAATCAATCACTTCTAATGTGCGGTCATGCCTGTCCTGTGAGCCCCACCACAGCATCCGCAATTCTACTTTCTCGCTATCTCCACCTGCTTCCTCCGAGCCGTTTGATGCTTCATCATTCGAGCAGGCAACTAATAAACTAATGAATGCTAAAGCTAGAAATAAAAAATACCTCTTTTTGATCATGTGCATTCTCCCCTTTTCATAAAATAATTATGCTTGTTTCAAGCCATGAATATGATCAATGGCATGATTTCCGATGATCATTACGATAAAAAATGTCAAGCTTACCCCAATAGAGAATAACAGCTGTGGAAATGCTAAGGATACATAGATCACACCGATAAGTGCTATGGCAAAGCCAATCGTTTTGATAGGATTTAACATACCTACTATAAAAGCATATTTCATATATCCGAACAGACTTAGTTGATAACGCAAATAAGTTGGAATAATGTACAAAAGGGTAATCATGAACCACACCGACATAATGTACATACCAACACTAATGATATAACCGAAAAGACTATCTTGATTCATAAAAAACTGCATATCAAAATAAATAACAAAACCGATTAATCCGAGTACAATGGCGAGTTGATTAACCTTAACGAAATGGGAGCGATAGCTTCTCCAAAATAGCCTCCATATCGATGGTACATGTTTTTCTGTTAATAGATGCTGCTGCACTTTACAAACCGCCAAAGTCGCGGGGACGATTCCGAATACAATCAATCCAAAAATCGTAAAAAGGAACCATAACAGATTCAAATAAACTAATTGTAAAAGATAAATGCAGAAGACCCTTATGATGTCTGTTAACTTTTCCATACGCCTTGGCACCCCTCCCTTCTATGGTTGTTATTTTTTCTGTTATCTTTTAAAATGAATGAATAAATTAATCATTACATTAAGTATATAGTGACCATTTGTTTAAAAAAGGGGTTACAATTAATATTTTCACTAAAAAGTTAAGCGTTTACATAATTAAGTATCCTTCCTTATGATTTCGTAAAATAAGATACTTTTCGGTCCATGAAAGGAGAAAAAAGAAGTGTACAACATATTACTTGTAGATGATGAGAAAGAAATCCGTTATGGTCTGAAGAACTATTTCCCTTGGAATCACCTCGGCTTTGAAATGGTCCATGATTGTGAGAACGGTGAAAAAGCACTCGAATATCTATCGCAAAATCCGATTGATGTTGTTCTTACTGATATTAGAATGCCTGTTATAGACGGGCTTGAACTTGCGAAACAGATCTATCAGCAACACCAACCAGTTTATACTGTTATTTTGAGTGGGTATCGTGATTTTCAATATGCGAAGGAAGCGTTAAAATTTGGCGTGGTAGACTATATCGTTAAACCAGGTAAATATGAGGAGATTCACGAGGTATTTTCCACCCTAAAGAAGAAACTAGATTCGACGTTAACAGTTCAATCTATGAAAGGAAATTATACCGATAATATCATTCATACGATAAAGAAATATGTGGAGGAGCATTATGCTAGCATCTCACTCGACGATCTAGCTAGTCTATGCAAAATGTCTCCAAATTATTTGAGTACCTTCTTTAAGGAAAAGACAGGGACTAATTTTTCCACCTATTTAACCGAAATTAGAATGAAAAAAGCATCACAAATGTTAAATGATTATGACTATAAAACGTATGAAATCAGCCAGCTTGTCGGATATAGCAATCCCAAAAACTTCACGAGAACGTTTAAGAAATTTTATGGAATAACTCCGAGAGAATACCGCCAATCAAGCGATCATCACGCTAGCTTACAATGAAAAAAATATTAATCAAAAATATCGTTCTTTTTTTGTTTCCTGTGTTAATACCGGTATTCTTACTCGGATCATTTGCTATTTTTATTACCGACAAATATATGAAAGAATCGATTACAACCAATAACCTGAACCTACTTCAGCAGCTAGACCAACAGACAAGCCTTGTTCTAAACGACATGCACCTATTACACTTGGACTATAATTGGAATCCTGAGATCATTTTATCCCTTCAAAATATACTAGACTCAGAATATTTATCCCTTCAACAGAAGCGGAATCTCGAATATGGTGAAGGGACATTACGACGAAAGGAAATCGCCACACCTTATATTCATTCCATCTATATTTATTATAAGAATGAAAAGAATCGTGTGCTCACCTCTACCAATGGGGTTATCTCTATCAGCTCCATGCATGACACGGACTGGTTGAAGGAGTTTGATCCTTCCTCTAATCAGGAGGAGCTATGGATGAAGACCCGAAGCATTTCAGAGTTTTCATTTGAAACACCTGAGCCTGTTATTTCGATTTATAAAAATATCTTTAAAACAAATGCGAAGCAAGCGGAAGGCATTATTGTATTAAATATTTACCAAAGCTATTTCGAAGATTTAATGAATGAACTAAATCATTATGAGGATCAGAATATTTTCGTCTTAGATAAACATCAGCAGAAACTATATGAGAATAAGACGAGTAATCGAATCGATCCATCTGAATTAGATTTAGAGAATCAGGATGAACACTATTCCATCACGCTAGATGGACGCAGATATATTGTCCATCAATTATTCTCTGAAGAATACGAGCTTCGCTATATTTCTGTCATCGAAGACCGTATTATCTACTATATCCCGAATCAATTAACATGGTTTACGATACTATTAGTTCTATTGTCCTTGATCTTAGGAGCTACAACCATTTATTATTTATCCCAAAAAAACGCCAAGCATGTTCAAAAAATCATCTCTATCTTAAATACGACGAGTCAAAATGGAAATTGGACGAAGAAGCTATCGTTTAAGGATAACGAATATCAGCTTATTGTCGAAAGAATTTTAAAAAATTATGTGAACCAAAGCAATTTAGAAAAGGAATTGAAGGAGAAGAAGTATCAGCTCCAAGCTGCTGAATTGTTAGCCCTTCAAAATCAAATTAATCCTCATTTTTTATCGAATACACTTACGATCATCTATTGGAGAGCGATGGCATTAACAGGACAACCGAACAAAGTAACCAAAATGGTAGAAACCCTAACAGATATACTCCATTTCTCGATACGAATGAAGCAACATACCGTCACCTTAAAGGAGGAAATACATCACACGCAAAATTATATTGAAATTATCAAAATACGTTCGGATCATCCTTTTTCAATTATTTGGGATATCGAAGAAAAGCTGTTGGATAAACAGGTGCTAAAATTTATGCTGCAACCGATAATAGAAAATAGCTTGTCTCATGGAATCGATCATCAAGCCAATCAAAAACTAATAATTAAAATAAAAATCCAAGCTATCAACAATCATGTCCATGTTACCGTTTTGGATAATGGAAAAGGGATACAAAGGGAAAATCTGCATCAATTAAGACGTGCTATCAACACTGAGGCATTGTCATCCAAGCACATCGGCTTAGCAAATATTAATAAGCGCCTCGATCTCATCTTCAATAGTCGCTATACATTACGTATTCTCAGTAAGGAAGGATGGGGAACCTCGATTACGATTGTTCATCCATTGAAATAAGGTGAAAAGCACAGCCTTTTATAAAAAATGCAGGCTGTGCTCTCCTATCACGACTAGAGTCCACTACTCTTTAGTTCACTCGTATTTTGCTTTGGTCGGTACCCCAATTCCTTTATTGCATTGGTGAGATCCCATGGTTTATCGGGATTATCAGAAACCCCATAGTAGGTACCAAACCTTCTATCTGATTCGATTGCTGCAGTAAAAAGATTAATTAAATCTACTTTTGACAATAACGTCCTTTTTAACCGTTCATTTCCTTCTACTGCCTTCAGCTCCTCCTCCTTCGGTACAGATCCAATTCGTATATTAATAACAGAAAGCTCTGTGTTTAAGGAAAAGATAAAGCCAGCCTGCTCAGAGGCAAGCTTCAGTACCCCGTATAAGCCCTTTGCATATGGATAATCCTCTGTTGTAATTTCTCTTCCCAATTTAGATAATCCATTCTCTTCCATATAATCTGTGACATGATTACTACTAGCAAAAATCACTTTCGGTATTTTCTTTGTGTTAGCAACATGCATCGTATAATAGGTCGCTTTAAAAAACACGTCGGTCATTTGATCAAAAGTGTCCACTTCCTCAATTGCCTGACTTGTCTCCATCCGTAATAAATTAATGATCACATCAGTATCTTCAGGAATTTTTTCCAAAAGCTCTTGATATTTGGTAGCATCCACATATTGGTGGGATGCATCAGCTTGGCCAATCGCTCTGTCAAGGTTCAGGATATTGTAGCTGCTTTTCAAGCCATGAAATAATGCTTCGCCAACTACACCCGCCCCACCTAAAATTACCAATTTTTTCACAATATCGATTCCCTTCCAATAGGTAGTAATGGTAGCGAGGAAACTGCAACAAATGGCTGACAGATTTAACTAGTTAAGCTTCCTCTTCACTGTGCCTCGCTACATTGGACAGTTTCGAACTTTTTCTTGCTTCAAAATCTCCATATATTAGACATTTTGTGCTTCCGATCGCTTCAAAATGGTCAATAAATTCAGATATTGGACAACTCGAGCGCCAAACTCCGTGATACTGTCCAATATATTGGAAATTTTCGTTTCCGATCGCTTCGAGATGTTCAATAAATTCGAAATAATCATCAATTTGAACTTCTTCCTAAGTCAAAATGCGATTTATCTCCAAGCTTCCCCTCTTTTTCAAATTGCCTTTCATACCAGTTACATAAGAAGCACAACCGCCTCTCTATTCCATATCATTTCTTATTTCGGATCAGTTTCACTACTTCCATTAAAATCATACTCGCTAATGCTAGGCCAAAAGCAATGGCGAATTTGCTCAAGCCAAATTCAGCAGGTATATGGAAGATATCACGGGCAAACGGTAGAATCGTAATAGTATAAAGTAAAAACCCAACGAGTACAGCACCAATCACATACTTATTTTGAAAAATGCCTGCACCAATGGCTGTTTGAACATTGGACCTTGCTGGGAATGTTTGTAACGTACGCGATAAGATGAGTGTCGTAAAGGCCATAGCGACTCCCATCTCATCCGAGTGCTGTAAACCGATATAATGAGAGATTATGACCGCAACGCCGATTAATATCCCTCTTATCGTCACAGATCGTAAGGTGCCACCAGCAAATATTCCTTCCTTAATATCGCGAGGCTTTCGCTTCATCACATTCGGTTCTGGTTTTTCTACCCCTAATGCAATAGCAGGAAGTGAATCATTGACTAGATTTATAAAAAGTAACTGTAAGGCGGTAAATGGATTTGCCCAATTCATAATCACCGCGAATAAGATAGCAATGATCGCCCCTAAATTTCCGGCAAACAAATAGGCAATGGCTTTTTTAATATTATCAAATACCGTTCTACCGACACCGACTGCCTTCACAATGGAGACAAAATTATCATCGGTTAAAATCATCGCAGCAGAATCCTTCGCCACATCCGTTCCGCTTCCCATACCAATGCCTATATCCGCTTGCTTCAGAGCAGGGGCGTCGTTAACACCATCCCCGGTCATTGCCGTAATTTGTCCTTTTTCCTGCCATGCCTTCACGATACGAATTTTGTTCTCTGGGGATACGCGGGCATAAACGGTAATCCTCTCAAGCTTTTCATCAAGCTCTTGCTCTGACATTTTATCTAACTCTTTACCAGTAACAGCAATGTCGCCTTCCTCCATCAAACCAATTTCGCGACCAATCGCTTCCGCTGTTGTCTTGTGGTCCCCTGTGATCATAACAGGCTGTATACCTGCCTTTTTTGCTTCTTCAATCGACCCATACACTGCTTCACGAGGTGGATCCATCATCGCCATTAGTCCGATTAAAACAAAATCTTTTTCATCTTCTACCGATAAGCTTGGATTTTCTTCGTCTATTTTTTTATACCCAAATGCTAATACTCTTAGCGCTTGCTTCGAATAAGATTCATTTTGCTCTTGTAATTTTTGCAACCATTCTGTTGACAGCTCTCGCTTTTCTCCATTTACTAATACATACTGAGCACGCTCAAGCATAACATCAGGACCACCCTTGATGAGCATAAGGGTTTCTTTATCGATTTCGTGTACGGTTGACATCATTTTTCGATCTGAATCAAACGGTAGCTCTGCTTTTCGAGGGTACTTGTCCCTCATCTCCTTATAGGATTGCTTTTTATTCTCTGCCAAATGAATCAAGGCAATCTCTGTAGGGTCTCCTATTTCCTTTTTATCTTCATTAATATAGGAGTCATTACATAAGACGGCTGTTTGCATTAATAATTGTTCACTTTTATCCCATTTATTATCGGAAAAAGGCTTATCCACTTCAGGTAAATAAAAATCGGTCACGGTCATTTTATTTTCTGTTAACGTACCTGTTTTATCTGTACAAATGACACGAGTCGAGCCTAATGTTTCGACAGCAGGTAAACGGCGAATTATCGCATGCTGCTTAGCCATTTTATTCGTCCCAACAGATAACACAATCGTTACAATCGATTGCAATGCCTCTGGAATCGCTGCAACCGCAATGGCAACAGAGAACATCAGTGCATCTAGAATGGCCTTTGTCATATCTACATCTGCATCACTAAACCACAGTCTTCCAACTTGAACTGCAAAAATAATGATACAAATCAACAGTATGGCAATCCCTAGCTTCTTACTAAAGGAATCCAATTTACGTTGTAATGGGGTTTGTTTCGCTTCTGCTGTTTCGATCATTTCGGCAATTTTACCAATTTCCGCTTTTTCTCCTGTAGCAGTGACAACAAATGTCCCCCTGCCATTGACGACGAGAGAACTACTAAAAACCATGTTCACTTGATCCCCAATCGTCACTTCTTCCTCTAACGGGGCTGTTGTCTTTTCAACTGCATCTGATTCACCTGTTAGCATCCCTTCGTTTACTTTAAGAGACTCTGCTTCTAATAAACGACCATCTGCCGGAATGTAATCACCAGCCTCGAGCTTTACAATGTCTCCTGGTACTAGCTCTCGTGCCATAATGGTTTTCGTCGAGCCATTGCGTACGACCTTTGCTTCAGGTGCGGACATATCCCTTAATGCATCCAATGAGCTCTCTGCTTTTTTTGTCTGAACAACACTGATAATGGAATTTAACAAAATAACGAGGAAAATAATGATCGATTCGATCACTTCACCTAACACGAGCTGGACGATCGCTGCAATGAGAAGAACTACAACCATTGCATCCTTGAAGGTTTCTAAAAACAATTTCCATGTGGGGACCTTCTCTCTATCTGCTATTTCATTATATCCCTCTTCTTCTAATCGTTTTTTGACTTGATCCTCCTGGAGTCCTTTCTTATCAACCTCTAATTGTTTTAAAACATCTTCCTTTGTAGTCTGGTAATGGTGTTTCAATAGTTAATCCCCCTTGTCGTTTTCTAATGTTACACATACTCTTTCAATTCGATAATCCGTGATTTCCACAATCTCAAAGACTAAATTTTTATAGGTAATAGTCGGTAACTCTTCCTTTTGCGGTATATACCCTAATTGGCTCAAAAGAAAACCATTTAATGTTTCAAATTCTTCTGTAGGAAGCTCCACCCCGAACATCTCCTCTAGTAAATAGAGATGTGTTGTACCATCTACCTCAAACTGATGCGAATTTATTTTTTTCCAGCCAAAGTTCTCCTGCTCTCCTGGGAGATGATGCTCACTACTAATTTCCCCAACGATTTCCTCGATGATATCTTCAATTGTTACCATACCATCAATTCCCCCATATTCATCGACAACCATAGCAATATGAACATTATTCCTTTTCATCTCACGAAATGCTTCGTCGATTGACTGTGATTCGAGAACAAACAGTGGCTTTCTCAAGATAGGCTTAATCGATGGAGAGTCACTACTAGTCATGAGAGAAATCATATCTTTTGTATGTAGGACACCGATGATATGGTCGATATCTCCTTCATATACAGGAAATCGCGTGAAACGCTTATCGTTCATGAGCTGATAGATTTCTTGTATCGACATGGTGATATCAATTGCACTTATTTCCGTACGGTGTGTCATAATATCTGATACTTCTTTATCATTTAATTCAAATATGTTATGAATCATCTGTTTTTCATCTACTTCGATCGTACCTCGTTCACCACCAATATCTACTAGCATGCGAATTTCCTCTTCATTCGCCTCTTCTTCTTTGGCATTTGGGTCAACTCCAAACAATTTCACGACAACATTTGTAGAGAAATTAAGGATCTTCACAAATGGTGAACTTATTTTAAATAGTATCATTAATGGAGAGACAACGAGATAAGCAATTTTTTCGGCCTTTTGCAATGCCAATTGCTTTGGGACAAGCTCGCCAATCACTAGCGTAAAATAAGATAGTAAAATCGTAATTCCTACAACTGATATCGTTCTTAATAAGGCCTCAGAAAGGGGGATTCCAACCGATACTAGCCATTTTGCTAAAGGGTCTGCAAAGCTATCTGCGGCAAAGGCACTTGCTAAGAAGCCAGCAAGCGTAATACCAATTTGAATCGTAGCAAGAAAACGACCAGGCTCCGCTAGTAAAGTCTGAAGCTTCATCGATTTTTTATCCTTTTCTTTTGCTCTTTTTTGAATTTTATTATCATTTAATGCGACTAGCGCAATCTCGGATGCAGCGAAGAATGCATTGATAAGAATAAGAATAACTAGTACGGTAATCGCTAATACCATATCCTCAACCTCCAAATAAAACTGTTATTATTGGTATACCCTAAATTGTTTAAAATACAACCATAGAATGTTTATGATGACACCTGATTCCATTAGTTTTACATAGCAAAAAAAGCCAATATATGTGATAATTAAAGCAGAAATAATATAGAAAGAAGTTGGTATCAGATGCAGTTAGAGATAGATAAATCTTCTTTACCGGTATATGAAGCATTAGCAAGTGATGTTAGATTAGAAATTATCCAAATATTATCGAAAAACAAAATGAACATAAAAGATTTATCGAAGGCATTAGGCATCAGCAGTCCCATCGTCACCAAACACATTGAAAAGTTAGAAAAAGCAGGGATTATTCGGACAGAAAAAATTCCAGGAAAATCAGGCTTACAAAGAATTTCGATCCTTAAGGTTGACCATATCGAAATTAATTTTCCGAAAAAAATCTATCATTCCTTTGCTACCTATGAAACTTCGGTTCCTGTCGGTCATTATACAGATTATCATGTGTTGCCAACCTGTGGACTGGCAACAATAAAGGATTTCATAGGACCAGTAGATGAAACAAAATATTTTATGGACCCAAAACGTATGGATGCACGGATTTTATGGTTCACTCAAGGATTTATAGAATATAAAACCCCGAATTTTTTAAAGGAAGAGGACGAGCTACAACAGTTAGACATCAGTATGGAGATTTCATCTGAGTTCCCGTTTTCCAATGAAGTTTGGCCATCTGATATTACGTTTACCTTAAACAATGTCGAGCTCGGAACATGGGTAAGCCCTGGAGACTTTGCTGATACACGTGGGAAGTATACCCCAGAATGGTGGCCACACAATATTAATCAATATGGGCTACTAAAAACGATTCGTATTACCCCGCACGGTACGTATATGGATGGAGAGCCTATGTCAGATGTAACTATCTCTGACTTAGATACAAGAACAGAAGGCTGGAAGCTTAGAATCGAAGTAAAAAAAGAGGCAGAAAATGTAGGCGGGGTAACCTTGTTTGGCCGAGAATTTGGTAATCATAATCAAGATATTAATTTTAAGCTTTATTATATTTAATCAACAATGTAAACGCTCAATATTTAGTATGGAGAACCTGGTAGGGCCTATCAGGTTCTTTTTTTATACGTTAGGAAACCATAACATTCTTGCCGGAAATAATGCAACGATACGAAAATTTTGAAGTCCAAAGTATAAGAAAAGCTAACGCATCCGCTAAAGAACCCAGCGAATGCGGGTTTCCCTAAAAAATAAGCTAGAAATTAGTCGAATTTTCTTCAAAATAGTTCATTCATAAGGTAAAATGTAAAAAGATCAGTAGGATAATGAAGGGAGGGGTAGAAAACCGATGAAAACGATCCTTATCGCTGATGATTCCGCCTTTATGCGCAAATGGCTACGAAATATCTTAGAAAAGCACGCCTATGTCGTCATCGCAGAAGCTGCGAATGGAATTGATGCGGTGAGGCTTTACCAAAAACACCACCCAGACATGGTATTACTAGACATCATCATGCCGGTTACGGATGGCTTAACGGCATTAAAAAAGATTAAACAGCTGGACCAGTGTGCGAATATCATTATCGTATCCTCCCTCGCTACAAAAGAAAATGTGATGGTCGCCCTTCAGCACGGAGCAAAGGATTTTATTATCAAGCCATATTTTCATAACCTAATCCCTACCTTAGAAAAAATCTCCAAGCCCTAGCAAGCATTTTCCGAAGCTACAAAGAAAATGCTTCTATTCATCTCTCTAAAACTAGTTATCTCCTATTTAGTTAAAATTATCATGAAGAAGTGTGAAGCAAGCAAATTATGGGAATCCTACCTATATAGCCCTTAAGATGTTCGAACAAATCATTACACTTTAGACGTTTTTCACGTTATTGTAATATTATAGGCTTTGGTGAGGAGTGAACATAAATGGAAATAAAAATATCAGATGATGCATTAAATTGGTTTAAAGAGGAAGTCGAGTTAACGGAAGGTGATACCGTAAAGTTTCAAGCAAAATACGGGGGATCAAGCCCTATTCACGAAGGTTTCTCCCTAGCATTTCAAGTGAAGGAGGAACCGGTGGAACCTATCTCTCAAGTAGAGAAGGACGGCATCACCTTCTTTATAGATACAACAGATGCGTGGTATTTCGAGGGATATCATTTATTAGTCAATTATGACGCAGAATTAGATGAAGTCGTTTATGATTATGAAGAGATCCACTAATTTTGGCACCATTGTCCCGCTTTTTTTTAAAGTGGGACAAACTAACATTTATCGTGATTAGAAAAATATTGTGTTATGATTATGTTAAAGTGAGACTTCCAATTTTCCCGATGGTTAACATTGTTTAAAACATCTTAAGGAGGCGTATCTATGGGGGCACAAGAATTCCGCAAGGCGATGAGTAAATTTGCTACCGGAATAACGGTTGTGACAACGGAATTTGACGGTAGTGTTCAAGGAATGACAGTGAATGCATTTATGTCTGTTTCCTTGGACCCTCAATTAATTACTATTTCATTAGATCATCGAACTAATTTTTATGAAAATGCAGATAAAATAAAGCGATTTGGTGTAAGTATTCTTCGTGAGGAGCAACAGGAAATTTCTATGATTTTTGCCAAACAAATCGATAAAGCGTTTCATGATTTTACAATGCTTGATCAGATCCCTGTTATAAATGACGCCTTAACCACACTGGCATGTACGGTGATTAATACAGTGGAAGCTGGCGATCATTTACTATTAATCGCCAAAGTGGATGAGATAAAACTAGATGAAGGAAAACCTATACTCTATTATAATAGTAATTATCACAAACTAGAAAATCCTTAAGCAGGATAAGGAAATGAAAAATCATGACAATTCTCTCAATCATTAAATTATGTGCAACATTACCAAGGAAGAAATCTCTTTTTCAATTGAATCGTGTAAGTATGCGAGATACACTAGTGTTTTTGTTTTTATTATTCTTTTTTTCCTTTTTACCGAATGCCATTCTTATTATCATCCAATTTGATCCGAGTGTGTCACAACTCTCGTATTCTCAATATTTGCTACAGGTAATCGTTTTTTATCCATTTTTGATGATGTTTCTCGTAATTTCGGGTATTTCGATATTAGCATTAGGCGCATGGCTTATTTGTTTTATGCTAAGGAGAAAGCTTAAATACCAGCAGCTATGGAAAATGACAGGGTTTGCTTCTTTTCTACCGCTATTAGCCTATGTTGTCTTATATTTTACCCCATTGCCAAATATGGCATCAATTACGCTATGTGCTATCTGGTTATATGTACTTATCTATCAAATGATAATCATTTATCCGACAAAAAAGTGAGGAGTGAAAATCAGTGACAGCTAACCCTTGGAAGATCACATCAACGCAAACAACCCAAATTGATCGGTTCAAGATAACCATCGATGAGATCATGCTCACAAATGAAGAGGCAAAAAATTTCTCTTATATACAGTTTCGTGATGGTGTATGTATTCTGGCCATAACAGAAGATCAAGAAATTATTCTGTTGAAGCAATACAGGCATGCTGTTCAGTCATGGGAATTTGAACTCCCTGCTGGCATGATAGAGGACGAGGAAGAGGCTCTTTATGCTGCCAAACGCGAACTGTTAGAAGAAACGGGTTATCAATCACTGGAATGGGAATCCTTCGACTACTTCTTCCCATCCCCTGGGTCTACAACGGAGAAAATTCATTTGTTTTTTGCTAAAAATGCGTTTAAGGTGAGAGACCAAGCATTAGACCCTACAGAGGATATCTCTGTTTCCTTGATTACTCCAGAGGAAATGAGCGGGATGATTACAGATGGCAGATTTAAGCATGGAGCAGGCTTAGCATGCTGGGCAAAATATATATCAAAATATCAGCATTCATTCCTATTATAAGTAAAAACAGTCTAGCAAATACGCTAGACTGTTTTTTATCTATTCCTGAATCATATTTCGAACCTTTTCTACTTCTTCTTGTGGCACAATGTAATAATAGATACCATCAATTTTTGTACCAGATCCTTGTACCTGATAGTTGGTTATTTTTTTCCTTGTATCACTATAGCCATCAAGTAATGCTTTCATATCATCGAACTGGAGACTTGTCGTCATGTTATTTCCCATCACCTCGATGACTTCATGAATTTTAGTGACATTGGCAATGTTTGCTCCACTATCGATAATGCCAGCAATCACCTTACGTTGTCTTTCTGTTCGGCCAAAATCACCTGCTGGATCTTGTTTTCTCATTCGAACATAGGCCAAAGTTTTTTCGCCATCCATCTCAATAGGACCTTTTGTAAAATTATATTTTCCGTCAGACCACTCAATTTCGTTATTTACCGTAATCGTACCGACAACATCTACTAACTCCTTTAAACCTTCCATATTAATTCGAACAAAATAATCAAGCTCTATCCCTAGGAAGTTTTCTACCGTCTGAACAGACATATCTGCTCCACCAAAGGCATAGGCATGATTAATCTTATCCTCATAACCTTCACCTACAATTAACGTACGTGTATCACGAGGAATACTAACAATCTGCATTTCATCCTTCTCTGGCTTTAAGGTTAGCACCATTAATGCATCCGATCTTCCTTTATCATTTCCTCTTTGGTCTACTCCTAGAAGTAGAATATTAAGAGGCTCTGTCGCATTTAGCTTTTTCTTAACCTCTTGCAAATCAATCGAATCAACTGGCTCATGCATTTTCGTATCAACCGTTTTCTCTACATTGTTAATAATAGTCCAAGCATATATGCCTACCCCAACAATAATAAGAAAGATAATGATTAATGGTGTCAAAAGCCACCACTTTTTTTTAGACTTTTTTCGATTAGCTCTCGTTTCCACCTGGTCTTCATCCTATTCTCTTAACTTTAGTCATTATTCTCACATAAATTATAGCACATCGCCCAGAAAAAGTAAGTATTTTTCTAAAGTTGTCAAAAAACAGCTTATTTTGCGAATCCCAAAATAAGCTGTTCTCATGTTCAACAAATTAAGAGTTTAAAAGACTACGATCAGGATAGATCATAATTTTAATACTCGTATCCTTTTCAATTCTAGCTTTTTCAACGGCTTCTTCTATTTGATCCAGAGAATATTGATGGGTAACGATCTGTTCTATATTCATTTCCTGATCACTCAAGCCTTGGATTGCCGCGGGATAGGTGTTGACATAGCGAAAAAGTCCATGAACATCATACTCTGAGTCAACTAAATGCGTAATATCGATGCCAATTTCCTCTGCTGCCGGCAGACCGACAAGAACTATCCTTCCACCTCTTCTTGTCACGGTCAAGACGTCCTGTACTGCCCGCGGATTTCCAGACGTTTCTATTGATACATCCATACCTTTTCCAGCTGTCAATTGCTCTAATCTCTCAGCTAATGATTCCTTAGATGGGTCAATCACAGCAGTTACTCCTAATTTCTTGGCTAATTCTAAGCGAAATGGTACAACATCTGTTGCATAAATCTCTTTTACCCCATATAGCCGAGCCGCTTGTATTGTCAACAGTCCTATTGGGCCTAGTCCTGTAATGAGCATACGATCACTAGGCTTTACCTTTCCCCGGTTCATGGCATGCATCCCAACGGAAAACGGTTCGAGTAATGCCCCCGTTTCATAGCTCATCCCATCAGGTAATGGAAAGACAAAATCACTACGGACAGCGACATATTCCGCCCATGCACCATCAACTGGTGGTGTTGCCATAAAAACCACATCTGGACATAAATTGTAGCGACCTTCCTTGCAATAATCACATCTACCACAGGTCACACCTGGCTCTACCGCAACCCTTTCTCCAACTGTTAGATTTCTGACACTGTCACCAACTGCCACTATATCGCCAGCCATTTCATGACCTAAAATGATTGGCTCCTTCACCTCATATCGACCAATTTTTCCATGCTCATAGTAATGAACATCCGAACCACAAATTCCTATACAGTGTACTTTGATTAGGACCTGATCTGCTTGGATTTCTGGAATCGGTACTTCTTTCACTTCTATATCCAAGGGTTTATTTAATACGGCAGCCTTCATCCTATTGCTCACATCTGTCACTCCTTGTATGCTAAAACAGGATTCTTTTTCATCAGAGCTTAATCCAACGTCTTTCCTCCGCAGATTGTTCAATCGCATCAAGCAATTTTTGATTTTGGACACCATCCTCAAAATTCGGTGCTGGTTGGTAATCCTCTGCAATCCCTCGGAAAAATTCGTCAATTAAATGAATAAACGTATGCTCATAGCCAATGATATGCCCAGCAGGCCAGTACGCTCCAACATATGGATGCACTTCCTCGGTACAATTGATTAAACGGAAGCCTTGCTCTCCTTCCTCATCACTCGCTAAGTAGAGTTCTAGGTTATTCATATTTTCCATATCCCAACGAACAGAGCCTTTCTCCCCATTGATTTCAAATTTATTCTTATTGCGATTACCATTAGCAAAACGAGTTGCTTCAAATGTCCCTAGTGCTCCATTCTCAAATCGAGCGAGAAACGCTACAGCATCATCCACCGTGACCTCACCCATTTTCGTTGAATCGCCTTTCGCACTTAAACCACCCGTCATTTCACCAATTGGACGTTCTTTAATAAAGGTTTCCATTGTCGCAACAATTTCGGTGAATTCTCCAATCAAAAAACGAGCAAGGTCAATACTATGTGCACCGATATCCCCTAAGGCACCAGATCCAGACACTTCCTTTTTCAAGCGCCAGACTAGTGGAAAGCTAGGATCAATGATGAAATCCTGTAAATAATGAGCACGATAATGGAAAATACGTCCAAGCTTGCCTTGTTCGATCAGCTTTTTGGCAAACTGTACAGCAGGGGCAAAGCGATAATTATGACAAATCATGTGCTTTACCCCGTTCTTCTTCACTGCTGCTAGCATTTGCTCTGCTTCTTCCACAGTTAGCGCAAGAGGCTTTTCTGTAATGATATGCTTACCCGCTTCTGCTGCCGCAATCGCAATTTCGGCATGTGTATGGTTCGGTGTCACAATATCAATCACATCAATATCGTCTCGCTCCACTACTTTTCGCCAATCGGTTTCATAGCTTTCCCAGCCCATTTTTTCTTGTGCTTCCTTCACGGCCTCTTCATTTCTTCCAGCAATGACTTTTAGCTCAGGCTTTAATGGATTGTCAAAATAAAATGGTAAATCACGATAAGCATGACTATGTGCTTTTCCCATAAATTGATATCCTATCATTCCAATTCTTACAGGTTTACTTGTTATGCCCACCACATTTCACCAACCTTTTCTTTGATTAATGCATTTTTCAATACTTCTACGGCTTTATGAAACCCTTCCTCAACAGACATTAAACTATCCTCATGCTCGATCGAGATAGCTCCTTCATAACCGATCAGCTGTAATGCACTGATGATTCGCTTCCACTCTTCCTCTCCATGACCATAGCCAACGGTTCGGAATATCCATGCCCTATTTAATTCATCACTGTATGGTTTCGTATCAAGTACACCGTTTGCTTTTGTATTTTGCTCATCCATTCCTGTATCCTTTGCATGAAAATGGTACAGTGCCTTATGCTTCCCTAACTCTTTAATGCTGACAACAGGATCCATCTGCTGCCAATATAAATGGCTTGGGTCAAAGTTAACACCAATTTGGTTTCCACAGACTTCTCTTAATTTTAGGGCGGTTTCATTATTGTAGACAACAAAGCCAGGATGTGGCTCAATCGCTACTCGTACACCGTGTTCCGCCAAGAAGTCATTTTGCTTCTTCCAATACGGAATGACGCGCTCTTGCCATTGCCATTCGAGTACTTCAGGGTGATCATCTGGCCATGCAGCAGTTACCCATACTGGATACTTCGAATGCTCTGATTCTCCTGGGCATCCTGAGAAGGTGATCACCGTATTTACCCCGATCTTTTCAGCAAGTAGGACGGTTTTTTCAAATTGCTTATGATGCTGTTCGCTTATTGCTTTGTTCGGGTGAAGGGGGTTTCCATGACAGCTAAGGGCACTAATTTCTAAGTTTCTTTGCTCAAATGCTTCTTTAAAGGCAGATAGCTTTCCTTCATCTGCTAATAATTCATCGGGATTACAATGGGCATTACCTGGATAGCCCCCTGTGCCAATCTCCACCGTCTCAAGACCTGCTTCTGCTACCTTATCCAAAGCTTCCTCCAATGACTTATCACCAAATAGTACAGCAAATACACCTAACTTCATTTCCATCACCTAATCCTTTCTGCAAAATGATTGGTAAAACTCACTCATCGTTTTTATGCAAAATAGTCCTCAGCTATTCCTTCTGGTAACGGCTCTGGCTGTTTGCAATGGCTTGGAACAATATAATGCTTCCCATCTGATGAGGCATCATGTATCCCATGCATAATATCTAACACATGGTAGGCGAGCGTTCCATCTGTTCTTGCAGTTCGTTTGGCTAAAATAGCATCGACCATCTCAGCAACCCCTAAGCCCCGACTATTATCGGTAAACCCATGTGTTAAAGGAACCTCAGTCCAATCACTGTCGTCTTTTCTTCGAATCATAACAGGGCCACCGAATGTATTCGGATCTGGAACGATCATGCTTCCTTCTGTCCCATATATCTCGATATGTGGTAATCCATGATGCCATGTATCAAAGCTCATGACCATGGAAGCGACGGCACCATTTTCAAAATCTAAAACACTATTAATCTGTGTTGGAGTTTCGACCTTAATCTTCTCGCCATACTTTTGTTTACTAGTAATCGTACGTTCCTTATAGGTCATTTGGGCAGACCCTGTTACGCGACTGATTGGCCCAATTAATGCAATAAGGGCTGTTAAATAATAAGGACCCATATCGAATAAAGGACCACCACCTACCTGATAATAAAAGGCAGGATCCGGATGCCAACGCTCGTGTCCTGGGATCATCATAAACGCCGTAGCTGAAATAGGCTTGCCAATCACACCATCATCCAAAAGCTTCTTACATGTTTGAATCCCTCCCCCTAAGAAGGTATCAGGTGCATTTCCGATATATAATCCTTTTTCTTTGGCTAACTCTAGCATTTTATTCGCTTCTTCTCTTGTAACTGCTAGAGGCTTTTCGCCATATACATGCTTGCCATTTTCCAATGCCTTTATCGCTATCTCCGCATGAACAGCTGGTATCGTCAAATTAATAACGAAATCAATTTCAGGATCTAACAAAAGCTCCTCTGTCGTATAGGCCTTTGGAACGCCATATTCCGCTGCATGACTTTTGGCACGATCAAGCACCAAATCTGCCACGGCTTGAATCGTGTAATTCTTAAAGCGTTTTGCATTTTCCAAATAGATTCGACTAATATTTCCACAACCAATAATACCTACATTTAATTGATTCATGCTTCCACTCCTATCTGCTTGCCCAAGTCATACCTCTTTGCATTAATTGAAGTACCTCTGGCATTTTGACAATTTCCGCGACATGACCTAACCCACAGTAATAAACCTTTCCCTCTCCCCATTTTTTCGTCCATACAACTGGCATATCCACTTCTCCGTTTGTTTGATATGGTCCTTCTGCAACAGGGAAGCGAGTCGTTGCATGAACATGAATGGCCGGATCAACATGCATATAATATTGCTCAGATACTACTGTAAAATCCTCCATTCCTTCTGTTAACGGATGATCTGGATCCTTGATATGCACCTTGTATTCTACTCCATCATTACCAGGGTGTGCGACCCATTGGCCACCAACCATAAATTGATAGTCTACCTCCATCCGAAAGGAATCACCCATTCCACCATGAAGTCCTGCCAATCCTGTGCCCTGTTCAACTGCTTTCAATAACGGCTGTAGCTGATCCTGTTCGATTGTACCTTGTGTCCAGTTTGGTACAATCAAATCATATTCTGTCAGATCATCTTCTTTCAGTGTCTCTAACGTATCCGTGATTTTAACCTGAAAATCCTTTTCTTCTAATAAACCTGCTAGTATATCTGCTACTTGTTTTGGTTCATGTCCTTCCCAACCACCTTGAAAGATTAATGCTTTTTTCAAGAAAATTACCTCCTATGTTAAAATATTATAGTTAAAATAATCAAAATCAGCTTTTTTATGCTGTCCACTCAGATCCTGTGCGGCCATACCGACAAACGTTCCTGTAAATCGTACATAATCAGAATCGTCGTCTGATAAGTGACCAATGTCTATTTTTTCGCCAATCTGCTGCCATTCATCTGTATCTAATCGGTAGTAAAATTGTAATAAATGATCATGAATGACTGCTTTTAAATAGATTGGTTGATCGTTAGGAAGTGCGATATCCTTTTCTAGCAATTCTTCATAGCTTCCATATTTTGTTTCGATGATTCCAATACATTTTCCTAAGGTTTCGTGTTCTGTTATGCGTAAATACACATGATCCTCTGTATCATAATAAATCATCAATCCTGCCATTTGCTGGAAATTTTCTGGTTCAAATTCTACAGAGGTCTCTAATTCTACTTGGAAATGCTCAAGTCGCCTCATTACCATACTCTGACGATGAAACGAATTCATCGATTCTTCCCCATATAGACGGAGATAACCAGGACGGTCTTTAAGCGAATACCATTTTTCTTCAAAGGTCCTTCTTAATGCATTCCAATGTAAAGCTAGTGTCTCTTCATTAAAATCATCGTGAAGCGGAATGGTTACTGCTTCTGACACTGGCAGATCAGGTGCCGGTACTTCCTTGCTTGGGTTTGGACCATTTTCGATACGAAGCCAATCATCGTCTGTCCAGTAGCATTTTTGTATAGCCGTTTCTCTACCTAAAATACTTTTTTTATCGATCACAGGTCGCCCACATAAATGTGCCATATACCATTCTCCATTTTGTGTTTCGACCAAGCAACCATGTCCCGCTTTTTGCAACTGATCTTCATCAGACTTATCAGAGGTTAAGATCGGGTTCATTGGATCCACCTCATATGGACCAAAAAGCGATCGAGAGCGAGCCATTGTTGCTGCATGATCATATTCTGTGCCACCTTCGGCTGTTAATAAATAGTAGTAGCCATTTCTTTTGTATACGTGTGGTGCTTCCGTTTTTCTTAACTCTGTCCCTTTAAAGATATTTCGTATTGGTCCGACTAATTTTTGCTCTTTAACGGAATATTCCTGTAGAGCGATACCCGCAAAAGAGTTCGTGCCCTTGCGATGATCCCAAATCATATTGACTAACCACTTCTTCCCATCCTCATCATGGAATAAGGATGGATCAAAGCCACTACTATTTAGATAAATTGGGTCTGACCATGGCCCTGTAATACTTTCTGCTGTCACTAAATAGTTATGGGTATCCTTAAATGCTCCCTTTCTACTCTTCACATCCGTAAAAATAAGATAATAAGTTCCATCTGAATAGGAAAGACATGGTGCCCAAACACCGCCTGAGTTCAAATTTCCTAGCATGTTAAGCTGGGAGGAACGTGTAAGAGGATAACCTATCAGTTCCCAGTTCACTAAGTCCCTAGAATGATAGATTTGTACACCTGGAAACCATTCAAAAGTAGATACAGCTATGTAATAATTATCCTCTACTCGAAGTATCGATGGATCCGGATTAAACCCAAGTAATACAGGATTTTGAATCATTTTCATGGTTGACTCTCCTTCCTTCCGCCTCTAATTGATAGCGTTATCATATTTTATCATGGTTCTTTCTGTTTTTCTATATTCTATTATAACTAAGTTTATCCAAACAACAAACTATTTTGCCATATTTATGACGAATTTTTTTTATTTTATGTACTATCCTACCAAACTAGAACTTATAATATAATAAAAATAAAAAGGAAGCGATAGGATGAAACGAAAAATCACGCTGATAGTCTGTTGTTTTATTGGAATAGTATGCCTTCTGTTTGCTTCAGCCTATTACCTTATGAATGCAAGAAGTTTTCAGATTTTTGGAGGACTAACCAATCAAGTAGAAACAGATGAGTTGGTGGTGGCTCTAACCTTTGATGATGGGCCGACTGAAAAGGTAGATGCTATTCTCGCATTATTGGATGATTATCAAGCAAAAGCTACGTTCTTTTTAATAGGGAAGGATATGAAGAACAACCCACAACAAACTAGAAAAATTGTAGAGGCTGGCCATCAAATTGGAAATCACACCTTTTCTCATGAAAGAATGATATTCCAATCACAACAATTTATTAAGCAGGAAATAACGAAGACAGATCAATTAATTCGCGAGGCAGGCTATCAAGAAGAAATTGATTTCCGTCCTCCTTTTGGCAAAAAGCTTTTCGGTCTACCCTATTATTTATCGAAGCACGATCGAGAAACGATTACATGGAACATAGAACCAGATACAGCAGAGGATAAGTTAGCGTATGTGCAAGAAAAAATAGAACCAGGCTCCATTATCCTTTTACACCCGATGTATGATCAATCAGGTGAAGAGCTTCAGCTATTGGAAGAAATCCTTCAATTATTAACGAGTCAAGGCTACTCCTTTATTACAGTGGATGAATTGCAGAATTTATAAGATAGACTTATTGTGAATTCTAATCAAATTCTCATTTTTCTCTTATTCTTCTCTCATTTCTAAAAGGTATAGTGAAGATGAATAGAAATGAAGGAGGAAGAAAACATGAAAAAAGTACTATTAGTAGGAGCAGCTGTCACAACCGTTATTTTTGGTGGAGTCACGATTGCATGGGCTTCCACTGATAATCAGGAAGCGATAACGGCCGAACAAGCTTTGAAAACAGCATTTGCGCAGGCTGACGGATTTATCGAGGAAGTTGATCTTTCCTTCGAAGAGGATGATCATTATTACGAAGTAGAAATCGAAAGCAGAACCGGTGAATATGAATTTCAAGTCGATGCCTCTACTGGAAAACTACTGAAATCACAGGATCGTACCAAGGAAGATGCAGAAGAGTATGATGATACGCATTATCCAAATAAGCCAGCCAATCTAACATCCTTTACTGAGTATAGTACAGTCGTCGAACAAGTCGACACAAACGGATTAACATTCCATTTGGAAAAAGATAATCCCGGGAGTCGAATTATGTTTCTTGTCAATGGGGATAAAGAGAAACAGTATAAAATCATCTACAAAAAAGAGGAGCATTTTCTAAAAATTATTGATCTAATGGAAAATGACCAAGTATACAGTGGATTTATTTCTTAGGATAGCGATCTATTTGCATTCCACTCTAGATAGGAAGATAATAGGATAGAGAAAGTAGAGAAAGGAAGCAAATAATGGGATCTACACATGAATTTACGCTAGGAGAAGAAATCGCCAATGCTATTACCCATGGCATTGGAATGGTATTAAGTATTGCGGGATTAGTCATTTTGATCGTAAATGCCTCACTATTCGGAACACCATGGCATATTGTTAGCTTTACTTTATTTGGTGTGACGATGGTATTACTTTATACATCCTCGACTCTTGTACATAGCTTACCAAAGGGAAGAGCGAAAAATATTTTTGAAATACTGGATCATTCTTCGATTTATTTTTTTATTGCCGGATCTTACACCCCATTCTTATTCATCATTGTTAAAGGCTGGGAAGGCTGGACACTTTTTGGCGTCATTTGGGGGCTAGCCATTGGCGGGACTGTTTTCAAGGTGTTTTTCGTCAAGAAATTTTTAATGATTTCTACCCTTCTTTATGTTCTGATGGGCTGGCTAATTGTATTTGTATGGCCACCACTTGTCGACAACCTACATCCCAATGGGTTAATGCTTTTAATTATCGGCGGTGTGCTGTACACAGTTGGGGCTGTCTTCTATGTTTGGCGAGGCTTCAAATACCATCATGCAATTTGGCATTTATTTGTATTAGGTGGTAGCATTACACACTTCTTTAGTGTACTATTATATGTTTTACCACTTTATTAAAATGCTGCTGTTACACTCCCTTTAGATAGCTGAAGGGAGTATTTTTTTACTCAGAGCATCGTTTGTTATTTTTATTTTGGTTATCTCGTTTGATCGTTTGATACAACCATTATTATCTTGGTTATCTCGCCCTAATAGACCAACCCCCTGCTCCCCCTTAAACGCCTTTAATCAAGAAATCAATTTCAAGCCAACAACCGATCCGATGATTAATAAAAGGAAGAAGATTCGTTTTCTATCCTTCGGTTCATGAAAGAACAACATACCAACTAGTACTCCACCTGCTGCACCTATTCCTGTCCAAATTGCATAAGCGGTACCCATGGAGATCGTTTCTAGAGCATAGGTTAAGCCAACAAAGCTAATCATAAAGCTTACGATCATCCCCAATAAATCGAATCCCTTTTTCGTCATATGCCATCTGCTAATCATCATCACACCCGCTGTTTCGAATAAACCTGAAAGAACAAGTATAATCCAGTCCATTACGCTTCTCCTCCTTTATCCGCATGCTGATCTGTCGTTATTTTCAAACCAATTACTCCCACTAAAAGAAGCACAATAAGCAAAATCTTTCCGAGATGGAATTCTCCGCCAAAAACGAGCATCTCCATGGAAACAGTTCCTGCTGTCCCGAGCCCAACAAACACTGCATAGCTCGTACCTGCAGGAAGCTTTTGTCCACTCATTATCAGAAAATAAAAGCTGATAACAATAGCAACAAATGTGCCTGACCACTCCAGAACACTATCCGCATGTTTTAAACCGATCACCCATATTACCTCGAAAATTGCTGCAATAAAAACCTTTAACCATTCCTTATACATAAAAAAACCCCCTCTTCTTAAAATAAAAAAGCCTAAGAGATTGATTCATCTCCCAGGCTTTTATCCCTCCGTGTCACAGCTAGCAGCAGCTGTGTGTCTTCTCTCGGACCTGACCAATTTTTATTGCGGAACCCTAGAAGACCTTATTTATTCACTTTGTCTTTTATTCCAAATAAACCAAACTACAAATAATAGTATCGTAACAAAAGCCATAAGTAAAGCAATGCCAATTTGATCGGTTATTCCTAAGAATAAATAGCCGATTCCAGCCGCTAATGCACTGATAAAGGCATATGGTAGTTGGGTGATTACATGATCCATGTGATCCGAACCAGCACCGGTTGAGGATAAGATCGACGTATCAGAGATTGGTGAACAATGATCTCCAAAGACAGAGCCTGCAAGCACTGCTGCCATTGCAGGGATCACATAAGATACATCATATAAAACAGCTATTTGTGCGGCGATCGGAAGCATAATTCCAAAAGTTCCCCATGATGTCCCAGTGGCTAATGCCATAAATCCGGCTAGAATAAATAATAATAAAGCTAAATAGTCAGGATTAAAGGCAACCTTATCGATTAATTGCGCCAAGAAACCACCAGTATCAATAATTTCAATGATGGCACCAATCATCCATGCTAATACTAAAATATAAATTGCTGGCATCATGGACAGTGTGCCCTTCCAGCTAATTTTCGCAATAGAAAGCTGGCGGTTTGGTAATCGTAAATAGAGCAACAATGCTGTTATTACAGAAAATAATCCTCCAACAAATAACGAGAGATTCACGTTCGTATTTTCAAAAAGCTTGAGCACCGTTGCCTCTTCATCTAATGCCATTTTGCCCGTTACTAACATAGCTGCAACCGTTGCAACAATAAGAACGGCAATAGGAATAACAAGATCGATTATTTTTCCATGCTTATTGAAAATATGAACTTCCTTTGCTTGTACTGCGGCTATATTCTTTGCAGGATCTAACACTTCTCCAGTACGAAGAGCGCGCTTCTCATGTTTTTTCATTGCCCCTATATTAATATTCAATAAGGCTACAAGAAGAACGAACACGATCGCTACTAGTGCATAAATATTATAAGGAATCATTTTCACAAATGCCTCTAATGGCTGATATTCGACGATTTCGTTTGCGACAAAAATAGAGCCTAGTGTGCCAATAATATAAGCGCCCCAGCTGGATATCGGTGTAATAACCGTTACAGGTGCGGAGGTCGAATCAATAAAATAAGCAAGCTTCGCGCGGGATATTTTATGACGATCGGTGACAGGTCTAGCTATTTGCCCTACTGCCAAGCTATTGAAATAATCATCAATGAAAATAAGGATCCCTAATGCAAATGGCATAATTTGTGCATTTTTTCGTGTTTTGATTTTATTTATTGCCCAATCCCCGAAGGCCTTGCTTCCACCAGATGCCGTCATAAAAACGGTCATGATACCAAGCAGGATGAGAAAAACTAATAAATAAAAATTCCCAACATTCCATCCATCTGTAGTATAAAAAATATCACGAAACACAAGCCATATTTGTTGTATCGCAAGAAGAATATCGAAATCATGTATGAGTAATGCACCAACGATGATGCCTGTTCCTAATGATAATAATAATTTCCTTGTCCACAGGACTAATACAAGCATTAATACTGCAGGAATTAATGAATAAAGTGTTCCTTCCAAATTGATAACCTCCACGTTCTTTCATTCCAATTGATACAGAAAAAAAAACAGCAATAGTATTTATTCTATCACTGTTTTATCTATCATATAATTTTACTTTTTATAGTGTACCAATTTCTTATCCATATGTCATCTGTTTTTTACTTTTCTTGCTCGATTCTTTTTCTTCTAGCAGCTGTTAGAATAACAAGACTAATCCCGATCACAAGTATCAATCCACCAATTAACAACCAGTTATACGTAAATGTAGCAGTATTAGGAAGGTAATGCTCCTCTGACGTCACTTTATCCGTTTTGTTTTCTTCATTCTTCACTATCGGTTCTTCCTTTTTTTCTTGTGCTACCTGATTGGTCGATTCCATAAGATTTTCTGGTAAAAAAACAGCAAACTTCGCTAATCGGGTACTATCTACTGTAAGCCAGCTCTGGTCTATCACACCGCCCATTTCCTTCCAGGAAGAGGAGTTTTGATCCCAATGGTATATTTGATGATCTTGATCTGGGTCTTCTAGTAAAAAGGATAGTTGAAATAGCGATGTAACAGCTTGACCTTCTTGTTCAAATATTACCTCATACACATTTGTCTCCGCTTGCTCTGCTTTTTCAAGCTCGGATGCTTTAACTTTGTTCATATACAAGGTTAGCGACTTATCTGTCTGGAACGATTTCAAATCAAATTTCAAACGAACATCCGGTTTTATAATATGAACTTGACTATTTCTATCCTTTAACCTCTTCAACTGTTCTGGTGAAAAGACAACTTTTGTCTGGTCCTTTTCCACTGGTACATGTAACTCTAGCACTCCATTGTCAGCTAAATTATTGGTGGCTTCCTCTTGTAGAAAAAACCCATCCTTTTCTGATACAAGATCTGTCGTAATGAAGCTTGCTAATCTCGTTACATGTAACTCATATAGCTCTTTTGTGCCGTCTTCTGCCGTTACCTCGATCTGGAAAAAATTATCGCCCGGTGCTAGCTTCTGAACTTTTGTGAGATCTTTTTCTCCATTTATCGTAACCGTTGCGGAACTGGAATGAGCAATTGGAGAAAGGGTCAGTTCTTCGATTGTCTCTGCTACTTCTACCTCATATTTTTTTACATCAGGAGAAAAGCTTGGCGTAAGCTTTCCATTATCTAGCTTCAAATCTTCTAGGCTGGCATCTGAGCTCTTTCCCAGTTCATAAGCTGCTATCGTTCCACTAACTTCATGTGCAACTAATAAAACTGGATTCCCTGTTGGACTTTTCTCTCCAGGAATAAAGGTCAATCCCTCTGGTGCAATATCTCCACTATCCCTTGTTACCTCCATATCTAATGACTGAAAATTTCTTGTTGTAAAATAGGAATCAAAAGTTGGCGCATTTGGATTTGTTAAATCATACACCATGATGCCACCTTGACGCTCTAAACCGATGAAGGCATAATCTGTTCCATTAACACGCCCAGTGATGACACTTTCTGGTTCTACGCCTTTATCATCACTCCTCGATTCAAAGCTATCGTCATCATTATTCGAATGAAAATAGGTTGGGTTAAATTCGGCTATATATCGTTCAAACTCAGATCCACTATCATATACGAGTTCCAGCGTATCTGCACTCCATAAGGAAAAAGAGCGTCCGCCAAAGCCATAGATCGCTTCGTACTTACCAGTTTCATTCATTGGATGAGAAATAGAGGTTTTTAAACGACCAAGCTGCTCTTCTTCAAACAATCCATTTTCGACTAAGCTATCTAATTCCTTTTGTGTATAACCTTGATATAGGTCTCCACGAAGCTCATATTTATCCTGTAAATCCTTCACACGAGCTTCCTCTGAAAAAGCATCCCAATCCTGGGCATCCCCTTCATTTGCTGTTAGGATATAGGATTTTCCGTTTATTTCGATCAAATCCATTCCATCCGGCTGATAAAGGGATAGAACCGGCCAATTACGGATATTGACCTGATCATCTTTATCGGAACCATCTAATTGATTGGATGAAATAGAATAATCCTTATACCCAAGGCTTTTCACTGTAGTAAATTTTCCTGTTATTAGATTTAGCTTGGCCATGGCATTTGCTTCCTGTAAAACAATATAAGCATAATCACTTGTTGGCTCTACGACAATGTATTCTGGTTCAAGATCCTCCGCATATGTACTTTCAGGGTGTACCTTTCGAACATCCTCTTCCACTATTTGGTCAGAAAATCTTGCAGTAGTGACTTTTAGCTCCACACCCTTTTTCACTCCACCTGACACATCAATAATGCTTACAGAGCCTTCAGGGTTTACTGAATAATCATCACTCGGCTCTCCTTCATTAGCAACTAAAACCTTTTTTCCATCAGGGGTAATTGTGACCATATCTGGTAAAGCTCCAACTTCTACTGTTGTTAGGACATCACCGGATGTAGTCAAAAAAACAACATGGCCTGGATTTACTTTATTCACTGCAGGAACGCTTATCGCAATAAAGCGACCAGCTGGATCGTTTACCACGCTTGTAACATCACCGGCTTCAATCCCTAAATCACTTAAGGTAATCCTCTTTAGCAAAGGGATTTCCTTCTTACCTTCACCGAGTACAGACAAATCCATGATGTCTAATGATTTCTCAGAACCATTAACCGAAAAAGCATGTTTAGTTGTAGGATCATATGCCACTATTTCTGTTCCACCATCATCGATCGGGGCACCACTGTTATACCTTCCGATAAAATTAACCGCTAGCGACTGTTCCTTATCCGAATAATAACTTAATTCATTCTCTGCTGCATTTATCATGAGTGGCTTGAAAGTAAAGATAGTAAAAAACAGACAACTAACGATGAGAGCACGAAAGAATTTCAACATAAAAGCTCCACTCCTCTATTTCATATATCTCTACAATTTTAACGCTCGAAAATGAAGCTATTATGTAGAAAAAGTAAAATATTTGTAAAGAACAAGGAAATTCCTCATTCATCTACGCGAAAGATTATTCAAGATATTCATTTCATTCTCGACAAAATTAAATGATGGAATTATTTCCTGGGGAATATTGTCACAATACGTAGTTTATTTAGAAGAGGATGTATATTTCCTTTCTTTAAAACACATTATAATGTGTGAGACAGATTGGGAAGAAGAGGTGAAGAAATGGAGTTTTGGAGAGCAATCGGATTAAAATTGTTATTTACAGTTATTACCATATTGTCATTGCTTGCTATTTTTAGTGAAGCAAATCTACGTAGTATGATAGGAATCACCCTATTTGTTTTTGCTGTTTCCTTTTTAATTGGTGATTTAGTTATTCTACGAAAAGTAAGTAGTATCACGGCTACCATTATCGATTTTCCTCTCTATTTATTGCTATTATGGATCTCTTGTGACTTTTTCTTATTTGCTGATATATTAGAAACATACGGCATTCCACTAATGGGGGCCACTTTTTTGACAATACTTGAGCCATTTGTTCATATAAGATTACGTTATGCAGCAAGAAAATCTAAACCTAACTTTTCCAGCCAAGCTTACCTAACGGAGTCTAGTCAGGAAATTATAGAAAAAGATGAGGAAAATGACTAGAGGTCCTCATCTTTTTTTCTTATGGTATCCAGTTGGCAATTTGCTCGGCCCTCACTCTCCAGCCTTCTGGGAATCCATTTGTAGCAATCATCTTTGCTATTGGCTGAACTCCGGCCAAATATCTGCTTAACACTTCTAGCGATTTAAAAATAAAGTCCAGACCATGACTTTTCAAAACAAAGACAGAATAATAACTTAATAATGAGAAATGGCAAATGCAGGCATCACTGTAGCTAGGTAATCTCAAAGCCAGCAGTCTTGTCTTCACTGTCGGTGCCAATGTCAGCCCAATTTGCATGCTTATCTATTTTATCTAGAGTGTTTTGGACACTGTCCGGAAGATTAAATGTTTTAGTTGCAGCTACCAAAACATCAAGATCAGCATGTCCAACAATTTCAATTGCTGTAAATCATTAGGAAATACCACTAATACTCCATGTACCAAAAGTAGCTTGTAAACCTTTTACTTAAGCTGCCGTCAAATTCTGTGCGTTCTCTTTCGAAATACACTATTCCCATTTAACTCCTCTCTTTTATTCTTACTTACACTTAAAGGAAGTTACAATTCGAAAAAAACAACCATATGAGTTATTTTTTCTGGTAAAGTTTAGGTTTTACTATGCAGCAATTAATTTATATGAGCAAATGTAAAAAAGGTGCTACTATCAGAGGAATCGATAGACAAAAAAGGGATTTCAGATATTATTTAGCAAATAAAAACCTAATTTCATTTCTTTAAGATTGAAATTAGGTTTAGTATCTAATAGTAAATATGTAACTCTTTTAATCCCTTTTTTGAGAGAAACTCCTTAGACAGAACTTATAAATCAAAGTTAGTAAAAGAAGTGATAAGTGTAGTAATGGTGCTAAACTTAAAATTACTACCGCTGTTTGTTCGTGAAGCATCATATTCCTATTAATTATAATCTGAATCACTAGGGCTATTGTAATAAAACCTAGCATTATATAATGTAAGATTTTATTGTTAGATGAAAAATATGCAACAAAGATAAAAAAGGTAGAAATAAAATGAAGAATTTGAACTTGCAGAGCTTCTGTTGTTGTAAATGAAATAGGGATGTCAGATGATATAAATACCTGATATAAAAATACCAAAATACCTAAACAATATCCCACTACGAACAATACAGATGAGAAAGTAATATTTCGATCTGAATTCATATCATTACCTCCAACTTTTAAAATTTTTCTTCCGTATTTGGAATAAACGAGTAAATTGTAAACAGACAGGCTATATAAGAAAGCCTATATCTGTATAAATTCCTATTTTCCGTTCTATAGTAATTTTTAAAGAAGATCCTAACACACTCATCAATGCTGCAATAGTAGCACCAGAAAATATTAAAATACCAGTGTTTTTAGTCTCTCCAAATTTTAACCAGTCATTTACTCGGTCCCAAATAAACAATAACTCACTTCCAATATCCCCCATTAAATCCTCCATCTTTATAGTGACAATGTTATTATAACTGCAAAGGTATTATAAACATATCTGAAAACAAAAAATGTTCACCAGAGTATGATTCCTTTCATTAAAAGAAAAGTAAGGGCTTGCTTAACAATACTCAGCTTCCAAAATCCAGTTGATGGCATCATTACTTTTCTAGAGATTTCTCTATTTTATCATGGTAAACTGAAGCTGAAATATAAATGATTTTCTTAGTAAAAAGAAAGGGGAACATAAGTGGACCAGCACATTAACATATTAGTAGTAGAGGATGATAATGATATTAACCAGCTTTTATGCAAAATTATTAAAAAAAGCAGCTATTTCCCACAACCTGCTTATTCTGGTACAGAGGCAATGATCTATTTAGATAAGCAAAAATGGGATTTGGTACTGCTAGATTTAATGCTTCCAGGCATGAATGGAGAAGAAATCCTAGAAATCATGTTTAAGAGATCTATTCCTGTCATCATCATTTCAGCAAAAAATGAACAAAAGACAAAAATTAATAGTCTTCGAGCTGGTGCAGATGATTTTATTTCAAAGCCATTTGATGTAGAAGAAGTATCTGCCCGTATTGATTCACTATTACGAAGATATAGATATAGTCATAAAACAAATAGAAGAAGCAAGTTGATGTATAAAGATATCCAGATTGATTTAGATGCCAAATCAGTAATAGTGAATGATATTACTCTACCTTTGACAGTCCGTGAATATGCGATATTAACCCTTCTTTTGTCATCTCCCCAAAAGGTCTTTTCAAAATCGAATTTATTCGAAAGTGTATGGAACGAACCTTATCATGGGGATGATAATACAATAAATGTCCATATGAGTAATTTACGGCATAAGCTCAGTAAGGCGAATCCAGAAGAAGAATATATAGAAACTATTTGGGGAATGGGATATCGACTGAAATCTTAAGGTTTTCTTAAGGTTTATCTTAAGCCTTTCTTATGGTTTAATGTTTATACTATTTTTAGTAGAGACAGGGAGGCTAATCATGATGAATGAATACATTTTAAGAACCAACAAACTCTCCAAAAAGTACAAAAATCATTTCGCACTGAAGGATATTGATATTACGATCAGAAAAGGAGAAATTTATGGATTCATTGGTTTGAATGGTGCAGGAAAATCAACGATGTTACGGTTAGTAACTGGACTCACCTTTCCAACAAGTGGATCTATCGAGTTATTTGGAAACGATAATCCAAAATATTTAAGAAGTGCACAAAAAAGAATTGGTGCGATTATCGAAAATCCAGCCCTGTTCTCAAATATGACTGCTACTGAAAACTTGGAGGTCCAAAGACTTCAAAAAGGTGTTCCTGGAAAAGAGTGTATTTATCAAACATTAGAGCTTGTGGATCTTAAGGAGACTGGTAAGAAAAAGGTGAAGGACTTTTCCCTTGGAATGAAGCAGAGGCTTGGGCTTGGAATGGCATTATTAAGTGATCCAGAATTCTTAATTCTTGATGAACCAACTAATGGATTGGACCCTATGGGAATTGTCGAACTGAGAAGATTAATAAAGAAATTAAATCGCGAAAAAGGACTGACGGTTTTAATTTCAAGCCACATATTAAGTGAGCTCCATCAGTTAGCAACGAGTTTCTGTATCATCCATGACGGAAAACGGTTAGAAGAACTCTCCTCAGAAGAACTGGACGAAAAATGCAGACAGCATTTACGAATTAAAGTCGATCGCCCAGCTCTAGGGGCTACAGTATTGGAAAACACATTAGCCACGAACGATTTTGAGGTAATGCCAGATGGGTCCATTAAACTATACGCTTATCTTGAGGATGTCGTTACCGTTTCGCGTGCATTAACAAACAATGGGCTTGTAATACAGCATCTCTCACAAAATGGGGACAGTCTGGAAGGCTATTTTTCCATGCTTATAGGAGGGGGAGAGCATGACTAATTTAATCAGGGTCGAAATTTTCAAATTAGTACAAAGCAAAACGCTTTGGTTACTCATTATAATCATAACAGGATTAAGTACACTGTTACATTCTCTAGTGATAACAGACTGGTGGCAATTATCGGGAACAGAGTTTGATCGAGCACAATTAAGTGAACTAAATGCATTATCGGCTTTTACCTTACCATTACTGTTTAGCTTCATCGTCAGTGCATTAGCTGGTTTTCATGTCTCAACCGAGTTTTCACAAAGCGGTGTAATCAAAAACCAAATAATAAGTGGTCATCATATAGCCTACATTTATATGGCGAAATATCTTGTTTTTTCACTTGGCTCTATTATCGTGACCATACTAATACCACTTTTGACAGCAATTATTTTAGTCTTACTATTTGGCCACGGGGACCTTATAAACCTTTCCAATTTCACGTATCTAGGAAGAGCATTTAGTTTATTTACATTACAATTTCTTTGTTTTACAGCAGTTGTGTTATGGATAGCTATTGGTACAGGAGATAGTGGACAAACCATTATTTTTACACTGTTATTATCCATTATAATGTTTATCATCGAAAAATTTCTAACCTATCCAGTTATTCAGCTGTTGTACGAGAATAGCTTCTTCTATCAATTTAGTGAAGTTTTCCACTATTCTATGACCACCGGTGAGATTCTAAAATCGATTGTCATTGCCATCATATCACTAATTGTCATCCTTAGCGGGGGAATGTTTGTTTTTAACCGAAAAGAAATCAAATAATGAAAGGTAAGCGGGTGGGAAGATGTTAGTTGTAACCATCATTATACTATGTGTAACTATTTATTTACTCAGTCGCTTCATTGCTTTTAAAAAAGAAGTGAAAAAGCTAACCAAACAGCTACAAATCTATCGTAATCGAAAAACTAATAAAAAAATCGATTTAGCCCTTTTCGATCAAGATATCGAAAACCTCGCATTCGAAATGAATAAGCTTATTGATTTGTACATGAACGAGTATAGAAAAAGAGTTCATTTTGAAAACGAGCAGCAACAGGCAATTGCGAATATGTCGCATGATTTACGAACACCATTAACTTCTATTTTAGGATACATTCAGATGGCTGAATCCAACAACGCTACAGATCTTGAAAAAAAAGAATGGTTAACCACCGCAAAAAATCGTGCCAAAAGATTGGAAGCATTGTTAAATGACTTTTTCGAGCTAAGCATTATCGAATCAAAGGACCATCTACTAGAAACAAAAACAATCAATTTGAGAAACCTTACCATTGATATCTTAATGAGCTTTTATGATCGTTTTAGTGAAAAAGGGATGGAACCCATCCTTCATTTGCCAAAACAGGATATATTCATTATCTCTGATGAAATAGCCGTTACGAGAGTGATGGAAAATCTAATTTCCAATGCCATAACCCACTCAGATGGCACTATTATGATTAGTTTAGAAGAAAAAGAATCAAAAGTAAGATTACTAGTTATAAATGACGCCTCTTCATTAACGGATAAGGATATCGAGCGAATGTTTGACCGATTTTATATGGCAGATCAGTCCCGTTCAGGCAAAAGCACTGGACTCGGCTTGTCGATTGCCAAAGCTTTAATGAAAAAAATGAATGGGACCATTTCTGGACGTTTAGATCAGGATCAGCTGTCAATCATCTGTGAATGGGAGTTAGCAAAGAATAAATGACCATGGGAGTGGACGATATGTGTAAGAAAATAGGTTTTCTTTTAATATTAATTATTTTGTGGAATCAACCTTTACTCGTTCTAGCGTCTGAGTCCTTCAATACATCAGAAGTGGATCAATATGTGACCAATTACCTTGAAAGAAATGGACTTCCTGGAGCTTCAATTGTAGTCGTAAAGGACGGTAAGCTAGTATACGAAAAAGGATATGGTCACGATTCTGATGGCAATCCCATCACAGAAAAGTCGTTGATGAGAATTGGTTCTGTTTCGAAAACATTTACAGCATTTGCTGTATTACAACTAGTGGAACAAGGTAAAATTCAGTTAGATGAGCCAGTAGTAAAATATCTATCAACGGTTAAACTCGATGATCCCAGATGGAAAGATGTAACGATACGACAGCTTTTAAGTCACACTTCAGGTCTACCGAATCCAACGATTGTCGCACCTGCTAATACGTTAAAGGAAGGTGTAAAACGGCTACAGGACTGGAAGCTTCAGTCAGATCCTGGAACGAAATATGCCTATAGCAATCCTAATTACTGGCTCCTAGCTTTTTTAGTAGAAAAAGTAAGTGGTATGGATTTTGTAGATTATCTTAACCAGCAAGTTTTCCAACCACTTGGGATGCATGATTCCTTTACAGCTGTAAATTCTGGGGATTTTGTAAAAGGATTACCTAAAGGATATGTAACTGCTTACGGAACTGCCATACCTTGGAAAGAGCTTGAAAAAATGTTCATGGGGTCAGGAGGCGTAGTTTCTACAGCATCAGATATGGGAAAATGGCTATCGATGCATACGAACCAGGGGAAAAACCAAGCAGGAGAACAGCTATTATCACAAAAGCTATTAGATGAATCCTATTCCTCACAACCTAAGAGTGAGAAATATGGACTTGGCTGGTCCTTAAGTTCTTCCAATACAAAGCCTGCCCGTCTATCGCATAGTGGTGCGTTAACGACTTATCAAGCACAACAAGATATCGTGCCGAGTAGCGGTTACGCTGTAGCAGTTTTACTCAATAGCTTTACCCCTACACTTGAGCACGCTTATGAAATTAGTTCAGGAATTATTCAACTAACAGAGGAACAAAAACCAGAATTAAAAGCCCCTGTCCCAACAATTATTGACCTTTCAATCGGTTTCCTTACAGTGATTTGGTTAGTTCTGGGGATAAGAGGAGTCCTACGAAGCGGAAAATGGGTGGCTAAACGACAAGAACAACCGGCTTGGAGATTTTATGCAAGACTCACCCCTCAAATCGTTCCTGTTCTCGGGATTGGATGGTTGTTCTTTATTGTTCCAGCTTTACAAAATAATAGTTCAACCACAACCGACGCATTCGGCCTCTACCCTGCTGCCATGGTTCTATTATCGATCATTTTTATCACAGGATTGGCTGTTACCATATGGAGAGTGTTTTATAAGGTAAGGCAAAATAGGAGACTTTAACTTTCATGCAAGATAAATATAGATAATGGTCAAAAAAGAAAGAATGGTAGAATAGAACTCCAATTTTATGGTAGTTCTATTTTTTATATTTATTTCTCTGTCTTTCTTTGATAGAAGATATGCCATTTCTTTCACTTCTAATCATTATAGGTCTATAATATCATGAAACACTCTTGAATATTTAGGTTTATATAACTATAATAATAAGGGTGGCATACGCAATTAGTATGACTTAGAGAGTGAAAGCCTGGGTAAACAGTAATTTGTTATAATCATAATTACTTATTTGAAAGTGATTTTGATAAAAATAAAAAAAGGAGGACTAAATATGAAGAGAACAACAGAATTTGTTCTAGGATTAATAGGTGGCTTTTTTGGCTTTATTGGTGCTATTTTAGCACTATTCGTTGGAGGAATCGATGCTGCATTCAGCAGTGATGGAACAAGTGAAATAACAGCCTTAGGTTGGCTAGCATTTTTCTTCTCTGCTTTAGCCATTGTTGGATCCGTTCTTGTTAAATCGAAGGCCAAAGCTGGTGGCATTTTATTAATAATATCTGCTATTGGAGGTATCATCAGTATTTCAATGTTCTACTTAGTTCCTGCTATTCTAATAATTATTGCAGGGTTTATGGGATTATTCAGAAAAGACAAACAAGAAAAGAAAGAATCAGTAGCATAAATTTTTGGGGGTAAAAGTACATTGAAAAAATTATTTCATATCGCAATGGTATTATTTTTTGTTTTTTTATTAACTGCATGTGGAGAATCAGAAATTGAAAAAGTAGATTCAAAAACAACTGATGAGTCTACTGAAGAAAATAGTAACGAAACTACGGAGAAGAAAGAAGCGCCAGAAACACAAAATCTCTCTATTGGTGATACTGTTGATTTTGATGGTGTAAAACTCACGTTAAATGAAGCAAGAATTGAACCAGGTGGAGAATTTGATCAGCCACAAAATGACCAATTTATTGTTGTTAATTTGACTGCTGAGAATACTACAGAGGAAGAACAGGTTATTTCATCCATCATAAACGTCGAGTTAAAAGATAGTGAGGGTTATGCATATAGTACCACCTTTCTGACAGAAGGGATAAAAGCACAGTTAGACGGATCAATTGAGCCAGGCGGTACTCTACGTGGTGAAATCCCGTTTGATGTCCCTACATCTGATACGTATGAATTACATTTCTCGAACCCATTTACTTCTGGTAAAGCAATTTGGAAGATACCTTCTGACCAATTAGTAAAATAGTAACGAGGCGCACATCACGTGCGCGCTCGTGCTAGCAATATGCAAAAAATTATCTCACCTTCAATAGAATCTTCCCGATATTCTGATTCGCTTCCATTCTCTCATGGGCTTTCTGTACCTCTTCTATAGGAAATACCGTATCGATAATTGGTTGAATACGTCCATTTTCGAATAGTGGTAGGACCCTTGATGAAAAATCCTCTGACAGCTCTGCTTTGTATACATCACTACGAGGTGTTAGTAATGTCCCCGTTAGTTGAACTCGTTTTGCCATGATGTCCATAAGTCGAACCTTTTCCACAGTACTACCACCAAGCACACCAATTAAAACCCATCTTCCATCGACCGCAATGCTTTGGTAATTTCTCTCCCAATAGCTGGCTCCAATAAAATCTAAAATTAAGGAAACACCTTTTCCATCTGTCTCTTTTTTCACTTCTTCTTCAAAGTCTTGTTCCTTATAATTGATGGTAACGTCGGCTCCAAGCTCTCGACATACCTTTAATTTATTGGCAGATCCTGCTGTTACCAGCACCTGGGCCTTGCTTAACTGTTTGGCTAGTTGAATCGCAGCAGTTCCAACTCCGCTTCCCCCTGCATGGATAAGAACTGATTCGCTCGCTTGCAGCTTACCGATCCAATATAAGGTTTGGTATGCCGTTAAAAATACCTCAGGAATGGCCGCCGCCTCTTCAAAGGATAGGGAGTTAGGAATCTTGATCGCCCGTTTCGCTGGCATAATCGCATATTCCGCATAGGCTCCACCATTAACAAGTCCCATTACACGCTCTCCAGTTGAAACCTGAGGATCAGAGGAATCCACGACAACTCCCGCTACCTCAATTCCTATAATAGGATTCGTCGCATAGCCTGATTTTCCCTCTCGTTGAAGTATATCTGTTCGATTAATGGCTGTTGCATGTACTTCAATTAATAGCTGATTTTCCTCTATTGTTGGCTTCGGTCTCTCTACATATGCTAGTTGATCAGCTCCCCCAGGATTTATCGCTACTACACCTTTCATTTATGGAACACTTCCTTCCAACATCCACTTATTGAAATATTTGCTTCACTTTTTCATAGCTTTCTAATGTGCCAATATCGATCCTTTTCCCTTCAAAAGTATATCCATAAACATCCTTTTGTCTAATAAGCCATGGGATAAAGTGACCAGGTGCATCTGGATTATTTCCTTCTTCCAGATATTGTTTAATGAGCGGGGTTGTCTCTTTTTTGTATAGATAAAAAGGTGGAGCCGCTAGACTTGATTTTGGTATTTTAGGCTTCTCTTCAAATGACAACACCTTTCCGCTTTGATCCACTTCGACAACCCCTGTATGCTGTAACTCTTTTAGGCTACCCAATGAGTGAACAGTTATACAATCCGTTCCTTTAGCAAAAAAATAATCGATAAAATCGGTTAAAGCAAATTCGAATAAATTGTCCCCTGCTAAAATTAATAGATCATCATTGATTTCTTTTTCCTCTAATACGAATTGAAGATCTGCTATCGCACCTAAGCGGTTTTCATTAGAGGTTGTTTGATCATTGACGACTATAATTTTCTTTTTCCCTTTATACCGATCTGCCCATGTTAAGAAATCTTGATAAAATCGAGCATTCGTGACAATGAACACTTCATCGATTAGTTGTACATCATCTATTTTATCGATAATGTAATCGATAATCGTTTTTTTCCCGATCTTTAGTAAAGGTTTTGCCGTATGCTTTGTGAGTGGATAAAGCCTTGTTGCATAACCGGCTGCTAATATAATTGCTTTCATCATTGTCACCCCTCTTCTACTTGCTCTATCAATCTTGCTCCATCACCAATTTCACAAAAATAAACCTTGTACTGATCTTTAAATTTTGGATGCTGTGTTGGATAGATCGTTTCGATCGCATGTTTGATTTGCTGCTTATATTTAGGATTAATGAATCCAATACAACAACCTCGATAGCCTGCTCCACTGAATCTTGCACCATAAACACCATTTAATTCCTTTAAAATTTGATAAATCGTAACGAGCTCTGGACAACCACATTCATATTGATCGATCGAGCTTTGACCTGAAGCAAACATTAGCTGACCAAATCGATGAATGTCCCCAGCTGACCAAGCCTTGATCCCTTCTATTACTCGTTCCTGTTCTGAATAGTAATGGTCCAATCTTTTTTGAAATCTACCAGGAACTTGATCTCGATATGTGTGATAAATTTGATCTGGAATATCACGAAGTTTAACCTCCGCAAGATTCGTTTGATTAAGCGTACCTAATTCCTGTAAAAGCCAACCACCAACCCGACATTCATCCACTCGATTATTGTAGTCTGTACTAATTAAAGACTTACTAACACCTGAATAGACAACGATCACCTCAAATTCAGGCATATCGTTAGGTCTATCCATTAACTGATGATTTCCCATTTTACAATCAACAGTCAAGAGATGCCCTTTCCTACTTAATAAATTCGCTGATTGATCAAGAATCCCATTTTTTAGCCCGATATAGCTCGTTTCTACATCATGACTATAGTAAACGAGGTCCTCCTTTTTTACATTCAATTGATTCACATGACATAGTGCCAATAAATAGGCGGTAGTTACAGCAGCGGAGGAACTTAATCCTCCAATTGGTAGCCTGCCACTAATTACGGCACGAAAACCTGTCGTTAATTTCTGATCCTTGCTTAAGGCAAGCACTGCACCTCGTGCATAATTTCCCCAAGAGCCTGGTAGCATTTCCGGGACACGATCAATATGGAAATACTCTTCATCAGGAAAATCAGCACTTTGAATCCGAACATAACCATCATCACTTGCAGAAAAAACCATCTCTACATTTTCATCTAAAGCGAGTCCTGTCACGATACCGCCTTGATGATCCACATGTGCACCTAATGGACATATCCTTAATGGGGAAAGAACAGCGCTTAATGTGTCATCTCCATATACATCCTTATATAACTGTATTAACTCATGCATTTTTTATCCCTCTTTACTTTCCTTTGAGATGTGGAGAATCTGGCATTAGTTGCATGAATTCAATCCTATTCCCATCAGGATCTGTTGCCCAGCACTGGTAATTGTGATCGACACCTTTTGTAGGCTCCACATCTAATGGCCAGCCTTTCTTGTTCAAGTGATCCGCTATCTGGTGAATATCCTCCACCTCTAAGCATAGATGATGATAACCAGCAGCATTTTCTGGTTGAAGAGTGCCATCCTTCCCATGGTAGAAAAGCTCGATAAATTGCCGTTCACTAATTTTAAGATAGACAATCCAAGGTTCATCCTGTTCATTATGGAGTTCAAACGCTTTTTCCAGTCCTAGTACATCACAATAAAAGCTTAACGATCTTTCCATATCCCGCACAAAATAAGCTGTATGACCAATTCCCTTTATCACCATAGATTCCTCCTCTATTTTTAGCTAAATCGTATCATAACTGTCTTCATGACGCCATTGCTTTTTGCTTTAATGTGGACGACTAACAAATCTTAATCGTACTAGCAAGCCTAAATAGATGGCCATCGATGAGAAAATAGAAAATGCTGCAGTTAAATAAATATAATCATAATCAAATAAGAAAGCGATTTGTCCGAATACAATGGCGCCAATACCTACACCAAGATCAAAAAACGAGAAAAAAGTAGCATTTGCCATCCCTTTTCGATTGGTGCTTGCTTTATCAATCGCCCACGCTTGTAATGCTGGTTGAACGGTACCAAAGCCTAATCCATAAAGTGCTGCAGCTAAAAACAGGATGAAGGAATTGGGTAACCAAAATAACAATAGCATGGCGATAAGAATCAAGGAGGTTCCCGGTAGGAAAACGACGATATGTCCATAACGATCATATAATCTACCAGCGAAGGCTCTAGTAATCATTAAGAAAAGTGCATAAATAAGAAAGTAGACCTCAATGCCAGCAATGCCCTCCTGCTCTGTATATAAAGGTAGATAAGAAGCAATCCCTCCAAATGCGGTTGTAATAAAAAATAATAGAATCGATGGCTGTAGGGCTGTCTTTTCAAAAAGATCAAATCTAGCTTTTTTTATCTTCTCACGGGATTCTACTTTTTTATATGTAATCTGAGTAGAGAGAATAAAGGCAATGATTCCAAGACTTGACGCGATTAAAAACAACACCGTAAAGGAGGTGACTCCATATAGGGACAGACCAAGAGCTGGACCGATAGCCAGTGCAATGTTACCAGATAAACCGAAATAGCCCATCCCTTCTCCTCTTCGCTTCTGTGGAATGAGATCTGTTGCAATAGTGCCAGTAGCTGTTGTCGAATAGCCCCAACCGATTCCTTGAACACAACGAATAAAAAATAACAGGATAACACTAGAAATAAAAGCAAATGAACCAACAGATAGAACAAATATCCCTAAGCCTAGCATGTACACAAATTTTCTCCCTACGGATTCTAGGGAATGCCCTGCATTCGGACGAAATAACAATGCTGAAAAGGTAAACACACCAGTAATAATTCCAATCATTTGATCATTTCCACCAAGGTGCTGCACAAATAAAGGAATGGTTGGTAGTGTCATCTGAAAGCCTAAAAATATAAAAAAATTTGCCATACAAATGAGGGCAAAATCCTTCGTCCATATTTTTTCTTTTTTTACTTCCTTTTCTAGAAGTTGCATTTATCTTACTCCTTTTTTTCGATACTCGAAATATATTTCTATTGTACAACAGATAGGTGGAAGTTAAAAACGAAAGGGCTTGCAAAAAAATCCCTGATAATTCCCTTAATTAACCATTGACATACCTAGCATCAAATGCTAAAGTTAAGCATATTAAAAATCTAATATTAAAGTAATTCACTCGGAATTATATACAAAATAACGTCTTATCAAGAGAGGTGGAGGGACTGGCCCTTAGAAGCCTCGGCAACCATTAAGTGGTATTTACTTAATACAGGTGCCAATTCCATCTAAGCTATGCTTAGAAAGATAAGAGAGCGGATCATGATGACCAAAGTCTCTCTATCTTTTATAGAGGGACTTTTTTTATTTCACTTAAAAGGAGTTAAAGACAATGGGGACTATTCTTCTCGACGGAAACCGAACACCTTTTGGAAAATGGAAGGGTGGATTGGCAAACTATTCAGCAACAGAATTAGGAGCTTCTGCCTTACATGCCTTAATTCAAAAAAATACAGAAGCACACCATCCAGATGGCGTCATTCTAGCACAAGTAATCCAAGCAGGAGCGGGGCAGAATTCCGCAAGGCAGGTTGCTTATCAAGCTGGCATCGATATTTCGACTCCAGCTATTACCTTAAATAATGTCTGTTTGGGGGGGCTTGCTTCGATTGCAGATGCTTCCAGAAGAATTCTGTTAAATGAAGGAGATTATTATGTGGTAGGTGGATTTGATTCGATGACAAATGCTCCTCATACCATTCCCGTTAGACTCGGTACAGGAATTGGGAACACGGAGTTAACAGACAGCCTATTACATGACGGTTTATGGTGTGCGCTAAGTGATCAGTCGATGGGTGTATTAACAGAGAAGCACAATCAAATCTATCAAATTAACCGCCAAGAGCAAGATGAATATGCTTTTCTATCTCAACAAAGAGCAGCTAGAGCTCAAACAGACAAATTGTTTCAAGCAGAAATTGCACCGATTGAGAATGTCTTAGCGAAAGATGAAGGCATCCGTGAGAATACTAGTCTTGAAAAGTTAGCGAGCCTCTCCCCTGCTTTTACGAAGAATGGAACGATTACAGCAGGCAATGCCTCCCAAATGACAGATGGGGCAAGCTTTGGAATCATCACCTCGGAGCAAAAGGCAAAAGAACTAGGGCAACAGCCACTTGCTAAAGTCATGGATTGGACAGAAATAGCAGGGCCTGACACGAGCTTACAAACAAAGCCAGCAAAAGCAATTGAGCAATTGCTCCAAAAAAACGATCTAACAATAGATGATATTGATTTGTTCGAAATCAATGAAGCATTTGCTAGTGTCGTGATTGCAAGCTGTCGTGAACTAAACATCGATTACAGTAAAGTGAATGTCAACGGTGGTGCTATCGCTATTGGACATCCACTAGGTGGCACTGGTCTTCGTCTCGTATTAACCCTTGCCCATGAATTAAAAAGACGTGGAGGTGGGCTTGGTATTGCTTCTCTTTGTGGTGGTGGCGGCCAAGGTGGCGCTATTTTAATAGAAGTATCCAATTAGAAAGGAGATTTTTTCATGAGTACCCGTTTGTTAAATCAATCCCCTTATTTGTGGGAACCAACAGAAGAACAAATCCAAGCTTCACATATACAAGCATTTGCCAAATTTTGTGGGCAGTCTCTTTTTCCTTATGATCGTTTCCATCGCTGGTCGATTTCCCATATCGGCGATTTTTGGTCCCATGTTTGGGATTATGCAAAAGTGATTGGAAATAAAGGAGAAACCATTTACACCCCTGCTGAGTCGATGGCAGACGCCACCTTCTTCTCAGAAGCGACACTTAACTTTACCGAAAATCTATTACGTGGACCGGATGAAAGAATAGCTGTTTATGAGGCAAATGAGACTGGTGTCACACGTTCTGTCACAATGGGAGAGCTACGAACACTCGTCGCGAAAGCACAGAGAGGTTTAATCGATTTAGGTGTTCAAAAAGGAGATCGTGTCGCAGGTGTAACGACAAATAACCTTGATGGATTAGTGGCTGTACTTGCGACAGTTTCCATTGGTGCAATCTGGACGTCTTGTTCTCCAGACTTTGGTGTAAAAGGAATGGTGGACCGTATCGGACAAGTCAATCCGAAGCTTCTTATCACTGCCTTACATTATCAATATAAGCAAAAGTCTTATCAAATTTCAGAAAAGATCACAGATGTTTGTAACCAAATGAAAAGTATTGAAAAAATCGTGACCATTACAGGAAAACTTAACACAGTATCAGCAGAAACTATTTCGTGGGATCAATTGCTCGATAATCGTGCTACTAAACCTAAATACGAGTCATTTCCTTTTGATCAACCACTTTATATTCTCTATACATCTGGAACAACAGGTTTACCAAAAGCCATTGTTCATTCAACAGGCGGAACGTTATTACAGCATGTAAAGGAGCATCAATTACACAGTGATCTTCAACCTAATGATGTCCTATTTTGGTATTCCAACACTGCATGGATGATGTATCCATGGCTTATTTCTGGCTTAGCAAGTGATGCATCCATTTTATTATATGATGGCTCACCGATCACCAAAGAATCGCTCACCCATCTATGGGATATTGCCGAGGAAGTTGGATTAACTCATTTTGGCACAAGTCCTAAGTACTTAGATACCTTAATGCGTGCAGGTGTTCATCTTAAAGAAACCCATTCTTTACCCAGACTGAAAAGTATTCTTTCATGTGGTGCACCATTAGCAGCAGAGCAATATGATTGGATTTATGAAACGATCAAAGACGATCTATACCTTGCTTCAATATCTGGTGGAACAGAAATTATGGGCTGCTTCGTGATGGGAACAATCGCTCACCCGATTAAACGTGGTGAAATTACTTGTAAAGCACTCGGGATGGCAGTAGATGTTTTAGATGAGCGTGGTGCCTCTGTCTTTGCACAAAAGGGAGATTTAGTTTGTACACAGCCTTTTCCAAGCAAGCCGCTCACCTTCTATGGAGAAAATGGTGATCAACGCTATCGTGACAATTATTTTTCCAAGCGTCCTGGAATTTGGACACACGGAGATTTTGCGGAACAAACAATTGACCAAAGCTTTATTATTTATGGACGTGCAGATACGACCTTAAATCCTGGCGGTGTTCGGATAGGTACAGCAGAAATTTACAGAATTATCGAACAAATCGAACAAATTAAAGATTCCATCGTGTTTGGATTACCTTGTGAAAATGATGAGGAAATTGTCCTATGTATCGTAGCGGATGAATTAACGAAGGAATTCGCGCAAGAAATACGCCAGCAAATTCGTTCAAAGGCCTCCCCAAGACACGTACCGAAGCGAATTTTTCTAGTAGATGAAATTCCCTACACAATTAACGGAAAGAAAGTAGAAGGTGCTGCCAAAACAGAATCGATTGGACAAGAAGTAAAAAATAAAGCATCACTAAGCAACCCGCATAGTTTACGACACTTTACGAGATTAACGGAAAAGGAGTGCTTCTAATGACGAAAAGACCAAAAGGTGCAATCATCGGTGTCGGCGAATTAAAGCCTACGAGATACTCTGAAGGAAAAACAACCCTTAGTCTCCTAACAGAAGCAGCTCTATTAGCAATAAAGGATGCTGGTATTTCGAAGGAGGATATTGACGGATTACTCGTTGGACCACAGGTTGGCGAAACACCTCAGCATGTACCAGCAACAGTCTCAGAATATATTGGGCTAGAACCAACGATGTCCAATACGGTGGATCTAGGTGGGGCAACAGGTGCTGGAATGGTATGGCGTGCTGCTGCAGCAATTGAAGCAGGAATGTGTGAAACCGTCCTTTGTGTGCTAGCTAACAAAAATGAAAAAGGTGAAGCATTGCGCTCCCCTAACAGAAATCCCATTCGAGAATTTGATGTTCCTTTTGGTGCATCAGGAGCTAATACCTCCTATGCCTTACTAAAGCGCCAGCACATGGAGGTTTATGGCTCGAAACAAGAGGATTTTGCCCAAATTGCCTATTGGGCAAGAAAAAACGCACAGCTTAACCCCAACGCCATTTTTTACGGAAAGCCATTGGAGGTAGAGGATATTTTAAATTCTCCTATTATCTCGGACCCTCTCCATTTATTGGAAATCGTCATGCCTGTGGCAGGTGGTGCTGCTGTGATTGTTACCTCTGAGGAAAAAGCAAAAAAAGCAAAAAATAAACCTGTTTATCTAAAAGGTGCAGGAGAAAAAATTACACATCGAGCGGTGAGTCAGGCTCCAGCAATTGATGCTTTGCCGTTTGGTTACTGCATTCCACATGCATTAAAACAAGCAGAAATAGCGATCTCGGACATCGACCTTTTATCCTTATATGACTGCTACACAAGCGTTGTTGCGGTGACATTAGAAAGTACGGGGCTGTGTAAGCCAGGGGAATTCGGTGATTTTGTCCAAAAGCATAGCTTCGGTCATGATGGAGATTATCCTTTGAATACACACGGTGGTCAGCTCGGATTCGGACAAGCCGATTTAGCCGGAGGAATGTCTCATGTGATTGAAGCAGTTATTCAGCTTCGTGGTGAGGCAGCAAACAGGCAAATCGCTCATGCAAAAAGGGCACTCGTAACAGGAAATGGAGCAACATTAAGTGAAACAACGGCACTAGTGTTAGGAGGAGAACAATGAGTTCAGCACCAAATATATCATTACCAAAGCCTACGATTACCCCAATCAGTCAGCCTTTTTGGGATAATCTGAAGCAAAAGAAGCTAAGCCTTCAAGTGTGTCAGTCATGCGATAAGTGGATTTTTTACCCGCGTCACCATTGTCCATACTGCTTTGGGACTTCGCTTGTTTGGCGTGAAGCCTCAGGAAAAGCAAAAATCAAATCATGGAGTGTCGTACAACGAGCAGGACACCCTGCATGGCAGGAGAGAACCCCCTATGTAGTGGGAGTTGTCGCGCTAGAAGAAGGACCATCAATGCTAACTCATTTATGGGTAGACCAAAAGGATTTAGCATACCAAAAGGAAGTAGAGATTTCCTATGAAGAGATCAACCAACACGTATTACCATTTTTTAAGCCTCGCTCAATCGAATAGAAAGGAGGAAACCAATTGATTTTAACATACTTTATTTTCGTTGCTGGATTTTGGATTCTTGGATTAATTTTATGGAAGATTATTTATTCAAAGAAGGGAGAACAATAGATTATGCTTGCAAGCTCTAGTTTATTACTTTGGACTGTTATTATTTTATTAGTTGTTTATTTTGGTGTAGTTACATGGATTGGAAAAAGAGGTAGTGCTCATAGTAAATCAATGAATGGATTTGCAACAGCCAGAGGAAAGGTGAATCCTTGGCTTGTAGGGGCTAGTTTTGCCGCATCCTATTCTAGTGCAAATTTATTCATTGGTGTACCAGGCTTAGCTTATCAATATGGTACATCTGTGCTTTGGTATACACTTGGATGCTTCGGTGTTTCATGGGTGGCCCTATTGTTATTCACGAAGACCTTTTGGCGCTATGGCAAGAAATTCGGTCGAGTATCCACACTGCCTGAATGGCTCGGGAAACGATATAACTCGAGAGCACTACAAGTGCTTGTTACGATTTTAATCCTGTTTAATGTCTATTATATTGTAGGACAAAATGTCGGACTTGCTACCATCTTTGAAACAGTGATCGGCATTCCCTACTTCTGGGGAATTATTATAGGGGTAACGATTACGATTCTTTATATCGGTCTTGGTGGGGCTTATGCTCAAATGATTACAGATGGTATTCAAGGAATTTTAATGGCGATTACTTCCATTCTAATCGTTATCTCCCTGTTTTGGACTATAGGGGGAGGCCTTGGTGTATTTGGCAAATTAACGGATGGGCTGAATGCCATCGATCCGAATTTAACTGGTGCTGTTGGTGCAGATGGTCCTTACAATAGTGTGCTGGCCATCATGGCTGTTCAATTTTTACTATTTAGTTTTATTTTAATGCCACACTTATTAAACAAGGTGCTATCGATCGAGACAGAGGAGGAATTAGCTCCATTTACCCTATCTGCTGGTTTAGTGTTATGTGTTATTTCCACACTTATGGTCATTGGCGGGCTTGCAGCAAGAGTATTATTTCCCAACTTGGAAAGTGTCGATGCAGCCATCCCAGTCTATGTACTAGAATCATTCCCTAGTATTATTGCAGCAATTATGATCGTTGGGATTATATCGGCTATACTTTCTAGTACGGATAGTCTTTATTTAGGGGTGACGACTAGTATTGGGAATGACTTTTACCGTGTGCTAGCACCAATTCTTTCATCGAAAAAAATAGCTGAAAAGGAATTAGAAAGAAAATCACTAAATGTCGCGAAGGGATCCCTTATCTTTGTTGGGCTACTCTCCTTATATTTTTCCTTGGAGCGCCCAGATTCTCTATCCTTTCTAATACAGTTTAGTTTCTCAGCGATCATCTCTGGTATCATTGCACCAATCACCTTGGGCTACTTTTGGAAAAAGGCGAATAACTATGGAGCGATTGCTGCTCTCATTACTGGGGCCAGCTTATATGTTATCTTCACATCCTATGAAATCATTGGCAACATCTATCTAGCGATGTTCTTCAGTTCTGTAGCAGCCTTTGCTGTAATGGGAATCATTAGTGGATTAACGGCAAACGAAAGCCATGAGGATCTCGTCTTAAAAAAGACAATTTAATATATGCCCTAAGCGAAAAGAGTCGATTTATTCTTCGACTCTTTTTTTGCGTCTCAGACTCTATTTAATTTACTTCCACAGCTATCTCGAACGACAAGCTTTGTTGGAACGACTACTTTTAATGGGAGATTTCTTCCATTAATTTTATCCAATAAAAGCTTTACGCCTGTTCTCCCCATCTCTTCTGTATAGACTTTAATGGTAGTTAACGGCGTACTTGTAAATTGGGCCATTTCAATATCGTCAAAGCTTACAATCGCAATGTCCTCAGGCACTCGCAAATTCGCCTCTTGAATGGCTCTTAACGCACCGATTGCCATAGGATCACTTGCAATGAAAAAGGCCTCTGGTAAGTCTCCTCTATTGATCGCCTTTTTCATTAATTGATATCCATTCGAAATCGTAAATTCTCCTATAAAAACATGATTGGGATTATAGGTTCCATACTGTTCCATCATCTTTCTGAAGGTTTTCTCTCGAGGGTCTTCTACATTGGTATAACCAGTATAAGTGTGCTCTAATTGCTTTCCTCCGATAAAACCGAGTTGTTGATAGCCATTCTGAAATAAATGATGAATGATGTTACTTGTCGCTACTTCAAAATCAATGACAACAGAATCAAACGTCTCTTCATCTGGTGCATAGTCAATATAGACAATATTTTTTATTTTCTCTTTTGCGTTTTGAATAGCTTCTGGTCTGAACCTTCCTACGATAATTAAACCATCGAAATCGTCTGTTAACTGACTTGCTTGAAATGATTTAATCCGGAACAGCTCGGTAACATGGATTCCGTGCTGTAAGCATTCCTTTTCAATACCTTGTCGGATTGGAAGAAAATAAGGATCGTTCAATTCCTCCTCTAGTGATTGGCATAAAATAATTCCTATTTTTATTTGATTCGTTTTTTCTGCTGATTGCTGCTCGAATCTTCGCTCTCTCACCGTTTTATAGCCAAGCTCCTTGGCTGTTTCGAGAATACGCTTTCTTGTATCAGGTGCAACCGATAATGTTTGATCATTATTTAACACTCTAGAAACGGTTGTTGCTGATACGTTGGAGCGTAATGCAATATCTTTTATCGTAGCCATATAAACAACCTCACTAATATATGTTTTTCTCTTCCTATTAGTATAACACTAATCTTTGATAACTTACTTACCTATTAGAAGTTAACGAGAGGAATAGATGACTTTTGGATCAGTTGATAGATTTGTAACAATATAGTGAGACTTCCATCAGTATAGATTTCTCCTCCTACCACCGATGGCTCGCATCTGTCAGCCTTTGTATAACTTATCAATCTTATATGACTAATGATAGAAAATCCCCACTATCCTTTACTAGCATAGTGGGGCTAACCTAGAGCATATAGTATCTAACCTTTTATACCTGTAAGTGTTACACCTTCGATAATATGTCGTTGTGCAAAGAGGTAAACGATAATAACTGGCACTACCGATATCGTTGCTCCTGCCATCATATAGGACCAATTTGTAACATATAAACCTTTGAAATTGTTAAGCAATAATGGAACGGTGAAATTTTCCGGTGTGGACAAATAGATTAATGCGTCAATGAAATTGTTATATGTCCCCATAAAGATAAAGATACCGACTGCAGCTAATGCAGGACGTATCAGCGGCAAGATCACACTCCAATAGATGCGAAATGGATTGGCACCATCCATCACTGCTGCTTCCTCTAACTCCTTCGGTATCCCTCTGATAAACTGGCGTAATAAAAAGACCGCAAAAGCATTGAATAATGCTCCAGGCACAATGAGCGTTAAATGAGTATCTAGCCAATTAATCTTATCCATAATTAAATATAAAGGAATCATCGTTACCTGTTTTGGAATCATCATAGTTGCTAGGAACAGGATGAACAATAAGCCAGAACCGCGAAAACGGAGCTTCGCAAATGCATAGGCAGCCATAGACCCTGTAAAAAGCTGGGCGACCACGACAACTACCGTAATGTAAAAGCTGTTCCAATAAGCTCTTCCAAATGGCATGGCCGTAAAAGAATCAACATAGTTTGACCAAACGATTGGGTCTGGTATCCAAACAGGTGGTACGGCGAATATTTGAGACATGTCCTTCAATGAACTACTAATCGTCCATAAAAAAGGAAAAACCATAATTATCGCGCCAATTGTTAAGGCAATGTGTAACAGAATTCTAGATGGTGCGATTTTTTTCTTTGTCTTCGCCACTGGTATCACTTGATTGATGGATTGTGTATTAGTCTTCATAATGGACCCACCTTTTTTGAAGCTTGAATTGAACAAGAGTAAAGATAAGGATTACTACGAACAGTATCATCGCTGCTGCAGAGCTTTCGCCAAAACGAAAATCTACAAAAGCATTATCATAAATGTGAAATACCATCGTATAACTCGCCTTACCTGGACCTCCATTTGTCATAACAAAGGCTTGATCAAACACTTGGAAAGAACCGATAATTGCCATGATCGTGACAAAAAAAGTAGTCGGTGACAGCATTGGGAGAGTAATCTTAAGAAATTGCTGAAATTTAGAGGCTCCGTCGATCTCCGCAGCCTCATAATAAGATTTGGAAATCCCTTGAAGTCCTGCTAGAAAAATCACCATATTATAGCCAAGCTGCCACCAAATACTTAAAATGGCAATGGAAATCATGACAAGATTCGTATTAGTTAACCAGTCAGGGCCATTAATACCGATCATGGCTAAAACTTGATTAAGAATCCCCAGGTCTCCATTTAAAATCCACATCCAAATAACCCCAATCGAAACAGAGCTTGTCACAACTGGCATGAAATAAAACAAGCGATAGATCTCTTTTCCTTTAATTTTGTTCAGAGCAATCGCAAGTAGCATAGACAATAGAATTCCAAATGGTACAGTAAGAACGGTATATAATATCGTGTTATAGGTTGCCGTCCAAAAATCTGCATTCGTAAATTGATAGATAAAGTTATCAAGTCCTACAAATGACCTCTCCCCAAAACCATCCCATTTCATAAAACTTAAAACCAATGCAGAAACGAGTGGAATAACTGCAAAGAAAATTAAACCTATCAACTGTGGTGTTAAAAAAGCCAGCCCCCATAAGGCATTATTTTTTCGCATGTTGCTCACCTCTTTTAAATTATATGGAAGGAGGAGCAGGACACCCTACTCCATCACTGATTCTTATAATCCTCAATCATAGACTTAGCTTTTTCAGAAACCTTTGTAATCGTATCCTCTGGAGTTTGTTCACCTAAAAACATTAAATCAAAGATATCGATCACTTCTTGGTCTAGTCCTGGAATAACGGATTGATTTGCTTCCACTTTTCCAATATCGCGAGCATCGATCAAATAACTTGAATGTTCTGGAACTTCAGCATTTTCGATAATATCATCCACACTAGCAATAGATGGTACGGCATTTCCGTTTCCTTCAAGCCTTGCTCTCTGGCCTTTTTCAGAGGTATAGAAAGAGAGAAATTTCTTCGCTTCTTCTAAATTATCTGAATCCGTCGTCGTAGATAAATAGGCTGTTGCTATGACAGCAGGCTCCATTTTTTCTCCTGTATTCGTTGGCCATGGAATATAATCAAATTCGAGGTTTTTATTCTCACTAAACATCGGTGTATACCAGCGTCCTGCTGCTGCAAAGGCTGTCTGATTGGACATAAACATGGCATCAGGTCCCTGTCCTTCAGGTAAGGATCCCGCATACTTAAAGTTGCCATTTGAAACATTTTCATTTAAATAAGCAATAGCTTCTTGTGCCTTCTCATTTTCTTGTAGGATGATATTTCCTTCTTCGTCATACATTTTTCCACCATTTGTCCAAACCCAGCTAAACAAGTGGGAGGAAGTATTTTCTGCGACAAAGCCATATTTTCCAGATTCGGTCACTTGCTTATTTATCTCAGCAAATTTTTCCCAGTTCCATTCCCCTGCTTCATACAATTTCTGTGGCTCATTGGGATCTAAGCCCGCCTCTTCTAATACCGTTTTGTTGTAATACAGAAGCATTGGATTGGAATCCACTGGTGTACCGTAGATCTCTTCCTCTTTCTTAGCGGCACCCCATAAACCTTCTGCAAATTCCTCTGGTTTTACAAAGCTTTCATCCGAATTCAAAAACTCAGATAATTCTGCTACACGGCCTGTTTCAATTAGCTGGGACATGTATTCAGCACCAACATAGAACAGATCTGGTGATTGACTACCTTGAAGCTGTGTTAATAATTTTTGTTTATACGTATCACCAGGTCCTGGTATTAATTTAATAGATACATCTGGATTATCTTCTTGATACGCATCAATCGCTTTTTGATATACTTTGATTTCCGCTGGGTTCCCCCATGCCGTCATCGTTAGCTGTACCTTTCCATCACTAGAACCTCCTGAGGATGAGCCACCTGAATCAGAGCTACAAGCTGACAACAATAATACAATCAATACCATAGCTAATAATCCTTTTCCTAACCAACTTGATTTCCCTCTCATTTCCATTCCTCCTCAACACGTAAATATTTAGTGTTATTTTAGTAAATAATTATTACTAATTACGAATATCATAACAGGAAAATAAAACGCTTTCAATATTTTTTTGGTGTTTATTTGTGCAAACATACCATATTTTTTGCGCAAATTTATGCATAAAGCACATGTAAGTAAGGTTAAGGCAAGTTTGTAAAAGTGTTTATTTAGTAATTTTTTGATGCTTTTTTGTTTAAAATAAAAAAATCTACTAGCTTTTTTTCTGCTAGTAGATTTCATTCGTCATTCTCTCCATAGCTGTTCTAATAGAATGACAAGTCCAGTACCGATTAATAGACCATTACTAAAAAGGTTCTGTACATAGGATGGAAGCCCTGCAAACACCTCGGTTGGTAAAAACATTGTCCCCATTCCAAACAAATAAGCAATACCAAGGATTGTTATTTTTCTTTTATCTAGCTTTTCTAGTGTTACGTTATTTATCGCAAGACCGACTAGTTGGACAAATGATGCCATTAGTGCCGCATTCGCTATTGGTGATGGAATACTGGATATCACGGTGACGATTGGCGGAAAAAACGCAATGATAATCAATAGAATTGAAGCATAGAGAAAAGGTCTTTTATTTTTTTGCCCTGTTAAACTAATAAATCCAGCAGATGTCGCAAGTGGAACATTAGCAATGGCAGAAAAGATTCCTGCTATACCATGGTTCATTCCAGATAAGGTGGTACCTCGATTTACTTCGTCCTTGTAATGTTGCTTCTTCATGCCTAATATTTGATTGACAGCTACAATCGATGCCACCACATTCGAAATTAAAATAATGGCAGTAACAAAAGCTATCGGTATGACACTGTAATCAAAAATAGGCATACCAAAAGCAAACCATTCAGGCATTGCGAATAGCTTCATCTCCCCAATAGAGGATTCCGCTCCAATCATCAAGGCATATAAGATCCAACCTATTACAATACCAATTAGCACTGCATAGCTACTTAACCAGCCTTTGGCAAAAATCGATAAGCCAAGCACAACAAAAAAAGTAATAAATGCTAGCATTGCTGCATTTAGCTGTATCTTTTCCGAATTACCTTGCAATCCTAGCATCCCCTCAAGGAAAGTCCCACTTAATTGAACCGTTAGTAAAAAGAAAAACGTTCCTGTAACGAGAGGGGTAAATATCGGAAGAATCCATTGTGATATTTTCAAAATACCAAATAAAAATAAGAAAATTCCTGTCATAATCATAGTCGTTTCTAAAATTTGCAAAGATTCCGTTAAAGAAGTTCCTTGCTGCACCCCCGTTACTGCCATCACAGAAAAAATACTTATCCATATCCCTGCTGGTCCTTCCATAATAGGGAGCTTATGCCCCAACCATCCTTGTAAAAAAGAGGCGACTCCAACAGTGAAAAAAGTTCTTTGCATCAAGCCAGAAACCTCTACAAAATCTAATTGATAAATAGCACCAATAACGATTGGCAATGCTACCGAGCTTGCAAGTAGGAAAACAAACCATTGGATCGTTTCTAATGTAGAACTGGCAAATGATTGGTTATTCATTTCATTGCTCCTAACTTCCCTTAATTAACCAATTTATTATAACACGAGGGGAAAAATTTTTGGGTGGAGGAGATTGGAGAGATGATGGTATTAGTGTAATTGTAAGCTCTCGTGTATTTCAAGGCTAGAGAATGCGTTTTTCTAACCTCCCTTGTCTATTCACTTTGTGATAGTGCTTTGGATTCTGTCTTATGACATTAGAAAAACTTGCATTCGCTCGACCTTGGTCGGAATGCCTAATTTTGCTTATACTTGGTACTAAAATTTTAGCTTTCCTAACACATAAAAAGAACCAGCTTACGAGAAGCTGGCTCCATATCATTATGATTTTTTACTTTTTCGATTTAAGATTAGGATGATACTTCCAAGCAACAGGAAGAGAAGACTAGTGATAATCCAATTAAATGTATTGGTTGCCGTCGATGGTAGCTCATTGTTTGAATGATCCGTTCCTCCTGTGGAAGCTTGTTCCGCTTCTGCTAGGACTCCATAAGTTGAGAAATGCTCGACGGTTACGGTAATGGTTCCATCTGTTACTTCTCCTCCAATATGTTCCCATTGCTCTAATTCTTCATTGTAGTAATAAATAGCTACCTCTTCTTTTGAAAATTTACTAGTTTCGTACTCAAGTGTTAAGGAATAATCTCCACGATAATCCTCATAGCCTTCTGGGAATTCAAAATCAAACTGATAAATATCCCCTGCTATTTTAAATCCATCCGTATGGATTGGTGATGCTTCTTTTATCAATAGCTTTGTTCCGTTAGGTAAATCATCTGGTAATCCTATTTTGACTTTGGAACCTTCTATTACGATTGTTTGGCCAGGTGCTACACTCACTTTTTCACCAAGCTTTACTATTTTTTCATCAAGTTCCCTATTATCACCAGACCCAGCTCCATCTTGATTAGACTGATCATTGCCTTGATCCTGATCTGATCCTCCATCATCATTGTGTTCCTCGTCTTTATCTTGATCGGACCCATCATCACCATTATCTTCCTCTTGATCTTGATCCGATCCATTATCATCCCCATTGTCTTCTTCGTCCTGCCCTTGATCTCCATCATCTTGCCCATCATCAGGCTGCTCACCACCGTCATCAGGATTTTCTTCCCCTGAATCATTATTTAAAGCTTGTGCATCCCATCCCTTCAGTACATTAGGGACCGTCCATTTAGCAGCTTCTTCATCTGTCAATTGTCTACGGTTTTCATTAATCACAGCGCCTGGTCCATAATTCTCATACTCATATAATCTAGCATCCTCTGGTTCCAGACCGCTCATCGAGGTCCAGCCCTCTTCCTTAATATGAGCACCAAGCTCACTATGCTTGATCAAGACACTACCTCTTGCTTGTGGATTCCCACCTGCTGGCCACGGACGCCCTAAATAGACGGTGCCATCCGCCGCATCACTCGTAAATTTACTATCTAGTATCAGCATGCCATATTTCTCAGAAAGTAGTGTGCTCGCAGCAGTAACATAGCCATTATTTGAATCAGAGCCTCGATCATAAGAGTGAATAATCGAATCCTCAATTACAATACTTGCGGCACCGAAGATGAAATCAACATCCCCTTCAATATAAACCTGATAATAATATTGAGTACCAGAATGGGTGTATAAGGTGTCTTGGTTTCCAATAAATCGAACATTTCGATAATATTGACGATCACCACTAGCATAAACCGCGACTGCTTGATTTCCTTCTACATTAATACTCTCATCAAAGGAATTTTCTAATGTTAGGTTTTGAACCGTTAAATCATCTGCTTTTAAATAAACACTTGCACTGCCACTTGTACCTAATGTTCCACCAACTCCATTATCTCTACCTGCATAATTGTCGTACGTAATGATCGTATCTGTTTCACTTTCCCCTAACAGGGTAATAAATGGCTTGTTGTTAGGAATCGTGACAACCTCTTTATAGATTCCATTCTTGATAAAAATGGTAACTGGGTCTGTATTGTTTTCTGGAACGGCATCGATTGCTGCTTGGACGGTTTCATAATCTCCACTACCATCCTTGGCCACTGTTATATGGCTTTCTATCTCATTCATTTGCTTCATTTGTCCTTCCAATTGATGAATATTATTTGCTTCTAACGTTCTTCCATTTATATCTGTTGAATTGGTATTTGCCACTTGAACGTAAACCTTGTTTGTGTAATTCCCCGTCTTTTTAGCGATTTCTAGAAGCTGTGCTCCCCAATGGCCACCCCAAGCATAGCCATTTCTTCTCTCTTCTTCGATCTCCATAATGTCATGCTTAATGACACCATCACGACCAGAGAAGATTGGCTTATTTGTACCAATTTCATAGAATCGATACCAAGCAGTAGAATTAGGGTCTTCTACAAAATACTCATTGTTTGGATCGCCACTAACATAACGAGTATTTTCAAGCTTCACTTCATCAAGCCATTCTAGAGCAGCTAATATAGCACGATTGATTTCTTCTGTTGGAGGACGTGACATCAAATAGCGAATGATTCCAACAGATTCTGATCCAGAAATGGAAGGATGCTCATAGGAACGGGCTCCTCTAGGTTCATAAGTGAATGGGTCATGCTGTGCACACCATGCTGTTAACTGACCATCTACTTCAATTTGTGCATTTAGAATATAGTCTATTGCGATATCAATCGATTCCTTTGTTTTCCTCACATATTCTTCACTAATCAGATCAGAATTAAATGGATATTTTTGTTCAACAATTAAATCCATCATTTCTAGCACATTTATCATTGCCTCATCATTAAATGTCACATAGTCTGAGTAGTTACCTCGTTCTGGATAAACCTGTGCAAATCCACCCGTATCATATTGTAATTTAAAAAGAAATTCTAGTCCTTTTTCGATACTTTCTTTATATTTCACATCTTTTGTCTCCTGGTAGACTTGTGCTAAATACATGATTTCAGAAATAGTAGCATCATTATCGATCGTACCAAGCTCAACACCATCTTCTACCCACTCGGAACGCGACTCTTCCCCATCCCATGGACGTGTATAGATGTGGGACCAGTTTTTCGTCCAACCACCATGCTCCATTTGCCATGTAAGTAAGTTATTTGCTTCCTCAATGGCAGTATCTAAGTCACCAGAAAATTTCGTTTCTTCGATCTCTTGCTCATATTCAGCATATTCATTCCAATCGTCTAGGCTGTGAAGAATAACTACCGTCTGCCCAAATTTATTCGTCGTATGTGCCGCTTTATCGATACGTAAATTTTCAAAGCCTGGTGAGAGTAAATCCCATTTTCTTGTTGGGACTACTACTTCTAAATCATTGTAGTCAAACTCTTCAAAATGGCCATTTAACGTCACAGCCATCACATTGGAGGATACAGCATGAACTCCTACTAATTCTATCTCTCGACCCTCTTGATCGGATAACCATTCTCTTGCTTCTCCCCAAGTTAGGGACCCATTGTTCGTTGAGATAGTATCTCCTGTAATGTTTTCGATCATTTGGGCAGCCTCTTTTTTCGTTATCGTTTGATCTGGTGAAATGCTATCATTTTTCACTAGATGATCGGCATAGCCTTGTTCTTTCGCAGCTTCTAATACATAGGCATACCATTCCTCTCTTGAGACTTCCCAAATATTTTCTTTATTTTGTAAGTTCTTGAATTTCTCTTCATAAACAAATCCAAAGCTATCATTGACTAATGCCATAAATTCGAGTCTTGTGATTTCTTCCTCATTTGCTGCTGGCTCTCCATCAATCATACCAAGCTGTTTCATTTTCTTTACTAATAAGCCACCTGCTACTTCTTCCAAATTGGAGTCTTCTACTTCTACTGGGGCCTCTCCACCACCATCTGCTAAATTATGAACACGTAGATGGTCAATGTTCGCACCACCACTAGAACCAACTCCTGTTGCTCGGATCACATTTTCACCAGCTTTTAGCTCCGCTTTCGTTGTAGTATACGTCCATTCTGCCCAACCACCTGTTGGATCGAAGGCTAGCTCTTCTTCTATTATCTGATCATTTACCTTTATCTCTGCAGGACGCGAATCGGTTCCTCCATGACCATAGCGAAAATCTAAATAATACTCTCCATCAGCTGGAACATTCACTGTCCATTCTACCCAGCTTCCCGGTTGATTTGGACTAAAATCAATAAAGCCCGTTCCCGTAAAACCTGCATGCTTATTATCTACAATAACCCCATCAGATTCGAAAACCGCATCCTCTGCTTCATAAGTATCATCAACCTCCATGAAAACACGCAAATGGTCAATATTCGCTCCACCACTTGGCGCAATTCCTGTTGCTCGAATCGTATTTACGCCTGCTTTTAAGTTAGCTTTTGTGGAAGTATGTTTCCATGCTGCAAAATCACCTGTAGGATCGAATGCTAATTCTGGATTGACCACCTCTCCATTTACCTTAATCTCCGCAGGGCGTTTATCTGTACCACCATGTGCATAACGGAAATCTAACGTGTATTCCCCATCAACTGGAACTTCAACCGTCCACTCAATCCAGCCTCCTGGCGCATTTGGATTGTAATCAACAAAACCTGTACCCGTAAATCCGACATGCTTATTATCGATAATTGCATGATGGACCTCCGCATCCTCTGCTTCATAAATGCCACCTGCTGATTCTGATGGTTCCTCTTGATCCGAATCTGGATCTTGTTCAGGATCAGTCGGTTCCTCCGGAGGCTCAGGGTCTGTCGGTTCTTCCGGCAAGAATCCCGTTACTCTTATATCATCCACATAGTGGCCCTGTGCACTACTATTCGGTGTAAAGGTCTCGATAAAATTCACTTTCGTTGTCGATTCATTGAGGGCAGCATCTTCTAATTTCAACTCCCCATCAATAAAGACATTTGCTTTTTGATTATCTAAATCTATTTTCACTTTAATGTTATACCACTGATTTTCCACTACCTCTACTAAAGGCTCATAATGATCACCAGTTCGATAAGTGATACTGTTATTCTTTGTTTCGATGATTACAGGAGTTGCATCCCCTTTAACTCTGACAATTTTCGTAGAGCTCGTATAGCTTGGTTGCATAAATTTCAAATCAACTGTCACGGTTCCTACAAGATCATCGAACGATTTACTTAAAATCACATTCGTTTCTTCACTTGTGTCCTCTAAATAGACACTTTTATTCTCAGCAGAAGGTAAATCAACCACCGATACGGTTCCACCAGCTTCTGAAACAGTTACATCTGTCGGCTCTTCACCTACGACATCTTCATTAAAATTCTTTTCAAAAACTATTTCTCCTTCTGGATCGGCCTCTTCCTCTACCTCTGTTTGTTGAGAAATCAATAGATTATCAATATGATGACCAAACGCTCCATTTCCTGGTGTAAAGGATTCGATAAAATTAATGGTTGTTGCAGGACGATAAAAATTGGCATTTTCTAGCTTCAATTCGTCATTGATATATGTGCTAGTAGTTTGAGCTTGTAGATTGACTACTAATTTTACGTCATACCACTGACCTTCTTTTACTTCTATCAGATTTTCATAGGTATCATCACTGTTACGATAGGCGATATGACCATCCTTTGTTTCAATGATGGCAGAGATTCCATCCCCTTTGACACGTAACACCTTCGCAGAGCTTTTATAGCTAGGCTGTTTAAATTTTAATTGTATGGTTACTATTCCTGTTAACGCTTCAAAGGATTTAGAGATTTGTACAGAATCACTCTCACTCGTATCCTCCAATTGGACAAATTTATTTCCTGTTTCGTCTTCCGCAATCGTTACCGATCCACCCGCCTCTGAAATATCTAATCCTGCTGGGGTCTCACCTACCGCTTCGTCATCAAAGTTTTCGTTCAGGATAACAACGTTGTTAAAATTGCTCTCCGCTTTTACTACTTTCGTGGGTAATGCAGGCAATATAGTTGTGACTAATAACACGAATATCATAAAGAGATATCCAATCCGCTTCCAGGTTCTCATCCTTTCTTTCTCCCTTCCTCTATAAATTTAGTATGAATAATTAAACCATTACCTCCTTCCTCTTATAAACCATTAGAGATCTTTTCATCTCTGTACTGCTTTGGGGTCATGTTGACATATTTCTTAAAACACCTAATAAAATTAGATGCAGTAGAAAACCCGACTTGTTGTGCTAAATCATTGATCGAGATTTTCGTATCAATCAGCATTTTTTTCGCTTCATAAATACGCCTTTGTAAAATATATTGATGGATCGTCATGCCGAATTCTTTTTTAAAAAAATGACAGAGATAATACTTATTAAAATGAAGCTTTTCTGCAAGCTCTTCAAGCTGCCAATTTGTGCACCAAATAACATTGATTTCTTTTAATATTCTTTCTTGAAGCTCTACCCTTTCATTTTTGGGTAAAGTATTTTGTGATGGATGTGGTTCAAATGATGTATGTATCTCTCTGCTTAAATATAGGAGTAATTCTGCTAAATAAAGCTCTAGAGCACTTTTTTGTCCCCAGGAATGTATATCATTATATTCCCGTAAAAGCTTATCCATAATATGTCGAAATGGACCTTTGCGCCACATAAATAAGTGGAGTAAACAGTGTGGAACAGGTAAATCATCTAACAATTGTCTGAACTTGCTGAGAATAGGCTGATTGGAGAGAAGAAAATCATCAGTGAACATGATCACGACTCTTTCATATACTTGATCCTCTAACAATCGCACTTTATGAAATTCTGTACTTTTAAAAAAAAGTACCTGATCTTTTTTGACATGATAGACCTTTTCTTCAAAAATAAATTTCGCTTCTCCATGCTTGACCCAGACAATCTCATAGCCTAGATGTGAGTGAAAATCCTTCGCTGTCTTCTTACCTGTTTTGTCCTCAATTTTAAAAGAAGGTATCGCCACTTGTTTTCTATTCATCTAAATATCCCCACTTCCTTTCTCATCCTTGTTTTTAAAAGAAAACGGTTACATTCTGTATTATAACACAGTGATTTTCATCGTTATATCTAAATATTGTTGAAAAAATATTCCTATATTGCTCTCGAATGCTAGAGATTTTCCAATAGGTTAAGCAAGATTTCATTAAAATAAAAAAACACCATTTTCAGTAATAAAATGGTGTCTCTTTATCAATTTGTGATAATTTTTTGTTTCCTTTGGTGAAAAATAGTAAAACACCCATCGAGGAATACAGAAAACAATAGGATAATAAGTAATACCAATTCTACATTCATTTTTACAAATAACTCATTGACAAGAAACAAAATAACTAGCAAAACAAACGTCAGGTTATGTACAACAAAACTCACTTTATACATATTCGATTTATTTCGACTGCTGACATATGCAACACATAGGCTACCAACACAAAACAATACGCAAGCATCCATTCCTCTAAAAAAAGATAGACAATGGAAAGGGACCAAAACAAGAAGGGAAGTAGAATTTTTATTTGGAAGCTCCTCCTTTCTATGGCGGGATAGTGATGTGTACTACCCTTCAACCATTATTTCTCCACATCTAGCAGTTGCCATATTTCAAGTCTTTTGGATTCGTTTCTATCATATTGTACATATTTCTGCCGTTCATAGTACCATTGATGAAATTGCTTGATAAAAGCTTGTGGCAGATCATCGATTGTCTCTACATGAACCGGAGTGGAACGATTGGTGGTGCTGATGGATCCCATTCCCCATTTTCGCTGTAGCCAGTTACGGGAGACAGTGAGCTCAATAATTTTGCTTCTCTTTGAAATAAACAACCTTGTCGAAAATCCACCATTCCTAAATTGAAATTGGTCTTTATCCACACCAAAGCTTGTATGGTAATAATCTAACACACTACTAGCATTTAGCCAGATAAATACGAGGATGGCGATAATCCACCAAGCTTCTTCGACGCCAAAAAGACTTGGCTTAAAAAAATACAATCCGATAAAAGTCCCTATCCATAGCCAGCTTGGTCTAATAATCCTCATCCACAACGACATTTTAGGAAGCTTTTGCATCTCCCTTGTACTTAAGGTATAAGAAGGGAGAATTTGCGAAACAAGTTGCATAGCCTTGTCAATCGGTAGAAACGGGTACAAGGAATTGACATCTACCTCCACCCCGTCATCGCTCGTTTTGGCAGTGCTAATTAATTTTACTTCCGCTAGACCAAAGACCCGTTTCAGCATTGTTTGCTTTACCTCCAATGCTTGTACCTTTTTCTTCTCAATCGAAAAATAGGTTTCCTCTAGAACTCCCCTTTGGATAAAAATATGGGTATCATTTGAGGATATTTCAAATTTCCCGTAACGAATCATTGTTCGAAGCATTCCAACAACTACGGAAATCATAACGGCTAGAATAAGAACTGTAAGCAGGAACCATTGATTGTTTAATATCTTCTCTAACATTCCTTGCACTTTTTCGTCATCAGGAAGAAAGGGCTGTAAGTTCTCATAGAGTCCAGATAAGATTGGGATTAGCGCCAAAAAGCTTAGTGAAGTGAAGCTTGCCTTGATAAGATCCTTATTCGATGATTGAAAATGGATGGTACGATTATCTAACTCATTATCTTCATCCACCATTTCTTTTACCACACCCGAGCTTTCTTCCACTACTTTCTCCTCAGCTATCTCTACCTTTTCTTCTCCCACTTCCACTAAATCGATTAGCTGAGCTGCTTGTTCCTTCGTAAGCACCTCAAAAACGATGGAATCATCGTCACCGTCCATTGCGGTCTCAAATGTAAGAGAAGTGAGGCCTAAGAGCGCATGAAAGAAAGATTTTTCCCTTCGCACATTTTGCACCTTCGAGAATGGAATCGTTTGGTTCTTTTTCGTCCAAACACCTGATTCCAAATAAAAACTCTGATTCTTCACTTCATACTTCCGTGTCCACCAGTTAAAAAATATATGAAGAAATTGGTAAAGGACAGATAACACAAAAATATATCTTCCATATTCAAATAACCAAAAATCAGATCCCCTTTTCCAGACAAAGAGAAGTAATGCTAAAATAATAGAATTTCGGATCAACTGATAGATTTGGTATAAAATCGTCAAGGGATGATATCTCATGTTTGCTCCACTTCCTTGATCTTGGCATATTCAGCAATGTTATCTCTCAACTCATAAGCAACCAGTTCTTCTAATGCCGGAATCGAATAGGAGGAGCCCATTGTTTCCACCGTAATGGAGCGTAATTGATATCGCCTTAGAATAGGACCCTGTGTAGTGGAGACACCTTGTATTTTTGTCATAGGAATCGTCACCCATTGCTCCTTCCATATCCCTTTTTTGATTTGGAAAAATTCCTCATCCACCTTAAAATACCAGCTTTTATAAAGAAGATCTGGCTCTATAACCCCCCAAATCGACCCTAACACTAATACGATCGTTAATGCGATTAGAATCCAACCAATCCAATAGACCCAATCAAAGTAAGCGTCTAGAAAAAATATAACGGCTAGTATGATAATACCTATAAGGTCTGAGATCAATTCAGTCATTCGCCAAACCTTTGGTGCTTTCTCTGATATTTTTCCAGGTAATGAATGGTCAACCATTTACAACATCCTTTACTTCAATTTTTGGTTTGGAGCGTACATTCCAGTATACAAACATTCTCATTACTCTCTCTAAGGGACCTTGCTTAAATCGTTTCATATACCAATGGCTTGCGACGACTTGGATCGTATAAACAGATAATCCGAATAATATCCCAAGCCAGATACCCATTTTCGCAAACAAGCCAAGTCCATATCCATAAAAGACGGTCGTACAGATCATCGTCTGTAAAATATAGTTAGAGAGAGAAAGCTTCCCTACCTTCTCAAAAGCCCTCATTACCCTATGATCATGAAACTTACTATATAAATAAGCAAACAAGAAAATATACCCTATTGCTAGAATACTCCCACCAATAAGGGAGAAGTCAACAAAGCTAGTGAATGCTGGGGAAAGCTTAGCTAAAATACCAATCGGAATCAAGATAATGGCTGTCATGGCATAATTTTTTCTTTTATTCTGAAAATCGACTAGCCAGCCTTTATGAGCAGCGTACATCCCTAACAAAAACAGTGGCAAAATCGTAACAGGTGCTAGCAAAAGCACAACGAATATTTCGATATCACCTAATTCCATTGGATCTTCATGGAAGCGATGATTCATAATTTCCGTATAGCTTCCGTTTTGATAAATAGTGAATGTTTCCTTTAAATATTCTTGAATCGTATCCTCTGAATACAAGATATCATTACCTAGATCCTCACCACCAAAGCTTAGTAGAAAGAGGATCGCAAATGTTATGACCATCCAAATAAAGATGGTCTTAGCTTTTCTTTTTAAAAACAACAATAGCACGATACCCATTAATCCATAAGTGAAAAGAATATCCCCTTCCCACAAGAAAAAAGTATGTAGAAGTCCAAAAACTACTAAGGCTAGAAAGCGTCTAAAAAAATATCGTTTCACCGGCAGTTGTCTTTGCTGTAGCTTTGTCATCATTAGAATAAGTGCATATCCGAATAGAAATGCGAAGATTGGCATAAAGGAAGTTTCCACTAGAATCTTCGTTACATGATAGCCGGCTAAATCCCATTTTGGTAAATCAAAAAAAGCTATTTCATCCTTGCCATAGATTCCATATTGAAAAATGAGTAGATTGGCTAACAAAATTCCAAATAGGCTGAAACCTCTCAAACCATCAATCAACGAAATTCTTTCCGTTTTTATATTCATGGTAGGTTGCTCCTTTGTTGGTCATTATTTTCCATTTAACTATAACGAATAATATTTTAAAAATCAATATTTTTTTATTGTTTTACGATAAATTTATATTGTATAATAGGATATATAAAGATTTAGATGAGGTGGAGAAATTGAATTTCAAAGTGCTATTTAAAGTGGCATCAATTATTTGTCTAATAGGTTTTTATTTATTTATTCCAATAACAATTTTTGTGATAGCCTATCACATTGGCTACATCTGGTTTCCAGAAACCAGCTTCACGAAAAGCTTCGGTATTTATGAACCCATGGTTAGTTATTTAACGATTACATTTACCGAACAACCAGAGCTTATCATGGAAGAAAATTATCAGATCCTATCCTTTTTCAGCTCTATTACACTTTTTTTGACAGGTTTAATTCTCTTTTGGGTTTTGTATAAACTGTTTCAAAACATACACAAGGAAAGCCTATTTGTCGATAAAAATGTCATTTTATTTTATTGGTTAGGATGGACCATGCTTATTTTAGGTACTATTTCTTTTTATTTGGATGGACTTCTCTTTGACAAAACATTAGCAATGCTAGAGATTGAAAATGCGACTGTTTCCTTTTCAAATATAGATTATATTGAATCCATATTCTCTGGTATTACCTGTCTATTGATCGGGGCAGCACTTAAGACAGCCGTAAAAGCAATCGAGGAAAACAAATACACGATATAAAGTGAGCGATGGAAATGATTAGAATTAGATTAGATGTCATGATGGCAGAGCGTAAAATGTCGTTAAATGAATTATCTGAAAAGGTAGGGATCACCCCTGCCAATTTATCCATTTTAAAAAATGAAAAAGGGAAAGCGATTCGAATCAGTACGCTTGATGCACTTTGTAGAGTGTTGGAATGTCAGCCTGGTGATTTGTTGGAGTATACAGAGGATGAATAATCTAAGTATATCTTGAGCAATCGAGAAGAAATCCTTGGTGGTCGTTTATGATAAACTGTTGGTGAATGAATTTTATTATCTTTTGTTAAGGAGGTTAGAACATGAATAATTCAGTTCATGATAATGTCCTAAAGCTCTATCAAACACTAATAGATGCTTGGAATAATCGTGATGCAAAAAAAATGGCTGAACAATTCACAGAACAGGGAGTACAAATTGGCTTTGACGGAAGCAAGGTAATTGGACAAGAGGAAATATTTTCACACCTTACCCCCATCTTTGAGGATCATCCTACTGCCCCTTTTATTACTAAGGTTAAGAATATAAGGTCTTTGGGGAGTAATACCGTAATTTTACATGCTATTTCCGGGATGGTTCCACCTGGAAAAACAGATATTGAGCCTGCAACGAATGCTCATCAAACACTAGTTGCCGTGAAAAAGGGGAGTGATTGGCGTATTGAGCTCTTTCAAAATACCCCCGCTCAATTTCATGGTAGACCCGAGCTAGTTGAGGAAATGACTGAAGAGTTAAGTCAGTTACTTTAGACTGTTCTTTAAAGATCGATAAAGTAACCAACATCCATCAAAAGTTTTATCTTATTCTAAAAGGAGGGCGAAGCTACATATATTTTGGACCAGAACAAAGTTCTATCCTGTTCGTCTATCTCTAAAAATTTTAGCAGGAGCCAAGACTTACTGTGCTCCTACTTCCTTTCTTTGTCTTACTTCTTTAACTTTTTGCCACATCTTACACAATGGTCATCATATATTGAAATTTTATGAATACCTCTCATTTTACATTTTATTATTTTCTTTAACCATTCCACCAGAATACCTCCTCTTCTCCGTTGAGCTCTAGGCTCCCTTCTCTAGGAGTCATGCGTGAATGTAAAAATAATCGTCCCTTATAAATTCGAATTCATCACCCTGAAACTGGGGGTTTTCTTACATTCCATCCTAACCATTAAAAATCAGTGATCTTTGTTTAAAAATCAGAGATGCTATTGACCGGAAATTAGTCGGTTATTAAGCTAAGCATAACTTCTATGTTTGTGACTCCCTTAAAATGAAAGCGTTATCAAACTAAAGGACTAGATGGTTGGTATGCCTTAAGGAGGTGATAAATGGAAAAGTTAGAGATTTTGACCTACACCTCAGACTTACATATAGATCAATGATAACAGGAGGGATTTTTGGAATGAAGAGAATTTCTGTATTACTGATTATCGTCATGATGGTAAGCCTTCTACCCGTATCCAAACCCGAGATTTATGCAGAGATGGATGATGCTTATCTATTTGATTTCGGTTCAGAGGGTAGTCCTGTAGCAGAAGGTTATGAACAAGTGAGCAATTCCATGCTATATGAGGAAGCAAGAGGTTATGGCTTGGATAAAACAGTTGACCAACGTGACAGAGGAAAGCCCGATGACGTGAGACGTGATTTTATCATTGGGGAAGATTACACTTTTACGCTTGATATACCGAATGGCGAATATTTTGTCCGAATCATTGCAGGTGATGAGATTGCCTTTAATCGTTCCAGCTTTATCATTAATGGTCAAGATCATGGAAACATTACCTCAGATGGTGGGGAATTTGCTGAATTAACAACAAATGTAACCATTACAGACGAGAAATTAACGATTAATATTGGGGAGAATGGACGAATTAATGGCTTAGAAATTGTGCCAATGACAGCCATTGATACCTTAGCAATCGATGCGATTACCTATTCCCCCGATAGCACTGTAAGCTTATCATGGGAGCCAAACTCCGCTGCAAGCTATTATACTATTTATCGTAAACCAAAAGATGCTGACACGTATGAGAAAATCGATGAAACAACTGATACAAGCTTCACCGACACATCTGTAGAAATTGGTTATTCCTATACGTATGCAGTAACAAGTGTACATCAGTCGGGAATAGAATCAGAAAAAAGTAATGAAGTAACCGCCAAAATAGTAAATGATGAGGTAGCACCACCTCAAGCACCAACTGGAATATCTGTGGAGGATTTAGAGCTAGAAAAAGTAGCATTAAGCTGGGATCCGGAAGAAAATGCAAACCAATATTATATTTATCGGGCTAGCTACGATCCTGATGATTATCCAGAAGGTGCGGTTACATTTGAAAGAATTGGATCTACAACAAAGACAAGCTTTACTGATGAAAGTGTTTTAACCTATAACCACTATTATTACCAGGTGCGAGCGGTCAATGATGGCGGAATATCAGAAGCATCAGAAGTGGTGGAATCTCCTATTACAGAAGTGTTAAAACGACAAATGGAGCAATTAGACCGTGCATTAGTTGCAGTCGAATCCGATGATGGGGTTTATGTTGGCTGGAAGATGCTTGGAACCGATCCAAAGGATGTGAAGTTTCATCTGTTCCGTGATGGTAAAAAAGTAAATAAAAAGCCAATTGAAAACAGTACGAACTTTTTTGATGAAAACGGAACTGCAGATTCCACTTATCAAGTACGAGTAATCAAAGGTAGTGGCTCCAAATTAACGAAAAAGGCAAAGGTTTGGTCGAAAAATTATTTAAGTGTCGCACTAGATAAACCAGAGGGTGGCACTACCCCAGACGGTGTGGAATATACCTATAGTGCCAATGATGCAAGTGTTGGGGACCTTGATGGTGATGGAGAATATGAAATCGTCTTAAAATGGGATCCATCGAATTCGAAGGACAACTCCCAAAGCGGCTATACCGGAAATGTTTATCTTGATGCATATGAGCTAGATGGAACGAAATTGTGGCGTTTAGATTTAGGAAAAAACATTCGTGCTGGCGCCCACTATACCCAATTCCTTGTCTATGATTTTGATGGTAACGGAAAGTCTGAGGTTGTATTGAAAACAGGAGATGGAACCATTGATGGGCAAGGGAATGTCATTGGCGATCAAGAAGCAGATTATCGTAATAGTAGCGGCTTTGTTCTTGAAGGACCGGAATACTTAACCGTATTCGAAGGAGCAACAGGAAAAGCACTTTCGACTGTTGATTACACTCCTCCAAGAGGGAATTTGAATGACTGGGGAGATAACTATGGTAATAGAGCAGACCGCTTCTTAGCTGGCGTTGCCTATCTTGATGGAGAACGTCCAAGTATTATTATGGCTCGTGGCTATTATACGAGAGCCGTACTTGCAGCCTACAACTGGCGTGATGGTGAATTGTCACTTGAATGGGTTTTTGATAGTGATGACGAAGGTAATGAAGAATATGCAGGTCAAGGGAATCACCAATTAGCAGTAGCCGATGTTGATCAGGATAAAAAAGATGAAATCATCTATGGAGCCTCTGTCATTGATGATGATGGTACAGGCTTGTATTCAACTGGCTGGGGACATGGGGATGCCCTACATGTCAGTGACCTAGATCCTAATCACCCCGGATTAGAAATTTTTCAGCCACACGAAAGCACGCAAATCCCCATTGGCTATGGGATACGTGATGCAGCAACAGGTGAAAAGCTATTCGGCGTTGACCTTAGATCTGATGTTGGTCGAGGCTTAGCAGCAGATATCGACCCACGTTATGATGGTGCAGAATTTTGGGCCTCGACTAGCTGGGATGGAAGTGCGGGAAATGGACTACATGCAGCAAACGGAGAACTTATTTCACAAGAAAAGCCACGCTCGATCAATCATGCTGTTTGGTGGGATGGAGACCTCGGCCGTGAATTACTGGACCATACCTTTGATCCAGACAATGATCCACATGGTGTAGGTCGGATTGATAAATGGGACTATGAAAAAGAGGAGCTTGTAAACTTACTAACACCAGAAGGAACAAGAACTAATAACTGGACGAAAGGTAACCCGTCTCTCCAAGCCGACATTTTTGGCGATTGGCGTGAGGAAGTGATTTGGCCATCTTCAGATAGTGAAGAATTACGAATATATACGACAACCGATTTAACAGATGAAAAAATTTATACACTAATGCACGATCCTGTCTATCGATTATCTGTTGCATGGCAAAATGTCGCTTATAATCAACCTCCACACACTGGTTTCTTCTTAGGCTACAACATGAAAGAAGCACAAAGACCAGATATTGTAACAGGTGATAAATTATTTGGGCGAGACAAGGAGTGATATGGAAACAGCGAGAGAGTTGTGAACTGCCCCCTGTCAAGTAGACAGGTAAATAAACAAAATATTTTGTGCCATGTATGACTTTCATGCATGGCTTT
>NZ_QGTD01000009.1 GCF_003176895.1 Gracilibacillus dipsosauri
AAAAAAGCAGGAGCAACTTGCAATAATATCTGCGCAGATGCAAAAAAGCAGGAGCAACTTGCAAAAATATCCGCGCACACACAAAAAAGCGGGAGCAACTCGCAATAATATCTGCGCAGATGCAAAAAAGCAGGAGCAACTTGCAATAATATCCGCGCACACACAAAAAAGCGGGAGCAACTTACAAAAATATCTACTATTGTACGGAATAATTATTTTCTAGCCATTCCTGAACACTTTGGCCATTCACTTCTCTAATCTCTTCTACATCCTTTTGATCGATAATTGTTCCCTCTTTCATTATTACTACCTCATCCAATAAAGACTCTATTTCTAACAATTCATGTGTTGTCAAAATCACGGTTTGATAATTAAGATCAATAAATTGAATGATACCTTGTATAATTTTACTTTTTACCATTGGGTCTAAACCGGCAAGTGGTTCATCTAGTAATAAAATAGGTGCTTCACGTGCAAGTGTTACCGTAATTTTCACTCGTCCTAATTGACCTTTAGATAAGTATTGAATCTTCTCATTAGAGTCTAGCTGAAAAAAATTTAGTAAGTCCTTTGCTTTTTCTAGCTGAAAATCATCGTATTGAGACTGGTAAAAATTTATTAATTCTTGAACAGAAAAGTAAGAATAAAAATACTCGTTATCTGGACTATAGGCAATGATCTGACTTCGGTCTTTTATATTGGAATCCAATGAAACAGTTCCACTAGATGGATGAAGGATCCCTGCCATTGTTTTTAAGAGGGTAGTTTTGCCACTACCGTTCTCTCCAATAATACCAATTATTTTCCCGATCGGTATTGTCATATTACAGTTTTTCAATATAGATTTCCATCCCATTTTTTTACTTATGTTTTTTACTTTAATCACGAGTCTCCCCCCCACTTCTCATCCATCATATTTTCTTTAATCTCTTCTAATGAATAGCCAAGAGCTTCCATAGCCTCTATAAAATCATAAATATACCGTTCTTTCAGCTTTTCTTTCCATTTAGTTATCATTTCTTGCTCCTCCGTTACAAAGGTTCCTTGGCCTCTTCTAGATATAGCCATTCCTCTCGATTCTAATTCTCGATAGACTCGTTGAATTGTATTTGGATTTACACCAAGGTCAATCGCAAACTCTCTTACTGATGGAAGCTTATCCCCTTTTTTCCGTTTATTACTGACAATTTCTTGGATTACTTGGTCGACTATTTGGAGATAAATTGGTTTATCTGATTGAAATTTTCCCTTCATGCTAAACCTCCACTTTTTTTTCTAAAAGCAAAGTGAATAAGTAATAAAGTAGCCACAAGATCCCCACCGTAAAGATAAATAAGCTTAGAGATATTTGGTTATATTGTGTAATAAAAATTAAATCCAGTGCCAGATCTTCAAAATAACTGAAGGATATTGTCCATAATGACCCGATCCAATTAATGAAGGGCTCAGACCAGCTGAACAATTTGCTGAATAAAATAGCTAAACCAACTAAACAAAGTATGCTGATAGGAAAACCTACCCTTGTGATGAGCATTCGATGAATAACCCATGCAGCATAAACAATGACATTTAACCATAATCCGATCATAAAAGTGTAATGGAATAAAACGAATAAGATACTAATTAAAGTATTCGAAGTAACCTCTAAATAATTTATCCACTTTAATACAAACAAAAAGATAGTCATCCAGCCAAAGAACACAAGGGTTACCCTAATACTATGGAGAAACTTAACCTGTATCGTCCTAAAAATAGCATTTCGATTATACAGTAATAAGGACAGCTGATGTACCTCCATATTTAGACTAAACAATAAGGTTGCTGGCATTAATACTAGCCCCAAGTTTAATATAGCAATCACTTCCCAAAAGTTTTGGAAATTGTCCGAGTCATTGTTTAAAAACAGTGACCAGAATATCATGCCTAGCATCACTATAATAACAACTAGTTGAAATCCCTTCATCATTTTCATTTCTTTATTCCATAAACCTTTGTAATTATTCATTGCTCCACCCCTCATTTGTATTAGTGTACTATTTAAATAGTACACTAATACAAATGTTTAATCAATATCTATTTCATACATGGAATATTACCTACTCCACTTCTAAATCAAAAAAACTACCTCAGAGGTCTGAAGTAGTTTAATCATCTAATTCGGTTAGGTCCACTTGATCCATAATCATATCATTCAATTTTTCATTCACGATTAATTGAAATCGATGAAGCTGTTCTTTTTGTTGGGCATTAGCACTGTTCAATACTCTTTCTATTCCTTGGGCTAGCTTTTCTAATTCCAATTGTGCATTATAATAATCTTCGTTCATTTCAAATTGATTTCGATTTGACATATCTAACTGCTCTTCTGCCTGCTGAATGATATGCTGTCCTTCAATCAATAAGTTCTCGATTGAATCTCTCGTCGTCATTTTTATCACCTCATGTTTATTGTGAGGTAATTTTTATTTTTCATACTTCTTTTATTTGTTAAAATAAATTGGAAGATAGCCATTTTTTCAAAATTTCATCAAGTAAAAATTAGGAGAAGAAATAATATGAAAAAAATATTAGCTTATTCACATCATTTGTTAGAAGAGGTTGTCAGACAAGGGGATACTGTAATGGATGCAACATGTGGTAATGGAAATGATACCTTTTTTCTCAGTCAACTAGTTAAAGAAGACGGGAACGTTTTTGCATTTGATATACAAGAAAAAGCTTTAGAAAACACCTCCACACTATTATCGAAAAATAATATACAAAATGTAAAACTGATACATGACGGCCATGAAAATTGCGAAAAATATATTCCTACAAATGATGAACTTGCAGGAGCCATATTTAATCTTGGCTATCTGCCTAAAGGAGACCATCAAATTATTACGACTCCACAAAACACTATTCGTGCCATTCAATCCATTTTGACACGACTTCGTCCGAATGGAAGAATCGTTATCGTTGTTTATCATGGACATATGGGTGGGAAGGAAGAAAAAGAAAAAGTACTCGATTTCTGTGGCAATTTAGATCAATCCTATTATCAGGTATTACAATATCAATTTATCAATCAAATAAACCACCCACCTTTTATTATTGCCATTGAGAAATTATGCTAGAGCTAAATAAGGACATGTATCGATTTTCCACATGTCCCTATTCCCTAATAAAATCAACGATATTTGTATCATTCAGCTTAAATTCCTTTAAGAATTGCTTTAAGTATTGCTCTATATATGCATGTCTTTCAATAGCTAGCTGATATCCTGTTTTCGTATTCATTAGATTCTTCAGTTTTAGTAGCTTCTCATAAAAGTGGTGAAGTCCACTAGACTTTCCTTTTCTGTATTCCTCTACTGTCATTTCTTCTCTTATCTCGATAGTAGGATCATACATGGCAGTTCCTTTTTTCCCGGCATAAATAAAGCATCTCGCGATTCCGATTGCACCAATCGCATCGAGTCTATCTGCATCCTGTACCACCTTAGCTTCCAAGGAATTGACAAGCTGGTTATTCCCTCCTTTAAAGGACATTGTACTTACAATCTGTATAATGTGATCACAATCTACCTCTCGTATATTAAAATCTTTTAACCATGCTTGTATATTATCCATTCCCTCTTTTTCATTGGCAACAACCTTATCATCAGCCAAATCGTGCAATAGAGCAGCTAAAGTTACAATAAAAATGTCTGCATTTTCTTCCATAGCAATTTGTTGAGCTAGTTTTGTCACACGTTCTATATGATACCAATCATGGCCTGTTCTCTCGTTTGACAACCGATCTCTAACCATTTCCTCTGTTTTTGCTATTATTAACTTTTTATTCAATCGATCACCTCAATATCTCCCCGCTAAACGGTTATATAGCTTTATGTTCCAATGGAAGAATTGTGATTTCCTACCGCTTGCCTTGATCAATTTTTTGACTGTCGAATAGGCTTGTTTCATCTTTTTTACCTTTGGATCCGCTAGATATAAGCCTACAAGGCCATGCTGAATCATTTCATGAAAGTAAGCATCTGGTAGTTTTTTTACTTGATTATTTGTTTGTTCCACGAAAAAAATCAGACGTCTCTCCAGTTCTTCTTCATTTTGATAATAGCTGCAGAAATTCAAGTCACCCTCTTCTGCATCCTCTTGTTGATCAATAAAATAATCTAACATAATATGTAACCCTTGTAGATAAGGAAAATAACTCTCGAAAATAACTTCAGCAAGCTGATCTGTCATCTCCCCAGCCAAAGCATAGGATGTCATACAGAAAATACCTAATGTGGATCCAGTACATGCAGAAAACTCGTACCAGCTTAGCATTGGCCATTTGGATTGATAGGTACTAAACCATTTTTCTAATCTTGGAATTCGTTCTTCGTGACAAACGTGTTTATGTACTTGTAAGTCACTATACAATGCTTCAAGCTGAATCATAAGTCCTTGTATATTTTTATAGTTACTTATTCGACTAACTATTTGTTGACACGTCTTTACCAGATCAGTCAAATAGTCCGCATCCTCTTGTTCTTCTCGGTATTGATAATAATTTTTTAGCTTTACATTTGGTGATAAAGCATCCTCCATTGATAGGTGAAGCATTCTAAAATCCTCCGGGTCTAATGAAGTACTTCGATCACATAGATTGTCAAGATAATCACTTATTGTTTGATAGGCTACAATAAATCGAATAGCTTCTTTCCATTGTTCCCCTGCTAATAGACTATACACACTTCCACCTTGGCAATGGAACTTTTTAGAACGAATACTTGCCAACGCTTGTGTTCGTAATTCTTTATTCGGTATTTTTTTAGCTCTTTCCTGCCAATAATCGAGCTCTTTATTTACTTGTGGAAAAACTTTCTGATAAACCTGTTTTAATAAAATTGGGGCATTTGTTGGGATTGTAATAGACAAAATGGTTCCCTCACTTTTCTTCATTTCTATTTCATATGATATCATATTATTAACTATCTAGCAGGAGGTTCATACGATGATTTTAGAATACAAAGGAAAAATACCTAATATTCATCAACATGCATTTATCGCACCTGATGCTGTCATTACAGGGGATGTTGAAATTGGAGAATTTACAAGTGTTTGGTTTAAAACCGTTATTCGAGGTGATGTAGCGCCTGTTAAAATTGGGGCATATGCTAACATCCAAGACCTATCTCTCCTACACCAAAGCCCAGAACTGCCACTTATTATTGAAGATTATGTTACGGTTGGGCACCAAGTTACTTTACATTCTGCCATTATTCGTAAGCATGCGCTCATAGGGATGGGGTCTATTATTTTGGATGGGGCAGAAATAGGCGAAGGTGCTTTTATTGGGGCAGGAAGCCTTGTACCACCTGGCAAAAAAATCCCACCAAACACACTAGCATTTGGAAGACCAGCTAAAGTAATTCGTAATCTTACCGATAAAGATATTAAGGATATGAATCGTATCCAAAAGGATTACGTAGAAAAAGGAAAATACTATAAAAACAGGATAAGCAACTGATTCTATAAATCATGGTTGCTTTCTCGCTATTTCGAATTTCTACAGTTTGATGGAGGGCAAAATGCTTACAACCCTATTTATCATTTCCATTTTTATGTTCTTCTTTTTATTATATTTTTATAAATCTTATCGAAAAAAAATTATTCAATATATGGCATTGCTTTATATACTGCTATTCGGAACGATAAGTATTGGTACAGGGGGCTACTTACTATATACGGCTGATATTGAATGGGTTTATGCAACAGACTATCAGACAAAACTCTTCACGACACATGCCAATCACCATCTTACGCTTGATACGAAAGTAGAGCATAGTGTTAAGCTAGATGCACCAATGGTCTATCAATTACCAGAATTACCGAGAGGCTGTGAGGTGACTACTTTATCTATGCTTCTTCAATATCATGATATAGATGTCGACAAACTTACCCTTGCTTCCCAAATTGTAAAAGATACAACAAACTACAAGCAAGAAAACGGACAAATATTTTTTGGTAACCCGCATGAAGGCTTTGTTGGAGATATGTATAGCTTTGAAAATCCAGGGTATGGGGTCTATCATCAGCCGTTAACAGAATTAGCCAAATCTTATGTTGGTAATTTAGCTCAGGATCTAACAGGCTCTGATTTTCATCGTGTTATCGAATCTATTTCTCAGCAAAAGCCCGTGCTTGTCATCACAAATGCTACTTTTCAACCATTAGCAGAAGAAGCCTTTGAAACATGGCAGACACCAGAAGGACCTATTAAGATTACAATGAAAGAGCATGCTGTACTAGTAACTGGCTATGATAAAGATTTCATCTATTTCAATGATCCACTTAAAGGAAAACAAAAAAAGGCTCCCAAACATGCTTTTATTAGCGCTTGGGAGCAAATGGGCAAGCAGGCTATCACCATTGATTATGATTGATGTAGCTTGCTTGCTGCTTTATCCTCTTGTTTTAATAATTCGGTATCGAATTTATTTTCAATAAAAATTTGATGCCAGAGCATAAACATAAACACTGTCCACAATTTTCTACTATTATCTGCTTTATTTGCACAATGTTCCTCTAACAATTGAGTAATAATGGTTTTATCCAATAAATGATCTGTAGCACTTTCTTTAATTAGATCTCTTGCCCATTGATTCAATTCATTTTTCAACCAATGACGTATTGGTACAGGGAAACCTAATTTTTTTCTATCAAGGATATGGTCTGGTACGATACCTCTAGATGCTAATCTTAAGATATGCTTCGTCGTGCCTTCTGCTATTTTCATGTCTACAGGTATTTCGCTCGCTACCCGGAATACTTCCTTATCTAAGAAGGGCACTCGTAACTCTAAAGAATGAGCCATTGTCATTCTATCTGCTTTTAACAAAATATCCCCGCGCAACCATGTTTGGATATCGACATATTGCATCTGATTAACTGGATCAATACCTTGAACATTTTGATAAAAAGGTGCGGTAATCTGTTGATAATTAATATTCGATTGATGAGTTTTTAATAGTTTTTGCTTCTCTTTTTCTTCGAACATCTTGGCATTACCAATATAACGATCCTGGAGCGGGGTTGTACCTCTCTCCAAGAAGCTTTTCCCTTTCACACCTTCTGGTAATATTTGCGCTACACGTGCCAATAAATCTTTAGCTGGTGTTGGAATAGATTGAAATACTTTTAATGATTCTGGCTCTCGATAAATATTATATCCACCAAATAACTCATCTGATCCTTCTCCAGATAGAACAACAGTTACATGCTTTTTCGCTTCTCTTGCAACAAAATATAATGGGACACAAGCTGGGTCAGCAAGTGGGTCATCGAGATGCCAGATAATTTTAGGTAATTTCTTGACATACTCTTCTGGCGAAATGATATAAGAGTGATTCTCCACTCCAAGTTTATCTGCTGTTTCCTTTGCAACATCCACCTCTGAATATCCCTCTTGCTCAAATCCTACAGAGAATGTCTTGATATTCGGATGGTATTCCTTCGCCATCGCAACAATTAAAGATGAGTCTATTCCGCCAGATAAAAATGATCCAACAGGTACATCACTTCGCATATGCACCTTAACTGAATCATACATCACATCTTGAATCTTTTTGATCAGTGCTTGCTTGTCCTGATCAACAGGCTGGAATTGTGCATGAAAATAACGTGTAAAGGTGATTTCTTTATCAAGAGGCTTGACAAAATAATGGCCTGGATTTAGTTTCTCTATATTTTCGTGCATTGTCATAGGCTCAGGAACATATTGAAAGCTTAGATAGTGCTGTAATGCTTCTCTGTCAACCGTGCCCTCTATATCTCCTAGCAAGCTTTTTTTCTCTGAAGCAAAATACATTCCTTCTTCCGCGTTTTTGAAGAATAGTGGCTTAATTCCAAATGGGTCTCTTGCCCCATAAAGGACCTGATTTTCTTTATCCCAAATTAGGATCGCAAACATTCCTCTTAATTGTTCAAATGCTTTTACACCATACTCTTGAAACATGGCTAAAATCACTTCTGTGTCGGAATCAGTTGTGAAGGAATAACCCTTTTTTTGTAATTCTTCTCTAAGTTCAATATAGTTATAAATTTCACCATTAAACACCATCCAGTACTGTTCATCATGGTATGTAAACGGCTGATGTCCACTTTCAATATCTATAATGCTTAATCTTCTAAAGCCAAATAAAACGTGATTATCTTCATAATAGCCTTCATCATCTGGACCACGGTGATAAATGGCTGTATTTTTATTTTCGAACTGTTGTCTTTGTTCACTTTCCCACATTTTATTATCAGATTTTAATATACCAATAAACCCACACATAATTTATTTCCTTCCTTCTTTTCCCTTCTATTATAGTAGACGAATTTTACCCTACTGAGGTTACTTCTCCTATTGTTATATATTCGCTCTTTTCCACTATAAGAATGGGTGTAATTTCATGATGATTGTTTAAAACCGAGCATGTACTATTACTCTTATCACCTAATACGTGAGACCTTATTCATCAGAAAAGGTCAAGTCCTCACAGGCACTTGACCTCATCTCAATTACTCTATTTTATCTGTTTCTTAGCCTTTTGACAAGTAAGATCTTAATTGATCGACCTTATTTGTTTTTTCCCACGGGAATTCTGTGTCTGTCCGTCCGAAATGGCCATATGCGGCAGTTTGACGGTAAATTGGTCTTCTTAAATCAAGCATTTTAATAATACCTGCTGGACGCAAATCAAAATGCTCGCGAACTGCTGCAACAAGTTCTTCCTCCGTATATTTCCCCGTACCAAATGTATTTATGGAGATGGATACAGGCTGTGCCACCCCAATTGCATAAGCAAGTTGAACTTCACATGCTTCCGCTAATTCAGCTGCAACAATATTCTTTGCTACATAGCGTGCTGCATAAGCGGCAGAGCGATCCACTTTTGTTGCATCCTTTCCACTGAATGCTCCACCACCATGACGTGCATAGCCACCGTAAGTGTCTACAATTATTTTCCTTCCTGTAAGTCCTGCATCTCCTTGGGGACCACCAATTACAAAGCGGCCTGTTGGATTGATAAAGTATTTTGTCTCCGTATCTAAGAGTTCTGCTGGAACAATTGGGTTAATAACAAATTCTTTTAAATCTGCTTGAATTTGCTCTAGTGTTATATCCTGATGATGTTGAGTAGAGATAACAATCGTATCAATTCTAATTGGTTTGTCATTTTCATCATACTCAACGGTGACTTGTGTTTTACCATCTGGTCGCAAATAACTCAGCGTACCATTTTTTCTTACGTCAGATAATTGCTTAGCTAACTTATGTGCCAAACTAATTGGAAGTGGCATTAATTCAGGTGTTTCATTATTAGCATAACCAAACATTAATCCTTGGTCTCCTGCACCAATTGCCTCGATCTCATCATCTGACATTTTACCTTCTCTTGCCTCTAATGCAACATTAACACCACCAGCGATATCTGCTGATTGTTCATCAATGGCTGTTAGCACTCCACACGTCTCTGCATCGAAGCCATATTTTGCTCTTGTATAACCGATTTCTTTAATAGTATTGCGAACAATTTTAGGAATATCAACATACGTGCTTGTAGAAATTTCTCCAGAAACAAGAACTAATCCTGTTGTGACAGTCGTCTCACAAGCTACTCTAGCATTGGGGTCATTTTTCACTATTTCATCTAAAATCGCATCAGAAATTTGATCACAGATTTTATCAGGATGACCCTCTGTGACTGATTCTGATGTGAATAATCTTCTATTTTCTGGCATTATCATTTTTCCTCCTTCAACACTTTCCATTCCAATTGAGCACTTTGATTCTGTCTTTTCTATTTATGAATTCTTAATGTTCTCTTCTAACTCTCTATCTACTACTATACCGTTTTTATCGACAGAATGCACGAAAACCCAATCACAATTAAACCGATTTATTTAGTTGGTTATAAAAACATTATTTTAAGCTAATCAAACACAATGAAGAGAAACCTACTCCAAAATAAGTACGCTTCCCTTTATGGCATACGTCTCCACACTGTTTTATCGTATCGGAAGTGGATAATAAAGTCAATTTATTTTTAGTAACTAGCTTCTTTCTGATGGTTGCTGGAACGATGTCTATCTAAAAAATCCGAGCCTTGTTAAGACTCGGACAAAAAAAGAGGCCTGCTCGGATAGCAGTGCGCTGACGGACATTAAATACTTAAATAAAGCAAACTTAGCTTCTTGATTGATTTGAATTAATCAAAAGCTTTTCTTTCACATACTGAATGCTATAGGTTAAAACATCATCTTTCATAATGAAACTAAAGGCCATATTTGATTGAATATCTTCTGGTAACGAATCTAATAAAACAGGTCCTGCTGTTTCAAAATAATGATCGTTTTTGGCTAAGCCACTTATTTCAGCATAATAAATATTTTTGGTTAGTTGATCATGCTTCCCTTTGACATAATATTGCCCAATATAGGTTAACTGATCAACCTCTCCTCCCGTCTCTTCATGTACTTCTCGAATAGCAGCCTCGGCTGCTGTCTCATTCTTTTCTACTTTTCCACCAGGAAACTCTAGTCCACGATCGAGGTGTTTCGTTAGTAGCCATTTGGATTGATAGCGACAGATAACCCAAACATGTTTTGGATTTTTATTAAAGGGATGATCCTCAAAGGATAGCTGTATCTTATTGTGATAATAATCATAAAAAGTTTTCATACATCTATTTTACCTCTTATGAATCTACATGGCTAATCTTAACTATTTTCCATTGATTATTGATTTTTTTAAACTGAATATTAATCATATAATTGCCATATAAATCTGTTTGATTTTGTTGACTTATTTCTACTATATTCCCATCTAATCTTGTTCTCTCATAGTTGTTTTCCTTTTGGAACCATGGTGGTGTTTCCGTTGGTACAATATATAAGCCATCTTGCTTTTCTTGATAATAGTATTCTACATAAGGCAAGGCTACTTCTTTTGTCGTTATTTTTTCAAAAGCTTGAATCAGCTCTTCTTTTGTTTGATAGTGAATAATCTTGTTGTCGCCATCTATTTCCTGTACTAATGTTTGCATAAATTTATCGGTTAGCTCGACAATGGTTTCATGGGATAGTTCTGTTTGTTTTTCTTCCTTTACTAGTTGCTTGATATCCTCAAAGTTGGCATTGTTTAAACTTTGTTGTTTGTAGGCATTGTTTTTTCCAGTTGCTAGACTTTGATCGGTGTTGTATTGGCTAACAATCATGATCGCAAAAATAAGAAGTATTCCTGTTGTCAATGTTACCAATAATTTCTTCAATGCTCTCCCCCCCCATCTTATATTACTATTACCTTTTTTCCTATTAAATTAAACCTTTATTACTAGATATTTATTTAAAATGAATACTTTAATTAAAAAGACGATTTAGAGAGAGAAAATGTTTCATTTTTTTATTTATTATTAATAAATCAGTTCTCTTTACCTATATTGTATTTATCCATAGCTGCTTTCGTCTCTTCATCTGCTAGTTCATATATCATTTGATAAACACCTTTTATCCCTTCATCATATGCATCGTTTTGTGGATCATTATGATAAGGGGTAAAAGGGATATGTGCTCGTACATAAGTGCTTAGATCTGCATCATGTATTTCATCAAATTTTAGTCTAAGTAATGTGATTTCTTCATCGTTTGCTTGAATCACAAATTCTGCATTACCACCATATGGGATGTGAGATATTTCTTGGGTACCTATATTAACATAATATTTTTTCTTTTCCATTGTTTTCACTCCTTCTCGATAGTTATATGTTAGAAGAGGGAAAACATACTTAGTAAAACTTGCCTTTCTAAAGGCATAAAAAATCCTCTATCTCTAAACAGATAAAGGATTTTCTTTATTACACAGTTTGCATTTGCTTTTGTTTGGATTCTTCGACTGCTTCTTTAATTAAGCAGCGTCCACGTCCATGTGGTATACACATCGGTGTTCCGAACATTGGGTCATACATCACATCACACTTCATTTGAAAAACATCATGTACTAAGCCACAATTAATTATTTCTTCTGGCTTACCTTGCGCGTAAACCTGCTTATCCTTAATTGCCACAATATGGTGAGCATAACGACAAGCTAGATTTAAATCATGTAGAACCATTACAATCGTACTTTTTCTTTTTTCATTTAGTTCAAACAATAAGTCTAATATTTCAATTTGATGAGTCATATCAAGATAAGTCGTTGGTTCGTCCAATAAAACCGTATCTGTACCTTGTGCCAAAGTCATCGCAATCCACGCACGTTGACGTTGCCCGCCTGATAAGGAATCCACCTCACGATCTTTTAATGCCGTCATATTCGTTGCCGATAAAGCTTCATTGACTGCCTGCTCATCTTCTGGAGACCAACGCTTGAACATCGTCTTATATGGATGACGTCCTTGCTTCACTAATTCTTCAACGGTTAATCCTTCTGGACTTGTTGGGCTTTGAGGCAAAATCGCTAGTTGTTTTGCTACTTCCTTTGTAGGTATTTTGGCAATGTCTTTTCCGTTAAGTACTACATCACCATCTTTTGGCTTTAATAAACGCGCTAATGATCGTAATAATGTTGACTTACCACAACCATTTCCGCCGATAAAGACAGTAATTTCACCCTTTGGAATAGCAATATCTAAATCATCTATAATAATTTCTTCTCCATAACCTAATGTTAAATCCTTTGCTACTAATGTTTCCATTCTGGAACCTCTCCCTCGCTTACGTTCGTTCGCAAACCTTTGTGTTATTCCTTAAATGGTTAATCGTTCCATTCTCTAAGTATCTTCTACTTTTTAGTGTAGTGGGTTTCTGCAAAAATGTCAATGATAATCTTTATCAATTATGAAGGAGTTTTTTATTAATATTTAATTTCCATATTTTGTTTCTTCTTATTTCCACTTCTTTGTACTATACTAATAGAGAACACACGTTCCTTTTCGTGTTAAAAATCCAAGAGGAGAGAACATCAATGGATTATCATACTTTTCCGAGAAATAACATCCTATGTATTGATATGCGTTCCTTCTATGCTAGTGTCGAGTGTGTCAAGCTAGGGCTTGACCCCATGACGACAATGTTAGCAGTCGTTGGAGATAAAACAAGATCCGGTAGCATCATACTAGCTGCTTCTCCAGCATTAAAACAGCGGTATGGAGTAAAAAATGTCAGTCGCTATTTTGAATTACCAGAGGATCCAAATATTCATATCGTGCAAGCAAGAATGGGGGATTATGTAAAAGTATCGATTGAAATTACTAAATTACTCTATCGCTATGCTCCACGTGAAGCTATTCATCCATACTCTGTCGATGAAATGTGGTTAACCGTTAATGGATTGGAAAAGATATATGGTAATGCCTATCAAATTGCACACATGTTAAAAACAGAAATTTACGAAACGATGGGACTCACTTGTGCTATTGGGATTGGTGATAATAAATTTTTAGCAAAAGTAGTAATGGATTTATATGCAAAGAAAACGGGGATTGCTACATGTCGATATGAGGATGTCGAAGCATTGCTTTGGCCTGTAGAAGTAGAAAAAATTTGGGGGATTGGCAGTAGACTCAAAAAGCACCTTCAACGCATGGGGATTTTGACATTAGGACAATTAGCACAACACCCTTTAGAACAATTAAAGAAACGCTTTGGTATTATGGGAGAGCAACTATATTGGCATGCTTGGGGGATTGACCTCAGTCCTATTTATACCGAAGCAGAAAAGGAAGAGCAAAAAGGCTTTAGTCATGGAATTACATTATTAAGAGATTATTCCGAAGAAGAAACCTATGTCTGCATGTTAGATTTATGTGAAGAAGTAGCAAGACGAACTCGAGCGAGCAAAAAGGCTGGACGCACAATCCATTTAAGCATTGGATATGCAAATAATCTTGGCGGATTCCATCGCTCGCGTTCTCTTGACTTACCTACTAATGTTACGATGGACATTTATCATGTTTGTTTACAGCTTTTCCATGAATTCTATGACCATCATAGTAAAATCCGCCGTGTCACCGTTAGTTTAAATAATTTATATGATGATATAGAGACACAGCTCCAGCTATTTGAAGATAAAGGAAAGAAGAAGGATATTGGTTATGTGATGGATACCATCCGTGATCAACATGGGTCCACCGCGATTTTGCGTGCAACTAGCTATACAGATGCGGGTATTACGATCGAACGCAGCAAAAAAATCGGTGGTCATTATGCTTAACCATTTCTCTCCTCTATCCATTTCTTCAGTTGGTGGCGCTGCAATTTATTGGTAGCATTACGAGGAAGAACATCAGTAAAAAATATTTGTTTCGGTATTTTAAACCGGGCTAGTCGGCTCCGACAATGTTTTACAATATCGTCTTGAGTCAAAGCCCCATCCCTTTTAACAACAAAAGCAACAGGGACCTCTCCCCACACTGGATCAGGAATACCGACAACCCCGGCTTCTGCAATAGTAGGCATAGACAATAGGCAGTCCTCAATTTCAGCAGGATAAATATTTTCCCCGCCAGAAATAATAAGATCACTTCTTCGATCAACGACATACAAAAAGCCTTCCTCATCTTGATAACCGAGATCACCTGTCAAAAACCATCCCTCTTGAAAGGAAGCAAGATTCGCTTCTTCTCGCTTATAGTAGCCATCCGTGACCATTGGACCTCTGACAACTATTTCTCCTATCTCATTCACAGCTGCCTGTTTCCCATTTTTTCTAATCTCTAAGCTAGCAGAGAATAAAGCGTGCCCTGCAGACCCAATTTTTCGCAAAGCGTCATGCTCATTTAATGTTGCAATTTGCGAAGAAGTCTCTGTCATTCCAAAGGTTTGTACAATCGGAACATCAAGAGCGCGGGCTTTTTCTAGTAATGGCTGCGGAGCCGGTCCACCTCCAAGAAGCATGCAACGAAAATTTTTAGGGTAGCGTTGCTTACCTAGTAATTGTAATAATCGCATACACGTCACGGAAACAACAGAGACAATGGAAACACCCTTGTCTATAATAGCCTGATGTACTATTTGTTCATCAAACCTTTCTAAAAGGTAAACTGGCATTCCATAAATAATCCCTTTTAGAATAATCGATAAACCACCAATATGAAATAATGGTAAACAGGCTAACCACTTATCTGTTGATAATAATCCTAAATTCAAAGCTGATGCAACCGCACTTGCCCAATGATTCTTATAGCGATGCATGACAGCTTTTGCCGTTCCTGTGGTCCCTGATGTAAACATCATCGAACAGAGCCCCTCCATTTTAATCGAAGATGGAAGCGATATAGACATTGTTTCTAATTCTCTTATTTGATTAAACGTATACGAGGTAGTCGATAATTGCTTGGCTTTAGATCGATAATAAGTACTAGTAAGCAATAAATCAACATCAGCAGCCTGGCACTGTTTTTCGATTTCCTTTTCCGTAAGCCGTGTATTTAGAAAAACAACTGGTGCTTGTATATAGGTACAAGCTAAAAAGGCGACGACCATTTCAACCGAATTGCCTGATAATATGCCGATATGTTTTTGTTTACAAGCGACATTTGCGAGTTTTTTTGCAAATAGTTTTGCTTCTTGCTGTAACCGAAAAAAAGTCCATTGTTCTCCTTCAGGCGTTTCAATAGCTAAAGCATCTGGGCTTAATGCTACCCTTTTGTCTAACCAATGCTCCATTACCTCACTCATAGGAACCCTCCTTTATTATCGTCATAGATAAAACCTAGTTTCATACTTATGAAACTAGGTTTCGTCTTTCGGTTTACCATCTAAGAAGACGGAATCATGTTATTAAGGAAAACGTGGGAACTTTTTGAAGTCTGGCTTACGTTTTTCTTTAAACGCATCGCGTCCTTCTTTCGCCTCATCTGTTGTGTAATAAAGTAAAGTTGCATCCCCGCCCATTTGTTGAAGTCCTGCAAGTCCATCTGTATCTGCATTAAATGAAGCTTTTAGGAAACGTAAGGCAGTTGGAGATTTCTCCAGCATTTCTTCACACCATTGAATGGTTTCTTCTTCTAATTTTTCTAATGGGACGACCGTATTTACAAGTCCCATATCTAGTGCCTCTTGTGCGTTATACTGACGGCATAAATACCAAATTTCACGCGCTTTCTTGTGTCCCACTATACGAGCAAGCAACCCCGCACCATAACCAGCGTCAAAACTACCGACTTTAGGGCCTGTTTGACCAAAAATCGCATTGTCTGCAGCAATGGTTAAGTCACAAACAACATGTAATACATGCCCGCCTCCGATAGCAAAACCTGAAACCATTGCAACAACCGGTTTAGGAATGACACGAATAAGTCGTTGTAGGTCCAAGACATTAAGGCGAGGAATTTCATCATCCCCAACGTATCCTCCGTGTCCGCGCACCTTCTGATCTCCACCGGAACAGAATGCTTTGTCACCAGCACCTGCAAGAACAATGACACCAATGCTTGCATCATCACGAGCATATGTAAAAGCATCGATCAATTCATTTACTGTGTGAGGACGGAAAGCGTTACGTACCTCTGGCCTGTTAATGGTTATTTTGGCAATACCATTGTAAGTTTCATATAAAATATCATCATATGTGCGTTCACTAGTCCATTCGACTGTCATAAGATGTCCTCCTTCTTGAAATAGAACTCATCTACTATTGTACCAAAAATCTCTGATTGTTCCACATGAATTGCATGTCCACTGTTTGGCACAACATATAAATAACTATTTGGTATCCTTTTCTCCATTTCTATGCCAATCTGAACAAACTTTTGATCTTTTTCACCAACTATAATGGCTACAGGACAGGTTAGCTCACCTAATTGTTCCCACCAAGAAGGCATCACTCCTGTTCCCATTGTTTGTAACGATTGGGCTAGTCCATGACTGGTTTGACTTAATCGTTCCTTTCGTATCCGCTCTTTCATAGATAGAGGAAGAGACTTTTGGGAAATAAATAGTGGAATTTCTTCCCACGTATCAATAAATGCTTTCAAAGAGTTTGTTAAAATAAACTTAGCTTGCTTTTCATCCTTTTGAACACGAGCTTTCTTTTCCTGTGAATCTGCAATACCTGGTGTCGCGCTCTCTAATACAAGTGTGCGAACTCGTTTGGGATAAAGGAAAGCAAATGATAGAGCAGTCCTTCCTCCCATAGAATAACCTAACAGATGAACAGTAGACAATTGCAATTGATTAAAGATTTGTGCCAAATCATAGCAACAATCCTCCATAGAATGAATATTGGGAGTAGTTGATTTCCCATGACCTGGCAAGTCTATTTTTATGATTTGAAATTTGTTAGCCAATTTTTTTGTTAATTCACCCCAAGTATGGGTAGTCCCAGTAAAACCATGAAGCATAACAAGTGGCGGTCCTTCTCCAACCTTTTCCACCCAGTAGTGATTACTATTTACCTCAAAGAACATCGTCAGAGCCCTCTAATTCATGTAGCAAGTACTGTTTTATCAGATCCCATTTTTGCTGATGCCAGCTAACATTTTCTGTACGATCGGTTTCCACTTCGACAATAGTTAGCCCACCTCTTTGGTACGAGTTTTCCAAAGTCCTAACATAATTGGTCCAGTTTTCTGGTTTTTCGTAGCTTGCATCATAAGCCGCTGCAAGTTTTTGTATATCAATATCTTGAGGTGTACCAAACAGCAATTCATAATGCTTACTCTTATCCTTAGCCTGAGGTAAAAAGGAAAAAATACCCCCACCATTATTATTAATTAATACAATAGTTAGGTTTAATCGATAATTTTTAGCCAACAATAAACCATTTAAACTATGCAGAAAAGAAACATCTCCAATCAAAAGGGTGGTATGCTTATCAGTGGCACTAATGCCTAAAGCCGTCGAGATAATACCATCAATCCCATTTGCACCACGATTAGCTAAAACTTTCACTAGCTGTTGGTTAGAGAACCAAAAGGTGTCTACATCTCGAATCGGCATACTATTACTAGCAAAGAGAACCGTATGATCGGGAATAGTTTGTTGAATACCTATTACCGCAAGTCCTTCTGTTAATCGATCTTGTTTCTCCATCAACACTTCTTTCGTGTACGTATTCCATTTCCTCCAATTAGCTGACCATTTCTCATCGATTTTGATTGGATAGCTTGCCAAATCACGACATAAATGAACCCCATCACAATGATTAAGAAAATGAGTAGGCACACCAACAGGCTCTCGATATCCTTCTCCTTCTTCGACGACAATGTGTTCAATACCTTGCTTTTCTTGTAATAGCTGTAAATAAGCCTTAGAAACTGGCATAGCACCAAATCGAATAATAAAGTCAAGCTCTAGCAAATCGCGAACAGCCTTTGATTTCAGGATCGCATCATAGCCTTCCACAATCCATTTATTCGAATGTTTACCATTACGTAATAGAGATAATGGATCAGCAAAAATAGGAATCCCCCATGCTTCTGCTAGGTCAACGATAGCTGATCCTAGCTCTGTTCGATCCTGAGGACCACAGACTAGGATGCCCCGTTTTTTATTTTTTAATTTATCTATTAGTAGCTCTACATTCGGTTGCGATAACTGACTAACCGCTCGAAGGGTAAGACTCTTCTCTTCTTCCCCCCATATATCCTGTAACGTAAAGTCAGGAACAAGTGGCTCGCGTAGTGGAAAATTGAGATGAACAACACCACAATTGGGACGTAACGCGGTTTGGATAGCACGTTTTGCTTGATTCCTTGCATAGCGAAGCATTTCTACTGTTGCACTAGGCAACGCCATTTCGTGAAACCATTTAGGATAATCTCCAAAGATTTTTAATTGATTAATCGTTTGCGGTGCTCCGACATCCCGCAATTCATGTGGTCGATCAGCTGTTAAAACAATTAACGGTATTCTGCTATAATGTGCCTCAATAATGGCTGGATAATAATTGGCTGCTGCTGTACCAGACGTACAAACAAGGACCACTGGTTCTCTCGTTTCTTTTGCCATACCTAATGCAAAAAAAGCGGCAGACCTTTCATCAATATCTACCCATAATTGGAAGCGATCATATTCAGCAAAGGTTAAAGACAACGGAGTAGATCTTGACCCAGGTGAAATAACCACATTTCTTACACCACTTACATATAATTGATTGACAAAATTCGCAATATATTTCGTCAATGATTCACGATAACTCATAGTGTCCTCCTAATGCCTGCAGCATTGGGGTGAATTTGATACTTGTTTCCTTATATTCTTGCTCTGGATCGGAATCCTCCACTACACCACATCCAGCAAATAGAGATACCTTGTTTTCTCGCACTAGTGCTGAACGTATAGCCACAGCAAATTCCCCATTAAATTGATCATCCATCCACCCAATTGGAGCTCCATACCACCCTCGTTCTAGTGTTTCAAATTCACGTATAAAGGATAAGGAGGTTTCGCTCGGATAACCACTCAATGCCGGGGTTGGGTGTAATTTAGCAACAACATCTAAGATGGTATGCCCTCTCTTTAACTCTGCCTGTACTGGTGTATATAAATGTTGTAAATTTTTTAATGGATACAAAATTGGTTTGTCAGGAATATGAACTTTTCGAGCACAGGAAGTAACAGCTCCTCGAATCATATCTACCACAAATTGATGTTCTTTTTGATTCTTCTCATCTTGGAGCAATGCTTGGCCAATAACATCATCATCTTTTTTGTCCTTGCCCCTTGGTGCCGTGCCAGCAAGACAAGTAGAAAATAGTTGTTTTTTATTCACTTGAACTAGTCTTTCAGGTGTTGCACCAATGAAACATGCATTATTCTTTTCCCACGCAAACACATAACTATTTGGTTGCATGATTAACAGATTCCTTAAAACTTCGGTTAAATCACAATTATCCTTTAGCTCTATTTGTAGCTCTCTAGCTAGTACAATTTTATCCACTTTTCCTTCTGAAATATCATTCGTCACCTTCTGAACTAAATCTTTCCACTGTTCTGGATCTACCTCATGCTGCAGGTGAATGGCATTCGTATAAGTTATCATTTCTTTCCCATTGAGCAATTGCTGACTTTCAATCTGTAATTGTTGCTCCAATTGGCTTGTATTACTATTTGGTTCTACGAAGACATTAATGGTGAAATAATACTTTTCCTTATCTTTTGTAAGCATAAAGCGTGGTAGGCGGAATTGACTACCTTCAAACCCCTTCCAAAGTGATAGATCCTTTTCATTAGCTTGATCAAAAGGAAAACCGCCTAGCACAATTGGCCCTGCACTACTGTTAGGATATGGATTATCGATAATAGCATCATTAATCAGTTCCTGCCACTGCTGCTTTATTGTCGTATATGGCTGATTAATTGCTTGCATGGTATAGGCATTGCCCACTCCAACAAAATATATAGAACGATCGGTATTAGTCCAAAACGTTCGGGTTAAGCCAAGATACTTACCTGTATTAAAAAAAGCAAGTGGATCCAACTCTTCTATCTGTTCCGTTATACTAACAAAGGCTGGTGTTTGCTTTTTATTTGCCTGTTTTCTTGCTGTTTGTAATACACCATCTATATTTAATTCCTTTGTTTCAATCATTAGAAAACCCTCCAATATAATAGGGCATTTTTCATAAACGCTATCCATTATAGTACAAAATCAAATAATTTTAAAGAACCTAACGTATAGATGCCTCACCTTAATAGTATATCAAAAAATAAATCAATAAGGGTGATAATCGCATTTCACGAAGAATATTGACACATATTGAAGTATTCAATAAACTTATAATGTTGTATTATATACTTTTAGGCTATATTTCTAGCCTTTATTTTAAAATCAAGGAGATACTTTAAAATGGGAATGAATAAACCATCGCGAGAAGCGAATCATTTAAACGAAAAACCTGGGTTTCATGTATGGTGGCGATTATTAAGACCACATACTTTAACCGCATCCTTCATTCCAGTCTTTGTCGGAACAATGCTTGCCGTATTGGATGAAAAATTCCAACTATTATTATTTATCGTTATGCTAGTCGCTGCCATCCTTATCCAAGCAGCCACTAACATGTTCAATGAATATTACGATTATGTCCGTGGACTAGATAATGAAGAGTCTGTAGGAATTGGTGGCACTATTGTTCGAGATGGTATTAAGCCAATAGTCGTGAAAAGGCTAGCCTATTTATTTTTTGCCATTTCCGTTGCTTTAGGTGTATACATTTGCATCGAGTCCAGCTGGTGGATTGCTGTAATTGGCACACTTTGTATGCTGATAGGTTATCTATATACAGGAGGACCAATTCCCATCGCCTATACACCATTTGGAGAATTATTTTCTGGCTTACTGATGGGAACAGTCATTATCGGCATCAGTTATTATATCCAAACATTAACGTTAACATGGGAAGTCATTATCATTTCTATTCCTATCGCTATCTTGATTGGTTGTATTTTACTTGCCAATAACATTCGTGACTTAGACGGGGATAAAGAAAATGGAAGAAAAACAATTGCCATATTAGTCGGGCGTAATCGGGCCATTTCTTTATTAAAATGGTTAATCATTATTAGTTATTTACTAACTGGAATTTATATCTTAATGGGACTTTTACCTATTTATAGTGTGATCAGTTTTCTAAGCATTAAAAAAGCAAGCCATGCCATTAAAACCTTTAAAGAGAATACAACAAATGTTGGAATGATTCCGGCAATGGCTGCTGTTGCAAAAACGAATACCATTTATGGTGCACTTATTGGAATATCATTATTGCTCCATATCTTTATTCCTTTATCATTATAGCCTAGAAAGAAGTGGATAGAAATGGCTGAAAATTTAATGGATGCACTAAGTATAAAGACAGTAACAGTTTCTAAGGAATTAGTGATAATGGAAATGCCAATCACTAATACAGTTAAGCAGCCAATGGGATTCCTTCATGGGGGAGCAACTGTGGCACTTGCGGAAACGGCAGCAAGTATCGGTGGATTACAGCATATTCATCCTAATGAACAATCTATTGCAGGCTTAGAAATAAACTGTAACCATTTGAAAGCAAAAAAAGAAGGATGGATACAGGCAAAAGCCTCGCCTATTCATGTGGGAAAAAAAACAATGGTATGGGAAATCAAAATAGTCGATGAAAAAGAAGACCTTATTGCGATTTCACGCTGTACACTTGCCGTTATCCAGCTTCATCATCCATAAAACAGAGAAGAACCGTGTGACAAGATGATGTCATACGGTTTTTTTCTTTTATTCCAATGGGTTTAAGCTTTCTGTGCCATTCAAAGATGTAATCAGTTCTACTAGTAAAGCAATTTCTTCTTCTATATCCTTAAGACTAGCAGTTTCCACAGGTGAGTGCATATACCTTAATGGTAAGGAAACTAAACTAATTGGTACCCCTTTTCCAGTAAACCTCATTTTATCAGCATCTGTACCAGTTGCTCTCGGAGTAAGCTCATATTGGAGATTGATGGATAGCCTTTTAGCCGCTTCTTCCAGCCATTGATTCATTTTTCGATTAATCGGTGCACCTTTTGCTAGTACAGGGCCCCCTTCTAGCTTTACATCTCCATGCTTTCTTTTGTCAACACTTGGGTAATCTGTTGCAAAAGTTACGTCACATGCAATAGCACAATCAGGATGTAAACCAGCTGCAGCAAAATACGCTCCTCCCATATTCGTTTCCTCATTAACCGTACTTACGGCATAAAGACCTATATTGACTTTTTTCTCTTTCAATTGTTTAACTACCTCTGCCACGATAAAAGCGCCTGTGCGATTATCTAAGCCACGCCCAGATATATACCGATCCATCAGTAATTCCGATTTTCTACGATATACGACCAAATCACCAATTTGTATCGTTCGAGTTACCTCTTCCCTTGACTGTGCACCACAATCAATAAATAAATCCTCTACATTAAAATCATCCTTCATCCCCCCATGATGTTGCGCATTTACCCCGATAACACCAGGTAAAATTCCTGATTCCCCGATAATTTCTACCTTCATTCCTATAGCTGCTTTTGGGTTAATTCCACCCATTTTTTCAACAAAAACATATCCATGGTCATCGATCCGATTCACGACAAAAGCAATCTCGTCACAATGTCCAGCAAGCATAAGATGAAAATCAGCATCCTGATTTACAATCGCAATAGCGTTCCCAGCATGATCTGTTCTTATTTCATCGGCAAATGGTTTGACGTAATCGATCCATTTTTTCTGTATCTCCATTTCTAAACTAGATGGAGATGGTGTATGTAATAAACTTATTAAAAATTCTAAGCTATCCTTTTTCAATGTCAATCACTCCTGTTTTTAGCATAATGTTACTATTTTAGCTCAAACTAAACGAAAAAATACGGAAGGGTGGTTTTACATGCTTTGGAATAAATGGATCCAATTTTATTTTCATCTTCCAATAATTGTTCGTCTACTTCTCTCAGTTTGTCTCATTATGACAAGCTTTGGATTTATCATACATATATTAGAACCCATACATTTCCCGACGACTTTTGACGGGATTTGGTGGGCTTTTGTGACAGGCTCTACTGTAGGTTATGGTGACTATGTTCCATTAAGCAATATAGGAAAAATCATTGGTATCATATTGATTTTGGCAGGTGGCGGTCTCGTTACTTTTTATATGGCAACACTCTCAGCAGGTACAATTAAGCATGAGAAAAGCTTAACAGAAGGGAAAATCTCCTTCAAAGGAAGTGGTCATATTATTTTAATTGGGTGGAACGAAAGGACCAAGCAATTAATTAGGATGATGAAAGATAAACAAATGAAGACAGATATTGTTTTAATTGATCATTCTTTAAACAAGCTTTCCTATCGAAATAATATGATTCACTTTATACACGGACAGCCCACCTCTGATGAAATATTATCAAAAGCAAATATTGAAAAGGCTCATTATATAGTGATTACTGCAGACCCTTCACTATCAGAGGATGAAGCAGATCGTCAGACAATCTTAAACATCATCGCTGCACGTGGTAACAATCCATCTGTTCATATTATTTCCGAAATCCTAACGGAAATACAGCAAAAGAATGCCCTAAGAGCTGGCACTAATGCTATTATTCGTTCCAATGATTTTATGAGTTCCTTAATTTATCAAGCCCTATTTCAGAAAGATATCCAGGTTACAGACATTATAGCAAAAACATTGGAAGAACAGCAATTTTGTATCAATCCAATTGATAACAATATGATAAATCAGAGCTTTTATCATTGTACAAGACAGTTTTTAGAGGATGGAAAATCGTTAATTGGTATAGTTAGAGAGGATGAAATCATTTTACATCCACCATTCTCATTTATTACTGATAAAGCAGACCAATTTATTTTTTTAAAAGCAATAAAGTAAGGCAAGGTTAAATTTAACCTTGCCTTACCTAATGCTCTTATAAGCGTTTTTCTAGCTTCGCTTTTTCTTCTTCAAATCCTGGCTTACCTAGTAGGGCAAACATGTTTTTCTTATATGCTTCCACCCCAGGCTGATCAAATGGATTAACGCCTAATAAATATCCACTTATTGCACAAGCTTTTTCAAAGAAGTAGACAACGTATCCGAATGTATAAGCGTCTAATTTCGGTAAGTGAACGAGTAAATTCGGTACTTGTCCATCTGTATGTGCAAGGAGTGTACCTTGGTATGCTTTCTCATTAACAAAATCTAATGTCTTTCCTGCTAGGTAGTTAAGACCATCAAGATCTTGCGCTTCTTCTTCAATCGTAATATTAGATTTTGGTTCCTCTACATGAAGCACTGTTTCAAAAATGTCTCTTCGTCCCTCTTGTACATATTGTCCTAAAGAGTGCAAATCTGTGGAGAAATTAGCAGAAGAAGGATATATACCTTTGAAGTCTTTACCTTCACTTTCTCCAAACAATTGCTTCCACCATTCAGCAAAATATTGAAGGGAAGGTTCATAATTGATTAGCATTTCAATTGTTTTCCCTTTATTGTAGAGTACATTACGAACTGCAGCATATTGATAAGCAGGGTTTTTGTCTAGGTCTGCTTCACTTAGTTCCCCTTGAGCCTTTTGTGCCCCTTGCATCATTTGGTCAATATCCACACCGCTAACTGCAATAGGAAGTAAACCAACAGCTGTTAGGACAGAGTAACGTCCACCGACATCATCTGGAATAACAAAGCTTTCATACCCTTCCTCATTTGCTAATGTTTTCAATGCACCCTTTGCTTTATCTGTCGTTGCATAAATACGGCCTTTTGCTTCTTCGACCCCATACTTTTCTTCTAAAAACTTACGGAAAATACGGAAAGCAATGGCAGGTTCTGTTGTTGTACCACTCTTAGAAATAACATTAACAGATACATCCTTGTCCTTTAAGACATCAAAAAGGTCGTTAATATAAGGGGCACTGATACTATTACCAACAAAGAATACTTGCGGACTATTGCGTTGCTCTTTAGAAAGTTCATTATAGAAGGAATGATTTAGCATTTCGATCGCAGCACGAGCACCTAAATAAGAGCCACCAATACCTACAACTAGAAGAACATCTGAATCTGATTTGATTTTATCTGCAGCTTTTTTAATGCGTGAAAATTCTTCTTTATCATAATTAGTTGGAAGGTCCACCCAACCTAGAAAGTCATTTCCCGCACCAGTTTTATTATGTATCATTTCATGAGCTAGCTTAACTGGTTCTTTTAAATAATCTAATTCATGCTTACCAAAAAAATCTAATGCTTTTTCATAGTCAAACCGTACATGTGTCATTTTTTACCCTCCATTAATTTTTATCACCTTTTTAATGTACCGAATCCTCTCATTTAAATCAAGAGCTGAGCTACCTATTTTGTCGAAAACTTATCAATATTTATCACAGTATGGATAGTAAAAAATAAAATGGCAGAGACAGAGTAAAACTGTTTCTACCATTTTATTCAAATGGAGTGAGAGAAGAGTTATTCAGATTGCTTTATCCACTCCTCAAGCTTGTCCTTTAACGTGTTAAAGCCATGCTCGCCCTCTTTTTGTTGAATATTTTTTGCTACAACTCGTTCCTCTTTTTTAGGTTCTATTGCACGAATAGATAGAGAGTATTTATTATTTTCCTCGTCTACTTCTAGTATCTTAACATTGACTTTGTCGCCTTCCTTCACATGATCATGGATATCCTTGACGAAGCCATTAGTTAATTCCGAAATGTGTACTAGTCCTTGAACATCTTCGTCTAGTGATACAAATGCTCCGTATGCTTGAACTCCTGTCACAGTACCTTCGACAATATCGCCTTCTTGAAATTTATTAGACACTTTTTCCATCTCCTTTCCTAATGAATTAAGAAATCTACCTGCAATGATTACGAACGAAACAAACAAGTTTTTCTTATAGACAATAAGTAATATTAGCATAAATTGATTTAAAATGGCAAAAATTTATCTTTTTATCATTCTAAGGTTTAAGGGGTAAATTTTTGGGTAAATCTATTAATGTAAGACTTTCTCGTATTCCCCCTGGATAGCAAAGCGAAATTTTAATTCGCTTTGCTTTTTTTATTATTGGATTTCTCTATTGGGATAAATTTTGCTCTATAGTACAACCTATAACAATCACACCTTGAAGGAAGGGTCTTACTCTATGGGGCGTTATTTTTGGTTTAAAGGACATGCTATATGCTATGAATTTCATCCTTCTTCACTTGCTAATAGTGACCACTATATTGTCCTGCTACACGGTTTTCTCGCCTCTAAATATTGTTTCCGACAATTAATATCTCCACTACAGCGAAAATATCATGTGCTCACAATTGATATTCCACCATTTGGTGATAGCTCTAAAAGTAAAGAATGCTTATATGAATATGACCATATTGTAAAGGCCATTGTATTCCTACTAGATCAGTTAGGTATCGATAAAACCGAAATACTAGGACATTCAATGGGTGGTCAAATTGCTTTGCGTTGTGGCTATTTTTATCCAGAGCGATTCTCTAAGCTGATACTGCTTTCCCCATGTTGCTTTATGCAACAATCTCCTCTATTCGCAAAAACAATGGGCTGGAATCCATATGCCCCTTTCATTGCAAGAGGATTGCTACGACATAAGGGTGTTTTAGAAATTTTACGACATTGTCTATATGATGATACACTCATTACTGATGAGATGTTACAGAAATATAAACAACCATTTCTAAACAGAGAGATATATCCATCCATTGTTACATGGTTAAAAGATCATCAAGAAGATCTTCATGAAGAGCAGTTGCAAAAAATCATGCATGACTGTACTATTTTTTGGGGGAAACAAGATTTAATCCTACCATACACATTAGGCTACGAATTATTGAAATTTCTTAAAAACGCTAAATTAATCCTTCTTGATGAAACAGGACATTTTATACCTGAAGAAAAGCCGAATTATATCCAAGCCTATCTACTCCAGTCCTGAATTCTTTAAACTTCCAATTTCTTCTTCATTATGCTTAAATAAAGGGAGACTTCATCAGTCGGAGATTCTTCTCCAACTGATGGTTACCATTGTGAAAATAAGGTAATAGCAGAAGATGCCAAAAAGAAAGTCGAGGGAATCAAAATGGAGCAATATTTTAGTGAAATAACCGAAAGAAAAAATACGAGAGCGGTAAAATGGGACCTTGTAAAGACGCTTTATGGTGCTGATGATATTCTTCCAATGTGGGTAGCGGACATGGATTTTAAGGTTCCTCCCGCTGTAACTGAAGCCTTAGTAAATCGCGCCAAGCATGGTATCTTCGGGTACACATATACAGACAAAGCCTACAACAAAATTGTCACCGATTGGGTGCAATATAAACACCAATGGGCGATAGATAATGGGTGGATCCTCTATAGTCCAGGCGTTATCTCTACCTTAAATATAGCTATTCAAGCTCTAACAGAGGAAGAAGATAAAGTCCTTATCCAAACACCTGTCTATCCTCCTTTTTATAATATAGTCCAAAACCATAATAGAGCACTTGTTAAAAATGAATTAATTTATAAAGACAATAGCTATCAAATTGACTTTGAAGATTTTGAAGCAAAGCTGAAAGAAGGGGTGAAAGTATTCATCTTATGTAATCCTCACAATCCCGTTGGTAGAGTGTGGAACAGGTCTGAGCTTGAACAGATTCTTGCATTGTGTAAAAAATATCATGTGTTCATTTTATCTGATGAGATTCACGCAGATATTATTCATGAACCAAATAAGCATATCCCTATCGCTTCATTGGATGAAGAAATGTTACATCAAACCATTACGTGTATGTCACCAACGAAAACCTTTAATCTGGCTGGTCTTCAAGCTTCCTATGCGATCATTCCCGATCAAGAAATACGCAAAAAAATCAGCCAAGCCTTTGAAAAACAAGGGATCCACGGTATTAATACAATGGGAATTACAGCATTAGAAGCCGCTTATACAGAAGGTAAGGACTGGCTACATCAGCTAATGCTTGAATTAAATAGAAATATCGACTATGTAATGAAAGAGTTGAGTAGGTTAGAGGAAGTAGATGTAACCAAACCAGAGGGAACCTACCTAATTTGGTTAGATTTCACGAAGCTAAATTTATCCCAAAAGGAATTGAAAAAATTTCTCGAACAAAAGGCTAAAGTAGGCTTAAATGATGGGGTAACATTCGGTGAAGAGGGTACTGGTTTTATGAGAATGAATCTAGCTGCACCTTTTCAGCTCATAAAAGAAGGTACAGATCGAATTAGAAGAGCAATCGAAGAAAGAAAAGGGTAAGTAGCCTCTAGCAGGCTTACTTACCCTTTTTCTCTTCCTCTTTATCAACCTCAGTTGGATCAGTAGGCTTATTTTCTTGATTCGATTCATCTAAGGAAATAACTCCACAAACAACTCGATTACCAGCATCGCCCGCAGGCTGAGAAATCCCATCATCTTGTTTCTCATGAATAATGATCGACGTCCCATTCTCACGTAATAATGATGTATTACCATCCATCAAGGTTGCTTCAGGAATATCTAATTCAACATCAACCGCACCACTGGGGTCTGCCTCAATATTAGGCATATCCCCTAAATGTGCTCCTTTAGGATTCATTAAGCCATGATCCTTTCCTTTCGGATTGAAATGGTTGCCAGCTGTTTGAAAATCTGGCCCTTCACAAGCTGGATATTCATGTATATGGATACCATGAAATCCGGGCGTTAATCCCTCTGCTGTTACATGAACCGTTACTTTATCAGCCTGTTCTTTAAATGTTGCTGTTCCTACTGCATCATTATCTGCATTGTACAATCGAACCTCAAGCGGAGAACGTGTATTATCCTTACAAGCACTTAGAATACATAAACTAAATATGAATAATAATATAGGAAATCTTTTCATACGTATATCCACCCTTCTTCTATATATTAGTATGGACAAACGATGAAAAGTTAATCAGATATTATTTTGAATTTGTATTCTTATATTTCTGATCAAACTTCTCTTCTTCTTTTTTGGAGGCTTTCCTAATAAAGTGCATGGCTACAAAAGCTCCAATCACGAAGACAATTAAACTAATAACAGCTGGAATATATTCTGCCTTATCCTCAGGAAAATAAAGAAATTCCATCATTGTCTATCACTTCCTTTGTTAAAGTTACTATTAAACATATCATTAAGTTGTTTTAGTTTAACCATTCTAAACTCGCCTTAAAAGTTACCTATTTAAATAGTACCATAGCTGTAGCCTCTCAACAATTAATCGTAGTAACTATGAGGAGTATGGAAAATTTATGTAATATGAGATAATAGAATGAAATCATTGGCTTTGATAAAATTAGTCATAAGAAAAAAAGCTAGTCAAAGCTAGCTTTTTTCTCCATAAGTATTTGAGATAAAGTATGTGTAAGTAAGCAATCTACTATCCTAAGTGTTCTTGAATAGTTTCTGCAATCCCTTCCAATGCTTGATCTTCATCATTTCCATCAACCGTAATCCGAATCTCAGCGCCTTTAGGAACACCTAAAGACATAACTCCCATGATCGACTTTAGATTAACTGTTTTTCCATTATAATGTAGTTCAACATGTGATTCATACTGTCCTGCCTTATTAACAAGTAAAGTCGCTGGTCTTGCATGAATACCTGTGTCACTTTGGATTGTAAAGGTTTGTTCTTTCATTCCGTATTCCTCCTCATCATCTTCGTCATTACATTGTATAAATAATTACCAATAAAAATGCAGCTACTAAATCTTATTATATACGAAATATTTCAAATTAGAAACAAAAAACAAAAAAAATTTAAGAAGCCCGAGGTTGCATTTGTAATTCCTTCTTTTATGTGCTATTTTCATAATACACAAGCATTGTTAAGCTAAGGAGGATTTTAAATGAGTATACATATTGGTGCCCAAAAAGGCGATATTGCAGATACAGTTCTGCTTCCAGGTGATCCGCTTCGTGCAAAGTACATTGCTGAAAATTTCCTCGAGGAAATGGCTTGTTATAATGAAGTTCGAGGAATGTATGGGTATACTGGAACATATAAAGGAAAGAAAATATCTGTTCAGGGAACAGGGATGGGAGTACCATCCATTTCTATTTACGTCAATGAACTAATTCAGAGCTATGATGTGCAAAAACTAATCCGGGTTGGTACGTGTGGAGCGATCCAAAAGGATGTCAAAGTAAGAGACGTCATTTTAGCTAGCACCTCTTCTACTGATTCACAAATGAATCGTATGGTTTTTGGCGGAATTGATTATGCCCCTACAGCTGATTTTTCTTTATTAAAAAATGCCTATGACACAGGGATCGAAAAAGGATTATCAATACAAGTAGGCAATGTTTTTACGAGTGATAATTTCTACCGTGATAATAATGAGGAATTGCTTGCCTTACTAGATCAATATAATGTACTAGCTATCGAAATGGAGAGTACAGCACTTTACACACTAGCAGCAAAATTCAACCGTAAGGCACTTTCCGTATTAACGGTATCTGACCATATGATAACAGGAGAAGAAACTTCTGCAATGGAAAGACAAACAACCTTTAACGATATGATTGAGGTATCCTTAGATGCCGCAATAAAGTAAGACTTCTATTTGTGAGGTTTTATCATCTAATAGATAATAAATGAGAAAAGGATCTCGTTCCTTTTCTCATTTTTTTCCTAATTAATACTCACTTCAAGGAGGGGCTTTTCACCTACAGATAAATCCTTTATAAATTTGTTGTTAATTTTATTCACCTGTTATATATTGAGAAAAAGCTGTGCTATAATGTTACAAAGTGAGTTTTCATTGTTCAAGCTTAACAGTTGGTCTAAATCGATAAATTCAATCCTATAGAAAGAGAAAGGATGTATACATTTGGAGCTTTTTTCTAATTTTCCTCTTTGGTCTGCTTTAATCGCCATAGTGTTCGCACAAGTAGTAAAAATCCCACTCCATTTTTTTGCAACAAAGGAATTTAAGCCTGGTCTTGCCTTCAGTACAGGTGGCATGCCGAGTAGCCATTCCGCTGCTGTAACAGCTGTGACAACTGGAATCGGCATTGAACATGGCGTATCTTCTGGTTTATTCGCGATTTCCTGCATCACGGCAATCATTATTATGTTTGATGCAACAGGAATTAGAAGACAAGCAGGAGAACAAGCCATTTTATTAAATATGCTGGTAAAGGATTTTCACCGTTTTGTTACAGAGGCAAAGGGCTGGGGACAAAAAGGAGAATATGAAAAACAAAAAGAATTAAAGGAACTATTAGGACATCAACCTATCGAAGTCTTTTTTGGAGGATTAACTGGAATATTCCTTGCCTATCTACTATACCCATTTTTTGCATAATATCTATTATAAACGGATGATTTGCGCGATGAAAAAAGGTAGCTCCTCTAAAAAGTGGGAACTACCTTAAGAAATTCTTTAATTTTATTCCGATTTTGACTGATATTGTGATCGAAAAACTTGTAAAGCTTCATTATTATTTAAATCTGCCATAACCTCTTCTGTTAACTTTCCTTCACCATATTCTATCACGTAAACATTTACTTCTTTCTTTCCCCATTTTTCATATACCTCTTCTACCGTTGGATAATACAGATCTATCTTATTACCTTTAATTGCACTACCTGTATCAGCCACTACCCCGTAACCATATTCCGGGATGAACAATACGGTACCTAAAGGGAAAACATCTAAATCAGCCGCAATCGTAGAATATAAATCTCTTTTTACCTTTACTCCGGAGAAAGTAATCCCATATGCCGGATGATCAGGAGATTTCCCTGTTGATTCCACACCCGCAGTATAGCCTGTTGCCATTACTTTTTTTTGTTCATATTTCTCCAAATTCAGCGTTTCCTCTAACGAAGCTGGGGCTTCGACCTGTTGATTAGAAATATAAGTTGTTTTATTATTTCTGTATTTAACATATTTCTTTTTATCTACTAAAGATTTGCCTGATACATCTTGGGAGTAACTAGTATCCTTTTCTAGGTGGTCCTGCACACCTAATAAAACTTCTTTAGCAGATACATTAGAAACTACTGTAAAAGTGGAAACTAAAGCCCCAACAAACAGTGCTATCATTAAGCATCTTCTACAAAATTTAACTAACATAAAAAAGATCACACCTTTCTAGGTGTCATCTTTTCCATTCTAACTTTTTTTATACATCCACTCACAAAATCAAATCTATCCAACTATCATTATCAAAACATTTGATAGCCATTTTTCCGCAAAAATCGAATAACAAATCCTGCAACAAGAGTACCAACAAAACCTGATGCCAAAATAATCATATCCTGTATTCCTAAGGCCATAAACTCCTCACCAAGTGTTGTAAATGCAAAGGAAGGATCAGTGAAATAAGTGCTGAAGGAAAAAGTATCGACAATAAAAATAACAATGATCGGAAATACAAAGCACATCAGCCATGTCTGCCTTAAAATCATATTTAAGATAAAGCTTATCCCAAAGAATAATACGAAAAACAATAACACGGAAATAAACAATTGAATCATAATGGTTCTCCCTTATGTATCGATGTAATCACTCTTTTTATTCTATTATTTGCCTCTAGCTATTTCAAGAAATACGCAGAACAACTGATTATCACAGTGAGTGTTAACTTATCGGAGCAAGGCATCTACGCTTACCAAAAAAGCAGAGGGAAAACTCCTCTGCTCTTTATTTAACCAAAGATATTAAACTTACCTTTTTTAAGTACTAAGCCAACTCCACCAATTTTGAATAGTGCTCGGTTGTCAATCACCTTTTTCATAAAGGATGCTGACCAACCAAATAATTTCTTACCACCAAAGATGGATCCCATTGCATCTTTATCACCTAAAGAACACACGGTACCTCTGTTAATGAATTCAAATTCCTCTAGCTCGCCACCTTTAACAAGTGCAATTAAGTTATGTGCACAGACTTCTGCTTCTTGCATGGCAATTTGAGCTGTTGGAGGATATGGACGGTCAATTTCTTTGTTCCAAATTAAGGCACAATCACCTACAACAAATACATCTTCATGTGATGGTGCTCGTAAATGTGGAGTTACTTCTACTTTACCACGATTATCTTCAAGACTAGATTCTTCTACTAAGTGGTTTGCACGAACACCTGCAGCCCATACCGTTGTTAAAGTTGGAATATCTTCTCTTTCCCCATTTTGCTCGATCGTAATTCCATCAGGACGGCATTCTTTTAAAAAGGCTCCCAGCTTGAATTCAACACCACGTGCTTCTAATGAATTCATCGCATATTCGATTAGTTCTGGATCAAAGCCTGGCATAATGGTTTCCATTGCCTCGACATTGATTAATCGAACCTTACTTCGATCAATATCATATTCCTTACAGAGCTCTGGTACACGATTTGCAAGTTCTCCTAAAAACTCGATACCTGTAAATCCACCACCACCGACAACGATATTTAAGCGCTCTTGTTTCGGTTCAGGTTCATTATTATACTTAGCAAATTGATAGTCAATATGCTCACGAATTAATCTTGCTTGGTTAATGCTACCAATAGTGAAAGCATTCTCTAGTAGACCAGGAATTCCGAATGTTGCCGCCTCGAATCCTAATGCTACTACTAGATAGTCATAATCAAGAACGCCATTTTGTAATTCTACCTTTTTATCATCTGGTTTAATAGCTGTTACCGTATCTTGGATAAATTCTACTTTTGCTGAATTGATAAGATCACTAATTTTGACACGGCTTCGATCATGATGAAGAGTTCCAGCTGCTGCTTCATGTAACCAAGTAGATTCATAGTGATAGTCATGCTTATTAACTAATGTAATTTTAGCATCATTGACACCTAATTTCTTTTGTAGCTTTGCTACAGTGGTTAGTCCACCATAACCCGCTCCAAGAACAACAATTTTTGGTTGATTCATCTTTCTCACATCCATTTACATTTTTTTTAATTCGATTACGTGATATTTTTCACGTACGATCTAATACTTTTAATTCTAATTAATTAGTCCATATTATATGTTATTCTTTTTTCCGACATTTTTCAACCCTTGAGTTCACTTTTGTTAAAAAATCTAGCAAACTGTTTGTAATTAAAGGATAATTTCTATCCAAAACATCTTGTATGATTCAAAACCATCCAATCCCAATATAAGTATATGAAAACAAAGTTCTATTTATTTTTTGTAAAATTATGATAAAATAATAGCCATTGATGTAACTTATTAGGGGGAATCTATAGTGTCTCATGAAGTTTATGATATAACGATTATTGGTGCAGGTCCTGTTGGGCTATTCACCGCTTTTTATGGTGGGTTAAGACAATCGTCTGTTAAAATAATAGAAAGTTTACCACAAATTGGTGGACAACTAAGTGCATTATATCCAGAAAAATATATTTATGATGTAGCTGGTTTTCCGAAAATTCGTGCACAAGAATTAGTAGATAATTTAAAAGAACAGGCAGATCTATTTAGTCCAGAAATTGTCCTAAATCAATCGGTTGAACAAGTAGAACGATTAGAGGACGATTCTTTCCGTATAGTAACAGATTCAGAGGAACATTATTCAAAGGTCATCATTATTACAGGTGGTAATGGTGCCTTTCAACCAAGAAAGCTAGCGCTCGATAATGTAGATCAGTTTGAAGATCAAAACCTTCATTATTTTGTAAACAATTTAGATATGTTTCGTGATCAACGGGTAGTACTTTTTGGTGGTGGTGATTCGGCAGTGGATTGGGCTTTAATGCTTGAGCCAATCGCTAAAGACGTCACACTTGTTCATCGTCGTGACCAATTCCGTGCACACGAAAGCAGTGTCGAAACATTAATGAATTCAAATATTCACATTCTTACACCATATGTGCCTGAAGCCTTAATCGGAGAGAATAAAATTGAACAAGTAAGACTCCAAAAGGTAAAAGGAGAAAGTGAAATTGTACTCGATGTCGATCATGTCCTTGTCAATTATGGCTTTATTTCATCGCTTGGTCCAATCAAAGATTGGGGACTTGAAATAGATAAGAATAGTATCGTCGTTAACTCGAAAATGGAAACAAACATACCTGGAATTTACGCAGCCGGTGATATTTGCACATATCCTGGAAAAGTGAATTTAATTGTGTCTGGCTTTGGTGAAGGGCCAACTGCTGTAAATAATGCCAAAGCATATATGGATCCAAAAGCAAGAATTCAGCCGAAACACTCGACTAGTATGTTTTAAAAAGATAAAAAAGTTTGTGAATTAACTGTTCACAAACTTTTTTATTTAAAATTATGATACTTTTGGTTGCTTCTTAAATAAAAGTAAAAACAGAAAAGTTACCATAATCACGAATCCTGCTAAGAGAAAGAAGAGATTAACAAAACCAGTATGTGCAACAATGATTCCTAATAGAAACGATCCGAGCGCTATACCCGAGTCATAAAGCGTAAAAAACGTGGCCGTTGCATGTCCACTTCGATGGGACGGGGATCTTTCCACAACAACGGAAAGCATAAAAGGTAATAAAGAACCATAGCCAATCCCGATAACCCCTGCAGAAATTAAAAACAGTGTAGCCGTAGTAGACAAGCTTAGTCCCACGAAACCAAGTGCAAACAATATCATGCAAGGAATAATTACAGGTAATGCTCCATATGTGTCAAACCATCTTCCCAAATATGGTCTAGAAATTAACATCATAAGGGCAAAAACAAGAAAGAAATAGCTTGATGCACTACTCAGCCCCAAATCATTAGCATAAACGGATATATAGGAAATGATACTTGAATAAGCAAACGAGATAAGTAATCCAATAAATGAAGTAGATAAGGCATTTTTTTCAAATAAATCTTGTAAGCTGAGTTTTTTTGTGAGTTTCTCTTCCTTCATCTCTATATCCTTACTAGCCTTATGATGGTCCTTCACTAGCAATGCTAAAAACACGCTTATAATCGTAAAGATATTAAGAATAATCACCATCGTTTTGTAGGTAACAAATTGGGTAAGTGTTAAGCCAAGGAACGGACCAATCACGATTGCTAAATTCATCGACATGGTGAAATAACCGAGACCCTCTCCACGCCTTGTCTTAGGAACAATATCTGCTGCCAAAGCAGAAGTTGCAGTCGTCAAAATCGCAAAAGGTATACCATGCCAAAAACGTAAGACTAATAGCCCTGTAAAATTCTGTATGAAGACATAGACAATAACCGAAAGTGCAAAAAGAATAACCGTAAGAATTAACATTTTCCTTTTGCCAAAACGTGACAGAATATTACCTGATAATGGTCTAATAACAATAGCGGCTAGTAGCATAACCGTCACCACTAAACCGCCCTTTGCTTCTGTAACTCCCCATTCCTCCATTACATATAAAGGTAGTGTTGTAAGTAAAGCATAAAAAGTAGTGAATACAAATAAATTCACCAATGATATACTAATAAAATTTTTCGTCCAAATTTTCTCTTTTGTCAAATTATTCATCTCTTTCTAAATCCAATTTTGATAAAAATTCATGAAGTTTTATTTGTTCGGCATTGGAAAGTTTATGAAGAAATCTATCTTCACATTTTTTAACGGTATCTAGAATAAGTGGAATTTGTTGGGTAGCCTTCTCTGTCAATTCCACCATTCGTTCTCGCTTATCACTTCCAGCTTTTCTTCTAATCCAGCCATTTTTCTCCATTCTTACAAGTGTTCTCGTTGTTGTAGGAGCCTCTACCTTTAAATATTGCCAGATTTCGGTCTGTGTCATTTTTCCTCTTTCGTGTAATGTGTAGAGAATAGTCCATTGAGAAGCATATAAATCAAACTCCTGGAGGATTTCATTTAATTCCTTAGTAAACAATCTTAATTTTTGATTGAATAAATGGAGTAATTCACTCGTATTCATCCTTCGCCCACCTAGTATTTTATTAGAGTAAAGTGTTTTCCTATAACCTTTTATTTACCTAGGTAAATATATTAACTTATTTTCGCGCTGATGTAAAGAAGAACTTGAACCAGTTTATATTAGAAAAACTCGCATTCGCTCGTCTTTTAGCGGATGCGTAAGCTTATCTTATACTCTGAACATCAAAAATTTTCGCTTCCTAGCTTTAAATTTATACTTTTCTAACGTATAAAAAAAGCTGATAGCAACAATGCTACCAGCCTATTATTTAGCAATTTTCCGGTGTGCCTTCTCTTTCTTTCGCTTTAAAGGAAGAACCACAACCACAGGAAACAATCGCATTGGGATTATCGATCGTGAATCCCCCACCCATCATGTTTTCTTTAAAATCTATGGTCGTACCTTCAATCACATCTATATCGAATTTTTTTATCGTTAATGGAATTCCATTCGATTCCTCTGTATGGTCTAATTCCTCATTTACATCATAATCAAAGCCTAATGAATAAGAAAGTCCACTACAGCCTCCACCCTTCACCCCAAAACGTAAACGAACAGTGTCTGCATCCTCTTCCTTCATCATTTCTTGTATCTGATATTTCGCATTATCTGTTATTTGAATAATCACTTAAAAAACTCCTTTAAGCAGAATTTTCTTTTAGTATACTAACTTATAGTAGAAAGTTCAATTATTACGCTCCCAGTAAAAGACTCCTTCCACTGTGGTCTTCGCTTCGCCTCTCATCCACACTCTTCCATCCATTGCCCATGTAATAAATAAATCTCCACCAGCTAGATGAACAGTGATTTCTTTTTCTTTCTCTAATTGGTTATTTAATACGGCTGCGACTACTGCGGCACACGCACCTGTACCACACGCTTGTGTAATACCCGAGCCTCGTTCCCATACACGGAAATGAAGTTCTTTTTCATTTACTCTTTCGACAAATTCGACATTTATCCCTTCAGGAAAGCGCTGATCTTGTTCTATGATAGGACCGAGGGTTGTTAATGGTGCCTCTTCTATCTTATCAACAAAGAAAACAGCATGAGGGTTTCCCATGGAGACGGCTGTTACTTCTAATCTCGTATGATCGATGGAAAAAGCTTCAGCCACAACCTTTTCCTTATCCTTTCCAATCATAGGAATCTTACTTCTTTGTAAAATCGGCTGGCCCATATCAACGGTAATTTCCTTAATAGATTCTCGATCACCATGTACCTCTGCTTGAACATTGCCGGCTTTTGTTTCAATGGCAAAATTCTTACTTTCTACTAAGCGATTCTCGTAAGCATATTTTGCGACACAGCGTAATCCATTCCCACAGTTTTTACCTTCTGAACCATCTTTATTAAAAATTCGCATCCCAACATCTGCTTTATTAGAAGGATGAATAAGGATGAGGCCATCTGATCCTATTCCAATATTCTTATCTGCAATTACTTTCGCCAGATCCGGTAATTCTTCTTCTTTTATGGAAAATTGATATAAATTAAGGTAAATATAACTATTTCCAAGTCCATGCATTTTTGTAAAAGGTATTTCCATTTCATTTCCCTCACATTTCTTCTAAAAGAACATCCTCTACGTAGGTATGAATATTATCTAGTAATTCATTAGGAGAATCTGCTTTAATTGGTTTACCATTAACAATCGCAACATAATAATTACGACAGATTCCACAATAACTAGTACAGCCATATTCACTCACATTAAAATCAGGATCCCTTAACAGTTCCTGTTTTACTATTTCTGATCCTTTAGCTAAATTTTTCACACAAAAGCCAATGTTTATCGTTATCTTCATTATATCACACCTTATAAATAGGATCGTTAAAGAACGATCTACAACCGAGAGTCTTTCTATATTATATTTACAATACAGAACTATTTACAAATGATACGAATAAAGATAAAATATTATTGAGATTGTTTATCACCTAAATGATTATATGACATAGCTTTTGTTAAATTTAGCTTTTAATAAAGGAAGCTTCCATCAGTGGTGAGTTTTTTATCTCTTACTGAATGGTTGCGCAGCGATAAAAAACTCGGCAACTAGAGCCGTAGTCGCACTTATTAAGGTTTGAAAGGAGATAATAGTAATGGAACAACAAACAGAACAAGTGCAAGAAGTATTAAATAAATTACGTCCTTTTTTACTACGTGACGGTGGAGATGTGGAATTAGTAGATGTTGAGGATGGCATTGTTCGCCTCCGACTAATGGGAGCTTGTGGAAACTGCCCAAGTTCAACGATCACACTGAAAGCAGGTATTGAACGTGCCCTTATGGCTGAAGTCCCTGGTGTCACTGAAATTGAACAAGTATTCTAATTACGATAATGAAATAAAAACGTTCTGAACACGAACGAATAAAAAAGCATTGGTGCTCAACTCTTTCGGCATCAATGCTTTTTTCACTGATTATTTTCTGTTTTACCTATTCTTCATTGTATTTCATCATTTGTGCTATAAGCTAAATAAAAATCCGGACTTTAACTAACAGAAAGCCCGAATTTTGTCTTACATAAACTGTTTCTTTCAAAGTTCGTTTTAACCATCGTGACGTATCATTGATTCCTTACGTGTCTCCACATAGGAGCCTCCGTTCTCTACTTGAAGAGAGAGCCATTCAAACTCTGGAAATTCCGAACGCCATTTTTTCAATGCAGTGAATACGTTTTTGTCATCCACTATAGCAATCATCGTAGGTCCTGCACCACTCAAAAATACACCAAGTGCACTTTCATTTAAATAATGTAATAAATCATCATAATGAGGAATTAAAGACTTACGATATGGTTGGTGAAAGTGATCCTTCTTCATCATTTCACCAAGCAATCTCCAATTCCCTTGGCAAATTGCGGCAACACTAACATTAGCTACACTACTCGCTTGGACACTTTCTTTAAAGCTAAAGGAATTTGGCAAAACGGCTCGTGCATCTTTCGTTTTCAATTCAAAATTTGGAATAATTGCAACAAATGTGACACCCTTAACAGGTATTTGAGTATAAGCTACCTCTCCATCATAATGGCCAATCACACAGCCTCCTAAGAGGGACGGTGCTACATTATCTGGGTGACCTTCAATTTCTGTAGCAATTTCTAATTTCTCATCCTGCTCTAAATCAAGATTCAATAATAGATTAGCTAATTCGATCCCTGCAATAATCGCGGTAGCACTACTACCCAAGCCTCTTGCTAATGGGATATCACTTTTCATCTCCACTCGGCATGGAGTAAGGTCATTTATCCGATCATGCCTTTCGGCAACACGTTCCACAATTTCATAAACTAAATTATCCTTGCCAGAAGGAATTCCTTCTAAACATGAAGAAGTAGGAATAAACTCCCATTTATCTGATTTTGCAACAGCTAATTCTAAATAAAGATTTAACGCTAAACCAATGGAGTCAAAACCAGCACCTAAGTTTGAGGTACTGGAAGGTACTCGAATGAACCAACTCATGCTTGTACACTACCTAAAATAGCTTTCATAACAACCTCTTCTTCATTAGGAAGAACAGTTGGTTTGACGTCACTATAGTCAATAGCGGTATTTGGATCCTTCAATCCATTTCCAGTAAGCACATTTACAACCGTTGCACCTTTCTCTACGATCCCTGCCTCTAACTTTTTAAATAAGCCAGCGATAGAAGCACATGATGCTGGTTCAGCAAAAATTCCTTCATTTTGTGCGATCCATTTATAGGCAGCAATCATTTCCTCATCAGTCACTTCATCAATTTCTCCATTGGATTCATCACGAGCATTAACCGCACCTTGCCAACTAGCAGGATTTCCAATACGAATAGCAGTACCTACCGTTTCTGGATTCTCAAATACGCGATTATGTACAATCGCAGCAGCACCACTTGCTTCAAATCCCATCATTTGAGGTAAGCCAGTTTGCTTTAATTCATGATATTCTTTAAACCCTTTCCAGTAAGCAGTAATATTACCTGCATTACCAACAGGAATAAATAAATAATCCGGAGCTGTACCTAATGCATCACATACCTCAAATGCAGCCGTCTTTTGTCCTTCAATTCGATATGGATTAACTGAGTTGACAAGCGCTACTTCTCCTGTTTCAGCTAATTTACGAACAATTTTTAATGCATCATCAAAATTTCCTTGAATCGAATAAATCTCAGCACCATACATGACTGCTTGAGCTAGCTTACCTTGAGCAATTTTACCCTCTGGAATGACCACAATACATCTCAAGCCAGCACGTGCAGCGAACGCAGCTGCTGAAGCAGATGTATTTCCTGTAGATGCACAAATCACTGCTTTTGCCCCATCCTCTACAGCTTTAGCCATAGCCATTACCATTCCACGATCCTTAAAAGACCCAGTAGGATTTAGTCCTTCGAATTTCGCATAGGCATTAATACCGAATTTTTTTGATAATTTTTCTAATTTAATTAGAGGAGTGTTCCCTTCGTGTAAACTGATGAGTGGTGTCTTATCCTCAATTGGTAAATATTCTTTATATTCCTTCAACAATCCTTGCCATGCCATAAACATTAATCCTCCCCATCGACGCGGTAACAGCTAATGATCTCGTTAACTACGTCTAATCCTTTTAAATTTTCTCTACTATTTAATAATTGTTGCTTACTAATCTTATGTGTGATCATCACGATCTCTGCTATTTTTTCCTTATCAGAAGGTAACTGCAAAATTTTCGCAAAACTAACATTTTCATCTGTAAACACATTCGTAATTTTTTGGAATGTTCCAGCTGCATCGTCAACTTCCATACGAAGAAAATACTGCATATATTTCTCGTTATCTTCTTTTAATTGCTTCTCATATTGCGGAGTAATATATTCATTACCAGTAATACCTAATCGGATATTCTTAGCCACGTCCATAAGATCAGATACGACAGCAGTTGCAGTCGGTAAACTTCCAGCACCTGGTCCATAGAACATCGTTTCTCCTACTGCTTCTCCATATACATATACTGCATTGAATTCATTCTTTACAAGAGCTAATGGATGCTCCTTTGGTAATAAAGTCGGTTCAACACTTACTTCTACTTTACCATTATGAATCGATGCAATCCCTATCAACTTAATAGTATACCCTAAACTTGTCGCAAAAGTAATATCTTCCTGGGAAATTGTTCGAATTCCGGAAACCTCTACATCATCGAGACCAATCTCCATTTTAAAAGCTAAATTAGCTAGGAGCACCATCTTACGTGCAGCATCTAGTCCATCCACATCAGAGGTTGGATCTGCTTCTGCAAAACCAAGCTCTTGTGCTTCTTTTAACACAGGCTCAAAAGCAAGCTCTTCATCCGTCATTTTTGTTAAAATGTAATTGGTAGTACCATTCACAATACCCATAATTTTTTGGATTTTATCTGAGGCTAACCCCTCGGTTAATGAGCGAATGATCGGAATTCCACCAGCAACACTTGCATCATATAAAATGTCACACTGGTTCTCTTTGGCAAGCTTTAATAGCTTTTGTCCATGTACCGCCATCAAATCCTTATTTGCTGTGACGATATGCTTCTTGTTGCGGATTGCCTTTTCCAATAAAAGATTTGTATCTTCAATTCCACCCATTACTTCAATAATTATATCAATATCTGCATTATTGACAAGCTCGTCTGGATCTGTTGTTAGCCATTCACGGCTAATCGCAACATCCCTAGCCTTATTTAAGTCATGAACGAGGATTTTCTTTATATTTAGTTCACTACCTACTTTATATTTAATTTCATCTGCATGGTTTTGTAGAATCTTGACAACACCTGTGCCAACTGTACCTAAACCACACAGCCCAACATTTACTTGACTCATCTGATCATCCCCCAACTGTATATCCTAAGAATACATTTGTTTGTATATAGTGGACATTATACATGGCTATCCCCGGTTTATCAAGAACCAATTGCCCAAAAATAAAGAAAAAATTGGTTTATCACCCGAGGTTCTGGTGAAAACCAACAATCCTTCACTATAACTAAGCCTAATGCCACTTATTTAGTCTAATAGCCAATCTAATTGTATTATATCCATATCTCTAAATTCAACAGCAAATAAGGAAAAAAATTGTTTTAAATTCTGCTCATAATACACTTGATCTTCAACAAGTCGATGCCATGCTTTCTCGCCAAGGTCACTATCCCGATATTGGTCGATCTTATCAAATAAATGAATAGGTAAAAGAAGTCGAGCATATAGTAATTTCCAAGCAAATGGTGATAAAGGACAAATCGCTAAATATTCTCCCATAAATTGTTGAAATTCTTTATCGTCTAATCCTCTTTCCTTTAATAAAAATGGTCTTATCGATTCTGCCACATCACGAATAGGATGATCGTAAACAATTTCATGTATCCAGATGAAATCATCCATACATTGATTGGAATAACGTGAGAATGTAAGGGTGGCTTGATCGTTCATATGATAATTTTTTTCTTCTTCGGCTATATTTAAATATTGAACCGCGTTCTCCGCTAACCCTACCATATAAGGAAAAACATCTGCTAGCACCCGCATAATGGGTTGGGTTGGCTGCTGTTTATAATACGTTTTGTACAGCGCTTCATATTGATCAATTTTGTTAACCCATAAATTTTTCCAATTACCATACGTACTAATGGTTTGTGGCTGGTATGGAAATTGGAAGCCAGTTTGGTGAAAATGAGCGAGCTTTTGACCTGGAGAGGAATCTAACGTTTGTTTTTTTCTGGCGAAGCATAAAAGAAATTTTTCTTTTCCTACCGTTGTTACAAATTGGTTATGTATATTTCTTATCGGTTGTGTAACATTGGTAAAGTTATTTTGATGAAGGTGGTTGGATATTACGTATTTTTCCCAAATCGCATCCTCTTCTTGCTGAATTGGAATAATAAAGTAATAATTGTTCTGATCGACATATGTCGGGTATGGTTGTGCATTTATTTGTTTACTAGGCACAGAAATAGGGTAATGTAGAAATATTGGATGCATCTTGCGTCCCCCTAACGAATAATTATTTATTTTTGGTATAATAATTATATGTAAATCTTTCTATTAAAATGTTATCACAGTGTGATAAACTGCGAGGTAGTTGACCGGTAAAGCTTCATTGTTGATAATACAGGTCTTATTGGTCACAAGTTGTGGTGTTTTAGTCTATACCCTTTGGCAATACCAGGAAACAATGTCGTTTTGTAATATCAAGTTGCAGGATTTATTATGATGATAGTGGAATTAAAATAATATAGGATGTGATGAAATGACTACGGAACGTCAAATGACAGATTTAGAGAAAAAAGCAAGAGAATTATTGAAGCAACGTGGTGTTGAACTTCATGATATAGCAGAATTAGTTTTTTTTCTCCAAAACAAATATCAGGAAAATTTAACAATGGAGGATTGCTATGAGAATGTTAATAGTGTCTTAATGAAGCGCGAGGTCCAGAACGCTATCTTAACAGGTATTCAATTAGATATTCTGGCAGAACAAAAAAAGCTAGATCACCCTCTACAAGAAATTATTGCAACAGATGAAAGCCTTTATGGGATTGATGAAGTTATCGCCCTTTCTATCGTGAATGTATATGGTTCGATTGGATTTACCAACTATGGATATATTGATAAAGTAAAGCCAGGCATCCTAGAGAAGTTAAATGACAAGACAGATGGAGACTGCCATACCTTTTTAGATGATATTGTAGGAGCAATAGCTGCAGCTGCTTCCTCACGTCTTGCTCATAGAGCAGTCCATGATGTAAGCATAGATGATGAGTAACAAAAAAACTTGCTAGAACCGATGATAAAGCCCTCTTACTCGTGAGGGTTTTTTGGTTTAAGCAAGGAAGATGTAAAAATAAAAATGGTAACAAAAATAGCAACGAGGATCATCAATATTTTAACAAGGACTAATGGTATGATGATTAACGTAAAACCAACACTTATCCAAACTATAAGTACAGCCATCCATTTAATTCTAAAGGGTACTCCATTCCCTTTTTGATAATCTAATAAATAGCGACCAAAATAAGGATTTGTCAAAAGCCAATGGTGAAGCTTAGGAGAGGATTTTCCAAAACAAAAACCTGCAAGTATGACCAATGGAGTTGTTGGCAAAATCGGAATGACGATTCCAATCAACCCTATAATTAAACTTAAGGATCCAAAGAATATCCAAATAAATCGATTAAAGCCTGTCATTTATTACACCACGACTAGCTTGTTGTATTTTTTTCCATTCCTTGTGATCATTGATATTAATAAAATGAAAGCTATCTGCTTCAGGGAAGTGAACATATTTCACATGAAGCTTTTCTAATAATGCTTTCATCGATCGTTGCTTCCGTTGCAATTGCATCATTATCAAATTTTTAACGGAATGATGATATAGTGCAATTAGCGGTTGGTTGACACCATTGACAATGGGAATGATTGCTTGATATTGACCATCACTTTCTTCTATTAGCTTAGCTACATGTGCTAAATGGATGAAAGGTGTATCAATAGGTAATACTACATACCAGTTGCTTGTTTTCTGATTCATAACAGTATAAAGTCCAGCTAGTGGCCCTTCCCCTAAAAAGTCAGGGTGATCTTCCATTAGAAGCTCTTTCTTTCGCAGATTAAACCTGTCGAAATCTTGCTGTCTAGCAACAACATATACGGAACTACAAAGCCTCGAAAGTATTTGAACTGGATAACAATAAAAAGGAACACCGTTTAGTTCAGCAAATGCCTTTGGTGATCCAAACCTTCTAGATTTTCCACCAGCTAACACTATTCCGATTATCGTATCCATTTCGGCAGCTCCTTCACTGTAAAGTTAGCTAAATTATGTTGACAATACTCGAATAATGTTGACTTATCATCAAATCCAAATGAATCCTTTATTTCTCTCAGCGGATTTGTGCATAAATATGCCTGCACATTTGTTAACTTTAATAATTCATCGAGTTCTGTACTATCCTTCGATAGAACAATCTTTGGTAAAGGGTATTGTTTATAGCCTTCAACAAAAAGAAGATCTACGCCTAATGATTGATAGAAGCTGATCATTCGATCAATGGTTAAGTGATTTAAATCTGCTTGCATTTGAACTGTCTCTTCTCCTATTACTGCTGACATAGTCGCCCCTGCACGAAAATGCTGAATAGAATCTACTTCGGCAATGACGTCAGGCTCACCTCCATGACCATGGTGCTTTAATGTGGCAATACGATAGCCTAATCCTTTTAATAATGGAATCCACTCTGTGATGAGTGTAGTTTTGCCACTGTTTTTATAGCCTACGATTTGGATAATAATCATATCTAATTAGCCCCCGCTCACTGGAGGAATAATTGCAACAATATCACCTGAATGGATTTCATCTGAATCAAGTGCATATGCTTCATTTATCGCAACCATTGATTGTTCTACTTGTAATAGCTGATATTGTGTAATTAACTGATTCTTTAATTTCTTTACCGTCCATCCATCACCATCGATTAGAAGTTTATCCGTACCCGCATCCTCTTGCAGTTGGGCAAATAATAAGATTTCAATCATTATTTATACCTTCCTTTATTTCTGGTTTTCCTGTTGGGTAAGAGATATTTTCAAGCTGATTACCAACCCATTCTTCTCCATCTTCCCAACGTTCTTTTTTCCAAATCGGGACCATTTCTTTTATCCTCTCTATCGCATATTCATTTGCTTGATATGCTGCTTTTCGATGTGGAGAAGATACTACGATCACAACAGCACTTTCTGAAATATCTAGCTTACCAATCCTATGGCTAATTGCTATTTCTGTATGAGGCCAGTTCCTTCTAACTTCCTCCCCAATTTTTGCGAGCATTTTTTCTGCCATTGGAATATATGCTTGATACTCTAGGTAGATCGTTCGCTTCCCTTTCGTAAATTCTCGAACAGTACCAATAAAGGTTGTAATCGCACCTGCTTCTCTTCGTTCTACCTTCTTAATCATTTCTTGAACAGAAATTGGTTTCTCCACCACTTCAAAAAGCTTTTCATTCATATTCATTCTCCTCAGATTCTCTTAATCTAATAATAATATATCGACGATACTCCCTTTTTTGTACCCTTCTGTCCCACCTAATAGATGAATAAAACAATTTACATTGGCTAAAGAATGAACCATATTTGATTTATCCTTTCCTGATGGCTTCACTTCTAGTTGATGATTGACATTATTTACATGGCCACGAATAAAACGATCAAATGGATTACTTTTCGGGAAGTCAACAGCTAATACTGCATGCGCCCTTTTAAGACCAATCATTTGTTTTTGTAAATAGCTATCTATAATTGGTTTAGCGAACAATTCAAACCCTACATAGCAAGCTGATGGATTACCAGATAATCCAAATAATAGCTTACCATCTAGCTGAGCAACAGTGGTCACACTGCCAGGTCTCATTGCGACCTTATTAAAAAGCACTTCCGCGCCAAAATGATGATATATCTCAGGAAGTAGATCAAAATCGCCTACAGAGACACCACCTGTTGTAATGAGAAAATCTACTTCGTTTAGTATCTCTCCTATTTTTTTAATACTTTTATCTAGATCATCCGACAATTGGCCAAAATATTTGGCTTTGCCACCTGCTCGCTCAATTTGAGCAATAATCATATAGGCATTACTATTGCGGATCTTTCCTTTTTCTAAGGGTTGATGGATCTCCAGTAACTCACTTCCTGTAGCTATTACCCCAAAAACTGGTCTTTTGCTAACTGGCACTTTTTGATAACCAAAGGTTGCAAGTAAAGCAATGATACCTGGATTAATTTTTGTCCCTTTACTAACAAGGACAGAGCCTTTTTCCACATCCTCTCCTTGAAAGGATATATTTTGGTGGAAATTCATTTCCTGGGAAATTTGTACAGTATTATCATCGTTTGTATTCGTATCTTCTAACATAATAACCGCGTCAGCACCATTAGGTATTTCAGCACCTGTCATAATGCGAACTGCTTCCATTCGCTTGATTTCTTTATCAAATACACTTCCCGCTCCAATATGGCCAACGATGTTAAGTGTAATTACCGTATTCACGCTAGCTCCCAATGTATCCTTTGCACGCACTGCATATCCATCATAAGGAGAGCGATTAAATGCTGGTACATCGTGATCAGCTATTAAATCTTCCGCTAGAATTCTTCCATTAGCTAATTGTATATCAATGTATTCTGTTTCCCCAGTTACCCTGCATTGTATTACACGTTCAACCGCTTGATCTACTGCAATCGGAGTTCTCTTTTCCATTTTTCTCCCTCCTTAACCGACCATTTGATAATATATCTTCTTTGCTTCCTTAATCGAATTGGTGCCATGGATAAAGGTTCTGCCATCCTGAAAAAAGACGATTCGATGAGCTTTTGTCTGTACAGAGACAAGGAATGGATTCTGGTTTACCTCACCAAACCTTTCTAACTGTTTAGCAAGCATTGTTAGCTCAAATTTCTTCCCTCTAATTTGCACCGTATCACGACCACATAAAATCTCTGTCTTCGTACTATTCTTATAGGTCAAAGCTGGATAAGACGCATCCGTACCACAGCTTTTGCAGTCTTTGGCTTTTGCTTTTGATACATCGATCATCTGATATTGATTATGCCAAAGATCAAAGATGACCAAGGTAGATCGCAAATTCCCTTCTGCCCCCACTAAAATCTTCAGAGCTTCGGTCACTTGATGAGCTACAACCATTTGAACGGCTGGACTGATTACCCCTACAGCATCACATGTTGCCCCAAACATTGGGGCAACCTTTATCAAACAATCCAAGCATGGGGTTTTTTCTGGGATAATTGTAAAGGATAGTCCAGAGCTAGCTACACATGCTCCGAATATCCATGGGATAGAATGCTTTTGTGCAATATCATTAATTAAAAAACGAGTATCAAAATTATCGGTTGCATCCATGATGAGATCTACATTGTTCACAAGGTTAGGTAAAGTATTTGCATTCCCATCCATTACATGTGCCTCAATCGTAACCTCCGCATTTATCGAGTTCAAAGCAGACTGTGCCGCAATAACTTTAGGTAATTTCTTTTGCACATCTGCTTCAGTAAAGAGATGCTGTCGTTGCAAATTAGATATTTCGACATAATCACGGTCTATTAAGGTTAGCTTACCGATACCGGCTCTTGTTAGCATCTCAGCAATGGAAGATCCTAATGCTCCACATCCGATAATTAACACATGCTTTTCTCCTAATAGAGCCTGTCCATGTTCTCCGATAGGCTTAAAAAGCATTTGTTTATGGTAACGATCAAATTCCTTCATTTTTTATCCCTTCTTTATCCACCAATATAGGACATTTCAATTTTCTTTCGCTTGCGTGCCGTTTCCTCTGTCCGTTGATCAGAGTAACGATCTTCTCTCTTATTCCACCGGGATATGATGATGTCCCTAAGCTCCGCATTGGTTGCTCCAGAACGAATAATTTCCTTTAGGTTTAATCCAGTCCCCGCAAATAGGCAAGTATAAAAATGACCATCTGCTGCAATCCGTGCTCTCGTGCAAGAGGAACAAAAGGATTCAGAAACCGATGTAATAAAGCCTACTTCGGTATTTGTGTTTTTATAGCGATAACGTTTTGCTACCTCTCCGACATAAGCAGGATCCATTGGTTCCAGTTCATAATTGGCAGCAATTTGCTGATAGATTTCTTTCTTTGTCACGACATGTTTGAAATCCCATCCATTGGTCTGTCCAACATCCATAAACTCAATATATCGAAGGGTAATACCCCGCTCCTTAAAGAATTCCGCCATTGGTAGTACTTCATGATCATTCATTCCTTTTTTTACTACCATATTCACTTTTACATTTAATCCCGCAGCTACTGCCTTATCAATACTCGCTATAATGGAGTGGGAAGAGATCTTACTATCGTTAATAGCCATAAACGTTTCTTCATCTAGCGCATCTAGACTAACATTTACTCTCCTTAGTCCAGCTTCCTTCAGCTCTGGTGCCATTCGCCCAAGAAGTACACCATTCGTTGTGAGACCGATATCCTCTAATCCATCTAACGATGCTAACCTTTTTATCAGGTCTGTGATGTTACGTCTAAGTAATGGTTCACCACCTGTTAATCTTATTTTTTTTACTCCAAGCTCAAGAAAGGCCTTCGCAATACGTTCTATTTCTTCAAAATCTAACAAGTGTTCTCTCGGCAAAAACTGGAAGTCCTTTCCAAAGACTTCTCTTGGCATACAGTAACGACAGCGAAAATTGCAACGATCTGTCACCGAAATACGTAAGTCCTGTAATAAACGCCCTAATTTATCTGTAATGACTTGATCCTGCATACTATCCCGCCTTTTTTAGTATTATATATGTCGATGTAAATGGGAACCATCTGACTTGTGAAGAAAATCACAACCAAGAATTCAAAGAAAGACGGTTGCCTTACTTTGTAGAAAAAGTATTTGCAACCCCCATCTCATTTGCCAAATAGGTGCGAATACGTGTACTAAACTGCTTATAAATGGATAAATGAGCTATTAATAGTGTGTTAATCTCTTCATGGTCTACTTGATCATATTCCTTCACAAGCATTTTCCTCAAATGAATAAGCGACTGATATGCTTCTAGTTCTTCATTAGGAATCACTTTCTCATCCACCAATATTAAAATAATATCGACATAGCTTCCTGGGTCTCTCATCAAAAAACCATCAATCATCATATTACCTACATCGAGAATGGACTCAATTAACACCTGCGTGATCCTTTCAAGGCCAAACTTAGCAAGGTCAGACTGAAAGGATGCACCTTCTACATAAGCTAATGTTTGATCAAAGTAGTTTAATTTTGCCTTTAAATTGTTCATATCAACAAAATACATCTTCTTCGTCCCCCTAGCATCATAGTTTTATTTTACCATAAACAGGTACAGATAAGGAATAGTAAATAAATTATCTTTACTCTACGTTCTCCTTTTGTTAACATATGTGGAAAAAGGAGTGTGAAAAATTGCCAATCGAATATATAAGAAATGAAGAAGAAAACAGCAAAACGAAATTTATTAGTTATAAAGGAGATACTATCCGTTTTGATATTGCTATTATCTCCTCACCTTCTCTTCATCCCAATCACATTGTGGTAGACATGAATTCAAATAAATATACGTCTCTCTCATTAAGTAATATCGATAAGAATAACTATATCGAGCATGCATTACAATATAATGAAATAGAAGCAGAGGATTTTCGCCATTTTATTAGAAGCCATTTATCATGAATACTTCTAGGTGTAAATGCTATTAATGATCAGCTCTCCATTAAAAAGGAGCTGATCTTCTCTTATTGGACAATTTGTTTGACAATAAAATAACGACAACCGAAATTACAGTATTCATAAAGATAATCCTCACTTGTGCTTATCTTTGTATCAAAACTCGCTTTCGGGTTTTGGTCATCATAAAAGCCTTTTAATCTTAATTGATCATATCCCCAATCCCCAACAATAAAATCATACTTGCCCAATACATCACTATATCTTTCTTTAAAGGCCTTTTCATCAAAGCCTTCTCGATAATTTTGTATAACTTCGTAGGTTTTCCCTTGTACTTCAAACATGAACGGACACTCCAATCTTTCTAACCCCCATCTAAAATTAACATATCTTGGTTGCATGAAATAGCAGTTACTAACTCACAATAATGATATCAAAAAATGCAGAAAGGAGGAATTTTCTTTTGTTAAAGCGTACAATAATCCTCATTTTATGTAGCTATTTTCTTCTTACTACTATAGCACATGCAGAGGAAAAAGTGGATGAGGATCAACAAAAAATCCAATTGTTCAAACAAATGGAAGTCTTAACGTTTATTCCTTGGTATTATTATGCTGCCATTAATCAATATGAATCTAATCTAATCGATGATAAACAGCTTATTCATATTACGATACCTGATGAAAAATGGTATGGTTTAGCGCCAATTCGTGAAAAAACTAATGCCAGTATCATCTCCATGTTTGGTGGCATGGGCATGGATGGGGATGGGGACAGGATCGCAGATCCCAAGAATCCTCGAGATACTCTATTAACAATAGGCACCTACTTACAGCAATTTGGCTATACAGAGCAAGATATAAAAACAGCATTATGGCATTATTACAAAAGAGAGCTAACCGTACTTTCTATTATGAACTATGCGAAATTATTTAAGAAATATCAATCTATAACGTTCGATACGACTGCATTTCCAATACCTAAAGGTTATAACTATAGCTATAGGAACACCTGGGGAGATGCCAGAGGTTTTGGGGGCAGAAGAATCCATGAAGGAACAGATATTTTTGCTGACTACGGGACCCCAGTAAGGTCTACGCAATATGGAGTCGTTGAACTTAAAGGTTGGAATAAGTATGGAGGATGGAGAATAGGAATAAGGGATATTTATAATCGTTATCACTACTTCGCACATTTAAACGGATTTGCAGAAGGAATTGAAGTCGGTGACATCGTGGAAGCTGGCCAAACGATTGGATCTGTTGGTTCAAGCGGTTATGGACCTCCAGGAACTGCAGGAAAGTTTCCTCCCCATCTACATTATGGCCTATATAAAGATGACGGAAAAAAAGAGTGGTCATTTGACCCATATCCCTATCTAAAGAAATGGGAAAGAAATAATCCGTAGGCATTTGCACTACGGATTATTTCTTCTATGGCTTTATTTATTCCTTGGATGCCTTTCTGGCTCTCATAATACTTAGAAAAAGGCCGCCCCAAATGATCACAATTCCGATCACTGCCATTACAATTGCACTTGTTGACATTGATTGATGCCTCCTTTTTGTGTGAATGATGTTTCACAAATTAAACTTTATGCTTCATGATCCTTCGCTGGCCATTTTTTAATGGATAGTATTGCTCCTAGGAACATCGCTGCGATGGCAACAACCCACCCAAAATTAAATAGGTATTCGATCGGATAACCACTGTATGCTTCTTGTAATTCCAATTTTAAATTTTGAAGCATCATATATCCTAGTACTATTGGTGTTATTAGCCCAAGGGATAATCTCCACCATGTACCTAACTTAATATCAGAGATAGAATCGGCATGTGCTTGTAAATCCTTTAGTGATCTAGCGAACCAGGCAATCGCAACAACCTCAAATAACCCAGCTAAGGCGACACCATAGTTGTTGATAAAATGATCGACAGTATCGAGTAGATTTAATCCACCTTGATTTGCATAGAACAAGGAGGCAATAAAAGCAAGTCCTCCACCTATTAAAAGTGCTTTTCCTCTAGATATGGAGAATTTCTCCTGTAATGCTGCAATATAGGTTTCAGAGATAGAAATCATGGAAGTTATCCCTGCTAATACTAAGGATGCAAAAAATAGAAAACCAAAAAGACTAGAGCCAGGCATTTGACTAATAATTTCTGGGAAAACCATAAAGGCTAAGCCCACACCACCAGCCACTACATCTTCAATAGGTTGAGAAGATTGGGATGCCATAAATCCTAAGACAGCAAAAACACCAATCCCTGCTAATAACTCGAATGATGAATTTGCAAACCCAGTAATAAATGCATTATTGGTAATATCTGACTTTTTAGGTAAATAAGATGAATAAGTAAGCATAATTGCAAAGGCAATAGATAAACTAAAGAATATTTGTCCATATGCTGCAATCCATACTGATCCTTCTGTTATTCGACTCCAATCTGGTTTAAAGAAGGCATCTAACCCTTCTAACGCACCTGGAAGCGTTACAGCACGAATAACAATCAAAATAAAGATAATGAACAATGTTGGGATAAAGATTCGATTTGCAAATTCAATTCCCTTTTTAACCCCTCTTCCTAGGAAGAAGAACACAAATACCCAAACAAATAAGAGTGGGATTAGTACACTAGGAACCATTGAACCAAAGGTCCCTGCAGCCTCTACGTTTAGAAAATCTCCAGTAAAGAAGGCAGTGGTATCTTCCCCCCATTTCGTTCCAATTGAAAAATAGGCATACATGATGGACCACGCGATAATAATTGGATAATACGTAGAAATGACAAATGAAATAAGTATTTGCCACCAACCGATCCATTCCATTCCTTTACTTATCTTTGAAAAACTTCTTGGTGCAGAGCTACGATATTTATGACCAATCGTATATTCCATGATTAACAACGGTATACCAGCTGTTAATAATGCGAATAAATATGGTACAAAGAACGCACCTCCACCATTTTCGAACGCTGTTGTTGGAAAACGCCATATATTACCCAATCCAACAGCTGAGCCGATCGCTGCAAGCAAGAAACCCAATCTAGTTCCCCATTGTGATCGCTTTTCCATTCTTTTTTTCCCCTTCCTTTTCTCAATAATTATTATTAAGAAGTTATTTGTTTAGTTTTATATCTTTCGACCTATGGCATTATACCGGACTTCAGAAGATTCTGTCAAATCTGAATTTAAGGAAAACAAGAGATTCACTAGATCTCTTGTTCCCGTCTCTTCCATTATTATTTAATTGCCAAGAAAAATCAATAACTTAATTAAGAGGATCTAATGGGATAGAAAGATTAGAATCACCTTCTCCTCCTTGATAATACTCTGGAACTTCTCCCGGATGAAACATTCTCGTCACCGGAATATTTTGCTCTAAAACGACTGGGTTAGAGGCAAAAGGCATTATGATACGAACATTTACTTGAATGTATACATTAACACGAATAAGCGCACCATTTATCCCTGTCTCCACCATTTCACTTTTAACTTCAGTATATACATCACCAACAGCTTCGAGATTGATTGGTATTTTGGGGCCTAAATTTGCTAAAACCGGAACACCTAATGCTTGACCAAGTGGAACCTCAATAAGAAGTCCACGTTCTCGTATGGCTTCTAATAATTCCCTTTCCGATGGTGCAAGTTCCTCTTCTATCTCAAGCGGTGTACCTAGTTCAGGCTGTTCTCCTTTCTCTAATAATTTCATAAAAGTTTCCACTCGATATTGAACATTTCTTCGCACACGATTTTCTACCACTGTATTAAAAATATAATTTTCTACCTTTCCATTCTCATCCACTTGTACTTCAATTAAATCTCCCGCCTCAAGATCTTCTGAAATTTTTCTACTTACTGCGATACCTAGTGCTTTGCTGGCAACTTGTGATACGCGTACTTGAGCGTATTCTACCAAAACTGGCTTAATGCCTTCATTAACCACTAAAATACTCCCAACCATGGAAATAATAAATATAAAAAAAGTAATAAAGACAACTTGTCTAGCTGGAGGTGCCCCTATTCTTCTTCGTCTTTTTCGCATAAAAATCCCCCCATCTTAGTTATATGATGGAGGTGAACCATTTCATTATTAAATTTTAGAAATATTTAAAAAAGTCGCACTCGCTCCCTTAAACTACTCGGCAATTTGTAATAAAGCATCCTTCACTAACATGCCAACCTTCCATTTATATTCCTCTGATTTTACAGTAATTTTATCTAAACGAGCGTGTAATAGATCATCCAATGTCTTGACACCAACTGCGCGACCAGCAATTATTGGACGATCTTGCAATTTTTCATTTAATAGGTCCACATCAAGCGCACCACACATGACATAACCAATGTCATTCGCTATTACTAAAAGTGTGGTATGTGGAAGCTGTACTGTAATTCCTACAAAAAGATAATCTTCTATACGAATAGGCTTTACATCTATCATAATAAACACACCCCTCCTACTAAATTGTATGTCTTAGCCCAAAGAGATGTGCGTTTTTCATGTTAATTTTTTAATAAATCTATTAATAGGTCTCGTAGAAACTCTGGTAAAAAGAATTGTTTTGTCTTAGATCGTGATATTTGCGGGAACATTCTACCAAAAGTAAACATATCTGCTGTAGCAAATGTATATATTCGTTCCTCAGCTATTTCTTCTCCTTGATAGTAAACATTTTTTACATGCTCGATACCATCTTCATCTGTCATGATCTCTATATCTAAACCACTAAAAACGAATTTCCCGATCACTTTACCTCGAAATCCAAATCCCTTTAGTTCAAGCGTAATTAACGCTTGGTCATATGCCCCTCTGATTACTTCCAATAATTCAATTCCACGTAGTTTAACTGTACAAGGATTGATGGGATGTGGGCAAATACGATGGATATCACGCTTTGTAACAGGGCCTTTTTCTAAATGATCTAGTAATAATCCAGCATTCAACATAGCAATATCAGCATCGGTCCATTTTTGTAAATGATCCGTCAATTGTTGAATAATGATTGTATTCAGAAACCAGTTCACTTCTAGTCTTTGCTTCAAAACTGTTACTGGTTGTTGTAACACAATTTCTGCTTCTTTGTTCAAGTGCTCTAATTTTTTCTCTGTCTCGAGATCTTTTTTCATATGACTTGTTTCCATTGCATAAGCATGTTTTTCAATCAATTTGTTTTGATTATGATCCCATAATAAGTCAACCTCACCGACAAAATGTCCATATCTCCCTGCAGCAGTTAAGATGGATTGATTAATAGACTTTTCATTTTTCAAAAGATGGTGAGAATGTCCTCCAATAATGACATCAATAGAAGGAAAATCTCTGGCAATCATTTCATCGTCTGATAAACCTAAATGAGATAAGAGAATAATAATATCAGAATCCTGTTCTACTTTCGGTAATTCTCGCCGTAAATATTCGTAGGGAGGTTCCACATCCCATCCTAAAGGTCTATAAAACGGCGTAAAAGGTGCAGTTAACCCTAGTACGGTAATCTTTATACCTGTTTCGGACTGGAAGGTGTAATGATCTTTTAACCAAACGGGTTGCCTTTCATTCCTTGCTGTTAAATTACCGCAAACCACTTTGAATGTCGCTGCATCATAGAGGTGAAATAGATCATAATATTCTAAGGTAATCCCTTCGTTATTTCCAATTGTCGCTATATTATAACCAACATCATTAAGTAACTCGACATTCCGTTTACCTCGAAAGGCTTCGGAAATAGGATGAAATCGATCCACATGGTCTCCAATATCTACAATCCAATAATGTTCCTTATCTTGACGGTGCTTTTCTTTTTTTTTATTTAAAAAATCAACTATACTTGCCCAATTCTCAAAATGACTATGGAGATCGTTTGTATAATAAAAATGCAATCTTTCTTTCATAAATAAGTAACTCCCCCTATATTAGGCTAGTTAAACAAAGACCTAATACAAAATATCTGCATTATCCAAAGATTCCTTGCCAAATTAATCTTAACCCAATAAACAATAAGACTACTCGGAGTAAATACTCAATCGCTCTACTAGACATCTTTTGACTAACTTTCGCACCTAGTACCCCACCAAACCATGCCCCAGGAATAAACGCCCAAACATATTGCCATTCGATATGACCTAATGCAATATGGGTGATGGAGCTAACCATGCTTAAAGCTAGTATCATAAACATGGAAGTTGCTGAGGCAATATGTGGAGGAAAATGGAATAATATAATCATTGCTGGAACCATTAAAGAACCTCCACCGATTCCAAAAAAGCCTGAAAGCATTCCGACAATAAATGCTATTCCTACTGCAATCCATGGAGTGATGGAATATGTATATTGTTCCTCTCCTATTTTTATTTCTCGATAAATTTTAAATTTACTCTTTTTGCTTAAGGTGTTCTCATCTATCTTTGGTTGTTTCTTAAAAAAGAAGGTAGTAAAGATAAAGAGCATAAATATCCCGAGAAACAAGGAAAATGTATCTGTCTCGACGAATTGATTTAACCAAGATCCTAATATGCCTCCTGGTAAGCTCCCTAAAATAAAGTACAGTCCACTTTTGTAATCAATGCGTTTCAATTTTGCATAGGCATAGGTGGAGGACATTGCTGTAAAGATCATAATAATGAGCGACAATCCAACAATGGTACTAGCATCCGCCCAAGCAAATATAGAGGTTGTACTATGTAAAATTAGCAATACCGGTACTAAAATAACGCCTCCTCCAAGGCCAACAATGCTTCCCAGTAATGCAGATAACAAGCCTATGATAAAACAAATTATGATAACCACTGTAAAATTCCCTTCCATCAACTGTTATTCTTATGAAGTGAAAATACTTCTTTATTAAGTCTTATGAAATAAAAGAAGAGTTCATCTAGGAACTCACTTCTTTATTATATAGGTATTAGAGGAAATTATCCAATTAGAGTTACGAATGGATATGGATTCTATAAGAATCTGTCCATTTGATTCAAGGGTATACATAATTTTTTCTTTCCTACTCATAATAAAATGAATCACTAATTAAGGAGGAATTAAAAATGACAGAACACCAAAACCATCCAAATCCTGATGATCGCTCAGATAATGTAGAAAAGTTACAACAAAAGGTGCAAGACACAATAGAAAATATCGAAGCTGCACATGATACAATGAAATTTGCATCCTCAGAAGAAAAAGAAAAAATCAAGGATAAAAATCATCGTAGAGAAGAAGCGATTTCTGGTATGAGAGCAGAAATTAAAGACGAAGCACGTAATCAACAACAATAAGGTAAAACTCCAGAAGCTCACTAATGGTTAACTTGTTTCCCCACTTCTATCATTGAAGTGGGGATCATTAAAGTTCTGTTTTCCATTAGTTAACAAGGATTCACCTGCTGTGCATACGACTGTTATATCCTAACTATATCTAATTTGAACTAGTAATATAGAGTTACATAAGGTCGATCTCCTTAATAAATAACACTCGATCTTGATCTATTCCATCATAGTCGGAAAATACAGAAACGCCGTCTACTTCCTTATCCCCTTTTTCTATTTTAAAACCTATTTTTGTATGAAAGGCAATCGATACTTTATTCACTGGTGAGGTTACTGCGCGAATAACATTTCGATTATTCTTCTGTGCCACTTGAAAAAACATCTGATAAAGCCGTTTGCCTATATGTTTACTGCGATACTTAGGGTGAACACCTACAAAATGAATATAAGCGACATTCCTATCCGTTTGTGATAAAAATCCAATTAAAAAGCCAACTATCTCACCATTTTTTTCAGCAATAAAGCTTGTCTTGTTAAAATGAACGAAAAATAACTTAGGCAACATCGCTGCCATTTTCCTCCCACCCCACCATTCATCAATCAGCGGTGCGATTATGTTGTAGTCAGAACTTCGTACATTGCGTACTTTCAATGTCAACATCCTTTCTTGTTTTTTAATCAAGGATATCCATAAATAGAGGCTGAGACAAAAAAGTAGTAAGGAAGGAAAATCCCTATATAAATGGAATACTAACCAGCTATAATTCGATCACACTAATTCACCTGCTCATCGATTATTTCCTTCGAGGCAAATAAAAAATATACTAAAAACACACCACTAATCAGTGCGATAAAAGCATAACCCCCAAAAACATCATAATAGCTTGAAAAGTAACCAAATCCCAGACCTACTAATATCAGCATGGCATTTAATCCAAGTGACTGAAAGGAATCGATTGTAGCTCTAGTACAAGAATCTATTCTATGATGCAAATATCCACTAACAATCGGCTCTACAAAGCCCGAAGCCAGCACAATGATGCACATTGCAGTCAATCCAGTATAACCACTTTTAATGGATATAAAAATAAAGCCAACAGTTATAATAGCTGTTATCGTTATTAACACACTTCGGTATTTATATCGCTTAATGACAGCATGTGCAAGTAAATTTCCAGGAATAGTGAGTAACATGAGTGCTGCTAGAAAAAATCCAAAGAAGTGAATAGATATATCCAATCGGTTTAAATATAGCTGCCAGAATTCCCAAACAAAATTAAGTGCTGCTCCGATTGCAATCCCAGCTAATACAACAAGACAAACATTCGTATTTTTCATAAAGAAATGAATAGATATTTTTAAATTTCCCATTATTGTTTGATGCTCTGTGCTTTGATTTTTTGTGATTGGTTCAACTAACATAACTGCTACACACGCTGAGACAAGCATACTTATCACAGATAACCAATAATTTACTTCAAAATCAAATTTGTTGGCCAAAAAGCTTCCACTTAAAGCCGCTAGAATGGCGGATATAAGGTCAAAGGAATTGACTCTACCTAAGTATTTTTCAAATGATTTCTCTTTTTTACTTAGTAGTAAGGAGTCATACAAAAGGGCATTTTCTGCACCACTATTCGCTGAACCTGCTATTCCAGAAAGAAATATAGCGATAGCGAAATGCCAAAATTCTGTCGAATTGATCAACAAGAAAAACATGATGGCTTCAAGAACACTACTTAAAAGTATCATGTTCTTTCGACCCCATTTATCTGCTACAATTCCCGATGGAATCTCTAGTAAAACGATTGTCACTGCAAAAATAACTTCAGTATAAACTACCTCTTGAACTGTTATACCTCTCTCTTCCCAAAACAATCTTTCAATCACATATGCAGGTATTAGACTCTGAAAAAAACGAATGACATAAAGCTTCCAGACATTTGTTAAATAGTTCATTATCCAGCTCCTCTCTTTTCCGAATTACCTATTGTGTCAGAAGAGGGAGGTGCTCGAGAACTATTTAAGTTTACGGCTTAACAGGGAGGTCTAGCAAGATTAATTGGCATTTCATTGCTCCTTTCCTACCGTTGTTTTTTCTATATTATACCAAAGGAGGGGGGCGTTTGCATTTGTTCGATCACAAAATTAACTTTAGTTGTCCTCCGTAATTATCATATAAATTGGAGATCTAGGAAAAGCTAGTATTAGTTGAATGTTAGGAGGATTATATGGTGTCTAAAAAGGGTAAACTCCATACAAAAAAATTGGAGAAAGATGATATTATTGTTGTTGATACAAAAATGGCAAAGAAATCGGTTATCGCAACAGCAGTTGGTAATGCGATGGAATGGTTTGATTTTGGAATCTATTCCTATCTCGCTGTCATTCTCGGTGCCTTATTTTTCCCTGAGTTCAGTGGACCGCTGCAATTAGTATTCAGTTTCGCCACATTTGCTGTCGCTTTCTTAGTTCGGCCATTTGGTGGACTTTTCTTCGGTATGCTTGGTGATCGTTTAGGAAGAAAGAAGATTCTTGCGATTACACTCATTATCATGGCAATTGCGACTCTTGCCATTGGATTAATTCCTACTTATGATTCCATTGGGATAACTGCACCTATCTTATTACTTACGGCACGATTGGTGCAAGGATTTTCTGCTGGTGGTGAATATTCTGGAGCAATGACCTATATTGCAGAATCCACAGCTGATAAGAAACGAGGTTTTTTATCCAGTGGACTTGAAGTTGGCACATTAGTCGGATATATAACTGGTGCGGGAATTGTTACATTATTAACATTTCTTCTTGGGTCGGAAACCATGCATGAATGGGGATGGAGAATTCCGTTTTTCATTGCTGCGCCAATTGGTATTATCGGATTTTACCTACGAAATAACTTAGATGAAACACCAGCTTTCGAGTCACAGGAAGAAGAGGATAATCAAGAAGGTAAAGCATCTCTTAAAAATATTTTTATTCATCACAGAAAATCATTGCTTATTGGTTTAGGGTTAGTTTCTTTTTATAATACAGTCTACTACGTCATTTTAACATATATGCCTTCCCATCTAAATGCAGTACTAGGCTATGGAGATACCAAGGGACTACTATTAATATTAGTCGTGATGGTCATAATGATTCCATTTGTATTAATGGCAGGTTATTTTAGTGATCGTATTGGAAATAAAAAGATTATACTATTTGGCCTATCAGGAATGATTGTTTTATCCATCCCATCCTTTATACTAATCGGTAGTGGCAATAATTGGCTCGTTTTCTTTGGATTAATGATTCTAGGAGCATTACTTGCCTCCTTTCAAGGTATTATGCCGTCCTTATTACCTTCCCTCTTTTTTACGGAAGTTCGATATGGCTCATTGGCTATTACCTATAATGTAGCGACATCTGTATTTGGAGGGACAGCACCGTTAGTTGTATCATGGCTAATCAGTGTTACGATGAGTCGGATGGTTCCTGCCTATTACATCATTTTTGCTTCTATTATTGGGATCATCATTGTCGCTCTATTTGTAGTCGAAACCTCTGGTAAATCACTTAGAGGTCAACCTCCTGCTGTTGAGAAAAAACAGGAAATACATGACGTGTTAGAGGAACCAGAAGAAGCCTTATGGTGGAAAGATGAAAAACGAGAAATCACTGAAAGAAAAGATGATGAAAATAAATAGTTATCAAAAGAAACCCTTTTATTACATTCAAAAGGGTTTCTAAGTCTTCGAAAAGTATTTAGCTCATTGCGGTTCAGATTTCACCCAACCGACTATATCATTCACCACATATTTTGGAATGTTAGCTGGGATAAAGTATTCCTCTGGTTTACTCATTTCCCCTGTTCCCTCTGTAAAAAAGTGATTTAGCTTAGGATAAAGTTGATACGTTATATTTTCTCGATCACGAAGAGCTTCCTTCCATACCGGGATTTCGACATCGGACAGTACTTGATAATCTCGTTCTCCCTGTATGATGAGGAGCGGTTCGGTTTGATTTTTTGCCATTTCTGCTGCACGGATATCATTTATGGAATCCCAAAATGCTGCCTGACCAAGCTGAAATTCTTCTGGAGGGTTCTCACCAGAAAAATCAGGATCGTTTAACATTTCATATTGTGTCGTGTAAAATTCGTACACCTGCTCTGTTATTTGACCAACTGATAATAGATACTCGAATTGATCAAGGACAACATCTTGGATCGTGCGTGCTGGTCCCCCCATTATAATCGCCCCTGCAATATTCTGTCTTTTGTCTTCCTCGATCATTTTCGGAACCATCATACCACCTTGACTATGACCAAGAATATAAATTCTCTCCTCATCAATTCTTTTTTCCTTTTCAAGTAAACGTGTTGCTAACAGCGCATCGTCTGTTGTTTCTTTATCAACGGTATGATTTGGATCTGCTGTGGTCTTAATCGCATGCTCATAGGTACGTTTATTGTAACGAAGTACTGCAATTCCTTGAGAAGCAAGGCCAAATGCTAGATCACGGAATGGCTTTAGTGCATACACCGTTTCATCCTTGTCAGTGGCTCCTGATCCTTGAACGAGTACCACTGCTGGGAATGGCCCCTTTCCTTTTGGTATGGACAATGTTCCAGGTAGTGCAAAATCTCCTTTTCCAATCACTACTTCCTTTTCAGTGAATAATTCTGGTTTACTATATAGCGGAGCTTCAGCAAAAGGCCCCATAAAGGAATCCAATAGAAAATCATCAACTTTTGCCGATCGATCCATTCTTAGAATAAATGGAAAGGTTGCCTTCTCAAATAGAAGCTCCACCTCTACATTCGTATGAACTCGGTTCGATTCCTTTACCGTTACGGATCCAATACTAAGAAATTCTCCTGCTTGAGACTGCAATTGCTGCTTAAGCGTAACCCAATATTCCTCTAACCATTGCTCGGAAATCGATTTTTTCAAAGCTCTTGAAGAGGATTTTAATGCATGTTGATACTTTCCTGCTTCGAGATCACGGATATAATGTCTTGCTTTCTGTTCAAATCTGTCCTGGTGTTTATCCTTATCAACAATAGGTCCTTTCCTAGCTAGATTATTTTGTTCAAGTTGTGTAGAAGTTGTGAACCTTAACAAATCCCCCGAAAGCGCATTCAATTTCCCGTTAAGTTTTACATGGTGTTCTACTGTATCAGATTCTTGTCCAAATACAGTAGTAGGTATACATAGAAAAATGACAAACAAGGTAACCAACAATTTTACTTGAAATAAATGTTTCAAAGAATCCCTCCCTATTTATTTAACACTTATAATCTAGTACGTAAAAATGAATAGAGAGTTTCATCTTTTTGGTTATTTTTTTATAAAGATTTATTTAATTTTTCATAGATTGTTAATAATTGTTTTCTTTCCTCTTTTGTTAGCTGTTCAAATAGCCGTTTGCGAAGCTCTACTCCTTTTTGATTGGCACGTTGCACTACCTCGATTCCTTTATCGGTAATTCCTAAATGGATAATTCTACGGTCAGAATCATCTACCAATCTTTTCGCAAGATTTTTTTGAACTAATTTTTCTGACAAATAAGTTAAAGTTGGAGGAGTAAGTCCTAAAATCTTAGCAATATCTGATGGTCTACTCTTCCCATGCACTTTTAAATGACCGAGCACGAGAATATGGGAAACACCAAGATCCTCCTCAAAAACTTTATTCCACTGTACTATTAAATTATTTGTCACCTTATCCATATTATTAATAATGTGAAAAATAGTTTGTTCTTCCATTGAATGACCCCTGCTTTCTATTAGAAAAACTCGCATTCGCTCGTCTGCATTAGCTTTTCATATACTTTGGACATCAAAATTTTCGCTTCGTCGCCCTACCTCCTGCAAAAATTTATACTTTAACGTATAAATAAGAGCCCTAATCTTTGATAGGAGCCCTTTAATTATACCTCTATTTTCAAGATTAGTTAAAGAAAACTCAATTTGACTACTTTATGCATGTTAGCTCAAGTTTTACTACTAGAGGACTCGATTAATGATAGAATCAAGTTTCCTCAGCTAGTTTTCTGCTTAAATCCTCATTAACATGATAAAGAACACTACCAAACGTTATTTTAGCTGGATATATCACAAGAATAATTGCTATAAATTGACTAAATATCTTTAGCCAACCATGAAGTTCTAATATATCACTAATTAGGAAATTTGCTAGTCTAATAAGCACGAAGGCAATAGCCACCATTGCAATAAATGTAATGATAATTAAGCATACTTGTTTGATTGAGATCTTTCTCCATTTTTTCATACTTTTCATTTTACCATCATCCTATCTATTATTTGCGGAAGTAAAAATCTAACCATAAATTAATTTAGTATCTATTATAATAAAAGTCAATAACAGACATGGCTAGCGATACAACTCTATCCGGAAGATCCTTGGGATATATGACTTTTATTTTATTTGCAAATCCCAATATAAACTCTATTGCCTCTTGCTTGTCATTAAATCTTAAAGTTACTGGTATCCAATTATCGTCATTTGAATTTTCTACTTTTATCACTTTCACAAACTTACTAGTAAAATTAATTCTTTTCATTATTTCTGGATGAATTTCTACTTGTACATCGTATTTAGGTAAATTTTGTACAAAATCTATTTTCGATTGTTCCCAATAGGCAGCTAGGTCGAAATCTAGCGGTCTTTTAAAGGTTTGATTTTCAATCATAGCCTTATGTATTCGTGATACTCTATAATTTCGAAGCTCTCCATCTCTTAAGGCAACTAAGTACCATTTATCGCCCTTTGCTACTAATCCTAATGGCTCAATTATCCTGTCCTTTTGCTCCCCATTTGCTTGTTCATAGTAAATCTTCAGCCTTCTACTATCCCAAACTGCCTGCTGCACGGTTTTAAGGGCGTCTTTTTTTTCTTCAAATCCTCTCCAAGTACCGGAGTCAATATAAATTCTCTCCCACATTGCCTGTGCTTCTTCTCTATAAGTACTGGGGATAGCTGCAAGTAGTTTTTGTCTTGTATCTAGTAGCTGATTATTCAAACCTAAATCTTTAAGTAATTTTCCAGAGGGGAAGAGAAATAATGCTTGCATCTCACCTTTAGTTAGTCCACTTAATTTACTCCGAAAATTATCTAATAAGCGCCAGCCTCCGTCTTTTCCTCTTTCTGAAATAATTGGGATTCCTGCATTAGTTAATGCATCCATATCTCTGAGAATGGTTCTATTTGATACCTCTAATTCTTTGGATAGTTCCTTTGCCGTCATTTTTCCTCTGTTCTGTAAAAGGATCATAATATTAATTAATCTGTCAGCTCTCATTATAATCATCCTCTAATAGTATTTTTTATTATATGACATAAGATGTCATATTTTTATTTTATAATTAATATGTAAGTTGATGAAAGGAGAATGATTATGAGTCAAAGAAGAAAAATCGTATTATTTATTGCATCAAGCTTGGATGGATACATTGCTTCGAAGGATGAATCTCTGGAGTGGTTATTCAAGGTTGAAGGAGAAGGGGACAATGGTTTTACAGAATTTTATCAAACGATTGACACCATTATAATGGGAAAAAGAACTTATGATTGGATCATAAAAGAAATAGAAGATTTTCCTTATGAAACGAAGGAATGTTATGTTTATACAAGGTCTTCTTATCAAGATACCGAGAATGTGAAGTTCATTAATGAGGATATACATCATTTTGTAAACAACTTAAGGAAGAAAGAAGGGAATAACATTTGGCTAGTTGGTGGAGGTGAACTTTTAGATTCCTTTATTCAAGAGGATTTAGTCGATGAGTTTATTATAACTGTAGCACCAACTATCATAGGTAATGGTATTCCTTTATTCAAGGAAAGTAATCACTATGTAGAGCTTTCCCTAAAAGGCACGAGGAATTTTAATCAATTTACTGAGTTGCATTTTGAAGTAAAAAGATAAGTAAGACTTCCATCAGTGGTGGGTTACTTTCCCCCTACTGATGGTTGCGAAACTTATCAAAGGTCTAATTAAGAGAGCAGTTTTTTCTTCTGAAATACCCACAATCATATCATGTACAATACATGAAACATGGTATAGTTATCCATTATTAATCTCACGATTCCTTGGTTAAATAAAAGCTTTGCTCAATTAACTTATAAATCTCTCCTTTTGGATCGGCACGTTCTAAAACAAGTGTAATCCAATGCTCCTTATTCATATGATATGCGGGTAAAATATCTTTTCCGTTTCTTAAAATATCATTTAATTCAGGTGGACATTTTAAATTTAAAATATCTACTCCATCATTTCCATCTAATCCTAATTTCTCTGGAAGAACATTCATCACTAGACCATACCATTTTCCATCAGATATATGTCTCAAAACAGCATAGTTTGGAAACTTACTAAACGGGTAGTCAGGCAATGTACCATAGTTTGCTTCGACGTGCTTAAAGATATCTTCTCTTGTTAACATATTGAATAATTCCTCCAAACAGTAATTAGACTCCACTAAACCAATTGCCCTAGAGATATACCTTGCTACCTCTAAATATATGATATAAAAGTTAATACTCGTCCAAAGTGAACCTGTATACTCTCTGTATAATTGCAATGCAACACACGATGAAGGAAGTGATATAATACATTCGGAGCTTATAAGAATTTCTACACGTATTTCTTTAACTTAGATTATTATTCTAGAAATGGTCTCGATTGTTTAAGATTAAGTCCGCAAAATCTTCTCCATTGCTTTTCCCTTTGCTAATTCATCAATTAACTTATCCAAATAGCGAATTTCCTGCATTGTTTTTTCTTCAATGTCCTCCACTCGGACACCGCAAACTACACCTTTAATCAATGCTCTCGATGGATTCATTAAGGGAGCTTCAGCAAAGAAGGTCTCAAAGTCGGTCTGTTTATCTAATTGTAATTCTAATTCTTCTAGACTATATCCAGTCAACCAACTAATGATCTCATCGACTTCCGCTTTTGTACGTCCTTTTTTCTCTGCTTTTGTAATATAGTGGGGGTAGACTTTTGCAACACTCATTGTGTAAATTTTATGCTTGGTCATGTTAATCCTCCTATAAAGAATCCATTTATTTATTTTAGTATTCTTATTTTATTATCTTTAAAAATCTTAACACATTCACTAAATCCATGCGAAGGTCTAGTTTTTAGAACAGACTTTGGTTACCTTATTTTTGGGCTGTAAATAAATAACTAGAAAAATAACCTTTATTGTCTTATGATTAAGAAAATAACCAGTATATAGAAAGGGAACAGCAAATGAGTGATCAATCGAGTGAAACAAAACAATCAGTAAATTTTAAAACATTACTTTTTTTCTTTATTCCATTAGGCTTTTCAGCAAGTTTGGTCACTATTTCACATGTGATTATTAACAGCACACTTGCACGAGCACCAAATCCTGCAGTAGTTATTGCTAGCTATTCGATTGCGATGAGTTTATTTGGAATTATGGAACGTTGTGCTGTTATTTTACGCCAAACTTGCTCTACCTTAGTAAGAGATCAAATTTCTTATCGATTAATGCGAAATGTTACAGTATATGTGCTAACCGCTATTCTCTTCCTTAGCTTAGTCATAGCTTATTCGCCAATAGGAAGAAGCTTCTTTTCTATTCTTCTAGGTGTTAGTGACGAAATGCTACAGCCAACCATTGAGGCCTATCGTGTTTTGATGTTTGTGACGATTTTCTCAGGAATTCGTTGCTTATATCAGGGTGTAATCATTTCGAATTTAAAGACAAAGTGGTTAACAATTGGAATGATGGTTAGACTTGCATTTATGTCTTTCATTGCATGGATTGTCTTAGCGAATGATTGGGTTAATCACGGCTATGTTGGTGCATACATTTTTTTAGCTGGAATGGCAGTAGAAGCATTGGTTAGTAGCTTGGAAGGTCGTATCATTGTGAAGGAATTACCTCCCAAAAAAGAGAAGCATCCAATCTTCCAGCAATCACAAATATTCCGTTTTTATAATCCATTGTTAATTGCTTCACTCATTGCGGTTAGTATCCCTCCAACGATTAATGCTGTACTGGGCTGGAGTACAAAAGCAGAAATAGCCATAGCTTCCTTTGCTGTAGCAATTTCTGTCGTACACTTGTTAAATAGTATCACTTCCTACATACATCAAATTGTTATAAATTTTTATAAGAAGGATAAAAAACAAGTGCTTCATTTTACCATTATTGTAAGTCTATTACCTAGTATTTTATTAACCGTACTTTCTTACACACCTATTGGAACGTGGGGACTGGAAAATATTATAGGTGTATCAGATGAATTACTCGATCAAAGTATTTTAACACTAAGGTTTTTTGTTATATTTACACTATGTTTTCCGTGGGTAGACTTCTGCAATGGTATTCTAATGATTCGTAGTCAAACAAAAGTAATGTCCTTTTCACAAATTGGAAATGTAATCGCTACCGTGGCGGCATTACTTATTTTAATTTACACTGTCCCAAATGGTGGTGGCTTCATTGGTGCACTAGCTCAATCGATTGGATTCTTAATGGAATTAATCATTTTACTTTATTTTTTAAATATGAAGGGTAAAAATGCTGCTATTAGTTTATGGCTCAAAAATAATATTAGACGGGGATATAGAATGATAAAAGGATAATTATATACACGCATCTCCTTTTTGTGCAGCTTGTCTATCGATAGGAACAAAAAGCGCGTTTTCCCTTGTCAAATTTTTCTATACCCCAACAATTATTGCAGCACCGAAACAAAATGGATTTCTTTTAATTTCTCCTGCAAACACTCCCGATTACCGAAAGTGGTTGAAAAAATGATCTTATTTAATGGAATCGAGATTTCAGAATATAAATCTGGAATATGAGGATCCTTACTCGGATATAATTCAAATTCTGGTGTACCTGCATGCTTGTAACCAGTGGAAGGGAAACATTCTGAGAAAATTTGTTTCCGCATATTTTGCATTATTCGCTTGATAAGTGCCATTTTGGAACGCAGTGCTAGCTTTTTGGGCTTTATCCACTTGATAAGTACCATTTTGAGGGTAGACGCTAGCTTTTTGGGCTTTATCCACTTGATAAGTACCATTTTGAGGGTAGACGCTAGCTTTTTGGGCTTTATCCACTTGATAAGTACCATTTTGAGGGTAGACGCT
>NZ_QGTD01000015.1 GCF_003176895.1 Gracilibacillus dipsosauri
CTGCGCTTCCCGTGGAGAAATCCCAAAAAATGTGGGATCAAATTCCCGTACGCCTGGCACCATGCCGAGGCGCCATGGTTCCCCCTCTTCCGACCAACGGGTCGTTGGTTGAACCTGCTCTTCTCCTTGGACCAGATGCTCCCACAGTTGCGCAATATTTCGTGCCCCAGGAAATCGGCCACTCATCCCTATCACGGCAATAGGTTCCGTATCTGGCTGGGTCGGTGCCGCTGGCACCTGAGGAGCGGATGGAGATTTTCGTTCCTCTAGCTTTTCTGATCTGACTGGCTGAGACGATTCCTTCGGCGCTGGCTGGTCCTCGGTTGATAAATGCAAGGATGGCTTTTCCCTTGTCGTCCCTTCCCTGTAAAAGTCGGCCATGGCTTCTTTGTGTTCCGTCATATAATAGTCCGTCAACTTCCCTAACGTAGGGTAGCCAAAAAAGAGAGCCGGGGTAATCTCCACCTGATAATGATCGGTCAATTGTTCGGCAAAGGTGGCTAAGGTAATCGAATCAAAGCCAAAGTCCGCCAGGTTACTCTCTACCTGCAATTGGTGCCGCGGGATTTGTAATAGCTGGGAGGCGATTTCCTTTAAATCCCACTCTACACATTGGGGGACACTTAACCCCTTCATTTCTTCGCGCCTTCCTTGCCCGGCTGGCACATCCAAGACATCAGGTTGCTTCGGTAATGGCTCCACTGTCTCCGGCTGGTCTATCCCTAGAAATCGGTAGACTCGCTCCGGTTGACCAGCCAGAACCAAATGCTGAGTGGAGGACTGACCGAGTAAGCGCTCAAAAAGAGCGAATCCTTCCTCTGTTTCCAAGGCTCGTTGGCCACTAGAAGCGAGATAGAGATGGGTCTGTTCCTCGTCTCCTAGCCCCATTCCCCCTTCTTTCCATAGAGGCCAATGGATCACGAGCGTCTTCCCAGGGTATATTGCTTGCCTTTGATCAGCATAGGCCAGGAGGAAACGGTTAGCGATCGCATAATCTCCTGCCCCCATATCTCCCAAAATTGCCGAGGAGGAGGAAAAATAACAGACAAAATCAAGGGATTCCGAGGCGAAAACCTCATCCAAGACCTGGACCCCTTGCACCTTCGGAGCTAACACATGTGCAAAATCAGCCGCAGACTTTGCCAAAAGAGGCGCTGTACTCGCTACCCCCGCCGTATGAATGACCCCGTCGATTCCTCCGAATCGATTCTTAGCCTCTGCAAGGACCGCTTCCATTGTCGCTCGATCACAAACATCCGCCTGACAGTACACCACTTGGCTGCCTGTTTCTTCCCATTGCTTGATCTCCGCCGCTAAGGAATCGGATAACGGGGACCGTCCTGTTAACACCAAATTGACAGATCGCGAGCGAGTGAGGTTAGCCGCCAATGAACGGCCTAAGCCCCCTCCACCGCCGGTGATAAGATACGTACCACCTTCTTGAATCTGCCCTTCCCCTTCCGTGATATCCGTCGACTTTATTCGGCAAACATGCCGTTTCCCTCCGTCATAGAGCACACTCTCTAGATCAGGGGTTCCGAGCTCGTCCGCGAGCCTATCCAGCCACTTCGTTATGTCCAGCGCTTCGGAGGTGGCTTTTTGTAGGATTCCTGCGACCTCCATCTGAGGGAACAGGAGACCCAGGGATCGCTCCCAGCCCATCCAAGATTCGAGATAGCTGCGTTCCAGTGGACTCGTCCACTCCCCTGCCCAGACAAAACGGGCTGGCTTCGCTTCCTGCGTTGCCTGGAATAGGTGGAAAAGGGGCCTATAATCGCTAAGGAAGTGCGGTTCCTCCAATGGCCACAGATAGAGTAAAGCAAAGCCCGTCCCCCAGTCAGCCGCTATGCGCTGAAGGGTTTGGCGGTAAGCCGCTCCATCCTCTCGAGGGAGCTGGTAAGAATAGGCATTTTCCCGAGAAGCTTTCGATCCTTGGGCAATAAAAATGACCTCTGTCCCAGGATAACGGGTTTGAAGGCCTGTACGCCATAATGATTGATAGCTAGGATCGGATAGAAAACAGACCCACACCTTCGGTGGGGCCCATCGCTCATCCGGTAGCTCTTGTTGTTGCCAGTTTTCCGCAAATGTCATTAACCGGGTTTCCTCCGCCGATTTTCCCATCGCTTCCGCTACTGGAGTCTGGGAGGAATCGGACGCAAAAGAGGCTTCCTTCGTAGGAGCCGTAACTTCCTCTGGTTGTGGTACCCAATACCGATCTGGCGAAAACGGATACGTAGGCAGGGGCACCCGACCATATTGACCTTCCGTAAACAGAGCAGGATAATCTAATTCATATCCCTGAACATATAAATCGGCCACGGTAGAAAGGTTGTCCATATAGTCTTCCTTATTAATTTTGCACTGAGCAATACAATGGTTACCAAATTTCTTTAATGCCGGCAGTTCCCTCTGTTCCCTTTCATATATAACATGAGTAAATATAGAAGAAGTAGATTTTCGCTCAAGCCATTGTGCTAATTGAGCAACCATATCCTGCTGATTACGTACTACACAGGCTAAACGATGATTAAAATGCTTTCGACCTACCATTAAGGTGTAGCAAATATTCCCAACATCCTCTGTATTGCTCTTACTATAATCAATCAGTTGTTGAGCTTGCTTTTGCAAAGCCTCCTCAGATCGAGCCGACAAAACTAATAAATAACCAAGCATATCCGGATGATTGCGGACTACTTCTGGTGCCTCTTCAATCACCATATGAGCATTCGTGCCACTCACTCCAAATGAGCTTACTGCGGCACAGCGTTTAGCACCTGATTTAACTTCCCACTCCTTTAATTCAGTATTGACATAAAAAGGACTATCTTTAAATTCAATATTGCTATTTCCTTGATCAAAGTGTAGTGAAGGGGGGATTTTGCGATGTTTTAAGGCCAAAAGAACCTTAATAACACCAGCAATTCCTGCAGCCATTTGCGTATGACCAATATTGGTTTTAATCGAGCCTATAGCACAGTAGGACTTCTTATCTGTGTAGTGTTTAAATGCCTGTGTCAACGCTTGATATTCAATTGGATCCCCCAATTTTGTTCCCGTTCCATGTGCCTCTACCATCTGAATATCCTTCGGGTTGATACCAAATTGTTTATAAATATTCTGCTCTAACTGAACCTGGGAACGAAGGCTGGGTGCTGTAATACCATTAGTTGTACCGTCTTGATTTATACCAGAACCCCGGATGACACCATAAATGTGGTCACCATTAGCAAGGGCATCTTCTAATCGTTTCAGTAAGACTACACCAACTCCTTCACCAGGAACAAATCCATTGGCTCGATCATCAAACGTATAGCATTGTCCTGAAGGAGATAACATTCCAGCCTGATGTTCTGCTTTATATAACTCAGGTGTGCAGCGTATAGATACTCCACCAGCTAATGCCATCTCTATTTCACCCGTCCATAATCCTTGACAGGCCACATGCATCGCTACCAATGAACTGGAACAAGCTGTGTCTATCGCAATAGCTGGACCCTGTAGATTCAGATAATAGGCAATCCGAGCTGGAATGACAGAACCTAGATTCCCCCAAAAGGCTTGGGGTACCTCATTGGAGGGGTAATTATGCATTAGATGGTGATAATCACCCTCACTACCTCCTACATATACACCACACGACCGACCTTGTATACTTTTTCCAGCATAGCCAGCATCCTCTAGGGCTTGCCAACATGCCATTAAAAATAGACGTTGCTGAGGGTCCATATGGTTTGCTTCTACGCCTGAAATATTAAAGAAGAAGGGGTCAAACTGATCAATATTCTCAATAAAGCTACCTATTTCCCACCTCTTTAAAGTTTCATCTTTATCATTTTGCTCCCTCCAGCGAGTTGTATGATCAACCAAATTAGTTCCCTTAGATAAATGCTCCCATAATTCATGCACATTTTCAGAATTAGCAAACCTGCCACTTATCCCTACAATAGCTATCTGGCCTTTCTTTTCAACATCTGACCCACGTTCTTTATAGCTTCTCTTCTCTTCTTTTGCTCCTACCACTTGTTCTGAAGAGGTTTCTTCCATAGATGATGGCGTCTCCTGTCCAAAAGAAGTAGTAATAGCTTCATTGTAATGAGTCAAAAGAAAATCCGTTAATTGATCAATGGTCGTAAAGTCAAAAAGTATGGTTGTTCCTAACTCAAGTGAAAAGGTGCTGTTAATTGTTTGAATGAGGTTAATTCCACTAATTGAATCAACACCGTAATCGCGAAATGCTGCCCCAAAATTAATGTTTTGAGCATCAGTTGATAAGGCATGTGATAAATGTTCTGCCATCCAGTCTTTCAATGCCCTCGCAATGTGATCATTCTTTACGGTGGTGACAGCTGGTTGTTTTTGCTCCCCTTGTTTAAAAGGTTGTTTTAGCATGGCTACTTGGCGCAGTTGGCCATCACTTAAACCCATAATAATCTGTTGACCTTTTTCATGGTCTTCTGCTACAGGAAATTGAACCTGTTTAAAGCCTTCTTGCTTCAATACTTCCTTCCATCCATTTGCAGATATAGCTGGACCACCAGATAGGCGCAATGTATCGTCTTGGAATAACCACCAGCCTTCCAAAAGACCAAAGGTCAAGTGTAGAAAAAGAGAGTTTTCACTAAGCTCATTTAAAATCAGCATACCATCCTTCTTTAATACCGCTTTAACCTGTTGCAAAGATTGCGCAATCTCTTTTGTGGCATGAAACACATTGGTCGCAATGGCAATATCATATGTATCAATTCGAATGCCTTGCTCCAAAGCTTCAGCCTCTACATTGTATACGGCATAATTGACAAAAGGATAAGCTTCTTTAAACCTTTTTTCCGCATAAACAAGAAAAGCTTTGGAAATGTCGGTATAGCAATATTCTTCTACATTGTCCCTATAGGGCTCTAAATTTTTCAACACAGAGGAACTTGTGGCCCCTGTACCTGCTCCGATTTCAATGATCCTTATACGCGCATTCGGATCCTGATGTAAAAGCTCCTGTATATATTCAACGACTTTCTGAGCAAGAATATTATTAAAATAATCAGCAATGTCATTATTTTGGTATATTCCTTCCACCAGTTCCATGGAGGAATTAGGAAACATAATATCTGTTGCCAGTATCTCACCAGTCAAAATCCGTGGTAAGGAACGAAGGGTATGTTCTACCAAAATCGTCTGTGCCTTAGCATCTTGATTAGTCAACCAATACTGTTTTTTCCTTTCCCAATCCTCCCAATCATCCATTTTCTGCGTAAAAGCAGGGTTCACACTATAGCGATTGGACTCATCACAAAATACACAGTGATTATCCATTAAAAACTGGAGACTGCGTTTCAACCATTTAGCATAAATTGATTGCAACCCCAGTTTCTTTTGCATATCCTCTAATGTCAACTTTTGATCATTTAAAATGCCAAGAGACTGTAATTGCCGTAACAATAATTTCGTAAGTAGTTCTTCCATATCCTCCATTTGAAGACCAAATGATGATAGATTTGTAGGTTCTTGATCAGTAGTTGCATCCTTCTCTTGTACCCAATAACTCGTTCTACAAAATGGATAAGGAGGAAGCGGTACCTTTCTATTTTTTTGATATAAGCCTGTCCAATCCATAGGATGGCCTTGTACATACAACTCGGATAATTTCACAACATAATCCTGATATCGATCCATATGTAATATCGTTTGATTAGACAAAGTATGAATTAACTGTTGTCCATAATTTATCCGTTCGAGATCTGATTGATAAGTAGTAACCCGATGACACCACGTCTCGTCTTCCTCAAGCCCCGCTTCTATCACTTTAAACAGTTGTTGCCTAAGTTCCGTCAAATTACTAGCAATAAAGGTACAACGAACATCATAATGACTTCGTGCCACCGATAAGGTATAAGCTACTTCTTCAGCAGAGTAATGCTCGCCTTCACTCTTTATCCAGAAAGCAAGATCGACTAGCTTTTGACGTAAAGCTTCTATGTTTTTAGCAGATAATAAAAATAGATAATATGGCTTAGGGATGGATGATATTGATTGCGGTGATTGGTCTACCCATTCTTCAATAATTATATGAGCATTGGTCCCATTGGAGCCCAACGCATTTAACCCTGCCCTTAAAGGTGTACCTGAAGAAGCTTTCCATGGAGCCAATGTAGTATTAAACACAAAAGGACTGTTTCTTAATGGATCCTCTTGATCTAGTTCTATTAAACGGTTTGGAGGTAAAACTTGATTTTTCATTGCCATCAGAATTTTAAATAATCCAGCCATACCAGCTGCCAGTGTAGCATGGCCAATGTTAGGTTTATGAGATCCGATAACACAATATTGAGTTTTATCTGTAAATTCTTCAAACACTTCGGAAAAAGCCTTTAGCTCCATTCGATCACCCAATACGGTACCAGTACCATGTGCTTCAATATAGCCTATCGTTTCAGGGTTAATCTGTGATTTAGTATAGACTTCTTTAATTAATTGCTTTTGGGAAGCAACACTTGGTGCTGTCATTCCATTAGTTTTACCAGCTTGATTAATAACAGATCCCTTAATAACCCCATAGATATGGTCCTGATCTCGAACTGCAGCATCTAGCCTTTTTAGCACAGCCATGCCTGCACCTTCTCCCAAAACCATTCCATTGGCCTCTGGATCAAACGCTTTACATTGCCCCTCCGGTGATAATAAACCAGCCTGAGAAGACATCTTAAAAAATTCAGGCGTACTTGCAATAAAAACTCCACCAGCTAGTGCCATTTCCGATTCACCCTTGCAAATACTATCACAAGCTAAATGAATGGCAACCAAAGAGGAAGAACAAGCTGTGTCCACTGTCAGACAAGGACCCTTAAAATTAAAGAAATACGAAATGCGAGATGCAAGCATTGACATCTCATTCCCCCAAAAGGTGTATGTATCCATCTCATCCTTTAATTTTGACCTGTAGTCAGATGTTCTTCCTCCAATAAATACGCCAACCTTTTTTCCAGCCAGTTTTTCAGCAGGGTAATCAGCATCCTCAAAAGCCTTATAGGTTTCCTCCAAACATATGCGCTGTTGTGGATCCATCCTTTCTGCTTCCTCTGTGGAAATATCAAAAAAGTCTGCATCAAATTGATCAATATGCGATAACATTCCGCCCCATTTACTGACTGAGCGATTTTTTTGGTTCGCCTGTGTTGTGAAGTACACCTTTTCATCCCATCCAGGGCGTTGAATTTCTTTCACACAACAATCTCCTGCTTTAAGATGTGTCCACAACTCCTCAATATTTTCAGAGTCTGCAAACTTACCAGCTATTCCGATAATTGCAATATCCGTAGATGAGTCTTCACTTATAGCATTCACAGAGGTGGCGCTTTTTTCTTCTATAAAGTATTGCTTTTCTATATGTTCAGCTAGCTCAGGAATACCACGAAAATCAAAGATTACTTCAACCCCTAATTCTAAATCTAGACTATCATTTACCGCTTCAACAAAGTCTACTGCCATAATGGAATTCATACCTAGCTCTAGAAAACTTTTATTGAGATCCAAAGGCTGATCTGTACCAACCACTTGAATAAACTTTTCAATTAATTTCTCTTTAATCGAATGTTCCGTTCCTTGATTACGCCTCATTTTTCCATTCAGTCCTCCTTTTTATAGTAAAAGCAAGGATATGTTCCGCAACCTCTTGCCAACGAGAACCCAACATCATGTCATGGCCCATTTCAGAAAAGATTATCGGTTCTGTTCGGTAAAATCGCCCAATCGAATGAGTGGTCTTTTTTGAGATCATAGCATCCTCATCCGTTCCTAGCACTAAAAGGGGAACTTGGGCTATTGTATTCTTAGGTACTACTCGTTTTAGGCAATCACTGCTAGCTTTTATTGATTCCGGTTGAAGCTTCTGGTTTAAGTCGTATTTTTCGGCAGGCTTTTCGTCATATAAAAATAAATCCACTGGAAAGTTGGTGGTTTTGCCCTGATTATATAGTTGTAGTTGAAAAAATTTCTTAGGGTGCTTGAACAACAGCCGTATTAAATCCTTCAGCATTCCTCCAGGCGGAATCGAAGCCAGTAAAACAGCTGAATCCATCCTATCCGGATGCTGATGCATGATTTTTTGTACGACTGCTCCTCCCATGGAATGACCAATAATAATAGGTTTTTGTTCAAAGGTTTGTAATACACGGTAGGCATCTTCTACATAATCATCCATTGTATAGGTATGTAGTTTTTCATACCCATCACTTTGGCCATGTCCCCGAAAGCTCATGGCATAGGACTGGAAACCATGAGCTTGGAAAAAAGGAAGGAAATATTCCTTCCAGCACCAGGCAGCATGATTTGCCCCATGAACAAAAAGGAGTGGTGGTGTTTCATTCCACTCCGAGGAGGTAGTTTGAATGACTTCTATTTCTCCCATATGGTCCTTTCCCTTCTATTGAAAATCAAATAAACCTAGTTGATTTTTTCGCATACGAAATTTAATAAAATGCTCACGATTTAGTTGAAGATAAATATTATTCTTACGAAGATGCTCCATCGTTTGTCCCGGTGGCATCCCAAATGAGTGTCCGGGAAAGATACAAACATCATTTTTTATTTCTCTTTTCAATCGTTGAATGCTAGAATACATGGCTTCCGGTGAACCTCCAGGCCTTATGCAGACACCACAGCCTTCTGTAAACAGGGTATCTCCTGTAAAAAGGCTGTTTCCTAGGTAAAAACACATGCTACCCGTTGTATGGCCCGGGGTTAATAGACAACGAAACGATAATCCTCCCAATGAAAGAGAGTCGTTATCGTTGATAGCGTGCAGTCGCTCACATCGAAAACCGGAAGCATTAATCTCCTTTTGCGACAAAAATACATCCGGTTGCATAGCTTCACTTAATGTTGGCACCAGATTCGTATGGTCGTAATGAGAATGAGTCAAAAGAATCGCTCGAAGTTTAGCATTATTTTTTTTCAGTAACTTGGTTATTTTTTCTAATTCCCATGCCGGATCAATCACAATAGCATTTCTAGAGTTTGGCTCCACAATTAAATAAGAGTAATTAATAAAAAATTGATAAGTCATTTTCAGAGAATATTGTTTATAAAGCATTCTTGTTGCTTTTTTCGAAAAGGATTTCAGCCAAACCTCCGAGATTTCTCGCTTCTGACAACTCAATACTAGGAATTTGTAAGGAAAGTGCTTCTAATGTCATCATAATAATTTCCGCTCGATCAACAGAATTGGCACCTAAATCCGCCAACCTGTCTTCCCACTCAAAATGATGTTGTTCAAGTTCTGGTACAATTTCACGTGTATGCTGTACTAATATAGAAAAAATGTCTTCTTTACTCATATTATTTCCTCCTTAGATAGTAACCGTTTGTAGTGATCCTGATTCTTTTACAGCCAAAAGCTGTTGAAAACGTTCGGTTAGTAGCTGCGCCGTCTCATCCATTAAATATTTTCCAATATGATCCACATGACGGTTATGCCAATTTTCTAAATCGGTTCCTTTGACCCATTCATTAAAGGACCCTAAAGCAGGTCCGCAATGAATCTGAAAATCTACTTTAGATTCCTGCTGATCGTTTAGTGTCAATTGATTGGTATAATGGAAATACCATTTAAATATTGCAGCCATTTTTTGTTTAGGGTTTTTTTCGAACTTCTGCAAATCTTCTGTCGTGTAGTGGTCTCTAATTTTTGCATAAACCTCTTCGTATTTGCACTTAAAATATATTTCTTCAATATGCTCCCGCACATGCTTATCTATAGATTCCCACGACTCATAATGACGGTACAATTCCCAAAGCTTATTGGCACGAGCAGGGAAAAATACTCCTTTTTTCAAGACTTGAATTTTGGCACCCAGTTCAAAAAGATCACCAGCAGGTGCATATTCCGTATCCTGTACATTCATTTGTTGCAACAAATTTTTTGCAGAATCACTAGTATTCGCTTCGACGGTACATTGATTAATGGAACCTGTTAGAATATATGCAGCACCGAGGGTAAAGGCCGCTGCTGCTGCTTCAGGTGTTCCAATCCCACCTGCTGCCCCAATACGAATCTCTCTATTATAAGCGTATTTTGTTTGAAGGCGATCTCGCAACCGAATAATGGTCGGAAGTAATGCATAGGCCACTCCAGCATCTGTATGCCCACCGGAATCAGCTTCAACGGTAAGGTCATCTGCCATTGGAATTTGTCGAAGCCATTTGGCCTCCTGGGAAGTAATTTTCCCTTCCATCTGTAGCTTATTGAGTAGACGTTCAGGTGGAGGACTTAAAAAAGCCTCAGCGACTTCCGGCCTCGAGACTTTAGCAATAATCCGATGATGACATCGAATGGAATTATCTGAAGAAGGCTTTAATCCTTTAGCTCGATAGATAATTAAGGCAGGTGTTATACCGAGAAAAGCGGATGCCTCCATAACTGTCACGTTATATTTTAATAGTAGATGGACGATTTCTTCTTCCCTTTGGGGATGATTAAACTGATGAACTAGATTAATACCATATGCTTCCCCTTGATTTAATCCCTTTTGGATAGTGATAATCGCTTGTTCAATTTCCACTGGTTTTAATCCACCACTACCAAAAAAGCCCATCATTCCTGCTTTTCCTACTTTCACCACTAAATCGGTAGAAGAAATGCCTCGGTACATCCCACCAGTTAAGTACGCATACTTAAGGTTGTAATCCCTCTTAAAACTATCACTTCCTAAGGAAGAGGCCGTCAAGCATAACCGAGGAGGTGAATCGGAAGGTGGAACCTTTTGTTCAGTCCTTCTTCCCATAGCTTCTTTATCCTTTGTCAACCTATCCTCTACGGTCAAAGGCTTTGATTTATTTTTAATTTGACCAATTAAACTGGTTAATACATGACCCGGACCTAGCTCTAGAAAATCCATCTCTCCCTTCCCCATTAAATAACGGATACTTTCGGTCCATTTCACCGGATGATCAATTTGAGCAATAAGATTAGCTTTTATATTCTCCCCATAAGGCCTAGCCTCAACATTGGATATGATAGGGATAGCTGGGGGAAAGAAGTGAAACTCATTTAAATAAGAGGAAAATTCCGATTTTACTTGTTGCATATAACGAGAATGAAAAGCACCACTTGTTTTTAAAGGGATAAACATCTGCACATTGGGCGTTTTTTCGAAAATTCCCTGTGCTTGTTTTATCTCCTCCTTCGGACCAGATAAAACTATTTGTGTAGGTGAGTTGAAGTTAGCAATATCCAATTGATCCAATCCGTTTAATGCTAATACTTCCGCAATTTGTTGTTCATTCAAACCGAGAACTGCAGCCATACCACCACCGTAGCATTGGCTCATCAACTCTCCTCTTTTTTTAACTAGCTTAAGACCTGTTTCGAAGTCAAATACCCCTGCCGCAAAAAGAGCATTATACTCCCCAAGACTATGACCTGCCACATAATTTGGCTTTTCATCTGTTTCTCTAGTCTTTTTAAGATAGTGAAATGCATTAACGGTATACAATGCTGGTTGTGTGTATTGAGTTTGTCCTAAAATCTCATCTGGGTTTTCCAAACAAACTGTTCGAATAGAATACCCTAATATGTCATCAGCAAGCTTCGTTAAGCGGGAGAACTCTGCAAATAATTCTTTACCCATCCCCTTTTGCTGGGACCCTTGCCCCGGAAAAACATAAACGGTCATTCTCTCATCTCCTTCATTTTGTTTTGCTAACTCCATTGAATGGAGTAGAACCATATCAAGTTATGTATTAATCCCATCTAATATAGGAATACCTTGACATAATAATTGATAAATAGAGTCCTTTGACCAATGAACCCCTTTAGGATGAGTAATCGAACAAACATAGGATGAAAAGATAAACGATGTCGTACAAAACTGTGGAAAGTAATTGAAATAACTTGTTATAACTGGATGAGCTACTTCTACTGTACGGATCGAAAAAATATCAATTGGGGATGTAAATCCCGTTTTTAATACTTTGGACAAGCTTTCTTTGACTGACCAGAAAAGTGTGAGCGAATGAACCGAAGAAAAAGGTAGTGATTTCATCACCATATGTTCTTCATCCGTCATCTGTCCAGCTAATACTACTTCTTTATCTGTTTGAATTCTCTCAATATCCACACCTAGGGGGCAGACATCACCATAAGCTAATGCCATACCTAAATCATCGCAATGGGAAATAGTGACTTGAGTTTCTAATCCATGAACAATCGGTTGGTGGAAAATACCTGGTTCAATTTCTATAGAACTTAACTTTTCTTCACCACTTAGTAAAGAAACAGCATTTTTACCTGCATATCTGCCCGCTAAATAGCTTTTGATTCTATTTTTAAACGTCAATTTATCTAAATAGGCAATTTCCTTCGGATGAAGAAATACTTTTGTTTGTAGGTAATCATCATAAGAATTGGAATAGCAAAGGCAACAAGTCGATAGAAAATTTCGTTCTTCCTCTTCTTTAAATACGAGATGGGTTGTCCACAGCATCGGTAAGCTTTCGATGTACATCAAGGCCATCCTTTCACCAATAAAATATGCTTTACATTAATAGAATAGATGGATAGTAGCAAAAAGGAGTATGAAGTTAGCCAATTTGTCTCTTCCTATCCTATTTTTTGGAGCTATCACGTTATCTCTCAAACCATGCCTCTATTCCAATAAGACCCTCATGTAAATCACATGTTTCGAAATCACTCTCTTTAACAAATCCCAGAAATTTCTCCTTCGTATAGGCTTGCTTAATCACTACATTCCGAAACATCCACTTGATAATCATAGCATTCAATCCTTTGAAGCCCATATCTTTCGTTACAAATTTATTAATGTCAGCTTTAGGCACATCCCCTTTAAAATCGATAATGACCACTTTTCCTCCAGGTTTTAAAACCCTTCTCATTTCATTTAAACATTTAACTGGTTGAGCAAAATTCTTAAAAGCGGCACGACAAACGATTAAATGAAAGCTTTGATCATCAAATGGCATATTTGCTGCATCACCATGACGGAAATCAATATTCAAACCTGCTTTATCAGCATTGTTTTTTGCCATTTGCACTAACTTATCACTAATATCCAATCCGGTAATTTGAAAATCGCCTAATTTAGCCAGTTCCATCGATAAATATCCAGGACCAGGAGCAAGATCAAGCACAGAATCTCCATCAGATAAGGCTTTTAATACCTTATTTGCATCTTGTGTGTATTTTTTGATTTTTTTCTTAGTGTTTTTAGCATACCACTTACCTATAAAACCGTTCATTTCTGGTCCCTTATAACTTTTAGTAGGATTTACAGACATTTCTTTTCACTCCTTCAAATAGTATTATTCCTTTCCTAATGGCAATAGATCGACGTACAATACAACCATTTCAAGATGGCATAGCCTTGTGTTCTTTCATCTCTGTTATTCCCCATTTCCATTTACCTGATCGATAATATAACCAACTACCTACTGCTAGTACGATAAAGCTGGCTAAAACAGCGTACCATACACCCGTTACATTCAAGCCCACTTGTGTAAGTATTGCAGCTACTGGTACCCTTATAACAATGAGAGAAACTAAAGAAAATAATAGCGTAACTCCGCTTTTTCCAGCTCCATTAATAATGCCATTGCAAGCATATAAAAGTGCAAAGAAGAGATACCCTAAGCTAATGATTTTCAAATAATCTACACCAATATTGACGACTGATGGGGTAGTGATAAAGATTTTAATAATATAATCTGGGAAGAGAAAACAGGATAGAGCAATTAAAAACGTAAAAGGAATATTAACAAGTAATCCTCCACGAAAAAGGCTTTTGATTCCCTCCATTTTTTTCCCATGTACAAATTGCTTTGTTAAAATTGTTATAGCTATCATTACCGCAATCGCCGGTAAAGCGACAATGGAATCAATTCGGCTAATAACATAAAACGCTGCAGTTGCGTCACTTCCAAAAGGGTTAACAAAAATAATAATGCACGTGTATCCTAAAGCTAACAGAGATTGTTGAATAAAAACAGGCATACTCACAGGTAATAAGGAGAATAGAATATCACGATCTAATCTCCATTGTGTCGGTTTAATGAATAGGCCCTTATAATTACGCAAGAGATATCCCAATGAAATAAAAAACGCCACTACTGAGACAATAAAAGAAGCAAATACAGCCCCATACAATCCTAACTCAGGGAAAGGCCCAAACCCGACGATCCACATAGGTACTAATAGTAAATTTCCAGCTGTAGCAATCGCTATAAAGAGCATTCTCGCAAAGGTATACCCTACATCTTTCAATAAGGATGTAATTAAAAATGAGAAATACATAATCGTGAACCCTAATGCCATAATCCGTAAGTATCCTGTAGCTAGCTCCATAACGCTTCCAGGAGTCCCCAATATGGTAAGAATCCCTCGAGCAGCTAAAAATACCCCTATGGTCACCAACAACACGCTTAAAACTGAAAAGGTCCATGACACATTAATTTGTTTTTGGTTATTATCTCGATCTATCTTTTTTTGAAAACCTTGTAACATTGGCTTTGAAGTTAATTTGGCTGCTCCATTAGCAATTGCGGACATTGCTAAAACGATAGGAAAGCATGCCCCTACAGCTGCGACAGCCTGGCTTCCTATCAAATGGCCGACCCAAATAATATGTATAAGGCCATCTACCATCACTAATGCACTTTCAATAAAAATTGGGAAAGCCAACTTTATAATTTTACCTCTCACTCTAACTTCTCCCTCCATGAACTCCTTGGATTTTTTGTTTACTACTTTTCCCTACATCATGAATTGACAATTTGGAATATACACTTTCCAACGCTTTGACATTATCCGCGTATGGTGAAAGAATACTAAAAATGGATAGATCATTTTGTTGCTTAAATTGAGCTTTTGCTAGATTAGCTAGAGTACCCGATGGACCTAAATCTATTAAGATCGCCCCATCATGATCCACCACTTCTGTTAAAGCACTAGTAAATCGAATTGGTTCTCTTAGCACTTCCCAAAAATAGGTAGCATTCATATTTTCCTTCCTATATCCAGTCACAGAGGAATAGAATGGGATAGTTGGTGTCTGATAATGTAATTCCGACAAGCGATTTTGGATAGCCTTACCAGCCACATCAATGTAACTAGAATGGAACGGAAAGGTTACAGGTAGCCTAAGAAAAGTAATTTCTTTTGTACGAAGATATTGCTCTATCTTTTTTACCCCCTCCAAATTGGAAGCGATTACAAAATGAGATTCATTGTTAATCGCAGCGAGATAGGAATGATGATGAAGAAGAGGTACCTCTTCATAAAGACTTGGAGAAGCTAGGATCGCAATCATTCCCCCTGGCTGACTAAATTTCTTTATAAAAAGCACTTGATCAATTAAACTATTTAAGACGTCTTCTTGGTGAAATACATTGGCCACTACTCCAGCTGCATATTCCCCTAAGCTTGATCCTATTACCGCATGTGGACGTATTCCTTTTTTGATCAGTAAATTAGCTAAAGCAACTTCAATCATAAAAATAGCCGGTTGCGTGTAGAACAAATCACTAAATTCATCGCTTTTCAATCGATGTTCATCATAGATATACTTTATTACCGAATTCCCTGTGGCCCTTTGAAAAGTAGCATCCAACTGATCCAAGTTCTCTTTAAAAATTGATTCCTGTTCATACAGCTCCTTTCCCATTTGAAAAAATTGAGATCCTTGTCCTGAAAACATAAAAATAATTTGGTCCTTCATGATTTCATCACACCTTACTTTCGACATCACTCTACTATGGATGTAATTATTCAAATAGACTAATAGAAGGAGTACCTTCATAAAAAGATAAATAGGAAATTACCGGAACTACTAAAGTTACTATTTAGCATTTTTCATATGCACATGTTCCACAGTCGCAATGGAAAGGAGCTTAATTATCGTTTTACTAATACTAAAAAAGCCCCCTCCAATTATATTGGGGAGACCTAGTGCAATTATTTAACAATGCATTACTGCCCGTCGAGAAACAGTGGAAATTCTCTACGGGGAAAAATAGTGCAGAGATGAACAGTAAAAATGGCAAACTGAATACTAGTCCACTCACTCCCCCTCTTTTTTAAGACCTACCTGAAGGCGGAAGTGGAACCGTCATACCAGCTATCAGTTTGTTCACAGATGCTTTAATATTATGTTATCTATAACTGCACTTTGCAATTTGCAAATATGTACATTCTAGCTTTATCTAACGTGCCGAAACATCGATTAGACCGCTAAAAATGATTATAGTTTATTACAAAAATTATTATAACATCCATTAATTATTAGTCAAGAGAATTTATGGCATTTAACTTTTTCTTAAAATAACATTTAAAAAAATATATTAAACTATTAATTTATCAAAAAAAGGTGCAATTTAAGTAAAATAATGTTAATATATAGAAAACATGGATAAAACTAAAGTTGTTTCGGCACTTTAGTTAAGATATGTTGTTATATTTTATTTTGTAGTGTACTGGTTCTAATAGATTTGTACATGAATAGGCGAAACCATGTTTTTATGAGGTTTGGCTTTATATAGAAATTTTCCTTATTCTCCTTTGAATTACTTAGATCAAAAAAAGTGCATAATATATCACTATATCCAAAACACATTCAATTGCCTATAGAATGTGTTTTTTCTATTAAGTTAATTTGGAATACTTAGTTGTTCACTGAAAAGCTTAATAAGCTTTCATATACAATGAAGGAGAGATAATCTATGAAAAAGAAGAAAATAGTAATGTTGAGTGTGTTGGGATGTGCTATGGTTTATAGTTTATTAAGTAATAAACCAATCGACAGAAAGAGCTTTAATAAAAGCAAAGGAGGTATTACAAGAAGAAAATATATCGAAATCCATCGACAACCCTATCAAATCTAATGTTTATCAATAACTAACCTTTCATTGTATTGCTATTTCAAATAACTTTTTTTATTTAATTAACTATATCTCTTTATGAGGAGGATGACAGATGTTAACAAATCGTCGTTTCTTTACTTCTGAATCAGTTACTGAAGGACATCCAGATAAAATTTGCGACCAAATTTCAGACGCTATTTTAGATGCCATTCTAACGAAAGATCCAAATGCACGTGTTGCAGCAGAAACTTCTGTTACAACAGGGCTTATTTTAGTCACTGGGGAAATTACAACGTCTATTTACGTTGATATTCCTAAAATTGTTCGTAAAACGGTGAAAGAAATTGGATATACTCGTGCGAAATACGGTTTTGATGCCGATACTTGTGCTGTATTAACCTCTATTGATGAACAATCATCCGATATTGCTATGGGTGTAGATAACTCATTGGAAGCTCGAGAAGGCAAAATGAGCAATGAGGAAATCGAAGCAATCGGTGCTGGCGATCAAGGTCTAATGTTTGGTTTTGCTTGTAACGAAACGGAAGAGCTTATGCCAATTTCCATATCTTTAGCACATCAATTATCTCGTCGTTTAACAGAAGTTCGTAAAAAAGAAGCTCTTCCTTACCTTCGTCCAGATGGCAAAACGCAAGTTACTGTAGAATATGATATAAATAACCATCCTGTCAGAGTCGACACGATTGTTATTTCAACCCAGCATGATCCTGAAGTTTCACTAGAGAAAATTAAACGTGACATTAACGAACAAGTTATTCAACCTGTCATACCGAAAGAATTATTAGATAACGAAACAAAATATTTTATTAATCCGACTGGCCGCTTTGTTGTAGGTGGACCTCAAGGGGATGCCGGTTTGACCGGTCGTAAAATTATCGTCGATACATATGGTGGATATGCTCGCCATGGCGGTGGTGCATTTTCAGGTAAGGATCCTACAAAAGTTGACCGTTCCGCGGCTTATGCGGCCCGCTATGTTGCAAAAAACATCATAGCTGCAGGTTTAGCAGAAAAAGCAGAAGTCCAGCTAGCATATGCAATTGGGGTAGCACAACCTGTATCCATTATGGTCGATACTTTTGGAACTGGTAAAATAAGTGAGGATATCCTTGTTAATTTAATCAGAAGTAACTTTGACCTTCGTCCAGTAGGTATCATTAAAATGTTAGACCTACTTCGTCCAATTTATAGACAAACCGCAGCCTATGGTCACTTTGGTCGTACAGATATTGTTCTTCCTTGGGAACGTACCGATAAAGCAGCATCTTTACTTGAACAACTTCGAGAATCAAACCCTTCATTGGTCTAAGTAGATATTTCCATATTTCCACAAAGTACAAAAAAGAAGCCTGTACGAGATACGTAAGGAGAGAGACTAACCCTTACAATTTTTTCAAAAAATCACAGACTCTTTTTAAATAGATTTATTCCGTTTAATTTCCTTTATTTCTGCCCATAGCTTTACGATTTCATCACCCATTCTTATCAATCAAAAAAAGATAGAAGATAGATCATTTAGATCCATCTCTATCTTTTTGTTTTTCGCTTATTTCCGTACAAATATAACTGACGACCAACCATTTATTATCTTATGCTTCGTCTCTATTTTAGCATTCTTCTAATAAGATAACAGAGTAAGAAGAATGATAGGGGATTGCAAGATGATTGAATCATAGCTTCTCTAACACAATTTTATTCTAGATAAAGTTAGTCTATCATTTTAATTTCTTGTGAAGATTCTCTTACTACAAGCTCTGGTTGAAAGATAATATCTTTAATAGTGGGAGATTCCTTAGATTTAATTTCATTAATGAGAAGCTTTGCTGATTCTTTTCCTATATCATATGAAGGTTGCCTAATAGTAGTTAAAGGAGGATTAATATGTTTCGCCCATATCGTATCATCGTAGCCTACAATACCAATATCTTCAGGCACTTTTTTATCTAATTTTTTTAATGCCTCTATCAATTCAAGCGTTAACATATTGTTAGTGGAAAATACCCCATCTATCATGGCATGATCTACTAAATATTTTTTTATTTGTTGGTTTGCTTTTCTAAGACTTGTAATTTCTAAAATATAATAAAAGTTTTCCGTCAAACCATGAGAAGTAAGTGCTTCTTGATAACCCTCTATTCTTTCCTGCCAGGTACTAATATTTTCATGTTTAAAAGTAATTGCCAATATATGCTTTCGACCATTTTCCAACAAGTGATTGACTGCCATAAAACCACCTTTAATATTATCAACAACGACATTGTTTGCATGGATGCTAGGTATTTTTCTATTGATGACGACCATGGGATACTTATTTGCTACTAATTTTTCATATAGGGATTGATTTCTAACGGTTGGGTTAATAACTATTCCATCAACCTGCCTCATCTGAAATTCTTTAATATATTGCTCTTCAAGTTTTGGATCACCATCAGAGTTACATATCATGAGGTTATAACCTTGCTCTTTACAAGTATCCTCAACACCTTCTAGTACTTTAAACCAAAATTCGTTTCGAAAATTAGACAAAACAATGCCAATTACATTCGTTTTCATTGACTTTAACCCTTTTGCTAACGCATTAGGTCGATACTCTAACTCTTCTACTACTTTTAATACTGTTTTAATAGTTTCAGGGGTATTATGATCAAGATTACCATTTAAGATCCGCGAAACTGTTGTTTTGGACACTCCGGCTTTTTCAGCAACATCAGCTATTGTCACCCTCACAGCTATCACCAATTTCCCATTTATTCATTATTTTCCAATTCCATGCACTTATCATATCATAATAAATACATATCTCCTAAATTATCCCTTTAAACCGCCTGTAGTGATTCCTTCGATTAAATACTTCTGAAAAAATATAAATACACCGAATAAAGGAATTAACGATAAAGTAGACATAGCGAACATTGGCCCCCAGGCACTCTCTCCAGCGGAATCCAAGAACATTCTAAGTCCCAGGGCCACCGTATATAATTTGATGTCGCTAATGTATAACAACTGACCGAAGAAATCATTCCATGTCCATATAAAAGTAAAAATCATTGTAGTTACAAGAGCGGGAATAGACAATGGTAAAATTAGATACCAATATGTCTTAATCTTTCCACATCCATCTATCTCTGCTGCTTGTACCAATTCATTTGGAATCCCTCGTATAAATTGAACCATTAAAAAGACAAAAAACCCTTCCACTGCAAAGAATTTCGGTAATACCAGTGGATAATACGTATTGATCCAGTCTAAATGATTAAACACGATGTATTGCGGGATGACAGTAACATGGAATGGTAGCATAAGAGTCATCAGCATCAATGCAAATAGGATAGATTTAAATTTAAACTTCAATTTGGCAAAAGCATATGCTGCCATGGAACAAGCCATCACATTACCAATAATCGCTAATACCACAATCAACAGCGTGTTGCCAAAAAATAATCCAAATGTATATCCAGACACACCTTTCCAGCCCTGTGTGTAATTATCCATTGTCCATTCTGACGGAAAAAATGATACAGAATTAAAAATATCTGAAGGTTGCTTAAAGGAACTGCTAACCATCCAAAACAATGGATAAAGCATCACTATCCCTAAAATGATAATAAAACTATGGATAACAATTTTCTTTATCTCCCTCTTATGTTTGGATTGCTTAGACTTCAGTACTACTCTGGAACTACTTTCCATTTTTATCACCTCTAGCCTTGATAATAGACCCACTTTTTCGATGTAGCAAAAACAATAGCAGTTGCAAGTGCAATAACAATTAGTAAAATCCAAGCCATTGCTGAAGCATATCCCATCGCAAATTGAGTAAACCCTTTTTGATAAAGGTATAATGTATAGAATAAAGTTGAATTTAGAGGACCACCAGTTCCACCTGAGACAATATAGGCAGGAGTGAATGCTTGGAATGCTCCAATAATCCCCATTACTAAGTTGAAAAAGACAACCGGAGTAATCAAAGGCAGAGTTATCATAAAAAATTGCTTTAATGGCCCCGCGCCGTCAATCTTTGCTGACTCATAAAGCTCGATTGGTACTTGCTTCAGTCCCGCTAAAAAAATCACCATAGATGCTCCAAATTGCCAAACCATTAATATAATCAAAGTGTAAAGTGCAGTATCTGGAGTAGATATCCAGTTAATGCCCCCCAATCCGAACTTATCTAGAATATTATTCACTAAGCCATTGCCTCCAAATATTTGTCTCCACAGAATGGCAATAGCTACACTGCCACCAAATAATGATGGGACATAGTAAACGGCCCGATATATTCTCAAGCCACCAATTCCCTTATTTAACAATACCGCTATAAATAAGGCAAAGGCCAACTGTAAAGGGACGCCTATTAACACATAAATAAAGGTGACTTTTACACTTTGCAACCACTTCGGATCTGAGAAAAGCGCCTCATAATTTTCAAGACCAATCCAAGTAGGAGCATTAAACATGTCATAACTAGTAAATGAAAAGTAAAGGGATGCCCCCATCGGAATTGCAGTTAATGTTAAAATACCTATTATCCAAGGAGTTAGAAATAGGTAGCCTATCCCATTATTCTTCCAAAATAATTTGAATTTTCCCATAGCGAATACTCCTTATCCCCAGAATCTCAACATTTAACGTGTTATAAAAAATCAGATTCAATTAAGAATAAAGAGATTTTTTAGCATAATTGAATCTGATCTTTAACTGTTAAACTTGGCTATTGTTCCAATATACTTCTTGCCTCATTCAAGAAGTCTGCCACTGCCTGTTCTACCGATTTTTGACCGAAAGCAATTGCTTCTGCATTGTCGGAAAATAGGGTTTCCACTTGATTTACCCCTTCTGGAGCATAAGCAGCAGGTTCAGCTAATTCCACAGTAGTTTGAATATATTCCACTGCTCTTTGCTCTGGTAGGGTAAGTTCTTCCAACACTAAATTAGAAGCCTTTGTACCTGCTGGAGGACCTTGTTCCGTTTTGAATATTTTTATAGCTTCATCATTACTGACAAAAAACTCAATAAATTTGGCAGCGGCATCTTTATGAGGGGAGTCTTCTGTAATACTGAGATAGGCTCCTTCGATATATTCACCATTTGGACCACCTTCAATATGTGGATGACGTACTATATTAATTTCACCTTCTGCCATCTGTTCTTCATATAGATACATCTGGTTGGCTGGTAATCCAAGTAACGCTACTTTTTTTGTGGCGAACATATTCGCTTCTAATGGCAACCCCTCATACTCATTGCTAGTAGCGGCATCTGGTATCACACCATCTTGTCTCATTTGATCCCACATTGTCCACCAATCTGTTAATACTTGTTCATCAAAGCCTAATTTTCCATCCTCAGTAAAGAGATCTTGACCACTTTGCCGTGCAAAATATCGAAACAATGGTTGTAGCTGGCCACCACTTCCATCCTCCACAGCCCATCCATCTCCGCCCATTGCTTCTTTAATTTCATAGGCCTTATCGACAAAGTCATCCCAAGTCCAATCAGATTCAGGATAGTCAATTCCTAAGTCATCAAAGACTGCTGTATTATACACAAAACCAGGCATGGTAATTCCTTTGGCAACCATAACAATATCTTCCCCAACTTTCCCACTATCTAGAGCAGCCTCTGGAAAATCTGATAAATCTAGTTCTCCATTTTCCACCTTATCATTCAGTACATGCAGTGCACCTCTCCTAGCATAATCTGATACATAAAATTGGTGCATACTAACAACATCTGGAGCATTCCCTCCCGAAACTTGTGTAGTTAACCGATCCCAGTAATCTTCCCAGCCTCCAAATTGTCTATCTACTTTTATATTAGGATACGCTTCTTCGAATAAATCAATGATTTCATTGTATTTTTCATGACGGCCTGTATCTCCCCACCAGGAAAAACTTATCTCAATTTGCTCACCAGACTTCGTACTATCGTCATCTGATTCACCTTTATCTGCTTCCTCATTATTACTAGAACAACCTAATAGTAATAAAAAGGTAAATGTTATCATGATGAACAACCATAAACTTTTCTTCATTGTTTGATCTCCCCTTTTTCAATACATTAGCCAAACAATACAAATAAATAGAAAAAATTGATCCACAAACTTAGCCAAGCTATCAGTAAACGACACAGATCAAACACATTCTAATGAATAAGGTTTTTACTTATTGCTGCGAAATCTAATTCTCCATCTTCCTTTTCTGCTAATTTATACAATTGTAAAGCAAGGGATGCTATTGGTAATACCGATGTTCTGCCTTCATCTACTGCTATTTGTACATCCTTTTTCATTAATTTCAACTTAAAACCAGGATCAAATTGTTGATTTACAATGGAATCAAGTTTATTCATTAACATCCATGACTGACCAGAGCTATCCCCAATTACTTCCTTCAGTATGGCAGTATCTACATCTAGTTCTTTTGCTAGGCTAATAGCTTCAGATGTTGCAATCATATGAATGCCTGCTAGCATTTGATTGATCGCTTTGATTGCTTTACCAGTACTTACATCACCAACAGAATAGACATTCTTCGCCATGGCACCTATTACTTCCTCTACTTCATTTAGTGTAAATGGATCACCTCCCACCATCGCGGTTAATGTTCCATTTTCTGCACCAGAGGTTCCCCCGCTAACAGGAGCATCTAGTATTCGAATCCCATTTTTGCGATAGACTCTATCCAAATTTTTGATGGCATCAGGCGATCCAGAGGTCATTTCTATTAAAATAGCATTTTCCTGAAAGGCTGCTATTATTTCCTCTGAAAGTAAAACTTCATTTAACTCTTGATCTGTTGGCAGAATCGAAATAACAACCTCGCTGCTTCGTATTACTTCTACTAAATTAGAATGAACTTGTGCGCCTTGTTTTTGGAGAACTATTACAGGGTCGGGATTTACATGTTGAGCAACCTGTAGTTCAAACCCTTGTTTTAGTAAATTTTGCGCCATTGGTAATCCCATAGCTCCTAACCCAATAAATCCTACCTTTTTCATAATTATCCCCCCACCTATTAGATTACTATTGAACCGTATCGTCTAATTCCCAGCCAAGTTTCTCATACAACTTTTTACGTCCTGCTTTATCCCCGGTTAATTCCTGATGAGCATATTTGGCAACTTCCTTGGCATATTTACTTGGTACCACTACTACCCCATCCCCATCTGCTACGATGACATCATTAGGATAAACAGCCACACCACCAATAGCGACGGGAACATCTTTCTCATAATAACGGATTCGCGTCTGATCCATTCCTTGCGAGACAAACCTTGACCATACGGGAATCCTTTGCATGATTACTTCATCGGTATCACGGATCCCTCCACCATTTGTAAGGTAACCTACTACCCCTTTATGGAGATGGTCTAAGGTATTATTGGAACCTAATATCCCTACATCTGTTCCAGCTACATCCATGACGATGAAATCCCCTTCTTCGATATCGTTTGCCCACTCATCTGTACAAACTTCACTGTAATACCATTTCACCCACTTCGTATATTCGTCCCCCGTCACGTTTGGGACAGGCCCTTCAAAAGGTAAATAACGGGCGGTCCTAGCTATCCCTACTACTTTTGTACGGAATAGTGGACGAATATGATGATCTACGGTGCCATAACCATGTAGCCCTACCCAGTCCATCCCATCACGTACGTCGGTTACTCGTAAGTCTTTGTACAAATCTAGTATTTCTTCACGATTAAATTTACTCATCTTTCATCACTCCTAATTATTTATTGGAAATCGTTACACCAATGAACACGAAGAAACCTTAGACCACTCTATATAAAGGAGGCTTATCCTGTAATACCCTTAGTAGATTTTTCGCTGCAACTTCCTCCATTTTCAGTCGAGTTTCTACGCTTGCACTCCCAATATGCGGTAAAGTAACCACATTAGGTAAAGACACAAATCGATTGGTGCTATCTATTGGTTCTTGTTCAAAAACATCAAGACCGGCTGCCCAAATTTGTTGATTCGTTAGAGCATGGTAGAGTGCATCTTCCTTTACAATTCCACCTCTTGACGTATTAATCAAAATACAGGTATCCTTCATTAAACTAAATTCTTTTTCCGCAATCAGGTTTTTCGTTTCTTCACTATACGGCACCAACACACATATATAGTCAGAAGTTTTTAATAACTCCTCCCATTCAAGATAATGAACGCCTAGTTCCTTTTCATGCCTTGGCCGCCGATTCCGATTATGGTACACGACATTCATTTTAAAACCTTTCGCCCTTCTTGCTAAAGCAGATCCAATACGTCCCATACCAATAATTCCTAGTGTTGCGCCATAAATATCTCTACCTGTTAATTGCATAGGGGACCATGTTAACCATTGGTTCGTTTTAATATAGTCAACCGCTTCTACAATTCGACGGGCAGTAGCCATTAATAAGGCAAACGTTAAATCTGCCGTTGTCTCTGTCAAAATATCAGGGGTATTCGTGACAATAATGCTGTGTTTCTTAGCTTCTTCGAGATCTATATTGTTATAGCCAACAGCCATGTTGCTAATCACCTTTAAATTGGGGGCCAAGCTTATTATTTCTTTATCAATTGTTTCAGTGAGTAAACAATAAAGACCTTCTACCTGAGACACTTCTTTCATTAATACCTCTTTTGGTACAGGTAGATCTTCTCTTCCCCACATGGAAACCTCACAGTACATTTCCAATTTCTCTTTCACACAAGCCTCTAACTTTCTCGTCACATATATTTTCGGTTTCATAAAGAGCTCCCCTTTTCTAACTAATCATGAGAGGGAAAGATTAATATTCAATATATACTGTTTTTAATTCTGTAAAAAACTCAATATTAGAGCTACCAACAGAGAATGCCCCAAAGCCAGAATTTTTGGTGCCTCCAAAAGGTAAATGAGCTGCGCTTGCCGTTCCATGATTGATATGCACCATTCCCGATTCGATTTTTTCCGCAAAGGAATGAGCAACAGTAAGATCTTCTGTAAAGATAGATGCTGCCAGCCCATAATCTACATCATTCGCAACAGATAAGGCCTCTTCCAGATTGTCTACCTCAATGATGGTTATAACTGGGCCAAATATTTCTTCCTTAGCTATCCTCATAGTAAGATTTACATTATCCAATAGTGCCGGCTTCATATAAGCACCTTGCTCATAGCGATTAGTCTTTAACACTTCTCCACCGTATATAAGATTAGCTCCTTCTTGAATACCTATCTCAATATAGCTTTGCACACTATCCAAGTGCTTCTTATTTACTAGTGGGCCCATATTTGCTTTATCATCCCAGGCAGGACCAATATTTATTTTTTCTAATTCATTGATTAATGCATGGACAAGCTCCTCTTTTTTGTCTTGTAATACAATCACTCTACTAATTGAGGTACACCGTTGCCCGCTGCAATTACAGGCAGCACTGATAATTTGCGTAGCTACTTGATGGACATCCGAATAGTCCAGTACAACAGCTGGATTTTTTCCGCCTAATTCTAATTGTGTTTTGGCAAACCTTGAAGAAGTCAATTGATTAATTCGTTTGCCTAAATCAGTAGAGCCAGTAAAACTAATCCCCTTCACATCTGGATGAGCAACTAGTGAGTCGCCAACGGTAGACCCACTGCCCACGATTAAATTAACTACACCATTGGGAATTCCAGCTTGGGTAAGTAATTCCATTATTTTAGCAGACGTCCATGGTGTTGCAGTTGCAGGCTTATAAACAACCGTACATCCATAAGCTAGTGCTGGTGCTATTTTGCGAATTGGGGTTACCATAGGGAAATTCCATGGAGCGATTTCTGCGATCACACCTATAGGATTTCTGGTAGTAGCATTCCAAACATTTTTTCTTTCCGCAGGCAGTGTATTTCCTTCCATTCTGAAAGCTTCTCCAGCACAAAAGCGCGCTTCCTTTGCCGCTCTAGTTACTTCACCAATAGATTCACTTAAAACTTTTCCTTGCTCTGCCGATACCATAAAAGCTAGTTCATGAAGATTTTCTTCTAACAAATCTGCTACTTTATAAAGAATAGCTCCTCGCTCAGGGCCAGGTAATGTAGACCAAGTTTCAAATGCATTACTTGCTGCCTTTACTGCTTGGTTAACATCTTCCTTAGTAGATTTAGGGAAAAATGCTAATGCTTGCTTATTATTGGCAGCATTATAAATGGTATAAACCTCTCCACTTGTGCTAGATACCCACCTGCCATTTATATAGTTTCCATAAGAATATGGCTGAAGATTTTTAAGGAACTGTCGCATTTTTTCTCCCAAGGTCATGACATTCATCACTCCTCACTTAAACCATGACAGATTTGCAAATATTTATTAAATCATTTACGGTTGGTTTGACAGGGTTAATCGGGGTGTTTCCAGATAACATCGCTTCTTTAGCAACTTCTTCTAAGTCTTCTTCTTTGACATGAAAGTCAGATAAATTTTGGCTTATCCCAATATCCTCGTTTAGTTTTTTAATAGCATTGACAGCTCTTTCAGCAGCTTCTCTATCAGATAAGCCAGCTATTTCCTCACCAAAAATTTCAGCAATTTCAATGAATTTTTTTGTATTTCCAATTAAGTTAAATCGCATTACTTCTGGTAATAATATGGCATTTACTAATCCATGTGGAATATTGAATTTTGCACCTAATGGAATGGCTAAAGAATGTGCGAGACCAAGTCTTGTCGTGTTAAATGCCATAGCTGCCATTGTACTCGCCAATAACATGTCTTTTCTAGCATTCAAATTCTCCCCTTGTACAACAGCCAGCCTTAAACTTCTAGATATAAGTTTCATAGCCTCTTTGGATAATGCTTCAGATATTGGCTGTGTTTCTTTATTAACAAAGGATTCTAACGCATGAGTTAATGCGTCCATACCAGTTGTAGCCGTAAGATGTGGAGGCAAGGTCAGGGTTAGTTCCGGATCCACTAACGCAATAGTTGGGCAATTAAACATACTGCCAACACTTAATTTCACTTTTTTTGTTTTATCAGATAATACCGAAAATCTCGTAATTTCACTACCAGTACCAGCAGTAGTTGGGATAGCAATAACTGGGTTACCCTGGGTAGGTACTTTATCTAAGCCAACATAATTACGGATGTCTCCACCATTACCAAGTAAAAGTCCAACTGATTTTGCAATATCAAGTGAGCTTCCACCACCAACCCCAATCACTACATCACAGTGACTTTCCTCTGCCAGCTGGTAAGCTTTATCCACTGATTCTATCGTTGCTTCTGTGCCAATATCATTAAACACTAGGTATGGAATGTTGGCTTTCTTTAGTGGAGCCTCGACTTTTTCAATAATTCCAGCGTGTAAAACACCTTGATCACCTACAATCAGCACTTTATTCCCTCTTACCTCATCTATATAATTTGCTAGATGGTCTACTTTACCAGCACCAAATTCTATTTTTACAGGCATTTCATATCTGAATTTTTCATTGACAAACATTGCTACACACCTTTACCTTCTGTATTATGGTTGAGCATTAAGGCATCCTTTAGCGATACGCCATATTTCATACCTATATTGGTTAATTCTCTTTGTACGTTCTGAGATAAATTAATACCATTCTTTTTCCTTTGTTCCGATCTTCTGCTTTCCATCTCACCAGGTATGAAAATTTCCTCAACATCTTCTGCCTTTGGTTCTGTTTTAATATCACGGATATATAGGTCCATTCTATGTTTAAATGTTTTAATATCCATAAACTTATTCACGTCAATGGTTATAAAAAAGTGACCAACGTTCTGAGGGGCCTTCCAATTTTCATACATGTTGTTGACATATTTCCCAAACCCAGCTCCGGTTAATACACCTGAAAAAATATCGATAAACATCGAAATGCCATAGCCTTTAGGCCCTCCTAATGGTAAAACAGAACCCTTCAATGCCTCTTCTGCATTTGTAGTGGATTTACCATTTTTGTCAATGGCCCATCCATGTGGAATGGCTTCTCCTTTTTGCGCGGCAACTATAATTTTACCTCTTGCCACTACACTTGTTGCCATATCTAATAAGAATGGTTCACATTCTCCACATGGAATGCCAACAGCTAAAGGATTCGTCCCGATAAATGGTTTTATCCCTCCCGTTGGTGGCATCGTCTGTGACGCATTGGACATAACGATGGTAACCAAATCTTCCTTTAAGCCCCTTAAAGCATAAAAGGCTCCTGTTCCAAAATGATTAGAATTTTTTACTCCAACCATTCCAACACCGTTTGCTTTTGCCTTTTTCATCGCTAGCTTCAATGCTTTATCTCCCACTACTGCACCAAAGTGATTGCATCCGTCTATTAAAGCGGTGGACTCATCTTCTTTTTCGATTCGGATTTTTGCTTTGGGGTTAATCATTTTTTGCTCGACCCTTTTTAAATAGATAGCTGTTCGAACCACACCATGAGAGTCTACACCACGCAAATCAGCTTGAACCAATGATGCAGCTACGATATCAGCTTGTTCCTTCTCCACTCCCGCTTTAACAAAAACACTAGAACAAAATTCCTGCAACCTTTTGTAGTGATAATGATTGAGGGTTGTCAATTCCATTCACACCCTTTTTCTTTTAAGATTGCATCTACCCAAGTTCGATCTACACTGCCATTTTCTATTGCTTGAAATATTTCTAACTCATTTTTCTCTTGAGATTTTATGTGTTCCAGTATGTCTAATGTTAAGGTCTGCGGAATAGCAATCACACCATCTTCATCGCCCAACACCAAATCACCTGGTTGTATGACCATTCCATCGATTGATATTGGGACGTTTATTTCACCTGGTCCATCCTTGTATGGTCCTCTATGTGTTACTCCTCTAGCATAAACTGGGAAATCGCCATTCCAAAAAGCTGAGGAATCTCGGATTGCTCCATTGATGACAAAACCTTTGATTCCTTTTTTTATCGATAATTTCATCATGATTTCCCCAACAATTGCATTCGTTGTATCCCCGCCAGCATCGACAACTAACACATCCCCAGGTTCTGCAAGATCAATCGCTTTGTGTACCATTAAATTGTCCCCTGGTCTTGTTTTGACAGTTAAAGCTGCGCCTAGTAATTTTCCCAGCATACAATAAGGTTTCAATTTAGTTCCACCAGAAAACATTCTGCTCATGTTGTCGCTCACATGTGGTGTCACCACATTTTCAAATTTTTTAATCACTGTTGAACTAACCTTCGACTCTCTTTTTAAAATTCTAAAGCCTATATTCTCCAAACATCCTTCACCTCTTTTGCCTACTACTAATATTGCGGATTATTGAACCGTATCGTCTAATTCCCAGCCAAGTTTCTCATACAACTTTTTACGTCCTGCTTTATCCCCAGTTAATTCCTGATGAGCATATTTGGCAACTTCCTTGGCATATTTACTTGGTACCACTACTACCCCATCCCCATCTGCTACGATGACATCATTAGGATAAACAGCCACACCACCAATAGCGACGGGAACATCTTTCTCATAATAACGGATTCGCGTCTGGTCCATTCCTTGCGAGACAAACCTTGACCATACGGGAATCCTTTGCATGATTACTTCATCGGTATCACGGATCCCTCCACCATTTGTAAGGTAACCTACTACCCCTTTATGGAGATGGTCTAAGGTATTATTGGAACCTAATATCCCTACATCTGTTCCAGCTACATCCATGACGATGAAATCCCCTTCTTCGATATCGTTTGCCCACTCATCTGTACAAACTTCACTGTAATACCATTTCACCCACTTCGTATATTCGTTCCCCGTCACGTTTGGGACAGGCCCTTCAAAAGGTAAATAACGGGCGGTCCTAGCTATCCCTACTACTTTTGTACGGAATAGTGGACGAATATGATGATCTACGGTGCCATAACCATGTAGCCCTACCCAGTCCATCCCATCACGTACGTCGGTTACTCGTAAGTCTTTGTACAAATCTAGTATTTCTTCACGATTAAATTTACTCATTTCCCATCGCTCCTTTTTCAATTTATCGTTTTCCAAAAACCTTTTCCATTTGCGTTTGCTACATCATTTTCGATATTTGAGAGCAAGTATGATAAGACTTTTCCTTTACTCTAAGCTGTTTATTAGATCATGTGTCTTGGAAATCGATTTCTAAACAGAGATAAAAACATAATTAAAAAGGTTATATTCCCATTTATATTGATTGATTTTTAATTAATTCCACTTTTCTATAAAATTTTAAAAAAACACTGAAAGTTATAGAAGTTATCGTTTTTTAATTGATAGTGTTAAAAATAGGATAATCGTATAGATAGAGCTTTACGTTTGTTGATTGGGATATGCTATATGCCTATCTAAACTTGCAAGTAATATATAAATATAAACGCTGGTACAATCTTTGCAATTAAAGACCCTAATTAATTTCGTTATCTTACTCCCCTCTCAAATCCCTATATTTTTCAAAGTTAAACCTAAACAAATTAAAGTATAATCTAGCAATAATTGTGCTATGATGTGACCAAAGGTAATGGAAGGAGATGGTAAATACAAACCATTTAATGTAAGCGTTTCATTTATGGGTTTGATAGATTAACGATGAACAGGAGGTTTTTATAATGAAAAAATTATCGAAGGTTAGCATTATAGTAATTCTCATGTTTTCAGCTTTTTCCTTAAGTTTTACGAAAGAAGTTTCGGCAGGGATAGCAGATGAAAAGTTTCTTGGGAATATTATCAGTCATTATGTGCCATCTGACTTTGGAGTTTATTGGGATCAGGTAACACCCGAGAACTCAACTAAATGGGGAAGTGTGGAATCAACGAGAGATAATATGAACTGGACGAATGCGGACACAAGCTACAATTTTGCCAAAAGTAATGGTTACCCATTTAAATTTCACACATTAGTTTGGGGGAGCCAGGAGCCGAGTTGGGTTAGTGGCTTATCTACTTTCGAGCAAAGGGCAGAATTACTAGAGTGGATTCAAGCATCTGCCCAAAGATATGGTGATGCAGAATATATTGATGTCGTTAATGAGCCTTTACATGCCCCTCCTTCTTATAAAAATGCCATTGGTGGCGATGGAGCAACTGGATGGGATTGGGTTATATGGTCTTTTGAACAAGCAAGACAAGCCTTTCCTAATGCAGAATTACATTTAAACGATTATGGTATCATTAGCGATCCGAATGCTGCTGCCCAATATGTAGAAATTGTTAATCTGTTAAACGAAAGAGGTTTAATCGATGGAATTGGTATTCAATCACACCATTTTAATATGAATAACGTCAGTGTCACTACAATGAACCAAGTATTAGATATGCTTGCTGCTACGGGTGTCCCAATCTATGTGTCTGAATTGGATATGAGCGGTGACGACCAAACACAATTAGCTAGATACCAGGAAAAATTCCCCGTCCTTTGGGAGCATCCAGCTGTTAAAGGAGTGACATTATGGGGGTACAAAGAAGGGGAAACATGGGCACAGGATACGCATCTAATCACGAGTTCAGGCGAGGAACGGCCAGCTCTTCAATGGCTAAAGCAATATTTTAGCTCATCAGGAGAAACTGGTGCGTACGCTAATTTCGAATCGGGTTTAGATGGTTGGAGTGGCACGAATTTAAACGCTGGCCCGTGGTCGACTGATGCATGGAGCTCTAAGGATTTGCGTTCATTACAGGGTGATATTAATATGTCTAGCGGGGATCAACATTATTTATCGAAAAAAGGACATTTCTCCTTTGCTGGTAATGAGCTAAGAGCCACTGTAAAAGGCGCTTCTTGGGGTAACTATGGTAATGGACTTGGCGTGAAATTATTTGTTAAGCATGGAGAAAATTATGACTGGAAAGCAAGTGATTGGCAAACAATTCGTGCAGGGGGAGAAATTAATCTAAGTTTAAATTTATCAGGAGTCCATAAATCAGATATTCGTGAATACGGTGTGCAGTTTATTGACGGCAGTAATTCATCAGGAGTGACAGCTGTTTATGTAGATAATGTTTATTTGTCTAATTAAGGTACTTGGAATGAACCGACTTTTCTCACACAAAAACAGCTACTAATCTGAAGTGACTCCATAAAGTTAAACAAGTTATTTTTTTAGACAGCTTGCGAGGTCTGAACCCGGTATTGAACTGAGCTCAGGCCTTTAAGTTTTGCATTGATACGTTTGTTGTTTTAGTAATCGATATACTTTGCTAATTCTTTCTTAGAATGTTCTACACTTTCGAATTCGTTTAGATAAAGAAATTCTGATCTCATAATGCCAAAGAAGTTTTCCATGACTGCATTATAGTAACAGCTTTACGTGGGATTCTGCGAGCCTCAAGAGTCCTTTCGCCAAAAATTCATGCCCTAGTTCATAGACTACTTGCGCTTTATTGGTGATTTTTCCTTGTTTTGAACTAAGGCATTCACCATACGCACAAACTCTTCAGTTGGTGCTTATTTTTTGTTGCTTTTTTATTTTCCATGGGTGGACGCCCTTTTTTTTGACTTTAAGGCGTCTATATCCGTGATATTCAAATTGCTTCACCCACATTCGAACGATTTAATGAATCGCCCCTAATGATGTTGAAATATCTCGCACACTTTCCCTGCCACTTTGATAAAGTAATACAGCGTTCATTTTTTGTTCTGATGTAAATTTAGTCACAAAATAATCCACCTCTAATTGCTGGTTATGTCTAACAATTGGGGTACAGTTCACTTTTCATACATTTGCAAGTATAGAGGGTCTAAAACAACTAGTAACTCTTTTTGAGGAAAACAACTGGATAAAAAATCATGGAATTGCGACTAGTCTTCAAAAAAAGTTAAACCATAATCAGTTAAAATCTTTCATTCATGCAGTAAAAGCACAAAGAGGAAAACAAATTGGTGAAGAGGCTGCTGATTACCTTCACAGAGATGCAAATGAATTAATGGAATAATTCGTGCCTCATAGTGGATTAGATGCAAAAAAGCAAAAATAGAGTAGTAGCACCTTAGCTACTGCTCTATTCATTCATTGTGATTCAAGATGATGAAGATCTCTTCTCATTCTTCTGGTTTTGAATTTTTTTTTGTAGTTTGCATGCTTTCTTCTGGTGCTTGTGTTACGCGTTTAATAAAGAACGAGAGCACAAGACTGATGAATGCAAAGAATAACATGGTAAAGTATGCGTCATTAATACCTTGAATAGATGCTTCCATTATCAAATCTTCATCTGTTCCGGTGGCACCATTTGTCATCATTTCTTGGAGGTGATCCTTCGTTCTGCTTGTCATAATTGTAACAATTAGTGATGTACCGATTGCTCCTGCTACTTGACGGGTTGTATTTGATATTGCTGTTCCGTGAGCGTGTAAACTGTTCGGTAATTGATTTAAACCTGCCGTTTGAAGAGGCATCAGGAATAGTGCCATACCTAATCGACGGCCGGCATACATTAAAATCAATACGGTGTAGCTTATCGAATCTGTCAAATTAGTAAAGGTATAAGTCGTAAGCAAGATGATGATTAATCCGATAATCGCGAGCCACTTCACTCCAAATCGATCAAACAGCTTTCCAACCATAGGACTTAATAAACCCATTAATAGAGCACCAGGTAACATTAACAAACCTGATTCAAAAGCAGTAAAGCCCCTTGCGTTTTGTAAATACAGTGGTAATAAAATCATATCTGCATACATGACAAACGTTACAGTACAGTTAATAATAGTCGTTAAGGAAAACATATTATAACGGAAAGCTCGCAGGTCAAGAAAAGGATCATTTGATTTAAGCTGCCTCCAACTAAATATCCAGATGGTGCTAAAGCCGACAAAGAGCGATATTACAACTTCCCAATGCCCCCAGCCAATATTACCTGCCTCACTAAATCCGTATAAAATACCGCCGAACCCAATAGTAGACAACACGAGACTGATAAAATCCATTTTGCTGGTTGTAGTTTCCGATACATTCTTCAAAAAGATCGACGCGCAAATAATAATGATAAAAACAAATGGAATCATTCCATAAAATAAAACGCGCCAAGAGAAATTATCTAATATATATCCGGCTAATGTTGGGCCAACAGCAGGCGCAAAAATAATTGCCAGTCCAACTGTTCCCATTGCTGTTCCTCGTTTTTCTGGTGGAAATAATGATAATACGACATTCATTAATAATGGCATCATGATACCTGTTGATGCGGCTTGGATCAGTCTACCAATAAGTAATACGGCAAATGTTGGTGCAATTGCCGATACAATTGTCCCTGCTAGGAAAATTATCATGGCCGCTAAATATAATTGTCTTGTTGAGAAGCGTTTCATTAAGAATCCGGTGACTGGGATTAATACACCGTTGACAAGCATATAGCCAGTAGTTAGCCATTGTCCAGTAGACGCTTCTATATTGAATGCTTCCATCAATGGTGGAAGTGCAACTGTCATAGTGGTTTGATTAAATAATGCAAAAAAAGAGCCTAGAATCATAATGGATAAAATCGACCATTTTTTCACATTATCACCAGTGTTAGCGCTAGATGTCAATCTTGTTCATCCTTTCTGTAACCGTCATTGTCTATAAAACTACTTAATTTACAAACTGTTGTCTAAATACAAGCACAAGGAATATTATAAGGGTTATCGTACTAGCATTCAACAAACAATAATTTATAAAGTGTAAATTAGTTTACAAAGTAGTTAATAGTGTAGCAAAATAGAAACAAATACTACATTAAATAATTAAATGTAAATAGTCTGGAGAAAAAAGAATGGTAAATAAAAAGGAGAAGATCGACCCACGTATCCTTCGTACAAGAAAGCTGCTACGAGATGCCTTTATCGAGTTGCTGTTAGAAATGGATATCAAAAAGATTTCAGTTAACAGATTGGCAGAAAAAGCAACCATTAATCGCGTTACCTTTTATCTGCATTACAAGGATATTACCGATATGATGGACAAGATGGCGGATGATATGGTAGAAGATATTTCAAATGTAATTGAAGAGGCAAGAGTCAATCGGACATCCAATCAGCCTACAGGTGAAGTATTGGCCAAATGTCTGGAATACATTGCAGTTAATGCTAACTTTTATAAAGTCGTTCTGACAACAAGGGGAGTTCCATTATTTAAAGATCGCCTCATGCAGCTTTTGGTGGAAAAGATCATGTCAGGAATAGAAAATAGAGGCAGTGAATCTTTTGGCGAGAAAGCAGGTATCCAAAAAGAAATTTTAATCTGGTATGATTCTTCAGCGTTGATAGGTACTATCGTTGCATGGCTAAAAAACGACATGCCCTATAGTCCAAATTATTTAGCACAGCAGTTCGCTTTAATTCATAACCGGCATAAATGAAGCTAGCACATAAAATGATTGAAACGCTTTTCGGGTTTAATTATTTCGTATTGAACATTAATCCGTATTCAAAATAGAAAATTATACTACTTATATCTCATGAAGGTGGATATCATCTACTAAAACTATAGCTACAAAAACTTTGACAATGGGGCTTTCACTTAATACGTTAAAAACACACAAAATTTAGCATTTTAGAATTAAAAACAAAAAGACAGGGAAAACCTGTCTTTTCACTTTGCTAATAACATTTTGTAACTTGTGTATATAAAACCTGACAGATGTATGATAACCTAACACCCTAGAGTTTAGATACATACTTGGCACACCAGCAACCACTTCTGCTTGGAGATAGTGGCTGTTTTTAGCAGTTAAGCTAATGCTAGCTTAAAATAGAATCATTAGACTTTCTAGCTTTTAATTAATCCACACTCTTCTTCCGAATTAACCAGGTTATGATAAATATTTTTCCTTGAAATTAACTCATGATGTTCCCCTTCTTCCACTACTAATCCTTTTTCTATCACAAATATATGGTCCGCATTTTTTATCGTTGACAGCCTATGTGCAATGATAATTGTTGATTTACCCCACATATATTTTAACGCCTTACTTTAGAGCCATAAAATCACCCCCGGAAGTTAGATTTTTCACTCTAACTTTCGGAGGCAGTTTCTCATTATTTTTTTCCAATAATATTTTGCTCTTTTGCCATTTTCTTCGCTATCCTTGGTGCATCCCATAGTGATGGGAGAAGAAGTAATGAAACTGGCGCTGCTGTTACAACAATAAAGTTTTGCAACATATCGACCGTTTCTTCGCCAATCGCTAATAAGGAAACAGCAACAACTCCAAACATTAGTGCCCAAAAGACGCGAATTAAACGACTAGGCTCATCGGTACCACTTAAAGTCACCGCAACAGTATAGGACATTGAATCGGCCGTTGTCGCAACAAAAATAATCGATACAATGATAAAACCAATCGCCAGTACGATGCCAAATGGGATTTGATTCATGATTGCCATCACAGTTGCCGGCATACCACTTTCATTTAGTGCAGTTGAAACAGAACCAGGGTTTTCCATTTCATAAAAAATACCTGAACCACCAACTACAGTGAACCAAAAATTACTAACAATCGGAGCAATAATGGATACTGCGATAATCAATTCTCTTATTGTTCTTCCTCGAGATATCCTGCTGATAAAAATAGCCATCATTGGACCATAGCCGATAAACCAACCCCAGAAAAAAATCGTCCATGACCCTAGCCAAGCCTGATCTACCCGATATAAGCTCATAGTCAAAAAGTTTTGCAGATAAAAGGCTTCCGAACCGATAAATAGATCGATAATAAATAAGGTTGGTCCGAGAATTAACATAGCAAACATTAAAACAACAACCAAACTAACATTTACTCGGCTTAGCCATTGGATACCACGCTCAATACCAGTTGCCGCCGAAATCGAAGCAATCACAGCTAAAAAAATAATGATCAAAGACTGTGTGATAAAAGTATTTGGAATACCCCATACCGCCTCCAATCCATAACCAACTTGAAGCCCAAGGAAACCGATTGGTCCTATTGTTCCAGCTGCTGTTGCTATAATGGAGACAATGTCAGCCGAAGAGCCAATAAAACTATTTTTAAATATTCTCTTACCAAACATTGGGTATAAAAAGGTGCGCGGCTTAAGTGGATAGCCTTTGTGATAATGGGCATACATAAGCACAATCGTCGCTAAAGTACCCAAGCTTGCCCATGCTGTGAAGCCCCAGTGTAGGTAACTTTGTGCCATTGCAGGAAATGAAGCTACCATTGTTCCTTCTTCAATACCTGTAAATAGCGGTGGCGTAGTCAAAAAGTGAAACATTGGTCCAGCCGCGGCCCAAAAGACTCCCCCACTAGCTAAAAGTGTACACAAAATCATAGCAATCCAACGAAAATTGCTATTCTCCGGTTTCTCCATTTTGCCAAGCCGTACTCTTCCATAATTGCTAAAAGCTAGTATCAATCCAATGACAAACATCACGAGCAGTAACACTTGCCAATAGGCACCAAAATACTTTGCTGCAAAAAAGAAGGATTCACTGATCCACTGCCCCACTAATTTTTCATTTAAAATGGAAGCGATGACGAATAGAACAAGCAGTCCTCCACTTACAATTAAGGTTATCCAATCCAATCTTTTCTTCTTCCTAGTATGGTCATCCATTCTTTTCCTCCTATAATAAATCCACCACATAACTTTTTATGTCACTTATTATTCGTGTCCTTTATCGATAAACTTATTAATTCAAAAAAGTTAAAGATAAATTTATATGTATTTAAACACAGACAATAAATTATAGATTAGTGAGGAAAATAAGTCAAAAACATACTGCCAAACTGCCTCGATAATATAATAAGTTCTACAAAAAAAGCGTTAATCCTTCCTTCCTGAATTAACGTTACCCGATAGCAAAACCCCCCCCTTGGATAGGCATAATGAAGGAATGAAAGGGCAATAGATCCGTTGAGGCATGGGAGGGATAGTCTCCAAGGACGGCGTGGAGAATGCGTGCAGTATATTTTGGAGATAAATGGAGAGTTTTTAAAGGCTCCTCTATTCCCACATGCCTTCATGTAGCCTTTATTATCAATATTCATTCCATCCATCGGTCATTGTTCTTAGAAGTGGTTTGAAATCCTGCGAATAAGCGAGCATTTGTGATTAAATAGAAGCTAACTGAGGGAGTTTTAAGTGAATTCCTTCACTTTCTAATGGTATTAGCTATAATAAAAAATTACTTATCCCAATAAAAATGATAGTGAGAGTACTGGTCAAAGCCTATGGATTTATAAAAGGATCATTATTATGAGTGAGAAGTATCATTAGTATCATCCATATGGATACCTGAAGAAGTCTTTACAGAGTATACAAACGCATGCTCTATGGAAGAACATGCGTCTCAAGAAAGGCTTTTTTATTAATATTTTTTAGAGGATCAGGTAACCACAGCGTACATTGCGTTCTTTTTCGTCGTGTGTTGCCTATTATACTCTCTCCCCACTAATTGATTTAAAATCAACCTTAGAATTTTTATAAAGGTGGTACAAAAGACTAATGAATACATAAGTCCAAGCAATGATTGCTATATACACCATAAACCTAGGAATCACCATTAATATTGGTAAATTTATGGCTTTGGATAGTTGCAATGTACTAGTTGTATACATGGCAATTGGGAAAACCATTCCCCATAATTGTGGTTCATAAGAAAGTGGATAGCGATTATATAAATGTCTCCATATCATCAGTATAAACAATAATGGTATCCACCATGTACCTGTAATCCAAAAGAATAGTGTAAAGCCTTTTAAAAAAGGGGTAATTTCAACCAGCAAAGACCATTTTTCTGCATGAAGAATTAGTGTAGAACCAGCTAATGTAGTAATTGCAACTGCCCCCATGTTAATCCAATACGGTGGTGTAAGTGCTGCGAATTCCAATTTTAAAAAAGTGAACCTGTAAAAAATAAGCGTAATAATATTTAAATAGAGCATACAGCCAAGGAAATACATGCATAATGTCAAAAATAATACAATGACTTGACCATTTTCCATAGATGGTGTTAGAAGCGTACCGAGTATGGAAATGGATTGTGTTGCAACAGCTGCGATCAACCAAGCCCCATTTATCCCCTCCGTAATGGAAGGCTTATCCTTTCTAATGGTGACAGCTGTAAAGAATGTATACATAATAAATAACCATAGTATTATGGCAAGTCCCCATAAATAAATAGCAATAGCAAATTGTTCAGCAATTATGATTAGTTGACTTCCGAATACACAAGTCCCAGCAACAAAAGTAAAAAAACCAGGTCCGAGAGTGTGGCTAGTTATGTCGGCCAGTACCCTTGGAAAAAAGAATATTATCCGGAAAATAGTGAGCACCCATAAAGTAATATAGGCGAACACATTCATGTATAACAGGATAGTGGAAAATAAAACCATATCAAGGAGATAGGCACCGATAGACAATGCACCCGTAGCCATTACAAGTGCAAAATAGCCAGGGAAAAAATTTTTTAAATTGTACTTTACTAAACGTAACACATACTCACTCCCGATTGTTGAAGCTACTTAATTAGTTTCCATTTAATTTTTACTTTTGGTCTCTCTTTAATCAATAGCCATACATCTAAAAGGAAAACAGAGATAATAAACGATAGTATTGCCTTGTTCATACTACTGCTCAGATTGCCCACAGGAGGCTTATTTATGGTTAATGCCATGAAAAATTCAATAATAGCATACAGAAAAAAAGACATCATTATAAGTAACAGGCTTAGGTTAAGGGCTTTCAAATCAACTCCACCTCCACTATTTATTAAAACAATTATAAACAAAAAGATGGATATTTACTGTGATTGTCATCACTTAACATCCTATATTGAGAGAGTTTATAACAATTTTACTCTTACTGTTCAAGCCTTATACCTTTCATAAAAAAAGTGAAGGCCTCTGTATAATTTAACAGAAATTAGAGAAAATAAAAGGAAAGTATCCGTCAAACTATCACTAATTATACAAATGGAGGTGTTTTACTTGAATCAGCCTTACCAGTGCCCTAAGTGTAAAACAAACCGTTCTCGTTTTAATGTAATTGAACAAGTTGCCAAACCAGTGAAATTAAACGCAGCTACTGGAGAAGTGATTAATAATTACGAGCAGGAAACGTTAGAGGCTTTTCATGTCGCGTACAACGGTCCTAACAGGAGAATACAATGCGGTATATGTGGCTTAATTGAAGATGAAAACACCTTTATTAAGCATGCCCAAACACGATAAATAAATCATGGAGGATGAAAATATGACCAAAAATCGTAAAGGACCGAAACAACAGGAACAACCTGATTTACCTAAAAGTGCTCAACAGCCCTATGGTGAACCATTAGCAGGATCACATAAAGTAAAAAATAAAAATCATACCCGTCAAAAAAATGATGCATCACATGATATGTGAGAATTCTGGAGTAGGAATTATTCAACACAATTTATCATCAAAAGTACTTTACTTCCTGATATTCAAAAAGGCAAACCCTCAAAATTTCTTGACTATAAACGGATTTAGAGGGTTTCCTTATTATTCTACTATGTTAAAACGTGTATTGCTCATTCAACATAAGAACCCTTTTACTAAGTTACACCTCATAAGGTGCTTCAATACCTAATAATTTCAACCCTTCTTTTAATACAATTTATGAACGGAATGTACAAGAGACTTGATTGTTTTTGCTCATGATCTTCTAAAAATACGAACGGAGCCATAATATTTATTAAACGCCTTGGAAAGTTCAAGTACATATTTTGCTATTTGTGATAGGTCATTCCCTTTAAATGCTCGTTCAATAATATCTGGAAAAGCAATTAAATTCGTTATAATGGACCAAGTTTTCCATCAACTATATCTATCTCTCCATTACTTTCCTGATAATTTCCTTTCCTTAATAGGGATGATGCTCGTGCATGACATATGGACCTGTTTCTCCTTCAAATCTCAACATATCTTCCAATGAGAATTCAATATCATTTAAACGATAGTTCTTTAAATCATGGAATATAACAGCACCAACCCCAACCTGTTGAGCCAGCATCGCTTTTGACTCAAGCATAAGTTCTACAAAAATAGCATTAATCCTTCTTGAATTAACGCCCCCGTTAGTTATACATAAAAACTTACACATTAATTGCATATTATATAAATAATGTGACAATAAGGAATTATTTCTTACCTTTTAGTTCTAAAAGTATAGGTGCTATATTTAGTAAGATAGAAACAATTGTCAAAAACCATAATGCCCTTTCCATACCAGGTACTACATCTGATAAAGCTGCCCAATCTTCCACTTTTACCCACCGAGATACAAGACTGTATTCTGCACAAAGTGTTAATGCTGTAAATGATAATCCCATCGCCATAGCAAGCTTATAATCCTTTCCTGCTTTATACATATAAAGATTTATAAAAGTTGCTACTATAGCAATCACCCCTAATATTACCCACATAACGATACCTCCCTATAGTTTTATTTATGTCCTGTAATAATACTAATGTGCTTCACTCAATTTTTTGCATTACTTTTTTATTGGACACTTAATACGGCTAATCTTATCTCACAGTAAATGCTCAATCCTTTTGTAATTGCTTATTGAACAAATCTGTTTCGTTACTTTAATAACTCCATGCTAACATAATATTCCAAGAGACAACATAGAATTTAAATAAGAAGGCAATCATTTTAACTGATTGCCTTCTAAACTTTTCCCCCTTTGTTAATAGTTTTATATTTATTTTGATAAGATATCACCTTTTTTATAAATCTTATATCCTGCTAGTATACCTACCAAAATCAATAAAATAGCGAATAGGTTTATAACAGTGAAATTAACTATATAGTCACTTCGAGAATAGCTACCTGCCATTGCAGCCTGAAAAGCAATCCGTCCCATCATAGGAAATACCTCATCCAAAATATTTGTTATAAACAATATACAAATTCCTATAACAGCTATTAGATTGCAAAAGAAAAAAAGAATTTTATTCATCTTAACTTCCCCCTACCATTTTTATTTCTCTAAATTTAACTAATTCTTGTTGAACTCTACTGCTCGCTCGTACAATAAAGCGACTTCCTTATTAAACAATCATACCCGTTAAGGCAGTAAGAAACGTTTCTATTAGCTCATCTAATTGAATATAAGGTTTAAATAATCTCCATGTCCTCTTATGAGTTCAATTTCATTTTCAGAAGAAATCCAAAAGTAATGAAATGTTAGACCTTCTTCTTTGTCTCCACCAGTAGGTTTATAATCCCATTTATCTTCGACAACGTCTACAGTTAGCTTATAAAAAAATCGATTATGTATCGCACCATCATCATTCTCCCAAAAGTCTTCAGTGATTAAATCTACAACCTTAAAATTCCTTAGTCCCGTTTCCTCTTTCATTTCCCTAATAACTGCATTTTTTGTATCCTCATTAGGCTTAACTGTTCCTTTAGGCACCTGTATGCCTGCTTCGGTGATTGGATGTTGAAAAACTAGTACCTGTGTTTTCCCATCTTTTATTCTTGTTACATAACCATAAGCCTTTTTAATTGGATTCATCCATATTTCCTTTCTATCTCTAAATATTTTTAATTAATTTTATTAACAACCCTTCTCATTTCCAAAAAAATACGCAGCAACAAACACCTTATTGTGTCACTCGCACGCTTTGCATCTAAATCACCATTTTAATATTAAACCCCTGCCATATTGGGGAAATTGTAACTCTTAATCGTAACTTCATTTTTATACCAGTCAGTACTCGCTCAGCAGGAGGACGAATAGAATGCATTTCAGCCCGAAGGACCCCAACTTGTGACGCTAACACCGACCGATGGAAGTCTCACTTTATTATACAAAAATACCTAACCATATTGCGATAGCAAGAGCGAGGCAAAGCAGCCGCTTCTCAACTGCTGTTAATTCCTCTACGTTCTCACCATTTACTCTTAAGACAATCCTGATTGCATAAACTAAGATCATACCAACACCTATTGCGGCAATCGGACGTGTACAAGCAATCCAGATGAATAGCAATCCTACAATCATGAAGTAAAGTAAAACAGGAAATTTGGCTCCTTTAGTTCCCATACGTTCTACTGCCCATACGACAGACGTTCGTTTCATTGGTTTTGCTTTTTGGTCTGCATGTCTGTCAGGAATATGATGAAACATGACCCATGCCATGCACCAAACGGCATTAACGAGCGCATTTTGCCATGCCCAAACTGGTATAGATTCTAGCATTATCCATGGCAAGGCAATGGCTATCGCTAGCATGGTAGGAAATAAGCTGAACCATTCTCCTATAAAAGGAATATAAGCAAATTGAAATGGCTTCAAAGAATACGACACTGCACCCCATATACCAACTAAGGTTAAAATGGCGAATTCTAGATAACCGAATATAGTAAAGAGAAAAGCCATTAAAATTAAGAAAACACTCATCATTGCACCAAGCTGTTTTAGCATGGTGACCGTCATTGTATTCGTTTGGATCACTCTACTTCCACCAGAAAGTATACCTGGACTATATTGATCTGTTCCCGATTGATGGTCCGCTATATCATTTAACACATGCGTTAATACACCATGAATCAAAATAGCACCTACCAAAAGCACAGAGGTGTTTCCCAATAAGGTTAACCACGAAATTTGATAATAGAAAATCAATGGCAGGAGCGTAGATAGGATCGTTGCTGCACTGGAGAATACAACGGCAACTAGACGTAATAACATACCAATTCCTTTTAGACTAAATGCTGATTGGGCTGGAATCATGGCAGACATCCTTTTTATTTTTAATTATGGGGTACAGACAATACTTTAACGAAAATATTCGAACAAATATCTATATAACCAAAATTCTTAATAACTTCATCTATGCGAGTAACGTGTTGCTTTAATAATGAACTATGCATACCTTTATTTCTAATAATCGGTAAAGTTTGTCGAAATCACATACAATTTGACTTTTTCTAAATTAAAAAAGATGGTACAGATGAAGTAGTAAATCATAATTGTTACTTTTTAAGCTTGTTTCAAAAGCATTTCATTTCCGTGTTCAAAAGAAGGATTGAATTAGTAACGCTATTCTTCTTACTATGAAAATCAATACCCAATATGCATCCCCCTCTTCTACTTCGTTATATTCAACGAGCATCTACTTATAACGTTCATCTAATAATTGTATTATCTTTTGGTTCTGTTTCACTTGAGTTTCACTATTTGATTTGATTTTGTAAATTTATATCAATAACAAAACTACCGCAACAGGTAAACCGATATATACAAACAAAATCCAAATAAATGCTAAACCCTCCATTATAATCCCCCTTTTTTGTTTGTATCTTCTCTTTTACGCCGGTAATTAGATAAATTACCACTTTCCATTCTAATTTCATTGCCAGATAAGGTACGGCTTATATTGCCGACCTCGTTTATCTCTTTTTCAATTTAAAAACAATAAAATCAGGACATCTAAAATCCTCTTCGAATGTTGGATATTTATTTAACATCTCTTCACTTGGCTTGGGCTCAACTAATCCTTCTAATGTAAAACCCGCTTTGAGGAAGGCATTCACGTAACTGGTTAGGGTTCGGTGGAATAATAGGATTTTTTCCTGTCCTCCCATCCTTTGTTCATAGGCACCTTCATAGAAATATTGATCTACATTCCAGTGCAATTTTTCGCCGTCATCTTTTTTCTCCCATCCACTAACTGGAGTAATAAAACAGGGATGTAAAATCGAGAAAATAAAACTGCCATTGTTTAGTAATAAACGATACATTTCTTTGAAAACCTTTTCATAATTAGCAAGGTCTTGTATGACCATATTCGAAACAATTAGATCAAAGCTCTCGTTTTCTAAAAAATTTAAATCCTCACAATTCCCATGTCTATAATCAATTGATAAATTAGGAGAAGTTCGTTTCCTAGCAATTTCTATCATCTTTTTTGAATAATCAACTGCTGTAACATGAGCCCCAGATTTGGCTAAAATTCTACTAAAATATCCTTCTCCACAGCCAGCATCTAAAATCTTTTTGTCGCTTTCTTTGCCAATCAGTGATAACAATGTTGGATTTAGAAAAACCTCCTTATGAAGGTCTCCTTGTTCTGCATGACTCTCAGAATATGTATCGGCATACCTATCCCACCTCTCAATAGCTTCCTCCGTACCGATAGATTTTTTCATTTTCCACCCAACCCCTTTATTTGTAACTCTCATTCTTAAAACTTTATCATTTTCACAGGTTTAAGTATATTCTTTAAAGGGATTTTGCACAGTATATTTTCACAATAACTAACACCAGATATAATCCAATTGAAATCAGCAGTCCCTTTTTTTAAGTTAAAAAGATTTAGAATTGAAAATCCCCATTCTTCATTAGCAGGACTTCAGTTCCATCTCCTTCTATCCCCACCACTTTCATATCTTCGGTACCAAAGGTCACATTGACTAACAAAAGTGAAGCATTGAGACCCGCTGCCTTCAACTCTTCCTCAGATTGGCTAATGCCATTTTGAATATTGGAAGGAGAGGCATTTCCGATTCCAATATGACAGGACGTATTTTCATCAAACAAGGTATTGTAAAAAAGAGTATCTGTCTGAGCAAGAGGTGATTGATTAGAGACTAGGGCAATTTCACCTAGATAACGTGAACCCTCGTCTGTTTCGATTAGCTGTTGTAATACTTCCTGTCCCTTTGCGGCATAATAGTCGGTAATCCGTCCCTCTTGAAAGGTGAAATAAAAATCATCAATGACCCTTCCCCCATAGATAAGAGGTTTAGTACCTACCAGTTTACCGTTTACCTTATTTTTATGTGGAGCAGTAAATATTTCTTCCGTAGGTATGTTTGGAAAGAAAGGTATTCCATTTTTATCTATGACACCTCCACCGAGATAAAGGTGATTTTTCGGTAGACCGATTAATAAATTCGTTCCACGGCTATTTGTAAAATGTAGTGCTTCCAATCGGCTCTCGTTTAAGAATTTTTTTCGGGACTCAAAGGCCCTATTGTGACTCTCCCAATCATTTATAGGATTTCCCCCATCTGCTCGAGATCCTTTTAAAATTAACTTCCATAATGATTGGACAGCTTCTTCTTTACTTAAGTCGGGAAACACTTTAGTTGCCCATGCAGCGTACGGGACAGCTAGAAGGCACCAACGTATCTCGTGGGATCTAATTTTCGCATAATAATCACTCAATTTGGTACGAGAAGCTTTTTGGAAACGACTTATCCTTTCTGCGGGAACCTCCTTAAAGACATCTAAGTTTTCAGAAATAATATGGATGTAAGCAGCACCTGCATCGTCCCATTCCTTAAAACGGGCAGCCTTCCAATCAGGAAAGTGATCGATGGCACTATCAGCTGCATGTAAGTAGAATTCTTTGGTTGATTGTTCATCTGTCCAATCGATAAACACATCGGAAGCTCCTGACTCATAGGCAACAGTTTGGATTAGACGTGCAAACGTAGCATTTTGTATATCACTATGAATAATCAATAATTGATTTTTTTGCAGATTTACACCAGCTCGTACAGCAAGTTCTGCATATTTTTTTAACTGTACTTCACTTATAAATTCATATATTTCTTTCATTATTTAGTATCTCCTCTGTGATGTTTTTGTATAATTTTAAACAGAACTCTAGCCTACTTAAACTTCACCTATACTATCCCTTAGCATTATTTTTTTACCATTTTAACATAATATCCCAATACGCTTTTAATTTTAGACAAAAAAAAGACGATCATTAAAAGATCGTCATGGGTGTAGAGCAAGGTTTGTATCTTAGACGTATCACTATTTCTTACTTAGATAGTACTGAAATAAACGTATTTAAAGCTAAACGGTTATTTAACATACTTGAACAAAGTATTCTTCTCTCCCAAAACCCTTCTAATGTTGAGACTTCTGTGATTCCCCATTTTATTTTCAATCAGAATTTTGAGTGTACCTGAGTTATTCATTTGCGCTATGGAGCCATGTCTCGTCTGTCTTTGTTTCACTTCATCTCCTCGTAGAAGAGCTACAATTAGAAAAAATCCTTTTTGTACCGAACAGCTAAGTAGATTGCTGAGGCAAGGAATGCAAAAGAATATTTATATAAGAAGAAAATTTGCCACATATATTCTTTTGGGAAAATCACATCACACAAAACAATTACACATAAGATTAGGAGGGCACTTTTTAATTTTATTTGATCTGTTCTCTCATCAGCTTTACCCATTTTTTTCTGTAATACGTAGGATAGAATTCCCGCAACAAATAACAACACAAAACCGCTAACAATGAGAATATTCCAATTTCCTTGCGATTGTTCCGCCCAAGACTTTAATGGGTTAAACATTGTGTTAGAGATATCCGAGATATTAATTATCATTTTGATCATTTCCTTTCACATAAGTAAAAATATCGTTTATATCGACTTTAAAATATTCAGCAATTCGATAAGCTAACAGCAGAGTCGGAACATAATTTCCTTTCTCCATGACGAAGATGGTTTGTTTGGAAACCCCGACTTTCTCTGCCAACTCTTGCTGAGACATTCTGGCAAGTACACGATATTCATAAACCCTATTTGATATCGAATCGCCAAAATCTTTCTTCATGAACATCACCTCTTGTCTCAAATTATAAAATATTTCATTATAAAAGTAAAGTATACTTATACAAAAGATTATTCTACTTTACCTTTAAAAAGAAAAAAGCAGATCAGACGCATATTTCGGAAGGGGAATTTTAATTTTCTATAATTATAAAAATGTACAAAATGGTGATCCTTGCAGGTATGTTCCTAAATGTTTAGACAGATAAATCAAATACTTTATTCTACAGAAAGAGGCCTCTTTTCTCTATGAACATCCTTTCATGCATGTCTTTTTACACAAAATATTTTTCACTCTCATTTTTCCAATATTGACCCAATTATAAAAACTCCTATATAATAACCTTACATTTAGTCTCATTAGGAGTGATCGCCATTCAACAGTTAATCAAACAGAAAGTGTTGATCTTACTTATAATCTCCATTCTATTAATTAGTTTCTATATTTTTTTCCCACTTCTATTATCAAGCATGTTGTCCAAGCAGCATTCGATGTACCTGCCCCTTGCCTGGGGGTATGTTTTTTCCATATTTGTTTTGACGTGGAGCATTGGGCTGTTTTATACGTATTACATGAAAGCAGTTGACCGCAAATCCTTAAGTGAACAAGCTAAGGATTAGGAGCGTCTAATTATGAATGTTACCTACCTTGTATTCTTTGCGATTATCTTAATTGGAACATTAGTTATTACACATTGGGCGGCGGCGCGTAGCCGGACTACCCACCAATTCTATGTGGTCTCCGGTAGTTTAACAGGTTTTCAAAATGGTCTAGCAATTGCAGGGGATTACATTAGTTCAGCATCTTTTCTTGGAATTACAGGATTAATTGCCTTTTATGGATATGATGGTTTTTTATATGCAACGGGTTTTCTCATTTCGTATGTGGTGTTGCTTCTTTGGGTGGCAGAGCCTGTTCAGCGTCTTGGAACCTACTCAGTTGCAGATGTAGTGTATGAACGGTTTCCGAAGCGGGGGATTCGGGTAATGGTCGCGATTAGCAGTATTCTCATTTCCATTTTATATATGATTCCACAGCTTGTCGCATCAGGTCTTCTCGTTCGATTATTGTTAGGTGTTGATTATACAGCCTCTGTCTGGATCATCGGTATATTAATGACTTTATACGTCGTTTCAGGCGGGATGGTTGCGACTTCTTGGGTACAGATCATTAAAACAGTGCTGCTTATGGGTGGCACATTACTTGTCGTACTGATCTTACTCTCATGGGTGAATTGGGATATTCCACAGTTGATTCATGATGCCAAAACTCAAAGCCCTCACGGTGAGTCGTTCTTTTATCCTGGGCATTTATTTGATCATTCGATGGAAAAAGCATCCCTTACCTTGTCATTAATTCTAGGCACTTCAGGCTTACCTCATATTTTGCTTCGATTTTTAACCGTAAAAAATGCGAAGGAAGCTCGTATGTCCGCCATGTCAGCCACTTGGGGGATTGGGCTATTCTATTTAATGGCCCTTGTGTTAGGAGTTGGAACCATTGCGATTGTAGGATGGGATTCCTTAGTCAGTTCTGATCCTAGTGGAAATCTAGCGGCACTTTTACTTGCAGAAGTGGTGGGTGGTGACTTTTTAGTAGCATTTGTGATGGCTGTTGCTTTTGCCACGATTATTGCAGTAGTGACGGGACTTATTTTTGCTGCGACATCAGCTTTTTCTTATGATCTTTATCATCACATTTGGAAACGAGAACAGACAGGTGAGAAAGAATTATTACTAGTTGCTCGTAGTGGCGCTGTCGCCATTGGGCTCATTTCTATTATTCTATCGATTGGGATGGAGGGTGTGAATGTTGCTTTTTTAGTCTCTATGACGTTTGCAATTGCGGCATCTAGTATGTTCCCACTACTTATTCTAACGTTTTATTGGAAGCGCTTCAATATAATAGGGGCATATTCAACATTATTAACAGGTTTTGTTGCTGCTATCCTGTTTATTTTCCTCGGTACTGAAGGTGCGGGTATTTTGCCATTAAGTAACCCTGCGATTTTTTCCGTTCCCTTAGGCTTTTTAGGAGGACTTATAGGAACATTATGGGCGAAACAAAAGCCAAGCTACAATGATGAATCCTTTATGTTACGTGTGCATATTGACAAGCAGGAGGTTTCACCACATGATTGAGTTGATGGTGATATTACTTGAACGTATTGGACTTCTATTATTAGTTGCGTTTATGTTAACCCAAATTCCAGGATTCCGGTCATTGTTGGATCGGGACATAGCTTGGGACACCGTATTTTATCATGCACTCATTTTTGGTCTTATGGGCATCTTAGGTGCACACACAGGAGTCATTATGGATCAGGAATCATTAGTCATCGAATCATGGAAGCTAACGGTGGATAATCATGAAATTTTAATAGGTTCTGGAATGGTTATCGTGATGATCGCAGGGCTTCTTGGTGGTCCTTATGTGGGTCTTGGGTCTGGATTAATAGTCAGTTTATATATGGTTTATATTGGCGGAGGTGCGTGGTTTGCTAATAGTCTGATCAATCCATTTGCCGGGTTGATTACGGGATGGACGGGTCAGTTTTTTTCAGATGAAAGGGTCATAGCTCCTGTAAAGGCGTTATTTATTGGGATGTTCCCGCCTGTATTGTACATGGGCATGATCTTAATGTTTATCCCAGATCAAGAGGCAGGAATTAGAATTGTCAATCATATTGGAATTCCGCTCGTCCTTACAAATGCAATTGCCCTTGCGATTATTACGATGATGATTCGTTCTGCTTTAAAAGAAATGGAACGTGAAGCGGCGCTCGAGACAAACCGGGCGCTATCCATTGCGGAGAAAACTCTTCCACATTTAAAGGATGCGACACTAGACAGTAATGCCAAAGCGATGGCTGATTTACTGTATGAAGAGTTAGATGCTGCGGCAATTGCTATTGCGGATCAACATAAGGTGCTAAGTTTTGTTGGGGAAGGACAGGATCATCACCAAGTTGGAGATCCAATCAAGATGCGGTTGTCACAAGTAGCGTTAAATACAGGAGAAATTCAGGTAGCGTATAATCAAAGTGAACTTCAGTGTTTGCATGAATCATGTCCACTTCAGACGGCCATTATGATACCCCTTTATCGCTCAAGAGAAGTTATTGGCTTAATTAATTTGTATTTTAAACACTCCCAACAAATCCGAGCTGTTGAAGTGGAATTGGCAAAAGGACTTGGAACCATCATTTCTAATCAGCTGAGCGGGTTTGAAGCAGAGAGAATGAAAGAACTATTAAAAGAGACTGAAATTAGAAATCTCCAGGCGCAAATTAATCCACATTTTTTATTTAACACATTTAACTTAATCCATTCGCTAATGAGGGTTGATTATGAGGAAGCTCGTCGCATTCTAGTTCGGTTTAGTCAATATATGAGAGCTAATCTAAATATCGCAAGTAAATCACTTATTCCATTAACAGAGGAAATGAATCATGTCGATGCCTATTTGGATATTGTGAAGGCTCGCTTTCCTGATCGTCTAAAAATCTATCGAAAAATTGATGCCAGCATTATGGATGTTCTCATACCTTCTGCAACCTTACAGCCACTAGTCGAAAACTGTATAGAGCACGGGTTAAAAAATGTGACATATACAGGTGTTATCAACATTCATATTGGACAAAGCTTGGAAGGAATAACGATGGAGGTTTCCGATAATGGGGTTGGCTTTCCTGAATCATTACTCACAACAATCGGGAAGAAGCCTTATTCAAATCGAACTGGAAATGGTACTGCTTTATATAACGTGAACGAACGACTTAAAGGCTTACTTGGAGACGAGGCACAGCTAATGTTCCGTAATTTAAAACAAGGTAGTTCGGTGTCATTTACCATTCCGATTGAGGAATACTAAACGATTAGAAAGGAGCGTGAGGTCACTTGAGTATACATGTGTTAATTGCAGAAGATGAACGTTTAGCAAGGGAAGAATTAAGCTATCTTTTAGAAAATGAACAGGATGTCGTCCTTTGTCCAAGTGCGAGAAATGGAGATGAGTTAATGAAGCATTACCAAGATCATGCACCTGACGTGTTATTTTTAGATATACACATGCCTGGTATGAACGGTATTGAAATAGCGGAAACTATCCGACGAGCAAATCCGCTCAAGCAGCCCCTGATTGTTTTTACTACGGCATATGACCATTACGCCGTTCAAGCTTTTGAACTTCAAGCCATTGATTATTTACTAAAACCTTTTGATCAAGAGCGATTCAGTGTCACCATGCAAAGAGTGAGGCATGCTCTGAATGCACGGTCCCCTAAGACTAAAGCAAAAGTGGATAAATTAATTATACAAACTGATGAAAAGATGGTCGTATTAAATCCGAGTGATATTGGCTATGCGGAGCGTATTGATCGTATGATTAAAATTTACACATTAAAAAATGAAGTCATTATAACGAAAATGAGCTTGAAAGAATTAGAAGAGAAGTTAAGTGCATTTCCTTTTTATCGCCCTCATCGTAGTTATCTTGTGAATTTGGATGCCATTGAGGAAATCACTCCTTGGTTTAACGGAGCTTATAATGTCGTCATTCGGGAACCACTCCACTCAAAAATCCCAGTAAGCCGAACCGCTGCGAAAGAGTTTTTTGAAGTACTTGAAAATATATAAAGGTGAGAGAAAAAGGTAATAACGAAAGCTATTTGTAGTAATATTAATATTTTTAATACCAACATTTTAAACCAGCTATTCTACATTTCAAACAAGAATTTCTACAATTTAAGCATGTCTACAATTGAATAAAGGACTCTGTTAATATACTGAAAACAAAAGTTAGAGTATTCCGTATTTTTATTGAATGAAAGCGTTTTCTATATCGGATACTCTATCAAAGCGAAAGGGTGAGGAAATTGAATCAAAAGAAGCAGCTCAATGAGAGACAAAAGTGGTATTGGAAAAAAAATATTCGATTCATTATAAGTTTATTGGTTGTTTGGGCAGCCGTTGCTTATGGCGGTGGTATTCTATTCGCAAAACCGTTATCTAATATTCAGTTATTCGGTGTCTCCTTTTCCTTTTGGATTGCACACCAAGGTGCGATCATCGTCTTTTTCTTGCTTATTTTAACTTATGCAATCAGAATGGACCGGCTGGACCGAGAATATGCCAAGTTACTTAAAGAGGATAGGGAGGGATAAGGATTGAGTGTTGAAGCGATTACGATTACGTTGGTTGTTATTACGTTCATTATTTATACAGGGATTGGCTGGTGGTCACGGGTTAAGGATACATCAAGCTTCTATGTGGCAGGTCAAAATGTTCCGACCGTCGCAAACGGGGCAGCGATTGCGGCTGACTGGATGTCGGCAGCATCCTTTATTTCGATGGCTGGCCTTGTTGCCTTTTTAGGCTATGATGGAACGATCTACTTAATGGGATGGACAGGTGGTTATGTTTTATTAGCATTACTGCTTGCTCCTTATTTACGTAAGTTTGGGAAGTTTACGGTTCCAGATTTTATTGGGGATCGTTTCTACTCAAGTAGTGCTCGCGCTGTTGCCGCGATTGCGACAATTTTCATTTCATTAACCTATATATCAGGACAGATGCGTGGTGTAGGGATTGTCTTTAGTCGGTACTTACAAGTCGACATCATTGTCGGTGTTCTAATCGGGATGGCGGTTGTTGGTTTCTTCGCACTACTTGGCGGAATGAAAGGTGTTACTTGGACTCAGGCAGTTCAATATTTCGTTATTATTATCGCATTCCTAATCCCGGCTTGTGCGATTTCAGCTCAGTTAACAGGTAATCCTGTACCGCAATTAAGCTTTATTACAAGCGATATTGTAGAGCGACTTAGCCAAATTCAAATTGATCTTGGGATGACGGAATATATGGCACCATTTACGAATTTGTCGATGTTAAATGTATTCATGATGACGTTAGCTCTTATGGCTGGTACAGCAGGTTTACCTCACGTCATCGTCCGTTTTTACACAGTTAAAAGTGTACGTGCTGCTAGATGGTCTGCTGTTTGGGCGATTATCTTTATTGGACTATTATACTTAACAGCTCCTGCAGTTGGGGCATTCGCAAAGTATAATTTAATTGATACGATTGCGGATAAACCAGTTGAAGAAGTTCAAGACATCGAATGGGTGAAAAAATGGGAGACAACGGGCTTACTTCAGTTTGATGATAAAAACGGCGATGGCAACGTCAATTATACAGCTGGTGATGATAATGAAGTGATGATTGATGGAGATATCATTGTATTATCGACACCAGAAATTGCGAACCTAGCGCCATTTATTATCGCCCTGGTTGCTGCAGGTGGGCTTGCAGCCGCCTTATCAACCGCCTCAGGATTACTGATCACGATGACCAGTGCCGTCTCGCATGATATTTACTATAGGATTTTTAATAAATCAGCAAGCGAGGCGCAGAGATTGCGTGTTGGAAGGATCACGTTATTAATTGCTTTACTCGTTGCGGCCTATGTTGGTATTAACCCACCAGGATTCGCAGGTGAAGTGGTTGCCCTTGCCTTTGGGCTTGGGGCTGCAAGTTTATTCCCAGTCATCTTGCTTGGAATTTTTGATAAACGAATGAATAAGGAAGGCGCGATCGCAGGTATTCTAACCGGTTTGGTCTTTACATTGTTTATGATCGGAACTATTCTATCCGAATCCATTTTTGGTACAGAAGGGGCACTCATTGATAGTTTCTTTGGCATTAATGCTCAAGGTGTCGGAGTTGTCGGAATGTTATTAAACTTCATTGTGAGCTTTATTGTGTCAAGAATGACAACAGAGCCACCTCAAGAAATTCAAGAGCTTATTGAAGATGTAAGAGCACCAGAGATTGATGAGGATGTAAGCTAAAAACTTTAGATAAACGAAAGGGGTAGCGTGATGAATTGGACACTCATATTTGGTTGTTTAGCGATACTTGTGTATTTATTAAGTCCTTGGATGAATATAAAAACAGTGCAACGGGTGATTGGCATAACATTATTTCTTGAGATCTTCTATCTCTCCGGCCACTACATTATGGAATGGCCGTTTCCAACACCGATAATATTATTGCAGTTATTAGTCGTATCTGGCCTAGGTGTGGCGTTAGGAGTCTGTTTTTCAAAAATTTGGCCTTTACCGCTTCATAAAGGGTTTGAGCGGATCTTTCGAACATTTTTAATCATCATTCCATCTTTAGGGCTAGGGATGGGACTGCAAATTCTGCTTCAAGGCGCTTACGCAACACAGGCAATTTATCTACTCTTTGCGTTAGCAGCATGGATTGGATCAGGTCAATTTATTAAGGTAGAAGATAGTGAAGAATCTGTTTCTAATAGTAAAATAGCTAGTGGAGTGTCTTAATTATTTGCGCTACCTATTCTATGAAAACAGTCTTAAGGTTAAATTTAACTTTAAGGCTGTTTTATTTAGTAATGATTATAATTCAATTTGTATTCTAGTTATCCAAATCAAAAGTTTATTTTCTAATTTTTCATCTCATTCCCCGTCATAACTAAGTTGCTACATTCTGGCATGTCTTATAACTGTCAATATTCTCTTCTCTAATAGATCCTTAAGTAAACTGATCGGCCCATTAACCTTTAGCATAATCCCTCTTTCAACTTTGATTTTTCTAAGTACGATTGTCGAAGTTTAGCATTTTTCTTAATTAATTTGATTTCTCGTAAATTAGAAGGACATGTTACCTCTATGAAAATATCGGCCCAGAGTTAAGGCAGTATTTATGTGATAGTAATATGTGAGAATTCCTTGATTATCAAATTTACCAATGGAATCGAATCTTTACAGATTCTAGATGAAAAGTGACATTAAAGGACAAGTTGACCAAGCTGCTCATATAATAGCGTTTCAGTGAAATTTGGTTCTACAATCGCGTGATAAAAATCGATCAGTGAAAAAAAAGAACACAAAAAAGGCGATACGCTCCGTAGAGAATACCGCTATATCGATGTTTTAAATACCGGTGGTCGGGGTCGAACCGACACGTCCGTGAGGACACGGGATTTTGAGTCCCGCGCGTCTGCCAATTCCGCCACACCGGCATAAATAAAATGGAGGCGGCAACCGGATTTGAACCGGTGATAAAGGTTTTGCAGACCTCTGCCTTACCACTTGGCTATGCCGCCTCGATAAAATCATTATATGGTTATTAGGTGAAAATGTTAATTAATAATGGAGCGGAAGACGGGATTCGAACCCGCGACCCCCACCTTGGCAAGGTGATGTTCTACCACTGAACTACTTCCGCAAAATGGCTGGGCTAGCTGGATTCGAACCAGCGCATGACGGTACCAAAAACCGTTGCCTTACCGCTTGGCTATAGCCCAACATTTGAAAGTAAATGGGGCGGCCAGTGGGGATCGAACCCACGCATGCCGGAACCACAATCCGGTGCGTTAACCACTTCGCCATGACCGCCATCATACAAAAAACAGGGGTAGTAGGAATCGAACCCACACTGGAGGTTTTGGAGACCTCTGTTCTACCGTTAAACTATACCCCTACGAAAAATAATACATATATTAATAAAATGGTGGAGGGAGTAGGACTCGAACCTACGAACCCGATGGGAGCGGATTTACAGTCCGCCGCGTTTGGCCAACTTCGCTATCCCTCCAAATAAAATAAATTAATTGAGAAAAAATAAAAGGTGGTGGCTCGGGACGGAATCGAACCGCCGACACACGGATTTTCAGTCCGTTGCTCTACCGACTGAGCTACCGAGCCATTTTCAATGAATGATTTAATTTTGATAAGTAAATTTAGTGGCGGTCCGGACGGGACTCGAACCCGCGACCTCCTGCGTGACAGGCAGGCATTCTAACCAACTGAACTACCGGACCATTGTAGAAAATACTTGAAAGTATTTTGGTTGCGGGGGCAGGATTTGAACCTACGACCTTCGGGTTATGAGCCCGACGAGCTACCAGACTGCTCCACCCCGCGATGATAAGAAATATTAAATTGAAATCCATAATGTTACAAATAGTGTAGTCTACGGTGACCTCTGCATCTACTAGCTTACTCTTAGATGTAGGGTGCTTCGAGGTTACTCGAAGTTTATTCGGTGGATGTTTTACTCGTTGCTCCACCCCGCGATGATATGAAATATTTAATTAAATGGTGGAGGATGCAGGGCTCGAACCTGCGACCCCTTGCTTGTAAGGCAAGTGCTCTCCCAGCTGAGCTAATCCTCCGCCGCACAGGATGTGCAAGTGCATGCATTGCGACAGGACGTCGCGATCTTAGCATGCCATCCTTAATAAAGTAGCAATAACTAATGATTACTGTGGTTATTATGGTGACCCGTACGGGATTCGAACCCGTGTTACCGCCGTGAAAGGGCGGTGTCTTAACCACTTGACCAACGGGCCTATATTTAAAGTGGCGGAGAGCGAGGGATTCGAACCCTCGGTACGGCGTTGACCGCACACACGATTTCCAATCGTGCTCCTTCGACCACTCGGACAGCTCTCCATTGGCTCCACAGGTAGGATTCGAACCTACGACCGATCGGTTAACAGCCGATTGCTCTACCACTGAGCTACTGTGGAATGGAAATAAATTGCTTGGCAACGTCCTACTCTTGCAGGGGCGTGAGCCCCAACTACCATGGGCGCTGGAGAGCTTAACTACTGTGTTCGGTATGGGAA
>NZ_QGTD01000002.1 GCF_003176895.1 Gracilibacillus dipsosauri
AAAGCCATGCATGAAAGTCATACATGGCACAAAATATTTTGTTTATTTACCTGTCTACTTGACAGGGGGCAGTTCACTCCCCTCTCGTTTTTTATACTTTGACATCTTCCGTTAATCTAACTGTATCTCTCGCAATCATGACTTCTTCATTGGTTGGAATCACAATTACCTTAACAGGTGAATGTGGATAGTTCACAAATGTTTCTTTTCCACGAATATTATTGAGGCTAGGGTCCCAATAAACACCCATAAATTCTAATCCTTGCAACACTCGTTCTCGAATAGTCACACTATTTTCCCCTACACCTGCCGTAAAGATAATGGCATCTACCCCATGCATTCTTGCTGCATATGATCCAATATATTTGTGGATACGCTCAGCAAATACTTGTAATGCAAGCTCTGCTCGTCCATCACCATCGCTCGCACGGTCTGTTATATCTCGTAAATCACTAGAGAATCCTGATAAAGCTAGCATACCGCTTTTTTTGTTCAATACGTTCATCACTTCTGCTGCGGTTTGTCCTGTTTTTTCCATGATGTATGGAATTAATGCAGGGTCGATGTTGCCAGATCTTGTACCCATCGTAACACCAGCTAATGGCGTGAATCCCATCGAAGTATCGATAGACTTACCATTTTCGATAGCTGCAATACTCGCACCGTTTCCTAGGTGACAAGAAATTAAACGTAACTGATTTAATGGTACACCCATCATTTCCGCTGCTCTCTCTGAAACATACTTATGGGAAGTTCCATGAAAACCATATTTCCTTATCCCATAATCTTGGTAATATTCATAAGGAAGACTATATAAATAAGCTTGCTCTGGCATCGTTTGATGAAATGCGGTATCAAAGACTGCAACTGCCGGTACATGAGGTAAAACCTCACGAAATGCATGGATTCCAGTTAAATTGGCTGGATTATGCAATGGTGCCAAATCGGATACTTCTTCGATCTCTTTGATTACTTTATCTGTAATTAGAACAGAATCATTGAACTTTTCTCCACCATGTACTACCCGATGTCCCACACCGTCAATTTCATCAAGACTTGAGATGACTCCTGTACTTGTAAGCTTATCTAGTAACAATTTAACAGCTTTCTCATGGTTTTCTATATCTTCTGTAACTTGATCTTTCGTTTCTTTATACTCAATTGTAAAAACAGAGTTGTCAATGCCGATACGTTCTATTAAGCCTTTTGCCAAAACCGTTTCTTTTGGCATTTCAATAAGCTGAAATTTTAAGGAAGAACTTCCAGCATTTATTGCTAAAATTTTACGCAACATTTTCCATCCTTTCGTTCCGATCTATAATTCTAAAAACATTCCCAACTCCATTTAACCACCGTAAGTACAAGTTTGCAACAGCTATTCCTTTTGTTACCGTTTCCTTTGAAATATTTTTATTTTCAGACTATTCTAAATTTTCGTTCTTAAACCATTTGTCTATTTTTTTAAGCATATTATCCGTTGCCTGTACATCTTTAAAAGAAGGTAACTGGGCCATTAATGCCTGTTTTGGTGGCTTAGTATCCTGTCCTTTCTTTTGTAGTATAAAAAGACTCTTTGCAAATTTTTCCGATGTAAATAAAGTTAAGGGCAACTGCATTAAGCTGACAATGTGGGTATGCTCTCGCAAGTATTTTTGTAGCTTCTCACTTTGATCACTAGTAAAGAGGAAATTAGGTATCAAAAATAATAAATACCCTCCCTCTTTCGTATATTTTATCGATTGCTCGATAAATAGATGGTGTGCATAGGAGTGACCTTCTTCCGCCCTTAATTGATATTGTAAAGATTGCGTATCATCAGGATAATAGCCTACTGGCAAATCGGCAATGACGAAATCAACTGGCTCTAGTAATAAAGGTGTTAAACTATCCTGATGGAAAAATTCAATTTGTTGTTCCTGAAGATTGGCACTTTCTACTGCGATCTGAATTAGGGTTGGGTCAATTTCACTTCCATATCCTATTCCGTTAGCCTCCACTTGATTGATTACTGCAGTTAATAAATTTCCGGTGCCACTTGCAGGGTCAAACACCCGAAACTCTTCTTTATTTTTCAAAAACTTTTGAAGAAAGTAACCAATAAACAAGGCGATAGAATCCGGAGTGATCATATGCTGCTGTTGAGTGGAGCCTTTCATTCCTTTTATAATGGCTAGTTGAATGACCTTGCGAATTTGCTCATTCGTCACTTCTGTTTCTTCCAACATTTTGGCCATTTCTTGTAAAGATGGTTCTGTCAATTCTACCCCAGCATTAAATTTTTTTAATGCTAATGCCAATCCATCTAAATAGGTTACTCGCTCTTCATTTTGAATCAATTGTATGGATTGATCTAACAGATCAAATGCTCTTTCTACTGAAAATTCCATTGTTTCTCCTCCAAGCAATTCTTCTATTTATTAAATATTCTCTCCCTGATTCATGAAACGAGAATAATAAAGTGTGACTCCAATTGTGCTGTGATAAATTTGAAATCCACTGCCTCTTATATTATGAAGGCAGTGGACGCTGAAGTCTACTCTGATGATTAACGACGTTTACGTTCTTCATGATTATCTTTATCATCTTTATTTTTCTTAAGCATTTCCATAATTTGATCAACAAGTTCTGGCCCTTTATCCATAACTTTTTCATAAACACGAGTAGTCGTAGATTCGTGTAATGTCACTAATTCTACTCCTTGTTTATTTGCAACTAAAAAAGCACTTGGAGTAATGCTTACACCACCACCACTACCTCCTCCGAACGGAATAATGGCTTCTGATTCTGACTCCGAATCTGACTGTTTATCAGAGGACTGCCCCTTGCCATTGAATTCACTACCTCCAGCTGCAAATCCAAACTTCACCTTAGATAAAGGAATAATCAAGCTTCCATCAGGTGTATCTATAGGCTTTCCAATAGCTGTGTCTACTTCAATCATTTGCTTTAAATTATCCATAGTTAAAGACATGAATCCTTCTAATGGATGCACATTATTTTCTTCCATGTTGACTGGACTCCCTTCTTATTTGTTTTTCCGCAATGCACGAATAGTTTTTCGCATTTTTAAGGAAATCATACATATTCCTTCCGTCTCTAAAATTTCTTCGTCAAAGTCCGCAGAGATATTACAATGAATAGGGGTCATTGTCTTTGTTGAAAAATAATTCTTTAATGCTTCCATTATTCCTTTACATAGGCCATAAAGGATTGCCGTAGTATCCGGTTCTCCTGTTCCTATGATCGCGTCTACTTCAAACTGTTCTAGTCTACCTTGATCCAACAGCAAGCTCCCAATTAACCGTAGATCTTTTTTCTTATTTGTAGATGTCTTCTTATTATCCGAAAAATCGAAACTATCCAGTTCTATTTCTTTATAATAAACTCTGATCTTTAAGAGATGGACAGAAAGAATGACCATTTGTTCTTCTTCATTTATGCTCCAATACAAGGTAAAATAAAAGCGTGCGATGGATAAAATAATGATTAATGCAAGGATTAATATAAAAAAGATTCCAATTAGTATTAGGAGAATCATTTCATTGATCACCACCATTTCTTATTATTCTTTACAAAGTTTGGGTAGATTAATCAAAGGGAGTATCGCATTCCTTTAGATTTTGAGTTTTCCTAATAGTAAGGTAAGCGCTACCGTGATAAAATAATGATGGAATTACTTTTTACAGGAGGCTTTTCTATGGAAAAAAGAAAATATATCTACTTTTATTATTCAAAAAGTGATGATTTAGAGGAAAAAATAAACCCATTGTTTGAACATATCGAAAAAAGCGGATTTGAAATCGTGGATGACCCGAAGGAAGCAAATATCATTGTTAGTGTTGGTGGTGATGGCGAATTTCTACAGGCGGTTCGTCATACCAACTTTAAACAAGATAGTCTCTATGTAGGTATTACAAAAGAAAATGAAGCTGGACTTTATTGTGATTTTCATCTGGGACATTATGTCGACATGATTCATGCGATGAAAAATGAAGAGCTAGAGGTTCGTCGTTTTCCAGTAATCGAAGTTACTATTAACGGAGAATCGAGCTTTTATTGTCTGAATGAGGCTGCCATTCGCTCTGCGATAATCAAAACAATCGTTATGGATGTCTACATAGACGATACTCACTTTGAGAGATTTCGGGGGGATGGATTAATTGTTGCAACACCGACAGGAAGTACTGGCTATAACAAGTCTACACATGGAGCTGTAGTTGATCCTAAATTAGCTTGTATTCAAGTCTCAGAGCTCGCTTCGCTTAATAATAACAGGTATCGTACACTTGGCTCTTCTTTTCTATTAAATCAAGACCGAACACTAAGATTGGAAGTACTCCAAGACGGGAACGATTACCCAATTATTGGACTAGATAATGAGGCTTATTCGATTCGGAATATTCATTCAATTACGATTAGGCTTAGTGATAAACGAATTAAGACAGTTAAATTAAAAAATAATTCATATTGGGATCGTGTTAAACGAACATTTTTGTAATGTCATGCCATCTGCCAAATAAATCATTTATTCGGCAGATGGTTTTATTCGTTTATATCTTGGTTATTTAGCTTTTCTCATGTCTTATTAAAAAAATATAATTGTTTATCTTGGCTATCTGGCTTCACTAAAACAACTTTACTAAGATATAGCCTTTTCTCTTGGTTATCTAGCTTTGACTAAGCACTATTTCCAAGATACAGCTTTTGCATTTTGTATTTTTCCGATTAGAAAAACTCACATTCGCTCGTCTTTTAGCAAATGAGTTAGCTTTTCTTATACTTTTGTCATCAAAATTTTGATTTCGTCGTTTTACTTCCTGCAAATATTTCATGCTGTTTCCTAGCGTATAATAAAAATCCGGGCGATTCACCCGGCACTACACTAAGCCTTATACATCCATTCTCCATCGACTATCGTACCTTTTACTGTAACCTCGTCGATTGTTTCGTAATTCTCTATCGAAAATAGATCATGTGATAAAATAGTAAAATCCGCGACATAGCCTGGCTGGATTAATCCTCTGTCGTGTTCATGATTAATAACAAAGGCACTACCTTTCGTATAGAGCGAAACAGCCTCGTACATCGATAATTTTTGTGTTTCTCCATATGCTTGTTGATCTAAATCTGATTGGCGACTCACTGCTGCCTTGATTCCATTTAATGGGTTTACTTCCTCAATAGGTGCATCTGATCCTGCGGCACAAGCTATTCCTTCCTCGATGAAAGTCCTCCATGCATACGCTAAAGGTGCTCGTTCATCCCCTATCCTTTCTAGCACCCAAGGGAAATCCGATGATACAAAGGATGGTTGAATATCTAAGACGACGTTAATCTCTTTTAATAACGACAAAACGTTTTTATTGATGATCTGTGCATGGATAATTCGATCTCGCTTTCCATTTTTAAGTGGATATTTTTTAATTAATTTTGCAACTTCTTCTACTGCTTTATCTCCAATCGCATGAACAGCTATCGGATGATCGTATTTTCTTGCCTTTCTCACCAATTCTTCTAGCCTGTCCGATTCGTGAATTGGAATTCCGTAATTATCTTGGTCATCTGTATAGACATCCGTTAACCATGCCGTTCTCCCACCTAACGCACCGTCAGAAAAAATTTTCATCGCACCTAGTGTTGTGAATGGTCCTCCATCACCATAAGATAATCCGCTTTCGATCATATCATCAAATACGAGATGATGAACTAACAAATGGGCTCTAAATTTATATTTTGCTGGTAGGATATGTTGATATGCTTGTAATGTTCTTTCAAACCCGCCATAGTAGGAAAGATCTTCGGTATGTCCGCCTACTAAACCTTTAGATAATAGATCCTTGATCGCTACTTCTGTTGTTTTTTCCAATTGGCTGTTCGAAATAGGTGATAAAATTTGCTTGATAAGGTCTTGTGCTTTATCCAGTAAATAACCAGTTGGTTCTCCCATTTCATTGCGAACAATCTTACCGCCCTGGGGATCCTTGGTCTCTTTTGTAATACATGCGAGCTCTAGTGCCTTCGAATTTACAATGACAGCATGGCGACAGATTCTTGTTAATAATACTGGATTTTTGGGACAAGCTTTATCCAAATCCCATCTACTAATAATCTTTGCATTCGTCCATTGATTTTCATTCCATCCTTCAGCAATCAGCCATTCCCCGTGTTCTAATTGATGTTGTTTATTTCTTACAGCTTCTAAAACTTGATTGGCGGAAGTCATTGGTGATAGATCTAAACGAGTAAGCTTTTCCCCATGTCCGATAATATGTAAATGGCTATCTACAAATCCCGGATACATTGTATCTCCAATAAGATTATAGCTAGCTTCTATTTTATTTTTATAGCGTCTTTCTAATGACACTTTATTGCCGATTTCTACGATAGATCCGTTTTCCGTATAAATAGCTTCAACAGTTGCATTTGGCTCCGTTAATGTATATATTTTTCCTCCGTACCATAATTTCCCCATTTTCTCACCTACCACGTACGAACAAAAGTCTGAGTTTATAATATACTACGATAGCAAAGTCTAGATAGAAAGAAAAGGATAGTGCTTTAAAAACACTATCCTTTATCATCATGTAATACGATTATTGATTTGCTTGTCCACCTAGTTGTTGCTCAGCCATTTGGACAAGACGCTTAGTGATCTCACCACCAACTGAACCATTTGCACGTGAAGTAGTATCAGCACCTAAGCTTACGCCAAATTCTTGTGCAATCTCGTATTTCATTTGATCAAGTGCTTGACTTACTCCAGGTACTACTAATTGATTAGAGCTGTTGTTATTTGCCATGTTGTTCACCTCCTCTTGTACAATAGTATCTTGCTCGGAGTGAGATGAAATCATGCACAATTTTTACTGGTATTTGTTGTTAATTAATTCAAAATAGTTATACATATTATAATAGATCACTCATGGAATCTTGGTGATGATTATTCGCTGCTATCGTAATAGTTTCTACGTTCTCAAGGATTTCTTCTATATCTTGTTTAAAATCTAATTGGCTTTCAAATTGTTCTACTTTTTCTAATCTTGGTTTTGTTTTCGGTGATTTTGGAACAAAAACAGTACAACAATCTTCATATGGTCGAATCGAAATGGGGTACATCTCGATTTTTTCTGAGATGTGAATAATCTCATCCTTGTCCATTGCAATAAGCGGTCGAATGACTGGATAAGAAGTAACAGCATTAATAGCGTGCATACTTTCCATTGTTTGACTGGCCACTTGTCCTAAGCTTTCACCTGTTATGAGCGAAAGTATCTCTTCTTTTTTTGCAACTGCTTCACTTATTCGCATCATCATTCTACGCATAATGGTCATGGAATACCCATGTGGAATTTCACGATGAATTTTTTGTTGCAATGCTGTAAATGGAATAACATGCACTTTAATATTACGACCATAAAAAGCAAGCTTTTCAGCTAGGTCTAACACTTTTTCCTTTGCTCTTTCACTTGTATATGGTGGTGAGTGAAAATGGATAGCCTCCAGTTCCACTCCACGTTTCATTGCTTGATAACCAGCTACTGGACTGTCAATACCGCCAGACAATAATAATAAAGATTTACCTGCAGTACCTACTGGTAGACCTCCTGCTCCAACCACTTTTTCTGAGGTTAAGTAAGTTGCTTCATCTCGAATGTCAACTGTAATTTCCAGATCTGGATGATGAACATCTACTGATATATTCTCTGTATTAATTAATAAATGGGCACCTAATAATTGATTAAAATCCTGTGATCCAATCGGAAAATCTTTATTCGACCGCTTCGTTGAAATTTTAAATGTCTTAGCATTACTATTTTTTAAAAGGGCTAATGCCTCTTCCTTTATTGCTTTTTCTTCACTTGCCACTTTTATCGCCAAACTCATATTCTGGATACCAAAAATTTTACTGCACCGCTCTATAATCGCTTCCTGATCTTCCCCATTTAAAACAATATACATTCTATCTCGTTTTGTCTGAATATGAATGTTGGGGAATGCTCGTAAAGCTACTCGGACATTCTTCATTAGCTGTGAAGTAAAAAGTTTTCGATTTCTACCTTTAAGAGACAATTCTCCATATCTAATAACAATGTGATCATATTGCATAATATCTACCTCATTACTTTACTTAGTTTTTCCAATACCTCTTGCAATTTCTCTACAAAAAAATCAAGTTCTTGTTGAGTTGTTTCATAGGATAAGCTTACACGAAGTCCTGACGTGCTAATATTATTTGCTTTACCACAAGCCACAAGAACAGCACTCTCGTCTGCACTTTTAGACGAGCATGCAGACTTTGTAGATATATATATTTCTGCTTCCTCTAGCGCATGGATCACCACTTCTGGCTTTAATCCTGGTACAGAAAAATGAATGATATGTGGGGCACTGTTTTCTTCTGGTGTGTTCAGAACACAAGATTCTAGATTGCTTATTTTTTTATATAAAAACATTTTAAGCCGTTCTAGATGATTTAAATGCTGTTCTCTGTCATTATTTACTAATCTCATTGCTTTCACTAGTGCTACAATACCTGGTAAATTTTCCGTTCCTGAGCGGAGGTTTGCTTCTTGTCCTCCACCATGATGTAAAGAGAATAATTTCGTGCCACCTTTAACGTATAATAAACCAGTTCCCTTAAGTCCGTGTATTTTATGACCTGAAATCGTTAATAAATCAATCCCGCTTTGTTTAATATTTAAAGGAACCTTGCCAAATCCTTGTACATGGTCCACATGGAATAACGCTTTTGGATATTTTTTTAATACTTCTCCGAATCGTTCGATTGGTTGAATAGTTCCGATCTCATTATTGACATGCATAATCGAAACTAAGATGGTGTCTTCCCTTAATGAAGCTCTTAAGTCTTCTACGCATACTCTTCCATCTTGATCAACTGGCAAATAACTGATTTCAAAACCATGCTTTTCTAATGATCGACATGTCTCCAGTACGGAAGGATGCTCTATTTGTGTTGTAATAATATGTTTCCCTCTATTTTGATGCTCTAGTGCTACCCCTTTTATCGCAACATTATTTCCTTCTGTTCCTCCAGAAGTGAAAATTATTTCTCTCGAATCGACTTGTAAAATGGATGCTGCCTGCTCTCTAGACATGCGCAGTAATCTTTCGGCATCCATACCGAGGCCATGAATGGAGGATGAATTTCCAAAATATTGTAATGCAGCTTGTTGGAAGCTTTGGACTACTTCTTCTTTTGGTTTGGTTGTCGCACTGTTGTCCAAATAAATCATTTCTCAATCCCTCATTTATCAATATGCGTATTCTTATTTTGCTTCTCTTTCTTTTTTGTACTCTTTTCCTACAAAATTGACCTTATTTTATCATAATTCCTTTATCATTTATAGATAGAAGATTCATCAAATGATACAAATAGAAAAGATATCCCTAACGTTTCAGGAATATCTTCTCCCTATACCAAATATGAAGTTCTTTATGCCATTCTCTTTAACCTAACATTTCTTGATACCGCTCATCTAGCTCTTCTATTTTTTCCATAGCATTTGTATCCACCTGTTCCAGTGCTTTAATGGTCAATTCGAAGGCACTTTCGTATTTATAGTTACGGAACATTGCTTCTGCTTCCGATAGTTGAGAGGCAAGTTCGGGGTGTTTTCTTCGATATCGATTACCATATTGGATCGCAATTTCGACTAATCTTGCTTTATCAAGTATTTGATTCGTCTGATTGACAAAATTATTAACAGATTTATTTGCTTCTTCTAACGCATGCTGGACTTTCCCCATATCTAATGGGTGTTTTTGTAAATGCTGAATTACAAATTCACATTTTTCTGTTGCCTCTTCTAGCATGTTGAGAATACTGGAAGGAACACCAGGGATATTACTTTTATCTAATCGCTTATTCGTTTGGATTAATTTTTGTTTAATACTAGCAATATCATCCTTTGCTTCGATTTCATCTTTTCTTAGATCTCGAACCTTTTCTTTAAATTCAATCTGGGCTTTTTCAAGCTCGTCTACTTCCTCTTCAAAGAGGTCTAGTCTTTCTTTAATTTCGACATGATGACTTGTTTGTTCCTCATAATCCTTTTCCACTTGATGAAATTGATTTGTAATCTTTTCCAGCCATTTTTCCACACTTAAAAACATTTCTAAATCAGAAGATTCAATAAAATAGGTTTGTTGTAATTCATTTACCTCTTCTTTCATCTTTAAGAAATTTTCTTCAAGCTCCATTGTTTTTTGCTTTGCTTTCGGCAATTGATTCTCCACAATTGATTTTGATTTTTCTTCTTGTTCAAGCAAAAGTTCCATTTCATTTAAACGCTCTTCTATTTGCTCTAATGTCTCATTAATTTCCGCAGTTTCCGCTTTTTCTAATTCACGCATACTGTTTTTTAAAACAAGCTCATATTGTTTTAATTCTTTTTCAAAGCCGAATTGCTCCACTCGATATCCTTCTGCTTCCATTTCTTCCATATCTCGAATAAGCTCATTCATTTGATCAGGAATTTCCTTTCTGCATTTTCGGTAAATACTAGGAAATGCACTGATACGTTGTTCTATCTCTTCTAACTCTTCTTTTATTTGATCAATTTTTTGCTGGGCAGCTAAATAATTTCCGCCTTCCTCTAATTCACTAAACGATTGAAGCTCTTTTTCCATTTCTGTTAAGGTTGCTTCAAACATTATTTCCGCTCTTCCGAATTGTGTTCGATTATGGAGAAGATATTTTTTTAACTCTTTTAATTTAGGACTAACAATTTCGATTTGTTGGCGCGTATATTTTTCGGAATCCATTAGATGGTTTAAATCCTTGAAAATCTCTTCTATGTTTGCCTCGATTGACTGTAGCTTTTCCTCTATGTATTGCAGTCTTTTTTTAGCCGTCATTATTTGAAAACGATTGGCTGCTTCCTCGACATCCATTAAATCTTCTTCCATATCAGGAAGGGTTTCTGTTACAATAAGATCCCAGTTATTTTTCCATGCCTCGAATTTTTGTTGTGTTTCTCCTAGTAAATTTAGTTTTTTTACACGACTTAGTTCTTCTGTCACGTTTCTATTCATGATGTCAATTTTCCATTCCTCTAACCGATCGACATGGTCATATATCTTCCTTCGAAGAATTAATCCTAGAATTAATAGTGCGATTATTAAAAGTATAAACCCGATTAAATACTCCATACGATACCCTCCCAATGAACCCTGTCTATATAGTAACATAAATAAAATTATTTAATGATTATTTCAAGACTTTTGTATGTATCCTTTTCAAAACTTTTGTATATGTAAATAATATCATGTTTCCCCATGGTTTGGCGAAAATTTTAACAAAATTCTCTAGAATATTTTATTTTTTGACCTATTTCGGATAGACCAGAACTTTTCGGCTACAAAATTAACAGCACTTTGAAACGATTTATTTGTCACTTAAAGGCGAATATTGTATGATGATTAAAACTATTTGCATAAAGGAGTGGAGACTGCATGTTTCAAGCATCCCTCTATAATGGAGACAAAGAAAAGGACTACTCACTAGTAATCAAACAGTTAGATGCACTGCTTCAAGGCGAGCCAGATGTGATCGCCAACTTATCCAATGCTTCCGCACTATTAAATCAATTTTTAGATAATATCAATTGGGTTGGATTTTATATTTGGAAGGAAGATGAATTAGTACTTGGACCATTTCAAGGCTTACCTGCTTGTGTAAGGATTAAAAGTGGAAAAGGTGTTTGTGGAACAGCCATTTCCGAGATAAAAACACAGCTTGTAGCCGATGTAAATCAATTCCCAGGCCACATTGCATGTGATGCAGCAAGTCAGTCGGAAATCGTTGTACCTATCCTTAAGGATGGAGATATCTTCGGTGTTTTAGATATAGATAGTCCTACAACGAATCGCTTTGATGGAATTGACCAAAAGTACCTAGAACAGTTTGTAAAAACACTGGAAAAATATATTTAATTTCTCTAGGGCATCAAAAACAATATTTTTTGTTTTTGATGTTTTTTTGTTAATAGCTTTGGGTAAAGCAATGATCTTACAGAAATTCAAGCATTCTAGTATTGACTTTATCTGTCTAAAATCATATAATGGACTTTGTGTAAAAAAGGTAGCCTATGTGAACCGCCGGCTGACCATTTTGTTCCTTACAGCGGATCTTCAACTAAGTACCACCACGTCCTGTGGTGAACGTTGAAGCCACCACTTCCTGTGGAAATGAGGTGTATCACGTAACTCTCTGCTACTAGGGCGAAGGTACATGAAAACAAAATGGCTGACGAATGTAGGAACACACTGTCTTATTTTATGCAAATCTACTATATAAAGGAGAAGATGTACAATGGCTCGCTATACAGGTTCTGTATGGAAAAAGTCTCGTCGTCTTGGTATCTCATTAACAGGTACTGGTAAGGAGTTAGACAAACGCCCTTACGCACCAGGTCAACATGGACCTAATCAACGTCGTAAACTATCTGAATATGGTTTACAGTTACAAGAAAAACAAAAGCTACGTTTCATGTACGGAGTGAACGAACGTCAATTCCGTAACTTATTCGAGCGTGCTGGTAAAATGAAAGGTATCCATGGTGAAAACTTCATGATTCTTTTGGAATCTCGTTTAGATAACCTTGTTTACCGTTTAGGACTTGCTCGTACTCGTAGACAAGCTCGTCAATTAGTAAACCATGGTCATATTCTTGTAGACGGAAGTCGTGTAGACATTCCTTCTTATCAAGTAAAGCCTGGTCAAGTAATCGGTGTTCGTGAAAAATCTCAAAAGCTAGATATCCTCGCAGAAGCTATTGAGGCTAACACTTTCACACCAGAATACGTTTCTTTCGATGCAGACAAATTAGAAGGTACGTTTACTCGCCTACCAGAGCGTTCTGAGCTACCTGCTGAGATTAACGAAGCGCTTATTGTTGAGTTCTACTCTCGTTAATCGGGATAGAGTGAATAAGAAATGCAAAAAAGCCTTAGAAATGTTGTTATATCAATATTTCAAGGCTTTTTTTTATATGAACTTTGCAAAATAATGCATATAATTAATTTAAATTGGGGCTAAAAATACGTGAGTAGATAGTTAAGGATTGAAATGAAAGAGGGACATAACTAGCCTCTACAATTTAATTATTAATTGTGAAATAGTGATCTTAAATGAACGGGCAGTTTAGTGAAGGGAAGGAATATCTTCCATATTCCGAGTATTAGTTGTAAAATAAAAATGAACTGGAAAATTGTAGCTAGGGTTCCGCTATCTATATAGGTCAGTGACCAAGGGCTACATCTTTTACAATATGTAAAAGGCACCTATTGACATAAAAGGTCCGAGGGGAAAGGTTCAGCGTATTTGTGATGCGTTGAAATCTTTCTCTTTTGACCTTTTCATTACTTTAAGGGAGGTATATTTTATGAAAAGAATTGATGACTTAAAAGCTGGAGTTGCAGTTATAATTTTGAATGAGGAAAAACAAGTTTTGTTACAGAAAAGGTCAGATGTAAGACTTTGGGGTATTCCTTCAGGACATATAGAAATAGGGGAAACAGTTTCTGAGGCAGCTATCAGAGAAGTAAAAGAGGAAACAAATTTAGATATAAAAATTAAAAAACTTATTGGTGTTTACTCTGACCCGAATTCACAGGTGTTTGCCTATCCAAATGAGAAGATAGTACATTTTATAACAACTTGTTTTCTTGCTGAAATTACTGGTGGTGAACTACGATGTAACTCTTCTGAATCGCTAGAAATTAAGTTTTTTGAACAACAAAACCTACCGCAAGACTTATTGAAAATGCATCCTCAATGGTTACAGGATGCACTTGCTAATAGAGATTTGGCGTTTATTCGTTAGTGAAATTCTTATTGAAGTATCGGATGCTTTAGCTGAATTTTTAATTTAAATAGAAAAGGAGCACTTTTTCTGAGGTGCTCCTTTAACTTTTATATAACTTTTTGGAATTGACTTTCCATTCACCTTAACATATAGGTTAAATACACATCACTATTACATTTAGCACATTTAATAAATCCTTTCTTTTCATTTTTGATTCCCTTTTATAGTGGAAAATGTTTATCTAAATTTTAAAAACTTTTTGCAGGATTTATTTATTTTGACTTGTAATTAAAATGAACTAACGGGGGTTTATGAAAATGGACTATTTTATACCAGAGGACAAAAAAATAAGGGTAATTATTAATACTGATGCCAAGAATGAAGTAGATGATCAGTTTGCAATTGTACATGCGGTACTAAGTTCTTCGTTTAATCTTCATGGAATTATACCTGCTCATTTCGGCGATCGTAAATCAAAGACAAGTTTACAAGATAGTCATGACGAAACAATGTTGCTTCTAGAATTAATGGGTTTGCAGAAGGAATTCCGTATTGAAGATGGTGCAACAAATGCTATGCCGGATGAAGTAACGCCCGTAGATTCTCCAGGAGCAAGATTAATTATAGAAGAAGCAATGAAGGATGATAATCGACCTCTTCATGTAGCATTCTATGGCCCGCTTACTGATATGGCCTCTGCATTACTAATTGAACCAAAAATTGCTGACAAAGACATAAAGGTAATTTGGATTGGTGGTGGTGAGTGGCCATCTGGGGGGCAGGAATATAATTTATCAAACGATATTCATTCCGCAAATGTAGTATTTAAGTCTAACCTTGAAGTGTGGCAAATACCAAGAAATGTATATCGTATGATGCCTGTCGGCTATGCAGAGCTTATTGAAAGAGTATACCCGCATGGTGAAATCGGCAAATACCTGGCAGAGGAGGTTATTTATTTTAATAATCAAAGTATATCGAGACCTGCAGAATACCGAATACTTGGTGATTCCCCAGCTGTTGGTGTAATGATATATTCGGATTGTGGTAAATGGACATGGAAACCTGCACCAGTTTTTGATCAGAACATGAATTATTTTCATTCCGGTAAATTTCGACCGATTAAAGTGTATGAAACAATTAATTCACGATTTATTCTCGAAGATTTCTTTGCAAAGTTAAGTCATTTTTCTAGAGCAAATTGTAGTTATGAGTAATTAAAATGACATGATGAATTTTAAAATGTCCACATTATAAGAAGCATAAAAAAGAGACGCCCCGACACTCGTGAGGGCTATCCCATAGTTTTAAAACATCATCAATATATTGTATATACTATCTTATTTTACAAACGTACCTGCATTCAAACGTTTTTGCATTTCCGTAACCATTAAAGAGGGTTTACTAACCTTCCGATCAATAGGTGTATCTAAGTAATTTTGCAACGTACTAATAGGTTGTGGTCCGAGATACTTATCAACTTTTGTATTGATAAGCTTTTGTAATGTCCCAACCATTGTACTACCACTGATACCATATGTTACGCCAGATATGAACAGTAGCGCTATTTCGAGATAATCTTAGGGTTTGTTAGTCCACCGAAATTTTAAAAATAATAATGCCAATCCATCATTCACCTTTTACATTGACCAATTCAAACCGTTCACAAACAAGCATGATATCCTCAGAAAATTCAAGATCATATCGACTTAATTCTTCTGTAAAGAACTCTATATGAACCCTTTTCCAATAATCGTAGGTTCTATCTCCCTCTCCTTCTGCTATGGCAAATTCCTCTGACACTTGATTCATCGGCATGATTTCTACTTCTGTTGTTCTAATAATTGCCACTGGCTCGTCTTTACTGTTTAAAATAATGCTATAATCACCCACTGCTGGTAGCTTTTCCTCTTCTTTATCGTATAAAATTTTTGCTGAGCAGGTTGCTGTTTTTATACCTTCCATAACGAGCTGTGCTAAATAATCAGGGTTTCCTCCAAATTGCCAGGCTGTTACGGTATGTTGATTTTGATAAGGTATAGTGAATCCAATAACTCTGTGCCGCTTCATTCATTTCATATTCCTTCTCTCTCTTTGTTCTAGTAAAAAAGAAGGCTTCCATTACAAAAGCCTTCTTTCTACTATACCATTATTTCGTTCCTTTTTGGTTATCCTGTGCTCCCCACCATGAGACGTTTTTCAAACCTTTAATATTTTTATAATGGAATACAGGATCTTTGCCTTCCTTTTTCTGACTAATATAATCATTAAGTACATTGATCGTTATTTTTGTTAGGAATAGGATTGCCACAAGGTTAACGACAGCCATCATTGCCATGAATAAATCTGCCATACTCCATACAATTTGGATCGAAGCTAAGGAGCCGAACATCACCATTGCTAAAACAATAAGACGATAGATTGTTAGTAATGTCTTGCTTTCTCTTAGATAGGCAATGTTTGTTTCCCCATAGTAATAATTTCCGATTACGGAACTAAACGCAAATAAGAAAATCGTTATCGCTACAAAAATGGATGCCCATTCACCTACATGTGAGCTTACAGCGACCTGTGTCAGTTGAATACCATCCTCTGATGCTTGATAAAAGCCATCATATAACACAATGATAAATGCGGTAATACTACAAATCACGATCGTATCAAAGAAAACAGCTAATGATTGTACAAGCCCCTGCTTTACTGGGTGATTGACACCAGCAGAAGCGGCTGCATTCGGCGCACTACCCATACCAGCCTCGTTAGAAAATAACCCTCTTTTTATCCCGTACATCATAGCTGCACCCATTGTTCCACCGATAGCTTCCTCCAGTCCAAATGCATTCTTGATTATCATCATGAAAACATCAGGTAGAGCCGTAATATTTGTGATCATTACATATAAACCAACTACTATGTAGATGATTGCCATGAATGGTACAATGACTCCAGCTATAGACGCAATTCGCTTAATTCCTCCAAATATAATAATGGCAGCTAAAACGACTAGAATGATACCAGTCCAGATTGGATCAACATTGAATGCCTCATCCACAGCACCAGATATTGTATTCGCTTGCACTGCATTAAAGACAAAGCCGAATGTAATTGTAATTAAAATGGAAAATAAAATACCCATCCATTTTTGTCCTAATGCTTTTTCCATATAATAAGCTGGTCCGCCACGAAATCCGTCTCGATCAGGCACCTTATATACTTGAGCAAGTGTACTTTCCACAAATGCTGTTGCCATACCGATTAGTGCGACAACCCACATCCAAAATACAGCTCCAGGTCCACCAATAGCAACTGCTAATGCTACACCTGCTAAGTTACCAGTACCAACCCTTGAGGCGATCGAGATACTAAATGCTTGAAAGGCATTTGTTCCTCGCTTACCACTTTGCTCTACTGCCTCCTCACGAATAACCTTAAACATTTCTCCAAACAAACGAAATTGGATAAATTTTGTTCTAAGTGTAAAAAATAATCCTGCACCTATTAATAAATAAATAAGGACATAATCCCATAATATGAGGTTTCCCCATTCTACTATCTTGTTGAGTATTTCTTCTATCATACTCATTTTCCAACACCTTCCCTTCTTTTCTCTCCAATATATACCCTATTTCCATTAAAAATATCATAAAACGTCAAAAGAGAATTTTTTTCACCCATATAACATTACCAATAGACCGTTACGATTTCAATAAGAAAGAATGGTATTATTACCAAATCTTGAAAAGGGATATCTGATTTGATATCCTCACTTAAAGGTATCCTATTCAATTAAGACGTATAATATTATCTTTTAAGCTGAAAATGAATAAGAAGCACGGGAAATGAAAAGAGGTTTTTACATGTACCAAAAGCATGAGCGGAAATTAGTCATTTTACTAGTCGTCATCGCTATTCTACTAGGTATTGCACTTCTGAGAAGAATTTTAATGGGATAAAGGGAGTTTTATTCATGGACAGTGTATTTTATAGTCGCGTATTAACGGAACTAACCCTCACCTTTCATATTATCTATGCAACGATAGGAGTTGGCATTCCTCTATTCATCTTTATGGCTCAATGGATGGGGATTAAAAAGCAGGATGAGCATTATATTCTCATGGCAAGAAGGTGGACAAGAGGATATATTATTACAGTTGCTGTAGGAGTTGTCACAGGAACAGCTATTGGCTTACAGTTGAATTTGCTTTGGCCAACCTTTATGCAGCTTGCAGGTAAGGCAATTGCATTACCCTTATTTATGGAAACCTTCGCCTTCTTCTTTGAGGCTATTTTCCTTGGTATTTATTTGTATACATGGGATCGTTTTAAGGATCAGAAGAAGCATATGCTTTTATTAATTCCTGTTGCGATCGGGGCATCTTGTTCTGCTGTTTTTATCACAATGGTGAATTCTTTTATGAATGCACCTCAGGGATTTGAAATGATGAATGGTGAATTCATTAATGTTCAACCATTAGTTGCCATGTTTAATCCCGCAATGCCGACAAAGGTTGCTCATGTGCTTGCAACTGCCTATATGACAGCTGCCTTTATACTAGCTTCTATTGGTGCTTATCGCATTATCAAAGGCTCCAATCATATCTACCATAAGAAGGCCCTCTTACTAACGATAAAGGTCGGTCTCGTATTTGCCATTGCTTCTGCAATTATCGGGGATTTCTCAGGAAAATATTTAGCAGCCTACCAACCAGAAAAGCTAGCCGCTATGGAGTGGCACTTCGAAACAGAAGAAGAGGCTTCTCTTACTCTATTTGGCGTCTTAACTAATGGTGATGAGATCAAGTATTCTATTGAAATCCCTTATGCCCTAAGCATTTTGGCACATGGGAATCCAACCTCCAAAGTGCTTGGATTGGATCAATTCCCAAAGGAAGATGTTCCACCGCTCTATATACATTATCTATTTAACATTATGGTCATGATCGGCATGTTCGTTGCACTAGTTGCCCTAATCTATATCGTCGGAAATTGGCTAAGGAAGAAATTTGTTTACAAAAAATTCTTTTTATGGACACTAGTCACGACAGGGCCATTATGTATGCTCGCGATCGAGGCTGGCTGGTGGCTTGCAGAAGTAGGAAGACAGCCTTGGGTACTAAGAGGAATACTTAGAACAGAGGATGCGGCTACAACGAGTAATGATGTCGACATCATGCTATATCTCTTTATCGGCTTATACCTTCTATTAGGGATTGCGAGTGTCATTGTACTTATCCGTATGTTTAAAGCAAACCCAATCGAACGTGAATTAAGAGATCGAGAAGGTGGGGAGTAACCATGTCATATGAATTAATTGGAATATCTGTTTTGTGGCTTTTCTTATTCGGGTATATTATTATTGCTTCGATCGACTTTGGTGCAGGTTTTTTTAATGCCTATAGTTTATTAACGAGAAAAAATCATATCATCAGTAATATTATCCAAAGATATCTATCCCCTGTATGGGAGGTTACCAATGTTTTTCTTGTTTTTTTCTTTGTCGGTATCGTCGGTTTTTTCCCATCCACGGCTTATTATTATGGAACTGTTTTACTCGTACCTGCAAGCTTAGGAATTATATTACTTGCTATTAGGGGCTCGTACTATGCTTTTACGACCTACGGAAAGTTAAAGAGTCACTTTTGGACCTATTTATATGGATTTTCAGGTTTATTAATTCCTGCCTCCTTATCAATCGTTCTCACTATTTCTGAAGGAGGATTTATTGACAACACGTCAGCAGGGTTATCTCTAGATTATGTGGCACTATTTTTCAGTCCACTAACTTGGAGTATTGTCACATTAAGCTTAACCTCTGTCCTGTATATATCGGCTGTCTTTCTCACTTGGTATGCCAATGAAGCTAAGGATGAGCAGGCAACTGCATTATTAAGAAAATATGCGCTTATTTGGGCATTTCCTGCGATTATTACAGCAGGTGGAATTATAGTAGAACTCCGTGTCCATAATGAACTGCATTTTCAAAACATGCTCAATGTGTGGTGGATGTTTCTGCTATCTGGAATTTTATTTGCTGCAACTGTATATCTGATCTGGAAAAAAAGAAATTACGGGGTTGCTTTTTTGTTATTAATTGGTCAATTCTTGATCGCGTTCTTTGCTTATGGTATCTCCCATTATCCATATTTGCTTTATCCTTACCTAACTATTGCAGAGGGCTTTACAAATGAAGGAATGGCTATAGCATTAATTATCGCATTCATTGCTGGATTTTGCTTATTGTTACCTTCTTTATATCTATTACTTCGATTATTCTTATTTAACAAAAATTATGTTCAAGGAAAAATTAAGTAGTGGAAGGGGTGGTCTTACATGGATGATTTTATACATTTTTACGCTCCGTTTATCGTCATAGTGATTTCGATGATTTTTTCCTTTTGGTTTGTGAGTAAAGACTAGAGGACCTTCTAATAGAAAGTCCTCTTGCTTTTATTTATAACGAATGAGGAAATATTTCTTCTTCCCTCTTCTTATAATGGTGAATTTCTCTTCGATTCGATCTGAGGCAGAAATTTGGTGCTCTAGATCTTGGTTTCTTTCTCCATTTATATAAACTGCCCCATTCTTAATGTCCTCACGAGCTTGGCGTTTAGAGGAAGAGATTCCAGCTGTTACGAGTAAATCGATTAAACCGATCTCTTTATCTTCTATGGCGACTGAAGGCACATCCTTAAAGCCTTGTTCTATTTCAGCAGCATTGAGACTTTTTAGTTCTCCACTAAACAAAGCATCGGTAATTTTTATCGCTTGGCTCAATGCTTCTTCACCATGAACAAGTTTTGTCATCTCTTCTGCCAACCGTTTATGTGGCACCCGTTTTTCAGGCGCTGTTTCTAATTCTTGCTCAAGAGCTTTTATTTCGTCCATATCAAGGAAGGTGAAATATTTGATAAAACGAATCACATCACGGTCGTCTGTATTGATCCAGAATTGGTAAAATTCATATGGAGAAGTTTTATCAGAATCTAACCAAACCGCTCCACCTGCTGTTTTTCCAAATTTTGTCCCATCACTTTTGGTGATCAGTGGGACCGTTAATCCGAAAACCTTCGCTTCTTCTTGATTTTTTTCAGATCTTGTACGTCTTATTAGCTCCATACCTGCAGTAATATTACCCCATTGGTCACTACCACCGATTTGCAATGTGCAATTTTCTTTTTCATATAGGTTCATAAAATCAATGGATTGTAAAATCATATAACTGAATTCTGTGAATGAAATCCCATTTTCGATCCTTGAATCGACAGAGTCTTTTGCTAGCATATAATTAATCCCAAAATGTTTACCGACATCACGCAATACTTCTATAAATGTCATAGAATGAAGCCATTCATGGTTATTCCGAGCAACGGCACTGTTTTTTCCATTGTCAAAATTAAGAATACCTGCTAGCTGTTCTTTAATCTTATCACTGAATCCTTTTACAACCTCTTCACTGTTTAACGAACGTTCTGTCGATCTCCCACTTGGATCGCCAATTAAGCCTGTTCCCCCACCGATTAATGCAATAGGGCGATGTCCAGCTTGTTGAAATCTTTTGAGCATTAGAATCGGTAGCAAATGTCCAATATGAAGACTATCAGCTGTAGGATCAAACCCACAGTAGAGGGTAACGATATTATCTTCTAAATGTTGGCGAAGTCCCTCATCATCTGTTGTTTGTTGAATTAAGTCCCTTTGTTTCAGATCATCCAAAATATGCATGTATTTCATTCCTCCTATTTTTATTCAATAAAAAAACTCCTCCCTCTAAATAAGGGACGAGATTATCGCGGTACCACCCTTGTTGCAATAAAAAAGTATTGCCACTTAACAAATATCGATGCTGGATACACCGTCTTCATCTTCATGAAGAAACTCCTGATCGTAATTCATTCCATGATTATTACTAACTTCCACCGACCGTTAGCTCTCTTCATAAGGGAATCATGTCCTTACTGCAATCAATCAACGTTTAGCTTATAAAGTTATTATTACATTTTTAGCATATATCTAAATGAAATGCAATAAAAATTTAATATTTTTATCATTCGCAAAGAAAACGTCATGATCCTCACTCATAGACACCATTCAAATCAAAAAAAGAAAGCATTTTACATTGACGATTATGCTATAATAATGATTGGGGAAATGGAGGTTTGTTGAATGAATAATAAAAACTTCTTTCATATATGCTGGCAATACATACAAAAAGGCTGGCACTCTTTTTGGGAACTTTGGAAGAAAAACAAGATTCAAAGATCTGCAAGAATAAGTTATCACATCATTTGGAATATAATGTTATTTTTTATAACTCTCGCTATCATTGGTTTCTTTTTTGTCGGTGGGCTAGGTGCAGGCTATTTTGCTTCCCTAGTGTCTGATGAGGAAATCCAAACAAAAGAGGAAATGTCTACAGCTATTTATAATTATGAAGAGACTTCTGAATTATATTTTGCCGAGAATCAATTCCTATCAGATGTTCAAACAGATTTACAAAGGGATGAAGTCTCCTTAGACAAAGTAAGCGAATTTGTTAAGAAAGCAATTATTGCTACAGAGGACGAGTATTTCGAAACACACAATGGTGTTGTCCCGAAAGCTATTTTACGTGCTGTATTCCAAGAGGTGACGAACGCTCAGACGAAAACAGGTGGGAGTACACTTACACAACAAATTATTAAAAACCAGCTGCTAACCAATGAAGTTTCTTTTGAACGAAAAGCAAAGGAAATGTTATTAGCCTTAAGATTGGAGAAATTCTTTGAAAAAGATGAGATTCTTGAGGCCTATTTAAATATCGTACCATTTGGTAGAAATGCATCTGGTCAAAACATTGCAGGAGTACAAACAGCTGCTCAGGGAATTTTCGGTGTAAATGCGGCTGATCTTAACTTAGCACAATCTGCTTATATCGCCGGTTTGCCTCAAAGTCCTTCTTATTACACACCTTTTGTTAATAATGGTGGATTAAAGGATCAAGCTGGCTTAGAACCTGGTCTAACCAAAATGAAAACTGTATTGTCACGGATGCTAGATGCTGGTTATATTGATAAAAAGCAATATGACGAAGCAGTTAACTATGATATCGTGGCAGATTTTAAAAAACCAGAGGATTCGATGCTGGAGGAATACCCTTGGCTTGTGAAAGAATTAAAAGAGCGATCTATTGATATCCTCACTAATGTGTTAGCAGAGCAAGATGGATACACCGCTGAGGATTTAGCATCTAGTGATGTTCTTCAAGAAGAGTACCAAATTAGAGCAGAACGAGAGCTTGGAAGTAACGGTTACCGTATCCATTCTACCATCGATAAAAAGCTCTATGATGTTTTTCAACAAGTGGCAAAAAGCTATGATAATTATGGAAGAGATAAATTAGCAGTAAATGAAAATACGAATGAACCAATTATGGTAGAAAATCCTGAAACTGGTGAAATGGAACAGTTAGGACTACAGCCAGTACAAGTGGGAAGTATTTTAATTGAAAACAGTACTGGTAGAATATTAAGCTTTGTCGGTGGTCGTGACTTTGAAACATCTCAATACAATCATGCAACAGAAACGAGAAACCCTAATGGTAGTACCATGAAGCCATTAGCAGCATATGCACCAGCTATGGAATTAGGAGTTGTACAGCCAGGCTCAGTCGTCGCCGATGTTGCCAAGAACTTTAGAGGCTATAATCGACCTCCTACTAACTACACTGGAGGGTATTATGGATTAGTTTCTGTAAGGGAAGCATTATACAAATCTCATAACATTTCAGCATTGCAGGTTTATGACAAAATCTTAGATCAAAATCCAGCCAAGCTATTTTTAGATAAGATGGGCTTTGACGGATTAACAGAGGTTCAAGGACATAGTGATTATGAAAATCTCTCCTTAACACTAGGTAGTCCCTACAATGGGGTTACTGTCGAGGAGAATGTCAATGCTTATGCTACATTTGGAAACATGGGAAATTTCGTGGATGCTTACATGATTGAAAAAATTGAAACAAAAGATGGCAAGGTTGTATATGAACATAAAGGTGAATCAGAAGAAGTCTTTAGCCCTCAAACAAGCTATTTGACCATTGATATGATGCGTGACGTATTAACTCGTGGTACAGGTACAGCAGCTAGAGCAACTTTAACTAACAAAAGTGTGGACTGGGCCGGAAAGACGGGTACGTCAAACGACTTCCAAGATACATGGTTTGTAGCAACGAATCCGAATGTAACGATCGGTACATGGATGGGCTATGACTATAACCAGCAGTTAGATTCGCAAGGTTATAGTAGTCGAAATAATATCTTTTGGGGCAAGCTTGTCAATGCGGCTACGGAGGTTCGTCCTGAATTAATGGCGCCATCCCAATCATTTGAACGACCTGATGGTATTGTTTCTAGAAGCTATTGTGCAACATCAGGAGATCTGCCATCAGATGTATGTAAAGATTTAGGTCTTGTCCGAACGGATATTTACAATGCGAAATACGTACCTACTGAAAAGGATAACAGTTTAATTCGCGAAAATTATGTAATGGTTGGTGACAAGGCTGTACTAGCAAGTGATAAGACACCAAGTGAATTTACGAAAGAGGAAGGTGCCATTTTTAACCCTGAATGGTTGAAAGAAAAGGGTTATGACAAATTATCAAATATCAAGCAATTGATACCTAGAAACGCATCTGGTGGATGGTTAAAACTAACCTTCCCTAATAGTGGAACGTTAAAAACAAATGGGGAAAATCCTAACCCACCATCTACACTTCAGGTTTCAGGTCAAACATTAAAGTGGAATGACTCAAGTAGCAGTGACGTTGTTGGCTACCGAATTTATCGCTCAAGTAGCTCCAGTGATAAATTTCAACGGGTTGGTAGCACAACGTCCACTAGCTTTAAAGTTCCTGACAATAATGCGGTATATCACATACGAGCAGTTGATTATTCAGGTCTAGAATCACGACCATCTAAAAGTGTCGTCTATGGTGATACGAAAGTGGAAGAAAAGAAGAAAAAAGAAGAAGGAAAAAGTGAAAAAGAGACAAGCTCTTCAAAGGATGTAAAGAAAGAAGAGAAAAAAGAATCTGCGAAAAAAGAAGACAAGAAACAAGAAGAATGATCCATCCTGCCCCTGATCGACTTTTGATGATCAGGGGTTTCTTTTGTATAATAAAGGTACTAGAGTACAAAGAGGTGATACTTCCATTGATCCATTCCAAAAAAACATTCTCCAGCCATTTATCAACATCATTAGGAGAAATTCAGCTAAAAGGACCAATGACAGAAGAAGAATTGAAGCAATACCCATTGCATTCACGACTTGATTCCTTTCGTAAGGCTAATCAACAGCATCAAGCACTCATCGAAATTGCTAATCTTGAGGAAGGCCGAGTGAACGTTGCCATATCGGAAAAAGTAATTATTGGTTATGTGACATTTTTACACCCCGACCCTATTGAAAGATGGTCTACCTTTTATATGGAAAATTTATTAGAATTAGGAGCGATTGAAATAGCTCCTTCTTATCGTGGAATAGGATTGGGATCCAAGCTAATTGAGCTATCTGTTACTGATCCATTTATGGAAAATTACATCATTATTTCCACAGAATATTATTGGCATTGGGATTTGAACAATTCAAAGCTAAGTGTGTGGGATTATCGTAAGATTATGGAGAAAATGATGTTTGCTGGTGGGCTAACCCCGGCCCCTACTAATGATCCAGAAATCATGGCACATCCTGCCAACTGTTTAATGGTTCGTATTGGAAAAAACGTAACAGAAAAAGATAGGAAGCTATTCGATCAATTAAGATTTTTAAATGCATAGAAAGGATGGTAGCCATGTTTGTCAAAGAAATTATGAAGAAAAAGGTAATCAGTCTCAAGAAGCATAATACCATTGCAGATGCATTGTCTTTATTACACAAGCATCACATTCGTCATATTCCAATCGTAGATGACGATCAACATTTGATAGGAATCGTATCAGATCGTGATATCCGTGATGCTAGTCCCTCTATACTTGACTCTGAGATTAATCAAGCATTATTAGACCACACCATTGATCAAATTATGTCATCACCTGTTGTTACCACACACCCTGATGAACTGTTTGAAGAGGTGGCAAATATTTTTTACGAAAAGGAATTTGCGTGTGTCCCAGTTGTCCATCAAAAGAAATTAATTGGAATGGTCACAGAAAAAGACTTGCTCTATGCCTTTATACAATTAACCGGAACACAAGGACCAAGTACACGTTTAGAAATAAGGGTACCGGATCGAGTGGGTATACTTTCAGATGTAAGCACTTTCTTCTCCAAGCGCAATATTAAAATTGTTTCTGTGTACACCTATCCTACTCCACAGCAATCGGGCTTTAAAATACTGGTGTTTCGGATTCAAACAATGAACCCAATGAATGTGATCCATGATATCAAACAGAGTAAGGAATTTGAAGTTGTGACACCAATGAGGGAGGATAACGAATGAACGCTTGTAAGGCAGCATTTGTTTACTCAGATGATTTTCTAGCCTATTCTTTCCATGAAAATCATCCCTTTAATCAAAAGAGAATTCTCTTGACCAAAAAATTATTAGAAAATCACCATGCCCTTACTATAGATCAAGTGATTACTCCTCCTGTGGCAGAGGAAGAAGACATTTTATCCATTCATTCTCCAGAATATATCCATGCAGTGAAACATGCTAGTAAACTCGAGCCTGTAGCTAATCAAGAGATTTATGGAATAGGGACAACAGATACCCCTATGTTTCAGAATATGTATGATGCCGCTAGACGAATAGTTGGTGGTAGTATAGAAGCTGCTAACCTTGTTCTAACAAACCAAGTAGATCATGCCTTGAATTTAGCGGGAGGACTTCACCATGGCTTTCCGACACATGCATCTGGATTTTGTATATTAAATGATATTGCTATCACCATTCAATATATTCGTCAACATTATCACCTTAAAGTTTTATATATTGATATAGACGCCCATCACGGTGACGGGGTACAGCACTGTTTCTATGATGATCCTAACGTCTGTACCGTTTCCTTTCACGAAACTGGCAGATATTTATATCCAGGGACAGGGAAGATTAGTGAACGTGGGATAAAAAAAGGCTTTGGATATAGCTTTAATTTTCCATTAGATGCATTCACAGAAGATGATTCCTATTTACATACGTTTAACGAATCGATCGACAAAATTGCTAGTTATTTTCAGCCTGATATTATCGTGAGTCAGCACGGAACAGATACTCATTATCTAGATCCTTTAACACATATGCATACTACTATGAAAATCTATGAAACAATACCGAAAAAAATCCATCAGCTTGCTCAACAATATTGTGGTGGGAAGTGGGTAGCGCTTGGTGGTGGAGGGTATGATATTTGGCGAGTTGTTCCACGAGCTTGGGCACAGCTATGGAATATTATGCAGACAAACACTTCATTTTCTGGTGCCATCTCATCTGATTGGATTGAAGAATGGCAAAAAGAAAGTCCAGTCACTTTACCTACTACTTGGCATGACTCATTGGAGAATTATAAAGCAATTCCACGAAGAAAGGAAATTAGCGAATTTAATCGACAAGTGTTAGAGCAAGTCTTGAAATTTGTGGAAAACGCCAAAAACTAAAAAAGGATGCTCTAAGCATCCTTACTCTTTCGCATCTAATTCTAAGATCACCATTTCTACCCTTCTATTTTTACTCCAATTCTCTGGAGAATTATTTGGAACAACAGGGCGAGTGTCACCAAAACCGGCTGCGATAAATCGAGAGGAGTCAAAGTTATTATTCGCTAAGATATAGCGTATTACACTACTTGCCCTTGCAACCGATAATTCCCAGTTAGAAGGGTAACGATAGTTAGAGATAGGTCGATCATCCGTATGACCCTCCACTCTTACTTCGTTAGGAATATTGGAAATTAAGGTAGAAACTTTATCGAGAAAAGGTTTGGCAGGCTCAAGAACATCTGCTTCCCCTGTTTCGAACAACACATTCTCCTGTAGAACAAGAACAACACCTTGATCTGTTCTAGAAGCGGAAATAACATCATTCAAATTGTTTTCATTTAAGAATCTCTCGACCTCAGCTAACAATTCATCTAATGTATCTTTATTTTCCGTTATCTCTGCATTATGTACCTCTGGTGTTTCCTTCGGTTGATCGGTCACATCATTCTTTTCTTCCATTTCATCATTTAGACCTTTAACCTCATTCATCGCATTTTCTTTTTCAACAATGGATGGCATGGAATCAAAAATATTTTCAGCTCTTAATGCTTCGGCAACCTTTTTGAATTTTTCAGCATCAATTTGGGACATAGTAAATAATAAGATAAAGAAGACTAGAATTAAAGTGACCATATCAGAATACGTAACCATCCATTTTGGGGCACCTTTGTCAACAGATTTACGTCTTTCTCTATTACGCCTCATTGAAAGACTCCTCTACTAACTCTTCCACATCTTCTTTTTTATTTTTTACTTTATCAGATAGAAATGCACTCAATTTCTCATTTAAAATTCTAGGATTCTGTCCAGATTGGACACCGATAACACCTTCGATGATCACCTGTTTGATAAAAACTTCTTCATTTGTCTTTTCTTCTAATTTACCTGCCATTGGCAAAAATACAAGATTAGCTAATACAGATCCATAGAAAGTCGTAATAAGGGAAACTGCCATGCTCGGGCCAAGGGTTTCTGGGTCTTGTAAATTTTGTAGCATTAAAATTAAGCCAATTAATGTACCAATCATTCCCCATGCTGGCGCGTATTCGCCCGCCTTTTCAATGATTAATCTTCCACGATAATGTCTATCTTCCATTGCATCAATTTCTGCATTCATAATGTCATTGATCACTTCTGGCTCAATTCCATCAATCGCTAGTAGAACCCCTTTTTTAATAAATGGATCTTCTACTTCTTCTAATTCATTTTCTAATGCTAGAAGCCCTTCTCTTCTAGCTCTTTCTGACAATCTTTCAAATAGTGTAATTAATTCTGCAAGATCATGGTCATTTCGTCTGAAGGTTTCTTGAAGAACATCTTTCGTTGTTTTGATTTGTTTAATATTAAAATTAACCAAAAGTGCAGCAACTAATCCTCCAAGAACGATAAGAACGGAAGACCCGTGAATAAAACCAACAAAGCCTCCCATTCCTCCACTTGATACAATTCCGAACATGATCATCATAAATCCTACCGTAATACCAATTGGTGTAAAAATGTCTCTCTTTTTCATTTTTTTCTCTCCCTAAACTATGAAAAGCATTAAAATATCTCACTAAAAAAGGAAAATTACATTACACCAATAGTATCGGCATTAATTTTGTTTTGTTGAGTTTCTTTTGACAATTTGATGTGGTAAAACGACATTTTGTTCATCTACATTTTCTTTGTTCATAAATTTAGTAAGTAAACGCATAGCAACAGCACCGATATCATACATTGGCTGAACAACTGTTGTTAATGTTGGTCGAACCATTGTCGCAAGTCTCGTATTATCAAAACCAAATACTTCTACATCCTCTGGGACTTTTACCCCATTGTCTTGTAACCCGTGTATAATTCCTAAAGCAATCTCATCAGTTGCCGCAAAAACAGCCTTTGGATAATCCTTTAATTGAATAATTTGGTTTGCTGCTTGTACTCCAAATTCATAAGAAAATTCACCTTTTATTACATAATCTTCATTAACCGCTTGTTTTGCTTCGGTAATCGCTCGTTCATAACCTTTATATTTAAGCTCATTAACGACCGATTCTTCCTCCCCAGTTACGTAAATAGGATGCTTTGTCCCATTATTGATTAAGTGGGATGTCGCTTCAAATGCCGCTTGTTCATAATCAATATTAACCGATGGAATAGTCTCTGTCGCATCAATTGTAGCCGCAAGAGCAACTGGAACAGGTGATGTTTTTAGTTGTTGCACATGCTCTTCTGAAATGGTTGCTCCCATATATATGAGACCATCTACTTGTTTTTCAAACATTGTATTGATTAATCGAAGCTCTTTATCTTTATTTTGGTCAGAGTTACTTAAAATAATATTATACTTGTACATTGTAGCAATATCATCAATTCCTCGTGCTAACTCAGAGAAAAAGATACTTGAGATGTCAGGGATAATAACTCCAACCGTTGTTGTCTTTTTACTTGCTAAACCTCTTGCTACGGCATTTGGACGATATCCTAGCCGTTCAATCGTATTCAATACTTTTTTACGAGTAGCCGGTTTCACATTCGGATTACCATTCACTACTCTTGATACTGTAGCCATAGACACATTTGCTTCTCTTGCTACATCATAAATGGTTACATTCATTTTCTAAACCTCCAAAAATTATTAGTTTCATTAGTATATTTTTTCATCATCCATTACTAGTATTTATTCCACGAATTAAAACCAGTCCAAAAAGGATAGTATATCATTACTATTATAACAAAACTCATAGATTAATTTACAATATTTCGCATAAAATTCGATTTTTTTTCATATTATTCTAGCTTAAAGTATGATGAATTTCTCAAAAAAACAAGTATCCTATAAATAAATTATTTCCCTAAAGCTCGTTATCAAAACCTATGAATGCAAAAATTTTAAAGGATATACTGTTAATTTCCAGTATACACGATCCTATCCAAACTATACGACAATAAGTATCAAAATACGCAAATATATGTCATTATTGTTATATACTTAGCTTCCTACCAACATTCGTATCTTTAACTACAATGCTTAAAGCTTTTATACTTTACATGCATTGAAAAACCTCTTGCAGTCTTATTCATGCAAGAGGTTTTGCTCTGTCTTAAATTCAAGTATCACGTAAATAGAAGATGAACTTTTTCATGCAGATGCAAATCGTTTATTTTCTTTGCAATAACTCATTCATAAAGTTATGGAATGTTGGAATATCCATTTGCTGTGCGGAATCAGATAGAGCAACAGCAGGATCAGGATGCACCTCTGCCATCACACCATCAGCACCAATCGCAAGCGCTGCTTTTGCTGCTGGCAGCAATAAGTCTCTTCTACCTGTAGAGTGTGTAACATCCACCATTACTGGTAAATGTGTCTCTTGTTTTAGAATAGGTACTGCTGTTATATCTAAAGTATTTCTTGTTGCTTTTTCATATGTTCTTATACCACGCTCACAAAGAATAATTTGTCCATTCCCTTTAGAATTAATATATTCCGCAGCATTAATAAAATCAGAAATCGTAGCGGACATTCCGCGTTTTAATAATACGGGCTTATTGGTCTCTCCTGCCGCTTTCAATAATTCAAAGTTTTGCATGTTACGAGCACCAATTTGAATTACGTCAATATAATTAATGGCTTCTTCGATATGAGCAGGATTGACAATTTCACTTACGACCGCTAAACCATATTCGTCTGATACGCGTTTTAATATTTCTAAGCCCTCAAATCCTAACCCTTGGAAATCATATGGGGAGGTTCTAGGTTTAAATGCTCCACCTCGGATCAACTTCAAACCCTCTTCTTTAATGGCGCTAGCTACTTCCGCAACTTGTTCGTAGCTTTCTACCGCACATGGTCCGAAGATGAAATGTTGATTACCATCACCAAATTTGTCGCCATTTATATCAATAACAGTATCTTCTGCTTTCTTTTTACGGGAAACAAGCAATGCCTTTGAATGGTCATCCTCTTGTAATTCTAAACCAGCTTTAAAGATCTCTTTGAACAAATGAACAATTGTTGAATTTTCAAATGGTCCATTATTATTTTTAGTAATTAGATTTAGCATATCTCGCTCACGGACTGGGTCATAGCTACGATTTGCCCCTTGTTTTTCCTTTACTTGACCAGTTTCTTTCACTAGTTCAGCACGTTTATTAATTAACTCTAGTATTTCTAAGTTTATTTCATCAAGCTTTGTTCGCAGCTGATCCAATTGTTCATTACTCATTATAAATCCCCCTACTTCTATTATAAATTACTATGTTATAATTTTTATATAATTAGGGATAATTATAGCTAAAATTTTTCGTCTTGTCACCAGTTAGTTATAATATTTTTAGATAATTTAAAATTTTTTACATAACAGAGAGGAAAAACGTCTATGTCTGATCAAATGTTTGCACTTGATATTGGAACAAGATCTGTAGTTGGATTATTGATGGAGAAAGTGGATAATCAATACCAATTACTAGATTATTATGTCATTGAACATGAAGAACGGTCCATGCTAGATGGCCAAATCCATGATATCGTATCTGTATCTAATGTCATACAACGAGTAAAATCACACCTGGAACAAAAGCATGGTATAACACTAAACAAGGCTTGTGTTGCCGCAGCCGGAAGAGCCTTAAAAACAAAAAGAACACATACCACAAAAAATATTGTGAAACAGCCTTTATTAAATGAAGAGGATGTATTATTTTTAGAACTCGATGCGGTTCAAAAGGCTCAATATCAATTAGCAGAGGAAAAGTCTACGGATAAAGAAAATGATTACTATTGTGTCGGTTATTCTGTTTTGAAATATTACATTGATCAAGAAGAGATTGGCTCCTTAATTGATCAACAAGGCGATGAGGCAATGGTAGAAATTATTGCTACATTTTTACCGAGAATTGTGGTGGAATCATTGCTTTCTGCATTGCATCGCGCTAATCTTCAATTAGAGGCTTTAACTCTAGAGCCAATCGCTGCCATACATGTGTTAATCCCTCCGTCAATGCGTCGATTAAATGTAGCATTGGTGGATATTGGCGCAGGGACAAGTGATATTGCTCTTACGTCTGAAGGTGCAGTTACCGCTTATGGCATGGTTCCAAAGGCTGGTGATGAAATCACGGAAGCGATTAGTGATCATTATTTGCTCGATTTCAACCAGGCAGAAGTTTTCAAAAAGGAAATAACGAAGCATAAAACGGCAAAGGTACAAGATATTCTAGGCTTTGAACAAGAGGTAAGCTACAAAGATTTAGCAGAGGTTATAAGTCCTGCTGTAGACAATCTGACAAATGCACTAGCGGAAGAAATGCTCACATTAAACGGAACGCCACCTAAGGCTGTTATGCTTGTCGGTGGTGGAAGTCAGACGCCGGAGCTTGCTATTCGACTAGCCAATAAATTGAAGCTCCCTTCCAATCGAGTAGCAATTAGAGGAGTAGATGCGATTACTCTACTAAAACAAAATGATGATATGCCGATTGGCCCTGAATTTATTACGCCAATCGGCATAGCGATCGCAGCTAAACAGAACCCAGTTCATTATGTTACTCTTACAGTAAATGATCGTACCATACGGCTTTTTGAGATGAAGCAATTAACTGTCGCAGATTCCTTACTTGCTGCAGGCATTCAGGTTCAAAAACTTTACGGTCGACCAGGAATGGCATATATGATTGATTTTAACGGCAAACAGATGACGCTACCGGGAAGCTTTGGACAAGGCCCAACTATTTATGTTAATCAACAGAAAGCAACCATTGATACGATCATCCATGATGGTGACAATATTACGATAACAAAGGGAGTGGACGGGACAAGCCCTGAAATGACAATAGGCGAGTTTATTGGCCAACCAACTCCTATCACTATTTATTTCAATCAGAAAGAACAACACCTATCCCCGCGAATCTTTGTAAATCAGAAAAAAGTTGGTGCGGATTATCTGCTCCAGGATGGGGATCAAGTGAGTTTCAAACAACAGTTTAAGGTACAAGATGTCCTAAAGGATAATAGGATAGACAAAGACATTAATAATTCCTTCATTATTTGGGTGAATAATGAACAAATGCTCTTAAAAGATTATAGTAAGAAGCTAGTTATTAATGGAAAGCCTGCTAGTAAAGAGCAATCGATTAAAAATGGTGATCGAATCGATTTGATCTCTAACGATCATCCACTGTTAGAGGATATTCTCTTGAAATTAAATATTCCAACAGAGAAAACGATTACTGTTACTTATAATCATGAGCCTCTGGTTCTAACGAAATCGTTCATTAAAGTGAGTCGAAATGGAAAGGCAATTGAAAAAAATGCTAGGATAAATGATCAAGACAAGTTAGAAGTTACAGAATTAAAGGAAGAGCCCTTTCTATTTCAAGATATTTTCCGCCACATATCCCTTGACTTAGCCAATGTAAAAGGCAAAGTCATATTGAGAAAAAATGGAGAAAAAGTTTCCTTTTTAGATGAATTAAAAGCCAATGATGAAATAGAAATAATATTGGACTAATCAGGATAGAACTTCTTCCATTCGCTCCTCCTTTAGCGGATGCGTTAGCTTTTCTTATACTTTAGACTCAAAATTTTCACATCATCACATTACTTACTGCACTAACGTATAAACCAAAAAATATCCCGGACTTAGATAAAGTCCGGGTAACTATTTATAAAAGTCTATTTCTTAAATGTTTGTTGCATTCTCTTCTGATTCTATTTCTCGCGCTGCTTCATCAATAGCTTGAGCTACCTCTTCAGCAGCTTTTTCTGGATCATCTTCATTTTTCATTTTATCTTGGATCGTAGCTTTTGTTTCTTTTAATTTTTTCGTAATGTCTTGTGACTTCTCAGATACTACTCTTCCTATACTCTCTGATTGATCTTTTGCATAACTCTTCCATTCATTTCCTTTTTCATAGGCTACACCTTTTAATTCGTTTGCACGTTCTTTTACATAATGCGCACCTTGATTTAAATCCCCACGTAGCTCTTTACCTGATTTCGGTGCAAAAATTAGTGCTAATGATGCTCCGACAATTCCCCCAATCAGAGAGCCAATTAAAAAATCCTTACTATTAATGTTTTTGTTGTCTTCATAATTGTTTGATTGATTTGTCATTTCCAATTCCTCCTATATTATCTAGTTTTATTTTTTTTAAACATCTCTAATACTACAGTACTCCACTTAATAGCTTGTGCAGTCGTTTCTTTATTCTCCTCAGCTACTCGGTTCACTGATTTGGAAACATTTTTAATCGACTGTGTAAATTCTTTTACACTGTCACCAATGTTCTTTACTCCATCGACAAGGGTATTTAGTCTAGTTGCCTTGTCATTAATATCCTCTGCCAATTTATTGGTTTTGTTTAATAAAGCAGTTGTTTCGAGTGTAATACCTTCCATCTGTTTCTCTAGGCCTTCTAAAGTATCTGCAACATTTGCCATCGTCCTTTGTGTTTCTTTTAAAACTTTTACAAGGTAAACAACAAGAACAGCAAAGGCAATTGCAGCTATAATCGCAGCAAGGTATCCTAGTATTTCCATAAGCTCACTCCTCTTTATGTAATTATCGATTAGTTAGAAAGTTTATTATAATTATGGTATACCCGAAGACAAGATTTCTAAACAAAAAAGAAAGAAAGAAGCGAAAAAAATCTTCTTTCCTTACTTTATTCTACAAGAATTATTCATTTTCCTGCTTTTTTTTAAATGAAAATTCTTTCATAAGCATCTTGATATTTTTGAATATCTCCTGCCCCCATAAATACTAATACTCCACTAGCATGATTATTGAGTTTTTCTACTTCATCTAATTCCAATACTTTACTATTTGGGATAAGCTCCTTTAAATCTTCAATACTTAAATCAGCCTTTGTTTCTCTTGCTGAGCCAAAAATATCGCAAAGATAAATAGCGTCTGCCGCAGATAAAGAATCTCCAAATTCTTTTAAGAATGTCTTTGTTCTTGAGAACGTATGTGGTTGAAAAATAGCGACAATTTCTTTGTCTGGATATTTTTTTCTTGCTGCTTCGATTGTTGCTTCAATTTCTTTCGGATGATGGGCATAATCATCCACCAATACTTGTTTGTTCCATTTTTTTTCTGAAAAGCGCCTTTTAACACCAGTGAAAGACACTATCTCTTTAATTTGTGCTGGATTCATCTCTTCATAATGACAAATTGCAATCACAGCTAATGCATTTAAAATATTATGTGTACCGAATGTATTAATTTCAAAGGTATCATAAAAAGTATTTCGAACATAGACATCAAAAACTGTTCTTTGATTCTCTATTCGAATACTTTTTGCTTGAAAATCATTGTTATCGTTTAAACCATAATATAATACGGGAACTTTTGCTTGAATAGATTGAAGATATTCATCATCACCACAAGCGATAATTCCTTTTTTGACGTTTTCTGCCATCTCTTGAAAAGCAGAATAGACATCCTCAATATCCTTAAAATAGTCCGGATGGTCAAAATCAATATTTGTCATAATTGCGTAATCTGGCTGATACGCCAAGAAATGGCGTCTATACTCACAAGCTTCAAAAACAAAATACTTACTTTCAGGTGCTCCCTTACCTGTACCATCACCAATTAAATAAGAGATAGGGAAGGATGCTTCCAATACGTGTGCTAATAAACCTGTGGTAGAGGTTTTGCCGTGAGCTCCAGTAACTGCAATACTCGTATATTTCCCGAGCCATTCTCCCAAAAATTCATGATAACGATAAAAGGGTAAACCCAGCCGTTTTGCCTCTTTGATTTCCTCATGATCCTCTTTAAATGCATTACCTGCAATAATAATAAGTCCTTCTTTAATATTTTCTTTTGAAAAAGACAGGATTGGTATATCTCTTTTTTCTAATTGGTCTTGTGTAAAAATATATTGATCAATATCAGAACCTTGTACTTGCATCCCTGTATCAGATAAAATTTGCGCAAGTGAACTCATACCAGTTCCTTTTATACCAACAAAATGGTAAATTCCCATAAAATGAACCTCCAACATCTGTAATCTCTCGTAAGTTCGGCTGATCATTCAGACAAACTGACCTTCTTAATTTTTCCCTTCTTCCTTCAATGGCGAAGAGAATTCTCTTCTTGTTATTTGACTGCGAAACCTAGAATGGCTTTTCGAAAACGCCCAGTCGAATAAATGGATTAATTTTTTGTTATCTTATTATTTATGAAATCCTTACGTATAAATTCATTAAATAGTAAGGGCATCGTTATGTTTCATTTGTCTGTTGTCATATTATATACAATTTGCCTAGCTGACGTTCATCTAGACTAAAAATCCAATAGATCTATCATAAAACAATCCCATCTATTCGACAAGTCTTTCCTTATTCAATGCATCTATTGCTCAAAGATTTCACTTTTACTCACTAACACTTCTCGGGGCTTACTACCATTTTGTCCAGAAATTATGCCGTCCTGTTCTAGCGAGTCAATCAAACGTGCCGCTCTGTTGTAACCAATTTTAAAACGCCGTTGAAGTAATGAAGCACTAGCGCCATTATGATCCAAAACAAATTCTATCGCTTCCGAATACAATTCATCACGCTCCTCAGATGAATCAATTTGTTGAATCAATTGCTCCTGTTCGAATAGATAATTAGGTGATGCCATTTGTTTAACATAGTGAGTAATTCTTTCAATTTCCTCGTCAGATACGAAAGCGCCTTGTATTCTCCTTGTTTCACCAGAGCCATTTTCAATAAATAACATGTCCCCTTTTCCAAGTAGCTTCTCGGCTCCAGCTACATCTAGAATCGTTCTCGAATCAACTTGTGATGAAACACTAAAAGCTATTCTCGTCGGTATATTGGCTTTAATCAAACCAGTGATGACATCCACCGAAGGTCTTTGAGTAGCGATTAATAAATGTATTCCACACGCTCTAGCTTTTTGCGCAATTCGACAAATAGCATCTTCTACATCCTGAGGTGATGTCATCATTAGATCAGCAAGCTCATCTATTACAATGACAATATAAGGTAATTTTTCAGTGGTGCGATTTTGCTGGACCATTTTTTCATTATATCGTGTTAAATCCCGTACCCGTTCTTCGACAAACAATTGATACCGGTTCTCCATCTCACTAACAGCCCATTTAAGCGAGGAAGTTGCCGCTTTTACATCAGTAATTACTGGTGCTACTAAATGGGGAATCTCATTATATGGTGTCAGCTCTACCATTTTCGGATCTATTAATAAAAATTTCACTTCTTCATGATTCGCCTTGTAAAGCATACTAATTAATATCGTGTTAATACAAACACTTTTTCCTGAACCCGTAGCCCCTGCAATCAGGCCGTGTGGCATTTTCTGCAAATCTGTTACTACCGCATTCCCCTCGATATCAGCCCCTAGTGCAACCGTAAGTGGAGAGGGTTGATCCTGAAATTCTTTCGATTCTAGCATGCGTTGTAGGAATACTGGTTCAGACTTTGCATTAGGCACCTCAATTCCGATGGTATTTTTACCTGGAATGGGAGCTTCCATTCGAATATCCTTTGCTGCAAGATTTAATTTGATGTCATCCGATAAATTCTTTATTTTACTTACCTTCACGCCAGGCTCTGGTTGAATTTCAAATCTCGTAACAGAAGGTCCTTGTGTAGCACCTACTACCTTCGCCTTGATATGAAAATACCGTAATGTTGTTTGTAAAATTTCCGCCTGCTTCCTCACCCATTCCTCATGATTCACCTCTTCATGATCAGAAGCATCATTCAGTAAATGTAATGGTACCTTTTTCACGATATTATTTGACATCTGATTTGGTCTATTCGGCATATTCCTCTGTCTATCGGCTAACACCTTTTTATCTCTCGGTGTCATCATGACATTGATTGGCTTTTTCGAAAATGACCTTTCCTTGTTTAATTTCTGGTGTGATAAGGGTTGTGCTTCGATCGTTCTTTCAGGCTGATGATTAGATAAATGAGTTTCTCTTTCATCGAATGACCTACTAACAGATTCATCTTGTTTGTTTTCGTTCGGCATCTCATCTGTTCCAAGGGCTCGATGAGTATTCTCTAAAACCTTCTCTGTCTGTAGCTCTTGTATAGCCTTAGTATGTACTTCTTGAGCAGGTGCATTGGCTTTAGGCTCCTCCTTTCCCATTTCCTTTGGCACATCTCTTCTATCTATCGTGCTTGGCTCCGTTTGCTTATAACCACGGAAGCCATGGACTGGAGAAGGAACATCACTTGCTTTAAATGGCTGTGTTCTCTCTTGAAACGGTTTATCTCTTTCCTCGTTATGCTCTTTTGTTTTTTGTACCTTTTTTGTATTTGGTTCTATAGCCTTCGGTTGATTATGCTTATTTTTAGGATATTGATAAGATATTTTTGATTCTATTGTTTTATGTCCAAAGCTTCTTATCTGTCGATGATCGGTATTTTTTTCGGTTTTCTCTAATTCCTCATCGAACAAATTATTCCACTTATTCTTAAATTCCTTCCACATCGTACGTTCACTCACTTCCTCAAATTGGTACGATAAGTTTCCATCCTAACTATTTTAGCATGAATCATTGTTAATGAATAGCAGCTGATGAAACTTAACTTTTCAAAAGATTGAAAAATTCTAAAATCCTCCATAACTTCAAGAATTTTTCTCCATAAATTATAAGGAAAAAGAAAACCTTTGTTCATGGACAAAGGCTTATAGCTGAAATTCTTCTCCTATTTTCATGTTTTCATTTAATACGTAGATTCCTTTTTCTTTTGGAGCGTTAGGAATGCCCAATTCTTTCTGAGAACAGATCATACCAAATGAATCTATTCCTCTAAGATTTGACTCCTTAATTTCCATACCGCTAGGCATAATCGCCCCAACCTTTGCTACGACTACTTTTTGTCCTTCCTGCACGTTGGGGGCACCACATACGATTTGTAGTGTTTCCGTACCAACATCTACTTTACATACCTTTAGTTTATCGGCATTTTCATGTAGTGCAGTCGATTGAACATGCCCCACCACAAATTTAGGGGAAAGATCAAGCTCTAAATCATCCTCCACTCCATTTTGTTGAAATGCATGTTTTATTTCACTTAAAAGAGATTCAGTTACTTTTAATTTTCCTTGTTCCAAAGAAGCAAAATAAGTGGATGCTTGGAAAATATTATAGCCAATAATTTGATTAGTTTCTCTATCCATTATTTTCACAATGTCTTGTTTTCTTTCAAAATCAATTTTGTCATTGGTTGATTTAATCGGAAAAAGTAACACATCTCCAATACCTTGTTTATTATAAAAAGCATACATTTCTTCGTTCTTCCCTTCGGTTTATTTTTTTGGTTTGTTTTTTGCCAGAATAAATATAGGTTCTAAATGCTTGTTGTCATAAACGAATGGCAATGAAGTAATAGGAACTCGTCCTTCAGCAAAGAATTTCATATTCATCTGTGCGATAATATCATAACCGGTTTCGTTTTGGATATCTGCAACAATCAGTACATCCTGATGAGGAACGGCGACAACTAATTCCCCAAGTGCGTTAGCTTTCATTTCCTCCAAGTAGGATTCATTTAATATACGGCTGGCATCATAGCCATCTTGAGTTGCAATAAAGTAATAATCATTTCCAGCAACTGTGTCTTTTTTACTATCTATGTCTAAAGATCGTAGATTAAATATCGATATCTCTCTTAACCTTTCCTTCGTCCAGCCTTGTTCCTCTAACATTTTTTCATCAATTAGTTGGTAGGTTGTTCCAAGATCAAGGGCATAATAAATATTCGTTTCCGCAGTATGTTCGGAATAAACTAACTTGATACCCGCCTTTGTCTTCTTTGGAAATGAAGTTGCACGAATTACTGGAAAGATATTCTTTTCCTTTCCATCTAACTCATGCTCTTCATGCATCATTTTTAAAGATTCCGATACATGAAACTGAAGCTCGTCTAATGCTTTGTTTCCTCTTTGTTCATATTTTGTAATCACATTGGGAATTTGGATCGAAACACCTTGCTTCGTGTCCTTCCACTCTACTCGATAAATATCTTTATCTCTTAAAAAGGATACACGCCATGCTTCATTTATAAAAAGCTCGTCTAATTTTTTTTTCATTTTTAATGTAGTCATCTTCATTTTTAGCATCCTCCTTCTAGGAAGAAAACAACCAATCTTCATTTTAGCATGTAGAACTTCATGGAATCAAGAAAATGAGCGAATGATTGATCTGCTTAAGATTCTAGCAAGTACACCACTGCTAATTTCCGTTAAGATTTCATTAGACATAAAAAGAGCCTATCTTTATGATAAGCCCTTTTCATCGATTAATTAAAATAAATCTGTTAAAAAAGTTTCAATTTCTTCCTGTGTTTTGCGATCTTTACTTACGAACCGATCAACTTCTTGACCTTTGTCGAATGCTAAAAAGCTTGGAATGCCGAATATATCATATTCTGCACAAATATCGATAAATTGATCTCGATCAACGGAAACAAATTGATACGTATTAAATTTTTCTTCTATTTCCGGTAAGACTGGTTCGATGATACGACAATCTGGGCACCAACCAGCTGTAAATAGAAAGATGACTCTTTCCCCTTGGATCAATTCGTTAAATTGTTGTTCTGATTGTAATGGCTGCAATGTATAAACCTCCAATTATTGATGATTTTCATAGGCAATGGAATTAGCGATAAGCATCATTTGTTTAGCATCCTCCGCTAACCGACCCTTCTCACTAATTGTAGTAATTTTGACACCACCTACTCCAATCTGGAGCTGTAGCATCTCTTCTTCATCCTCTAAAATATGAATATAACCGAAACGATCCTTTTTTTCAAACGATTCGAGCACTGTATAATCGCTTTCCTTCGCAGCCTCATAATTTAAACGGCTCATTCTATCCTCTAAGGCATTGTAAAACAAAATGTACGTTTGATCATCCCTAATTAAAATAAGGTTATTTTTCGTTTGTTTTTCAATGTCATATTCTTCCGGTAAATAAAAGGAAAAACGATCTGTTTCCTCATTGGGCTCAACAGTTGTATTATCAAAATTCTCTTCCGCTACCTTAATTGCCTCTGATAAGACTTCCTCTGTTGGCTCTATGCTCAAGATACTAATTGCTACGACACAAACTAGTAATACACAAATTACTGCCAATCCTGGCGCATTTACCTTCATAGAGATCCTCCTGATCATATAGTCCTATATTCCCCATTATAATCATACTTTTTTTTCTTTATCTAAACAAGAGGAATTTTTTAATTCTTTTTTCCTATATGCGATGATTGATACTGTCCTTTCAAAAGTAAGGATACATGTACAAACATCTCTTCTCTTGATACCTCTCCATTTGTAAACACACCGATTGCACCTAAATGATGACGAATATCTTCTTCGTGTGTTAGATTAGCCATTATTTCACTTAACTCCAAACCCTTTACTAATTTTTGTTCTATTATTTCCGGTAAGGGTATTTTAGCCCCACTGGCTATAAATAATTCATCTGATGGTGTTACTAATGCACCCCAATTGCAAAGAAAAAGCTGGTTGTTAAGATAAGTAACGCCACCTTCTAATCCGATCCCAAATGATGTATCATTCCGACACGCTCTTGCTCGATTAATCGCCCCTTCTAATGTTTCTTCCTCGCTCCTAGGCTGTCCACTAACCTGTGAGGAAACCTCTTTACTTTCCACGCTAGCTTCTGTAAAAACTCGTTTTACTGCATTTACTTTTGCTTTATTAAAAGAACCAACAATCATGTTCATTTTTTTTAATACTTCCTTATTTGGTCTACTGTATTTTGGTTTGTTGTTTTAACGAGATGAACGAGTAATTCTTTCGCTGCTTGATAATCATCTACGTGAATGATGGAAGCATGTGTATGAATATAGCGTGAACAAATGCCAATAACAGCGGATGGTACACCTTGATTAGACAAATGTACCGCACCAGCATCTGTCCCACCTTGTGATACAAAATACTGATATGGAATGTTATGTGATTCTGCAGTATCTAAAACAAACTCACGAATTCCTTTATGTGTAATCATGGAACGATCGAAGATTCTAAGTAAAGCCCCCTTTCCTAGCTGACCAAATTCTTTTTTATCACCTGACATATCATTTGCAGGCGATGCATCTAGTGCATAAAAAATATCTGGTTCGATCATATTCGCTGCTACTTTTGCACCTCTTAGTCCTACCTCTTCTTGGACAGTTGCTCCCGAATAAAGCTGATTTGGTAAACTTTCTCCCTTTAATTCCTTTAATAGCTCAATCGCTAAACCACAGCCATAGCGATTATCCCAAGCCTTGGCTAATATTTTTTTACGATTAGCCATCGGGGTAAAAGAAGATACAGGTATGATCGATTGTCCTGGTTTAATTCCCATTTTTTTAGCATCTTCTTTGTCATCTGCTCCGACATCAATTAACATGTTTTTCTGTTCCATCGGTTTTTTTCTTTCTTCTGCTGTGAGGAGATGTGGTGGAATCGATCCAACTACCCCAACTACTTTATCATGCTCTGTCATAATTTCTACTCTTTGAGATAATAAAACCTGGGACCACCACCCACCAAGTGGTTGAAATCTAATCATCCCATTTTCGGTTATTTGTGTCACCATAAAGGCTACTTCATCCATATGACCTGCAACCATAACCTTAGGTCCCTTACCATGCTTCAGACCAAATATACCGCCCAATTTATCTTGGATAATTTCATCCGCATATTTTTCAAGCTCTTTGCGCATAAAATCACGCACTTGGTGTTCATTACCCGATGCTCCAGGTAACTCTGTTAATTCACGAAATAATTGTATTGTTTCTTGATTCACAAACAAGCACCCTCTTTTATCATTTTCTTAACTATAACACTTTTTTTATTTTCATTAAAATACTTGCATTTTTTTAATATTTCTATTTACACTAAAGGAAAGTGCAAACATCTATCATTGTCATAATGTAGGAGGATACTGTGAAAACAAATAAATGGATACTGGCAGTTGTAGTTGGGTTTATACTAGGTTATACCATTCAGAAGAAAACTAATCAGTGGATTAAGCCAGAAAATGCTCTTAAAATGGCCAAACAAAAATTTCAGCAACAATATGATGTAAGTGGTTCGTGGATTTATATGAAACCTGAGCAATATCAAATCCATGGGCTAACCTATGATGTATACCATGGTGGAATTACCAAGCATGTAGACGGGCAACATATTTCTTTAGAGTTTTTTGTCGATGCTAAAACAGGATCAGTTATTCAAACAAAAACAGAGTGAGTATATTCGACCACACGGACATCTCCTAGGTGCGAAGAGCGCAGTTAGATCAAAAAAAAGAGCTAAGTCTAAGCTTAGCTCTTTTTTTATTTAAAGTAATGTACGGACATCTAGCTCTTAAGTTTAGCGACACAACGATAAATCGGTAGTCCTTTTGCTGAAAATTTCTCTTCATACTCTGTTTTTATATTATTTGGATCATCTTCTGCATGAAGATCTAACGTAACATCCTCTAACACAAAGCCGAATTTTGAAAAGCTAGTTAGTGAATATTCAAACAACCCTCTGTTGTCTGTTTTTAATATAATCTGGCCACTTTTTTTCATAATAGCTTTATATTGTTCTAAAAAAGCTGGAAACGTTAATCGACGTTTTTCATGACGATTTTTCGGCCAAGGATCAGAGAAATTCAAATATAGTGTGTCAATCTCGCCTTCTGCAAACAACTCGGATAAGTTTTCAGCATTTTCATTTAATAAACGAACATTATGAATATCAGTTTCTTTTACCTTTTCAACAGCAGACACAATAATACTTTTGACTACTTCTAATCCGATAAAATTAATTTCCGGATATTGTTTTGCCATTCCTACAATAAATTGACCTTTTCCTGTACCTATTTCTAAATGAATAGGCTTCTCACTTTCAAATAAACTTTTCCAGTTTCCTTTGAATTGTTTTGGTTCAGGCTCGATGATATCTTTATTCTTGTTCAAATATTCATCCGCCCAAGGCTTATGTCTTGCTCTCATTTAAGTGTTCTCCTTTAAAAAAAAGCTATTCTATCGATAGAATAAATCCATAACTTTTGTATAAGCTAAGGATAAAGGTGGGATATTTATGACGTTAAATACACAACATCAATTGGATTTATTGCATGATTTATTAAGCCTACATGCCGAAGAAGGCTGTGGTAGTTCTTCCGAATGTGAGCAAATCGCTCGATTAGTGGAATCACTCCAGCAAAAAACAGACCTACCACATTCTAAACTAATGGAAAACTTCACCGGTATTTATCAATACGGTACAGATGGTGCCAATTCAGAAGATTTAGATCAGCACATCATAAACAATCAAACATCTATTCAGGGATGGTTAGAAACGATTAAAGATTCCAATTATTAACTTGATAAAGAAGCTGATTTAGTTCCATTAAATGTTGATGGGCTTCTTTTTCTTTTCGATGCTGATAATTCCAAACGTAACCGATAATTGCATCAATTATAAGGTACCAATGCATCCGTTGCATCAAATGTGTACTATTTTCTACACCATAATAAGCTAACCATTGGTTCCAATCCTCCATCGGAATATAGGACTGGAGAATTCGACCAATGTCCATTGCTGGATCACCAACACGCGCATTGTCCCAATCAATTAAATAGAGCTCTCCGTTCTCAGAAAGCATCCAATTGTGATGATCTAAATCGCAGTGACAAACAACTTGATGATCGATATGAATATAAGGTAGGCGGCTTTCTAAGTATTTATATGCCTTATAAAGGACTAATGTTTGAATTGAATTATTTTGAATAAGTTCTTTCACTGTTTTCAGACTATTTTCAGGGGTTACTTCTGTTTTTTCAATCCTTAAAAGCATATCCAATAATTCAGAGGAATGATGTATTTTACTAAGCAATTTGGCTACTTTAGGGTGTTGCATTTCTTCATTATTTAATGCTTTACCGTCTAACCATTGCTGTGCCGTAACAACATCTCCATTTTCTAAACGCTTTGTCCAGACAAGCTTCGGGACAATGCCTTGTGCTGACAATACTGCTAAAAATGGGGATGAGTTGCGTTTAAGAAACAATTGCTTTTGTTCCGAATGAGCGTAGTATGCTGCACCAGTAGAACCACCTGCAGATACGATTTTCCAGTTTTCTCCCAATATATGTTCCACAGCAGTCACCCTCAATTCCTCTCACAAAAATCTGTCTATTTATTATTCCGAAAAATAGGGAATAGTAATAATAGATTACCGCAAAAGTAGACAACTTTTCAAGTAAAAAATGAGATTTTTTCTAAATTTATAAGAAATTATGTCTGTTCATGTCATTATTTTTTTCTTCTTCCTGCTGCCACTCCGGTCTTTTAAACGATTTTGTTTCGCAATATTTTACAATTAAATCAGCAGCTTTCAATTGATTATGCTTAAAGGGTGAAATGAACTTCTGTTTTGCTATTAACCAATCCTCATGTTCCTCTTTACCTACATATTCTGTTTGATAAGGCTCTGTGAGGTATTCGAATACATTCGTTCTAGAGAGGACGACTTTTTTTATCGGAAATTCAACGTCATGCTTTGCTAAAATTGCTCGAATAATTCTTTCCATTCTTTGCAAGGAAATGAGTGGACTTAGCATCTTTGCCTGAACATTATTCTCCTCTATGTACCAAAAACGATTATCCTTTGCTGTAATTCTTCTATCGTAGGATTTTTCTAAAAGTGTGATCACCTCAATTCCAACAGGACTAATCAAGATAATTTCCCCATCCAATAAATGATTTTTCAATTTAAAAATGGGGGAATAAAGGATTAAAAAGGTATCAGGTATCCGTTGTAGAAAGTATTTCAATCGTTCATCATGGTAAAAATCCTTCTCCAAGAATGACATTTCATGTGTAGTAGAAGATGCCCATTTTAGTTGAAATGGCAATAACTTATCAAGGAAATATTGCTTCAATTCCTTTTCACCCTCTGGTAGGTCCAATTTCCGAGCCTGTTCCTCCTTAACCATTTCCTCTTCCTTCCCTTTAAAAAGAGTAGGCCATTTGGTATTGTGTTTCTCTTTCTCCTCTAAAATCTCCACTGGTTGATCATTCTTTTGTTCCTGCCAAAGCTCCCTTAGTCGATTCCAATTTTCCATTTTTAGACGACTGTATTGACTAGGATAATGGTACATATCTTTTTCGTATCGAGAAATATAGTTTTTTAATTTAATTAATTGCGCCAAGTTCAACACCCTCTCTGTAATGGGATGACCTTTATAGGTTGATATTTTATCTCTTTTTGTGGATTTATCTGATATAAGGCGACTTCAGAAAGATAAATTAATTTGTTCAGTTTAAGATTAAATATATTCTTATCTATCTTTTCGGTCTTTCCTGTCCACTTTTTCGCTATAGTGATATGTGGATGATACTCTCTACTATCTACTGGGATTTCGATCTCTTTACAAATCGCCTTTATGGCTAAATATAGTTTTTCTAATTCTTGTGCTTTATCAACACTTGCGTATAAAACTTTCGGTCTATCCTCACGTCCAAAATAGTCCAAACCTGTAATTTGCGTAGCGAATGCTGGTAGCTTTTCAACGCGATTTAGAAGGTCCATCAATTGGTTCCGCTTTTCTTCCTTGATTCCCCCCAAAAATTGAAGTGTAATATGATAATCTTGCTTATGTACCCATGTTTTATAAGGCAGATGATATTTATTGATATCGGGTTTCCATGAATCGAGCCATTCTTTAGTGGAATGATCCAGCTTCATTGCAATAAAATAATGGAAAGACATATTACACCTCCTCCAGAATCCGTTGATGTGATTCTGAATCACAAATTACATATAGCTCTGCATCTTTAGGAATAGTATGATCGAGCATTCGATTTATGTTTAACTGGTCACGATCTGCTACTAAAGTCGCACCTTTTTCAAGTAATGCATCAAACGCATCTCGATAGGTTTTCCATTTAGAATGAGTGGGAATATAGTATAAGTCGTCACCTTCAGCGTGTTTTAATAGTTGAGAAAAAATATTAGATATTCCTTTTCTAAAGGCGGACCTAACAAATAAAGAAGAAATCGTTTCATGTGAAAGGATAAATTCATCCACATTCATATATTTAAAATTTTTCATATGAATTTCTTCCATAATTTCCACTATCGTATATACCTCTGGCGCTATCGACTCAATGGTAGAAGCAATCAAGAGTGTTTTTCCATCTGCTAATTGGCCGTTTTCGATTTTATCATCTGCAAAAACTAAGACTGTATTCGCTTCTTTTATATTGGCTTTTCTAAGACGTTTCTTTCAGAAGCATTCCCCTGAATATAATGAATATTGTGATCTAATATCGGTGCTTTTTCCAGTTCATCAATGATAATAATTTCAATATTTTTGTCTGTATTAATCATTTCTCTTATCGCATATTTTGCTTTTTGAGACCATCCGATAATAATATAATGATTCTTTCCTTTATACATTATTTCACCTTCTTCTCTTCTTTTACGGTAGATTGCAAATGCTTCGATAATCTTCCCTAATACCAATCCTATAAGTGCGATACCAAAAAGGTACAAAAATACCCCAATAAGTCGACCTCCAATCGACACTGGATAAAAATCTCCATAGCCAACTGTTGTAACAGTCGTCATCACCCACCATAGCCCGTCAAAAAAGGTCGGAAAGGTTTCACGCTCGACTAGCATAATTAACCAAGCTGTCGAAACAATAAGTAGCAAGCTAACGATGAAAATGGCTAAATTTGAGATATGAACAACCTTCGTTAAAAATTTTCTTATTAAATACATCGTGCAACCACCTTTCATCTTTTAATTATCTGTAAATATTCACAATTACGCTAGAAATATTTCTTCGATAAGTGTAAAATAAGGTTAGGCAACATGAATAGAATGATAGTAATTGGATTCGATAACTTTTAAGGAGTGATTCTTTGAGTCAATCAACCACCCGTATGCTATCTCGTGTTAAATCAGTCTATCTTTTTATTAAAGAGAATGGATGTGTAACCACAAACGAAATAGCAGAAGAGTTTGGTATTACAGACCGTACTGTACAGCGAGATTTACACTTATTAGCTTATAACGGGCTTGTCAATAGCCCAAATCGGGGACGTTGGGAAATCACAAAGAAAAAAGTAAAGATATCGTAAAATTTTAAATATATATATAATAAAATTCAATTTTAAACCAGCATATAAAGAATGCTGGTTTTTTTATCATCATGCTAAATCAATGGTCGTAAGCAGCATTCAATCAGGGATGACCGATCTACATTAATTGAATACTACTAACCTATCCCTTCGTTTCCTCTAAAATATTTTGTATCTCCTGATCAGTGAGAGCACGATACTGCCCCAATTTTAAGGTTGAGTCAAGTTCCAGTGATCCCATCGTTAACCTTTTTAAATACAACACTTCTTTACCAACAGCTTCAAACATTCGTTTTACTTGGTGAAACTTTCCTTCTGTTATCGTAACTTCTATTTCCGAAACTTCTTTTGCCTTAAGAATCTTCAGTTTGGCTGGCTTTGTAATATAATCACCAATATCCACTCCTTGTAAAAATTCTGCTACATCATTTTCTGTGACAAATCCAGAGATTTTCGCAAAATAGGTTTTGTCTACATGTTTTTTTGGTGATAAGAGCTCATGAGCCAATTGCCCATCATTTGTTAATAATAATAATCCTTCCGTATTCTTGTCCAACCTACCAACTGGAAATGGTGAACGGGCCTGGTCCTCTGTCTTCAAAAGGTCTAACACTGTCTTTTGTTCTTGATCTCTTGTAGCTGAGAGGTAACCTGAAGGCTTATGGAGCATAAAATAAACATATTTTTGGTACTCCACTACCTGACCATTACATTCAATTCTATCAAATTCTGGGTCAATCGAAAGATTTGATTTTATTATTTTCCCATTAACAGAGACTGATTTCTTCTTGATCAGCTCTTTCACTTCTTTTCTACTTCCAATCCCCATATTAGCCAATAGCTTATCAAGACGCATTTTAATTGTCCCCCAATATAATCATCGTCTGAAGATTCGATCTAAGATCGGTATTCGTTTACCGACTATTCGTTCAAAAAGCGTAGACATATAACCGAAGTACATATAGAATGTTCCACCTATAAATACGGCAATTATTGTAATGACAAAAGCAATCAATTGCCCATCATTGTAGGAAATAAAGAATCCAAACAACCATTTTACAAGCAATAACAATATCGCCATAACAATGGTAAAGATTAGCATTAATAGCGATAATTTTCGAAATCTTCGATAGCTGAATTTGAGTGAAGTTTTGATTCTCCACAAGTTTAAGAAAACAGCAACACTTGTTGCCAGTAATGTCGTAATAACTGCTCCTTTTTCAGCAAGTAATTGAATCATTAAAGAGTTTAAAAGGATTTTTATTAATATACCTGCTGATAGACTAATCAATGTGAATTTTTGTTGTTCAATTCCTTGTAAAATAGAACAGGTTACGGTGAAGAAGGCAAAGGTTAATGCAGTCGGGGCATACCAAGCAAATAAAGGTCCAGCAATCGAAATATTATCAATGCCAAACAATCCCCCATAGATTTCATGTGATAAAATGACTAACCCTGCAACCGCTGGTAAGACAAAGAACATAATTATTTGCAATGATTGATTAATCTGTTTATTTAACCGATCGACCTGGTTTAGATTAAAGGATTTAGTTATTTCAGGAATCAATGCCAATGAAAGTCCTGTAGCAATGGTTACAGGAATTAAAATTACTTTATGACCTTGCACATTGAAAACAGAATAAGCGATTGTGGAAATATCCCCTTTTCCAATAGCAACCATTGCCTTATCGAAAGTAATTAAATCGACCAATTGATACAGTGAGGTTGCAATTCCGACTAAAACAAATGGTCCAGCATACTGGAATAATTCCTTTAATAGCTTTGATCTAGGTATCCTTACTTTTTTCTTTTGTTGATCTAGTTTTTCAGATAGAAATCTTTTTCTATTTTTCCAGTACATTAATAATACGACCCATGAAGCAATGGCACCTACAAAGGCGGAAAATGTCGCCAACCCGACAGCGGTAGAATTAGAACCATCCCATACCACCTTAATTAAAAATACACCAATTAGTAAAAAGGTAATTCTTGCAATCTGTTCAATTACTTGTGATACAGCAGTCGGTCCCATGGACTGATTCCCTTGAAAAAAGCCCCGCATGATCGACATGCTCGGGATTATAATTAAAGCAAAGCTTACCATTTGTATAACATGGGCTGCATCTTCTAAAGAAATTTCCTTTTTTTCTTCAGCTAAAAATAATTTAGCAATGACATCCGCACCAAAGTACATAATGAAGAAGGCTACTATACCTGTTATGAACATTAATACCGTACCAAGTTTAAATATTCGCATACTTGTATAATAATCATCTAATGAATTATATTTCGATACAAACTTAGAAACAGCTAAAGGTACCCCAACTGTCGATACACTAATTAATATGCTATATGGTGTATACGCAAATCCATATAAAGTCATTCCCGTTTCTCCAACAATGTTAGTGAAGGGTATAACATAAATCATCCCTAAAAATTTAGAGAGAAAACTTGCTGCAGTTAACAACATCGTTCCTCGTATAAAATTCGAGCTTGACATTTTTTCACCTAAATTCTACAAATTCGTCTAACATTTTTATTCTATCATAAACTACTTAGTGAATGGTATCGATTCATGACGAAATAAGGCATTAGTAATGGTTTAGCTCTATAAGAAGTTGACATTTACTACTGAAGTAAATTAGTTTATGATTAGGTAATGAGATTCACATTAGAAAGTAGGTTATCTTGTATGACATATCAGGTTACCGTTATTGGTGGAGGTCCTTCCGGCTTAATGGCAGCAATTGCTGCAGCTGAACAGGGAGCAAGCACCTTATTAATTGAAAAAGGAAATAAGTTAGGGAAAAAACTGGCTATCTCTGGTGGGGGCAGGTGCAATGTTACAAACCGGCTACCAAAAGAAGAAGTGATTAAACATATTCCAGGTAACGGAAAATTCTTATATAGTCCTTTCTCTATTTTCGATAATTATGACATTATTGAATATTTTGAAGGCTTAGGTGTTGCATTAAAAGAGGAAGACCATGGAAGGATGTTTCCTGTCAGTAATAAAGCAATGGACGTCGTCAATGCGCTACTAAACGAATTACGAAAATACGAAGTGACTATACGCAAGAAAACGGCTGTTCAAGCGATAGATTATGGAGATTCCAACCATCGAGTTATTTTAGAAAATGGGGAGAAAATCGAAACAAAGTCTATAGTCATTGCTGCAGGTGGAAAGGCAGTTCCACATACCGGTTCGACAGGAGATGCATTTCCTTGGGCTAAAAAAGCTGGACATACGGTAACAGATTTGTATCCGACTGAAGTCCCTATTCTTTCTAATGAGTCATTTATACGATCCAAAACTCTACAAGGACTCTCCTTGAGAAATGTAGAGTTATCTGTATATGATGCTAATAGAAAGAAGGTGATCTCACACCAAATGGATATGCTGTTTACCCATTTTGGAATTTCAGGTCCGGCTACTTTAAGATGTTCACAATTTATTGTAAAACTACTCCGATCTGGCTTAGAAAAAGTTCAAGTATCGATTGATGCTATTCCTGAAGAAGGCAAAGAAAAATTACTTAATGAAATTCTCTTAAAAATTCAAGAAAACCCTAAAAGAAGTGTTAAAAATTTGCTAAAAGGTATTGTGCCAGAAAGATATTTAGATTTTATCTTAAACAAAAATAACCTTGAACCACAGTTGAATACTGGTAACATTTCCCGGGAAATGGTAATTTCCATAGTAAATGATCTGAAAGATTTTCGGTTTGATGTACATGGGAGTCTACCTCTTGAAAAAGCATTCGTTACAGGTGGAGGTGTCTCCATTAAAGAAATTGTCCCTAGTACCATGCAATCAAAGCTAATGAATGGACTTTATTTTTGTGGAGAGGTTTTAGATATCCACGGTTATACAGGTGGATATAACATTACGGCAGCCCTTGTCACTGGAAGAGTAGCTGGAATGCACGCAGCATGGGAAAGCTTGGGGTAATTCTTTTGAAAACAAAAAACTAATGGAGATCTTTATATTCGTTTATGTACATTGCGGAAAAAAATCAGCTGTTTAGCAACTATTACAATGTTTAGTGTCCATTACCCTGAAACTCAATCCCAAAAATTGAAATGGGGTTCTATGGACATTTAATATTGTGAATTCATTCCAAAATAATGGAGAAAAATTAGTTGCAAGCCCACCACATATTTTTTTATAAAAAAAGGTTTCTTAATGTAGCTTTTGATATGCTCCCCCTAAAGTAGACACTTAAAAAAGTAAAACTACTTTAGGGGGATTTTTATGCGTTTAAATAGTAA
>NZ_QGTD01000012.1 GCF_003176895.1 Gracilibacillus dipsosauri
TGTTGATCAAGCTCGCTTAAAGCTAGCATGTTCTTACTTTTTGTACTGGTTGTTTTGTTCAGTTTTCAATGATCAATGTTCGCCGTCTTTTTGCGACAGCTTTTATATCATATCACCATAAATCACAATTGTCAACAGCTTTTTTTAAGTTTGTAAATTGTTTAGTAGATTATATTAACTACCTTATTTAAAGCGACGCTAAACAATATATCACACCTCACTCAGAAGTGTCAATAGCTTTTTTAACTTTCCATGGATTGTTTTTCATGACTTGACAGTCTAAGTTTTCTTTTTTTGCTTTTAAAGAAAGATAACCCCAAAAAGTTGAGCGGGAGGTCTAACTTTTCAGGGTTGTTGTATGGGTTCTTTCTATTACTTATTACGCATTTGCGGGAATAGCAGCACATCACGAATCGATGGTGAATTAGTTAGTAACATTACTAAACGATCAATCCCGATACCAAGACCGCCGGTTGGTGGCATACCATATTCTAAAGCTTCTAAGAAATCTTCATCCATTTCGTGAGCTTCGTCATTTCCTTGTTCTTTTTCCTTCACTTGGGCTTCAAAGCGTTCACGCTGATCAATAGGATCGTTTAACTCAGAGAACGCGTTGGCATGCTCTCTACCAACAATAAATAGTTCGAAGCGATCTGTAAAACGATCGTCATCCTTGTTTTTCTTTGCAAGTGGTGAAATTGCAACAGGGTGTCCGTACACAAAAGTCGGCTGAATTAATTTCTCCTCCACTCTCTGCTCAAAGAATTCATTTACAATATGCCCATAGGTCATGTTATCTTCTATTTCTATTCCGTGCTCCTTCGCAAGAGCTTTCGCTTCACCATCACTCATTTGCTGCCAAAAATCTACTCCAGTGTATTCCTTAATTGCATCCACCATATGGAGTCTAGTCCATTTAGGTTGTAAATTAATTTTGTCTTCACCGTAAGAAATAGTTGTCGAACCAAGAACCTCTTTAGCTATATGTGCTACCATATTTTCAACTAGTTCCATTATATCGTGGTAATCCGCATATGCTTCATATAACTCAATCATCGTAAATTCAGGATTATGCCTAGTCGATACTCCTTCATTTCGAAAAACACGGCCAATCTCATAAACTTTTTCCATACCACCTACAATAAGTCGTTTTAGATGTAATTCAATCGCAATCCTCATATATAAAGGAATATCTAAAGCGTTATGATGAGTTTCAAAAGGTCGAGCAGATGCTCCTCCCGCTATTCCGTGCATCATCGGTGTTTCTACTTCCAAGAAACCTCGATCGTCTAGATATCTACGCATGGATTGAATGATTTTACTTCTTATAATAAATGTTTGCTTACTATCGATATTTGTAATCAAATCTAAGTAGCGTTGGCGATAGCGTTGTTCTACATCCTTTAATCCATGGAATTTCTCTGGCAACGGCCGTAACGCCTTTGTAAGTAGAATGAATTGCTCTGCTTTTACAGATAGCTCGCCTACATTTGTTTTAAAAACAGTCCCTGTAACGCCTACAATATCCCCAAGATCCGCTGTTTTGAAAATTTCGTACGCTTCCTCGCCTACTGTATCCTTTCTCACATACAACTGGATTTGACCACTTAGATCTTGAATATGAGAGAAGCCTGCTTTCCCCTTCCCTCTTTTTGTCATAATACGACCAGCAATTGTCGTCTCTATTTTTTTCTCTTCTAATTCCTCTTTAGAATATTGATCATAGTTAGCTCTTAATTCTTCTGCTAAATGTGTACGGGTAAACTTATCTCCAAAAGGGTCCATCCCTTTTTCGATATAGGATTCTAATTTTTCTAACCGGACACGCATGTGTTCACTTAATTCTTCACTCATTTTTATCACTCCATATTAAAAATTGTAGTTGGCTACGAGGTAATCCTATCACTTATCCACCCTAGTTTATTTCTTAGGTTCTAATTCTTGGATAGAAATATCTAATTGCTCAGAGATTTTTTCTAGGGTTTCCAATGTTGGTACCCGTTTACCTCGTTCTATGTCTCCTAGCTGAGAAACTGACATTCCGAGCTCTTTTGCAAAACCTATTTGTGTATAGCCTTTTAATTTTCTATAAGCCTTTATTCTTTTCCCCCATCTATTTTGTTGCATTGAACTACCCCTTCTTTTTCTTTCAAAGACATTTCACTAATTAAAGTAGAAACATCCTTCTCTATATGTGATAAGTATAAATGATGATTTATGTCCATTAATGGCATTAATACAAATGCCCGCTCATGCATACTTGGATGTGGTAAAGTTAATCGTTCTGTTTCTATATTCTCTTGATTATATAACAAAATGTCAAGGTCTATCGTCCTCGGCCCCCACTTTATTTCACGTTTTCTGCCTAAGCTATGTTCAATTTCCTGACAAGTATCCAATAATTCAAGTGGGGACAAAGTTGTTTCGATACGAATAGCCATATTGAGAAAATCATTCTGATCCGTAAACCCAACCGGTGCTGTTTCGTAGATCCCAGAGACCTTCTTGATCTGAATGGATCGATGTTCTTTCAATCGTTGTATTGCAAGTTGTAAATATTCTAATCTTGGTTCAATATTAGATCCTAACGCTATATATGCTTGATTCATTTGTTCTTCTCCCGATAAATCTCAACTGCTACCGAACGATAATGTCCAGGGATTGGTGGATCTGGCTTATAAACCTTGACGGTGCATGCCTGGAGTAAAGGAAGACTCATTAACAGTTTATCGGCAACAGATTGTGCTACAGCTTCGACTAAGTTCTTTGCTTCCCCTTCCACTATCTCTTTGGTTAATTGATAAACAAGTCCATAATCGATCGAATCTTCCATGTTGTCAGACTTACCTGCCTTACGCAATTCCAATTCAAGTATAAGGTCGACTGAAAAGCGTTGGCCTAGCTTTCTCTCTTCTGGAAACAAACCATGATAACCATAAAATTGCATCTCATGAACATAGATCTTATCCATCTATCTCACTACCTTTACCTATCATTTGATCCATCATGCTGGTCATCCGCGCAATCATTTCTACATTGTGCACTCGAACGATCTCTACCCCTTTTGTGATTCCGTAGCATACCGTTGCTCCTGTCCCTTCATCTCGTTGACCAACAGGTAAATTCAATGCATGTCCGATCATAGATTTCCTAGAGGTACCTAACAAAACAGGGTATCCTAATGTTTTAATTCGTTCGAGTTCTCGCATTACTTGCATGTTTTCCTCAAAGGACTTTGCAAAACCAATTCCAGGATCAAGTATAATATTTTCTTCTTTTACACCTCTCGCAAGGGCAATTTGTATACTTTCCTCAAGATCTGACAATACATCATTCATTAAAGACTGATAGTGACGATCTTCACGATTATGCATGAGGATAATCGGAGCTTGATATTCTGCAGCAACCTTGGCAATCTCAGGTTCCTTCTTTGCCCCCCAAACATCATTAATAATCGAAGCACCTGCTTGAACAGCTGCTTTTGCTACCTTGGACTTGTACGTATCTACTGATATGGGTATCGTTATTTCCTGGGCAATAGCCTCAACAACTGGTACCACACGGTTTAATTCTTCTTGTTCAGATACAGGCTTGTGCCCGGGTCTAGTGGATTCACCACCAACATCAATGAGATGGGCACCTTGCTCTTCCATTTTTTTCGCTTGTGCAATCGCCTGATCGATTGTATGATAGCTCCCACCATCTGAAAAGGAATCTGGAGTAACATTCAAGATACCCATCACCAACGTTTGATCAGAATAGCGAAAATCTTTCACCTTCGTCTTTAGCCAATCGTTCATCTAAATCCGTCCTTCATTCTTCTATTTCATTCCTATCATAGGATATAATAGGTATTATTATACAAAAGTCAATTATAGCATAATTTTAACCCTTTTTTGTCAAAAATGCACGATCTTATTAGAGAAACTGATGTGTTAGTTTAACCTTCGTTGCATGACCCTGCCAAACATTAAAAAAGACTACCTATAAAATAGATAGTCTCACCAATCTTATTCTTCATCAAATTGATATAAAGGTGTTGATAAATAACGTTCTCCATTACTTGGTAATACCGCTAGAACCTTTTTACCTTTTCCAAGCTTTTTCGCTACTTGCTTCGCCGCATAAATAGCAGCGCCAGAGGATACTCCACCGAGGACTCCATCTTTTTTAGCAGCTTCTCTTGCTGTTTCATAAGCTTGATCATTTGTGACAGTAATAACTTCATCATAAACCTTTGTATTTAATACACCTGGAACAAAACCTGCACCTAAACCTTGTATCTTATGAGGTCCTGGCTTTCCTCCGGATAATATTGCAGAATCTGCTGGTTCTACAGCATAAATTTTTATATCCTTGAAGTGCTCCTTTAAAACTTTACCGGCACCAGTAATCGTTCCACCTGTACCAATACCTGAAACAAATGCATCTAATTGATCTCCCATTTGCTCCACAATTTCTTTACCTGTTGTCCGTGCATGTACATCTGGATTAGCTTGGTTGTTAAATTGTTGTGGCATGAAGTATCCATGCTTTTCTTGAAGCTCACTTGCTTTTTTGATGGCACCTTTCATACCCTCTGCACCTGGTGTTAGTAATAATTCAGCACCATATGCTCGTAATAAATTACGCCTTTCCATACTCATTGTATCTGGCATGACAAGAATAGCTCTATATCCTTTCACTGCTGCTACGAGTGCTAAACCGATACCTGTATTACCGCTTGTTGGTTCAATGATTGTATCTCCAGACTTTAATACACCTTCTTGTTCCGCTGCTTCAATCATCGCTAATCCAATACGATCCTTCACAGAGCTTCCCGGGTTCATGAATTCTAGCTTTAAGTAGATTTCCGCAGCTTCTGGATCAGCAGTACGATTTAACTTAACAATAGGAGTATTGCCAATCAATTCTGCGATATTTTGAGCAACTTTCATTTAACTTCCTCCTCAATCCCAAGTAATATAATTGGTTTTATATACAATGTACATGAAAAAGGTATCATTTGTCAACCCATAACTTGGAAAAGTCCTATATCCTTTTGACCTTGCTCCTTAGTCATTTTTATCTAGCACTGTTGTGACTTCTAGTTCTTCCCACAACAATTTAGGATCTAAATTCTGGTCCATTTGATCTAGTGCTAAATCCTGCTTCACTTCTTGATAGGCTTCTTCATAGCTTACATTAACTGCAGGAATATGATGATGTAGAAACACAATACTAAAGCCTTGATCTGTTCGGATAGGCTGACTAAATGTCCCCTCGTCCATCGCTAACGTTTCATGAAAATATTCAGGAGGAATAAAGCTATTAGTCTCTGTATAATAACCGAGATATCCGCCTTCAGAAGCTGTCTCCTCATCCATAGAATATTCTTGCGCTACATCCGTAAAAGAAGCTCCTGACTCTAACTTTTGGTAAGCCTCATCCGCTTCCGCTTCGCTGGATACAACAATATGAGATAGTTGAACAACCTCTTCAAATTGATACTGGTTCTCGTAGGTTTGAAAATACTGCTTCACTTCAGAGTCTGACACTTCGACATCACGCGTTAATAAAGCCTTCATGTAATAACGATATTTAATTTGTTCTGTCCATTTCTCTTGAAGGGATTTCCTTTCCTCTTCCGTTAGGACACCTTGCATGATTAATAGCCTTGCTATTTCACGCTCTACAATCTTTGAATCGATTTCTAACTTCTCTTGCTCCGCGAGTTGAAAAACCACCTCTTGATTAACCATTTCGGTTAACACCTTTTCACCATAGCCTCTAGTTAATAAATCCAGCCATTCCTCATACTTTATCTTTTCATTTTCGATAGTGGCTAATGGTTTTTTTTGATTGATAACAGATTCATCATCTAATGCAATTTCCGTATTTCCTTTGGAGAAAAGCAGTGTTGTTATATTCGTGATGAGCAAAATAAAAATAATGACCCACAAAGACAGCTTCGACAATCTCACAACACTTTTCCTCCTTAAGAAGATTTTAATGCACGTAATTCATCAATGGAGAAGGTATAAACCTCATTACAAAAATGACAGGTAGCTGTCGCCCCGTGATCCTCTTTAATCATTGCATCGATTTCCTCATTCCCAAGTCCACTAATCGCAGTCGACAACCTCTCCTTCGAACAAGGACAAGAGAATTGAACTGGCATGTTTTCTAGTATATTAAGCTTGCCTTCCTCTCCTACTAAAAGGGTAAGGACTTCTTCTGGTGTTTTTCCTTCCTGTATAAGCTGGGAGATAGGAGCAATCTCTTCAATTTGTTTTTCTACCTTTGCAATTGTCTCATCAGAAGCTCCTGGTAGCATTTGAATAATAAAACCACCTGCTGCCAAGATAGAATGGTCGGGATTCACAAGGACACCAGCTCCTACAGCAGATGGAATTTGCTCTGAATTTGCCAAATAATAGGTGAAGTCCTCACTTACTTCTCCTGATACGATCGGGACTTGTCCTGTAAAATGATTTCGCAGTCCAAGATCCTTGACCACACTTAAGGTTCCTTCTGTCCCCACTGCTCGACGGACATCCAATTTGCCTTGAGCATTGGACTCAAAATCTACATGAGGATTGATAACATAGCCTCGTACCTCTCCTTTATCATTGGCATCTGCAATCACAGCACCAATCGGGCCATTCCCTTCAAGTTTCACGGTCAATTTTGCATTATCCTTTAACATCACACCAAGCATTGCCGTGATCGTAATCGTTCTTCCTAAAGCAGCAGAAGCAGTCGCCCAAGTATCCTGTCTTTCTCTTGCTTCCTCCACTGTATTGGTAGATTTGATCGCATATGCCCTCACTTCACCATCAAAGGCTGTTGCCTTTAAAACATAATCCTTCATCTATAACACCCTTTCACTCAAAGGTTTTTTCGTTTTTTTGATAAATTTCATACAACCCTTTTAAGGTTAAAAATGGATCGACAATATCGATTGTCGCAGAATCCTCTACTAGGAGTGTTGCGAATCCTCCAGTTGCAATAACTTGAGCAGAGGTGCCTGTTTCCCCTTTAATTCGGCTAACTACTTCATCTACTTGTCCTACGTAGCCGTAGTAAACACCTGATTGCATCGCCTCCACCGTAGAAGAACCTATGACCTTATCGGTTCTTTTCAGTTCAATTTTCGGAAGCTTTGCAGCATTGGTATACAGTGCATCCAATGAAATATTAATACCTGGTGTAATCGCACCACCAACATATTCCTCCTTTTCATTAATATAACAATAAGTCGTTGCCGTCCCAAAATCAATGATAATACTAGGAGCACCATATTCTTTGATTGTTCCAACTGCATTCACAATTCGATCTGCGCCTATCTCCTTCGGGTTAGGGTAGGCCATTTTTAAATGAGGATTAACCATTTCTTCGCCAATCACCATTGGTCTACAGTGAAAGTATTTATCTGCCATCCTCTGTAATGCGAACAAAATAGGGGGCACAACAGAAGAGATAATAATCCCGTCAATATCTGAAAAGCTTATGTCCTCGTGAGCGAACAATGATTTAAAGAACATTCCGAATTCATCTTCTGTTTTGTTCTTATCTGTTTGCATACGCCACTGATACTTTAGTTTGCCCTGATCGAAGACCCCTAATACAGTATTTGTGTTACCAACATCTAATACAAATATCATTTCCCACACCGCTTTTCTTTTTTATAGATCATTTTCATATTGTATAGGTAATAATTAATAATTAGCAAGTGAATTGAATTAGATTTGACCTGAAAGCATGATCGATTCAAAGCCCTTTTGAGAAACTCACATTCGCTCGTCCTTTAGTGGAAGTATTAGCTTTACTTATACTTTGGACTTCAAAATTTTCGCTACTTCCTGCAAAAATTTTATGCTTTCCTAACGTAAAACAAAAAGCAGCCTCCCTAATTTAGAGAGGCTGCATTTCTAATGTTATTCTTTATCTTGATTGTCTTCAGAAACTTCCTCATTGTTTTCTTTGGATTGGATGTTTACTCGAACATCCTGAGATTGATCATCAGCCTTTTCCTCTGAATGCTTCTCTCCATCTTGTTCTGACACTACTGGGTCTGGTAAAACACCATCCTCAAACAATGATTTAATTTGACTTGCATCTAACGTTTCTACCTCAAGTAAGGTTTTAGCAACTAATTCTAGCTTACTACGGTTTTCTGTAAGAATCTGTTTCGCACGATTATAACAAGTTTGAATGAAGTGCTGGATTTCTTGGTCAATTTCATAAGCAATCGCATCACTATAGTTCTGGTCAGATTGCATATCACGACCTAAGAAAACTTGACCATTACTATTGCCAAATTGAAGTGGGCCAATTTTTTCACTCATACCATATTCCATTACCATCTTACGCGCAATTCCTGTAGCACGTTGGAAATCATTGTGTGCACCTGTACTTACTTCGCCAAAAATAATCTCTTCTGCTACACGTCCACCTAATAGACCCGTAATCTTATCCAATAATTCTGGCTTAGTCATAAAGTAACGATCTTCACGAGGAAGCATAACTGCATATCCACCAGCTTGACCTCGAGGAACAATAGTAACTTTATGTACCATGTCAGCATCATCTAAAACCATACCTATAATGGTATGTCCACTTTCATGATAGGCTACAATATTTCTTTCCTTATCAGAAATTACACGGCTTTTCTTCGCTGGACCTGCAATGACACGATCAATCGCCTCATCTACATCGTCCATTTCGATCTTTTGCTTATCGGATCTTGCTGCAACTAATGCCGCTTCATTTAACAAGTTCTCTAAGTCAGCCCCAGAAAAACCTGGTGTACGCATCGCAATAGTCTTAAGCGAGACATCGTCCGATAATGGTTTATTACGAGCATGTACTTTTAATACATCCTCACGTCCTCTTAGATCTGGTCGGTCTACTGTAATTTGACGATCAAATCGACCAGGTCGTAATAAGGCAGGGTCTAAAATATCTGGACGGTTTGTTGCAGCGATAATTATAATTCCTTCGTTTTCACCAAACCCATCCATTTCAACGAGTAATTGGTTTAAGGTTTGCTCCCGTTCATCATGTCCACCACCAACACCAGCTCCACGTTGGCGACCGACTGCATCAATCTCATCAATAAAGATAATACATGGTGCATTTTTCTTCGCATTTTCAAATAAATCTCGGACACGAGACGCACCGACACCGACGAACATCTCAACGAAATCAGAACCACTGATAGAGAAGAAAGGAACACCCGCTTCCCCTGCAACAGCACGAGCTAATAACGTCTTACCAGTACCTGGAGGTCCTACAAGAAGTACCCCTTTTGGAATCTTAGCTCCAATAGCGGAGAATTTACGTGGATCCTTTAAGAAATCCACCACCTCAACTAATTCCTGCTTCTCCTCATCTGCACCAGCAACATCTCGGAAACGAACTTTTTTCTTTTCTTCATTGTACATCTTCGCCTTGCTCTTACCGAAGTTCATCACACGACTTCCGCCACCCTGTGCTTGATTGAGCAAGAAGAAAAACAGAATAAATATGATAACAAATGGAATCATGGTTGTTAAAAAGGTTACCCATCCACTTGGTTGTTCTTCCTCTTTGACCGTTAGGATTTGTTGTTCCTCAGCCGTTTCGGTAACTTGGCTTACAATCGTTGTATTGTCAGGAATATTCGTTACAAAGTTCTTATCCTCACCTGACTCTAATTCACCAACAATTCTCATGACACCATTTGATGGGCGCATTTCCATTTCTTTTATTTCATTATTTTCCAATGCTTCCATGAATTCATTTACTTTAAATTCTTGTGCTTGGTTGTTTTGATTAATAAAAACATTGATGATCCCTATCACTACAAGAAATATAAATAGATATAGGATCACATTACGTATTATCCGATTCATTGCCTACCTCCTCCCGTAACGAGAAAACTATAGTAAATAGTACCATATTAAAATAGTTTATTACAACTAATTACCACTATAAAATTTGCATATGTATGTTTCCATATACATTGCACTAAGACTTTAATTTAAACTTATTCTTCTCCACCGTAAACCTCTGGCTTTAATACACCGATATACGGTAAATTTCTAAATTTTTCTTGATAATCCAGTCCATAACCTACGACAAACTCATTTGGGACTTCAAATCCTACCAGGTCTGCTTTAATATTAGCTGTACGACCTTCTGGTTTATCTAGAAGGGTTACAATTTTAATCGATTTCGCTTTTCGATATTTAAATAAATCCACTAAATAACTTAAGGTTAAACCACTGTCTATAATATCCTCTATGATAAGTATGTCTCTTCCTTCTACTTTTGTATCCAAATCTTTGACAATTTTCACTTCACCGGAGGAGCGCATTTCATTACCGTAACTTGACACATCCATAAAATCCATTTCAATATGTGTATGGATATTACGTAATATATCAGACATAAATGGTAGAGCACCTTTCAAAATTCCAACTGCTAGAGGGAATTTTCCGTCATATTCTTCGGTTAATTGCTCACCTAACTCCTTACATTTTTGTTGTATGGATTCTGCTGAAATCAACACTTCTTTTATTTCATCGTGCATCATGGTGCCTCCTACTTATATTTTGCTCAGTACTTTCCGCTTTCTTCGCAGCACTTTTATAGTGTAACGATATAAAGGTATCCATTTTTTCTAAAAGAATCTCTGCCTTCGTTAAGCCTATAATCCATAAAATCGTACCATTATTTCCTACTAGCAATGGCCAGCTATCCCTTTTTTCGATAGGAATTTTTTTATCGATAAAAATATCTTTGACTTTTTTACTGCCATTTAACCCTCTTATTTTCATTCGATCTCCTGCTTGCCTTGTTCTTACTATTAGGGGAAATAACGATTCGTCATTTGGAAGGTACATCGAATGATGACTTTCCTGCTTAGTGAAGGTACTAATGCTGGACTCTATGACAAAACCATTCCATAATGCTTGCACACCTGGGATATGTAATTTTTGCGCCACGGATTTCTTGGGCTGCTTTATTTGAAAATGAAAGGAAATTTCCTGATAGCTTTTCGTTATATGTAGCGATTTAGGTAAATCGATCGTTACATTAGCTCTAGATTGTTGTAGCAATGTGAGGAAATCTTCTTCATGCTTCATCGAAATCTTATCAGGGATTTGATGATTGTATAGATAATTTAATATTAGATGAAAGGCTCGTCTTTGTAAAGCAATCGGGTATTGTAAAAAGGAAGGAATGGAAAAAGAAGCCGTCTTCCCTGCAGATGGAAATTGTACTATTTCGGATACCATCTCCTCTGCTTTCTGGGTTAGATACTTATCGTCTTCTCTAATTCTTTCAGTTAATTGCTGAACTTGCCTATGAATGTTTTGATTTTTCTCCTTGAGAAATGGCAGAACATTTAATCGATAAAAATTTCTAGTGTAATCAACAGATTGGTTTGACGGATCCTCTCTTGGCATCAGCTGATGCTGATCACAATAATGATAGATCGCTTCCTTCGTTGTACATAAAAAAGGGCGAATAATCTCTCCTGTACTAAATTTACGTTTAACTGGTATACCTGCTAATAAGGACGGATTACTATGTTGTGTGAGACGCATCAGGACAGTTTCTAATTGGTCATCCCCATGGTGGGCCAATGCTAGATAATCTGCGTCAAATTGTTCCATCACCTTCTCAAACACCCTGTATCTGAGCTTTCTAGCTACCAATTGTGTTCCTTCCTGTAGCTTATTTTTTTCCTTCTTTACATCTACTTTTTCCTTAACAAAGGTCACTTGCCATAAAGCACACAATTGCTCTACGAACTTCACATCTTCTGCTGATTGCCTTCCTCTTAATCCATGATCCACTGAAACGGCAGCAATATGTAGTTTCCACTTATCTCTTAATGTACAAAGATAGTGTAGTAATGCTATCGAATCGGCTCCACCCGAAACGCCAACAACAATGGTAGCCTCTTCTTTCAATAGCTGATGCTTTTTAATAAACACCATAACGGTTTGCTCAAATGATTGATTTGACATCCACCACCACCCCACAAAAACTCTTTTAGACTATTTTAACATATTATGAAATAGCATTTCGATTTATCACATAAATAATGTCATATATAAATAACATCCACCACTTATTGTTAATATACTTAAGATCTCTAATAAAGGGTAGTAATGCTCGTCATTCCTCTTGGTGGCCCCCCGACGCTTCCTCTTTTCCCTTGTGAAATAATGGACTAGAAAATCCTTTACTTGATTCGCCTCAGTAATTTCTCCACTAATCATCTTTAACAGCAATTGTTTAATAGAAGGAGAGGATATCGCCAAATTTATTTTTTGTTGGAGGATTTTTTTAGGATTAGACCCCTTCGTAAAACCATTTGGGTAATAGATTCTTAACACTACCATCGCTAAAGCGAATAGGTCATAGCTTGGCTCCGCTCTTCTCGTCCCCATTTGCCAATAGGCTCTATCATAGAATTCGGTATATTCCTTGATCGATCTTCCAATTAACGTCGTCCCTCCTACATCCACCCAACGAAGACGAACTGGATTCCTGGAAACAATCAAATTATCCAATTTCAGATCCCCAAACACATAGCCTTGTCGGTGCAGCATGTCTAAATCCTTCACAAATCCCATCAACAAGGTAAACAAACGATCCTGACCATTTCTCCGTATGAAATCTGGTAAGGAGTCACCCGAAATATATTCCATAACATAAAAGGCATAAACATGACCATTTGGCGCAATAAAATCATCTACATCGATTAAAGAAGGCCCAAGGTGATGGCCTTGAACCTTCTTTAATCCTTTCAATACATTTACTTCTGAGCTGATCGAGGTACTTTGTTTACTCACCTTTAGCGCAACTTGTTGGTTGTGGTGTACACATAAGTATACCGTACCAATCGCCCCGCTCCCAAGCTTGCGAATCACATAATAGCTATGATGGTGCCATTTTCCTTTAATCGTCTGTCCTTTTATTAAATTGACATTAGGCTTCTTCGATGTTTCCGTATTCATTAGGCAAGAATCTCCTTCTTAAGCTCTTCTTTCCAAATTGGTGCATCGCTTCTTTCAGAGCTGGTCCTGTGGGTGTAACACCACCACTTGCTAATTTGGAAAAAATAGCAGTAATCGAGTCTAATTTCCCTGTCCAATCTACTAATTGATGAATGGCCTTCTTTCTTCCCGGAAATTGATAGACACTGAATCTACTTCGTCCAATTCGTGCATTCATACTGATCGACAAATCGATTAATGCTTCTTGTACAGTTGGAAGCTTATTCGCCATACTAGCACTCGTATCTACTAATACCAAAACCTCCAGATCACAAGTTTCTCCTAATTCATCCACTACCTCCATTACTTCGCCTCTTTGTTCAGGCGGTAGCTCTTCCATTGTCTGCTGATTGCCTAATATTTGTTTGAGTTCTTGATTGACCACACCTTGTAATGTCTCCGTCATCGCTTGCTTAGTGACAGCCTGGACCGTCTGAGATAAGATTTGCTTATAGACAATTTGACTGACCCCTTGACCACAACTGGCAATCTCTTCTACTTCTAATAGACCTGTAGGTTCCTCTGTATCATCATCTTCTAAAATACCAATTACGTTGACTGTAATACCCTGCTCTGCGATGATGGTTGCTACTTGTGCCGGGTCCTCCCCTTGGTTCGAGCAACCATCTGTTATTAATAGAATCTGCTTTAACGTTCCTGTCTTCATCTAATACTCCTCCTATTTCTAGCCTTTTTCTACATCTTCACCAAAAAAAGCTAGAAATATACTTCCATGCTTACCGGTTTTTCAGTAAAAAAACTATTGCCAGCTATAAGCAGGGTAAAAAGAAGCATCTGTGCGAATCGGTGCCCATTTAGGGTGATTTTTATCAATTTGAGCTACTAATACAGTCATATCATCTTCAATCATTCCACCTTGTGAACGAATCACTTCCTCTAGTAACAAATCGGCTATTTCTTGAGGTTCCTTCGTCTCCATTTCTCTTAGCTTTCGCTTTAGCCACATATCTACATTCTCGATTTCCTTTGGCCCTTCAAAAATCCCGTCACTCATCATAATAAGGTAGTCGCCTGGTTTAAGCTCAGCTGTTACGACCTCGACATCGAATTCTTGTATAATGCCAATGGGTAGATTACTCGCTTCAATTCGTTCAATGGCATCACTTCGCATCACATAGCTAGGGGACGAGCCTATCTTCAAAAATCTTACCGATGCGTGGTGGAGATCAATCATCGCCAAATCTAAAGTGGCATATATTTCTTCGTTTGTCCTTAAAGAGAGGATGGAATTAATCGATTTTATCGCAACTTGTTCATGAAGCCCTGATTCTAGGATTTGCTGTAATAATCGCAATGTTTCCATACTTTCTTCATGTGCCCTGTCTCCGTTCCCCATGCCATCACTTATAGCTAAGGCATAATGACCTGCACCAAGTTCCATTGCTTTATAGGAGTCACCTGATACTAAGCCACCACCTTTTGCTGCATGAGCCATTCCAGTAGATACGACATAACGCCGAGCAGATCCAAAGGTAAAGAAGCTATGACCTTTCGCCATCGGAGAAACATCCTCTGTTACCACAATAATCGTTTCATCTAATATATCAGATAGAATTGGTGCGATGAGCTTAGCAGCTTCTCCATGATACTGCTGGAAGAGAATCACCATTTCGATATCAATATTTCCTTTTTCTAGACTGTATACATCTAATTTTTCTAATTCAATTCCTACATGCTTTAATGCGGCTACTATCTCTAATTCTTGTTGCTCATGATTTTCCTTTTCCTTTAAAATCTCTTTCGCAAAGTTTTCCATTACATCGGAAACACCGCTAAGCTGATCTGCTACAAACCTTCTGCTTTCTAGTACTTGCTTCTTTAATTGTTGATTCGCCTGAAAAAAAGAAAGCTCCTGTTGCATTGCATCTATCACTCTTCTTGACTTGATACAATGATTCTCAAATTGATGCTTCGTTACCTTGCTTAAGCCAGAAGGTGTTTCTAATTCTGATTTAACCCCTTTCATTAGATCATAGGTTTGATCAAACTGCTTAACCCAGCATGTTTCTTTCTTAAAGCATGTTTGGCATGTTTTCTCTGCTACATTGCTCAGATAATAATCCACCTCAATATCTTCGTCTTTTAATTGATTGGAATCTATTTGAAAACTTCGTGATAATGCCTTAAACACACTGGAAAAACGCTCGACTCGATGTGCTGTTACATCACGAACTTTTTGTAAATACTGCTCTTGTTCTTTTGTATGCTCTACCGTCCCTGGGATATATCTAGCTATTTTGGAAATGAGCGCATTTGGTGTAAGCACAAATAAAAATACAGCAAAGCTTGATTCAATTAATGCCGCACTAATATAATCAAAGGAATCTCCATATAAGCTTAACAATACCGTACTGACAAACAAACCTACACTTACAGCGAGTTTTTTCCCTTCTTTTAATAGACCGCCCAGTAGTCCAGCGAAGGCTAGTAGACTCATCTGATAGAGATTCCCAACATTAGCTAGACTAAGAATGAGACCAGCTACCACACCTACCGTCGAACCGATAGAAGCTCCGCCGATGAGAGCAAGTAATAGCACGAGATATCTTGCTAATATTTGTTCAAATTGGGCACCGTACCACTCGATTCCCGTTAAGCCTGTTAGTACTGAGGCAAGTAAAATGATCAAACAAACAATTTCTTCATTTTTTAATGTAGGTTTATATCTTTTTGGTGATAATAAAGGGAGGCTTTGCATAAATATTAGAAGTAAGACGGCAGCAAGCACTCCCTCGACTAAGGCAAGCATCCACTGAACATAGGTTAGTGGGCCTTCCCATGCATACAAGCATAAGCGGGGTAAGAATGTGGATATTAAAGCAATAAGCGGAAGTAATTTCTCGATGTGTTTGACATGAAAAAAAATGATATTGAGTAAGAGCATCGTCGCAATGGCTAATACGAGATAGACACCGTGCATTATTGAATATGTACATGCCCCTATTAGCGAAAAACAAATCAAAGCGACAACTTTGTCTCTCCGCAAATACCATACTGAAACGATAAACGCCAAGGCAAATGGGGATAAAGTAGACAAAATAACTGCACGTCCTAACAGTAAACCTAATAGACAAAGTAGAAAACCTTTCTCAATCATGAAATGATGCCACCATCTCATGAGGTTCTTTTGTGAAAAGAACATGGAAAAACGAGCCTTTAATTCGATAGATTTTGGTTTATTCTCCGTAATAGTATTCATCTACATCACTCCTTGTCCTCTATTAAAACACATTCTTTTTTTCTTTTTTGTCAAAACAAGGAAGTAGAATTGGAGAAATGTTCGACTCTTTTTCTAACTAAAAAGCTAATTCAATCGTTAAGCGACACAATCTGGATGAAAACATGTCAGTTTTCATCTTTTTTATGTCGATGATGTCTGATAGCGTTTTTTTATCTTCTCTCTTTTTTGAGTTGACAGAAAAATAAAGCTGTTGTATTATATTCTTTGTGTCTTTACATTAAGGCGGTGTAGCTCAGCTGGCTAGAGCGTACGGTTCATACCCGTGAGGTCGGGGGTTCGATCCCCTCCGCCGCTATATATGGAAAAAGAGTTGTGAAAAAAATTCACAGCTCTTTTTTATTTCGTTTCTACACATGTAAAAAAGCTACCAATCTAGATAGGTAGCTTTTTGATCTATTGTTCACGAGTCACATCCGTCTTTGTCTTCTATATCCTACATAGACAGCAAGTGTTTAGCCTTTTCTCGCTCCTCGTCCTCCGCGTTTTGATTCTGTATGTTTCTTTAATGTTGCTAAACGATCCTCAGAATCTTTTAAGAAACGATTCATTTTTTGTTCAAATGATTCGCCTCTCTCGCGGTTATTTTTTTGATTGCCTTGATTTCTTCGACGGTTAGGTGGGTTATCCTTTGCTTTTTTGATGGATAAACCAATTTTACCATCGTCCTCTACATTAAGAACTTTAACAGTGACCTCATCACCGACTGTTAAATGCTCGTTAATGTCCTTTACATAATTATCGGCAACCTCACTAATGTGGACGAGACCTGTTTTTCCATCAGGTAACTCAATAAAAGCTCCAAAATTAGTGATACCTGTTACCTTTCCCTGCAACTTGCTGCCTACTTCGATTGACATAAAGAAATTGCTCCTCCTTAAAATTTTTAAAGAATCGTACTCATACTATATTATAGCGAAGCAATAAAAACGGTGTCAATAAGATGACTCCTCTTCTGGTAATTTAAACACAATTTCGCCTTCTTCTGTGAAGAAATAGTTGGTTTTCGCAATTTGTAGTAAGTATTCTTCATCATTCAATAGCTTGATTTCTTGTGTCAGCTTCTTTTCTTCTTTTTCCAGTGATGCTAATTGATCAGATTTCTCTGTATATTCTGCTTGCAATTCATTATATTTTACCCGTTGCTTAATGTGATAGGTAGTAACACAAACTATTGTAATCATGACAACTAGGCCGAACAAAGCAAGTCGTCGAAATAATCGCTTTTTTCTTTGCTTTTGTCTTCTTATGTAAGCATCATGTTGTTCAATATAAGCTTCGTTTATTCTAGATACATTACTAGATTTTGCCATGATTAATTCTACCTCCTTAAAGGGTTCTATTACTTTTTCTTTTTTATTTTACTAAATAAACGAAAAAATTGGTAGAGATAATTTTTCTCCATTTTCGGCATAAAACGTTTCACGTAATTCCATAATAAGATAAATGGATAGAAAAGTATACGGAAAATGAAAGAAAATAAACGAAAGAATAGCTGGTAAAGCCATGAAAGGCAAACAACGATAAACGTGAAAAGTAAAGTGATAGGCTTTATTAGTACCCAATGAATGATGGCATAAACCATCCGGAGAATATGTGAAATAATCCGGATGGCAAGTTCTAACCCTTTACTGTAGGCTTGCTCCAACAGAGCCTTGAACATTGCATAGCCACAAAACACAGCTAAAAATATATAGAAGCGCAGTATTCCTTCATTTACCTGATACAATACATAGAAAAAGACGAAGGCTTGTACGATCCAAAAAAGGAATTCTAGAAGGTATCTTCGTATAATACCATCTGCCCACCACTTTTCGATTCGCTTAAACGTATAGTATGCTGCCCCAATATATACCCCCATTGCCACCATTGTAAACATTGTGAGGAACTGCGTGTTTAACGTCATTTGAAGAGCTTGCTAAAAAGACCTTTAGCTTTATCTCCATGCTGCTCGTCTAGATAAGAGAGCTCATAAACCTTACCCTTTATCGATACATGACCGGACTCTACATCTAAATTTTTCATTTGGAGATTGTCCCCACGAATGACAAGATAGCCCATGACGGTCTGTAGCAGAAATTCCTCACTATCAAAGCTATCTACTTCCTTCACTCCGTCTATTTCTAGTAAACGTCTATTTGTCATTTTCACATGGTGATCCATTTGTGATGTTGTCATTGGTTTTTTATCATAATAGTTCATTGCAAATCCCTCCCTTTTATCCATAACTACTTTATGAAAAGAGGGACAAGTTTAGAACTATTTTTATAGAAATGGCGCTTTACTCGTTCTCTCGATATTCTTCACTCTTTATCGTATATAGTGTACTAGCTTCTTCTTTTCTTACTGTTTCTTTTAATTGGTCTACTTGAATCGTTAACAGCTTTTGGCCAAATTGAATCTTCAGTTCATCACCAACGGCAATGGTGGTTGCAGCCTTCGCTGTTTGATCGTTTACGATAATTCTGCCTTGATCGGCTATTTCTTTAGCCAAGGTTCGTCGTTTAATCAATCGTGAAACCTTTAGAAATTTATCTAATCGCATAATTATTCCCTTCCTGATAGAGGTTTGTCTACTCTTTTTGTTTTGCCTTCTCCCAAAATATATCTAATTCAGCTAGAGTAAAATCCGTCCAATCCTTGCCACTATTCGCTACTTCTTTTTCGACAAATTGAAAACGATTCATAAACTTGTTATTTGTTCGCATTAATGCTATTTCTGGATTAATTTTATAATATCTTGCAAGATTAATCATTGCAAATAGAATATCTCCAAATTCTTTTTCTTTCTCGATTTGGTTTTCTTCCGCTAACGCTTCCCTCCATTCTACTATTTCCTCCTCCACCTTCTTCCTGATGTCTTCTGAATTATCCCAATCAAAGCCTACCTTCGCCGCCTTTTTTTGTAGATCTTCTGCTAATAGAGTTGCTGGCAATCCTTTGGTTATACCGTCCAATACCGAGGAGTGCTTGTCTTTTTTCTCTCTTTTCTTTATTTCCTGCCAGTTTCGTATAACATCCTCTTCCCCATCTACATGTACATTGCCAAAAACATGAGGATGTCTTCGAATCATTTTTTCCGTGATACTATATATTACGTCATCGATGGTAAAATATCCTGCTTCTTCCGCAATTTCACTATGAAGCATTACTTGTAATAGAACATCACCTAGCTCCTCTGCAATTGCCTCATCATCTTCCCGATCTATCGCTTCTAACACCTCATAGACCTCTTCAATCAAGTACTTTTTTAATGATTCGTGGGTTTGCTTTTTATCCCATGGGCATCCATCTGGCCCTCGCAAAATATGGACAACCTCTCTCAATTGGGAAAATTGGTGATGGAGCTTTTCTTTAGTAATCGGTGGTATGTAGACACTTGTTAAGTTACTTAAATCTACTTGTTGATCCAATGCCAGTAGTGGAATATGCTTGATTACCTCATTCTCACTGCCTACTGCCTCCGCTATGAAAATCATATGATCTGCAGGAAGATCCTCCAACAAGGTTAATTTTACCTCGGAGGCAACAAAAGAATCATAAACCTGACAAAATACAAGGTGTTGCTCATATTGTAGCTGATGTCTTAAAAAGCTTGTCGCATCTACCATTTGAAAGCCTTCAATTGGGTCAAAGCCAAATGCCCGAAACAGATCATCCAAAAAGCTCTGACCACCTGATATTTTCAATTCAATTTGATTATGTTCCCGTAAGAGCTGTACCGTACGTTCTGCTAACATGGGATGGCCCGGTACCGCATAGAGAATTCGGTTCTTTTTTAATGCTTGGTTGATTAAGCAATCGACAATCTCCTGATAAACGGCTTCAAACTGATCGTGCTTTTCATAAACCGTATCAAAGCTCTCGAATACAACCCCTTCTTCCTCTAATGATGAAATTACTGGATGATCGATCGTGCGCACATAGCAAATATCCTTTGTGTCTATTAATTTTCGGTACAAGCCTAATGGTAATTGATGTATATCTCCACCACCAAGACCTATTACTTCAATGATTGGTTTCATCTCTATTGACTCCTTTATAGTTCCATTTTTTCGGCATAGGAAGCTGGTTCCACTCTTCTTTTGTTAATATATTTAACCATCGTAGACTAAATAGAAAAACTAAGAAACCAAGAACCACACTAAATAAGACAAATATGACTAATTCTAGTCGAGTTACTAGATGTAGAAGGTTATTGTTTAGAAATTTCAAAAGACATTCTATCGCGATCAGAAGTCCTGTTGCTAGAATAAGACGTAAAAGCGGGAGGTGAAGTAGCCTTTGTTTGATGACCCTTTTTCTTAATAGCCAGTAATTGATAACAAAGATAACCACAATCGTACACACGGTGGCAAGAGCATTACCACTAATTCCAAATGAAGGAACAAACCATTTATTTAATAAAATTTTTACCCATAATCCAAAAAAGATAAGAAAGGCTGTCCATTTCATATAGCCAAAACCTTGTAGTAAAGAAGCAACGACTAAAGTAAGTGGACTGACTAAAAGAGTAAGTGCTAAAATACGCAAACTATTCGAACCAAGCCTATCAGTGAATAATAATTGGTTAATCTCTGGCATTAGGATCCATAAACCTGCTGTTGCACCAACAGACAACAATAAACAAAATTTTAACGATGACTGGATTTGGTTGAATGCATGCTTTTTGTTAGCATGCCAATTCTGCTTCGTTATTTCTGGCATTAACGCCATCGCAAAGGAAGACCCAACAACCGTCACAAGCTGAAGTAATGGCTGACCGCGATCGATAACTCCCTTCGCCTTCATCGCTTCTGTTGTAGAAAGTCCATATTCCACTAGCCCTGGCACAACCGTAACAGAATCTGCAAATTGCATTAATAACAATAGCATATGGTTTAAGCTAATCACGATTCCACCAAAGATGATCGTACTCCATAGACTACTGAATCCAAATACCCTTTCTTCCATTCCATCACACAAAGGCCCTTTCTTTCGATGAAAAAGTAAATATAAGGTAGAGGCAAGGAATGCTACAGTTGTAGCCAATACTGCGCCATCTGCAATCCGATAAACAGAAAGATAGCCTAAAGAGATGAAAGCAGCTGTACCAATAATGATACAAGCACGAATTAGTTGTTCGATTAACTGAGAATTTGCTGTAAGGTACATCCTTTTTTCTGATTGTTGTATTCCCCTGAGTAAGGACAAGATGGGAACAAAAAGAAATATCCACGCCACTAGTTTTAATGCCTCTACTAGGTCCTCATCCCCCATCCATAAAGCTATCTGTGAACGGAAACAATAGATAAGCAAGAAGAGAAACACATGGAAAAGAAGCAGGACCCCTATTATATTTTTCGATAGCGGTTTTGATGCTTTTGCTTTATTTTCAGCTAAAAATTTAGCGATCGCGGAAGGAAATCCATAAAGGGCTATGGTGATAGCAATCCCAATAATTGGATAGATTTGCTGATAAATATAAAAACCGATATCACCGGTTAGGTTCTGTAATGGTATGCGATAAAAGGCACTAATAACCTTACCTATTATGCCAGCAAATACTAGTGCAAAGGCACCTTTATATATTTGCTTATTTTTAGTTGAATGATTCATCTATTTCTTCCTTCAATGATGTTTTTTTTATTATAGCATAGATGTGAATCGTACAAATGGCTGCTTAGGAATGTATAACCCAGTGAGTGCCATAGGGGCTATAGTGAGATTTTGATCATAGTGAGGCATTAAAAAGCTCTCTCCCTAGCCAACTGACCAGGAAGAGAGCTCCAAGCATTTATTGTATTTGTATAATATTTTGGTCTTCTTTATTTACTTTACCAGAGACTTTCACACTAACTTCTTGGTCTTCTTGTAAATTAGTGAAGATAACTGGCGTTACTGTAGAAGGGGCATTTTGTTCGACAAAGGCTAAATCCACTTCCATTAGGACTTGGCCTTGCTTTACCTCATCGCCTTCTTCTATTTTGGCCGTAAAACCTTCTCCTTTTAAATTAACCGTATCGATACCGATATGGATTAGAATCTCTGTTCCATTGTCCGCTAAAATACCGATAGCGTGCTTTGTTGGGAAGATATTGATGATTTTACCATTCACTGGTGAAACTATTTCACCTTGAGATGGTTTAATCGCAAATCCATCCCCCATCATTTTTTGTGAAAAGACTTGATCTGGCACCTCTGATAATGGCATGATTTCACCTGTCATCGGGCTAGTGAAATCTAGATCGCCTTCTATATTAGCTGACGCAGCTACTGTCTCTTCTTTATTATCAGTAGCTTTTTTCGTTGGTGTTTTACCATCCATAATATCTTGCATTTGACCTCTTAATGTATCTGAAACAGGTCCATAAATTGCTTGAATATTATTTCCTACTTCCATTACTCCAGAAGCACCAAGCTTTTTCAAACGTCCTTTATCCACTTTGTTTTTATCATCTACACTAACACGGAGACGGGTAATACATGCATCCAAGTTCGTAATATTACCCTTGCCACCCATTGCTTCCAAGATCTCATAAGGACGATCATCTACTTCGCCTTCATCATCGCTATCTTCTGCCTCATCTTCACGGCCCGGTGTCGCTAGGTTGAATTTTTGAATGGCAAATCGGAAACCAAAGTAATAAATAACCGAGAAGACCAATCCAACAATAATTACCCACCACCAGTCTGTACGGTTAGGCATAACACCGAATAGAAGGAAGTCAATCAGACCACCTGAGAATGTCATACCAATTTTAACATCTAGTAAATACATCGTCATAAACGATAAACCAGCAAAAATTGCATGAATTCCAAATAATAATGGTGCAACGAATAAGAATGAGAATTCAAGTGGTTCTGTAATCCCTGTTAAGAAAGAAGTTAATGCAGCAGAGAACATAATCCCTCCAACTACCTTTTTTCTTTCCGGTTTTGCTGTATGATAAATAGCTAATGCCGCAGCAGGAAGTCCAAACATCATGAACGGGAATTTACCTGTCATGAAATTACCTGCCGTAAAGTCTACCCCATCCTTCAATTGCTCGAAGAAAATACTTTGGTCACCACGAATGATTTCTCCAGCAGCATTCGTATATTGTCCAAATTCGAACCAGAATGGAGAATAGAAAATGTGATGTAACCCAAATGGAATTAACCCTCTTTCAATCACACCAAATACAAATGTTGATATCGTGCGGTTTGTTTCTAGCATAAAATGAGAAACCGCATTAAGCCCTTCTTGTGCAAATGGCCATACTAAAAACATGATAATACCTAATATTAAGGATGAAAAGGCTGTAATAATAGGAACAAAACGCTTTCCTGCAAAGAATCCTAAAAATTGTGGAAGCTCTATATTGAAATACCGATTGTACATAAAGGCTGCTAATATACCGACAATGATCCCGCCAAACACTCCTGTTTGCAATGTCGGAATCCCTAGGACACTTGCGTAGGCTGGATTTGAAGTCATTTCTGCTGTGATATCTCCAAATACACCCATCGTGACATTCATGATTAAGTAACCGATGATAGCCGCAAGTCCAGCAACCCCATCACCTTTTGCTAAACCGATTGCAACACCGACAGCAAATAGTAATGGTAGGTTATCAAATACGATTCCACCTGCTTCTGACATTACTTCTAATATTTTTTGTACGGTTGCATTACCGAACCACGGGAATTGTTCGACCCATTGATCCTGTGCAAAGCTTGTACCAAATGCAAGCAGTATACCTGCAGCCGGTAATAAAGCAACCGGTAGCATTAAAGCTTTACCGACTTTTTGCAATGTACCAAATATGTTGGACATGTTAATTTTCCTCCTTCTTGTTTGTATTGCAACAAAAAAGGCATGAGTAAAATGCATTTAGATCCTATGGTATATACTTCTCCCCATAGAATAACCTAAAACATCCATTTTACTCATGCCTGATCGTATCAGTAACACGTTATGATGATTGCGTTAATCGTTGTAGGTGAATGGTCAGATAAAGTACTTCTGACTCATCTACACGTGTATGCAGTTGTTGTTGCATTACTTTAATTAATTTCCAAGCAAGATTATAGCATATGGGATAAGTCGATTTCAACACTTTTGCTAAATTCGTTTCTTGCCCTAATGTTTCCCCTTCGTATACCCTTTCAATCGCACGATGCAAATGCTGAATTAAGCGGTTATAATTAATGCCTTGGCGATCGAGTTGAATGCCTAGATTTTCTTCAATAATTTCTACAAGCTTGGCAATCAATTGATGATGCCGATTCATATCTCGTAATGATTTATCTGTCACTGCACTGTGAATATGCAGCGCTATAAATCCAACTTCCCCTGGGGGAAATGCGACACCTATTTTCTCCTGCAAGACTTGAACAACCTCTTGTGCTACTTGGAATTCCTTTGGGTATAAGGATTCAATCTCAAACAAAAAAGGATTGGAAAATTGTACATTTTGATTGGCACGATTTATTGCAAATGATAAGTGATCGGTTAAAGCAACATGAATGTGTTCATATAATGTCTCACCCATCCGCTTCTCAATTAATACCATCACATCATTTAATATCTCGAGCAAATCTTGATCTACATAGGATATGAGTTGTCTGTATTGTTCCTGTTCCTGCTCATCCTTTAATAAAAACGTTTTCTCTGCTTGATCCTCTGGTACAACATCTCCCTTTTTCTTGCCGAAGCCGATCCCTTTACCAATAAGGATAACTTCTTTATAAAGAGGATGAGAAGCTATGAGTACATTATTGTTTAGTGCTTTTTTGACGATTATTTTCTCCTCCACCAGTTTCACCTCACTTACCATCTTCTATCTTACTAAAAACGACAGAGATAGCCAAACCGAAAAGCTTTTTCTTATACTTTGGGCATCAACATTTTCGCATCTTCGCCTTCCTAGTGTACAATAAAAAACTAGTGCATGAGATTTCTCAGGCACTAGTTTTCCTATCGGTCTTTTTAATCCATCTGTTTAGCTAAAAATTGACTAGCGGTATGGGCGGCCTTTTCTTCTACCTTGCCGAATTCTTTCTTTTCTCTTGTAAAAATGACCAAGCAGCCAATTGGATCACCATTTGCTACAATGGGATATAAAAGATGTGCTTCCAATTCCTCTTCCTTATTCTCGACTAGCTCTACATTTGCTGCTTCTTTTTGCATCACTAGCTTTCGACCTTCCATTGCTTCATCTATTTTCTTGGAAATATGCTTACCTAAATATTCCTTCTTAGACTCTCCGGCAACTGCAATAATATCGTCACGATCACTAATTAATACAGATAAACCTAAGGATTCATATAATGCCTCCGCATATTCTGTTGCAAAATCACCTAATTCACTGATTGGTGAGTATTTTTTTAGAATCACTTCCCCATCTCGATCTACAAAGATCTCCAAAGGATCTCCTTCACGAATTCGCAATGTTCTACGAATTTCCTTAGGGATTACAACCCTTCCTAAATCATCAATGCGTCGTACAATTCCTGTAGCCTTCATAATTAAATCATGACCTCTCTTTCCATTTTTAACATATAAACAATTATTTCTCCAACTGATGAAATAATTATGTTGTAAGGTTAGTATGATTTAATTATTAGAAAACTATACAAAATTACCATATATTTTCTAACTTACTTACCCGACAGGGGTCTGTTTCATCTCCTTTAATGCTTGAATGAAGGACTCTAACACTTCATAGCGTTTAAGCTTCGGTTCTCTACTAAAGCGGAATTTAACCTTTAATTGGCGATTTTCGGTTCCTAGCTGAATCATTCTCCCGTATTGATTAGCAAATTCAAACAGCTTTGCTCCATCTATTTCTTGACTTCTATCTTCCTCTACTAATAGCTCCATTTGGTGATTTTTTTCGGTAATGGACTCAATTCTCTCTTTCTTTGCCTGCATCTTTAAAGTCGTGACAAGGAATAGGTTCTCTACCTCTTCTGGATAGTCGCCAAATCGATCGATCAATTCATCTCTTAAATCGTGGATATCCTCTTGTGTCATGATAGCTTGGAATCTTTTATACATGTCAATTTTTTGTTTTTCATCTTCAATGTAATTATCAGGAATATAGGCATCTATCTTCAAATCAAGCTCGACCTCAAATGGCTTCACTTCTTCCAAGGATTTACCCTGCTTCTTCGCCTGTACTGCTTCATTTAACATTTGGGAATACATATCAAACCCAACCGAATCAATAAACCCATGCTGCTGTGCTCCTAGAATATTCCCTGCACCACGAATCGATAAATCGCGCATAGCTATTTTAAAGCCTGACCCAAGCTCCGTAAATTCCTTGATTGCCTGCAACCTTTTTTCAGACACTTCTGTTAAAATCTTATCTTGTTGATAGGTGAAATAAGCATAAGCAACACGATTAGAGCGACCAACCCGACCTCTTAATTGGTACAATTGGCTAAGTCCCATATGATCAGCATTATATACAATAAGTGTATTGACATTTGGTATGTCGACACCTGTTTCGATAATCGTTGTACTAACTAAGACATCGGCTTCTCCTTCTAGGAAAGAGAACATCACATTCTCTAGCTCCGTTTCTTTCATTTGCCCATGTGCAACGACCACACGCGCATCTTCCACTAATGCTTGGATATCCTGCGCTACTTTCTCTATCGATTCTACTCGATTGTATAAGAAAAACACCTGCCCACCACGAGCTAATTCTCTTTCGATTGCTTCCCTGACGAGCGGCCCATTATATTCCATTACATATGTCTGGATAGGAAAACGATTTTCAGGAGGTGTTTCAATGACAGACAGGTCTCTCACGCCGAGCATAGACATATGCAAGGTTCTCGGAATTGGTGTTGCTGTTAGTGTGAGTACATCTACATTTGTTTTTAATTGTTTTATTTTTTCCTTGTGCTTTACACCAAACCGTTGTTCTTCATCGACAATTAATAGCCCTAACTCCTTATAGGTAACATCTTTGGATAGTAAACGGTGTGTGCCTATCACAAGATCAACCATGCCATTTTTTAGTCCTTTAAGTGTCTCTGTTTGTTGCTTCCTTGTTCTAAAACGACTCAATAAGCTTACATTGACCGGATAATCTTGAAATCTCTCCATAACGGTTTCATAGTGTTGCTGTGCAAGGATCGTCGTCGGTACTAGTATCGCAACTTGTTTACCATCTGCAATGGCCTTAAAGGCGGCGCGAATCGCTACTTCTGTCTTTCCATAGCCAACATCCCCGCATAATAATCGATCCATTGGGCGTTCCTTTTCCATATCCTGTTTGATTTCTTCAATACAGCGAAGTTGATCGTCCGTTTCTTGATAAGGAAAGGCCGCCTCAAATTCTCTTTGCATCTCGGTATCCTCCGAAAATGCATAACCCTTTGCCGCTTCACGCTCTGCATACAGCTTGATTAAGTCATCGGCAATATCTTCTACCTTAGACTGGACCTTACTTTTTACTTTCTTCCAATCATTACCACCTAGTTTGTATAACTTCGGTTCTTTCCCTTCTGATCCCACATATTTTTGGACAAGATCAATTTGGTCGATTGGAACAAAAAGCTTATCATCACCGGAATACTTTAACAGCATAAAATCCTTGTGTAGTCCATTGACTTCTAATGTCTCTATTCCTACATATCTACCGATCCCGTGATTCGTATGAACCACGTAATCCCCAATTTGTAGCTCTTGGTAGCTTTTAATTCTTTCCGCATTGGAGATTTTTTGCTTTCTTTTTGTTCGTACTGTCTGTTGCTTAAATAGCTCACTATCTGTTAAAACAGCTAGCTTATGCAGCGGAATTTCAAAGCCACCGCTTATATTTCCTGTCGTTATACATGGTGTCTGTACAGGTAAGGAAGGAATGGTTTCCAGAACACTCGCAGTCATCTTATAATCTTCAAGGACGGAATGAATCTTTTCGACCCGTTTTTTATTTGGCGCCAGAATAATGACAGAGTATCCGGCCTTTTGCCATCTTTCCATTTCATTTTGCAACAAGTTCATTTGACCGTGAAATTGCTGCATTCCTCTACTAGATAAATTGACAATATTAGCAGGATTCGTATTCGGAATATGGCGCAAAAAGACAGACATGTACAGACGTTGTCTATCCATTTTGGCCCAAGTGTCTGGCCAATCAAAGGATAAATGCATATCACTTACCGCCTGATTCCTGCTTAAATGATCCTTTAACCATTCTCCTTCTTCCTCATCTAGGTGGAGAGCCGTTTCTTGAATTCTGCTCATCTCATCTAAAATGATCAGACCATCCTTCGGTAAATAATCTAACAAACTAGTTTGCACTGGATAAAAGTAAGAAATATATCTTTTCATTTCTTGAAAGCGCTCGCATTGGTTCAGACGTTCAATGTCTGCTGTAATTGCTTTTTCTAGAGCTTGTTGATCGGCTTTATTTTTTGTTTTCTTTAATGTCTGCTGAAGTGCGTGCTCTATTCGTTGTGCTGCCGTAACTAAGTCCTCATCAGTAGCTAAAAGCTCTGTTGCTGGACCGATTGTTACTTGGTCGAGCTTTTTCAAGGATCGTTGAGTTTCGGCATCGAAAAAACGGATCGAGTCAACTTCATCATCAAATAATTCAATTCGGATAGGATCCTCGTCTGTGATTGGATAAACATCTAGTATCCCACCGCGCAAACTGAATTCGCCAGGACTACTCGTCATTTCTTGCCTTACATAACCCATTTCTATTAGCTTTTGTAGCACTTCCGCTATATCTAATGTTTTTGTCAATTCTATCTTAATCTGATACTTATTCCAATACTCAGGTGGAGGTAACATGCGTTTCAAACCAGCAACTGGTGCGATTAATATCCCTTTATCTGCTTGAATCCAGGCATTTAATGCATCTATTCGTTGGCTTAATAGTTCTGGGCTTGCTATCGCCAATTCAGATGCTAATAATTCATTGACTGGATAAAGGAATACATCCTTTGCCTCTGAAAATTCTAAAAGATCCTCATACAGCTGCTGTGCATGATTTAGTTGATGTGTCACAATAAGTACCTTTCTCTGTACAGCCTCATGAATAAGTGCAGAGAACAAGCTCCTGCTTGAGCCTGATAGACCTGAGATTAGTTGTTCTGATAATCCTGAATGTATACCTTCAATAACAGAGTATACATCTTCCTTTTTTTGTAAATACTGTTTTAATTGCTGCATAGTGCTCCCCCTACCATTACTTTAACCAAACACGTATCCCGTTCATAACTGCAAAAATGCTTTGGTTAGAACCAAAGCGGATGTCTTACTAATATCGATTAATCTATTATTGAATGAAATAGTCTAACTCATGATAATTCGGATTATCTTCTAAAAGACGTTGACAATTTTCACATATGGATTGAATCATCACTTGCTGATCTGGCTTTAGTTTCATCAATTGCGATTTTTCTTCAGGTGAAAGGTGTTCCCAGCCGATCTTATTTAAGTCCACCATTTCTGATGGTAGTCTTCCTACCTCATTACCACAATGCTTGCATTTATAGACAAGTGTCATTTTTTACCCTCCGTATTACTCTTGTATTATTCTTATCATTTCCCGAGCAATAAATATTTATACGAAGGGTTTATTAAACAGGTGGTGTTCATTTCATTTTTATTGATTATAATCATTCATTACTTTTGGAAAGGGCTCTGTCATCCATGCTTCTAGTGCATTCACCGCATGGTCTACGGCCTGTTCTAAAGTGGTCTGCTCCTCTTTTTGAAAATTCCCCAATACGTAATCAATTACTGGAATCGGTGTAACAGGTCTGCCAATACCAAAGCGGATACGATTAAATTTCTTTGTTCCTAAATGATCAATGATCGACCGCACACCATTATGCCCACCATGTCCACCTGTTTGTCTTAAACGAATTTTGCCGAGCGGAAGATCTAAATCATCATAAATGACCACAACATCCTCTGGTGCCAAATCATAAAAATCCATCAAAGGCTTTAAGGATTCTCCTGATAAATTCATATATGTTTGGGGCTCTAAGATCAAAACCTTTTCATTATGTAATGTTTCCATCGTATAATGACCATTAAATTTATTCTTCGATAAAGTCCAATTATTACGCTTCAAAAGCTCATCTACGACAATAAAGCCAATATTATGACGAGTGGAACGGTATTTTAATCCTGGATTTCCCAAACCTACGATACATTTCATTTGTCTTAACTTCCTTTATCAATATTATTCTATTATTCATCTTAACATATTATTTCTGTTTAATATATCAAATAATTTCCACTTTCCTTCGTTCTTCCTTTAGAAAGCCTGCTAAAAAATTCCTGACGTAGAAAAGGGCGCAACTTCATTCGTTGCGCCTCTGTTTTTATTCTTCTGATTCTTTTTCATTCATCACTTCTGGTTCGGCCTGTTCTTCCGCTTCCTCTGTCTCTTCTACTGGTTCCTTGTCTGGCACAAGAATGGTAACAATCGTCGTTGCTTCGTCTTCAAGTATTTCATAGTTTTTCCCATCCTTCAGGTCAGAAACCAATATGCTGTCCCCTACCTCTAATTCGGATATGTCAACAGTGATTTGCTCTGGAATGTCGTTAGGCTTTGCTCTTACTCCTAGCTCATAAAGTGGCTGCTGTAAGACGCCACCTTCTTTCACACCTTTCGCTTCTCCTTCTAGAACAAGCGGAACCTCGACATCCATTTCCTCTGACATATTGACGACATAAAAATCCGCATGAACTAACTCATCCTTTAATGGATCAATCTGATATTCATGGAGCATGACTTGAAATGTTTCCCCATCCACCTTCAAGGAGATAATCGCATTTTTCCCCTCATCACGAACGGTTTTTAATAGTTCTATACTATCAACAGCAACTGTTTTAGGTTGCACATTATAGCCATATATAACTGCCGGTACACCACCAGCTAATCGCACTTCCTTTGTCTTAGATTTCGTTAGATCCTCTCGGTTATTTGCTTGTAAAACTACTGCCATGGTTTCATCACCCTCCAATTATTTTAACAATAGTAATTATATATTTCCCGCTTTTCGACTACGTTAAACATGTATTACTATTAGAAAATCTCGTATTTGCTCGTCCTTTAGCAAATACGTCAGCTTTTCTTAAACTAAGGACTTCAAAATTTTCGCTTCGTTACATTACTTCCTACAAAAAATCCCTACTTTCCTAACGTATAAAAAATTCAGCATTCAGGTATGAAGTTCATAGATGAAAATCTCAAACTTTCTCAATCATGACTTAATTTTCAGCAAAAATGGACTGATCTTAATCGAATAATATACTTACAGATTGTCTTTCATGGACACGGATAATCGCCTCACTGATCAATGGTGCAACAGAAAGCTGTGTAATCTTATCAATTAGTTTTTCCTCTTTCAAAGGAATACTATTTGTCACCACTAATTCTTTGATTTGCGAATTTGCGATTCTCTCAATGGCTGGTCCTGATAATACAGGATGTGTACAGCAAGCATAGACACCTGTTGCGCCACTTTCGATTAGCGCATTAGCGCCGATCGTAATTGTTCCAGCGGTATCAATGATATCATCAATTAATATGGCTGTTTTTCCTTCGATATTACCGACAATATTCATTACCTCTGCCACATTAGGACGTGGTCTTCTCTTATCGATAATAGCAATTGGTGCCTTTAGTCGATCTGCTAGATTACGTGCACGTGTTACTCCACCATGATCAGGTGAAACAACGACAATATCATCAAGACCTTTTTTGCTCCAATAGCTAGATAAGATTGGTACACCAACTAATTGATCGACTGGGATATCGAAAAATCCTTGAATTTGTGGAGCATGGAGGTCCAGTGTAATCACCCTTGAAGCCCCTGCAGTTTGTAATAAATCTGCAACAAGTTTAGCAGTAATCGGCTCTCTTGCTCTTGCCTTGCGATCCTGTCTTGCATATCCATAATATGGCATAACAATATTGATCGATTTCGCTGATGCTCGTTTTAATGCATCAATCATAATTAAAAGCTCCATGATATGTTGGTTGCCTGGTTCACAGGTTGATTGAACAACATAAACGTCACAACCACGGATACTTTCTTCAATATTGATTTGAATTTCGCCATCACTAAACTTTGTTACCGAACTCTTTCCTAATTCGACACCAATATTTGCTGCAATCTCTTCTGCTAGTTTTGGATTCGAATTTAATGTAAAAACCTTCAAAGATGAATCCTTGTATTCGGACATCTTGTTTGATACCTCCATCAGCTTATTTGTTCCCAATCATGCTTATTTGTATTTTTTGGCATATTCTTCTTTGTTCACTTGTTGTGCTCTTCCAATGGATAAGGCATCACCTGGTACATCATTCGTAATTGTCGAACCAGCTGCTATTAAGGCCCCTTTTCCAATGGTTACTGGCGCAACTAGATTTGCATTACATCCAATAAAAGCATCGTCTTCTATTCTCGTTAAAAACTTGTTTTTCCCGTCATAGTTTACTGTGATCGTACCACAGCCAACATTGACGTTACTACCTATTTCCGCATCCCCAATATAACTTAAATGAGATACTTTACTTTTATTATCTATTTTTGTTTTTTTAATTTCAACAAAATTACCAATCTTCACATCATTGCCAATTGTAGCATCAGGACGAATATGTGCAAATGGTCCGATTTGAACACGCTCTCCGATATAGCTAGAGGTGGCTACACTGTGCTTCACTTTGGATTCCTTCCCAATATGGCAGTTCACAATCTCTGAGTTTGGGCCGATCTCTACCTCATCCTCGATGATCGTTTCCCCTTTAATCACACTGCCTGGATGAATGACTACATCCACCCCAATTTTTACATCTGCACCGATGTACGTATTGGCAGGATCGATAATGGTAACTCCTTCTCGCATGTGATTTTCATTAATTCTTTTTTTCATGAAGGCTTCTGCCTGAGATAATGCAACACGATCGTTTACACCAATTGTTTCATTAAACTCATCTGTCTGGTAAGCAGCCACCTTTTGTTGCTGTTCTTGAGCTATTTGAATAACATCTGGTAAGTAGTATTCCCCTTGGGCATTATCATTAGACACTTGCTTTAAGGCAGCAAATAATAGCTCATTATCAAAGCAATAAGTACCTGTATTGATTTCTTGAATGGCTTTTTCTGTTTCTGTCGCATCCTTTTGTTCAACAATTTTCTCCACCTGATTGTCCGCATTACGAACAATTCTTCCATAACCAGTCGGATCCTGGGCATGTGCGGTTAGAATCGTTACTTTTGCTTCTTCCTGCTCATGAAATTCTAATACTGCTTGTAATGTCTCTGCTTTCAGTAATGGTGTATCTCCACATACTACAAGTGTTGTACCTTTTTTGCCTTCCAAGTATTTTCCGGCTTGGATGACCGCATGACCAGTCCCTAATTGTTCCTCTTGTACGACATATTCAGAAGCATCACCCAGTTGTTCCTGAACTTTTTCCGCTCCAAAACCTACAACTGTTGTAATGTTCGCTAATTTTAATGTTTTTAATTGGTCGACTACATGCTGTACCATTGGTTTACCTAGTACAGGGTGTAAAACCTTATATAGCTTTGATTTCATTCTAGTACCTTTTCCAGCTGCTAAAACGACTGCATAACGATTCGGCAAGACTTTCCCTCCGTCCTATTTTAAAAAAATGATTTGATTTAAAAATTTACATTACTTGATTAAGTTGTACAAGTTTCCCCTTATGAATATATATGAAATACAGAGTTTTTTCAATGAAAGTTTCTTTACAATAAAGAAAACAGAGGAGAAAAGTGAAAATAGCTCGGAGCACAACCAACAGGTGGTAGGAAATAATTGTTTTGTATACAGAGAAAAGGCCTAATCACGGGAAACGATTAGGCCTTTTTATACGATTAAATAATTGGTTGATAATACATTTAAGAGCAATTACATTTAAAAAAGGAGCTAATTATGAAGCCCCTGCTTCTTCAAATTCTTGCACCTCACCAGCACGATGGTATTCTTCTAAAACCGCATCTTGAATTTTTGATCGAGTGGTTGAGTTGATTGGATGTGCAATATCTCTAAATTCTCCATCAGGAGTTCTTTTAGAAGGCATTGCAACAAACATTCCGTTATTCCCATCGATCACACGAATATCATGTACGACAAATTCATGATCTAACGTAATGGATGCGATCGCTCGCATTCTTCCATCGGTATTCACGCGGCGTAATCTCACGTCTGTTACTTCCATTATGTATCACCACCTTTTCCCTAATTAAGAGCATATTATCTTAATTCAACAAATGTTCTTAAATTCCTGCTAATCTTTTAAAAATTTTTATCTTTTTTTGGAAAAAGTATTAGTGATTGGAAGTTTGGAAGTAGTTTCCTTTTACAACTTCTATCTCTTTGTTATTCGCATCTACGTTCTTAATCTGTAATAATGAGATATAATCATCCACTACACGCTCTTCTTCTTCATCCTCTGCTTCTGCTAGGACTCCAATTGCGCATACATTTGCATTGAATTCCTGGAGTAAGCTTTTCATTCCATTAATCGTTCCTCCAGCCTTCATAAAATCATCAATGATACAAACGTTTTCTCCCAAATCTAGACTTCTTTTTGAAAGAACCATTGTCTGTATTTTCTTAGATGAACCGGATACGTAATTAATACTGACTGTGGAACCTTCCGTCACTTTGGGATCTCTACGAACAATGATAACCGGTACATTTAGAAAAGAAGCAACAGCATATGCTATCGGTATTCCTTTTGTCGCCACTGTAACAATCGAATCAATATCCAAATCAGCAAACTTAGAAGCGAACAGTCGGCCAATATTACGTACAATGCTAGGGTTTCCTAATACATCACTCATAAATAAATAGCCACCAGGTAAGATTCGGCTTGGATCCTCTAAATCCTCACACAATCGCTCAATAAATGATTGACTATGTTCCGGCCCAACCCTCGGGATATATTTCACCCCTCCAGCAGCACCAGATATGGAAGCTAGATAGCCAATGCCATCCTCTTGAAATCTACGGTTGATAATAGTTAAATCCTCACTAATCGAGGATTTAGCGGCACCATACGTATCCGAAAAAAATGGAAGAGAAATTAATTCCATAGGATGTTCTATTAAATAATTTGTCATTGCTACTAAGCGATCACTTCTTTTCATTACTACACCTCAAAAACCGAATATTTTGTCGTAAATATAACATTTTATACGTGTTTAATCAAGTGTTTGATGAGATCCGAGCATCCTAACAATGTAGACCTCTTCACAAAACCCTCTTAGGCTATTATAGATTCTAACCGCCCTACTTTCGTGTTTGACTAAACCAAATACGGTTGGACCACTTCCACTCATTAATACTGCATCTGCACCTGATTGTAGCATTTGTTGTTTTATTTGTTGTACCTGTGGATGCTTAGGTAATGTCACAAGCTCTAGTACATTTTTTAACCGTGAACAGATCCCATCATAATCGGAATTCTTTAGTGCCTCGACCATTCCTATCGTATCCGGATGCTCGACTTTATCTAATGGTAAGGATTGATAAACTGATTGGGTAGATACCCCTTGCGATGGTTTTGCCAATACGACCCAGCATGATGGTGGGGCTGGTAATTCTGTGATGATCTCTCCTCTTCCTTTTGCTAATGCTGTCGAGTTATATACACAAAAAGATACATCTGATCCAATTTCTGCACCTAACGCAGCTAATTGCTCAGTACTAATACCCAGTTGCCATAAACGATTTAGGCCTCTTAGCGTAGCAGCAGCGTCACTACTTCCTCCAGCAAGGCCTGCAGCAACCGGAATTTGTTTTTCGATAATGATTTTCACACCTGCTGATATTTTAAAGCGCTCCTTTAGCAGTTTTGCTGCACGAAAGGCTAAATTTCGCTCATCATTTGGAATAAAACGATTTTCAGATTGTATCATAATTTCATCACGATCGAGTAAATATAATTCAATACGATCAGCTAAATCCACTGTGGTCATCACCATTTCCACTTCATGAAAATCGTCTGATCTTTTATATAGGACATCCAACGTAAGGTTTATTTTCGCTGGAGCCTTCTCAGAAGTATACATTTCTGTTGTCACCTACTTTACTTAGCTGTGTACTAACGGAGATACACTTTATGTAAAGATACCATAAATAGATTAATGGGACAAAGCCATATCTAGGCTTTGTCCCTTTTCATACTCTCTTCCGCTATTTGCACAGCTCTTTTCACCATGCTTCCAGCTTCTCGAGCTGTTATTTCTCCCCAACCGTGTTGTGACACCTTGTGGTAAAAACCTAATTCTTTAGCAAGCTCTTCCTTAAAACGTTCAGACATGATTCCTCGTCTTCTGCCCATAGAAGATACTCCCCCTCTGTCGTTTCATACGACAGTTATAGCTTATGCCTAATCCGATGGTTTATCCTTTAATAATAATGGTATGTAAGTGAAATTCGGGGAGATGATCGAATCACTTTTTAAGCAAAGAAAAAAAGCAGCAAACATATTGTTTACCGCTCTCCTACCGCTGCTTTTTCTAATTCGTCCATAAAATTTAATTCAACTGTTTCCGTTAGAACATCTGCATAACTATAAGAAACACGCTCGAACGCATTTTCCTCCTGGTCTAACTCTACAATAAATACAGAAGGAAAAGTTTCAGCTAATGTTCCATAGCGCTCAATGGTCTTTTTCCTTCCACCATTAGCTCTAATCTTAAGTCGTTTGCCAACATTACCATCTAGGCCTTGTTTGATTTCAACCAATGTTTTTGCCAATGCACTCCACCTCACTACATATAGTATACTACATTCTTGTCCAACAGTCAATTAAAAATATTCTATTATAACAATATTAATTGAAAGCTGTCAATAAGAAAATCTCAATTATTCGAAAAATAAGTTAGCCACCTAGTAGCTCACACTTCTGCTACAAGTAGTTTGTCTTACTTTATGAAAATTATGTATACGATAAGGAATTCTTTCTAAATTGGTAAATGCTTCGGTGCTTAAGGACGGTTAGCGTTGGTTGTAAAATGTATTAGCTAATAGGGCAAATTCCTCCATTGTTAGTGATTCAGCCCTTCTCGTGCCATCAATTCCCGTCTCTTGTAGAGTTTTTTCAATCATTGGTTTGTCAAGATTCGCAAAATGTCTTGATAAATTATTTCTCAATGTTTTTCTTCTCTGTTGGAAGCATGCTTGTACGAATAAAAAGAAAAAGTCCTCATCCATCACATCTACAGGTGGCTTTTTTCGCATTTGCAAGTGCAACACGGCGGAATCTACGCGAGGCTGTGGCATAAAAACAGTTTTCGGGACAATCATTTCGACACTTGCTTCTGTATAATATTGAATAGCAATGGACAATGAACCATATTCTTTTGTATTTTCGGTAGCTGCCATTCTATCTGCTACTTCTTTTTGGATCATTACCGTGATACTGGATATAGGTAGTTTAGCCATTAGCAAGTGCATTAAAATTGGTGTGGTAATGTAATAGGGTAAATTGGCAACTATTTTTATTTCTTTTTCATCATAAAAATTTTGTTGTAATAGGCTCTGTATGTCGGCCTTTAAAATATCTTGATTGACAATATTCACATTATCATAAGGACTTAACGTATCCTCTAATATTGGTACTAAACGCTGATCAATCTCAAATGCCACCACTTTGTTCGCATAGATGGCAAGCTGTTCTGTCAATGCCCCTATTCCTGGTCCAACTTCAATCGCATTTGTCTCCTTCGTAATATCGGCAACATTCAGAATATTTTTAAGAATATTAACATCAATGAGAAAATTTTGTCCTAAGCTTTTCTTGAAAGCAAATCCATACTTTTTCAGTATTTCTTTTGTCCTGTTTGGTGTTGCGATTGCTTTTATGTTTGCCATTTGCCTTCCTCCTGCAAAATCTGCTCCATCGCCTGCTTCAATTCATTTTGATCTATATGAAACATTTGAAGTCTTTTTAATAATTGCTTGCCATTTACATAGCCAATTCTTAAGGAGATACCTAATTGTTTTCTTCTTTCCTTTGCACCTTGGCCACCTATAAGTCCATATTTTAATAAATCAGCTCTTGTCAGTGTATTCACACCATCTTCTGTGACTTCATAGACCGCTTTTAGTGCTTGGCGAATAACAGGGATGGATGCATGCTCAATTCCTAACCCTTTGCCATTTTTAGCTACCGCTTCTTCCTTTGTCAAAAAAGCATGCTTACAGCCAGGAACGTGCTCATCAATAATTTTACGAATTCGTTGTCCAGGATAGTCAGGATCAGTGAATATGATCACTCCTCGTTTCTGCTTAGCATGGGCTATTTGATCTAATGTTTGCTTATTTATTGCGGAACCATTTGTCTCAATGGTATCTACATCAAGTGCTTGTTTTAGCTTTGCTGTGTCGTCTTTCCCTTCCACTACTATTATTTCTTTTACCTTCAAGGAATATCCTCCATTTCATCATCTCCCCTTATTATACCACGGAAAAAGAAGCAATGTCGCTAGCAAATAGCATAGAAAAATCCGAGCTCATTCATCAATGAACTCGGATTTATTGACTGATAGCTATTCTAATATTTTTACCTTTACTCGTTTACTCCCAAAGCTCATAGCCTGCTTTTGGGTTGGCATATGAACATCGATACGGTTCCCTTTAATAGAACCACCAGTATCTCTTGCGACAGCATACCCATAGCCTTCTACCCAAACCTTTGTGCCAAGAGGAATTACACTTGGATCGACTGCCACGACGCCATTCGGGTTCGCCTTCAAGTCATAGCCTGTCGAAGTCAAACCACGACCATCACAGGAAGGACAATCCCAATTGTAAGCAGTAGCATGCATATAAATGGTTTTACTACTACTTTCACTTCCTCTAGATACCGTCGTTCTAACCGTATTTTTTTCGGCTGTTGCTACTGTTTTCGTATCAGTAGAGCTAGGCGTTGGTTGTTGCGTTTCTTGTACCTCTTTTGTGCCAACAGCAACTACCTTATCCTGGCTTTCTTTTTTTACTTCTTCTTTGATTAGTTCACGTGAAACTTCTTCCCCATTTTCCAAAACGACTTCATAATGTTTTGCAATGACGCCATTTTCTCCTTCAGAAACCACTTCCTCTGTTCCCTTCGTCAAAGAGGCATCGCTTTGCTTTACGGTCGCGAATTCCTTCGGTTCTTCAACTACGTCTGTTACTTTTTCTACTCTTGTTATATTAATCACAGACGCATCCTTAATCTTTGCACTTTGCTTAGGTTCAACTCGATCTAATTCAGACAATGTCGTATCCGTTTTGGCTAGTAACTCTTCAACTGTAGCCCCAATTGTCCAGACTTTTTCCTTTTGACCTGCATCATTAATCGTGACCTGGAATGCTTTTAAGATATCGACAATCATTCCATCTTTGATCTTGTTATCCATGGCTACAGACAATTGATCATGCTCTCGGAGATTCAAGTCCACCTCTCCAACAAAATCCTCTACTCGGTCTGCAGTCGTATAATAGACTTTTTCTTCTCCATTTTGTCGAACGATTACCTGATCTGCAACCGTGTGTTCGATTTTCATTTCTGAGGAAACTATGTCATTTAACTTATGTGATAATTTATCATGTTCTGCTACATGTATGTTTAATTGTTTGAGCACTTCTTCTACAGTATTCGCGTGGGTACGAACTGTAGTCGCTTCGCCTTCTTGAACAACGGTGACCTCTGCCTTAGAAATTTCATAAAATAAAAAACTAATAGTTCCTATAATAGCAAATAGTGTAACAGCATAGACAAAGTCTTTGTTGTTCAATAGGTTTCGCAAGCTGAAAAGACGTTTTAACATTCTCTCACCCTCCTTATGCTCGCCGTTGTATTATATATAGTTAAAAAAAAGCTGTCAAACAGGCGTTTACACAAAAAGAAACAGAAAAACCCTTGATTTCTAAGGACTCTTCTGTTTCTTTCATTTAAATATTTCAAATTCATTACATTATCGTAACAGGCAGTAATACTATTGGATACCAAAAAAGCGTTTAGCATTTTCTGTCGTTATCTTACAAATGCTGTCATAATCAACACCGCGAAGTTCGGCAATTTTCTCAGCAACAAGTCGGACATATGCCGGTTCATTTCTTTTCCCTCGATTTGGATGTGGTGCTAAAAAGGGACAATCGGTTTCAATTAATAAGCGATCCTCCGGAACCGCAATCGCCACCTCTTTCGGTAGCTTAGCATTTTTAAACGTAACTGGACCACCTAAAGAAATATAAAAGTTCATAGCAAGACAGGCATCCAGGTAATCAGCAGAATCATTGTAGCAATGCATAATCCCACCAACCTCATTTGCCTTTTCCTCTTGTAGGATCTTAATTATATCCTTTGTCGCCTCCCGATTATGGATAATAATCGGCAATTGAACCTTTTTGGCTAATCGAATTTGTTTTCGAAATACTTCTTTTTGTACATCCTTAGGAGACTTATCCCAATGATAATCAAGACCCATTTCTCCTATTGCGACAACCTTTGGATGGTTTGCTAATTGTTCTATGCGTAAAAGGTCTTCTTCTGTCATATCAATCGCATCAACAGGGTGCCAGCCAACCGCTGCATAGATAAAATCATGCTCCTCGGCAAGCTCGATCGCTTTCGGTATTGTCTCATTATCAAAGCCGACGATGACCATATGCTCTATCCCTGCATCCCTCGCTCTTTTTATGACTTCCTCTCTATCTTCTTCAAATTGTGCGACATTGAGATGAACATGTGTATCAAATAACATGTTTATGCCTCCTTCGTTCCAATATAGTAAAACTAATAATCACAACACATAAAATAGATATACCTCCGTTTCACTTTAAAGGAAATGGAGGTATATTAGAATGAAGCATTATTTTACGACAGAACCATTCGGTAAATCTGATTCAACAGTAGCTAAGGATAGCTTACCATCCTTGTCTTCACCTGAGAGGATCATACCCTCTGATAGCTCCCCGCGCAGTTTAACTGGTTTTAAATTAGTTACACAAATAACCTTTTTACCTACCATATCTTCAGGTGTATAGAATTTGGCAATACCGGAAATGACTTGACGCTTTTCTTCCCCTAAGTCTAATTGAAGGCGGAGCAGTTTATCTGCATTTTCCATTTTTTCTGCTCGAACCACTTCTGCTACCTTTAAATCTAGCTTCATAAAGTCGTCGTAGGTTACTTCATTTGTTTTAGCGGTGTTTTTCTTCTCAGGCTCTGGCTGCTTCATCATATCTTTAATAATTTTCACTTCTTTTTCGACATCTAAACGTGGAAAAATTGGATCTTTTTTGACGATAGAAGTGCCTTCTGCTATCACACCAAACGCTCGTGCACTATTCCACTCCTGATCTTTTTGCTCTGTCACCCCGATTTGCTCAAATATTCGGGCTGGAGTTTCCGTTAAGAATGGGCGTAGTAAGATTGCAATACGACGCAAACTATCTGTTAAATGGGCCATAACATTCCCGAGGCGAGCTTTTTTATTGTCGTCCTTTGCTAATACCCATGGCTCTGTTTCATCGATATATTTATTTGTTCTACTAACATATTTCCAAATACTGGTTAAGGCAACCGAGAATTCCATTTCATCAAGTGCTTTTTCTACATTTTCGATCGTTTCTTGGCCAAGCTTCTCTAGTGATTGATCAAATTCGTCCTCTGATGCATTAAAGGCAGGAATTTTTCCATCAAAATATTTTTGAATCATCGCAACCGTACGATTAAGTAAATTTCCTAAGTCATTCGCTAAATCATAATTGGTTCGATCCACAAATCCTTCTGGTGTGAAAACACCATCAGAACCAAATGGTACTTCACGTAATAAGTAATAACGCAGTGCATCAAGGCCATAACGATCGATTAAATCGATCGGGCTGACAACATTCCCCTTGGATTTAGACATCTTGCCATCCTTCATCAAGATCCAACCATGGGCAAATACTTTTTTCGGTAATGGTAAATCAAGAGCCATTAGCATAATAGGCCAATAAATCGTATGGAAACGAACAATTTCCTTACTCATTAAATGTACATCTGCCGGCCAATATTTTTGGTATAGGGAATCATCATCTGAACCATATCCAAGTGCTGTAATATAATTCGTTAATGCATCAATCCATACATAGATAACATGCTTCGGATCACCAGGTACCTTAATTCCCCAATCAAAGGTCGTTCTCGAAACAGCTAAATCCTCAAGACCTGGCTTAATGAAGTTGTTGATCATTTCATTTTTACGGCTTTCTGGCTGAATGAATTGCGGATTTTCTTCATAAAAAGCTAATAAACGATCTACATATTTCCCCATTTTAAAGAAATATGATTCTTCTTTTACTTGTTCCACTGGTCCACCACAATCTGGGCATCGACCATTCTCTAGCTGACGCTCTGTAAAAAAGGATTCACAGGAAGTACAATAGCTTCCCTCATATTCATCTAAATAAATATCCCCTTGATCTACTAATTTCGCAAAAATCTTTTCGACAACTTTTTTATGTCTTTCTTCTGTTGTTCGAATAAAATCATCGTTAGAAATATCAAGTTTTTGCCACAATTCCTTGATGCCACTTACAATATTATCGACATACTGCTGTGGCGTAACGCCTGCTTCATCCGCTTTTTTTTGAATTTTTTGTCCATGTTCATCCGTTCCCGTTAGATAACGAACATCATAGCCACGCAAACGTTTATATCTTGCCATGGCATCCCCTGCAACTGTACTATAGGCATGACCAATATGTAAATTACCACTTGGGTAATAAATTGGTGTAGTTATATAAAAAGTTTTGCTATTTTCTGACATCGGGCAATCCTCCTTTTATTTTTTCCATCTCAAAATCAGTCTGCTTATATTGTAGCGATTTTTCGTTTACTTTTCCATTATTATTGCATATTCAGCCAATTTCATAAGAAAAAGGTTGAAAAAATACATTTTTTAAAGAAAAATGTCGAATCTCAGTAATACTTCCATTTCCTTAAAATTTCTTGAAAAAATCTCAAAATTCGTTTGACATTAATGGCAACTAATGGTATTATAACGCTATAGATGTCGAATCTTGCCGAATTTTTATTTATTGAAGGGGAGAATAAATAATGAAATCAACTGGTATTGTACGTAAGGTAGACGAATTAGGTCGTGTCGTTATCCCGATTGAACTTCGTCGTACACTAGGAATTAACGAAAAGGACGCGCTTGAAATTTACGTGGATGATGAAAGAATTATCCTACAGAAGTACAAGCCAAACATGACATGCGCTATTACAGGTGACATCTCTGATGACAACCTATCACTTGCGGATGGCAAGTTAATTCTAAGCCAAGAAGGCGCAAAACAGTTAATTGAAGAAATCCAAAGCAAAATGAAGTAATGAAATATTAACCCGAACTGATACAGTTCGGGTTATTTTGATACAGTTCGGGTTATTTTGTACTTCTGGATTTTTTTCGATAAATGCTTATCTTGTTCTAATCTGTATGATAAGCCTGGTATACTTCACGCTTTGGAATCTTTCTCTCCTTTGCGACAACCTTAATCGCTTCTTTGCTTGAAATATCTTCAATAGCAGCTATTCTTTCTACATGTTCTTTGAGTGTGAGTGGATCCCACCAGTTCTCTTCCTCTGTCCAGATTTTACCTTCTAGGACAATACAGCATTCGCCTTTAAAGGTACGATCCTCCGCCCATTTGGCAACATCACTTAATGCACCACGAGTGAATTCTTCAAACTTTTTGGTTAATTCTCTTGCGATGCTAATTTGTCGATCTCCTAAGCTTTCTAATAAATCACTTAACGTATCTGATAGTCGATATGGCGATTCATATAAAATAATCGTCGAATCCTGCTTCTTTAACCGCTCTAAAGCATCATCTCGATCTTTTTTTTTCCGTGGTAAAAAACCATAAAAATAAAATTGCTCCGTCGGCAGGCCTGAACCAACTAATGCACATAATGCTGCACTTGCCCCAGGTAATACAATCACCGGAACATCTTCTTCGATTACCGATTTCACGATATCATAGCCCGGATCAGATATTCCAGGCATTCCAGCATCGCTCACTAAGGCTAATTTCTCTCCATTTGCTAATTTAGCTAAGATCGCTTCTCGTCTTTCCAGCTTATTGTGCTCATGATAGCTTAAGAACGGCTTTTTTATTTCAAAATGATGCAGTAATTTCCCTGTATTCCGCGTGTCCTCTGCCAAAATTAAATCTGCTTCTTTCAAAATTCTTAGTGCTCTTATCGTGATATCCTCTAGATTGCCAATCGGGGTTGGCACAATATACAAGACACCGTTATCGTATGGCTCTGAAAAGCTTTTTTGAATCTTCATCCTCTTCACCTATCTTTTGATTTGCTTCATGAATCAAAGCTAATTTTCTTTGCTTAGGTAACTTCTTTATCTGTGCCTCAAGCTGCATGGCTTCTGATTTTGTTTGACATTTTTGCTTGTAAACGAGGGTAAAAGGCGCTCTTCCTCTTGTATATTTGGCTCCCTTACCTTCCATATGCTTTTTCAGGCGCTTAGCAACATTTGTTGTATAGCCTGTATATAGAGTTTGATCCTTACACCTCAATATGTATACATAATGCTGACTATTGCTTGCCATATAAGATCCCCTCTAACTCTTCTGAATATTGATCATTGTCGTAAAACGCAAAAAAAGGTGGTAGCATTTTAAGATCTGGCTTGCCATCTCGAATGCCTTCGATGAGGACGATATTCGCCTCTTTATCCTTTTTCGGATAGACCAATCGCATTCGCTTTGGTTCTATCTTGTATTGTCTGAAAAGGGTTAGTATATCCATTAATCGTGCAGGACGATGCACCATCGCTACCTTACCTCCTGATTTCGCAAGACGACTACAGGCTTTAACTACATCCTCTAGCGTACAATAGATCTCGTGACGTGCTATCGTTAAATAATGATTTTCGTTCTGGTGTGCTTTATTTTTCGTTTGAAAATATGGTGGGTTGACGGTAACGACATCAAACTTGTTGTTACCGAAGCGGGTAGGCATGTCCTTAAGATCACCGTGGATCATACTAATTTGATCCTCCAGCTTATTTAATCGGACATTTCGTTCTGCCATGTCATAGAGTCTAGCTTGGATCTCTACACCCGTAATGGGAACGTTCGTTTTTCGCGATAACAATAGAGGAATAACAGCATTCCCACTACATAAATCGAGAATCTTCCCTTTTTTTAAAGGTATTTTTGCAAAATCTGCTAATAATACTGCATCTAATGAAAAGGCAAAAGCACTTTGGCTTTGAATGATCTTCATTGTTTCATCTGCCAATAAATTGTCGAGTCTTTCATCTTCTTTTAACTGCAACTTGTTCATCACCTTGTCTTTACATAATAAGTTATAAAAGTCCTCACTGTATAAAAAGACTGACATGTAAAACGCCAGTCTTTGTGAATAGAGTCAATTATTTCGTTTTATTTAAAAACAATAAACAGAACAAGCAATCCCCATCCTGTCTTGGGCTACCGAAATGGACATTACAGATATGAAAACCTTCCTCATATAATCGTGCTAGGTTATCATATCCTTCTCCAATGGCTAAGTCACCTTCTTCGTTCCCTTCACTCTCTTCTTTCTTCTCTTGTTTCTCCTCCATCCGATTACGTAGATGGTGATTTTCCATCTCTAATCGATGATTTTCTTCGAGGATATCTCGTAACTGCTGTTTTAAATCACCCAGCTGTTGATACAATTGTCCGATCTGTTCCTCCATATCTGAAACCTGTTCAAATAATTCTTTTTTTTTCAAGTGTTTTCACCCCATCATTCTGCAGCCTGGGTCTTTATAACGCCTTCTTCCATTAATTCATCTAGTGTGTACTCAACGACTCTTTCCTTTTCAGGGATTTCTATTTGGATCAATCTTTCTAGAATATTCAAACCAACGACTTTACCATTGCCATAAGAAGTTTTAATACTTTCCCCTAAATCTGGTAGCTCACGCTTTGCTGTTTCATAATCATCATTTTCATATTTTAAACAACACATCAAGCGACCACATAGACCAGATATTTTCGAAGGATTTAAGGAGAGGTTCTGATCCTTTGCCATTTTTATCGATACTGGCTCAAAGTCTCCTAAAAAGGTTGAGCAACAAAGCATACGACCACATGGGCCAATTCCTCCAAGTAATTTAGCTTCATCTCTTACCCCTATTTGGCGTAATTCAATCCTTGTTTTAAAGACAGAAGCTAAATCCTTTACTAGATTACGAAAATCTACCCTACCATCTGCAGTAAAGTAAAAAATAACTTTATTCCGATCAAAAGTATATTCCACATCGACCAAGTTCATTTCTAAATCATGTTCTTTAATTTTTACCTGGCATGTCTCATATGCTTCTTGAGCGACTTCCTTATTTTCTAGAACGAGTACTTTATCTTTCTCATTCGCCATACGAATCACTTTTTTCAGTGGTAGTACGACATCTTCCTCGTCTACCTCTTTATTCGCTACGACTACCTTACCAAACTCTATGCCACGAACGGTTTCTACTATCACATAGTCCTCGTTCGTAAACTTAACCTCATCAGGGTCAAAATAATATATTTTACCCGCTTTCTTAAAGCGGACACCAATAACTTCTATCACTAAAGTTCACCTCTGTATTTGAAGTGTTAATTGCTCCATGACTAATTGTGGATGGACGTTTTGTTCAAGCTTTCTCTTCGCTTCCATAATAGCTTGGAGGTTCTCTGTTACATTTTTCATTGACCAGAACATGCTAGAAGCCTCGATTTTCTCCATTTGATGAACGAATACGATCTTTGAATGCTCCTCAAGATGATATTGAAGCAAATCTCTAAAAAATACTAGCAATAAATCTAGCCCTTCTTGTAACTGATTCCTCTCTTTAAAATGCGGCATCCATTGAGTGTGCAAAAATACTGGCACTTCGTCTTTGTTGTGCTGAAGCATTTCAATTAATTGTACCACTAACTTTCGCGCCTGTGCAAACCAAGTATCCTTACTTTTTTCGATAGCATCCTCCACATTTTGTGTAAAGATCGTCATTAGCTTAGCAGAGGCCGCCGATAACCCTTCTTTTAGTAATTGTTCTTCTAATTGCTTGGGGTTAAGAGGGTGTAGAGACATGATTTGGCACCGAGACCGAATAGTGGAGAGGACTGCTTGACTATTTTCTGTTAACAGGATAGCGGTTGTCTTTTGACTAGGCTCCTCTAAAAACTTCAATAATCGGTTAGCAGCATTGTCTGTCATTTTATCGGCATCAACAATTATATATACTTTTGTATTTGATTCTAATCCAGTATAAGTGAATTCCTTTTGTAGATGTAGAATTTGGTCTTTTTTAATACTCGCACCATCTGGTTTAACAATATGCAAGTCAGGATGATTGCCACTTTCAATACGGCGACAATCTCTACACGTTTGGCAAGGCTCTTCTCCGTTCTTATGCTGACAAAAAATACTTTTAGCAAACATATGAGCGAGTGCATATTTCCCTGCTCCTTTATCCCCCTGAAATAAATAGGCATGAGAGATTCGACCCTTTGCAATACTATTCATCATCATTTTACTAATAATTGGCTGTCGTTTTTTTATATCTAACCATGAACTTACCATATATTGGCCTACCTTCTATTTTTAACCTTTTATATTAAATCCATTGTGTAAAGAAAAAAGGATTGATTAGTATTTGAAGCTAATCTATCCTCCCCCTCTTGGTTATCATATTACGTATATAAGTTAATGAGTAATCCTTTGATCTCACCAATTACATCTAAGATTTCAATTGAGTTTTTTTCTTGATCCAATACCGCTTCCGATAATTCGACTAGTTTCTCATCGATCTCTTTGACGATCGTTAATCTTCTGTTATCGCCATCCATTAAGAAGCTGTGCGATTTCTTTAATCCAAGACCAAAGTTAACCGCCTCTTTGACAAAGCGTTTTACCATCCTTTTATAGGCAGCTAAATCCTTAAATGAACGAAATCGGGCAATCCTTTCTCCTTGCGCTGTCAATTCGGACATTAATTTTTGCAATTCTGCTTGCTTTAATTGGGTAGATTCAGCCTTCACTAAAGAATCAAATCGCTGGTTATTCACCCTTTTTTGTTGCTCATTTTTGTTCATTGATTCCAGCTGTGTTCTCATTTCTTGGCTAATTTTCATCCTAATCCTACCTTTAGTTTAAAATTGATGAAACTCATCAACAGGTACAACAAAAACTGTTGCTCCTCCCACCTCTACGTTAATAGGGCGTGGAATATAAGAGTCGGCACTACCTCCCATTGGAGATACAGGAGAAACCATTTGCTCTCTTTGGCTACAATTATCCTTGATAATAGCTAAACCTTCTTCAACATACTTATCCTCACAGCCCACCATTAAAGTTGTGTTACCTTCCTTTAAGAATCCGCCTGTGGAAGAAAGCTTCGTTGTCTTAAAATGCTTTTCATTCAACGCATCTATTAATCGGTTACTATCCTTATCTTGAACTACAGCCAAAATTAATTTCATCCTTACCGCCTCCTTTATGATATTTTATTAAGGGAGAAAGCCTTCTAACACTTTATATGCTGCATTTTCTACATTTATTATATCAGAATTTGCATCGATCTTCTTGATCCGTTGTGGAAATTTTTCAATTAATTGTTGATAGGCATCATAGACCTGTTGGTGAAAGGATAAGGCCTCTACATCTAATCGATTTTTTTCTCTATCTTTATTATGATCAATTCTCGCTAAACCATCCCTAGGAGAAATATCAAAAAACAAGGTCAGATCTGGCATCCTACCATCAATCGCAAATTGATTGATTTGATACACTTCTTCCATACCAAGACCTCGCCCTACACCTTGATAGGCTAAACTACTATCAATAAAACGATCGCATAAGACAATTTGATTTTTTTCTAATGCAGGAATAACCACTTCTACTAAATGCTGTCTTCTCGCTGCAGCATATAACAATGCTTCTGTTCTTGCATCCATCATCGTATGGGACCGATCTAGAATAATCCCTCGGATTTTTTCGGCAATGGGAATGCCACCTGGCTCTCTTGTGGTGACCACTTGATAATTCTCTTTTTCTAAGCGTTGGGCCAGTCTATTTAGCACGGTCGTTTTACCAGCACCTTCGCCTCCTTCAAAAGTTATAAATAATCCTGACAACATTCATTCTCCTTCAGATTGGTCTTTCTTTTCCTTCTCGAAAACATACAATCCATCTAATACGTTAGATGGTTGGAATAAGATATGGTTTGCCTGGAGTGTATGGATTTGCTGCACATGTTCGTCTGTAATATATTCCCCTTTCACCAATAATGGAATTCCAGGGGGATACGGGACAATAGCTTCAGCAGCTATGTAACCAATTGTATTCTCAAGCTTTACCCACTTACTATCTTTTTCTTTCATCTCTTGATAGGAAAGTGCCAATTCGTTCGTTCTATATGGAATAAAACGATTGTTTGTTTCTATTCTATCATGATTTGTTAACAATTTTAATCGATCTTTTATTTTTTTGATCGTATTCTTTAGCGATCTTACCGGTATAGTTGGTTCTAGCCCAAAGATAAATAAGATATCTTGTTCTGTTACGAGCTCTGGGATGAGCCCTTCCGATTGACATACTTCTGCCACCATCGCTGGTGTTAGGGAAGGATTTATTTTCCACACACATTTTAATGGATCATCCATTTCCTCTTGTTCTTCTAGTCGCCAGAAATCATTTGTTGCAAAAATTTCACGGGCTTCGTCCATATAACGCATTAATTGGTAAAATTGCTCCCTTTTATAATTTGCTAAGTAATGTCTCGCTAAATCTAAGCTAATCATAATTAAATAAGATGGACTGCTAGATTGCAACATTTGTAAATAATATTGAAGTCGGTGAACATCTACTCGCTCTGTTTTATTTACATGTAAAAAAGCCCCCATCGTTAAAGCGGGGGTCATTTTATGGGCAGATTGGACAACTATATCAGCACCTAACGATACTGCTGATGGGGAAGATAGATATGGGATAGAAAAATGGCAGCCATGTGCTTCATCAATTAAAACGACCATATTTCTTTGATGTGCTTTTTCTATCATTTGTTTTAGTTCAAAGGTTTTTCCAAAATAATCTGGATAAGTTAATATGAGTGCTTTTGCCTCTGGATAAAGCTCGCTAGCGTTTTCTAATGTTTTAATAGATGGATGATCATAACGTTCTGTATCATGATCAAATTCAGGAGCAAGAAATACTGGTCGGACACCAGCAAGCTCTAATCCATGTAAAATAGATTTATGACAATTTCGCTGTACAAGTACCATATCGCCCGATTGACAAGTAGCCATTATCATCGCTAGATTTCCAACTGTACTACCATTTACAAGGAAAAATGTTTCCATAGCACCAAACCAATTCGCTGCTAATTGTTGTGCATCCTTTATCATTCCTTCAGGTGCATGGAGATCATCCAAGCCTGGTAATTCTGTTAGGTCAAATCTTAAAACTTCTTTAAAATGTTCGTATCCGATTTCATTAAAAATTCTTCCATTTTTATGACCTGGTACGTGTAAAGAATATGGTTGTTTTTTTGCAAGCTCAAGTACTTGATCATATATTGGAGTTTTTCTTTGGTTGATTTCCATTGCTTTTATCCTCACTATTGAATCATTGAAGTAGTTTGATTGATTGCCTTCAACTTTTTGACAAAATAGTCGTAATGACTATCCGAAGGGTTTGTAGCGACAATCTCTTTCTCACATTCGTGACAAATAAACATATGATATAAATAGATTCCATCTTTCTTTGATTGATCACATACTCCGCAGTGTGTGCTGAATGTTTTTTCCTTCATTTTTTACACCTCCACTACTATTGTGACCAATCTATGAAAATATATTCCTACTTTATAGAAAAAATTTTTTCACGTGAAACAATTATAAAGGTGCTTTAAATACATAACTAACCTTATCATAATTCATCTTTTCTTCATAGAATCGATGGGCGTCCTCTCGTTGCAATCCTGAGGAAAGTGCGATACTTTCATAATCATTATCTTTTGCCCATTGATGAAGATAAGAAAGTAATTGCTTTCCATAACCTAGTGATCGATGATTATAATCTGTAACTAGATCACAAACCCAAATAAATTTACCATAATAGAGAGTGATCATCGGTTGAAACCCAATCACAGCTATTATTTCGTTCTCTACTATTAATGCAACCATTTTATAATTTTCTTTTTCTTGCGCCTCTTTTACTAATGCTAGATACTCTTGCTCTTTCAAATGTGATCTTAATTGCTTGATCACCTTATAGGCAGTTTTTATTTCATCTTCTGTATGTAACTCGTTTATCATAACTCCTTGCACGATTCAACTTCCCCCTTTTTAAGGATACTATAACATGGACAAAATTCAATGCCTCCTCCATATACAAAAAACCTCTTAGTTTTAATGTTAAAACTAAGAGGCTTTTCCGTTGCCTGGCAGCGTCCTACTCTTGCAGGGGCGTGAGCCCCAACTACCATGGGCGCTGGAGAGCTTAACTACTGTGTTC
>NZ_QGTD01000007.1 GCF_003176895.1 Gracilibacillus dipsosauri
AGCCATGCATGGAAACCATACATGGCACAAAATATTTTGTTTATTTACCTGTCTACTTGACAGGGGGCAGTTCAAATTAATACAAGAGACTGTATTTTAGATGAGTCACATTATCAGCAGCAATCGTTTCTATATTTTTAAGCTTTACTTTGCTATTTTGCTCAAATAAGCGAATTCCTCCACCAAGCAGAACTGGCGATACATGTAGTAGCATTTCATCCAATAGACCTTCTTGAATACATTGCTGTGCAATATGTGCGGTCCCGATACTAATATTTTTATCCTGCGCTGCTTTCTTCGCTTGCTCAACTGCACTTTTTATCCCATCTGTAACGAAGGTGAACGTTGTATTCTCTTCTATATAACTATCTGGTTTTTGATGTGTTACAACAAAGATAGGAATACCTTGAATTGGATGACTTCCACCCCATCCTTTTACAATATCGAAGGTTCTCCTCCCAACTATCATCGCGCCTGTATTAGCTACCGTATTGTCAAAAACTTTTTTATTTGTACTAGAAAGCTTGAAGAAATCGTTATAACTGCTTGATTCATTACCATCAAATAACCAATTTTGAATAAACTCTCCACCATCACCTAATGGCTGGATCTGACTATCATTTTGACCACTAATATAACCATCCAGAGACATCGAGATATCTAAAACAACTTTGCCCATTATCCTCCACCTTTCAAACAAAACTTTATCTTTAGCTTAACATATATTCCGAGGAGAAATTTCTTGTATCTTGCTAATAGTGACAGAGTTAGCTAAACAATAAAAAAGCAAGAGGTGTACTCCTGCTTTTTAAAATGCTGAAAAATCAATTCCATTCAATAAATGTGTAGCAACAATTAAGACTAATAGGTAGCCCGCAATTGTCCAGTACAAATCAAATTTCGGTTTTCTCATATGTACAAGGTAAAGATAAATATGAATTACCCCATAGAGCATTAAGGCAAAAACATATGTAACGACAAACAAATCTACCATTAAAAATCCGAAAAATAAAATCACTAAACAAAAAACTAATGTAAAAGGAATATTCACAATCGCATATTTCGTTAACAATTCTTTATGATCCATTTTACGATCTCCGAAATACATTAAAAGTAAGTAAAGAGAAAAATAGCCGATTGCAAAGGTAATCATCCAAGATAAGATGCTCGTTATGATAAACATTACGCCCACATCTGCAAATAAGCTGAGCATTCCCTCAAATCCAAATTTATAGAAAAGAAAATAACAAATACCTATCAATAATGATAATGATAATAAAATTAGTGCACTCGTTTCCATACGGATTGTTCGAGTAGAGCTCACGATAGCATGTGGTCTTAAAATCGCATCCTTCAGAATACCCTTTGTCTCTTTTACACTTTCTCCAAAATCAAAATTTATGGAGGAATTGTTCTCTTTTTTCTCCTCATTTGAAACAAATCGTTCCTTTTCTGTTTCCTGTTCCTCTGCTACTTCCGTTTGTTGTAAATCTTCGGTGTTATGCTTCTCCATTCCATCACCTCTTAAAATAATATATTATATCACTCTTATAACCTACCATTAAATTGTCATTCATTCAATATTTTTCCCATCGTTTAGTAGCAGAGAGAATGATTAACGAAAGAATGGCAAATTTTACAGGTGTAATTCCTAGTGAAACACTTGACTATAACTTGTTTCTAGTTGTAAACTAAAGAGCATTAACTTTCCTATATGTTCTTATCTAGAGAGGGGGAGGGACTGGCCCTATGAATCCTCGGCAACAACTCTTAAGAGTAATGTGCCAATTCCAGTAGCAAATAGCTAACAGATAAGAAGAGACATTCATCTTACTTCACCCTCTTCTTGCTTTTGAAGAGGGTTTTTTATTATAGAAAAGAGGTTATTCTATGCTCAAAGTTGATTTATCTGGAAAGGTCGCCATCGTTACAGGTGGAGCAAACGGTATTGGAAAGTCTATTGTTCAGGCTCTTTTATCATCTAACGCAAAGGTTGCCGCTATTGATATTCAAGAAACCAAGCAGACAGATGATGAAAATTTATTCTATTTCCAGGCAGATGTCTCTAACAAAAATGATGTCCATAATATGATAAAACAGGTTATTCATCATTTTGGAAAAATAGATATCCTAGTGAACAATGCTGGCATTTCGACAATGGATTACTTTACGGAGATAAAAGAAGAAGATTGGGATAAAACAATGGATATAAATGCTAAAGGTGTGCAATTATGTAGCCAAGTCGTTGCGAATAAACTGAAGGATCAAGGCTTTGGAGGTAAAATTATCAATATTGCTTCACAGGCTGGAAAAAACGGCTATCGCCTAATGGGGAGCTATGTTGCCTCTAAGCATGCAGTCATTGGGCTTACTAAAGTGATGGCTCTCGAGCTTGCGCAAGACCAAATTAATGTGAATGCCGTCTGTCCTGGTATTATTGAAACGGACATGAAACGTAAAGAACGAGTGATTGGTGGTAATTTGAGGGGTTTGAATGAAGAAGCAATTAGAGAAGAGGACTTTTCACAGGTGCCACTTGGAAGAACAGGAACTCCTGAAGATGTCGCATATGTGGTGGTCTTTTTAGCCTCAAAATATTCGAATTACATGACAGGACAAGCAATTAACATAACTGGTGGCATGACCATGCATTAACCTATATAAACAGGAGGAATACAACATGACTCAACAGACTAAAGGGAAGGCCTCGGCATTATTCCCCTTACTCATATTTATATTGTTATTTATCGGCACAGGAGTGTTGACAAAGGATTTTTCTAATATGCCACTGAATGTGGCGGTCATTATTGCGGCAGCTGTTGCCATTTTCATGAATCGCAAAGTAAAACTAGCTAAAAAAATTGAAATCTTCACAAAGGGGGCTGGGCATGAAAATATTATGCTAATGTGCATCATTTTTGTGCTTGCAGGTGCCTTTTCGGAAGTAGCAAAAGGTATGGGCGCAGTTGATGCGACCGTGAACCTTGGGCTTTCCCTCCTACCTGCAAACCTTTTAATGGTAGGATTATTTTTAATTGGTTGTTTTATCTCCATTACAATGGGGACATCGATGGGAACTGTCGTCGCACTTACTCCTATTGGAATTGGTATTGCTGATCAAACGGATATTCCTATGGCATTAGCAATGGCTACTGTGATTGGTGGGGCTATGTTTGGTGATAATCTATCGATGATTTCGGATACTACGATCGCTTCCGCACGAACCCAAAACACTTCGATGAGCGATAAGTTTAAAACAAACTTTTTTATCGTTCTTCCCGGCGCATTGATTACTGCACTTATATTATGGTTCATTACTTCAGGAAGTCATATCAATCAATTGGAGGACTATTCTTATAATCTTGTGAAAGTTATACCTTATCTTGCTGTATTAATCGTAGCCATCTTAGGAGTGAATGTGGTAATTGTGTTAATCGGTGGGATTATCCTTGCTGGTGCGATTGGTATCATAGATGGTTCCTACACTGGTACAACTCTGCTCCAGGCTGCATCACAAGGCGTATTGAATATGGAGGATATTGCAATTGTAGCATTGTTTATCGGAGGAATAATCGGAATTATTCAATACAATGGAGGGATAGATTATTTACTTCATGTAGTTTCTAACAAGATCAAATCGAAAAAAGGGGCTGAATTTGGTATCGCTGGGCTTGTTAGTGTAGCAGATATTAGTACTGCCAATAACACGATTTCCATTATAATGACGGGGCCGTTAGCAAAAGATATTGCAAGCAAGTATAATGTTGACCCAAGAAAATCGGCAAGTATTCTTGATATCTTCGCCGCTTGTTGGCAAGGGATCGTACCATATGGTGGCCAAATGCTGGCAGTGGCAGGACTTGCTTCGATATCACCTATAAGTATTATGCCTTATTCCTTTTATCCAGTATTGCTTGGAATTTGTGGAATTACTGCCATTTTGTTTGGATTCCCTCGTAGAAAAGTTAAACAGTAAATTTAGCCGCATGAAGTCTTTACTCATGCGGCATTTATTTTTGCTAAGTTCTTTTCTCACTCATTTTTTGCTTAGCCCAGTCATAGTTTCCTTCCCATACATGTACACGCCCATCTTCGATCCAGAAAATCCTATCAAATAATTTATTTAGAAAGTAACGATCATGGGATATTGCAAGAATGGTGCCTTCGTATTGTTCAAGCGTTTCCTCTAATACTTCCAATGAATCTATATCTAAATGGTTCGTAGGCTCATCTAAGATCAATAAATTGGTATCCTGATACATAAGCTGGGCCAATCTCAACCTCATTTTTTCTCCACCACTTAGCTGGGAAACCTTTTTAAATACACTGTAGCCGTAGAATAGAAATTTTGCTAATATCTGTCTTGCCTCCGCTTCTGTTACTTTCACTTCGTCACGAAAGACATCGATTGCCGTTCTGTCTACCATTTTAGAAAAAGTATGCTGTGACAGGTAGCCAATCTTCACATTACTCCCGATCCTTACCTCTCCTTTGTCTGCTTTAAGATGTCCTAAGATTAACTTTAATAACGTAGTTTTTCCTGTTCCATTATTTCCGACGATTGCGGTTCTTTGTTGATACTGAACATGGAGATTGACATCTTGAAAAAGCTGGTTATCAAAAAATGCTTTCGAAACTGCCTTCAGCTGTATCACATCCTTACCACTTCTACTTCCTGCATCGATTTTCAAGTTCATTTTCTTCCGATTTAACACAGGGCGATCCAATTTTTCCATTCTTTCTAATGCTTTTTCCATATTTCTAGCTCTTTTATGGAGACCTTCATTTGGAGGTTTTGCCCTATTCGCCCATTCTCTTAGTCTTTTTATCGTTTCTTTCATTTTCTTCCTTTTCTTTTGCTGTTCTTCATATGCATGAAATTCACGAAGTAAACGAGCTTCTTTTTCCGTTACATAATCAGAATAATTGGTGTCAAAGCTCTCTAGGTCGCCATTCTCGACATGGACAATTCTATTCACCGTTTCATCTAAAAAATACCGATCATGGGATACAATCACCACGGTTCCAGTGAAATTCTTTATATAATTTCCAAGCCATTCTATCGCTGAAACATCTAAATGATTAGTAGGTTCATCCAATAACAATAAATCTGATTCTTTTAATAATATATAGGCCAACCCAGCCTTCGTTTTCTCGCCACCACTAAGTGCCCCTACCGTCTGATCTAATATTCCCTCAATATTTAACCCTTTTGCCACTTTATCGATTTCACTATCGATGGCGTACCCTCCTTTGGATAAATATTGGTCTTGAAATACTCCATATTGCTCGACAAGCTTCTGTAAATCTTTCTCATCCATTTCTTGACTCATACTTTTTTCTAAGTTCCCTATCTTCTTTTCTAATTCAATCAATTCAGAAAAAGCTGTCCGTAAAGCTTCCCTTACAGCTATATCTGGTTGAAACATAGAAAATTGAGCAAGGTAGCCAATTCGTGATCCTTTTTTCCAATGGATTTGTCCTTGGTTTGGTAGTTCCTCGCCTGCCAGTAATTTTAGAAGGGTTGATTTTCCACTACCGTTCGGCCCAACCAGCCCTACTCTTTCCTTTTCATTTAATTCCAATGATATATTTTCAAAAATCATATGACCGCCATACATCTTCGTCACTTGATTGATACTACATGCAATCACGATGTCTATCCTCCTGTTCCTATTTTCCCAACAAAAAAAGCCATAGGACATCCCATGGCTTTTTAAAAGCATTGACGACGCATTAATTTAAAAGAGAGCACGAAAAAGACCACTCCCTAGCGTCATCTATATATAATGTGGGTAAGAGATGTTTTCACTGTTTTTGTTACTATTTAGTTGTTAAAAAAGGACATACGTATCCCGTTAACAACTAAAACAGCAAATTTTGCACGGCAAAAATATAGGAATTCAGTCCAAAATCCGTGCACAAAAACAGTATCATTCAACACCTCTATCCACCTCCGCTTCGACTTAAGTTGCTACTATTTTAATATGAATAGCTTATTATTTCAAGCCTTTCTTATTTTGGTTATGAAAAGGTTGGCCAGATGAAAAAGGAGTCTATCCATCCCCTGAATAGACTCCTAATTTTATCTTTGATGGATAATTTGCTTGAGTTCCGCTTGTTCTTTTCGCAGCTCTTTTACTTCCTGCTCCAATAAACCAATCTTATCCGTTAGTGGTTGAAGAGCTTCCTCAAGCATTGATTTCAAACGTAATGCTTTATCATTATTCGGTGATTCCGTCATAGTTGAATCCTCCTCAAGTGTAGACTTTGTGCGTTTCCTTTATCTTTATTTTACCATACAATAAAGGTACTCCCCCACACTTGAAATAAATTCAATTATTTTTCACAATTGGATTTATTCATTAAAGGTTCTCTACTGCTGCTCTTTCTATTGTAAGACCTTTCTTGTATCGTTCCATAAATTGTTCAAATCCTTTAACATCTTTTGGATTAGGGGACAGTGTTTTCACTACCTGACCTGCAAATACCTTGTCATTTAGAAATTCTTCTAGGGATTGATTATCTTCTTTATTGAGCATATAAGAACCAAGTAAGGCAATTCCCCATGCACCACCTTCTCCGGCCGTTTCCATCACGGAAACTGGAACATTAAGTGCAGCCGCTAGCACACTTTGGCCAACACCCTCTGTTTTAAACAAGCCACCATGGCCAAGAATTTCATCTAGTTTTACGCCTTCTTCCTTAAGAAGAATATCCATTCCTATCTTCATTGCACCAAAGGCCGTAAATAACTGAACACGCATGAAATTAGCAAGATTGAAATTACTATCAGAAGAACGAGCAAACAACGGGCGTCCCTCTTCAAAATGGGTCATATGCTCTCCTGATAGATAGCCATAAGATAGAAGTCCGCCACCATCGGCATCACCTTGGAGAGCTTGATTAAATAAAGCACCGTATAATTGATTTTTATCTAATTTGTTCCCCATAACGCTTGAGAATTCTTCGAATAGACTAACCCATGCATTCAAGTCTGAGGAACAGTTATTAGAATGAGCCATCGCCACCAAATTACCTGTAGGTGTAGTAACGAGATCAATTTCAGGGTGTACTCTAGATAATTCCTTCTCTAAAACAACCATAGCAAATGCAGAGGTACCGGCCGACACGTTTCCAGTGCGTTTGGCTATACTATTCGTAGCAACCATACCTGTTCCAGCATCCCCTTCAGGAGGACATAGAGGAATTCCTGCTTCTAATTCACCACTTATATCGAGTAGCTTTGCTCCCTCATCAGTCAGTACACCCGCATTTTCCCCAGCAACTAATACCCTAGGTAAAAGCTCCTCAAGCTTCCAAGGTAGATTTCTAGATTCAATTAAGCTATTAAATTGTTGTATCATTTCTTGATTATAATTTTTCGCCTCTAAATCAATAGGAAAAACACCAGACGCTTCACCAATACCAAGTACTTTCTGACCTGTTAGCTTCCAATGAACATAACCCGCTAACGTTGTTTGAAAATGTATATCCGATAGGTGATCTTCTTGATTCAAAATGGCTTGATAAAGATGAGCAATACTCCATCTTTGTGGAATATTATAGTTAAAAAGTTCTGTTAATGCTGTGGAAGCCTCTTCGGTTATATTATTTCGCCAAGTGCGGAAAGGTACAAGAAGTTCTCCATCCCTACCGAACACCATGTAGCCGTGCATCATCGCACTAAAGCCAATAGCTCCAATCTTTTTTAGAGAAATTCCGTATTGCTGCTTTACACTTCGTGCCATCTTTTGATAGCTATCTTGTATCCCCTTCCAAATTTCTTCAACACTGTATGTCCACATATTGTCTATATAACTATTTTCCCAATCATGGCTCCCGGAAGCAATTGTCTCATTATCCTTTCCGATAAGAACTGCTTTAATTCTAGTAGACCCAAGCTCGATTCCAAGCACCGTCTTGCCTGATTGAATAGCATTTTTCACTTCTTGACTCATACTGTTTCCCCCAATAGATAAGTTTATTAGTAGATGACCAAAACAAAGATTCTCTTATTATTCGAAAACTCGTCTGTACAACTAATGCAATACTATTAAATAGCCGTTTTTAATCGTATTCGTTTAGTGATAGTTTTCTAAAATATATATTTCTATCATATCATCATGGGTATGTAGCGTCAATCTGCATTTGTCCGTACGTGTTCAAAAATCGCTATTTAATGTGAATTAGGTCTATAAAGTATATTGACATTCCTCTTATTTATGATTAGTATATTTTATGAAGCAATTGAAAATGATTATCATTACTAATTCGAAAAGGAGCCGATCATATTGAAAAAGCTTTTTATACCAATTATAGTTTTATTGACCCTGTCCCTTGGTGCGTGCAGTGGCACAGAGTCTGCCAATACAAGTAATGCATCTGACACAACTAAAGAGACCATTACATATGAATCTGAAACTGGCCCCGTTGAAGTTCCAGATGAACCGAAACGTATTGTGGCACTCACAAATGGTCCAAATGTTCTTTCCTTAGATGGTAATATTGTAGGGATTGATCAATGGACAAAAAATAATCCTCTCTTTCAAGAAAAATTAGAAGGTGTGGAAGTCGTTTCTGAAGAAAATCTTGAGAAAATTCTTGAGCTTGAACCTGATCTCATCATCGCCGGTGCTCAGACTAAAAATATAGACAAGCTGAATGAAATGGCACCAACCGTTGTTTATACTTGGGGTAAATTAGACTATTTAGCTCAACAAATGGAAATCGGAAAACTCTTAAACAAAGAAAAAGAAGCGAATGAATGGGTAGAGAATTTCAAGGACCGTGCTAGTAAAATTGGGGAACAAATCAAGGACAAAATCGGAGAAGATGCCACTGTTTCTGTCATAGAAAGTGGTAATAAAGAATTTTATGTTTTTGGAGATAATTATGCTCGTGGTACAGAAATATTATACCAGGCTATGGGATTAAACATGCCAGAAAAGGTAAAAGAAATGGCACTAGAGTCTGGAGTTCATACATTCTCTACTGAACTACTACCTGAATTTGCAGGTGACTATATTATTCTGAGCAGGGATCCAGAAAAGGAGAATTCGTTCTTAGAAACGGAAACTTGGAAAAACATACCTGCTGTTCAAAATGATCATGTCTATGCAATTGATACAAAAGCTTCTACTTACAGTGATCCTATTACACTAGAATATTTGTTAGAGTTTTTTGAAAAATCCTTCCTTACTAATTAATAGCTTAAGAGTGTTAGGTTCGAGAAATTAATAATAGGATTTGGAGGCTGGGACGAAAGAGTAAGTAAAGAAAGGAAAATCCGAACGTTAATATTTCTGCACGGATACCGCTCCGTCAAAATACTCCGCTTTCCGGGGGCACGGCTTCAGCTCGTGCTGTTCCCACAGGAGTCTCCGTATTTTGACTACGCTAAAGCAGAATAATGTTCGGATTATAGCGCTTGCTGTTTAGTTATGTCCTAGCCCCTTTCTTTTATTCTATTGTTGTAAGTTTTGTAGTTCCTCTAGACTGACAATCCGAGTACTACTTTTCACATCTTCTGGTACGGTAAACCTCGTTAATTTTTCCTATCCATTCTATAGTAGCATCCATATCAATCAGCATGTCACATCTTCTATAAGGTATCGATCACCTTTTTTGTTTAAAATCTTAAAGTTATCAATAGGAAATATAGCAATATTATGGTACATTACTAATGGAAAGACATCGAGATGGCATGTTAGCAAGGTTATATTGTATGATAAGGAGCTGGAGACAGAGAATGGAATCATCAAATAGATTTTTAAAATTTATTGGTGGAAAAAATATTTTTTACATATTAGGTATCTTCATACTTATTGGAATAATGATCTATATTTATACAAAAATTTCGTTTATTTTCTATCCATTGGAGGTTATTTTATCTACGATTGTCCCTCCTGTGATTCTCGCTTTTATTGCCTACTATTTGTTGAATCCGATTGTTAACCTACTGGAACAATTTCGTATCAAGCGTATTTGGGGAATTGTAATACTCATTCTCGGAATTAGTGGGGCTTTAACAGGTATTATTTTGTTAACCGCACCAGCTATCGAGGCTCAGGTGAAGGATTTAGTCCAATCCTTTCCAAATTATTTAAAACAATTTGGGGAAAGCTTTACGAATTGGGTACAAAATTCGTTTTTAGGGCCTTATTATGATGAAGGCTATCAATGGTTAATGGATCGTTTAAGCGAGCTGCCACAGTTAATCGGCACTTATATTTCTGACGGTTTTCAAGGCGTGCAAAATGTTGCAAGCAAAGTAACTAGTACAGTTGTGGCCATTGTCACCTTCCCAATTATTTTATTTTTCTTATTAAAAGATGGAGAAAAATTCAAAAACTTTATGATCAAGGTGTTTCCGCCGAAGTTCCGAGATGATACGAAACAAATTCTAAGTAATATGGATACACAAGTTGGTTCTTACATTCAAGGTCAAATCATCGTAGCTACAGTTATTGGGATTCTATTATTCATTGGTTACTTAATTATTGGATTAGATTATGCCTTTACACTAGCTATTGTTGCCGCGATTACGAGCGTAGTTCCTTATTTAGGCCCAACCATCGCGATCATCCCTGCTGTTATTATTGCGATTGTAGACTCGCCATTTATGCTACTAAAGCTAGCGATTGTTTGGATTGCTGTTCAATTTCTAGAAGGAAACTTTGTTTCACCGAACATTATGGGCAAAACCATGCAAATCCATCCATTAACCATTATCCTAGTATTATTGATTGCTGGGAATTTATTTGGAGTCATCGGGGTAATACTAGGTATTCCAGGTTACGCTATTTTAAAGGTTCTTGGCTCGTATCTGTTCTACAAATTCAAGAAGCGATATAACCAATACTATGGCGAAGACCGTGGCCGCTACGATCTAGAGGATTAAGAAAAAAAGCATCTGCTTTTCAGATGCTTTTTTATGTTGTGTGATCATTCCTCAAGTTCACTAAACTCATGTACCCAAACTTCCATTTTGGGCAGCCAAGGCATCCCTGGATGCATGGATAAAATTGATTCCTTATAGGCTTCTAGGCTTTTATAGCCTTCACGCTGCGCATCCTCATCGCTCAATTCTCCAAGAGTTTGTTTATATACGTTATCTATCCGATACTTCTTGTTGTTTAATTCCATAATCTCACCGATATCTGCATATCGTCCATTACGTCTTGTTGCCGTCTTTCTACCCATTAATACTTTTTCCACATCTGCTGGAATGGTAACTAATTTATCAATTGTACAGGTTTTAGGTGGCAATGATGGATTATATTTTTGTTTCATTTTATAACACCTTTCCTTTCTCCTTCTATTTTAGCCTTAAATAGAAAGTTCAGCAATTTTCAAGTGTATGGTTAAGGGAAACGAGCATCATCTAAAAGCTCCTAAAATCACTATTTTGAATTCCTTGCTTTTATAAGAATTAACTAAAATCACGTAATACCTCTTGACATTTAATCTGAACACGTTAAGATAAAAGTATAAAGAACGTTTAAAAAAAATTTAACAAATTTACCAATTAAAATAGACGTGCTTACTAATTAGATTGGCCTATTGTTCTTTTGAGCAGAATGTTATTCGGTATAATGATTAAAATATTTCTAAACAATTTATCAATTTGAAATATTTTTAATAAATATATAGAAAAGGAGTTATTTTCAATGAAGAAATCAAAAAAAGCACTCAGTATTATTTTAACACTTTTCGTGATTACTATACTGACAGCATGTGGAGACACTAAGGGTGATTCAGAAAATGGATCAAGTGGAAAAAAGGAAGAAATAACAATTGGGCAAATTAACTGGGCAGAGAATATCGCCGTAACAAATATGTGGAAAGCAATTTTAGAAGATAAGGGCTATAATGTGAAATTAAATGTATTGGATATGGGCATTATGATGGAAGCCTTAGAAAATGCTGAATTGGATGTTAATTTAGAAGTGTGGCTACCTGTCCAAGATGCCAATTATTACGAGAAATATAAGGATACGGTTAATTTTTCTGAGAATACTTGGTTTGACAATGCTAAAGTAGGGTTAGTAGTGCCAAGTTATTTAAATGAAGTGAATAGTATAGAAGATTTAAACGACCATAAAGAACTGTTCGATGGTGAGATTGTTGGCTTTGATCCTGGTGCAGGAACAATGGAAGTGACAAACGAAGTTATTCAAGATTATCATCTTGAGTTTGAACTTTTACCAAGCTCAGAGCCTTCCATGTTAGTTAAGATAAGAGATGCTGTCGAAAACGAAGAACCGATCGTAGCACCGCTTTGGACGCCACATTCCGTCTTCTCCAAATATGATTTAAAATTCTTGGAAGACCCACAAAACACTTACGGAGGAGTAGAGAAAATTCATCATGCTACTAGAGATGGATTTAATGAAGATTATCCAGAGGTTAGTGAATGGTTTAATAATTGGAAGATGAATGATGAACAAATCGGACAACTTATCGACTATGTGGAAAGTGCCGATAAACCACTTGATGGTGCGAAGAAATGGATCGATGAGAATCAAGAATTAGTCAATGAATGGGTAAAGTAAAGGTCAGTGAGGTTCTCACATCTTTAAACAAATGCTTAGCGGCTGTTATGCTTTATCTTTTCGAGGCTTGAGGCAGAGCCTTTTACGGACATTGATTACTATAAATATAAAAATTTTATTCATATCATGCAGAGGATGTCGTCCTCTGCATTTCTTTATATCCTCTTAAAAGTAGATAGGTATTCTAATAAAAAAGCATCTAATTGCACTACATTTGCAACTAGATGCTTCTTTTTAGTAATTTATTATTTTAGTTCGTTATGGTACCTGCATGAGCGGGATCTAAACCATGACGGTAATAGCTAGCATAAATAGGCTGTAACGGCTGTTTACCAAGAATTAAGTCTGCTGCTTTCTCTGCTAGCATTAACACTGGTGCATGAATATTACCATTCGTAACATAAGGCATTGCAGAGGCATCAGCTACTCGTACATTATCAAGCCCATGAACCTTCATCGTATTAGGATCTACAACAGCCATCGGGTCTGATTCTGGACCCATTTTTGCCGTACATGATGGGTGAAGTGCAGTTTCAGCATCCCTAGCCACCCAATTCAGTATCTCTTCATCCGTCTGGACGGAAGGACCAGGGGAAATCTCTCCTGAATTATATGGTGCCATAGCGGGTTGGGACAGAATCTCCCGAGAAACTCGTATTGCTTCAATCCACTCACGTCGATCCTGCTCAGTAGAAAGGTAATTAAAGACCATGCTTGGATGTTCTTTCGGGTCATTTGACCGAATCTTTAAGGATCCTCGTGCATCAGAATACATAGGTCCTACATGTACTTGGAATCCATGATCTGTGTCTGCCTTTTGTCCATCATACCTTACTGCTACGGGAAGGAAATGAAACATCAAGTTTGGATAATCAACGTCATTATTCGAACGTACAAAACCTCCACCTTCAAAATGGTTAGTTGCCGCTGGACCTTTACGACCGAATATCCATTGTAAGCCGACCCAAGGCATTCTCCATTTCTTTAAGTTAGGCTGTTCAGATACTGGTTTAGGACAAGCATGTTGAATATATACTTCAAGATGATCCTGGAGGTTCTCCCCCACACCAGGAAGATTAATTTTCGGTTTGACTCCAACTGAACGTAGATGTTCTGCATCGCCTACACCTGATAGCTGAAGTAGCTGTGGCGTGTTAATCGCACCACCTGCTAAAATCACTTCTCCCGCTTTTACATGATGGATCTTTCCATTGCGTCGATAGGTTACACCTTCAGCTTTGTTCCCATTTATTTCAATATTGGTCACGAAGGCACGTGTTCTTATTGTAAGGTTCTTACGATTCTTAATCGGATGTAAATAAGCACGAGAAGCTGACAACCGTCTCCCTTTATACACATGCTTATCAAACGGGCCAAACCCTTCTTGACGATAACCATTGACATCCTTAGTCCTGGAATAGCCAGCCTCAACAGCTGCGTCAAAGAAGGCTTGAAATAATGGATTAGTTGCTGGTCCTCGTTCCAATTTGATCGGGCCATCATGTCCACGAAGCTCATCATCTGCATCTGCTGCTAGAGCATTTTCCAATCGTTTAAAATAAGGAAGACAGTGGGCAAAGTCCCATGTTTCCATACCGGTGTCTGCTCCCCATCGTTCATAGTCCTTCGGATTTCCACGTTGGTAGATCATTCCATTAATAGAGCTTGAGCCTCCAAGCACTTTTCCGCGTGCATGCTTGACGCGCCTTCCATTCATATATGGTTCAGGATCGGATGCGTATTTCCAGTCGTATAAGCTTTTTCCAGCTGGGAATGGAAGTGCTGCTGGCATTTGAATTAATAGATCCCATGGATAGTCACTACGTCCTGCTTCTAATATAAGAACACTGTTTGTTCCATCCTCACTTAAGCGATTACCGAGTACAGAACCTGCACTACCTCCACCGATGATTACATAGTCAAATGTTTCGTTCATTTCACGAACCTCCTTAAGATATTGCTTAGCAACAATAATTGGGCAAGGATATCGTACTACTTGCCCAAAGTCTCCCCTACGTTTATAGTAAAATCACTTAAACCAATGAAGCGGTGTTGGTTTAAGGTTGCGATAAATGTGTTTCGTTTCTGTATACTCTTCTAATCCAAGCTTCCCTAATTCTCGCCCTATACCTGACTGTTTATATCCACCCCATGGGGCTTGAGCAAAATATGGATGGAAATCATTAATCCACACGGTTCCCATCCGTAATGCAGCTGCAACACGCTCTGCTTTATCAACATCCTTGGTCCATACTGCACCAGCTAACCCGTAAATCGTGTCATTAGCAAGTCGCACTGCCTCGTCTTCATCTTTAAAGCGTTCAACCGTTAAAACAGGACCAAATACTTCCTCCTGTACGATGCGCATAGTAGAATGACAGTTCGTTAATATTGTAGGCAAATAGAAAAAGCCGTTTTGCAGTTCAGGTTCTTCAGGACGTGAGCCTCCAACTAACACATTTGCTCCTTCCTGCTTTCCGATGTCCACGTATTTTTCTACTTTCGCTCGATGCTCTTCGGATATTAATGGTCCAGATTGAGTTTCTCCATTAAATCCATTTCCTAATTTAATTCGTTTTGTCCTTTCAGCAAGTGCTTCAACAAAACGGTCATGTATAGAATCTTCTACTAGCAACCTAGCACCAGCTGAGCAAACTTGTCCTGCATGAAAGAATACAGCATTCATAGCCTGATCAACTGCTGTGTCAAAGTCAGCATCCGCAAAAACAATATTCGGGTTTTTCCCTCCAAGTTCAAGCGCAATTTTTTTTACATTTTCGCTTGCAACCTGCATGATTTTCTTCCCTGTAGAGATTCCCCCAGTGAAAGATATAAGATCAACATCATTGCTCACGGCTAGTTCGTTACCAACTGTATTCCCTTTACCGAGGACAAGATTGACTACCCCTTTTGGAAAACCTACTTCCTCCATTAGTTCTGTCACTTTAATGGTAGTTAAAGGAGTGATTTCACTTGGCTTGATGACAATCGTATTGCCCACAGCAAGTGCAGGAGCTATCTTCCAAGCTACTTGTAAGAGTGGGTAGTTCCATGGTGTGATTTGACCACAAACTCCGACAGGTTCTCGAACAACCTTACTCTGGCTATTCGGAATCGGTGAATCAATGATTTCACCACCATCTTTATCCGCTAAACCAGCAAAATAGCGGAAAACTTCCACGATATCGTCCATATCTGCACGACTTTCTGTGATGGTTTTTCCCGTATCCAGTGATTCTAATTCTGCTAGTTCTTCTTTATCCCTTTCAATCAAACTTGCAATTTCAAGTACTTTTTTCCCACGTTCATTTGCAGGTGTATATTTCCAATCGCCATAATCAAAGGCTTCTCGAGCAGCTGATATAGCTAATTTTGCATCTTCCTCGTTTCCTTCTGTTACTGTTGCAATAATTTCTTGATTAAACGGGTTGATGATGCTTCTCTTCTCCCCGGAGCGAGCTTCTGTCCATTCCCCGTTGATGAACATTTTTTTCATAAAGTTGCCCCCTTTATTAATTTTGTTAAATTATTTCTTAACGTATTTAACAAGTTAAATATATCATATTCGTTTTTCATTGTAAACAAACCACTATTTTTAGTAAAATTAATTTTGATTTTCACGAAAGATGCGTTATAGTTAAAATTAAAGTAATTAAAATTAAATTTAACTATTTTAATTTATATAATAAGAAGAAATGAGGGTTAACATTGGAAGATAAGTATGGTGCAAAACAGCAGAAGGCAGAAGAATTGCTAGAGGATGCAGAACGTGAAGTCATTAACTCCATTGCCGAAACAATGGATCTCTATGGTGTCACACCATCTATCGGAAGACTTTACGCAACGATGTATTTCAAACATGACCCATTGACTCTCGATGATATGAAAAATGATCTTGGCATGAGTAAACCAAGCATGAGTACTGCTGTAAGAAAGCTACAGGATATCAACATTGTAAAGAAAGTCTGGAAAAAAGGTTCTCGTAAGGACTTATTTATGGCTGAAAAAGATTTCTTTCAATATTTCTCTAACTTTTTCGGGGATAAATGGGAAAGAGAAGCTAAATTAAATCTATCCTCTATTAATGATGCAATCAAAAAATTACAAGAAGTACTTCATGATGAGGAAGTTAATGAAAAATTAAAGCAGCGGGCACAACAAGATTTGCAACAACTTGAGGAATACAAAAGCTATTGCCACTGGTTAGAGCGACTTGCTCATTCCATTGAGACTGGTGAGATTTTTGAATTTTTGCCGATGAAAGAAGCTAATCGCGAAGATCACAATGAATCTTAATTTAATTTCAAAAAAACAGTCTCCCATTTAGAGACTGTTTTTTATTGAGACAAGGTATATTTTCACAAAGTCTCATCCATATTCTTTTGTTCAAAATCATCAAGCAGTTCACGCACTTCATCCGTTGATTCTGTGCTCATCAACTGATTTCTTAATTCACTTGCACCTCGAAATCCACGAACATATATCTTAAAAAAGCGACGAAGAGGCTTGAACAAACGAGGTTCTAATTTCGAATACTCATCAAAGAGATCCAAGTGCAGTCTCAAAAGATCGAGCAATTCTTTACTACTATGGTCCCGCTGTTGCAGCTCAAAGGCAAATGGATTGGTAAAAACACCACGTCCAATCATCACCCCATCCACCTCGTACTGATGAGCAAGCTTCAAGCCTGTCTGACGGTCGGGTATATCTCCATTAATAGTTAAAAGTGTATCTGGTGCCACCTTGTCACGAAGTTTCTTAATTTCTGGAATAAGCTCCCAATGTGCGTCTACTTTGCTCATTTCCTTTTTTGTACGGAGATGAATGGATAGATTCACAATGTCTTGTTTCAATAGGTGTGTCAACCAATCCTTCCATTCCTCTACATAGGTGTAACCAAGCCTAGTTTTTACACTTACAGGTAACCCTCCTGCCTTTGCTGCTTGTATGAGCTCTGCTGCAACTTCAGGACGACGGATAAGGCCACACCCCTTGCCATTCCCTGCCACATTAGGTGCAGGACAGCCCATATTGATATCAATCCCTCGAAAACCTTGCTTCGCCATCCCAATACTCATTTCTCGAAAGTATTCAGGCTTATCTCCCCATATGTGGGCTACAATTGGTTGTTCATCTTCTGTAAAAGTCAAACGCCCACGAACGCTTTGATTACCCTCTGGGTGACAATAACTCTCCGTATTTGTAAACTCTGTAAAAAATACATCAGGTCTACCTGCTTCACTTACTACATGGCGAAACACGACATCTGTCACGTCCTCCATTGGTGCTAATATAAAAAACGGTCGTGGTAATTCACGCCAAAAATTATCTTTCATATTTAAAATTCCAATCCTCTCATCTTGGGGTAACAGGCCAAATACTTGTCCAACATAAATGTCTCTGTTAACACTTTTTAACATTAAAAATTACCTTTTACTACTTCATTCCAATAAAAATCTCAGTTGGTTTTCTAAACCACCTTATGGAGTAAAAGGAAAAAAGAAAATCACTTGGAACGAAAAGATTCCAAAATCACCAAAGACTATTTTATCCGAATCAAGGTCCAAATATCAAGGGTTTGATATATTAGTAACTTGAACTTTATTGTTAACAAAAATCAACGGTCGAATTATTCGACAGCTAGAACAATCTACGTTTCGTTCCTATTAATCGTTTTTCTAATAGGTTATTCTTTTTGTACAACCGTAATGGAGAGAAGAAAAAACCGAGTTTTAGTTAGATAGTAGAATAATGAGTTCTAGAGTTAAGAGAAATATTTTTCTGTCAATTTTTTATAAGTCCTCCTTAACTATAGCGGATGTGACTAAGTTTAAGCTCGGTGTAATAAATTGTTCGCCTAATAATAATTTCATCATCGCTAACCCTTGTATTGAAGCAAAATAGTAATAAGCCATTTCTGTAGCATTTCCATTTTTAAACTGACCTAGTTTCTGACCTTTTTCAATAAGAACCGCGGTTTGTTTTATCATAGCTTCACTTTTCTTTTTCAGTTGTTGAACTTGATGTGATGAATTATCCATTGTAAAAGACTGGTTCATAATCATAAGAAAGTTTGCGAATTCATCATCCTTCTTAAAATCATTTAAAATTTCAAAAGTAAATTCTCGGAAAACTTCATTTGGAGACAAGTCGCTCTTAAACCGCCCTATAATGCGTTCAATGCCTGCAGTAGCATAGGAAACAAGATCATTAAATAGATCATCTTTCGTCTTGTAATGACGATATAATAGACCGATGCTGATGCCAGCACTTTTTGCAATATCTTGAATTCCAGTTGCCGCAAAGCCTTTTTTGGCAAATAGTTTAATAGCAGCAGAATGTATTTTTTCTTTAGTAGCCAATCTCATTGCTTCAAATTGTTCTTTTGTTCTAGGCAAGCGTTCTCCCTCCTCTAACAAGAAATTCTATCTTTATTTTTTCATGTACCTTAATGATAATAGGTTGTTGATACCGTTTCTCTTCGCTATCTTTACTGGTATAGGCTTTTTCTTGTATTCTTCAAATCCTAACTTCTCATACAGATGCATTGCTGGGATATTCGTGTCAGCAACCTCTTCTATTAAATAATCATTATAAGGTGTGTTTTGAATAATATACTGAATAATTTGTGAAGCTATGCCCTTACCTCTGAAATCAGAAGCTGTTCCAACAAACTCGATAGAACCTGTGTTGGCTGGAAAATCCTCATAAGGGGATTCAAATTCCTTTTTAAGAAAGATACTTGCCATGCTCCCCTTAATAAAACCTAAATGCTTTCTCAACTCCTTTTTATTTAATCGTACGGATAGTCTGCTTCCATCTGTACATGCAGTCATTCCGGCGACTTTCTTATCCACTATAGCCACATAAAATTGGTCTAAAACAAACATATGTGCAAAAGCCTTCGAAAGGATGCTTTTATCCTTTGAAAAATAACCAAGCCATTGTGCAAATCCCTCAGCAAATATTTGGCTCATCTGAGTTCTTACATCAATATCTTTATCTATTTTACCAGCTTTAGTAATCGTTAGCTTATAATCTCTAGTTAGCATTTGGATCCTCCTTTTATAATGAATGAATATATTTTCATTATAAAATTTATAATAAAAATGTCAAATATAACTACACCGAGAATGTTACTTTGAAACCAAAATAAACATTCCTTAAAACACATACCTCGAGCCCGGCTTCCAGCATTTCTATGCCCTTTGCCGCCTGTTTTTCACTTTTTTCCGTTTTAAAATAAAGTTTTCAGGTCAAGGGATGGACGTGAAACAGACCCAGAAATCGGAACAGTTATTTTCACAAAAATCGGGTCTGAAATGGAATTATTTATTTTTACTGAGAGATGTTTATTTTAGTTAGAAAAATCCAATTCCAACCAAGACATACATTAGATATGTGTTGCATTGTGTTAGTGAGGAAAGTTCATCCCTGTATCTGAATCAATTTCTAATACTCTACCCATCACTTGGCTAACAAGTGTTTTTCGTATTTTCTTAAATTTAGTTTTTTTAAGCAGTTTCATTACCATATCGTATATAGATGGAAACTATTTTTCCCTTTCTTCATTCAACTCATCTTAAGATGGGATTTCTCCAGAACTGGACATATACTACGGCGTATTACCATGAATCGGGGGAATGGGGGAATTTCTCGCTTTTATTTCGCTTGTTTACATCATTCTCTAAAACAAAATTGAGATCGAGAGGCTGCATTCAAACAGCTCTCGATCCATTAATTCGGTATGGAAAGTTACAGGGAGGCCATGCCACTTAATTGTTCCTGCTTTAATTGCTGATCTCAATCGTTCTTTTGCTTCTTCAAATACATCAGGATGATTTAAATAATGTGCAATGAGCCATGGAACCTGTGTTGTCCATGTGAACTTGTCTGGCAAGTCCTACCCTATCTCAATCGCTCTTGGGATAAAATCATAGAGATAGGTATCCATTACTTTCTCGACAAGGTCAGTAAAACCAAGATCTAAGTGTGTCTTAAACACGACATGCAATTTTTTCATCATCAAGCTCCTTCCCTACTAGGGTTAACCGGGAATGCAAGCAGGCCTTGATTTAATTGTTGACACTTTTCCAATAATCGTTTTGGATTCTGCTGCTCAGAAACAAGATATAATTGATAGTCAAACTCATAGAAACCTGATAAATCAACCTTGAAATTTGTTTCCCAGAAATTATTCATAATCCAAGAATAAACGGGTTGTCGATTCTTGTCATGCTGCTGATCATTTGCTAATTCAATAGGATGATGTGCTAAAGAATCTAAGGTAATCAGTGGTGTATCTTTGATTGCTATTAGAAGTGAACTGTCTGTTCCTGTAAAGGCAAGCCCATTCTGTAAGCAGAAAAACTCCGTATTAGTTCCTGGCAGTTGATCAATTGCCGGTCGAAGCACTGCACCAGTCTTTTCAATAAATAGTTCACCATCTTTGTCCGCACTAAATGGCAGTGGAATATAAAGATTTTCCGGTGCCCACTCATTCTGCTTTTGAATTCTAACCGTTACAGCAATTTTCGGCAGTTCTTTATAGACCTTAAGGATCACCGTGTACATCTGTGTACCTTCTAGTTCAAAATCCATTTGAACGGCAGTAAATAAATCTCCGTCTTTAGTTATATCGATATGTTTTAGACTAGCAGTATAACGATCTGCCAATCTCCCTTTACGATTTCGTCCCATCAATCTTCTTTCAGTACAGGCATCCGTTGTAATTGGTGTCTTCTCATATACTCCTGTAAAAGGTGCATATAGTGCTTCTGGATGGATCAATTCTCTTTTATTTTTCTTATCTCGTAAGGATGTAATTCCTGATTGCTGATCAAAAGCTAATCGATAGTGTTTGGTTTCTACTACATGAGTATCCGGTACACCTTCATAACCCGGATAAGGAGCAATATCTTCTACTCTGTCAGTGCCAATATGTGCATGGTTAGCGTGTCGTGGATTCTTTGGTGCTTCACCTTTCACTAATTTCAACAGCTTCTCTTCCTTTGTCGCTAAAGAAATGGCAAATTCAATGACATCACCATTTGGTATTGGTGTAAACTGGGCAGCAAGTTTCTCATTTGTTTCACAATCGATCACATCAATATAATTGTCTCGATCCCATGCTAAATACCTGCCATCGATATGTTCCCAATGTTTTATCGGTACAGTAGCATAATCTGTCACTGGATAATCATGGGGATTGACTACTTTAAAATACTTTACCCGATCAATTGTTGGTGGCACTTCTCCCAAGTGACCAAGTATCTGATCCAAATGTTGTGAAATAAGGCGATTGGCGTTAATAGCATAGGCTGCCTTACGATAGTCTAAATCATTCACAAGCGTATTCCACGGTTCACTGACGGAAGAGGCATAACCCCATGTATGCTCTGCATATAACATCAATTGATACTCCGCTTCTTGCAAAAGAGATTCACGCCCCCATTTACCTTGTGGATCTAGTTTCTGTGATAAGTGATACTTCTGTTGAGCATCCCGATAGATCTTAGTTGGGGCAGGGGTGGAGCCAACTCCATCTGACCACCAGTCTGTCCAGTCACCTGCATACACTGGAAGATCAAGCTCCTGTTTACGTAGAAAATCAAAGAACTGATGTAGAGTAGTTAATTCAATCTCCACTTGACCGCCATGCTTATCATTCCATTTATGAATCATTTCAATTAGCCGAGGATTAGGTGGTGAATTATCGGTTACAATCCCTGAAATCATATTAGGAACAAAATCGAAGGGATAGTCTTCTGCTTCCAGGTTCTCCAAATATTCGAAAATACGCTGCTCTGCAATGGCCATTTGATCATCTGATGTAACTATCTCTGTCCCATTATCTATGCGATAGCTATTTGGAATCAACATAAAATCATTACCAATTTGATAATGGTCACCATTCCAAACTAAAATCTTGTTTCCATTTGGTGTTTCCCACCAGAAGGGGATCTGTTTCTTATAGAGCGGGAACATGCCATGATGAGTATGTAAACAGGAATAGAGATTTACAATGCTGTTCTGATGCATTGTTTCTGCATATCCCCATGAAAATCCATTGATATCTGCTGTCATAGCTGAATCCAAATCAAGCTGATGTTCATTAGAGAATTTTCTTCCTTTTTTAAACATAGCATCTAAAATGTCATTATCGACAAGGTCAGTCATATTCAAATAGGTTAAAGAGATATCAATCTGACCTGACTGTACATATTGGATAAATTTCTGTTTGTCACTATCACTACTTTGCTCAAAGAACCGCTCAACCTGCCAATAGTTTTCACATGTCCATTTATACCCTTTCCATTCCGGTCTAGAGCCATTCTCACTCGCTTCTAATATATCAAGGACCGATTTGATATATTCTACATGGTGACGTTCAATCTTTTCTTGTCGATCGGTATAGCCAATATCAGTGTGCGAATGATGGATCAGTTGTAATTTCCACTTTTTCTTCATCTTTCATCCTCCTATTATTTACAGTTGCTTTAATTGGTGACATAAACCTTTATATGTACTCCTTGAACCATACGGGCTTGCGATCATATCCAGTGATTTTTGATAATCCATACCTGCTTCAATACCTTTTTCCATCCAGGTAAAACTCTTCGAAATTTGTCCACCGAAGACGATACAATCTGGCGCAAAGGCATGTACATAAGGGTGGAGTGCTATTCCAACCATTACTCCAAATTGGTGAAACACCTGCTGGGCTTCATTAGAGCCAGCAGCTGCTGCCTTTGATACGCTTAATCCATCCCAATCTTCCAACGAAAATTGCTGAGCAATGCTAGCTAGACCATTAGCCGATAAGTAATTCTCAATTACACCATCTAAGAAGGGCTGTTGATAAAGCATACCACTGTCTGGCAAACCATACTGACTGCGAACTACTCGCCCCTGCTCAATAAAAGTGGAACCAAATCCTGTCCCAAGAGTAAGGCAGATCATTTTCTCTGCTTGCTTGGCAACACCTTCCTGATACTCTCCGATGGCAAAAGCAACCGCATCATTTTCAAAGCAAATTGGAAACCCACTTGTGTATCTTTGAGATAGCAGCCATTGTTGAACAAAGTTAGCTATATTTACTTGATAGAGCGACTCAAACTTCCCTAATCCTTGCATTAAACTAACCCCATGGAAATAATCAAATGGACCAGGGAAGGCAAAGCCAATTCCTTGTATCGAGCCTTTGAAGTTCTGTAATTGTTCCTCCAAAATTACTGTAAAATGTTTGAGAATCTCTTGTTTGCTAGATTGTGCCTTAGATGGGTAATGATAATCTTCTGGATAGAAACATTGATAATTTTGATCTAGTATATTCACCTTTATTTCGGTACCGCCTATGTCTAAACATAGATAAAACATTTGAGACACTATTCCCCCTCCTATGATTTAGCGCACAAATGCCTTAATTGTCATTAATTGTTTACCTATACTCCTGCCATACGGCTGGATCGTATATTGTTTCACTGATTCCGGAATAATAAAGGTTTCTCCATAGTGCACCACAAACGGATCAAAACTGTGATCAAGGCTCTCAATAATTGCCTCTTCCCCTTCGACCAAATTCAACATATTGACGCTGCCATGAGTTTGATGCAAAACCTTGCCAGTAAAGGTATGTCTTCTCGTTTCAATAAATTCCGTTTTATGAAGCCCTGTACGTTCTTCCTGCCATTCTGGATATTCAGCGATAAGCTCCATTTGATTGCATAATTCTTGTTCTACCCAGTCTTGATCACGTGATATCACAATATTAGGCTCTCCATGATTTAAATGGACAGGACGAGGCAAGCCATCTAAACCAAGCCGACCCCAATCCCAAAGTTTAAAGGTAAAACGATTAGGAGTAGCACTTATTTCTAATACCACGGTGTTCGCACCCGCACTATGAATAGTTCCTGCTGGAATGGAATAATGATCATGTTTTTTCACTGGACGCTGATAAATATATTGTTCATCAGGAAAACGCTCACCGCTTGAAGCTGAATGTTGCAACGCTTTCATTAATTCTTTTTTATTGGTACCATTTTTAACCCCTAAATAGAGTGAGGCCTGATCCTTCGCCTCTATAATGTAATAACTCTCATCTTGCGTATAGGTCATGCCAAATGTCTTCTGTACATACTCTACTAATGGATGCACTTGCAGGCTGAGATTACCGCCCCCTACTGTATCCAAGTAATTAAAACGGATTGGAAATTCTTTGCCTAATTGATCATAGACTCGTTCGCCCAATAAAGCTGCAGGTTGATAGAATACAAGATTATTAGCTGGGATTTCCATCTGAATTGTATTTGTTGCCAGCAATAAGCTGTTCTCCTCTGGAACACCATCAAAACTCCATGCCAAATTGTCCTTATACTGTTCCACTTCAAAGGTTTCCTGCATCCAGTTACCACCCCAGACTCCAGGATCAAAGAATGGCACTAAACGAAAAGGCTGTCTGGCAATCTGCTCTAATGCTTCAAAATAAGCCGTTGCCTCTAACATTACAGGTTGATTAGCTTGATGAGTGTCCAGGAAATAATCAATCGAATTAAACAATTGCTGTTTGAGCCTGTCCGCCACACGCCACTCAAAGAAGTAACCACGTTTGATCATACGTAAAGGATCTTCTCCAGCATTATTGGCTTGCCAATTACTATAGGTGCCAGATTGATATCTTTTTTGAATTTCCCATCTGGACAGATCTGCATAGATCAATAGATCAGCTGGGTAGAGCAAAGAAGCTCCAACTCCATATACCACCACAGATTGATTACTTGCCAAAACAGTTTGGATTTTTTGTTGTAATATCTCTTGTTGTTTTCCATCTATAAAGTCTTGCAATTGATGATGACTAACTACACCAAAAATTCGATCTTCTGTTAAGTTTTCTTCAATCATGGTTGTGACTTTTTCCACCGTATAGAACTGTTCTGTAGCTTGTATAATTAACCCCGGTTCTAGCGGTGCTATTAACCGCTCTAGAATTTCCTCTTCATTTATAGCAGGATAACATTCCACAGCTATAACATTACTCTTGGTTCGTCGTATTTCTGTCTGAATTGCTGAATATCCATTAAACCCTCCTTGTACTTTTACTCTTGTTTTTGGAAAAGCATCATACATAACATACCTCCTTTATTGTTCTTTTGTCATAACATTATAGCACAAGAAATGGCGCTAAATTGTCTTTTTCAAAGAGCGCTGTCTCTAGGGTTGAAGGGCTTTGTTATATAATTCAGCTTTGATGGAAGTCTAAATAATAACGATATTTCTTACCTATATAGAAGCATTCTGTATATTCATAAAAGTTTTCTGTAATTTGTGAAGTAAAGCGGACACGTTTTAATACTGGTTCTGATTCTTTGATTTTTAACTTTCGCTGAACTTCCCGATTCGGTGAGACAGCCTCCACATACTCTCGTTCTTGGTTAACGATAATATTTTTTGTACGTAAATAAGCATAAAAAGAAGTATAGTAATCTCTCGGGTCTATTGAATAATCACGATCATAAGCAATATAGGTAATAAAAAAGGCAAATACAGCGTCCTCGTCTCCTCTAACACGTTTCAAGATCAATATCTGACTGCCTGTTTCAATATTAAGAAACTTTGCGATTCGTTTATCTGCATTAGCTAACTGAATTTCAACATCTACTGTTTTTGCATATTTTCCTCTCTCTTGTAATTCTTGGGTAAAACCTTTAATAACTGTAAAATGGTCTTCTTCCTGAAAAGCTTCTTTAACAAATGTACCTTTTGAACGAATGCGAACAAGCATATCTTCCTTCATTAGCTCATCGATTGCCTTACGTATAGTAATTCGACTGACATGATACATCGAACAAAGCTCCATTTCAGTTGGTATCCGCTCTCCCTCGGGCCACTTTTCTGTTTGAATATTTAAACGCATATCATCTGCAATTTGAGCGTATAAGGGATATGCATCTTGACTTTTTACCTTCATGCTTAACCTGCTTTCTTTTGCTAACATTCTTAAAGACAGTGTCCGTTTTTTTAGTAAAAAAGTCAAGAATTATTCGAGTCAAGGGCATGTTTAATTTATATATATCCTGAATTGTTTAACGTGGTGCTAATCATTCATAATATCATCATTATGATAAATCTATTGGATGATTCGACAGCCATTAACCTTACGTTCCCATGTTCAACTGTCTGGTTCATGTCTAAATTCCAAATAGATAATTTTTCAAAACCTAGTTGTAACCTCACCCTCTTAGTTTTTCCGGCAGGTAGTGGCACCTAGCTCTTTTTTCCTCAAATCGTTGCACTCTATTTAATTTACGAAACCTTTATTATCATTTGTAAGGAAAATACTAAAATTCTAATTTTTTAAGAAATGTATTTGTCTGCTACTGTTAATAGTACATTTTGATATATATTCTCCATTTGATTGTGATAAAGTCCAAATATCACAATCATCTAAATCAAATTTCCATCCATACTCTAAAGTTGGTTCAGAGTCTAAAGCAAGAAATCAAAATCATACGCTACACGACCTTTAGCTAATTTGATAATAATATTTTCAAATCTCTCTTTATCAAAATACAAAACTTTTCCCTTTCCCCTTGCAAGCCCCATTCCACCGTATCAGTTAAAATAAAGTTTTGCTACGGAACCCCCATTATTAGACTTTTTCGGATCAAAAATGACCGTTTTTCGGACCTTTTTCGGCTGTTTTTTCACGTTTTTTTCGGAGTTGGAATAAAGTTTTGGTAATAGAATGAAAAAATAGGAGAGAAAAGATAGTGGAGTTAAGAGGGATAGAATAAAGAGAAAAATAGTGGATGAGTATTGATTTGTTATTGAATTGAATCATGGATGAGATATTGAAAAAACACAGTAATGACAAGAAATAACGGAGATAAGAATGATCGAATAAGATTCTTTCCTCCTCCCTCTTTACTCTATTATGGGCATGAAAAAACTCGGGCTCCATTTGAGGAAAACCCGAGAAATTATTAGATTTCTTATTGGAAAAGCAAATGTTTATTCTTACAGAATTGGTGGTGAAATTAGCAAGAGTTTATTTTTGATCTACAAAATCCAATTCCAACCAAACCACACATTCGATATGTGTCGTCTGCGGAAACATATCCACAGGCTGCACTTCCTTCGTCTCATAACCACCCTCATCCAAGATCTTTAAGTCTCTTGCCAATGTGGATGGATTACAGGACACATATACAATTCTTTTTGGCTTCATGTCAATCATTGCTTGCAAAAAGGATTCATCACAGCCCTTTCTTGGAGGATCGACAACAATGACATCAGGACGTAATCCTTGAGCTTTCCACCATGGCATAACCTTTTCGGCTTGCCCTACAAAAAATTCGGCATTTTCTATCTGATTTAGTTTTGCATTTTCCTTCGCATCTGAGATCGCTTCAGGCACCACTTCTACTCCATAGACCTTTTTCGCATTTTTCGCTAGAAACAAGGAGATGGTACCTATTCCGCAGTATGCATCAATTACTGTCTCTTTTCCTGTTAAAGCTGCATATTCTAATGCTTTGTCATATAATTTTTTCGTTTGGACAGGATTGACTTGGTAGAAGGATTTGGCGGAGATAGCAAAACGAATACCACCGATTTCGTCATAGATATAAGGGTCTCCCCAAAGCACCTTTGATTTCTTACCTAAGATGACATTCGTCCGTTCAGGGTTGATATTTTGCACGACTGACTTTACTTCTGGATATGTTTTCACTATCTCATCTACAAGCTTTTCTAATGCCGGTATTTTTTCCTTCTTCGTTATAAGAACAATCATCGTTTGTTTAGTTTCTTGACCAGAACGAACCATAATATGTCGTAATAGACCACGATTTTTTTCTTCATCATAGGCAGAGATCCCCAGCCTGTTGGCAATCTCTCTTACAGCATCAATCATTCGATCATTGACTTCATCGGTAATGATACACCGTTCCATATCATCGATAATATCATGGCTTCTTTTGCGATAAAATCCTGTAATAAGCTCGCCATTTTGCGATCCAACAGGAATTTGCACTTTATTCCGATAACGCCATGGATCCTCCATTCCGATTGTTGGATGGATAGGAATATCCACTATATGCCCAATCTTTTTCAGTGCATTTTGCACCTGGTTTCTTTTCATTTCTAGCTGCATCTCATAGCTCATATGTTGTAGCTGACAACCACCGCATTTGTAATAAACATTACAAGGAGGGTCTACTCTTGCAGGACTTTCTTCGACCGTTTCTACCAATTTACCAAATCCAAAGTTTTTCTTTACATTAATCACCTTTACTTTGGCTTTTTCACCTGGTAGAGCGTATGGAACGAATAATGGATAGCCTCCTATCTTTCCAACACCTGCGCCTTCATGTGTTATATCTTCAAATATAAGCTCCACCAGCTCATTTTTCTTTACAGGAGGTGTTTTTTTCGTCATTTTATCTACATCCTTCTTGGAGATATATTTGTTGTCTGATCGTATGCTGTCAAAATTTTATCATAGTAAGAAGTAAATAGGAAATTCCTTGTCTAAATTCATCATTTCCTGGGAAATAATTACCTCATTCGTAGAAACATTAGATGCGTTAGCTTTCCTTATCCTTTATAATTTCCTAACGTATAAAAAATACGACATCTATCTTATAGACATCGTATCCTTCCTATTCTGTAATTTGATCCTGTTTTTCGATAAACTCTTTCGAAACAAAAAATTCAATATGACGATACAAATTGACAAATTCACCAGGCAATAGCCCACCATACTCCCCATCTAAATTCAACTGCATTTTCTCTTCTGAGTGTACTTTAATTCGATTGGCCTTTGTATAGAAAATATGTTTGTCTTCTAAGTGAGCTCCTCTTGTCGCAAGGGTAGCAATACGAATAAATTCTGCTAAATTCGCTTTTTTAAGAATTACTAAATCAAAATATCCGTCATCCATTTTCGCTGCCGGTGCTAGTTTTTCAAATCCACCAACAGAGTTTGTATTTGATACTAAAAATAACATGATTTCTTCTTCTAAAACCTTACCATCATATTCAATTTTTACTTTCGTTGGCTTTAGTGAAGGAAGCATCTCAATTCCTTTTAAATAATAAGCTAGCTGACCAAGCATTGTTTTAAGTTTACTTGGCACCTCATAAGTAAGCTCTGTCAATTTACCTCCACCAGCAATGTTCATAAAGTATTGGTCATTCACTTTTCCAATGTCAAGTGACCTAACATTATGTTCTAAAATCACGTCAACCGCCTTCTGAATTTCCCTTGGGATCCCGAGCGCACGAGCAAAGTCATTCGTCGTACCAACTGGAATAATTGCAAGTTGAGGCCGATAATCCTGTTCAGCTATACCTTGTACTACTTCATTAACCGTCCCATCTCCACCAGCAGCTATGATTAGATCGAATTTTTGTTCCACGGCATATCGAGCAGCTTGAACCCCATCTCCTTCACATGTGGTGGCATGTGTCGATGTTTCATAACCTGCTTGCTCAAACCTTTTCAATACTTCCGCTAGTTCTCTTTTAAACACTTCACGTCCAGAAGTTGGATTGTAAATAATACGCGCACGTTTCATGTTCATATCTCCTCTTAAGTAAACCTTCTATCTTACATCATAAGCGATTTAATCATAATTGCAAAGAAAAACTACTATTTTTTGTAAGTGCCCAGACAAGTTGACGTTTATACAAGTATTATCTCTAAGGTTGTGTTCAATATTATTTTTGCTTCGATGAGTACTTTATCAACATGTAAAAAGGACTGAGCGACTATGCCACAGTCCTTCTTCTTTCGCTATCAGACATGGATTATCTTTTGTCGATTTCTTCTTTAATGATTTTATTTACCATTGGTGGGTTTGCTTGGCCTTTGGTAGCTTTCATTGTTTGACCAACTAAGAAGCCAAGTGCTTTATCCTTCCCATTTTTGAAGTCAATGATAGATTGCTCGTTCGCATCAAGAATTCCGACAATAATTTCACGAAGCTGACCTTCATCTGAAATTTGTACAAGTCCTTTTTCTTTGACGATTTTTTCTGGATCTCCGCCTTTGTCTACTAATTCAGCAAAGACCTTTTTAGCCATTTTGGAGGATATCGTTCCATCCGCAATCAACTGTATCATTTTCGCTAAAGCTTCTGGTGTCATCTTTAAATCTGTAATTTCGATTTGATGTTTATTCATATATGCTGAAACTTCACCCATTAGCCAGTTAGAAGCTTGCTTAGGATCTGCTCCTGCGGCAATCGACGCCTCAAAGAAATCAGACATTTCTATCGTACTTGTTAACACTCCTGCATCATAGGAAGGGAGATCTAATTCCTTCACATATCGTTCTCTACGTGCATCTGGTAGTTCTGGAATTTCTGCACGAATTCTTTCCTTCCATGCATCGTCAATATAAAGTGGTACAAGATCTGGCTCAGGGAAATAACGATAATCGTCAGAACCTTCCTTCACACGCATGAGAATGGTTTCTTTTGTTTGTTCATCATAACGGCGAGTTTCCTGTAGAATTTCCCCACCATTTAATAGTACTTCTCGTTGACGCTTTTCTTCGAATTCTAAACCTTTTTGCACGAAGGAGAAGGAGTTTAAATTTTTCAGCTCTGTTTTTGTACCAAATTCTTTTTGGCCAACTGGACGAATAGAAATATTGGCATCACATCGCAGTGAACCCTCTTCCATTTTACAGTCAGATACTCCTGTATACTGAATAATATTCTTTAATTTTTCAAGATAAGCGTAAGCCTCTTCTGGTGTACGAATATCTGGTTCTGATACGATCTCAACAAGTGGCGTACCTTGTCGATTATAATCGACTAATGAATAGCCATCATCATTATGTGTTAATTTTCCAGCATCTTCTTCTAAATGAAGGCGGGTAATTCCTATTTTCTTTTTCTCTCCATTCACTTCAATTTCGATCCATCCGTTTTCCCCAATAGGTTGATCGAATTGTGAAATTTGATAGGCTTTAGGATTATCTGGATAAAAATAGTTTTTACGATCAAATTTGGTATCTGTTGCGATTTCACAGTTAATCGCCATTGCTGCCTTCATCGCATAATTTACTGCTTCTTCATTTAAAACTGGTAAAACACCAGGGTACCCTAAGTCAATTGGGTTCACATTAGCGTTCGGTTCGGAACCAAATGCATTGGGACTTGGACTAAAAATCTTAGAATTCGTCTTTAATTCCACGTGAACCTCTAAACCAATGACTGTTTCGAAATTTGTCATGATAGGTCACCTCCTAGGTTAGGACGTCTATTATGATGATCGGTAGCTTGTTCAAAAGCATATGCCGTACGATAAATCGTGGACTCATCGAAATGTTTTCCGATAATTTGTAGTCCAATTGGTAATCCTTCACTTGAAAACCCACAAGGTATGGAGATGCCCGGAACACCTGCTAGGTTTACTGGAATAGTTAAGATATCATTTGCATACATGGTTAAAGGATCATCTATCTTTTCGCCAACTTTAAATGCTGGTGTTGGAGTAGTTGGGCCAACAATCACGTCATAGTCTTCAAAGACTTTTTCAAAATCATTTTTGATTAATGTCCGTACTTTCTGAGCTTTTTTGTAGTAAGCATCGTAATATCCAGAGCTTAAAGCAAACGTACCAAGCATAATACGACGTTTTACCTCATCTCCAAACCCTTCAGATCGTGAGTATTTAAACATATCTAACATATCAACACGCTTTTCTGTACGGACACCATAACGTACCCCATCAAAACGAGCTAAGTTCGCACTAGCTTCTGAAGAGGAAAGAAGATAATAAGCAGCTACAGCATATTTAGAATGTGGTAAGGATACCTCTTCCCATGTTGCACCTAATTCTTCGTATTGTTTTAAGGCTGCTAATACAGCTTCTTTCACCTCTGGATTAACCCCTTCTTGCAAATACTCTTTTGGTACCGCAATACGTAATCCTTTTACATCCTGCTTTAAAGCATCACTATAATTTGGGATATCCACATTGGCAGAAGTAGAGTCCATTTTATCTTGCCCAACAATGGCCTGTAATAAATGTGCATTGTCTTCTACCGTACGAGTAAGTGGTCCAATTTGGTCTAGTGAAGATGCAAATGCAACTAATCCAAATCGTGATACTAAACCATATGTAGGCTTTAAGCCGACCACTCCACAAAATGCAGCAGGTTGACGGATAGAACCACCAGTATCAGAGCCTAATGAAAAGAACACTTCACCAGCTGCAACAGATGCAGCTGAACCACCACTAGATCCACCTGGAACATAATCTGTATTCCATGGATTGCGTGTTTTCTGGTAGCTAGAATTTTCATTAGATGAACCCATCGCAAATTCATCCATGTTTAGCTTACCAACAGTTACTGTATTCTCTGCTTTAAGCTTTTCCACAACGGTAGCATCATATAATGGATCATTTAGGTTGTCCAAAATTTGACTAGCACATGTTGTACGCAAGCCTTTTGTTACAATATTGTCCTTGATTCCAATCGGAAGTCCGTATAAAATCGATGCATCAGAGCCTAGTTTTTCGTCTAGTTCTTTTGCTTGTTTTCTAGCTTCTTCTTCATTCAAAGTAAGAAATGCTTGGATTTTGTCATCTACTTCATGTATGCGAGTATATGACGCATCGACAAGATCGCTAACTGTAATTTCTTTATTATGTAGCTTTTCTTGTAATTCCTTTAATGTATAATCGAAAAGTGACACTAGCCTTCCTCCTTAATCTAAAATAGACGGTACTCGGAATTGACCATCCTTTTGATCTGGTGCATTCTTAAGTGCATCCTCTTTACTAATCCAATCTCTCGGCTCATCCTTACGCATCACGTTTTTTAAGTCTAATACGTGTGTTGTTGGCTTTACATTCTCCGTGTCTAACTCATTCAAGAGCTCTGCGTAATTAATAATATCACCTAGTTGTTTAGTCATTTTCTCTACTTCTTCGTCAGTTAAAGCAAGGCGTGCTAAATTAGCAACATGCTTTACCTGTTCCTTTGAGATATCTGCCAAAATATTCACCTCCAAAAAAAGTCCCATTTATAAACTGATTGAAAAAATCCAAAGCGCCAATGATAGGCGCTAAGAATCTACAAATACTAAAATCCATAAGGTCTATTTTACCATTAAAACACTAATTTCAAAACAGATTTGTATCATAATTTAGTTATAGATATGAACAAACCCTTCCTCTTCACCCGCTTCACGAACAATTAGTGCCTCTTGATTTTGACCTGAGGTAATATTGATCTCCAAATTATAATGATTCGGAAAGCCAGATAGAACCAAGCCATAAACATATTGGGTAAAACCGATTAACTCTGACTTCCCATAGAAGGAGACTGGTATATCAATCGTTAAATCTCTCAATTCTTCACCTTGATAGAAGCCTTTTCCTATCACACTTACATAGTTAGGAAAATAGGAAGCAACATCTGCTTCAAAGTCTGATAAGGTTGCGGAAGTATCTGAATAATTTTTCTCGGCATTGTTTGAAGGAAACAGTACATAGTTCTCATCCACTTCCTTCCAATCTCCTATTGATGATTCATCTCCAGCTATATTCGTTTTGGCGACAAAGTTACCTGGTACGAGTGAGCTTTGTGGAGCTTCCCGATAAATCATCATCATGACAGGAACCTTCTCCAACCCTTCTATCTCTCTAATTCTCTTCAACACTTCATCCGCTATTTTATTTGCTTCACTTAACATTTTGTTCTTTGATATCTCCTGGTAGTAATAAGGTCCGCCGACTTCTGTTTGAAATCGATAAACAGATTTCATGGCGATCGCAATCGAAATCCCGGAAAGCTTCACCATTTCACCATCTGTTTTCGTCAAGTAATTTTGTTCCACAATATGTGATAAGTATTTTGGATTTTTTCTCTCCGCTTCTTCTGATGTCTCACCCTCACCCAATGCAGGATTTAAACCAAGTGGATGCTCTTCTTTATCATAGCGTTCTAGCCATGAATAAAGTATATCCTCTGTCAAATATTGGCCTTCTTGAAAGAAATACTTGTCTGGGTCATAAACACTAGTGGAATGTCTCCGCAATCCTTCCTCTAACTCATCAATATCTAATCGATTGGATACTTGGTTGGTGATAACCCCTCGAGCCTGACTAAGACTTGAATCGACTAAGACACGATAAGTATCTTCTGATAAATTATGTGTCGGAATAATCGCTGTTTCCTGTTCCGCTTCTTCCGTTGAATCATCTACTATCGTTTCCTCAGGATCTTCTCCAAATTGTGGCGCACAACCTGCCAGAAGAAGCACGATGATTAACAGACTATACTTGATTCTATTCATTTATGCTTCCCCCTCTAAAACAGTTTGTAGCTTTTCCTCGTCCCATACCTGAATCCCGAGCTTATTCGCTTTATCTAGTTTTGATCCTGCATCCTCACCGGCAATGACAATATCTGTTTTTTTACTAACACTTCCTGTTACATTTCCTCCGAGGGACTCAATCTGTTGTTTTACTTCCTGACGAGTATAGATCGACAATTTTCCAGTTAAAACAATCGTCTTACCAGCAAATACTGCGTCTTCTGCAACATCTGTAGCCTTTGGTCCCTTATAGGTAAGATTCAATCCTAGGTCCTTTAGCTCTGTTAAAAGATATTGTACCTTATCATCTTCAAAGTAACGCACAATAGAATCAGCCATTTTATCTCCGATTTCATCGACAGCTGTTAATTCTTCAAAGGATGCTTGTTGTAAATTCTCCACTGTTTCAAAATGTGCTGCTAATGTTTTGGCAGCTTTCGATCCAACATAGCGAATTCCAAGCCCGAATAACAACCGCTCCAAGGAATTTTCCTTTGATTGTTCAATCGCTTGAAGCAGATTCGAAACGGACTTTTCTCCCATTCTTTCCAGCTGGAGTAGCTCTTCTTTTTCTAATCTGTATAGATCTGCAATTGTATGAATGAGCTTCTCACGGAAAAGCTGTTCCACCACCTTTTCTCCAAGCCCATCAATATTCATAGCAAGTCTTGAAACGAAATGTATCAAGCCTTCCTTCAGTTGGGCAGGACAATTCGGATTGATACATCTTAAGGCAACCTCTTCCTCTAATCGAACAAGCTCATTACCGCACGACGGACATTCAGTTGGCATCGCAAAAGGTTTCCCTTCCTCTATTCGTTTATCCATCACAACACGAACAACTTCTGGAATGATGTCACCAGCCTTTTTTATAACCACTGTATCCCCAATACGAATATCCTTCTCTTTAATTAGATCCTCATTGTGTAAGGAGGCCCTTTGCACAGTAGTACCTGCAACTTTCACTGGTTCAAGGATTGCCGTCGGAGTTATCACACCAGTTCTACCGACACTCAATTCGATATCGGTTAATTCCGTTACCGCTTCTTCTGCTGGAAATTTATAAGCAATAGCCCAGCGCGGACTTTTCGCTGTAAACCCTAGTTGCTCTTGTGCTTCTAAGTTATCTACCTTGATAACAATTCCATCTATATCATAAGAGAGTTCTGCTCGTTTTTCTACCCAATTCTCAACATATTCTAAAACCTCTTCGATGCCCTCACATTTTCGCCATTCTGGGTTTGTCTTAAACCCAAGCTGTTGTAAATAAGTAAGACGCTCACTATGTGTGCTAAGCTCACCTGATTCCCATTCTCCTACTGCATAGAGAAATATATCAAGGTTTCGTTTGGCTGCAATTTTAGGATCTAGCTGTCGAAGCGATCCTGCAGCAGCATTTCTAGGATTAGCAAACGGTTCTTCCTCCATCTGTTCTCTTGCTTCATTCAATGCTAAAAAGGACTTTTGTGGCATATAGGCTTCCCCGCGTACTTCAATCGGATTGTCATCCTTAATTTTTAACGGAATACTACGGATAGTTTTTAAATTATTCGTAATATCTTCACCAGTTGTTCCATCACCACGTGTTGCTCCTTGAACAAAAAAACCATTCTCATATCTTAAAGAAATCGCCAGACCATCAATTTTTAATTCACATACATATGTTACTTTGTTTACGTCTAACCCTTCACGTACTCGGCGATCAAAATCCTTTAAATCCTCTTCGTTAAAGGCATTGCCTAAGCTAAGCATCGGCACACGATGAGTCACTTTTTGAAACCCTTCTAACGGCTCACCTCCGACACGTTGGGAAGGAGAGTCTGGGGTGATCAAATGAGGGTATTGCTCTTCTATTTGTTTCAATTCTTGCATTTTTTGATCATATTCGGCATCAGGCACACTAGGTTTGTCTAAAACATGGTATTCATAATTGTATTGTGCTAACACCTCGCGTAAGCTTTCTAGCTTTTTTTTCGCCTCTTGTTCGGTCATTGAGACACCCTCCTTCTTATCCTTTCGTAATCGGAGCGAATTTTGCCAATAGTCGTTTAATTCCAGTTGGTGCTGGGAAAGCAATATCTAACTCCAATCCTTCCCCTTCCCCATTCACTTTAACAACAGTTCCTTGTCCCCATTTGTTATGCTTTGCTTTATCGCCAACCTTCCACTCCTGCTTCTCGCCACCACTTGTTTGTTGTACGATTCTTCTTGGTTTACGTTTTGGCTGATCAAACGGAAGCTCACTATCCTGGATATCTACTCGGTTAAAGCCAAACATAGAATCTTCTACTTGTTCTTTTCCTTCTAACAGTTCTTCAGGAATTTCATTAATAAAACGACTAATAGGATTCATATTGGTTCTACCAAATAGTGTCCGCATTTTCGCATGAGAAACATGCAGTAATTCTTCTGCTCTAGTTATCCCTACATACGCGAGCCTACGTTCTTCCTGCATCTCCTCTTCATCCATCATCGATCTACTATGTGGAAAAACATTTTCCTCCATTCCGATTAAGAACACGACCGGGAATTCCAAACCCTTCGCTGCATGTAATGTCATCATAGTGATTTTATCATCTGCAGTTGGGTCATCATCCATACGGTCAATATCAGAGATTAAGGCTAAATCGGTTAGAAAATTAACTAAGGTTTTGTCTTCATTTGTCTCTTCAAAGTGCTTCGTAACTGTTTTAAATTCCTCAATATTTTCAAGTCTTGTTTGGGCTTCAATACTTCTTTCATTGATTAGCATTTTCTCGTAACCTGTCTTCTCAATTACCTCTTCCACCATATCTGTAGCAGTCAGAAATTCCTGCTGTTGTTCCCAATTTTTAATCATTTGACCAAATTCTATTAAAGATTTTGCCGCTTTGGCACTAACACCGACAAAGTCTACCTCCTGCACAGCTGTATATAAGGAAATATCATTTGCCGCAGCATATGCTTGTAATTTATCAATCGAGGTCTTGCCTACTCCTCTTTTCGGTTCATTGACTACCCGTAAAAAGCTAATATCATCTTCAGGATTGACGATGAGACGTAAATAAGCGAGCATGTCCTTTATTTCTTTACGATCATAGAATTTGGTTCCCCCGACCATCTGATAGGGGATATTTGCTTTCATAAAGGTCTCCTCAATCGCACGGGACTGTGCATTTGTTCGATAAAGGATCGCAATATCCTTATGGGAGTATTTCCCTTCACGAATATATTCTTCGATCTTTTCTGCAACAAACAATCCTTCCTCTCGTTCTGTGGAAGCATGGAAATAATGAATCTTATTTCCTTCCTGGTTGTCCGTCCATAAGTTCTTCGGTTTTCTTCCAGTATTATTTTCTATCACTTTATTAGCAGCTTGCAAAATAGATTTTGTCGAACGGTAATTCTGCTCCAACATGACTACCTTTGCAGTTGGATAATCTTTTTCAAAGGAAAGGATGTTCGTGATATCTGCCCCTCTCCATGCGTAGATAGATTGGTCAGAATCCCCAACAACACAAAGATTCTGAAAACGTGCTGCAAGTTGTTTTACCAAATAATATTGGGCATGGTTTGTGTCTTGATATTCGTCCACATGAATATATTGAAAGCGTCGTTGATAGTACTCTAGAACTTCTGGAACACGGTTAAATAGATGAATAGTTTGCATAATCAAATCATCAAAATCTAATGCTTGGTTTTTCCTTAATCGTCTTTGGTATTCTGCATACACCTCAGAAATTTGTCTACTGTAGAAATCTGCAACTGATTCTGCATATTTTTCTGGTGTAATCAGTTCATTTTTCGCACTGCTTATCGCTCCTAGAAATGCTCTAGGCTCGAATTTCTTCGGATCTAAATTCTTCTCTTTTACGATATTTTTTATGACGGTTAATTGGTCACCACTATCTAAAATCGTAAAGTTTCGACTGTAGCCGATACGATCAATATCTCTTCTTAAAATACGGACACACATAGAGTGAAAAGTGGAAACCCACATATCATTACCAACAGGGCCCACTAAAGCCTCCATCCTATCCTTCATTTCCCTTGCTGCTTTATTCGTAAAGGTAATCGCTAATATACTTCTGGGGGATACTTCTTTTTCATCCAATAAGTATGCTATCCGGTGTGTCAATACTCGGGTTTTCCCACTTCCCGCACCTGCCATGATCAGTAATGGGCCCTCTGTATGTTTGACAGCCTCTTGTTGTTCTTTATTTAAACCATTGAGTAGGTTATGCTTGATCGGACTCAATGTTAACACCATCCTTTTATTTCAGAAAAAATTACTTCTTAACTGCTTTGACTGTCTTTAATGCTTCTTTTGGGTTTTCATAGATGGCATTTCCAACAACAATCATATCGGCAAATTGACTCATTTCTTCTGCCTGGGATTTTGTTGAAATACCTCCACCATAGATAAGCTTGGTATTTGATAATTGATTGCTTATCGCTTCAACGAGATTGGGATCTCCATATTTGCCACTATACTCTACATAATAAAAAGGTAATCGAAATAAATGTTCAGCCATCCTCGCATAAGCAATCGCCTCATCTTCTGTAGGGAGACTACAATCTGTATGCTGAAATACCTTTGATTCGGGGTTCATGATACAATATCCTTCTGCATACATTTCCTCCCAATTAATGACATCTCCATATTCCACAACTGCTTCATGCTGTTTATCCACTAGCCATTTTTTATTTTGACTGTTAAGCACCATTGGCACAAAATAGTAATCAAAGCCTGGAGTTACAGATTCTAGATTCGAAATCTCTAAAATAACTGGAACGGAGTAGCGACGAATATAGCTGAGCAACTGTAGTACTCCATCTAATGTCACTTCATCTGTTCCACCAACTATAATCGCATCTGTTCCTGATTCACAGATTTGATCCAACACCTCATCTGAAATATCCTTTGCTGGATCTAGTTTGAACACATGCTTCCACTCATCCATATTATACACAATAATTAATCCTCCAATAATGACGATTCTATATCCATTATTTCATTATAGCAAAAATCCCGTCCATTTCAGAGTGATATAGAGAAGAAAGAAGGAAAAAATCTGAGGATAGTTCCAGGCTATAGGAAACCCCCACTAGTAAAGTGAGGGCTTAAAAATTATCCTATTCTACTGGAGAAAGCTCGTCTTCCGTCACCCATTTGTGATTTTTGACTACTTTCTTCGTTTCTGTATCTTTATAGCTAACCATATAAACAGTGGTATTTTGTGCAGAGTCGATTGTAGCATTCGCTCCATCCATGCCATTCATATGATCTGCCTCGAGAACCACCTCATCTCCTTCAGCGTATGGCGCTTCCTCTGCATTTTCAAGTTCTTCATGGATCACCCATTTGTGATTTTCTACTTTTTCACCACCAGTCGTTGGCTTGTAGGTTACTGCATAAACTGTAGTGTGATAGGCACCTTCAATTGTTGCTACAGCTCCATCCATTCCTTTCATATGTTTTGCACTCATTATCGCTTCACTTCCAAGAGGATATGTCGGATTATCCTCCTTCGCTAGATTTTCTGGAACTTCTCCTGAGCTAGAATGATCCATACTAGCATGTTCAGTAGAATCTGATTCCTTTTCCTGCTGGGATTCTTCATTCATATTAGAATCATTCTTTGTGTCACTAGGCTCTGTCTCATTATTTCCACCACAACCTACTAGTAAAAATACCATAAAGGTAACTATCGTTATTAGTATTTTTTGATTCAAAACTATACCTCCATTATTATTGACTTATATTAATTGCATAGTGGTGATGCAAGTATTGTCACCATCGAAAGTAGTAATTTTAGATTCCGCCATTTTTCCGTTATGTTCAATTTTCACCTCGTATGTCTTATCCCTCTTCAGCCAAAGATCAAGGAATCCATTTTCCAAAGATGTCATTCTTTCATTAATGATTACATTTCCATCTTCATCCATAATATGTACTTCGAATTCTTCTTCCTTCAGCTCTCCTTGACAGCCAGTTAAGCTGTGATTTTCACAAGGATGAGTGTTTTGTATAAAAGGAGCAATCGAAACAAAAAATTCATCATTAGGCAGTTCATAAGTAGCTTGGTTTTTATTACCATTTGTCACAATAAGCTCCTGGGAGGTGATAGAAGCGGACAGATCTTCAAAATCTCCTGCACTATAGCGTTCTACCATTTCTTTAATATCCCGTGGTTCTTTTTCCTTTGAAGCCTTATCATCACATCCCACCATTGCCAAACTAAGCAACATTATCCACATTATAACCACTATACTTCTTTTCATATACTTCACCCCTAATGTTTCTTATTCTCTCCTACTATTATCCGGTCCATAGTTGCTTTGGTCAATCTATAGGGGGCTATAGCTATTGGGAATTAATAAGGACTTGCTGTCTGTTATCATTTAGATGAAAAACATTTTGTGGGTCGGACTGGCCGGAGGTGTGCGTTATCCCTTGGATAAAGAATATTTCGGACAGGCGGTAGCTTAATATGTACGTTATCTCTTGGATAAAGAACATTTTGGACAGGCGGTAGCTTAATATGTACATTATCCCTTGGATAAAGAACATTTTGGACAGGCGGTAGCTTAATATGTACGTTATCTCTTGGATAAAGAACATTTCGGACAGGCGGTAGCTTGATATGTACGTTATCTCTTGGATAAAGAACATTTTGGACAGGCGGTAGCTTTGATATGTACGTTATCTCTTGGATAAAGAACATTTTGGACAGGCGGTAGCTT
>NZ_QGTD01000006.1 GCF_003176895.1 Gracilibacillus dipsosauri
CTTACTATAAGAACGCATAAAACTCCCCCTAAAGTAGATTTGTTTTTTTCAGTGTCTACTTTAGGGGGAGCATATCAGAGTCCTCTCGTTTTTAACTTCTTACAACAAGCACATCACATTTTGCATGTCTTGTGATGCTTTCAGAGACACTACCGATTAAAAATCTTTCTACTGCATTCATTCCTGTTGCACCACAAATAATAAGATCTGCTTCATATTTTTTTGCAATATCTTTCGGTATTTTAATCTTTGGTGAACCGATTTCTACATGTGAAGTAATATCGGTAACTCCACTTCTATTCGCTTTCTCTTTATAATTATCAAGTAAACCTTTGGCATAATTTTCTGAACGTGCCGCGAGCGATTGATCATATACCTCGGGGGCAACGGTCGTAATGGTTCTCGTATCAATGATATGCACAAGAAACATTTTTGCATTATTTCTTTTCACAATATCTACTGCTTTTTTGAAAGCTAGTTCAGATGCGTCGGATCCATCTACAGCAACGAGAATTCGATGATATTCAAATGCCATGATGATCACTCCTCTCTTTCTTCTCTTTTATTATAACATGAATACGTTTTCACTCGCTATCATTAAATTTAATTACCTATTATTATTTTACCACTATGCTTTCTTCTTCAAACATAGCCTAATTGTTAAATTTTCGTGTACTTCCTTATAATATTAGAAAAAATTTTGAGCTTATTGTAGGATAGAATAAGAATGTTAAGTTTTAAAATGAAGGAGAGAAGTTGGATGGGGCATGCTTTTATTACGGCTGGTACAAAAGGTCTAGGCTTAAAAGTGACAGAAGCCTTTTTAAAATTAGGACATTCTGTAACGGTCACTTATTTTAGAGATAATAACCGAGCAAATGAAGTAAAACAAAAATTTGCAGATTATTCCTTACATATTGTGCAAGCTGATGTTTGTGATAAGAATGATCTAACCAATGCTGTCCAAGAAGCTACACATACATTTGGTACAATTGATTATCTCATTAATAATGCAGGGCCTTTCATCTTTGAACGAAAGAAATTGCTAGATCACACGGAAGATGAGTGGCAACAAATGATTAGTGGTAATCTGGATAGTGTGTTTCATCTTCTACAACTAACCGTCCCAGCAATGAGAGAACAACACTTTGGAAGAATTGTGAACTATGGTTTTCAAGGTGCAAATCATGCAGCTGGTTGGGTTAATCGCTCTGCCTTTTCTGCAGCAAAGGTAGGCTTAGTCTCTTTAACCAAATCCATTGCATACGAAGAAGCAGAAAATGGCATTACTTCCAATATGATTTGCCCTGGTGATATTGTTGGGGATATGAAGGAAGCAAGTATAGAAGAAAGTAGAAAAGCACCAGATCAAGAGACACCCATTGGAAGGTCAGGTACAGGAGAGGATATTGCAAGAACAATTTTATATCTATGTGATCAAGATTCTGACATGATTACTGGGACAATTATTGAGGTGACAGGAGGATTAGATGTCATTCACCAAAATCGATAAAAAATAAAAAAATTTTAAAAAAGATGAAACCTATCGAATCCTGGTTCGTAAACATTACTAACAACCCATATTTGTTTGAAATGAGGTGCACCATTTGGGTTTTCTATCAAAGCTTTTTCCAAAAAAACAAAAGCAACATAAGGTGGAGAAACGAACTCCTTTAACGATTCAAGTGGGAGATATCGTAGAGTATGATCTTGAAGACTATGAGGTGGTAGGGAAAATCACGTATAGACAAAGTAGCTATGAATGGTTAAGTTATCAATTACTAGGACCAACTGGGACAATTTGGTTAGCAGCCGAAATGGATGATGATTTAGAACTAGGCATCTATAAGAAAATTCAACTAGCGGATGCAAATCAAATACCAAAGGAACTTACTTATCAAGGAATTAAGTACTACCTTGATGAAAAAGGTCAAGCACATATTAACGGGGAAGGCAGAAGTAGTAACCTAACAGGTCAAACTATGAAGTATGTGGAGTATTGTGATGAAAGTGAAACCCATTTTATAAGCTTAGAGGATTGGGGTAGTGAAATAGAAGCAAGTTATGGCTATCCCATTGAGCAATATGAAATAAAAATAATTGCTGGATCAAATGAAGGAGGAAATTAATATGTTTCAATTTTTCAAAAGAGTAAAAACTATCGTAGGATCAGAACTAAATTCATTGTTAGACAAAGCAGAAGACCCTGTAAAAATGCTAGACCAATTTATGCGTGATATGGCAGAGGATATTCGTGAAGCAGAATCAGCTGTTGCAAAACAAATTGCAAACGAAAAAATGTTAAAACGCAGATTAGATGATGCAACCGCTCTTGTGGAAAAGCGTCAAGCACAAGCAGAAAAAGCAGTGGAAGCTGGTAATGATGATCTTGCTAGAAGAGCTTTAGAGGATAAGAAAGCTCAAGAGCAACAAGTTACGACAATGACAGAAGCTTGGGAACGTGCGAAGAAGGATTCCGATCAACTACGTGTGAAACTAGATGAAATGAAAAAAGAATATCAAGAAATGCAACTGAAAAAGGATTCCTTGAAGGCACGTGCAGAATCTGCTAGAACAAGGACAAAGATGAATCGTGCCATGTCCTCTATTGGTAATGATGCATCAAAGCAAGGCTTCCAACGTATGGAAGAAAAGGTTATGCGTTTTGAAGCAGAGGCAGACACTAGTGAGGATTTATCCGCAGCTAGTAGATCATTAGATGATGAGTTTGAGGATCTAGAGAAAAATGATGTAGATGATGAATTGGCTGCACTTAAGAAGAAAATGAATAAGGAAGAATAAGCAATTAGAAAAGGGTAAACATAACCCTGTTTCCTTTAGTAGAGAAACAGGGTTATCTGTTTTGTTCATGTATCTATGATGAATTACATATGTTTAGCATAAGAATTGCTCTTTCTTTCTAAAATTAACCTAGGTGATAAAAGTAACCAGCGATGTATCGATACTGCTATCGGAAAAAGGTCATAGGAGGTGAGTATGTGCGTTTAAATTCCGTTTTATTAGGAGCAGGCATGATGATTTGTTTATTATTGGTTGGTTGCAGCCAAGATAATTACAATGAAGCCACTTCCTTTACAGAAGATGCTATCCAAACATCTGAATCTAAAAGTGAAATTATTGAAAGCGTGAAAAATGAGAATTCAACGAATATAGAAGCACTTATTTCAAACCATTTTCCCTTTGTAGATTCTGTCGTAAAAGACAATTCAACATCTAATATTTATGGAACAGATCAATTTTCAGTGGAGGAATTAGCTAATTTGTTAGCAGAAACAGTTACACCAGAGGAAAAGAGTGAATATATCGATCAACAACAAATATTGATTTACCCTGATCACTTTATTGTATTAAAAGACAGTGAAGAAGTACCGGGTGCTACTATAATAGAAGTAGCGAGTGACGAATTTGTACGAAATCATTATTCTCCGAATTTCCTAAGTACATATTTTGCGATAAGAATTTTAGATGATGTATTGGATGTGGACGACTGGGCGAAAAAACGACGTAGAGCATGTAGCTCAGGGGATTGTTATGGTGGATATTCTACTTATAAAAGAAGTACTACCAATAGAGGAATGTCATCTGTAAGAGGTGGAGGCCCGAGTGCGGGTAAATAATAAAAGGAGGGAATTAGAGAATGGAACCATTTATTTGGACATTTGTTTATTTTATTGCTGCCATTGTTATTGTTATTATTGGATTAGTTATTTTTGAGTGGTTGACGACGAAGTACAAAGATTGGGATGAAATTAAAGAAGGAAATCAAGCTGTGGCTTTATCGATAACAGGGAAGATTGTCGGTATTTGTATCGTTTTAGCCTTTGCCATTTATAATAGTATTACGATTTGGGAAACTTTTATTTGGGGTGCTTATGGTGTAGTACTTCAGTTGGTTGCTTACTTATTATTTGAACTATTTACTAGGAAATTCTCTGTTGAACAGCAGTTGAAAGAAAATAATATAGCTGTTGGTATTGTTTCATTAGGCGTTTCTATTGGCCTGGCCTTTGTAATCGGGGCATCTATTACGTAATATATAGAAAACCTGGCCACAAATGGTCAGGTTTTCTATTTCCGTGGTAACAAGTGTTAAATAAAAGTGTACTTAGATGGAGTGGCAAAAAATGAAGGATTTGAAAATTAGACAGAGTTATTTTATTTACTGGGCATCAGGAATCGTCTCCATTTGTGGAATTGTATTTGAAGTATTATTCGGTGCGCTTGGCTCTTATATATTAGGAGATGGTGTAAAGCAATATACACTAACTATCTCGTTTTTCCTTACAGGGATGGGGATTGGAGCTACCTTAAGTGAAAGGGTAACGAAAAATTTAATTTTATCGTTTATTTATATTGAATTTCTTGTGGCACTAATTGGTGGGTTTTCAAGCTTTCTTATGTTTGGTGTAACTGCATTTGCAGCAGGTGGAGCGGACGCGATCTTTTTATATGTGATTACCTTTCTAGTTGGTGCCTTAACTGGTGTGGAGCTTCCTATTTTAATAAGAAAAGCGAATGAAATTGGTGTAACACTTGAAAAAAGTACAGCGAGAGTTTTATTTTCTGACTATGCGGGTGGTCTAATTGGAGGCCTGCTTTTTGTTTTTTTTCTCCGGCCTCAGCTAGGAATGGTCAAAAGTGCTTTTTTCGTTGGATTAATTAATCTGATTGTTGCAATGGTGGTTCTCTATCTCTTTCGACGAGAGCTTAAAAATAAGGCTCTACATACATTCGTAGGTATTGTGATCGCTATTCTCCTAATATTAGGGTTGTTTTTTGGTGAAAATATTGCCTATAAATTTGAACAGAAAATTTATCAAGACCCTATCGTTTATGTAGAGGATACAAATTATCAAAAAATGGTTTTAACAAAAGACAATGATGACGTTAGGCTTTATCTTGATGGAGGCTTGCAATTTAGTTCCATTGATGAACACCGCTATCATGAAGTACTTGTGCATATTCCGATGGCACAAGCTCAAAGTCATCATAAAGTACTTGTATTAGGAGGTGGAGATGGATTAGTAGTTAGAGAGCTACTTAAATATAAGGACATAAGGGAAATTACATTAGTAGATCTTGATCCAGCAGTCGTGGAGTTAGCCAATTCAAATCCTCATCTATTAGCATTAAATAAAGGATCATTAATGAATGACAAGGTAGAAGTTATTCATCAGGATGCATTTGAATATTTAGAGCATAACAAGAGTGTTTATGATGTTATAATTGTCGATCTGCCTGATCCAAACAATGAAAGCCTTAATAAACTATACACAAAAGAGTTTTATTCGCTTAATCGCAACCATTTAAAAGAAGCAGGGGCAATGATGGTACAAGCTACAAGTCCAGTTTTTGCAAGAGAAGTCTATTGGACTATTTCTAATACGATACGTGCAACAGGTCTTCATATAGAGAACTTTCACGTGGATGTTCCTAGTTTTGGTAATTGGGGCTTTGTACTCGCTAGTCGAAAAGAAATACAAGCGAATCAAATGATGATCAAACCTAAAACAGCGTATTTAACTACAGAATTAGTGGAAAGCCTGACGTACTTTGGAGAAGATGAGGGGCCTGATGGGGTAACTAAGCAAGTGAATACATTAATTGACCCCATTTTGATTCCTATATATGAAAAGTCATGGGTTCATTATTGAACATTGTTTTAAATTTCGATAAAGTTGGGTATAGAGGATTAAGTAAGTAATATGCAAATAAAGGAGTGTTGCTTTGTCATGAAAGTATCTTTTCATGGTCAATCTGTCGTTAAAATTGTTACAGAAAATCACACGATCTTAATCGATCCTTTTATTACAGGTAATGACACCTGTGATTTACATGCGGAAGAAGAAAATCCCGATGCTATCTTACTAACTCATGGTCATAATGATCACGTTGGGGATACGATTAGTATTGCTAAAAGAACGAATTGTTTGATCGTGGCTCCTAATGAATTAGCTGTCTATATGGAATCAAGAGGACTAAATGCGCATCCGATGCATATTGGAGGTGCACATACGTTTGATTTTGGAAAGGTAAAATTCACCCCTGCATTTCATGGCTCAATGTTCGAGGATGAAGAAGGGAATAAAATTTATGGTGGAATGCCAGGCGGAATCCTATTTTCAGTAGAAAATAAAACAATCTACCATGCAGGTGATACGGCATTGTTTTCTGATTTAAAGCTAATCGGAGAAATGAATCAAATTGATCTTGCCTTTTTGCCAATAGGAGATAACTTTACGATGGGACCAGAGGATGCGTTAATTGCAGCGGACTGGATCAAAGCGAAGCGCATTGTTCCTATGCACTATAATACTTTTCCACTAATTGAACAAGATGGAGAAGCATTTGCAAACAAAGTAAAAACAGGCCAAGGAATCGCCTTAAAGCCGGGTGAAGGGATAGAATTATAGGGAAAGCAATTGTTAAATAAAATGAATAAGAGGAGTGAAGACAAGGTATCTTTTAAGCCTTGTCTTTTCATTTAGTAAAGTCGTCATTTCCATTCATTCTTTTGAAAGTAGTACAGGTAATGAATAAAATATAAAACAGTAGAAAATAATGAGGAAGAACCATATACTTTTATAACAACTAATTGAATCTTGACAGAATGATCTGTATAATAACAATAAGGAATAAATTAATAGTACAGATGAAAGAATGGTGAGCTATTATTGGCTACAAAACATGAACAAATTTTATCTTTTATAGAATCTCTTAAAGTAGGAAATAAAATCTCTGTTCGTCAAATTGCCAAGGAATTAAACGTCAGCGAGGGGACCGCATATCGGGCAATTAAAGAAGCAGAGAACAAAGGATTAGTTAGCACAATTGAACGGGTAGGAACCATCAGAATTGAGCGAAAGCAAAAAGAAAACTTTGAGAATTTAACCTTTGCAGAGATTGTAAGTATTGTCGATGGACAAGTATTAGGTGGTAGAGAGGGACTATATAAAACCTTGAACAAATTTGTCATCGGTGCAATGGAATTAGATGCGATGATGCGCTATACAGAAAAGGATTCCTTGCTAATAGTAGGAAACCGGACGGAAGCCCATCAATTTGCACTAAAAGAAGGCGCTGCCGTGTTGATTACAGGTGGCTTTGATACAGATGAAGCCGCAAAAGAGCTTGCAGACCAAAAGAAATTGCCAATCATTTCTACTAGCTACGACACATTTACGGTAGCTGCAATGATTAATCGTGCTATCTATGATCAGCTGATTAAAAAGGAAATCGTCCTTGTTGGAGATATCTATACCAAAAAAGATAGTACGTATTATCTGTCCACAAAGGATAGAGTGGCAAAATGGCATGAGTGGGAGGAAAAAACGACACATAGTCGATATCCGGTGGTAGATGACAAACAAAAAGTTGTCGGGATTGTTACTTCTAAAGATGTTATTGGCAAAAAGACAGAGATGAACATTGACAAGGTAATGACGAAAAACCCTTTAACCGTAATGAAGGAAACTTCATTAGCTTATGCAGCACATATGATGGTATGGGAAGGGATAGAAATAATGCCTGTTGTGGATCAACATCACCACCTTGAAGGTTTAATCTCTCGCCAAGATGTATTGAAAGCATTGCAACATATTCAAAAGCAACCACAGGTTGGAGAAACAATTGATGATATTGTGTCGAACTATTTTGATCTTCATGATAACGATGCACATCACGTCACTTATGAAGCAGAAATAACGCCACAGATGACGAATCAACTTGGAACCCTTTCCAATGGTGTATTTGTTTCTTTTGTTATCGAAGCAGCTAGTAGTTTATTGCGTCAACAGAAAAAAGGTGATCTAGTTGTGGAGAATATTACCGTTTACTTTATAAAACCGATTCAACTGGAAACAAAGGTATCTTTTCATCCAAAGATCATAGATGTAGGACGTAAATCTGCTAAGATTGATGTAGAGGTTTATCATGAGCGTAAAATGGTCGGCAAAGCCATGCTAATGGCCCAAATAATTGACCGATAGAGAAAGGGGACCGGGACATAATTAAAAAGGAGCATGAGAATCCGAACAATATTCTGACTAAGCTATCCAAAATACGGAGACTCCAGTGGGAACAGCACGAGCTGAAGATCCACTTTGCAAAGTTAGCAGATCGCAGTGCCCGCGGAAAGCGAAGTATGTTGACGGAGCGGTTTCTGTGCAGAAATACTAATGTTCGGGTTTTTCTTCCTATAATATTCTTTTTGTCCCAGCCCCAAATCATTATATGTTTTCCTTTCTCTTTCGTTGTTCACTTTTATAATGCTGGTATCTTTTTATACCTGTATACATTTGTAGCAGACCAAATATCAAAAAGACGATTGCAACATATAAAGCGATTTTTGTTTGATAGTATAAGTATTGATTTACTCCAAAAAAGCTGATAAATATTCCTAGTGAAATACGTGCCTTTGCATTCAAAATCTCTTGAATTAATGGGTCACTGCCTCGTAAAATCATCACCTTATAGTAGACATATAAAACAATGGAGATAATGATTACAATAGGAAAGACGACCATCGTATCCCCCCTTAAAAAAGTACTGCCTAAATACATATCAAATTATAGTCCGTTATCATTGTACCGTTATCAAGTATGAAATTCTAGCAAAATGTAAAATTTGATATTACGATGTTAATGGTATAAATTGAATTTAATTGAAAGAGGGAAGACTATGATCACAGCTAAAATAATGGAAAAGATAAAACAATATGAGGATATTATTATTCATCGACATGTGCGCCCAGATCCTGATGCATACGGTTCCCAGAATGGGCTTGCCACGATTATAAAGAATTCCTTTCCTGACAAACGAGTGTACGTGGTTGGGGAAGAAGAGCAATGGTTATCGTTTATGGGGAAAATGGACAACATTCCTGATCATGTGTATAACAATGCATTAGTCGTTGTTTGTGATACGGCTAATCGGGAGCGTGTATCTGACCAAAGATTCCAGTACGGGAAAGAGTTAATTAAAATTGACCATCACCCGAATGTCGATCCATATGGTGACCTTCAATGGGTAGAAACAGAAGCAAGCTCAACAAGTGAGATGATTTATCAGCTTTTTAAGGAACACGAAAAGGGTGGATTAGTAATGACAGAGGAAAGTGCTTCATTACTATATAGCGGGATTGTTGGAGATACGGGGAGATTTTTGTTCCCAAGTACTACAGAGAAAACTTTTCAGTATGCTTCGGAGCTTGTTAGCTATCCATTTGATCGGACCATCATTTATGAAGAAATGTATAAAACAAGTCTGAATATCGCGAAATTAAAAGGATACATCCTACAAAATGTCGTCATATCGACAGCTGGTGTAAGCCATGTAAAGCTGACAAAGGAAATATTGGAAGAGTACCAAGTTACACCATCAGAAACAAGTTCAGTTGTTGGAGTATTGGGAGATATTGAAGGAATAAAAGTATGGGTAATCTTTGTTGAAGAAGAGGACACCATCCGGGTAAGACTTCGCTCCAAAGGACCAATTATTAATGAACTAGCAGCACAATATGAAGGAGGTGGCCACCCTCTTGCATCTGGTGCTAAAATTCATGATTGGGCAACCGTTCCCCAGCTACTTAAAGATTTAGAATCAATATGTGCACAAGAATAAGATGGCAGCCATTAAGCAAAAATTAATCTGCCACACTTAATTCAATGGAAAGCTGAAGCTGTTCCATAACAATGATTCGAGAGATTTTTGATTGATAGGAGAAATCGTCAATATTGATTGTTTTATTTTCAATTGTCGAAATAAGCAGATCAATACTTGTTGCGATTTCTTCCACTGATTTCCCCATCGCATAATTTGCCTCTTCACGTATAGCCTCCTCGATTTGATGAACCATGATACGGTCATTTTCGAGCTTTAATTCCTTTAGATTAGTAAAGGCGATATCAATCTCTTTTATTTCAATACCTTCCTTCGATTGTTGGTCTAAGGCACGATGGTTTTCAAGCAAGGTTTCATAACTTTTATTTAAATCTTGATATTCTGCTCTTAAGGCCATATTTTCTTGAATCCAATTTTCCTGTAATTCGCCAAAGATAAATAAAAAAATCATATAAGCAATAATAGCTCCGATTGCCGTTCCTGCTAAGAACCTTTGCCAGCTGGCTCGTTTATATAGTGGAGGGATATGCATTATTGTATCTCCTCTTGAATTAGCCATTCAATAATGAGGAGGGCAGTTTGAGCGCCTCCCATTGCAGCAATAATCATGATTATTTGTTTAACCATATCCAAGGTAGAACCTTCCCATATTCCTCGTTCAAAATTGGAAATGGCATCAAAGGTTCCTCCAATTGCTGCAACAATTGCCCAAATATGGAGGCTTTTTGCGATTCGACTGATATGAGTAAGGGGAGCCTCTCCAGTTGCATAAGCACCTATACTTCCGATAATAGAACCACCAATCATAACACCAAAAGCAATAAAGTAACATTGGATCATTGTCGTAATAAATCTTTCTTCCATCTAAACACCCTTTCATGCTTCAAAGCAATCATGGTAGATAATATATTTCTTACTTAAATATATGACAAGCCTTTCGAGATATGTTTCCATTTCATAACATGTATCAATACGTTATAATAAAAGAAGTTAGTACGGACAGTAGGTGAGGAAATGACCTTAGCACAATTACAAATAAAAAGTAGTTTTTCATTCCTGAAGAGCATGGTGCAAATAGATGAGCTCGTACAGCAAGCAAAAAATTTAAATTATGATACCCTCGCTCTTACAGATGAGAGCGTTCTTCATGGGGCTATCTCGTTTTATCAAGCATGCGAAAAGGCAGGAATAAAGCCTATTATCGGAATGGAAGCATCTATCCTAATCGAAGAACAACTCTATTCTTTTCTTCTATTAGCAAAAAATGAGTCGGGCTATAAGGAACTAATCCAATTAAGCTCTCTAATACAACAAGGAGGTGTCTGTCAATTAGACGGATTGAGAGAGGCTTCTGAAAACTTTATCCTCGTTTTACCAATCTCTCCACTTATTGAAGAGCAAAAGGAATGGTTTGACCATCTAAGTAGAATAGTAAGAGCATGTGAGGGATTTTCTCTTTATTTAGGTATTTCACCGAACACAGGTGATTTCTGGCCAATGCTTCAAGAATGGGTGAGGAAAACGAAGCAGAAGGCAGTAGCACTTCCTGATGTACGATATGTATATAAAAATGATGCACTTGCCTATAGCTGCTTGGAAAAACTTGCGATTGGAGACAAATGGGATCCATCAGCCGCATCAATTGACAAGCATCTTTACTTAAGAAATGAGCAGGAATTGAAGCAAATTTATCAAAATTGGCCTGAACTATTGGAAGAAGCAAGTTCTGTGGCAAAAAAATGTCAGATAGAGCTTAAGCTTGATCAGCGGCTTTTACCAAAATACCCATTGGCTGAAGGGCAACGTGCCGACGACTATCTCGAAAAACAATGCCATCTAGCATTATCTAAAAAGTATGATAACATTACCGATGTGATAGTTGATCGGCTTCATTACGAATTGGATGTTATTCATTCAATGGGATTTAGTGATTACTTTCTTATCGTATCGGATTTTGTCCGATATGCGAAAGAATCGAATATCATGGTTGGACCGGGAAGGGGATCAGCTGCTGGTTCTCTCGTTGCCTATTTATTAGGAATAACGAATGTTGACCCATTAGAATATGGATTGTTATTTGAACGTTTTTTGAATCCTGAACGGGTATCCATGCCAGATATTGATATTGATTTTTCCGATGAAAAGCGTGATCAAGTGATTCAGTATGTATCTGAAAAATATGGTGTCGAACAAGTCGCACAAATTATTACATTTGGAACGTTTGCTGCAAGGTCTATTCTAAGAGAATTATCCAAAACAATGGAAATACCTGATAGTGACCTATACTATATTTTGAAAAAACTGCCGAAAGAATCTAATGAAAAGTTAGCAGTGTTATTAAAAAAATCACCAGAATTGATTGATTATGTAAAGCAATCAGAAAAATTAAAAATACTTTTTAAGGTTGCCAATCGATTAGAAGGCTTGCCAAGACATCATTCCACACATGCAGCTGGTGTCATAATCAGTGATCAACCGTTGACGAAATATGTCCCTGTCATGCCTTCACAGAATCAAATGTTACTTACTCAATATCCAATGAATGATTTAGAGAAAGTTGGATTATTGAAGTTTGATTTTCTTGGATTAAGAAACTTAACTTTAATTGAAAGGATCTGTTCGCAGATTAATCATCATTCGACAGAGCCTATGGAAATAGATGCAATTCCATTGGATGATGCCAACACATTTTCCTTATTAAGAGAAGGACGAACAAATGGTGTCTTTCAGCTTGAATCCCAAGGAATGAAGCAAGTGCTAAGAGATTTAAAGCCAACTAATTTAGAAGATATCGTTGCGGTCAACGCTTTATATCGACCAGGACCAATGCAGTTTATCTCATTGTTTATTAACCGAAAGCATGGTAAAGAAGAGGTGCATTATCTACATCCAGATCTTGGACCTATTTTAGCCAAGACTTATGGAGTACTCGTCTATCAAGAGCAAATTATGCAAATAGCGAATAAAATGGCTAATTTTTCCTATGGAGAAGCGGATTTATTACGTCGTGCAGTTAGTAAAAAAGAAAAAAATATACTTCTTGAGCAAAAGGAGAAGTTTTTACAAGGCTGTCAGGAAAACCAATATCCTGCTTCATTAGGTGAAGAGGTATTTGAATGGATTCTCCGCTTCTCTAACTATGGTTTTAATCGAAGTCATGCCGTAGCATACAGTATGATTGCTTATCAGTTAGCCTATTTAAAAGCAAATTATCCATTGGCATTTTTTGCTGAGATGTTAAGTATGCAAATGGGCAATGCGGATAAAATGCAAAGCTATATTCGAGAAGCAACGAATCAATCGATTAAGATATTACCCCCATCAATTAATAGAAGTATCGGAAAATTCAAGGTAGAGGATCAATCGATCAGGATGGGGTTAAGTGCGATAAAAGGTATCGGTTTTCAAATTGTTCAAGAGATTTTACAAGCACGTAAGGAGAAGCCATTTAAAAATATCTTTGACTTTTGTCTCCGAGTTCCGACAAATAGAGTGAAACGCAGTGCTATTGAATCACTAATTTTAGCTGGGGCATTTGATGAAACCTATTCGAACAGAGCGACATTGTTAGCGAGCCTTGATGATGCTATTGAACAAGGGGAATTATTTCGTGGATTTGATGATCAGTTAGCCTTATTTCAAGGGGACCTAGCATTAGATGCTGTCTATGTTGATAAAGAACCATTTCCACCAATCAAACAGTTGATGATGGAAAAAGAAGTAGTAGGTTTTTTTGTTTCTACACACCCTTTAACTAATATACGAACGAGGATAGGCAAAATTGGTTACCTTACGATTCAACAGGCCAAATATCAAAAATCAAGAAAGCTAAAGCTTGCCGCAGTAGTTCAAACCCTCAAGGTCATTCGTACTAAAAAGGGAGAATCAATGGCTTTTATAACGATAGCAGATGAGACGGATGAGTTGGAGGGAGTTATTTTTCCTCCTGCTTTTCGGAAGGTTAACCATTGGTTGAAAGAAGAAGAATTTGCCTTTGTCCATGGACGAGTGGAAAACCGTGGAGATAAATTGCAAATTATCGCAGAAGATATCCAACCACTTGTGATGGAGCAACAAACACAAAGCAATGAAAAAATCTTTATTCAGACCCACGCAACAGAACATGCACAGCTACTCGATACAATTGGCAAACTAGCTCAAAAATATCCTGGGTTAACCCCTGTGTTTTTGTATCGAACAATGGATAAAAAATTATACAAATTGGATGAGGACTACCATCTTAACAGTAATTGGCATGTTATAAAAGTATTGAAGCAGCACTTTGGCGAGGAAAATGTCGTGTTACGTCCATAATGAGAGACTTCCATCAGTGGCGCTCTTCCGTGCATCCTTCACTGATGGATAAAGTCCATTATCTAAAGCGACGTTACTTTTCTTGTGAAGGTAATAGTAGAATGGTCTAACTTTACACAAGATTTGCTTCTGATATAATATAATAGTTAATGCCTGTCAATATATTACCTTGTCTACATATACATAGATAGATACTGCTAACAAATCATATGTATGCATGGTTTAGCGCCTTTTCAAGATTGAATTGGACAAGACGTGTAATATAAAGGAGGAGTATTCCTTGCAGTTGAAAGAATTATTTGGTAAGAAAAAAAAATATGCACCAATACCAAATGAGGGTGCAAAAATAGATGTGCCAGAAGGCTTAATGCAAAAGTGCAGTCAATGTCAAAAAATTTACTACCAAAAAGAATGGAAGAAGAACTTAAATGTCTGTCCTAACTGTGGCCATCATCATCAAATCACGTCATATGAAAGAATCCTCCACTTATTTGATGAGGATACATTCAATGAATGGGATAAGGAATTAATCTCTGGCAATCCCTTAGATTTTCCACAATATGAGGAAAAACTAGACAAGGACCGGGTAAAAACAGGATTAAATGAAGCAGTTGTTACAGGGGAAGGTAAAATTAAAGGCAATAGAGCTGCTGTAGCTGTTATGGATGCCAGATTCCGAATGGGAAGTATGGGGTCGGTAGTTGGGGAAAAGATTACTAGGGCGATTGAGAAGGCCCGTGAACAAGGAATCCCGATGATTGTTTTCACTGCATCTGGTGGTGCAAGAATGCAAGAAGGGATGCTAAGTCTCATGCAAATGGCTAAAACTTCTATCGCTATCGAACGATTACATCGGGAAAGGGGTTTGTTTATCTCAGTGATGACAAATCCAACCACAGGAGGAGTTTCCGCTAGCTTTGCGTCCATCGGAGATTATAATTTTGCAGAGCCTGGTGCTTTAATTGGTTTCGCAGGACGTCGGATCATTGAACAAACCATTCGAGAAAAGCTCCCTGAGGACTTTCAGACTGCTGAATTTCAATTAAAGCATGGGCAGTTAGATAAAGTAATTCCTCGAGATGAAATGAGAGACACATTAGCAACAATACTAGAAATTCATCAAGTAGGGGGTGCTACCATTGAAACAAGTACTAGAGTTTGAAAAACCAGTAATCGAACTTCGTGAAAAGATTGAAGAATTAAAAAAGATGACTCAAAATAGCGAGATCGATCTATCAGAAGAGATTGCTAAAATGGAAGCACGTCTTGCAAAATTAGAAAATGATATCTACGGTAAGTTAAAGCCTTGGGATCGTGTTCAAATAGCTCGTCATGCTGATCGACCAACCTCACAGGATTATATTGCGGAATTATTTACTGATTTTATTGAATTTCATGGGGATCGTTTTTATGGTGAGGATGAAGCAATAGTAGCCGGTATTGCTAAATATCAAGGAAAACCTGTTACTATTATTGGACATCAGCGAGGCAAGAATACGAAGGAAAATATAGACCGAAACTTTGGGATGCCACACCCAGAAGGTTATCGCAAAGCGCTACGTCATATGAAACAGGCAGAGAAGTTTCAACGTCCAATCATTACGTTTATTGATACAAAGGGTGCTTATCCAGGAAAGGCTGCTGAAGAGAGAGGACAGAGTGAGGCGATTGCTCGTAACTTAATGGAAATGGCTGGCCTTCAAGTTCCGATTATTTGTATCGTTATTGGTGAAGGTGGTAGTGGTGGAGCTCTTGGATTAGGAGTAGGTGATCGCATTCATATGTTGGAAAATTCCACCTATTCCGTTATTTCTCCAGAAGGTGCGGCAGCATTATTATGGAAGGATTCCAAGCAAGCAGAAAGAGCTGCTAAGTCATTAAAAATTACAGCACCAGATTTAAAAGAGCTTGGTATTATCGATGAAGTAATAGAAGAGCCCTTGGGTGGTGCACATCGAAATGTCTCCGTACAAGCTGATAACATTCGAAATGTGTTGGATCAATCACTACAAGAATTATCCATTTTAAAGGAAGAGGATCTTTTGGAACAACGCTGGTTAAAATATAAAAAGATTGGCGAGGTTCGTGAAACAATGAAAGCATAAAGCCAAAAAGCATCTTCTAGCTTGTAAAGAAGATGCTTTTTGGCTTGCATATTTTATACGTTAGGAAAGTATAAATTGTTTGCAGGAGATAAAGCGAAGATGCGAGAATTTTGATGTCCTGAGTATAAGAAAAGCTTGTTCTGAATTAAATACGGGAATGAAAAATCCAAAACTTGTACAACATTGTAATATATTGGATAACAATTGCACGCTTAGTTTACAATATTGTAACAAACTATTGGAAAAGCGTTTGTTATTACTTCTCTTTTACTGTCAAGTTAGCTAAAATAGTAATGTTGAGGTGTGTTTTGACATCATTTCATGTATAATTTGTGTTGATGTTAAAATTATTATAAACAATAGAGAAAATAGGGACAATTATTATGTGGATGAAGAGGTGATTACATGAAAAGAATAGGTGTATTAACAAGTGGTGGAGACGCTCCTGGTATGAATGCAGCCGTCCGTGCAGTTGTTCGTAAGGCTATTTTTCATGAATTAGATGTTTATGGAGTTTATAATGGTTTTGAAGGTTTAATGGAAGGCAATATTAAAAAAATGGAACTAGGTTCAGTTGGTGATATTATTCAACGAGGTGGGACTATTCTTTATTCAGCGCGTTCCATGGACTTTAAAACAGATAAAGGTCAGAAAATTGCCATTGAACAAATGAAAAAATTCGGTATCGAAGGACTGATCGTAATTGGTGGCGATGGGTCTTTCCGTGGTGCGCAAAAGCTTACGGAAAAAGGATTTCCTTGTATTGGTGTCCCTGGAACCATTGATAATGATATTCCAGGAACAGACTACACAATTGGATTTGATACAGCACTAAATACGATTGTTGATGCAGTGGATAAAATTCGAGATACAGCAACATCTCATGAGCGTACATATGTGATCGAGGTAATGGGACGGGATGCAGGTGATTTAGCATTATGGGCAGGTCTTGCAAATGGTGCGGAAAGTGTGATTATTCCAGAAAAACAAGAAAGCTTTGAAAGTGTAGTGGCAAAGCTGAAGCGTGGACAAGTTCGTGGTAAGAAGCATAGTATCATTATCCTAGCAGAAGGTATTGGTAGTGGCATGGACTATGGAAAACGAATCGAGGAAGAAACAAAGATGGATACACGTGTAACGGTATTAGGACATATCCAACGCGGTGGTTCTCCATCTGGCTACGATCGAGTCTTAGCAAGTAGATTAGGAGCAAAAGCAGTTGATTTATTAATGGATGGTATTGGTGGAAGAATGGTAGGAATACAGAACAATGTGGTGGTAAGTCATGATTTTTCTGAAATTCTAGATAAAAAACATGAAATCAATATGAATATGTATGAGCTATCTAACCAATTATCTATTTAAATAATGAGAAGATCGCCATCCACAAGGTGATAATCTACTATGATAGAACAATGCAGGAATGATGACGAAGGAGGAAGTTGTAATGAGAAGAACGAAAATAGTATGTACGATAGGCCCAGCCTCAGAATCAATTGATAAATTAGAGCAGTTAATAGAAGCTGGAATGAATGTAGCGCGTCTTAACTTTTCACACGGTGACTTTGAGGAGCACGGTGCTAGAATTACGAATATAAGAAAAGCTGCTAAAAAATTAGGAAAAACAGTAGCCATTCTTTTAGATACAAAAGGTCCAGAGATTCGTACAGGTGTATTAAAAGAAGGACAAGCAAATATTATAAAAGGAAATACCGTTTATGTATCCATGGATGACTCACTCCAAGGGGATGCTAGCAAAATCTCGGTTACATATCCTCAATTAATTCATGATGTAGAGCCAGGCTCTAAGCTGTTATTAGATGATGGTTTAATCGCATTAGAAGTAACGGAAGTGTTGGAGGAACAAAACGAATTAAAAACAGTTGCCTTAAACTCAGGTCTATTGAAAAATAAAAAAGGCGTAAACGTGCCTAATGTTAGTGTGAACTTACCGGGAATAACGGAAAAGGATGCTGCCGATATTAAATTTGGTATCGAGCAAGGTGTTGATTTCATCGCTGCTTCTTTTGTACGCCGTGCTTCCGATGTGTTAGAAATCAGAGGATTACTTGAAGAAAATAATGCTACACATATTCAAATCATTCCTAAAATTGAAAACCAAGAAGGTGTAGACAACCTTGATGCTATTCTCCAAGTTAGTGATGGCTTAATGGTTGCACGTGGTGATTTGGGAGTAGAGATACCACCAGAAGATGTGCCTTTAGTTCAAAAAGAAATGATTTTCAAATGTAATAATGCAGGAAAACCAGTTATTACTGCTACGCAAATGTTAGATTCTATGCAACGAAATCCAAGACCGACAAGAGCTGAAGCGTCAGATGTTGCCAATGCTATATTAGATGGTACGGATGCTATTATGTTGTCAGGAGAAACTGCGGCAGGTGACTATCCAATTGAAGCAGTACAAACCATGAGCAATATCGCTAAAAAAGCAGAAACGGCGATTGATCATAAAGCAATGCTTGATTTACGATCTAAAGCATCCGATATGACGATTACAGATGCGATTAGTCAATCAGTAAACCATACTGCTATGAATCTAAGTGTAGATGCGATTTTAACCCCTACTGTTAGTGGATTTACAGCAAGAATGATTTCAAAGTACCGTCCACAAGCTCCAATTATTGCGATGACTTTTGACGAACAAGTAAGCAGAAGATTGGCTTTAGTATGGGGAGTAGAATCAATAGTAGGCAACCTACTTCATACAACAGATGATGTATTAGAAGAGGTTATTGAGCGAGGGTTGGAAACAAATCACTTCAAACGAGGAGATAGAGTAATTATTACAGCAGGTGTTCCGGTTGGAGAGAGTGGTACAACCAACCTAATGAAAGTTCATGTTATTGGCGATGTCCTAGCTAAAGGCCAAGGTGTGGGAAAAGGAAGTGCTTATGGTAGAGCGGTACTTGTGAAGGATGCGAAAGAAGCGGAACTAAAAGTACAGCAGGACGATATTATTATCACATACGGTACAGATAAAGATATGATCAAATCGATCGAAAAAGCAGCAGGTATTATTACAGAAGAGGGCGGTTTGACTTCCCATGCGGCAGTTGTCGGCTTAAGTTTAGGCATTCCTGTCATTGTAGGTGTAGAGAAGGCACTTGAAGTGATCAAGGATCAGCAAGATATTACCATCGATGCTTCGAAAGGTGATATTTATGCAGGACATGCTAGCGTATTATAAAAGTAAACTTCCGTTTAATAGGTAATGAAAACTAGACATGTTATAATAGAGAGAGGGACCTTAATAGGATTCTTCTCTCTATTTTTTTCAAGTACTACGGCATTCAATGATTAACTAAATCGGAAGGAGACAATCACATGCTACGTTGGCTTCTACTATTAATATTGATCGTTCCAGCATTGGAAATAGGCCTGTTTGTCTGGGCAGGCGGATATATTGGACCATGGTGGCTAATTTTTCTTATTATTCTAACAGGTGTTGTTGGAGCATGGCTTGCCAAGCAACAAGGCCTTGATACGATAAATAAAGCACGTCAATCGATGGCAATGGGTTATGCGCCACAGGAAGAGATATTTGATGGACTTTGTGTCATCATTGGTGGTGTACTATTGTTGACACCAGGGTTTGTAACAGATTCAGTAGGTTTAATATTACTCATTCCATATACGAGAAGACCTATCAAACAATGGATGAAAAAGATTTTACAAAGAATGATTCATAATGGTAAGTTCAGGATATATCGTCGTTAACCGAACTTCCCTTTTTGGATATAAGTAAGAATCATCGAAAATAACCCTGCATGATAACATGCTTTCATAAAAAATAAAAAGGCAGGGGCGATCCATAAGCCATTTATCCCGAATAGCTGAAAGCCAAGATAGATGGCTAAAATGGTGAGCATTGGGTGAATACCGATTGCTTGTGAGATTAACTTAGGCTCTAATACCTGCCTTTGGATCATGACAAAACCAAAAAGACTTAGTACACAAAAGCCAAGCCACGAGTTTCCACTAACAAATAAGAATAGAATCCAAGGGATAAAAATTAGTCCTGTGCCTAATATAGGTAAAACATCCATAATAGCAACAATAATCGAAATGGTAAACGCGTGTTTTACCTTTAATAGTAAAAGCCCAATGAAGATAGTGACCCAAGATATACTGACTAAAATGATTTGTGCCGTGATATATTTGACTAGCGTTACCTTTAATTGTTGGTAGATGTTAAATGGAACGCTTAATAGATCACTAGATACTTTTTTGGACACATAGTGATAAAATCTCTCCCAATCCTTACAAATAAAAAACGTGCAGAGTAATGAGAAGATTATAATGGTAATCGTCCCAGGTAAGGCAGCCAATTGTAAACCGAGCCAGCTCAGGAAATTTTCGAGAAAGTTGGCGATTTGGTCTGCAAAGCTTATGCTAATTTCATCAAGCTGTTCTTTCATAAGCGCACTTTGCTCTGGTGAAAGATTATCGAGATATGCACCAATCTTTTGAATATAAGGTAAAAGAAAGGAATTAACCGCCGCTGTAAAATCTATTAAAAAGGCATGAAATGGTTCAGGTAGCCATTTCGCTAGATAAATAACCCCTTCTATCACTTCAAATACTACAAAAACAAGCAAAAAAATAATGAAAGCAATCGTGAAAAAAATAACAAATAAACATGCCCAAAGGTGAGAAATAGTGGTTTTATCACTGATAAGCTTAATGATCGGATATAGCAACAAGGAAAAGCAACATGCTAGAAGTAATGGGAATAAGTATTGGAACAAAAAATAAAAAATATAAACCGTAAGACCAAGTCCAAAAATAAATAAGCCAATTCGATAGAGCATTTTTGCATTTAATTTCGCCATGCTGCTTCACCTCAAGAAATTGTGAATGAATAGAATTTTTCCAAATAAAGTTCTTTTATGTTATGATATAGGCTGGTACAAACCTTTCCTAATCTCCGTCATGACCACTTTTATATATATTCTGCATTAGTACAAGCTATGCAATGGAAAAGATTATATTCTCAATTTTAATCGTTTTCATTTACTAACTATTTTTGATTGTTTATAATAGGCATGGGGATGTTCAAAAGCTTCTCGAGAGCTTTTGAGGATAAGAATGGTTAGCGAAACGAAGCTAACGAGTGAAAAAGGATAAGAAAAGGAGAGAGATGTTATGTCAACAACGAAAGGACTTGAAGGGGTAGTAGCCGCTGAAACGAAGATTAGTTCCATTATTGACGATCAGCTTACATATGTTGGTTATACGATCGATGATCTAGCTGAGAATGCTAGCTTCGAAGAGGTTATATACTTACTATGGAACAAACGACTACCGAATAAGGAAGAGTTAACACAATTAGAAAAGGACCTTGTGGAAAATATGACATTACCGCAAGGCGTTGTAGAACATTTTAAATCCTATGACATACATAACGTTCATCCAATGGCTGCTCTACGTACAGCAATATCATTACTAGGTTTATATGATGAGGAAGCAGATGACATGAGCGAAGAAGCTAACAAGCGAAAGGCTATTCGACTACAAGCAAAGGTTGCTTCAGTAGTTGCTGCATTCTCACGTATTAGAGATGGCAAGGATATCGTGAAACCAAAGGAAGGCCTAAGCTATGCCGCAAACTTCTTATTCATGCTTAATGGAGAGGAATCGAACGAATTAGAGGTGGAAGCAATTAACAAAGCGCTTGTCCTTCATGCCGATCATGAGTTAAATGCCTCAACTTTTACATCTCGAGTTTGTGTAGCAACACTTTCAGATATTTATTCGGGTATTACTGCAGCGATAAGTGCATTAAAAGGACCGCTCCATGGGGGAGCAAACGAAGCGGTTATGAGCATGCTATTAGAAATTGAAGAAGTAGATAATGCGATTCCATATGTAAAAGAAAAAATAGCAAATAAAGAAAAGATTATGGGAATGGGTCACCGTGTATACAAGACTGGAGATCCACGCGCTAAACATTTAAAGAAAATGTCGAAGGAATTAACTGCTCTTCACAATATGGAAAAATGGTATGAAATGTCTGTTAAAATTGAAGATTATATTAAAGAAGAAAAAGGCTTGCCAGCAAATGTTGATTTTTATTCAGCATCTGTTTATCATAGTCTAGGAATCAAGCATGATCTATATACACCAATCTTTGCAATGAGTCGTTTTTCAGGCTGGATTGCACATATTTTAGAACAATATGAAAATAACCGTTTAATTAGACCGAGAGCAGAATATGTTGGTCCCACAAAACAAGCATATGTAGATATTAATGAGCGATAAGCATTTTCTTATGGAAAATGATATAATATATTTGAATTTTATTTTAGGAGGAATTGAAGAATGGGAGAAAAGATTACAGTAGAAAATGGTGTCGTACAAACACCAAATAAACCAATCATTCCATTTATTGAAGGAGACGGAACTGGGCCGGATATTTGGGCAGCGGCTAGCCGTGTTCTCGAAGCAGCAGTGGAAAAAGCATATAATGGTGAAAAAGGCATCGAATGGAAAGAAGTACTTGCTGGGGAAAAAGCGTATAATCAAACAGGTGAATGGCTTCCTGAAGAAACTCTAGATGCTATTCGTGAATATAAAATTGCTATTAAAGGTCCTCTTACAACTCCAATCGGTGGGGGTATCCGTTCATTAAACGTAGCATTACGTCAAAAGCTAGATTTATTTACTTGCCTACGCCCAGTGCGTTATTTCGATGGTGTTCCATCCCCTGTTAAGCATCCAGAAGATACAGATATGGTTATCTTCCGTGAAAATACTGAGGACATCTATGCTGGTATCGAATGGCAAAAAGGTTCAGATGAAGTGAAAAAAGTTATTGATTTCCTCCAAAATGAGATGGGTGTAACGAATATTCGTTTCCCTGAAACTTCTGGTATTGGTGTAAAGCCAGTATCTGAGGAAGGTACTAGTCGATTAGTTCGTGCCGCTATTGATTATGCTATTAAAGAAGGCCGTAAGAGTGTTACTTTAGTACATAAAGGTAACATTATGAAATTTACAGAAGGTGCATTCAAAAACTGGGGTTATGAGCTTGCTGAAAAAGAATACGGTGATAAAGTATTCACTTGGGCAGAATATGACAAGATTGTAGAAGAAAAAGGTCGTCAAGCAGCGGATGAAGCACAATCAGCAGCAGAAGCAGCTGGCAAAATCATCGTAAAAGATGCTATTGCGGATATTTTCTTACAACAAATATTAACTCGTCCGAAAGAATTTGATGTAGTAGCAACCATGAACCTAAATGGTGACTATATCTCTGATGCATTAGCAGCACAAGTTGGAGGTATTGGTATAGCTCCAGGCGCTAATATTAACTACGAATCTGGACATGCGATTTTTGAAGCTACTCATGGTACGGCTCCAAAATATGCGGGTCTTGATAAAGTGAACCCATCTTCTGTCATTCTTTCAGGTGTTCTTATGCTTGAACATCTTGGCTGGAGAGAAGCAGCTGACTTAGTCCTTAAATCCATGGATCAAACAATCGGATCAAAAGTCGTAACCTATGACTTTGCTCGATTAATGGAAGGTGCAACAGAAGTAAAAACATCTCAATTTGCTGATGAATTAATCAAAAATATGGGATAATAAGATTGTATCAAAAGCCTCTCTGCTAAGATTTAGCAGAGAGGCTTTTTGCAGAGAAAATTGGACAACAAGCAGAAGCAACGTAAGACTTGTCCAATATCCTGTTATATTGACAAGTAAAAGCAGAGAAATACTGAAGCTAATTTGGCACTTAAAACCCGCCTAAGCACCAGAAATAAAAATCCTAAATCTAATTTGGCACTTAACTCCCGCCTAAGTACCAAAAATAAAAATCCTAAATCTAATTTGGCACTTAACCCCCGTCTAAGTACCAGAAATAAAAATCCTGAGTCTAATTTGGCCCTTAACCCCCGTCTAAGTACCAAAAATAAAAATCCT
>NZ_QGTD01000008.1 GCF_003176895.1 Gracilibacillus dipsosauri
GTCTAAGTACCAAAAATAAAAATCCTGAATCTAATTTGGCACTTAACCCCCGTCTAAGTACCAAAAATAAAAATCCTGAGTCTAATTTGGCCCTTAACCCCCGTCTAAGTACCAAAAATAAAAATCCTGAATCTAATTTGGCACTTAAAGCGTTAGACTTGTCCAATATATTGATATATAGGACAGCATTAAGAGAATTAACACTAAATCTGTCCAATATATTAAAAAGCCAAGAAAGAGATAGCTTTTCCCCAGCCTAGACCGAAAGAGAAAAGCATTATCATCATAAATATTTTCACAAAGCTTACCCGCAATACCCTAAACTCACTCGCCAGAACAATAGTTGTTTCCGTACTTTCAATGAATAACAGTGGATTGTAAAGATAATATTAACCAATGTAAATTAAATTTTACATATTTTTTGACTTTTTGTGGACTTTATCTATTCACTTTAAATGTACGTCCATGTATGATAGGAGTATATAGATAGTAGATGGGGTGCTGGAATGGAAGAGAAAGTTTTAATCGTTGATGATGAACAATCTATTGTGACTCTTTTACAATATAACATTGAAAAGTCAGGATTTCAGACAGAAGTAGCCTATGATGGTACAGAGGGGCTACAGAAGGCGTCAACTGGGGAATTTGATTTAATAGTGCTTGACCTTATGTTACCTGGATTAGAAGGAACAGAAGTGTGCAAGGCGTTAAGACAAAAACAAATAGACACACCAATCCTGATGTTAACTGCTAAAGATGATGAATTTGATAAAGTACTTGGATTAGAACTAGGAGCAGATGATTATTTAACCAAGCCTTTTAGTCCTAAAGAAGTAGTAGCGCGTATCAAAGCAATTCTTCGCAGAACAAAACAACGAGAAACAGCGACAGATCAACCATACATAAAAATTGCAGAGTTATTAATTTACCCTCAACAATACGAGGCGACGATTGATGGAAAGACATTGAGTTTTACACGTAAAGAGTTTGAATTATTACATTATTTAGCGAAGCACAAAGGAAAAGTCTTATCAAGAGATCAACTATTAAGTGCTGTATGGAATTATGATTTTGTAGGAGATACGAGGATAGTGGATGTGCATGTGAGCCATTTACGGGAGAAAATTGAACCTGATACAAAGCATCCAGTATATATTAAAACAATTAGAGGTCTTGGATACAAAATGGAGGAGCCCACTTAATGGATAAGGAGCAAAAAACCAATAGCTTTTATCGATATATGGTGATGATCACCTCCGTATTTTTTTTAATCGGATTAGTTGTGGTTCCTTTTACTACTGGTGATGACCAACTATTTGTTCTCTTTTCATTGCTAATTGGCTATATAGTTGTCTTAATACTAATGTATCATATGTATGAAAACTACGTGAAGCCAATACGAGCAGCCATCAATGTGACAGATGAACTTGTAAAGGGTAATTACAATGTTCGCACATATGTAAAGCCGAGTGGGGAAGCTCAACAGCTGAGTAATCAGCTAAATATGCTCGCTAGGAACTTACAAGAGATGGCAATCCAAGAAAAAATGCAAGGAAGTCAGTGGAAAACTGTCATTAACAATATGGAAAGTGGACTTATGCTTATTGACGAGAGAGGCTATGTTCATTTAGTAAATCGTAAATTTTTACATATGTTCGGTAAACAATCCACAAATTATATAGGCTATTTATATTATGACGTATTGGATGATAAGAGCATTCACAAAGTAGTCCAAGAAACATTCTTGTATGAAGATAAGATGATTGGTGCGATTACGCTATCGATTAAGGAAGATAAGCATCATATTGAAGTGGTAGGAGCCCCAGTTATCAATGATGTTCGAGAATTAAAGGGCACGGTACTCGTTTTCCATGACATAACGGATTTGAAACGTGTGGAACAAATGCGAAAAGATTTTGTTGCCAATGTATCTCATGAGCTAAAAACACCGATTACTTCGATTAGAGGGTTTACTGAGACTTTACTTGATGGGGCGATGGATGAGGAGAAACTAAGAAAACAATTTCTTGATATTATTTTAAAAGAGAGCACTAGAATTCAAGCACTTGTACAAGATTTGTTGGAGCTATCAAGACTGGAAAAAGAAGAGATGCAATTATCGCAGAAAATTATTAAGGTCGATGATTGGATTCCTAATATCTTAACATTAATGGAACAACAGGCTAATAAAAAAAGCATCGCATTTCATGCTGATATTGAAAAAGGCCTATCTATATATGGAGACCCAGACCGGTTACAACAGGTAGTATTAAATTTATTGTATAATGCTTTCAATTATACGGCCGAAGGCGGAGAGGTCTCGTTACACATTCAAAACCAACAGAATAATATAGCTTTATTGGTTCAAGATAATGGGATTGGTATTCCAGCTGAAGCTAAACAAAGGATATTTGAGCGATTTTACCGGGTTGATCGAGCGAGAAGTCGAAATACTGGAGGGACAGGATTAGGATTAGCTATTGTGAAACACATAGTAGAAGCACATCATGGAACGATAGAAGTGGAAAGCCAGCTTAACAAGGGATCAACTTTTATAGTAAAGCTACCTAAAAAGTGGTAAGAAAATGTATTAATTTTCTTACCACTTTTGTCATTTTAATGAAACCTTTTTCCTACATATTCGTAGTTGTAGTAAGGGAAGATGGAAGAACATACATAAAAGGGGGAAATCAAATGACGCTTAAACAAATCTATAGCTGGGTTGGCATTGTTGTTGCTGTAATTTTACTCGGTGTCATAGGTTTAACAAGCTGGTACACAGTGGATGAATCCGAACAAGCGGTTGTGGTTACATTTGGAGAGGCCGATGAAGGGACGACAGAACCAGGACTACATTTTAAATTACCTTGGCCCATTCAAACGGTGGAAACATTATCAAAGGAGACATTTAGTCTAAATTTTGGTTATGATGAGGAAAAAGCGGAAAATGCGGATATCGTAAGGATGATTACAGGAGATGAGAATATTCTCCAAGCAGATCTAGTTGTGCAATGGAAAATTGTAGAGCCGAATAAGTATTTATTTCATTCGAACGATCCAGAACAAATTTTGTATAATGCTACCTCTGCTTCATTAAGAAGTATTATCGGGTCATCCACTATTGATGAAGCATTGACAGACGGAAAAGCAAAAATCGAGAATGAGGTTTTGGACTTATTAGTATCCTTAATGGAGGATTATGATGTTGGGATTGCAATACAAGACGTCAAGCTTCAAGAGGTGGATTTACCTAATGAGGATGTCCGTCAAGCATTCATGAAAGTTACGGATGCAAGAGAAACGATGAATACAAAGAAGAATGAAGCAGACAAATATCGTAATGAGAAATATGAAGAAGCTTTAGGGGAAAAAGATGCCGTTATTACGAGGGCAGAGGGTGACAAGATTCAAAGAATTGAAACAGCACGAGGGAATGTAGCTGCTTTTGATGCATTATATCAAGCCTATGAAAGCAACCCACAAGTAACAAGACAACGACTTGTGTTAGAGACTTTAGAGGAAGTCTTGCCAGATGCTAATATTTATATTATGAATGATGATGGGAATACGATTAAATACTTACCTTTAGGCCAAAACGGTAACACTGCCACCATTCCACCTGCTACTGATGAGTCTCCTAATGATTCTGAACAAAACAGTGAGGAGGAGTCTACAAATGACGAACAATAATGTATATGAGATGAAGAAAATGTCACCAAAAGAGATTAAGCGGTATATTAAAATAGGTATCACGCTTTTACTTATCGTCATTCTCCTAATCATTTTAATCAGCAGTATGTTTGTAGTGAAGGAAGGAGAATATAAGGTGGTTCGCCAATTTGGTGAAGTAGTGAGGATTGAGAGTGAACCTGGATTAAATTTTCGGATTCCTTTACTTCAATCTATTACGACACTTCCAAATAAAAAGCTTGTTTATGATGTCATAGAAAGAGAAATTAATACTTTAGATAAAAAGCGGATGATTATTGACAATTATGCCATTTGGGAAATAACGGATCCTGAGGCAATGATTGCCAATGCTCGTACTGAGATAGGAGCAGAAGCGAGAATGTCAGAGTTCATTTTTTCTATCATTCGTTCGGAGCTAGGTACGCTAAATTATGATCAGATTATTAATGAAGAAGGTAGTACAAGAGGGGATTTAAACCAACGGGTGACAGATCGTGTAAATGAGCTCTTAGAAAGAGATAATTATGGTATTCAGGTGGATGACGTCCGCATTAAGCGTTCTGATTTACCTGAAGAAAACGAGCAATCTGTCTACAATCGTATGATTTCCGAGCGTGAGTCCCAAGCACAACAATATTTGTCACAGGGTGAGGCCGAAAAGAACAGAATCATGGCAGAGGCTGATCGAGATGTAACGGAGATGCTGTCCAAAGCAAATGCCCAAGCAGAGCAAATTCGTGCAGAAGGGGAAGAAGAGGCAGCGAAAATATATAATCAATCCTTTTCAAAGGATGAAGAATTCTATCAATTATACCGTACACTTGAATCCTATAAGAAAACAATAGATGGTGAAACGACCATTATCATTCCACAGGGCTCTCCTTATGCTGATTTACTGATGGGTTATATGGAATAGTAATGCTTGAATAGAGATACAAAGAAAATTTTTTGTATCTCTATTCTGCTTTTATGGAGCAAAACACTATAATATAAAAGTGGTGAGAAAAATTGAAGACAACACTAATTATGGTTAGGCATGCCGAGTCTCCATACATATTCGGTAAAGAAAGATCAAGAGAATTATCTGCTAAAGGGAAAGAAGCGGCGAATAAAGTGAAAGAAATTTTAGCAGAACACAAAAATATTTCTATTGTTTCAAGTCCTTATACGAGATCAGTACAAACGGTTCAGCCCTTAGCAGAATGGAAAGGGCTTTCGATCACCGAGTACGAGGAATTAAGAGAAAGACCAATTAAAGGGCTAAATTATAAACTGGAGGAGAGAGAGTTAGTCAAAGCTATTCAGCAATCATTTGTAGATAAGAACTTCTGCCTAGAAGGTGGGGAATCCACAGCGGAGGCGCAGAGTAGAGCAATCCCTGTTATTCACCAGTTACTGAAGGATCATCAAGGCAAAACAGTGGTAATAGGTACCCATGGAAATATTATGACAATTATGATGAATTATTTTGACGAAAAATTCGGCTTCGATTTTTGGCATCGTACTTCTAAGCCAGACATTTATGAATTAAGTTTTTTCCAAAATAATTTGGTAAGAATCCAAAGGCTATGGCAGCACGGATGACTGTGAACAAAGATTTGGAGGCTTTGCTTCACTATTGTTTAAAGGAAATGAAAGAGGCTGGTTATGAGTATGCGATCATCGGTCAGGCTGGGCCAATTGAGTTTTATGAAAAGGCTTGTCAAGCAAGGGTCATTCCTATAAAATCCTCATTCTAATAAAGAAGAATAAAAATGATATTGTGTTCAAATAGTGGTAAAATAGTGGATAAGATTATACGTATATGCCATTCGGGCATAGATAAAGGAGTTTTTGTGCAAATGTCGAATAAATTAATTCTGATTGATGGAAACAGTATTGCTTACAGAGCTTTTTTTGCTTTACCTTTATTGAACAATGATAAGGGAGTGTATACGAATGCTGTCTATGGTTTTACTACAATGCTACTTAGAATATTAGAAGAGGAAAAGCCAAGTCATGTATTGGTTGCCTTTGATGCTGGTAAAACAACTTTTCGTCATGAAACCTATAAGGAATATAAAGGTGGACGGCAAAAGACACCACCAGAATTAAGTGAACAATTCCCGTTATTAAGAGAACTTTTAGATGCCTTTCAAATTAAGCACTACCAGCTTGAGAACTTTGAAGCAGATGATATCATTGGAACTATTTCAAAGCAAGCAAAGCAAGACGGCTGGAACGTTAAAGTAATTTCTGGTGATAAAGATTTACTTCAACTAGTCTCCGAAAAGATCGATGTAAGTGTAACGAAAAAAGGAATTAGTGATGTGATGAATTATACTCCAGATACATTAAAGGAAGATATGGAAATTAGCCCAGATCAGGTCATTGATTTGAAGGCTTTGATGGGAGATAAATCTGATAATATACCAGGGGTCCCTGGAGTGGGGCAGAAAACGGCCGTCAAGCTGTTAAAGGAATACCAGACTCTCGAAAACTTATATGATCATCTTGATGAGGTATCTGGGAAGAAGTTAAAGGAAAATTTAACAAATCATAAAGATGATGCCTTTATGAGCAAGGACCTAGCAACGATCAATCAGTCTTCTCCAATCGAAATTTCCGTAAAGGATACGTTATATGATGGTTATGATGCAACAAATCTACGGAATTTATTTGGTGAATTAGGCTTTTCTTCCTTAATGGGGAGAATCTCTGGTGATGAGGAAGCGGATGTCGAAAGTACAACGCTTGAAGCAATAGATTTTGAAAAAATCGAAAGTATTTCTGAGGATCTTTTTACAGGTGTTGCTGCATTTGATATAGAGATCCTGGAAGAAAATTATCATCGGGAGCAGATGATTGGTGCATCACTTGTTAATGAAAAAGGTAAATTCTTTATTCCCATCGATGTATTCAAAGAATCTACAGCGTTTAAGAGATGGGCAGAGGATAGCTCGAAGAAAAAATATGTATTTGATGCCAAAAAAATTACGGTACTCCTGAACCGATTCGAAATTGGTATAGAAGGAATTTCCTTTGATTTACTACTAGCTTCTTATCTGATTAATCCATCTGAGAATAATCATGACATTCCTGCTATTAGTCATCGCTTTGGCAAAACCGCTATCCAATTCGATGATGAGGTTTATGGAAAAGGTGCAAAAAAGGGACTTCCTGATGAGGAAGATAAATGGATAGAGCACATTGTTAGAAAAACAACGATGATCTATGAATTAAAGAAACAAATGGAAGATGAGCTAGAGGGGAATAAACAGCTAGATTTACTCTATGAATTAGAGCTCCCCTTAGCACTCGTTTTAGGGGAAATGGAAGCAAGAGGAGTAAAGGTTGATAGTAGTCGACTAGTTGAGATGGGAAAAGAGTTGACCGAAAGACTGAAAGTATTAGAAGAAGAGGTTTATGAATTAGCTGGTGAAAAGTTTAATCTTAATTCACCAAAGCAGCTCGGTCCCATTCTGTTTGAAAAATTAGAGCTTCCGGCTATCAAGAAAACGAAAACGGGTTATTCTACTTCTGCGGACGTTCTCGAGCAGCTACAAGGAAAGCATCCGATAATTGAGAAGATTCTATTATATCGTCAACTGAAGAAATTAGACTCCACGTACATTGCAGGATTACTACGGGAAGTATTTAAACAGGATGAAAAAATCCATACTCGATTTAATCAAGCATTAACTCAGACAGGACGCTTAAGCTCTATTGATCCCAATTTACAGAATATCCCGATTCGAATCGAAGAAGGTAGAAAAATTAGACAAGCCTTTATTCCGTCAAAAGCAGGCTGGAAAATGCTTGCAGCGGATTATTCTCAAATCGAACTGCGTGTCCTCGCGCATATTGCAGAAGATGAGAAATTACAAGCAGCCTTCCAACAGGATAAGGATATTCATACTCAAACAGCAATGGATGTTTTTCATGTTTCGGAAAAAGATGTTACATCCAATATGAGGCGTCAAGCAAAGGCGGTTAACTTTGGTATTGTATATGGAATTAGTGATTACGGTTTATCCCAGAGTCTTGGTATTACTAGAAAAGAAGCTAAGAAATTTATTGAACGCTACTTGGAAAGCTATCCATCTGTTAGAGATTATATGAAGGATATCGTTGCCAAAGCAAAGCAGGATGGGTTCGTTACAACGATTATGAACCGAAGGCGTTATCTTCCAGACATTACTAGTCGTAACTTTAATGTTAGGAGCTTTGCTGAGCGAACGGCGATGAATACACCGATTCAAGGAAGTGCTGCTGATATTATCAAATTAGCAATGATTGAACTTGACCGTAGATTAAAAGAAGCAGAGGTAAAAGCACGACTTCTATTACAAGTTCACGATGAATTGATTTTAGAAGTGCCAGAAGAAGAAGTGGATAAGATATCAGACCTTGTAGCAGAAGTAATGGAAAATGCGATCGAATTAAGTGTACCATTAAAAGTAGATGTATCCCATGGTGATACATGGTATGATGCAAAATAAGTTAGGAGAAGTTCAGAAATGCCAGAGCTACCAGAAGTGGAAACAATAAGACAAACATTAAGACAATTGGTCATTGGCAAGGAAATGGAGTCTGTCGATATAAAATGGCCAAAAATTATTCAAAAACCAGATGATATGGAAGAATTCAAGCAGCTATTAGTGGGACAAACAATAGAGGAAATACGAAGAAAAGGGAAGTTCCTTTTGTTCGATTTAACAGATCTTGTGTTAGTTTCCCATTTAAGAATGGAAGGGAAATATGGCGTGTTTCAAAAGGGAGAAGAGATTGCCGAACATACTCATATCACCTTCCATTTTGTGGATGGAACAGAGCTTAGATATCGGGATGTTCGAAAATTTGGCACGATGCATTTATTTGAAAAAGGTGCAGAACTTGATGAAAAGCCTCTAATTCAATTGGCAATGGATCCATTAGAAGAACATTTTTCTTTTACACTTTTTGCCCAAAAAATTCAAAAAAGCGAACGTGTCATTAAAAACATCTTATTAGATCAAACAGTAATCGCAGGACTTGGTAATATTTACGTGGATGAGACACTTTTTCTCGCAGGTATTCATCCATTACGTAAAGGTAATAGCCTAACCTTAAGCGAAATAGAAACCATTTATCAATCAGCAGTGCTTACCTTACAGGAAGCAATTAAGCAAGGTGGAACAACGATTCGTTCCTATGTGAACAGTCAGGGGCAAATCGGCATGTTCCAACAGCAATTACATGTATATGGTCAAACAGACAAAGCCTGTCGGAAATGTCATGACAAGATTGTAAAAATGAAGGTGAATGGTAGAGGCACGCACTTTTGTCCAACCTGTCAACAGCTATAAATGGTGGTGGAGATGAATGATTATTGGCTTAACAGGTAATATTGCTAGTGGGAAGTCAACGGTAAGCAACATGTTAAAAGAATCGTATCAGATTCCAATTATTGATGCAGATATTATTGCAAGACAAGTGGTAGAGCCAGGAGAGACTTCTTATGATCAAATTGTCGAGACATTTGGTCGGGATATTTTACTGGATGATCAGACCATTAATCGAAAAAAACTCGGACAGCTTATTTTTCATGATTCCTCTTTGCGGGAAAAATTAAATAATATCGTTCACCCCGCAGTCAGAAGAAGAATGGAAGAAGAAAAACAGGCACATCTTTCCAGAGGGGAAAAGGTTATCGTTTTAGATATTCCGCTTCTGTTCGAAAATAATCTAACACATTTAGTTGATCGAACCATCGTCGTCTTTACCGAAGAAAAGCAACAATTAAAAAGGTTGATGAATCGTAATCATTTAACAGAAGCAGAAGCAAAGGAGCGAATGAATGCTCAAATGGATCCAGTAAAGAAAAAAAGACTTGCAGATGCGGTTATCGACAATAGCGGTTCTCTAGAACAGACCGAACAACAGTTAGAGAAACTCATGCAAAAATGGAGAATTTTTAATTAGAGATAGGGCATAAATAACCGTTCTGACAGATGGAAAAATTCGTCCTAAAAATAGCTTGTAAAATAGGCGGAAAGCATATATAATCTTTTTGGCATATCTTTTTACTTAGAAATCTCTAACGAAGATGAAGTGAACTTTTGAGGAGAGGAAATGTAAAAAGATCTTTTGGCTAAATCCTTATTGATGAATGCTTAAAGGGTTAGGACCTCTTTGGACTAACTTTCCCCCGTGGTTATTCATGCATGGATTTCAAAAGAATTAGCAAAGGGGGAGTAAGACATTGGATACAATGGGAAGACATGTTATTGCAGAGTTATGGAATTGTAACCTTGACATTTTAAATGATTTAGACCGTTTAGAGAAGACTTTTGTTAATGCGGCATTAAAGGCAGGAGCAGAAATAAGGGAAGTCGCTTTTCACAAATTCGCTCCATTTGGGGTGAGTGGTGTAGTAATTATTTCAGAATCCCATTTAACGATTCATAGTTTTCCTGAGCATGGATATGCAAGTATTGATGTCTATACGTGTGGAGATATTATTGATCCACATATCGCAGTAAAGTTCATTGAGGAAAAGCTTGAAGCGAAAACAGTAGAAAAATTAGAAGTCCCACGTGGTATGGGAACTGTGAAACTTAAACAAATGAAAGCATAATATGGAGAAACCCTTACATTTCGTAAGGGTTTTATCGTTCATTGCTTATATTCTCCGACATACTTTTCTAATTTATTCGATTTAATCGTTTTCTTCATGAAAACGTGTTAAAATAAAATAAATATAAATACATAGTAAGGTGTGAGGAGAATATGGCATTTCGTGACGTAATAAACAAGAATTTTAACAACCACTCTGAAACAAGAGATAAGCATTGGGACCCAGCGCTTCAAACTCATTATTTTAAAACAACAAAGGATAAAGCTTTTGATAAACTAGTTCCATTGTTTAAAAGTAGAAAAGAATTTGAAGTAGTAGCTGTTTCAAAAGATCATGGCGAAATTAGTTTTAATTATAGAAAAGGAAGAAAAGTCTTTATCATTATGACTATTATTATGGTTAAGCCATATCGAACTGCAATTGATATCTCTGCAACAACAGAGTCTGCGATTCCATTTGATTTTGGCTATAGTCATAAGCTAATTCCAAAGCTTTATGATATAATAAAAAAAGAACTTGACTATATCGGAACAAAGGAATAATGTGTTACGATGAAGAATCGAAAAAACAAGGGATGATTCAAATTGCGATGTCCACATTGTCAATATAAAAGCACAAAAGTATTAGACTCACGGCCAATTGAAGATGGACGATCGATACGTAGAAGAAGAGAATGCGAATCTTGTAGCTTTCGCTTTACCACCTTTGAACGAATTGAGGAAGTTCCACTCATTGTCGTTAAAAAGGAAGGAACGAGAGAAGAGTACAGTCGAGATAAGCTAATGCGAGGCTTGATTCGCGCTTGTGAGAAGAGACCAGTTGCTCTTGAGAAAATCGAGAATATTGCTGTGGAGATTGAGAAGGAATTAAGAAATCGAGGAACTTCCGAAGTGGAAAGTAATGAAATTGGCGAAATGGTTATGGATCGATTAGTAGATGTAGATGAGGTTGCCTATGTTCGTTTTGCATCTGTTTATCGACAATTTAAGGATATCAGTGTGTTCTTAGAAGAATTAAAAGATTTAATAAGAACAGATAACAATCATTAAGAAGAGATTTGGATCATGATGATCTAATAGAATTATTTTATCAGCAATAAAGGGGCTATGTATATGAGTCTAGGCGACTTAGGAAAAATATTACCATCAGAATTATATATAGTCGATTTATCTCGTGATGTACAGCTTTCTTTTACAAGCTCCCTAACACACTTGTATCAACCATTAATTGGGATTGATGCCCTTTCTCTATATCAAACACTATATTCGGAGTCTACTTTGCAAATCGATCGATCCGATTATCAGACACATCATGTGCTGATGAATTATCTCGGTTTACCTCTGGATAGAATTTACCGTGCGAGAAGAAAGCTTGAAGCGATCGGTTTATTGCAGACATTTGAAAGCAATCAAGATGAACAAAAAACTTACCGATATTTGTTACATCCTCCTTTATCCAGTACAGCTTTTTTTCAAAATGATTTTTTAAGCCACTTATTATATCATCAACTAGGTAGTGAAAAGTTTAAGCTTGTGAAATCAGCTTTCTTAAAAAAAGAAGCAAAACAATCTCCATCCTCACTCGAAACGACGGCAAAATTTGAGGATGTTTTTCAATTGAGGGATAAGGACATGGATGCGGAGCTCATACACAAATATGATGATGAAGTGTCAGAAATTCCTATCAACACGGTCGTTGATTTTGAATGGATAACACAAATATTAGAACAGAGAATGCTACCAGTGAATAAAATTTTGACGGCAGAGAATAAAAAATTGATCAACCAAATGGTAGCAATGTATGATTTGACCAATCATGAGATAGAAAAAGCTTTATTATGGGCAATGAATGATCAGAATCGATTAAATAGAGCAGAATTCCAAGCAGCATGTCTTGACTTAGTTAATGCGAATGGAAGCAAAATATCCTTAAAGGTAACAGAATATAAACAGAAGATTAGTCCCATACCTGAAACATCCGCTCAACCGAAATCAAAAGAAGAGCTTCTAGTGGAACGGTTGGAGCATATTTCACCAAAGCAATTGCTGGAGGACCTATCGGATGGTGCCGCTGCATCTACCCAGGATCTAAAGCTTATAAGTGAAATTATGACACAGCAAGGTTTAACGGCAGGCGTTATGAACGTACTAGTCCATTATGTTATGCTGAAAACAGATATGAAGCTATCAAGGAATTATTTGGAGAGAATTGCAAGTCATTGGGCGCGTAAAAATGTAAAAACCGTTAGACAAGCCATGACATTAGCAAAATCAGAAAATAAAAAATATCAGCAATGGACGACCAATACTTCGAACAAAAGATATCATTATACATCGAACAAGAAGGACATTGTGCCAGATTGGTATAAAAAGCAGAAGGAATCTGCAAAAAAGGAAAAAAGCAAGCAACCAAAAGAATCAGAGCTTGATAGAGAACGGAAAGCACAGGAGGCAGATGCACTCCTAGCAGAATATTTACAACAACATGCAAATGAAGATTAGGGATGATATGATGGAACCAATTCAATCCTCATTAAAAAAATGGATGAAGTCAAATAAGGAATTCCAAACTACCTTCCGGGATATTAAAGCACAGGTGCTACAGGACGAGGGGATTCAAGCACTGTTAAGCGACCATTTGGAATTGGAAGAATCAGATATTGACCGTCATTTAATAAAGCTGTATGAATATAAGGAAGCCTCAAAAGATTGTAAAGATTGCCCCAACTTAGCAGGCTGTAAGAATATTATCAAAGGCTATACACCACATTTAGAATTAAATGATCAAGATATTTCTATTCGTTATGAGAAATGTTCGTATAAAATACAGGATGAACTTCAAAAAGAAAAGGAATCCTTAGTGCAAAGCCTTTATATGCCAAAGCAGATAAAGGAAGCGACATTAGCGCAACTTGATACAACCAGTTATGAAAGAAAAGATATAGGAAAGGAAATCATAGAATTCGTCAAGCATTATTCCCAAGACTCCTTTAGAAAGGGTTTATATATATACGGGCCATTTGGTACAGGGAAATCTTTCATTCTAGGGGTTTTGTCGAATGAATTAAAGAAAAAAAGAATCAATACGGCGATGATCTATATGCCAGAATTTGTACGAGAAATGAAAGCATCGATCCAAAATGATTCCTTACAATCTAAAATCGAGCATTTTAAAAAGGTGGATGTTTTAATGTTTGATGATATTGGTGCAGAATCGATTTCACCTTGGTTTAGGGATGAAGTGTTAGGTGCCATTTTACAATATCGGATGATGGAGGAATTGCCAGTATTTTTCACTTCGAACTATGATTTAGATCAATTAGAAGCACATTTAGCTACATCAAATCGTGGAGATGTAGAGACAATAAAAGCAGGAAGAATTATCGAAAGAATTAAACAGCTTAGTAAACCAATAGAACTTCATCAACGGTTTCGTGATAATGGATAACTTTTAGGCGCATTCGCTTGTACAGCGGATGCGTTAGCTTTTTTCTCCTTTGGACTTCAAAATTTACACTTCTTCGTTTACTCCTTGCATCCATTTTATACTCCTAACGTACAAAGTTAAAAAGACTTGAGGTTATTTTTTTTGTTTTTCACCCATATAATATATCAGTTTGATGGTGATGAGGGTGATGAGAATTGTTAGAAGTATATTTTGAACAAGAGCAAGAAGCGGATGTATTTTATCAGCTTGCTAGAGAAGAAACAGAAACACAATTAAAAGCCATTCGACGTAGGGGAAATAGAAATAGTATATTCATTTTACAGGTCGAATCAGTTGATATGGACATCAAGAAGAAAACATTAGCTAAGCTGTTAAGCAATGTGTATATTACGTGTCGTGAAATTCCTCAAATACGTACCATTTTAGAAAAAAAATATCATTTTTCCAACAAGGAGGAAATAGAACGAATTACGAGTATTGCCCATTCATTGCTTGAGAAGGATGAAGATATTTATGAGGACAAGATTCACCAGCATGAATTACGAGATATATTAATGGCTATTTTTTTGTTGCATTTGGAACCAGACGTTATCCGATTTGATTCGATTGTTCATTTTCGCTTACATCATTATCTAGAACAGCTTACCGAAATTGTAGGACTAGCCATTGATGAATTTAAGCGGGAAGAAGAATACCAATCCTTTATTAACTCTATTCGAGAGTTCGTACATCGTAAACAAGCAGAAGAGGATGTTATTTTTGTATTGGCCGGAGAACAATATCAATTTTATCGAGAGGATGGTACGTGTCTAACTAAAGAAATGCTGGAGGAACTGATGAATCATTTCCCGCTATTTATTTTTGGAATGCAGGAGAATGAATGGAATATTTCCCCATTACTCATGCTTGCGCCAAAGCATCTTTTTCTTTACACGGAGGACCCAAATGACGCCCAAATCAATACTATTCTAAACATATTTCAAGAAAAATGTTCACTATTTCCTTCTGATGCATTTCCATTTTTTGATGCAGAAGAAAAAGAATCTTGATTTTTTTCGCAACAGTCGTTATAATAAACCGCATATAGTAAAAATGTAATTGTTTTGATGAGGACATGATAGTAGGTATGGCTTACTGTTAGAGAGGAGAGTCTTGGCTGAAAGCTTTCTGTAGGACCACTTATTATTACCACCTCTGAACTCTACTTATGAACATACGGGAATGTTTAGTAATAAGTAGCGATTCATCATCGTTAACCGATGCAAGGAAGCTTACATGATTTGGATGTAAGGAAATTGGGTGGAACCACGGGTACAACGCTCGTCCCTTTACTAATAAGTAGAGGGATGGGCGTTTTTATTTTACCTTATTAAAGGATAAGAAATACTAACACATCTGCTAAAGGTCGAACGAATGCGAGTTTATCTAATACGTTAGGAAGGTATAAAATCTCTACACAGCAAAAGTTCGACGCAGCTGAGATTTTAAGGTGCCAAGTATAAGCAAAACTTGACATTCGCTAAAAGACCAGCGAATGCGAGTTTATCTAATGTAAAGAAGGAGTGTACAAGTATGAGTCATATTCAGATTACTTTTCCAGATGGAAATAGCAAGGAGTTTCCTAAAGGAACAACAGGAGAAGAGATTGCTGCATCGATCTCACCAGGATTAAAAAAACAAGCGATAGCAATTAAGCTTGATAATACGTTTTATGATTTGCGAACACCACTTGAAACAGATGGTGTGATAGAAATTATTACATTAAAAAATCAAGAAGGATTGGAGATTCTTCGTCACTCTACAGCTCACCTGATGGCACAAGCAATTAAGCGAATTTTCCCAAATGTCAAATTGGGCGTAGGGCCAACCATTGAAAATGGGTTCTATTATGATATAGATATGGAAGAAAGCCTAACACCAGAAGATTTACCACGTATTGAAAAAGAAATGAAGCGTATAGTGGACGAGAATTTAGAGGTAGTACGTAAAGAAGTATCACGTGACGAGGCAAAAGCGATATTCGAAGAAATTGGTGATGACCTCAAGTTAGAATTACTTGATGCGATTCCAGAGAATGAAACAGTTACGATCTATGAACAAGGGGAATTTTTTGATCTTTGTCGTGGGGTACACGTCCCGCAAACTAGCAAAATTAAAGTGTTCCAATTATTGAGTATATCTGGCGCATATTGGCGAGGAGATAGCAATAATCAAATGCTTCAACGCATTTACGGAACTGCCTTTGAAAAGCAAAGTCAGCTAGATGAATATTTACGACTTAGAGAAGAAGCAAAAGAACGTGATCATCGCAAGCTAGGTAAAGAGCTAGGTATCTTTACAATCTCTCAAAAGGTTGGGCAAGGGTTACCATTATGGCTTCCAAAGGGAGCAACTATCCGTCGTACGATTGAACGATATATTGTCGATTTGGAAGAAAGATTAGGATATAATCATGTGTATACACCCGTTTTAGGGAGTGTGGAGCTATACAAAACAAGTGGACACTGGGATCACTATCAGGATGATATTTTCCCACCAATGGAAATGGATAATGAAGACTTAATCTTGCGTCCAATGAACTGTCCACATCATATGATGGTATACAAAAATGAACTGCATAGCTATCGAAATTTACCTGTACGTATAGCAGAGCTTGGAACAATGCACCGCCATGAAATGTCGGGAGCACTTGCAGGATTACAACGTGTACGTGGTATGACTTTAAATGATGCTCACATCTTTGCAAGACCAGATCAATTAAAGGATGAATTCAGTCGAGTGGTAGAGCTTGTACAAAACGTGTATCAAGATTTCGGTATTGAGGATTATTACTTCCGTCTATCTTATCGTGATCCAGAGGATACGGAAAAATATATCGATAATGATGAAATGTGGGAAAAAGCACAAAGTATGCTCAAAGAGACGATGGAAGACTTGAAGCTAGATTATGTGGAAGCAGAAGGAGAGGCAGCCTTCTATGGTCCAAAACTGGATGTACAAGTGAAAACAGCACTTGGAAAAGATGAAACGTTATCAACCGTTCAGCTTGATTTTCTATTGCCTGAACGATTTGATTTAACATACATCGGAGAGGATGGGAAAGAACATCGTCCTGTCGTTATCCATCGCGGGGTAGTTTCTACTATGGAACGATTTGTAGCTTTCTTATTAGAGGAATACAAAGGTGCCTTTCCAACATGGCTCGCACCAATTCAAGCACGAATTATTCCAGTTTCCAATGAAGTACATCTCGACTATGCGAAGAAGGTTGAGGATGAACTTCGTTTTGCAGGTGTTCGAGTGGAATTGGATGAGCGTGAAGAGAAAATCGGCTATAAAATCCGTGAAGCACAAACACAAAAAGTACCTTTTGCTATAGTCGTTGGGGATAAAGAAGTAGAAACCAATGCTGTAAACATACGCCGATATGGAGAGAAAAACTCAGAAACGATTGATTTCGAAGAATTTAAGCAATTGATTCAGAAAGAAATAGAAGAGCGTCAATTAAGAAAATAGCTTAAATAAAGGAAAACTCCCCACCTGTTATAAGTGGGGAGTTGTTTTCTATCTGAAAAAATTTTTGATTGCTGCCAGTCGTATCTTATGGCCACAGTCATCGCAACAAAATATAGCTTTCCTATTTTCTTTGAATTTTTTGTATCTTTCACTGCCTTCATAAACTTTAAACACATTTTTGCAGTTATAGCATTTCACTTCATAATGAAACATTTCATCCCCCCATTTTGCCCTTCCCTTCTAGTTGGTTTGTAAAAAATTGTAATATTCTTAAGCTTTTACATTTACATAAACCAGGTAAAATTACAGATAATGCTTAGCTAACAATTGATTATTTTCTTCCTCTTTCTTCTTTTGCAATTTTCATAAATTTGTTCGTTTCTGCTACAACGACACCCGACAATAGCAACAATCCTATTAGGTTTGGAAATGCCATTAGTCCGTTCATAATATCGGCAAAATTGAATACAACATCTAATGATACAATAGCGCCAATGAAGACAAAGAAGATAAAAATATAACGATAGATTTTTACCCCTTTTTCCCCAAAGAGGTAATCGATCGATTTTTCTCCATAATAAGACCAGCCTAAAATAGTAGAAAAGGTAAAGAACAGGATTCCAAATGTTACAATAATTGAACCAGCATCACCTAGGAATAGTGCAAATGCCGAACTAGTAAGTGCGGACCCATCAAGGCCACTTGTCCATTGATCTGCCATGACAATGGTAATTCCGGTTATGGAACAAATAACAATCGTATCAATAAATACCTGTGTCATGGATACGAGCGCTTGCCGTGCGGGGTAATCGGTTTTTGCAGCTGCAGCGGCAATTGGAGCAGAACCAAGACCTGCTTCATTAGAAAATGCACCACGTGCTACCCCATAACGGATGACAGTACCTAATATCCCACCACCAATTGCTTTTCCAGTAAAAGCATCCTGAAAGATATAACTTATGGCTGTTGGCACAAGGTCAAAATTAAGCACAATGACGACTAATCCACCCAATACATAAAAGACAGCCATAACCGGAACAAAAAATGCGGTTACGCGACCAATACTTTTAATTCCACCAATAATAACTAATCCGGCAAGTACTGTGAAAGCAATTCCTGTTACAAATGGATTGATCGAGAAGGACTCCTCTAACGATGCAGCCGCTGTATTGGATTGAACCATATTCCCAATTCCAAAAGCAGCAATAGAAGCAAATATGGCGAATAAAATCCCTAAGAAACGACCAATGCGTTTATTTTTTAATCCATGTTCTAGATAATACATTGGTCCACCAGACATTTCACCACGCTGATTTTTTTTACGATATTTGACAGCTAAGAGGGCCTCTGCATATTTTGTCGCCATTCCAAAAAGTGCGGTGATCCACATCCAAAAGACAGCACCTGGTCCACCAGCAACCACAGCTGTAGCAACCCCTGCGATATTACCAGTTCCAACGGTTGCAGCTAAGGCAGTCGTTAATGCCTGATAATGGGTTATGTCTCCTTCTGAATTTTTATCTTGATTTTTGCTAAAGGAAAGCTTTAATGCATAGGGAAGAGCACGAAATTGTAAGAAAAGTAGTCGACAAGACAAAAGAATCCCTGTACCAACTAATAAAATTAATAAGGGAGGACCCCATACCCAGCCGCCAATTTCTCCTAATATTTCTGCCCCTTTTTCATTAAAGCTTTGTAACCAATCTAACATAATATCCCTCCCTTTTAAGATTGCGCTTTCATATAACCATATTCATTGAAAAAAAGGATGATGTCAACTGAATAGACAATCTTTTTACTAAAGAGTATAATGTTTAACGGAAGAATCCTATTGTGGTTAAATAGATTGTCTATTATTTATCTATTTTCGAAAAACGATTATTGACTTGTTAAGGTGTACATGTTAAGATAGTTAAAGTGAATTAAATATGATCAGAGACAAGTAGAAGCACCCGCTTCTCACCTGATTGACACAAGTGTTGTAGTTGACAGGTATTTATCCGACTTATTTGTAATGAAATCGAGGATGTGTGGGTGCAGTATGTGTACCGACACTTTTTTGTTATTGAACAAAAAGGGATAAAGTCAATCAGTATTTAAAGGATGATCGACTTGTCTTATTGTTAATATATGATCATGTTTCATTACGCTTTTTATTAAATTTCGGAGGTGGCTGATTATTAGCAAAGATATGAATGTCAATGAGAATATTCGAGCACGTGAGGTTCGACTCATTGATTCTAATGGGGATCAATTAGGCGTAAAATCTCGTCAGGAAGCATTAGATATTGCTCAAACTAGAAATCTGGATTTAGTATTGGTTGCGCCAAAAGCAAAACCACCCGTTTGCCGAATCATGGATTATGGGAAATATCGCTTTGAGCAACAGAAAAAAGAGAAGGAAGCGCGCAAAAAGCAAAAAGTTATTAATGTGAAAGAGGTTCGACTTAGCCCTGGTATTGAAGAGCATGATTTCAATACAAAATTACGTAATGCACGTAAGTTTTTATCTAAGGGAGATAAAGTAAAGGTCTCTATTCGCTTCCGTGGACGTGCGATTACCCATAAGGAACTAGGTCAAAAAGTATTGGAACGAATGGCCGAAGCATGTAAAGATATCTCTTCTATTGAGCAAAGAGCGAAAATGGAAGGTCGTAGTATGTTCATGATGCTTGCACCTGTTTCTGATAAAAAATAACGAATATTTACGTCAAATATAGTTTAGTTTTACAAGGAGGAAGCTATTATGCCAAAAATGAAGACTCATAGCGGTACTGCAAAAAGATTCAAAAAAACAGGATCTGGAAAGGTAAAACGTTCGCACGCATTTACTAGTCATATGTTTGCAAACAAAACGCAAAAACAAAAACGTAAACTACGTAAATCTGCTATCGTTTCCGCAGGAGATTATAAACGCATTAAACAAATGTTACCGAAATAATAGGAATTCGTTGATATATATAGGAGGGATTTATTATGCCACGTGTTAAAGGTGGAACAGTTACACGTAAACGTCGTAAACGTATATTAAAGCTAGCAAAAGGTTATTATGGTGCAAAACATTCACTATTTAAAACAGCTAAACAACAAGTATTAAAATCAGGTCAATATGCTTATCGTGACCGCCGTCAGAAAAAACGTGATTTCCGTAAGCTTTGGATTGCGCGTATTAATGCGGCAGCTCGCTTAAATGACCTTTCATATAGCCGTTTCATGCACGGATTAAAATTAGCAGGCATTGAAGTTAACCGTAAAATGCTAGCTGATCTTGCTGTGAATGATGAAAAAGCATTTGCACAATTAGCAGACCAAGCAAAATCTGCTTTAAAATAATTTTTATTTAAAGGATTGTTTCATCAGGTGATGGGACAATCCTTTTCTTACATATAAAATAATATAGGAAATGGAGACCTCAAATGATTTTGGTGGCTTATTATATTGTCATGAATCTTATTGGATTTTGGACAATGCAAATAGACAAAAATAGGGCGAAGAAAAATAAGTGGCGTGTTCCCGAGCGTAGAATTTGGTTTATTGCTTTTATTGGTGGAGGGATTGGTGCAACGGTGGGAATGAACGTATTTCGACATAAAACGAAGCATCTTGCGTTTAAGCTATTCCTTCCTTTGCTAGGTATTTTACAGGTGCTTTTAATAGTCTATCTATCTTTTACTCGTGTTCCAATCCCTTAGAAAAAAACTGTCATAACAGCTCGTCTATTGTCATATTAGTTAAGATAGAGGAGTTGATGAAGCATGCAACTAGAATGGTTATTGCAGATGAAATTATGGGATAGTTATGTACTTGTCGCTCCAATGGCGTTCATTTTTGTTCATATATTAAGACCTATTCTTTTTTTACCTGTCCTGTTATTGTGTATCACGGGGGGATTGGTGTTCGGAATCATTGCTGGGACGATTTATTCTGTGATTGGCTTACTATTTTCCAGTATTATTTTCTATTGTCTTTTATCATGGCTACCAGTCCTATCCAAGAAGTGTGAACAAATTGAAAAAAGATGGCTGAAGCAACGAGAACTCACCATTGTTCAAATTTGTTTGTTAAGGTTATTACCATTTATGCACTTTCATTTGCTTTCCTTCTGTATTTATCAAAATACAAAGAGCTTCATTGAATATTTACGAACAACTCTTTTGTCAGTCCTTCCACTTGCCATTGTTTATACAGCCTTAGGGGATACGCTACAACAAATGCCAATATGGTATGCAGTTCCTGTCACCCTATTTATTCTCATACTTGTCTATTTCTTTAGAAGAAAACAAACCATCATTAAATGGCAAACCTTCTTCTCGCCTACGTCTCATCTTTGAAGATGTAGGCGATCAATAGGATGCTTCCAGTCAATTTCGGCGTGCGGATAGCGTATTAGAATTTCCTCTTCAAGAAAATATAGATCTTTTCGCTCAAAGCCTTGTAGTTTCTCTGGATTTCTGGCATGCATCATAATATGAATAACCTCAAAAGAATCCTCTGTTGTTCCTAAATATTTCTCTCCTTCGAATAAGTAACCATTATAGGTAATAAAAAAATTTTTCTTAATATTCTCATTGTTATCTAAAAAGTAAAATTCTTTCTTCTCTTGGGCAACCTCTAGCTTTCTTTTTGGATTAACGATATATTTAAATGCAGTATATATCAAGATAACTAAGGCAATTAACACTAATAATCGAAATAAAATGACAATCATGAAAGTCCCACTCCTTACATGCTATAAAAATTTCCGTACCCCATTTTCTTTATAGATACGAATGAACAAGTGATAAGGTTTCAAAAATATGAAAAAAACATGATATAATGACGACAGGTATTAGGAGGTGTACAATGAACTGGGAAACATTATTTAAAATGCAACGTGATCTAGACCATTATATACTAAAACAGCATCAATTAAAAAATGAACAAATTGTGGAGAAAAAAGTTTTGGCCCTTTTGGTAGAGATTGGTGAACTTGCTAATGAAACAAGATGCTTTAAATATTGGAGCGTAAAAGCACCAAGTCCAAAAGATGTCATGGCAGAAGAATATGTCGACGGTATCCATTTTATTTTATCTTTGGGATTAGTAATAGGAATAGAAGATTATCATGGTGAGATTGAGGAACCAAGTGAAGAGACGACAGAATTATTTCTCCGTGTATTTGAAGCAATTCATCAGCTGAACAAAGAAAGATCCAAGCAAGCGTTTAACCAGTTATTCTATGTCTATTTACAGTTAGGAAAGAATTTAGGCTTTACACAAGGAGACATTAAATCAGCCTATATCGAAAAAAATAAAGTTAATTTTGAAAGACAAAATCAAGGTTATTGAACTCGGATGTATGACTTTCATAGAATGGCAAAAAATAGACAAAAGTATCTTCAAACAAAAAATTAGGAGGAAATACATATGGCAAATCAGGAACAGATGCTTAACATGTTGAAGGAATTAACAGATGCTAGGGCTATACCTGGTGATGAAAGAGAAGCACGCCAGGTAATGGAAAAATGGATTACCCCATATGCAGACAAGGTATATACGGATCATTTAGGTAGCCTCATTGCTGAAAAAAAAGGAATGGAAAACGGTCCGAAGATTATGGTGGCAGGTCATTTAGATGAAGTCGGTTTCATGGTAACAAGAATTGACGATAAAGGGTTTGTCTATTTTCAGACCGTTGGAGGCTGGTGGAGTCAGGTTATGCTAGCTCAGCGTGTAACCATTCTTACTAGAAAAGGGGATGTTACTGGTATTATTGGCTCAAAACCACCGCATATTTTATCTCCAGAAGCACGCAAGAAGCCTGTAGAAATTAAAGACATGTTCATCGATATAGGTGCATCTAGCAAGGAAGAGGCTGAGAAATTCGGTGTGCTCCCAGGTGATTCGATTGTTCCCTACTTTGAATTTACCCCATTGAAAAATGAAAAGCTATTACTTGCAAAGGCTTGGGATAACCGAATCGGATGTGCCATTGCAATAGAAGTACTAAAACGATTGAAAGATGAATTGCACCCGAACATCGTTTATGGTGTAGCAACTGCGCAAGAGGAGGTTGGCTTGCGTGGGGCAAAAACAGCAGCACATACCATTAAGCCAGATATTGGGTTTGCGGTTGATGTTGGTATCGCAGGTGATACGCCTGGTATTTCTGCTAAGGAAGCGGACAGTAAAATTGGAGAAGGACCACAAATTATTTTATATGATGCGTCCATGGTATCTCATAAAGGGTTACGTGACTTTGTTGTGGAAACAGCAGATGCGCAGCACATTCCGTATCAGTATTCTTCCATGGCAGGTGGAGGAACAGATTCTGGTTCGATTCATTTAACTGCTAACGGAGTGCCTGCCTTATCTATTACGATTGCAACAAGATATATTCATACACATGCAGCCATTTTACACCAGGATGATTTTGATAATGCTGTTCAATTAATAGTTGAAGTTATCAAACGATTAGACAGTGATACCGTTGAAAAAATTACTTTTAGCTAATAGAAATGCAACGAGGATAGGGCAAAACTAAATAAGGAAAGGAAAATCCGAACAATTTTCTGACTAAGCGAAGTATTTTGACGGAGCGGTTCCAGTTCAGAAATATTACTGTTCGGATTTTTTCTTCTTTACTACTCATTTGTCTCTGTCTGTTATTTTTCTTGACGGACTATCAAGAAAAAATACTTTCCCGTGCTTCATAATGAATCGGCAGCGAAGTATGTTCATGAACGATGTACCAAGAGGAATCCTTCTCCTTCCTAAAACCTAATGTCAACCTTAATGTCATACTTTCTCCAGTATCTTCTATGTATGTAACGATTCCATGAGTAAATGCGATATGGTCACTTTCCTCCATGATTAAATCCTTCCACTCCACATCAAGACTAAGGTCACTTTTGGTTAATCCTTCGAACCATTCCGTCACTACTTTTCTCCATTGGGAAATACCTTCGATTTTCCAGTTATTCCAGCAGTCATAAATAAGAATGTCAGAAGAATAGGAGGAAAGGAAGCCTTCCACATCTATTTCCGAAATAGTAGCTTTATAATTTTCCAATACTTCCTGAGGATTATTCCAGTTAGATTTCATACATACTCACACCTCCATTTTGGCTCTATTTCTGTAAATTTTACCACAGAAGCAAAGGCCAAGTTTCTTTTAAATTGCTGAAATTATGAAAGCGTTATTGTAATGTTTGATAAGATGTAGTAAAGTGTAAATAACTTATACGTATATCTTATAGGGTTAATTTATATATAAGATAATTTAATAATATACTAAGTCTAATATCTTATAATATAATTAATAAAAACATTAATGTAAATAAGTAGTTTGGCGCCTAGTATTGTAAACGCTTTATAAATATACGTATAAGAATAAATAATTTGGAGGTATAGCATATTGAAAAAAGTATTGATGTTCAGCCTGATTTTTTCTTGTATTCTTATATTTATTGCCCCTAGCATGCTGGCAGTTGAGGAGCCTACTTTTACAGATGCTTCTGTCCATGATCCATCCGTCCTTTATATGAATCATACATACTATGTTTTTGGATCACATCTAGCAGCAGCTAAAACCAATAATTTAATGAATTGGGAACAAATAGAAGGTGACGGCGTCCATCCTGGTAATTCTTTATTTGAAGATGTAACAAAAGAATTGGAGGAGGCCCTTACTTGGGCGAAAACCGATACGCTATGGGCACCGGATATGATTCAATTAAAATCAGATGGTAAGTATTATATGTATTACAATGCATGTGAGGGAAGTTCCCCACGTTCAGCAATGGGAATAGCAGTGGCTAATCATCCGGAAGGGCCTTATCAGGATTTAGGACTCATTTTGCGTTCAGGAATGACAGCAGGGGAATCGGCAACGATCGATGGTACCCCTTACGATGATGCACATTTTCCAGAAATCTATGATGCTACCATTCATCCAAATGTGGTAGATCCAGACGTGTTTTATGATGAGGAAGGTAAACTTTGGATGGTATATGGATCTTATTCAGGCGGAATCTTCATTTTAGAACTTGATCCAGACACAGGTTTTCCAATACCAAATCAAGGCTATGGCAAAAAACTCCTTGGTGGGAATCATAGTAGAATTGAAGCGCCATATATTGTCTATAATAAAACAACCGACTATTATTATCTCTATCTTTCCTATGGAGGCTTAGCATCAGATGGTGGATATAACGTTCGTGTGGCAAGGTCAGAGAATCCGGATGGCCCATATACAGATATCCAAGGGAACAATATGATTCAAGCAAAAGGGGAAGATGGGACATTTTTTGATGATGAGTCCATTGCACCGACCGGGACGAAGCTTATTGGTAATTACGAGTTCGAAAAGCTATTCGGGGAGACTGGAGAAGCAACTGGTTATGTCTCACCAGGACATAACTCTGTTTATTATGATGAAAAGACTGGACAGCAGTTTTTGATTTTTCATACACGCTTCCCAAATAGAGGAGAGGCACATGAGATACGAGTTCATCAAATCTTGATGAATGAAAAAGGCTGGCCAGTTGTGGCACCATTCCGATATGTAACTGATGAAAATGTGAATGTTACTAAAGATGAAATTGCTGGAGACTATAAATATATTGCTTTCCAGCAAGCGATTAATGCAGACATAACAAAGTCTACCCATATAAAGCTAACAGAAGATGGAGCGATCACTGGAGATGTTTCGGGAACTTGGGAATTCAAAGAGGAATCAAATTTGACACTATCCATCAATGGAGAAACATTTAACGGGATAGTAATGAAGCAATGGGATCCAGTCTCGCAATCCGAGACAGTTACCTTTACAGCGTTGGCTAATAATGGATTATCGGTATGGGGAAGCCGATATGAAATGACCCAATATACGGATAGTGAAATAACAGAGATGATAGCAGAAAAATTAGAAATAGGTGACCCCAGTCAAGTGATGGAAGATTTACATTTACCAACAAAAGGAGAACAAGATACTATCATTACTTGGAAATCCTCTAATACGAATGTACTCTCCCATGATGGTAAAATAAATCGACCAGCCTATAAGAAAAAGCCTGTTTCAGTAGAATTGACCGCAACCATTGAAAAAGGAAGTGCATCAACCACAAAACAGTTTAACATCACGATAATACCTGAAACTTTTAAAGGTTTAGCGGCACATTATTCCTTTGAAGGTAATCTCCATGATCGTACGAACCGTTTAGATGCTGGCACGGTAACAGGGGATCGTATTAATAATACAGGTGGTAATATCACCTTTGTTGATGGGAAAATAGGTAATGCTGCAAAGTTTGATGGAAAATCAGGTATTAAATTACCAAATGGGATCATTGATAGCAACACCTACACTGTTTCAATTTGGCTAAAGCCTGTAGCCTATTCAGCACATACCACATCTTTTTTCGGTGCTGCTAGTCCTGAACAATGGATTAGCTTGTTACCAGGTGGAACGGCTGCTCATGAACAGACGATGCTCTGGTCTGGTAGCAAGGAATGGTATGAAGGACTAACAGAACAGCTCATTCCTCTCGATGAGTGGAGTCATATAGCTTTTACTGTTACCAAAGGGAACTTAAACCTTTTCATTAATGGAGAGCATATCATGAGTTTAACCAATTTTCCTCACATTTTTACAACAACAGATGCAGTCTTTGCACTAGGAATAAACTATTGGGATCTCCCGTATGAGGGATTAATGGATGAAGTCTTAATATACAACAATAAAGCATTATCTGCCGAAGATATAGAACATTATTACCGTACTCAACAATTGCCGATTAATACGACAGAACTCGAAGAAAAGATTAAGGAAGCAAAAGATTTACTTGATGGAGAGCGTTATACAGAAGCCTCTCTTAAAAAATTAACAACGACGATCGAGCAAGCAGAAGCAAGCCTAACTGAAATGAAATCAGAAGCACAGCTCACCCAGATGCTATCCCTATTACAAAGCGCCATTGATGGATTAAAGGTAAGAAACGACCAGAGTACGGATGATTATATAACGATTTCATCTAAAGACCAATTATCTATGGATGAAAATGGAAACTATATTGTCCATCAAGAAGGTAAGAGCTATTTATTTAAAGCGGGTGTGTTCGATAAAGGAGATATAGATAAAAAAATAGCGATAACCTATGATTCAATCACCGTGTTTTTACCTGTAGAAAATGTCATGAATGAAAAGGGTAGTTTATTTACATTTGGAGATGTGTCAAAAGCAATTCAATTGAAAAATAAGCGAGTAATATCTGACCTAGTAGACTTTACTCTAGAAGAAGATGGTACAGCTATTGAGTTAAAAGGGCCAATTGAGATTTCCTTCTCCATCGAAAGAGAAAAAGTAAAGAATTGGGAAAGTGTCAGAGGAATTTATATCGATGAAAATGGAGAGCAGATGGAAGTAATTATACCTAAATCTTATGATGAAAAGAATGGCATAGTTACCATATTGGTAAATCACTTAAGTATTTATGGTATATTGGAGTTGACAGAAGAACAACATCCAAGCATGGATCATGACGAATCAGCAACAAGTTCTAATGATAAGACAGAAACAAAAGAAAGCAGCTCAACAGAAAATAGGCTTCCAGATACGGCAACCAATCAATTTAGCTGGCTTTTTGCTGGGGCTTTACTACTGTTTAGTGGCTTTCTGTTAATAACAGTAAAACAAATAAGGAAAGACAAATTTTAGATAGGGGATAAGAAGATAAATGACGAACCACTGACAATCCAGAGGTTCGTCATTTCATGTAGATTTTAAATAATATTATCATCAGCTAAGGTATGTACCCATTACTTTTTGTACATAGCTTTGGGTTTCTTGAAAAGGCGGAATCCCATCATACTTATCAACATTACCAGGGCCGGCATTATATGCCGCTAAGGCAAGAAGCTTATTTCCATTGTAACGCTCAAGCATTTGGCTAAGATATTTCGTCCCACCAAAAATATTTTCCTTCGGATCGAAAGGATTTTGAACACCTAATCCAGAAGCAGTTGCCGGCATAAGTTGCATTAGTCCTTGGGCTCCAGCGTGACTGATTGCATTTGCATTATAATTGGATTCATTTCGGATAACAGCATCAATTAATTTTTCATCAACATGATAGCTTGCAGCAGCCTCTTTAATAATCGATGCATAATCCGATGATTCAGACAATGAAGTTGTAGCCTCGTTAGCCTGCTTTATATTTAATAATGGTCTTGTCGTATAGTCTATCGGCTGATAGGAATGATTAGAGGCCAAGCTTGATTGCTGAATCATTGATTGAAGTAATTCTTGAAAAATCGAATCAAAGTTAGCGGCCGTATTTGTTGTAGAATTATTGGTATTGGTTAGATTAGATAATGCCTGCATTTGCATGGCGTATTGGATGTGTGGAATATTCACGTCATAAACTCCCTTTAGGAAAAATTATCTATCTCTAATATACCTTTTTATTCGTATTCGTGCAATATTATTTTAGTGAATATATGACTAAAAGACTACAAATGAAAAGATGGAGCTATTTAAAAAATAAGGCATACCTATTGGAATTGGGCACCATATTTTTAATAGAGAGCTCCATCTTTACTACACAAATTACTTTACCGCTTGCTCTAATGCATTTAATACCTCATCTTTATCTGCTTCACTTGCATTTTGCCAGTATAATTCAAATAATACACCTAAGCCTGGAAGCATTTTTTCTTCACCACTTTGAATCGCATCTACAATCGTTGCTTCCAATTGATCGGCAGAATTACCAGAAACATTTGATTTTATTGCTTTTCGCAAATTTAGATCCATTCTTTACACTCCTTCCAACTCATCATTTTTCATTATAGTTTGACCATCATTAGAGAAAATATGTATGATAGGTACAGGACAGTATTCAAATAAAATGGTGCAAGGATGGGAACAATGATTACATCAGTGAAAAATGAAATGGTCAAAGAATGGCGTAAGCTTAAACAGAAGAAGGAACGAGATCGACAAGAGAAATTTATGATAGAAGGCTTTCATCTAATCGAAGAAGCACACAAAAGTGAGTGGGAAATTGTTGCTTTGATTCATGAAGAACATATAGAAATAGAAAAAAGCTTGTTACAATACCCGTTATATACTGTGTCAGATAATGTAATGGCTGCTATTACAGAGACGAAAACACCTCAAGGAATTGCAGCTGTTGTTAAAAAAAGAAACGTCCAGGATTCCTTGAGCAATAAAGCTTTACTAATTGACGAAGTACAGGATCCCGGCAATGTTGGAACGATGATTCGAACAGCGGATGCAGCAGGTTTTGATACCGTCATTTTAGGAAAAGGTACCGTTGATTTATATAATGACAAAGTAATTCGTGCCACTCAAGGCTCTATCTTTCATTTAAATATCATGCAAGCGGATCTAATAAAAGAAATGGAGAAGCTTCAGGCAAACGGTATTCCTATTTGGTCGACTGGACTTGCACAAGCCAAGCCATATCAACAAGTTGAAAAACCAGATAGAATAGCAATTGTAGTTGGAAATGAAGGAGCTGGGGTCTCCAAAGAAATAATGGATAAAGCTAGTGAAAATGTAGTAATACCGATCCATGGTAAGGCAGAATCGTTAAACGTCAGTGTGGCAGCAGCTATTCTGATGTACTATGTAGTAGGTTAACACCATTTATTTTAGGACTTGCATCATTTCGTTCATTTCATTATACTATATGAAGTAAAACCTATAAAAGCATTGAAGGAGCAAGTAAATAGGTACACATCGTTTACAAGGGAAGAAGCACCATAGACTGGAAGTGCTTCTAACGACCATCTATTGAATTTCACTCTGGAGCTGACACTTGGACCTCTGTGTGAGAGTAAAGGTGTACCGGAAATTTTCCGTTATCAAAAACACGAGTGGATATAGTGATTGCTATATCAACAAGGGTGGTACCGCGATACGTATAGTCTCGTCCCTTTTTTGGGGATGAGGCTTTTTTGTTTTTCTTATAAAATAAAAGGAGGTTTAACAGATGAAAGAACAACTACAAGCACTTGAACAAGAAGCTCTTTCCAAAGTAGAGGAAGCATCAACGATAAAAGAATTACAGGACGTTCGAGTAGCATACTTAGGAAAAAAAGGCCCGATTACTGAGGTTTTGCGAGGGATGGGAAAATTATCACCAGAAGAACGCCCAATAATCGGGGAATTAGCCAATACGGTTAGAGCAAATATTGCTAATGCGATGGAAGAAAAGAAAGATGCAATGGAAAGAGCTGAATTAGAGAAGCAATTAGCGGAAGAGCAAATTGATGTAACCCTACCTGGGCGTCCAGTTGCTGTAGGTGGGCCCCACTTATTAACAAGCATTGTCGAAGAAATTGAGGATTTATTCATTGGTTTAGGATTTGAGGTTCGAGAAGGTCCTGAGGTAGAGACAGACTACTACAATTTCGAAGCATTGAATTTACCAAAAGGACACCCTGCTCGAGATATGCAGGATTCTTTTTATATAACAGAAGACTTGTTAATGCGTACCCATACTTCACCAGTACAAGCACGGACAATGAATGCTATTCAAGGTGCTCGTCCTGTTAAAATGATTTGTCCTGGTAAAGTATATCGTCGTGACACCGATGATGCTACACACTCTCATCAATTTACGCAAATTGAAGGACTTTACGTTGATAAAAATGTTCGAATGAGTGACCTAAAAGGGGTACTTGATCGTTTTGCCAAGCATATGTTTGGAGAAGACCGCGAAATCCGTCTCCGACCAAGCTTTTTCCCATTTACGGAACCTTCTGTCGAGATGGATATCTCTTGTAAGGTTTGTAATGGGGAAGGCTGCAGTGTATGTAAGAAAACGGGCTGGATTGAGATTCTTGGTGCTGGAATGGTACACCCACGTGTATTAGAAATGGCCGGCTATGATCCAAATGAATATAGTGGATTTGCTTTCGGAATGGGACCTGAAAGAATTGCAATGTTGAAGTATGGTGTGGATGATATTCGTCATTTCTATACTAATGATGTTAGGTTCTTAAAGCAATATCACCAAGCATAAAGAGGAGGTTACGACATGTTAGTATCATTAAATTGGTTAAAAAATTATGTAGATATTGATCAACTATCTCCAGAGGAGCTAGCGGAACGCATTACAAAATCTGGAATAGAAGTAGAGGGAATAGAGCGGTTCGGAAGCACTGCAACGAATGTTGTAGTTGGCTATGTGGAAAGCTGTGAAAGACATCCAAATGCGGATAAATTAAACCTTTGCCTTGTAAATGTAGGAGATGAAACCCTACAAATTATTTGTGGCGCACCAAATATTGCCCAAGGGCAGAAGGTAGCAGCTGCGAAGCCTGGTGCTGTCTTACCAGGGAATGTGAAAATTAAGAAAGCGAAATTGCGTGGTGTCGAATCCTTTGGTATGATTTGTTCATTGCAAGAGCTAGGAGTGGAAGAGAAATTCATACCAAAAGAATTTACTAGTGGAATATTTGTTTTCCCAGAAGATGTGGAAATCGGATCAGATGTAACTAAATTACTGAATTTAGATGATATTATTATAGAACTAGGATTAACACCAAATCGTTCTGATGCATTAAGTATGCTTGGTGTCGCTTATGAAGTAGCAGCGATTTTGGATGTACCGATCCGCTTACCACAATCATCCGTACGTATAGTGGAAGAAAAAGCGGAAGAACATATTCGTGTAAATGTAGAAGCCCCCGATGTGAACCCGTATTATGGCGCGTTTATCATTAAGAATATAGTAGTAGGGCCATCTCCTTTATGGATGAGAAATTATTTAATGGCTGCTGGTATCCGTCCGATTAACAATGTTGTCGATATTACGAACTATGTATTGTTAGAATATGGTCAACCACTCCATGCTTTTGATTTTGATAAATTTGGTTCAAACGAGGTCGTCGTTCGAAAAGCAAGTAATGATGAGAGAATGGTGACATTAGATGATCAGGACCGAACGCTTACAGAGGATCATCTCGTTATTACAAATGGTAAGGAGCCAGTGGCACTTGCTGGTGTGATGGGTGGGGCAAATTCAGAGGTATCTGATTCCACCACTACTGTTTTATTGGAGGCTGCTTATTTTGATGGTCAATCGGTAAGAAGAGCTTCCAAGGATTTCGATCTTCGTAGTGAATCAAGTAATCGTTTTGAAAAAGGGGTAGACCCTAATCGAGTCCGTAAGGCAGGAGAGCGTGCTTGTCAATTATTTGCAGAGTATGCGAGTGGTTCTGTACTAGACGGAGTAGTAGAATTTGATCAGCTTGATTATGACGAGAAGACGGTAACGATTTGGACTTCAAAAATTAATGAACGACTCGGTACCAATATATCGAATGAGGAAATTGCCGATATTTTACGAAAGTTACATTTTAACTATGATCAGGATGGGGAAACCTTTACCGTTTATGCTCCAACAAGACGACAGGATATCACTATTTTTGAAGACATGGTAGAAGAGGTTGCACGTATTTATGGTTATGACAATCTCCCATTCACCTTGCCTCAAGGAGGATCTCAAGCTGGAGGGTTAACCAAAAATCAAGCCTTGAAACGTCAGGTAAAGCAATTTCTAGAAGGTGTAGGATTATCTGAAACAGTTACCTATTCCTTAACAACGACATCACGGGCTGAGGAGTTAGTAAGTCCAGAGGTGAAGGATGGATTAGTCTCAACCGTTTCCTTAGCAATGCCTATGAGTGAAGAGCATAGTACATTACGTGTAAGTATTTTACCTGAAATGCTGGCATCAGCCTCTTATAATCTTGCACGAAAGCAAGCTAATATCGCCTATTATGAATTAGGAAGTGTGTTTGTTTCCAAAGAGAAGAAAATAACCGAACAACCTGAGGAGAAATTACGCTTAGCAGGTGTTTTAACTGGTGAGTGGGTAACACATCCTTGGCAGCAAGAGAAAAAGCCGGTTGATTTCTTTGTAACAAAAGGGATTCTTGAAGGATTGTTTGATTTATTGAATGTTGCAGTCACTTATAAACAAGCAAAAATAGAAGGCATGCACCCAGGACGTACAGCTCAAATATTCATGGGAGATCGTGCGATTGGCTTTGTTGGTCAGTTACACCCACTGATGCAAAAAGCCTATGATTTAAAAGAAACGTATGTCTTTGATATTGATTTTGATTATGTATTGGAAATTCATGAAAATGAGCCAAGCTTTGCTGTAATTCCACGCTTCCCAAGTGTGACAAGAGATATTGCATTAGTTGTCGACGAAAAAATTGCAGCAGGTGACATACAAGAAGCCATCGCTCATGCCGGAGGTGCACTCGTTAAGGACATTCAAGTGTTTGATGTTTATCAAGGAGAGCATTTAGAAGCAGGAAAGAAATCCATCGCCTTTAGCTTGTTCTATCAAGATCCCGAAAGAACACTGACAGACGATGAGGTCGAAGCATCATATCAAGCGATTTTGGATGAAGTAACCAAAAAATTCGGAGCGGAATTAAGAGGTCAATAACAAGAAATAGGGCTGCATCCGATCAGGATAGCAGCCCTATTTCGCAAAAAAATTAGAGAACTCGCAAAAAAATTAGAGAACTCGCAAAAAAATTAGAGAACTCGCAAAAAAATTAGAGAACTCGCAAAAAAATTAGAGAACTCGCAAAAAAATTAGAGAACTCGCAAAAAAATTAGAGAACTCGCAAAAAAATTAGAGAACTCGCAAAAAAATTAGAGAACTCGCAAAAAAATTACCTTACATAATTCATCGCCTTGTCCGTATTTGCGAAATGGATTTTTGCATTATCATATAGTACGTCTAGCCCATGTTTTTTAATCAGATAGGCAGCCGTTTCATCAACCTTGGAAGAAGCACCCTTTGGTATCGTCACACCTAATCGTTCAGACAACAAATCCATTTCCTTAACAAATTTAGCACGTGCGATAATAGATGCAGCAGCGACAGAAGTTGAGTAACTTTCGGCTTTTGTCATGAAAAAAACATTTTCTTGAAGCTTCGCCCCCTCACTACTTATATGCTTTCGATAGGAAAGTGGCTGGCAAAATTGATCAATTAAGATCCCGTGTAAAGGGGCAGCACCAATTTTAACTAATAGCTTTTCTATCGCATGGTGATGAAGCATTGCTTTCATTTTTCCCTGATTCCAACCTTTTTTTTGGAGTTTATTATATTTTGTATTATCTAGTGTGAGCAATGTATAAGGAATTTTTTCCTTTACTAACTCCTTTGCCAATATAGCGATTTTATCATCTGTTAAAGTTTTGGAATCGGTTATACCCATTTGCTTAAGTATCGTTATTTTTTCGTCTGGTACATAAACGGCACTGACTGTTATCGGGCCAAAATAATCACCTGTTCCAGCTTCATCTGAACCGATATGAGCATTTTTAAATAAAGAGGTGGGTGGCTTGTAGCCATGATCATTCACCGAGCTTTTATTAGCAGATCCAGAAGTTACCGCACCACTTTCCGACCATTTATTTGCTTCTCTTGCCGCATTTTGCCCTTGAAACATAACTTTTCCTGATCGATAGGCATTAATGGTCGTACCATTCACTTTGGCTAAAAACAGTGTATTGGCAGGTTTTTTAATGATCGAATTTTGATAGTAAGCAGTTATTTCTTCAAGCTTATCTTTTGTTACTTGTATGACAACATTAGCCAAAACTATATCGTCCCTTCTATTATACTAAGGATCATTATAACAAAGATTCAATTTAGCGGAATAGTTTTCTAATTGCTTGCTTCATGTTAATATTATTTTTAAGGTTATCTGTGGTAAAGTAGTATAATCAGGTGAAATGACTTGAAACGTATTGTCAATGAGGGGGTATTATGGGTGACCCAGCCGGATAAATCTCGAACTACCGTTAAGATATATGGAAGATCATATAAAATTGTTGGAAAAGAGAATTCTGAGCATGTGCGTCGCGTCGCAGGCTTAGTCGATGAAAAAATGCAAGAAATACACGATGTGAATAAATCTTTAGATACGACAAGCTTAGCAGTTTTAACTGCTGTCAATACAATGAATGATTACATTAAATTAAAAGAAGATTATGAAGTTTTACAAAATCTTCTCGAGGAGAAAGAGGAATAAATTTGTCATGGTAACTTTTGTTATTCTTATTTTACTTTTATTAGGATTTTTAGTGGGGCTAAAAAGAGGCTTCATTTTACAATTGCTACACTTAACAAGCTTCATACTTGCCTTCATTGTCGCAGTGATGTATTACAAGGACCTAGCAGGTATACTGGAACTATGGATACCATACCCAGAGCTTTCTGATGATGGAACATGGGCAGTGTTCTTGGATACATTACCACTTGAAGCAGCATTTTATAATGCTATTGCATTTGGTTTATTATTTTTCGCGACGAAAATTGTCCTGCAAATTATTGCGACAATGCTTGATTTTGTTGCAGATTTACCGATCTTATCGATCTTCAATTCATGGTTAGGAGCCATTCTAGGTTTTATTGAGGTCTATTTAGTTATTTTTGTTGTGCTTTATATTATTGCACTAGCACCTGTAACCGAAATCCAAGCTTGGATTGATCAATCATCCCTTGCAACATATATGATTGAAGATACTCCAGTATTATCTGAAAAGCTTAAGGATATTTGGTTCTCGAATGATCCAACTTCATAGACTAAGTGTAATGCCCTTGCTTCTACAATCTAGCAAGGGTTTTGCACTTCTACCTGAAAGGAGAATTAAAGTGTCCGTTAATAAAAAAGATGTCATTAAACATTTAGAAACGATTGCAACATTTCTTGAATTAAAAGGAGAAAATCCGTTCAAGATTTCTGCTTACCGTAAGGCAGCACAAGCTATCGAAAAGGACGAAAGAACGATTTCAGCAATTGGGGATTTTACAAAGCTACAAGGTGTTGGAAAAGGAACGGCTGCCGTAATTGGGGAATTTATCGAAAAGGAAGCCTCCGAAACACTAGCACAATTAGAAAAGGAAGTGCCATCCGGACTAGTCCCCCTACTACATCTCCAAGGGTTAGGAGGGAAAAAATTAGCAAAGCTTTACCAAGAATTGAATATTACAGATGCGGAATCTTTAAGGGAAGCGTGTGAACAAGGAAAAATTCAAAATCTCAAGGGGTTTGGCAAAAAAACGGAAGAAAAAATATTAGAGGCCTTAGATAAAGGGAATGAACGACCCGAAAGGCTACCAGTAGCTGTTGTACAACCTATTGTCGAAAAGCTCCAAGCCTATTTGAGTACGATAGAGGAGATCGACCGTTTTTCAATTGCTGGAAGTATGCGTCGTCAGCGCGAAACGGTTAAAGATCTGGATTATATCATTTCAACGGATAACCCTGAAGTAGTAAAAGAAAAACTGCTTGCATTCGATGAACGAATTGATACGATAGCTGCAGGTGATACGAAGGTATCGATTGTCGTAGAAAACCTCTATGAAATAAGCATTGATTTTCGATTAATTAGTGATAAGGAATTCCCGACAACACTACATCATTTTACAGGGTCTAAGGATCATAATGTTCTTATGCGCCAGCTAGCAAAATCACAAGGGAAAAAAATTAGCGAATATGGTGTTGAGAATATTGAGACGGGTGAAGTGGAAACCTTTGATTCTGAGAAAGATTTTTTCCGGAGCTTCGGGCTTCATTATGTACCACCAGAGATGCGTGAAGGTTCGGATGAACTAGAGCTTGCAAAAGCACCAATATCCATTATGAAAGCTACCGATATTCGTGGCGATTTACACATGCACACTACTTGGAGTGATGGTGCTCAATCCATTGATGAAATGGTTGAAAGAGCAATAGATAAAGGCTATGATTATATCGCGATCACGGATCATTCTAAATTCCTGCGTGTGGCAAACGGTCTTGATGAAACAAGATTAAGATTACAGCGTAAAGAAATAGAAAATGCAAGGGAAAAATATCCAAATATCCATATATTTGCTGGTACAGAAATGGATATTCTACCAAATGGAAAGCTCGATTTTGATGATAACGTACTTGCCGAGCTTGATTTCGTGATTGCATCGATCCATTCAAGCTTTCAACAGTCACAAGATCAAATCCATGCAAGGCTATTACAGGCGTTAGAGAATCCTCATGTGGATATGATTGCACATCCAACTGGAAGACTGATCGGAAGAAGAGATGGATACGAGCTAGACGTGGAATGGCTCATCGATCAAGCTCAAAAGACGAATACGATTCTCGAGTTGAACGCCAATCCCAATCGATTAGATCTTGCTGCGAAATGGGTCCAGCTAGCCCAAGAAAAAGGTGTGAAGATCGCGATTAATACAGATGCCCATAGCTTTGGAATGCTCGATCATATGATTATCGGTTGCGGAACTGCTAGAAGAGGAAGACTGACAAAAGAAACAGTTATTAATTGTTGGTCAAAGGAAGAAATTGTAAATTATATCTCAAATAAATAGTAAGAGGAGTTTTGATCATGAATGAACGCATCTTTCATGTGTTGGAATTTAGCAAAATCAAGCAACAGCTCATTGATCAAGCTGCGTCCTCGCTTGGTAAAGAAAAAGCCCGTTCCCTTGCTCCGTCCACCGATTTAGAAGAAGTGGTTAAATGGCAGGATGAAACGGATGAAGCATTTCATGTCATCCGATTAAATGGAAACGTTCCTTTAGGAGGAATATTTGATATAAAGCCAAGTGTCAAAAGAGCGGTTATTGGAGGTGTGCTAACAACACATGAATGTTTAGATATTGCTAGCACAATTTACGGTGGGAAACAATTAAAACAGTTTCTAGAACAAATAGAAGATTTAGAAATACCTATTATCCATCGATTTACTGATCAAATCGTTCCACTAAATGAATTGGAACGAGAAATCAAAAGCTGTATTGATGATCATGGGCATATGATGGATGGAGCTTCTGATAAATTACGTAGTCTACGTTCCAAGATCCGTACAAATGAAAATAAAATTAGAGACAGATTGGAAAATGTCACACGAACGAAATCCAAAATGCTATCTGATTCGATCATTACTATCCGTAATGACCGTTACGTATTACCAGTTAAAGCAGAATATCGTTCTGCGATTGGTGGAATCGTACATGATCAATCATCTTCAGGTGCCACCTTGTTTATGGAGCCTCAATCTGTTGTGGAATTAAACAACGATTTATCATCAACAAAAGTCGAAGAAAAGCGAGAAATTGAACGTCTTTTAAAGGAGTTATCTATTCGAATTGCAGCAGATGAGAGCTTTTTACTACAAAATGCTGAAGTATTAGCTATATTAGACTTTATTTTTGCGAGAGCGAAGCTTAGTCATCAAATGAAAGCAAGTAGACCAAAAATGAACGATCTTGGTCGAATTAAGATGAAGCAAGCACGACATCCACTTATTCCAAGTGAGGAAGTTGTTGCCAATGACATTGAACTAGGTACGGATTATACAGCCATTGTCATTACAGGACCTAACACTGGGGGAAAGACCGTTACGCTAAAAATGGTAGGGCTATGCACCCTTATGGCACAATCTGGTTTGCAGATTCCAGCACTGGATGGCTGTGAACTCGCTGTTTTTTCCAATGTTTTTGCCGATATTGGAGATGAGCAATCTATTGAACAAAGCTTAAGTACTTTCTCTTCTCACATGACCAATATTGTTGATATACTACAAGGCTTTGATGAACAATCCTTGTTATTGTTCGATGAGCTTGGTGCAGGTACAGATCCTCAAGAAGGGGCTGCACTTGCTATGTCGATATTAGATCATGTCATTCAGGTAGGAGCAAGAGTAATAGCAACGACCCATTATCCTGAATTAAAGGCATATGGATATAATCGCAAAGGGGTAACGAATGCATCGGTTGAATTTGATATTCAGACATTAAAGCCTACCTACCGTTTATTGATTGGTGTGCCTGGTCGTAGTAATGCATTTGAAATATCTAAACGACTTGGATTAGATCCACTTATTATTGAAAATGCAAAAAGTCAGGTCGGTACGGATTCTAGAAGTGTCGAGAATATGATTGCTTCATTAGAAACGACTAGACGAAAAGCAGAAACAGATTATAAAGAAGCAGAGGATCTATTAATAGAAGCGGAACAGTTAAAACGAGATTTGGAGCAACAATGGCAGAAGTTTGAACAACAACGCCAAAGCCTCTACAAGAAGGCAGAAGAAAAAGCAGAGAAAGCCTTGGAGAAAGCACGTGAGGAAGCGGAATTGATTGTGGCCGATTTGCGGAATATGCGAACAGAGTCAGAGTGGAAGGAACATGAATGGATTGAAGCGAAAAAGCTGTTAGATGAAGCGCAACCCGACTTATCAAAAAAAGAAACAAAACAAACGAGTAATAATTTTGACGAAAACAAGGCAAAGGAATTAAAGCCAGGAGATGAAGTGAAACTATTGACTCTTGATCAAAAAGGAACGATCATCGAACAATCTGGTAAGAATGAATTTCAAGTGCAAGTTGGTATCATGAAATTAAAAGCAAAACGAAAGGATCTACTTTTTATTAGGAGAGAGGAACCAAAGGTTGAAAAACCTTTAGCAACAGTTAGAGGGGCACACTATCATGTCAAACCAGAATTGGATTTGCGTGGGGAGCGATATGAGGATGCCCTCCAACAGTTGGAAAAGTATATAGACGATTCTTTACTTGCAGGCTATAATAAGGTGTCGATTATTCATGGAAAAGGAACAGGAGCTTTGCGAAAAGGTGTTCGTGATTTTGCTCGAAAACACTCACGAATAAGGAGTGCACGAGACGGAGAAATGAATGAAGGAGGACTGGGAGTTACTGTTTTAGAGCTTAAGTAGATGTGAAATTCATAAAAGTTAGGAGGAAGGTGCCATTGACGGGTTTTTGGGGAAATATATTTGTGGAAACGGCAGCAAGATATAGTGTTGCCATACTATGTCTGATCGTATTTCTAGTCATTTTTGAACTGGTTACATCCTATAAAAATTGGGACGAAATTAAAAATGGAAATTTGAGTGTAGCAATGGCAACAGGTGGGAAAATTTTCGGTATTGCCAACATATTCCGTTATTCTATTGAGCACAATGATACACTCATTGAAAGTATGACATGGGGATTCTTTGGGTTTGTCTTATTATTATTTGGTTATTTCATTTTTGAATTTTTAACACCTACCTATAAAATCGATCATGAAATCGCCAACGACAACCGTGCTGTCGGCTTTATCTCGATGGTTATTTCTGTCGGTCTCTCCTTTGTCATCGGTTCAAGTATTGGATAAAAAGGAGTGGCCATATTGAAAACATTAGCATATGTGTTGATGGTGATTGCAGCAATTTTTTTAATTGTCGGGGTATACTATGTCCTGCAAATTTGAAGAATAAGCAAAGTATTAGTAAGTTATTCCTCAATGGTGTTATACTATAGGAGAAATTTTCAAATGCAAAGGAGGAAACAGCATGGCAATTGTAAAAGCGACCGATACTACGTTTAATACTGAAACGAGTGAAGGCTTAGTATTAGCTGATTTTTGGGCAACTTGGTGTGGACCTTGTAAAATGATTGCACCTGTGCTTGAGGAAATAGATAGCGAAATGAGCGATTCCGTGAAAATCGTAAAATTAGATGTGGATGAAAACCAAGAAACAGCTGGCAAATTTGGGGTTATGAGTATTCCAACTTTATTGCTTTTCAAGGATGGAGAAGTAGTAGATCAAGTTGTTGGATATCAACCGAAAGAAGCACTTGTTGAGCTAATTAACAAACACGGATAATTTTAAATCTGAACGTATGATACCCCTTGTGATAGCTTTTATGCTATAATAAGGGGTATTTATATTGTACGTAAGAAGGTGATGATAGATGAATGAATGGATAAAGGAGAAACTAGCAGTATTACCGGCTCAACCTGGTTGTTACCTTATGAAGGATAAGCATGGAACGGTGATCTATGTAGGTAAATCAAAAATGCTTCGCAATCGAGTAAAATCATACTTTATTGGTGCAAATGATCAAAAAACACAACGTCTTGTCCGAGAAATTCATGACTTTGAGTATATTGTCACAAGCTCGGAAATCGAAGCATTGATATTAGAGATGAACTTAATCAAAAAATATGATCCAAAGTATAATGTTCTATTAAAAGATGATAAATCGTATCCTTTTCTTAAAATTACCAATGAACGGCATCCTAGATTAATTGTAACCCGCAAGGTGAAGAAGGATAAAGGTAAATATTTTGGTCCATATCCGAACGTCTTAGCGGCTCGAGAAACGAAGAAATTATTAGATCGTTTATATCCTTTACGAAAATGCAATAATCCAAAAGGAAGACATTGTTTGTATTATCATATGAATCAATGCTTAGCATGCTCTGAAAATCCTCCTACGAAAGAGGAATATCAGAAGATTGTTCAAGAAGTAGCTAGTTTTTTAAATGGTGGTCATCGTGAAATCAAGAAAGAATTAAAAACGAAAATGCTCCAAGCCTCTGATGATATGAACTTTGAAAGGGCAAAAGAACTCCGAGATCTCATTCAACATATTGAATCAGTAATGGAACAACAGAAAATGACCATGAATGATCAGCTAAATCGTGATGTGTTTGGCTTTAGTTATGACAAAGGCTGGATGTGTGTTCAAGTCTTTTTTATCAGACAAGGAAAACTAATTGAACGAGATGTTTCATTATTTCCTTTCTTTGACGATGCCGAGGAGACATTTCTCAGTTTCGTTGGTAGTTTTTATTTACATCACCATCACCCTAAGCCAAAGCAAGTGCTCGTACCCCTCCCAACAGATGCGAATTTGCTGAAGGAATTATTAGAAGTAGATGTTCACATACCTATGCGTGGTCGAAAGAAGGAATTAGTCGAACTCGCAACAAAGAACGCAGAAATAGCTTTAAAAGAGAAATTCAGCATAATAGAGCAAAATGAAGAAAGAACAATTAAGGCTGTAGAGAGGTTAGGAGAAGCTTTAAATATTGAGACACCTTATCGAATTGAAGCCTTCGATAATTCGAATATACAAGGTACTGATCCAGTTTCTGCTATGGTCGTATTTATGGATGGAAAGCCCGCAAAAAAAGAGTATCGAAAATATAAAATTAAAGCAGTAGAGGGTCCTGATGATTATGATACGATGCGGGAAGTGATGCGCAGAAGGTATACCAGACTATTAAAGGAAGGAAATCCTCTACCAGATTTAATTTTAGTAGATGGGGCAAAAGGACAAATGTCAGCTGCTTTAGATGTGTTAGAAAATGAACTCGGCTTGGATATACCACTATGTGGCCTAGCTAAAGATGATAAGCATCGAACGAGTGAGCTATTATATGGGCATCCTGTCCAAGTAGTAGATTTAGATCGACGTTCTCATGAATTTTATCTTATTCAGCGCATTCAAGACGAGGTTCATCGATTCGCGATTACCTTTCATCGACAGCTCAGAGGGAAAAGTGCATTTCGTTCTCAGTTAGATGATATACCAGGCGTTGGTGCTCAGCGGAAGAAGCTTCTATTAACTCATTACAAATCTTTAAATGAAATAAAAGCAGCAACGATTGAAGACATTGTAAGGCTAGGTATTCCAGAAGCTATCGCCAATAATATTATCACGAAATTAAATGAAGAAAAAGGAAGTTAGCACATTACTTAGTAAAACGATAGTTCATAACAAGCCTCCGGACCATTTGGTCCGGAGGTTCTTGTTCGAAAAGGTCACTTTTTTATTTTTTTTCCATGTACATAACATGGAAAAATACTTGTCCTTTTTTAATTTCAGGTAAGCATTCACAATCTTTTTTCGTAATTTGCTCCATTGCATCCGCTAGAAAGCCGGCTTCAATTTGAAATTCAATTTGTTGAATTGTTTCTAATCTAGATCGAACAATTTCACCAGCTAATTCAAAAATATAGCCTCTGCGCTTTTCTTTTACGAGGAAAAGCTCGCCCCATCCGACATGAAGAAAGAATTCTTGAAGCTCTTCGGTTGAAATCCATTCACTTTTCCTTGCTAAATTTTTCCCTAAAATATATAAGATAAAATCAGTTTCCTTACCAAACATATCAGGTAAGCCTATGTATCTTAATAAATCATAACCACTACTTGTTGTTTGAAGGTTTGCTAGAATGGTTGCGATGTTGGTTTCTTTTTCTGTCAAAATAGTTCCCCTCTCTTTACTGCCTCTGTTAGACAATTCCCTATCAGTTAGATTCGAATTATATTCTTCTCGTGAAATAGGTACTAACATGCTGAAAAGATATTCATTATTTCCGATAATTCCATTATCACCTTTTTCCCTTTTTTCTGCAATAAACTTTTCATAATAGTTGATGAATTTTCTTTCATTCTAAGTAAAATCCTTAATAATTCGACAATTAATCATTCGAAATACCGCTCGTTTTCTTGACGCTTTTTCCTGATAGAAGTACAATAGTTGTGGTGACAATATACGAATTTCTTTGGATGGGTTTGTCTCGTAATAAGTAGGAAAAGAAACGAAAGAGAATAACGGTTAAAAAAGCTTGTACAGAATGATTAACAGGCTGTGCCATTCCTAACGAGATGTAAAGCGCTTCATTTTAAGCGTTTTAGAAATCGTATGTTGGAGAGTAATTATCTATATTAGAGGGGGGTACAAACGAGTGGAGAATAGGGAATTCTTTTATCGCAGATTGCATTCACTACTAGGGGTAATACCAATAGGGATCTTCTTAATACAGCATTTAGTTGTGAACCATTTTGCCGTTTACGGTCCAGAAAGCTTCAATAAGGCAGCACATTTTATGGAATCATTACCATTCCGTTATGCATTAGAGCTTCTCATCATCTTTTTGCCGATTCTCTTTCATGCAGTATTAGGAGTGTATATCGTATTCGTTGCTAAAAACAATGTTAGTCGCTACGGATTCTTTCGAAACTGGATGTTCTTTTTACAACGTATTACAGGAATTATCACCCTAATATTTATTGTATGGCATGTTTGGCAGACACGAATTCAGATAGGGCTAGGAAATGTAGAACTTGACTATAGCTTGATGGAAGATATCTTATCAAATCCTGCTATGTTTGGATTTTATATTCTTGGTGTTGTTTCCACAACTTTTCACTTTGCGAATGGATTGTGGAGCTTCCTAGTAAGTTGGGGAATTACAGTAACACCTCGTTCACAAAAAATCGCTACATATGCAACGATTTTAGTTTTCCTAGCAGTAACATATATTGGTGTTCGAGCATTATTCGCATTTGTATAAGAGATTGTTATTTATGGAAGTAAAAAGGAGTGAGTATGGGAATGAGTGATCGCAATATTGTTATTGTTGGTGGTGGTCTAGCAGGGTTAATGGCCACTATTAAAGCAGCAGAAGAAGGGGTACATGTTGACCTATTATCCATTGTACCAGTAAAACGCTCTCACTCTGTTTGTGCACAAGGTGGTATTAATGGTGCAGTGAATACAAAAGGGGAAGGAGATTCCCCATGGGTACACTTTGATGATACAGTTTATGGAGGAGACTTCTTAGCAAATCAACCTCCGGTAAAAGCAATGTGTGAAGCTGCTCCTGGAATTATACATATGCTGGATCGTATGGGCGTTATGTTTAACCGTACTTCGGAAGGTTTACTAGATTTCCGACGTTTCGGTGGAACCCAACATCATCGGACAGCATATGCAGGTGCAACAACAGGGCAACAATTATTATATGCATTAGATGAGCAAGTACGTCGTTATGAGGTACAAGGATTAGTTACAAAATACGAAGGCTGGGAATTTATTTCAGCAGTAATAGATGATGAAGGAATTGGTCGTGGAATAGTCGGCCAGAATATTAAGTCACACGAATTGAAAGTATTTAAAGCAGATGCAACGATTTTTGCGAGTGGTGGACCTGGTATCATCTTTGGTAAGTCTACGAATTCTGTTATTAATACCGGTTCTGCTGCAGCATCACTTTATTTACAAGGTGCTATATATGCGAATGGTGAATTTATTCAAATTCACCCAACCGCGATTCCTGGGGACGATAAACTGCGTCTAATGAGTGAATCTGCCCGTGGTGAAGGTGGTCGCCTTTGGACATACAAGGACGGAGAACCATGGTATTTCCTTGAAGAGAAATACCCTGCATATGGAAACCTTGTACCACGTGATATCGCAACACGTGAAATATTCGATGTTTGTGTGAATCAGAAGTTAGGTATTAACGGGGAGAATATGGTGTACTTAGACCTTTCTCACAAGGATCCGAAGGAACTAGATATCAAGCTAGGTGGTATTATCGAAATCTATGAAAAATTCGTAGGGGAAGACCCGCGCAAGGTTCCAATGAAAATCTTCCCAGCCGTTCACTATTCAATGGGGGGACTATGGGTAGATTATGATCAAATGACAAATATACCAGGAATCTTTGCTGCAGGGGAATGTGATTACACACAGCATGGCGCAAACCGCCTTGGAGCGAACTCTTTATTGTCCTCTATATATGGTGGAATGGTTGCAGGTCCAAATGCCATTAAGTATCTTGACGGACTCGAAAAAACCGTTGATGACATCCCTTCCTCCTTATTTGACAGCAGATTAAAAGAAGAAGAAGCAACTTTTGATCAACTGTTGAATATGAAAGGGGAAGAAAATGCTTATCAAATCCACAAAGAGCTTGGAGAATGGATGACAGATAACGTAACCGTTGTACGCGATAATGCAAAGCTATTAAAAACGGATGAAAAAATCCAAGAGTTATTAGAACGCTGGGAGAATATTAACATCAATGATAGCTCACGATGGAATAACCAAGGTGTTATGTTTACTCGTCAATTGAAAAATATGCTCCATTTAGCTCGCGTGATTACACAAGGTGCTTATAATCGTAACGAAAGTCGAGGGGCACATTACAAGCCAGAATTTCCTGATCGTAATGATGAAGAATGGTTAAAAACAACCAAGGCAACCTTTGATCGTACAACAAATGCTCCAAAGTTTGAGTATGAGGATGTGGATGTTTCATTAATCCCACCTAGAAAACGTGACTACACGAAGAAGAAATAAAAAGGGGGTAGCGAGAGATGGCAGAAGAAAAAATTACGCTAATAGTAACACGTCAAGACAGCCCTGATTCTTCTCCTTATGAGGAGACCTTTAAGATCAATTATCGTAAGAATATGAATATCATCTCAGCATTAATGGAAACCCAAAAGAATCCAGTCAATGCTTCCGGCGAGCCAGTTGCCCCAGTACAATGGGAGTCCAACTGTCTTGAAGAGGTTTGTGGCGCATGTTCCATGGTCATTAATGGGGAACCTAGACAAGCATGTTCTACACTTGTAGATAAACTTGAGCAACCAATTCGAGTTGCACCTATGACTACCTTTCCAGTTGTCCGTGACTTAGTGGTAGACCGTAGTCGAATGTTCGAATCCTTAAAGAAAGTAAAAGCATGGATTCCAATCGATGGTACTTACGATTTAGGGCCAGGCCCAAGAATGCCTGAGAAAAAACGTCAATGGGCGTATGAATTATCCAAATGTATGACTTGTGGTGTTTGTCTCGAAGCATGTCCTAACGTCAACAGCAAATCAGACTTTATCGGACCAGCTCCTTTATCACAAGTACGTCTGTTTAATGCACACCCAACAGGCGATATGAATAAATCAGAGCGATTAGAAGCACTAATGGAAGACGGAGGCATTTCAGGCTGTGGAAACTCACAAAACTGTGTGCAGGTTTGTCCTAAAGGAATTCCATTAACTACTTCAATCGCTGCATTAAATCGTGATACAAATATCCAATCATTTAAAAACTTTTTCGGAAGCGATCATGCTTATTAAGATTAAAGAAGCCTTCTCCAGTTAATGGGGAAGGCTTTTCTTATTGAATTAGAGAGTTGTAAAAAAAGAGAGGCAACTTGCAAAAATAAGTGGAAAGTTGCAAAAAAAGAGAGGCAACTTGCAAGAATAAGCGGAGAGTTGCAAAAAAAAAAATAGCACTCCCAAAAATCTTCAGAAAATATACTAATTATTTTTGTATTAAATGTTGACAATCCAAAATATTCAATATTACAATTAAAGTGAGTAATCACTCATTATATGATAAGAAGGTGAAAATATGAGTATTATACAAATTGATAATGTCTCCCATCAATTTGGTAAGGAAAAAGTATTGAAGGATGTTGATTTGAAAATAGAGAAAGGGAAAATTTATGGTTTATTAGGACCCTCGGGTGCTGGTAAAACGACTCTTATTAATATGATTGTGGGCATGCTCAGGCCAACGAAAGGTACGATTATTGTTGACAATACAAAAGTTCCATCATTCAAGGTTCTTCACAAAATTGGTTTTATGGCACAATCTGATGCTCTATACCAAGAACTAACTGCATGGGAGAACATGGAGTTTATTGGCTCAATCTATCAGGTAAAGAAAAAGATTTTACAAAAAAAAATGAAAGAAGCTGCTAGAGCTGTTAATTTGGAAAATCACCTTAAAAAGCCCATTTCTCAATTTTCAGGAGGGATGAAAAGACGTTTATCGCTAGCTATATCCCTGTTGCATGAGCCAAGAATATTATTATTAGATGAACCCACTGTTGGAATTGATCCACTTTTACGTAAATCGATTTGGGATGAATTTCGCAAACTTCAACAAAATGGTGTTACGATCGTTGTGACGACACATGTGATGGATGAAGCAGATAAATGTGATCAGCTTGCGCTATTGCGTGATGGCAGGATTGTAGCGAGTGGCACTCCTCTTGAATTAAAAAAACAATATCAAGTAGAAACAATTGAAGATGTCTTTCTAAAAGACGGGGGTGTACTCTAATGGCAGTAGAGCGATAGTAAAGCGAATTGTTAGTCAGTTTAAAAGAGATAAGCGTTCTTTAGCACTGATGCTATTAGCGCCAATGTTGTTACTTTTTCTTGTTTGGTTAGTTTTTAATGGTTCAGACTATAAACCATTAATAGGGTATGATAATTTACCTAATCCAATCATTGAATCTATTAGTGATAATAGTGAGGAATTGTTAAAATTAGACCGAGAAGAAGCAATATCCTTAATGAAAAGCGAAGAGCTAGATGCATATATTAGCATGGAAAATGAGCAACCAGCTATTTTATTAGAAGGCAGTGACTCGAATAAAAATAGTACAGTGATGCAAGTGGTCGAGGAAGCACTCCAATCAATGGATAATAACCAGAAAGGTACTGAGCCTAAGGTTGAATTCTTATATGGCTCAAGTGATTTAGGTTTATTTGACCGAGTTGGTCCAGTGTTAATTGGATTCTTTGTTTTTTTCTTTGTGTTTATTCTCGGTGGGATTTCGTTCTTAAGGGAGCGAACACAAGGAACATTAGTGAAGCTGTTATCGACACCTATTAAGCGATGGCAACTGGTTGTAGGTTATGTTGTAGGATTTGGTACTTTCACCATCCTGCAATCGATCTTGATTGTCCTTTTCTCCGTATATATATTAGATATGCATATGGTGGGATATGTATGGGAGCTTTTAATTGTTACCATTTTACTTGCTATTACTGCTCTAACCCTAGCAATATTACTCTCTACTTTTGCAAACAATGAATTTCAAATCATGCAATTTATTCCAATTGTAATTATTCCTCAGGTATTCTTCTCTGGCATCTTCAATTTGGACACATTGGATAAATGGATTCAAATATTAAGTAATTTCATGCCATTAACTTACGGGGCAGATGCTTTGAGTGATATGATGATAAAGGGTTACCATTTACAGGATGTTTGGTTTAACATAGTTGTATTATGTGGATTTGCATTAGTCTTCTTTTTACTCAATATTGTTGTATTAAAAAAACATCGAACTTTATAGGGGTGCATATATGAATCAAGAACATTTATTTGAACAGATCTTGAAAATGGGTGATCAAGAGAAAAGGGTTACTGATAAACAAGCTAAAATTCTTCAAGCAGCAATCGAAATTTTTGCTAAAAAAGGCTTTGCATCTACGACAACAAGTGAAATTGCTAAAAAAGCAGGTGTTGCAGAGGGAACCATTTTCCGGCATTACAAAACAAAAAAGGAACTACTTTATTCCATTATATCTCCCTTTGCAACAGAGCTTATTCTACCATTTTTCGCAGATCGATTTGTAAAGGAGGTTTTCGAAGCACCAACCAATCAAAGCTATGAAGAATTGTTAAAGCAATTAATCAGAAATCGCTTCAAATTTGTACAAAGTAATGTTGATTTAGTAAAAATAATTATTCAGGAAATGGCATTCCAGGAGGAAATCCAGCACTTTTTTCAGCAAACCTTTGTAGAAAAGGTATATCCAAAGTTTTCTAATTTCATTAAGGAATTTCAGAGAAGAGGAGAGATTTCAGCAGACTTTCCAATTAATACTGTATTACGTCTAACGATAGCCTCTGTTGTTGGTTTCCTTTTTACTCGTTTTGTTGTTTTACCGGATGCTAATTGGAAGGATGAGGAGGAAATCGAGCATACGATTGCATTTATTCGAAAAGGACTAGCTTAATCGAAGGATTTTTGTTGATAAAATCTCAATGATAAGTAATGGAAGAATACATTCGCGAAATATTGCCCTATTTAGACGTTTGTAGAGCACACCTTCTCTCTCGTGAACATATGATACAGTGACTAAGTAATACCCTCTTATTACAATGCCCTAAAGTTAGCAAGGAGGGGTTCACATTTGAAAGACAATGACTACAAGCCGAAGCAATTACTAACAAAAAGGGAAAGAGAAGTATTCGAATTACTAGTACAAGACAAAACAACAAAGGAAATCGCCCAAGAACTGTTTATCTCCCAAAAAACAGTTAGGAATCATATCTCAAACGCAATGCAGAAGCTGGGTGTAAAGGGGCGCTCACAAGCTGTGGTGGAATTGTTGCGCATGGGCGAGCTAGAGCTTTAATGGAATGATCGAAAACCAGTTATTCACTTGAAAAAGGAATAACTGGTTTTTCTGTTAGGTTAAAAGCGGAAATAATAAAAAGTGATTTATTGCTATGAACATCAAAAAGGCATCTGTTACTGGTTGGATTAAGTAATGAATACCCGTAATCAGTTAATTCCTAAACCATGAGAATGACAGGTTTGTCTAACGATTTTTCAATAACTGTACAATCTCAACCGTATCCATAAGATTTACTCCAATATTTCTCATTTCATCTATACCTCGTTCATATGTCTGAGAAATTGCATCCTTTGCCATCACAATTCGAAAGTCCCTTTCGCTTGCTTGGTAAATGGTAGTTCTAGGACAGTTTGGGAAATTACATCCACTAATAATAATGGTATCAATATTTTGAGTGCGTAAAAATTTCTCTAGATTCGTTCTATAAAAAGCACCCCAACGAGATTTATACATAATCCATTCCACATTAGCAATCTCTTGAAAATTCCCTCTTAGCAATTGATCAGGGCATAATCTAGTTTCATTGTTTGGTTTAATTTCATCAACTAATTCTGCCCCCTGTGTATGAGGAACCGCTATACGGAAACCTTTTTCTACCGCTTCTCTGCGACAAATGTCAACATTGGAGCCATCCGCTTTATAAAGGCGAATTATATGAAGAATTGGTAAGTTGTTTTGTCTGAACACTTGTAATAATTCCCTAATTTTAGATGTAACTTCCCATGTGCCATCAATTCGGGCAGGGGCATCAGGTAACACAAAATCATTTTGAGTATCAATCGTCATTAATATCGCATTGCTCCAATTTGGACTTGTGTAATTCATTCATAGCACCTCTTTATCATCATTTAACAATTCGCTTATAAATAAATATAAATATGATCGCAACAATAGAACAGCCAAAGATCGCTCCAGCTAACATTCCGATGCCTATACCGTACCAAGGATTTATCGTTACAGCTACCGCAATACTCGACATAAAGATAATCACAGCAATAGAAAAGCTAATGATTGAAGGAAGATAAACTTTGCTCGTATGGTAATGTTGAAAGAATATACTTAGTAAAATCACCAATAAAATATAGAGACATGCAATCGTAAAGCCGTTTATTGTTTGATCAATTAAATGGATCAAACGAATGCTATGTGCTGTCTTAGGAGCATCGAGCTGAATCGTTTCCAACTTCTGTGTCACTAAATCGATTGTCTTTAACGTAAACTTATCCGGTTCTTTTGGCCAGTTCGTACTTTCTAGAAAAGCAACTTTTTTACCTTTATGAAAAAATTCGATAGAAGTAACTGCTTTTCTGAAATTAGTCAATTTTTCTATTTTGTTTGAAGCCAAATCTAGAATATATAATTCATATTCAAAAAATGATTGAGATTCTTGTGAGACGTCTGTAAACGCCAAATGTTTTTCTTCTAAGGACAATTCCGCTTCATAAAAAGAGTAGGTATTAGCGAATTCCTTAGGAAGAAAAGATGGTTCCGTAGTTCGTGTTTTGTCTTCAATGGAATAGGCATAAATTCGTTCCTTCTCCCCATCAACTTCGTTATAATAAATTGTCTTTCCATCTGGAGATAGGAAAAGGTGATTCATCGAAAAGTGATCAGCATCCGTCAATTTTGTTATTTGTCCTCCAGCTGTTTCAATAGAGAAAAGATCAAATCCCTCTTTAGAGTTCTCACCTTTTTTAAACTCTTCCGCCTCGACGGCAACAAAATAGATATTATCCCCATCACGTGAAAAAATCGCATCTTTGACGTGTAGCTCTTCATCTGTTAATTCCCTATCTTTGCTTTTATTTAGTGTAATCGTTCGAAGTGATTGAATGCCTTCTTGATCCTCACTTAAATAGACAATTTTGTCACCACTGGGTGAGAACTTAGGCGAACGATGCTGTAGATTAGTGGGGTTAGTTATTTTTTGAACATTGGTACCATCAGGATTCGCCATATAAATCGATTCTTTGCCGTTTTCATAGTAGGAAAATGTTAGTTTTGAATCGTCAAAAGAAAGACTAATACTTTCTCCCAGTCCAGTATAATAACGATGAGGGTCATCGCCTAACAAGAAAGAATAGAGGATCATTCCAGATAATAATAAGATGGTCACACCAATTGTTACAAAGAGCATGCGTTTTCGTTTCATACAGAAATCCCTCATTCTACAATTTGAATATTATAGATATTACACCTAATTATACCAAATAGAACAATTGTTATCAGAAATTTTATGAAGGTTATCCATTACTATCATTTGATAATGTTACATAACCTTGTTAAAATTAATATTAAGTAACAATTAAAGAGGCGATTAAATGGAATTTGTTCATCCGATCAAGGACATCCATCAAATTAACAGAATGAAGAAGCTCTTAATTCAGCAATCGAAAAGGGATTATGCTTTTTTTGTTGTTGGAATTAACACTGGGCTTAGATTGAATGACCTTCTACATCTCAAAGTAAAACATGTTTGGAATGGACAAACGTTTTATGATTTTCTCCATGTTGATAATATTGATCCACCATATTTTTTAAACGATAATGCTAAAAAGGCACTCAAGGACTATATTTTTAGCAATCATGATATGGAACCAGATCACTACCTGTTCAAATCACAAAAAGGCAATCTCCCCATTACCCGTCAACAAGCCTATCGAATTATAAACAAAAAGGCACAAGAAATTGGTTTAACTGGTAAGGTTGGCACACATACTCTAAGAAAAACCTTCGGCTATCATGCTTATAAAAAAGGTGTTGCCATATCTTTATTGCAAAAAATATTTCATCATTCTACAGCAAGTGAAACGTTGCACTATTTAGATATTCAAAACGATAACGATACAGTTATCATGATTGATGTAAACTTGTAGGAAAGGAAAGTGAATCTATGGATCATTTGATACTATCATCTGAACACTTTATTTTTGTTGTAGCATTATTATTAATCATTGGTGTGTTGGCCACAAAAATTTCAACAAAATTAGGCGTTCCAGCTCTCATATTGTTTATCATTGTTGGTATGTTAAGCGGAAGTGAAGGCTTAGGGTTTATTTATTTTGACAACGCCAAAGTAGCTCAATTAATCGGTGTTATTGCCCTTGTTATTATTCTATTCGAAGGAGGACTTCAGACCAAATTCTCCACTGTTAAATCTGTCGCAAAGCCCGCACTATCTCTTGCAACAATAGGAGTACTACTCACTACCTCCATCGTTGCCGTTGCAGCAAAACTAATCATGGATATTAGCTGGTTTGAAGCATTTCTATTTGGTTCCATTGTCGGATCTACAGATGCAGCAGCGGTATTTTCTGTATTAAAAGGTCAAAATATTAAGGAAAGATTAGGGGCCACTCTCGAAGTGGAGTCTGGTTCAAATGATCCAATGGCCGTGTTTTTGACGGTATCGTTCATTGAAATCTTAACTATCGATGATCCATCCTATATTATGATGATCGGATCATTCTTTTGGCAGATGGGAATGGGTTTATTAATTGGTTGGATCTTAGGGAAACTTGCAGTAAATGCTATTAATCGCGTAAATCTGGACTCTAGTGGGTTATATCCTGTTTTTGCTGTTTCATTTGCCTTATTGGCTTATAGTATTACCGACTTTATCGGAGCAAGTGGCTTATTGGCTGTCTACCTATCTGCAATGATTATCGGAAATACAGATTTAACTTATCGCTATTCTATTTTAAAGTTCAATGAAGGTTTTGCTTGGATAATGCAAATCCTAATGTTTGTCATTTTAGGTCTTTTAGTATTTCCTTCTCAGTTATTTACCTTAGATGTGATCTGGAAAGGTCTTATTCTTGCGGGAACTTTGATTTTGGTTGCACGACCTATTGCAGTGCTATTATCCATTACTAAAATGGGTTTTAAATGGCGAGAAAAGCTATTCCTGTCTTGGGCAGGACTACGAGGTGCTGTTCCAATCGTACTGGCCACCTTCCCGATGATTGCAGAAGTTGAAAATAGTCAAATGATCTTCAATGTCGTATTCTTCGTTGTGATGACTTCGACTTTATTGCAAGGTTCTACGATTTCTACCTTTGCTGAGAAATTAAAGCTAACTGGTCCAACTAAAGTAGAACCAAGTCACACCTTAGAGCTTGTCTCTATAGGAAAAGCAAATGCCGAAATAATTGAATATGTAGTAAATGAAGAATCTTTTGTAAAGGGAAGTAGAATAAAAGAAATAGATTTTCCAGATGATGTATTAATTAATGCAATTATCCGAGAGGAAGATTTGATAACACCTTCAGGAGATTCACAAATCGAGGTCGGCGATATATTATATATTTTAACTTCCAAAAGAAGTAAAAAAGCACTGAACAAGTTACTAAAAGTATAGCGGTATGGAGTGATTTGATGGAGGAAAATTCTTTTTATAATAAAGTTGGTAAGATAAACGGCTGGAATTTTGATCATCTTCAAGTAACAACTGAAGGGATAGCTAAGGAGATTAGTCAAGAGGTTTATCAGTTATGTTCCCCAACAGATATTGTGCTGGATATCGGAACAGGGGGTGGGGAGAGGCTGCTAAACCTAGCTGATTCTGTTCTATTAGCAGTAGGGATAGATCTATCACAAGAAATGATCAAAAAAGCCCAAAATAATTGTACTATTCAAAATGTACGTTTTGCTGAAATGCCGGCAGACAATTTATTATTTCCAGATCAGTTTTTTGATGTCATCACTTGTCGCCATGCACCATTTTTTGCGAAAGAGGTAGAGAGAGTATTAAAGCAAGGTGGGACATTTTTAACGCAACAAGTTAGTGAAGGAGATAAAATAAATTTAAAACAAGCATTCGGACGTGGTCAAGCCTTCGAAATTGCCGATGGTACGTTAAAAGAGAGGTATAGGTCCGCAGTAGAGGATGCCGGTTTTGATCAAATTCAAGTCCATGATATAGAAGAAGTAGAATATTATCAACGTCCAGAGGATTTAATTTTTTTATTAAAGCATACCCCTATCATCCCGAATTTCGGTGAACAAGAGGATGACTGGATAATATTGGAAAAATTTATAACTGAACACCAAACAGAACAAGGAATTAAGACGAATACAAAAAAATTCCTAATAGTGGCTAGAAAATAATGTCCGTCAAGACCATATATCTTGGTAAAAGTCCAATGTAAAAGCATTATTGCCAAGATAAAAGGATATATCTAGGTAAAAGCCCAAGGTGATATCAAGATAAAATAAAGCATGGAGGTAATCACACAAGCCAGTAACTATTTTTTTATCATCAATCAGCTTTAATCTATATATATGGCTTAGCAATTACCTGTACTAAGGAGCTTATGTTTTTTTCCACAAGGATTTAGCGAGAAGCCATGTCTTTTTAAGACCGGTTGGTTCTTCTACGGCTTTTTCTAGCACCTCATGGTTTGGCTCTAATTCATTTGACGCTATTGTGCTGTCATTTTTAGGATCTTCGCTTTTATGGTCTATTATTGTGGGCGAGTTAGTAGCTTCTTGATCCGAGAATGTACTCTCTTGATTAGAAGCTTCTACTGCTATCTCCTCTTGTTTTAAAATTGGTTCGTTTTCTCCTTTTACATCAACGTTTGGTTGTTGAGCTTTCTTTATTTGCTCCTCCATTAATTCCTCTTTAACTGGAGTATTTTCCGCCTTTTGCATCTCTTCTTTTTCTTTTGATTTGGCAGTCTTTGTATTTGTTATAATAACTTTGTTTAATTCAAATTCTCTTGTTCGGAATGTCTTTTTTCCTTTACTAATAGTAATTGTTCCTCGTTTATTGTTGTTCTCTACAGAGGAGGAGTTAGATTGACTTGCTGAATTTGTGGTTGTATGGTGGTTTTTCGGTAGTTGAGTGGAAGAGGGAGTTGGTTGATGGATCGTCTTCAGCATTTGTTGTAACCTACGATATTCTGATTTTTGATTTGTCGCTTTTGACTGGATTCCGCTGTTTTTTTGTCGCTGTTCGATTGCCTTTTGGTAAGCTTCTCTTTGCTCTGCTAGTTGTTTTTTGACTTTAGCTAATTCCTCATCTGTTTTGTGAAGGACAAGATCCATTTTTTGTACAAGATCAGATGTACGTAATTCATTTACACGACCTTTGATTAATGAGATGTCTTTCTTTAATTGATTGATAGAATGATTGATTGTACGAATTTCTCCTGATATTTTCTGTTCTTGCTTTTCATAGTTATCGATTTGCCGCTGATATGAATTTTCCATTGCTATCATTTCTCCTTTTAGCTTAGAAAATTTCCTTTTTAATAAGATTAACTCTCTTTGTGACTTTAGAAACGTTTTACTGTCTTCCGAATTTATAACATCAAATGTGTGCTTATAAACCTCTAAATCACGCTTTATTTTATCAATATCTTCCGTTTTGTACAGCCTATATTGATACATGACGATTCACCCTTTTTATAGCACATTAATATAATATTGATGAAACATCAAATCGTGACAAATGTGCTAGTTTTTGTAGTAATGAGATTAGTTAAAGTGGTTGCACAAAGAAAAGAATGTTCCTTAACAAATCTGGATAATGAGCAATCGATAATTCCTCATATCTAAAAATGGATAAACTATCGAAAAACTACACTCCTAATTGGATTATTCTATTCTTGGAAGCTAATTTTCTTCAGAATTACGAAAGTCATGGTTGTTGTTACATCTGTGCGGAGTACTATTAGTATGATATTCACCTAACTTCCTAAATATCATGATATTTCCGCTAATTCACTAAAACGTTTTGCTGCACATTGTCATAGGCTATATGGACATTAATCTTATTTGGAGGTGTTTGCACGATGCAAGCAGAGAATTTAGTAGGAGGGCAGGAGCTTCTGTGTATAAATACAGAGAAGGTATATGATTGGATTTTAAATGAAGCTTCCTTTGATCTCAGTCTAAATGATTTAGACTTACCGGTAAATCCTGTTACAGGTACTCAATTAGAGTGTGATGATATTGATCTTGATACGGTTTCTTGTACAGTTGCTCCAGCCGAAATTGATCCAATTGTCGTATTAGACAGAGAAAATCAAGTTTTTATGCTTGATGGAGAAGAAGTAACACTACAACTCGTAAATATTCGAAAAAACTTTGAAGTGACGATTTTTGTTAACCTAGTGGCTGAGCTTGGAGGAGCACAGGTAGAAGTTGGTTCGGCAGATTTTACCCGCTGTGAGCAAGTAATTCTTTGTGCTCCAACAGGAACAGACATAAATGTAACTTTTACGGACTTAGATTGCTTTGTATGTACTGCAACTTGTGATCCTGGTACGACAACAGAAGTAGATGAGTTGGATGTAACCGTAACTGTTCGTCTTTGCCAAAGCATTCAATCTACTTTCCCAGTAACACTTGAGCTTGAAGCAGCTTTCTGTGAACCAAGAGACATTTTACCATTCCCACCATGCCCAGCTCCAACAATGCCAGCGCAATGTCCGGTTGTTTTCCCGAACAGCAATGGTAATAACAGATAAGCTAAGATCATAAAGATAAAGAGAGGAGAGTCCTCTCTTTATTTTTTTCGAGTAATTTTAAGATCCTGACTCATGTATAGAAAAAAACTGTTAGCATGGAGGTGCAAGCATGAACTCAATTCATTCACTACAGCGTAAAATGAAAGAATGGAAGAGTGTTCAATCTTCCCAATGGAATGAAGTCAGAGATTTAATTGCTGCTTTAGATACGAGTCAATCATTAAATATTGTTAGTTTTTTTACTTATTCTCTTAATATTACACATGCACAAGGATATGATAATTATTGCCTCGGAAGTTATCATATTAAGAATATCGGAACAAAGCCTCTTATCAATCCCTATATTTGTATAAAGTTATCCGATGAATCTATATTGGAGTTCTCTGGGAAATACCTTTATAAAAATTTTCAGAAGTCAATTCGAGTTGCTAATGCATGGGAACGCTTGAATGAATCGACAGATAAACAGGAATTTTGGTTAAGGCCAACCCATACTCAAATATTGAATCCATTTGAAACGTTAACCTTTCCGAATTTTCAAATTAAATGGAATCCTGAGGATACTTATTCTGAAAGTATACAGGGCTTTACATATGGTGACGAGCTATCAAATGGGCAAAATTCCCTTAATACCATTCATATAAATGGCTCCATCCAATTGAGGGAGGGTGAAGAGGATGAATAATGGAAACCAAGAATGGATGAAGCAATTTTTTGATCAGTATGTAAAGGATTTTACACATCATGAAGGCAATCGTAGTTTTGTTTTTCTTGAAAATCATACGTTACAAATGGTCATGACTTATTTATTCATGCACTTAGAGAATCAACCAATAACTCAAAAGAAAGAAGATATTTCAACAGAAGATTTCGAGCAATTAGAAAGGCTTTTAGATGAAATGATAGAGGAGAGTAACATGGCACACAAAGAAATGATCACGATACTTCAAGAAAAGCTGAACACGTCTTCTTAAATATCCCAATGGAAAGAAACCCCAACGCATTTTTCAAATAATAAAACCTACAGATGATTACCAGTTTTCATTAACTGGTACGTGAAGGGTTGTTAGAATGTGAAAAGTATAGAAAAGTGGTTATACTTACCAATCGAAGTAAAGGTAAGAGAGCAAGATGCTAAGCTAATATTAGCCTATCATGCGCTTAAGGAAGGATACCATGTCATGATAGGAGATCATATTCAAGTCGAAATGGCTTTAGAGAGCTTTCCAAAAGGTATCTTTTTTTCTAAAGGTGGCCCCCATGGTTTTAGAAAAAGAGTAATTACACACGCTAAGGACCATGGACATTTAGTGGTGGAGTTAGATGAAGAAGGCTTATTAATTCAAAAAAAATCATATTTAATGGATCGTATGAGAAGGGATACTCTTTTACATGTTTCCAAGGAATTTTGTTGGGGAAGCCATCAAAAAAGGTCCATTACAAGTGCAAATCCAGATCTTACGAATCGCTGTCATGAGGTAGGTAACCCAAGATTTGATTTATTACAGCCCAAATATCGGACGATCTATGAGGAAGAGGCTCAATCGATAAAGGATCAATACGGGAACTTTATTCTTGTTAATACAAGATTTTCTCAATATAATACAGCAAAGGGAAAGAAGGAAAATACGTATTATCAATTTATTAAGCAATTATATAATAGATTCCTAGATTTAGTCGAAGAGTTATGTAAAAAATTCCCACAGTACACCATAGTTATACGACCACATCCTGGCGAAGACTTTAACTCCTATCGAAAATACTTCTCTGGCTATAAAAATGTCCATGTTGTCCATGAGGGAAGTATTATAAAATGGTTAATGGCTGCTCAAGTAATTATTCATAATGGATGTACCTCTGGTATAGAAGCATTCCTTTTAAATAAACCGCTTATTTCTTTTATCCCATTTGCCACAAAAGAATTAGACCTCCCCAATCAATTAGGGAGGAAAGCAAAAAGTTATAAAGAAGTTATTTCTATACTAGAAAACATTTTTTCCTCTCAGTCGATACTAACTTCAGAAGAGAAAGAGCAGCAGCGTAGGTTGTTGTCCAACTTTTATAAATGGGATGATAATAGCTATTCTTATACCTCAATTTTACAATATTGTAGAGATCTTCAACTACCATCACATGTTACACCGAAAAATCCGAAACGGCTCTCGTTGAATAGAAAACATAGAAAACGAAAATTCACTCTTACAGGAGAAGAGATTTCAGATTTTTTTTCGAGGCTAGATCAAATTGAAGGCAATTCTACATCCTATCAAATAGTACCAATAGCTGCTAATTTATATAAACTTAGTCTTAAGTAGTTCAGTGAGGGATGAACAATCCCCCACTGATAAATACCTCTATTTTAAACAACATCCTCCACGACGTCTAATAATTGCTTTTTTCTTAACAGAGGATGAAATAACAATTGGTTCATTGGAATTGGAATTCTCGGAGTTATTTTGTCTATTTTTACCTGACTTATCCTTTGCCTTCATGAAAACAGCTCCTTCATACTTTATATTTCATTATAGTAAATTGAGTTAAATTTGGAATGGGCAAATTCACAATAACTAGAAAAAAAGGCAATGGACATCTAGTGAGATTAGCCCATGTAGTTATTACGTAAGCAAATATTGCTAGAATAATTTAATGCTATTACTGGGTGGAATGTAATTTTGTTTTACTGGTTGGATGTGAGAAGGCTTCCATTCATGATGATTTTTCTCAGATGGATTTGTTCTGTGTAAGGAATGAAGTATCGTTTGAATTTGGCGATACTCAGATTGATTATTCTTAGGAGCTATTAGATCCGGCTCGTCTATTGATCTTAGGTTCTGTATTCGTTCATTATGCTGATCCAAATCCTTTTTTAGTTCGGTAATTTGGTTATCCGTTTTGTTCATGCTGGAGTTTACTTTGTTTAATAGCTCCTCCACCCGTAGATCTTCTATGTCCTTCTTAATTAATTCAACCTCTTGTTTTAATTGCGTGATCGATTGCTGAAGAGTGCTGATAGGATCGGTTATTCTTTCATCACTTACATTCTCTTCATTCATTTCGAATCTCCTTTCAATGATTATCCTTCCATGTTACTTATTCTATCGTATGGTTGATTGCCCAAATCGTGATTAGTCTTAACCTAATGAGTAAAATCTAGCGAGTGTATGAACCAATTAATCCATTACATCATAGGCTATAAGTGAAAATTCTCTAATCTCTTTCTCTTCCAATGAAAAGAAGAGCGATCAATCTTTTTAGGAGGTGTATATTTTGAATTGTTATCAAGTCGACGGAGAGCAAGAAATTCTTTGTATTAATACGAAAAAAGTTTACGACTGGATTTTAAATGAAGCAGAATTTGATTTAACTTTAAACAATCTAGATTTACCTGTAAATCCAGTTACAGGTATACAATTAGAATGTGATGATATAGACCTTAATAGCGTTAGTTGTACGGTTACACCAACAGAAACAGATCCCATTACAATATTAGGCAGAGAGAACCAACTCGTTTTTATAGATGGTGAGGAAGTAGTTCTCCAAATCGTCAATATTCGCAAAAATTTTGAGGTAACGGTATTTGTGAACTTAATCGCTGCATTAGGTGGTGCTACAGTAGAAGTCGGTTCCGTTGAATTTTCTCGCTGTGAACAAGTAATTATGTGTGCTCCCGATGGAACGGATATTGACGTAATCAATGTAGACTTAGACTGTTTTGTTTGTACTACTAGTTGTGAACCTGGCACAACGACAGAGGTGGATGAGCTAGATGTGACTGTCAATGTTCGTTTATGCCAGAGCATTCAATCAACATTTGATGTAACACTGGAAATTGAAGCGGCTTTCTGTCAACCAAGAGACATTTTACCATTCCCGCCATGTCCAGCTCCAACCATTCCATTACAATGCCCTGTTGTGTTCCCCAATAATAATGTTATAGAAAAAAAGCATGAGATGAAGGAGGATTTTCATCCACCTGAACTAAATGACTTTCAGGAGCTAATGGAAAATCATCACACAGCAATTCATGATGCAAGCATGGATACAAATGAAATGAAAGATAATGAATAAAGGGAGGATAATACCCTCTCTTTATTTTTTTTTGGAAGCTTAAGATTAGCTTATGAAAAACAAAAAAAGTGGAATAGGTCGATATAAGAGAACCTGTTAAAATACATAAATTGCTCAAAAGCTTAAGGATTAAAAAATGGGTTGAAAATATAGGCCATGCTCTTTAACTAATAAGCTCCCCTTTAATATATATATTAGAGTACACAAGATAAGGAAGGCTCAAGAAATGGAAGGAGCATGGGTGAAGATAACTAAATCAGAGTTAACCGTCCGCAAGACCACCACTTCAGGATGTGAAAGTAACGCGGTCCGACCGGATATTAGTCACTAAACATTCTGTTAAGTTTCGTTAATGAATAATCCTCCATGATGGTAGTCTCGCTTTATCACAAACGGATATTAACTTGGTAAATTGAAAATGGCTTCAACAGAAAGACAAGAGGCCTTATGGATGAAAGGTACGGGGAATAATTTGCAATGAAAGAGGGAGATGTTGTGTATTTTGAAAATAAAAGAATTTTAATCATTGGAGGTACTGGGACTATAGGTACAAGCCTTGTAGGATACCTATTAAAAGAAAATCCACAAATTATAAAAATATTGAGTCGTGATGAATATAAGCAACACATGATGAAGGAAGCTTTTGATTATCATGAGAAATTACATTTTATTATCGGAGATGCACGTGAGTATGACAGTTTAATCGAAGCAATGGATAGGATAGATTATGTCATACATGTTGCGGCAATGAAGAGAGTAGAAGTCTGTGAAAGTAATCCATTTGAGGCAGTAAGAACGAATGTGATGGGAACGTATAACGTAATGAAAGCAGCAACTCAACAACATGTCAAAAAGGTTGTGTTTACAAGCTCAGACAAAGCGATATCACCAACCAATGCTTATGGAGCAACAAAGCTTCTAGCGGAAAGAATGATAGCAGCTACTGAAAAAAATAAAGAATCGTCTACTATTTTTGCTAGTGTTCGTTTCGGCAATGTTATGGGCTCAAGAGGATCAGTCATTCCATTATTCATTGAACAGATTAAAAACAACCAAAGAATCAATGTGACAAATAAGAACATGACGAGGTTTATGATGACACTGGAGCAAGCTACAGAATTAACCTTAAAAGCTTTAAGAGAAGCGCAAGGTGGAGAAGTATTTGTCTTGAAAATGCCTGTCATTCAATTAGGGCTGCTAGCGGAGGTTTTAATCGAAGAGATAGCAAAACAAAATAGATTAAGAGAAGATGGTATAGAAGTAAAGGTTACAGGACTTCGAACTGGTGAGAAGATGTATGAAGAATTAATGACAATGGATGAATCCAAAACAGCATTAGAGTTACAAGATATGTACATCATTCCAAGTCTATCGAATAACAACAAGGCGTACGAAGGGGCAAAGAAAGCTGATATACGAACCTACAGCTCGTCCAGTCAAAAAGCCTTAGATCGAGAAGGATTACGGGCATTATTAAAGAAAGCTGGATTCATTTAATTAAGAGGAAGAGGAGAAGGTTCCAATGGATAGTTTTTTGCAAAATTATTGGTCTGTTTATCTTGATTATCTTCAAGACTTTGAAAGTTTAGAATATTTAGGATTTTCTTTACCATTTTTGTGTCATTTACCAAGCTACCTTCTACCAAAACCATCTTTATTAACACAAATCGAAAAAATGGATCGCAAACATTTAAGAAATCATGTCCAAAACCAAAAAGAAATACAAACCGTTTTTAATCAATTTGTTGCTACACATACCAAACCAAAAAGAAGAGTAGAAAATGGAAAGGTTGTCTTACATGTAGATAAATTACTACGCTTTCCACCATCAACAATGCAAAGTCATTTCGATCGTAAGAAAACGATTCTATTAATTAATAGCAATGGGCCAAAACAAAAACAAGTAAAGCCAAGTCTAAAAACACAATCACCACGAACATACCGCGCAAAAACGGAAGGGAAGGCTATTCCGCTAACGAACACGGTCAGGGTTAGCAAATCAAAACTAAAGGGAAAATCCAGATCGAATTATCGTGTAACTCAAAATATGCTCACCTATTATCTGCAAAACTACACAGGAGAAGTCGAGAGTGCTATTAAAGAAGCTCAACAAAAAGCGAGACAAATATTAGCAGGATTTAAAAATCATCCTATTTATAGCGATCCAGCCTTCCAAAAATGGTTATTAAACAATATTTTAGTAGTTATTAGACAAATATCTGCTGCCGTTGGTTTTCTAAAGAGAGTACCTGTCTCATGCTTAGTTGTGTCTACGACCCATAGTTATGTAAGTCGAATTCTTTCTATTGTAGCTGCTGAAAAAGGAATACCATCCATTTGTATGCAGCATGGAATCATTTCAAGTGAACTTGGTTATATACCAAAAATAGCGACAGTCGATGCTGTTTATGGCAATTATGAGAAAGAATTCTATCTGAATTTAGGAGCACCCAAAGGCTCTGTAGAGGTTATTGGTCACCCGAGATTTGATGAAAGATTTAATACAAAAGTCGTAAGGAGAGCAACTTTTGATAAAAAGTTAGGATTAAATCCTCGTAGAAAAAACGTCATGATTGCATTACGAGGAGAAGACGATATTAATAGATGGCGTATTTTGATCAAGAAAATAGATAGAAAACTAAAGGTGAACATTTTGATTAAGAACTATCCAAGCAAACAGCCACATATCCTTACGAAGGAATTTCGACATGTTTATTCAACAGGAAGCTATGGACTTTATGATATTTTTCCTAATGTGGATGCTGTTGTTACTTATTCTTCAACTGTAGGATTAGAGGCAATGCTCCATGGCAAACCAGTATTTGTTTTAAATAAAAGTTTTAGAGGCTTTACAGGCTACTACCATCTTCTTGATCAATTAGAACAAACCAGTCCAGGAGTTTTGGCAAATATCATTATCAAGTATTTTTCCGATGCAAAGTTTCGTCATTATACGGATAAAATCCGTAAATCTTTCTTAAGCAAAGCGTATTCAATTCAAAGTAGCTCTGGTGAAAGATTAAAAACTTTAATTAAAAGATTAACCAAATAATCATTCATGTCGGGAAGGAGAAATTTGGATGAGTAAAAGCCTAGGAGAAATTCATGACTATTGGAAGCATGTGAGTAAATCCGATTATTATATTGATAAAGTGGGAAGAAGTGAATTATTACTAGAATATATTCAGAAGTATAGTGAGAATAGACACAGAATCTTAGAACTTGGGTGTAATGTTGGAAGAAATCTGAATCATTTAATGAAAAATCACTACAGGAATTTGACAGGTATTGAAATAAGTGAAGAGGCTGTGAATTCTCTTAAAAAGAATTTTCCCACCTTATACGAAGATGCTACGATTATTCATTCACCAATCGAAAATATTATTAAAGAAATACCTAATAATCAATATCACGTCGTCTTTACCATGGCTGTATTAGAGCATATTCATCCAGAAAGTGAATGGATATTTAAAGAGATGGCACGAGTAACGAAATCCTATCTTATTACCATTGAAGCGGAGACAGCAAAAAATTGGCGCTTATTTCCAAGGAATTATAAAGTGATTTTTGAAAACTTAGGGATGAAGCAAATCGAAGCAAATACTGGGGAAAAAGAACTCGGTTTAGGCGCATATACGATTCGTGTTTTTAAAAAGCAAAAGGGTTTAACAAAATTCTTCAGTAAGATGTTTCAAAGAAACTAGGTGATCTTGTGGAGACAAAAATGCGCAATTACTGGTCGTTGTATTATCATTTTTTACAGGAGTTTAAAGAACTTACGTATAAAGGTTTTTCACTTCCGTACATTTTACACTTTCCTAACCTAGTTAGAAACAATAAAGAAGTGGCTAATGCTTTAGGGCAGGAAAATTTTGCGGATACCTTAACCTACCAAATAAATCATCAAAGAGAATTTCAAGCAGCATTCACCAAATATGTAAATTCACATCATAAAAGGTTTAAAAAGAAAAAAATCAATAATGGTAAGATTGCTATTCACGTTGATCCGATTCTCCGAATACCAGATAAATCTTATGAGAAATCCTTTAAAAAATCTAAATCGTTAATCGTTGTAGCGGATCCCACTACCTCTTCCACTTCAAAAAATAAGACTATTAAGTTTGGCTTACCAGTTAAGAACCTCTGTCATTATCGTACCTCCGCCTATAAAAAAGAGATTCTTGCTGTTCAAAATAAAGCAAGGGCTTTATTTCAATCAACTAAACATAGTCCTTTTTATCAAAATCAATTGTTCCAAGCAAAAGTGATAAAAAAAATTCCACAAGCAATTAAAATGATCGAACAAGTAAATCAATTCTTTGATGAGGTTCCGATTTCATGTGTACTTGTGTCAAGCACGCATAGTTATATCAGTCGGATTCTATCATTAGTGGCAGCTGAAAGAGGGATACCAAGTATTTGTCTTCAGCATGGAATAATGAATAGTGAGCAAGGCTTTATTCCAAAGATAGCAACAATTGATGCAGTCTATGGCCAATTCGAAGTAGATTGGTATAAGCAATTAGGAGTGAATCAACATGGATTAAAAATTATCGGACATCCACGATTTGATCAAGCGAAGCAGTTACCACAACAAACAAGGAAAGCATTCCATCAAAATTTGGGTTTGGATCCAAGAAAGAAAACAATTATGCTTGTTGTCCGTGAAAATCAAAAAATTGAGAAGTGGAGGCTATTCTTAAAAACTATCTATGCCAAAAAGTTGGATGTCAATATTCTTATTAAAGATATACCTGGAAAGGATGCCCATCCATTAACAAAGGAATTTCCAGTCGTCTCTTCCTCTAAAATCAGTAGTCTATACGATATATTGCCACATGTAGATTGTGTTGTTTCCTATACTTCAACCGTTGCACTAGAATCCATGTTAGCAGATAAACCTGTTTTTATTCTCGATAATTCATTCCCAAATTATACCGGTTATTATAACCCATTAAATGAAATGGTTCAAAAGGATCCCCGTAAGCTTGCCAAATTAGTTACTTTATTTTTTACAACACCGCACTGGAAAAGCTATGCAAAGAATAAGCGAGAGCAATTTTTGCGCTATGCATACCCATACAAGGGTATTTCAGAGAAAAGGTTGAAAGCATTGATATATGAATTAATGAATGGTAAATTTACACCTTTTTAACATGTATATTCTTAAATTGAACGAATATGATGGATGTAATCCTAAAGAAAAGAAGGAATGTTCACTCTTTTTCGTTCACTCAGGAAAGGGGTGGTTTTATGATTAGCCGTTTATCTGACCTAATCATAGGTACTGCGCAATTCGGCTTAGACTACGGAATCACTAATTTAAATGGCCGGACCTCTAAAGAGGAAGTGAAAAAAATACTACAATATTGCCGAAATAATAATATTCATATTCTCGATGCAGCAGCCGATTACGGAAAGAGTGAACAAGTTTTAGGAGAAATCATCACAGATAACTATTTTACTATTTATTCTAAAACCCCTCATATATTTGTAGAATCTATAAAAAATGTGGACCTACAAAAGATTAATGAAAGCTTTTATCAATCCTTGAAGAAATTAAAGGTAAATCAAATCGAAGGAATTTTTGTTCATAATGTCCAAAATCTAATAGTAGCAAATGGTAATAAATTGTTTCGGCTACTTCAAGGATGGAAAGAGGAGGGGCTAATCAAGAAAATAGGTGTATCGATCTATGACGAAGACATGGTTTCCACTTTACTAGAAAATTATGATTTGGATGTCTTTCAAATTCCGATCAATCTCTATGATCAACGCTTACTTCACTCTGGAGCATTGCGAAAAATAAAAGATAAAGATATAGAAATTCATGCTAGATCGATCTTTCTCCAAGGTATCTTACTTGCAGATGAACATATGCTACCCAAAAAATTCCATCGTTATATACCTTATAACCAAAAACTAAAGGCCTTTCTAGATAAGTACCAAATGACAAAACTGGATGGAGCCTTAAAGTTTGTCTCACAAATCGATGAAATTGATCATATATTAGTTGGTATTAACCACCTGCAGCAACTAGAAGAAATCGTGGCGTCATTTGAAGCATTAGATGACAGGAAGATTCTTTTCGATTCCTTTCAACTCTCAGATATAGATTTGATTGATCCAAGGAGATGGTAAAAATGCTAAAGCTCGGAATAATTGGTATGAATGAGGGAAATGGTCATCCCTATTCTTGGTCAGCGATCTGTAATGGCTATGATCCAGAATATATGCAAGATTGCCCTTTCCCTACCATACCTCAATATTTGAGTGAAAAAAAATTCCCAGATGATGCGATCAAATGTGCGAAAGTAACCCATATTTGGACACAGGATAGAACAATTTCTCAACACATTGCTAGATCAGCTAACATTGCGCATATTGTAGATAAAAAGGAAGAAATGATTGGAAAGGTGGACGCTATTCTGTTAGCGAGAGATGATTATGAGAATCATCTTATCAATAGTGAGATTTTTATCGAAGCAGGCCTTCCTATTTATATCGATAAGCCGTTAGCGATTCATCGGAAAAAGGCAGAAGAAATTTTACTAAAGGAAAAGGAAAAAGGCCAAATCTTTTCTTGCTCTGCCCTTAAATATGCCACTGAATATAATCTAGCAAAAGATAGATTAAAAAGGGTTGGAAAGATCAAATCAATTCATGCTGTTGTGATGAAGTCGTGGGAGAAATATGCAATTCATGTGATAGATCCAATTTTGCGCTTGATCGGCTATCACCATCTCATTCAATCATCCACTGTAACGAAATCTGATGGCGCTGTTCATGTAAATTACCTAACACAAGACGATGTATTAATTAATATAACAGTAGTAGAGGAAGCAATATATTTACCATTTCGAATTACACTGATTGGTACAGATGACTATATGGAGCTGGAAATGAAAGACACTTTTCTTGCATTTAAGTCTTCATTAGAGAAATTTATCGGTATTGTAACAAGAAAGGAAGCTCCACTTTCTCATGAAGAAATGTTAAAAACAGTCGAATTTATTGAGGCAGGGATTTAATCTATGAAAGAAACGATTTTCATTACTGGAGGTACTGGTAAAGTAGGATTTCAGCTTGTTCAACACTTTTTAAATAATGGATACAAGGTGCTAACCACCTCGAGATATGAAGCAAAGCTTACAGACATGAGAGAAAAATTGAAAAATACCAATCATTTTTACTCATTAGCTGTCGATATAGAAGCCGACCACGCACTGCGAACCATTGACCTGTTTTGTGAACAAAATAATCTAGTGATCAATATACTAATAAATAATGCTCGTAATCGAGATTATCTACAAATCGTTGATGGTAAAACACCACGTGATCAATGGCTAAATGAATTTAACCTAAATGTAGTGGTTCCATATGAATGGTCCATGCATTTTGCCCAAAAGGACCCATTAGTTTTACGATCTGTTATTAATATTTCATCTATCTACGGGATTGTTGCACCAAATGTCCATCTATATGAAGATTTTGAATCTGAATCTCCAATTAATTACGGTGTGTCCAAAGCAGCACAAATTCACTTAACCAAGGAATTAGCAGTACGAATGGCATCAAAGGGGATAGCCGTTAATTGCATATCATTTGGAGGAATTAAAGGCCGTGTTGATCAAGCATTTGCTGAAAGGTACGCAAAACTCACTCCATCAGGTGATATGCTAGCAGAGGAAGATGTAATTGGAGCAGTAGATTTTTTTGTTTCTAATAAGTCTAAGCAAATTACAGGGCACAATTTGGTGATTGATGGTGGGTGGACAATTTGGTAAAGGAATCCATTTGCATTATTCCTGCTCGAGGCAATTCTAAACGAATTCCAAATAAAAACAGAATGGAATTTCATGGTAAGCCAATGCTTGCATGGACTATTTTGGCTGCAAAGGAATCTCAACTTTTTGATCATATAATCGTGAGTACAGATAATGAAAAAATCGCAGAAATATCCCAAAAGTATGGTGCAGAGGTTCCTTTTCTACGGAAGAAGCACGCTGATGACCAATCTCCAGTTAGCTTAGCTTCCTTCAGTGCATTAATCGAAGCTGAGAAGTTTTTTGAGAAGGAATTTTCCACTATTGTTCAATTAATGCCCAATTGTCCACTGAGGACTAGTGAGGATATTCGCAACTCTATTAATTATTTTGAGAAGTCAAACACCGCCTTCCAGATCAGTGTAACAAGATATCAATGGCTGAATCCATGGTGGGCATTGCATATAGATACAAACAATCAACCGAAGCCAATTTTTGAAGAAGAATTACGCTCTAGATCTCAGGATCTTCCAGAGCTATATTGTCCAACTGGTGCTATTTGGATTGCTCAAGCAGAAGCTTTTAAAAAGGAAAAAACCTTCTATGGAAAGAACTATCAAATTTGTGAGCTCGACTGGGAAAGTGCTATCGATATTGACACAAAAGAAGATTTAGCGATGGCTGAATTATTAATGAAAGAGCGATTAAGAATAAATGAGGTGAATTGATTGAATATTTTAGTAACTGGTGGTGCTGGCTTTATTGGAAGATGGGTAGTAGCTCGACTATTAAAGGACGGCCACCAAGTTTGGGTATTAGATGATTTATCTAATGGTAGAAAGGAAAACCTTAAAGAATTTGAATCCAACCATCATTTTAATGGATTAACCTATGGAGATATTAAGGACATTCCTCTTCTAGAGAAGTTGTTCGAGAATTCCTTTGATATTTGCTATCATCTAGCGGCAAGCATTAATGTACAGGACAGTATTGATGAACCGAGCACGACGTTCGCTAATGATGTGGTTGGAACCTTTAATATTCTAGAACAATGTAAAAAAAATCAAACAAAGGTTATCTTTATGAGCACTTGTATGGTTTACGATAAAGCCATGGATGATAGTGGAATCAAGGAGACAAATCAGGTGAAACCAGCATCCCCGTATGCGGGTGCGAAATTAGCGGCAGAAAATATGGTGTTGTCTTACTATTATGCATATGGATTACCTGTTACTGTTATTCGACCTTTTAACACATATGGCCCCTTTCAAAAAACGGGGGGAGAAGGCGGAGTTGTTGCTATTTTTCTAAAGAACAAACTTGCGGGTAAAACCTTACAAATTTATGGTGATGGAAAACAAACAAGGGATCTATTATATGTAGAGGATTGCGCACGGTTTGTCGTCGAAACAGGATATGCCTCCAATGTAGATGGGGAAATCATTAATGCTGGATTAGGCAAGGATATTTCGATTAATGAATTAGCGAAATTAATAGTAAAGGACGAAGCACGTATTACGCATGTACCACATATTCATCCACAAAGTGAAATTGCTCGATTATTATGTGATTATACGAAAGCAAAGCAATTATTAGGCTGGGAGCCTATGCATAGCCTAGAGGAAGGGATCATGAAAACGGAAGAATGGATTACATCAACGAATTTAATATAAGGAAGGAAGCACCATGAGAAAAAAAGAACAGCTTGCCATTTATGGAGGGAAGCCAGTAAGAGACGCTTATTTACCCTACGGGAGTCAATGGATCGAAGACGAAGATATTCAGGCAGTTAGTAATGTTTTAAGAAGTGATTATTTGACAACAGGCCCTATTATTCAGGCTTTTGAGGAAAGCGTAGCGGATTATGTTGGAGCAAAATATGCTGTTGCCTTCTCAAGCGGTACAGCAGCATTGCATGCGGCTTGCTATGCAGCAAATATCGACGAGGGGGATGAAGTGATCACAACCCCTATGACTTTTGCTGCCACTTCGAATGCAATATTATATTTGGATGGTAAACCAGTGTTTGCTGATATTGATCCTCTCACCTATACTATTTCTCCAGAAAGAATAGAACCCCTCATTACGGGAAAAACGAAAGCGATTATCACCGTGGATTATACCGGTCAGCCTGCAAATTATGATCAAATTCAACAGCTAGCCAAAAAACACAAGCTGTTGGTTATAGATGACGCCGCTCATGCATTAGGTGCGACATACAAAGGAAAACGAATAGGGTCCATCGCTGATATGACAATGTTTAGCTTTCATCCGGTAAAACATATTACAACCGGTGAGGGGGGAATGATTACTACAAATCAAAAGTCCTTATATGATAAATTAAAAAGCTTTCGCACACATGGGATTACAAGAGATCCAAACAGATGGTTGTATCATGATCATCCATGGTATTACGAGATGCAAGATCTTGGCTTTAATTATCGAATGACCGACTTTCAAGCAGCATTAGGGCTAAGTCAGCTTAAGAAATCGGACAAATTTCTTCGTACGAGAAGAACATATGCGAAACAATATACGGAACAGTTCAAAGATTTAAATGCTATTATTACACCGTTTCAACACGAAGATGGTCATTCTAGCTGGCATTTATATATGATTCGCTTAAAGTCAAACAAAATAAAAGCTGATCGCTTACTATTTTTCCAAGCATTACAGAAAGAAAACATTGGGGTGAATGTTCATTATATTCCAGTATATTGGCATCCCTATTATCAGCAATTGGGATATAAGAAAGGAATATGTCCAGTTGCAGAAAATCTATATGAAGAAATCATTACTCTTCCTCTATATCCGAAAATGTCAGAACAGGATATTCAAGATGTCATAGCTGCTGTGAAAAAGGTTCATGCCTATTTTTCTACTGATTGAGGTGAGGACATGAAGGTAGTGGCAATCATACAAGCTCGCATGGGATCTACTAGACTACCAGGAAAAGTATTAAAAAAAGTTCTTGGTAAGCCATTGTTAGCATATCAATTAGAACGGGTAGGTAGGTCAACAAAAATTGATGAAATCGTGGTGGCTACAACTTGTCATTCAGGCGATAATCCAATTATATCATTATGTCAAGAATTAGATATTGCATGGTATCGCGGATCTGAAGAGGATGTGCTTGATCGTTATTTTCGCACTGCTATGATTGCAAGAGCGGACATCGTTGTACGATTGACAGCGGATTGTCCTTTAATCGATCCTTTTCAAATAGATAAGGTAATTGAAACCTATCTTCAGCATGATCATCCTTATCGATTTGTGTCCAACACACTGAAAAGAACCTTTCCGAGGGGATTAGATACAGAAGTTTTTAGTTTTGGAGCCTTAAAAAAGACACATCAAGAAGCAATAAATCCAATAGACCGTGAACATGTTACCAGATACATGCTTCACCATCCAGACTTATTTCCATTTGTTAATGTCTCATCCTCTACTAATTATAGTCACCATCGCTGGACGGTGGATACGATAGAGGATTATCGATTAATCAAAAGAATCTTAGAGGAAATATATCCAAGAAACCCGAAATTCACCTTTTCAGATACGTTAAAGGTTTTAGAAGAAAACCCAGAATGGCAATTAATCAACACAAGTATACAACAGAAAGAAGATTAGTAGGTGGATGCTTTGAATATTTTTATTAGAACAGATGCCTCAAGAGAAATTGGAACTGGCCATGTCATGAGATGTCTTGTCTTAGCGGATATGTTGCAAGAAAACCAAGCAAATGTTATTTTTATTTGTCATGATTTTCCTGGTCATCTGATAAAGGAAATTAAAAGACACGGTTTCGAGGTGATGGTATTATCAGGATCTGTCGATAACAACCACTTTGAATGGATGCTTTCCGAATGGAAGAAGGATGTAAAGAAAACGAAGGAGATTCTATCAGTCTATCCCTCCGTCGATTGGTTAATTATCGACCATTATGCTATCGATCAGAAGTGGGAAAAAGCGATAAGACCTAAAGTAAAAAAGATAATGGTAATAGATGATTTAGCCGATAGAAAACATGATTGCGATCTTTTATTAGATCAAAATGAATTGCCAAATAAAGAATCTCGATATGATCGGTTAATACCAGAGAATGCGACCACTCTACTTGGAATTAATTTTGTATTACTGAGAAAAGAATTTCAACAGATTCATCGTAGGCGAGTGAAAAGCTCAAATTTAAAGAGAATTCTCGTCTCATTTGGTGGAAGTGATCCTACTAATGAAACGATGAAGGTGCTAAAGGCAATTGATCAACTACCGAAGACCAAATTATTTGTAGATGTGGTAATCGGTAGTTCTAATCCATTTCAACAACAGTTAAGAGACTACTGTGTTGCTCGTTCCGATCGTGAGCTTCATATTCAAATAGATTATCTAGTAGATTTAATGGTTAAAGCAGATTTAGCGATTGGAGCAGGTGGAACAACGACATGGGAGAGATGCTATCTCCATCTTCCAACTATTACAATTGAGACGGCCACCAATCAAACCGAAATTCTCGAGCATGTAGCAAATTTAGGAGCAATTTATCACTTAGGGAAAAGTGAAGAGGTGACAGAAGAAATGATTGGATCAACCTTGGAGCAAATAATGTACCACCCCATTCTATTAAAAAGGATGTCAGACGCCTGTCAGAAATTAATCAAGGATTATGATCAAGAATCTCTAATTAAGCATATCATGGAGGTTTAGATATATGGATGAATTCACATTAAAAGCTTTATCAGAGAAAGAACTAAGCCTTATTTTGCAATGGCGTAACTCAAAAAGGGTTCGAGCATTTATGTATGATGATCATCTTATCACATGGAAGGAGCACCTTGAGTGGTTTCAGCATCTAATGAATAATCCTCAAAAAAAGGTAATGATCTTTTATCATGGCAATCAGCCACTTGGACTTGTTCAGTTTTTTGACATGGATCAGACCCATGCGAGATGTTATTGGGGTTTTTATATTGGAGAAGAAGCAGCACCAAAAGGCACAGGTACCATGATGGGCATTTTGGCATTAGATAAAATGTTTCAGGAAGAAGGAATGCATAAAATTTGTGCAGAAGTGATTCAGACAAATGAGGTAAGCTTGCACTTTCACAAGAAGCTAGGATTTGAAGCAGAAGGTAAATTTGTGGAGCATGTTCGAAAGGAAGGTTTGTTTATAGATGTTATCCCGATGGCTTTACTACACGAACAATGGAAGATAGTCCGTGAAGGTCTCCTAGAAAATAAAGGAGGGAAAAGATGAGAGACATCGTTATAGGAGAACGTTTTATTGGCAAGAATCATTCGCCCTTTATCATTGCAGAAATGTCAGGAAATCATAATCAGTCATTAGAACGGGCTTTGCAAATAGTCGAAGCAGCAGCAGCAGCTGGGGTTGATGCTTTAAAGATTCAGACATATACAGCAGACACCATGACTTTGAATGAAACAAAAATGGACGATTTTGTCATTCGTGATCAAGAGAGCTTATGGAAGAATAAGTCCTTATATCAATTGTATCAAGAAGCCTATACACCATGGGAATGGCATGAAGCTATATTTGATAAATGTAGAGAACTGGGTATTATTGGATTCAGTTCACCGTTTGATGAAACAGCGGTCGATTTTTTAGAAAGTTTACAAGTTCCTATGTATAAAATCGCATCGTTTGAGTGTACCGATTTACCTTTAATTAAAAAAGTTGCCCAGACTAAAAAACCTATGATTATTTCAACAGGTATGTGTAGTGCTGCCGAGATTGAGGAGACAGTAAAAACAGCAAGAGAGGCTGGCTGCACTGAAATGGTATTACTCAAGTGTACGAGTACATACCCTGCAACACCAGAAAATAGTAATGTACGAACGATCCCTCATATGGAGGATTTGTTTCAGTGTCAAATTGGCCTTTCAGATCATACGCTAGGTTCGGGAGTAGCATTAGCAAGTATTGCATTAGGGGCAACAGTCATTGAAAAACACCTAACCTTATCCAGAGCAGAAGGTGGCGTGGACTCCCAGTTTTCCTTAGAGCCTGACGAATGGAAGGTCCTTGTAGCGGAAGCCAAACGAGCATGGCAGGGATTAGGCCACATACATTATGGAACAACTAAAGCAGAAACCCCATCCAAAAAATATCGACGATCCTTATATATTGTAGATAATATGAAGAAGGGTGAAAAAATTACAAAAGAGAATATGCGAGTTATCCGACCTGGATATGGCTTACCACCAAAATATTATGACATTTTATTAGGCAAAACGGTTAAGAAGAATATTCCAAAGGGTACTCCAGTTGATTGGGATTTAATTTAAAGGAACGTGTCTCACTGTTGTATAATCGAGTTCACTTAAAAATATAGTGAATTCGATTTTTATTATCCTCATTCTCGTTATTAGAAAAAAATGTTAATATAGATTTAAGCATTATAGAAATTATAACAATATTTTTTTATTTAACGAGTAAGAGGAGGGGGATATTTTGAAATTTATCCTTATATTTGGACCTCAGGCAGTGGGGAAAATGACTGTTGGTAAAGAACTATCGAATTTAACAGGCTTAAAATTATTTCACAACCATATGACCATAGAGTTACTTCATCCATTTTTTGACTTCACTTCAGAGATGTTTCATTTGTCCTCTCACTTTCGCGAGAAAATTTTCCAATCATTTGTGCAAACAGATCAGCTTGGGATGATTTTCACTTATGTATGGGCATTTAACCTAGAACAAGATTGGAAAGAGGTGGAACGTTTTTGTCATATATTCCGTTCGAACGGAGCAGAAGTTTACTTTGTAGAATTAGAAGCAAATATAGATACGAGATTAGAGCGAAATCGAACACCTAACCGATTGGAGGAAAAACCTTCCAAACGAAATATTAATAGATCTGAACAAGAGCTAAAAAATTCGATTGAGAAATATCGTCTGAATTCTACTAATGGTGAAATAGAAGAAGAGTATTATATTAGGATCAATAATACATTTCTTAGCCCAAAACAAGTTGCACAAAAAATAATAACAGCATTCCAATTATAAAGGAGAGAAAGTCATGTTCACTTATTACATAAATCAAAATATCTCATTGAAATTCCCAGAACTAAAGGATGCAGATCGAATTTTTCAGTTAACAGATCGATCTCGAGAGTATTTACGTGAATGGCTTCCATGGGTTGACTTTACCAAAACGGTTGAAAATTCGAGAAAGTTTATACAAATAAGTCGGCAAGATTACATAGATCAGAAAAGTATGGTCACCTTTATTGTATGGAAAGGAAAAGTGGTCGGAGTCGCAGGATTTAACCAAATTGATTGGTCAAATAAGAGTGTACAAATTGGCTATTGGCTGGATAAAAATTATGAAGGAAAAGGAATAATGACTAAATCAGTGGAAGCACTGACTGATTATGCATTTAATCAACTATCCATTAACCGTGTGGAAATAAAGGCAGCAGTAAATAATAAGAAAAGTCGGGCAATCCCTGAAAGGCTTGGATTTGTAAAAGAAGGCATTATGCAACAAGCTGAATGGATAAATGATCGCTTCGAAGATATTGTCGTATATGGCAAAATAGCAGGATTAGCATAAGAAAAAAGAGTAAAACATGTATTCTAAATTTGAGGAAAAACTAACAGAATAAGAAAAATCTGATGAAAATAAGGGGTAGGTCTCTATGGCTTCAAGAATTATTGGCACTATAGCAGGATTATCTAGTTTATTACTTTGGTTTTCTTTTCATTTTATGAATCCGTATAATGATCTAATAGGTATTGAACCTTTTTTTAGAACGACTTTATTGCTTGCCCTTCCGGCTTGTCTTGCTATCTATGCAGCATGGAGACGTAAAAAGGTTCCTATGCTTATCGCATTTATATGGTCCTTTCCATTAAGTCTATATACTGGACTAACTCAAAGTATGTATTCTTTCTTTGGCATAACCTGCCTATTCTACTTGACCAGTTATTTTCTAATGCTGTTAAGTGAGAGAACGAATAAATAATCACAGATGGATAGGGGTGCTCTTGTAAAGCAGTTGGAGGTACGAAATATGAAATTTGTTTTGAAGCTTTTATGGTTTATGAGTACGTTATGTATGGTGATTAGTTGTAGTACTGAAGAAACTCATAAAGAAAAAGAAGAAAATGTTATTGTCCAAGCAAATTTAACTGCAAAAGAGAATGGAATTCTTACTACGACTACAGATCAATTTTTAATTACTGACTTTAATTTAATAGGGGAGGATAACAAAGTATCCATAAGGTTCGAAAAATATAAATCTGGTAAGTTGATAAAAAAATGGGATTCGATTTCAACAGAAAAAATTGGTGATGGAACTATAGTCCTTACGTTTTCAACAAATAGTGAGGATGGTAATCAACTTGAGATTAGATCTGGGATTATAAGTAAAGGTAGTACTAGTTCTAATATCATGTATGATCACCTTAAATATAGTGAATCAGAGTATTTGCTTGGTTTATCAGATTCTCCCTTATTGATGGAACAAAAAGTAAAGGAAGAAATGCTAATTGGAAGTTTTTTATTTCAGATCGAAGGAGATAGTATCGAATCCCCGCGTCCTGAGTTCTATCAAAGCTTAAAAGAGAATTTGGATGAATATGATGTCGTTTACTTAATTTGGGCTGAATTTTAAAAAAAAAAGCGAATGGAGGTGACTCTAAACAATGAATAGAGCATATTTGCATTTAGAAGGACTGGCGGTATTGATTTTGTGTCTTTATTTTTATTATATCAATGAATTTAGCTGGTTGCTATTCTTTGTTCTTCTATTGGTGCCAGATATATCAATGCTTGGTTATGCTATTAATCAAAGCATCGGTGCTAAGTTGTACAACATATTTCATACTTATATTTTTCCAATAATTTTATTAATTTCAGGCGTGATATTCCATTGGTCAATCATTATCCCTATCGCAATTATTTGGACCATCCACATTGCGATCGATCGACTTTGTGGATTTGGCTTGAAATATACGACAAATTTTAAGGATACTCATTTACAAAAGGTTTAACAAAGATAAAAAATTACATTTTAATTGTTTAACATTTTAAGAATTTCGGGTATAATGTAATTAGAAAATCATAACATATAAAAACCGTAAGCGGTGCAACGCTTACGGTTACAATAGACCGAACCCCGTTAAGAGGGGCGGCACTTCAGGAGATAATCCCTCAGAGCCTACGCAAAAGCATATGAGGGGTTATTTTTTATTTTTATCGGACATGATAAACGCAACTAACATCCCAAAAGAGATCATTAGTGTTAATACGTTTTCGATATCCATAAGCATCACCTCCCTTCTATTGGACAAATCCAAAGAAGGTACAACAAGGTGTGCCACCCCTCATATGAAGCCGATCTATTGATGAATCTATTATAACATTTATCGAATACTAGTAGAGCTTTTCGACATGATTTTTCAAAATTATAAATATATATTGATTTCAGCGAATATATGTTCTGCTATAAGTGATAAATTGAAAAAGATGGGTGATCGATCGTATGTTCTTAAAAAGAATTACACTATTACATGAGCAAATTCCGTTTTATCGAGATTATCCTTTCTCGATTCCGATAATAAAAAATTTCGAGGAATTGAACTTAAAAAGTAATGTAACGTTTTTTGTTGGAGAAAATGGATCAGGTAAATCTACGCTATTAGAAGCAATTGCAGATAAATGCGGCTTTCATACAGCCGGTGGAAGTAGAAATAACCAATATGAGGTACATGCCTCAGAGTCTCCGCTAACAAAGTATATTCGCCTTGCATGGTTGCCTAAGGTTACGAATGGCTTTTTTCTGCGTGCTGAAACCTTTTATCATTTTGCTTCCCATATTGATTCGGTTGAAGCATCATATGCCTATGGTGGACGTTCATTACATGAGCAATCTCATGGAGAGTCTTTTCTATCCCTTTTTCTCCATCGATTTCATGGGAAAGCTATTTATTTGTTGGATGAACCTGAAGCAGCACTTTCTCCAAGTAGACAATTGACCTTCCTCAAAATACTTCACGACCTTACAAAAAACGACGAATGTCAATTTATTATCGCCACACATTCTCCAATTTTACTAGGATGTCCTGACGCAACAATTCTAAGCTTTGATAATGAAAACATCGAAGAAATAAAATATGAAATGACAAATCATTACCAGCTAACGAAGAACTTCTTACAGAATAGAGAGCGATATCTGTCTGAATTATTGCGAGAGGAATGATTATTTTTCACTCTAAAATATATGGAAAAGGTGATACAAAGTGAAACTATATCGAATGACAAATATAAGAGCAAATAATTTTAGGAGAATTAACGTTACTGACATTCCAAAGTAGCTGAAAAACGGCGCGATTATAATGACTGGGATTTAATTGGTTTACTGAACGATATCAAAAAGTTGTACCTACAATCCTTTCGCTTATAAAAATGAAACAATTAAGCAAAGCAGTGACATCATCGATAGGACAATATCTTTTTCAACTGTTGTCACACATTAACGATTATTTGATTGAAAAAAATTGCTGAGCATATGTGCTTAGCAGTTTTTTTATCTAATCTTAAAAGATGCTAAATTGTAAATATTTCGATATCATAATAATAGTGCTTTTTTGTGCTGAATCAAATTTTACATCATTCACTACGACACACAAAAATCAAAAAACGATATACTATATATACTTGTGTATAAAAACTTCGTAAGACTTAATCGAAAAAGGGGGAGGATTTTAACTTGTCAAAACATGCTTCAGACGATACAATTGCGGATATTGAAAAAGAATTGCGTTATATCGCAGGAATTATCAAACAAAAGGGCAGGGAGATCTTACATAATTATCCGATAACTGCGCCACAATTTGTTGCACTTCAATTCCTGTTAGAATACGGTGATATGACGTTGGGAGAACTTTCCAATAAAATTCATCTCGCATTTAGTACGACAACTGATTTAGTGGATCGAATGGAGAAAATAAATGTTGTCGAGAGAGTAAAAGACAAGAAAGACCGAAGAGTGGTACGGATTCACTTACTCGATGAAGGAAAAAAAATCATAAAAGAAGTAATTGAAAAACGAAGAGACTATTTAGGTGAAGTATTAGCAAATGTAAAAGAAGATGACATCCAACAACTTTCCCACTTATTGCATGTTTTACATGCGGAAATGAGGGAAAAAAAGAACGAATGAACAAACAAAGAGGCGATGAAATGAAGCAACCAATTGGCGTGATTGATTCAGGAGTAGGTGGATTAACAGTAGCAATCGAATTAATGCGACAGTTACCAAAAGAATCGATCATTTATTTGGGAGATACGGAAAGATGCCCATATGGGCCTAGGCCGAAGGAAGAGGTAATTCAATATACATGGGAAATGGTCCGTTTTTTACAAACAAAACAAATCAAAATGCTTGTTGTAGCGTGTAATACAGCGACTGCATTTACATTAGATTTATTGCGAGAGGAATTAGATATACCGGTGATAGGGGTTATTCAACCAGGTGCAAGAGCAGCAATTACACATTCAAGAAGCTATGAAATTGGTGTTATTGGAACTGAAGGTACGATAGGCAGTAAAGCTTATCCCTCTACCTTAAAACATATCAATGAAGGAATTAACGTATATGATTTAGCTTGCCCTAGATTTGTACCAATGGTAGAAAAAGGACTTATTTCTGGAGATCTAGCTTATGAAATTGTGCATAAATCGTTATTACCTTTAAAAAAACATAAAGAGATGGATACATTAATCCTTGGTTGTACACATTATCCAATGATTCGTGAGTTAATACAGGAGGTAATGGGGCCTAGAGTTATTGTAATTTCTTCAGGGGAAGAAACCGCACGTGAGGTCAGTACAATTTTAGGTTACAATAGTAAGCTATATACAGGCGATCGCAAGCCAAAGCATTCTTTTTATACAACAGGAGACCCTGAAATTTTTAAAAAAATTGCTTCGAAATGGCTCAAGCAAAATATTGATATCGTTGAGAAAATTGAATTAGCAGAAGTACAAAGCATGGGATATTGATCTCATGTTTCTTTTTTTGGTCTATTTTACCTGATAGCTCGTATATATAATAGTACAAACCATCGTAGGAGGTATCGGTTATGAAAATCGATTTAACAAAAAAAGTGGTAGGCTTACTATTATTGAGTTTGTTGTTTTTAAGTGGATGTGGGGTGTTTAAAGGAGAGCAGACTTTAGAACAAATTGATTCTCCTCCTGAAGATGCACAATTTACAGATGATTTAGAAAATGCACCAGAGGAATCTGAAGATACAGGTGATGGGACAGAAGAGGGTGGAGAAGAAGGAATTGTAGAGGATGATAATGAAGGACAAACGGAAGACGAAGAATCCTCCACTACAGGAGAATCTGTCTCAAGAATGCTTTATTTAATTGATCAAAACGGATTAGTCGTACCACATGAAGTAGAATTGCCAACACCTGCATCTAAAGAAGTAGCAAAACAAGTATTAGAGTATTTAGTAAAAGACGGTCCTGTAAGTTCCATGCTCCCAACAGGATTCCAAGCTGTACTTCCTGCTGGAACAGAAATATTATCACTGAATTTGGAGGAAGGAACCTTAATTGTGGATGTCTCCGAGGAATTTAAGAATTATGAAGCGGAAAATGAAGCCAAAATCTTAGAAGCAATGACATATACTTTAACACAATTTGAAAATGTGGAAAATGTACAGCTTCGTATTGACGGTCAAGCATTATCAGAAATGCCGGTAAATGGAACCCCTATAGAAAATGGATATTCAAGAGCAAATGGAATTAATGTTCATCAAGCAGCTGGAGTAGATTTCATGGAAAGTAAAGCAACTACGCTTTACTTTCCAATGCAAGGTGAGGAATCTGTTTATTTTGTTCCGATTACACAGCATGTAGAAACTACTGGCGATAATGCTTATCAAAATATTGTACAAGCATTACTTGATGGGCCAGGATTTGATCTTCCACTGACACCTTATATGAATACAGGTTCTGCTCTTACAGCAGAACCTGTTATGAAGGATGGCGTACTGTCCTTAACTTTTAATGAAAATATTCTATCTAATAGTGAAAAAAGTGTGATTGCAGATGAGGTAATGAAGTCGATTGTCTTAACATTAACGGAGCAGGAAGGAATCAATGCCGTCGAGGTAATGGTTGAAAACCATGAGCAAGTTTTCAATGAAAAAGAACAGCCATACAATGAGCCTGTCTCTAAAGACATGGTCGTGCCAACAGAAAGCATTTAGATAGATGAAGCCTCATACTTTAATGTGTGAGGCTTTCTTATTTTATTAATAATTTTAGATCAATTGGTGTATGAAACCTCAACTGTTATCCAAAAATATGTTAAGATAAAAAAGAATGTTAGGAGGAAGTTAGATGCGAGAGTCAGGGAGAGAAGTAAATCAATTAAGGAATATTGATATTATTACTAATTTTACGAAACATGCAGAAGGATCTGTATTAATAACAGTCGGAGATACGAAAGTTATTTGTAATGCGAGTGTTGAGGATAGAGTTCCACCATTTATGAGAGGTTCTGGGAAAGGCTGGATAACAGCAGAATATGCAATGCTTCCGAGGGCAACAGAAACCCGTAATATTCGTGAATCATCGAAGGGAAAAGTATCTGGACGAACAATGGAGATTCAACGTTTGATTGGACGGTCTTTACGTGCAGTAGTCGATTTGGATGCCATTGGAGAGAGGACGATTTGGATTGACTGTGATGTCATTCAAGCGGATGGAGGGACTAGAACTGCATCTATTACTGGGGCTTTTGTTGCAATGGTATTGGCGTTAGGAAAACTCGTCGAAAAAGATGTTCTGAAAGAATTACCTATCAAGGATTATTTAGCAGCTATTTCCGTAGGTGTTTTGCCTGATGGAACAGAAATCCTGGATTTAGAATATGTAGAGGATAGTATAGCACATGTCGATATGAATGTTGTCATGACTGGTAAAGGCGAATTTGTCGAATTACAAGGTACAGGTGAAGAAGCTACCTTTACTCGAAATCAACTAATGACGATGTTAGATTTAGCAGATAAAGGATTGAATGAGATATTTAAAATACAAGAAGATGCTATTCAATCATATAAAGACATGTTAGATATAAGTTGAGGAGTTATATCATGAAAGAATTAATTATTGCGACAAAGAATAAAGGGAAAATTAGGGATTTCGAACAATTATTCTCCCCTTTTTCTATCCAAGTGAAGTCATTATTAGATATAGAAGGAATAGAGGATATTGAAGAGACAGGATCAACCTTTGAGGAAAACGCAGCGATTAAGGCAGAAGCTATCTCGAATAAGTTCGGTGTTACTGTCATTGCAGATGATTCTGGATTAGTTGTGGATGCATTAAATGGTGCACCAGGAGTATATTCTGCTAGGTATGCAGGTGAGGATAAAGATGATCAAGCAAATATAGAGAAAGTACTGTCCGAATTACAAGGTACTTCAGAAGAAAACCGAACCGCACGATTTGTTTGTGTTTTAGCCGTGTCACAGCCAGCCAAAGAGACCTTTTTTACACGTGGAGAATGTGAGGGGACCATCGGTTATCAAGTAAAGGGTGAGCACGGTTTTGGATATGATCCTATTTTTTATCCCCTAAATAGTAGGAGAACGATGGCTGAGATGAGACCAGAAGAAAAAAATCAAATAAGTCACCGAAAAAAAGCGTTAGACCAGTTAAAGAAGTGGGTAGAACAATTATAGATACTGATATGTGTTGCAAGGGGATGAAATTATGTTAAAGGTACTAATAATAAGTGATAGTCATGGCTGGGAAGAGGAAGTAATGGAAATAAAACAGCGTCACCAGCACGAGGTTGATGCCATGATTCATTGTGGTGATTCAGAACTATCACATGATAGTAGGGAACTGGAAGGGATACATACAGTGCAAGGAAACATGGACTTTGATAGTAAGCTACCTGAAGAGCTCTCTTTTGAGGTTGGTAAATTTCATTTTTTCGTAGCACATGGCCATTTACACCAAATAAAGACAACATTAATGCCCATTTCCTATCGTGCCGATGAGGAAGGTGCCAATATTGTTTGTTTTGGTCATTCTCACATTCCTGGAGTAGAGAAGGTCGAGAATAAGCTTTTTATAAATCCTGGTAGCATTAGATTACCACGAACTTCACACCCAGGTTCCTATGTGCTTTTATCTGCAGATGAGGCTCTAAAGGAGATATCAGTGAATTTTTATACAAAAGATGGAGATGAAATTTCAGCTTTAGCTTATCAGACATCCTTGGCATAGTCAGATCAACAGGGTAACTCCCTGTTGATCAAAAAATAAGAAAGAATCCAAAGAAAGTGTTGACTTTTATCGGCAATGTTTATATAATATTACTTGTCCGCTAAAAAGTCGGATACTTACATAACTTTTCAAATGAATCAGATCTTACTTAAAACAGAAGAATAAATGCGGGTGTAGTTTAGTGGTAAAACCTCAGCCACGAGCAATGCATCCACCGAGTAACCGGCGAGTTGCTCCGAAGCATCCATCATCATTGGTTAAGCTAGAAGATGCAGGAGCATGATGGGCGTCATATACAATTTTATAATACTATTAATAATAATGCGCGGGTGTAGTTTAGTGGTAAAACCTCAGCCTTCCAAGCTGATGTCGAGGGTTCGATTCCCTTCACCCGCTCCATGTCCCAGTAGCTCAGCAGGATAGAGCAACAGCCTTCTAAGCTGTGGGTCGGGAGTTCGAATCTCTCCTGGGACGTTACCACGTAAGAATAAGTAAGAAAATAAAAATGCGAAAACCGCTGTAAATGTTGTTATATCAATGTTTATAGCGGTTTTTTCTTAAAATAAAAAGTACCAAAAGAACATAATAATTTGGGGCTCTATACTGAATGTGGTGCTGAAAAAAGGTTATTAACGGGCAATGGGCTTATAGATATTGGGAGAGGAGAACTCCATTTATGGAAATTAGAAAACCTAATGATTCGGAGTATAAAAAGATTTTATCACTTGCACCACAAGCATTATTCGATGGTACATTAGGCGAGGCAAATCCGTCAGATGAAAAAGTCAAACAACTTGTTGAACCATTATTGAAGAAAGGAAGCTATTATTTGATAGCAACTGAAGGCAATAATCTAATGGGTTGGATTCTTATAGGAACAAGTAAAGACCAATTTACTGAAAAAATATGTGGATTTATTTATGAATTATATGTGTTAGATGAATTTAGGGGAAATGGAATTTCAAAACAATTGATGGAAACTGGTATCGACCATTTTAAACAAGATGGATATTCAGAGGTTCGTTTAAGTGTATATGCAGGAAATCAAGCAAATAAACTTTATGAAAAATTAGGATTCAAAAATAGAACCATTACAATGAGTATGACCATTTAAAACAAACAACTTTATGAATAACTAATTGAGTGGTTTATTGAGGATTGGAGAACTCAAGATGGTTTTCGACCATTTTATCGAAAAAATCAATATTAAAAAAAGTCACAGCGATAAATACTGAATTAGGATTATAAAATAACTATATTATGAATTGTAGTAAATAGCTTGTTAATCTAAAAAAGGAGGCACTGTATGGGTGCTCCAGAAGAAAATAATGAGACAGATTATAAGTTTCGTATTTAGTAAAAAAGAATATTACCGTGCAAGACTTCTAACAGTTAGTTAGAATAATCAATATATTTTCTGAAATTGTCTACAATTGCTTGCCATCCTTTTTTGGCATTGCGATTTCATTAGTGTCCTCTGCTTCAAAAGCTTCCGTAATCCTAGTCTCGTTTTCATGGTCAATAAAAGTTACAGTATCTTTTCGTCCATCATCAAGAGTAAATCCGATAATTTCATTTTTTCTCAATTCAGCTTAAACCCCACTAATATCAAAACCCAAACTCCCGTCTTTTGCTTCCATTCTGGTAACGCATTTTCCTCCAACCCTTAAATCATTTTCGGCGTTTGGTGCATGCTAATCATCAGTAGCAAAATACCACTTTGTTATGTGCTCTGGCTTCGTTCAATACTCCCACACTTTCCAATAGGAGCATGAACTGTCGTTTCAACTGTCATCGTTACTGGTTTATTTGTTCCCATTCCAAGACCTCCTATTATTAATTCAAACTTACTGTTTATCGTAGCAAATAATTGGTTGTAGATTTCTTCTAGATTGCTTTGATTTTAGATTTAATTTTTTGCACATATGGCTGAAAAGAAAGCTTCAAGATATGCTATTAAACAACATTATCCTTCATTATTTGGTAAAAAGTTTACGTTCTTATTATAGTGAATAGCTGCATCCGTATTAATATAGTTGAAACAAGGTTAAGTAGATGTTTTCTTTATGCTATAGTAGAATAATCTAATGCTTTAAATAATTATAAAATTTCTTCAAAGTGATTTGACGGGAGCTCGAATCTTTTCTAGGTTTATTAAAAAGATTTACTTACAACATTACTGCTAGGAGGAGACTCTTTGGATGCTTTGTTTATTTTTATGGTAATTATTTTGGTAGCATCGATTCTACAAACGAGCACTGGTTTTGGTTTTTCCATTATGGCAACCCCTTTTTTATTGTACTTATTTCGGCCACAAGAAGCGATCCAAATCAATATTATTTTATCTTTAATTATCTCTTTAGCTTTAATGTGGAAAATTAGAAGTGAAGTCGATTTCCAACTTTTTAAAAGATTTACACTAGGAAGTTTGTTTGGTATACCACTTGGTATCGTGATTTTTTTAATCATGAACCTGAGCATTTTTAAATTAAGTGTAAGTTGCCTACTTTTGTTCTTAACCTTATTATTAATAGTGAAATTTAAAATCAAAGCAACCCCATTTAGAGATTATATTATTGGGGGGTTATCAGGAGTTTTAACCACAAGTATTGGAATGCCAGGACCACCATTATTACTTTATTTTACAGGGACAGCTACAAAAAAAGAAAAATTAAGAGCTACAACACTTGCTTTTTACTTATTCATATATTTCGTTAGTCTTCTAACTCAAATTACCTTTGCTGGGACTAGCAAACTAATATGGGAATCAAGCTTATTTGTGATACCTGTCGTTATACTTGGACTGCTTTTAGGTAATTATTTATTCACTCTATTTACAGAGAAGATATTTCGAATAACTACATATATTCTACTTTGTAGTTCAGGGCTATACCTTCTTTTGGATAGTATAATTGACTTGTTTTGAAATAATTTTTATTGGGAATATATAGCTAAACATTTATATGAGAGCTTTTATTATGGCAAACTGTTAGCCATCAAATTTTTTCTATACCGATAGTGTAAAAAATGTGAGCTTGTTCAAACTAATATCAAAGCTAACAAAACTTGTTACTTAACCCGATACACCATATAATAGAAGTAACCGAAAGGTAGGTGAAAGGATGAAAGAGGAAAATCTTATAATATTTCCAAAGTGGAAGGACGATCTTGAAGGCAAAGCAAAATCAGCCATGCAAGAAAATGATTACAAAAAAGCTTATGATTACTTTCACCAGTTAACAGAAAACGGCGTTCACTCACATGAAGTACTCACAGGAAAACTGATTTGTATGATGGAATTGAATATGGATGAAGAAGTTGAGTCGTTGTGTGAACAATTAATTGCTGAGAAGGACGACTATTACGCATCTTATGTACATATTTACGCAACCTTATTATTTCAAGCAAGTAAATATAAAGAAGTAATGTACTTAATTGAAAATGCCCTCCATGAAGGGATCATAACCGAAGCAATGGAAGAACAATTAAAGCAAATGTATCAATTAAGTAAAGAACTACAGCAACAAGAGGACAAGAAATCCTATCAAGAAGTGCTAAAAGTATTAAATGAGGCAATTGACGCAAAAAACGATAGGCAACAATGGTATATGATTAAAAGGCTAGTGTCATTGAATATTCGTGAAGATATTCCACTTCTTAGGGAAATGTTAGTAACAAGTGATATCCATCCCGTAGTCAAAACAGCAATTTTAGAATTTTATCGAAAAGCTGATATAACCGATCATATCGAAATAGAAAAATTTCAGGTCAAAGATACCATTCCAATAAATAACGCAACCATTTTTAATTTACAAAAATTCTATGATGGAGTGTACCAGTACTTAGAAGAGATCGAACAGAATGAACCAACAAATTTTCAAATGATCCAATTTATTCTTGAACGTTTTACTTATGTATATGTCCCTTTTTTACCACAAGAAGAAAATTATCAGTTGCTTGCGGAAGCATTAGAATACTATGTGGATAGAAGCTTAGAAGTTTTTGATGCTCAGTCTGTGCTACAGGGGGAACGAATGAAGGAAGAATACATAAAAATGATTGATTTATCTGAAGCGCTATATGGTTCCATCTTAGATGTATAAAAATGATTGATGCTTGTCAAAACAGTTCGACAAGCATCAATCGTTATATAGTTAATCCTTTCTTTTTTGCGTCCTCATCCAACAGACTTCCAATCGCTAGTCCTAGTCCTACACCAATTGGAATACCTAAAGCAAGATTATCGAATAAAAGTAACCCAAATACTACACCTAAACTTGTTCCAAGAGGCATATAAAGAGACAAATAATATCCTTTTTTCACTATTTTATGCTTTTTTGTTAAATGAGAAGTAATTTTCTTAACGAGGGAATGATAAGCGTTTATTGCTTCAGTTTGTTTTTCGCCTTCCTCGTCGCTTATTTTATCCAATGTTTTCTCGAATGCTATTAAATAATTTTGACAATGGTCACAAGTTTCAGAAAGTTGGTCCATTTTCTCCAGAATTTTTATATCTTTATCTGTCTGAAAGGTTTTTGCTTGCGTTAATTCTTCTAGTTGTTTAAGTGATGCTTTAGCAAAGGGATTTTTCATGAAATCTACCTCCAAATGTCTATATATAGTATACGATTTATAAATGGGTTAGGTTTCAAAAAAATGAAGAGGAGGAAGTGTATGACTAGTGAGCATGAATTAGGTAAGATAGTAATCCTTAATGGTCCGCCTCGATCTGGTAAGTCTACGATGGCTACTAAAATCCAGGAGCAATTGGGCGGTATTTGGATGAATTTCGGAGTCGACCAAATGATGAATATGACTCCAAAGCAATATCAGCCGGGAATTGGATTAAGGCCTGGTGGAGAGAGACCTGATTTAGAGCCAATTGTAGAAAAAATGTATCTATCTTTGTACCATTCTATTGCTAGCTTTAGTCGAACTGGCTTGAATGTTGTGGTTGATGTAGGTCATCATAATTTTTATCGGAAGCCACTAAACCTACTTCCTAGATGTATGAAAATCCTAGAAAATCATCCTGTTGCTTTCGTAGGAGTTTTTTGTCAAATGGATGAGCTTATGAATAGAAGAATCAAAACATGGGGTAAGGGATATGATGAAAACGGCGAAGTACCTGAGCCAGTAGAGAGGTGGCAAAAGTTTGTTCACGAGCCTGGGATATATGATTTAGAAATTAATACATCTATTTTGAATCCAGATGAAAGTGTTGCCAAAATTCAAAATATGCTAAGTCGTCAAACATTCGGTGTAGCAAAACAAGAAATTATTAACGGAGGGAGTAAGCTTGGACAATATTAAGGTTATCCGTGAACAGGAGAGGAAATATCATGATGAATGTTATGAAAGCTATCAATTATTTGAACAAGGGTCCTGGTTACATAAGCCTGTAAAATCTTTAATGGATCTAATACCGCTTTTGGAAGACAAGGAGAACTTGAAAATTTTAGATTTAGGTGCAGGTGTAGGGAGAAACAGTATACCAATCGCAAAAGCTCTAAAGAAAAATGGAGTGAAAGTGGTTTGTGTCGATTTACTAGATTCTGCTATCAATCACTTGAGAAATAATAGTAAACAACATGATGTTGAACAGGAAATTATTCCGGTAAAAGCCGACATCGATAATTATAAAATCTTTCAAGATACTTATGATCTTATCCTAGCTGTTTCTAGTTTAGAGCACATAAGTAATGAACCCATGCTAGACCAAGTTCTTGATCATGTGGCGGAGGGAACGAAAATCGGTGGAATAAATGGGATCATTATAAATTCAGAAGTAAAAGAAATTGATCGTGAGACTGGCAAAAAGCTTGAAGCATTTATTGAACTGAATCTTTCTACCAAAGAAATAATCGAAAAGCTTAAAAAGCATTTTCATGATTGGAAATGGCTCAAACAAATAGTGAGACCACAGGAATATCTCATCAAAAGAGAAGAAAGAGAGGTTATATTAAAAACAAAGGCAATTACATTTATCGCAAGGAAAGAAAGGGGTAATTGAGATGACTTCCGTTTGTTTAGTAAGACATGGGGAAACAGATTGGAATGCACAGGGGAAATTACAGGGAAAAACAGATATACCACTAAATCAGAATGGAATCAAGCAAGCAGAAGAATGCCGAAGTTATTTACAAGAATTTGATTGGGATCTTATTATTTCAAGTCCATTAAAACGGGCTAAGTCAACAGCGGAGATTATTAATCAAGGTTTGAATATCGAACATATTGTGATGGCAGAGTTCTCGGAACGATCGTTTGGAGACGCAGAAGGAATGACGTTCGAAGAGAGGAATAATCGTTATCCTGACAGTAAGTATCCAAACATAGAATCCCGTAATGCTTTAAATAAACGAGTTATGGTAGGAATTGATCATATAATTGAACGATATGCTGGAAAAAAGATATTGTTAGTGGCACACGGTGGAGTGATTAATACTATTTTATCCATGTTCTCAGAAGGTGAGATCGGAGCAGGTAAAACAAGGCTTCTAAATGCTTGCATAAGTAATATTGAATACATTCAAGAAAAATGGCAAATCCATGATTATAATCAAGTGAATCATTTGACGCCAAATAATAATTAAAGAAACATTAATATAGTCGAACTGGGTAGTCGAAAAAGCGGATTACTTCTTCAACTACACGTGAAACTCCTAATTACTTGTCTATAGTCATCACTTTCGGAACGGTAACTGTATGTTCTAATAATATGGAAATTGTCCCCCTAGGGACAGGGAGAATAGCAGTGGCCATTTCATTGCAAAAATCATGCGGATACATTATTATTATTGAAAGAAAATGCAATTATGTTATAATAAGATGGTTGCGATTTGCGTTCGGTCTATTATATGATGGTATATTGAATGAACGTCAAATATACAGATTTATTTGTTGGAGGGAAATTTACATGACAGCTAAATGGGAGAAACAAGAAGGTAATGTCGGTGTATTAACTGTCGAAGTTGATGCAGATAAATTTGATAGTGCCTTAGATCAAGCTTTTAAAAAGGTTGTAAAACAAGTACAAGTCCCTGGTTTCCGTAAAGGGAAAATGCCTAGAGGTTTATTTGAGAAACGCTTTGGTGTCGAATCTCTTTATCAAGATGCAGTAGATATTATCTTACCTGGTGAATATACAAATGCGATCGAAGAAACTGGAATCGAGCCTGTGGATCAACCAGAAGTAGATATCGAGCAGATTGAAAAAGGGAAAAACCTTATTTTTACAGCTAAAGTAACAGTAAAGCCAGAAGTTGAACTAGGAGATTATAAAGGCCTAGAAGTAGAGGAAGAAAGTACAGAAATTACAGATGAAGATGTCGAAAATGATTTAAAACAGCAACAAGAACAGCAAGCAGAACTAGTTGTTAAAGAAGAAGGTACAGTCGAAGACGGTGACACAGCTGTTATTGACTTTGAAGGTTTTGTTGATGGTGAAGCATTTGAGGGTGGTAAAGGCGAAAATCATTCTCTTGAAATCGGATCTGGTTCTTTCATACCAGGTTTTGAAGAACAACTAGTTGGTAAAAAAGTAGGTGAGGATGTAGAAGTACAGGTTACTTTCCCAGAAGAATATCATGCAGAAGACCTTGCTGGAAAAGAAGCAACTTTCAAAGTGAAAATTCATGAAATTAAGGCTAAAGAATTACCTGAGCTTGATGATGAATTTGCTAAAGATGTAGATGACGAAGTGGAATCTCTTGATGAGTTAAAAGAGAAGACTAAGAAACGTCTACAGGAGCAAAAAGAAAATGAAGTGGAAAACAATAAAAGGGAAGCATTAATTCAACAAGCTTCTGATAATGCAGAAGTTGAAATTCCAGAAGCTATGGTCAACTCTGAATTAGATCGTATGCTTCAAGAATTTGAACAAAGATTACAAATGCAAGGCATGACACTAGATATGTACTTCCAATTCTCTGGTCAAGACGAAGATGCGTTAAAAGAGCAAATGAAAGAAGATGCTGAAAAACGTGTGAAAACGAACTTAACCCTTGAAGCTATAGCGAATGCAGAGAATGTAGAAGTAACGGAAGAAGATATTGAAAAAGAGTTAGAATCTATGGCTTCTACGTACAATATGGAATTAGACCAAATCAAACAAGCACTTGGTGGAAATACACAAGGACTAAAAGACGATTTGAAATTCAAAAAAGCGATTGATGTACTTGTGGAAAATAGTAAGACAAAATAATATAACATAGAAAAACTCGGCATTCGCCTCGTTTAATAGCGAGTTCCAAGTTTTTCTTATACTATTCACAAATAAAAATCTTATAATTTCTGATAGTATAGATAAAAACAGAAAACAAGGTGCGAAGTCGCGCCTTGTTTTCTCTCCATTATAAGGAATTTACTTTTTGTGATATACATAACGACTTTTTTACATATACTATAGACAATACTTCATCACCATACATAAGAACATACGGTTTGTAATCAGTAAGAATAACTGGTACGATTGAACGGCATATAAATATGGTATGTATAGTAGAAGGTCTCCGCTCCCATATTAATGGGCAAGGGATCAGCTAGAAAGTGTTTTACTTTTTAATTTGCTTACAATTTGATATGATTGGCTAAAGTAATTAAAAACTTTGCATTTCAGGAAAGAAATGATATTTTTTGGATAAGGGGTGAAGGGCATGTATAAGTTTAATGAAGAAAAAGGTCAATTAAAGTGCTCATTCTGTGGGAAAAGTCAAGACCAGGTTCGTAAGCTTGTCGCAGGACCAGGTGTTTATATATGTGATGAATGTATCGAATTATGTACGGAAATTGTAGAAGAAGAATTAGGGGTAGATGAAGAAGTTGAATATAAGGACATTCCGAAGCCTCAAGAGATTTGTGATATTTTAGATGATTATGTAATCGGGCAGGAGAAAGCAAAAAAGAATTTATCCGTAGCTGTCTATAATCATTATAAACGTATTAATTCTCCGAAATCGAAAGATGATGTGGAATTAGCTAAAAGTAATATTGCGATGATTGGACCAACAGGTAGTGGTAAAACATTACTTGCTCAAACATTGGCCCGTATTTTAAATGTTCCGTTTGCTATTGCTGACGCTACTTCTCTTACGGAGGCAGGCTATGTTGGGGAAGATGTAGAGAATATTTTACTAAAACTGATTCAAGCTGCAGATTACGATGTGGAAAAGGCAGAAAAAGGCATTATTTACATTGATGAGATTGATAAAGTGGCGCGTAAGTCAGAAAATCCATCCATTACTCGAGATGTGTCTGGAGAAGGTGTACAGCAGGCATTACTTAAGATTTTGGAAGGTACGGTGGCAAGTGTCCCACCTCAAGGTGGTAGAAAGCATCCACATCAAGAATTTATTCAGATTGATACGACCAATATTTTATTCATATGTGGTGGCGCATTTGATGGGATTGAACAAATTATCAAACGTCGTCTAGGCAAGAAAGTTATCGGCTTCGGAGCAGATGCTGATAATCAAGAATTAGATAAAGCTACACTTCTATCGAAGGTTCTTCCAGAGGATTTATTACGTTTTGGATTAATTCCAGAATTTATAGGACGTCTTCCGGTTATTGGAAGCTTAGAACCATTAGATGAAGCTGCATTAGTAGAAATCCTGACCAAACCAAAAAATGCATTAGTAAAACAATATAATAAGCTGTTTGAAATCGACGGTGTAGAATTAGAGTTTGAAGAAGGTGCCTTAGAAGAAGTAGCGAAGAAAGCTATTGAACGTAAGACGGGGGCACGTGGATTACGCTCTATATTAGAAGGGATCATGCTAGAAGTGATGTTTGATCTCCCTTCACGTGATGATATTAAGAAATGCGTCATCACAAAGGAGACAGTAGCTAATGAAGGTAATCCGAAGCTCATTCACGAAGACGGTTCTGTAATTGATCAAGATAAGCAATCACCAAAGGAAAGTGCATAGTAGGAATCAAAAATCCCTTGTCTCAGTGAACAAGGGATTTTTGTTTGAGCATAAGTTCCTGGAAGATAGGAAAAACTATCTCAGACAAGGTAATTTTATTTTATAAGTTAGAGAAAATTTCTACACAGCAGAAGTTCGACGTAGCTGAAATTTTAAGCTACCAAGTATAAGCAAAACTAGGCATTCTCTAAAGGTGAGTGAATGCAAGTTTTTCTAATAGAAAATAAGAACGATTATTTTTTAGGAGGATATACATAAAGATTTACAAAAACCCTTATTTTCTTTAAACTAAGTACAATAGAGAGGTTGAACTAGGGAAAGATAACGATAGAGGGACAAGCTATTGCTAACAATATTGGCATACAAGCTAACATTACTCTTAATCGACATCTAGTAATTTTGACGGAGGTGCCAAATGACAGAGAAGAACTTTTTACATATACCTTTATTACCACTAAGGGGATTAATTGTATTTCCTAGCATGGTTATTCATTTGGATGTTGGCCGAGAGAAATCGATTCAATCATTAGAAAAGGCAATGATGAATGATCAGAAAATTCTTTTAGCCGCCCAAAAGGAAAGTGCCATAGACGAACCTAAGAAAGATGATATATATACTATTGGTACAGTAGCAAAAGTAAATCAAATGTTAAAGTTACCTAATGGAACCATGCGTGTCCTAGTAGAAGGACTTTATCGTGCTAAAATTGAATCTTTTATTCAAGAGGAAAAACAATTCTTTGTTGAAATTGTAAAACTTGAGGACGTCCATGTTGATCCAGTAGAAGAGGATGCATTCATGCGTACACTACTCGAACAATTTGAACATTACACACGAATTTCGAAAAAAATTAGTAAAGAAACGTTGGCAACAGTACTCGATATTGAAGAGCCAGCGCAATTTTCAGATATGGTTGCATCCCATATAACCCTAAAAATGTCTGATAAACAGCTCCTTTTAGAAACTGTTGGTGTAAAAGAACGTTTAAAAAAATTATTAGATATTATCTCTAATGAGAAGGAAGTATTGGAATTAGAGCGAAAAATCGGGCAACGTGTCAAAAAATCTATGGAAGATACGCAAAAGGAATATTATTTACGAGAACAAATGAAAGCTATTCAGAAGGAGCTCGGCGACAAGGATGGGAAAACTGGTGAAATTGCTAATTTAAAAAAGCAGCTCGAGGAAAAGGAGTTACCAGATAGAGTGGAAAAGGTAGCACTTAAAGAGTTAGATCGTTATGAACGAATTCCTCAAAGCTCAGCAGAAAGTTCGGTTATCCGTACGTATATTGAATGGATTCTCGCACTTCCCTGGAACGAAGAAACGGAAGACAATTTAGAAATTAATAATGCTGAAAAAATATTAGATGAGGATCATTATGGTTTAGAAAAGGTAAAGGAAAGAGTGCTCGAGTATTTAGCTGTTCAACAGCTGACGAATTCATTAAAAGGTCCCATTTTATGTCTTGTAGGCCCACCAGGAGTAGGAAAAACCTCTTTAGCTCGTTCCATTGCGCGAGCGATTGATCGTCATTTTGTTCGAATTTCTTTAGGTGGTGTGCGTGACGAGGCTGAAATTCGTGGGCATAGAAGAACATATGTCGGTGCAATGCCAGGTAGAATTATTCAAGGAATGAAAAAAGCCAATACGATTAATCCGGTCTTTTTATTAGACGAAATTGATAAAATGTCTAATGATTTTCGAGGCGACCCTTCTGCTGCGATGCTAGAAGTATTAGATCCAGAACAAAATCATACGTTTAGTGATCATTACCTAGAAGAAACCTACGATCTGTCTAAGGTTATGTTTATTGCAACAGCAAATAACCTATCGACAATACCACGACCATTATTAGATCGAATGGAGATTATCTCCATAGCTGGATATACGGAGCTAGAGAAAATGTATATAGCAAAAGAACATTTATTGCCAAAACAAATCAAAGAGAATGGTCTGAAAAAAGGCAATATCCAACTAAGAGATGATGCTTTGCTTAAGTTGATTCGCTTATATACGAGAGAAGCAGGAGTCCGTGGATTAGAACGGCAATTGGCATCAGTTTGCCGCAAAGCTGCTAAGATTATTGTGTCAAAGAAAAAACAGCGGGTTATTGTGACAGGAAAGCAGCTTGAGGGTATTTTGGGAAAACCGAAATTCCGATATGGATTAATGGAAGTAGAGGATCAAGTAGGTGCTGCAACAGGTCTTGCCTATACTTCTGCTGGTGGCGATATTTTGTCAATAGAGGTTAGCCTTTCAGAAGGAAAAGGAAAGCTAACGTTAACTGGTAAGCTTGGTGACGTTATGAAGGAATCTGCACAAGCGGCATTTAGCTATATTCGTTCAAAGGCAGATGAGTTAAATATTGATCCGAAATTCCATGAGAAAAAAGATATTCATATCCATGTTCCAGAGGGGGCAACTCCAAAGGATGGACCTTCAGCAGGTATTACGATGGCGACTGCGTTAGTTTCTGCATTGACTGGAAGAGCGGTGCGTAAAGAGGTAGGAATGACAGGAGAAATCACGTTAAGAGGTAGAGTATTACCAATTGGTGGTCTCAAGGAAAAATCTTTAAGTGCTCATCGTGCAGGTATCAAAACGATTATTATTCCGAAGGATAATGAGAAGGATTTAGAGGACATACCAGAAAGTGTTCGTCAGGAACTTACTTTTATTCCAGTAGACCATCTTGATACAGTGCTTGAATATGCACTACTGGAGGGGAACAATGAAGGTAAATAAAGCAGAAATAGTCATCAGTGCCGTTTCACCAAAACAATATCCACAGGATCGACTGTCTGAAATTGCATTGGCAGGGAGGTCAAATGTTGGAAAATCATCCTTTATTAATCGCTTAATTCATCGTAAAAATTTAGCTAGAACTTCTTCCAAGCCAGGGAAAACTCAAACATTAAACTTTTATCGGATTAACGAGAAGTTTTATTTCGTAGATGTACCAGGCTATGGTTATGCAAAGGTTTCGAAAAAAGAACGTGAAAAATGGGGCAAAATGATGGAGGAATATTTTGCCCTTAGAGATACATTGAAGTTAGCTACTTTAATTATAGATATCAGACATAAGCCTACAGATGATGATGTAATGATGTATGAATTTTTAAAACATTACCAGCTTCCAGTTCTAGTGGTTGCTACAAAGTTAGATAAGATTCCAAAAAACAAAAAAAGTGCTCACCTCGAGCAGGTGATTCAAACACTAGACTTAGATCCAGAAGACACGGTGATCCCTTTTTCTTCAGAAACGGGTGAAGGTAAAGAAGATGTCTGGCATTACCTTGAACAATATCTATAACTATAGATAGATAAGGAGTTTCTTCATTGATAAAGTTTCAAATAACGCTAAATAATGCGTGTGGAACATAATTATAATAGCGTACATAAAAAAGACGAACGTTATCAAATCGTTCGTCTTTTTCTTTTGATTATACGGCGATTTATTTTTTTCTCCATAGCATATAAATACCGATAGTAATTAATAATAATGGCCAAAATCTTTCGATAAACACCATACCTTCATGAATCCAGCTAAACCAACTCGGCTTATTGTCCACATACACGGCAAATACCGCAATGGCTAATAGAATTAAACCAGGTAAAAGCCCCGTTTTTGTTTTAAAATATCGGATAAGAAACGCGATCGAAATAATAAAAGGGTAAACGCCCCAGTGGTCAATCCAAAACGGATAGTGATTCAAACCATGGAAGTGAATTCCAAGGCCTAATAATATGACACCAGGTACCACACTACTAAAATCCTTTGCTCGAAAGGAATAAATTAGGAAAGCAGCTCCAAGTAATATGAGTAAGGTTGGCCAAGAATAAAAATCAGTAAGGATAGGTAATTTTAGTTCTCTTAATAAAAAGAAAATACCTATTCCAATAAACAAATATGCAACTAAGCCATTCTTTTTCAACTAAATCGCTCCTAGATTAAAATAATTATTAATTTAGATTAATTTCTTGCTTATATGTCTTGGTTATGTTAAAGTACTATTGACAAAAGAGATGAATGGAACAAACAAAGTATATTTTAACATACTTTATTCTAACACTGTTCATAATTTCATCACGATTTAATAAAAAATTCATGTTATACTAACAATATGTGTATAGGTGTTTGTTTTTCTTTTTTTTGGGGGTAGATGAATGTGCATATTTTAACAGCAGGGATAAATTATAAAACAGCTCCTGTTGAAGTGCGCGAAATGCTAGCTTTTCGTGAAGAGCAACTTGTAGAAGCAATGACAGAATTAAAGGGACGTAAAAGCATTTTGGAAAATGTAATTATTTCTACATGTAATCGGACGGAAATCTATGCAGTCGTTGATCAACTTCATACAGGGCGACATTTCATTAAACAATTTCTAGCAGATTGGTTCGATTTGGATAAGGAGTCTTTTACTCCACACTTGGTTTTTTATGAAAATGAAGCAGCAGTGGAACATTTATTTCGACTTAGCTGTGGCTTAGAATCGATGATTATGGGAGAGACACAGATTCTTGGCCAAGTGAAACAGATGTTTCTAAAAGCTCAAGAAGTTGAAATGACTGGTACCATTCTAAACGAAGTATTTAAACAAGCTATTACCATTGGAAAGCGAAGTCAAAGGGAAACCAATATTAATGATAATGCTGTTTCTGTTAGCTATGCTGCGGTAGAGTTGGCGAAGAAAATATTCTCCGATCTTACAGATAAACGTGTGGTTATCATAGGTGCAGGTAAAATGGGAGAGCTAGCAGCCAAAAATATTTATGGATCAGGTGTTAAGCAAGTAACGGTTGTGAACCGGACGATTGAAAAGGCAACTCAGCTTGCAGAGCAGTTTGATGGCGTTGCAAAGCCGACTAGTCAATTAAATGACATTCTATTAGATGCTGATATTGTGATTAGTTCAACAGGATCCAATGATTTTATCATTTCAAAAGAGGCGTACCAACAAATTGAAAAGAGAAGAAAGGGACGTCCGTTATTCTTAGTGGATATTGCCGTTCCCCGTGATTTAGATCCAGATCTTGCTCAATTAGATAATGTCTTTTTATATGATATCGATGATTTACAAAATGTTGTAGATGCTAATCTCGAAGCGAGAAAAGAAGCTGCTGAGGAGATTGAAATATGGATTGAAGAAGAGATAATCGCTTTCCGTACATGGCTACAAACGCTTGGAGTTGTTCCTATTATTACAGCATTGCGAGAGCAAGCACTTACTATTCAGAAGGATACAATGCAAAGCATTGAGCGAAAAATGCCAAATTTAACTGATAGAGAGAGAAAAGTGTTAAATAAACATACAAAAAGTATTGTGAATCAAATGTTAAAACAGCCAATACTTCAAGCGAAAGAATTAGCAGGACAGAAAAACTCAGAAGAAGCACTTGCCTTATTTACGAAAATATTTAATCTAGAAGAGAAAGTGATTCCTAAGACAGAACAAGAAGAAAAGGTAATTTCATTTGATAAAAATAATGAAAAGTCATACCAAAAATTACAAAATGTTTCTACACATTAAAAGGATGGTATTCCTTTATGTTTCCAGAAAGATTTATTCAAGAGGGCATGTTGCTCGCTTATGGAATTAGTGTCATTTTTTATTTTATAGATTTTTTGTATCACAACCAGAAAGCGAATCGGATTGCTTTCTGGTTCCTTGCGATGGTTTGGGTTATTCAAACCATCTTTTTGTTACAGGAAGTGATTCGCACATCATCGCTCCCTATTGGGACATTCAATGATGGATTATATACCTATGTGTGGATTATTGTTACTTTCTCATTAGTTGTACACCGATATTTTCATCTTGATTTATTTATGTTTTTTATAAGTGTCTTCGGCTTTTTGGTTATGGTTATTCATACAATAAGATCATTGCAAATCGTCGATTCATCTCAAATTCCAAGCATGTTAAACGAATTGCTTTATGCCCATATCGTTTTAGCGTTAATAGCCTATGGACTATTTACGGTATCGTTTATCATTGCCCTACTCTATTTTACTCAATACCGTTTACTAAAATGGAAAAAAGGTTATAAATGGTTAAAGAGATTAAGTGACCTAGAAGGACTTGAAAAAAAGTCGTTTCAATTAATTGTACTTTCTGAACCATTACTATTGTTGTCGATCATTTTAGGGGTCGTTTGGGCTTACAAGACCGGAACGGAATTCTATTGGGGGGATAGCAAGACCATTGGTTCCATTTTAGTTTTTTTGATCTATGCGCTATATTTATATATGCGTACAAAAGGAAACTATCGAGGGAAAAATATATTATTCGTCAACATAGTTTCTTTTTTACTACTATTAGTAAACTTTTTCTTGTTTACTACTTTATCTAACTTTCATATTTAATGACAGAAAAGAGGTTGTAATAAAATGCGAAAAATAGTCGTAGGATCTAGACGTAGTAATCTTGCTTTGACTCAATCTGAATGGGTCATTGATCAATTGAAAAAATATACTGGGGATCAATTTTCATTTGAAATAAAGAAAATTGTAACAAAAGGGGACCAAATTTTAAACGTGACTTTATCCAAGGTCGGTGGAAAAGGCCTTTTCGTAAAAGAGATTGAAAAAGCAATGTATGATCATGAAATTGATTTCGCTGTTCATAGTATGAAGGATATGCCAGCAGTTATGCCAGAGGGGCTTATTATAGGATCCATTCCTATGCGAGAAGATCATCGAGATGCGTTTATATCAAATGACCATATCCGATTAGAAGATCTCCCAGCTGGTTCTATAGTGGGAACAAGTAGTCTTCGAAGAGGATCACAAATATTAGCGGAACGTCCTGATCTAGAAATTAAATGGATAAGAGGAAATATTGAGACAAGATTGAGAAAATTAAAGGAAGAGAATTTTGATGCTATCATCCTAGCAGCGGCAGGCTTAAAGAGAATGGGGTGGGGAGAAGAGATGGTTACCCAATTCTTGGAGCCAGAAGTATGTGTGCCCGCAGTAGGACAAGGTGCTCTTGCCATTGAATGTCGGGAGGATGATCAGGAACTTATTGAATTATTGAAAAAAATAAATCATTCCTATACAGAAAAAACGGTAACAGCAGAAAGAACTTTTCTTCATTTACTGAATGGTGGATGTCAAGTCCCTATTGGTGGATATGCTTATCTAGACAACGATGAGGTTAATCTAACCGCTTTAGTAGCAAGTAGTGATGGCAAAACAGTTCTAAAAGAAGTGGTAACAGGAATTGATCCAGTTGAAGTAGGTAAAGAAGCTGCAGAGAGATTAAAGGCAAAGGGTGCTCAACAACTAGTAGATGAAGCGATAGAAAAGAATGAAAAGGAATGAGCAAACCACTTAAAGGTAAAAAGCTTTTAATTACAAGAGAGGAGAAACAAGCTCAGCCATTAGTTGAGCTTGTTCAACACGCTGGTGCAGAACCATTTCTAGCACCTTTACTTCAGTTTCAGCCGATATACTCTAAAAACAATGAACAAGCTCTTAAAAAGATACAAGAACAGGTTGACTGGCTGTTTTTTACAAGTGCTAATACCGTTTATTTTTTTGAAGCTTACCGAAAACAATTAGGTTTAACCTTTAGTCAGAAAATAGCTGCAGTCGGGGTGAAAACTAGTCACGCTCTTATGGAATATGGATATACTGTTCATTTTCAACCATCCATTTATAGTGGTGCGGTGATGGTTCCAGAATTTATTAATAAATTCGGAAAAGAACAAAAGATAGCATTGATCGGTGGAGAAAGTGCGAGAGATGAAATCCCGGATTTACTACAAAAAAATCACGTTTCCTTTCAACAGGTGGCTATTTATCGTACAATGAAAAATGATGCGGGAAGAAAAAAGTTAAGGTATGCTTTAAAGCAGGAAATGGATGCATGTTTATTTACGAGTCCCTCAACTGTAAAGACTTTTACCGAATTTGCTGATGCATATTACTTAGAAAAGACGAAAAAGGAAACACTTGCTGTTGCCATTGGACTTACAACAGCAACAGAGCTAAAGAAACAAGGATTCCAACATGTTATTTATCCACAGAAATATACGATTGAGGCGATGGTAGAGCAATTAGTTGCTTACCTCCAAAACGAAAGGACGAAAAAAGAATGACTATGAACGAATTTGACCGCCATAGAAGATTGCGTAAATCTGCTACGTTAAGATCATTAGTAAGAGAAACGAAGTTAAATACATCTGATCTAGTATATCCCTTGTTTATCGTAGAAGGTGAAACAATAAAGAGTGAAGTAAGCTCGATGCCTGGTGTATTTCAAATTTCGTTAGATTATTTAGATGAAGAAATAGATGAACTTCTTACGCTTGGCATACCAGCTGTTCTCTTATTTGGAATTCCAAAGGAGAAGGATGAAGTTGGCTCTGGAGCTTATGATCCACATGGTATCGTGCAGAAAGCCATTCGCCAAATTAAACAAAAAACAGATAAATTATTAGTGATAGCAGACACCTGTTTATGTGAATATACTTCTCACGGTCATTGTGGTGTCATTCATGATCATGATGTAGATAACGATAAGTCATTGCCGTTACATGTAAAAACAGCCGTAACTCAGGCAGAAGCAGGAGCGGACATTATTGCACCATCTAACATGATGGACGGTTTTGTAACAGAGATACGAAAAGGCTTAGATGAGGCAGGTTTCTGTGAGATACCTATTATGTCGTATGCTGTGAAATATGCCTCCGCATTCTATGGCCCATTTCGTGATGCAGCAGATAGTACTCCACAATTTGGCGACCGAAAAACCTATCAGATGGATCCTGCCAATCGTCTTGAGGCGATGCGTGAAGCACAATCAGATATAGAAGAAGGAGCGGATTTTATTATCGTAAAACCGGCTTTGTCCTATATGGATATTATTCGGGAAATGAGAAATGCCCATCCCGTTCCTGTCGTGGCTTATAATGTTAGTGGAGAGTATTCTATGATTAAGGCTGCTAGTTTAAATGGCTGGATAGATGAAAAAGCGGTTGTCATAGAAAAATTAACAAGTATGAAAAGAGCAGGGGCAGATATTATCATTACGTATTTTGCAAAAGATGTTGCAGCATGGTTACAAGAAAAATCCTAATAGAGATGAAAGGGGATCCTCATTATGCTACAAAATCAAAAATCAGTAGATGCTTACAAAGAAGCAGTAGATTTAATGCCTGGTGGTGTAAATTCTCCTGTTAGAGCTTTTAAATCAGTGGGAATGAATCCGATTTTTATGGATCACGGTAAAGGTTCCAAAATTTATGACATTGATGGAAATGAATATATTGATTATGTTCTAAGCTGGGGTCCATTAATACTAGGACATGCTCATGAAGGTGTTGTTCAAAAATTAAAGGAGGTAGCAGAGAAAGGAACTAGCTTCGGTGCTCCAACACTGTTAGAAAATGAATTAGCTCAGTTAGTAATTGATCGCGTTCCATCTATCGAGATGGTTCGAATGGTTAATTCTGGAACAGAAGCTACCATGAGTGCATTACGATTAGCACGAGGCTATACAGGGCGTAATATTATTTTGAAATTTGAAGGTAATTACCATGGCCATGGAGATTCTTTATTAATAAAAGCAGGTTCTGGTGTGGCAACCTTAGGCTTACCAGATAGTCCAGGAGTGCCTGAAAGTGTTGCCAAACATACCATTACAGTCCCTTATAATGATATAGAAAGTCTGAAATATGCCTTCAATGAATTTGGAAAGGACATAGCGGCAGTGATTGTAGAGCCAGTGTCGGGTAATATGGGAGTCGTTCCACCGAAAGGCGATTTCCTTCAAGAATTGAGAAAAATAACAACAGAAAATGGCAGTCTATTAATTTTTGATGAGGTCATGACAGGATTTCGTGTCGGATTTCATTGTGCACAGGGATACTTTGGTGTGACACCTGATTTAACCTGTTTAGGAAAGGTTATTGGTGGAGGGCTACCGGTAGGTGCATATGGTGGAAAGCGTGACATAATGGAGTCCGTTGCACCTGTTGGAGATATTTATCAGGCAGGTACTCTTTCAGGGAACCCACTTGCTATGACAGCTGGCCTCGAAACATTAAAGGCATTGGATAAGGATGCCTATAAAGCAATTAATCAGAAGGTCGACCGGCTTGTGACAGGTTACAAGGAAGCTGCGGAGAAATATAAGCTTAATCTTCAAATTAATCGAGCTGGATCTATGGTAGGCGTGTTTTTTGCTGATCAACAAGTTGTTGATTATGCTACTTCTTCTCGTTCAGATCTCGATCAATTTGCAAGCTATTATCGTACAATGGCAGAAGAGGGAATCTTCCTACCACCTTCCCAATTCGAAGGTTTGTTCCTTTCCACTGCACATACCGATGAAGACATAGAAAAAACTATTCAAGCTGCTGAAAAAGCATTTTCTAAATTATAACGATTATATGAAGAGTTGTTTTAAAAAAGGTGCCTTATCGAGGGAGGGCCACTTACTTTAGAACAACTCTTTTTCATGGTTATCTTTACTTGGATGGACGTTTAGGGAAATTCAAGATATAAAAGATCAATCAACTTCTTCATAATCTCGATTCCTTCTTCATATATTTTAAGAGAGATAGCTAGTTCGCTAATCGTATATGGAAGGGGGAACCGAGTTGGGTGAGGTATTTACATTCAATATTAATGAGAAAATCTCATTTCAAGATCAACCTTTAATGAAGGAAATGTTAGGTATTGGGCTAGAGCCTGTTATCTCTATTCAGGAATTAGGGGAAAGCTTGTCTGTTCGTGGAGTGATGGAACTAAAAGGTGAATACATTCAGACAGATCAACAAGAGGTTAGAGCGGAGGAACTAGAATATCAAGGTAACAAGGTAGAACGGGTGGAGCCAATTTCAGATGAGACTTGCGAATTTTTTCACAAATTTATAATGGATATAACGATTCCAATGGAAAGAATTGCTTCCATGGAGGATGTTGCAGTGGAGGTAGACCATTTTGATTATGTGTTGAATTCACCAGGATCGATAAATGTGGAAGCTGTTCTGGCGATTCATGGTTTAACAGAAGAAGCTGTGATTGTTGAAAGGGACCCAGAGGAAGAGTTAGTTAGATATGACGCTGAAGCGGAGTCGGACCATTCATTACGTGAAGAGGAGCAATTTCAGTTCACCGTTAATCAAGAAGCAAACCTTCAACAGGAAGAAGACAATGTCATTCCATTGACAGAGAGCAGTGAAACAACTTCTGAGAGTGAGGAACCTGTGATGGAACGTGAAGAAGTTCATGAGGAAAATGTTTGGGAAGAAAGTCATCGTGAAGAAGTGGAGCAAGAAGAGGTAGTTGATGAATATGAAGTGGAAGATGAACAATCATTAGAGGACGACGAAAGAGAAGAAGAGAAGATACATGTTCAAGGTAGATCAGAAGGCGTGGATGATACTTCTTATCTGTTAAATATTTTCTCGGAAGAAGAGGAAGCTACTAGCTATTCAAAATTGAAATTATATATTGTACAGCCAGAGGACCAAATGCATACTATTGCCGAGCGATATGATGTCTCTCCACGACAGATCATGCGAACGAATCATTTAGAAGATGAAGATGTTACCTCCGGACAACTCATTTATATTCCAATTACTTCAGATGAATAACGATAAAAATCCCTTGGTCATTTTGAAGCAAGGGATTTTTTTACTATAAGAATAATATTTTATTAAAGATATTTGTAAAACTTCGGCTCCCACTATGGGACGAGGCAGATACTTTCGTTTTCCTAACATTTATTAATGATGAGGAGTGTATGTAAGTGATAGATCTTCAACCCGTTCTTGATGCATATCAAATAATACCAACTAAAGTGGAAAAAGTGACAGATCGTGTTTTTAAAATTCATACAAATTATCGGATTTACGCATTAAAACATACTTCTTTATCTGATCAACAGCTTGGTCACTGGCAGGCGGTACATCATTTTCTCGATCAACGAAAGGTGCTTGGGTTTCTTCCTGTTTTTTTCACTGTAGCAGGAGATCCTTTTGTTACAAATCAACAATCCATTTTTTATCTGATGCCTTGGGTAGAATCATTTCCACATGAGCGACCAACAGATGAGTGGACATCCTTTTTTCATGCATTGGGAAAATTACATGCTAGTACATTGCAGTTGATTGAATTAGATCAGCAAAAACAAAATCAAGCAGAGTACCAAGCATATTTCCATAGTGAAATGAAACGAAATAGTGATGAGCTACTACAATATATTCGTTTATTTGAAGCAAAACGTTTTATGTCACCAGTTGAATTACAAGCTTGCATGTATTATCGGGATATGGAATGGGTATTAGAAGAAACGGAGAAATGGCAGCAAGTATATCTTGATGCTCTAGAAAAATCGGATAAGACCAGTATTGTGTTATGTCATGGGAACCTAGACCCTACCCACTATATCATGACAAACAATCAAACATATTTCTTGAACTGGGAGCATGCTCAGATGGCTTCACCTGTACATGATCTTATCAGTTTTTTATTATTTAACTTTCAATACCATGATTGTCAGATAAACAAATTAAAGGAAGGACTTCGCATTTATTTTCAATATATTCCATTTGGCGATCTGGAAAAAAGTCAACTAGCATTACAATTATTATCTATGGAAAAATATATGCATTGCTTAAAAGCTCACAACACCCCGAATAAACAAACAGTTATATATGAATCGATTCGATTTGAGAAGGAATATCGTAAGCTCTTGTTCTCGATTCAGCTTTCAGAAGACCTATTTTCGACGATCCAGCAGGTGGAGATGGATTAGATCCATTCCAAATGGAAGGCAATTAAAATACAAAGTAAAATACCTAGAAGGAGTACATCGAATGTCGTGGGGATAAATATTGTACGAATACCTTGGAAAATTACAATCGGAACAATGCAACGCTGACAAACAATGATACATTCTCGTGCCCATGGAGGTAACTTATATCGATAATATCGTCCCATATTCTCACCTCACTAGATTAGTCTTATCATTATATGCACGGATTCCAATAAAAGTGAGGGAATTAGCAACTTTTATCACGATTCTTTGTGCTATTCTAATTAGTCGAAGCTGATTTGGCTAGCAACGAACGTAAAATAGCAAATAAATTCTTTCAAAAAACAGTTTTTTTTGCAGGATTTTGCCAATTTTTATAGAATATATATAAGATAGTTCCTCTACTTAGGCAAAAGAGATTGTTGAATAGCTAGGGGTGTACAATTTTAATATTGGTAATGAATATAAATAGAAAACCAATATTGGAGACATCATCGTGTCCGTTATCATGATTATGTTACACATGAGAAGCAAATAGTATATAGGTCAATAAAGTGAGAGTTCCATTCGTGTTTTTTCAACCTTCACTGATGGGTTAGTGCTGGTATAAAGAGAGTGGAGAACAAAGTATCCAATTGTTCCGAATGTCCTTAGTCTACTTTAGATACTATTATCTTTAAGCTGAGACATAAAGAAAATCGAGGAGAGACTTTTGGTTAAATCAGGCCTACTCGATAGTTTGGATGCTAGTGAATTCTCACTTTATTAGAAATTATCATTTTGTAGTAGAAGTACTATTTACTATTAATTATCTCAGAAAAAGGCAAACCTATCGTAAGGTAGGGACGCAAAGTTACAGATCCTAAAGCACAACTGCAAACGGATGGCTGTGCTGCCTGGAATACAGATTTGTATTTTAGGAGGAATTAGAATTGAATAGCAAGGGATTAAACATGGATTACGAGTGGGTTTACTTATTGTTAAAAGCAAAAGAGCAAGGATATACGATAACCGAAATAAAGGCATTTATTGATAGAGAAAAAAAGAAAAATGTGCATGATTCATGATGGTGATATGATTTAATTGATCAGAAATACGGACACTTTACTCATAGACTATTCTGGGCTACGGCTCAAATAGTCTCTTTTTTACATTTGGAAATTATAAAATTTTTGCAGGAAGAAATGCGACAAAGCGAGAATTTTGAAGACTAAAGTATAAGAAAAGTTTAACGCATCCGCTAAAGGGACATGCGAATGCGAGTTTTTCTAATATCGATCAAGTAATGAAACCTTGGACATAATTAGACGTTATTTTTTCCATTTGTTATACTAAGTTTAGATAATTGGTAAATGATACATATAAATTGAATTAGTAACACAATCTATATTTGTTATCATTTAATTTATTGGAGAAGGGATGAATTTTATGTCGACAACGACACCACATATTGTGGTATTAGGTGCAGGCTATGCAGGTATGATGACAACGAAAAGATTGATCCAACAACTAGCTCCACATGAGGCACAGATCACTCTTGTAAACAAGCACAACTATCATTATCAAACAACCTGGTTACATGAAGTGGCAGCAGGAACAATAGATGTCAATCGTTCACGTATTATGATTTCTGATGTGATTAACACGAAACGAGTTCATCTTGTCCAAGATACGGTTGAACGGATAAAAGCGGATGAAAAAAAGGTTCTATTGCAAAATGGCGAACTTGATTATGATTACTTAGTGATTGGATTAGGATTTGAAAAAGCGACATTTGGCATTCCTGGAATGGATGAGCATGCTTTTTCTATACAGTCTGTGGATACAAGCCGTATGATCCGTGATCATATTGAATATCAATTTTCTAGATATAAAACAGAAGATAACCCTAGTGATGATATATTAACCATCATCGTTGGCGGAGCCGGCTTTACTGGAATAGAATTTGTCGGGGAATTAGCCGAACGTATTCCGGTACTATGCAAGAAATATGATATTCCCCGTAAAAAAGTGAAAATCATTAATATTGAAGCAACTCCTACTATATTGCCAAATTTTGATGAAGAATTGTTAGAATATGCACAACGCTCCCTTAAAGCTAGAGGAGTCCAATTTAGGCTAGGAACCATGATTAAGGAAGTAAAAAAAGATGCGGTCATTGTTGGAGACGATATGGAAGAAATCAAAGCCGGAACCTTTGTATGGACTGGTGGAGTACAGGCAAATCGCATTGTCGGGGAATCAGGCTTTGAGTTAACAAAAGGAAAAGTCAATGTGGATACGATGTTAAGAGCACCGGGACATGATGATGTCTTTATTCTTGGAGATTGCGCATGGGTGATGAACAAGGATACCGGTCGTCCGTATCCACCAACTGCTCAAATTGCGATTCAAGAAGCAGATGTTTGTGCTCATAATATTAAAACAATGATTCAAGGTGGTACATTACGAGAATTCACCTTTGATGATAAGGGAACGGTTGCTTCACTTGGTGGATCAGAAGCGATGGGTACAGTATTCGATGGTCATAAACTTTATGGATTACAAGCGAAAGTAATGAAGCATGTGATAGATGACCGCTATTTATTTTTACTTGGAGGTCCTGGATTAGTATTGAAAAAAGGAAAGTTCCGACCATTTTAGTAAGGAGGTAGAAGTGATGAAAAACACTTTATTCTATACATTGCTAACTATTATTGCAACGATTTTTTATGTTCTTGTTTCCAGAAAATTAGAGGATAAAAGAGATTTTCGTTAGTATAAATTTGCGGGAGTAGGTGTTTAACGTAGACATCTACTCCCTTACATTTTTTTGCACCATTGCAGCATACTAAATGTTTAAAGGAGGTGTGTCCATTGTTTATGCTTAATAACGTAGTATTCCGAGATATTTTACATATTGATAAGCTAGAAATTCCTGATCGTAAAGTAATCTGTCTATTTGGGGAGAGTGGTAGTGGAAAGTCTACTTTATTAAAAATGTTAAATGGATTATTGACCCATGATCATGGGGAGATCTTGTTTCAGAACCAATCGATACTAGAATATAACCCAATAGAGCTTAGAAGAAAAGTGGTGATGTTGGGACAAGATCCTATTATGTTTGAGGGGACGGTTCGAGATAATTTATTGATTGGACTGGATTTTTCTGAGCGTGAAAGGGTAGAGGATGCGAAGCTGCTCAATTTGTTAAAAGAGCTGGAATTAAGTAAATCATTGGATGATGAAGCAGATAAATTATCAGGTGGTGAGAAGCAAAGAGTTGCGTTTGCGAGAATCTTATTAATGGATGCTGTCATCTACCTTTTGGATGAGCCAACCTCAGCACTCGATGAAGGGACCGAACACAAAGTAATGGATTTTATGATACATCGTGTACAACAAGATCAATTAACCGCTATATTCGTTACCCATTCAAAAGAGGTAGCAGAACAATATGCAGATCAAATCATCTACATGGAGGATATAAATAAGAAGGAGGTGATTTCATCATGAATAAGATGATGGATATCACTCTTTGGCAATTGATTTCTGCTTATATTTTCATGGTTCTATTACTTGTTATTGTTCGTTGGCGTAGGATTCCTCGAGAAAAGGAAATTGTTATTGCGACATTTAGAATGACAATCCAGCTCGTGCTTGTGGGCTATGTTCTCGTTTTTATATTCGAAAATGAGAACTGGATCTATTCTATTCTGGTTCTAATGTTAATGGAGATTTTTGCAGTTTATAATATTTATAGGCGTACTAAAATGCCTCTTACAAAAAATCTGAAGAAGATTATTGCGATTGCTATGATTGTTGGTACACTCTTCTCGTTTTTATATTTTGATTTTATTGTTGTACAATTTTCACCATGGTATGATCCTCGTTATTTCATTCCAATTGCTGGAATGTTAATAGGTAATTCAATGACGGGTATTACATTAGGCGTAAGTGCTCTTTTAGAAGGCTTTCGTTCACGAAAAAAAGAAATTGAGGCAGCTTTAATGCTTGGAGCAACACCAAGTAAAGCTTCCAAAAGAATGGTGAACAATGCCTTTGATTCAGCAATCTTGCCGACAATAAACAATATGGTTGGGATGGGTATTGTTTTTTTACCTGGAATGATGACAGGGGTCATTTTATCTGGGGCAAGCCCGTTAGATGCGATCAAATACCAGATTGCGATAATGCTCGGTATTACAGGTAGCGTTTCTTTGTCCGTAATTATCTTCCTATATTTCGGATTTAAAACCTTTTTTAACAAAAGGGCACAGCTTGAATTATAAAATATTTTTACTCCCTCACCTATGTACTGTGATAATTATCCTTGACGAAATGACGCTTTTTTGGATAAAATAACATATAATATATGACACCATTATTTGATGGAGTTAAATGTGATGATGAGGAAGAGTATTTCATGCTTATCGTATAAGAGAAGAAAGTCCATTGGCTGAAAGATTTTCTCGATAAAAGGTGAAAGAAGGTAGCCTCTGATGCAGCTCTACTGAACGAGTAGTAGGTAAAGCCGGGTGAACCGTTATCTCTTTAAGAAGTTGTATAGGCTTATTGCTTATAAACAAAGGTGGTACCGCGGAAATCAAACCTTTTCGTCCTTTTTACTAGGATGAAAAGGTTTTTTTGATTCCTATATCATAGAAACTGGAAATAACAAGGAGGAAATTATATGGCTGATCAACAGGAAGTGAATTTACCACCAAAGTATGATCCCACTACAGTAGAAAAAGGTCGTTATCAATATTGGGTGGATGGTAAATTCTTTGAGGCTGAAAGAAATCCAAAGAAAGACCCATTTACGATTGTCATCCCACCACCAAACGTTACAGGAAAACTACACATTGGTCATGCTTGGGATACCACATTACAGGATATTATTACAAGGATAAAGCGTATGCAAGGATATGATGTTCTATATTTACCTGGAATGGACCATGCTGGAATTGCTACACAAGCAAAGGTAGAGGAGAAGCTTCGTGAAGAAGGAGTTAGTCGCTATGATCTAGGGCGTGAGAAGTTCTTAGAAAAGGCATGGGATTGGAAGGAAGAATATGCAAGCTTTATCCGAGAGCAGTGGTCGAAACTGGGATTAGGACTTGATTATTCCCGTGAACGATTTACTCTTGATCAAGGCTTATCAGATGCAGTAAAAGAAGTGTTTGTTAAGTTGTATGAGAAGGATTTAATTTATCGTGGAGAGTATATCATTAACTGGGACCCACAGACAAAGACCGCTCTTTCAGATATTGAAGTTATCTATAAAGATGTCCAAGGCTATTTCTATCATATGAGATATCCACTAGCCGATGGTTCAGGACATATTGAAATTGCCACAACTCGTCCTGAGACAATGCTTGGAGATACAGCTGTAGCCGTTCATCCAGAAGATGAGCGATACAAGCATTTAATTGGTAAAAAAGTTAAGCTTCCGATCGTTGGACGCGAAATAGAAATCGTTGCAGATGATTATGTGGATAGGGAATTTGGTTCCGGTGCTGTAAAAATCACGCCCGCCCATGATCCGAATGATTTTGAGATCGGAAATCGTCATAATCTTGCACGTATTTTGGTTATGAATGAAAATGGGACGATGAACGAAAATGCTGGTAAATATCAAGGAATGGATCGCTTTGAATGCCGGAAGCAGATTGTTAATGACCTTCAGGAGCAGGGGGTATTATTTGAAATAGAAGAACATATGCATTCAGTTGGGCATTCTGAACGAAGTGGTGCCGTTGTGGAACCTTACCTTTCAACACAATGGTTTGTGAATATGCAGCCATTAGCAGATGCAGCACTAGAATTACAAAAGAACAGTGATGAAAAAGTCCACTTTGTCCCAGCTCGTTTTGAAAAAACCTATTTAAGATGGATGGAAAATATTCGTGATTGGTGTATTTCTCGACAATTATGGTGGGGCCACCGGATTCCTGCTTGGTATCATAAGGAGACTGGAGAGGTCTACGTAGGGAAAAAAGCACCTGAAGATATCGAGAATTGGGAACAAGACACAGATGTGTTAGATACTTGGTTCTCATCTGCATTATGGCCTTTCTCTACATTAAATTGGCCAGATACAGAGGATGAGGATTTCAAGCATTTCTTTCCAACTAATGCTCTAGTAACAGGGTATGATATCATATTTTTCTGGGTAGCTCGTATGATTTTTCAATCGAAGGAATTTACCAATGAACGTCCTTTTAAGGATGTACTCATTCACGGTCTTGTAAGGGATGCGGAAGGAAGAAAAATGAGTAAGTCATTAGGAAATGGAGTCGATCCAATGGAAGTGATCGAGAAGTATGGTGCTGATTCACTCCGATATTTCCTTTCCACTGGTTCAAGTCCTGGGCAGGATTTGCGCTTCCAATGGGAAAAGGTAGAATCTACTTGGAACTTTGTCAATAAAATTTGGAACGCATCACGGTTTGCTTTAATGAATATGAATGGATTAAAATTTGAGGAAATTGACTTAACAGGGAAAAAGTCTGTTGCGGATCAATGGATTCTCACACGCCTAAATGAAACGATAGAGCAAGTTACTCGTCATGTTGACAAATATGACTTTGGAGAAGCAGGTCGTTACTTATATAATTTCATTTGGGATGACTTCTGTGATTGGTATATTGAAATGGCTAAACTACCATTATACGGGGATGATGAAGCGGCAAAATTAACGACGCGATCTATTTTGGCCCATGTTTTAGACCAAACCATGAGAATGCTTCATCCATTTATGCCATTTGTCACAGAAGAAATTTGGCAACAATTACCTCACGAAGGAGAGTCTATTGTTCGTGCATCATGGCCAGTAGCTCAACAGGAGCTTTCTAACCATGAGGCATCTGACATCATGCAACAGCTTGTAGCGATAATTCGATCTGTACGTAATATTCGTGCAGAGGTTGATACACCTTTATCCAAAGAGATTCCGATTTATATTCAAGCAAATGATCCAGAAGGAAAAGCAAATATGGAAGAGAATCGTGTGTATCTTGATCGTTTCTGTAACCCTAGTGAGCTTGTGATTGACACTACGGTGGAAGTGCCTGAAAAAGGAATGTCTGCTGTCGTAACAGGTGCGGAGATTTTCTTACCATTAGAAGGGCTGATCGATATTGATAAGGAATTAGCTCGCTTGCAAGCAGAGTTGGAAAAGCTTGATAAGGAAGTAGAGCGTGTCGATAAGAAGCTTTCCAACGAAGGATTTGTCAAAAAGGCACCAGAACATGTTGTAGAAGCAGAAAAGGCAAAGCAACAAGATTATATGGAGAAAAGAGAAAAAGTCAAATCACGAATGAATGAATTAAAAGGCTAAGGTATTAGAGAAGCATGGAGTTTGGAACTCCATGCTTTTTGTCTCTAACAATGAAATTCGTCACATTAAAAGTAGTCTTCTTTGATTTAAAGCAAGTTTTCTGACTTTATAGTGCTGGTAAAATAACCTTTTGTAAAATTTTTTCTGCGACATTGATACCTGTATAGGTTAAAATATTAGCAACATGTGCATTCGTATTGACCTCACAGACAATTGGACGATCCCCTTTACCAAATAATAAATCAACACCCGCAAAATCGGCCCCAACAGCGTGAACGGCATTGATGGCTAACTGGATTTCTTCTTCTGATGGGCTATATGCCTCGATTCGGCTTCCCTGGTATACATTTGCACGGAAATCCTCCTGAGAGGTTCGCTTTAATGCAGCAACAAACCTTCCGCCAACGATAAATACCCGGATATCCTTCCCGTAACTTGATTCGATATATTCCTGCATTACAAAAGGCTTGTCATATATTTTTTTTACAATATCCATATACTCTTTTTCATGGTGAACAAGATAGACTTGCTCACCAAAAGAACCAAACCCTTCTTTTACAACAAAGGGATAGTTCAGCGATGAAGCAATTTGTAAATAATGCTCGAAGTGGAGTAGCTTTGCACCAGTGAATACTTTTGGGGCGATTAACGTTTTTGGTATCGTAACATGATGTTCTGCGAGCTTTTGGTACATAATAACTTTGTTATCACATATTTCGATACAGTTGGCGTTATTATATACAGGTATTCCAGCATACTCTAATTGACGTGCTAGCGCAATATCTTTATCATGGAAAATAACAAAGCTTGGCTTTGATAAACCATTCAATGCGTGAATGTCATGCCCATTTGCATCGACAGAATTAACCACTGCATCATTTGCTACTAGTTCAATTGATATATCGTATTGGGCTGCAGCTTGTTGAATGGCCTTTGGAAATTGTAAAAAAGCATGACTCGCCATGTGCCCATTATAAATGACCCATCCTTCCATCTTTCATCACTCCCCGCTATATCTTCTAATAGTTATAATACAAGGTATACTAAAAAAATGAAACAAGGAAAGTGTGAATACAATGTTATTATCTTTTCATGAAGTGAACGAATACTTAGAATCTCGTAGGACACTTGGTATTAAACCAGGGCTGGAAAGACTGGATTATTTATTAGCAAAAACCGATCATCCTGAGAGAAAAATAAAGACTATACATCTAGCAGGTACAAATGGAAAAGGTTCTACCTTAACCTTTATTCAAGAAGTATTAATAGCGAATGGTTATCGTGTGGGCTCATTCGTATCACCAGGTTTTCCAACCGTAAGAGATCATATATTGTGGAACCACAAGCCAATAAGTGAGAAAGTTTTTCTTGAGCTTCTTAATCAATTAGTCCCTACGATAGAAGAAATGGATCAAAAAGATATGGCTCCAACAGAATACGAGATTTTAATGGTAATCTGCTTATTGTTTTTCATTAATAGGGTGGACATCGCCCTAATAGAGACAGGTATGGGTGGGAAAGAGGATATTACAAATCGGGTTATTCCCATCCTTACAATCATTACTTCGATCTCTTTTGATCATACCGCTTTTTTGGGGAATACTCTAGCTTCCATTGCTTCTCACAAGGCTGGCATCATTAAGAAGAATACACCAGTTATCTTAGGCAGATTACCAGAAGAGGCACATCAGGTTGTGATAGATAAAGCAAAACAAGAGAGAGCGCCAATGTATATTCTTGGGGCAGATTTTAATATCCATGATAGTCACTCAGATTGGGAACATCAGTCTTTTTTGTTTCAATATAAACAAATAAAATGGTTGATAGAAATCACTATGCAGGGCATTCATCAGATGGAGAATGCAGCAAATGCCATGATGGCAATAGAGTGTTTAAAAGAGCAAGGCTGGACTATCAATGAAGAGTCCGTTCGAAACGGGATGAAGCATGCCAGGATTTCAAATCGAATGGAAGTTGTTGCGAAAAACCCAATAACTATTGTAGATGGAGCACATAATATGGCTAGTATAAAGGCATTAAGAAGAACAATAGAAGTGCTTTATCCCAATAAAAAGGTTTATCTCTTATTTAGTGCTTTCAGGGATAAGGAGGTAAATGAAATGCTTAAATATTTAGACGAAATGGCGACAAGGCTTGTTGTTACTTCCTTTGAGCATTCACGTGCCTTAAAAAGCAAGGATCTATACGCGGAATGGGATTACATACCTAATGCAAAGAAAGCGTATGAAGTGGTCAAAAACACTATACAAAAAGGGGACCTGCTATTGATAACAGGCTCATTGCATTTTGTGGAACAGATGAAACGAATTATTAAACAATAATGTTCCCTTTTCGGCAACGTTTGACAAGTAATGATTATTTAGTAAAATAAGATTATAAAACCGGACTTTTTATCATATTTTATTAGGTATTTAATACTAACGGCAACTCGGAAAAGGGAGCGATTTTAGCTAATGAAATTATTACCAAAGCAACTCAGATTTGGGCTGATGGAATGGTTAGCCATTCTAACAATCATCAGTATGCTTACCTTCCTTTCCTTTCCTATTCTGAGTAATGTAATGCATCAAGAGCAAGAAAAGGATGCTAATGTAAAATTAATGGAAAATGCAGCAAGGCTTGCTTATATTTATGCAAAAGCTAACCCAGAAGAGTCAAAAGAGGCTGTTTGGGTGTTTGACGGTGAAAAGAATGCTACCGAGGTTACCCCAAAGGAATTAATCCATTATCACTATTTGTCTTTAGACAAAGTCCCTCCAGGAAGTCTAATCTTCGATAATGGGAGATTCTATTATGATCCGAACGGAACACCTGGTGTAGAAACGATAATTGAAGAAGGGGGGTCTTCCTAGTTGGAGCACAATGTCGTATTTTTCTTTTTTATCACTGGTTTAGTATTTGGTTCTTTTTATAATGTTGTTGGCTTGCGAGTCCCTCATGGAAAAATGTTTTCCTCTTCAAGATCTGCATGCCCTTCCTGTCATAATATTCTTTCCTGGAAGGAACTCGTGCCTCTGTTATCTTTTTTCTATCAAAAGGGAAAATGTAAGCATTGTGGCAAAGCTATTTCTCCTTTATATCCCATCATAGAATTATTTACCGCTGTAGGATTTGCCTTCTGTTGTCTTTTTATTAACTCTCCATTAGAAATAGGTATAGGTCTTTTGCTTGTTAGTATGCTAGCAATTGTTTTCGTTTCTGATCATACCTATATGATTATTCCAAACCAAGTTCTTCTCTTTTTTCTCCCACTATTTATCATTTACCGAATCATTGTTCCAACTAATCCATGGTGGCTCTCTGTATTAGGAGGAATTGCTGGATTTGGATTGATTGCTATCATTATTCTGCTTAGTAAAGGTGGAATGGGGGCAGGAGATATGAAATTATTTTCCGTAATAGGATACTTAGTTGGTTTCCCTCACGTGTTTTTAACACTTTTTGTGGCCACCATATATGGGCTTGTCTTTTTTTTACTTCAGAAGTTGCTACACAAAGGGGAATCACCCCTAATCCCATTTGGTCCTTCGATTATTCTAGCAGGAGGGACAGTCTTTTTTTATGGAAGTACTTTATTGGATTGGTATTTCTCTCTATACTATTAAAAATCTACTTCCATATTATGAACTGTTTCAGCATCTGCTGACATCGTAATTTGTTGGTTGGACGCGATAGCATGGATTGGATCGAAGGAAGGGCGAAGAAATTCTGTCATTCTGTCTTTTTTTCGGGAAAGTTTTATTTTTCTTCTGACAAAACTCGTCTTACATCTTACTAATATTATGGTAGGGTGATAGAAAAGCACGGAAACGAGGGATTTGAATGAGAGAAAATAAAGGCATATCTATTCAAATAAACCAGCCTAAGAAAAAAATAGAACGTAAGCTGGAGGCGGAGAGTAAGCTCTTAGACGAAGACAAGCCATACTATAATGAACATGTAAGTAGTCCTCCACATTATTCAAGCATGAAGAAAAGACAAAACGGATTCTGGAAAAAATATCGTTCATTTATATATTCTTCGTTAACAGCTGTTCTAATTGGTACATTTCTTGGCTTTATCATGCTCAAAATATTTGTAGATATTGATCCAGAAGAAATGGCTTTTGATCAAACAGAGCAAGCCGTAAGTACGACAAAGGAGCAAACGAAAAATGCCACTGAAGCCAATACGACTACTAGTACATTCGAAGGTGTTCCAATTACTGGCTATGTTGTTCAAGCAGGAGTATTCAGCTCTGAAACTACGGCAAAGGAATTATTGGATCAATTGAACAACGCTAGCATCCCCTCCATGATTTGGCAGAGAGATGATAACTACCATGTATTTGTCGGGGTTCATGCAACAACAGATGGTTCTAAGCAATTTGCTGAAGAGGATCATTTAGAGAATTGGGAAGTTTATGCTGGTAAGGAGTGGACAACAGAGCCTGTTCAATTATCAGTGGATACAGCTGAAGCGGAATGGATGAAAGAATTTGACACCATTTTAAAAGAGTTAATAACTAATCCTACTAATGTAACACAATTAGAGCAATGGTTAGCGAAAAGCCCAGAGGAATTATCCCAAGCATTAGCTCCATTAATTGATAAAGTAAAGGCATACACAGCGAAGGCGGAAATGGTTGATTTATTAAAAATTTGGTATCAGTATGTGAACCTATCCAAATAATATGAAATGTAAGGGGAAATAATCATTTGTTGTTGGTATTCCTTTTTAGAAAAGTAGATTTGAGCAGTTTGTATTAGCCTCCATAGATCGGTAAAATACAAAGACAAACAGCAATTATTGGCTGTTTGAGGGGAGGGCTATGATGGAAAGTGGAATTGTTAAAATGAAAGAAGTGCCAAAGCAAGATCGTCCAAGAGAACGGTTAATCGAATATGGCCCAGGAAACTTGTCTAATCAAGAACTAATGGCGATCTTATTTGGTACTGGCACTAGAAAGGAGAATGTCTATCAGTTAGCAGAACGAGTACTTAAACATTTTGAGGGGATTGGAATGCTAAGAGAAGTCACCATAGAGGAATTAATAAAGGTAAAAGGTATTGGTCAAGCAAAGGGGGTTGTTTTACTAGCTGCAGTGGAGTTAGGAAAACGAATCCAACATTTTCAAGAAAAAGATCGTTATGTTATCAGAAGCCCCGAGGATGGGGCGAATTTTCTGATGGAGGAAATGTGTGCACTTAAACAAGAGCATTTTGTCGCCATTTTCCTTAACACAAAAAACCAAGTCATCCACCGACAAACTATCTTCATTGGAAGCCTCAATGCCTCGATTGTTCACCCTTGCTTCATGCGTATTGACAGATCAATGTTTTTGAGGGGTTAAAGAGTGAAAGTGACGAAAAAGTGACCAACATCTAAAATAACTGTTCGAATACATTAACACTTTCTTTATGTTGATCTTCTTCTAAATGGGAATAGAGATCAAGCGTAATTCCTATATTTGCATGTCCTAAACGTTCTTGTATTACTTTAAAGTTAATGCCCTTCTTAACCATCAAGGACGCACAGGAATGCCTTAATTGATGGAATGTAATGTGTTTTAAATTATATCGCTTTTTTATCTTATCCCATTCGTTTCTCATTGTGTTCAAATGGGTAGGATACCCGTCATCTCTAACTAGTAATAAGTTAATCATATCACCATCATCATCATATATCCCCTTCCATAGATTACCCATTTGCATTCTCCTAGCTTTGAATTGAAGATGGTATTTTTCCAATTCATCCATAAACTCTTTTGGGAAATAAACTGTACGAGGTTTTTTATTTTTAACCGGTGCGAGGTAAAATTGTTTTTTGTTTTTATCATACCGTAATTGTTTGTCAATATAGATCGAATTGTTTTCATAATCAATCGATTCTTCTCTTATGCCTAATATTTCTCCTCGTCTTAATCCACCAATAGCAGCTAATTTTATCATAATACGGTGTTTAGGATAACAATTCTCTAGTACCTTAAATAAGTGATTTAATTCACTTTCATTGTAATAGTCTACTGTCCTCTTTTCTCGTTTCGGTTCCTTTATTCCAGATGTGGGATTAATTTTGATAACATCCCATTCAAAAGCTCTAGCAAAAATACTTTTAAGCAATAGATATTTGTTAGGGATAAGTGGTTTTCCTTCAGTCTGTTCATTTGCTAAATATTCTACTATATGATATTTCTTGATATCTTTCATTTTCATCTTCTCAAAGTGTTCTAGAACACCACAATCATTTAATAAATACTCATATGCTTCTTTACTGGTCAACGTTAAATTTGGTTCTACATGATTTTTTATCCATCTATCAACAAAACTGGAAAATTTAATATTATCGATAGGTTCGTCCTTTTCATTAAAACATTTAATTTCAAAGTCACGAATCTTTTTATTGAGATCACGTTCGCTAGTTGCAGTTATCGTTTTTGTTCTTCTTTTCCGATTACCACGCTCATCATACCCAAGTTCTACATAGATTTTAAACTTTCCAAAACCTAAATCTTCATAACTTGCCATTTTTTTCACCCCTCTTTTTAAAAAGAGGCAGGGGATCAACCTGCCTATTAAATTATTTAGCGCTAAGTAATTTAAAATTGTGTAATAGCTTTTTTAAGTTTTCCTATGATACGAATGTTCTTATCTGTGCTAGGATTAAAATGAATTGGTTTATAATTAGGGTTCTCACTTACTAAAGTGAAGGACCCATTGTCTCTATATACTCTTTTTAATACACATTCATTTTCCACAACTACTGCAGCGATTTCACCGTTTTCAACTTCTTCAGTTCTTTGAATAAGCAAAAGGTCACCTTCATGTATCTTTGCTCCAATCATACTATCTCCTTGTGCAGTTAGATAGAAATACAATCCTTTATCTACCCAATCTTTAGGAGATGTAACATAACCCTCCTTTTCTTCAAAAATTACAGCCCCATCACCGCAAGAAATACTACCGTATAGTGGAACATCCACAACATCATTTGAAATTTCTTCCCCATACAATAATGAAACATCTACGTCCAACGCTTTTGCTATTTGTTCTAATCTATCATGGGAAACTTTTATCATTCCCTTTTCATACTTTCTAATTGTGGATTTCCCAACTCCAATTTTTTTGCCTAGTTGCTCTAATGTTTCACCAGAAGCCTTTCTATAATAATTAATTCTCTTACCTAGTTCCTTATAAAAGTTATCCATATTAAGCATTCACCTCCTGACTGCTAATTCATTATATACCTTATAAGACACTTTTTCAACAGTATTAATAATAAAAGTATCTTTATAGTATTGACTTATTCCAATAAGGGGTGTATATTATAGGTGTCCTATAAAGACACAAAGAGAGGTGAAGCAACATGGACGTTAAAATAACTCCAAAAGGGCTAAGAGTATCAAACTGTTTAAATCAAGAAGAAGTAGCCAAACACTTAGGAATTTCACTAACTCAATACAGAAGAAAAGAAAATGGAAAGGTTCGTTTTTATGCTGATGAAATCTATAAGTTATCAAAGTTGTATGATGTCCCTGTGAATATTTTTTTTACTGAAAAAGTGTCCTTTGGGGACACTTATGATAAGAATACTACTTAAAAGGTGGGAATGAGATGAGAAACGTAAGAGGGGCAAAAGCCCTGTCTGAATATCTTGAATCTATTGGGACACCTATAAGCGAATCAACGATTTTTTCTTTACTTAGACAAGGTAAAATACCTCACCTAAGACCATCTCCAAGGATATTGATTTTTAATTTAGATGCGATAGATGAATGGTTGGGCATTAAATAAAAAAGGGGTGTGAACAAATGCCAAACAAATTAGAAGTTGCAACTCATCTAACTGATGATGAGCACCGCATTTTATTAAATGTATATCACAAGCACATGAACGCAATGGGGGAGGAAGAAAGAAAACAATATGCTTTAGGCAATATCAAGAAAGTAAAGGGAAATGTCCAGGAGCAATGCTTGGAAGTCTATTTTAAAAACGGTGAATGGTTTAAATACTTTGCTAATGGGACTTGGGGGTGACAAGCATGATGTGGATTGTAGTTAGTTTTGTAACTGTAGCAATAGCAGGCATTATTTTTAGCGTTTGGTGCGGAATGAAGGCTTCACAAATTGCAGAAATGAATAAACAAGATTGGGGTGCTTAATTTGGTTTACACAGATCATTTTTTAAAGAAGGACAAGCAGAAGGCTCTCCAATATCGCAAAGAAATTGGTAATTATTTTGAAGCATCGTTGCATTGTTTAGATAAATTCGAAATGGACAAGTCCAGACAGTATTTCGATCATGCAATGAATTTATTCAGTGAGTTACGTCGAATGAATTTAGAAAAAATCACAAGTGAAGGTGCTACTCAAGAATTAAGTGATCATGCATTACAAATGAGAAGGGATTGGTATTAATGACGAAAGAGGTACTCCACCTAAGTAATTTAATGCAAGCAGTACAAAACGCAACGCAATCAGATGTCGAAGTATTCGAGGACGAATATGTGGATAGTCTTAACCAGCGGATCGCTCTCATAAAGGATGCAGTTTTCGATCTAGAAAACCAACTTAAGAAACGAGGATTATATAAATGCTGCCATCCAGCAAGTGAACACGAAGCGGTGGAAGTTGGTGCAACAGATGAAGTGATTACCATTTGCCATGAATGTGGAGCAGAGGTATAACATGTGGCTCAAATTGTGGTATGGCGGATGGTTTATAGTAGCGGTTTTATTCTTATACTTTTGCATCGTTTATGCACTTTAAAAAAGACCCGCGCAACATAACGCGAGTCGTATCCCACAAAAATTATAACATGGACAGGCTCTTAATGGTAGTCCTGTCTTAGTGGTCGCAAGTAATAGTATTCCCCCTTTTCTATTTATCGTTCCGCTTGTGGCTACTAAGATGCGACTAGCATCCATTACATAAAGAATCGAGGTGAATAACATGTCTCAATCTATGGTTGATTTAAATGAATTCGCTAATGGTGCATTAGCGGAGCGATTTAATTATGAGCTACAAAAGATTTTAGAAAACATAGCTGATCCAAATACAGATCACAAAGTAAAAAGAAAAATGAACATTAATCTTACTTTAGAAACCAATGAAGATAGAGAATTGGCAAGTGTAAGTATTCAGGTTAAATCTACACCGGCTCCACGCAAGAATATCGGATCCGCTATTATCATCGATCGTGACGAAAGCGGAAAAACGGTAGGAGCTGAATTGAAATCAGGTATTAAAGGACAAACATTCTTTGATACAGAGGATAACCAAGTGAAAGACGATAAAGGCGGAGTAATTGATTTCCGCAAACAAAAAGAGGGAGGAACTAAATAATGATTAGAGAAGCAATTGAATACATTGTTGGGCTTGGAAATAGAGAAACCTTTACGGAGAATGGCCAAACGTATGTTACTGGAGATGTTCGCCTGTTAAAAGAACCGCTACCTGCAGAAATTAAAGTAAGCACCCTTTCGGCACTTGTAAAGTACGCAAAATCTGTATTTGATGGAGAAGAAAAATTTCTCATTCACATTGTTAGTCCTACAAAAGTCCGCTTATTGTCTTCGTTAAATTTAGATGCTGAAAGATCTACATGGGTGGAATCAAATGCATTATTACCAGACATACCATATGGAAGGTATCTAGATATGGAAGAATTCAATATCCTATTACAATCCGCTTTCTTAGATAACGATACAAGGAAAATTCTTTTGAAAGTAGTCGGTAATGTAAAAGATGAAGATGTGAAAAATTATGGAGATGACGGAGTCTCTCAAACGGTTACCGCCAAAACTGGTGTTGCACAGGTAGCGGATGTAGTTGTCCCTAATCCAGTGGAACTTGCGCCATTTAGAACCTTTGTGGATCTCGATCAACCGGAGTCTGATTTTGTATTCAGAATGAGAAAAGGACCTTCAGGACCAACCGGAGCATTATTTGAAGCGGATGGTGGAATGTGGAGATTAGAAGCCATAGCTTTAATTAGAAACTATTTAACTGAGAATCTAGCAGAAGAAATCGAATCAGGTAATATTCATATTTTATCGTAATGGGTAGCGGTTATTCCGTTATCCCAATTACATCAAGAAAAGGAGACGAAGGCAATCATGAACGAGTTGGTTTTCATTCAGGATAATCAAGTAGTTACAGATAGTTTAACCGTAGCAGAGGTTTTCAATAAAAGCCATAATCACGTATTAAGAGATATAGCGACTCAATTAGAAAAATTAAGTGCAGCTGGAGAAGAAGAATGGGGTATGACCAACTTTGGACAGACCCGTTATCAAAACACGCAGAACAATCAATGGTACACCAAATATAATTTAACAGAGGATGCGTTTGCAATTATTGCAATGTCATACGTAACTCCAGAAGCAATGAAAATGAAAATTAAATTCCTAGATGAATTCAAAAAAATGAAGAAGGCATTAGAACAACCACATCCATTAAGTGAACGTGATCGACTAATAGCATCCATGAAACTAACTATTGAATCTGCTGAAAAACTAGAAGGAATAGAAGAAGATGTGGCCAATTTAAGAACACGTTTCGATAATGAATTAACTTTAAATCATGGACAAGCAACTTCTTTAAATCATGCAGTGAAAAAACGAGTAGAAAAATTGTGGAATAGTGGCTGGACTGGAGTATTGGAAAGCAAAAGTCAAATGTATTCTAATTTGTACAGTCAACTAAAAAGAGCATTCCATGCACCTACCTATCGCGAAATCAAGCGGATTGATTTTGACGAAGCAATGAATTGGGTAAATGCATGGAGACCTCTATAACGTAATCTGCTCTTAACCAGGTGTAGGGTGATGTTGCAGCATCTCCCTACTAACAATCTATGTCCTTATTTTAACCATATGTCAGAAAATAAACAAGTGAGGGAAAAGAAATGGCTAAATTTCGTATGATACACACTGAATTTTGGAATGATCCACGAGTAGTAGAGGAATTCACTCCGGAAGATAAATTGTTTTATTTATATTTGTTAACTAACTCCAAAACAACGCAAATTGGAATCTACCAAATTACCAAAAAACAAATGGCTTTTGATATGGGATATTCCATCGAAACCGTTAATGCCTTAGTCGATCGATTTGTAAATCATCATAATATTATTGTCTACAATCCGGACACAAGAGAGGTTGCGATTAAAAACTGGGGAAAATACAACTTTAATCGAGGAGGAAAGCCAGTCATTGATTGTGTCACTTCTGAATTAAAAGAAGTGAAGGATAAAAACCTCATTCAATTAGTGGCTGAACGAATCGATAAGGAGGAAATTAGAGCCATTTACGACTCGTATAACGACACGTCAGACGATACGGAACACGATACGTCAAGCGAAACGACTAACGATACGGATAACGAATCGCAAGGCAATAAAAAGCAAGAATCCCATGACAGCAATAGTTCTTACGATACGTCAGACGACTCGTCCACGACAAGGGGACAAGAAAAAGAAGAAGAAGAAGAAAAAGAAGAAGAAAAAGAAGAACAACAACAAAAAGAATTATATGGTGGCGGTCTTCGTGATGAAGGATTTGGTGAGGTGGTCCATTTTTATAAAAACAACCTTCAAATTGGAGTATCCGAAACCAGTTTCAATATGGAATTAATTCAACAGTTTTATGAAGAATGGGGTAGCGAATTACTGTTAGCTGCAATGAAGTTAGCAGCACAGAAAGAAGCGAAAGGAACCGCTTATGTGGAAGCTGTTTTAAAACGTTGGAAAGAGTATGGTGTGAAAAGTGTGGAGGATGCTCGATCCTATCAACGACAACTAAAGAAAAAATCACCCTATTATCCAAATAATCCAAAGCAAGATATTAAACCAGATTGGTATGAAAAGCATAAACAAGAGACCCAAGCGAACAAGCAAGAGTTATCCGATGAAGAAAAAGAAAAAGCGGCTGCTGAAGCGGATAAAATGCTACAGGAATACTTATCAGAACAGACTTCATGAGGATGATACGACATGGCAACTAGACTAGGTGAGTATTTACCGTATTCAAAAGAACAACAGTTAGGTAAAAAACGAACGAAGAAAAGCAGAAATTTTAGTCCGAAAGTAAAGCGTGAAATATTTGAGCGGGACCAATGGAGATGTGTAAGGTGTGGGTCTCATTATCTTGAAAAAGTTCCTCACCATATCACCTTTAAGTCACAAGGCGGAACAGGTAAAAAACGAAATGGAGCAACAGTTTGCATTGATTGTCACAGATCCGCTCATAGACAAGATGAAGTAAGAAGATGGTTTGAAAAGTGGCGAGATAAATATCTAGATCAGAATGGAGATTTGATCTAGGAGGTGGAATATTGAAAAGAATATTAAATTATCCAGGTAGTAAATGGAGCATGGCACAGTGGATTATTGATCATATGCCGAAACATGAAACATATTTAGAGCCTTTCTTTGGATCCGGTGCTGTCTATTTTAATAAACCGGTTTCTGCAGTTGAAACAATAAATGATATTGATGGAAGGCTTGTTAATATGTTCAGAATTATGAGAGATCATCCGATTGAATTAGCTCAAAAAGTGGAACTAACTCCATATTCAAGAGCTGAATATGACCTATCTTTTGATATAACGGATAACAAAATTGAGGATGCTAGGAGAATGCTTACAAGATGTTGGTTTGCGATAGGCGGTAAAACAGTATCTAAAAGCGGATGGCGTTGTTTAATAAGTAAAAATGGACCTAGGGTAGTTGCTGATTGGAATAGGATTCCAGAAAGAATCAAGCAGGTTAGTGAAAGATTAAAATTTACTCAAATTGAATGTTTTAACGCACTAGATTTAATACAGAGATATAACCGAAAAGAAGTATTAATATATGCCGATCCGCCTTATTTGTTTGATACTAGGCAATCCAAACAATATAAACATGAAATGGGTAATGACGAACACTTTCATTTAATTGAAGTATTAAAAGATCATCAGGGACCTGTTTTATTGTCTGGTTATTCTCATGAAATTTATTTGAACGAACTAAAAGATTGGACATTAGTAACTAAAGATTCTGTCGCTTTAGGCGGAGCAAAAAGAATAGAAAGTCTTTGGTTAAATCCAATGGCAGCTGAACAAATGAAACAATTTACCTTATTCGAGTTAGATGGATAGAAATACAATGATGAGATGGGAGTAGTTAAATGTTAAACAGAGTGGTACTGGTTGGAAGGTTAACGAAAGATCCTAATTTACGCTATACACCAAACGGAGTAGCGGTTGCTAATTTTACTATAGCGGTAAATAGACCTTTCACCAATCAAAATAATGAACGAGAAGCGGATTTTATTAATTGTGTGGTATGGAGAAGACCTGCTGAGAATCTAGCAAACTTTATGAGTAAAGGCAGCTTAATTGGAGTAGACGGCCGGATTCAAACAAGAAATTATGATAACCAAGAAGGTAATCGAGTCTTTATCACAGAGGTACTAGCAGAATCTATTCAATTTCTTGAATCTAAAAGCGGATCCGCTAACCAATCTAGCAATCCATCTCCAAACAATAGTCAATATCAATCTAACCAAAATCAATCAAATAAATCAGCAAATGATAACAGCAAGCCATTCGATGGTGAAGCAGAACCTATTGATATTTCTGATGACGATTTACCCTTTTAGAGGTCAGCAACGAGAAAGGAGCGAGTGAGGTGAAAACCAGATTAATAGATGGCGAATACGTGACCATTGAAGATATCATCCAAAAACATCAACGTTATGTCCATAAACAAGCAAGTCGCTATAGCAAAGAAGCATCCTTTTATGGCATGACAAAAGATGATCTCTATCAAGCTGGTTGTATTGGATTGATAAAAGCATTTGAGAAATACAAAGAATCAAAAAAGAATAAATTTATCTCTTTTGCATCGCAATACATCACAGGCTATATAAAACGAGAAATCTCAAATACTAATCACCTGATCCGCTTACCACAAAACATATATGATTTAGTATCTAAAATTAAAGCGGAAGGCTGGGAGGACAAGCCAGCTGAATATATTGCGAAAAAGATGAATCTCACTATCACGAGAGTCGAAACTGCTTTAAGTTACCTGGGCTATTTTATTGGATCAACAGATAAAAAAATCACCACAGATGAAAACAAGGAAATGACTGTACTGGATATTGTTACTACTGGTGAGGATTTTACAGAAAATTTATCCATAAGAGAGTTTATCAATCTATTAGATGATCGAGAAAGAACGGTCTTAATGATGAGGTTGGAAGGCTACCGCATTACGGAATTAGGTCCATTGTTAGGAAAAAGTAGAAGTTATGGATATATCGTGTTGAAAGTAGTGAAGGAAAAATACCACCATTATTTTCAACCTACTGTTGCTTTATAAGGAGTGGAGATTTTGAAGCTATATGTACTGGAACGTTATGTGCAAAATTTAGATGGTGAATGGCTCCAGGAGATTATAACTTACAAAAGCAAGCCAATAATATTTAGTTATATTGTATGGTTATGAGATAGTACAAGCATTTAAAATAGAGGCCCAATAAGCTCAGGCCTCTCATGATTAAGGAAAACATACGTTCCCCTTGAGATTTATTATATCACTTTGAGAGGGGAAAAGGAAATGGAAATAAAACAAAACACAATTTATCACATGGACTGCTTGGAAGGAATGAAACATATACCAGATAAAACGGTGGATATGATTTTATGCGATTTGCCTTATGGTACCACCGCGTGCAAATGGGATGAGATTATTCCTTTTGATTTGTTGTGGGAGCAATATAAAAGAGTTATTAAAGATAATGGGGCCATTGTTTTAACAGCTAGTCAACCTTTTACGACAAAGTTAATAGCCAGCAATTTGAGTTGGTTCCGATATGAGTGGATCTGGAAGAAAGGGAAACATACAACCGGCTTCCAAAATGCAAAGCGGATGCCATTGAAAAATCACGAAAACATTTGTGTCTTTTATAAAAAATCACCTACCTATCATCCGCAAGGGTTGATACCGCTACTAAAAGTTAGAAAGTCTAAAAGAAAAAATGTAGGTGGTATATTCAAAGAAGGTGATAAAAGCCTAATGAAAGAATACACAACTACCCATACCAATTATCCAAAATCAATTTTAGATTTTTCTAGAGATAGTAAAACATTTCATCCTACACAAAAACCAATAAGGCTATTTGAGTATCTTATTCAAACATATACAAACCCAAAAGACACCGTCCTAGACAATTGCATGGGATCCTTTACAACTGCAGTGGCCTGTGACAATACCCAACGTAACTGGATCGGTTTTGAAATGGATAAGGAATACTCTGAAAAAGGTTTAAAACGAATTAATGATAATAGAGAAATACTCGAGTTAGAACCAGTCAAAATAATATCGAAATAAGATAATGAGGTGTATAAAAAATGCGAGCAAAAGTAGTTATCGTATTGTCGGTAATAGTGCTCTTGATCATTATTGGATTTGCATCATACGAAAAGCCGAAAGTGGTTAAGAATCATAGTCATAAGGAAACTGTGATAACAGAGAAGGAGTGATCGGAGTGAATTGGCAAAAACTATTAGAGATCCAAGGCGGACTAGATGAACATATAATCGATAGCAAAGGATTAGAAGGGCAGGAATTGCTAGATAAAAAGATTCTCGCTTTGCAAGTGGAGTTAGGGGAGCTTGCGAATGAGTGGAGAGGGTTTAAGTTTTGGAGTGATGACCAGGAGGCAAAAACTAATCAGTTTTGTTTGCACAAACTAGAATGGACTAACCCACTACTAGAAGAATACGTAGACTGTCTCCATTTTATTTTGAGCATCTCATTAAGTTTAGGAATTACTCACGAAGATATTGTCGTTGAGGATGATTTAACTGGGGAAACCGTAACTGAAACTTTCAACGAACTGTTTGGTTACATCACAGCATTATACACATTAAAAGAAGTAAATATTCCTGCATCAATAACATTCGATGATATACAAGCTTCCGTTAACGAATTAATAGAGTGTTTTGTTGGGCTAGGAGAGAAACACTTAGGGTTTAGTTGGGATGAGGTGGAAAAAGCCTACTTGGATAAAAATAAAATCAACCATGCTAGGCAAGAAAACGGATATTAGGAGCGGTTGAAATGAAGCCAAATAAAAGAGAATCTATCATCCAACAATTAAGCCTGGTAAGCGGATATAGCGAAACATACTATCATAAATTAACCGACCGTGAATTAAGAAAAGAAATGGAGCGGTACTATGGCCAAAACGATGGAAGAGAAGATCGATGAAAACCTAAGAGAATTTAAAAGGTACCAGCGACAGTTAAAACAAATAGCGGATGAAGATATTGTCACAAGAATCAATGTACTTGCTAAGCAACTAGTATTTATTGGTCGCTTAGCAAGCATCTTCTCCGAACATAGCAAACAACTTTACGCTTACCGAAAACAAGTACATACGGAGGCGTATTTAGCAGCTAAGAAACATAAACAACAGATGGCTGAAAAAGCTGTAATTCAAATCCGTAAAGAAGAAACAGAAGCATATGGCAATGCAAAGAAGTGGAACACTGCATTTATCACAACAAGAGAAGAAATCAATGCTCTCAAGTATAAAATAAAAATCAATTTAGCGGATGGTAGCAACTACACCAATTATTAATCATCACAGATTGCGAGGGATAATATGCAAGAATTAAAGATCACCAAGCCTACATTTAAGAAGGTAGAAGCGGAGTGGTTCAACTATAATAAAACATTGAATGAAATCAAATTATTAGAAGATGCCATCCTTTATCCTTTTGAAGAGGATCCGGATGATCCAACCATTGTAAAAGGTGCTAATTCAGTTCAAATGCCTGGCAATCCTACTGAGAGGGTTGCCACTAGGTTATCTACTCATAAACAATTAAGTTATTTGAGAGAGATTACTAGTGCGATTGAGACGGTATACAATGAGTCGCCAGATGAATATAAAAAACTAGTGCAATTAAGATACTGGAATAAAGGGACCAAACTTACATGGGATGGCATTGCTCTTAAATTAAACATCAGTGAACGACAAGCTAGAAGATGGAGGAATGAAATTGTTCAAGCGACTATAGAAGTATTAGGATGGCGATAAATGTCCGGATGATGTCCGTTTTGTGTTCCAATTAAGCTATATTATGTTAGTATCAAAATATTCCCAATTTTAAACTTTAGTCCGAATTTTTCAGGTGGATGCTTTTTGTATACAATGTAATTGAACTTTAAAATAACGAGTGTTCATACCCTTTTCATTGGGATTATGGGTAAAATGTCATTTTTATGTTAAAAAAGCAGGATTATGTTCCTTATTTGTCGAATAAATAAACAAAACAAATAGGGGGAATGACATGATATCTAATCATTTTAGACAAATAATAATACAACAATTTAATGACGACTACACCAGAGAAGAAGATTTTGTCATTAATACAGATAAGACCAGTAAGACCATTAAAATTCTATACAAATTTATTAGAGGCTATAAATTAGAGTTAAGTTTTGATTCTATCGCACAAGAGCTAATGAGTATTTCTTTCTCGCCCGGTTCAATTTTAGAACAACAAGAATATAGCCAAATTAAAACTTTGAATGAAGTTAGAAAAATCATTAGAGAATGGGTACGAAATATAAACTCTGAAATTGTATCTTCTCCGATAGTAAGGCAAATTAATGAACAGCAATCTAAGGTTAAGGAAATTGAAGGAATGTTTAATGATTTTGAAGATAGTAACTTTAACTCAGATGAAATAGATAAATTAAAAAATAAATTAGATGAGCTAGAGGAATCGTTAAAAAATAAAATTAATGAAGATAAGGATAAGGAGCAAGAAAATAGATTCATTATTAGAGAATTAGAAAAAGAAATTAAAACTTTAAAGACTCAGGTCGGAACATTAACTAAGAAAAATTGGTTATTATCTTTCTCGACTAAAATGTTTTTATTCTCTCAAAAACATCCAAAATTAACTAATTTCCTTGGTGTATCAGCATATAATTTTTTACCAGAGGATATCAAAAATGAAATTCCTGATGAATTTAAAAAGTTATTACCTATAAAAAAAGAAGAATAATTATAAAGACATCTCAAACGAGATGTCTTTATAATTTATCGCAGGATTTTCCTACTTTTTGTCGAAATTAATAAAAGATAAAGAGGTAGGAGGGTAAGTTAAAATGAAAGTATTTCTTAGTTGGTCAGGCAATGAAAGTAAACAATTAGCAGAGATTTTTAAGGATTGGTTACCCAATGTTCTGCAATATGTAGAACCGTATATGTCATCAAAAGATATTACTTTGGGTGAAAGGTGGAATAATAGTATTGCAGATAGTTTAGAAATTTCAGTTTTTGGCTTAGTTTTTGTAACACCATCAAATATTAATGCTCCTTGGTTAAATTATGAAGCTGGTGCTCTTTCAAAAACGTTAGAGTCAAGAGTTATTCCTATATTATATGAATCTGATGTTATGTTGTTAGAACAAGGACCACTAAAACAATTTCAATCAGCAACAGATTTAGAAAAAGAAAGCTTGTTAAGTTTGGTCAAAAGTATTAATAATAGTTGCGAAACAGGTAAACTAGACGAGTTAAGATTAGATAGAGCCTTTGAAATGTGGTGGCCAGATTTAAGTAAAAATATAAATAAGATAGAAAAGGCTGATCAAAACAATGAACTCGTACATGAACCAAGTGATAGAGAATTGTTAAGTAATATCTTCTCTAAGCTATCTGAGCAAGAAAGATTACTATCAAAAAATGCTAATGAATTTGTACCACTATTTGATATAAATAAAGTGATCAAAGAACTAAGAAATGTAGATATGTTCATAAGTCAAACAATTGAGCGACTACGCAAATTTGAGGCATATGATGATGAAATTTTGGAGCAACTAAGAAGTGCATCTATACATATTGACTTTTTATATGATTTGATAAGTGGGAAAATACCAAGGAGTAATGCCAAAAGAAATATAATTTCTAGAAAAGGTGTTGAGAGCAAATAAAATTTTTTGCATACTTTGTTATGTTTCTTTTTATAGATGTAATATGCATTCATTAAGACATTTCTTAACGAAATGTCTTTTTACTATGCATAAAAGGAGATGGGTAGAATGAAGAACGGATTTTTCTCTAAAGAAGCTATAAAGTATTTACAATCAAAGTATCCTCATGTAACGGAATCAATGTTCAATGGATTGCTAAGTATGTTTGGATTAGAAACTATTAAAAAATTATCTGATGTTAATGACAGTCTGCAGATTGCTGAAACAAGACATCTTCTTAAAATCCCAGAGCAAATTTCTAATGCGTTAGGTGTAGCAAGTGAAATTAATTTTCCAGATACAATAAGTGCAATATGTTATGTGCCTGAAAAGAGTATCGATGCAGTAGATGCTCTAACTTATGCTTATGAACACATGACTGATTATAAGAACAAATCTTTACTCACTATTGAACTGGATGATATTGATAGTGTTCCGAAGGTTTTTTATAAAGGTGAGAAGATAGAAAAAAAGGTCCATGTTTCATTTGATTATAAAACGAAAACTGGTAACCCATTTGAAGGCGGCAATGAAATTCATATTGAACATTTCACTGGCAAACGGCCGGACACTAGAACTATCAAACACAACAATAAAAGATGAACAATGCATGAATACAAAACCAAACAACAGAAGCGTAAATTCTATGACAGTAAAGAATGGAAACTACTAAGAGTAAAGGTTAAACAGCGAGACAACTACGAATGCCAGGAGTGCAAACGCAAAGGCAGAGTAACAATTGATACCAATGAGTACAGCGAATCTGCTAAGCGAAAGAAGATCATGTTGGTAGTTGACCACATCAAAGAGATTGAGGATTATCCTGAGCTTGCGCTTGATGAGGATAATTTAGAAACACTGTGTGTTACTTGTCATAACAAAAAGCATGGAAGGTATGTTGATTACTCGAAGTGGAGGAAGAAACCTAAGTGGGATGATGAATGGTGGTGAAAGAATTGGAAGTACAAGAAGCTTGCGAGACATTAGAAGATCTGTTGGAAAGAGAATCAAAAATTGATAATGGTCATTTAATGATGAAAGAATTTAATGCGCTGAACAAGTTGTTACTAGAAGCTACGGTTCATCTTGGATATAAGGTGCGGGAAGAAAATAAATAGTACCCCCCACCTAAAAAGTTTCGCGATTTTTTTGATCGGGGGCACCGGTGAAGGGGGACTCGACTAACCAGATTCAAACCAAAATTCTCACGTGAGGGGGGTGGGTGCATGTGACATTGAAATTTAGAACGGACGTGGGTATTGATAAAATCAAGGATTATCTGATGTCAAAGGTGGACACGAGTAGTCCAGTTGAAGTAGAAAAAGTCGGTAGGTACTTAAAGCATATTGAGATATATCGACGCATGGAAAAGAAAGTAAAAGCAGAGGGTGTTTCTATCACGGTAAGAAATGGGAGCCAATCATATGTGAAGTCGCACCCTCTTCTTGCTGAGATGAACAAAGTAAATGCATCTATTATAAATATCGAACGCTCTTTCCGTTTTCAAGGCGATGATGAAAATAAGAATAGCTATTCAGCAAATGATCTGCTATGAAAATAAATAAGCATGTTACGTTTTACATGAACCAGTACGATGCCGGCAAGATTAAAGTCAGCAAGTACGTGGTTCTTTTATTTACTTATTTAAAAAATTACGTCTTGAATCGTGACGATATTTATTTTGATGAAGTGACACATGAAAGATATATAGCTTTTACCGAAAAAAACTATTTTAAACTTATGCCATTCCAAAAGTTTATTACGGCATTTGTGTTTCTGTTTTACAAAGAAGATAATAATCCGTTTTTTGATCAGTTCTTTTTATATAAAGCAAGAGGTGCTGGTAAGAATGGTTTGATCTCATCACTCACACATTTTTTTATCAGTGATCTGCATGGCATTAAAAATTATAATGTGTCCATTGTGGCCAATAGTGAAGATCAAGCCAAGACATCCTTCAAAGAAGTTTATAATGCGATTGAACAAGATGGTAAAAAAGGTGTTTTGCAATCTCTGTTTTATCATACGAAATCAGAGATCGTCAGCCGAACTAATGGCAGTGAAATGCGTTACCATACATCTAATGCTAAAACAAAAGATAGTTTACGTGATGGTTGCGTCATCTATGATGAAGTGCACGAATATGAAGATTCAGCCATTGTTGATGTATTTACATCTGGACTTGGTAAGGTGAAACATTCGAGAGAATTCTTTATTACAACAGATGGCTTTGTTCGTGGTGGTTACCTGGATGATCTTAAAGAGCGCGCTATGAGTGTGCTTAAAGGCGAGGCACCAGAAGATAATCTATTTGTTTTTATGGCCACACTTGATGATGAAAAAGAGTTAGAGGATTACGATGCTTGGCAAAAGGCCAATCCAATGTTCCATGAGCCGATGAATGACTATGCTAAGGAACTTTTTAGAAAAGTGAAAAGACAGTATGTCACATTAGGTAACTCGAAACCAACGGCAAGAATACGCTTTATGACGAAGCGGATGAACTTTCCTGCTACCGATTTAACTGCTTCTGTAGCTACCTGGGAAGAAATATGGAGAACTGGTTTTGAAACAGGTCCAAACGATGATGAAAAGATATTACGGAAAATACCTGAATTAAAACATAGGGTTGCTGTAGGTGGTCTTGATTTTGCGAGCATTCGAGACTTTGCATCTGTGGGATTATTATTTAAGGTTGGCGAAGATTACATTTGGAAAACTCATTCTTTTGTCAGACGTGGTTTTTTGGATGCAGTAGATTTAAAAGCTCCCATTGAGGACTGGCACGAACAAGGATTACTCACCATTGTAGATGGTCCTGTTATCGATATAAAACATATTGTAGATTGGTTTGTTGCCATGCGAGAACATTACGGAGTGAATCGAATTGTTGCTGATACCTTTAGATTAGATTTAGTAAAGACAGCACTTGAAGCAGAAGGATTTGAATTAATTTATATCCGGAATCCCAAAGCTATTCACTCGCTACTTGCTCCTAGAGTCGAAACGTTATTTGCACAAAATCATATCATCTATGGCGATAATCCATTAATGCGTTGGTTTACTAATAATGTGTATGTCAAGATCAAAAAAGATGGAAATAAAGAATACTTGAAAAAGGATGAAGTGAGACGTAAAACGGATGGATTTCAGGCTTTCATTCATGCTCTATGGCAAGCGGATAACATCTTGGAGGATGATATCGATTTAGACGAATCATTGGATGCACTTGAAGCGCTGAATTTCTAAGAAGGAGGTGAGTACAAAAGGTGGGATGGATAGATAAAATATTGAGACGAAATAGCGAGCTTGAATCAATGTTTGATCTGGATTTAATTGACGAAACAAATCACAGGGCCTATTTAAAACAAATGGCCTTGGAAACCAACTTTAATTTTATAGGACGTACTATTAGCCAGTCAGACTTTAGGATTATGAAGGATGGCAAACGTCAGTTTGAAGATTGGCATTATCTTCTAAACGTGCGTCCCAATACTGATCAGACAGCTGCAAAGTTTTGGCAAGATTTTATTTATAAGTTGCTTGATGAAAATGAAGTTCTGGTCATTTTGACAGACAATAATGATCTATTAATAGCGGATGATTTTGACAGAATCGAATATGCTGTGTACCCAGATATATTTAGAAATGTCTCGGTAAAAGATTACACATTCCAACGCACGTTCCAAATGGATGAAGTAATTTATCTCACATATAACAATAAAAAGCTTGCTAAGTTTTTAAATGGTATGTTTCAGGATTTTGGCGATTTGTTCAGTCGTATGATTGAGATTAGTATGAGAAATCATCAAATTAGAGGGACGGTTGATGTAGAAGCCACAGGGAAACTTGATGAGAAAAGCCAAAGCAGGTTGCAAGAATTCATTGATAAACTCTTTCAATCTTTCAAGAAAAACACGATTGCTCTTGTGCCGAAATTAAAAGGTTTTAATTATAATGAGGTTTCTAAAGGAGATGGTAAAGGGCAATCAGTTGATGAAATTACAAAGCTTAAAAAAACCTTAGTCGACGAGGTTGCGAATATACTTGGTATTCCTGCTGCCTTGATCCATGGAGATTTAGCAGAATACGAAACAAGTTTAAAAGCTTATATAAAGTTTTGCATCGGTCCATTGATCAAAAAAATATCGGATGAATTAAATGCAAAGCTAGTTGAAAAAGCGGATTACTTAAAAGGTGACAGAATCGAGGTGAGGGGAGTGGTCGAGAAAAGTGTGATTGAAAATGCAGAAGCAGTAGACAAGCTTGTTGCCAGTGGTGCTTATACACGTAATGAAGTACGTGAGAAGTTTGGTGATGAACGTTCAGATGATCCAGAACTTGATAAATTTGTCATCACTAAAAACTATGAATCTATTGAAGGAGGTGAGACCTGATGCCATATAAGCTGAAAATTAAAGGTACCATTGTATCTGATGACATTGCGTGGATTTATGAATTGTTCGATATAGATCATACGTCTCCAAGAATGGTGGAAACTGCTCTTGAAAATGCGAATGGTGATCACTTAGAAATACTTATCAATAGTCCAGGAGGATCTGTTTTCGATGGTTCAGAAATATACTCAACTATAAAAGATTACTCTGGCGATTCTACGGTTAAAATTGTTGGAATTGCAGCGAGTGCTGCCTCCGTAATTGCTATGGCTGGGAAAAAAGTAATGATGGCACCTACTGCACAAATGATGATTCATAATGCGAGTACATTTTCCAGTGGCGATTATAGAGAAATGGATAAAACATCTGATTTCTTAAAGAATGTTAATCAAACAATCGCAAATGCTTATAAAATCAAAAGTGGGAAGACAGATGAAGAGTTACTGTCCATGATGGATGATGAAACGTGGATGACAGCTCAACAGGCGATGGAACATAATATGATTGATGAAATTATGTTTGATGATAGTTACCAAACAGTAGCAGCTGTAGACTCAGTTGTATTACCGAAACAAGTCATTGACAAAGTTAGAAGTCAAGGCGGACTGAACAAACCTACCAATACAAAAAATGCCATTGATGAGGAAATCGTAAAACAAATGCTTGCTGATTTTAAAGAAGAAATTATTAACGAATTGCAACCAAATAACCAACAAACGAAAGCGCCGGTAAATAAGAAACCGAAGCGCTTTTTATAATGAAAAAAATTAGGGAGGAATAAAGCATGACAATTAAATTAAAAGGTAAAATGGAAAACTTTGAAGAGAAAAAGACAGCTTATATGTCTGTTGTAAAGAACGAGGAATCTACACCAGAGCAACATGAAACGGCTTTTAATGAAATGTTTACAGCTTTACAAAATGACTTAACTGAGAAAATTTCTGCTGAAGCTCGAAATGAAGTGCATGATGCCCAGATATTAGCTGCTCGTGGTCAAAACGTTCTGACTTCAAAAGAACGCAAATTTTTTAACGAGGTTGTGGAGTTTGGTGGGTTTGATGAAGATTCTATCTTACCAATAACTACACAAGAAAGAGTATTTGAGGATTTAGTTAAAGCTCATCCATTGTTGGAATCAATTGGATTACAAGACTTAGGAGCAGTCACTCGCTTCATTAAATCAGACCCTACAAAAGCATACGCTTGGGGAGCATTGTTTGGTGAAATTAAAGGACAGGTTGGTGCAGCATTCCGAGAAGAACAAATTGGACAATTGAAACTTACAGCATTTGCGGTCATTCCTAAAGACATGTTGGAGCTGGGACCAGAGTATGTAGAACGCTATGTTCGTACTCTATTAGTTGAGTCTTACTCCGTAGGGCTAGAATATGGTTTAGTAAACGGTCGTGGGCCATCTCAAAACGAACCGATTGGTCTAATGAAAAACGTTTCTGAAAATGGAGCAGTTACCACAAAAACTTCATCTGGTACATTAACTTTCGCTCCTTCTGAAAAAGGGGAAGTTGTAGCAGGTGAATTGCACGATGTCATCCAAGCCTTGTCTACGGATGCAAAAGGGAAGGCACGCAAGGTGCTTAATAAAATTGTGATGGTTGTTAATCCAACGGATGCTATTAGTGTACAAGCTAGAAATACCATCCAAACTGCTAACGGACAATGGGTAACATCACTTCCTTACAACATTAAAACAGTTGAATCAGAAGAAATACCTTCTAAGAAAGCACTTTTCTTTGTTCAAGGGAAATATCTTGCTGCAGTAGCTGGTGGTTACAAAACAAATAAATTTGACCAAACATTGGCGATTGAAGATGCCATGCTTTACACTATCAAGCAGTTTGCAAATGGGAAGCCCGAAGATAATAAAACAGCTTTACTTTACGATTTAAACATTTCTTTCAACGGTGGCGGTACAACCACCACAACTAGCTCTACAACAAGTACAACCACTAGCGCATAATGAGGTGATGTGATTGCAAGAAATCACACAGGAAATTGTAGAAGAGTATAAAGAACGAAATCACATAACTCACAATGAGGACGACAATTTAAAAAGATTGTTGTCCTTTTCTGTTTCTGCTATAAGGAGTAGTTGCGGTGAGTTTGATATCTACGGAACTACGGATATCGATAATAGTGCAAAGGAATTGGTGTTCGAGCGTACTCGATATGCGTACAATGATGCGGTCGAGTTTTTTGAAGATAATTTCCTTAGTGAAATAACGGGATTAGCATTAGACATTGAAATGAAGCGTATGGAAAATGCGACTACCACCACAACGACAACAACAGGAGGTGGTTAAGGTGAGACCCTTTAAATACAAACCACCTCGTGTACATTCGGGTGAATTACGAACGCCTATATCCTTTTACAAGTATGTACCTAAAAAGGGACCCGAGCCAGGGGAAGTAGAAGAAAAAATCCTTTATAATGCTTGGGCAAAAATCGATGAAGTATGGATGAAAGATTTGGAGCTTGCCAAGTCGAATGGCACATTGTCAGACATCACCATCACCATACGAGATCCATTACAGGAATATATACCGACTGATAAGCACTATATCTCCATCGATCATCCTCAGTATAAAGGCAATCGATATAACGTGAAGCATGTTCAACCAGATCCGCAGAACAATCGATTTATTAACGTAATAGCGAGGTTGGTTACATGAGCGTGAAAATAAAAGGATTACCAAAACTATTGGCCCAACTCGAGCAAAAACTTGGTCAGCAGGCTTTGCAACGAATCAGCGACAAAGCTTTAATAGAGGCTGCCAATGAATTTGTGAAAGTTTTAAAACAAGAGTTCGAGAAATTTAAAGATACAGGAGCTAGTATTGAGGAGATTACCATTACAGGACCTTATTGGGAAAATGGTGTCCGAACGATTAAAGTGCATTGGCGTGGACCAGATGGTCGGTATCGGATCATACACCTTAATGAGTGGGGAACCATTAACAATCCTAATCCAGCTGGTAAAGGAGCTATCGCAAGAGCTTTGAAAAATAGTGAGAAGGCATATGGTGATGCGGTGAAAAAAGCATTGAAGGGTGGTCTGTGATGGATATTTTAGATGAAATTTATGAGGCTTTAATTGCTGATGCATATATTAAAGAGCAAACCTTAGGTCGCATCAAGTTTTATGAATATCCGGAAACAGGGGATGTTGATAACCCCTATATCGTGATTGACCCTATTGATACACCGACACCTAGCCAGTACGCAGATGACCAATGGACAAAGCTAGATTTCTTACTGCAGATTGATATTTGGAGTCATAATAGGAAATTAACCGAATCAATTGCTGACAAGGTTCGTGATGTCATGTGGGATACATTCGGTTTTGCTCAACGTGCAGGACCAAAAGAATATGATCAAGGAGTATTCCGTGATGCCAGAAGGTATCGCGGTTCTTTGTATAGAGAAGATTTTAATAATTTATAGGAGTGATAAGAATGACAGAAGAAAAGAATTATCGTGCATCCACTGGTGTGGATGAGTTTTTCTATGGAGAAGTGGGAGATGGCTTAACAGCTGATGCAATTGAACGAGTGAAGTTTTTGCAAAACATTAATGTTGAGATGCCACAAGAAATTGTACGTGCTTATGGAGATAACACTACTGCCGAAATGGCCGTTTCTAGTGGTAACACTTCTGTTACTTCCCAATTTCATAAAATTCCACTAGAGGATAAAACGAGATTGTTAGGATGGGAAAAGTCTGCAGATGGATTGACAGGCTCAGGGTCTAGTGATAATCCACCATATGTTGCAGTAATCTTTGCGAAAACGTATGAAGATGGTCATAGAGAGTATGTGGGGCTACCAAAAGGGATGTTTACCCGTCCTGCAATTACTGGAGCAACTAAAGGAGAAAGTGTTGAATTTTCTAGTGAGGAAATAGTAGCTCAATTTATGGATCGTGAAGTTGATGGATTTGAAGAAGATCATTCTGTCGTTTTTGCTCAAGATCCAAAAGGTGAAACCACACAACGTGATTTATTATTTCAAAAGATTTTTGGACAACCATATCCAACAACGACAACTACTACTTCTAGCACGACGACATCTACGACAGTCGGAGCATAATAAAGGATGAAATATATACTTTGTCAGCCTGCTATATTACGTTTTAAGTGGGAACTAGAAGTGTGCATTACTAGGTTGCAAAAATTAGGGATACAAGACATTATCCTCTTGTTTACGCAAGGGGATGCTGATATTCCTGAATATTTCAAGGATATGGGGTGTGAAGTACATGTTTATCCAGATAATCGAACAGATAAGTCCTATATTCCGTCCATCAAACCCTATTTATGGATGATGTATCTAGAAGAAGATTCATCTAGAGAAAATGGATCTTATTTTTATTTAGACAGCGATGTGTTGTTGAGGGAAATTCCAAAAGTGAGACCGACCAAAAAAATGTGGTATGCATCGGATTGCACAGGTTACATTGGTAATCAATATATCGATAGCAAGGGAGATCGTTTGCTAGAAGATATGTGTAGGGCGATTGGAATAGATCATCTATTTATTAGAAAAAAAGATCCAGTTGGTGGTGCACAATGGGCGATTAAAAATCCTTCTTATGCATACTGGAAAAAGGTATACCAAGATTCGATTACGCTTTATAAGCTTCTGGACCAATCCAACACGGATATTCAAAAATGGACAGCGGAGATGTGGGCGCAACTTTGGAACGTCTATCATTTCGGTATTGATGTTAAAGTTCCTGAAGAAATGAACTTTTCTTGGCCAACAGATCCAGTGGAGAGATATTATGAAACAAAAATATTCCATAATGCCGGTGTAGTGGATGATCATCCATCTTTATTTTTTAAAGGGAAATATGTGAATCATACTCCGTTTGAGGATGACCTATCATATGTTAACCAGGAGAAAGCATCGATAAAATACGTGGAGGCAATTAAGGAGGTGCGACCATTGGCTAAAGCAAAGTATATTGTTTTGGAAAGTTTCCTAGATTTAGAAGAGGACAAGGAATATGAAAAGGATAAGCCATTTCCAAGACCGGCTAATAAAAAAATCAGACAAGAAAGACTGGATGCATTAGCTTCCTCTAACAATAAAGCAGGCAGACCATTAATTAAAAAGATTGAAGAGTAGGGTATTACATCCTGCTCTTTTTATATTTAGGAGGAATGATCAACATGGCAAATTTGAAACGAAACATGCTAGAACTAGTGAAAAATCCGGAAGGAGTATTAAAAGGTGACGAACCCGAGATTGAAAAAGTATGGACCCCTGCTTTCATCCCTTTACGTGTAGCGAGAAACGCTATCGAAGTGTGGCATGAAGTGGAGACAGATAAAACCATGTCGGAAGCAGATAAGTTTGATAAAATTGCAGACTTTGTAGCCAATGAAGTATTTGCCGGGAAAATCACAACCGATGACATCTACAACCGTCTCCATGCTCCAGGTGGGCAAGACGTATTAAAACAACAACTTATCTTCGTGGCACAGGGACAACAAAGCGATGATACAAAAAACTACTTGGCGAAGAAAAATTAACGGATGAGGATTTTTCTATCGCCAAGCAAGCGGAGTATTTAGATAAACTCGTCCTTAAACTAACCCAGCAAGGTAAGGATATCAACGAAGTATTAGATATGCCCATTCATTACGTTGTTCAGCTGATGAAAGATAAAAATAAACCACGAGAAGAAAAGTCGCTTATTGCTGCTTTTGGTGGTTAAGAAGGGAGGAAAATAAACATGGCTGAAAGAATCGAAGGTCTCTCCATTGAACTAGATTTAGAGACGATGAAGGTCAACTCCGGTCTAAAGGATTTAAAATCCCAATTGACCGTTGTTAACAGTGAAATGAAAGCCAATATGTCTGCTTTTGATCGAAGTGATAAGTCTATTGAAAAATACGAAACTAGACTCCAAGGTTTGAATAAGAAGCTCGAACTCCAAAAATCTATTGTAGAGAGTGCTCGAAAAACCTATGACAAAATGGTCAAGGAACATGGGGAAGGATCCAAAGAAGCGCAAAAGGCAGCCAAAGAATATAACAATCAATCGGCATCTTTGCAAAACTTACAGCGATATATAGGGCGAGTAGAAGATGATCTTGCACAGCTGAGAGAAGAACAGCGGATTGCCAATTCCAATTGGACGAAGATGGGGAATCAATTAGACAAGGCTGGTAACAAAATGAAAGCCTTTGGAGACAAAGTGTCCAGTGTGGGTAATGCTTTGTCTACCACTGTCACCCCAGCTGTCTTAGGGATGGGTACAGCTGCAGGATTAGCCGCATCAAGCTACGAGGATTCCGCAGTAAGAATCCAAAATTCCTTGGGTCTAACTGCAGAAGAAGCTAAGGAATTAACGGATATATCTCGTAATATTTATAAAAACGGTTTTGGCGAAAGTGCGGATCAAATTGACCATGCTTTACTACAAGTCAAACAGAATATCAGAGACCTGAATAAGGAAGATTTAGAGAGCATTACAGAAAAAGCTTTTCTCTTAGCGGAAACCTTTGAATCCGATGTGAACGAGGTCACCAGAGCCGGCAATAATCTCATGAAAGGTTTTGGTATTGAAGCAGATGAAGCCTTTGATTTGATGGCTAGAGGGGCACAAAATGGGCTTAATTTTAGTAATGAAATGTTTGACAACCTAAGTGAGTATTCCACTCTATTTGGAAGTATGGGTTTCAGTGCAGAAGAGTATTTTGAATTGTTATCTAACGGTATGGAAGCTGGGGCATACAACCTGGATTATATCAACGATGTAATGAAAGAATTCCAGATCCGTGTAAAAGATGGTTCCGATACTACAAAGGATGCCATGGGGCGACTGTCCAAAGATACGCAAAAGGTTTGGAAAGAGTTTTTGAAAGGCAATAAAACCGTCAAAGATGTATCGAATGCCATCCTAAAAGAATTAGAAGGCATGGACGACCAAGTCAAAGCGAATGAAATTGGAGTCGAACTTTACGGCACGAAATGGGAAGACCTTGAAGCCGAGGCTATGTACTCGCTTGGTGGTATCGGTGAAGGTCTAGAAGATGTGGAAGGCGCCATGGATGACATGACCAAGAATGCGGAAAAATCCATTTCTCGGCAATGGAAGTCTACTTGGCGAGAAGCAAAGTCCGTATTACTACCAGTTGGAGAAACGCTTCTTGATTTTACAAGAGAAGTGCTTCCTGATGTCCAAGAAGGCGTAGAGGATGTAACCGAATGGTTTTCCGAACTCGACGAAGAAGGTAAAAAGAACATAGTCATGCTGGGTGGTATAGCTGCAGCTGCAGGACCTGTTTTATCCATTGTTGGTGGCCTTAGCACGGGTATTGGTGGATTGATGAAGATAACTGGTGGATTATCCAAAGTTATAGGTGTTGCAGGCGGAAAAGGATTGCTTGGGCGTATAGGTCTCATGGGTATTACTGGTGGACCTGTTGGTTTGGCTATTGCTGGTGTTACAACTTTAGGTGGTGTAGTCTATACCCTTCATAAAAATTCGCAAAAGTCTAATGAAGAAATTTTAAATTCTATTCAAGCAAGAAAAGAAGAGATTGAATCATTAGACGGATTGATTAATCAGTATGAAAAATTAAAAGAAAAGAATAAGCTATCCACTGATGAAATGTTGCGATATATGGATATCGCTACCGAACTAAAGGATGCTAAAACAGAAGAAACAATTAGAAAATTAAAAGATGAACAAGCAGAATTACTTAAAAAGTCCACTCTAACTAACAAGGAAATGAAAGACTTCCTAAAATTAAACGATGGAATAGTCGACAAGACTCCTACCACAGTGCAAGCTATTTCAGAGCAAAGGAATGCTTATGTAGGTGTTCTAGATAAGGTGAAAGAATTAAATCAAGCTGAGAGAGAACGATTAACAGCTGATACTTATCAAGCTTTAACAAGCGGACTAGAAGAACAAAAGAAAAATTTAGAAGAACAACGAGAAATCCAAAGTGAAATCAAAAACCTAGAAGGTGAAAGATCTTTAGTTTTACAAGACTTTTTAGGAATTAGTGACCAAATAAGGGAAAAGGATCAAGAGATTGCTAATATTAAAAGTCAAATCAAATTAGCTGATGAAGAAGAGGCAATAAGATTAAGTGAAAAATTAGTCAAATTGGAAGATGAAAAGGCTGGTCTAGATGCTATACGGGAGAAACATGATCAAGAAATTGGCAAATTAGACGTTAAGCTAGAAAAGAAGCAAGAATCACTAAACAAAAATAAAAAGGAAATTGAGGATTTTGAAAGAATCGCTGGGGAATATGAGGCCTTAATTCTAAGTCAAGTAGGACTTAATAGTGAAAGAGGAAAAGGTCTTGAGGTCTTAGATCAAGAAATTGGAAAACATATAAAAATTAGAAATGGCTTAAAAGATCAAAAAGATGCAGGAGAGTTGACAACCCAAGAATACAACAAGCGAGTACGAGAGGCGCAAAATGAGATCGATAAATTGCGAGGTGCAAAAGGAGCCTTAGAAGATGTCAATAAGGTAGCGGGCTTAGATGTATATAGTAAGAGAATAACTGGTGCACATAAAGAAGGATTAAAAATAGATGAAGTAAAAAGAAAAGCTAATATCACCAATAATATTCTAGGTGAAGATATTGATAAAGATGTTAATGTTGATGACCATGGTACTGCTGACAAGGTGCATGATGAGGCTACCAAAAAAGGAAAAAAGAACGTTGATGTGAGTCTAGCAAGACAAAATAGCATTTGGGATATAGTCCCTAATGTTATTGATGTTGGCGTTAATTTTATTAGTAAAACACTAGGATTTGCTGATGGTACTGATTCACACCCGGGCGGTGTATCTTGGTTAGGGGAAGAAGGTCCAGAGTTAGTAAAACACGGAAACAAATGGGCGATGGCTGACTTTGGTTTATATAACGTACCAAAAGGTGCCCAAGTATTTACCAATGATGAAACCAATAAAATGGTCACATCCTTATTTGAAGTGCCGAAGTATGCTGCAGGTATAAGCCCAATCGGTGAAGCAGACAGAATCGTAAATACTTTAAGCAATAATCCGTTTAACAAACTATTAGCTCTGCTAGGGAAGCAAAGTGAAGTCTCCAGTCAAACTACTAGATCCACTACTGTAGTGGATTATACAAGGGATTTACTTAATGCAACCTTAGAACAAAACAGGTTACTAGCTGAAATATTGGCCAAGGATACCAATCCTGTCATAGATGCTAGATCACTAGGGAAAGGACTAGAGCCTGTGATATCAGAAGTACAAAATAGAAAACAGAAGGTGAGGGAGAAATTTGGCGTATGAATCGATAACATTTAACGGAATGAGAAAAGACTGGCTATATATTGAGCGTGGCCGAAAAAAACCTCCCTTTGCTGCTAGAAGACGAAATTTATTAACCGTACCTGGTTATCCAGGAGGCTATTTAAGATCAACAGACATAGAGCCATTACCGATAGATCAACCAGTAGGTTTTCGGATTAAGGATGATGCGGATGCATTGGCGAAAAAGGATGAATTAGCGGAATGGCTTTTGACAGATAAACCAGTACCATTAGAATTTGATGATGAACCTGGTCGTATTTATTTTGCCGTGGTGCAGAATACCCTAGATGACTTTGAAAAGATGGCTGTATTACGGAGTGGTACGATTCAATTTTTATGTCCGGATCCATATGCTTATGGACCAGAAATGCAATTCTCTGCCCCATCTGATTATTTTAATATTAGAAATGATGGTACTGCAGAAGCGGAGCCTGTTTTTGAGTTGGAGGTAAAAGAGCCAGTAACCTTTGCTATGATACAGAATCAATTCAATGAATATAACATGATTGGCAGACCAACTGAAGTAGATAATACCACGTATAAAAAGTTTGAAAGGGTATTTTATTCAGATGGTGATACCTTGAATGGCTGGACAACGGCGAATGCTGGAGAGGTTTATGGTGATATTATGGGACAAATGGCTGTTGGAGGGAATACTCGATTTCAACCATCTTCCTATGGTTCCTCTACTATTGGCTGGCATGGACCTGCCATCAAAACGAGTTTACCAGAAGCTTTACAAGATTTTCGAATGCAAACATGGATTAGCATGTACAACAAAGTAAGCCCCAATCTATTAGGCAAGATTGAATTGTACTTATTAGATGTCAATGGAAATATTGTAACAAGAGTCGGTATGATGGATGGCTCTGCAAAGATGGCGAATATGTACGGACTCGCAAGAGCTTATTCCGGGGAAAGTTATCACACGTTTATCTATGAACCGGGGGATCAACCTGGGAACTGGAATGATTTTGCAGGCGTTCTTCGTATACAAAGAAGCGGGAATAGATGGTATGCGTATTTTGCTAAAACAGACACGACAACCGGTAGACATCATACCAGAAGATCCGTTTTTTGGACAGATTATCATAACATTTTTACGGATAGAGTGGCACAAATCGTGGTTTATATAGCTGGATATAAAACATACCCGACTCCCAATGCTTTGGGGGTTTATTCGCTTAGTGTAGATAAAATTAATCAACAAGCCGAAGGGATTCCTTATATCGCAGATGTGGGAGACATTATCACATTTGACCATACACAAAATGGCCAAGTCTATATCAATGGGGAGCCTTATGAAGACAATAATTTAGGAGCCGATTACTTTACCTTAAAAAAAGGGGATAATCAATTAGTCGCGTTACCAGACAGTGCCTTTCACATTTCGGGCAAATATCGAAGGCGCTTTTTATAACCTTCCCTTACAACGGAGAATCGAGGTGAGAACATGTCGCAGATATTTATCACAAATGAACAAAAAGAAGAAGCACTTGGCCATATTCGTTATCGAAATGTGCTATCTAACAGCCATAAAAAATCGTTAGAAGATGGAAGTGAAACCTTTGAATTTGTAACCTATGCTGATCAACCCTATTCCTCTTCGCTTGAAGGAATGAACCGAACGATCATTCCAGGAGAAGATGGGGAGTTTTTAGAATTTATCATCTACGAAGTGCAGGAGGATCGACTAGAAAGCCGGCTTGAGGTTCATGCTTATGCTAGTTATGTGGAATTAATAAAAGCAAAATCTATTCTACCACATACTACACTAGCCTTATCTGCAGAAGATCATGCAACTGAAGCGTTAAGTGGGACAAGATGGCAGGTTGGAATTATTGCTTTTAATGGTGTTCGAACCATTGTGTTCGAAAATTATACCAATCCATATGCCTATCTAAAAAAAATAGCTTCTGAATTTGACCTAGAATTAAACTTCCGAGTGGAACATGTGAATGGAAAAATCACAGGTCGATATGTAGATTTAGTGGAGAAGGTAGGCGAGTGGCGAGGTCGAAGAGTCGAATTTGGGAAAGATTTATTAGGATTGAGACGAATTGAAAATACGGACAATATTGTCACTGCACTACGAGTATTAGGTCCAATTGATACAGAAGGAAATCGACTGCAGATTATTGTCGAAGATGAAGATGCTCTTCAACGGTGGGGAATTGATGGGCAACACATCATCGACACGTATGAACCGCAAATAACCAATACAGAAAGTGTTACTGTCGATAGATTAAAAGAGTTAGGGGAAAGGGAACTTTCTAAGCGAATCAACGCTAGTGTAACGTATGAAGGAACCATAGCCGATCTAGAAAAGGTACCGGGATTGGAACATAAAAAAATTCGTTTTGGAGATACAATACAGATCAAAGATACTAGCTATGAACCTGCTCTTTATTTAGAAGCAAGAATCTTTTTTCAAGACCGAGACATCACCGATCAAGCACAGAAACAAGTCCGTCTAGGAGATTTTATTGAATACACAGAAGAAGAAGTCAATGCTATTTGGAAATCACTGCAGGAACAGATAAGACAAAAAATCGGCATGTCTGAGCTCGAAGAAGTGACGTATACCAAACCTCAAATAGATGGCAAAGACGATGCTGTTAGAGAAGAAGCCTCTAAGGATGCCCAAGCTAAAACAGTCGAAGGCTATTTAAATACCGTTAACGCTGAGAAAGAAGCAGTTGATAAGCGCTACTTAGCGATTTATTCTAGCCCTTACTTAAATGGAACTGCTAAGTCAGAATTACAAAATGCTAAGATCGACTACAACACGAAATACACAGCGTTGGTTGATGAGATCAACAGAGCTACAGCAGACGGAGAAACGACACCTACGGAAAAATCAACCGTAGACGCAGCGTTCAATAATTATCGGAACTCGATGGGCGTGTTCTTTGACAAATTCGAAATTGCCAACGACTTCATTACGCAAACAAAAGCGCAAGAAGCCGAGAATAATGCGAATAGTCATACGGATCAAATTAAGCAACAGTTAGACGCGGAGTTACTCGAAAAAGCCGGACTAGAGTACGTTGACGAGCAATTAACGTTTAAGGCAGATAGTGACGTAGTTAATACGATTAATAATACGGTAGACAATTTACAACAATTAGTTGATACGCATAGTGACGAGCTGGAAGAACAAGGCGGAAAAATTACGACAGTTGAAACGGAATTAGATGACGTAGAAGGGAAGTTAAGCGTTGCCATTACCGATTTGAGTACGTTAGAAGGTACAGTCAGTAGCCAAGGCACACAGATTGATGCGAATACTAAGGCGATTAGTTTTAAAGCAGAGCGCAGTGAATTAGAAACGCTAGAAGGTAACGTCACTAACCTAAGTAATGAAGTCGGAGAATTAACTATATCTTATAACGGAATCTCTGCGGAAGTAAGTGACTTAGAAGCGACTGTTGACGGTCATACTGTGGCGATTTCTGATCACACGTCTAGTATTAATGTGTTATCTAACGAGATAAACAGTAAAGTAAGCGAAACGTATGTTGATAATGCGATTGCGGATATTGAGATCGGCGCTCGGAATCTAGCTCCTTTATCAAGTATTGGTTCATGGGGTACTGGAGGATTTACTCGAAACAACTACCAATTCACATTAAGTGGAATGAATTCGGGATTATATATACATGAAGATCAATACGAGCCGGTTACTGAATACGTTATGTCATTTAAAGTAAAGAAAACTTCAGGTTCAGTTCATACAATGGCCGGACATTCAAATGTTGCAGATGCCTCAAAGACGAAAGTATATAGGGATGGTGTACTTGTTAGGGCAGGTAATTGGTCGGTCGGTGATCAGAGCTATCCAAATGACAATGGTGAGTATGAGTATATGATTAAATTCACTACAAGGAGTGATATAGGCACTTCTAACGATAGAATGTATATCCAACCCAATAGAAGTGAATATGACCAAGAATTTACTGTTGTGGTATGGGATTTGCAACTTGAAAAAGGTAATAAAAAGACACAATGGCAACCAGCTCCCGAAGACGTACAATCCAATATCGACTCCGTATACTCATACGCTGAGTCCGAAATTACGCAACTATCCACCGAAATTCAATCGAAAGTAGGCAAAACAGAGTTCGATAACCTTACCGGTCGAGTAAGTTCGGCAGAATCGACGATCACCCAACACAGTAACCAAATCGCTACTAAAGTCGAAGAGGATGGCGTTATATCTGCAATTAACCAAACGCCTGAATCGATTAGGATACAAGCATCTAAGTTAAACTTAGTTGGTGCCGTTACGGTGTTGTCGGATATTACCGGTAAGCTAGGAACGATTACTGCTGGAACAATTAACGGGGTTACTATCAATGGATCTACTCTTAATTCAAGAGTCGACTCTAATAATTATACAACTATCGAAAACAACAGCATCCATTCAGAAGGCATTTATTATAGTGATTGGGCAAAAGGCAACCAAAAAGGTGTTTTTGATGTTAATGATGGGTTAATTACCATGAAATCCGGATCAACAAATCTCTCGACATACGGCCAAGCTCAAATCAGTCAATTTGGGTTAGCGGTAGAACATTATAATAATGGTAATTTAAATAAGGGAACATATATTAGTCCAGATGGTATCGGTTTTAATAATTGGTGGGATAGCTCACCTACTTCAATAACAAGTGGAGGAAGTGTGTTCCTTGGGACTAGCTTCGCTGATAGTTTGCAACTTACTGCACAGGGGAGAGTATTTGCAGATAGCTTCGTCGTTTCGAGTGGTTACTTTGAAGTTGCTTCTTACAGTCGATCTTCATATGGAACAGGTGCCATGCAGTCCTATTATGATGCTAATGCTAAAGAATGGAAGATACTAGGAAGGACTTCAACTTATGGAAGTACAGGCATAACCCTAAGAATGATTAGTGGAAACGTACATGTTGAAGAACTTCTACGTGTAGACGGTGATATTAGGTCAGCAGGATATAGCAGAGGATGGGGGTCTAACAACGTATACCTGCAACCTTCCAGTTCGGGCAGTGTTTTAGTTACATCTAATGGTTATAACGGTGGTAGACCCAACTATAGGCCTATTACTGCTTCCTCATTCACAAATGGTTCTTTGGAAGAGTATAAACAGGATATAAGAAAGCTTGACTTAAATGCATCAGAATTAATTAATCAAGCGACTATTTATGAATATTATTTAAAGTCCGACGTTATGAATGGCGTGTATAAACAAAGGTATGGGTTAATAATCGGAGACGGTTACAACACGCCTCAAGAAGTCGTAGATGGGGATGGGGTGGATCAATATGCGATGAACAGTTTAAGTTGGAAGGCTATCCAAGAGTTAATGGATATAACAGATGGCCATGCGGATGACATTAATTTTCTCAAAATGGAAAATCAATATTTAAAAGGAAAAGTAAAAGAATTGGAGGCAAAAATAGCATGAAACTAGCGATTGAAAATATCAAATTATCCGGTGTGATTAGTGTATTAGATCAATTGGAATTGAAAGGTTTGCAGTCTGTGCATCGTACTCGATTAGCGAAACAACTTATCGAAAAACTAAAACAAGCTGCAGAGGAAGAAAAGAAATTGAAAGAAAGCTACGCCATTAAAGATGAAGAAGATCAACCGATTATCGAGGATGGCAAATATAAGTTTGAAGATGGAGACGAAGAAAAACTCAAGAGAGATTTAGAACATTTCCATAAAGAAACAGTGGTCATTGAGAGTGGGGATTTCCCAACTTATCTGAAGTCTGTGAAAAAGGCATTGGAAGATTCACAAGTAGAATGGCAAGGGCAACAAGCCTATGATTATGCTTATCTCTATGAGGCTTTTGAGGGAGGTGAAGAATAATGGTGATCAATATCACATCTGTTAATATGCGGTATGCAGAAGGGGCGTTAGAGTCTGTCCAAGTACATTTCAATGGTCACAATGAAGAACGAACCATTAACATTAATGGATATATTCCACTTACTGCTGCACAGTATAGCGGAAATGAGTCTGTCGCATCTCTACAAGGGCTAGTTAGACAAGAAGTAGCGAATAAAATAACACAGGATCCTAACGCTGCATAGCGTTATTTTTTATGTCGAAATCGACGGGGATAGGTTAAGGAAGGACTATCCCCTAACTGCACAATATCATTCACATGATGGTAATCTAGCGCCAAATGAGGCGTATTTTTTATGCAGGAATTTCCTTCTTTTTGTCGAATAGGTAGATAGAAGGGAGACATTATTAATGACTATTTTAACTTCAGTAGCTGTAAAAGATGGTATTGTATTAGCAGCAGATAGCAGGGTAACTTTTACGGAAAAAAATCAGTACGGAGACATTATTAGCAGATACGTTGAAAAGGATAATGAATATAAACTGTTCTTCAGCAAAGAGAGAAACATAGGGATTGGATATCACGGAAACACTCACATCAACTTAAAGCCAGTGTCTGGGATTTTGATGGAGTATGTTCATAATTCTATTAGTATAAATCAAACAGTTGAAGAAGTGAGCAAAGAATTACACGAATTACTTAAAACATATAACAAAGCAGATATTTGTTTTATGATATGTGGATACGACGATACTAATACCCCTAAAATGTTTGTTTCTTGCAAGGACAATTATGTTAGAAAAAATAGTGAGCAATACCCATATATTGCTATATGGGAGGGAGATCATACAGCGGTTAGTACTAAGTTCTCTCGCTATTTTCCATTTGAGAAATACTCCCTCGTAGAAGGAATTGATTTTGCAGAAAAGATTATAGAGCACGCTATAAAATATGAAAATCAAAATGGCTACAACCCATGTGGTGGTCCTGTAGATGTTTTGGTTATTACAAACAGAAAATCTTATTTTCACCAAATTAAATAGTGTTAAGTAAGCATCTCAATAGAGGTGCTTTTTTAATACCCAAAAAAGATAGAGGGGGTCAAGCATGACAGTAGAGCTTGGAATATTACTTTCCATTGCATCAATCATTATTGCGTATTTAGGCTACCAACTAAATAGGCAGAAGCAGCAGACCAAGCAACAAGAAAACATAAAAAATGATGCCACAAGAGAGGCTGTTATTGAAACAAAGCTAGATAATATTAGTAATGGTGTCGACAATATTAGAATTGATCTTCGAGCAAACGAAAGACAAATTGGCGCACTTGGAGAAAGAGTAACAAGGGTAGAAGAATCCGCTAAACAAGCACATAAACGATTAGATTCAATCAGTCCAGATAAGGGCTGATTTTTTATTACTTTAAAGGAGGTGAGACACATGGATAAAGGAACAATCGTAAGAACCATTTTATTAGCCATCACGTGGATTAATATGATTCTAGCAAATTACGGTTTGAATGAAATTCCTGTTATAAGTGAGGATGTTATTTCTCTTGTCTTAGCTGGAATTGCTACCGTATGGGCATGGTTTAAAAACAACTATCTATTGTTAAAGGGTAGAAAACAAAAAGTAGCATTAGAACGTGAAGGATTGAAATAAGTAAGGATGCTACATAAATGTGGTATCCTTTTTCTATTTTATAAGGAGGCAGAACAAAATGGGTAAGGTATCATTAAATACTTTAATCGATAGATCAAAAAAGAAATTCGGCAGTGGCTTACATCCAGTAGTCAGAGAATCCACAATAGAATTAATCAAGAGGGCATATAATGAAGGTGTCCGTATTCAAATTAGTGATGGTTTTAGAAGCTTTGCGGAACAAAACGAATTATATGCAAAGGGTAGGACAAAATCTGGTAGCATTGTAACAAATGCTCGTGGTGGCCAAAGCTATCATAACTATGGTTTAGCAGTTGATTTTTTCTTAGTATCTGCAGATGGCAAAAAAGCCATCTGGAACACCAGAGTGGACCTTGATAAGGATGGAAAACGTGACTGGATGGAAGTAGTAGCGATTGCGAAGCAATTAGGATTTGAGTGGGGCGGAGATTGGTCAAGCTTTCCGGATTATCCTCACCTGCAGATGAGTGGTAGATTATCCATCTCACAATTACAAGCTGGTAAACGACCAAACCTAAAATCTAAAGTAGGTGGATCCAGTAAGCCTAGTACACCTACCCAGCCATCGGGCAATAAAGCTAACTTAAAAGTGGATGGTTATTGGGGAAGAAATACAACTAGTGCATTACAAAAGGCATTAGGTACTCCTGTAGATGGTATTATTAGCAACCAATCCAGAAATAGCATTACTACCCAAATATCTGGAGTACGATATGGTAATGGCGGTAGTGCTATGGTGAGATCGTTGCAGAAATTAATCAATACAAAAGTGGATGGTTATCTTGGACCACAGACGATTAGTGCATTGCAAAATTACCTGGATACACCTATTGATCGGAAAATTAGTAAACCATCCTTGATGGTTACAGAAATGCAAAAACGTTTGAATGCTGGTACGTTTGTAAAATAGTATAAATAATATATTGATGATGGTTTTAACTATAAAGGAAAAGGAGCACTTTTCCTGAACTGCACCCCAAATTTTAGACACAATCTAAAATTTGGAGGTGCTTTTCTTTTGGCAAAATTTATAAATGAAGAAAAAATTGTAGCAGTGAAACGATATCTAGAAGGTAATGAAGGTTACGGGTCAATCGCAAAAGAAATTGGAGTACACCGTAGTAAACTTGGATATTGGATAAAGAAATATCAATATCATGGAGAAAAAGCCTTTTTAAAAGGCTATACAAATTATACCTTACCATATAAACTAGACGTACTTAACTATATGAATGAAAATGGGACGTCTATCATTGAAACAGCTGCGATATTTAATTTGCCATCTGAATCTACACTATGGAATTGGCAAAACTTATTGGAAACAAAAGGATTAGACGCCCTAATTCCAAAGAAAAAGGGGCGTCCATCCATGAAAAAGGAAACAAAAAAATCTACTAAACCAAAGGGAGCAGTAGAGGAATTAAAAGAAGAAGTAGAACGCTTACGGATGGAAAATGCTTATCTAAAAAAGTTGAATGCCTTAGTTCAAAACAAGGAAAAATCACCAAACAAGACAAAGCGCAAGTAGTCTATGAACTAAGGGCGGAATTTTCGGTGAAGGCATTGTTAAAATTAGCAGGCATTCCACGTAGCACCTACTATTACTGGGTTAATCAATTTGACCGTCCAGATAAGGACGCAACATTAAAAACACTTATTCAAGAAATTTATGATGAACATAAAGGGCGCTACGGCTATCGCCGTATTCGTGATGAACTTAGAAACCGTAGATATCAGGTTAATCACAAGAAAGTTCAGCGTATTATGAAGGAATTAGGATTAAAATCTCTTGTACGAATGAAGAAATACCGTTCTTACAAAGGAAAAGTTGGTAAGGTAGCTCCAAATATTTTAGAACGCAATTTCAATGCAAACAAGCCAAATGAAAAGTGGGTCACTGACATTACGGAATTTAAATTATTTGGAGAAAAACTCTACCTTTCTCCTATTCTTGATTTATATAATGGCGAGATAATCACGTATACGATCGGTTCCAGACCAACCTACTCATTAGTTTCAGATATGTTAGATCTGTCATTGGAACGATTAACAGGCGATGAAAGTCTAAGTATCCATTCTGACCAGGGGTGGCATTACCAGATGAAACAGTATCGCCATGCCTTAAAGGAACAAGGAATAACACAAAGCATGTCACGTAAAGGAAACTGTTATGATAACGCCGTAATAGAGAATTTCTTTGGAATTATGAAGTCCGAATTTCTTTATCTCAGTGAATTTGAAAGCATTGATCACTTTAAACAAGAATTAGAAAAATATATGGATTACTACAACAACAAACGGATTAAGGCAAAATTAAAAGGTATGAGTCCGATAAAATATCGAATTCATACCCAACAAGCTGCCTAATGAAATAACCTGTCTAACTTTTGGGGGTCACTTCATCCACGGTGCTCCTTAAAAAAATAATTTTTCATTTTTTGGTATGATCTTTATCTTTTTTTCTTCTTGAGTTAAAAAGACCAAGTGCAAGAGCTATAGCAATTGCGATAATGTACCATTCTGCATCAATCATTCAATCATCCCTTACTTAAATATGTCATACAAATTCAACTTAAAAGGGCGTGGTCGGACAGCTCCTTATATTTCCTCTTTATGCTTTTTATAAAAAGCATGCAGTTTTGTTGCATTATCAAGAGAGATGCTTCCTAATTCGATCTTTCCACTTCTAATCCTTGATATGGTGCTTTCAGATATACCAGTTTCTTTGTGGATCTTATATCCGGTTATATCTGATTCAATTAATTTTAGAATGTCCTCTTTCAATCTCATTCACCTCGTTTAGCCTTTTCCTTTTGCCTATCCCAATATACCTTTCTTAGGAATACACCTACTAATACTACTAATGAAACAATGAGTATAAAGAGAAGAATTTTCATAACGCATGTGGTATACTTATAATGAAGAAGAGGAAGGGGTTTAACCCCCTCGTCTCTTTCTTCTGTTTTCTAGCCGTATCTTATCAGCTTCTAGTTTCGATTTCGTTCCTTCATGCCAGAATTTGCGAATCGTAACCAAGCTAGTAAGTACGGCTATTGTTGTAAGTAAGTATTCCACATGTTTTCACCTCCTTGTTATTTGTTAATTATATTATATCATTATACTTGCGTTTTCGCAAGTAATGTATTGGTATTTTATGGATTTTATCTATGTAAAAATGAGCACTGTAGTGGCGCTCCCTAAAAATAATTTATAAATTAGTAGATAAATATATTCATTTCTAGTAAAATGAATAGAAAAATACACACGGATAACTTGCATCCACAAAAATTTTAAATACATATAAAAATATACATCTATGATTCCGCTGTTCCATTTTGTGTAATAGTTATCTTCGCCTACAAAGGGGGAGTTCAGTAAATTATGGTTAAACGAATCGAGATTCAAACATTCTTGAGTTACTTGGGGGAGGGCATATCTGAACCAGCATTAGTGATTGGTGACGATTTTAATAAGTATATTTTAAAGACTCAAAAAGTTAGAAGGAATGGGAAAACAGAAGAGTTTAATTGCATGTTTTTAAATGAATTTTTATCATTTAAAATAGCAGAATACTTAAGTGTACCGATTCCTGAAGTTGCAATTGCTAATATAAGCCAGGACTTAATTGAAAATGACTCAACAATTACTTTTGTTCACAAGTTTAATGAAGGGGATTATTTTGCTTCCAGTGAAATCAAAGACAAGGAAGAAAATCTAATGGAAAATTACAGAGATCAATTACGTATGGGAAGACCCTATACTATTAGATCTTGGAATAAGTTTTTTGAAGATATCACCAATCCAATGGATTTGCCTAATATCATTGCATTTGACTTGTTAATTAGTAACTTTGATAGGTACGATAATGCCGGAAATCTATTAGTGGCAAACCCTATGAATGAGCGGAAAATTTTCACTATAGATCATGGACATGCTTTCTTTGGCCCTGTTTGGAATACTTGGAAAATTAATCAGTTGAGACAAGCTTCATTGACTAAAGAATATGTAGAGTATTTTGTTAATTTTATTCTTAATCAAAATAATAACGGTGATGCAAATAACCCAAAGCTTTTTGCTAATGGTTTCGGTGAAGTTTTTAGAGCTATTGAGAACTATGTTGATTTAAATAATCTAAGTGAACATTCATTTATGGATATTGTTGCGCATATAGAAAATATAGATGGTGATACTATTGATGAATGGTTCCTTGAAATCCCAGACACGTGGTTTGTAGATAAATTAAATCAAATTGCTTATTATAAAAGATTTCTAATGGAACAAAAGAACATTATTAGATATATTTTACAGGAAATGGCATATCGAAGGGCGTTTTCCAATTATAGAGGAGGTGCTTTAGAATGGAAGGAAAGAAAGCAAACTGGTACAGTGTAATAAGATACTGTGCAAATAATCTAACTGGAGAAATAATAAATGTTGGCATTGTAATGCACTCAATCGATGATGAAATTAGAGTGGATTATTCAATTTTAGATGAGCATTCTCCGAAAATACGAGCTGTAACTTTCTCTAAAACAGATATTGACATTTATAAATCATTTAAAGATAGTCTAGAGTTTTATCTCAAAAAGAGTAGTGAAAACCTTCATGGTCAAGTAGGAGATATATTAATCGGATCACCCTATAAGGATTCATTCTTAGAAGAACTATATGACAATTATCAAGGGAAAAGCATGTTTTTAACCAGACCTAAATTTTCGTTGACGAATGATCTCAGTTTATTTTTTAACAAAATGTTTGAGATTTACATTGGAGAAAAGTATCTAACTTCTTCAGACAGACAAATTTCTGTCAAAAAATTCATGAGATCGGTTTTTGAAGAGAGGAAACTTCTTAACAAAAAAGTAAAACCTGATTTTGAAATAACTCCTATTGAAACTCTAGATAACGTAAAAATACACATTGATTTTGGATTCAAGAATGGAGTTTGGAACTACTTACAAGCCGTTCCTTTAATTAACGGTCCAGCAAAAAATACAGAATGGTTTGCAAAGACAAAATTTATGTTTGACAATTTGGATACAGATTCTAAAATTCACCTTATGTACAGGAATTCAGACTTTAGAGAGAATCCAGAAACATCAAAAGTTTTGGACTACTTAAGAAAAATGGATAACAGAGTTGTTACTTTAGATTTAGACAATCATAGAAGAATTTTGGAGCTATGTGACACTATAGCGGAAAAAGCCCATGATGTTGATGAATACCTTATTTCCTAGGTGTTAGTTTTGTTACAAAAGGAGTACTCTTCCAGAGTGCTTCTTTTGAGTACCTTTTACCTTCCCCATTCCATAAACAACTCCAAAATACTCCTCATAGTACTTCGAATATATGGATTATTACTTTTTCTCTTCTTGGAAGTAGGGTTTTAAAGCTTTATGAAAAGCTTCTTCACGGGGCATATCACCATAGGTTACTTTTCTAATATAATATTTTACTTTTCTTTTTTGTTGTTTGGCCACTCAAAACAATCCTCCTTTTTCGGTTTTTATCGAATTAATACGTAATATTATAAGGAGCACGGTAAAAAAGTGCTCCTTATCTTTCATTTAATTTTCTTTCATTTTCGTACTTTATAACATCTTTTTCTATATATAACGGCAAAGTATCATTGTGTACCCACATAATTGGATCCGGGAAATTTTTATGCCGGTTTTCCCAATTTTTCACCACTTGCCTACTAACTCTCCAACGCTTAGCTAGATCTGCCTTTGAATATAACTTTGGCAAATTATGAGACATGATATAACCTCACTTTCTTTCTGGCAAAACTAATCGAATGATGAACAATATAAACCAAACAATAGCTACAATTGCCCCGATCCAACTTATAACTCCCATATTTGAAAAATCAATTTCCACCAATAAGATAATCATTAATATGAAAGCAAGCCAATCTGTTGTGTTTAATTTTTTCATATAATTAGGAGGATTAAGGACACTATATTAAAATCAATATTAATATCAATATTTTTGTGTTATAATGTCATTTACAGGGGAGGGGAATTAAATCCCCTCATGTACTAGTCCTTGTCATCCGGGTTTATCCAGTCAATAATATCAAGTATGCCCTTGATACTGGCTATAAAACCTGCGACGATGAGGACTATATTTCTTATATCCTCCATCTTCTCCCTCCTTTCTATATATATTATAGCACTTTTTGTTTACGGTGTAAACATTTTTATGTTTTTTATCTTATTTTTTGCAGTTTAATTAATCTTTTCCTTTGCTGTCTCACCATCACCAATCAACTCATCTAAAATATTCCTCACCTTTGTCCGAATGGCAGGATTAAAATATCTTCGTTTTTCTTCTTTCCCTTTACAAATAAACGTGTATTCCGTAAAGGTACCGTCTTTATCCGTTTGAATAACTTTTAAGCGTTCTTTATACATTTCTTGCTTCAATGATCGTCTTTCAGCAGTAGCTTTAACTTCTAACCGGTGTAGTAGCTCTAAGTATGGTTCATTAATCTTAAATGGTGAATGCTTCTCTAATCGTTTGATATCAGATTGTATAACTTGGATGGCCATGGATAAAAACAAAAACCTGGATCCTATTTTAAATTCATGCTCACCAATGTATCTCATATGCCATCCTCCTGTACGATAGATAGAGAAATAACATCTAACACACGAATAAAATCAATTCCTTCATCAGTATTTAATTTGATCTGATCGGGTAATATCTTAACCACAAATCCTTCCACAGCGTATATTCTTTTGTTATGGTAATACAGTATATCTACTTTTTTATTATAGTGAATTGCTTCTTCTACATTGCGCTGCATTTCTTCGAGTTCATCTTCTGAAACTACTGGAATATCTTCCATTTCATCATCTGATTCCCACAATTTATTTAGCATTTCAATGTGTTCTGGTAGCATTAATGATGTCCATTTTATGTGCCCACGATCATTAACCATATTAATCACTCCTGAAAAAAAGAACGTTTGTTCTTATTATAGACGAACAAATAGAAATTATGCAATGTAAAATAAATTGATATTTTTACAACTTTTAACAAGGATTATGGAAAGTTATGGCGAATATAGTATATATGAATCATATAAGGAGGTATAAAGTATGAGTGTGAATGTAAATGAACACCAACAACAAGACCTTCCACATGTGATTACAAAAGAAGACATTGATAAGCTACTTGCTGAATTAGACATGCTATTTACGAATGCCGAGAATAACACGCGACAAGACTAATTATGAAGCGCCTACCTAAAAAGTAGGTGTTTTTTCTTATATCTTATTGTAGAATATTGTAAGAGAGGGGGAATATAGTTAATGAATAAAATAGCTATTGTTATAAAGGTGATTGGCGTATTAGCGCTGATTGGTGGTATTATAGTAGGGTTCAACTTATATGAAACACCCTTAGAAGGCTATGATTATTTGACTGAGAAAGATTATAGTGTATTATTTACTTGGATTGCGTATGGCATAATTATTTGTTTTATATTTCTAGGATTTGGTGAAATAATTACTCTGTTACAAAAGTCATTAAATGAACAAGAGCGTCAAACTAAGCAATTGTATGATATACATAATGCAATGGATGATGATGATTCTTTATTAGGTAAGGATTATTTTAATAAAGCACCTACTGAATAGGTGCTTTTTAAGTGACTAAAAAAGTGACCAACGCATTAATTTATGGTCACTTTTAATAATTTTAAACAAACTAAGTTATAGCTTGAATTGTGCAAAACGTTGGTAAATCAACTTTTTTAAATCAAGATAAATCAAACTGTAGTTCGGATAAAGAAATGCCTCGATTGTTCACCCCCGTGAAATCTACCGCGAAGCTATTAAAAGATCTGCAGCATCCGTAATTTGTGCACATAATCACCCTTCTGGTGTGCGCCTGCAAGGTGTTTCATTTTAGTGATTATGAAAAATAATCTAGAACTCTCTACAATGTTCTATGGTCAGCATCTAACCTTGAGGGGAAACCCAAAATAGGAAAAAAAGCCTGATGTGAAAAGGAGAAAAGACGATAAAGCTATCTAAATCGAGTGAGTTCTTCAGACCAAGTGATATATGGTAAAAGCTAAACTGCTTGAATCCTAGACGAATGAGCGTAGGGTGCGCCATTGTTAATGATAGCTAACAGACAATGTGGAGAGAATATAGACATATTGCCAGAGTGCCTATCATAGTAGAGTCTGTCCTTCAATCCTTGGTACAAGGAAACCGTCAAAAGGGATACCTAACTATCACGTTCTAGATGAAAACATAATGCAGGGATTGCCTAAGTGCAAGTGCCACTGTGGCTATTCAACTCATCGGTTGACGAATATTGCATAGGGTAACGGAGTCTTCATACTACTCTACGTTTGCTTGTAATGAGTTTAGCATGGGGAAGGAAGACAGGTTGATTTTAACGTCTGTAAGGAAGGAGTCATGAATATGGCAAAAGATCCATTTCATCAATTGGACGTTATACGGAAAGCTTCTCAAAAAGGAAGAGTCATTACAGATTGTTACAGGCTAATGTATAGAAGGGAACTATGGATCAAAGCTTATTTTAGATTATTTCCAGAGATGAAGCAACCAAGTCAGGAAGGAAATCTAACTAGAAGGCTTGAGGGAATAATAACATTACTTCGAACAGGAAATTATCGATTCAAAAACTTGTGCAACACTCATACGAAAAAAATAAAGAAGGATTATACTAACGATTATTTAGTACAAGAAGTTATCTGCATAATTTTGGACAAAGTATTTGCACCAAGGGGGAGAGCTTATGGATATAGTAAACATCACTCCGAACATAAAGTATTAACCCATATTCAGCACTCATGGAAGGGATTGACTTGGTGTGTGCATGGTAATGTTGGCAATGTTAGGTGTCATCTTAATCAAACGTCATTGATTAACTATATTTCTAAGAGAATAAGGGATCAACGTTTCGTGAATCTTATTCAGCAAGCTTTAATAGCTGTTACAAGGCAAGATTCTAGGGATATTTATGGTAAAAGACAACAGACCTCCCTGCCATTATTACTTGAAGATATCTATCTTGATAGGTTTGATTACCTTATGGAGAAGCAATGGAAGTATGTCATTAAGGAATTTGACCAACCAGGTGATGGGTTTACCCCTCAATTACAGTATATCCGTTATCAGAATAGCTTTTTAATTGGTGTTAGAGCTTCAAAGAAATGTGTCAGAATGATAAAACAAGGGGTAATAAATCTTCTAGAGCATGAGTTCTATTTGGAATGGAAGAAAGTCGATATTACACATATGACACGCCCAATTCCCTTTCTTGACTATGAATTTTGTAAGGTTAAACAGAAATATTTCCATCAAACTAAGGGAAATGATTTACCAATCCAAGAGAGTACAAAATCTTATGTGATACAATTATATATTTCGAAAAAAATGGTAAATCAGATGGCTTTCCAATATGGATATGGCGATATAACTAGCTTTCAAGCAACTCCTCGAAAGAAGCTTCTACATTATACAGAAGCTAAAATCCTCCATATTTATAACACGGAATTAATTCGCATAACCAACTATTATAAACTTGCAATGAATGGACACTATCTTAGGCCATTATATTATTTGGCAAAAGCTAGTTTTATTAAAACGATTGCGATGAAACGAAAGACTTCGTACAGGAAAGAAGTAAAAAGAATGAGCAGACGTAAGCAGGGGGGATTGGGTTTAATCACCAGTCATACAAAGGATCAAAAAAACATTTCATCACTTTTTTAGATAAAAGATTCCATAAATCCCATTTGAGTAGACTTGTTGTAACAAAGAAGAAGCTAATTCCTTATCAACTGGCGAGCCGTATACGCTGAAAGGTGTACGTACGGTTCTGAGGGGGAGAATTGGAAACCTACTTTGGAAACATGGCAAGGCGCCTGTTCTCTACCCTACGATCCAGCACCATCTCAGGAAGATATTCATGTAACGAAACGATTAGTAGAAAGCGGAAAGATGATCGGTATTGAAATGCTTGACCATTTAATAATTGGTGATCGTAGGTTTATTTCCTTAAAAGAAAAAGGGTACTTGTAACACTATCTATTTTTAAAAAAATTGAGTATAATAGAATAACAAGCTATAATTAACGCCTTGTACAAGATATTGCTTGTATTAAGGCGTTTATTATTGCATTATATGGAATAGAGCATATTTTAAAATCTTGATTACATAGCAATTAATGCTTAAAATATGAACAATAAGCTTGAATATTTTGGTTGAGAGGAAGAAATAACTTGGGATTTTTTAATTTTTCACAGGATTTAGGAATAGATTTAGGAACAGCCAATACATTAGTTTTTATTAAGGGAAAAGGTGTTGTAGTACGTGAGCCATCGGTTGTAGCAGTGAATAAAACGACTGGTGATATCGAGGCAGTTGGTAGTGAAGCTAAAAATATGCTTGGAAGAACCCCTGGTAACATTTCCGTTGTTCGAACAATGAAGGATGGAGTTATTGCTGATTATGATACAACTGCTACGATGATGAAGCATTATATTAATTTAGCACAAAAAAACCGTTCTGCGTTTGCTAGAAAGCCTAATGTTATGGTCTGTGTCCCTTCAGGTATTACGATGGTGGAAGAAAGAGCCGTGATAGATGCTACGAAGCAAGCAGGTGCTAAAGATGCATTGCCAATAGCAGAACCTTTTGCTGCGGCAATTGGAGCGGGACTACCTGTCTGGGAGCCAACAGGAAGTATGATTGTCGATATTGGAGGAGGAACAACAGAGGTTGCCGTTATCTCATTAGGAGGCATTGTTACAAGCAAATCAATCCGTGTCGCAGGAGATGATATGGATGAAGCGATCATTCAGTATATTAAACGTACGTATAATTTAATGATAGGGGAGCGTTCTGCGGAATCAATCAAAATGGACATTGGGTCAGCGAAGCCTTCTGATCAAGAGGATGAGATGGATATTCGAGGCAGAGACCTTCTAACAGGTCTGCCAAAAACTATCACCATTACAGCCTCTGAGATTTCAACAGCGCTAAAAGACACAGTTGATGCCATAGTGGAATCAGTGAAGAATACGCTAGAATTAACTCCTCCAGAATTGTCAGCAGATGTAATGGACCGAGGAATCGTACTCTCTGGAGGAGGAGCATTATTACGTGGGATCGATGAGGTCATAAGTGATGAAACAAAAATGCCGACATTTGTTGCAGAAGAACCTCTCGATAGTGTGGCGATTGGTACAGGTAAAGCATTAGAATATATTGACCAATTCCGTACGCAGCCGAAAATCTCTTCTCAACGGTCATTTGATTAAGAAGGTGTTACCATGTTCTTTTTTAAAAAAAAGCAAATGTTTATCCTTCTAATCTCATTGATTCTTATTGTAGGTATTATTGGTTTCTCACTGAGAGACCGTAGTAATCTAACCATGGTTGAGGACTTTATCCATGATAGTGTTGGTTGGCTGCAGCGAGTGGTTAATGCACCGGTGGATTTCACTACATCCGTTGTAGCGAATATGAAGGATATACGAAATGTATACAAAGAAAATACGATTCTTAAATCTCGACTAGAGGAACTGAGACAATTAGAGTATGAAAATCAGGAATTAACCAAAGAAATTGGAGAACTAGAAAAAATACTTGGGAAGAAAGAATCTGATTTCCTGCAGAATTTTACTACAATCCAAGCATCCATTATTTCTCGTAGTAAGGATAATTGGTTTAAGCAGGTGACAATTAATAAAGGTACCGAGGATGGGGTAGAACCCAATATGGCTGTCATTACAGGGGAAGGAATGATAGGAAAGGTTCATGCCAGCTCCCCTTTTACTTCAACTGTATTATTACTAACAGGCTTTGACAGATCAAATCGAATTTCTGTAAATGTGAACCAAGAGGAAAAGACAGAGGATCTATCAGGTTTTATCGTAGGATATGATGACGAAAAGAACCTACTATTGTTAGAAATGAATGAAGATGACCAAGGCTTAAAAAAAGGACAAACGGTCTTTTCATCCGGTGAAGGCGGCGTATTCCCGAAAGGATTAGAAATAGGAGAACTAGTAGAGGTTAATGATGATCGATATGGTCTAACAAAAATTGGCTATGTTAAGCCATCAGCCAATTTAAATGAAGTAAACCATGTTATGGTGATTGACCGTGCTATGGCAACAAGTGATGAGGAGGGTGAATCATGATTCGCCTTATTCCTTTTCTACTTGCCTTTCTATCTTTATTTCTCGTTATGATAGAAGGGTCGATTTCCCAAATGATGGCGAGAATTCCGTTCCTACCGAATGATTGGTTTATTGTTTCACATTTTCTCCTCCTTTTCTTGATCTATGTAACGATATTTTTTGAACAAAAAAATACATACTATGCTTTTTCCTTTGCGATAGTGCTCGGTGCAACAGTTGATATATTATATACCTCTCTCATTGGGGTTTATCTGTTCGTTTATGCAACAGCTATTTATCTGGTTCGAAATATGATGAAATGGCTTCATGCTAATTTTTTTGTCGCCATGCTAATGGTTATCCTTGGTGTACTTATTGCTGATATATTCGCTTATTTCCTGTACAGTATCATCCAAATTCATGATATGAGTTGGAGTGTCTATTTGTCTTATCGCTTATTACCAACATTAGTCTGGAATTTTATATTTGGAATTCTATTCTATCTTCTATTTAAGAAAATGCTTGAAAAGTGGGCATATATTAAGTTTGAACGAAAAGAGTAGTAGAATGGGAACAGGCTAGATTAAGGGGTTGAAATATTGTGGCAGCAAATCGTTATATTACGATAAAAGGAACGAGAGATGGTCTCACGCTTTTCATGAATGATCAGTGTGCCTTTGATGACCTACTTCAAGAGCTTGAAAATATTATCTCAACAAAACATTTAGTAGAAGATGAACAATCCATCCGAATTAAAATAAAGTTAGGTAACCGCTATTTAGATGATCAGCAGGAAGAAAAGCTTCGTGAGCTGATTGATAAGCAGAATACGTTTATTATTGAACAAATTGAGTCCGATGTTATCTTAAAAGAGACTGCTTTACAATGGAAAGAAGAGACGGAAATAGAATTACACAATAAAATAGTAAGATCTGGCCAAATCCTAAAGGTTACTGGTGATTTATTATTAGTTGGTGATGTGAATCCTGGAGGAAAAGTAATGGCATCTGGAAATATTTTTATTGTGGGGCATCTAAGAGGTATTGCTCATGCAGGAGTTCACGGAAATGATAAAGCAGTCATCGCTGCTTCCTATATGGCTCCAAGTCAATTAAGAATTGCTGATATCATTAGCCGACCTCCGGATCAAGAGAAGGATGGTGTTCACATGGAGTGTGGCTTTATTGATTCTACAGGAAAGCAAATTATCATGGATCGAATTAATGTTCTAGCAAAAAATCGTTTTGATCTTAATGCTTTTGAAAGGAGAATAATAAATGGGTGAAGCTATCGTTATCACATCTGGAAAAGGTGGAGTTGGAAAGACAACCACAACCGCAAACCTAGGGACCTCTCTAGCACTATTGGATAAGAAAGTATGTTTAATTGACACAGATATTGGACTCAGGAATTTAGATGTTGTGATTGGTTTAGAGAATCGTATTATCTATGATATTATTGATGTCGTAGAAAAACGCTGTAAAATATCACAAGCATTAATTAAGGACAAGCGATTTGATTGCTTATATTTATTACCAGCAGCACAAACTAGCGATAAGACAGCCTTAACCCCGGAGGCTATGAAATCTATCATTGATGATTTAAAGCCAGATTATGATTACATTTTGATTGATTGTCCTGCAGGAATCGAACAAGGATATAAAAATGCAGTTTCGGGAGCAGATAAAGCTTTAGTGGTAACTACACCAGAGAAATCAAGTGTTCGTGATGCGGATAGGATTATCGGCCTCTTGGAACAAGAGGATATTGAACCACCTAATTTAGTGATTAACCGTATTAGAACCCATATGGTGAAAAATGGGGATATGCTAGATGTTGATGAAATTATGCAAATTTTGTCTATTGATTTAATTGGAATTGTGGCAGACGATGATGATGTAATCAAAGCATCGAATCATGGTGAACCAATCGCGTTCCAGCCTAATACAAAAGCATCCATTGCTTATCGAAACATTGCTAGACGAATTTTAGGTGAATCGATTCCACTTCAATCACTAGATGAAAAATTAACCTTTATCGAAAAAATTAAAAAAGTTTTTGGAAAGAATTAAGTATTGCCTAACCGTATGATTCAATGATTAAAATCATGAATTCGTGCGGTTTTTCTATAGTTTTCAAAAAAGTTTGAATTACGATATTCATAATCCGATAGCTTGTCACATATATTGAGAAACAAATGGGATAAAGGATTGTGAGGATATGAAAAAAAACAACAATTTAGCCAAGATCAGAAATAATATTAATCAAAGGAAGCTACAACGAAAAAAAGGAACAGTCGTGACAAGGGATAAAACTAATCCTTTGGCCATAAGAAAGATGGAGGTGGAGGATGAAGAACGACATGGCTTTTATCCAACAACATCCAGCTACTCGAATGATTCTAACAATACACCTTTCTTTCGATTTTTTTTACTTAGAAGTGTCATAGCAGCAACTATCTTCTTTTTAACTGCTTTATCCATGACAGCAGATGTGAAATGGTTAGAAAAACCAAAGCAATGGACAAGCTATGCATTATCGGAGGAGTTTCCTTTTGCCTCTGTTAATGCTTGGTATCAAGCAAAATTTGGGGCACCACTTGCTTTAGAGAATAATCTGGAGGAAGATAGCGAGGAGTTAGCTGTCTTACCGGTTTACGGTCAAGTCAATCAATCTTTTCGTGAGAACGGAAAAGGTATTAGAATCACTGCAGACAATGAAACAGAGGTAGTTGCAGTAAAGGGAGGTACAGTACTGTTTGCTGGTAATGATCGTGAAACAGGAAAAACGGTTATTATTCAACATCCAGACCGTACGGAAACGATATATGGATCTTTGACGAGTATTGACGTCCATTCTTACCAATCTGTGAAAGGAAATCAAAAAATTGGCACCTACGAACCGTCAGAGGAAAATGAATCAATGTATTTTGCAGTGAAGAAAAATCAACAATTTCTTGATCCTGTTCAGGTGATACAAGTTGATGAACAGTAGAAGATGGATACCTCCTATCCATGTTCACCCAATTGTTTTCTTTTTCTTAGCTGTTTCCATTTTGACTGGGATGCTGACAGAACTTCTTATTATCTTTTTAATTGTTCTATTTCATGAAATGGGTCATTATCTTTGTGCTAGGATGTTTAACTGGCGTATTCGTCGTATTTATTTATGGTTTTTTGGTGGGGTGATGGAGACAGAAGAGTACGGGACAAGACCGATATGGGAAGAGTGGTTAGTCACGATAGCTGGCCCCTTTCAACACCTTCTTATCTTTTTGATCATACATTTTATCCATTTTTTATCTTTGATCCCAGAAAGTACACTCACACTCGCTTATCAATATAATCTATTCATCTTGTTAGGAAACCTATTACCTATATTGCCTTTAGATGGTGGAAGATTGGTTCAGTTAATGGGAGATCATTTATTGCCATATCAAGCTTCTCATATGTTTTCGATTGTGGTATCGGTTGTTACTATAGGATTGGGACTTATTATTACTTATTCCACTGGTATACTATCTCTTAGCCTTTTGTTGCTTTTTATTTTTTTATTATTGGAAAATCGATTAGAATGGAAGAATAGGTATTACAGATGGTTACGTTTTTTATTATATCGTCATAGTAGTCCCATTTCTTTTACAAAAAATGTTTATTTAGCCGTAGATGAGAGAAAGAGGCTGATGGATGTATTCCCACATTTTTATCGAAATCGATATCATTTTATTGGGTTAAAGGGCCATCATGAGAGAGTATTTATTTCTGAGTCGGAATGTCTCTCCCTCTATTTTGAACAAAAAGCTCATCAGCTAACAATTGGTGACATAGTACGTTAAGGAAGAGGTTACATATGAATAAGCTCTATTTTCATACAAGATTATCAGAAAAAATCGGCATCCTCATGCAGGATGATAAAATAAAGGATATAACAATAGATCGCCCGACAGATGCTTGTCGGGTCGGTTCCATTTTTCTAGGGAAAATTCGTAATGTAGACCATTCAATCGAGGCGGCATTTGTTGATATTGGAGCAGATCAGGTCGGCTTTTTACCAAAAAGCGAGTATCCTTTCGATCAATCGATAGTAGAAGGATCTGCTATCATTGTACAGATCGTAAAGGAACCATATCAAAACAAAGGAGCAAAGCTGACGGCTAATATTACGATTGGTGGCTCCAATATAGTTTTTCTCCCTTATGGAGATTATTTGGCTTTCTCCAAAAAGCTTGATGGAGATACTCGAAAACGAATGGAAAATGTATTGAAACCACAATTACGTAAAAAAGAGGGTCTAATCATTCGTACGAATAGTGCCCAAAAGACGGATAGCGAATTAATTCATGAATTGGAACAATTAAGGGCATCCTTTCAGGAGCTTCTTCATTCGACCAAAAATAAAAAGGCACCTATTGTTTTGTATCGTGATCAATTGATACCAAGTCACATGTTAAATCAATATCAGAGTTATCCAATTGATAGGATATATTTCGATGAGCTCATAAAGATGAAGGAAATGATGACTCGCTATCCTCATGATAAAGATAAAATGGAGTATTTACCTTCCCTTCCGTTGCTAGAAGGAGCGACCATTGATCAAATACTGAAGCAACTAACATCACCAGTCGTTCAAATGAAGGAGGGTATTGTACTCACCATTGAACAGACAGAGGGATTGACGGTGATAGATATTGATAGCAGTCAATACCGTAGCAGACAAAATAAACAGGCCACTTTATTTCAAATAAATCAAAAAGCTGTACCAGCCATTGCAGCAGAAATTAATAAACGGAACATATCTGGGATTATTTTGATAGACTTTTTGAAAATGAAAAGAAAAGACGAGCAAGAAAAAATCCATCAGTCATTAAAAAGGGCATTCGCTCAATATCCTGTTCGGACGGAAGTGATGGGATTTACCAAGCTTGGACTACTAGAAATGACAAGAAAAAGAGAAAATGTTAGTCTATTACAACAATTAACGAATAAGTCATCAATAGTAGCTTGGGAGTACAATCTTGAATCCATTTGTTACCAGTTGGAACGAGAATTATATCAATTGAATCGCACCAACGCAGAAGTGGTCTTGTTAAAAGGAAACCCATCATTACTCGACCTTTTTCAAAAATATTCAAGTGCTATATTAGAGAAGCAGATTCAGCTAAATATATTTATAATAAAGGATTCAACCATAAAAGGCTATGATATTCTTCGCTCTGGAAGCAACCAGCTAATGGATGAATATATAGTGCAGCATCCCGATTTAACCATTGACAAAATTCTATAGAATATGGTATGATCGTTTCGTTGTCTTTGTAGCACCTGTTGCTACAACCGCGCAGAACAGGTTTAGTAAGCTCCATTTAGAGCACCTGTATGGCGAGTCTTAGTTATATGAGGAGGTGCATATTGTGTACGCAATTATTGAAACTGGTGGTAAACAAGTTAAAGTAGAAGAAGGTCAAGTAATTTACGTAGAGAAGTTAGCTGCTGAAGCTGGTGAAACGGTAACTTTTGACAAGGTACTTGCCGTAGGTGGAGATGAAGCTAAATTCGGCACTCCATTTGTGGACGGTGCTTCTGTAACTGCGAAAGTGGAGAAGCAAGGTCGTCAAAAGAAAATTACTGTGATCAAGTTCAAACCAAAGAAAAACTATTCACGCAAGCAAGGTCACCGTCAACCATACACAAAATTGACGATTGAAAAAATCAATGCATAAGGATCTTTCCTAATGATTGAAGTGACAATTAAGCGTAAAGCAGGTCATATAAAGTCTTTTATGATAAAAGGGCATGCTGGAAGTGGACCTTATGGGCATGATTTAGTTTGTGCCGCTGTATCGGCCATTTCCATTGGTGCTGTTAATGCGGTTTTATCACTATGTGAAATGGATCTATTAATTGACCAAGCCGGCGATGAAGGCGGATTTCTTGAGGTAACCATACCTGATAATCAAGAGGACGAGAATGCTTCTCTGTTATTCGAAGGAATGCTTGTATCTCTCGAAACCGTGGAGCAGGATTATGGACAATTTATATCCATCTCTGAAAAATAAGGAGGTGCAACCGATATGTTACGTCTAGATCTACAATTTTTCGCATCTAAAAAAGGTGTAGGTAGTACAAAAAACGGTCGTGATTCTGAATCTAAACGTTTAGGTGCTAAACGTGCGGACGGTCAGTTTGTTTCAGGTGGTTCTATTCTATATCGCCAACGTGGAACAAAAATTTACCCAGGTGTAAATGTTGGACGTGGTGGAGATGATACACTATATGCAAAAACAGATGGTGTAGTTAAATTCGAACGCTACGGCCGTGATCGTAAAAAAGTAAGTGTATACCCTGCATAATAAAAGGAAGGCTCTGATCTTAGGATTAGAGCCTTTTTTGTACGTTAGGAAAGTATAAAATCTAGCAGAAGTTCGACGTAGCGGAGATTTTAAGGTACCAAGTATAAGAAAAACTAGGCATTCTCCAAAAGACGAGCGAATGCGTAGTTTTTCTAATATTTGAACGACCAGACGATGATATTTTTAGGCTGAGTCCTTAACCAGCTTCCTATCCTTGCTTTCGCTTTTCTTTTATAACTATGCTATAATTTGCTTATTGTATATGGGGTGAGAGCGATGAAAGATTCGGAAGTGGTTGAGCTTTTGCGACATTATCGTCATGATAGCTTAAATGATTTACAATTAGTTAATGGATATTTACAATTGGGTAAACTAGATAAGGTAGAAGCCAAAATGAAGGAAATGGTGGAAAAAGCAGCAGAAGAACGTAAATTAGACCATCTCAACCTTCCAAAGTCTATGTTATGGATTTTACAAAAAAATTGGTTCACGAATAATTTAAATCTAACTTATAAAATCCATGTAGAGGACAATGTAGAAGCATCTGATACCCTCCTATGTGATGAGTTAGAAACTCTTTTTGTATTACTTGAAGATTCACAGAAAGAATATCAGGAGTATCATGCAACAATCAATTTTTACGATATAAAATCTAACTCTTTACAAGTAATCATTCAAGTGTCTGGTGATTGGCATCATGTAGCTAGTTTACCGAGTAAAATCAAACAGTTACCATTTATTATGTCTGTAGAGATCGTGAAGAACGAGATAATCATCAAGTGGATAGTATAAATTAAAGTAGGTGTTGCAATATGTTTGTTGATCAGGTCAAGGTCTATGTAAAAGCAGGTGACGGTGGAAATGGAATTGTAGCCTTTCGTCGGGAAATATATGTTCCAATGGGTGGACCAGCTGGTGGAGATGGTGGAGATGGTGGTGACATCATTTTTGAGGTGGACGAAGGCTTGAATACCCTGATGGATTTTCGTTATCAAAAGCATTTTAAGGCGAGACGTGGCGAAAATGGAATGGGTAAAGGGATGCATGGTAAAAATGCAGAACCATTAGTGTTAAGTGTGCCACCAGGAACGACAGTAAGAGATGTAAGAACAGGTGTTGTGATAGCAGATTTAATAGAACATAAGCAAAGAGCTGTAATAGCAAAGGGTGGACGCGGTGGACGTGGAAATATTCGCTTTGCAACTGCAAAAAACCCAGCACCAGAAATTGCTGAAAATGGCGAGCCCGGTGTGGAGCGCGATATCCAAATTGAATTAAAATTAATAGCAGACGTTGGCTTAGTTGGTTTTCCAAGTGTAGGTAAATCAACATTGCTTTCTGTAGTGAGTGCGGCAAAACCTAAAATTGCTGATTATCATTTTACTACATTATCCCCTAATCTAGGTGTTGTCGATACAGCGGATCAGAGGAGCTTTGTTTTAGCGGATTTACCGGGCTTGATTGAAGGAGCTCATGAAGGTGTCGGTCTTGGTCATCAATTTCTTCGTCATGTAGAAAGAACGAGAGTCATTTTACATGTAATTGATATGGCTGGTACTGAAGGTAGAGACCCATATCAAGATTACAAGACAATCAATCAAGAGCTTGAACAATATGATCCTACATTACTTGAACGCCCACAGATTATTGCAGCAAATAAAATGGATCTACCTGAAGCAGAAGATCAACTAGCCCTATTTAAGGAACAATTAGAAGAGGATTATCCAGTTTTTCCAATCTCGACTGTGACAAAGGAAGGAATCCGTGAACTCCTTTTTGCAGTAGCCAATAAATTGGATGAAATCCCAAAAAATTATCAGCCCATTGAAGAAAAAGAGGATCGAGTTATTTATCGATTTGAAAAAGAGGACAAAGGGTTTCAAATTACAAGAGACCCTGATGGAGCATATGTTTTGTTAGGTGAAAAGATTGAAAAATTGTTTAAGATGACGGATATGACACGTGAAGAATCGATTCAACGTTTCTCGAGACAACTCAGAGGCATGGGGGTTGATGAAGCATTGCGTCAACGAGGCGCAGAAGACGGTGATACAGTTCGTTTACTTGATTATGAATTTGAGTTTATGGAATAATAGACAAGATATATGCTGTACGGTCTAGTACAAAGGGGAATGAACGGATGGCTTCGAAAAAAGAAAAATTTTATTTAGTTCGCGAAGATTTTTTGCCAGAAGGAATGAAAAAGACCTTAGAGGCAAAGAAGCTGTTAGAAGTCAAGAAAGTGGATTCCATCCATGAAGCAACTAAAAGTGTAGGACTATCTAGAAGCGTTTTTTATAAATATCGGGATGCAGTTTTTCCTTTTCAGCATATGGTGAAGGAGCAGATGATTACGTTATTTTTTCATTTAGAAGACCAAACTGGTGCATTATCCCATCTGTTATCGATCGTTGCAGGTGCAGGCTGTAACATTTTAACGATTCATCAAACCATACCGATTCAAGGAAAGGCAAATGTAACATTATCCTTGAACACGAATGGAATGATAAGAGAGCTTGATGAGCTTATCCATGACTTAAAACAACAGGAATTTGTAAATCAGGTAGAAATATTAAGTTCAGGTGTTTCATAATATAGGAGGAGCAGTTTTCATGGCAACAACTATCGGGTATTTAGGACCTAAGGGAACTTTTTCTAAAATCGCAGTAGACTCCATGTTTAATGGAGAAATCAAAAAAGGATACAAGACAATTCCAGCATGTATTGATGCAATAGAGAAAAACGAAGTCTCATATGCAGTTGTCCCTTTAGAAAATACGATTGAAGGGACAGTCAACCTCACGTTAGATAATATTATACAAACAGAAAATATTAAAATCGTTAGTGAAGTCATTGTTCCGATAAGGCAGCATATCATGGTACATCCTAGCAATGTGGCTAAATGGAAAGAAGTAACGGCAATTTATTCTCATCCACATGCAATTGCGCAATGTCACAGGTTCTTGCGTAATCAATTCTCTCATCTAGAGGCACAGTCCATGACTTCTACAGGTGCCGCTGCGGAGTATGTTAGTAATCATCCAAAGGAAATTAGTGCAGCGATTGCTAATCATTTAGCAGCAAAGGAATATGGGCTTTCCATCGTAGAAAAGGATATCCATGATTTTGAAAATAACCATACACGTTTTATTGTTCTTCATAAGCAAGAAACAGCTCTTACTTCCAATAAGCTTGAAGAAAAAGGTTATAAAACAACGATAACAGTTGCATTACCTTCTGACAGGCCAGGTGCGTTACATCAAGTTTTATCTGCATTTGCTTGGAGAAATTTAAATCTCTCCAAAATAGAATCAAGACCGATGAAAACAGGATTAGGTAATTATTATTTCTTAATTGATATAGAACAAAAGATGGATAACGTACTCATACCAAATGCCATTGCTGAAATAGAGTCGTTAGGATGTACAGTAAATGTATTAGGTAGTTACCCATACTATTTGCATAGCGGAAACGGTGTAACACTTGCTGTTTAATAAGCAAGTGTTTTTCTATGTGAAATATTCTTCTAAAGGATCGAGTATATTGTTATAATAGGACCAAGGAGGTATGTTAAATTGTGGAATTCTATCTTTAAATGGACACTGGGAATCCTACTTACCGGCTTAGTTGTTATTATCGTATTTTTTACAGTATTAATTTATATGGATTTTAGTGATTCTAAAGAAGTAGTAAAATCGGATGAAACAAAGGATGATAACACTTCAGAACAACAAGAAGAGAAAGAAATTGTAGAATTATCTGATGAGAAATTTAAAAATAAGGAAGATACAGACAAGTTGAATCCGTTTGGAGATCCATATGAACTGGACCAATTAACTGATGCTTATGTACAAGATTATATTCATCAAATGGCTCATCAGAAAGTCATTGCAAATGAAAAATGGGGTTTCTATCGAATAACAGATGAACGAATCAGCTGGTTATTAGAAGGAGTTCAATCCAGTGATTTAAACCATAAGCAAACATATTTGAATATTTTAAATCAATGGCAACAAGGTAATTTTGCTGAAGCGGATGTCCATCATAATACTATTTGGAAGCTTCAGGGAGGTACGATTGGAAAAGCTACAGGTGTATATTCTCAAGAAGAAGAACAAGCCTTTTTGGAAAGCTACGAGAATCAGTAATTATATAGCTACGTAGTAAAAAAAGCTCCATTTCCCCAGGGGAAGGAGCTTATTAATTTTTGTCAACTTAATGGACGATATAACCTTTTTCTTTTAATGCTTGATAAGCCCCTTCTAACTTCCATTCCTGATCGGCGGTTATCGTGTGGTTGTGTACACCATCTGTTAGCTCTAGGAGATAGGGAGCTTTCTTTTCTGCTATTTTTTCAATAAATTGATCCACTTCCGCTCTGTTACTTATCATAAGTGATGCTTCTAAATCTCCGTAGATTGGATGTTCAATCACTACATTTTTAACCATTGCTCCATGGTCCACAATGGTATATAACTCATCTCTGGTTTGGTCAGGGCGATGATTACATGCTATCACTTTTTCAGTTCTGTTGCGATTATCTTGAGCTTGTACATACAAATAGCCATTACTTGTTGCCATGATCGGGTGATTCTGTGCCTTCAGTAAGGTGATGTCTTGGACAATCACTTGTCGACTTACATTCGCCCGATCTGCTAATGCTGAGCCAGTAGTTGGCCTATCTGCTTGGCGAAGCCATTGGAGAATCTGTTTTCGACGATCTTCTCCGATTAATTTTTTACTCATAGTACTTATACCTCCACGAATTTTTCCCCTATTTGTTTTGATACACGGATAATCATCTCAAGGTCTTCCTCTGTTGTTAAATGGCTAAAGGAAAATCGAATAAAACGTCTTCCTTCTTCCTCATCCTGAATAAACGGTTGAATCGATCTTGGTATACCAGATTGACCTAACCCACACGCACTACCTGTAGAGATGGCAATTTCGAAACGATTGTATTCTAACATTAAATAATCACCTTGTGTATGATCTGATATACAGCCTACAATACTTGGACAATGCATCGATTCTCCTACGAAAATGGGTGTTAATCCTGTTTTGTTATGGCGAATCTGGTCGATAAAGGTGTGTTGAATATTTTTTAAGTAATAAAAATGTTGATCTAGATGATGATTCATTTCTTCAACTGCCGTGACGAAAGCCGCAATGCTAGCAACATCTACTGTTCCAGGACGAATGCCTTTCTCATGGTTTGTAGAAATTGGATGTGGCTTGAGAAAAATGTTTGGATGAAAATAAACAGCTCCCACCCCTTTTGGGCCGTAAATCTTATGACTGGATATCGAGATAGCATCAACAGGTAATTGCCTAAGATCTATCTTTATTTTACCAAAAGATTGAACAAAATCACTATGAAAAGCGATATTCCTTGTTCTTAACAGTTTCCCGATTTCTTCAATAGGTTGTTGAATCCCTGTCTCACTATTGACGTGTTGTATGGAAACAAGGCAAGTATTAGATTGAATTGATCGAGCTAACTCATTCATATCAATGCTTCCATTGTTTGGACAGGCTAGAAACGTAACATCAATCATCTCGCTTCTATCCATTTGCTTTAAATAATAATAAATAGAACTATGCTCGACCGTCGAAGTAATGATATGCTTTTTCTCGTGTGGAGGAGCAGATCGAAGAATCGTATCAATAGCCAAAATATTACTCTCGGTTCCACCACTTGTAAAAAATAGTCTACTAGCATCTACTCCTAGACTTCGTGCTAAAATATTTCGTGCTTGCTCTAAAATGTCCTGTGCTTTTGAACCGGTGTCATGTAAGCTGCTAGCATTTCCATAATATTTTCTAGCAACTGTTTGATACATAGTTAATGCTTGTTCCGACATCGGTGTTGTTGCTGCATAATCACAATAAATCAAGTTTTAATCTCCCCTATAGAAAAATTTAATCCAAAAAAGTCTTGCCTTCTATCACATTATATGTAAATATATCTGTAAAGACAACTGTAAAGCAAGGTGGAATTATGACAAAACAAAGAGTGATAATAGTTGGAGCAGGGTTAGCGGCATTTGTACTAGCAGACAGACTTTATAAAGAAAAAGAGGTTGTCATTATTACAAAAGAGTCAATCCAACAGAATAATTCACTTAAAGCACAAGGTGGAGTTGCGGCGGCAATCGATACCAATGATTCAGCAGAAATTCATCGTCAAGATACAATGAAGGCAGGTGTTCAGTATAATGATCCCTCAGCAGTTGAGGTACTAACAAAAGAGGGGACAGAACGGATAAAGGAGTGGATTCATGCAGGTTTCCCATTTGACAAAGACCAATATGGAAAAATACTTTTAGGAAGAGAAGGAGCTCATCAAAAACGCCGAATACTTCATGTGGGTGGTGACCAGTCAGGAAAATACTTAGTAAGCTATCTACAGGAAAAGCTGAGAAAAAATATCATGATCATTGAAAATGAAATGGCTGTCGAATGTATCATGTGGGAGGGGAGATGTAAGGGAATAAACACGATAGACAATCGTGATCACTACCACTCCTATTATTGCGACCATCTCATTTTAGCAACAGGTGGTTGTGGTGCATTGTTTGAAACAACCTCCAATGATCGGACAGTTACAGGAGATGGTATAGCTATTGCTTATAAGGCGGGGGCTAGGATTGAAGATATCGAGTTCATTCAATTTCATCCAACTATGTTAAAGCAAAATTCGAAGGGTCATCACTTTCTAATCTCAGAAGCAGTACGTGGGGAAGGGGCGATTCTAGTTGACCAAAACGATATTCCTTTCATGGCGAAATATCACAAAGATTTAGATCTTGCGCCTAGAGATGTCGTTACAAGAGCAATGGTTACAGAAGAGGGTCTAGGAAATCAGGTTTATTTAAAAATTGATATGATTGAACATTTTAGTGAACGCTTTCCACAAATTAGCTCATTATGTGAAGAGATGAACATAAACTGGAAAAGTGGTTATATTCCTGTCATACCAGGTGCGCACTTTTTAATGGGAGGTATTCAAACAAACTTAAAGGGGGAAACCACTGTCCCTGGGCTGTATGCCGTTGGAGAGACTGCATCTACTCGTGTGCATGGGGCAAACAGACTTGCGAGTAACTCACTATTAGAGTGTATAGTGTTTGCCAATCGGCTAGCTGATTGGTTAATAAAGAAAGAAGAAACCACGTCAATCATTCAAGCATCCCGTTCCTATAATCCGAGTACAAGAGAATGTATTGATTTACCGACAATCGCAGAGATACAGGCTAAAATGATGAAATATGTAGGGATAGAGCGTGAAGAAAAAGGGCTCAAGAAAATATTAGAATGGCTCCGTTCTTACCAAGTTCACCATATCTCTTCTATCACAGATAAATTTTATTCTAAAAAACAAATAGAACAGCTTCATATGACGACGGTTGCTTGGTTGATCGCATCATCAGCCATCGAACGAAAGGAAAGCAGAGGAGCACATTATCGATCAGACTATCCTAGTAAAAATGATGAGCAATGGGGAAATCGTAGAATTATCCGTACATTTCAACAAAAAGCAAATATAAATGTGTCAAATCAAGCTATTGAAAGGTGATTATGCTAATGAATAAATGGAGTTTAAGGAAGAAATTAGAGGATTTTCTGGAGGAGGATATCGGTAGTGGCGATCCATCAACAGCGTTTTTATTTGACAATGGTCAAATAAAACGAGGGGCTTTTATAGCAAAGGAAGGAGGCATTTTCGCAGGATCCGATATATTATTGGAGGCCTATCATCTTCTAGATTCTGAAATTAAGGTTGAATGTTGGAAGGAAGATGGCGAGCCGTTAGATCGTGGGGACACCATTGCGACCATCACAGGTAATCCGATTGCTTTATTGTCTGGGGAGAGAGTCATCCTTAATCTTATTCAACGAATGTGTGGCATTGCGACTATTACGAATCAAGTTGTACATGAATTGAATAATCCAGCTATTCAAGTATGTGATACTCGAAAAACTACACCAGGATTAAGAATGCTGGAAAAATATGCCGTTACCTGTGGTGGTGGGGTGAATCATCGCTTTGGTCTTTATGATGGCGTGATGATCAAGGATAATCATATTGTTGCAGCTGGTTCGATTAAAAAAGCAATTAAACAAGTTAGAGAGAAGCTTGGACATATGATGAAAATTGAAGTAGAAGTGGAAACAGAACGCCAGCTTGAAGAGGCAATTTTAGCTAAGCCCGATATTATTATGCTCGATAATATGGAACCAGCTTTGATTAAAACGCTTATTGGTAAAATACCAAAGTCTATCCTTACCGAAGCCTCTGGAAATATAACGATTGATAATATACGTTCCTATTACGATACAGGCGTTGATTATATTTCGTTAGGATTTATAACGCAATCTGCAAAGGCATTAGATATTAGTTTCCAAATGGAGGAGGAATAAGCTTGAGTATAGCAACACTGTTTACGGAGAACCAATTACCAGAAGAATATAAACAATTATCATCAGAGGAAATGGAAGAAAGAATTAAACAAATAAAAAAAAGACTTGGAAACGATTTATTTATTCCAGGGCATCACTATCAAAAGGATGAAGTGATTCAGTTTGCTGATGCGACTGGTGATTCTTTGCAACTAGCTCAAATTTCAGCCAAACAAGCTGCAACGAATATCGTGTTTTGTGGAGTTCATTTTATGGCAGAGACAGCAGACATCCTAACAGAGGAGAATCAACAGGTACTGTTACCAGATATGCGAGCTGGCTGCTCGATGGCAGATATGGCAGATGATGTCCAAACAAAGGAAGCGTGGGAGACATTGCAGGGAATTTTTGGTGATACGATTTTACCTTTAACATATGTCAACTCTACTGCTGCAATCAAAGCTTTTGTGGGAAAGCATGATGGTGCTACTGTTACTTCATCAAATGCGAGAAAAATGGTGAGATGGGCATTAACGCAAAAGGAAAGGTTATTGTTTTTACCAGATCAGCATTTAGGTAGGAATACGGCTTATGATCTGGGTATCCCACTTGATGAAATGGCAGTATGGGACCCCATTAATCGAAAGCTTGAATTCAGAGGAGAAGTAGGTAGAATTCGAGTTATTCTCTGGAAAGGACATTGCTCCGTCCATGAGAACTTTACCATAAAAAATATTGAAAATGTTCGAAAGAATCACCCCAATATGAACATAATTGTACATCCAGAATGTAAGCATGAGGTCGTTCAATTATCTGATCTAGCAGGTTCGACAAAATATATAATTGAAACAATCGAGATGGCAGAGGCTGGAACGGAATGGGCAATTGGAACAGAGATGAACCTCGTCAATCGAATTATTCAACAACATCCTGATAAAAAAATTATTTCCTTAAACCCATATATGTGTCCATGTCTTACGATGAATCGAATTGACTTACCACATTTGTTATGGTCATTAGAGCAGATAGAAAAAGAGAATTCTCAAAATCAAATTAAAGTAGATAAGCAAATTGCAAAAGAAGCAAAGAAAGCTCTTAATCGTATGCTTATCCTTTCATAAAATGATTATGAATATAGTAGATATCTTGTATTTTTTGCAAGATATCTTTTTCATTTCATTCAACATTTTAGGCTAATTGCATATGTTGTTAAAGAAGACCGAAAGCTCGAGATAAACGCCTATTTATACTTAATAATGGGAAAGGAGTATTAGCATTGAAAATTCACGTTGTGCAAGAAAATGAAACTCTTTGGAAGATTGCGCAAAAATACGGGGTGGATTTTGAAGAATTGATAGCAGCTAACCAGCAAATATCGAATCCTGATATGATCATGCCTGGAATGAAAATAAAAGTCCCTACAACTGGGGATAAAAAGCAGCAAACTGCCCCGTCAAAAAAGGATAAGCAAGAAGTAAAACCAGCTCCTCAGCCACAAAATCAAATTTTACCGGAGATTAAAGAGGATGAGGAACAGAAATGGGAGCCATTAAAAAAGGAGATGCCTTCATTGCCAATTCATTTTAATAAGCAACAACCTGCACCGAAGGAGAAACAACAGCCATTAATGCCAATACAACCAACACCAGGTCCTGATGTGGACTTGAAATGGACACAATTTAATAAAGATGTGATGGAAACAAATATTAATCAATTTCTACCTGTCAAAGATCAAGTGGCAGGAGCACAGGAAATGCCCAAACCAGAAATGCAGCAACCGATGATGCCACCACATCATCATCACATGCCAATGCCACATCATCCTTGTCATGCCCCATGTGTTTCTCAAGATGGAATTCCTTACGGTTTTGGTAACATGGGCCCAATGCAAAATCATCCGTTTCCTGATCATTTTGGCGGGCAAGTTATGGGACAACAGACACAAATGCCTGCCTCCAATCAGCAAACATGGCAACCAAACAATGGTATGAATCAAGGTCAATGGGGACAATGGGAACAACAAATGCCTCACTGGCAACCAATGCAACAACCTAATATGCAACAAGGACAAATGCCACAACAAGACCAGGTTATGTCAGAACAGCAAATGATGCCGATGTATGGCATGCCAAATAATCAGCAAATGTCCCCACAATATGGTATGCCCCAACCAATGATGCCACAATACGGTCAAAATACACCTCATTATCCGCAAGCTCAGCCTTACGGATATCATAAGAAGGATTGTGGCTGTGGGAACCGAGAGGGATAATTTTTCAAAGGTGATTCTAAAGGAATCACCTTTTTACTATTCCTTCCAACTATAATACGCATACTTTATGAAAAACTTTGATGGATGTCACCCTTTATCTAAAGCATTAGTGAATTTGTTTGACCTGTTCTTATCATAATAATGTATTATCTTAGGCAGCGAGTGTTTTCATATCTTGATTCGTATGATAAAGTAAAAAAGGAAAGTTTATTTGACTGCTGATAGATTACAAGGGGTGAAAGACATGGCAGGACATTCTAAATGGAAGAATATACAGCGCAGAAAAAATGCACAAGATGCGAAGCGCGGAAAGATCTTTATGAAGCATGCAAAGGATATCTACCTTGCTGCAAAACAGGGTGGTGGAGATCCAGACATGAACCCATCTTTAAGACTTGCTGTAGATAAGGCGAAGGCGGATAATATGCCGAATGATAATATTGATCGTGCGATTAAAAAAGCAACAGGTGCATTAGATGGTGCAAATTATGAAGAGCTAATCTATGAAGGTTATGGTCCTGGAGGTACTGCTGTCATGGTAGAGGTACTAACAGATAATCGTAATCGTACAGCCTCAGAGCTACGACATGCCTTTAGTCGAAATGGTGGTAATCTAGGCGAGAATGGCTGTGTCGCATTTATGTTTAATCGAAAGGGCTATATTGTAATAGAGCAAAGCACAACAGATGCTGATGAAGATACAATAATGCTTGAAGCAATAGAAGCTGGAGCGGAAGAAATGGAAGCAAGTGATGGCGCATTTGAAATATACACAGATCCAGAAGAATTTGGATCTGTAAAAAATTCCTTAGAGGAGAGTGGATTCACTCTCGAAACAGCTGAAGTTACGATGATTCCAGAAACTTTATCCGAGGTTGACGAAGCAGCAGCTGAGAAAATGGTGAAGCTTGTGAATATGTTGGAAGATATGGAGGATGTTCAGGAAGTCTATCATAACTTAGATGCTGATGAGGATATAATGGCACAACTCTAAAAATCAGGTACTTACCTGGTTTTTTATTATGGAGAAAAATATGGAAAGTGCATCGCCGAATGAATGAAGCTTTTTCTCGAGTATGTGGTTAAAATTACTAATAGTTGGACATTCTAATAGTAACCTAGTTTGAATGGAGGATGGAAAATGAGTAAACTATGGTTATCATTGAATGTTCTAGTATTAGTTATGATAGGGTGTTATTTTATCTTTGAAAGGAACGATCCAATGGAAGAAATGGAAACATCCCCAGTAGTAGCGAAAGAGCCACATACAATAGAGCTTAAATTAGAGAAAAAATATATAGATGGAAAAACGGAAGTCGAAGAAACAACAACCAAGATTTCATCGATGGAGGATTTTTGGTCACAGTACCAGCAATGGACATTGGTAGAACAAAAACAGGGATATATACATTTTAAGCAAGATGTAGATGATATTTCTCCCTATTTAAAGACATATGGTTATTTCGGAATTGATGATGGGGTGTTGACGATTTTCGAGGGCGTTCCTGTTCATGAAGAAGTCATTCAATCCTTTTATCATATTGATACAAATGAGCTAGAAAGTCACTTGCTTGAGGATTTAGAGGACGGTATCAAGATCAAAACAAAAGAAGATTATCAACAAGTGATTGAAACCTTCCGTACCTATCAAATATCTGAACCTGTAAATAGTTGAGCGATCCTAGATCGTTCAACTATTTTGACTTTCCAGAGCCTTATGAGTCCTTTTGTACTAAATTCATCAATCATGTATGATAGATATAAAGAAGATTTCTTGCTTGTAACTAGGCAATGAGCTATGATATATACGAACATATGATTGACAAAAGATAAGGTGGCAGACAAAATGATTGCATATATTAGGGGAATTATCGACGAAATAACTGAACAAGCAGTACTAATAGAAACAAATGGTATCGGATATGAAGTAATATGTCCTAACCCATTGCAGTTTCAAGCAATGCTCGGGCAGAAGGAAAAGATTTATACTTATCACCACGTCAGGGAAGATGCCCAAACTTTGTATGGCTTTCAAGAGCCAGAGGAAAAGCAATTATTCGCAAAGATATTAAATGTTTCAGGTATTGGGCCAAAAGGGGCGCTGGCTGTTCTAGCCTCTACTTCTGTTATGGATTTCGTAATGGCTATTGAGCAGGAAAATGAGAAATTCCTTACGAGTTTCCCCGGTGTAGGGAAGAAAACGGCAAGACAAATGATTTTAGACTTAAAGGGTAAATTACCTTTTGAATATCATGTAGAGAAACAGGAATCAACAACGACACAAAAAGATATGGATCCTGCGTTAAATGAAGCAATCGAAGCATTGAAGGCACTAGGCTATTCAGATAAAGAAATTAATCAGATTAAACCACGATTAAAGGAAGAAAAACAGACTGAACCAGATGGCTACATCCGCAAGGGACTTGCCTTAATGATGAAGCAGTAGAAAGGGAGATAGCAAATGGACGATAGAATCATCTCCGGAGAAATACAGGAGCAAGAGGCATTGGAAGAGCTTAGTCTCCGGCCAAAGCTATTAAAACAATATATTGGTCAACATAAAGCAAAAGAAAATTTAGCGATTTTCATTGAAGCAGCGAAAATGCGTAACGAACCTTTAGACCATGTTTTACTATATGGACCACCTGGGCTCGGGAAAACAACGATGGCACAAATTATCGCAAATGAGATGGGTGTTCAATTTAAATCAACATCAGGTCCTGCAATAGAACGTTCCGGCGATTTGGCGGCAATCTTGTCATCCCTCGAAGTAGGCGATGTATTATTCATTGATGAAATTCATCGATTGCCTCGCGCAGTGGAAGAAATCTTATATCCAGCTATGGAGGATTTTTGTTTGGATATCGTCATTGGAACAGGTCCAAGCGCACGTTCTGTTCAATTAGATCTTCCACCATTTACTTTAATTGGTGCTACTACCAGAGCAGGGCTGCTCACTGCCCCACTAAGAGACCGATTTGGTGTCCTAAGCCGCCTAGAGTTTTACGAAATGGTGGATTTATGCGCAATTGTGGAAAGAACAGCTGATATTTTTGAGGTCAAAATTGATAAACAAGCGGCATTAGAGGTTGCGCGTCGATCTCGAGGAACTCCTAGAATTGCAAATAGACTATTAAAGAGAGTTCGCGATATTTCTCAGGTTACTGGAGAAACTTCGATTTCAAAAGAGACAACACAGCGGGCACTGAAAATGCTACAAGTTGATGATGCCGGATTAGACCAAATCGATCATAAGCTTTTACTTGCTATGATTGAGAGCTTCCAAGGAGGACCAGTAGGACTAGACACGATTGCAGCAACAATTGGGGAAGAATCGCAAACTATTGAAGATGTTTATGAACCATTCTTGCTACAGCAAGGGTTTTTACAGCGTACACCTAGGGGGCGTTTGGTAACACCGAAGGCCTACCTTCACTTTAATATGGAGGTGCCTCATACTTGACGGATATTGGCAAAATCTTTATTGTAATAGGAGTTATTCTCATTATAGTAGGGTTATTGTGGGGATTTGTCGGGAAATTACCAGGTGATATTAGTTTTAAAAAGGGGAATATTTCCTTTCATTTTCCAATTATGACATCTATCGTTGTCAGCATTATCCTAAGTCTGATATTTTACTTAATAGGACGATTTAAATAAAAGGTTAGATTTACTAAGAGGAGTCACGAAATGAAGATTGATGATTTTGATTTTGAATTACCAGAAAAGTTGATTGCACAAACACCATTAAAAGACCGTTCAAGCTCACGATTAATGGTATTAAACAGAGAAATGCGCACCATTTCCCACCATCACTTTTATGATGTATTAGATTTTTTGGAAAAGGGCGATTGCCTTGTACTGAATGATACAAAGGTGTTACCAGCACGGTTATTTGGTACAAAAAAAGATACTGGAGCAAAAGTGGAAGTATTACTCCTTACCCAAATGGAACAGGATGACTGGGAGGTATTAGTCAAACCCGCTCGCAAAATCCAAATAGGTACAGAAATTAGTTTTGGTGATGGAAAGCTTCGAGCGATTTGTGTTGATACTAAAGAGCATGGTGGCCGCATTCTTCGGTTTCGTTATCAAGGAATTTTTTATGAAGTATTAGATGAGTTAGGGGAAATGCCGCTTCCACCTTATATTAAAGAACAGCTGGAGGAGAAAGATCGCTATCAGACGGTCTTTGCTAGGGAGCAAGGGTCTGCCGCGGCTCCAACAGCAGGCTTACACTTTACTGATGAATTATTGGAAGAAATAAAGCAAAAAGGTGTGGAGATTGCCTTTATTACATTGCATGTTGGCTTAGGAACTTTTCGACCTGTAAGTGTGGAGGATGTTACGACACATGAAATGCATGCAGAATTCTATCAAATGACAAGTGAAACAGCAGAGCAGCTTAATAAAGTAAAAAAACGCGGTGGTCGTATTATATCAGTAGGTACTACTTCAACGAGAACACTTGAAACGATCGCAAGAGATACGGGTGGAAATTTTGAGGAGCGAAATGGCTGGACAGATATCTTTATCTATCCACCATATCAATTTCAAGCAATAGATGGATTAATTACAAATTTCCATTTGCCAAAATCTACTTTAATCATGCTAGTAAGTGCCTTAGCTGATCGCGAATTTATATTGGAAGCTTACAACCAAGCAGTAAAAGAAAAGTACCGATTCTTTAGCTTTGGGGACGCAATGTTAATTATTTAAATGAAGGGATTATATACATGAGTGCAATTACATATGAACATATTAAAACATGTAAACAAACTGGTGCAAGGCTAGGTAGAGTTCATACTCCACACGGATCTTTTGATACTCCTGCATTTATGCCAGTTGGGACATTAGCAACCGTAAAAACGATGAGCCCAGAGGAATTAAAAGAGATGGGAGCAAATATAATTTTATCAAACACTTATCATTTATGGCTGAGACCTGGTCATGACATTGTTAAGGAAGCTGGCGGTCTCCATTCCTTTATGAATTGGAATGGTGCAATACTAACAGATTCTGGTGGCTTTCAAGTGTTTAGTTTAAGTGATTTGCGTAAAATCGAGGAGGAAGGAGTACATTTTCGTAATCATCTAAATGGAGAGAAGCTCTTCCTATCTCCAGAGAAAGCGATGCAAATTCAAAATGCACTCGGTTCAGATATTATGATGGCATTTGATGAATGTCCACCATATCCTGCAGAGCATGATTATATGAAAAAATCGGTCGAAAGAACTAGTAGGTGGGCAGAACGTTGCTTAGAGGCTCATGAGAGAAAAGATGTACAAGGTTTATTCGGTATAGTACAAGGTGGAGAATATGAAGATTTAAGACGATTAAGTGCGCGTGATTTAACCTCCCTTGATTTTCCTGGCTATGCCATCGGTGGTTTATCTGTGGGAGAACCGAAAGATGTGATGAATAGGGTGCTAGAATTTACAACACCATTGCTACCATCTAGCAAACCGCGCTATTTGATGGGAGTTGGTTCTCCTGATTCGTTAATAGATGGAGCAATACGTGGGATCGATATGTTTGATTGTGTCCTGCCTACTAGAATTGCACGTAATGGTACATGTATGACATCAGAAGGTCGATTAGTTGTAAGAAATGCTAAGTATGCACGTGATTTCAATCCGATCGATCCGAATTGTGATTGTCATACCTGTCAAAATTACACACGTGCATACATTCGACATCTTGTGAAGGCAAATGAAACTTTCGGTTTCAGACTTACTACTTATCATAATCTATATTTTCTGTTAAAATTAATGGAACAAGTCCGTGAAGCGATCAAGCAAGACCGACTTGGAGATTTCAGAGAAGAATTCTTTGAACAATATGGTTTTAATAAACCGAACGCAAAAAACTTTTAAGTGGAAAGGGGGAATATTAGACAATGGAAGGATTATTGACATTTGCACCATTGATACTAATGATTGTGATTTTCTATTTTCTTTTGATTCGTCCACAACAAAAGAAACAGAAACAGGTACGCCAAATGCAGTCTGATTTGAAAAAGGGAGACAAAATTGTCACAATTGGTGGTTTCCATGGGACAGTACATGCATTAGATGAAGATACAGTGATCATAATTACGAATGAAGGTACGAAACTTACATATGATCGTTCAGCAATTCGTGATGTCGTATCAAGCTAAATAAGACAAGCACTCTCTTTTTGGGAGTGCTTGTTTTTAGCTTGTGAAAAAACGTAGAACTAAAGTCACTTTCAGGTGTATCTTCCTATGAATTTGTTTGCTCGTCTTCCCCCGAGAGATTTACTCCAACAATTGCTCCTATGATGGCTAATAATAAATAGGTCGTATGATGAACCATTTCCACAATAGTAAACACAGAATCTAGTCCTAAATACCGATAGCAAAAAACAAATAGTGTAAATAAAAGACTTGTAATTGCACCAACGAGAATTCCTTTATTCTTCGCTTTTAGCCCTGCAATAAATCCCCCGGTAAACAAGGCTAAAAAACTAATCAGCAGTGTAACTAGCTCCATCGTTGATTCGCCAAATGAAGTAAAGCGAAGTAATAATGCTAGTATGAGGCTTGCGACAAATAGAACAATAAAGATACCTATCCAACCAAACAAAACACTTACAAAAGTTTTCATTTATCTTCCCTCCTCGTAATTCCATTTAATCATTATTTATGCATGTCCAGTTGAATTTAGAATAGTTTAGGCTTGTACGAATATAAATGATTAATATAGGTTTGTAAGTAATAGTTGGAGGTGTCATTGGTTGGGAGTAACTTTTGCAATTGTTATTTTTATTGTTAGCTATATTTTTATTATGTCAGAAAAAATAAACCGAGCGGTCGTCGCACTAGCGGGGGGACTTTTATTACTTTTAACAGATGTCTATCATTGGGAGGATGCCATTACGCGATATATTGACTGGAACACAGTTGCATTATTATTTGCGATGATGGTACTTGTATCGATCACAAAAAAAACGGGAGTATTTTCTTTTGTAGCGATATGGCTAGCAAAGCTTGTTAAAGGAAAGCCAATCCCATTATTAATTGGAATTGCCATCTTAACAGCAGTAGGCTCCGCTTTTTTAGATAATGTTACAACCGTTTTATTGTTTGTTCCTGTTATTCTAACATTAACAGATCTATTGAAGCTTCCGTCCTTTCCATATCTTCTCACGATTATTATTACTGCTAATATTGGGGGAACTGCTACGTTAATCGGTGATCCGCCAAATATTATGATTGGCCAAGCGGTACCACAATTGAATTTTGTTTCTTTTTTACAGCACACAGGACCTATTGCGATTCTCTTATTTGTGATTGTTTTAATGATTTTATGTCTACTTTTTAGAAAATCATTACAAAAAGAAGAACTAACAAATCCCAAGCAATTAATGACTATGAACGAATCTGATTATTTGATCAAAGGTCCGTTGCTCTATCAATCATTGTTAATCCTGTTATTAACTATTATTGGCTTTATGCTCCATCCAGTCCTACAAGTCGATTTGACGATTATTGCCCTTACTGGTGCGATTATGCTGTTATTGCTTAGTGAAAAACAATTGGAGACAGAAAAGGTATTTGAACAGGTCGAGTGGGTAACCCTATTTTTCTTCATTGGTCTTTTTATGCTCGTTGGAGGATTAGAGGAAGTTGGAGTAATTGATGAGCTCGCACGCTCTATCATGTGGATGACAGAAGGGGATATGGCCAAAACATCTCTTCTTTTACTATGGACATCCGGATTATTCTCTGGAATTGTCGATAATATTCCATTTGTTGCTGCGATGATCCCAGTCATTCAAGAATTTGAATCCTATGGAATGGCTAACCTAGACCCGTTATGGTGGTCATTAGCATTAGGTGCATGCCTTGGAGGTAACGCAACCCTTATCGGTGCTTCCGCAAATGTAGTCGTAGCTGGACTTGCAGAAGCAAGTAACAATAAAATAGCCTTCGTGAAATTTATGCTCTATGGGATTCCGATAGTGATTTTATGTTTAATTATCACAACCATCTATGTCTATTTTCGTTATTTACTACCATTTCAACAGCCATTATAGAATAAAGACGTTTTTAATGGATACCCTAAGTTACATCATGAAGATGAGGATGTGACATAGTGTCCATAGAAGAGATCATGATGCTTATTGGTCGAACTTTATTTTATTATCTAGTAGTAGTTATTATTTTCCGTTTAATGGGAAAAAGAGAAATAGGGGAGCTAAGTTTATTAGATATTGTTGTCTACATTATGATTGCAGAAATTGCTGTACTTACAATCGATGATCTCAGCTTATTTTTTGGTTATGGTTTAATTCCAATGGCTATCCTATTAGGTATTCAGCGTTTAACCGCATGGATCTCACTGAAAAGTCCACTATTTCGTGCTTGGTTTGAAGGCAGGCCTGCTATAATAATTTCACAAGGAAAAATTGATGAATATGAAATGAAGAAAAATCGCTTTAATTTCGATGATTTACTGCAACAGTTACGTGAGAATGGGATTGAGAGCATTAATAAGGTCTCTTATGCTATTCTTGAGCCATCTGGTAAACTTTCGATCATTGAAAAAAAGCAGACAGATACATTGTTTAGTGAAAAAATAAATGGACTTGTACTTCCGTTAATTGTGGATGGAAAGATACAGAAGGATGCACTGAAACAAATTGGGAAGGATTCATCCTGGCTAGAAGATCAATTAAAAAAACGGGACTATCATGATCTAGATATGATTTCGTTTTGTTCCATCGATACGAATAAAGAATGGTATATAGATAAAAAAAATGAAAAATAGCACTCACTATGAAGTGCTATTTTTTTCGCAATTGTCGTATTTCCTCCAGACTGATAAACTTGAGGTTAAATAAAAGTAGAATATAAAAGCATAATAAGATGACCGCAATGACAAAGAATGTAACCATCTGGTGTAATTGGAATGAAAACAAATGGGAAAGTAACCAGCCTAGCCATGAGGTTAAACCAACCAAAACAATCATTTTAAATAGCATTACTAGCGGAATACGAAAACGAATGGTTCGGAACAGGGCAAATAAGTGAAGAATGGTTCCAATTACCACTCCAACACACATCGCAATAGCTGCACCATAGATACCAAACATTGGATTGGAAGTTAGGACGATTAAAACAATAAATTTAACCATCATAGCAATAATATTGTTCCACATTGCTTGCTTTGCTAGATCTAACGCTTGTAATGTGGCGTTTAAAGGAAATTGAATATACATAAATAAAAAGCATGGAGCCATAATTTTTAGAAAAAGGCTGGCATTATTGGTACCATACATATAGGTTAGGATCGCATCAGCAAATAAAGTTAAAATGACGGTAGCAATCGCCCCTGATGCAAAGGATAATCTAACCGCTTGATGGATGCGGTAATGTATTAATTTTTTGTGATTATGGGCATCTGCTTCACTAATATTCGGAACAAGGGCAACGGCTAACGAGTGGGTAATAAAAGTTGGTAAGTATAGTAATGGGATCGCATAACCGGTAAGTGCCCCATAAAGACTTGTCGCTACAGCTGTTTGGAACCCTGCAATGGCTAAGCTTTGCGATACGAGAATCGGCTCTAAAAAGTTTCCAATCGATCCGACCATTCGACTTGCCGTACTTGGCAATGCAATGGATAGTAGTCCGTTAAGTGTTTCTCTACCCGACTTAATATATTGCCAGAGATTCTGTCTTAGTTTAATTCGTTTTTTAAGCTTGAACATATGAAGCATTAGGAACAATGAAACAATCTCCCCTATAATTACGGCAAGCATAGCACCAGCAGCGGCAAATTCTAATCCATAAGGTGCAAGGAATTGAACAAGAATCATAATAAAAATGATCCTCACAATTTGTTCTAATACTTGAGCATAACTTTGTGGCTTCATATTTTGTCTACCTTGAAAATAACCACGAATGACAGCGGAGACTGCGCTAATTGGAATGATAGGGATAATCGCAAGCATTGGATAATACACTCTTGCATCGGTTAATAAATTCTCCGCAATATATGGAATAATGATATACATAAGTATAGAAGAAAAAATACTTAGAGTAATGGTAATACTTAGTGATATGACGAGAATTTGTTTAATTTTTTTAAAATCCTTGCGGGCGTCTGCTTCAGCGACTCGTTTGGAGATAGCAATAGGTAAACCAATCTGAGATATGGTGTACATGAGGAAAAGTGTGGGTAAGGCCATATTATATAACCCAATCCCTTCTTCCCCCATTATACGTGCCATTACAATTCGATTAATAAAACCGAGAAATCTGGTAATCATTCCTGCTATAATTAATATAATTGTTCCTTTTAAAAAATTTTGCTTGGTCACTTTGCTCGACCTACCTTCTCAAATGGAAAATTTTCATATACAATAATTTATATGCATGAGGAGAGGACAAGCATGACGATTTTCTTAAAAATGTATATAATGGAATAAGTATCTGTCAGATAGAAAGAGGATGGAGGGTTCCTAATGTGTGTGAGTAAACAGGTATCAGCTTGGAAACAGGATTTACAAGGAGTGTTAGAAAGTAAGGTCCACGAATTTCATATGCTTGAATATCACAAGACAACGAAGGATGATATATGGAATTGCCTAACGGAAAAAGTGTGGAAAGGAGATCCTGAAAAGAAATTATTTGAGGCTGTTCAAGATGTCCTTCATTTAAATGCGAATACATATATGAGTTATTTAACGATGCAATCATTTAAAGATACTAATTTACAGGAATCCATTAAAGCACTATTTGGAGAATAAGTTGTGTGTTGAATTTGTAGGGAGGCTTTACATATGATAAAAAAAGGAAGAATTGTTGCATTTTTTCTTATCGTCATTATTTTAGGTGCAACAATTGGTACGACATCTTCTAATGTTGCAAGCAAAATCAATCTAGGTCTTGATTTACAAGGAGGATTTGAGGTTCTATATGAAGTCAAGCCAATCGATAAAAGTCAGGAGGTTACACCAGAATTGCTAGAATCCACTGTTAGGATTCTTTCTGAACGTGTCAATGCACTAGGGGTAAGTGAACCTAGCTTTAATATTGAAGAACCAAATCGGATTCGCGTTCAATTAGCAGGTGTAAAGGACCAGGAGGAAGCTCGTGAACTTCTTGCAACACAAGCAGAATTATCATTCCGCGACGTGAATGATAAGGAATATCTTGATGGTTCTGACATTGTAGAAGGTAGTGCAAAACAAGATTTCGATCAAACAACAAATGAGCCAATCGTAACCGTCCAATTTAAAAATAAAGACCTATTTGGCGATGTCACCCAAGAAATTTATAACAACCCTGATTTAGAAAATCGAGTGGTTATTTGGATGGATTATGAAGATGGAGATTCCTATCAAACAGAAAAAACAAAGTCAGATCCAAAATTTATCTCTGCACCGGGCTTTAGTGAAGTATTAAGGACAACGGATATTCAAATTACAGGTAACTTTACGGTAGAATCTGCACAACGTCTTGCCGATGTATTGAATGCTGGATCTTTACCAGTAGATTTAGAAGAGGAATACTCTACTTCGGTGGGTGCACAATTTGGACAACAAGCATTAGATAAGACAATACTAGCAAGTCTCTTAGGTGTTTCACTTATCTTCATCTATATGATTGCTTATTACCGATTCCCTGGTATTATTGCGACGATTACATTGAGCATCTACATTTACTTAGTTTTACTAGTATTCCAATTAATGAACGGTGTTTTAACATTACCAGGTATTGCAGCACTTGTCTTAGGTGTTGGGATGGCAGTTGATGCGAATATCATTACGTATGAACGAATTAAAGAGGAACTTAAGCAAGGTAAAACAATCAAGACTGCTTTTAAGGCAGGAAATCAGCATTCTTTATCCACTATTTTTGATGCGAATATAACTACGATGATCGCAGCAGCCGTTTTGTTTATCTTTGGGACAAGCTCTGTAAAAGGGTTTGCTACATTACTATTAGTAAGTATTGTGCTTAGCTTTGTCACAGCGGTGTTTGGTTCACGATTGTTCCTAAGCTTTTGGGTAAATAGTAATTTCTTAAACAAACGTCCCGGCTGGTTTGGAGTGAAGAAGGATCAAATCCAAGATATAAACAGTAAAGAAGAAGTGCAAGCAAAGGTGTTTGGCCGTCAGTTTGATTTTGTTAAGCATCGCAAGAAATTTTTTACGGTTTCCCTAGCATTGGTCGTGATAGGAATTATATGCTTAGCTGTCTTCCGTTTGAATGTCGGAATTGATTTCACGTCAGGGTCTAGAATCGAAGTATTAGCCGATCAATCCTTAACTACAGAGGAAATGGAATCCCATTATGAAGCATTAGACCTTAATCCCGCAGGTCCTATCGTACTTTCTGGAGACAATCAAAACATCGCTGTAGCCAAATTTGATAAGGAGTTGTCCAAAGATAAAGTAGCAGAAATTCGTAGCTATTTTGAAGAGAAATACGGAAGCTCCCCAACGATTAATACCGTTTCTCCAGTTGTTGGGAAAGAGTTAGCGAAAAATGCTGTTTTAGCCGTATTGTATGCATCGGTTGGGATTATTATATACATTACCATCCGTTTTGAGTTTTACTCTGCGGTTACGGCTATTCTTGCTTTACTACATGATGCCTTTTTCATCTTGACATTCTTTAGTATAACCCGACTAGACTTTGACATCACCATCATTGCTGCAATTTTAACGATTGTTGGTTACTCCATTAATGATACGATCGTGACCTTTGACAGAATTCGAGAAAACTTAAAAAAGAAAAAGCGTGTGCGTTCATTCGGAGAACTTGCCCACATTGTGAATAAGAGTTTAATGGAAACCTTGACGAGAAGTATTAATACTGTTCTGACAGTCATTTTTGCTGCAGTCATGTTATTAATCTTTGGTGCGTCTTCGATAACTAATTTCTCGTTTGCATTGGTAATAGGTTTATTTGCAGGTACGTATTCCTCTTTATTCATTGCAGCACAGCTTTGGTTAGTGTGGAGAGGAAAATCGATCAAGGAAAAACCAATTGTATACAAGGAGAAGAAGTATAACGACAAGCCACAAGTTTAACATTGAGTAGATCTCTTATAATAATCTCTCCTATAATAGATAGCCTATTACAGGAGGGATTTTTAAATTCTAAAATCAAATGGCAAAAATCGACACAGGAAAGTTATTCCTTTATAATGAGGATAAGAAAATTCAACAATGAGGAGGCTTACAAATGAAAGGCCAAACCTATATCATCGTGACTGTGGTATTTGCACTCATTATCGCTATTTTTGCAGTGATCAATGTAGAACCAGTTGAAGTGAATTATTTATTCGGTACAGGTAGGGCGCCATTAATATTAATCATTCTTATTTCCGTATTGATGGGAGTGGTTGTAACAGCTACAGTTGGATTATTTCGATTAAGAACGGCGAATAAGGAAATCAAAAGACTGAGATCAGAACTAAGTGGAGAGAACCTAGATCCCTCTACTGAATTCACTGCAACCAATTCGCTCGATTCTGGAGAAAAGGATAGACAATAAGAGGAGTTCATGTTTCTGGGCATATGGATAACTGAATAATGAAAATAAGACAGTTGGAATAATTCTGTTTGCTACCCTTGATACACTTTTGTATAATAAGTGAGTCAGGGGTGAATTTATGTTAGCAAGTCAATCAAATTGGATTTTTACATATAAAGACGACGAAAATGCCCGTTATAGTGATATAGAAAATCTACCATATTCCACTATCGTAAAGCAGTTACTATGGCAACGAGGACTAAAGTCTGAAAAGGAAATCCATGACTTTTTACAACCAAATCTTGAAAACCTTCACGATCCGAGCTTGTTCTCTACCATTGAGTCAGCAGTAAACCGAGTAGAGAAGGCGATAGAACTAGGGGAAAGCATATTAGTTTACGGTGATTATGATGCAGATGGTGTCACCTCTACTACTGTAATGGTGGAGGCATTAAGAGAAAAAGGTGCCATGTGTGATTACTATATACCGAATCGTTTTACAGAAGGCTATGGTCCAAATAAAGCGGCATTCCAAGAGATTCACAGACAAGGCTTTCAGCTTATTATAACAGTAGATAATGGTATTGCAGGAACAGAGGAAATCGCTTATGCGAATGAATTAGGTATGGATGTAATTATTACAGACCATCACGAGGTACAGGAAGAATTACCAGATGCGCTAGCTATTATCCACCCAAAATGTGCAGAAGACTATCCATTCAAGGAATTGGCAGGAGTTGGTGTTGCTTTTAAATTTGCTACACAGTTACTCGGATATTTTCCAAAGAAATTTCTTGATTTAGTCGCTATAGGCACTATCGCTGATTTAGTACCTTTAGTAGGAGAAAATCGAGTTCTTGTATCATATGGATTAAAGGAAATGGCCACAACAGAACGAATTGGGCTACAAGCTTTAAAAAAGCAATGTTCTATTGATGGACAGGTGACAGAAGAGGATATTGGATTTCGAATTGGTCCAAGACTAAATGCAGTGGGTCGTTTACAGGATGCAAATATTGCGGTGGATCTACTATTAGCAACAGATCAAGAAGAAGCAGAGGAGTTAGTCCAATATGTACAGGAGTTGAATAAAGAGCGCCAAAAGATTGTCGCAAATATCGCAGAAGAAGCCATTGAGTTATTAGAGCAATCGGGTAATACCGAAGAAATGGATGTATTAGTCGTAGCCAAGGAAGGATGGAATCAAGGCGTGCTTGGTATCGTTGCTTCTAGACTCGTACAAACCTATCATCGACCTGCAATAGTGTTAGCTATTGATCCAGAATTAGAAACCGCTAAAGGGTCTGCACGAAGTATTGAAGGCTTTGACTTATTTAAAAATGGGATGGAACATAAGGATTTATTTACCCATTTCGGTGGACACGCTCAGGCTGCAGGGATGACACTCCCTAGAAAAAATATCGAGCCATTAAGAAAAGCGCTCGATCAACAAGCTAAAACTATCCTAACAGAAGAAGATTTTAAACCACAGCTGAAAATTGATGCGACAATACCATTAAAGGATATTGATATTGCGGTAATCAAAGAACTAGAACAGCTCGCGCCATTTGGAATGAATAATCCTAAGCCGAATTTACATATCGAAGCAACCCCAATTGAACTAAGGCAGATTGGGGCAACTAAAAATCATTTAAAGGTCAAATTGGAGCAAGCTGGTACAGTAATGGATGGGATCGGCTTTGGCTTAGGAGCTTTTTTTCATCAACTTTCTAAGGAGTCGAAGCTTGAGGCGGTTGTTGAACTTCAAATAAATGAATGGAATGGAATTCGCAAACCACAGGTATTTCTTAAGGATCTAGCAGTATCAGAGTGGCAGCTATTTGACTACCGTGGACAGCAATCATGGTTAAAGCATATTGACCCTACTTGTTCGGATCAATATTTTGTTTACTTTAAAGAAAATCTATATCAAGATGTAATCGATGCGGTAGAAGCTAGGCAAGTGATAGAAGAGAAAAAAACCGTAAATGCCTTGTACTTACTTGATTTACCAAATACATTAGAAGAATTAACCTTCCTTTTGCAAAAGGTGGAGTCTAGTAGAATTTACGCTTGTTTTCAGGCTAGAGAAAGCTCCTATTTTACTACTTTGCCAACGAGAGAGGAGTTTAAATGGCTGTATCAATTAATTTTACAGCGCCAATTTTTTGATTATAAAGTCGATGCTCCTAAGCTGGCAAGCTATAAAGGTTGGAAGCTAGAAAAAATAAAATTTATGTTCCAAGTTTTCCACGAGCTTAACTTTGTGACGAGAGAAGGTGGTCGTATTATACCGAAACAAAGTCCAGAAAAAAAAGATTTAACGGCATCTTCTTTATATCAAAGTCTTCAAGAGCAAAGGAAAGTAGAAGAAACTTTATATTTATCATCCTATCCGCAACTGAAAGCCTGGATAGATCAACAATTAAACACTGGTGCAGTGCCAGAGGAGGAAATGGTTTATGGATTATAAAAAGTATATAACAGTAGTCGAGGATTGGCCGAAGGAGGGTGTTCGATTCAAGGATATTACAACACTTATGGACAACGGTCCTGCCTTTAAGTCAGCAGTTAATGAAATCGTAGAATATGCGAAATCGAAACAAATTGATTTAGTAGTAGGCCCAGAGGCACGTGGATTCATTGTCGGTTGCCCGGTGTCCTATGCATTAGAAGTTGGATTTGCACCAGTTAGAAAAGAAGGAAAGCTTCCGCGTGAAGTAATAAAGGTCGATTATGGCTTAGAATATGGAAAGAATATACTTACGATTCATAAAGACGCTATAAAGCCAGGTCAAAGAGTGCTAATTACCGACGATTTACTCGCAACTGGTGGTACGATTGAAGCGACGATTAAGTTGGTAGAGGAACTCGGTGGTATAGTGGTCGGCTGTGCATTCTTAATTGAGTTAACTTATTTAGATGGACGTGACAAATTAGATGGCTATGATGTTTTAACTTTAATGGAATATTAATTAAAAAAGTGCTCTTCGGAGTGCTTTTTTGTACAATAAATGAATAATAATTCAACTAATTTTTTATCTCAGGAAGAAGCTTGTCGAGTTTTGCAAGAAAATTTAAGGAAAATTACTGTTTTTTTTGGTACACTATATAAAACAAACTTTTTAAAGAACATTGAACCATTTTCTCTTAGAAGCAACAACGCATACAATGTGGAAGTAGTAGTTTTAAGAATAAAGGTGATTACATGGCAAAGGACAAAATATTAACGCCTGATGAAATATTTGAACAAGCCGAAAGTTATTTAAACGACGAAGATATTCGGTTTATCAGAGAGGCTTATCAATATGCAGTAAAGGCACATGAAGGACAGTTTCGTAAGTCTGGTGAACCTTATATTATTCATCCAGTTCAGGTTGCAGGCATCTTAATTGATCTCAAATTAGACCCTGAAACCATAGCTGGTGGTTTTTTGCATGATGTGGTAGAAGACACATCGGTAACAGTTGAAGATCTAGAAAAAGATTTTAATGAAGAGGTTGCCATGCTTGTAGATGGGGTGACAAAGCTAGGAAAAATTAAATATATGTCCAAAGCTGCGCAACAAGCGGAAAATCATCGCAAAATGTTCATTGCGATGGCAAAGGATATACGCGTGATCTTGATTAAGCTTGCGGATAGATTGCATAATATGCGGACATTAAAGCATTTACCGACAGAAAAGCAGCGCCGTATTTCCAATGAAACTTTAGAAATCTTTGCGCCGCTTGCCCATCGTCTCGGTATTTCCACCATTAAATGGGAGCTTGAGGATACAGCATTACGTTACTTAAATCCTCAGCAATATTACCGAATTGTTCATTTAATGAAACAAAAGCGTGAAGAAAGAGAAAACTATATCCAAGAAGTGATGGATGAAGTAAAAAAACAACTAGATGAAGTGAATATCTATGCAGAATTTTCCGGTCGTCCGAAACATTTGTATAGCATTTATCGAAAAATGATGATACAAAAAAAACAATTTAATGAAATATACGATTTATTAGCGGTAAGAATCATTGTGAACAGCATCAAGGATTGTTATGCCGTCCTTGGTATCATTCATACATGTTGGAAGCCGATGCCAGGAAGGTTTAAGGATTATATTGCCATGCCGAAGCCTAATCTATATCAATCCTTACACACAACCGTAATTGGACCAAAGGGTGCACCTTTAGAAGTACAAATACGAACAAAAGAAATGCATGAAATCGCCGAGTTCGGGATTGCTGCACATTGGGCATACAAAGAAGGGAAAAGGTTAAAGCAAAATCAGCATTCCAATGAAGATAAGCTAGCATGGTTTAGGGAAATTTTAGAATGGCAAAACGATGCACATGATGCGGAAGAGTTTATGGAATCATTAAAGGTAGATTTATTCTCTGACATGGTATATGTATTCACTCCAAAGGGAGAAGTAATTGAATTACCGCGAGGATCTGTGCCAATTGATTTTGCTTATAAAATTCATACAGAGGTAGGAAATCATACGATCGGTGCTAAAATTAATGGTAAAATGGAGCCATTAGACTATCGGTTGAAAAATGGTGACATTGTAGAGATTATGACATCCAAGCACTCTTATGGACCATCACAGGATTGGCTAAAAGTGACGCAAACATCACAAGCTAAGAATAAAATTAAGCAATTTTTCAAGAAACAACGTCGTGATGAAAATGTGACGAAAGGGCGAGAGCTTGTAGAGCAAGAGATTAAGGCGGCTGGTTTTGAACCAAAAGATGTCATGACAGAAGAGAATATTACATTGGCGATGGAAAAGTTCAGCTTTACTTCTGAAGAGGATATGTTTGCAGCAGTTGGCTATCACGGAATTACAGCAGCACAAATTGTGACAAGAATGACAGAGAAGCTCCGAGAGCATGATGAAAACCAGAATATTGAAGAAACGATTGAAAAGGTAAACGCAAGTGGTGAAACAATTAAGAAGAAATCAAAACGAGATTCTGGGGTGAAAGTTGAAGGCGTGGAAAACATGCTAATAAGACTTTCCAAGTGCTGTAATCCCGTACCCGGAGATGAGATAATTGGCTATATAACCAAAGGTCGAGGTGTATCCGTCCACCGTAAAGATTGTCCTAATGTGAATACAGATGAGGCAAAGGATCGATTAATTTATGTAGAATGGGAAAATGAGGAGTCTGAATCAAAATCTTATCATGTAGATTTAGAAATCTCAGGTTATGACAGAAGAGGTTTGCTTAATGATGTCCTTCAGGTAATTAATGAATCAAAGACAAACATTATTGCCGTTAATGGACGATCTGACCGTAACAAGATTGCTGTCATTCATGTGACTATTTTGATACACAATATTGGTCATCTTCGTAGAATAGTGGATCGCTTAAAACAGATCGGGGATGTCTATACAGTGGAAAGAACGATTCAATAAGGTAGGTTAGCACGATGAAAGTAATATTGCAAAGAGCAAAAGATGCTGAAGTTAACGTAAAAGATGCTTCCGTTGGTAAAATAGAGAATGGTTTTGTTGCATTGGTGGGGATCACTCACGGGGACACAGAAGAGGACTTGGAGTATCTTGTCAACAAAACGATACATTTAAGAATCTTTGAGGATAATCAAGGGAAGATGAACCTATCATTAAAGGATATTGGTGGCAGTATCTTATCGATTTCTCAATTCACCTTATACGCTGATTGCCGCAAAGGAAGAAGACCAAATTTTATGCAAGCAGCTAAGCCAGCTCAAGCAGAAAAGCTATATGAACAATGGAACCGAAAACTACGGAATAATGGAATAACGGTCGAAACAGGTGCTTTTGGCGAAATGATGAACGTAAGTTTTACAAATGTAGGTCCTGTAACAATTATCCTCGATTCAGCAGAACGTAAATAAAAAGATCAAAACCCTTCAATAGAAAACAAACTATTGGAGGGTTTGCTATTGTCTGAGAATGGTAATAACGATCATTTATTGAAATAATCATACAAGCCCATTATAATTCCTCTACTCATGGATTCTAAGAAAACATTTGATCTAAGATGACTTTCTTCTTCTCGATTGGAGAGAAATCCCAATTCTAGAAGTAAGGATGGACGGTGATTCATTCGTAACACCTGTAAATCCTCTTGAACTACTCCACGATCATTCATCCCAGTTTGTGAAAGGATGCCTTTGTGTACATATTTAGCCAACGATTGATCCGTGTCACTATAATAGTAAGTCCCCACACCTTTAACGTCCGGTAGCTCAGGAGTACTATTATAATGAAGACTCAAAAAAACATCTGGAAACTTAGAACCTGAATAAGTGGTACGGCTTGTAAGAGAAACATAGTAGTTTTTGTTTCTGGTAAGATATACCTTCGCTCCATGAGCTTCCAGCATTTCTTTTAGGACAAACGATGTTTTTAACGTGTAGTTACTTTCATAGCCACCACTTGCTCCAATCGCTCCAACATCAATTCCTCCATGACCTGGGTCAATCACGATTATCTTACCATTTAAATCAGAAACTGAAGAATGAAAATCCTTTATTTCTGATGTTGTAGGGGAGGCTTGAGTAGTCGTTGTGCTTTTTTCATTCTCTTCGGATTCCTGCATTTCCTTTTCAACAATTTGAGCATAATCTTTATGTATCCAACCATTTTCAGTAGCAAGTTCAATTTTAATCCATTCGTCTACTTCTTCAATAATACGATAAGTATCAGGTGGATTAACCTGTGCAATGACTTCATATTCTGTTCCTGGCCCATTACGCACATTTAGATTTTCTCCCTCAATTTGCGCTTGTTTTGCATAAAGATAACATGACATGGAAAAAATAATGATCGAACTAATAAAAAGCATAAATAATAGCTTTTTCTTCACAAACGGTACGCTCCTTTGTCTTTTCTCGTTTATATTTTAACGAAAAATAGATGGAAATAAAAGTGAAAAAGGAAGAGGATTTCATGAGAACCAATTTTAAACAAAATCTTATACTGTCCTCAAGTAGTGTAAATACAAGGAAAATACATGGTTATACAGATTATGTTGCCAATGATAATAAGTTTAATATCGCTCAAGCGGCGAATATTACCATTCATTCAACACAAAAATGGAAGAAAAGCACTCATCTATCTTGACAAAAGTCTTTTCCAACGATTATGATAGAAACAATTCCATAATATGATACGATGAAAGCATGTGAAGGAAATAGTAGCTGATGTCAACGGTAGAAAAGAGAGAGAATTCCTATGGCTGAAAGAATTCTTACTAACCGTCTTTAGTGAATGACATTCTGGAGGCTTTATACTGAATGAAGTAGGTATAAACGTAGGCAGGCGTTAACTGTTTGAGTGGGAGTAATATGGATTACTTCAACTAGGGTGGCAACACGGGTATAACTCTCGTCCCTTTTTTGGGATGAGAGTTTTTCTAATTCTCCAGATTGAAAAGAAAAAGCTAATTACAGAATATTAAATAGGGGGAAATGCTATGAAAGCACCTAGAGGAACACAGGATTTATTACCTGGTGTTTCAGATAAGTGGCAATATGTCGAAGGTAAATTGAAGGAATTAAGTAATCTCTATCAATATAAAGAGATTCGAACTCCAATATTCGAGCATACCGAATTATTTGAGCGAGGTGTCGGTGATACAACCGATATTGTCCAAAAAGAGATGTATACCTTTACGGATAAGGGAGATCGCAGTATTACATTAAGACCTGAAGGAACTGCATCTGTAGTAAGAGCGTTTGTTCAGCACAAGCTATTTGGAAGTCCAAGCCAACCTACTAAGCTTTTTTATATCGGACCAATGTTTCGCTATGAACGTCCTCAGCAAGGAAGAATGCGACAATTTGTCCAATATGGAGTAGAGGCATTAGGTAGTGCGGATCCAGCAATTGATGCAGAGGTAATATCTCTTGCAATGAATGCCTATCAATCACTTGGTTTAAAGTCGTTGAAGCTTGTCATTAATAGCTTAGGAGATCAGGAAAGCAGAGAAAATCACCGTCAAGCATTGATCGATCATTTCACACCAGTGAAGGAAGAGCTTTGCTCGGATTGTCAAACAAGACTGGAGCAAAATCCGCTTCGAGTGCTTGATTGTAAGAAGGATCGTGATCATGAAGCAATGGCAACAGCTCCGTCTATCTTAGACTATTTAAATGAGGAGTCCAGTCAATATTTTGAAAAGGTTCAAGCATATTTGGATGCCATGAACATTTCCTATATTGTGGATAAAAATCTAGTTCGAGGTTTAGATTATTATAATCACACTGCCTTTGAAATAATGAGTGATGCACAAGGATTTGGTGCTATAACGACCTTATCTGGCGGGGGACGCTATAATGGATTAGTTCAAGAGCTTGGCGGACCGGAAACACCTGGAATAGGTTTTGCTATGAGTATTGAACGTCTACTTATGGCTTTAGAAGCAGAAGGTGTCGATTTACCGATCGATGAGCGATTAGATTGCTATGTTATCTCGATCGGAGATGAAGCTAATATAAAAGCAGCATCCATTGTGAATAAATTACGAGAATCAGGTATTCAAGTCGACAAGGATTATCAAGGTAAAAAAATGAAAGCACAATTTAAAGCAGCAGATCGTTTACAAGCAAAATTCGTCCTCGTTCTGGGTGAGGATGAGTTAGCAAATAATCAAATTGCGGTGAAAAATATGGATTCTGGTGAGCAAGATACCATCGAATTAGAGCAATTAAACGGATATTTACAAAGATTGTTGTAAGGGGGACTATAGATGAAAAATCGTACATTAGCTGGTACATTATCAAAAAAAGATGAAAAAAAAGAAGTTGTGTTAAAAGGTTGGGTACAAAAGCGAAGGGACTTAGGTGAAATTATTTTCATTGATCTTCGTGACCGCTCAGGTGTTGTTCAAACCGTTTTTAATGCGGAAATTTCAAAAGAGGCGTTGGTCATTGCAGATAGTGTGAGAAGTGAGTATGTCGTTGAAATAAAAGGGGAAGTAGTTGAAAGGGATGAAGATACAATCAATCCTAAAATTGCTACAGGAGAGATTGAAGTCCTTGTAAGTGAAATAAAAATACTAAACGCTTCATTGAACCCACCATTTTCCTTAACTGATGATATCGATGTTTCTGAGGATATTCGATTAAAATACCGTTATTTAGATTTGCGACGTGAAGTAATGCAAGAAACCTTCAAACTACGTCATAAGGCAACACAGTCTATTCGTGCTTTTTTAAATGATGAGTCATTTTTAGAAATGGAAACACCTATGTTAACGAAAAGTACACCAGAAGGGGCACGTGATTATTTAGTACCGAGTCGTGTTCATGAAGGGTATTTTTATGCATTACCGCAATCTCCACAGATTTTTAAACAGCTTTTAATGGTGGCAGGATTTGAGAAATATTATCAATTTGCTCGATGCTTCCGTGATGAGGATTTAAGAGCGGATCGTCAACCAGAGTTTACGCAAATTGATATCGAAACATCGTTTATGTCGATGGATGATATCTTGGATATGACAGAAAGAATGATGAAGAAAGTCATGAAAGAAGTTAAGGGTATAGATGTGCAAACACCATTTTTACGCATGCCGTATGATGAAGCAATGGAGCGTTTTGGATCAGATAAACCAGATGTTCGTTTTGGTATGGAGTTAGTGAGTTTATCAGACGTTGTAAAAGAGTCTAGCTTTAAAGTTTTCCGCGAAGCAGTGGAAAACGGAGGTAAAGTTAGTGGTCTGAATCTGAAAGGAAAAGCTGACCAATATTCTCGTAAAGATTTAGACAATATGACAGACTTTGCTAAAATCTATGGAGCAAAGGGTCTAGCTTGGTTAAAAGTGGAGGAAGAGGGATTAGTAGGCCCCATTGCAAAGTTCTTCTCAGAAGAAGAACAAAACCAATTCCGCTCCTTGCTTGAAGCGGAAGCAGGAGACCTATTATTCTTTGTAGCAGATAAGAAGCAGGTTGTATTCGATACTTTAGGTGCTTTACGTCTGAAGCTTGCGAAGGAGCATCATCTGATTGACGAAAGCAAATATGAATTTTTATGGATTACAGATTGGCCGTTGCTAGAGTATGATGAAGAGGCGGGTCGCTACCATGCAGCTCATCATCCGTTTACCATGCCAATGGAATCTGATTTAGATAAGTTAGATACAGATCCAGGTGCGGTACGTGCACAGGCTTATGATTTAGTGTTAAATGGATATGAGCTTGGTGGAGGTTCTTTACGTATTTATCAAAGAGAGATGCAAAACCAAATGTTTGAAAAGCTAGGCTTTACCAAAGAAGAAGCGGAAGCACAGTTTGGATTCTTATTGGATGCATTAGAGTATGGAGCACCACCACATGGGGGAATTGCGTTTGGCTTCGATCGTTTTATCATGCTGCTTGCCGGTCGCACAAATCTACGAGATACGATTTTATTCCCAAAAACAGCATCAGCCCAGGATCCGATGACGGAAGCTCCAAGTCCAGTAGATATCAAGCAACTGAATGAATTGCATCTAAAATTAAACTAAATGGAGTCGACATTGTAAAGAAATTGTAAACTTGAAAATCAAGTGAAAATATGCTATGATTTATTTACAAAATGATAAACAAATCCTGATGTGTTCGTCGGATCAATGACGTTTTGACCGAACACCATTAACATCGGGAGCCCAGTGTTCCTACATGGTGTGCAAGCCACTTTACTTAGGAAGCGAATGTGGAAGTATGAAGTGTAGGACAGGGCACCCACCTGCCTTGAGCGGGATCAAAACTTCATCACTACGACGGCACAATTGGGATTTCGATACATACACGGAACACATCTGAGGAAGGTGTGTTTTTTTGTTCTATTTAGGTGAAATTTAAAAAAAGACTACTTTGATCTTTTTCTGGCTAAAAATAGCAAAAAACTGAGCAAAAGCTCAGTTTTTTATTTTGCGACCTGTTCAAGATTTCCGTTCTTATCCATGCGGAATTTAGGTACGGGTCGTGGTTGTTCTTCATCAAAGACTACCATTTTTCTGGCGCGTTCTACAATCTGCATAAAAGCCTGATAGTCTTCATGCATTGTTTGTAATTCTTGTTCTAATTCTTGTACTCTTTTTCGGTGAGTTTCTAGCTGTGTTTGAAGTTGTTCTTTTTCTTGAATTAATCTTTCCATATTAGACTGGGAATATTTCATTTGTTGCTGTTCTTTCTTAAGGAATTGCAAATAGCGTATGACTTGACTCAAATCTAAGGAAGATTGAGGGGCCACATCTTGCATAGCAGGCTTGGTTTCTTCTTTTTTCCAATTCCAAATAAAGGAATCCTCTTGTGAACTATTATCAAATACCTCTTCTTCCTCTGGTAAATGAAGATTAGTAGTTGTTGTAGTAGTATTTTGCTCTTTGTTTGCGAGAGCCCTTTTTCGATCTTTTCGTTGTTTTTTTGCAATTTGAACCGCTTGTTCATAGCTTTGGCGAACTTCAGCATTCCATCTGAATCCACAAGCAGCTGATGTACGGTTTAACTTGTCCCCTACTTCATCGAATGCTTTTAATTGTGTGCTCCCTTCCCTAATATGACGTAGCACAGTCTCTGCTAGTAGCAAATCATCCTCATGAGACCATGCATCCTGACGTACTTTGGCCATTTCCTTCACTCCTTGTTTTTCTAATCAATAATTTTTGTGATAGATTATATAGATCTAAACTAGATTCATAATCGTACGTGTTTGAGCTTATTCCTTATTGTGACCAGAAAAACAAGATTTAAACATTACTTTTTTAAATTATCATAAATTTGCTTAATATTTTTTTCGAATTTACCAGTTTCTTTTGGATGATAATATTGCTTATGTTTGATTTTGTCAGGTAGATATTGTTGCTTCACCCACCCAGCATCATAAGCATGAGGATACTTATAATCAAGTCCTCTACCAAGTGCCTTTGCTCCTTGGTAATGTGCATCCTTTAAGTGTGCAGGTACCTCCCCAGTATCGCCTTTTCTAATATCAGATAAGGCGGCATCAATCGCCATGATCGCACTATTGGATTTAGGTGAAAGACATAGCTCTATAATTGCTGCAGATAGTGGAATTCTTGCTTCAGGAAATCCTACTCTCTCAGCAGATTCAATTGCAGAGAGTGTATGTGGGCCTGCCTGTGGATTTGCTAGTCCAATATCTTCATAGGCACATACGAGCATTCTCCTTGCAATACTATCCAAATCCCCGGCTTCGATAAGCCTTGCTAAATAATGGAGGGCTGCATCTACATCACTTCCACGAATAGATTTCTGAAAGGCTGATAAAACATCATAATGTGCATCCCCGCCTTTATCATGAGAGAAGCTTTTCTTTTGCATGGACGCCTCTGCATTAGCTAAATTGATTACAATCTTACCTTCTTCATTTTTCGGTGTAGAGTAGGCAGCAAGTTCTAATCCGTTTAATGCTGCTCTTAAATCACCATTTGCTGCATTTGCAAAATGTTCTTTTGCATCTTGTTGGAGGGAAATAGGGAGGGCTCCTAGCCCGTTTGTTGTATCGTGAATAGCTCGCTCTAAAGCTTCTAAAATATCCTCTTGCTCTAAAGGATAGAGTTCAAAAATATGAGACCTACTTCTAATAGCAGGGTTAATCGAATGATACGGATTGCTTGTAGTACAACCAATTAACGTGATTAGATTAGACTCAACGTGTGGAAGCAAGAAGTCTTGTTTGGCTTTATCCAAGCGATGCACCTCATCAAGTATGACGACAAGTTGACCAGACATTTTCGCTTCTTCTACCGCAATTTGCATATCCTTTTTCTTATCAATCGCAGCGTTCAATAATTTATAGCGTAGGCTGAGGCTGTTTGCAATTCCAATTGCCATAGATGTTTTGCCTGTCCCTGGTGGACCGTATAATACCATAGAATGAAGTCTATTTGCCTCTACCATTCTTCTGATCATTTTACCCTCGCCAACAAGATGTTTTTGTCCGATTACATCATCAATATGTTGAGGACGCATGCGAAATGCTAAAGGTTTACCTGACACTAAGATCACTTCCTTATTAGAAATGGAGTTATTTAACACTATTTATGAGATAGAGTATTTGTATTATAAATATTACGCTTGACTTTTTTATCCTTTTTCTATATAATTATAGAATTTGCAAATAGATTATATTATTGGCATTCCCTTAAGCTTTTCCATAATCATTCTGCAATAAATCTATCATTCATGCTATAATAGCAACTAATGACAAACTTTTCTAGACATAAGATAAATTTGATGGAGATATTTTAAAATGAGGTGTATGTATGAAAATCTCGACAAAAGGTAGATATGGATTAACCATTATGATCGAATTAGCAAAACAAAATGGCAATGGACCCATTTCTCTAAAATCGATTGCCAAAGAAAATAATTTATCAGAGCATTATTTAGAGCAATTAGTAGCTCCATTAAGAAATGCCAGCCTTGTGAAAAGTGTTCGTGGAGCTTATGGAGGTTATGTGCTTGCAAAGGAACCAGATGATATTACTGCAGGGGATATTATACGTATATTAGAAGGTCCGATTACCCCTGTAGAGGGCATAGAAAATGAAGAGCCAGCAAAGCAAGAACTGTGGATTCGAATCCGTGATGCGGTCAAAGAAGTATTGGATACCACCACGTTACAGGATCTCTCCAACTATGGAGAGCAAGGAACACAGGACCCTTACATGTTCTATATTTAAGAGAGAAAGGCTGACAACGAATGAATGCAATTTATTTGGACCATGCAGCAACATCTCCTATGCACCCAAAGGTTATTGAGGAAATGACAAAATGCATGCATGATCAATATGGAAATCCTTCGAGTGTTCACTCCTTTGGTCGAAAATCGAGACAAATACTTGATCGAGCTCGACTCGTAGCAGCTCAATCTATTGGAGCTAATGAGAAGGATATTGTCTTTACAAGTGGTGGAACAGAAGCAGATAACCTTGCCATTCTAGGTGTGGCAAATGAATCGACAAAAGGGAAGCACATCATTACAACCAAAATAGAGCATCATGCGGTATTGCACACTACTGAATATCTAGAAAAACATGGATATCGCGTAACCTATTTGGATGTAGATGAAGATGGTTTAGTCAGTGTAGAAGAGTTAAAAAGAGCTTTAACAGATGATACGATTCTAGTCACAGTAATGATGGTAAATAATGAAACAGGTGTTATTCAGCCAATTAGAGAAATTGGTGAACTGCTGAGAGATCATCCTGCTGTATTCCATTCAGATGCTGTACAAGCATATGGAATGCTACCAATTAATGTACAAGAATTAGGGGTAGACCTTTTAACTGTCTCCTCCCATAAAATTAATGGACCAAAAGGGTTAGGATTCTTATATTCACATCCTAATGTTCGATTAAATCCACGACAATTCGGAGGAGAACAGGAACGGAAGCGGCGTCCAGGCACAGAAAATGTAGCAGGTATTGCAGGATTTACCGAAGCAATTAAGCTTGCACAAGCAGAAAGGGAACTAAGGTATGAAATGTACCTTCATTATAATCAGACATTCATCCATGTCTTAAAAGAAGAAGGCGTACATTTCGAAATAAATGGGAACGATAGTCCTAGAGTACCTACTATAACAAACATTAGCTTTCCAGGTACAAATGTGGAACAATTGCTAACCAATTTTGATCTAAGTGGAGTTGCTGCATCAAGTGGAAGTGCATGTACAGCAGGTTCAGTTGAGCCATCTCATGTATTAAGTGCAATGTTTACCGAAAATAGTGCCTGTACAACGAACTCCATACGCTTTAGTTTTGGGCTTGCCAATAATGAAGAAAATATTTTAGAAGCAGCAAGACGTGTTGCTCAAATTGTCAAAAGGTTAACAACAAACTAAAAATGAGGTGATACAGATGAAAAGACCTGAAGACACACGTGTAGTTGTAGGAATGAGTGGTGGGGTGGATTCTTCTGTTACAGCACTATTATTGAAACAACAAGGCTATGATGTTGTTGGAATATTTATGAAAAACTGGGATGATACCGACGAGACAGGCTTTTGTACCGCAACTGAAGACTTCGATGATGTCGTTCGTGTATGTAACCAATTAGACATTCCATATTATGCAGTCAATTTTGAAAAACAATATTGGGATAAAGTCTTCACTTACTTTTTGGATGAATATAAAGCTGGGAGAACGCCAAATCCGGATGTGATGTGTAATAAAGAAATTAAGTTTAAAGCCTTTTTAGAGCATGCATTATCACTAGGCGCTGATTATGTGGCAACTGGCCATTATGCACAAATACGCCGCATTGGTGACAGAGTAGAAATGCTTCGAGGAGTAGATGATAACAAAGATCAAACCTACTTCTTAAATCAATTGTCAGAAGAAGTATTAGAGAAAGTAATGTTCCCATTAGGACATCTACCAAAATCCGAAGTGCGTCGCATTGCCACTGAAAATGGCTTGGCAACAGCCACCAAAAAAGATAGTACCGGTATTTGTTTTATCGGTGAGCGCAATTTCAAGGAATTTTTAAGTGAATATTTACCAGCACAGCCAGGTAAAATCATGACTTTATCGGGAGAAGTAAAAGGTGAGCATGATGGCTTAATGTATTATACCATCGGTCAAAGACAAGGCCTTGGTATTGGGGGGGCAGGTGGCCCGTGGTTTGTTGTCGGTAAAAACCTTCAGGAAAATGTTCTATATGTTGGAGCAGACTACCATAATGATGCCCTCTATTCTGATGGGTTATTGGCTACAGATCTAAATTGGATTAATGAGGCACCTATAGAAGCCTTCCATTGTACGGCAAAATTCCGCTATCGCCAAAAGGATAGTGGAGTGACTGTCTACCCGAATACCGATGGAACAGTAAAAGTCGTTTTTGATGACAGTGAAAGAGCGATTACGCCAGGCCAAGCAGTTGTCTTCTATCAAAATGAAGTCTGTTTAGGTGGGGGAACCATTAACGAAATCATCAAAAATGATAAATTTTTGGATTATGTAGGATAGTTTTTCGAGAAAATGCTTTAGTAATAAGTACTATAAGAAAGTGCGTATATTGATACAAATTTTAAGTATCAGTATACGCCTTTTTGTTTGTATATATTAATAAGAATGATCAAATTATCAGTATGAACTCCCCTCTCTTTGTTTTTTCATTAAAATCAAGTAAAATAGGTGCATGGAGGTTTTAAATGATGAAAGAAATGGACCAAGGAATACAATATATGAAAGAAGGTAAGCTTGAAGAAGCGGCCAAGTACTTTACAGGAGCAATAGAACAAAACCCAAACGACCCAATACATTATATAAATTTTGGAAACTTACTTTTACATATGAAAGACTATGGGCGTGCCCAGAAGTTTTATCAAAAGGCGACTCAATTAGATGAAGAAGCAGCCACCGCTTTTTATGGCTTAGGCAACGTTTATTTTGAACAAGATGAATTTAATGACGCGAGAGTCAATTTTCAAAAGGCATTAACATTAGGACTTGATGAAGCGGATGTCTATTTTATGCTTGGATTGTCTTGTTTATATGATGAGAAATTCAAGCATGCGTTACCATACTTACAACGAGCCACCGAATTAAATGGAGAGGATGCAGATGTCTGGTTCCAATATGGTCTTGCCCTGGCCCAAACAGAACAATTAACCAATGCAAAAGAAGTTTTTATAAAAGTATTAGAGCTTGAAACAAATCATAGTGATGCCCACTATAATTTAGGGGTTATTAGCTTGTTTAATGAGAACATCCAAGAGGCGTTAGCACACTTTACTAGAGCGCTCGAAATTCAGCCTGAACATATTCTTGCGGCTAACGGGAAGAATCAAATCGAAAAAATGCTTGCAGATAATGAGTGAATAAAGGGGTATAGGCAATGTCAACAGATCCAATTGTTGAACAAAAAAATTTTATAAAAGGGGAAATGATCCATACCATATTCGAAAATAAACAAGAGCATTTTTCGATAGCAAAGATCAAAGTATTGGAAACAAATCAAGAGCTTTCTGAAAAAGAGATTGTTGTAAAAGGGTATTTTCGAAGATTAGATCCAGGAGAAACGTATGAATTTTATGGAAGAATGGTTGAGCATAAACGATTTGGACGACAATTTCAAGTGGATAGCTACCAACGATTTCTGCCTGAATCAAAGGAAGGTGTCATTGCTTATTTATCTAGTGATTTATTTCCCGGTATTGGTAAAAAAACAGCAGAAAGAATAGTAACGGTATTAGGAGAAGCGGCCTTATCCAAAATTTTAAATGACCAATCTGTATTGGAACAGGTCAATGGATTACCTAAAGACAAACAAGAGAAAATATATCAAATATTACATGAAAACCAGGGTTTTGAGCATATAGTAATAGAATTATCTAAATATGGTTTCGGATTAAAAATGGCACAAAAAATGTACAGCGCCTATCGTGAGAAGACATTGGAGTATCTCATCGAAAATCCTTATTTATTTGTGTTTGAAGTGGAAGGTTTCGGCTTTTTAAGAGCAGATCAAATTGCCCGTCAAAATGGGATTACAGTAGACCATCCAACAAGACTACAGGCAGCTTGTATCTTTGTATTACAAAATAGTATACAGGATGGAAATGTCTATTTGCCTATGGATGTTTTACTTGGTGAAATGGATCAACTTCTTCAAGGGGAAGAAAATAATATAGAAGCAGAGAAGTTGACTGCTGAAATTGTGGAACTAAATAAGAAAAAAGAAATTATTGTGACAGATAAAAAGGCATATTTGCCTTCACTTTATTATTCTGAAACAGGATTTTGTGCGCAAGTGAAGCGAATTGCGGACAAGAGCCAAGAAAAGGCTTTTACCGATGCAGAGCTTTTGAAAATAGTTGGAGATATTGAAGAAAAAGAAACCATAAGCTACGGAAAAGAACAATACGAGGCAATAGAAACAGCCTTGTCGGAAAAAATAATGATTTTAACAGGTGGTCCAGGGACAGGGAAAACAACAGTAATCAAGGGTATTATTAATGCTTATGCTCAGATACATGACTTTTCAATTGATAAGGCCGATTATGATGACAGTGAGGAATACCCTTTTATACTTACTGCACCGACTGGAAGAGCAGCAAAAAGACTTAAGGAATCCACTGGCATAGAGAGTATGACTATTCATCGATTACTAGGCTGGGATGGACATGAAACTTTCGATAAGGATGAAAACAATCGAATTACAGGGAAAATAATTGTCATCGATGAGTTTTCGATGGTAGACATATGGCTTGCTTATCAATTGTTCCGAGCTATACCTAGTGATATGCAAGTCTTGATCGTCGGTGATGAAGATCAATTACCATCTGTTGGACCTGGTCAAGTTTTGGCAGATTTATTGGCAAGTAAAGTAGTAAAGTCCATTCAGCTAACAGAAGTATATCGCCAAAAGGAAGGGTCAAAAATAATCCAGCTTGCTCACGAGATTAAAAATGGTCAGGTGGAGAAAGAAACGCTTGTGAAAGCTAATGATTTTAATTTTTTTAAATGTTCTGATTATCAGGTTGTCGATATTGTGAAGCAAATAGTGAAAAAGGCACACGATAAAGGTGTCGATCTACGACAAATTCAAGTGCTTGCACCAATGTATCGATCAAAGGCAGGAATCCATCGATTAAACGAAGAACTACAAAAAGTGTTAAATCCTTCCGTGCCTGGTAGAAGAGAAATGCGTTTTGGAGAGATGGTTTTCCGAAAAGGAGATAAAGTGATCCAGCTCGTTAATCAGCCCGAGGATGGAGTTTTCAATGGGGATATTGGAGAGGTAGTAGCCATTTTTGAAAAGGATGAAAATATGGAGCAAGAGGAACAAGTAGTGGTGGCCTTTGAAGACCGAGAGGTTCCTTATGCTAAAACAGATTTAATGAATTTAATGCATGCTTATTGTACGTCAATTCATAAATCTCAAGGGAGCGAGTTTGCTATTGTTATACTTCCAATTATTAGGGGGTATAACCGAATGCTTCGAAAAAACTTAATTTATACAGCTATCACTCGTGCTAAGCAATCGCTTGTCATTTGCGGAGATGAGGATGCATTTTTAAAAGGGGTGCTAACAGAGGATACCAATCAACGCTACTCTTCCTTAGTGGAGTTTTTACAAGAACTTTTTGGCATGGAGAAGAAGGAAGAGCTTAAGGAAATAGAAAGTGACGATGAAACAGCTACTGAAAAGACAGCAGATGAGTTGCTATTACAGGTGAAGGTTGGCCAAGAGGATTTTTCGCCTTATGATTTTATGGAAGATTAAGTGAAGATTTATTGGAAATTAGCTGTGCTACTTATTCTAATAGTTTCACTAATTAACAGGTTTCCGAGGTGGCGGTTGTTTTGAACAATATATCACAGTTGCATGCTGTACAAATCTTAATTAAGTACTGATTTGAGATGAGGACTAGCGAAAATGGTACTTATAACAGTTTTAAGTACCAATTTGAGACGAGGACTAGCAAAATGGTACTTATTACAGTTTTAAGTACCAATTTGAGATGAGGACTAGCGAAAATGGTACTTATTACAGTTTTAAGTACTAATTTGAGATGAGGACTAGCGAAAATGGCTCTTATGGCAGCCCCACTGTTAGAGCTTTTCCATACAGGCGTTTGGCATAACAAGTATCAATCATAAAACCTTCACTCACTCATTGAATACATTGTTTCCACAATAGAAAAAAAGTACGGCAAAAGATCATTTCTTTCATTTATCCATCCTTATGATGTGTATAAAAATCCTTATTATGGAAAGGATGTATGGTAAAAACGTAAGAAATGAGGGAACTTTGGTGATTTGCCCAAACTGCAGAAGCAAGGATATTGGAATTATTGGGACTAACCAGTATTATTGCTGGAATTGTTATATAGAGCTATCAATACAAAATGATCTCCTTCACCTTCACGAAGTAGAAATGGATGGTTCCTTAAGCTCTTTAGATGACCTTTTTTCCGATGAGGAAAGAAGAGTAGAGAGGTAATGATGATGAAGAATCAAGCAAAAAAGGTTCGCATTGCGCTTCAGTTAATCATCCTTTGCCTTGCCGTACTCTTTTTCTATCTATTAATCATTTTATTCCCATTTTATAAAAGCTTATTGCTCATGTTTTTTCAAATTATCCTACCTTTTCTCATAGCGGGTTTGATAGCATATTTATTGCACCCAGTTGTTGAGAAGATTCATCAATACAATATTCCACGAACAATCGCTATATTACTAATTTATTTATTCTTCTTTCTAATAGCTGGTCTAGGAATCTATTTCTATTTTCCGACGATCGTAAGACAATTAAATGAGTTCAGACTGAACATTCCACAATTAATCGAGTCCTATCAGACCTTTTTATATAGTATTTATGATCAAACATCATTTTTGCCAGAAGGCTTTCATGATAAATTAGATGAATTTTTTCTTAACATAGAGAATAGGCTTGGCAATATCTTCACAGCGATAATGGATAATATTCCAATGGTTTTTGATGTGTTTGTCATGATTGCCGTAATCCCCATTTTGTCTTTTTATTTTTTAAAGGATTACAGCCGTTTGGAAAAAGGGGTACTCAAGCTAATACCTACTAGATATCATGCCTTTACAAAAAGATTAGCAAATGAAATGGAAGAGAGTTTAGGTCAATATATTCGAGGGCAAATTTTAGTTTGCTTCTTAGTCGGCTTTATTGCCTACTTATTATTAAAATGGATTGGAATGGAATATTCCATCCTACTCGGGGTTATTATTGGTTTAACCAACTTCATTCCATATTTTGGTCCAATTATTGGTGCCATTCCTGCACTTTTAATCGCCTTTACGATTTCGACTAAAATGGTGTTATTCGTATTGCTTGTCATTTTAGCTGTTCAGCTTACAGAAGGGAATCTGCTTTCTCCTTTTATTGTTGGTAAAAGTATTCGCATCCATCCTGTTTATATCATTCTTGCATTATTTATTGCAGCAAAAGTGGGAGGAGTGATTGGAATGATCCTAGCCGTTCCTTTATTAGCAATCGGGAGAGTGGCGGTCCCGCTTATTTACCGACAGATGAAACAAATTGACAGATAGCCATTTTTTCAATATAATATCCTAGCGAAGTCATATAACGGAAAAACGATGAAAAACATGAGTAGGTAGCTAACATTTCTAGAGAGGAATTTCCTTGGCTGGAAGAAATTCTAATGCACTGGTTACTGAAGCTAGTTTGAAGTGCAGTTTAATCACTGCCGGTGGTATCCACGTTACGGATCGAAAGATGATAGCTTTGGAATAAAGCTATAATTAGGGTGGTACCGCGGAAACTCTCGTCCCTTTGCTTTATAGCAGGGATGGGAGTTTTTTTACTATAAAACGGAGGTATAATAAAATGAAACAATTATCATCTGCACAGGTTCGTAAAATGTTTTTGGATTTCTTTAAAGAAAAGGGTCATGAAATAGAACCAAGTGCCTCATTAGTACCAAAGGATGACCCAACACTACTATGGATTAACAGTGGTGTAGCTACATTGAAAAAATACTTTGATGGACGTGTTATCCCAGAAAATCCTAGAATTACAAATGCACAAAAATCAATTAGAACAAATGATATTACAAACGTCGGTTATACAGCGAGACATCACACCTTTTTTGAAATGCTTGGTAATTTTTCCATTGGTGATTATTTTAAAGAGGAAGCGATTGATTTTGCGTGGGAGTTCTTAACAGGAGACAAATGGATTGGATTTGATAGTGAAAAGCTATCGGTTACAGTCCACCCCGAGGATGAAGAAGCTTACAAGCTTTGGCGAGATAAGATCGGTTTACCAGAAGAACGAATTATACGAATTGAAGAGAACTTTTGGGATATTGGGGAAGGACCAAGTGGACCAAATACGGAGATTTTTTATGATCGTGGGGAGGAATATGGCAATGATCTGAGTGATCCTGAGCTATACCCTGGTGGAGAAAATGAGCGCTATCTAGAAATTTGGAACCTTGTTTTTTCTCAATTTAACCATAACCCAGATGATAGCTACACACCTCTTCCGAAGAAAAACATTGATACCGGTATGGGACTTGAACGTTTAGTAAGTGTTATTCAAGGAACAAGAACAAATTTTGAAACAGATTTATTCTTACCGATTATACAAGCTACTGAAAAAATGGCAAACACAAAATATCAGACAAAAGCTGAATCAGATGTTGCCTTTAAAGTGATTGCAGACCATATTAGAACAGTCACTTTTGCCGTGAGTGATGGTGCACTTCCTTCTAATGAAGGTAGAGGATATGTACTAAGACGGTTATTACGTCGTGCAGTACGGTATGCGAAACAAATTGGAATTGAAAAGCCTTTTATGTTCAAACTTGTACCAACTGTAGCAACAATAATGGAAGCATTCTATCCAGAGGTGAAGGCAAAGGAAGCCTTTATTCAAAATGTTGTTCAAACAGAGGAAGAAAGATTCCATGAAACCTTACAAGAAGGTTTACAGATTTTAAATACCATTGTTAAACGTGAAAAAGAAGAGAATAGTAGTATATTTCCAGGGGAAGAAGTTTTCCGATTATATGATACCTATGGCTTTCCAAAAGAATTAACAGAGGAATATGTCGCTGAAGCTGGGTTTACAATAGATGAAGAAGGTTTTGAAAAAGAGATGGAAAAACAACGCGACAGAGCTCGAAATGCTAGACAAAAGGTTGATTCAATGCAGATTCAAGATGGTGTCCTAGCTAGCATAGATGCGAATAGTACGTTCATTGGATATGACCAATTACGAATTGATACGACTGTTTCAGCGATCGTGGCAGAAAAAGAAACCGTTTCTTCTATTCAGGATGGTCAAGAAGCTTATTTAATCCTAGCAGAGACGCCATTCTATGCAGAAAGTGGTGGACAAATAGCAGATAAAGGTTTGATCTTTAGCAAAAATGGAGAGGCTGAAGTACTGGATGTCCAAAAAGCACCGAATGGACAAAATCTTCATCGGATTCTAGTGAAAAAAGGGACCGTTTCTACGAATGAACAAGTAACGGCTCGTGTAGATGAATCATCACGTCAGTTTATTATAAAGAACCATACGGCAACCCATTTATTGCACCAAGCATTAAAGGATGTATTAGGAACACATGTTAATCAAGCGGGCTCTCTAGTCACTAGTAATCGTCTTCGCTTTGACTTTTCCCACTTTGGCGCTATAACCGAAGAAGAAATTGTAGAAATTGAGCAGCTCGTCAATGAAAAAATATGGGCATCCATTCCAGTAATGATTAGCAATAAAAAATTAGCGGAAGCAAAAGAGATGGGTGCGATGGCATTATTTGGTGAAAAATATGGGGAGATCGTACGTGTTGTTCAAATTGGTGACTATAGTATCGAATTATGTGGTGGATGCCATGTACAAAATTCTGCTGAGATTGGCCTATTTAAAATTGTTTCAGAATCTGGTATAGGTGCTGGAACGAGAAGAATAGAAGCTGTAACTGCCAAAAGTGCCTACCAATTTGTTAATGGAAAGCACCAATTATTAAAAACAGTTGCTTCTAAATTGAAAACGAAGGAAGAGCAAGTTACTGAACGGATTGAACATCTATTTAAAGAAATGAAGGATCAAGCGAAGGAAATGGATTCACTCAGTAAGAAACTGTCTCAACTTGAAGCATCTTCCATTCTAGAAGATGTAAAAGAAATAAATGGAGTTAAGGTTTTAGCCAAACAAGTGGATGTCTCTGATATGAACCAGCTCCGTCAAATGGTTGATGATATGAAGCAAAAATTAAAATCTGCGATTATTTTATTAGCAACTGTTCAAAATAATAAGGTTCAATTAGCTGCAGGGGTGACCAAAGATTTAGTCCAACAATATCACGCTGGTAATCTAATCAAAGAAACGGCTAAAATATGTGGTGGCGGCGGTGGTGGCCGTCCAGATATGGCACAAGCTGGTGGAAAAGACCCAAGCAAGATTCAAGAAGCATTACAATATGTAGAAAAATATGCAGAAAAGAAAGGCTAAGTTTGGTAATTTTCTATTATAAAAGGTATAATAGGGACACAATAGAGTAAATTAGTATCGTTTGGGGGTGCTTCCATGGATGGAATGGATAAAACAATGAAATTTAATTTTGCTGAAGAACCCGTTGAGAAGGATGTTAGCGAAGTACTTTTATTAGTACATGAAGCATTAGAGGAAAAAGGTTATCATCCAATAAATCAAATTGTTGGTTATTTACTATCAGGTGATCCAGCATATATTCCCCGTCATAAGGATGCACGAAATTTGATTAGGAGAATTGAGCGTGATGAAATATTGGAAGAATTAGTCCAATATTATATTAGCTCGAATAAGCATAATGGGTAAAATTCTAGGGTTAGATGTGGGCTCGAAAACAGTAGGAGTCGCAATAAGCGATGGTTTGGGCTGGACAGCTCAAGGCTTAACGACCCTACAGTGGCAAGAACCTGTTTTCGAGTCTGTAAAAAGCGAATTAGCTACAATTATTCAAGATCATGAAGTAGAAAAGGTTGTCATTGGTTTACCCAAAAACATGAATGGCACAATTGGTCCTCGAGGTGAGGCATCACAAGAGTTCGCCAAATTTGTCGAAAACCATTTTTCACTGCCGGCTATATTATGGGACGAACGTCTTACAACCATGGCGGCGGAAAAAGTTCTACTTGAAGCAGATATTAGTCGGAAAAAGCGCAAGAAGGTCATCGACAAAATGGCTGCAGTAATGATATTACAAGGTTATTTAGATAGTAAGTAAAAAAGGAGGTCATTTGAGTGCCACTAGAAGAAAAGGAACGTATCATTATTCCTGACGAAAATGGTGAAGAACATTTATTCGAAGTGCTTTTTACATTTGATGTGGATGAAACCGCACAATCTTATGTAGCAGTAGTACCTGCTGAACAAAAAGAAGATGAAGAGGTAGAAGTATTTGCCTTTCGTTATGAAGAAAAACAAAATGACGATGACTTAGCACTTTATCACATTGAATCAGATGAAGAGTGGGATATGGTAGAAGAAGTGCTCAATACCATTGCAGAAAATGAAGATTTACAAGAATAGTGAAAGCTGGCTAGTGTCATCTAGCCAGCTTTTTTATACGTAAAGTATAAATTTTTTTTGCAGGAAGTAAAGCGATGAAGCAAAAATTTTGATGTCCAAAGTATCCGAATGGAATTTTTAGAGGAAATACCATTGAAGCTATTGTAAACCAGATACGTGTGTAAATGAGTAAAAGAATTAAAAATTTACTAATACTCCCAAATTTCGATAGGTTCAGTTTTCCTTTGCTGAATTTTGTAGTATAATATATCGGGTGAGAGGGGGATTCCTTATGGGGAAAGAGACCGATGAAACCAATCTAAAGAAAAATAACAAACCTACATATAAAGAAATTGCTCAACAGCGAGGGAAAGAAGCTAGTGTGGCGAGAAAGATATTCTTGATCATTTTTCTTGTACTATTATTCATCATTATTGTAGGTGGATTTCTAGGATATAAATATGTCAAAAATGGCCTGACACCTGTTGATCCTAGTAATAAGGAAACGATAAATGTTACGATTCCACTCGGGTCAAGCACCTCCAATATTGCTTCCATCTTAGAAGAGAATGGGATTATTGCTAATAGCTTAATCTACCGATTCTATGTCAAATTTAACAATGCCTCTGACTTTCAAGCTGGTGATTATGCATTATCACCTTCGATGACATTAGAGGAGGTTACAGAGGAGCTTCAAACAGGTTCTGTTACCCAGGCAGGAGCCGTACGTGTCACCATACCTGAAGGACGTAACATAGAGGAAATAGCGGAGACTTATGAAAAAACAGCAAAGATAGATAAAGACGCCTTTTTAGAAAAGATGTCAGATAAAGCTTATATACAAGAGCTAATAAAACAGTATCCTGATATTTTGACAGAAGATATTTTGCAAGAGGATATTCGTTACCCGCTAGAGGGATATTTGTTTCCGGCAACTTATCAGTTTGCCGAAGAGAAACCAAGTATTGAAAAAGTGGTTACAAGCATGCTGAATAAGACGAAAGAGGTATTTATGCCTTACCTAGAACAGATTAAAGGCATGGAGCAATTTAATATGCACGATATTTTCACTTTTGCATCATTAGTAGAGGAAGAGGCACCAAACAATGAGGATCGTCGACTCATTTCTGGAGTTTTTTATAATCGAATAGATGAAGGCATGCGACTCCAAACAGATCCAACGGTAATTTATGCACATGGTGAACATATTTCAAGATTAACGTATGATCACTACGAGATTGAATCACCCTATAATACGTATACAGTAACAGGCTTACCGATTGGTCCTATTGCTAATTTCGGTGTTAGCTCTCTACAAGCTGTCTTAGAGCCACAAGACTCCAATTATTTATATTTCTTGGCAGATCAAGAAGGAAATGTACATTATTCTACAACCTATGAGGAACATCAGACACTAGAAGAAAAATATATTCACTCACAAGATTAAACGTGGATGGAAGCAGGGGAGAACATTATCCCTGCTTTTCCATTGCAAACTCTACTATACAATATCGCTCGGGGAGGAGCCTATAAGTGATTCAACCAGTCATTACCGATTATTTAAAAGGCTTAAAAAAGGACAAGCCAGAATGGACAACAATATTGGAATTAGAAGCCCAAAATGACCATGTTCCTATAATGGACCAAATTAGCATGGATTTTCTAGTTCAACTACTTCGTATAAAAAATGCCAAAAAGATATTAGAGATTGGTACAGCGATTGGTTATTCTGCATTACAAATGAGTCAAGTCTCAAATGAAATACAGGTTGTTACGGTCGAAAGAGATGTAAACATGTTTGAGCGTGCATTGTCAAACATAGAAAAATTAAAGAAACAAAAGCAGATCCATCCGATTTTTGGGGATGCTTTAAAAGTACAACAAGAAGTGGAAGAAAGAGCGCCATATGATCTTCTTTTTATTGATGCCGCTAAAGGACAATATCAGAAGTTTTTTGAACTATATGAGCCAATGCTTAAAGAGGATGGTTTAATTGTTACCGATAATGTGCTATTTCGTGGACTTGTCGCAGATAGTACAGATGCCTCGAAAAGATTACAAAAGCTTTCGGAGAAAATTGATCAATATAATCAATGGCTAATCCATCATCCAGATTACGTAACCACGATCGTACCTATTGGAGATGGAGTGGCCTTAAGTGTACCAAAACGGAACATAGGAGTGTAAACAACATGGAAAGAAAGAAGCCCGTTATTATTGGTGTTGCAGGGGGCTCCGGCTCCGGAAAAACCTCTGTTACAAAATCCATTCAAAATCGTTTTATCGATCAATCTGTTCTTGTTATTGAGCAAGACTTTTACTATAAAGATCAGTCGCATATGGAATTGGAAGAGAGGTTACAAACAAATTATGACCATCCATTAGCATTTGATCATGACCTACTAATTGAACATATCCAAGCACTGGTGAATCATCAACCAATCGATAAACCAATTTACGATTATAAGCTTCACACAAGGTCTGACGAAACGGAAAAGGTTGAACCAAAGGATGTTATCATAATTGAAGGTATTTTAATATTAGATGATCCCAGATTAGTCGATTTGATGGATATTAAAGTATTTGTCGATACAGATGCGGATTTACGTATTATCCGTCGTCTATTACGCGATATTAATGAGAGAGGCCGCTCTATTGATTCCGTCATTCATCAATATTTAGAAACCGTAAGGCCTGCACACTTGCAGTTTATTGAGCCGACTAAACGCTATGCAGATATTATTATTCCTGAAGGCGGCCAGAACATGGTTGCGATTGACTTATTAGCTACAAAAGTAGAGACGATTTTAGCCAAAAAATAATTTTAGATCCGTCAATAATAGAAAACTATTGAAAAATAATCCGAAATCTGCCATAGTAGTGGTTAGTATAATATTTTATCACGATGAGCAACTCTCAGTTAGCTTCAAAAGATGCCACAAATATCTTTATTTGTGGTATAATCTTTATTTACATGATACTACCAGCTAAAAGGATGTCTCGAAGTATAGCACCATTTACATACCAAACGAATTTCTGAGCTGTAAAAAATGGTGATAAATAAATGAATTTTTCATACAAATAAAGAGATATTCTCACAATCAATCAGTTAGTAATTGGAATGAAGGAGTGTAGGAACATGCCAGAAGAAAAAAGCTATTATATGACAGACGAAGGAAAAGTAAAATTAGAACAAGAACTGGAATATTTAAAAACAGAAAGAAGACAAGAAGTTGTAGAAAGAATTAAAATTGCAAGAGGATTTGGAGATCTCTCAGAGAATTCGGAATATGATGCGGCTAAGGATGAACAAGCATTTGTTGAATCACGTATCGCACAAATTGAGAATATGATCCGTAATGCTGTAATTATTGAAAATGATACCGATAATCCTGATATAGTTTCCCTTGGAAAAACCGTTACCTTTCAAGAACTGCCAGATGGTGAAGAGGAGAGCTACACCATTGTCGGAAGTGCCGAGGCAGATCCTTTTGAAGGAAAGATATCCAATGATTCACCAATAGCCAAAAGTCTTTTAGGACATTCTATTGGAGAGGAATTGACCGTACCTACACCAGCTGGTGACATGCAAGTGAAAATCTTAAATGTAGAATAAATAAAATGGATACCCTTTAAGTGGGTATCCATTTCTATTATGTATATTCTGCATTTACATATTTAAATGAACGGATGATGGACATGTTACTTCATGAAAAGGGAAGGTGGTTTTCAGTCTTTCTTCAATGAACCCCTCTTTGTTTGTTTCTAAAATAAACTGAAAGATAATTTCTTCTGATATGGAGTGAAATTCTAGCGTAATACCATTGAAAAAATAGATACATAATAACTTTTTTTCTTTGTCATAGCTAATGGAGTCAAAGGAATTTAATTCCCATAATTGACGATTAAAAGTTGTAGTTTTCATCAAAATCACACTCCTAACCCTTTCTTAATATAATATATTCCATATTTATGGACAAAATCCTGCTCATATGACAAAAAAAGAAAAAATTCGTTACAAATAACCTCAGAGGAGCCATATTTAATTACAACCACCACGCTGAGTGTTAAATATACTATGAATAGTGTCTACCGATTTTTTACTTCTATTAATTACTACACCCTCTTTCATATCATTATTTCTATAACTAACTGTTTCTCCATATACTTATTTATCGTCTTTTTCATTGTACACATCATTGTTTTCTTCTGATAAAAATGTCAAATCCTCATGATTTAGTTTTAAAGGAAAGTCAAATTCAGAATAAGCCATTACTACTCTTTTTAAAGGTGCTACTTCACTTTTGACGAAAACGCCATTCATAGAAGAACCTCCTTGGATTGTATAATTCATATTTTAAATACTAAAGGGTAAAGTAACAATATAGTTAACCTAGATGCTTTAAATATAATTAATATATCTTTTTATTCATAATAAATAAGTTTCCCCTTATAGACAGTGGATATCCAAGTGTGTTTTGGCTGGATGTTTTAAAATGGGCATGTTAAAAGAATGTAAAAACCAGCTTTCAAGCTGGTGAGTTGCATCCCTACAGGGGATTGTTGATCTTTTTAAGAAAATGCAATGGAAAGACTTATACCAAGATAAATGTTTAATAATGAGATTTATGGGTATATGTTTATTGATATTTTCCAATATCTCTTTAAACAAAAGAGAATCAAGGGTTATGAACCTTCCTTGATTCTCTTTTGTTTGTCAATTAAGTTTAACAATGTTAGGGCGCCTTTTTAGAATTTCCTTATCCTTATTCAAAAAAGATCAAATAAGCTCAGTATTCATTTATCAAAGAGGTGTACACATGTCAACATATATCATACCAATACAAACAGCATTTCTTATATTTCTCTTGTTATCCATATTCCTTACTATCCCTTGGCTGATCTATGTTTATCGAAAATTTGGTTACTTAAGTATTTGGGCTTCAATTGTTGCCTTTTCGTTTGTTTTTTATATGTTATCTGCTTTGTTTTTGGTGCTCTTACCTTTACCAGATACCCGAGATACGTGTGCAATGCAAACCACTGATACAGTACATTATTCACTTATTCCGTTTTACTTTATAGCGGATATCATCATGAGTAGTGAAATTGTTTGGACGCAACCATCAACCTATGCTCACGTATTGAAGCAGAGCGCATTTTTGCAAGCAGCATTCAATGTCCTATTGTTACTGCCATTTGGAGTCTATCTAAGGTACTTTTTACAGAAGAAACAATACTGGAAGCGCGCATTAGGTTTAGGATTTATCTTGTCACTTTTTTATGAGATTACCCAAGTAACTGGAATTTACGGAATTTACAATTGTTCTTATCGCATATTTGATGTAGATGATCTTATCCTAAATAGTACTGGTGCATTATTAGGTTTCCTTATTGCTCCAGTTATACTTGCTTTATTTCCTTCACGAATGAGCCTTTTAGTTAAAGCGGATCAAAAACTCAATAGTCAAGTTGTACCGCCACTTTCGCAATTGTTAGCTGTATTCATAGATTATCTATTAATTCTACTCAGTTGGAATTTGACAATAGGGCTTTTTACATCCAATGAATTGATTGAATTGATTTATAAAACAGCAGGATTTATTATATTTTACTTTGGTTTACCTCTTTTATGGGGTGGAAAAACAGTAGGAACGAATATTATGCGATTTAAACTTACCGATTTAGATGGCAATGTACCTAAATGGCAGCTTATGTTTAATAGACTATTTTCACTTTATTTACCATGGGTGACATCAGCATTTATTAATGTATTAGATGGCATGGAAATTGATATGGACTCACATCTATATGCTTACCATATCTTGATCACTGTGGCTGTATTTGTATTCTTCAGTATATTGTGGGGAGTTTTATTTATTCATGCTATTTTCGTCATTTTCAAAAAAGGGAAACGAACCTTCTATTTCGATCACGCATCGAATATAATACCGAGGAAAAAATAAAGTTATGAAGTAAACTGAGAAAATGTCCTGACCAATGATTCACTGTTTGCCTCGAAGCGAACCGAGACCATTGTAGTAGATTATAAAGGGGTAGAAGTTGTATCACATAAACATTGATTGTTAAGATGATCAAGTAATTGAGTCAACAAAGGTAAACTTTGAAAAAACAGCCCCTGACCAAATTGTAGAATTAACAGGTGCTATAATAGAAGGAAGTACTAGCAATGGTGTCCATAGAAGGAGATGAATTGTATGAGAATAAACAGTTTTGTAATGAAATAAAGAGGTATATATTTGGTAATCGACATGCTACAGGAGAGATTCTAAGTTGTATTCACCTTAGGTTCTCTTTTTAAAGGAAAGCGAAACATAATACATGCAATTACTAATTGTTTTTTATATGCTCGGCAGAAAAACAAGGTGACCAATATGATGGTTACCTTGTTTTTGTCTTTTTATTGGTAGATTAAAGAAATTCGAGACGAATATTTAAGGTTAATGTAAGGTTGGGCTAAGTATGCTGTAAGGTTGGCTATGTATAATGAATAAAAGAAAGACAAATGGGAGGGACAGCTACAATGAAAACAATATTACATGCGAAAAATGTACAAAAAATTTATGGAAGTAAAGGGAATGAACATACAGCGTTAGAAGATGTTAATTTAGAGATAAAAGAAGGAGAGTTCATAGGGATTATGGGTCCCTCTGGTGCTGGTAAATCAACCTTATTAAATATTATAGCGACAATTGATACACCAACTTCAGGTGAGATTATCGTGGATCATCAAGATATTGTCAATATGAATGAAGCACAATTATCTAAATTTCGTCGTGATCGGTTAGGATTTATCTTTCAAGATTACAACTTACTAGATACTTTGACGGTTAAAGAAAATATTTTACTTCCATTAGCATTAGCGAAAAATTCGTCAAAAGAAATTGATCAGCGTGTTCAAAGCATTGCGGATACATTTGGTATTCGAGCTATTCTTGACAGTTATCCATATCAAATTTCTGGTGGACAGAAACAACGAACAGCAGCATCAAGAGCCATTGTGACGAATCCAAGTTTAATCTTAGCGGACGAACCAACTGGAGCTTTGGATTCAAAATCAGCAACAAGCCTTTTAGAAAGCTTAGCAAAGTTAAATGAGGAAAATGGCTCAACCATTATGATGGTGACGCATGATGCTTATGCAGCTAGCTTCTGTGAACAGATTTTGTTTATTAATGATGGTGGTATTGATGCAAAAATTACGAAAATGAGTCAATCACGAAAGAAATTTTATCAAAAAATATTAGATGTTCTTGCTTCATTTGGAGGCGATCAATAAATGACACTGTTTACAATTGCCGGAAAAAACATGCGAAAAAACTTCACTAATTACTTTTTGTATTTCTCATCGATGATCTTTAGTATGGTCATTTATTTTACGTTTGTTTCATTGAAATATGATAAAACGATCGATGCTGCATCAGAAACATCGGAGAAAATCAGCTCTGCTTTTAATGCAGCGTCGATTGTGTTAATTATTTTTGTTGCTATTTTCATTTGGTATTCTAATTCCTTCTTTACAAGGAAGCGTAAGAAAGAGGTCGCTCTTTATTCGTTATTAGGTGTACGAAAGAAACAAATCGGAAGAATGCTATTTTATGAAAACTTCTTGATGGGGATTATTGCACTTGCGATTGGTATTATATTGGGTTCTGTTGTTTCCAAATTATTTGTTGCTATCTTGATGAAGGTAATGGGGTATGATGCCCTTGTTCATTTTTCTATTTCAACAGATGCCATCATTAATACGGTGATTGTGTTTATGTTGATAATTGCTGTGACATCTTTTCACGGCTATCGACTCATTTATCGTTTTAAATTAATCGAGTTATTCCAGGCAGATCAGGAGAGTGAGAGAGAACCAAAAGCATCTATCATAACAGCTATTTTATCAGTGCTTCTTCTAGGCTTCGGTTATTGGTTAGCACTACAAGATATTTTGCATTCAAAAGTTTGGCAAATGATTGGAATTTTAGTTACGCCACTTTTGATTATAATCGCTGTTATTTTGGGAACCTATTTATTGTTTAGTACGCTAATCATTTTCTCTTTAAAAAGAGCGCGGAAAAACAAGAAAAAGTTTTGGAATGGTATTAATATCATTAGTATTTCTCAGCTGCTCTATCGTATGAAAGGAAATGCTTTTACGTTAACTATTATAGCTGTATTAAGTGCGACAACACTAGTAGCAGTTGGAACGTCATATGGTTTTTACTATAACAATAAAATAAATGCAGAATTAGCTAATCCCAATAGCATGATGTTCATCGATCAAGACGGAGGTTTAACAAGTCAAGTTAATCGATTAATTGAACAAGATCCAGATCATGATCTAGTCTATCATGAATCGATACCAACGATCTCGGCGAGAGTTGATACAACTGTTTTAAATAGTCGTATGGGTCCTGTTGAAGCAATTTATACAGTTATCTCCAATGAAACGTATAATCACTTATTAGAACTACAAGGCCATACAGATACGCTCACTCTATCAGGAGATCAAGCGATAGCGTTAGATATAAGCTACTTTGAAGGGTTATCACCGGAATATGTCGGATCTAATATTGATGTAAATGGAAATGATATTACCTTTACAGAAATGAAAGAATCCAATGTGTTGAATACAGGAACTTCAGGTACAACGATTGTAGTTAGTGATGAAATGTTTGATAAAGTGTCTGTAGATGCTGAACTTGGTACAATGGAGGCATACAAAGTAACAGGTGAAGCAAAAGCCAAAAACCTAAATGAATCGATTCAATCAATTATGCCTGAGGAAGCAAATTTTACAAGCTTTTATCAAGTTTATAGTCAAGGAATGGAATCAACAGGTCTATTTATTTTTATCGGATGTTTCTTAGGATTAGTGTTCCTTAGTGCAACAGGTAGTATTATATACTTTAAACAACTCACAGAAGCAACAGCCGACAGGGGACGTTACAATATTTTGCAAAAAATGGGTGTTGATAAAAAAGAAATTAAAAAATCTATTAACAAACAAGTATTCTTTATCTTCGCACTACCATTGGTAACAGGTATAGTACACAGTGTCGTAGCATTAATAGCGATCAATAGTATACTACAGTTAAATATATGGCTACCTATATTGATTAGTACGATCATTTATATATTGATTTATATTATTTATTATTTTATGACAGTAAGAAATTACTATAAAATTGTGACGAAATAAAACGATGAGGTGGATAAACATGAAAAAAATAGTTATTACTTTAGGGGTCATTGTTATTCTTTTACTAGGTGGTTTATTATTTTTACAAAATGTGAACACGAATAGATTAGGAGCAGATTCCTTTTACACGCAAATAATTGGAGACGGTGAACCGATTGAGAGTAAGGCAAGCAATGGTGAAATTTATACAAACTATCAATACAGTTTACTGGGCTATGATGAAGAGGGTAATGAAATAACCTTAGACTTCAACGCAGCCAAACAACTTCGTCAAGGAGCGTTTTTACAAGTCTTTATAAAAGATGATAAAGGGGTAACATCTTACCAAGAGGTAAAAAAAGACGAAATACCAGAACAAGCACTAGAACAATTGCAGTAAAATGAAAATAGCTTTTTTCCACTTTATTGAAGATGTTCGCATGCACATCACTACGGAAAACACAATGCTTTCCACAGGCATGGCGTCAACAAGACGATTGGCAGAGTGGATTTTCATTTGCAAACAATGAGTAGTAAATGAATGAAACATTTGATTATCCGAACAAGCTGATTCAGTGAAGTAATACTAGCAATCAACTCGTTCGGATTTTCTTTTTGTTTTATTTGTCTTGTATAATAGAAAGACAAGGAGGGTGTGAAGTTGAATTTACATAATAAAAACGTGTTGATAATAGATGATGAAGAAGATTTATTGAAATTATTACAAACAGTATTACAAAAGGAAGGGATCCAACAAGTTGTTACGGCATCGAACGTGGAAGATGGAATGGGCTTATTTCATGAAACAAATCCAGACCTTGTTTTGTTAGATATAATGTTACCTGATGGCGAAGGATATGATGTGTGTAAACAAATTAGGCAAGTATCCAATGTGCCTATTCTATTTATTTCTGCCAAAATAGAGGAGGTAGACAGAATCCTTGGATTCGCAATTGGTGGAGATGACTACATCACGAAGCCATTTAGTGTAAAAGAAGTCGCTTACCGAGTAAAGGCGCAACTGAGAAGAGCTGATTATAGCATGCTGTCTCAAAGTGAAGAACCGATTATAAAGGTTGGTCCTTTTGAGTTAAATGAGGATAATGCAATCTTAACGAAAAATGATAAGGTAATCGAGCTAAAACCGAAAGAATTAGGGTTAATGAAATATTTTTTGCAACATGTTAATAAGGTTGTTAGTAAAGAAAGGCTATACGATACGGTTTGGGGAGAAGATTACTTCGGGTCTGACAATACGGTGATGGTGCACATTAGACGGCTTAGAGAAAAAATTGAAAAGGACCCATCTAACCCTCATTATTTAATTACGGTAAAAGGGTTAGGTTATAAATTCGTAATAGAGGATGAATCATAGATGAAATGGCGGTTAACAGGAGAATATTTAGTGTCTGCAGTAATAATTGTCATACTAGTTATTCTTATCAACATGTTTATGGTCCTTTCACTGTTAATCATTCAAGTAAGGTTTGATATACCTATTTTCCAGGATAATGAACCATCAGCTGAACAATTCACAAGGGAATTTCAATCTTACCTGACAGTGGAGAATCACGATGTGCAAATTGATCAGGATGGTAAAAAGGCGTTAACCGATCAAAATGCATGGATCCAAGTGTTAGATGAGAATGGACAAGTCATTACTGGTTATAGAGAACCAGAGACCTTACCACAACATTACACACCAGCAGATATCATTCAGCATTACAAATATCAAGAAGTCGATGCACAGACAACCGTTTTTGTCGGAGAAAAAGCCGGCTACAGCTATTTGATGGGGATGGAAAACCCCGATATTAATCGCTTTGTGTTAACATCTGATAACCGGAATATTTTTCAAGGTATCAAGGTGTTTCTCGGTATTTTAGTCATAGATATTATCGTTGCCTTATTGATTGGTTATATCTTTAGTACACGTCTAATGAAGCCAATTAATCGCGTGATCGATGGTATTAAACAATTAGCAAATAAAGATTATTCGGTAGACTACCGGCCAAATGGCGTGTATAAAAAAGTTTTTTATAATATGAATATTCTCTCCAGGCAGTTAAAGGCAAATGAACGCGCGCGCGAAAAAACAGAGCAAATGCGTGAAGAGTGGTTAGCAAATATATCTCATGATATTAAAACACCTTTATCTTCTATTAAAGGTTATGCAGAATTGATGAAAGATCCAGACTATAACATCTCATTAGAAGAGATGAATGAATATGCGGAGATAATTGAGCAAAAATCTGCCTATATCAAGGATGTTATGGATGATCTGCATTTAACGACGAAATTAAAGAACAATACACTAGTCTTAAATAAGCAAGAAACGAATATGGTCGCGTTGTTACGAAATTGTGTGATTGATATTTTAAATGATCCACAATATGTAAACGCCCATATTGCTTTTCATGTTAAACAAGATCATATTCCGATGAAAGTAGATCAAACGTTAATAAAGCGAGCGATTAACAATTTAATCTATAACGCACTTGTTCACAATACAGAAAAAGTCAATATTGATGTTAGTATAAAGGTAGACGAACATCATCTATCTATTCAAATAAATGATGATGGAAATGGAATTGACCAAACAGAATTAGATAGAATATTTGACCGTTATTACCGAGGTACTAATACTGGTGAACGACATAAAGGATCAGGTTTAGGAATGGCAATCGCCAAAGATGTGATAGAAGAGCATCAAGGTGAAATAACAGTAGTTAGTGAAGTAGGAAAGGGTACAGAAATTATGATTAATTTTAATTTGCAATGAAAGATCACCTTTGAAATGCACTCTAAATCCTCTTCCTCTATTCCCTGAAACTTCTAGGATTATTGGTTTTTACAACGTCATCGTGATATGAATCGTTTACACTTAATTGGACAAGTTAGTTAGTCAGATAGACTTGGTTCAAATAAAAGCCGAGAAGTTTTTATAGACCTGAAGAGTGAGAAGAAGCTTATCTAAATAATTTAAGGAGTAAATAGTGCAACTGTATGCATCTGGTAACCCCCGTGCAAAAATTATTAAAGAATATGAACTTACGCCCTGATCCTCGATAAGTGGGTATTTTCTTTCATGATAATATTCATTTGCTGTATCAAATAAACTTCTAGTATAATAAGCAAATAGGAGGTTTTGTCTATGTCAGAGGAATGGGAAAGCCAAACTAGAAAAAATCGATACGTTAAAAAAAGAAAAAACACAAAATTAATCACAGGACTAAGTATTGTTGGTATTATATTGATCGCCATACTCATTTTCATGCTCATCTTTGGTGGGGATGATGAGAAAGATCAGAAAGAAGAGAACAATCAACCAACCGAACAACAAGAGCAACAAGATCAAGATCAACAGCAAGAACAAGAAGATAATAGTGGAACAGAAGATCAAAATAATGAAGAGATGGATGAGAGCCCTAACCAACAAGAAGATCAAGCTTCCGATAGTGAGGGTGAAGTAGAAACAAACCCGGTAGAATCAGAGGATGAAAATGTCTCCGAAGCATATGAGGGGAATTGGGATCCCGTTGGAACTGTTCAGGAGGGCCCACATACGACAAGTTATGATGATGGCTCAGTAGACCGTCAGGAAATGAGTAAAGCAGTCGAAGTAGCGACAGGCATCCCTGCGGAAGAACAAACGATTTGGTGGGTAGGAAGAGCTGGAGACCAATCGGTAGAATACACAGTAAGTAGAAAGGATGAAGAAACTACTTATCGTGTCCACCTTACTTGGATCGAAAATGAAGGATGGAAACCGACATTAGTAGAACAATTAATAGAGAATAAACATAAATAATAACAAAGAGATACTTTTTGGGAGGGATCATCATGATCGGCATTATTGGAGCAATGGATGAAGAAATAGAATTATTAAAAACAAAAATGGAAATCGATGAACATCTCGTAATAGCCAATAGTCACTTTTTTATTGGTAAGCTGGAGGGAAAAGAGGTTGTCCTATTAAAATCAGGCATTGGAAAAGTCAATGCCGCAATGACTACAACCATTCTTTTTGAAAGGTTTCACCCAGAGTATGTGATAAATACTGGATCAGCAGGAGGATTTCATCATGACTTAGAGGTCGGGGATATCGTCATTTCCACTGAGGTCGTTCACCACGATGTAGATGTTACAGCATTCGATTATGAATATGGACAATTACCAGGTATGCCAGAAAGATTTTTATCTGACCCAATTTTAATGGAAAAAGCCATGCTAGCAGCTAAGAATATTCAAGAAATCCAAGCAATGAAGGGTCTTATCTCTACGGGAGATACATTTATGCAGGATGAGGACAAGGTGTCTTTTGTTAGAGAGAAATTTCCTAATCTGATTGCTGCCGAAATGGAAGCTGCAGCTGTTGCACAAGTATGTTACCAGTATGAAACACCTTTTGTGATTATTCGTGCATTATCTGATATTGCAGGGAAGGAATCTTCTGTTTCCTTTGATTCATTTTTAGTAAAGGCCGCTGAGAATGCAGCAAATCTAATTATGGATGTTATTAAAAGCTCATAACAAATAGGAAAAAGCAGTGGGAAAAGAAATCCTACTGCTTTTTCCTTTGCTATTTTTTTAATTCATTACGGTAATATTCATGAAATACTTTCATTAATGCTCTTTTTTCAATTCTAGAGACATAACTTCTGGAGATATTGAGCTTTTTCGCAATTTCACGTTGTGTTAGTTCGTCTTTATTTCCTAAGCCAAATCTGGCAATTATAACTTCTTTTTCCCTACTGTCTAATACACGTAAGTATTTTTGTACCTTTTCAAGCTCCATGTGCAATTGTATCGCTTCGGTAATGTCTTCATTTTCTGCTTCTAGGATATCCATTAAGCTAATCTCATTTCCTTCTTTATCCTGCCCAATAGGATCATGAAGAGATACATCTTTTTTGGTTTTCTTAATTGCACGCAAATGCATGAGGATTTCATTTTCGATACAACGAGCAGCATAAGTAGCTAGTTTCGTCCCTTTTCCGCTCGAGAAGCTTTCAATTCCTTTAATTAGCCCAATTGTACCGATTGAGATTAAATCCTCAGCGTCCTCACCGGTGTTTTCAAATTTTTTGACGATATGTGCAACAAGTCGAAGATTATGTTCAATTAATTTATTACGTGCCTCATCATCTCCTTGTTGCATTCGTTCAATCATTTCTGCCTCTTCCTGTGGTGGAAGTGGTTGTGGAAAGGTATTATTTTTAACATAGGCAACAAAGAACAATGCCTCTTTAATAAGTGCAATAATACCGAACAAGATTGACAATCTAACACCTCCTCACTAGGTATACGCCCATATTTCATTGTATGTCGACATGTTGTCCATTGTGCTAGTGGATTTATGGTGGACTGTAATCCTGTGTTATTGTTTCGGACGCTAAAAAGTAGAAAAGGGCAAATTATCACTAATTAGTTATAATAATCAAATTATTCCTTTGGTAAAAGCCTGTTAAAAAGTATAATAATGTTATTACCATATATGATTGGACGTGTGATTGTGCAAAAAAAGATATTGCTAATAGAAGATGACCAAGAAATTAGTGAACTGATAACAAGTCACTTACAAGAAGAAAATTACTCGGTACTTTCTGTCTTCGATGGTGAAATAGCACTTCGAATTTTTGAAAAGGAAGCCATTGATTTAGTTTTACTAGATATCATGCTACCGAAGTTAAATGGGATGGATTTTTTAAAAAAAGTGAGAGAAATTAGCTTAGTTCCAGTGGTGATCATTTCAGCTAAAGGAAGTGACATCGATAAAACGTTAGGTCTAGGATTTGGTGCAGATGATTATTTGAGCAAGCCTTTTTCCATGCTTGAATTAACTGCAAGAGTGAATGCTGCCATTAGAAGAGCTACACAATATGTTTCCATTAGCAACGACACTACTTTCGGCTCCATACAATTTGGCAAACTTACACTCAATTTAGATACTTTTTCAGTAAATGTGAAAGGGAAACATATACAACTAACTTCAAAGGAATTTCAAATTTTAAAGCTATTTATGACGAACCAAACGAGAGTCTTTACAAAAGAACAAATTTACCAGTTTATTTGGGAAGATGATTTTTACGGTAATGAGAATGTCATTAATGTTCATATTCGTAGACTTCGTGAAAAAATTGAAGAAGATCCTTCTAAACCTCAATACATTCAAACCATTTGGGGAATTGGCTATAAATTAGGAGAGTAATAAATGAATATAATACCATATGTAATCATTCCAGTACTATTGATCGTGATAGGTTGGCAGTATTTATCAAGGCAAAAGTTAAAAAGTGAACTCAACGAATTGCACAAAAATTTAGCTCGTATCATAGATAATGAAACAACTGAAAAAGTACTAGTGCAAACAAATCATTATACTGTTCGAAATCTACTTTTACAAGTAAATAGACTTCTAAGTTATAATCAAAGAGTAATTGCTGATTTTAAGAGAACAAAAGAAAGCTTGACAAAAATGCTATCTAATATGTCACATGATTTAAAAACTCCCATGACAGTTATTTTAGGTTATGTTGAGAAATTAAAGAAAAGCGACAAAATTTCTAAAGAGGAACACAATGAAACAATACATCGCCTTCATGATAAAACGTTAAGTGTTATTAATTTGATGAATCAATTTTTTGATCTTGTCAAAATAGAGTCAGGGGATATGGATCTTCCAATGAGCCGTTTATCCATAAATGAAATTTGCAGGAAAAATATTTTAGAGTATTACCATTTATTGCATTCAAAAGGGCTTCGTGTAGAGGTAGATATTCCAAATATAAATCATTATATTCTCGGAAATGAAGGTGCATTAAACCGAATATTCAGTAATCTTATTTCGAATGCTATTCGTTATGGAAGTGATGGGGGTGTGATAGGTCTAACGATAAGAGAAGAACTTGAGACTGTTGCAATTGATATCTGGGATAAAGGTAAGGGTATTGAAGAAGTGCACCTGAATCGAGTGTTTGAGAGACTTTACACGCTAGATGATGCAAGGAATCCTGAATTTCAAGGGAGTGGCCTTGGATTAAGTATTACGAAACGTTTAGTAGAAACAATGAATGGTGAGATCCATTTATATAGTAAGCCTTTTGAAAAAACAATCTTCACTTGCATTTTTAAAAAAATTACATATTAAACATGGTCGTCCTCCCGAATTACAGTCTCTTTACTTACTTAAAAAAGTATTAAGATAGCACCATTTATCACTTAAGAAATTTGTAAGGAATATGAAAGAAAAAAAACAAGATTGTTTATTATGATAGAAGTATCGAAGGAGGTTCATTCATGGATTATATTGTTCAAACGAATAACTTAACAAAAAAAATAAAAGGGAAGGACCTTGTGTCAAATATTAATATTCACATAAAAAAAGGTGAGATTTACGGTTTTCTAGGCAAGAACGGAGCAGGTAAAACGACAATTATGAAAATGCTTACAGGAATGACTTCACCAACAACTGGAGAGGTTTTGCTGTTCAATGAACGACTTACAGAGAAATCAAAATTATCCCTAGCAAGAGTCGGCAGTATCATTGAATATCCAGTTTTTTTCGAGCATTTAACAGCATTCCAGAATTTAAAATTGCATTGTGAGTATCTAGGTTTTTATGATGAAAATGACATAAAACAAGCATTGCATTTAGTGAATTTACAAGGAATAGATAATCAAATCATAAAAGAGTTTTCACTGGGAATGAAGCAGCGACTTGGAATTGCAAGAGCGATTATCACAAAGCCTGAATTAATCATTTTAGATGAGCCAACTAACGGCTTAGATCCTATAGGTATAAAAGACATACGTCATTTAATTCGAATGCTAAATAAAGAATATGGAATGACATTTCTTCTTTCTAGCCACATTTTAGGAGAGTTAGAGCATGTTGTGGATCGGGTAGGTGTCATTCATGATGGTAAATTATTGAATGAGATAACGTTAGCTGATATTCGAAATGGGAGATCTGATTATATAGAGCTTGTGCCAACTAATGTTCAGCGGGCTGTTTTTTTATTAGAAAATGAACTTCATATTTCAAACATGAAAATTATAGAAGACCACAAAATTCGCATATATGATATGTCCTATAAACAAAGTGAAATATCAAGAACACTGATTATGCATGATGTAAGTATTGAAGAAATGAAAAAACACTCAAGCTCATTAGAAGACTATTTTTACCAGCAAATCTATGGAGGTGGTAATATTGACTAATTTGATGCGTTTGGAGTGGAAAAAATTAAAGCAAAAATCTATCGTGGGGGAAGTGGTTATTTATCCACTAATTTTAATGTTTTTACCTGTGTATTTTATTGAAGCCGTTAGTCCTGATTTTGGTAAGGACTATGCGACAGTTATTGAATTGAATATGTTCATTCAAATGGGCTTTATCTTATTTGGAGGCTCTTTGATTAATCAAGTTTTTATTGATGAATATAAAAACAAAACAATTTCACTAGCTTTCAGATATCCAATCAGTCGGAAGAAGCTATTTACAGCGAAGATTTTATTTATTGGACTCTTTGTGTTTCTGCTTACCATGATTTCCTATATGTTAACAGGTATTGCCACGTATATCGTTGACCAGGTACATCCAATTATTCAAGGTGATCTGACTAGTTTTGATTTGCTCACATTCTTTTCCCAAATGGTATTTCGTTCATTGATCATCACCTTGATGAGTTTTGTTCCACTATTTTATTTTGGTATTTGCAAAAGGGCAACTATTCCAACTGTTATCTGTGCAATTGTCGTCATGCAATCACATTTTGTAAGTATGATCAATCTAAATTTTGATCTTATTCTTACTGTACTTACTATTTTGGGAGTAGTAAGCATTGTTCTTTCTATTACTACAGCGGAAAAATTTGGAGAGATATAATTTTTCTTAGGAGGTAGAACATTGGTTATTTCTATTGTTTTAAAGAGCATTTTAATTTGTTTGTTTTTAGTACTTGGAGTTCAGAAAATATTCGGTCATCCAATGCAAGTTGAGATTTTTAAGAATCTTCAGCTCCCACAATGGTTTAGGTTGGTTACTGGGTGGGTGCAGTTGGTAGGAGTGATATTCTTAATTATAGGTTTTTGGGAAGAATGGATGACTATAATTGGAGGAATTTGGTTAGGTGTAACGATGTTCTTTGCCTTTTTAGCACACAGCAGAGTAAAAGATACATTTGGAAAATCTGTTCCAGCTTTAGTATTCCTAATTATTGCTATTGTGCTCGTAATATCAACCTATGCTAAAATGTGATTAATTACTTATGAACATGTCATCTAGAAAAGATTAGATAAATGGGAGAAGTTTAAAATGATTTTAGAAGCAGTAATGCTACAGGTGAAAGAAGGTTTAGAGAATGATTATGAACTCGCATTTCTTGAAGCCTCCAAAATTATCTCATCAATGAAAGGGTATCGATCACATGAATTACATCGATGCATGGAAAAGAAAGGGAAATATCTGTTAGTCGTGGAATGGGATACACTTGAGGACCATACGGTGGGATTTAGACAATCACCAGATTATCAGAAATGGAAAGAAAGACTTCATCATTTTTATGATCCATTTCCAGTCGTCGAACATTTTGAAAAGGTTGTCCAACAATGATTAACTAGCATAGTTGATGTCACAGTGAGTATATTTAATACGATAAGGATGAAGGGAGATTTACTTATGGAAACAAGCAGAGTTAGGAAGATGTACGATTACCATGTGTGGGCAAACCATCAAGTTATTGAGCACTTAAAGCAATTGCCTGATTCTATTTTTCATCAACCTATTACTAGCGTTTTTTCGACTATTTCAGAGGTTATGGTTCATCTATATGTTACAGATATTATTTATTTATTAACATTAAAAGGTGTCCACTATGATGATGTCCTAAAGATAATAGATGAGCAGAAGTCACAGCTTGAAGGAGCAGATATCGCTGCGGTAGAAAAAGCATATCACAAGCTTTCTGAGGATTATTATCAGTTTTTGAATCTACATCAAAATTTAGAGGGAACAATCAAAGCTGAACATCCTCGTTATGGCAAAACAGAATTCGTCATGGCAGACATTCTTCATCATGTGATTAATCACGGGACCTATCATCGAGGTAATATTACGGCAATGCTTCATCAGCAGGGCGAGAAAGGTGTACCTACTGATTATATTTATCATATTTTTTCATGAAAAGTGGGGGAAGTTATTCTTTCCCCATTTTTCTTATGATCAAACTCTGTGAAAAAATGACAGTTTAGATAGAAGCATAAATCTCCTTCGATGGTTTACAAAAAAATAACAAGCTTGATAAAATTGGTCGTAAAGCAAATAAAGGAGAACAATGAATGGTGGTAGACATAACCCACGACTAACCTCATCTGAAGTTGCTAGCTTGTTGACTCAATATAATTTAGAAAACAGTTTAATCGGGAAGCGAAAACCGATAAACGCAATGGAAATATGTCAAATGTTAAATGTTCTTCTTATCACTTCGAATAATACAATGAATAATAGAAACATTAAACAAAAGCACTTCGGGTATATGAAAATATAGCTCGACAGTGCTTTTTTGTTAAAGGTGGAAAGTAATTTGGAGACCATTAAATGTAAAAGGAAGGGATATCTAATGCACTCAAGAATATATTTTGTCATCATGTTATTGGTGCTCTTGACTATTGCTATAATATATTTTATCAATGATGATCGAACGGCACACAATAATGAGTCGGATGATTCGAAGGGATTAGGCCACAACCATGATATAACTGATGAGGCAATAATAAATCAAATGAGTTTAGATGAAAAAATCGGTCAAATGATTTTTGCTGGAATTTCTGGTACTTCAGCTAATCAAAAAACGAAGGAATTAATTCATAAGTATAAAATCGGAGGAATTATTCTTTATGCTGAAAATATAGAAACATCTAAGCAAACCCTCCAATTATTGAATCAACTAAAATGGAGAATGAGGATAACCCTCAGCCACTTCTGTTAGGAATTGATCAAGAAGGAGGAGATGTTTCAAGATTACCAAAGGAGATAATACATATTCCTACAAATCAAGAAATTGGAGCACGTAATAATTCGCAGTTCTCCTATGAAATTGGCACCCTTTTAGGAAAGGAGTTAAATGCATTTGGATTTAATCTTAATTTTGCTCCTGTTTTAGATGTAAACAGTAATCCAAATAACCCTGTTATTGGGGATAGATCATTTAGCAATGATACAGATGTTGTAAGCAAGCTAGGAATAAAAACAATGAAAGGTATTCAATCTCAAAATGTCATTTCCGTGATTAAGCATTTCCCAGGTCATGGGGATACTTCTGTTGATTCTCATTTGAATCTACCAGTAGTGGATAAGTCACTTGAGCAGCTAGATGAATTGGAGCTACTCCCCTTTAAAGAAGCGATAGATAATGGTGCTGATGCTGTGATGATCGCTCATCTGTTATTACCAAAAATAGACGGCAAATTTCCTTCTTCCATGTCGAAAAAGGTTATAACAGATATTTTAAGGGAACAGCTTGCATTCGATGGAGTGGTAATTAGTGATGACATGACGATGAATGCTATAACAAACAATTATGATATGAAAGAAGCAGCGGTTGAATCCGTATTGGCGGGAAGTGATATTATATTAGTTGCACATGATTATAATAAAATAATTGCCACTGTAGATGCCTTGAAGCAGGCAGTAATCAAAGGGGAAATATCAGAGGATAGAATAAATGAGAGTGTCAGAAGAATCATTGGGCTAAAAAACAAATATACCATTAGAGATAAAAAGGTGAAATCCATTGATATAGAGACACTCAATCAATTCATTCGAAACATATTGAACCAATATTTCGAATGAAAGTAAAAAAGGAGAAAGCCGAAGCTATTCTCCACTTACTTTTTCTCCACTCGTTTGGCTTCTTCATATTCATCGCGAACGATGCCGTCTCTTGACCATGGCTTCACTTCCGACATATGTGCTGCACGACCGATCATATGAGCAGAAACAGGTGCCGTCAACAAGGTAAAAATAATACCAAGTATTAGCTTACCACTTACGATATCGTGTCGTGCATATAAAAAGATAAAAGCACCGATTAAAATCCCTGCAATACCAAGGGTAGAAGCTTTAGTAGCAGCATGTAGTCTTGTGAAAATATCAGGAAAGCGAATGACACCAATCGTTGCAGAAAAAATAAAAAATGTACCGAATATAAGTAACAAAATAACTAGACAAGCTAGTATGACCTCAATTATGCTTTCTGTCAATGATAACACCCTTTTCTAGAAATTTTGCTAAAGCGATAGTTCCAATAAAGAGAAGGATACCTATGAGTAAAATAACATCATTCAATTTAGTGGTATAAGTAAGAACGGCAACAAGACCGACCATTGCCATTAGGTTGATTCCAATTGCATCAAGTGCTACAGCACGATCTGGATTGGTAGGTCCTTTAATTACTCGATACAATAATAAGGCAATGGATATGCTAATAATAACTAAACAAATTATCGTAACAATAGGAATAACCTCATCTTCTAAAATTAACGAAAGCTCCTTCATCTTGTCACCTCCATTATCGCTTTCTCAAATGTATGTTTAATAGCGTCAATTGCTTCCTCTTTATCATTGATGTCCATCGCATGAATATAAATGACATCATGACTTTCGGAAACATCTACAGATAGCGTTCCTGGAGTTAGGCTAATAAGAGATGTTAGCATAGTAATTTCCCAATCTGTTCGTAATTCGGTTGGCATAGCGAAAATTCCTGGATTATATTTTCTACCGGGACGGTATACCCACTTCACAATCTCCAAATTAGCTAAAAGTAATTCTTTCAAAAATAGTAGTACTAGCTTGATGATTTTCCAAACACGATGTAAGTAAAATGCATCTGGTATAAATCTACCTAGAATAAATAAAAGCAATGCACCAAAGATAAAACCCGTTAAAAAAGAGGCGAAATGGTAGCTTTCATTTAAAAACATCCACATGACGGCAATGATCAAATTTAATAAAATTTGTAGTGGCATATTAGTTTACTCCTTTAGAACAGTATCCATATATATTTCTGGGTTCATCAGATATTCTCCAATTGACTCTATACTTGGATAGAACCATTCTGCCCCAACTCCTAGAAGAACATTGAAGAACAAAAGCAATGCAACAGGAAACACAAATCCACGTGCTACTCTTCGATTTGGTCGGATGTTTGGATCCTTTTCTCCCCAGAACCCTCTGATGAAAATACGCATAACAGATAATAGGATTAGCAAGCTAGAACCTAAGCCAATAATGGCAATTGCGATCTCTCCTTCTTCGAAAGCGCCTTTAAGTAATAGTAGCTTACCGATAAATCCACTAAATGGGGGAATACCAGCTAAAATGAAACATGCGATAAAAAACATCCAGCCTAATCCTGGGTAATAGTGGATAAATCCATGGATTTTACGAAGGTCGCTTGTTCCAGCTAAATAGGCCACGGCCCCAACTAATAAGAATAAGGCGGCCTTAATGATCATGTCATGTACTAAATAGAACACTGAGCCACTAAATCCTGTTTCATTGAACACGCCAATTCCGATTAATATAAAACCAATAGCTGGGATAATATTATAAGCAATAATAAGCTTTATATTATTCGTTGATAAGGCACCAATCACACCGAAAATAAGTGATAAACCGGCTATCCAGATAAAAAGATCGTGGGTAAAGGATGTCTCATATACGAAAATAAGTGTGAATACGCGAATAATCGAATAAATTCCAACCTTTGTTAATAATGCTCCAAATAGTGCGGAAACAACTGGATTTGGAACAATATATGATTTTGGTAACCAATAATAGAGTGGAAAAAGGGCCGCTTTCGTTGCAAATACAAAAAATAGAAGCATCCCAATTGTTGTTAGGATTCCTTTTTGTTCCACCTCTCCAACCCGTTCTGCAATTTGCGCCATATTTACTGTTCCTACAACAGAATATAGGAAAGCAACGGTAGTTACAAAAAGCATGGAGGAAAACAAATTAATCAATACATATTTGATAGATTCTCGCAGCTGAATTTTTTCTCCACCTAATACAATTAAACCATAAGATGCCATCAACAGAACCTCGAAGAAAACAAATAGGTTAAAGAGGTCTCCAGTTATAAAGGCACCAGAAACACCTGTGATTAACAAGAAGAAAAAAGTATAGAAATAAAATTCTTCTTGTTTTTGACTTAAGGATTTCGGAGCATAGAATGCACAAGCTACTCCAATAATATTCGTTGTTAAAACAAGACTAATGGATAACATATCTGCAACAAGCACGATACCAAATGGCGCCATCCAATCCCCAGCCTCTAAAACAACTGTTCCATTTTGCTGGACATACCATAGTGCCCCAGCTGTTACGAGTACATTGATTACCATCATTACTTGGGTAAAAATACGTACAACTCGCAACTTTTTTGGAAAAAAACTAGCGATAATAGCTGCTAGTAATGGTATGACAATTGGCAATACTGCTAAATTAGTAATCATTTTCGTTTCCCCTTAATTGATCCATATTATCTGTCCCATTTTCTTTAGAAGCTCTATAAGCTAACACAAGCAGGAGACTTGTTACACCAAAGCTAATAACGATCGAGGTTAAGATTAATGCTTGTGGTAAAGGATCTGTATAATTAGACAGACCTTCCTCTAAAATTGGAGGAGCACCTTGCTTCAGCTCTCCCATCGTTAGAATGAAAAGGTGAGCTCCATGTGAGATCAATGCAGTTCCGATAATAATCCGTAAAAGCTGTTTTTGTAGCAGGTTATAGATACCTGTGGTAAAAAGGACGCCTGCAAGGATAGATGTGATGATCTCCATTTATTCCGCCCCCTTTTTGTTTCGTAATTTAACTAGCCCATAGATAGCTAATGCTGCAATACCAAGCACAACTATTTCAAACATTGTATCAAGACCACGCATATCTACAAGAATGACATTGACAACATTATCTCCGCCCCCTAGGTCGTGGGAGGTCTCAATAAAGTATTCGGAAATAGTGTCAAATAGCTTCGTATTATGTGCTGAAATAGCAACAACAGTCATCAAAACTCCAAAACCAAGCGAGATCAATACATTCATTGATTTAACCGCCTTAGACTCAATGCGTTCGGTTAAATTAGGTAGATGATAGAAGCATAGTAGGAATAGTGCTACTGTTATGGTCTCCACTACAAGCTGCGTTAGCGCAAGGTCTGGTGCTTTATAGACAACGAATAACAACGAAAGTCCGTAACCTACCACACCTAAAATTAAGATTGCAGCGATTTTGTTATTAGTAAATATAGTTGCAATCGCAGCGGTAGCCATGGCAAGTGCGATTAAGATTTCAGGCACCGTAATAGGGGCAAGATTACTTGTATCCCAAGCAAAGCCGTTCGTTAGACCAAGTGCGGTAAAGCAACAGATAACAATCGTTAAAAGAATAAGCACCATATATCTTCTTAACGATCCATTCATGTACGTATTCGTAATTTTGGCTGAACTATTTTCTAGCTGTGCCAAAATGAAGTCATATGCCTTGTTTAGGCTTAGCTTTCCAGGTATGAAACGGTAAATCGATTGCCATCCTTTTCTTGAGATGGTTAAGACGATACCAAAGCCAACAACGGCTAAAGACATATAAAATGCTGGAATGAGTCCATGCCAGAATTGGATATGTGCTTTTACTGGTTCTCCGTAAATCGCTTCAGCTGCATGTGCTAGAATGGTTTCATTGAATAGAAATGGTGCTAGCCCGATAACCACAATTCCTAATACTAAAATAATAGGAGAGATTAGCATACCGAATGGTGCTTCATGAGGTTTTTTGGGAAGCTGATCAAACTGTTTCTTTCCTAGAAATGTTCCAAACACAAGATACATGGAGTAAACAAATGTAAATATACTTCCAAATACCGCTAAGTATGGAATGGCGTTACTTAATAGGTTCGCTAATTCCGATGTATATTCATTCAGGTGTAAGGATGAATCGAAGAATTTCTCCTTACTGTAAAAACCGTTCAAAAACGGTAATGGAACACCAGCCATTGAAAATGTACCAAAGAAGGCAAGAGTACCGGATATAGGCATTAAGGTGAAGAGACCACCAAGCTTGCGAATATCTCTTGTACCTGTTTCATGATCGACAATACCCGCAATCATGAACAAACTACCTTTAAATGTAGCATGATTTAAAATATGGAAAACAGCTGCAAAAATAGCAGCTTTTGTACCAAATCCCAACATTGTCATGATCATTCCAAGCTGACTAATCGTTGAAAATGCAAGAATACCTTTCAGATCGGTTTGTCGGACAGCCATGAAAGAGCCCCATACTAATGTAAGCACTCCAATACCGCTAACGAAGATAAAAAACCAATCACTCATGACGAAAATCGGACTAAAGCGGGCAACTAAAAAAATACCTGCCTTTACCATTGTTGCTGAGTGTAGATAAGCACTAACTGGTGTCGGTGCTTCCATCGCATCTGGTAACCAAATATGGAACGGAAATTGTGCTGATTTCGTAAACGCACCTAGTAAGACAAGTGCTAATATCCAACCGAAATAATCACTAGATAGGATAACATCTGCTTGTTCAATCATTGCTTGGATACTCGTTGTATTCGTAATAATAGATAGTAGGATGAAACCACCAAGCATACTTAATCCACCAAAAACGGTGATGAGCATGGATTTCAAAGCACCATACCTAGATCGTTCTTTATAATTCCAATAACCTATTAATAGGAATGAAGAGATAGAGGTTAACTCCCAGAAAGAGTAGAGAACAAACACATTATCAGACAGTACTACTCCTAGCATGGCTGTCATGAAGAGGAGTAAATAAACATAAAAATGTGATAATTTTTCTGAGGTATGCAAATAAAAAATGGAATAAAAAGTAACTAATGCTCCGATTCCACTAATTAGTAAAACAAACAAAAGACTTAATCCATCCAGATAGAAATCAATACCAATCTGAAGTGATGGAATCCAGCTATATTGTTCCATTACTGTGTCGAAATCTTTACCTATGAAGCGAACAAAGTAAATAAAGATAGCTAAAGGTGCTAATAATACAAAATAGCCAGTATGTATCTTTTCTTTCCATTTACTTAAAAAAGGTATGAAAATGGCCAATATCGCAGGTAAAAAGACTGCAAATAACATCTACTGATGATCCCCCTTGTAATTCTTTTTATAAAAAGAATGTCATGCATTATGTATCTATAGTATATTTTAATCTAAAATCGTGTAGTAATACAAGAGTTGTGTGCTCACTGTTAAGCTTGGTGAAAGGGAAATGACGAGATTCTTCCTATTTAAATTAAACGGAAAAAATATTTTTTAATCGAAGTATTTTCATGAATAGATGAACAATGAAATTTTTATGAGGCTCGTTTTTTATGAGGCGCTTATATAACATAAATTAGATCATATAAATCAATAAAAAAAGAAACACAGTTTGTGTTTCTTAACTTCGCTATAGGATGCTCAAGCTTAATTAGGGTATAAGTGATCCATCAGTGAACGCCGTTTCATTTCATTTTCCATCAGTTGGATGAATTCATAGCTAAGCTGTAGTTCGTTCGCTTTTTTATAAGACTCAATTAGTAATTCATCTGATAAATTTTCCAAACCGTGTCCCTCCATTTAATAGCATTCTAAGTCTGACACTTACATGCTTTTGTCCTTAACCACGATCTATTTCATTCTCTCTCTTTTATTTTTATTTATTATGGTTAATGTAGCATGAAATAGTTGAACGGACAAGTGTTAACTTATCTACAGATGACTGTTTATAACTTGTGGACAGCTTATCTACAAGATGTGCGTTTGTATTATTGATCTAGGTTTTGAGGTGTGGATTTTGTGAATAAAGTTATCCACAAAGGAATGTGTGTAGAAATTTGTCGAACGATTTATTAAAAAATGATGGAGGAACAGGTATAAATTAGTGCTTCATTTCATAAATAATGATATTTTGAAGATTTATGATAAATTTTTTGACGAATGAAAACATTTTGAAGTATAGTAGGGAAAATATTCCGGATGAGATTTTCTTGGAATGGACCTGATTCAAAATTGAACAAATCATTAAAATTGTATATCATAAGGAAAGATATAGGTTTTACGGAAATTATTTAATTGAGGTGGACAATCATTGCTAAAGAACTTTTTACCAAATGAACATGTAAAACGAGTATTAGATATTACTCCATCTAAGCTAAAAGAGATGGGGATTAAAGGAATTATTACCGATTTAGATAATACTCTTGTTGCATGGGATGTGAAAGATGCTACGCCAGAAATAATCAGCTGGTTTCAAGAAATGAAGGAACATGATATTAAAGTAACCATCATTTCAAATAATGACAGAGAAAGAGTCAGTGTATTTTCTGAGCCGTTAGAGGCTCCTTATGTATACAGTGCTAGAAAACCATTAATTCATGCCTTTAAACGAACTGCAAAGCAGATGAATCTATCCAAACAAGAGATTGTCGTAATTGGTGATCAACTAATGACAGATGTCCTTGGGGGAAATATGGCTGGATTTCATACGATACTGGTAGTACCAATTGTGGAAACAGATGGAAAGATTACAAGATTCAATCGGATGATGGAAAGACGGATATTGAATTGGATGCGCAAAAAAGGCATGATTACTTGGGAGGACTAAACATGAAAGCAATTTATTGTGAAGGCTGCGGAGTAGAGTTACAGTCAGAAAATAAGGAGAAAGCAGGCTACTTACCGAAAAGTGCATGGAACAATGAACATGTAATTTGTCAGCGCTGCTTTAGGCTTAAGCATTATAATGAAGTTCAAGATGTAGAATTTACTGATGATGATTATTTACGAATGATACATCAAATAAGTGACACAAATTGTCTCGTCGTTAAAATTGTTGATATATTCGATTTTAATGGAAGCTTTATATCAGGATTACAACGCTTAACTGGAAGTAATCCAATTATATTAATAGGTAATAAAGTAGATTTGCTACCAAAATCGACCAATCGAAATAAATTGATCCATTGGATGAAAAAAACAGCTAGCGATAATGGTCTGAAAGTTCAGGATGTTTTCTTAATTTCAGCTGCAAAAGGTCAAGGATTTCAGGAGGTAGAACAAGCAATTGAAGAAAAACGAAAAGGGCAAGATGTATATGTGGTCGGTTGTACAAATGTTGGTAAATCAACGTTTATTAATCAGTTAATCAATCGCTCGAGTGGAGTGGAAGATGCCATAACCACATCTTATTTTCCAGGAACAACCCTTGGTTTTATTCAAATACCATTGGATGATCATTCCTCTTTATTTGATACCCCAGGTGTAGTGAATCGATCTCAAATCGTCCATTACGTGACAGATAAAGACTTGAAATTAATTACACCTAAAAAGGAAATCAAGCCAAAGGTTTATCAGCTTCAAGATAAGCAGACACTCTTCTTTGGCGGATTTGCGCGACTCGATTTTGAAAGAGGAATGAAACAGTCCTTTATCGGTTATTTCTCCAATCAATTAATGATTCATCGTACGAAACTAGTGCAAGCAGATGAGTTTTATGAAAAGCATGTTGGAGAATTATTACAGCCACCAAGTGCTAAATCTTTAGAGCTTTTACCTCCACTGGTAAAGCAAACTGTCAAAATTCCACATGAAAGGACAGATATTGTCATTCCGGGGCTTGGTTGGGTAATGATTCCAGAAGGTGGTATTACGATTACTGTTCATGTACCGAAGGGTATCCATATATCGATAAGAAAGGCACTAATTTAATTAAGGGAGAGGGGAAATGATATGACCTTAAAGCTAGGTTTAATTGGTCATCCTATAAGCCATTCATTGTCTCCATGGATTCATGCAAAATTTATTGATTTAGCTGGTTTAAATGGGGAATATAAATTATATGAGGGTAATCCAAACCAATTACCTGATGTGTTAACACAATTAAAACAAAACAAAATAGATGGTTTTAATGTTACAATACCTTATAAACAAGTTGTTTTGGATTATTTGGATGAATTAGACTCGGATGCGGAAATATTAGGTGCCGTAAATACAGTAGTGAATCAACATGGTAAATGGAAGGGGTATAGCACGGATGGGGAAGGCTATGTACGTTCCATCATAGAGAGTTTTCCTAGTCTTTTAAACAAAGATACATCTGTGTTAATATTAGGAGCTGGGGGTGCAGCCAGAGGTATCTACCGAGCATTAGTACAGAAAAGGTTGAAGAGGGTGGATATTGCTAATCGCACACTTGACAAAGCGAAAGAACTATTACCATTAGGGAAAGATTTCACTCCTTCGGAAGTTTTAACCTTTCACACTGCTGAAAAAAATTTATCCCAATATGATTTAATTGTCCAAACAACCTCTGTTGGAATGAAACCAAAAGTTCAAGAGCAAATTATCCAACTAGATAATATAAGAAAAGATACTGTAGTTAGTGATATCGTGTACCAACCAATTATGACGAAAATTTTACAAGATGCAAAGGTTCATGGTGCGAGGATACATCACGGTCATGCCATGCTTTTATATCAGGGACAGCTAGCTTTTGAAAAATGGACAGGGAAAAAATTAGATGTCTCCCATCTTGTTGATGAATTGGAAGATAAGTTAAGAGGTGAATAATTTGAAATTAACAGGAAAGCAAAAACGCTTTTTACGTGCAGAAGCCCATCATTTGAATCCTATTTTTCAAGTAGGTAAGGATGGCGTCAATGATAATATGATCAAACAAATAGGGGAAGCACTCGAACGTCGAGAATTAATCAAAATTTCTATTTTGCAAAATTGTATGGAGGATAAAGATGAAGTTGCTGAATCATTAGCAGATGGTACAGATGCACATATCGTTCAAATTATCGGCAATATTATTGTCCTTTATAAAGAATCGGAAAATCATAAAGAAATCTTGTTGCCATAATAAGAGGTGAATTTAATGAGGAAAATTGGCCTGTTCGGTGGTACTTTTGATCCGCCACATTATGGACATCTAATTATGGCTGAACAAGTATATGAAGCATTACAGCTAGATGAAATCTGGTTCATTCCGACGAACCAACCACCACATAAGGAGAATGCAAAATCCAAAGGGATGCTCCGATATGAAATGATTCAAACAGCTATTTCAGATCATTCAGCATTTAAAGTGGATCCCATCGAATTAGAGCGAAATGGTAAATCCTATACGATTGATACGATTACCTTTCTGCAAAAAAAACATCCTGATGTATGTTTTTACTTTATTATAGGTGGAGACATGGTTGAATATTTGCCAAAATGGCATCGAATAGATGAATTAATCGAACTTGTGACGTTTGTTGGTGTGAAACGCCCTGGATACCAGTTAGATTCAAAATATCAAGTGTTGGAAGTGGATATGCCCTTAATTGACATTTCCTCCACGATGATTCGAGAGAGGGTAGCGAATAGTCAATCTATTCGGTACCTAACACCATCCTCTGTCAGAAAACTAATTGATGATACACGGTTATATCTGTCATAATTCTAATCATACAATGAAATAACTCGTCTTTGAAGATTGAAGGAGTAGTTTATGGAAAGAAAACAAGCTTTAGCATTAGTGAAAGAGCAGTTAAGACCAAAAAGGTATGAGCATACAGTAAGAGTAACAGATACAGCAATATCACTTGCTAGGCATTACAAGCTTGATGTAAAAAAAATAGAGATCGCCGCTATCTTTCATGATTATGCCAAATATCGTAATCCCAATGAGATGAAACGCTGGGTGCTCAGTGAAAAATTACCTCAAGATTTGTTAGAGTATGGGCCAGAGCTACTGCATGGTCCTGTCGGCTCTATTATGATCGAAAAGGAAGTTGGAATAAAGGATCCCGAGATACAAAGTGCTATTTATTATCATACGACAGGGAAGCGAAATATGTCTCTTTTCGATCAAATTATTTTTATAGCTGATTATATAGAGCCTGGCCGTTCTTTCCCAGGCGTAGAAGAAGTCCGTAGTGTGGTCTACCATGATATAAACAAGGCCTGCTGGCTGGCGGCAAGAAACACAATCGAATTTTTGATGGAGCACGAACAACCAATTTACCCCGATACTTTTCAGTTATATAATGAAGGTTTAGTAAAAACAGGGAGGAATGTTAATGGATAGTAAAGCATTAGTCGATTTAGTCGCAAAAGCATGTGACGATAAACGAGCGGAAAATATTGTAGTTCTAGATATGAAAGAGGTATCACTAATCGCCGATTATTTTTTAATCTGTGATGGATCAAATGAGCGTCAAGTTCAAGCTATTTCAAGAGAGCTTAAGGACGTAGCGGAGGAACAAGCTATTGAAGTAAAACGAATGGAAGGCTTTGATCAAGCAAGATGGGTATTAGTTGATTTAGGAAATGTGGTTTGTCACGTTTTTCATCGAGACGAACGTGTTTATTATAATTTAGAAAAGCTATGGGGAGATGCCCCACAATTAGAAGTGAAGCTGTAAGATGGCCTATTCTAAATTAGCTTATATCTATGATCTGTTAATGGAGGATGCTCCGTATGATGAATGGGAAGAGTTTATCCTTGATAACATAAAAAAACACCATCCTCATGCGAAGAAGGTCTTAGATCTTGGCTGTGGAACAGGTGAAATGAGTAATCGATTAGCAAGTAAGGGCTTCAGTGTTACAGGCATTGATTATTCAGAGGATATGTTGGCCTACGCACAGGCAGAAACAGAAGCACAGAACCTATCGGTAAGCTATCTTCATCAGGATATGCGTTCATTAGAAGGACTAGCACTTTTTGATGTTGTTATTAGCATTTGTGATGTTATGAATTATTTAACAGACGAAACAGATATAAAAAAAACACTCGAAAATATAGCTCATGTATTAAAAGATGATGGCATTTTCCTTTTTGATGTGCATAGCGTGAAGCATTTCAAGGAGAATATGGTGAATCAAACCTTCTCTGAGATCTATGATGATATATCCTATATCTGGTTTTGTGAAGAAGGGCAGTATGAAAATGAAGTGATTCATGACCTCACCTTTTTTATGGAAAAGGAAGGCGAAAATTTATATGAACGCTTCGATGAAATTCATTATCAGCGAACATTTCCTATAAAAACGTATCGAAGGCTTATATCAGAAGTAGGTCTAGAGATCATTGGTATTTTTACCGATTTTTCTAAAATAGAAAATAAGAATCCAGAAGCAGGCAATCGTATCTTTTTTGTCTGTAAAAAATAAGAACGTCCGTTAAGGACGTTTTTATTTTACGTTTGGAAAGCATAAAATTTTTGCAGAAGGTCGAGGCGGAGATTTTGAAGTTCAAAATTTAAACGCATCACTAAAAGACGAGCGAATGCGAAATTTTCTAATGGGGAAAATACCAATTGTACTTTTAATGTGTAATATGACTCATTTATTACCATATATTATGTTATAATTAGGATGATGTGATCATATAAAAAGGGAGATCCTTATGAGTAAATTGAGTAATTGTCTTCAGATGATTCAGCTTCTAATGGCTAGAAATAAAATGAAAATTGAAGAATTAGCAACAGAGCTTGAAGTGAAGCCTAGAATGATTCGTCAATATAAACAGGAGCTAGAGCTTGCTGGCATTTATATCGAAAGTGATCGAGGTGCGAATGGAGGGTATTATCTTGATAAAAAAACGATCCTACCAATTCGCAATTTTAGTTCTAAAGAGATTCAACATTTGCAAATTGCCGTGAAATCCTACCTATCTAGACAGCCAGAACATGAACATATGTTAAGTAATGCCCTTGATAAAATAAAAGCAGCCCAACGTGATGAAGCACTTAGTAGTAAGCATTTTTACTTTGCTAATGATTATTTGATTAATGACAAAATTGGGGGGATCAATCCGAACATTATCAACTGCTTTATCAATCCTTTAACCAGCGGAAAAAAGTTGAAATCACTTATACAGCAGCATCCACTAATAAAGTGACAAAACGAGTGATTCAACCATATGCATTTGTTCTCTATGATGAGAATTTATACTGTGTGGCTTTTTGTGAACGAAAGCAGGAATTAAGAACCTTCAAAATCATACGAATTCAAAACGTAGTAACGACAAATCATCTATTTTATCTTCCAGAGGAATTTGATATTCGTAAACAATTCCCACAGTTAGGATTTATAAAAGCTCCGATGAAGGTAGATCTGATTATTGAAACCCCTTTTTCCAACCAGGTAAAGGAGTCCATTTATAGTGATGATCAAATTATCGAAGAATTGCCAAATAACGCGATCCGCTTTCAAGCAACACTCAATGGCGACCAATCTATCAAGAAATGGATTCTAGGTATGGGCGCAAAAGCGAGAGTTATTGGGCCATCTTCACTCAAACAAGAAATAGAAAAAGAAGCCCATCTCCTTCTCGACCATTACCAAAACTAGTTCAATTATTTCCCTTTTATATTTTAAAAACTTACAATGAGAATAGACATATGTAAAAGGGTGGGTATAGCATGAAACTAAGTGTATTAGATCAAGCCCCCATTTCCAGAGGATCTGATCCAATCAAGACATTAGAAAATACAGTGGCTCTTGCCAAAAAAGCAGAGGAGTTAGGCTATTCTCGTTACTGGATGGCGGAGCATCACAATGCAAATGGATTGGCAAGCATCGCCCCGGAAATAATTATAGCTCGAATTGCTTCCACTACGAAGCGAATACGGGTTGGATCTGGTGGTGTACTACTCCCACAATATAGTCCGCTAAAGGTTGCAGAAACATTTTTGTCACTTGAAGCATTATTTCCAAACAGGATTGACCTTGGAATTGGTCGTTCACCAGGTGGTTCACAATTAACAAGGAGCGCCTTATTAGACGGGCTGCCAAGAGAAATGGGGGAATTTCCTAGACAGCTCTCAGATGTACAAGGTTTCTTACATAATACACTACCAAGAGAGCATTCATTTCGCCTGGTAAAAGCAGGTCCTAGAATAGATCAAGCTCCTAGGCTCTGGTTGTTAGGATTATCAGAGAGGGCGGCAATAAATGCGGGAAGATTAGGTATCGGCTTTGTATTTGGGCATTTTATTCGTCCAGACAATGGGGAAGGCATTCTTCGAACCTATGTGGAAAGTTTCCAAGCGTCTGAAACATTTGATCGACCAAATAAAATGATATGTATTTTTGTGGTTTGCTCGGAAACACAAGAAAAAGCTGAGGAGCTTGCACTAAGTCAAGATAAATGGCTACTCCAAGTTGGTCAGGGAAGAGACACCAAAGTCCCATCAGTGGAAGAGGTCAAAAAGAAACCATTCACTTCATCAGAATTAAAACAGATAGAAAAAAATCGAAAAAGATGCATTATTGGGACTCCAGAAAAAGTAAAAACAGAACTAACACGTTTAAGTAAGTTGTACAACACAGATGAATTCATGATTATTACGAATATTTATGATTTTAAGGAGAAGGTAAACTCCTACCGATTAATTGCTGAAGTATTTTCGCTTTAAGGGTAGTGTCCTACTATCTGTTTACAAATAGGTTAATTAGTTCCGCCATTTCTTTTGGGGATTGCTTCGTACCATTATTCAACCAGTCCTTAATTACATGAATGGCACCACTTATGATAAAAGTAATGAAATAATCAGTCCGATCAGACTTTTCTGTCACGGCGTGATCCATTAAAATTTGCTTTGCTATAATCATCACTCTCTTCTGAAAGCTTGTTCCCGTATTTTGGTTGAGCAAAGTTTGACATACATGCTTTTGTTCAATGATATATTCTAGAAGAGTTTCTGTAAGCTGAAGAGACTCTTCTTCCTTGGCAAAATTACATTCCGTTAAATGCTTATTCATTTCTTCTATAATTTCCTCTTCAATCTGATGCAATAAATCGAGCGGATCTTTATAGTGCGTGTAAAAAGTAGAACGATTAATATCCGCCTCCATACATATCTCTTTTACAGTTATTGCAGATAAAGGTTTCTGATTTAACAAATGCATTAAGCTATCCTTTAGCACCATCCGGGTATATTTTTTGCGTCGATCCAGCCTTGCAGCCATTCTTAGAAGCCCCCCTTTTTTATTACAAAATAAATGTGAATTTTTTGTAACATTCCGACAAAAAATTAAAATATGTTGGAAATTAGACGTTATTTCTAAAACTGTTTGTTGATTAGGCAACACGGTGTCTATATAATGATATAGTGTAGTTTTAGATTTGGCAAGAGAGAGGATGATCCACGATTGATCTTTCAACAAAAATAATTAAAAACAAAAAAATTATCGTGGTTGTATTTATGGTAATTGCCTTGATTAGTTCGATCGCACAATTTGGCGTATCAGTTAATTATAATATGGTTGACTATTTACCAGAAGATGCACCGTCAATGACCGCAATGGACACAATGGAAGAAGAATTTGATGCAGCGGTTGCCAATACTCGAGTAATGATTAAAGATGTCACCGTCCAAGAAGCACTTGATTACAAAGAAAAGATAGCAGCAATTGATGGTGTAAGTGAAGTGATGTGGTTGGATGACGCTATTGATCTAAAGACACCATTAGAAATGGCAGATCAAGATACCGTGGAATCTTACTATAAAGATAAGGATGCCTTGTTATCTTTTCATATTCAAGAAGGGGAAGAAGTAGAGGTAACAGATAAGGTATATAAACTTATTGGCGAAGAAAATGCTATGTCCGGAGAGGCGCTTAATACAGCAAATTCTCAAAAGATGGCTGGAACAGAATCTGCCTATGCTGCTCTCTTATTAGTCCCGATTATTATTCTTATACTTGTTATATCCACTAATTCCTGGATGGAGCCAGTCTTCTTTTTAACTGCGATTGGAGTATCTGTGCTTGTTAATATGGGTACAAATATTTTTCTAGGTGAAGTATCCTTTGTTACACAGTCAGTTGCACCAATTCTTCAACTTGCTGTATCGCTTGACTATGCCATATTTCTGCTTCATAGCTTCTCAGATTTTCGACAGGAAGGAAAAGAACCAGTAGAAGCGATGCGTATGGCAATAAAGCGATCCTTTCCTGCGATTACAGCAAGTGCTTCGACGACCTTCTTTGGTTTTATGGCACTCAGTTTTATGAATTTCGAGATTGGCTCTGATTTGGGGATAAACCTTGTAAAAGGAATCCTGTTAAGCTTTATCTGTGTAATGATTTTCTTACCTGCTTTAACATTAACCTTCTATAAATGGATAGATAAAACGAAGCACAAGCCCATTATTCCTGCATTTAAAAATATTGGAAAAAGTGTATTAAAACTAAAAATACCTGTGTTAATACTCGTTTTTTTAATGATTGTCCCAGCTTATTTAGGACAAAGCAATACCAACTTTATTTATGGTACGGGCGAACAGCCTGAAAATACAAGAATCGGGCAAGATGAACTCGCTATTGAACAAACCTTTGGAAAGAATACTCCAATGGTATTACTTGTACCAAAAGGTGACATTGCAAAAGAAGAAGAGCTTGTACAGGATTTAGAAAAATTAGAGGAAGTATCAAGCGTGTTAGCTTATGTCAATACAGTGGATCCTGTGATTCCTCCAGAATATTTAGAGGAGTCTGTGGCAGAACAATTCTATTCTGATCAATTTGCGCGAATTATTTTGAATACAAATCAAGACGCTGAAGGGGAAGCTGCCTTTACTCTGATCGAAAAAGTAGAAGAAATGGCTTCAGGATATTATGGAGAAGATGTTTATTCACTTGGAGAAAGTGTTACCTTATATGATATCAAAAACACGGTAGAGAAGGATAATCAACTAGTCAATCTTTTAACAATTATAACGATTGCGATCGTGTTATTGGTGACTTTCCGCTCGATCACTATACCTATTGTCTTATTGCTTACCATTCAATCATCGGTCTGGATTAATTTATCTGTTCCGTATTTCACCGATACACCACTTGTATATGTCGGATATTTAATAATAAGTACAGTACAATTGGCCGCAACAGTTGACTATGCGATATTGTTAACAGAAGCATACGAAAAAAACCGTAAAGAAATGCCTGCAGTTCAGGCTATTAAAAAGACGATCGATGAAAAAATCTTTTCCATTTTAATTTCAGCATCGATCTTATCAAGTGTTGGCTTTATACTAGCATGGACCTCCTCCAATCCGATTGTCTCATCAATTGGGTTATTACTCGGTAGGGGAACATTACTCGCATTTACTATGGTAGTCTTTTTCCTACCCGCGTTGTTAGTCATACTGGATAAGGTCATCGAAAAAACAACATGGAAACCAAACTTTTTTAAAGGGAAGGGATCATGATGAAATTTAGGAAATTCGTGATATTAATGATTATAGGTTTACTACTATTTTCCTTTTTACCAGTTATTATTGCTGCTGAGCAAGGAAGCTATAAGACGAAAGATGAAGTAGTTTACACAACCTTAAAGCCAAATGGATCACAGAAGGAAATGTATGTCGTTAATAGTTTTCAAATAAAGGAAAAAGGAGATCTCGAAGATTATGGCGATTATAAAAGTGTCAAAAATCTAACAGATTTATCTGAATTGTCATTAGCAAAAAATAAAGTTTCCTTTACTGCCTCAACTGATACCTTTTTTTATCAAGGAAATCTTGAGGAGAAGCCATTACCATGGAATTTTGATATCTCTTATCAGCTAGATGGTAAAGTTATACCGTCAGACCAGTTGTTAGGGGAGGATGGACACTTAAAAATAGAGATAGCTACCTCTAAAAATGAAAATGCAGGGGATATCTTTTATGAAAATTATTTATTGCAAATCGCCTTAACATTAGACACTTCGAAATATGAAAATATCATTGCAGAGGAAGCGACTGTAGCGAATGCAGGAAAAAATAAGCAGATAAGCTTCACGTTAATGCCAGAGCAAGAACAAACATTTGTCCTAGAAGCAGATGTAGTAGATCTAGAATTAAACGGGATCGAGATCTCAGCTGTTCCATCTTCTATGTCAATCGATTCACCAAACGTGGATGAAATGACAGAGGATTTCCAATCCTTGTCTGATGCAACTGGAGAAATTAATGATGGTGTCGGTCAATTGCAGCAGGGTATCAGCGAATTAAATGATGGGGTGGCTAGCTTAGAAAATGGATCTAATCAATATCAGAATGGTATAAATGAGCTCGATAACGGTTCAGAGGAATTAATCAATGGCTCATCCGCAATAAATGAGGCACTAAGCAAAATGAAGGAATCACTAAATCAAGAGTTTGGAGCAGGAGACTTTACTGAGCTCATAAATGGGCTAAAGGAACTTGCAGATGGATTGGAGAGTACGGAGAAAGGCTTGTCTAGTTTACAAGAAAATTATGATAATGCGTATCAAGCTTTGGATCAAGCAATTACAGCAATTCCTGATTATGAAATTTCAAATGATGAGATTAATCAATTGAAGCAAAGCACCGATGATGAAAAAGTGGTTGATAAACTAGTCGAAACTTATAAGCAAGCTCGTAAAACAAAAGCAACATATAAACAAGTTAAAGAAGCTTTTTCGGTGGTAAGTCCAACCCTAAAGGAAGTCAATGGTTCCCTTACGAAGATGGTGACTTCTTTAAGAACCATGTCAAAAGAAATCACGAATGCTACAGATCCAGCCAACATCGAACAATCGGTTACTAAACTTCAAGAAGGTGTGTCACAACTAGCTAGTAAATATCAGGAATTTCACAATGGGCTAAAGGAATATACGAATGGAGTTCATAAGCTTTCCAATACCTATACAGATCTGGATAATGGAATATCTGAATTAGGTGAGGGTACAGAGGAATTGGAAAACGGAGCGAAGGAGTTACACAACGGTACAACCGAATTAGCTGATTCTACAAGCGAGATTCCGGAACAAATGCAAAAAGAAGTAGACGAGATGATCAATAAATATGATAAATCTGATTTTAAGGCCATATCTTTTGTATCTGAGAAAAATGAAAAGGTAGGTACCGTTCAGTTTGTCATTAAAACAGAAGATATAAAGAAATCGGATGATAAAGAGGAAGAGAAAGAAGAAGAGCAAAAAGAGAAAAGTTTTTGGGACAAATTATGGGATTTATTCCGCTAAGTAATTGGAAAGTGGCACTATTATGTCACTTTCCATTTTTTATTTCACCTTTCTCTATCCCTTGTCATGACTAACGTTATGATATTTTTTATAAAAACAACTAACAATTTTCCATTATGACAAAGATAGTACCTAATTACCCCTTATACTGGAATCAAAATCAAGCTTAAGGGAGAAGGAATGGATGAAGGAAATTGTAACTACCTTACTCATATTGTTTGCATCACTTATTCTACTTGTAAGCTATAATGCTCGAAAATCGAACAGTTCTACTCAAACCAAGGCAAGAAAGATGGTACCAATAAAGGATTTTGCAAAAATGTACAGGAATCCGCAAGCCTATTATAATCATCAAATAATACTTACCGCAAAAGTGATCAAGGTTATTGAAAACAATAAAGGGATGACTTATCTACCTGTATATACAATCCTGAAAAAAGAACAAAATTTATTGATTTACATAAAACAAACAAAACTGAACGTAAAAGTTAATAATACTATCCGGGTAGTAGGGATTATTCGTAATCAATATGAAGGAAGAGGAAAAAAAGAATTGATGATAGCACCTTTAATAGAGGCTATTTCTATAGAAGTATTGGATTAAAGAAAGTAATGATAAGAGCAAGGTATGTTTAAAACTTTGAAATAGGTGAAAATACAATGGTGAGAACGTAGTATAGGAGGTAAGAAAATGTCAATTTTTTCAAAAGAAGCATTACTTGATCAACATATATTAATAACAGGTGCTACAGGTGGAATTGGCTCCGAGACAGCAAAAACAATTGCTAAAATGGGAGCAAAAGTAACCATTACAGGAAGAAATAAAAAAAGGCTAGTACAATTAAAAACAGAACTCGAAAATGTGACAACAAAGGATAAAATTCATGCAATAGAAGCAGATATCAATAATGAACAGGGAAGGTTAAACCTACTAACCAAATCAGAGGAAGCATTTGGCATAGTTTCAGGTCTAGTAAATTCAGCAGGAATAACGGGGGGAACAGTCGTTGAAAGTTTGAGTGAAGAGGAAGTCGAACATATTATGAGAGTCAATTATTTTTCTGCATTTAGTTTGACACAATCCATTTACCAAAAAATGATCAAAAGAAAACATGGTAATATAGTGAATATTGCTTCACTCTCTGGATTGAGAGGTACATATGGTAATAGTGCTTATGCAGCAAGTAAATTTGCTGTCATAGGATGGACTCAATCTATGGCTGTTGAAGCAATAAGGCATAACATTCGTGTTAATGCAGTCTGTCCTGGATTTGTTGATACGAATATGGCAAGAGGAATCATTGCTAAAAAAGCGGAGCGAAATCAAATCTCGTATAAGACTGCTATGAGAAATGCTAAGAATAGTATTCCATCAGGTGAGCTCACGACAACTCTAGAAGTCGCGAATACAATAGCTTTTCTTTTGACAGATGCTGCGAAGAACATAGTTGGTGAATCAGTGAAAATTTCAGGTGGAAGTGTTATGAGATAAATAATGTTGAAATTATGCCTTCATAATAGATTGGCTCACCTTCTTGGAGTTTTTATTCTTCCAACCAACCAAAGCTCTTTCCAAGGATTTGTCTATTTTCGCTATTTTCCATAATTGCTCGTAAATACTTTCATGATAAATCCTTTGCTGCTGATCAATCATTCCGAGAAAAAGAAGCCATCTTGCAAAATGATCCTGCAAGGGATTTATTATCTGATTTTGCCAAGCCTTTATTACCTTAGGCAGTTCAATGAAATGATATTCAAGCTGATTACTAAGAGAGTAATTATATACAGGTAAATATATGGAGTGAAATTTTGTTGTGTTTAAAAATAATGGGAATGTTAAAAACTTTATGATAATTATTTGCTGTTTGTGAGAATAATCTTCTTGTTTGTAATGAGGAGTATGAAAAAATTTGTGAATTATATTATCGAACAAGTGTAGAAAGTGTATTTCGATCAAGTAATCCTTATTTTTTTCCGTATTCGCATAATAGGTGATAGGTATTTTTTTTATTAATGTTAGTTTTTCTATCGGGTCTTTTTTAAATTTGGATAGGAGTAGTGCTTTAATAAAAGAAAAGAGTACTTCATCTTCTTGAATAATCTGAATAATGTCATCATTTAATGTAGAATATGTAAATCTTACGTGGCTCATCTCTGGTCCCTCCTTTAGCTATATTATTTTAGATACTGCTTTTTTAGTCAAATAGCCAAATATGGATTTGTTAAAATTACCATCTAGATTATTAGATATTTGATATGTAAGAACTCCTTTTAGACACCTGCATTTATCATAGATGAAAGCTTTTCATATTTTGGTTTGAAAAAGTTATGTTAAACTACATTTATATAATCTACTTATACTTCATATTGCCAGAAAGGAGAATCATTTATGAATTCATATATGAACCACGCCATTCGGCTTGCATTAGAAAATGTTCAAGAAGGAGGACAACCCTTTGGAGCCGTATTAGTCCGTAATGAGGAGGTTTTGGCGGAAGGTGTTAACGAATTACATCTTTATCATGACGTAAGCGGTCATGCTGAATTACTCGCTATCCGTCGAGCGCAAAAGAGGCTAAATACGAATGATTTATCGGGTTGTGTTATATATGCAAGTGGAGAGCCATGTGCCATGTGTTTGACCGCAATGTATTTTGCGGGGATCAATCAGGTTTACTTTTGTCAAAGTGTAGATGAGGCAACAGAGGTAGGATTAACGAAATCTAAGGAGATTTATCATGATCTTCAAAAACCAAAAAATCAACGATCCATCAAAATAGAACAATTATCCCTCGATAAAGGGCAGCTAGATCCAATGAAATTATGGAAAGAAAGTAATTAATTATTAGGCATAAAATGTTGTACATTCCTCATAAGGTTCTTTAACTACTAAATTATTAGGTAAAGACGGGAAGAGACAGGGTGGTGTGAAACGGTCTTATGAAAGGTGTAGGTTTAATATTAGAAGGTGGCGGTAGCAGAGGGGTTTTTACAGCAGGAGTGTTACAGTATTTAATGGAGCAAAATATATACATACCTTATGTGATGGGAGTTTCATCAGGTGCTTGTAATGGTTCCTCCTATATTTCCAGGCAGCTTGATCGTAATAGAAAGGTAAATATTGATTATGTGCAGCATCCAGATTATCTATCTTTAAAAAATTTGTTTACAAAAAAACAGCTTTTTGGGATGGATTTTTTATTCGAAACATTAATGAATGAATTAGAGCCATTTGATTATCCAACATTCCAAAAGGCGAAAGAAGAATTTGTTGTGGTAGCAACAGACTGTATTACTGGAACGCCAGTCTATTATTATAAATCGAAATATGCCCAAGAAATGATGACACTAATAAGAGCATCTAGTTCTCTGCCGCTGATTGCCCCAGCTGTTTCATTTGAGAATAGGGAGCTCTTAGACGGTGGGATAACCGATCCGATTCCAATTAAACAGTCGATGAAAGATGGAAATTCACGAAATATTGTTATATTAACTAAAAATCGAGGTTATTTTAAAAAAATGGAGGCATTTCATTGGCTCATAAAAAAGAAATATCAGGCATATCCCGCATTGTTAGCGGCTATCGAAAGGCGACATATTGTTTACAATGATGTACTAAATTATCTGTATGACCAAGAGAAAAAAGGAAATATTTTCCTTATTTGTCCAACCGAAAAACTCCGAGTGGGCAGAATGGAAAAAAACCAGAACAAATTAACGGATTTATATCAGCAAGGGTATGAAGAAATGAAAAAGCTTATACGGCCACTTAAAGAATTTTTAGAGGTGAAGCAAGAGGTTATTTAAGTTTCGAATAAGAGAATGGAAGCGTTTAGGAGTCGAAAGCTTTATCGATTTCCTAAACGCTTTAAGCACATTAATGAACCACTCAGAAAAAAAGGATAGGAATAAAAGACATCCACCATTTAACTTAGTCTAGCTATTTTCCTTCCGAATGTTATAAGAAATAGGAGCAAAAGTAGCCCACTTATTACATAAAAAAAGCTTGTGGTTGGAGCAAATTGAATAAATAATCCACCGATTGATGGACCAGTTAAGCTTCCTATGCTAAAAAATATACCACATAGAAGGTTACCTGTAGGCAAGAGGTTCCGCGGCATCAAATCAGTCATGTAGGTAATTCCTATTGAAAACATGGAACCAACAAACATCCCAGCGGTAAATAAGCAGACTAGTAGTACATAAAAATAATCCTCCATTAATCCAGCCACTGTAAAACAGAGAAAGCCAACCAGCAGGACAATAGTAACCAACCTTTCTCTACCAAGCTGATCCCCGATAATACCAAGTGGAAGCTGGAAGACAATCGCTCCTATAGAAAAAGCAAATAGTAATGCAGAAACGTGACTTACCTCTATTCCAATTCGTAAAGCATACACTGGAAAGTTCCCATTTAAAGAAGTTTCTAAAAATCCATAAGCAAATGGTGGTAAAAAAGCGATCCATGCATACCTCCAAGCTTGACCAAATCGCCTAAATGTATCTCGAAAAGAGCTCATCGTTAAGTCTTGTTCAGGTAGTTCATTTCGAAGGATAAATAATAAGAACCAACCTACTAGACTAAACCCAGCTGAGATAAGAAATGGCAAGCTTTCATGAATATTAACAAGTGGTACCATCAAAGGTCCAACAGCAAATCCTATTCCAAAAGATAATCCATACAGAGCAATATTTCGTCCCCTCTTTTGTTCAGGAGAGAATTCGGTAATCCAAGTTTGAGCAGTAAAATTAACGGCATTATCACCAATACCAATTATCATTCTTAAGAAAAACCAATACCAAAATGATTGCCATAGTGAAAATAGTACGAGCGAAATTAGTACAAGCAATCCTCCTATAACTAGAAGAGGCTTATACCCAAACTTTCTTAATAGAGGCTCCATGAATGGAGAAGTAAATAAAATACCAATATACAATGCCGTAGAATTGATTCCGTTTAAAAACGAAGAGAGCCCACTATTTTCAAATATAACTGCAATTAATGGAAGAAGCATGCCCTGACTAAAGCCTGCAACAGCTACAACAATAACTAAAATGGTTAATCGTAACTGATTATTCATGATTATCCCTTCACCTTTCTTAAGATATCGGTACTTATCATACAGGAAAAAGATGCTATCTTTCAATAGAATGGACTTTTCTACAAAATTTTAGTCAATTTAGAATACTAGCAATGTAAGACAGGCTGTTGTATGATAATGATACTGTCATTTAAAGGAAAAGTTAGGTGAGATATAATATGAAAAATACAGGATTAGTGTTAGAAGGTGGAGGAAGTAGAGGGGTTTATACAGGTGGTGTTTTACAATATTTAATGGAGGAAAATATCTATATTCCATATGTTATTGGAGTCTCGGCAGGTGCTTGTTGTGGATCCTCCTATATTGCACGACAGATAGACCGAAATAAGCGTGTAAATATTGATTATGTCAGTCACCCTGAATATCTATCTTTTCGAAATTGGATTACGAAACGTCAGTTATTTGGAATGGATTTTATTTTTGAAACATTGCCAAATGAGCTAGTCCCATTTGACTTCGAAACGTTTCATCATGCAAAGGAGGAGTTCGTAGTTGGTGTGACAGATTGTGTGACAGGTGATGCACTGTTTTACCGCAAATCAGATTATGCGCAGGATATGATTACTCTTCTTCGAGCATCTAGCTCGTTACCTTTAGTTGCACCGGCTGTCCATTTCGATAATCGTGTATTAATGGATGGAGGCATCACATCACCGATTCCGATTAAGCAGTCGATGAAAGAGGGAAACAATAAAAATGTGGTGATTTTAACACGAAATAGAGGTTATTATAAGAAACCGCAATCCTTTAATTGGTATATTCGAAAAAAATACCGTCAGTATCCCGGATTACTTGAGGCAATTCAGAAAAGACATTCCGAATATAATGACACGTTGAACTACCTTTACGAAGAAGAGAAAAAAGGTAATGTATTTATTATAAATCCGACAGAAAAATTGCAAGTAGGGCGAGTGGAAAAAAATAAAAATAAATTAATGGATTTATATCAAAAAGGCTATCATGATGTAAAAAAACTTGGAGAGCCTCTTAAAGAATTCTTGTCATCCTAAGGAGGTAGCGATGGATACGATTATTTTTGATGTAGATGACACTTTGTATGATCAGGCATTATCCTTTCATACAACATTTAGAAAGCTAATAGGGGATCATTTTTCATATAAAGACATCGATCAGATATACAGAGCTAGCCGTCATTATAGTGAAATGCTTTTCGATCAATCTGAGCGTGGAGAGATAACGGTATTCGATTGGCAGATCGGACGCATTATTCGTGCATGTGAGGACTTTGAAATACCGCTTGATCAAGAGAAGGCTACTACATTTCATCATTTCTATGCAAGAGAGCAAGCGAATATCAAGCTTTTTCCGGAGGTAATAGAGCTATTTGATTTATTGAAGCAAAGTAGCAAACAGTTAGCTATATTAACAAATGGAGAGACAGACCATCAAAGCATGAAGATCAAGCAATTACAGCTTAATCAATGGGTATTAAGCAAGCATATTTATATTTCTGGTTCCTATGGCTATGCTAAACCAAAAAAAGAGATTTTTAAGATAGTCGAAGAAGAATTAGCCTGTAATCCGAACGAAACGGTGTATGTTGGAGATTCTTATGAGAAAGATATTATTGGTGCAAAGCAAGCAGGGTGGAAGGCTGTATGGTTTAATCATCGAAACAGGGAAGTCCCGAAAAATAGTAGATGGTATGCTGATAAAGAAGTGCATAGTGCAAAGGAGCTTTTAGCATATTTTCAAAAGCTAGATAGCTTACAGTGTTAATAGTCCGAATTGATTTAGGAAGTGTTAGGAGTCTTAATGATGCATTATTTTATTAAGTTAAATATAATTAGCATGCTCTATGCTGTAGTGATTTGGTTCCCTCTCGAGCTTATATTAAACACATACAGAATAAGTAGATGGTTATCATCGGAAGTGAACGATGTCCAAAAATGGATGATTGGCATTATAATTGTCGAGTTAATAGTTGGTTCCATTCTGATTATCAATTTATCTAAAAGATGGCTAACGGAAAGGAAGGCTAATTTTTGGACACTTGTCCTTTGGATTCCTTATTTTATACTTCTTATTTATCATTGTGCGGTTTTATTTCCAGTAACAAATGAGGGAGATACACCGTCTCCTGTCACAGGTCTCTTCTTAATAGGTGGGTTCATAGTGTATCCAGTTTATATATTAATATTAAACGCTGCAAGTATCACAAAAGAGGCTGCCTAACAGCTTCGGTTGTATTATTTTAACCATCTATCCTTTAGGAGAGCGGCCTGTTCCAATGTATGCAAAGATTTAATATATAAATCGAGAATATCTGGATAATAATGCGCTTGATCCTTAAGAAAATAGTAAAGGACTTTCCAATCTTTATACCAATCTCCGGTCTCTGCAGGCTTGTGCTGAACATCCTCCCAAGCACTTTGTAACTTAGGGCTATATAAGGGAAATCCTTTTCCTAGCCTTTCACTCTGGAATAGATTAGGAAAGAAATCTTCTCGTGATCCTGTGTGCGGGTGTTGACAAGCCATTGTCAGGATTTTTTGAAAATAAGTAGGATCAAATAAAATTTCATATAAGCGTTTCCCTAATAATATTCGCTTATCTAATGCAGCGAAATGATTGACAGCTTGCCCGACTAACCTCGTCCTACTCCCATCTTGATATGGAAAGAGGATCATATTTAATTGTAATAATTCTTGGAATTTAATTTCGGCTAGTTCCAACAGATTTGCACGATAATTGGAGTTGTGAATCACTCGATTTTCAATATAATGTTGTTCATTTATAATGAGAGCTACAGACAGCAATTCTTTATCATGATAAGAATAAAAAGTATTCCAAATGGTCTGCATAAAAACAGATACACCGAAACAGGGTAAAAGATGGAATAAATTCCTCCCACTTTTCTTAGCTTCTTTATATAATAAAAGCTGTGGATAGGCATCCTGAAAGATTAACCAATTACTTCGCTCTAAATAGTTAAAAAAATATTCCTGTTGCTTATCGGTAAGTAGCTCGGATAAATAGCTCCCCTTTAAATCTGTCATGTTCCAACCACTATTCCTTGAGACCATATGTGCTAGAAACGCCCATTGTATTTCCGGAAATGCTTGAAAAAATTGAAAATAAGCATTTGTTCTTGTAATATTGTTTTGATTTTTTTCATTTACTTTTCTTTGAATGGCTTTGACTAATTCTTGCTCTTTAGCATTAGGATGAATGGGTATCTGTCTCGATTGTAATGCTCTTTTGAGACACTCTAATTTCAGTGGTAGTTTTCTGGAATGACCCAAAATGGCTCTTCCTCTCCATGCAAAACATGATCATTACTATTTAGGATATCCAGCCGTTTTAAGGTTCATACCAAAAATATGCTAAACTGAGAGCAGCGAAACCAACACCACTCGTAAATCGTACATAGATGAAGAGAGGAAGGTGAATTGATGAATAAATTTCCTGATGATATTAACTTTTGCTTTCCTTGGCGAAGCTATCAAGGAGAAGTGTTAAATAATTTAGACGAGCATTTGGCTAATCGACATCTTCATCTCGTAGCTCCACCTGGTTCAGGTAAAACGGTGTTAGGACTAGAAGTTATGCGAAGATTAAACAAAGCGACACTTATCATTGCTCCAACGATTGCCATACGGAACCAATGGGCAGACCGCTTTACAGAGCTATTTTTGCAAAAAAAAGAACGTCCTAATTGGATTTCAACAGATATAAAAAATCCATCATTTCTAACGATTACCACTTACCAAGGGATTTTTGCTTTATTTCATAAAATGGAGCACGGGGCAGAAGAGCCTGAACTGGATGATCTTGAAGAAGAAGAGATCTACATAGAAGATCAATCAAAATACGAATCGATTAACAGACTTTTTCAACAAAACTTTCAAACATTGATCTTGGATGAAGCTCATCATTTACGGACAAGTTGGTGGAAAACAACGATTCATTTACGAGATCAATTAGAAAATCCAGCCATTGTTGCTTTAACTGCCACCCCTCCTTATGATGTGGGAAAAACAGAATGGGAAAACTACATAGCACTCTGTGGTCCAATCGATGAGGAAATTGAAATTGCGGCATTAGTAAAAGAAGGAGATTTATGTCCACACCAAGATTATGTCTGGGTCTCCTCCTTAACAAAGAAAGAAAAGGAGCCGATTGATACTTTTCATCAACAGGTATCACAATTTCATGAAAAGTTAATGCAAAATCAATCCCTCCAAGCATTAATGGAGCATCACCCGTGGATGAATTATGGAGAACACCTAGAAGAGAAGCTTGCTAATTATCCATATTTTATAAGCATGATTCTTTATTTGCGTGCAGTCGATAGTGCATATTGGGAAAAACCCTTTTTAGTAATGGAGGAAAAAGTAGAAAAGCTTCCTTCCTTTGATCGGCACTGGCTAGAGGAATTGTTAAGCAATCTACTATATAAAGATAAGTATGTGAATCCAAAGGAAGAGCCGTTAAAAAGTATCAAAAAACAATTATCTCATATTGGATCTATTGAACATAAAAAAATAAAACTTCATGCAACAAGAGCAATGCAAAGAACTCTTTTACATAGTGCCTCCAAGCTTGATAGTATTGTCGAAATTGTCCAATTAGAGAAGCAATCCCAAAAGAAAAATCTACGAATGGTAATATTAGCAGATTATATTTATCAGGACGATTTGCCAAAGGCAAATGAGGAAGCGCAGCCACTTATCCGACTAGGAGTCATTCCAATATTTGAAAAGCTTCGTCGTCAACTGGACACTTCTTCCAAATTAGGAGTCCTAACAGGCTCTGTAGTTATAATTCCTAATGAGACGATACATTTATTAGAAGAAGCCTCATTAGAGTTCTCTGTCAAACAATTGGACCATGATCCTCACTATGCTCTCGTCAGTTGGAAGGGCTCATCTCGACAAAAAATGGTAAAAGTAATGACTGACATTTTCTCGAACGGGGATATTGATGTTTTAATTGGGACGACAGCATTACTTGGCGAAGGATGGGATGCACCGAGTGTAAATACATTAATTCTAGCTTCGTATGTAGGTAGTTTTATGCTGACCAATCAAATGAGGGGACGCGCTCTTCGAACAGAGAATGGGAATGAAGAAAAAGTTGCGAATATTTGGCATCTTGTTTGTGTGGATCGAGGGATAAGTGATGCTGGATATGATTTTCAATCCTTGACTCGTCGGTTTGATTCACTAACAGGTGTTGATGCAGAAATAGCTGTCATTCAATCAGGAATCCAACGACTTAGAATGCTAGCACCACCTTTCCGACAACAAGATATACACGAAACAAATAAACTAATGAAGAATCGTGCAACAAATAGAAGCCGTTTATTTGCAAAATGGCGTGAAGCAGTAGCGAAAGGAGAAAAGAAACGAATTGAAATGGGAGTGAGCCAAAAAAATTTACCTCCACTATTTATGTTCCGAAACACATTGAAATCATTAATCATTATGTCTGTCGTAATCCTGGCAAGTGCTTTTGTCGAAATGGGGGAATATGGCTATTACACCTCATCTTTGGAAGAAATCATAGTAACTTTATGTATCGGATTTTTGTTAGGGCTGTTGTTCTCAGCACCTTATTGGTGGAAGGCATTAAGAATATATATTTTCAATTCCTCCTTAGAATCAAGAATGAAACAATTAGCTGAAACCATCTACTTGACATTATATGATATTGGGCTCCTTCATACTTCGTTGGATAGAAATAAAATTATCATTAATAAAGGAGACGATGGTAGTTTATCTTGTTATTTGGAACAAGGAACTACCTATGAACAAAAAGTATTCATTGATGCTTTACAGGAATTATTAGATCCCATTGATAATCCAAGATATCTTTTACATCGTCAATCGGGAAAACGTTTATGGGTTCGTCATGACTATCATGCCGTTCCTGAGGAGATTGGTAGAAAGAAAGAGTATGTAGAAAAATTACTAGCTAGATGGAATAAACAGATCGGTAGTGCAAAAATGATCTACACTAGAACACCAGAGGGAAGAAGGCTTTTGTTAAAGGCGAGACTTAAAGCGATGTCGAGTAAATTTGTCAAACGGTCAGAAAGAAAAAGTATTTGGAGTTAGTAGATTGAAAAACGAAGGCTATTGTCATAAGACATGTTTAAGCCTTCGTTTTTATGAGAGATTAGATTTTAAAACGACTCACATTTTCCTGTAGACCTTGTGCCATATTGGCTAAAGTTCTTGTAGCTGCGGAAACTTCTTGAATTGTTGCGGTTTGTTGTTCTGTTGCACTAGCAACCTCTTGAGAATGGACAGATGTATCCTCACTAATGTTCGTAACATGTTCCATAGAGTGTATTAATTTTTGACGAACAGAAATCAATTGCTCAAGCGAATTGGTCACTTGATGAACCCTTTTTTGAACACTTGCAACCGAATCGGTGATTTGATCAAAAGCATTATTGGTTTCCATTACTAATGAAGACCCTTTTTGCACAGCTTGATTACTGCTTGTCGTCGATTCGATTGCTTCTTGCATGGTCGACTGAATTAAATCAATTAAATGATTGATTTGTTGTGCAGATTGATTTGATTCTTCTGCTAATTTTCTTACCTCTTCAGCTACAACGGCAAAACCTCTCCCATGTTCTCCAGCACGTGCAGCTTCAATTCCTGCATTTAAAGCTAAAAGATTGGTCTGCTCTGCAATATTAGTTATCATATCTACTATTTTGTTGATTTGCGTGGCGTGGCTTTCAAGACTTTTCATAATCGATGTTGTTTTTTCGGAATTTTGATTGATGATCTCCATCTGTTCATTAACACTTCTCACGGAAGCTAATCCGTCTGAAGAAAATTGATGTGCTTTTTCTGAGGAGCTAATCACTCGCCCCATTCCCTCAGAGATTGCATCAATATCCTCTGAGATATTCGTAACATTTTCTGTTGCTTCTTTTACACTTACTAATTGTGTATGGGAATCATTTGATATTTCTTGAATTGTCTTAGCAATTTGTTCTGTCGTATAGGCTGTTTCGTCCGCATTGGCACTCAGTTGCTCACTTGATGCTGCAACACTTTGAGATGTGTCGATTAAGTTAGTAATCAATGTAAGGAGATCCTCCTTCATCTGAATAAAGCGATTTTGAAGTGTCCCAATTTCATCCTTTCGCTTTGTTTTCATAATAGAGGATGTCAAGTCTCCTTTGGCAATTTTATCAGCAACGTTCGTTAATTTCGTTATTGGAGTAACAATCCTTTTTGACATAATCAAGGCAAATATAATCGTTCCAGTAAGTAGAATAATGGTAGAAATAATCGCAAAAAGAATAATGGATTGGATAGTTGATTTTAATTGTATCTGTGCATGCTGATAATTCTCTTCGACCATTAATTGTAAAAGGTGGATATCGTTTTGAATACCGTGTGTACGGATTGATTGACGTTTTGCTTCTGCACTATCCTTATCTTCTAATGCAAGCACAACATCCTCTGATAGTTGTTGAAATTTTTCATCTATTAATGTTAATTGATCTTTTTCAGATTTCGTGCTTCCTTGCTCTAATAGATTAAGATAAGATTTCGTACTTTCTAATTTGGACTGAATGGATTCTGCTGCAGCATCTGTTCGATTTAAGGAGAAGCTCATCAGCTCTTGTTCCACTGATAGAATAGAGCTATTAACCTTCTCGACATTGACTAATTGTTCTACTTTTTCTGAATTAGATGATTGAATATTCATCATTTGAACAATGATCAGTCCGATAATAATGGTAGAGCTGATAATAGGTAAAAATGCAATTAGTCCTAACTGATATTTTAATTTCATTGAATTTCAGCCTCTCTTTATTCTGATACGGTGATAGCATTAGTTTTTATTTTTTCTGTAAGCTTCTCTATTTGCTCGGTTTCTTCCTTAGTTAGAGAAATAACACGAATAGGAGCGATGCCAACACCATCGTCTGCTAAGCCAAGTGTAATATGTCCATCAGCTACTTGCCCATTTTCAACAAGTTCTTTGGCAAGCTTGTACATTGCTACATCAATATTTTTCAGCATGGAGGTGACTACTGTTTTCTCACCAAGATAATATTGATCTGAATCCACCCCAAATGAGTAAATTCCTTCCTGCTGTGCAATGTTTATAACACCTACACCGGTAAATCCTGCTGACGGATAAATAAAGTCAGCACCATCATTAATCAATTCCTTGGCTAATTCTTCTCCAAGTTTGTCATTATTAAAGTCTTCTGCAAAATGGTGGAGTACCACTGCCTCAGGATTGGTTGCAGCAACACCTTGGCTAAAGCCATTTAAAAATTTGCGAATAAGCGGAGTATCTGAGCCTCCAACAAATCCAACAATATCAGAATTGGTTCTCATACCAGCTATTGCTCCAATTAAAAAGCTACCTTCATGTTCTTTGAATGTCACACTTGTTACATTCGGTAAATCTACCACAGCATCAACAATGACAAATTGTTTATCAGGATATTTTTCTGCTACCTTCTTTAAATCTTCTTCAATCATGTAGCCTAAACCAACAATTAGATCATTTCCTTGATCGATTAACTCTTGCAATCCTGTTTCATAATCGCCAACTTCCTTTAATTCACGGTAGTCAAAGAGAATGCCTAATTCTTCTCTTGCTTTCTCTAAGCCATTAAAGGCTGAATCACTAAATGATTGGTCACCAAGACCTGCATCGGAAAGCATTACACCAATTCTTAGTTTGTTATCAAGATTGGATGATAGTTCATTTTCAGAACAACCCGCCAAAAGTAATAAGCATAACAATAGAAATAGTTCTATTACTCTTCTCATTAGAAAACCCCCACATGTTGTAATTAGGTAAAATATATTATTTAATTCCCAAATTAATAAGTATTTATACCTAAATGAATTATACAGACCACATATAAAATGGTCAATATTGGAAGCCTTATCATTAAAAATATTTACAAAACTGACATTAAGTAATCGTTAACAATCTTATTATTAGGTAATTAATACTATAAAAATAATTTCGTTAGTTACCATTGTTATATTGTATTAAAAATGCCTACAATTCTAACTAATTTAAATCAGATTACGAAAGGTAGAAAATAATAAGATAAACCATTTTCATATAACTCGTGCTAATTCATATAGAGTAGTTGATAACAAGTGTGCACATTCAGTTTCGGGTTTAACTATGTTATGCTAAAGAAATAACATCGAAAAAGGAGTAGGGAAGTATGGAAGTTCCAATATTATATGAGGATAATCACTTGCTAGTAGTAGAAAAGCCAATAAATATCCCAGTACAAGCAGATAAGTCGAAGGATCCAGATCTATTAAATTTTCTTAAGCAAGATATAAAAAGAAGATATAATAAACCTGGAAATGTTTATCTTGGACTAGTTCATCGACTTGACCGTCCAGTAGGTGGAGTAATGGTTTTTGCTAAAACATCAAAAGCAGCATCCCGTTTATCTGATTCGATAAGAAAAAATGAAATCAAGAAAACCTATCTCGCTGTCGTACGAGGAATTCCCCATAAAGAAATTGGTACACTTGAAGATTATTTAATGAAAGATCGCAATGAAAATAAGACCCATATTGTGGCATCATCCGAGAAAAAGGCAAAAAAAGCCATTTTGGATTATACAGTTTTAGCAAGTGCCAAAGGTCTAAGTCTTGTGAAAATTCGTCTTCAAACGGGAAGACCACATCAAATTCGTGTTCAATTTGCATCTAGGGGCTATCCTTTGTATGGAGACCAGAAATATGGAGAAAAAATGAACAAGCCAGGCCAGCAAATCGCCTTATGGTCAAATGTGCTAGAATTGACGCATCCAGTTCAAAAAGAAGTAACCCTATGTCATTCTTTCCCACCCGATCAATATCCGTGGGATCTTTTCAGTGAAAGGATAAAATAACAAAGAATAAAACAGATAACTGACAAGCTTTGCGATAGTTTGATTCATCTCATTTATATGTATAAAAGAAAAGCATTTAGGAAAATATAAATACTGATAGAACATTTGTTCTCGTGTATAATCTATGGTATAATTTAGAAAGATAATGTTCTTATAAGGAGAGGTCGGCTAGCCCCAACGGAAGGGGGGGATGCCAATGAGTATGTATGAGAGTTTCATGGTTCTTAGTGGTTTTGGGACATTCTTAATTGCATTACTCGCTTTGATTGTAACGTTGATCAATAAAAAATAGACCTCCCTATTTACCCTAAAAGTGACTAGGTGAGGTCTATGCAATCCAATTGCAGCCGAACCCTCTGGGGGAACCGCTTATCGATAACCCACAGTGCCAGCTGTGGGTTACTATTATATGAGTTTCTTCTGTTTATTATAACATACGTCACGTAAGATGAAAAGTTGCACTACTTTGTCACTTGTTTTTGGATAATAAAACAAATTAATTCAGAAAAAGGTAGAAAAATCTTGTCATTTTCCATCAAATCATGTAAGATAAAGATGAAAAGGTTGTACACGGTTTTTAAACCATGAGTCAACTTTTCATTATGCAAAACTGTGCGTTATAACAGTTTTTGCGCGATACTCTTTATTCCATTTTACCAATAACTATCTTATTTACAGATGTTTGTTATTCATCTATACTTAAGAAAATGACAATAATTATCTAAAAAAATGGAAATTTGACGGCATATGTTGGAATAGAGAGGAATTATCACATGAATAGCAGATATTCGTTTTTACTTAATCAAGAGAAGCGAACAACGATTTGGTTCTTATGGCTATTTTACTTCGTTTATTTTAGCTATGAACTTATCTATTACTTTGTTTTACCGAACATGCCTTGGAAAATAGCCCCAATTAATAATAAGAGTATAATAGATTTTATTATATATATTGTTCTAGTATGTCTTATACCTATTGCTTATCAACTAATTAAGGAGAATAATCCAGCCCCTGTTAAATATATTTATTTCCTTGTGTTCACTACAACGAACATAGTTGTTGATATACTTTCTTACATAGGTACAGATATCTCCTATGCAAATGGCAATATAGCAGAATTAGTTATTGTACTTTTTTCCCCAATTTTTGTAAATAAACATTTTTTCTATCTTGTTTCTATCGGCACAATATTAAAATTTATCATTATTGGTATCTTTTTAAAGGATATTGTGGTGTTAATTCCACTTATATTAGTATCCATTATCTCCATTGTTGCGTGGATATTATTACATAGATTTTTAGACTATGTATCTGCAACAGAAGCATCCTATGAGCGACAGTTAAATGGTATAGTAAAAGGAATAATTGCCACCCTTGAACTAAAGGATTTATATACAAAAGGGCATAGTGAAAGAGTAGCAAACTATGCTGCAATACTAGCAAAAGCAACAGGAAAATATAATAAGGATCAACTAAAAACTTTTTATTATGCTTGCTTATTACATGATATCGGAAAAGTTAACATACCTGATTCCATTTTAACAAAACCAGGTAAATTAACAGATGAGGAATTTAATATTATTAAGACTCATCCCATTGTTGGAGCTAATGCTATTCATAAAGTAGAGGGGATTTCAGAACATATCGAAGTCATCGAGCAGCATCATGAAAGATGGGATGGAAAAGGTTATCCATACGGTTTAAAAGGGGAGGAAATATCCCATCTGTCAAGAATTACAGCCATTGCTGATGCGTTTGATGCAATGACATCATCCAGATCATACCGAAAGGCACTACCACTAGAAGTAGCTTACGATCAAATTGTGCAAGGAAAAGGAAGTCAGTTTGATCCCAACCTAGTCGATTTATTTAAAGAAATTTATCAAGACTGGGTGGATTATTATAAACATTTTAATCACACACAAGAACACGAATGAAATGGAGGTGAGACGATGAAAATTCGTAAGCTTAAGCAAAATAAGGTAACTTGTTGGTGGTGCACATATTTTAATAACTGGTAGATTCTGTATGAAGAGAGTGGGATGTTGTCATGATAACATCCTACTTTCTATTTAGGTGGTGAAATAATGACGATATCGTTAAAATCAACCTTAACCCTATACCCATTAACGATTAAAGAAGATAAAAAGCACTATCTTGTCGAGGAAAGCATTTCTGGTGAATTTTTTGAAATGCCCAAGGTTTGTATTGATGCAATTAAAATGATGAACAATGGTTTCAATTTGGGACAGGTTCAAGCAAGCTTATTACAAACTTATCCTAAGGAAGAAGTAGACTTACTTGATTTTTCTCATCAGCTAGTAGAATTAGGTTTAGTCCAATCGATTGATGGCAAAATAATTGAAATGAAGAAAGAAAATCACAAAATTCGAGGTTTTGAGTGGATTCCTGCAAAGGTTGGGAAACTTTTATTTAATCGGGTAACATCTAAACTATACTTTCTAGTTTTTATGATGAATATATTGTTCCTTGTGTTAAATCCAAAATTATTACCCACCTATCAAGATATGTTTGTTTTTGATGTAATGATCTGGAATGTACTAATATATGCAGTTCTATCTTTAATACTCTTATTAATACATGAAATGGGACACGTTTTGGCAATCCGTTCTCACAATCTGCCTACAAATTGGAATATAGCTCATCGAGTAATGCTAGTAGTTATGGAAACAGATCTTACTGCAGCTTGGAAACTTCCGAATCATCGTAGAAATATTCTCTATCTTGGCGGGATGTGTTTCGATCAAGTATTGCTGTTTACCGCGCTTTCATGGAAACTCACCCTTCCAAATGATGAACTAATCCTCCATGGAATATTGTCTATGATTGCTTTAGATATCTTTATTAAAACGATTTACCAGTGCTGTTTTTATATGAAAACAGATCTGTATTTTGTTTTTGAGAATATCTCTGGGTGCTATAATCTTATGGAAAATGCCAAACAACATTTACGAGAATGGTTGCCCTTTATCAAGGAGGATACTACAACTACAGTGTATCAAGAGGAAAAAAGAACCGTTCGTTTGTACAGCTATTTTTTCTTATGTGGAATTATTTTGACTTTTAGTTTATTTGCTTTTTATTTTCTTCCACAAGCCGTGTATGTCTATATGAATATTATCCCTCAGTTATTATTACCAATGAATAGTGTCTATTTTTGGGATGCAATCATCATCCTTGGTCAGTCGTTAATCATACTAGTGCTATTGTTTTATTCCATTACAAAGTCAAAACGCTTATGAGGAGCTTATATATAGGCTCCTCATTTAAGAATCACAAAGTTTTATTTAATAAAAATGGGAATATATTTTGTTCACTTTTTCTGAAAATGCTTGAATTGGTACAAAGCGAACATCCCGAAAGTATTCCTTTCCTTCGACAAAAAACAAAACAGCTGGGGCGGTAAATATCGAATATATCCCTGCAATACTTGGAAATTGATCTGCACGGATATAACCAAGTTTGACCATAGGATACTTCTGCATAACCTGTTTAATTAGTGGCAAAAGACTCTGACAAACACTACAATTTTTCTGCGAAACGAACAATAGACTAAGCGTATGATTTTGAATAAGATGGTCCAAATCCTCTTGATAATAAATGGAGCCGAATTCGTTCACTTTGTAACCTGCCTCTTAATTATTAGTAAAACAAGTGTATATTAAAAACACGCTGATTGGAAGCTGAATGCTTCTGAAACTTGCTATGCTATTTTAAGGTACGGCTTTAATACTGTTCACATGCTGAAAGTAAAGAGAATGCGTTCCATCTCCATACGTTTTCTTTTTCAAATCTTCACCTTCCGTTGACTTTGTCTCATCATAAGGTTGATCTGTTGTCACTTTTACATTAGCATCTTCTCCATCACTTAATAATGCAATATCAGCATTGGCGATATACCAATCTGCTTTTAATTTAGCCAAATCTAGGTTAACCTCGTGAAGATAAGTTCGAGCTTCTACCTTTCTGTTTCCCGGGATCGAAATAGTAGCATCATAGTTAACAAAATGATGGTTCATTCGATTTTTAGAAGGAGGGGAGAGTATTTCGATATATAGAGTATCTCCAACTTTATTAATGGAAATATAATCATCCTGTGAGAGCTTTGTTTCATAATTAGACCGAAAGCTTCCAAATATATTCACTTCGTCTGTTTCGTTTGCTTCCAATTCAATCCCATTATTATTCGCATCAATGACCACTTTTTTAATGTCCTTACTTAGCTTTTGATTTACTTCTGGCAACATTCCGTTCACTTCTTCTGTGTCTACATATTCTTTTACCGTTGTCACAAGCCCTGTCGAAGTAACAAAGTAAATACCAAGTGTCAGGACACCTATAAAAAGGATAAACAAGATAGAAAAAACGTCATATCTTACGATAGGTTGCTCTTGTTTTGATAACAGCAAATATATTAATATTTCAATGCCTAATATAATTAGGAGTATTGGAATCCAAGAAAGTATAAAGGTCGTTACCTCCCAGTTATATAGCTGGGATAAAAATAAGGTTACACCTAGTGCAATTAAGGAAAGTCCCATGGAAATAGAGCCAACACGCCATTTTCTCATTATTTCTTCACCTTCTCTTTCTTTTTAGAGCCGGATATCAATTTAATTCCGCCTAGGATTAATAGGAAGCATACAATACTGACTTGGAAGTATTGCTGATAATAGTACCATACATCAATATTAAATATTTCCCTTAGATTATCTGCGATAATAGGGAGGAAGGTACTATCAATCAGATAAAATACTCCTAACAATATAAGGCCAATCCCTAACCATTTTTGGTAATTGGCTAAATGTTTAAATACTGGAATATCCTCCAACTCTTGATCATGGGATCGATTAATTAGCTGTAAGGCATCAAAAAAACTAAAAAACCAGATAATAGGGATAACAAACAAAAATATACTTAAATGTAATACGTCAAGAATATAGATGGAAAGTAGAAAAGAAGCCATTAATTGTAAACCGCGATTTTGCAAGCCTAAATACATATGTCCCGCACCCGGGAAGATTGCCAATAAGGTAGTTAGCATTCTGCTTTTTTTGCTATCATCACGAAACCTATCAAAATCATCAAAAATGGTCGTATCTAATAAATCAATACCTTGTTGTTTTTTGTTCAACAACTGGATTACGTCAAACATGCTGTAGATCCAAATGATAGGAATCGCAAGGAGAAAGATTAAGAAAATACTACTCGTTAGTACACTCACAAAAAACACCATTGCAATAATACCAAAAAATGCTGCAAGTATGGTAAGTCCTCGATAGGTTAATCCTAAATAGAAGTGACCAATTCCAGGAATAAACGATAATAATATCGTAGAAAAGCGTTCCTTTTGTTTAGGGTCTTCTAGGGTAAATGCTTGATCATTGTTTGTTGTGCCCGCGAGTCCTCCTTGTTTTTTCATCACAAGTGTCATGACAATATCCATCATATTGATAAGCCAAACTATCGCTGCAATTAAGAAAAATCCAATAAACAAGGTATCGGAGTAGACAATGATTCCTGCAATAAATCCACAAAAAAGGGAACCTAAGAAGAATAAAGTATATAACACTCCTCTCCATCGATATCCTAAATAAATATGACCAAAGCCCGGAAACAAGGCAAGAAATAAAGCGAGTATGGGTGATTTTGTCATTAGTTATGATCTCCTTTCATTTCCTCTAATAATTGATCTGTTTTTTTCATGAGTTGTTCAGTTAACGATTGCTTTGGGCTTACTTCTGCTCTATCCGTGAGACTGATCATATTATCAAATACTCCAGAAAACATGAGAATCAAGGTCAAACCGGCTGCTAGAACATAGTGAATAATACTTTTAGAGAACAAGGAAGAAGCATTTGAGCTTTTGGATGATGGTTTTGAATCATGCTGAATCCTTGCTATTGTTTTTTCTGTAAAGAAATCAGACACTGAGTCCTCAACTAGACTATTTTCCATAAGCTGGAGATAACTATCTAGACATGCTTCACAGCTATATAGATGATTCTCCATTGTCTTTCGATTCTCATCCGTTAATTGATCAAGAATATATAAGTTCATTTGCTCTTTAGGAATATGTTTCATCAGAAATCCTCCTTCTTCCAGTTTTCCTTCATCCAATTTCTTGCACGATATAACCGCATTTTTATTGTTGATTCTTTCATATTTAACTGATCCGATATTTCTTTATAAGATAAGCCCTCTAAATGATAAAGTTGCACCACTAGTCGCAATTTATCCGGCATTTCCATAATGGCAGCTCTGACCATCTCTCGTTCGTGTTTTGCTAAATATTGTTCCTCTGGATTATGGCCATCTGTTAATTGATAATCTTGATCAAAAAAAGTTAGGTCTTCTTTCTGACGCTGCTTCTTTCGGTTAAAATCAATAGCTTTATGTACGGCAATTCGACTGAGCCACGTCGTAAAACCTTGATTTTGATAGGAAGGGAGAGCATCGACCATCTTAATAAATGTTTCCTGTGCAAGGTCCTCAGCGTCCTTAGGGTTACGGACAACATGATAAATCACTTTAAATACATGGTGTTTATAACGTTCAATAAGTATCCGTAACGCTTGCTGATTTCCCTGCTGAACCTTCTTAATTAAAGCATCCTCTTGAATTGCTCTCCCCCCTCTCTGTAGTTCTCTGTAATATAGACGATGAAAAAATCAAAAATACTACATTCTTTTGAAAGTTTTTTTAAGAATAAAATGTACAATGCTATAATAACAATAACTGAAGTAGGAAGGAATTATAGAGGTTAGGTGATAAAATGAAGAAGATTTTGGCCGGATTAGTCATTGGGGGTCTCCTTATTAAAAGCTACTATGATACAAATGTTTGGAAAATAAATCGTCTTTCGATTGGTACAGATAGACTAAAAGACGAAACATTTCGTTTAGTTCAATTAACGGATATACATAACAAAATATTTTTTAATCAATATACGAGACTATTGCAAAAAATTATAAATTTTCATCCCGATCTGATCGTACTCACCGGTGACTTGATTGATCGAAAAACGAAAGATTTTTCGGGCATCCTTGCTTTTGTTGAACAACTAGCTAAAAGTCATCAATACGTCTATTTTGTGTCAGGTAACCATGAATGGGACCATCCTAGAGGGGAGGAATTTATAAACAGCTTAAGACAAAGAAATGTTAAACTTCTTGATAATAAAAGAGTAATTGTTAAGCTCAAGCGATGCCAAATCTGCTTAGTAGGGGTAGCAGATGCGGCAACGGGAAATGATCAGTTGACAGAAAGCTTATTTATAAAGGAGGGTTATCGTATATTGCTCTCACACTCACCAGAAATCATTAATAGGAAGGCTGCAAAGCTAGCTGACCTTATATTATGTGGTCATACACATGGCGGACAAATAAGACTCCCTTTCTTAGGTGCCATTATTTCTCCAGACCAAGGCTTATTCCCAAGTCTGGATAAAGGGATTTTCCAGCATGAAAAGGGAAAGTACCTTTATATTGATAGTGGTCTAGGCACTACTAGGCTTCCAATAAGGTTTCTTAATCAGAGTCAATTATCTTTTTTGACCATTTACGGTACAAATCGATAATAGGGGGCCCCACTTTATTACAATTTGGTAGAAGAAATGACATAACAATGTCATCTTTTTTGCAATTTTTACAATTTTTTTAAACTTTCTTAATATCCTCCATTTATACTGTTAGTAGTATAGAAACAGGAGGTCTTAACAAATGAGGAAAAGAAATAAGAAAAAAGTGGCACGATTATTTTCCGTTTTTTTAATTACATGCATTTTATTTTCTCATGTATTTGTTCATTTTTCAGTCGTACAAGCTAGTCCAAATCAGAAAATCGAGGAAAATACAGATGAAGAACGCTCTGCTGAAACTTCGGGACAGCAATCAGTTGAAAGTAAAGACAAACAATTAACTCGGAAACCAAATCAGATACATAACGAGGAAGACAAATCATCTACAAAGGAAGTAGAAGAATCGAATGAAATAACCGAGTCTGCGACAAAACAAGAAAAAAACATACCTGAAATCGACGAAAAAAAAGAGAAAGTAGAGAAATCCTCGATAGAAAATGCAGAAGGTACCCCCTCTATCGATTTTCAAAAGGTTCCTTCGATCCTAATTACAGAGGTCATGCCTTTTAGTAAGGAAAATGACCAATTTGCCTATTTCGAAATCTACAATAATTCTAATCAAGCTATTCAATTAGATTATTACAATATTTCTTTCCATTCTACAGCTAGTTCAGGTGAAAAAATACTCGAATTACCACCAACTTCTCTTGAGCCAGGTGAAACAGTGGTTGCTTGGAACAATGGAGGGAATCTTTCCATTGATGACTTTAATCACCATTACGGAACTAAGCTCACGGAAGAACAAGTGATAAGCTATCAAGCTATTTCGTTTAGCAATACTAATAAGCAAACGATTAGTATTCGTGATAATCAACAAGAGATCGTTTCAGCAAGCTTCTCAGAAGAAGATATTCAGCTAGGAAAGACGCTTACTTACCTATATCCTCAAGAATCAACCGCAATGCAAACTTCCAAGCAGCAACAAAAACCCACACCTGGTAAACTCGATAAACAACAAATACCTGAGAAACCAGTAACTGTTTCAGCTAGTGATGCACCAATAATCAAATCCAAGCCTGTCTCTGAGGCCGATGTAAATTCAACCATTACTATCAATGCTATCATTGATGATGCAGATTCAAGTCTTCAAGCAAAATTATTCTATCGATATCAAGGAGAGGCATCCTATCGAAGTGTGGAAATGTCAAGACAGGAGTCAAATAACTATCATGCAGAGATACCTGCAGAAGAAGTCATAACCGGACAAATAGAGTATTATATAATGGCAACCAATGCACATCATCGAGCAGTTGACCCAACAAAAGATACGCCAAATGTGATCACTGTCAAAAAAATAGAAAAAGAAAAGAAGCAAGTAAATACAGTAGTAGAAGAACAAAAAATGATCAACGAGGATTTTACTCAGTACCCACAACTTTTAATTACAGAAATTTCACCTAATACAGCAGGTGGTGGTACCGATTATTTTGAATACTTTGAACTATATAATAATACTAATCAAACCTTACATCTAAGCGATTATCATTTCATTTATCATTACACGGACTCCAGTAAGAACATTATGTTTGAATTACCAGACGTAGATATAGCGTCAGAAGAAACATTAGTATTCTGGTATAACAATGGAAAGAACGAGCTAGAAGCTTTTAACGAACAATTTTCTACTAATCTAACAAAAGAAGAGGTCATCCCATTTAATAGCTCATCCTTTCCTGGATTTGCGAATGGAGGAAATCGTGCTTTAATTATTAAAGATCACAAAAATAACGAGGTTGTTTATGCTGATTATCTAGGTGAAGATAATAATAATGATGGAAAGGTTATTCAATATAAATATCCATTAGAAGAAGCTACAAAAATGAAGAAGCATCAAGTACTAGCAGACCCTACACCTGGCATGGTAGATGAGGTTCAAGTACCAAGTGAGTCTGTAGAAGTTCCAGAAGAAGAAATAGACCAAGAAGCACCAATGATTACACATAAACAAGTGAAGGAAGGACAGGCTTTTTCGCCGATTTCGATTCAAGCAGAGATAGTGGACAATCATACCATTCCATCAGCGAATCTTTACGTTAAGAAGAAAGACTCTGAATATATCAGTCTACCAATGTCGATAGATCCTGAAAATCCCTCACAATATACAGTAGAGATACCTGGTAATCATGTGGATGAAAACCTTACTTATTATATAGAAGCAACAGATGGTAGAAATAAGAGTAAAACAGAGGAATTTACGATTCAAATTGATCAGGAGAAAATTGATTCTCAAGCATTACCACCATTACTAGTAACAGAGGTTGTACCTGATACGACAAACACAGGGTCTGCTGACGGCTATGAATTTATTGAAATTTATAATAATACAGATCAACCGATTAATTTAAAGGATTACAAGATCCAATATCGTTATGGTACTGATCCAGAAAGTGATGTGATTTGGCCATCTATTCCAGATGATGTCGTAATTCCAGCAAAGGAAACACTTGTTTTCTGGATCATTAATGGTCACAATAATGATCAAACAGTAGCAGATTTCAATGCGAATTTTAGCTCCCAGTTAGTGGAGAATCAGGATATTGTTCGTATTGAATCAGCAGGGATGGCTAATGGTAGCACAAGAGGTTTAATTATTGCTTCCAATACAGGAATTGAATATTCCATCGCTTACTATAATGACACAGAAAATGTGGATGATGTTGTCGCAAATAAGGGAATTGTTTATAGATATCCAGTAGATAAGACGAATGTAATGGAAAAAATAAGTGCAGGTGAATTAGATGCAACACCTGGCACAGTAGAGGACTATCAAGTTCCGAACGAACCTGTTCAAAAACAACAAGATACAATAGCACCAGAAATCGATAATATAACGACCATTTCTCAGGTGAATCATACGGAAAACATTGATTTACAAGTAAGTGCCAATGATAATCAAGAGGTTAAAACGGTAGCTGTGTATTATCGAACCGAGGATGAAAAAGAATTTAAAGAGGCCTTACTGGAAGAGAGTGAAGAAAAAGGGGTTTATCAGTATCGCATTTATGCTCCCGAAATCATAGGAAAAGAATATGTAGAATATTATTTTCAAGCATCAGATGGTACGAACAGTGTAAAAAGCGGCATTGAAACGATCCGAGTGGCAAGTGACCTGGATCAAAGTCCTCTCAGATTGAATGTAGAGAATGAGCAAATTTTATCTGGTAAATCCATCATAAAGGGGACAGCTGAGAAGAGTAGCTCAGATGACTTAATAATGAAAATTGACGAACAAGTAATCAACGATACGTATAAAGCTGTGGAACATCAAGCGTATTTAGCATTTGAAGTTAGCGGAATTAACACTTATTTCCAAAATGGTGTCACAATAGGGGATGAGATTGTCCATATTTTCGATGATTGGATGGCCCAATGGGAAACGATTACGGTTCCCATTGATCCAACAAAACTGCAGTTAGGTGATAATACTATTACAATTCGTGCTGGTAATAAAGCTACTCCATGGGAGGGAGACCCTGGCGAGAATCGAGATGATTTTAATCTTCGTAATGTTCGGTTAGTGATGACAGATGGTACGGTTTTAACAGATCCGTCACATCCGGATCCGTCGGATGTGTTAGATATGGGGGATGATGGAACAGAGCGGATAGCGGAGCATTTCACATTTACCATTACGGATGGGTTAGCAAATTCTTTAGCTTATCAATGGGATACGACTACGGTGGAAGATGGTTCTCATCGCGTACAAATTCTTCAAAATACTAAATTAATCGAAAGAAAGGTATTTGTCGATAACACGGCACCAATCATCAGCCCCAATATGGAAGAAAATAGGTCCTATAAAGGTGAGTTTGAGATCAATGCAGAAATAACGGACGAAATAGCTGGAGTGGACAGTTATCAAGCATGGTTAGATAACGAAGAAATCACCCTTCCATATATGACATCGTCTGGCTCCTTAGCACCTGGAGAGCACGTGTTGAAAATCAAAGCGATTGATAAAGTTGGAAACGCAAAAATCGAAGAAATAATGTTCCATACAGTAGAGGAAAATCCAACAGAACCAAACAACCAAACGGATACTCAAATTGGTGATCCGAAACTACGAGTCAAAGTCAAGGACCCAATGGGAGATCAATTAGATGTTGGTTTTTATCAGGCATTTCAATATAAACCATCCGATAAAAGCTCCGTTATATCCTATCAAAGTACAGCTAAAACGGAGCCACCTGCAACCAAGAAGATCTCCGCTCAGGCTGAATTGTCGGATCAAGAATTGAAGCTTGCTTCCGAACAAGATGGGAAATACTTAGTAACAGATTCTACGACTGAATTTCCTTATCATCGCTTTGATGTCACTTTAGATGAATCGGTTAATAACGATGATCAAGTAGAATTAGTATGGAATGGTCATTCATTAGAAGGTAGGAAGGTCTCCATGTATGCATGGAACATCGAAAAAGCGCAATGGGATTTGATCGACTACCAAATTGCAGGCACTGATGACTTTACGTTAAGTGGTTATGTGGAAGTGACTAAGTATGCAGACAACCATACCATTCATGTTATCATTCAGGATGAAATTCCTGCAAATCCAAATCAATATGATTATACCTTTGTTTGGATGTCTGATACACAATATTATTCGGAAAGCTATCCGCATATTTATGATAGACAAACTCAATGGATTGCCGAAAATCAAGAAAAAATGAACATCGAATATGTCTTTCATAGTGGTGATTTAGTCGATGAAGCAGACCAAGAATACCAGTGGTTACATGCGGATGAGTATATGAAGACATTGGACGATGCTAATATTCCATATGGGGTGCTTGCAGGAAATCATGATGTATTGCAAAAAGATAATGACTACACAGAATATTATAAATACTTTGGTGAGGATCGTTTTATGGAAAAACCGTACTATGGTGGTTCCTATCTCAATAACAGAGGACATTATGATTTAATTTCGGTTAATGGCAATGACTTTATTATGATGTATTTAGGCTGGGGTATTGATGAGGAGGGAATTGCGTGGATGAATGAGATACTAGCTCAATATCCCGATCGCATGGCGATATTAACCTTTCATGAATATTTACAAGCAACTGGAACACGCCATCCTTTAGGTGAAAAACTGTACAATGAAGTCGTTATTCCAAATGAAAATGTAATGGCAGTCTTGTCTGGTCATTATCATGAAGCTCAAACCTTGATAGATGAAATCGATGATGATGGAGACGGAACGCCCGACCGAACTGTTTATCAGATGTTAGCAGATTATCAAGCAGGACCTGAAGGTGGTCAAGGGTATATGCGTTTGTTACATTTTGATTCAACGAATAACCGAATTTTTGTTAATACGTATTCACCATATATGGACGATTACAATTACTATGATACAGATGAGTATCCGAACAAGGATGAATTTATGATTGATCTAGATCTAACACCAAAGGAAAAACGTGTAGCTACAGATTCCTTTGTGGTTAATGTGTACACCAATTCTGAGATAGGTACTGTTCAAAATGTTGCAAGTGGAGATACCGCAGAAATAACATGGTCTGGGTTAGAAGAGGGGAAGACCTACTACTGGTATACCCGAATTACAGATCAGTATTCTGGCTCTACAAGATCGTCTATTTGGTCTCTTATAAAAGGAAGGGATGATGTATCTGAAGGCGAGCATGATGAAAATAATCAAGATGAAGGTACAGGTACGGGGGATAATGATCAAGAGCAACCTCCAACCAAGCCAGAAGTTAATCCAATACAAGATGAAAAAGGGAATGAAATCGACAATCAGGATGAAATAGAGAAACATTCGGAATCAGATAAAATAATTCGAGTGAATAAAAATCAAGACAAAGAGCCTCTGACTAGTAAGCAGGGTATTTCGCTACCAGATACTGCGACAAACATATATAATCTTTTGTTAGGCAGTATGGTTCTACTCGTAATGGGAATAATCCTTTTCATATGGCAAAGACAGAAGCGGCAGAAGCAAAAGTATTCTAACTAAAATGGAGTAGAAATTTGTAAGAAAAAAGGAGCTTGCATTTCAAGTCAAGCTCCTTTTTACATTCAGCTAAAGGCCCCAATAAATGATAATGACGATTATTTCAAAAACTAGTGAAATAAATATTATCCAAATTATTTCTAACCTTAAAAAAGCATTCATTACGGTCCATTCTTTTATTTTTGCTAAGCGTCTAGCAACTTTCCAGTTGATAGGCACAAAAAACAATGAAAACAATAATCCAACGGAGAGTGAAATAGAAGAATGGATAACTCCTAAATTAGCAGTTAAATCAGCTACGGTATTGCCGATTATGTATATGGGAATACCTACCCATATAAAAAAGGTTAAGACCAATAATGGGATTACCATTATAACAATCATAAAATTCTTCTTCAGAACATCAAGATAAATTTTAGTATACATATATTCCCCCATAAGATTTATCCAAGTAACAACCACTCTTGCTATAAAACAGCCTGCTATCTAATCAGATGAAGTCCCACTAATATTTTAGCAAATTGTCGTAATAGGAGGAAATAAAGTAGACTTTCCTCACAGTATTATCAGAAAATGGTGTATTAATCCATCTTACTTGGAGGTGACATAAGAAAAGGGCAGCCTTTTTTTACAAGACGCTCAGGAACTGTATTTACCGTATAATCTCTCGGATCTAACTTCTCATCTACTTCCTCCCAAAACAAAGGTGTTGCGACAGTAGCTTCCTTGGTGGCTCGAGTAGAATAGGGAGCAATTATTGTCTTTCCCTCAGCGTGTTGTACATAGTCAATATAAAGACGATTTTTGCGTTTCTTTTTTAATCGTTCTATCGTAAAACAATCTGGATATTGTTGAACAAGCACTTCTGCTACAGCTCGCATAAAATCTCTCGTCTCCTCAAATGTCATCATTTTCTCTCGCAATGGTAAATGAATTTGTAGACCTGTCCTACCTGATGTTTTTATTAATGGAGTAAAACCTTCTCCTTCCACCATATCCTTAATCAAATGGGCGGCCATTACAGCATACGAAAAATACTCTAGACTTGGTGGATCGAGATCAAATACCATTTCATCAGGGTAAGCAGAGTGAACCGTTTGAAAAGGAATATGAAATTCTAATCCTCCATGATTACCGAACCATAACAAACTTTCAAGTGTATTACACAATAAATCCTTTTCCCCATCCTCAGATAAAATATAATCGATAAACTCAGGAGCATAATCAGGTAAATGCTTTTGATAAAAGGAATGTTGATCGATTCCATCAGGATAGCGGATCATCGTTAAACGTTTGTTTTGTAATCTAGGTAGTAAGAAAGGGGCGACATTCCTCAAATAGACAAGATAATCAAGTTTCGTGATCTGGGGAAATAGTTCTTTATTGGGCTTAGTTAAGTCAATTTCTTTAGGTAGCTGGGCTAACCCTAACCGAACCATCTCCACCGTACAATCTGTTGGAGATAGATCAAACCGAAAAGATCGAAAAACTGGTTCTCTTATCTCTCCGTCCTTCACATCTAAACAATTAATATCTATGCAAACACTAGGTGTTACGTACCAATGCGTGCCCTGTTTACGACCATTTGCTTGGATGAAATTAGTTAAGGTTTTTTTATCTTCTTGAGCAAAGCCATGTTTGATTTTTCCTAGTTCTTCATTCTTGTCTAATTTTACATCAAAATAATCATTTGTCAGATTCCATCCACTTATTACACCTTGTACAGTTCGATAATTTTTCCATTTTATCCATTGTCTCGTTCTTTTTCCTTCGATATAGGTTGAATGGATATTTTTTGCGACAATTCCCTCTGCTTGATGGAAGAAACTGATTTCTTCTATTTCATTGAGCTTCTTAAAGGAGTGAATGAGAAGTAGCTGCCTCTGCTCCACCGTGAATTGCTTAAATAATTGCTCTAATTGTTTTCTTCGGTCTAAAAGTGTTTGTGATTGAAGGGTTTGATCATTCAGCAGTAATAGGTCAAAACAGAGGAAGCTTACTGGTCGCTGTTTGCTTAATTGTTGTATTTTTACTTTAGAACGAGTTCTTCCTCTTGTCTGAATAGAAGAGAAGTTAGCTTGATATGGCGTTCTTAGGATAACAAGCTCTCCATCTAAAAAAATCGGAAGTTGCTTTTCAATATTCTTTTGGAGAATTAAACAAGTAGAGACGATTTCAGGAAATTGAAAGGTGAGATCCTTGCCATTACGGCTCCATAATGTGATCTTCTCTGCAGTCCACTCAATTCCGCAACGAAAGCCATCATATTTTATTTCATAGATCCAATCCTTCTGCTTATTTATTTCCTCAACAAGCGTCGGTAACATTGGTTTCCACATTGTCAACACCCTTTCTCCTTATATATTTGCTTATTTTTGAATTTTTATTAAGACATTGCAAATGCTAGGAATACAAGAGGAGTGATGAATGCATGCATACGATGTGGAAAGGTACGATAAGCTTCGGTTTAGTTAATATTCCGGTTAGTCTTCATTCCGCAACAGAGAACAAGGATATTTCTCTACGAAATCTTCATAAGGAATGTCATTCCCCATTAAAATATGAGAAAGTTTGTCCTGTTTGTGATAAGGAAGTAGGGAATGAAGATATTGTGAAGGGCTTTGAGTACACAACCAATAAATTTGTTATTTTAGAGGAAGAAGATTTAAAGGCGATTAAGGACGAAAAACAGGATAAAACTGTTGAAATCATGGATTTTATAAAATTAGAAGAAATTGATCCGATTTATTTTGATAGGAGTTATTATCTTTCACCAAATGAAGGTGGTACCAAAGCATATGCGTTATTACGAGAAGCTTTAAAAGATACGAAGAAAATCGGATTAGCTAAAATCACGATTCGTTCAAAGGAGCATTTAGCGATCATTCGTTTTTATCAAAACACACTTGTGATGGAAACCATTTATTTTCCTGATGAAGTGAGAGATTTTAAAGAGGTACCAAATGTTCCGGAAGAAACCGATGTAGCCGGAAAAGAACTTGATACGGCTAAAATGCTTATAGATCAATTAACAACAGAATTTGAACCGACCAAATATAAGGATGAATATCGTTCTGCATTACTTGAACTGATCGAGCGCAAGAAGAATGGTGAGGAGATCTCAACAGCGAAGGAACCGAAGAAAAAGGACAATGTAACAGATCTTATGGAAGCATTGGAGAAATCATTAAAGAAAACGAAAACTACTCAGAAGAAAGGTACAAAACGGAAGACAACCACCAAAAAGAAAAAATCGACGACAAAGACAGGATAATAAGAAGGAGGTTAGACGATGGATGCCAAAAGAGCACAAGAAATTGCGAATGCAAGCGAAATGTGTCAAGTTACTTATAATGGGACAAATGTCTATATTGAACATGTCGACCAAAATAGTGGAAAAGCGACTGTTCATCCATTAAATAATAAAACAAGCAAATGGAGTGTAACAGTAGACGAGCTATTAGAACAATAAAAAAGAAAACTCGGCATTACAAAAACTTAACAAAACTAATGCCGAGTTTTTTATATAGAAATACTATCCATATCTAGTAAACTGTAGTATAATTTAGGAGTAGTGAATGGAAGATTGTATATGTGCTTTTTCTGTGTGAAACTTTTCATGTGTTCCCTTAATTAAATGATGAAAAGGATTATCTGTATGAGCCTCTATCGCTGCTATACCAACCCCTGTAATACCACCCTTTACACAAACCTTTTCGATTAATTCCGGTAATGTAAATTGTTCTGTTGCTAGAAGCTTTCCAAAGCCAATAAACATTTTCTCCATTAGCAATGTGGCATCTTCTTTTGTGATTTCCGTTAATTCATTTGCATTCTCAATAAAACTTTGAGCTAAAAAGGCGAAAAATGCTGGTCCACAAGAAACAATATCAGAAGAAATCCTCACAATATCTTCCTTTATCTCCAGTGGTTCCGAAAAACTTCGACATCTCTTGATAAAAAGTTGCTTACGATCATGATCGATCTTTTCACTAAATGTTAGAAGTGAGACACCAGCAAGGGCTTGATTTGTAATGCTCGGAATCATTCTGGCTACCTGACAATCGACAAGGCTTTCAATCTCCTGAACAGATACCGGGCTTGTAATGGACACTAACAAATGATGTTGATTGAGTCGATGACTGATCTCTTTTAATAATGGAACCATATCCACTGGCTTTACACAGATAAATACAGTATCTACTGAGTCAATCAGTGTAAACGGATCATCTTTCACCTGGATATGAGGATATGTTTCCTTCAGCTCATATGCTCGCTCAACTGTTCGATTGGTTACAAATAAGTCTCTTTGATCCAATAACTTAGATTGTAGAAAGGCATGTATTAATACCTTTCCCATATTTCCCGTTCCGATGATTCCCCATTTCAATGTATTCGCCTCCCGCTTTTGTTTCAGTTTCCCACTTAGTGAAGGAAACAATCTTACCTTATTTTTATGATTAACTATACCATTCTATGATAAGGGGCTGATAATATGTATTGGTTAAAAAAATACTGGTATTTTGCTGTAATCATATTGGTTGTAGCTATTTGGATATACGTCAATCCTAGTGATACAAACCAATCAGAGAATTTTATAATGACAGAAAATACCGAAACAACTGTTGAAGAAATCGATCGTATAGAAAAGGGGAATGAAGAGCAAGTAGTCATGGTCGATGTGAAGGGTGAAATAGCAAAACCAGGCGTTTATCAAATGGAAGCAGTAGACAGAGTTCAGGATGTGATAAAGATCGCAGGAGGTTTAACTAAAAAAGGAGATCCGTCCGCAATAAACATGGCTGAACGTGTTTATGATGAGATGGTGATCATAATACCAAAGAAGGGAGAAGAGGGGAGTATTGGAGCTCAATCGGCAGTTCAATCAGACGGGAAAATTAAAATCAATACGGCTACAAAGGAAGAAATCATGCAAATACCAGGTATTGGGGAGGTAAAGGCAAATGCGATGATCGATTTCCGTGAGACGAATGGAAGGTTTGAAAAAATAGAGGACCTAACAAAGGTTAATGGTATTGGTGAAAAAACACTAGATAACATTCGCGATTTTGTTCAAATTCCTTAGCTCTTATTGACGCTTGTACAAGGAATCGGTACACTTTAAAAGATAGAAGTTTGAAAAACGAGGAGTGTAACCAATGGAAAGAATCTCATGGCATCAATATTTTATGGCACAAAGCCATTTGCTAGCATTAAGAAGTACGTGTGAGCGTTTAATGGTAGGGGCAACAATCGTTAGAGATAAACGTATTATTGCTGGAGGATACAATGGTAGTGTGTCAGGTAGTGTCCATTGCATTGATGAAGGCTGTTATGTGATTGATGGACATTGTGTGAGAACGGTTCATGCAGAAATGAATGCCCTTCTTCAATGTGCTAAATTCGGAGCACCGACTGAAGGTGCTGAGATTTATGTGACACATTTTCCTTGTCTTAATTGTTGTAAAGCAATTATTCAAAGTGGCATCAAAACCGTTTACTATGCAGCCGATTATAAAAATCATCCTTATGCTATTGAACTTTTTGAAGAGGCAAATGTAAAGGTGGAAAAAGTAGAGCTTGATCATCATACTATTGAGCTTATTCCAACTGTAAAATAAAATCTGATAGGAGGAGAAGGTTTGCTTGCTTGGATTCATTGGTTTGTGATTATTTATGTAATAGCGGTTTTTGCTAGAATGGATCAGAGTCCTTGGATCGTCCTCCTTCTTATCCCTCCTTTGATCTATTTTGTACGAACCCACAGAATGCCTCTCTGGTTAGTCTTTTCCTTACTCCTATGCTTTATTTTCTTCTATAATCAAACTCCTTCAACGGATAGACAAAATCTGGATTCCTCCCATAAGTCAATGATTCAGGGTGATATTATTTCTGAAGTCAACAAAACAGATACATATGTTTCTTTTTTGCTTAAAGAATATAGAAGCACCAACAAAGTGAAGGTTCAACTATTTCATCAAAACGAAAGAGCAGAAGATTTATTTATCCAAAAATTAAATAGGGGAAGTAGATGTCAACTAGTCGGTACATTTCAGGAGATGATAACAGCTACAAATCCTGGTCAGTTTGATTATCAACACTATTTGCATAATCAAGGCATAAGTAGTCAATTTCTAATTAATGATAGTACGGCATCGAATTGTAGCGAATCATCCTTTTATCAAATGCTTTATAATGCTCGAAATCAACTTTTGGAGCATCTGGGGGGTTACGTCAATCCTTTCACTTTTTCTTGGATCAATGCACTTCTATTTGGCAACAAAGATTTGTTATCAGATGAAACGATTACGTTGTTTCAAGATTGGAATCTTTCTCACTTATTAGCAATCTCTGGATTGCATGTTGGATTACTGATGACCTGTCTCTACTTTTTTGGCTTGTATATCGTAAAACTATCCGTAGAACGTATGCAGCTTATCCTCTTCTTATTTCTACCAATATATCCTCTTCTCTCTGGAGCTGCGCCTTCTGTATGGCGGGCAAGCCTTTTAGCATTGTTCCTGCTCGTGCTTCGAAAACTAAAGATAAAGCTCCCTACAACCAGTATACTAAGCATCGTCTTTTTTGTTATGGTGCTGACAAATCCTTATCATGTGTATTCTATTGCGTTTCAATTTAGTTTTATTGTTACGTATGCGATTTTGTTCTCTCGAAAGCTCCTATCAGGTGATATTGGATTTGTTTGGATTTCTCTACGGATTAGCTTTATCAGTCTCATGGTATTATTGCCTATTCAAATACAATTATTTTATCAATTCCAACCATTGTCTGTTTTAGTTAATTTAATAGTTGTCCCATATTTTACACTGTTTGTTTTACCTTTTTTATTGTTAATTTGTTTCAGTGCGATGATCCCTTCGTTTCTTCCGATATGGTCTCATGTATTTCAATTTATTCATTCCCATTTTCTAACATTGATGCGTTTGATTGATGAAGCCATTTCATGGTCTTGGACGATTGGCCAAATACCTAATCCATTGATAATTGGATACTATATTTGTTTGTTATTATTTTTACTTTATTTTGAGCAGGGAAAACAAATAAGAGCTTTTAGTTATGGTCTTGGGTTAGCGGTTTGCTTAGTATTAGCATCAATCCTTCCCTATCTTAATCCTTATGGATCAATCACCACACTTGATATTGGTCAAGGAGATGCTATTGTTATTGAATATCCCTATCGAAGAGGTGTCGTTATCATAGATGCGGGAGGTAAACTAAAGAAGCATTTTACTGAACCTTCTAGTGATGTCTATGATCAGATTATAGATGCATTTCTTCGGTATCGTGGTATAAGCGCGGTGGATGCCATGATCCTTTCCCATGCTGATCATGATCATATTGGAAGTGTTCCTTATATTCTTGACGATTATCAAGTGGATTACCTTATCACTTCCCCTTATTTTGATCAGAATTTGCTCAAACAATATCGTGAAAAGAATAAGCATTTTCAACATATAGAGGGGGAAGAGGGAAATAAATTACGTATTAAGGATCATATCTTTCATGTGCTGCATCCCTCTCTGGATAATGGTGATAAAAATGAAAATTCATTGGTTCTATATAGTAAATTTGGTGAGTTTAATTGGTTATTTACAGGAGATATCGGAGAAAAAAGTGAGCAATATTTAGCCTCGAACTATCCGTCTCTTCCTGTTGATGTTCTAAAAGTAGCTCATCATGGAAGTCATACATCTAGTTCTATTCCTTTTATTGAACAAATACAGCCTGAGGTAGGCATCATTTCTGTAGGAAGAAACAATGGCTATGGTCATCCTCATCCTAAAGTATTAAGGACATTGAAAAGAAGAAAGGTTCGAGTTTTTCGGACAGATAGGATGGGGGCGATTACTTTCCAATATGATGGAACCATTTCAACCTTTCTTCCATATGATAATGTAAAGTCTAAACGATAGAATTTTTATTGATATTTCCTCTATTTTCTATACCTGTATAGTATAATTTCACCATGCTAGAAGGTGCTGAAAAGTACGTAAGCAAAAAGAAGTAAGTTTAGCGAAATCATTGGTTTTGTCTAAATTAAAAAAACGAGACTTTTTGTCTCGCTTTTAAGAACCAATGGCATCAAATATAACCGCAATAAAGAAAATAATCATGAAAAATAGAAATGAAAAAATAAAACCAGCAGCTGCATCAAAAAGGTCATGACGCTTGGATTGAACTTCTTTTTCGAATTCGTTCATAATAGCATACCTCCTTATTTCAAAAAAATAGTTCCTTCATTCTACAGGATTCCCTTACTTAGCAAGAGTTAACACCAATATAATTCATCAATACGGTCAATCTATATAATAAGAAAAACATCGTAGCTTCGTTAGTTACCCGGGGCTAATGAAGTTGCGTTAATATAGATTGCGAAGGGAAGGTACTTTTCTTTCCCTTCTTTATTTTTGTCGATACAATTTAAGCACTTCCATTCAACCCAAAGTGCTGTTAAGCCCAATGTATATCTAATATAGTGGTTTTTTGGACTTCTGTTTCAAAAGTATGTAATCAATGAAGAAACCTTTTCTTAACATGAATCTTATTATACAATAAAACATATTTGTTTTTTTTTCAACACTTATTATACGTATATAATGGAATTTTTTATACATATTGGAGATGGAATCATGAGTTATTTAAATGTAATGGAACAAATAAAAAAGGGTCAATTTTCTCCTGTTTACTACATGCATGGAACAGAAACCTATATGATGGAAGCAGTTAAACAATCCCTTTTAAAGCATAGTATTGAGGAGGAAGACAGGGATACAAATGTGTCATTATATGACCTGGAGGAAATATCGATTCAAGATGTGATTAATGATACAAATACATTTCCCTTTTTAGGTGAAAAAAAATTAGTGATCGCCACTAATGCTAGCTTTTTGAAAGCAAAACCACCTAATCTTGATTTCACTCATCAAATAGAGACATTAATTAATTATATACAGAATCCAGCACCATATAGCATTCTTGTTTTAATAGCACCATATGAAAAAGTGGACGAAAGAAAGAAAGTAGTGAAACAATTAAAGAAGGAAGCAACTGTTATTTCTTGTGAACCGTTAAAAGAATGGAATATGAAAGAAGCCATTGAGAAGATTGCACAGGAGCATCAAGTAATTGTAAAGGAAGAGGTTGTGGAATATATACTGGAGGAAATAGGTACTAATCTGATGATAATAAGCTCCGAAATGGAAAAATTAGCGTTATATGTTGGTCCTGGCAATACGATTCGATTGGAAGAAGCAGAATTACTTCTTTCACATCAAGAAAATAGTACTGGCTTAAAATTAGTGGATGCCATTATTGAAAGTGATCTTGCAAAAGCAATTCATATCGCAAAAGATTTAGAAAAGATGAATGAAGACCCGATTGCACTTGTAGCTCTTGTTTCTTCTCAATTTCGAACATTGTTACATGTCAAATCATTGAAGCAAAAAGGATATAGTCAGCAGCAAATCGTAGGTCAACTTAAGATACATCCTTATGTTGCAAAGCTTTCTTTAAATAGGCAACAAAAATTTACCAAAGAAGAACTTCACCAAGCATTAACCATTCTTGCAGAAACTGATGCCCAAATTAAAACAGGAAAGGTTGATAAATCACTTGGCCTAGAACTTTTACTATACCAAATAATTCAGTTACGCCAAACGACAAGAGTATAAACAGAAAAAGAAACAAAGCAAAAACCTGCTTCCAATATGGGAAGCAGGCTTTTTTACTTTAGGCACTTAATTCATTAACTTTTTTCGCTAATCGTGACTTTTGACGATTCCCTTTGTTTTGATGAACTAAACCTTTTCTTACTGCTTTATCAATTTTTTTCACAGCTGTTTGAAGTGCTACCTTTGCATTTTCGACATCTTTACTTTCCACTAAAGCCTCAACTTTTTTAATATGTGAACGCATATCTGTTTTAATGGATTGATTGTGTAAACGGCGATCTTCGTTTGTACGTACACGTTTAATTGCAGATTTAATATTTGCCATTATCTTCACCTCCGTAAGCTTCGTACCATTTCATTTGTTAGGTCAAAAGACATTTTATCAAAGCTCGTCAAACTTTTCAATAAAAATTATTTCAAAAACTATATGCATCAATTCACAAGAGGCGGTAAAACTACTTTCAAGTTCAATCATATTTGAAGGAGGAGGACAAAAAATGGAAGAGGAAAAATTTGAAGTCCGTACCGATCTTGCAGTAGAAGCAAAAGATATGTATGTAGAGAAAGAAAATCAAACAGAAGATCGTATTAAAGGGGTGAAGATGAAAGAGGAAACCGATGGAAATATTCGGATTTCTTATGTCGAAATTAATGAAGAAGGCGCAAAGAAAATTGGGAAGAATCCAGGTTCCTATCGAACGGTTTACTCTGATGCGATCAAAAAGCAAGATACTGCACTACAAGAAGAGACCGCCAAAGTCATGGCAAAGCAACTTAGCGATTTAATGAAAAGAAATAAAATTGATAAGGAAGCTACCGGACTTGTTGTTGGGCTTGGCAACCGAAGTGTTACACCTGATGCCCTCGGCCCTCTTACGATTGAGAAAGTTTTAGTAACCAATCATTTATTTGAACATGAACCACAATATGTTGCAGATGGCTATCGAAGAGTTGCTTCAATTAATCCCGGAGTCATGGGTATTACAGGGATTGAAACGAGTGACATCATTAAAGGAGTAATTGATAAACTAAAGCCTGACTTTGTCATCGCAATTGATGCTTTAGCTTCTCGTTCCATGGAAAGAGTAAATACGACCATTCAATTATCAGACTCAGGCATCCATCCAGGATCTGGTGTTGGTAATAAACGAAAAGAATTGAGCAAGGACACATTAGGAATACCAGTTTTTGCAATTGGAGTTCCAACTGTAGTAGATGCTGTTACCATAACTAGTGATGCAATCGATTATGTATTTAAACATATAGGCAAAGAATTTCGAGAAAAAGATAACCCCTCTAAATCTTTAACTCCTGCTGGAATGAGCTTTGGAGATCGTTCTTTGTCAGAGGAAGATATGCCAAGTGTCGAAAAAAGAGAAAAAATTTTTGGGATGATTGGTTCACTCAATGATCATGAAAAAAGAGCATTAATGCGAGAGGTATTGACTCCACTTGGTCACAACCTTATGGTCACACCAAAGGAAGTGGATGGCTATATGAAGGACATGGCTCATTTATTGGCACAAGCAATTAATGCTAGTCTCCATGATAAAGTGACGATCCGAAATTTCGGTACGTACACTCGTTAGCAGAATAACCTTATCACAAGCTGCTGTAATAATAAAAAAATTCTCGGCAGAAAGGTTCTACTTTCTATTGATCGCTCATACATTCTAGTAAATGTAATAGAGCTAATAGAAAGGGGAACAACATGCGCCGAAAAATTAGCCGTAATAGACGTGTATTATTACTTTCTAAACATAAAGTGTTTGTTATTCTATCGTTCTTCATTGCAGGCTTTTTTGCCGTCTTCATTCTTGTAGGCATCATGACTAGCTTAGAGCCGAATTACCGTGTATCTTCATCCACTGTTAAGAAATGGACAACAAATGTTGATGAAATTCATTTTCTTTCATTGATGTTGTTAGAGAACCGACTATTTAAAGAGGCAATTCCTGAGGATAAAGCAGAATTCTCGCCATGGAAGTTCATATTTGAAGTAGGTACGAATATAAGACTGCATGATGTACGAAGCTTAGTTAGCCGAGAGCTTCCAGGCTTTGACCTCTATGATCGACAAATTCTGATCGCGGGGGAGGGAACCGATTATACGAATTTAACCGTGGAATCGACACCTCCTCTGGATATTGTCCTAGAAGAAAGAGAAGCAACCGTCCCAGAAGAAAAGAAAGAACAAGAAAAACCAGCAGAAAAAGAACCGAAACAACAAACGACTGGAGAGAAAGAGGTTGTATTTATTTATAATACACACAATCGAGAATCTTTCCTTCCATATTTACCGAAAACAGATAATCCAAATGATGCCTTTCATCCAGAAGTAAATATTACGAAAGTTAGTGATCAGCTAGCAAAGGATTTAGAGAGAAATGGAATTGGCTCAACTGTTGACCATACGGATATTGGTTCGATTTTAGTGGATAAAGGTTGGAACTACTCTACTCATTCCTACACTGCCTCTAAAGAAGTAGTAGAGACAGCGCTACAATCGAACAAGGATCTTAATTTTGTCTTTGATATTCACCGCGATAGTATGAGAGCAGATGTCACGACAAAGGAAATCAACGGAAAAGAATATGCCAAAATAATGTTTGTCATTGGTGGAGACAACCCTAATCACGAAAAGAATTCTGCTTTAGCTGCCGCTCTCCATGAAAAGCTAGAGAAAAAATATCCTGGCTTAAGCAGAGGGGTGGAGATGTATGCCGGGGCCGGACGCAATGGTGTATATAACCAAGATGTTTCTGAAAATGCGCTAACCATTGAAATGGGGGGCGTAGATAACACAATGGAGCAGCTTTATAACACGACTGAAGTTTTTGCAGAGGTTTTTAGCGAATACTACTGGAATGCGGAAAAAGTATCTACAGAATAGGGGAGATTAATGTGAAGTTTCTATCCTTTTTATTAGTAATATGCGTCATATTTTCATTTGGACTATATGTTGGTATGGACCGCACGGATTCTACAAAAGCAGTGAGTCATCAAGAAGAAGTGATCGATAAAGGTAAACAAGATGATGATGTAGTAGATCGTGAAGATATTATTGATGAAATTAATGGAGATGTACCAGAAGTGGGTACCCCAGGCAATTCTCCACTATTTGCGGTTGCAAATAGTGGAGAAGAAATAGTGAGTAAGGTATGTAATAAAATTGTTGGTGTTACACATGCGATCATAGATGAATTATTTTAAAGGCATCCTCATATTTTTGATTGAACATCGTTCCTTTCACTGCTATAATCTATCCTAGTATATTGTGCTTGTCACATAGGAGTTGAATGATATTGACTAACGTAAGAAATCAGAGTAAGGTACGAAATTTTTCTATTATTGCCCATATCGATCACGGTAAATCAACACTAGCTGATCGAATATTAGAAAAAACTCAAGCACTAACGGCGCGTGAAATGAAGGAACAGTTTCTAGATGCTATGGACCTAGAGCGTGAACGTGGTATCACGATAAAACTAAATGCTGTCCAGTTAAAATATCAGCGTGAGGATGGAGAAGAGTATTTGTTCCATCTCATTGATACTCCAGGGCATGTCGATTTTACATATGAAGTATCACGAAGTCTTGCTGCATGTGAAGGAGCTATCCTAGTAGTAGATGCCGCCCAAGGAATAGAAGCACAAACGCTAGCAAATGTCTACTTAGCGTTAGATAATGATCTGGAAATTATTCCGGTTATTAATAAGATTGATTTACCTAGTGCAGATCCTGGTAGAGTAAAACAGGAAATAACAGATGTGATCGGGATCGATGGGGAAGAAGCTATTTTAGCAAGTGCTAAATCTGGAATCGGCATTGAAGAGATATTAGAAGAAATTGTAGAACGAATACCAGCTCCTGTTGGTGACCCAGAAGAGCCGCTTAAAGCATTAATCTTTGATTCATTATATGATCCCTATCGTGGTGTAGTTGCTTATGTTTGTATAAAAGAAGGATCTGTTAAAGTTGGCGACAAGATCAAAATGATGGCTACAGGAAAAGAATTTGAAGTCAATGAAGTAGGGGTATTTAATCCGAAGCCAATCAAACAGGATAAATTGACGGTTGGCGATGTCGGTTATTTAACAGCATCGATTAAAAATGTTGGTGATACAAGAGTTGGGGATACGATTACTCATGCAAATCGCCCAGCAGAAGAAGCTTTACCAGGTTATCGTAAGTTAAACCCGATGGTATTTTGTGGATTATACCCCGTTGATGCGGACAAATATAATGATTTGCGAGAAGCTTTAGAGAGATTAGAATTGAACGATTCTTCTTTACAATATGAAGCGGAAACCTCTCAAGCATTGGGATTTGGCTTCCGTTGTGGATTTTTAGGTCTATTACATATGGAGATTATCCAGGAACGAATTGAGAGGGAATTCGGTATTGATCTAATCACAACAGCACCAAGTGTTATTTACAAGGTGATTAAGACAGATGATGAAGAACTAACTATTGATAATCCATCCTTTATGCCAGATAACCAATCCATCAAAGAGGTGCAAGAGCCTTATGTAAAAGCAACGGTGATGGTACCAAATGACTTTGTTGGTCCAGTTATGGAGATTTGTCAGAAGAAGCGTGGGGATTTCATTAATATGGATTATTTAGACGAGAATCGTGTTAATGTTGTTTACGAAATCCCATTATCCGAAATCGTCTATGATTTCTTTGATCAGTTAAAATCACAGACAAAGGGCTATGCATCATTTGATTATGAATTGATTGGCTATAAGCCTTCTAACCTCGTGAAAATGGATATTTTATTAAATGGGGATACAATTGACGCACTTTCCTTTATTGTTCATCGAGATTTTGCATTTGAGCGTGGGAAGCAAATAGCTGACAAACTAAAAACATTGATTCCAAGGCAGCAATTTGAAGTGCCAATTCAAGCAGCCATCGGTAATAAAATTGTCGCAAGAACGAACATTAAGGCAATGCGTAAAAACGTATTAAGTAAGTGCTATGGTGGTGACATCTCTAGAAAACGGAAATTGCTCGAAAAGCAAAAGGAAGGTAAAAAACGCATGAAAATGGTGGGTTCTGTGGAAGTTCCACAAGAAGCCTTCATGGCAGTATTGAAAATGGATGATGAATAGGAGAAAAACCCTTGTCATAAAGGCAAGGGTTTTACACTGTTAGAAAAGGGGGAAGGCATCATGATAACATCAGCGTATATTCATATACCTTTTTGTGAAAAAATATGTCATTATTGTGATTTCACTAAATTCTTCTATGAAGAAAAAATGGCAGACGAATATTTAGTTGCACTAGAAAACGAAATAGCAACAACGATAAATAAACCGAGGCAAAAAATGAAGACAATATTTGTGGGTGGTGGTACACCTACAGCATTAAATAATCGGCAATTATTGAAGCTTGTTCAAATGATTGAGCATTATTTTGATGTGGATCAAGTCAGTGAGTACACCTTTGAAGCAAATCCGGGTGATTTAACTAAAGAAAAGATTAAAATCTTAAAAAACCATGGCGTTACACGTATTTCCATGGGAGTGCAAGTCATGGATGATAAAATGTTGGAACAATTAGGAAGACTTCATCGTATCAAAGACGTTTACCAAAATGTTAATGACTTAATACAAATCGGTTTAACGAACATTAGCATTGATTTAATGTATAGCTTGCCAAATCAGAGCTTTGAAGGCTTCTCGAAAACACTAGAGGAAGCACTGCAATTTAACCTTCCTCATTATTCGGCTTACTCGCTCCAAATCGAGCCTAAAACTATCTTTTATCAGCGTTATAAAAAAGGTACCCTTACAAAGCCCCCAGAAGAAATAGAGGCAGACATGTATGAACATTTACGTAAGGAGATGAGAGACCACGGGGTATATCAGTATGAAATTAGCAATTTTGCTAAGCCCGGATATGAAAGTAAGCATAATCTAACTTACTGGAATAATGAATATTATTATGGCTTCGGAGCTGGTTCTCATGGATATTTACCAGGAAAGCGTGTGATCAATATTAGACCACATCCACAATATGTTCAAGCAGCAATCGATACAGGAAAGCCTGTATTACATGTCGAAGAGATCGGTTTAAAGGAACGGATAGAAGAGGAAATGTTTCTTGGCCTACGGAAAAGTGGAGGAGTTTCACTAGATCAATTTGAGCGTAAATATCAGTTGAAAATGGAAACACTATATAAGGAAGAACTGATTACTCTCCAACAAAGAGGATGGGTTATCATCGATGAAGGCTTTATTCGTTTAACAGAAGAAGGTAAACCTTTTGGAAATGAAGTGTTCCAAGCATTTTTAATGGACTCAAATAAATTAGAGTTTCTTCATTGACAATTAACGATCGATTTGATAATTTATTAATAGATTTAGCACTCGTGATATAAGAGTGCTAACAGAGGTGATCATCGATGCTAACAGATAGGCAGCTACAAGTTTTACAAGTCATTATTGATGAATTCATCCAAACAGCACAGCCGATTGGATCGAGAGCTATTGCGAAAAAGGAACAAGTTACTTTTAGCCCCGCAACGATCAGAAATGAAATGGCTGACCTAGAGGAGCTTGGATTCATCGAGAAAACTCATACTTCATCTGGTCGTGTGCCTTCTGAAAAGGGATATCGTTTTTATGTGGACCATTTGCTCTCACCATTTCAATTGTCTAATAAAGAGTTGTCACTGATTACAAATGCCTTTGAAAGAGAGTTGTTGGAATTTGAGAAGGTTGTACAGAAGTCAGCGCGAGTATTGTCTGATTTAACGAATTACACTTCGATTATTCTAGGACCTGAGGTATTTAAGACAACATTAAAGCAAATTCAAATTATTAGCCTTTCGGATAATACCGCTGTCGCAATTTTAGTCACAAATGCTGGTCATGTAGAGCATCGTCATTTTACAATACCACAGTCAATGCAAGCTACCGATATCGAGAAGCTTGTTAATATATTGAATTCGCGGTTAATCGGTGTGCCAATTATTAGACTACAAGAGAAATTATACGGTGAGGTTGCTGAACTTCTTCAACAATTTAGCAGTGATTTTGAAGCAACCTATGCCTATTTAAAAGAAGCATTATTAGAGAAAAAACCTGTTAAGCTGTACATGGATGGTAAGACAAATATACTATTACAGCCCGAATTTAATGATATCCACAAAATTCAATCTTTATATACTGTTATGGAAAAAGAAGACGAAATGGCCAACATATTAAGAAGCTCACATAAAGGCATTAAGGTATCGATTGGTCAAGAGAACAAATTAGATGAAATGCAGGATTGTAGTTTAATTACAGCTACCTATTCCTTAGGAGGAGAGCAATTAGGCACTATTGCTTTACTAGGGCCGACAAGAATGGAGTACTCTAGGGTAATCTCTCTGTTAAATGTACTTTCTAAACGATTGACTAAAACGTTTAATTCTTGGTACTAGTTTCCATATAATTATCCATCAATAGAGAAAGGAAGCGAATAGAAAACACCTTTCTCTGCTATGGTTTTTATTTGCTTTTTTTAGTAAGGTATGTTTTGCTATACAATGGTTCTTTAGGAGGTGACAGGAATGGAAGAAAAAGATCTACAAAATAATGAAGCAGAAAATAATGAACAATCAGAAAATATTGAGGAAGAAGTAGTTCAAGATGTAGAGCAAGAGATTGTAGAAGAAGAAAACATAGAACAAGCACAAGTCGAAATAGCTGACTACGAAAAGCTGCAGGAAGAGAAAGCACAACTAGAGGATCGTCTTCTACGAATACAGGCTGAATATGATAATTTTAGAAAAAGAACAAAAAAAGAAAAAGAAGCAGACTTAAAATATAAATCCCAAGCAATTGTAACGGAACTCTTGCCGGTGATCGATAATTTTGATCGAGCACTAGCCGTCGATATTGAAGACGAGCAGGCAAAAAGTGTCGTGGAAGGCTTGGAGATGGTGTACCGTCAATTGAAAACCGTTCTAGAAAATGAAGGTGTAAAAGAAATTGAAACTGAAAATCAAATGTTTGATCCACACCTTCACCAAGCGGTAATGCAAGTTTCAGAAGATGGTTTCGAATCTAATCAGATTGTGGAAACCTTACAAAAAGGTTATCAATTAAAGGATAAAGTAATTAGACCAGCAATGGTAAAGGTAAACCAATAACTACATAGCTATGTGAAGGAGTGTTTTTTATGGGTAAAATTATTGGAATTGACTTAGGTACAACAAACTCATGTGTTGCAGTAATGGAAGGTGGAGAAGCAAAGGTTATTCCTAACCCTGAAGGTAACCGTACTACTCCATCTGTCGTATCATTTAAAAATGGTGAACGTCAAATTGGGGAGGTTGCAAAACGTCAAGCAATTACAAACCCTAATACGATTCAATCAATTAAGCGTCACATGGGAACAGATTACAAAGTAGAAATTGAAGGAAAAGAGTATACTCCTCAAGAAATTTCTGCGATCATCTTACAGCACTTGAAGTCATATGCAGAAGATTATTTAGGGGATACTGTCGATAAAGCAGTTATTACAGTTCCTGCATATTTCAATGATGCTGAACGTCAAGCGACAAAAGATGCTGGTAAAATTGCTGGACTTGAAGTAGAGCGTATTATTAACGAGCCGACAGCTGCTGCGCTTGCATATGGAATAGACAAAGCAGACCAAGACCAAACCGTCCTTGTTTATGATCTTGGTGGTGGTACATTTGATGTTTCTATACTTGATATTGGTGAAGGTACTTTTGAAGTAGTTGCAACTGCTGGCGACAATCGTCTTGGTGGTGACGATTTTGATGAAGTATTAATCAATTATATGGTCGAAGAATTCAAGAAAGAGAATGGTATTGATTTATCTCAAGATAAAATGGCCCTACAACGCCTTAAAGATGCGGCAGAAAAGGCGAAGAAAGATCTTTCAGGTGTTACTCAAACACAAGTATCACTACCATTTATTACGGCAGGAGATGCAGGTCCATTACACTTAGAAATGAACATTACAAGAGCTAAATTTGATGAGCTTTCTTCTGATTTAGTCGAGCGTACAATGGAACCAACGCGTAAAGCATTACGTGATGCCGACCTTTCTGCTAGTGAAATTAATAAAGTTATTCTTGTTGGTGGTTCTACACGGATTCCAGCCGTCCAAGAAGCGATTGAAAAAGAAATTGGTAAAGAACCGTCTAAAGGGGTAAACCCAGATGAAGTAGTAGCAGCAGGTGCTGCAATTCAAGGTGGGGTCCTGCAGGGTGATGTCAAAGACGTTGTATTACTTGATGTTACACCACTTTCATTAGGTATTGAAACAATGGGTGGAGTGACAACAAAATTAATCGAGAGAAATACAACCATCCCAACAAGTCATTCTCAAGTGTTCTCAACAGCTGCAGATAACCAAACAGCAGTAGACATTCATGTATTACAAGGGGAACGCGAGATGGCTCAAGACAACAAGACATTAGGTCGTTTTCAATTAACTGATATCCCACCAGCTCCAAGAGGGGTTCCTCAAATCGAAGTTTCCTTCGATATTGATGCAAATGGTATTGTCAATGTACGTGCTAAAGATCTTGGTACAAACAAAGAACAATCTATTACGATTAAGTCTTCCTCTGGTCTTTCTGATGATGAAGTAGAAAAAATGGTCAAAGAAGCAGAAGAAAATGCAGAGGCAGATAAAAAACGTCGTGAGGAAATTGAATTACGTAATGAAGCAGATCAATTAGTGTTCCAAACAGAAAAAACATTAAAGGATCTCGGTGATAATGTAACCGATGAAGAAAAGCAAAAAGCAGAAGCAGCTAAGGACGAACTGAAAAAAGCGCTAGAGGACAATGATCAAGAACAGATTAAAGCGAAGAAAGAAGCTTTAGAGGAGCAAGTTCAAGCATTGACGGTTAAATTGTATGAACAAGCCCAACAACAAGCACAAGCGGATCAAAGTGGTGACCAAGCGCAAAATTCAGATGATGATGTTGTAGACGCGGATTACGAAGAAGTAGACGACGAGGATAAAAAGTAAGCAGTTATAGGAGAAAAGAAAGTCAAAGTCAAAATTAATGGCTTTGGCTTTTTCCTTGCCAGATCAAAAAAATATAGAATTACAAGTATAAAGGATGATCAGCCGAGAAGTAAACAGCTTATGGCACATATACTGTTGAAGATAATCGGAAGCTTATTTTGTTTGCTTACAATGGATATTCAATGTTATGATTAGTTTTATGCAATAATGACCGGGAGCGTGATTTATCAGTGAGTAAAAGAGATTATTACGAAGTGCTTGGTGTTTCCAAGGATGCATCAAAAGATGAAATCAAAAAGGCTTATCGTAAGCTTGCGCGTAAATATCACCCAGATGTAAACAAAGAAGAAGGAACTGATCAAAAGTTTAAAGAAGTCAAAGAAGCGTATGAAGTTTTAAGCAATGAGCAAAAACGCCAGCAATATGACCAATTTGGGCATGCAGGTCCACAAGGTCAAGGATTCGGAGGCTTTGGTGGAGGCGAAGACTTTGGTGGTTTTGGAGATATCTTTGATATGTTCTTCGGCGGTGGCGGCAGAAGAGATCCTAATGCACCACGTCAGGGAAATGATTTACAATATACCATGACACTTGATTTTGAGGAAGCTATTTTCGGTAAAGAAACCGATATTCATATTCCGAAAGAAGAAACTTGCTCTACGTGTAATGGATCAGGAGCAAAGCCAGGAACAAGCCCTAAAACATGTTCACATTGTAATGGAAGTGGTCAGTTAAATGTAGAACAAAACACTCCATTTGGAAGAGTGGTAAATAGAAGGGTTTGTCATCACTGCCAAGGTTCAGGTAAGATCATTACAGATAAATGTTCTACGTGTGGTGGGAAAGGAAAAGTCAATCAACGTAAGAAAATACATGTTAAAATTCCAGCAGGTATAGATGATGGTCAACAAATTCGCGTTTCAGGCCAAGGAGAGCCAGGGAAAAACGGTGGCCCTGCAGGAGATTTATACGTAGTCTTTCAAATAAAGCCTCACGAATTTTATCAAAGAGAAGGAGATCATATTTATTGTGAAATGCCGATAACTTTTGCTCAGGCCGCTCTAGGTGATGAGATTGAAGTACCAACCCTTCATGGCAAGGTGAAATTAAAAGTACCAGCAGGAACTCAAACTGGTAAGACCTTCCGTTTAAAAGGTAAAGGTGCTCCAAATGTTCGCGGCTATGGTCAAGGTGATCAGCATATCCAAATTCGTGTCATTACTCCACAAAATTTAAATGAACGTCAAAAAGAACTCTTAAGAGAGTTTAATGAGATTAGTGGCAATCAACCAACAGATGAACACGAGGACTCCTTTTTCCAGAGAGTAAAGCGAGCTTTTAAAGGGGAGTAGGCGTATACCCAGTCGAATAAAATATTTTATAAAGTGAGTTGATCTGTTTGAAGTGGACAGAGCTTTCGATCTATACGACAAATGAGGCAATTGAACCGATCTCCAATATTCTGCATGAAGCGGGTGCAAGTGGTGTTGTGATTGAAGATCAACAGGATTTATTTACTGAAAGAGATGATGAATTCGGAGAAATCTATGAGCTCAATCCAGAGGACTATCCAGAAGAAGGCGTTCGATTAAAGGCCTATTTACCTGTTAATAGTTTTCTAGGAGAAACTGTTTCAGAAATTAAACAAGCAATTAACAATCTATTGCTATATAATATCGACATTGGATTGAACAAAATTACGTTAAGTGAAGTAAACGAAGAGGATTGGGCTACTGCATGGAAAAAATATTATAAACCAGTTAAAATCTCTGAAAGAATCACGATCACCCCAACATGGGAAGATTACCAGCCTGTCTCTTCAGATGAATTGATCATTGAGCTTGATCCTGGTATGGCGTTTGGTACAGGCACACATCCTACAACTGTTCTTAGCATTCAAGCTTTAGAAAGACTAATAAAGGCAGAAGATGTGGTGCTTGATGTAGGATGTGGTTCTGGTGTGTTGAGCATTGCTTCGATTTTACTTGGGGCGGAAAAGGTTTATGCTTACGATTTAGACGATGTCGCAGTACAAAGCACGAAATTGAATGTGAAAGTAAATAAGGTTAGTGATTATGTAACGGTTAAACAAAATAATTTATTAGATCATATAACTATCCAACCAAATATTATTGTAGCGAATATATTAGCTGAGATTATTCTCCGTTTTGAGCGTGATGCGTATCGCTTACTCCAGCCAGGTGGAATGTTTATTACATCAGGCATTATCCAAGCCAAAAGACAACAAGTAGAATCAGGTTTAGAAGCTGCTGGCTTTGAAATTATGGAAGTCAACCAAATGGAAGACTGGATTTCCATTATCGCAAAAAAACCGGAAGAGAGTAGGTAGATCATGCAACGATATTTTGTACAGGCTGACAAATGGACAGAATATAAGGTATCGTTAAATGGCGATGACTTTCATCATGTTGTAAATGTCATGCGGATGGTTGTTGGAGATATCATCCTTTGTAGCCACCCAGATGGAATGACAGCTAAATGCAAAATTCAACATATTGGAACGGAAACAGTAAATGCTAAAATAATAGAATGGATAGCAGATTCTGCTGAATTACCTATTAAAGTTTCCATTGCTCAAGGCTTACCAAAAGGTGACAAATGGGAGTATATTTTGCAAAAAGCGACAGAATTAGGCGCTTCCGAATTAATTGCTTTTCAAGGAGATCGCTCTGTTGTAAAGTGGGATGAAAAAAAAGTAATTAAAAAAAGACCTCGCTGGGAAAAAATTGTGAAAGAAGCGAGTGAACAAGCACACCGTAATAAAATTCCAACCGTTTCAGGGGTTTGGACGTTCGATAGTCTATTGGAAAGAAGTGTCCATTATGACTGTAAATTTTTTGCTTATGAAGAAGAAGTGAGAGATCGTCAAAGCAAGAAATTACACGACTACTTTTCCAATATAAATCAAGGAGCTTCTATACTTATTTGTATTGGTCCTGAAGGTGGTTTTTCTGAGCAAGAAGCAACTCTTTTAAAGAAATCATCCTTTCAACCGGTGCGTTTTGGACCAAGAATATTGCGAACAGAAACTGCGCCACTTTATGCATTGTCTAGTTTATCCTATTATTTTGAAGAAATGAGGTGATCCAATGCCTACAGTTGCATTTCATACATTAGGTTGTAAAGTGAATCATTATGAAACAGAAGGTATTTGGCAGAAATTTAAAAACGAAGGCTATGAACGTGTAGAATTCGATCACCATGCAGATGTTTACGTTATTAATACTTGTACTGTAACGAATACTGGTGATAAAAAAAGTCGGCAAATTATCAGGCGTGCTGTTAGGAGTAATCCTGAGGGTATTGTATGTGTAACAGGTTGCTATGCTCAAACGTCACCTGGAGAAATCATGGAAATTCCAGGTGTAGATATTGTGGTTGGAACCCAAGATCGCGGAAAGATGATTCAATATATCGAGGAACATCAAGAGCATCGTGAGCCTATTAATGGTGTTTCTAATATTATGAAAAATAGAATGTTTGAGGAGATGGATGTCCCAGCCTTTACGGATCGAACACGTGCTTCATTAAAAATACAAGAAGGCTGTAACAATTTTTGTACCTTCTGTATTATCCCATGGTCAAGGGGATTACTTCGTTCAAGGGATCCGGAGAATGTGTTAAAGCAAGCGCGACAGCTTGTAGAAGCTGGTTATAAAGAAATTGTTTTAACAGGGATTCATACTGCTGGCTATGGTGAGGATATGAAAGACTATAATTTTGCTCAATTATTACGTGATTTAGAAGCAAAGGTAAAAGGTTTAAAACGAATCCGAATTTCTTCTATTGAGGCAAGTCAGATTACTGATGAAGTGATTGAGGTACTTGATCAATCAAAGAAAATTGTTCCACATCTTCACATTCCATTACAGTCTGGATCAGATACCGTATTAGAGCGGATGCGTCGTAAATATTCCACTGATTTTTACCGGAAGCGTGTCGCGAAAATTCAAAATGCATTGCCGAATCTTGCTATTACATCTGATGTAATTGTTGGCTTTCCTGGAGAAACAGATGAGGAGTTTCAAGAAACTGTTGATTTCATCAAAGAGATTGGATACTCTGAATTGCATGTATTTCCATTCTCTAAACGAACCGGGACTCCTGCTGCAAGAATGGATAATCAAGTAGATGAAGAATTGAAAAATAATCGCGTACAGAAATTAATAGACCTATCAAATGAACAAGCCTTTGCCTATGCGAAGCGATATGAGGACGAGGTAATAGAAGTTATTCCTGAAGAAACGATGGATGAAAATCATCCAAACATGCTTGTCGGTTATTCTGATAACTATTTGAAGGTTAGATTCGAAGGAACAAAGGATATGATTGGTGAAATAGTAAGAGTGAAGATTACGAAAGCTGGCTACCCGTATAATGATGGTAAATTTGTTCGTGTGATGGATGATGCAACATTACAAGTATAATGGAAAATAAACATAAAATTGTTGACCTAACAATAGTACTATATTATAATTGCTAGGAGACATATGTAGCCATTTTTGTACATATGTTAGATTAATTTTTGTTGTATGCTTCGGAGGGAGGGAAATTGCATGTCTAACACAACTCGCGTTCGTAAAAACGAGTCACTTGAAGATGCTCTTCGTCGCTTTAAACGTAGTGTATCAAAATCTGGTACATTATCTGAATATCGTAAGCGTGAATTTTATGAAAAACCTAGTGTTCGCCGTAAGAAAAAATCGGAGGCAGCTAGAAAGCGTAAATTTTAAAGAGGGTGTATGAATCAATGGCAATCGTTGAACTTTTGAACCAGGATATGAAACAGGCGATGAAGGACAAAGATAAATTAAAATTAGGCGTAATAAGAATGGTCAAAGCATCGATTCAGAATGAAGCCATTAAGTTAAAGAAGGATGCATTGTCAGAAGATGAAGAATTAACGGTTTTAGCTAGAGAGCTGAAACAACGAAATGATTCCCTCCATGAATTTAAAGAAGCTGGACGCGATGATCTTGTAAGTAAAACAGAAGAAGAAATCAAAATACTACAAGCATATATGCCTGAGCAACTATCTGACGAGGAATTAGAGCAAATAGTTGTACAGACAATTGATGAAGTTCAAGCAGAATCCATGAAAGATATGGGAAAAGTGATGAGTGCTTTAATGCCTAAGGTTAAAGGTAAGGCAGAAGGAGCAAGAGTGAACCAATTTGTTCAAAAGCATTTAAAATAAATGATAAGAATACATTGATTCCTTTTAAATATCACAATATTTAGGCCTTTTCTCTGAGCCTAATTTAATAAGATTATATTATTCCAAATATAAACTGTGAATGTGAGAGAGTAACCACCCTCTTAGCATTCACAGTTTATTTTTTAGGAATGGAACTATTTCTGTTGCTAATAAAATGGCTACTTATTCATAGCACATAATAAATTTTAGTAAAACAAAAATCAAATGTTGTAGGATATTTTTCCTTCCGCAATGAAAATATGGTAAACTGTATGCGATTAGTCTTTTTTGTTTAAATTTTGAAACCTTTTACAGCTTTCAATCGTAAATGTAAAATAGCCTGAAAAGAAGGGAGGAGGGAATTTGTCACGTATCCTATTAAAAGCAAGTGCAATGGTTTTTATACTTTTTAGCTGTTTAAGCTTTTTTACCTATATTCAAGCTGCTGAAGGAGAGGGAAAGCTAGTCTATGTTATTCCTATCGAAGACACAGTTGAAAGAGGTTTAGAGGCATTTGTTAAACGGACAACAAATGAAGCGAAAGAAGCAAGTGCTGATCACATTATATTTGAAATCAATACACCTGGTGGCAGGGTAGATGCAGCCAAAAATATTGGCGAGATATTACAAGACTTAGAGATTGAAACGACTTCCTTTGTAACGGTAGAAGCATTATCTGCAGGGTCTTATTTAGCCCTCAACACTGACAATATATATATGAAACCCCAAGCAAGCATGGGAGCTAGTGGTGTCATTAATTCAGATGGAACTGCTGCAGATAAAAAAGCTCAATCAGCATGGATCGCCAGTATGAAAAGTGCTGCAAGCTCTAAGGATCGGGATCCGCTTTATGCGGAAGCAATGGCCAATGCTAATGTCGACTTACCAGATTATGGTGCGCCAAAAGGCGAGTATTTAACCTTAGATGCAGAAACCGCAGTAGAGATTGGTTATGCAGAAGACATAGTAGATCATCGAACTGCATTATTACATAGCTTATCGCTTTCTGATGCTGAAGTGGTTGAAACGAGTCCTACATTTGCCGAAGGTCTTGCTCGTTTCCTAACAAATCCAGTTGTTGTACCGATCTTGTTATCCCTTGCAAGTATTGGACTTGTTGTAGAATTGTATTCACCTGGTTTCGGTATTCCTGGTTCCATTGGCTTAGTATCTTTAATCCTGTTTTTTTACGGCCATATTATTGCAGGTCTTGCCGGATATGAGGCGATAGTTCTATTAATATTAGGAATTGTCTTGATTATAATCGAAATATTTGCACCTGGTGGCATTTTGGGATTTATCGGCCTTGCGGCTATTGTTGTATCCCTGTTTATGTCAACAGACAATATAGGTCAGATGTCGATCAGTATTTTAATTGCCATTTCATTAGCAATTATTGTAGCGGTTGTTCTGTTTAAAACGATTGGACTTGAGAAGGGAATCTTTCGACATGTCATATTAAACGATGCAACCACAACAGAGCTTGGTTATGTATCAACAGTAAATCGAAAAGAACTAATCGGTCGAGAAGGGATAGCAGTGACACCTCTTCGACCCTCAGGAACAGCTGAATTCAACGATGAGCGTTTAGATGTTGTTTCAGAAGGGGCTTTTATTGACATGAGTCGACCTGTTAAAATCGTCAAAGTAGAAGGTTCCCGAATTGTGGTAAGACCAATAAAAAATGATTAGGAGGAAATGAAAATGGATGCAGGATTTGGAGGATTTTTACCAATTATACTCATTGGGTTAATTGTTATCGCAGTTGCTATACTGTTTACATTTATTCCTGTAATGCTATGGATTAGTGCACTAGCAGCAGGGGTAAAGGTCAGTATCTTCACACTTGTTGGAATGCGTTTAAGAAGGGTTGTCCCATCCCGTGTTATTAATCCATTGATTAAGGCACATAAAGCAGGACTTGGAGTTACCACGAACCAACTAGAGAGTCATTATTTAGCAGGTGGTAATGTAGACAGAGTGGTAAATGCATTAATTGCAGCACAACGAGCAAATATTGAATTAAGCTTTGAACGCTGCGCAGCTATTGACTTAGCAGGACGTGACGTATTAGAAGCAGTCCAAATGAGTGTTAATCCAAAGGTAATTGAAACACCATTTATCGCAGGTATTGCAATGGATGGAATCGAGGTAAAGGCAAAGGCTAGAATTACTGTTAGAGCGAACATTGATCGACTTGTCGGTGGTGCTGGTGAAGAGACGGTAATTGCTCGTGTTGGGGAAGGGGTCGTTAGTACAATTGGTAGCTCGGAAGCCCATACGAAAGTATTGGAAAACCCTGATTCTATCTCCCAAAATGTTTTAAACCGTGGGTTGGATGCTGGTACTGCGTTTGAAATTCTATCTATTGATATTGCCGATGTAGATATCGGTAAGAACATTGGAGCTATTTTGCAAACAGACCAAGCAGAGGCAGACAAAAACATTGCGCAGGCAAAAGCAGAAGAACGACGTGCAATGGCGGTTGCTCAAGAACAAGAAATGTTGGCAAAAGTCCAAGAAATGCGTGCCAAAGTAGTAGAAGCAGAAGCAGACGTACCACTTGCTTTAGCAGAGGCGCTACGTTCTGGGAAAATGGGTGTAATGGACTATATGAATTACAAAAATATTGGAGCAGATACCGATATGAGAGATGCAATTGGTAAATTAACGGACACGGATAAAGACGATGATACCAATCAGTAGTTTTATTAATTCATCAGCCAACTCTTACTGGAAAGGAAGAGAATAATGGATGATATTTTAGGCTTTCTTCCCGCTATCATTGCAGTGCTCTTGTGGGTTTTCGGCCTCTCCAAAGCTAACGAGAAAAAGAATAGCAATCAACCTAAGCAAATGAAAAGAGCTTCTACAGCTCAGCATCAATCTCGAGAAGAACAACAGACGAGCGTACCAGAGGAAACCTTGCAGAGTGAGCCGAAAATAGAACCTATTCCAGCTAGTGGAGAGGCTAGCTTTCAAGACCAAAAACGTGACCAGATGGAACGTTTAAAAGAAAAGCTTCAGAATGCGCAGGACGTTCGCCAGCAGCAATTAGGTGAGCATGATGCTTTACCTAATAGATCAAGCCTTAAAAGACAAAGTGAAAATAAGAAAATTGCTAGTCTTTCACTCAAGAGCAATTTAACAACGAAGGGGATTGCCCAAGGGCTGATTATGGCAGAGGTATTAGGTAAACCGAAAGCATATCAAAATATTCAGAAGAAAAATAGCTATAAACCGTAACTGGTTTATAGCTATTTTTTATTTTAGTAAAGTAAGTAAGATACACAGCATTCTAAGCTCAAAGTAAACGTACCTATTCAAGCATATAGCTAACTAACTTTTCATACAATGAAATGAAGGGGGCGTTGTGCTGTGCGGCAATGGAAAGATAAGCTATCAAGATTCGTAACTAAAACATTTGATCTTCCTTCTGAAGTCATGTTGGAACTCCCACGTATTACCATGATAGGTTCCATTCATGCCTATATCGAAAATCATCAAGGTTTAATAATCTTTCAATCCAATGAACTTTTGCTGAAGGTGCACAATGGCTTTATTAAGATTATTGGATCTGATTTTGTACTGAAAATGATGGTCGGACAAGAGATCTTACTAGAAGGGAAAATTACGGATGTAACTTTCCAAAAAGAGATAAATGGAGGGAAAACATAGATGTTTCTCGAGAAAAAAAGCTGGTTAAAAGGGTATGTCACCATAAAAGTGATAGGTGAATATCCAGAAAAATTTTTTGAGTTATGTGCGAAAAATGGCATACAATCATGGGATATAAACAAAATAAATAGGACAACTTGCACTGGTATTGTTAATGTAAAGGATATCCCTAAGCTACGCAAAGTTAAAAGGAAGACTATTCATAAGGTTTATTTCCGTGACAAAAATGGTTTTCCTTTTTTTATGAAGCATACCTTATACCAAAAACCACTACTCATTGGATTTATGATTGCAGTGTGTTTTATTTTTTTCCTTTCTAACATGGTCTGGCGAATCGACATCAATGGATTAGATAATGAATTGGATAAAAAAGTCATGGAGCACCTCACCGAGTATGGTGTGACAAAGGGGAGCTTGCAATGGAATATAGCTTCACCAGCGGAAATTCAAAAAAAGCTCCTAGAGGACATTCCAGAGTTATTGTGGATCGGCGTAACGAAAAGAGGGTCAAACTTCCATTTAGAGGGTGTTGAAAAAACACTAGTGGAAAAGCCTGAAGAGGAGGAGCCAGGCCACCTAGTTGCTGCGAAAGAGGGGGTAATTGTAGATCTTTACGTTGAAAACGGACAACCTCTTGTAAAACCAAATGATGTAGTAAACAAAAACGATATCCTCATTTCTGCTTATTTAGGTGACCAAAAAGAGGAGGACAAGAAGGAAGAGGAACAAGCTCCAAAGCCTCTTGTTGCTAAAGGGGAAGTGATTGCTAAGGTTTGGTATAGAAGTGAAATTGAGCTTTCGATAGACGATAAGTATGAAGTGCTAACAGGGGAGAGTGAAAAGAAGCATTATTTGAAGGTTATAGATTGGCTCATACCTGTTTGGAATTTCCGATATCCTGATTACAAAAATAGCCAAATGGAGGTAAATGAACGATCTTTCTATTTCTTGAAATGGAAGCTGCCAATAAGTTATGTGGAACAGACTATATTTGAGAAAGAACAAATCGAGGAGAAACGGTCAGAGGATGAAGCGAAAAAACTTGCACTCCAACAGGCGAAAAGAAGGTTGAAAAAAAGCATACCAATTGATGCAGAAATAATAGATGAAAAAATTTTGCACGAACGAGTAGAGCATGGTAAAGTTAAATTAACAATATATTACACCGTTCTAGAAGACATTGTAAAAAGACAAACAATAAATCAAGGAGATTGATTATGTCAGAGGATTTTAAATTAATTAATTTACAACTAGAGAACCCAAACGAAGCATTAAATTTATTCGGTACAGAAGACCGCCATCTCAAACAATTAGAAGAACAGTTACAAGTTTCCATTGTTTCAAGAGGAGAACAAGTAAGCGTTTCTGGAACAATGGAAGATAGAAAAATGATCCAAGAAGTGTTAGATGGATTACTTCACATCATTCGAAAAGGGATTGCGGTAACAGAACGCGATGTTATTTATGCTGTAGATTTAGCAAAAAGAGGAAAAATCGATCAACTTGAGACATTATTTGAAGACGAGATTACAAAAAACGCTAAGGGTAAATCAATTCGGGTAAAAACGCTCGGTCAACGAAATTATTTGCAAGCAATGAAACGAGATGATTTGGTTTTTGGAATTGGTCCAGCCGGTACAGGAAAAACCTATTTAGCCGTTGTGATGGCAGTATCTGCTTTGAAAAGTGGTAAAGTAAAAAGAATCATCCTAACAAGGCCTGCAGTAGAAGCAGGGGAAAGCCTAGGATTTTTACCAGGAGATTTAAAAGAAAAGGTTGATCCGTATCTACGTCCACTTTATGATGCATTACATGATGTGCTTGGCAATGAACATACGATGAGATTAATTGAACGTGGAACAATTGAAATTGCACCACTTGCTTATATGCGAGGGCGAACATTAGATGATGCTTTTGTCATTTTAGATGAAGCGCAAAATACGACTACCGCTCAAATGAAAATGTTTTTAACAAGACTTGGATTTGGGTCAAAAATGATTATCACTGGTGACGTAACTCAAATTGATTTACCAAAAGGGGTTTATTCAGGATTAGTGGAGGCAAGGGAAAAGCTCCAAAATATGAACGGAATAAGCTTTGTTACTTTATCTCAGTCAGATGTAGTCAGACATCCAATCGTGCAAAAAGTCATTGAAGCCTATGAAAAGAAATAAAAAGCGCAAATGTAAAATCTCATGCGTGTAAATAACTAATGATTAAACCATTCTTTGAATAATCAAAAGAGGGATGATGATGAGAAAACAAAACATAACAAAGGATATACATAAATACTTAAAATATGATTGGATACAATTTTTACTAACATCCCTCATTTGTGCCTCTATTTTTTTTCTGGTGACGTATTCCAATGTATATACGGAAACATATGACATCGAGAAATTTTCAACAGCAAATGAAACGATTCGTTCCCCTATCACCATTGAAAACACAAAGGAGACGGACAGTCGTATACGAGAAGCTGTTCAATCAGTAGAGGATCACTACGAGATTTCATTAGAAGTGGCAGATGAAAGGGTCTCTGCTGTCCACGAAATATTTGAAGCAATTGAAAAAGTGGAATCAGAGGATTTGAAGAAGACACTATCACTTCCATCCGTCACAATCGATGACAAAATTTCCTACTTGAAGGACCTTGTTCAAGATGAAGCCATTCGTGAAATTGATGATCAAGTATTTCTCTCCTTATTCGAAGCAAGTCCAGAGAATAGAATGCTTGCTAAAGAATTATTGACGACTGCATTAAATGATGCTTATCATACAGGGGTTCAAATAGAAGAAGAGAACAAGGTAATAGAGTCAATCCAACAAAAGCTGCATTATTCAACACTAGATAATAGCTTTGTACGGTCTTTATATCCACTTATTTCCTATGGAGTCGAACCAAACTCCTTTTTCTCAGCAGATAAAACAAATGAAGCCCAACAAAGAGCTAGAGAGAATGTTGAGCCTGTCATGATTCGTGCTGGTGAAATCATTGTTGAAGAAGGAAAATTAATTACGAATGAAATTTATGAAGAGCTTAAGATTACAGGGCTTTTAAATGAAGAGAGGAATATATTCCCGTTAATTGGGCTATCGCTTTTATTACTTCTCCTAGCGTCCATGATGTTTTTGGAGATGTGGCATGCAAAGAAAAAGAAAGCATTGAAGCTTAGTTCGTTAATTGCCATTATTATTATTAGTATTTTTATTGCTAGTTTAATGAAGGTCGTCAGCTTTTATACGACTACGGTAAATCCTCTTTATTTTGTCGCGCCAATTGCTGTAGCATCTATGCTTTTAAAAATCTTAGTCAGTGAGCGGCTAGCAATCGTTTTTTCTATTTTTTATGCAATGGTAGGTAGTGTCATTTTTAATGCGAACATACCTGGCCTGCTTAATATGGAGGCAGGAGTATACTTTTTGATTACACAGCTAGCTAGCATTTATTTTTTAGCCAATGTGAAGGATAAAATGGCGATTTTAAAGGCTGGCATCAGTATCTCGTTATATAATATTGTCACTGTATCTTTATTTTTATTATTATCGTTTGAGAAATATGACTGGTTAGACTATTTAATGTTTAGTGGATATGGCTTTCTTTCTGCCATGTTCTCAACCGTGTTAACAATTGGAATGCTTCCATTTTTTGAGTCAGGATTAGGAATTATTTCAGATTCAAAGCTTTTGAGCCTGTCTAGTCCGAATCAACCGTTGTTGAGGAAATTATTGATTGAAGCACCGGGTACCTACCACCATAGTATTATGGTTGCCAATTTAAGTGAAGCAGCTTGTGAAGCAATTGGTGCGAATGGATTACTTGCACGAGTAGGTGCTTATTATCACGATTTAGGGAAAACCGTTCGACCACATTACTTTATTGAGAATCAAATGGGAATGAAAAACCCCCATGATTTTTTGGACCCTTACGAGAGCGCTGAAATCATTCTTCAGCACCCTTTGGATAGTGCAGAAATGTTAAGAAAAGATAAGCTTCCAAAAGAAATCATTGATATTGCCCTGCAGCATCACGGTACAACCTTGTTAAAATTTTTTTACTATAAAGCAAAAGAGGTTAATGAGAAGGTTCCAGAATCCGAATTTCGTTATCAAGGTCCTAGGCCTAGATCAAAGGAAGCCGCAGCAGTATCGATTTGTGACTCAGTAGAAGCTGCTGTTCGATCACTCAATCATCCAAACCAGGAAGAAATAGAAAATATTGTAACATCCATCATAAAGGATCGTGTGTTAGATGGGCAGCTTAACAATAGTTCTTTAACATTAAAAGAATTAGAAACAATGAAAAGCGTCATCTGTGAAACATTAAAAGGTATTTATCATTCAAGGATTCAATATCCAAAAGAAGAGTCGATCAAGGAGGCAAAATAACATGGAGATTGATTTTATCGATGAAACAGAAAGTATTAAACAGGATTATCTGGAACTTATCAGTCGATTATTAAGTTATGCAGCAACAGAGGAGAAAATACCTGACAATGCTGAATTATCACTCACATTCGTAGACAATGAGGAAATTCAACGATTGAATAAAGAATACAGGAGTCTTGATCGACCTACTGATGTGCTTTCCTTTGCATTAGAGGAGGAACAAGAAGGAGAATTGGCTATAAATGGTGAAGGATTGCCTCTTGTTTTAGGAGATATTATCATTTCGGTAACCAAAGCAGAGGAACAAGCAAAGGAGTATAATCATAGCCTATCAAGAGAACTAGGTTTTCTTGCGTTACATGGCTTCTTGCATTTACTTGGATACGACCACATGGAGAAGGATGAAGAAACAAAAATGTTTTCAAGACAAGAGGAGATCTTAAATGGCTTCGGATTATCGAGGTAAGAATAGGTTCCATTTTGGGTTTCGTTATGCATGGAAAGGATTAAAAGTCGCCATATTAACCGAGCGAAATGTCAAAATACACCTATTAGCTATGATAATGGTGATCATTATCGGTCTGATAACTAAACTATCCACAGTGGAATGGGCTATCCTTTTTCTAACCATTGGTGCGGTCATTAGTATGGAAATAATGAATACTGCCCTCGAAAGAGCTTTAGACTACTTAGAGCCAAAAAAACATACCGCCATAGGTACCGCAAAAGATCTTGCTGCAGCAGCTGTTTTAGTTACGGCAATCATTGCCATCATCATAGCATGTCTAATTTTTTTGCCAAAATGGTTAGCAATTTTAGCATAGTGCTATCAAAATTAGAGATTATACGAAAGGGAAAGTGAACTTATTTAGGAAGCTTTCCTTTTTCAATTTGTACAAACTTAAAAGGGAGGCGAATGAAGCTTGTTTGAGTTTCTAACCTCTAGATAATGATAACCAACCTTCCAAAAAACAACATCACATGTTAGAATGTTTAAACAATGCCAATTCGTGTAGAATATTAGGGAATACATCCTTTTTACAGGTTTTAAAAAACATTACCACTAGTTTTGTCGAATGCATGAAATACACAGCAATTTATAGTATGATATACATATAGCAGCCAACAAGAGAATAGCGGAGGAACAGTATGGAAAACACTTTCAAATCAGGATTTGTAGCTATAATTGGAAGACCTAATGTCGGGAAATCTACCTTTATGAATAGAGTAATTGGTCAAAAAATTGCCATTATGAGTGACAAGGCGCAAACAACGAGAAATAAGATTCAAGGTGTATACACAGATAAGGAAAAACAAATTGTTTTCATTGATACGCCCGGAATTCACAAACCGAAGCATAAACTAGGCGATTTTATGGTCAAAATTGCAGAGAACACTTTAAATGAAGTGGATGCAATTATGTTTATGATCAATGCTGATGAAGGGTATGGTCGCGGAGATCAATATATTATCGATCGACTAGCAACTAATAAAACACCAGTTTTTTTAGTCATTAATAAAATTGATCTCATACATCCCGACGAACTTTTGCCACTTATTGAATTATATAAGGACAAGTATCCATTCCAAGAAATTATTCCAATTTCAGCATTAGAAGGTAATAATGTATCCCATTTAATGGACATTTTTACAGAGTATTTGCCTGAAGGACCACAATTTTATCCAGAGGACCAAGTAACCGATCATCCAGAAAGGTTTATCATTGGAGAATTAATTCGTGAAAAGGTTCTTCATTTAACAAGGGAAGAAATTCCACATTCTGTAGCAGTGGTCATAGACCAAATAGAGAATCGTGGAGATGATCAAAAGCTCTTGATACAAGCAAGTATCATCGTTGAGCGAAAATCTCAAAAAGGTATTATTATAGGCAAGCAAGGTAAGATGCTCAAGGAAATTGGAAAAAGAGCAAGGCAGGATATTGAACGTTTACTTGGTTCGAAGGTTTATTTAGAGCTTTGGGTAAAGATCCAAGAAAATTGGCGAAATAAACCGCATCAGCTCCATGAGTTCGGTTTTAAACAGGATGAATATTAACGAATGGAGTAGCTTTCTTCATCATTTTACTATGATAAATGTATGATCATTGAAAATCATACATGGTAAATATTATTACTAATTGAATGACTGTTTTGGGTAATTCTATTAATGAGCACAATGATTAATGACCAAAAGGAAAGGTGAGATTTATTGTGATCGATGTACCATGGAAAATTTTCAGTCAAACAGGTAATATTGAAGCATATTTATGGATGAAGCAAATGGAAGTAGAAGAACCAATAATGGAGGATGATTCTTCCGACGATCAGCAAGAATCTTTACTAAAAGATACACATTTTTAATTGTAGAAAGGGAAAGGTGAAGCTTGTGTTCGAAAAAGTAGAAGGCTTCATTCTTAAAACACAGGATTACGGAGAAACTCACAAAATTGTGACATTACTAACGCCAACAATGGGGAAAATTGGCGCAATAGCACGTGGTGCAAAAAAAACAAAAAGTAGAATGGCTGCTATCACGCAGCCATTTATTCATGGTAATTTCTTAATCCAACCTGGTACTAGTCTAGCCACGATCCAACAGGGTGAAGTCCTATCTTCTTTTCGAGGAATTAGAGAGGATATCTTTAAAACAGCTTATACAAGTTATTTAGCTGAATTAACGGATAAGCTAATTGACCCAAAAAAATATAATCCGTTTCTTTATAAACAGCTTCTTCAAACGGTTAGATGGATTGACACTGACAAGGATGCTGAAGTCTTGACGATGATATATGAGTGGAAAATGTATCAAGAGGCGGGTTTTGCGCCTATCGTTGACAAATGTGTTCACTGTGGCCGAAACGAAGGGCTTCATTATTTTTCTGTACATGAGGGAGGGGTGCTGTGTTCCGCATGTTCTTATAAAGATCAGTATGCCTTTTATGTTTCAGAAAACTTACATCGACTACTTGTTGTTTTTTCCTTAATTGACATGGAACAAATAGGAAACATCTCTATCAAAGCAGAAAATAAACGCTTATTACATCAAATAATGGATCAATATTATGAACAGCATGGTGGCTTTTATCTTAAATCGAAAAAGTTTTTAAAGCAGATGGATCAATTAAAAAAACCTTAGAAGTTGACAATGGATTAGATTTCTCTTATTATGTAGAATAATGGAATGACGTTTCTGCGTGGAGAGAGAGTAGTACTTTTCATCCATTCTTAAAAGCGAGTCTAGGTTGGTGGGAGCTAGATAGGAATGCGTTAAGGAAGGCGCTCTGGAGCAGTTTTTTTATAAAGTGGTTATCCTATAGAAATGGATAACAAATAGGGTGGAACCGCGGGCAACCCGTCCCTATGCTTTATCAGTGGATAAAGCATAGGGACGGGTTTTCACGTTAGAGAACGCGATTTTTAATGGGGGTAGTGAACATGAATATTCAAGAAATGATCTTAACATTACAGAAGCATTGGTCAGATCAGAATTGTATTCTGATGCAAGCATATGATGTGGAAAAAGGAGCTGGTACCATGTCTCCTATGACCTTATTGCGTAGTCTTGGGCCAGAGCCTTGGAATGTAGCTTATGTAGAACCATCCAGAAGACCTGCTGATGGAAGATATGGACAAAATCCAAATCGTCTTTATCAACATCACCAGTTTCAAGTGATTATGAAGCCATCACCTGCAAATATTCAAGAGTTATATTTGAAATCACTCGAAAAGCTTGGTATAGATCCGAAAGAGCATGATATTCGTTTTGTAGAGGATAATTGGGAAAACCCAACTTTGGGTGCAGCTGGCTTAGGTTGGGAGGTTTGGTTAGATGGAATGGAAATTACGCAATTTACGTATTTTCAACAAATAGGTGGTCTAGAGGCAAAACCAGTAGCAGTGGAAATTACGTATGGTATTGAGCGTCTTGCATCCTATATTCAGGATAAAGAGAATGTTTTCGAATTAGAATGGACGAAGGGTGTAACAGTAGGAGACATTTTTTATCAACCTGAATACGAGCACTCCACCTACACGTTTGAGGAATCAAATACAGAGATGCTGTTCGAACTATTTTCAACCTATGAGGATGAGGCAAAACGAACAATGGAAAAAGGATTAGTATTTCCAGCATATGATTATGTCTTGAAATGCTCTCATACGTTTAATTTATTAGATGCCAAAGGGGTTATCTCTGTGACAGAGAGAACTGGCTATATCGGAAGAGTGAGAAATCTTGCTCGAGAAATCGCAAAGCTTTATGTAGAAGAAAGAGAGAGGCTTGGTTTTCCGATGTTGAAAGGAGAGAGTAACGTAAATGAAAACAACTAATGTTTTATTCGAGATTGGCTTAGAAGAAATGCCTGCTCGTTTTATGGACAATACAGAGAAGGAATTAAAGGAAAAGACAATAAATTGGTTAGAGGAAGTCAGATTATCCTACCAAAAAATCAACACATACATTACGCCAAGACGATTTGCTGTATTAATCGAAGGACTTCAGCTGAAACAAGAGGATCAAGTAGAAGAGGCAAAAGGTCCTGCAGAGAAAATTGCAAAAGACGAAAATGGAGGCTGGACAAAAGCTGCAATTGGTTTTTCAAAAGGTCAAGGTAAGACCGTTGAAGACTTATACATGAAGTCAGTTAAAGGTACTAACTATGTATTCGTGAAGAAGTTTATTGAAGGCAAGAGTACGGTGGAGCTTTTACCACAATTTAAGGAAGTCATTTTAAACTTACACTTTCCAAAAAGTATGCGTTGGGCAAATGAAAGCATTCGCTATATCCGTCCAATCAAATGGATCGTTGCCTTACAGGATCATGAAGTAATTCCACTTAGTATTGCCGGAGTTAAATCTAGTAATATAACGTATGGACACCGCTTTTTAGGTGGAAAGATTACCATCGATCAACCACTTCAATATGAACAGCTTCTAGAAAGGGAATATGTAATTGCAGTAGCACATAAACGTGAGCAGCTTATTTTAGAAGGGATCAAAAGACTAGAAGAGCAAAACAATTGGCAAATTCCAGTTGATCAAGACTTACTAACAGAGGTGAAAAACCTTGTAGAATTTCCTACAGTCTTTAGTGGTAAATTCCATGAATCTTTTTTACATTTACCAAAAGAAGTGTTAATTACGACGATGAAGGAACACCAACGATATTTCCCTGTTCAATCTACCGAAGGAGAATTGTATCCTTATTTTATCGGTGTAAGAAATGGTACAGCAGAACATATCGATACCGTTGCACGAGGTAATGAGAAGGTGCTACGAGCTAGACTACAAGATGCGCAATTTTTCTATGAAGAGGACCAAAAGCAATCGATAGAACGGAATATAGATAAGCTAACTCGGATGGTTTTCCAAGAAAAACTTGGAACAATTGCAGATAAGTCAAAAAGGATAGTGAATATCTCAGAAATAATAGTGGACCATCTTGGTTTATCAGAGAAGGACAGAACACTTGTAAAACGAGCCGCAGAAATCTGTAAGTTTGATCTTGTTACAAATATGGTAACGGAATTTACGGAGCTTCAAGGAATTATGGGAAGAAATTATGCCTATATTTTTGGTGAGGATCCAGCAGTGGCCCAAGCAATAGAGGAACAATATATGCCACGCCATGCGAATGCAGCATTACCTGAAAGCATTGTTGGTACAGTAGTCAGTATTGCCGATAAGCTAGATACTATTGTTGGTTGTTTTTCTGTCGGGTTAATCCCTAGTGGTTCACAGGATCCTTATGCTTTAAGGCGACAAGCTTTAGGGGTCATTCAAATGATCGCTCATCAAGGATGGAGCTTGAATTTGGATCGATTAGTGAAGGAAGTACAAGCTTTATATTCTACTAAGGGTGACAATAAGGTACTATCTCAGCTAGAATCATTTTTTAAGCAAAGAGTTGCATATATTATGAAGGAGGATAATATTGAAGCAGATGTGATCGATGCCGTCTTAATTAATGAACTTGTCAATATTTCCTTTGTAAAAAGAAAAGCACTCGTACTAAGCGAAAAAAGAAATGATCCTACTTTTAAAGCAAAACAAGAGGCCTATGTTCGCGTCATTAATTTAGCCAATAAAGCAGAGAAGATCGATTCCGTTAGGCCAGAATTATTTGAAAATGAGCAGGAAAAGCAACTCTTCGGTACTTATCAATCGATCCAATCAGCATACTTAGAACTCCTTCAGCAACAAAAAGCTCAAGAAGCGTTAACTGCTTTAGATCCGCTTGTTCAGCCAATTCATCAATTTTTCGATCATACCATGGTTATGGCAGACAACGAAATGGTCCGAGCAAACCGCTTATCTCTACTGAGTGTTATTGCCAAAGATATTAAAAAGTTTGCTGATTTAACACTGATCCAATGGAAGCAAGTTCAAGGTTAGTGAGACCCAGGGGGCTAAAGAGGTAATGGAGAAAAAAATAATCTATGTCGTTTCGGATTCGGTTGGTGAAACAGCAGAATTAGTGACAAAAGCAGCATTAAGCCAATTTTTGGATGAAACCGATTATGATCTGTATCGTATACCATATGTAGAAAGCTTTGAAGTTTTGCGTGGTGCTGTCTACCACGCAAAGCAATTAGGAGCACTCATCGGATTTACTTTAGTAAATAATGAATTAAGAGATTTTCTCGTAGAGGAGGCAGCTTCTAAACAAGTTGAATGTGTGGATATTATGGGACCAATGCTTAGGGCAATGGAGCGGAAGTTTAGCTTGAAATCTAAGCAAGAGCCAGGCAATATTCATAAATTAGACGAGGATTACTTTAGAAGAGTGGAAGCAATAGAATTTGCTGTCCGGTACGATGACGGGCGAGATCCACGAGGGGTGATGCAAGCAGATATCGTATTAATTGGTGTCTCAAGAACTTCAAAAACACCATTATCACAATATTTAGCACACAAAAAATTAAAAGTAGCGAATGTCCCAATTGTGCCAGAAGTGGACCCACCAGAATCACTTTTTCAAATTCCCACACATAAATGTATAGGATTAAAGATAAGTCCTGAAAAACTTAACGGGATACGTAGAGAGAGACTAAAGTCTCTAGGGCTTAGTGATGGAGCAAGCTATGCCAATTTAGATAGAATCGAAGCAGAACTTAACTTCTTTGATAATGTAATCCAAAGATTAGGTTGTCCAGTTATCGATGTTTCCAATAAAGCAGTCGAAGAAACAGCGAATATTATTTTAAATATGATTAACCAACCATATTGGAATTTAGAAAATGATAATGGTGAAAAAATCGATGAATCATAAAGGAATAGAAAATTATTTCGAATTCCTCGTATTTATTATTGGAAATTAACACATAATTGTTTTATAATAATATTTTGTGTAAAACAAAATATAAATTTATTATAACCTTTTTTATAGTTTTTCTAGGAATAATTTTAAGGAAAAGCAGGAATTTGCTAATTTTTGTAGAATAATTTAGCATAAGGGTTCATTTTTTTTACGATTGCCAAACAAAAATCCTAATAACAAAGGTTGTTTTAGTTAGTGCAAAAAGAGGTATTATGATATTAAAGGGGAATTCTCTTTTTCTTCACAGAATGAGAAATTTGTCGAATGTTAAAATAGAATATGCTTTTATAATTTGATTAGAATTGGTGATAAGTATGGCTAATCAGTATACAGATGAAACGATTGCGTCTGTTCAAGCCGCAAATGATGTAGTAGACATTGTTGGCGAATATGTCCAACTAAAAAAGCAAGGCAGGAATTTCTTTGGACTATGCCCTTTTCATTCTGAAAGCACCCCATCTTTTTCCGTAAACCAGGAGAAACAAATTTTTCATTGCTTTGGCTGTGGTAAAGGTGGAAATGTTATTACATTTATGATGGAAATCGAAGGCTTTTCCTTTCGACAGGCCATCGAATTTTTAGCTGATAAATCTGGTCATACCTTACCAAAAGCTTCCGAAACAAATAAAAAAGAACCTTCTACGGAAGAACAGGCGATACTAGAAGCGTATCAATGGCTAACTAAATTATACCATCATCTCCTGAGACATACAAAAGATGGGAAAAAGGGCTTGGAGTATTTGTATCAAAGAGGTTATTCTGATGAATCTATAGATACATTCCAGCTAGGCTACTCACCACAATCCAAAGATTTCATTTTGCAATTTCTAGAAAATAAAGGTTTCCATCGTCAAACAATGGTGAAAGCAGGACTCTTAACAACAAATGATCAACAAAATTATGTGGATCGTTTTCAAGGAAGGATTATTTTCCCTATTCGTAATGCAATTGGAAAAACAGTCGGTTTTGGTGGAAGATCGATTAATGGACAGGATCCCAAGTATTTAAATAGTCCTGAATCACCTGTCTTTCAAAAAAGTAAATTACTTTATAATTTTGACTTGGCACGAAGTGAAATTCGCAAGAAAAGTGAAGCCATATTATTAGAAGGTTATGCAGATGTTATTGCTGTCCATCAAGCAGGTGCAAAAAATGGTATTGCATCATTAGGAACGTCTTTAACAGATGCACATGCAAGTATTCTCCGAAGGTATGTTGATACGGTTTTAATTTGTTTTGATGGCGATGATGCCGGTCAAAATGCAACGTATAAAGCAATCAAGCTATTAAAGAATGCTGGATGTACAGTGAAAGTAGCTAACTTACCAAAAGGCTATGACCCAGATAGTTATATTCAAGAATTTGGTGCAACTAGTTTTAAGGAAAACGTACTCCAGGCGAGTTCATCAGAAATGACTTTTCTTATTAATCATTTGAAGAAAAATTTTAATCTTCAACATGAAGGAGATCGGATTAGATATGTAGAAAGTATTATAGGAGAAATTGCTTTACTAAAAAGTCCGATCGAAAGAGATCATTATATCCGGGACTTATCTGATCAATTTGATTTATCTTATGATGCATTAAATCAGGATTTAATGTCAAGGATACGTAACAACAGTAAAAATGATGATAACCGTCAAGACTTTGGTCATACTAAAGATGGAAATCATCTAATGAATCGACGGAATCAAAAAGTATTATCAGCGTATCAGAATGCAGAGAGAAGACTTATTGCTTACATGCTACAAAATGCTCATGTTGCAGAAAGAGTAAAAAATAGACTTGGATCAAAGTTTAATCTAGAACAACACCAAATTATTGTTACCTATCTTTATGGCTTCTATGAGGAAGGAAATGAACCAAATTCAAGCCATTTTCTCACATATATAGAAGATGAAACGATTCGTAAGCTAATTGTTGAATTGTCCATGCTTGATTGTAGCTGGGAAATTACGGATAAAGAAATGGATGACTATATTAGAACCATCTTAGCTGAACAGACGGATCATGTTCGGATTAAACAACTAGAACAGGAACAAAAGCTACTAGAGAAAACAGATCCGGTAAAAGCAGCTCAAATTGCGATGGAAATATTAAAGATAAAGCAACAATCAAAAAATGGAGCAAGTTTTTAGAAGGAGGGGCACTCATGGCAAATAATAAACCATCACGTTCAAAGGAGCCTGAACTTACATTAGAACAAGCAAAAGAGCATTTAATGGAAATCGGTAAAAAGCGTGGTGTTTTAGCATATGAGGAAGTTGCTGAAAGACTATCAAATTTTGAATTGGAATCAGATCAGATTGATGAATTTTATGAGCAATTGAACGAGCAAGGTGTGGAAGTAATTGGAGATAATGATGAAGATCCAACTTTACAACAGCTATCAAAAGAAGAGGAATTTGATTTAAATGACCTAAGTGTACCTCTAGGTATTAAAATAAATGATCCTGTTCGGATGTATCTAAAGGAAATTGGTCGTGTGGACTTATTATCGGCAACAGAGGAAATAGATCTAGCGAAACGAATCGAAGAGGGCGATGAATATGCCAAGAAACGTTTGGCTGAAGCCAATCTACGACTTGTTGTAAGTATTGCAAAACGCTATGTCGGTAGAGGAATGCTATTCCTTGACTTAATTCAAGAAGGGAATATGGGGCTAATTAAGGCAGTTGAAAAATTTGACTTCCGGAAGGGATTTAAATTTAGTACGTATGCCACTTGGTGGATTCGCCAAGCCATTACAAGAGCGATTGCCGATCAAGCACGAACCATCCGCATTCCTGTGCATATGGTTGAAACGATCAACAAATTAATTCGCGTGCAACGTCAATTATTACAGGATTTAGGACGGGAACCTACACCAGAAGAAATTGCTAAAGACATGGATCTTACACCTGATAAAGTGAGAGAAATTCTTAAAATTGCTCAAGAGCCCGTTTCTTTAGAGACTCCAATTGGGGAAGAAGACGATTCGCATCTTGGAGACTTTATAGAAGATCAAGAAGCTACCTCGCCATCCGATCATGCCGCTTACGAATTACTAAAAGAACAACTAGAAGATGTATTAGACACGTTAACTGATCGAGAGGAGAATGTTTTACGCCTTCGCTTTGGACTTGATGATGGAAGGACTCGAACACTAGAAGAAGTTGGAAAGGTGTTTGGTGTCACAAGAGAACGTATCCGTCAAATTGAAGCAAAAGCATTGCGAAAGCTTCGCCATCCTAGTCGTAGCAAGCGATTAAAAGACTTCCTTGAGTAGGGGATTTGAATGACCTTCTGTGTACTTACGCAGAAGGTAGCTTTTTTATACGGAAGTAAATAGTTGGCTTTTACCACCGTTTATGCTCTAATAAAAGTGACTTCATTTCCTTAACACAAGACCGATATAAATAAAGAAAGAATTTCGTTGTTCGGGGATGATCTAATGGATGAAGCTAGAAAAGAAACGGTGATTAAGGAAATCAATTACTGGAAGACACATCAATTGCTTCCAGAGCATTATTGTGATTACCTGCTTGCATTATATACCGAAGGAGAAGGAGAAAAGCTTGCTAACAAACAGTCGACACCATATTATTTATTGATTTACTTTTTTAATGCATTATTGTTCTTGTTTCCTGTGCTTATTTTTCAGCTGACTGATTCTCTTTTTTTACAAATTGTAGGCGTTTTAGTAGTATTAGGTATAAGCGGTAGTTTTGTTCGTCTAACTACAAGAAAAACTTATTTAAAAGAAACCTTTTCTATCCTTATTTTCTTTATAAATTTCTTATACAGTACCGTCATTTTTTTAAACATATACATTGGCATAGATTGGATTACGATAATATTGATTTACTTAAATGGGATTACATGGATTCTATTTGGTAAGGTAAAAGGCAAGTTCTTTCTACAAGCAGCAGGTGTTTTTGTTGTAATCATTGCCAGCATTTTCGTCGGGTTCGAATATTTTTAGTCAAATTATCGAAATTTAATTAGAATCACTTTGCTTAAATGAGAATTTACAGTAAAATAGATATGGATTTGTATTTCTAATACATAACGATGAGACAAGCAATACATGTTACATAAGGAGGAACTAAAAATGAAAAAAAATCCTGTTATACCTTTTGCATTGATTGCTGTGTTAGGTATCCTAGCAATGGTTATTTTATCGGTACAAGGACTAAATCAACAGGAAGAGATTGCTAATGGTGGTGGCGAAGAAGTCGCCCTCGATCCTGAAGCTATTGCCCAAAACTGTATAGGCTGTCACGGTGGTGACCTAGAGGGTGTGGAAGGCTCTGGACCAAGCTTACAGAAAATCGGAAGTAAATATTCAGAGGAAGAAATCAATGAAATTATTATGAATGGTATTGAAGGTACGGCAATGCCTGGAGGATTAGTATCGAGCGAAGAAGCACAAGTCTTGGCTGAATGGCTTGCTCAAAAACAATAAAAGCGTAGAATAAGCTTTCTGTTTTCATAACAGAAGGCTTTTTTCTACACTTATACGGAAGGAATTATCATGTTATGCTGTCAAAAAGATTAGAGAAAATAGCAAAATACTTAGTAAAACCAATCAAATTTGCCGACATTGGTTCAGACCATGCCTACTTACCATGCTATGTTTGTCTTCAAGATGCTACTGCAATTGCCATTGCAGGAGAAATTAATCAAGGTCCATACCTTCGAGCGATTGAAACGGTAACAACCAACCAGTTGGAGAATAGAATACATGTCCGTAAAGGAAATGGATTAGAAGTGGTAAACGAAGGCGAGGTATCACAGATTACGATTGCAGGAATGGGTGGGAAATTAATCAAAAATATATTAGAGGAAGGGAAATCAAAGTTAACGGGTGTAAAAAGACTTATACTACAACCAAACTTAGATGCCGATATTGTTAGAAAATGGTTGTATCAGCACCGATATGCCCTTATTGCAGAAGAGATTATCGAAGAAGATGGCTATATATATGAAATTTTAGTTGCTGAACAGGTTCATTTCACACCGAGGATAACAGAAAAAGAATTAATGTTTGGGCCATTTTTATTAAACGAAAATAATTCTATTTTTCAAGAAAAATGGTGGAGGGAAAGAGATAAAAAAGAAATACTTCTGAATGAGATGCGTAAGGCAACCCATACTCCAAATGAAAAAATACAACAATTTACAAAAGAGATTCGTTTAATAGAGGAGGTTGTTGATGATGGAAACAACAGTTAAAGCCATTATTCAATTATTCGAAAAATGGGTTCCGAAGGATTATGCAGAATCTTGGGATAATGTAGGACTTCAAGTGGGAGATTTAGAACAGAGCGTACAAAATTTACTAATTACACTTGATGTAACAGATGAGATAGTAGAGGAGGCGATAGAGCATCAAGTACAGCTAATCATCGCCCATCATCCCTTATTATTTAAAGGTCTAAAACAAATTGATGTGAACGATTCAAAAGGAAGGATTATTCAGAAACTATTAAAAAACAATATTTCTGTCTATGCTGCACATACGAATTTAGATATGGTGAATGGTGGGGTAAATGACCTGCTTGCAGATAAATTGTGTTTAAAAAATCGTCAAGTTCTTGTACCTTCCATAACGGATAAACTATATAAATTTATGGTATATGTCCCAAAAAGTCACGCAAATGTGGTAAAAGAAGCAATTGGTAAGGAGGGTGCAGGTCATATAGGTAATTACAGTCATTGCACCTTTGAAACAGCTGGAATGGGTGCATTCAAGCCATTGGAAGGAACCAATCCATTCTTAGGAAAGAAAGGAAAAATCGAAGAAGTCGAAGAGATTAAAATAGAGACGATTGTAAAAGAAAAGCAGTTAAGTAAAATAATTGAGATGGCTAAACAAAGTCATCCATATGAGGAAATGGCCTATGATGTATTTCCTTTAAATAATTCAACGGAAACGCTTGGACTCGGACGAATTGGTTTAGTGGAAAAGGAAATGACCTTAAAGGAATATCTTTCTTTTGTGAAGGATGCTTTAGATGTTCCATTTGTGCGTTTTGTCGGGGATGAAAATAAGATAGTAAGGAGCGTAGCTGTCTTAGGAGGTAGCGGGAAAGGCTATATTATAAATGCAATAAAAATGGGGGCAGATGTCTATATTACAGGTGATTTAAGCTTCCATGATGCACAGGATGCAGAGCAGGCAGGTATTTGTCTGATTGATCCAGGACATCATGTAGAAAGAGTGATGAAAGATGGGGTAAAGTGCTATTTTGATCACCACCAAAAAGAATTACCAGCACCGGTTAATATAATCACATCCACCATCTCAACAGAACCGTTTAAATGTTATTAACGATTGTAATAAAAAGAGAATCAGTGGGAACTGATTCTCTTATTTTGCCTTGGCTTTTACCTTCGGCAATATTTTATTTTTGTCTACTTTTGAGTCCTTATCCCATGTGTCCGAATTGTTTGGATCAAATTGTTCAATAAACTTGATTACTTCTTTTGTTATAGGGGTAGGTGTTGATGCACCAGCAGTTATAGCTACTTTTTTAACTCCCTCTAACCATTCTAATTGAATTTCAGAAACATCGGCTATCCGATATGCTTGTGTACCGGCGAGTTCGATCGAAACCTGTGCAAGACGGTTCGAGTTATTACTTCGAGGATCTCCTACCACTAAGGTTAGGTCAGCATCCTTCGCTTGTTCGGCAACGGCTTCTTGTCGTACTTGGGTAGCCATACAGATCTCTTGTTCCATTTCTGTTTGCGGATATTTTTCTTTTACCTTTTGCATGACATCATAAACATCCCATTGACTCATGGTGGTTTGATTCGTAACAAGAATCTTATCAAAGCTCGATAAGTCAAGCTCTGAAACATCTGCTTCTGTTTGGATCAAATGAACATGATCCGGTGCAACTCCGATAGCACCTTCAGGCTCTGGGTGCCCTTTTTTGCCAATATAGACAATTTCATAATTTTCTTTTACTTTTTCACGGATTAAATCATGTGTTCTAGTTACATCAGGACAAGTAGCATCAAGAACCATTAAGCCCTTGTCTTCTGCTTTTTTCTTTACTTCTGGAGAGACTCCATGTGCAGTGAATATGACGGTTCCTTCTTCGATATCATCAAGCAGCTCTGAACGGTTTTTACCATCCAATGTATAGACACCTTGCTCCTTAAAAGCATTGGTTACGTGTGAATTGTGAACAATCATACCTAGTATATAGATTGGTCGAGGTAGATTGGGATCCTTAACTGCATTTTGCGCAATGACCATTGCATCGACAACACCATAGCAATAGCCACGTGGAGCGATTTTAATTACTTCCATTCTGGTTCCCCCTCTGTACTTTCTTGCATAGATCAAGTAAAATATTACATAATGGAATAGAAAATTGTCCAATACTTTTATTATAAAGGTATTCTTAGCAATTGACAAAGATTTGTTAAGCAAAAGGAGATCAAAATGAAAAATCATTTATTTAAGCAGTATCAGCTAAAGGAATCCATGGATCACATAATAGATCAACTCGGCTTTTATGAACCAACACCGATTCAAGCAAAAGTGATTCCAGAAGCTCTAAAAGGAAATAGTATCATTGGACAATCTGAGACAGGCTCTGGAAAGACGCATGCATTTCTTATTCCTCTGTTTAATAATTTGACGGATGATAATCATACGCAAGTAGTGCTCACCGCTCCTACAAGAGAATTGGCGATCCAAATCTACGACGAAGTGAAGAAAATGATCAACTATGCTGATAAAGAGACGGAGTGGAGAGCGAAGCTTTTGATAGGTGGAACGGATAAGAAACGAATGGTCGATAAATTAAAAGAACCGCCACATATCATCGTAGCAACTCCAGGAAGATTATTAGATCTAATACAAGAGGAAGTAGTGGATATTTTCCAAGCTAGCACCTTCGTAATAGATGAAACAGATTTAATGCTGGAATTAGGCTTAATTGAGGAAATCGATCGGATATTAATGAGAGCTGATTCATCTATACAAATAATGGTATTCTCAGCCACCATACCAGAGAAGCTTCAGCCATTTTTAAAAAAATATTTACATGCCCCAAAATTCATTCAAATCCATGATCGATTAGCTCCGGAGAAAATGGAGCACCGTATGGTTGCCCTAAAGCATCGTGAACCAGCCCAAGTAATATGGCAAATTTCTAAGCTAATTCAACCATATCTTGCGATCATCTTCACGAATGGAAAAGATCGAGCCGATGAGCTAGCAGCTTCATTACAAGAAAAGGGACTAGATGTTGGTTTAATCCATGGAGGATTATCCCAAAGAGAACGTAAACGAGTGTTGAAAGAAATTCAGCAATTAAAGTACCAGTATATTGTGGCAACAGATCTTGCAGCTCGAGGAATAGACATTAAAGGTGTCAGTCATGTGATTAATGCAGAGCTTCCAAAAGAGGAGAGCTTTTATATTCACAGAGTAGGGAGAACTGCTAGAGCAGGAATGGAAGGAACGGCAATTAACCTTTATCGAGAAGATGATTTGGGACTTATTCAAAAATTGGAAAAAAAAGGAATTCAGTATACGTTCTATGATATCGTCAAAGGGGAATGGCAAGAAACAAAAGCATGGAATGCCAGACAGACGAGAAAAAAGCAAGAAAATGAAGTGGAAAAAAAAGCATGGCAACAGGTGAGAAAACCAAATAAAGTAAAGCCTGGTTATAAGAAAAAAATGAAGCAACAGCAAAAGAAAGCAAAGAGAAAAATTCAACGCAATCAATTCAAGAAATAAAAAGGGTGGAGAATAAATGGTGAAGATAGGATCACATGTTTCAATGAGTGGAAAGAAAATGTTATTAGCTTCAAGCGAAGAAGCAACATCGTACGGAGCAAACGTATTTATGGTGTACACAGGTGCCCCACAAAATACTAGAAGAAAACCGATTGAAGAATTAAATATTGAAGCAGCCCAAGATCATATGAAGGAAAATGGCATAGAAGAAATTGTTGTACATGCTCCTTATATTATTAATATCGGTAATGCTGTCAAAAAAGAAACCTTTGAGCTAGGGGTCAATTTTTTAAGAAACGAAATTGAACGAACAGAAGCAATCGGTTCAAGACAAATTGTGCTTCATCCAGGTGCACATGTTGGGGAAGGGCCTGAAGTTGGAATTGCCAAAATTATCGAAGGATTAAATGAAGTATTAGATCCCAAACAAGAGGTTCAAATTGCACTTGAGACGATGGCTGGAAAAGGGTCCGAAATTGGAAGAAGCTTTGATGAGCTAGCTAAAATCATCGATGGGGTCAAATATAACGAAAAGCTCTCTATTTGTTTAGATACGTGTCATATCCATGATGCAGGCTATCAAGTGGTCGAGGATTTCGATGGTGTATTAAATGAATTTGATAAAATTATCGGTTTGGATCGATTAAAGGTTGTCCATGTGAATGATAGTAAAAACGAGCAAGGTGCAAGAAAAGACCGACATCAAAATATCGGTTTCGGTTATTTAGGATTTGATGTATTAAACAAAATCGTTCATCATCCACAACTGGAACATTTACCGAAAATTCTTGAAACACCGTATGTGGGTACGGACAAAAAGAATAAAAAACCACCATACAAATTCGAAATAGAAATGCTAAAGAATGGTACATTTGTACCTGATTTACAAGATCAAATAATGAATCAATAAAAGAGGCTTGGGCGATCGCCCAAGCTTTTATATTTAAAACAAATCTTTTATTCCATATTCACTAGCCAACTTTTGAAATATTTGTTGGCATTTTTTTGCTGTTTCAAGGTCGGTAATTTGAGCAAGCTTTTTCAACATTCGGGCACGATCTGATGCATTGGTTGGATCATATTGATTCTGTTTAAGGTGATTAGCAATGTCTGTTGCTTGTTCGAATGTAACATTTAGTTTATACATTTTAGCATAGTCATACAATGTATTTGGGTCTACTTGTTGAAGCTTCATCATAATCATCCTTTTAGTAAATCCGTTCATTTAGGCACTCCTTTGTCTAGAAATGAAATCATTATTTTATTTTATGCAAGAATTGGTTAAAAGTGTACTTATTCGGTAAATTATTACATAACAAAAATTAAATAAGTACATAAAAGTGTTGTTTCCAAAGCGTAGAAATTACCAAGTAAATCATCAAGGAATAAAGACATACTAAAGAATGTACCTCTAACTTATGAAGAGGAGGGTTGAGTATGTCAAATCATGATGATCAAAATAGAACTGACGGTGTGGATAAACAGTCCAAGCAATTTGCTGAAACGGATGAACTATATGCTGCAAACAAGGACTACAGTCGTGAGGCAGAAGCTTCGCAAGAACTTACAGCTAACGAGTTTAACCGAGCTGTTGAGACAGAACAAGGAACTAGTATGCAGACAGATGTGAATACAGTTTATGGATGGATTGGATTGATCTTATCGATCGCTTCATTCTTCGTTTGGCCATTACTAATGGCTATTGGGGGGATCGTATTAGGCTTCATCTCCAAAAAACAAGGAGCAGATACACTAGGAAATAGTGCTATTGTTATTTCCATTATTTCCTTGTTACTGTCCTTGATATTTGTACCATTATTTTAAATGAAAAAAGCTAGCCCATTTTGAAGGGCTAGCTTACTTATACTTCCTGTGTTTCCGTTTTTTGTTTTTCAAAATACTCTTCTGCAATTTTATCGACTTCTTTCTTTAATTCCTCTACCATTGTTTCTTCAGGGACTTTTCGAATGATTTCTCCATGACGGAATAGTAATCCTTCTCCTCGAGCACCTGCAATACCAATATCTGCTTCTCTTGCTTCACCAGGACCGTTAACAGCACAGCCAAGCACGGCAACTTTAATTGGTGCTTTAATCGTGGAAATATATTCTTCCACCTCATTGGCAATTTTGATTAGGTCAATTTCTATTCTTCCACACGTAGGACAAGAAATTAGTGTTGCCGCATTGGAAGCAAGACCAAATGTTTTTAGCAATTCTCTTGCTACTTTTACCTCTTGTACGGGGTCTGCACTTAACGAAATTCGCATCGTACTACCGATTCCTTTACTAAGAATGGCACCCATTCCTGCTGCACTTTTGATACTCCCAGCAAATAAAGTACCTGACTCAGTAATACCTAGGTGAAGTGGATAGGAGATTACTTCTGCAGCCTTTTCGTATGCTTCAATCGCTAGGCTTACATCAGAAGCCTTGAGTGAGACAACAATATCATGAAAATCTAGGTCTTCTAATATTTTAATATGGTGTAATGCACTTTCTACCATACCATCAGCAGTAGGATAGCCGTATTTTTCGAGTATATGACGTTCTAATGAACCTGCATTGACACCTATACGAATCGGAATGCCTTTCGCTTTTGCCGCATTGACAACTGCCTCTACTTTGTCTCGTTTCCCAATATTACCTGGATTAATTCTAATCTTATCAGCTCCACCTTCTATTGCTTTAAGAGCTAGCTTATAATTAAAATGTATATCAACCACTAATGGGATGTTAATTCTTTTTTTTATTTCTGGAATGGCATTGGCAGCACGCTCATCAGGACATGCTACACGAACGATTTGACAACCTGCATCTTCTAGTCTTTTTATTTCTTCAACGGTTGCTTCAACGTCATGTGTTTTGGTTGTAGTCATAGACTGAATGACTACCTCGTTTTTTCCACCTACCATTACGTTGCCAATTTTCACAGGTCGTGTATCCTTACGATGTGTTAAAGCCATAAATAAAATCGCTCCTTTATATTTCCACGTAAATAATCTAATTACTGTACCAACTTCCATTATAAAGGTTAACCTAGTAAATGAGAAGTGTAACACATTCAAATTTGCAAATTATTGAAACCTTTTCCTAGTAGGATCGTATTTTATATTAAGAGCATACAATTCAGTTCTAATCATTCGAATCATTTGATAAGATAAAGAAAAGCCGAGAGGTGAGTAGTCATGTTTGATTTTAATGCAGATTGGATAAGTTTTGTTATCTGTGGTTTAGCTACCCTGTTTCTAGTTGGGGAAATATTAGTCAATGTAAAAGGGATTTTTGCCATTCTTGGCCTTGGTTTTATTACAGTATATTTTTCTTCTTTTTTAGATCCTAGTATGTTTTTTATTATGATTGCTATTTATTTAATTGGTATGTTATTCATCGTAATCGATGGCAAAATACTGAATGATGGAACTTTAGCTGTCATAGGATTGGTCTGTATGGTGATATCTGTAGGGATGACAGCACCTAATTGGGTAGCGGGACTGTACGCTGTATTAGGGGTTTTTATAGGAGGAGCTGCTTCTTTACTATTTCTTAAGGTATTTAAGAAGCGGAAGATGTGGACGAAAATTACACTCTATGATCAATTAACAGATGAAGCAGGATATTCAAGTGTTAATCAAAGCTACAAATTATTAGTAGGGAAGGAAGGAAAAGCTATTACAGATATGAGGCCTACAGGGACCATCCGTATCGGAGAAAACGACTATAGTGCAGTCACACAAGGGAAGTGGCTGGAGAAAGATACCCGAATTGTGGTGGTGTCTGTAGATGGTACAAGAATATTAGTAAAAGGAAAAGTCTGAGAATTCAGGCTTTTTTGTTTTTAAAATTTATATTTTTTTAGAAAATCCAATAGTTGCTAATTTTAAAATAAAAAATTCATATTAATTAAATAGGATTATTGTTATAATATGAATGAATTGTTAAGAGAGTGTAAATTTTTATTAAAGACCTTTACAAATCATTCATGAAAACTTAATATTAAATTCGTATGTGCTTTGCGAAAAATGTCTTACTATGTCAAAGAGATGAGCATACATAAGGACAAAACGACGAATTTGCTTTTATGAAGGGATGAAAACTGTTGGATTTAAATGTACAAGTTATGATTTTTGAATTTATTGGCGGTTTAGGTATTTTCCTTTTAGGTATTAAATATATGGGGGAAGGGCTTCAAAAATCCGCTGGTGACAGATTACGTACCATACTTGATAAATTTACAAGCAATCCGTTTATGGGTGTACTTGCCGGGATGATTGTGACTGTGTTGATTCAATCAAGCTCCGGAACGACCGTCCTAACGGTTGGGTTAGTAAATGCAGGATTTATGACATTAAGACAATCCATTGGTGTAATTATGGGTGCTAATATTGGGACAACGATTACAGCATTTATTATAGGATTTGATATTGGCGCATATGCATTGCCGATTTTAGGTATTGGTGCATTTTTATTATTTTTCTTTAAAGAGAAACGCATTACCAATATTGGTTTAACCATTTTCGGATTTGGTGCCTTGTTTTTTGGTTTAGAGTTAATGAGCTCTGGACTTAAACCATTACGAGATTTACAAGCATTTCACGATTTAACCGTAAGTATGTCTAATAATCCAATACTTGGCGCTGTCATTGGGACTGTGTTTACCATTGCTGTTCAAAGCTCAAGTGCAACCATTGGAATACTACAAAGCTTGATGCTTGAGGATGCTATCCAATTAAAGGCTGCTTTACCGGTACTATTTGGTGATAACATCGGGACAACGATTACAGCAGTTTTAGCATCGATTGGAGCAACTATTGCGGCTAAACGTGCTGCATTAACACATGTAATCTTTAATGTAATTGGAGCAACGATTGTCATTACATTTATTCATTTTTATACGATTATGATGGAGCATATCCAGGCAGCATTAGAACTGAATCCTGCCATGACGATCGCTTTTGCACATGGAATCTTTAATGTGCTGAATACTATTATTCAATTTCCATTTATCGGATTATTGGCTCTGATCGTGACAAAGATTATTCCAGGAAAAGATACCGAAGTCGAATATAAAGCAAAGCATTTAGATCCAATTTTTATTCAACAATCGCCATCTGTTGCACTAGACCAAGCTAAATTCGAAGTCATTCGAATGGGTGAATATGCAATAAGAGGACTAGAAGAGACAAGCTCCTTTTTAAATACGAAAAATAGCAAAAATGCTGATATGGCGCAACAATTGGAAGGTGCGTTAAATAATCTAGACCGGGAAATCACAGCCTATTTAGTTCAATTGTCGGGGTCGACCCTATCAGACATAGAAAAGACCGATCACTCTGCATTAATTAATGCCGTTCGGGATATTGAACGCATAGGTGATCATTATGAGAATATTATTGAGTTGATTAATTACAAAATGTCGAATAAGGTAGATATTACAGAGCAAGGCATGATAGATTTAAATGAAATGTTCGATCTAACCATTATAACGGTAAAGGAAGCTATTAAAGCATTAGAGCAAATGGATAGGGAAGCTGCTTTATCCGTTGTACAGAAAGAAAATGAAATTGATAAAATGGAAAGAAGATACCGTAAAAAGCATATTATTCGTCTGAATGAGGGAGTTTGTACAGGAGCAGCAGGAATTGTATTTGCAGATATTATTAGTAATTTAGAGCGAATAGGAGACCATGCTGTGAACATTGCCGATGAAGTGCTTGGTGGCAAACATAATTAATCTTTTCGGGGTAACAAGCTTAGAAAAATGCTTGTTATCCCGAAATCCTTCTTCTTTAAATAAAAAAGTTCAAAAAAAGTATTGACGTTATATTTTTTATATGGTAAATTATTAAATGTCGCTTCAGTAAATACATAATTTTAATCCACAGTAGCTCAGTGGTAGAGCTATCGGCTGTTAACCGATCGGTCGTAGGTTCGAATCCTACCTGTGGAGCCATGGCGGTGTAGCTCAGCTGGCTAGAGCGTACGGTTCATACCCGTGAGGTCGGGGGTTCGATTCCCTCCGCCGCTACCAATTTCTTAGACGATGGCGGTCGTGGTGAAGTGGTTAACACATCGGATTGTGGTTCCGACATGCGTGGGTTCGATCCCCACCGGTCGCCCCATCATTATATATTTAGAGAAGAAGGACCCTTAGCTCAGTTGGTTAGAGCTATCGGCTCATAACCGATCGGTCGCAGGTTCGAATCCTGCAGGGTCCACCATATTTTTACACGGAGGAATACCCAAGTCCGGCTGAAGGGATCGGTCTTGAAAACCGACAGGGGCTTCACGGCCCGCGGGGGTTCGAATCCCTCTTCCTCCGCCATTTATACATAACTAGGACAGTGTCTAAAAACAGAATAAAAAAATTGGCTCGGTAGCTCAGTCGGTAGAGCAACGGACTGAAAATCCGTGTGTCGGCGGTTCGATTCCGTCCCGAGCCACCATTCTCAACAAGCGAACGTTAAAGCTTGTTTTTTTATTTATTATAAAATTAATTTCACTTGATGGAAAACCTTTCATACTATAGTGAATAAATGCTAATTATTTGCAATCTATTCTGACTATTTGATAATATTTGAATTGGAGAGGTTAGGAACCTTCAAACTAAAAAATAGGAGGAATAAACATGGCAAATTTTACTTTACCAGATTTACCTTATGCATATGATGCACTCGAGCCACATATTGATAAGGAAACAATGAACATTCATCACACTAAACATCACAACACTTATGTTACGAAATTAAACGCTGCACTAGAAGGTCATGATGATTTAGCAAATAAATCAATCGAGGACATTTTAGCAAATCTTGATGCAGTACCTGAAAATATTCGTACAGCAGTTCGTAATAATGGTGGCGGACATGCCAACCACAGTTTATTCTGGACATTGCTATCAGCAAATGGTGGTGGTGAGCCAACTGGGGAATTAGCTGACAAAATTAACGAAGCATTTGGTAGCTTTGACAAGTTCAAAGAGGAATTTGCAAATGCTGCAGCTGGACGATTCGGCTCAGGCTGGGCTTGGCTAGTAGTTGACAATGGTAACTTAGCTATTACAAGTACACCAAATCAAGATACTCCTATTTCTGAAGGGAAAACACCAATTCTAGGTCTTGATGTATGGGAACATGCTTATTACCTAAAATATCAAAATAAACGTCCTGATTACATTGCAGCGTTCTGGAATGTAGTAGATTGGGATAAAGTTGCAAGCTTATATAATGAAGCAAAATAAAAAAAGGAAAAGAAGTGCTCATCGTAGCACTTCTTTTTTGCTTGCAAATTTTTTACAGGAAGTAAAGCGACGAAGCATAAATTTTGAAATTCAGAGTATTAGAAAAGCTAACGAAAATAGCTCGAATGCGAGTTTTTCTAATAGGCGCAAAATTACTTCTTCACCCCTTGATCGGTTTCTAACTTTATTTTCGTATATCTCATTTAAACTGGAAAAGACTATAGATTATAGGCTTTAAATGAGGTGTAAGAAAATGCAGTTATTTCCAAGTAAAAAACCTTCCATACCAGTAAGTAGAGATTTAAAGATATTACTGATTATCGGTGGTTTATACGCACTTTCCACTTTTATCTCCAACACATTTGTCAATGTGTTCTTATGGAAGCAATCAGGAGACTATATGGATATTGCCACCTATAACCTTTTTATTTATTTGCTACAACCAATCTCCTTTTTTGTCGCTGGCAAGTGTGTGAAGCATGTAGATCGGACACTGATTATTCGAATAGGTGTAATCTTTTTGTCCATTTTTTACATGGTGGTACTCCTTCTAGGAGAAAAAGCCGTTAATTATACTTATATGCTTGGCGCTATATTAGGAATTGGCTATGGCTTCTATTGGTTAGCTTACAATGTGTTAACCTTCGAGGTAACAGAACCAGAAACACGAGACTTATTTAATGGGATACTTGGATCCTTACAATCCTTTGGTGGAATGGTCGGACCCTTACTTGCTGGCTATATCATCACACTGATGGATAATTTCAAGGGATATAGCACGATTTTCTTTTTATCTTTTTTTCTTTTCTTTTTAGCGATTGTTTGTTCGTTTTATCTAAAGAAAAGAAAAGCAACAGGTCGTTTCTTTATCCGTGAGGTTTTCAAAGAAAGGAAGCATAATACGAATTGGCGTAGTGTGCTATTCGCCCATCTTACACAGGGATCAAGAGAAGGATTGTTTATTTTTATTATTACAATTTGGGTGTATATTGAAACAAATAGTGAGCTTTCGCTTGGTCTTTTCAATTTTTTGATCTCTCTTTGTTCCTTTATTAGCTATTACTTTGTCTCAAAGATGGTTAGCAGCAAAAAAAGAAAAGCAGCCATTTTCTATGGTGGTCTAGCTTTATATTTAGCCGTGTTACTTTTTGTGTTCCCAACCAGCTATGTCACCATTCTTCTCTATGGCGTCATCATAGGGATCAGTTTTCCATTATTTAATGTCCCATTTGTTTCTCTCACGTACGATATAATCGGAAAATCTAAAAATGCTGGGAATTGGAGAGTAGAATATATTATTATTCGTGAGGTGTTCATTAATATCGGAAGGGTGCTTGCAATCATTGTCTTTATTGCTAGTGTCTCCTTATTAGATCCAATCCTCATTATTCCAGTATTAATGCTTGTTTTTGGCGGTGGTAATTTCCTTTCCTATTTCTTTATCAGAAAAACATCAATTTAATTTTCCCAATTCTTCTTCCATGCTATAATAAGTAAGTATGCATTTGTCAGGATAAAATAGTAGAGGGGGAAGGATATGGGCAAATACTTAAACTTTAGGCAAAAAAAGAAAAAAGTGAAAAAAAAGCGATCACAGCTACCACTACGTTTAAATATTTTATTCGTTAGTGTTTTCCTGATTTTTTCCTTATTAATTGTCCAGCTTGGGGTTGTGCAAATTTTAAACGGGGAAGAAGCGCAACGAGAAATTGATCAAACAGAAAACACTCCTTCTGAAAAACCTGTGCCACGTGGGTTGATGTATGATCGAAACCATAACTTGATACTGGATAATAATCCAGTCAAATCCATTACGTATACACCACCCAAGCATGGTCAAACAGCAGATGAGAGACTAAAGCTAGCGGAAGATTTAGCAGAATATATTACGATCATTAAAGATCAAGAAGAACTAAAAGAAGAAATAACAGAACGAGACAAAAAAGAATACTGGTATATTCAAAATACAGAAGAAGTCGCAGACCGCTTAACGGAAAAAGAAAAGGAGCTAGAAGGTGGAGACAAGTATCAGGCTGAATTGAATGCCATTACAGCAGATGATCTTGCCACAGTCGACTGGACTCCTGAGTTATTAAATATTATTGCAATTAAAAAGGAATTGGATCAAGCACATGAGTTATCCCCACATATTGTCGTAAACGAGGGGATAACAGATGAAGAATATGCAAAAGTTGCAGAACATCTGCATGATCTTCCAAATATTGATGCAACCATTGATTGGGAACGTGATAATAACTATGAAGGAACATTAAGTGCATTTATCGGAAGTATCACGTCATCAGAAGAAGGGATACCGAGAGAGAATAGTGATTACTATTTAGCTAATGGCTACACCTGGAATGATCGTGTCGGAACGAGTGGATTAGAACAGCAATATGAGCATGTACTAAGAGGAAGAAAAGAAAAAGTCCAATACACCACGAATAATGACGGAGAAGTAGTCGGCTCAGAAGTCGTTGTCGAAGGACAACGAGGCAAGGATCTTATATTAACAGTAGATATGGAGCTTCAACAACAGGTGGATAAGATCGTCGAAGAAGAGCTACGAACGGCTATTAACCATCCGGTTAATAATAATGGTTATTTAGAAGATGCAATGGCAGTTGTGATGAATCCACAGACAGGTGAGATCCTTGCAATGTCAGCTATAAGATATGATCGTGAAAATAAAGAATATGTAAATAATGCTTACCGTACAATTTATGATGCCCATGCTCCTGGTTCTGCTATTAAGGGAGCTACGATGCTGGCAGGCTATCAGAGTGGTGTGATAGATATCGGAACAAGATTAGATGATGGGGTAATAAAGATAAAAGGAACAAAAGAGAAAAGTTCATGGAAAAATCTTGGAGATAATATTTCTGATTTGTACGCACTAGAACAATCCTCCAACGTTTATATGATGAGAATCGCAATCAAAATGGCAGGTGCAACGTATCGATATAATGAACCACTGTACAATTTTGATTATGGCGCGTTTGGAGAGTTGAGGAATTATTTTAAACAGTTTGGTTTAGGTGTCGAGACAGGGATTGATATGCCGTTTGAAGCAACAGGTGTTACGGGATCGAATGGATTACCAGGTAATTTCCTCGACTTGTCGTTTGGGCAATTTGATACCTATACAACCATGCAATTAGCACAATATGTTTCTACGATTGCGAATGGTGGATACCGAATTAAACCACATCTCGTAAAAGAAATCAGAGAGCCATCAACAGAAGATGGAAAATTAGGCTCTGTCTTGAAGACGATGGAGCCTGAGGTAATAAATCGTATTGAGATGGATGACAAATATATTGAACGTGTTCAGGAAGGCTTCCGTCTAGTATTTACACAGGGAACTGCACAAAGACTGTGGAAGGATGTTCCCTATGAAGTTGCGGGAAAAACAGGTACTGCAGAAAATCCTCAATACAAGGATGGAGAGTTAGTCGCAAATACAGAGAATTTATCTCTTGTTGGCTATAGTCCCGAAGAGAACCCAGAGGTAGCTTTTGCCGTAATCGTACCAAAAAACGGTACAGGTGCTGGTCAATATGAAATTAATCATAAGATAGGGAAACGTATTATTGAAGCATATTATGAAGGAAAATCTGCTGACGAAGACAACGAAGAAGAATAAATATAATGATACAAAGCATATAGCCTCGGCTATATGCTTTTTTCTATGAAAATTACCACATAATCTGTCGAATTTACATAGTCTTTACAATTGCTTAATAGTGAATTAATAGTTTTGCGTTACTATGTAGTAGAAGCAAGATCATAGCTTTTATAAAAACAATTGTAGGGGGAAAAACAATGAGTAAATGGAAGTTAATGATGTTGGTAGCTGTCACTCTATTAACAGTAGGTTTGTTAGCTGCTTGTGGAAATGCTCCAGATGATGCGGGCTCAGATGAAAATAATGAAGCAAATGCATCAGAAAATGGCGAAGGATCTGGTGACGAAGGCTCAGAAGATGGAGAGGTTTCTGGACCAGTCAATATTGATGGTTCTTCAACCGTTTTACCGATCATGGAATATTTAACGTACGAATATAATCAAGAAAATCCAGAAGTAGAAACAGCACTTAATTCATCCGGTTCTGGTGGTGGATTTGAAAAATCTACTGTTGGTGAAATTGATTTAAGTAATGCTTCTCGTCCAATTAAAGATGAAGAAAAAGCCACTGCTGAAGAAAATGGCATTACCTTACATGAAATTGAATTAGCTTATGACGGTTTATCTGTAGTGGTAAGTCAAGAAAATGATTTTGTTGAAAACTTAACAATTGATCAATTAAAACAAATCTTCCTAGCGGATGGTGGAGCAACGAAATGGTCTGACATTAACCCAGAATGGCCAGAAGAGGATATTGTTATTTATAGCCCAGGACACGATTCCGGAACGTTTGATTATTTCAATGAAGTAATCCTAGAAGAAAATCCTATGCGTGAAGGTGAAAATGTCACACTATCTGAAGATGACAACACATTAGTAACTGGTATTCAGAGTGATCCATACGCAATTGGTTACTTCGGTTATGCTTATTATGCAGAAAATCAAGATACATTAAAGGTACTTGGAATTGACAATGGTGATGGAAATCCTGTAAAGCCAACAGGTGATACAATTCAAGATGGTTCTTACTCACCACTTTCTCGACCATTGTTCACATACGTAAATGTGGATTACATGAAAGAAAAGCCACAAGTGCTTGATTTTGTGAAATTCTCAATCGAAAATGCTGGTGCAGCTGCTGAGGAAGTAGGCTATGTTGCACTTCCAGATGAAAAGTACCAAGAGCAATTAACAGAGATCGAAGAATTAGCAGCAGAGTAAGAATTGAAAAAGGCTAGTATATCAAAGGGACAGGTTCACAAGTAAATGACTTGTGGGCTGTCCCATAATCTTTGTGTGGTTTTTAAGAAAAGGGGAATTCATGTGAACAAGAAAGCAGAACAAAGTTATTCCGTTCAAGACATGATAAAGAAAAATAAACAAAAAAAGAATATCGGTAATTATTTTGAAAAAGGTATTCCATATTTTTTGTTGTTATGTGCAATCATATCTGTCATTACAACAATAGGAATTCTCTTCACCTTATTACGAGAATCCATTACCTTTTTCTCTAATGTGTCCTTGGTTGATTTTTATTTAGGAAGTGAATGGTCACCATGGACCGATCGATTTGGGGTAGCACCACTCATTATTGGAACACTTTTAATTACAGCTATAGCTATATGTGTAGCATTACCTATTGGACTTGCAGCATCGATTTATTTAAGTGAATATGCAAGTGATAGAACAAGAAAAATTATTAAGCCAATCCTGGAAATCTTAGCTGGTATTCCAACAGTTGTCTATGGCTTTTTCGCTTTAACATTTGTATCGCCTTTATTAGGCTCTGTTTTCACTGATATGAAAATATTTAATGCATTAAGTGCCGGAATTGTAGTAGGGATTATGATTATCCCGATGATTGCTTCCTTATCTGAGGATGCGATGAGCGCAGTACCGAAATCACTGAGAGAAGGTGCTTTGGGGTTAGGTGCCACGAGATTTGAGGTTGCTATGAAGGTCGTTCTACCAGCGGCTTTATCCGGTATTATAGCATCCGTTGTACTAGCGATATCTCGAGCTATTGGTGAGACGATGATTGTAACCATTGCTGCGGGTGCAACGCCTAACATGACCTTTGATCCGAGGCAATCGATTCAAACATTAACTGCCTTTATTGTGCAAGGGGCAACAGGAGATACCTCCTATCAATCGAATATTTATCTTAGTATTTATGCTGTAGGGTTTACGTTATTTATTTTCACCTTATTAATGAATATCCTGTCACAGTATATTTCGAGAAGATTTAAGGAGGATTATTAATGTCAACAAAAGTGAATTCCGCACAAATTAAAGGTAGAGTAGTAAGAAATAAAGCTTTTAAAAGCTTATTTATTGCAGCAACTTCCATTGCGTTAATTTTTTTAGCTTTACTCATTTATCGAATATTAAGTCAAGGAATTGACTATTTATCTATAGATTTCCTGCGAAATTACCCAGCACCATACATTGAAGAAGCTGGAATCTTTGCAGGGTTAATGGGATCGATCTTTTTGATCTCTATAACCGCGCCGGTCTCGATTATACTTGGTGTATCAACCGCATTGTATCTAGAGGAATATGCCAAGCAGAATCGTTTTACTCGGTTTATTCAAGTCAATGTACAAAATTTAGCAGGTGTACCATCGATCGTATTTGGTTTACTTGGTTTAACCTTCTTTGTTTATATATTAGAACTAGGTTATTCGTTAATAGCTGGCGCATTAACGATGAGCCTCTTAGTTCTACCTGTTATTGTAGTAGCTTCACAGGAAGCAATTCGTTCCGTACCGAAGGAATTAAGAGAGGCCTCCATAGGAATGGGGGCAACTAAGTGGCAAACGATATGGCGTATAGTACTGCCTGCTTCAATCCCGGGAATTTTAACTGGATCCATTCTTGCATTATCCAGAGCGATTGGTGAGACTGCTCCATTAATAATCGTGGGAGCTGCAGCCGCAATCTATACGATTCCAGATTCATTTTTCTCTAAATATACCGTTATGCCGATTCAAATTTGGAGTTGGACTTCGCGTCCACAAGAAGAATGGCAATATGTTGCGGCAGCTGGGATTATCGTGTTGCTTATCATCTTACTATGCATGAATGCAATTGCCGTTTGGATCCGAAATAAATTTCAAAATAGATTTTAAGAAAAAGAGGGGTTTAGATGACAACTAACACATTAAGTAAGCATGTCTTTTCCATCGAGGATTTTAATTTATGGTATGGAAATGATCAAGCGATTCATCAAATAAATATGGAAATTCCAAGAAATGAAATTACTGCAGTGATCGGACCTTCAGGTTGTGGGAAATCGACACTACTAAAAACGTTAAACAGAATGATTGAAACCATTCCTTCTGTTCATACTTCTGGAAGTATTAAATATAATAATCAAGAAATATTTGCTAAAAAGCAATTAGTAGAAGAGCTAAGAACACATGTAGGAATGGTCTTTCAAAAACCGAATCCATTTCCGAAATCCATTTATGAAAATGTTGCTTATGGTCCAAAGATCCATGGAATTAAAAAGAAAAAAGTATTAGATGAAATTGTAGAGAAAAGCCTTCGCGGTGCGGCAATTTGGGACGAAGTAAAGGATCGACTTAATCAGAATGCGTACGGGTTATCTGGTGGACAGCAACAAAGAATTTGCATTGCTCGTTGTTTAGCAATTGAGCCTGACGTGATTCTAATGGATGAGCCTACATCTGCGTTAGACCCAATTTCTACTTTAAAAATTGAAGAATTAATTAAAGAATTGAAGAATGATTATACGATTGTGATTGTCACACATAATATGCAGCAAGCTGCCAGAATTTCTGATAAAACAGCATTTATGTTGAATGGAGAATTAGTAGAGTTTTCCGATACAGATCAGTTGTTTTCCAATCCAAAAGACAAACGAACAGAAGACTACATCACGGGTCGTTTTGGTTAATAAAGAAAAATGATCATTGGCAGGTATTATTGCCAATGACTCTTTTTTAGCTCATCAGAATTTTATCACTGTCACAAGAAGTGGCTCGAAGACGATACGGCTCTTCTGACGCCGTATTTTCTTTACACGAAAAATAAAACGCTTCACAAAAGCATAAGGATATAACGAGAAAAAAAGAGAGAGGGAGTGCAGTATGGTAGGTAGAGAGAATTTTGAAGATAAATTAAAACAGGTAGAATCTCTTATTGTTCGATTTGCAAAAATGACACAAACACAACTGACAGACGCAGTGGAGGTGCTATATCAAAGTGATGTGGATCGAGCCCTTGCAGTGATCGAAAAGGATAAAGAATTAGATAAGCTAGATTTCGAAATTAATGAAACAGCAATTCTTCTTATTGCTAGGCAGCAACCAGTAGCAACAGATCTAAGAAGACTTGTCGTAGCATTGCGTATTTCATCTGATTTAGAAAGAATGGCTGATAATGCAAAGAATATCGCAAAGTCTACCATCCATTTAGGGAAAGATCATGGAATTAAAATTCATGATTCAGTAAAGGAAATGAAAGAAATTGCGATTAAAATGATTGATATTTCAATCATAGCTTATGAGAATGAAGACATTACTTTAGCAAGAAAATTATCAGAAATGGATGACGTAATTGATAATATGTATTCCACGATGCTAAGGGAATTATTAGAGGAGACAGCGACCAATCCACAGAAGATACAGCATATTATGCAAATGGCTTTTAGTGGTCGTTATGTGGAACGAATTGGGGATCATGCTACTAATATCGGGGAAGATGTTATGTATTTAGTAAAAGGGGAGTCAGCAGACTTAAACGAATAACGTTGAAAAGGAGGAGTACCTTAGCGGTTTACTCCTCCTCTTCTGTTCCAGTTAAATGATCGGCTATTTCTTCAGCAGTCATTTGATCACTTAACTCGAATTCGCCTACTTGTAGGCGTGTCGTTAATTCATTTTCTTGTAAGTATGTAATAAATTCGTCTTCTGATTCAATTAGTTCTAGCTCAAGGAGTTCGTCTACAATGTCTGGTACTGTCATTCCTGGTTCAACAGAAAATGAATGAGTAGTCACTTCCGTTTCTGTTTCTTCCTTCGCATCACTTTCTAATGTGTCTTGTTGATTCTCTAGCTGGTCTATTTCTTCTTCTAATTGAGTGACTTGATCTTCCATATCTTCTTTGTATACATAATAGCCTTCTGCTTCAAGCCTTGCTATTCGCTCACTTGCTGCAACATCTTCTGCTGGTTGGTCTTTTGGTAAACCCTCAATAAGGAAAACCACACCAATTATGATGGAGGCAGTCAAAAGGCCTGTCGAAAATGCTCTAACCATTTGCTTCATTCTTATCCCTCATTCACACCATTAAAGTTGATTAATTACTGATCTAACATCAAATTCACTTATATTTAGTTCACGAGAAATGGATGGGATATCATATCCATTTACATATAAATTAGCTATTTTGTTATTCATTGTGGATTCATTGGAATCCATGGAATGTTCCAATATATCATCATCCATTAAAAGTTCTTCTTCTAATATACTTATTTTTTTCTTCAACTGATAGGTCTCTTGCAACGAAGAAATGGAGAATTGCTCAAGCTGATCTTCAATCTGTTTAAAGCGATCATGCATAAAAAAAGACAATATCCATAAAATGACGCCAATTATGATAAGACTAATTAAGACATAAAGCATAGTTTCCCCCCTAAACAATGATTCTCTCTACTAATAGTTATACCATAAGTGATAAGAGTTTGAAACATATACTTGAAATTGTTTTAACTTTTTGCTATTATTATCAGGTAGTAAATCGATAATAAGTGATTAGAGCAATATGTTTGGAGGGAAAACCATGCGCGTTAATATTACATTAGCTTGTACTGAAACTGGTGACCGTAATTATATTACGACTAAAAATAAACGTAAACATCCAGAACGCTTGGAGCTTAAAAAATATAGCCCACGTTTGAAAAGACATACGTTACACCGTGAAACAAAATAATGATGTTAGGGGACTCTTGCTGGTAGACAGCAGGAGTTTTTTCATCTTACTAGAAAGGAAAAATAATGTCTCGAAAAGAAGAGCAAAGAAGAATGATCTCAACCCTGTTGGCTAATTACACGCATAAGGAAAAGGTTAACAAGAGTATCCAGGATATGTTATACTCCTTTGATCATTGGAAGCAAGCTCGAAAGGTTGGCTTAACTATTTCTAGAGGAATGGAATGGAATACTACATCGATCATCAAGCATGCATGGAAACAGAAAAAACAAATAGCACTGCCTAAATGTAATCCAACCGATTTTTCGATGGAATTTTACAAGTGTACAGCCTTTGATCAATTAGAAAATACCTACTTAGACTTATATGAGCCTAATCCAGAAATAACAGAAGGCGTGTCAAAAGAAGAGTTAGACCTTATAATAGTTCCGGGAATAGCGTTTGATCGGGAAGGAAATCGCATTGGATATGGTGGTGGCTTCTTTGATCGCTATTTAAAAGGATATCAAGGACTAAAAATAGCACTCGCTGCAAAGGTGCAAGTGTTGGAAAGAATAGAAGCAGAATCGCATGATATTCCAATAGATTATCTCATAACGGAATCCGCTGTTATAAAATGTACATAAAAACAAGAAAAGAGGTTAACCTACAGATATACAATGATGCAAGGAGTTGTTCAATTTTGAAATGGTGGAGAACTGTGATAATCCTCTTTTCCGTTGTTGCGGTAGTATATCGTTTTAGAAGCTTTTTCATCAATCTCGCAAGTAATATCCCATTTTTGCGAAGGCAAACGGTTAAATTAGCAATGAATACCCCATATGTCAGAGAAAAGCTAATGAAGTCGATGTTTTCACGATAAGTCATTTGATCACCACATATGTTACTGTATATAGCCCCTTGTGGTATAATATAGTAATGTAAAGGTTGGTGATCAAATTTGTTTTTAAAGAACGAATTTCTTCAAAATAGTATGGTGCTACAGCTCATACAAAAAGAAAATTTCGATTTAATTTCCATTAACAAAGAGCAAACAGAATATTTATTAGAGAGAAAACGGAAGAACAAAAAAGATGTTGTACATATCTCTATGAACCAAATGGACTGGAAGCGAGAGCTCCTTTCATTCAATAAACATCTTGAAAATAGTTACACCAAACATCAAGCAACAACAATTTGGAAGAAAAATATTCATTTTCATCATGTTTATGTGGTAGATTACCAACCAGTGGATAGCTGGGAAGAACTAAAGGTAACATCATCAAACCGGATGAAGTCGTCCGTGTATATGCTAGATATAGACAGTAAAGAAGAGGAGATAGAAAGATTAATTAGAGCGCTCGATTTAGCTTTGTCATTTCAAACAGATGTATCTGAAGACCTGATGGAACTTGAACAAAGAAATGTAAATTTAAAACAAAACATTCTTTTCGAACACACTAAACAACAGCAACAGCTACAGCAGCTATTTAAGCAAGGGAAACCATTCTGGACCTATCTATTACTTGCTATCAATATTGTGATGTATATACTTCTTGAATTCAATGGGGGATCTACCTCAACAAAAAATTTGATCGAATTTGGTGCCAAGTATAATGTTGCGATAATCGATGGAGAATGGTGGAGATTGATTAGCTCCATGTTCCTTCATATTGGAATCGCCCATATCCTACTCAACATGATTGCCTTATATTATATCGGCACACTAGTGGAAAGAATCTATGGGGGCACTCGGTTCCTTATCATCTATTTTATTGCAGGTATTGTTGGAGGATTAGCCAGTTTTGCCCTTAATCCATCGATTGCAGCAGGGGCATCAGGTGCAATTTTTGGATTATTTGGAGCGTTATTATTCTTTGGCTCCCAGTATCCTAAAGCATTTTTCCGAACAATGGGCTGGAATATCATTATTGTGATTATTATCAATATTATTTTTGGATTTAGTATGCCACAAATTGATAACGGTGCACATATTGGTGGGTTAATAGGTGGAGCTATTGGTGCTGCTGTTGTCATGTTTAAACAACGATCCAAAATACTTTGGCAAACGGCTGCCCTTCTACTACTTCTATTAGTGAGTGGGGGAATATGGTTTTATGGAAACGCCAATGAGGAAGTTCAATTTGATGAAACACTCCAGGTTATCCATTCTCATATGCTTCTAGAACAAGAACAATATGAGAAAACCTATGAGGTGCTAACAAAAGCAATGCCTTACGCAGACAAGCTTGAAGCAGAGCTTCGCTTTAATCGCTCCTATGCGAGTATCTTTTTAAACAAAAATCAAGAGGCAATCACTGATTTGGAGAGAACAATTGAAATCAAACCAGAATATCATGAAGCCCTTTATAATCTTGCGTTATTATATCATGAAGAGAACAGACGAGAAGAAGCGTTAGATTTATTAAAAAAAGCGGTAGAATTAGCACCAAACAATCAGGACTATCAACAGTTCTATGAGCAGCTTCAAAAGGAAACCATTTGAAAATAGACTGTCTTATATTTGTTGAATCAATTTTTCTAATTGATTCTGATCATTGCGAAACAAAACGATTAGATGATCATTATTTTTATCGATTAGGATTAACGGCATGGTATGGTTGGTGATTTTCTCAGCATTGGCAATTGGTAGGATATAATTTTTATATAAGCCTTCCCATAGCTGACCAATGACTCTATCGGTTTCGTCTTGCGTCAACCCAGTCAATGGTTTTGTCGCATAATCAACAATGGATGTAAGAGGCACAAAATAATAATTATCAGTATTGATTGCTGCCTCTTTTATCCAATTACGCCACATGTAATCTAGATGTTGATTTTTCGTATGGTCCAATGTTTCCTTCCATTCTTTCTGTTCCTTAGATTCTGGATCCCGAAAGGATTCTAATAAGGAATGAGGAGAATCGACTACATATAACGAATCACTAGTCATTTTTTGAACACTCTTAATATCATTGTCCTTGTCGTTATGAATTTCCCCATAATGAAAAGTAACTGCTTCAAAATGAGTGCTATCACTTTCTTCAAATTCTAGTTGTAGAACAATGTTTTGTTCTTCCTGTTTCCATAACCCTTTGACACCTTTTAATTTTCCATCCATATATAATAGTGAAACATCCTGTCTTAAGTAGGCAGGTTTACTTAATTGACTCTCTGTTTCCCACTTCATGAGATACTGGTCATTCCCTGTCTGCTCTACTAGTGATAAGTGAGTGTCAGCAGAAGTAAATTCAACTGAAGGATCTAATGGGAAAAATTTAATCGTCTCCTCACTAGTTGGGTTTAACACTGTGGATAGTAAGAGTAGAATGATCATTAAGATTACAGTGGCTCCTTGAATATAGATTCCTCTCATTTTAAATCTCCCTATTTCATAATTTAGTTATTTATGCTTGTCCCACTGACGGATTTCTTCAAACCTGCATTTTTTTAACTTTGCTGCGTAAACTAATGGAAAATCGTTAGAAGCAGGTGTTAAGCATGGAGAAAGAAAAGCATTTATCACATGATTATGATGAAAACATTCAATATATACATGATTATTTGGCGGTCGATAAGAGTTTTGATTTAATTCAACTTAATTTACATTATGCAGGCAGGAGAATGTCTCTTTTTTTAATCGATGGATTGATCAAAGATGAAATGCTTCATTATTTAATGAAATTTTTGGCGCTTTTAGATGAAGAGGAACTAGAGGAAAATCCCCTTGAACAGCTTATGCAACGATTTATACCATATGTGGAAATCGATACAGAGACAGATTTAAATAAAACAGCTAACCTTGTACTCGGGGGACCATCCGCATTAGTGGTGGAGGGATTAGATAAGATTATTTTGATTGATGCCAGAACCTACCCGGTAAGAAGCCCTTCTGAACCAGATCTTGAACGTGTGGTTAGAGGTTCGAGGGATGGATTTGTTGAGACGATTATATTCAACACTGCTCTAACAAGGCGAAAAGTAAGAGACCGATCCCTTAGAATGGAGTATACTTCTATAGGGAGAAGATCAAAAACGGATATTTGTATTTGTTATTTGGCAGATATAGCAGATGAAAAAAAGGTGGAAGCATTAAAAGCCCATCTTGAAAAAATCGATACAGACGGTTTGCCAATGGCGGAAAAAACGATAGAAGAATATTTAAGTGGTAAGACATGGAATCCGTATCCAACAATACGTTATACAGAGCGACCAGACACAGCAGCGGCTCACCTATATGAAGGTCATATCTTGATTATCGTAGATGGCTCACCAAGTGTTATGATAACACCTGCCACTTTTTGGCATCATTTACAGCATGCTGAAGAATACAGACAAAAACCATTTATAGGGGTATATTTGCGATTAGTTCGTTTTCTAGCAGTATTTGCTTCTTTATTTATTTTACCCTTTTATTATTTAGTCTCGACAACGACAAATTTATTACCAGAGATGCTTCATTTTATTGGTCCAAAGGAAATTGGGTTAATTCCGCTTATTTATCAGTTTATTCTTGCTGAAGTTGGGGTAGATGTATTAAGAATGGCTGCAATTCATGTTCCATCTTCTTTAGCGACAGCCTTAGGGCTCGTTTCGGCTATTTTAATCGGACAAATTGCAGTAGAAGTCGGACTATTTTCTAATGAAGTAATTTTATATTTAGCCATTGCGGTAATGGGAACGTTCGCTACACCTAGTTATGAGTTCAGTTTAGCGAACCGGATTATTCGAATATTCTTATTAATCATTACTGCTATTTTTGGAGTGAAAGGGTTTGTTATTTCGATTACTTGTTATCTCTTATATTTGATTCATTTGAAGACCTTCTATGTTGGCTATTTTTGGCCATTCATCCCGTTTAATTTACAAGCATTTCTCAATGTTTTAATAAGAAGACCTGTTCCACATAATCATTCACGCCCATCTTTTCTACATCCTAAGGATCCAGATCGACTATAAATGAGCTATGTTTTTTATTTTCATTTAGAATTTGTTCTGGTATAATGTTTTAGGTGATAGTGATGAAAAGTGTTTATGATGTGAGACAATTATTGAAACAATTTGGGACGATCATCTATATAGGTGATCGTCTTGCAGATTTAGAAATGATGGAAATCGAAATTAGAGAACTCTATAACACAAAAGCCATTTCAAAGGAACAATTTATGCAGGCAATTTCCATTTTAAAACAAGAGATAGATATAGAGAGTAGAGGAGGCTAAACAATTTGACAAAGGATGTATTAATTGGTGTTGATATTGGTGGAACAACCGTAAAGATCGCACTTATATCGACAAAAGGGGAAATGATCACAAAATGGGAAATTCCAACTATACTAAGTAATGCAGGTGAAAATGTACCTAGACATATTTGGAATGCTATTAAAGAAAAGTTACAAGATTTAAAGATTAGTAAAGATAGATGTATTGGGATGGGCGTAGGAGCACCTGGCTTTATCGAGCCTGAAACAGGTTCCATTGCCATCGCCGTTAATATCGGGTGGAGGAACTTTCCTTTAAAGGACATTTTAGAGGAGTTATCAGAACTTCCCGTTTTTATTGATAATGATGCAAATATAGCTGCATTAGGAGAGAACTGGAAAGGTTCAGGGAACCAAGTGCATAATATGCTTGCTGTAACATTGGGTACTGGTGTAGGCGGTGGTATCATATCAAATAGAAAAATAATTAGTGGTGCGAATGGCACAGGTGGCGAAATCGGTCATATTACAGTAGTCCAAGAAAATGGTGCACCTTGTAATTGTGGAAGAAGTGGATGTTTAGAAACGGTTGCTTCTGCAACAGGGATTGTTCGCCAAGCGAAAGAGTGGATTAATCTTGGAAAAGCACCATTACTTGAAGCGAAATGGAAAGAAAATGGCGAATTAACAACAAAAGATATTTTTGAAGCAGTTGCTAGCGGCGACCAACCAGCAAAACAATTAATTGATCAAATTATGGATGTTCTAGGATTTAGCCTAGCAAATATTGCTGTTACGACCAATCCAGCCAAAATAGTAATAGGTGGAGGAGTTTCTAAGGCAGGTAATGTATTATTAGATCCTCTGATCGAAGCTTTTAGGCGCTATGCATTACCAAGAATTAGTGAGGCGTGTGAAATCGTGATCGCACAATTAGGAAATGATGCTGGAGTTTATGGTGGTGCTTATCTAGTTCTCCAAAACCAAGGAAACTAAGCGTTGTGTTGTTTTCGTTAAATTATTGTAACTTTTTTTAAGATTTATGAAACTTTTATGAGATATTGATCGTCTATAATAAATAGAGAAATTAAAAATAGTAAACTATTATTTTTTTGGGGCTATTTTGAGGAGGAAAGCAATATGTTTAAAAAGAAGCTGCACATGCCTTTATATTTAATCGCAGCCATTTTATTCGGTATAAAAACATATATCGTTTATCGATTTATCTTCAATATTTCACTTGATAACGTGATGCAAGAGTTAATCTTATTTATAAATCCTTTTGCGACTGCATTTTTTATCTTTATGATAGGGATTTGGTTTAAAGAGAGAAGACAGAAGAAATATATTAAATATATCATGCTGATCGGATCATTGATTATTTATTTTAATATAGTCTTTTATCGAAACTTTTCCGATTTCATTACCATTCCTTTATTATTTCAAGGAAGTAATGCAGCTGACTTAGGCTCAAGTGTTTTAGGTCTGATTAAGCCATGGGATATTCTATTGTTTTCAGATGTCATTATTATCTGGATACTCGCTAAAAAATATGGAGAAAAACTAGTAAATCCTTTCAAAAAGCGATATAAGGTGGTTGCATTAGCTTTATCTATTGCCTTTTTATTAGGGAATTATGCATTAGCAGAGATTGAACGTCCACAGTTGTTACAAAGAACTTTTGATAGAGAGTATTTAGTTAAAAATATCGGACTATTCAGCTATCATATCTATGATGCTGTATTACACTCTAAATCTAAAGCACAAAGAGCTTTAGCCGATGGAAACCAATTAACAGATATCAAAAATTATATTGACGATGAAACAACACCTGATGAAAAATCTGACCTGTTTGGTATTGCGAAGGACAAAAATGTTATCTTTATCTCTTTAGAATCGTTACAGAGTTTTGTGATTAATAATACGGTTAATGGAGAAGAAGTAACGCCATTCTTAAATGACTTAATTGACGACAGTTATTATTTTGAGAATTTCTATCACCAAACTGCACAAGGGAAGACGTCTGATTCAGAGTTTATTGTAGAAAACTCTTTATATCCTTCTCCAAGGGGAGCAGTTTACTTTACACATGCACAAAATGATTTTCACTCTTTACCAGAAATTTTAGGTAACAATGGTTACAATTCGAATGTCTTTCATGCCAACAATAAGAGTTTCTGGAATCGTGATGTCATGTACGAAAATACTGGCTATGATAAATTCTTTGATGTGAACTCTTATGATGTCAATGAAGAGAATAGCGTAGGCTGGGGATTGAAGGATAAAGAATTCTTTAGTCAATCAATGAAATATTTGAATGAGTTACCACAGCCTTTTTATTCTAAATTTATTACGTTAACGAATCACTATCCGTTTGATTTAGAGCAAGAGGATGCAACAATTGAGAAATATGATTCAAATTCTAGAACATTAAATCAATATTTCCAAACAGTTAGATATATGGATGAAGCAGTAGAACAATTCTTTAATCAGCTTAAAGAATCCGGGTTATACGAAGATTCGATCATTGTTTTAATGGGAGATCATTATGGTATTAGTGATTTTCACAAAAAAGCGATGAGTACGTATTTAGATAAGGAATATACAGATTATCAGCATATTCAGTTACAACGCGTTCCATTTTATATTCATATCCCTGGTGAAGAAGGGAAAGTAATGTCAGAAATTGCAGGTCAAGTTGATGTCAAACCTACCTTATTACATTTATTAGGTATGGATACTTCCAATGATCTATCATTTGGAACAGACTTATTTGTTGATGATCGAAAACCATTTGTTGCATTACGTGATGGTAGTTTTATAACAGATGACTATGTCTATACGAAAGATCAATGCTATGATCGCGAAACAGGTGAATTGATTGAAGAAGAAACAAATGATGAAACAGAAGTAGAAGGTTCTGCTTGTGGACCATATGTCGAACAAGTAGAAAAAGAATTATCCTATTCAGACGAAATCATTTTCGGAGATCTATTCCGTTTCTATGATTTCAAGGATAAATAGTATTAAGGACCAATAAAAAACCTCTGATCTAAACTTTGATCAGAGGTTTTTTCAATAGAGCGTTGAGGCTTATAAGAAAGTAAAGAACCGCCAATCCAAGGATTGGCGGTTCAAAATATGTAAATCATCGTATATCAAAGATTAACCAGCTATTAAAGGCTTGATTAGTTCAGCATATAGTGTTGCAATGGAGAAGAATCCAAATACTAATGCAGAAATAGCTGAAAATGCAACACCAAACATATTTTGTGATTTAAATTCACGAATAATTGCTATGGCACACAAAATAGCAACAACTAAGAAAATGAATCCAATTACCATGATAAACCTCCTATATCTCTTTCTAATTTCATTTTTAAATTTTTACAGTTATAATATGTATAAATAATTAGTGCATGCAAGCTTGTTTATGCTTAATAAATAGAGAACTTGCTTTATCTAGTGTAAAACAAAAGTGACATTTTGTCTATTGAAATCCCTTTATTTTTCTTAATTAATCATTATAGAAAGGTGTGTTCCATTCATGAAACTTATTAAAAGAACCTTAGGTGAGCTTCAAACAAATTGCTATATACTCCAAGAAGGGCATGAGGCGATCATTTTTGATCCAGCAGGTGAACCAGATAAGATTATTTCCTACATCGAGAAACAATCCTTAAAACCACTTGCTATCTTATTAACCCATTCACACTTTGATCATATTGGAGCATTAGAGGAAATAAGACAGCAATATAAGGCTCCTGTGTATGTACATCCTGAGGAAAAGGAATGGTTACAGAATCCAGAGTTAAATGGTTCCTTACTATTCTTTGGTCAGAAAGTAACCTGTCGTCCAGCTGAATATGTTGTGGAGGAGCGAAGTTATACAATAGGTCCCTTTCAATTTGACGTGTTTCATACACCAGGTCACTCCCCTGGTGGTGTAGCTTTTATTTTTCATCAGGAATCCATCTTGATCGGTGGAGACAGCTTGTTTCGTGAGGGGATTGGGAGAACTGATTTGCCAGGTGGAGATATAGACGAATTAATACATAGCATTGAGAAGAAATTATTTCTTTTACCTGAAGAATATCTTGTTTATCCGGGACATGGCCCTGAAACATCCATTGGCTATGAAAAACAAAATAATCCGTTTCTACAATAGAGAAAATGCTCTGATCTACTGTAAGATCAGAGCATTTTTGATTAATGTCCAAAGCCTGGAACAAGAATGAAATTTGAATAATATGTAAAACCAATGAAGAATATCGTACAATATGCGGCAAATAAGTACATATACATTCTCTCCGATAACTTAAGAAATCCTACTCCTAGGAAAAAGACCGTTTGAGCAAGGAATAAGTATGCCATTGAAATCATATCACCTACATAAAACATTACAGCAAAAATACCTGTCCAAAATGCAAGCATACGAAATACTCGATCCATATATTCCGCCTCCTTCTTACATACTATGTATTATCATTTATCACGATGTGTAGATCTCCACTCGTTCTTTAAAAAACATTAGTAAAATGAATGCTAGTAGACACCACACAAAGATACTCTCATTATATTATATACGAGTCAGACTAAAAAGTAAATTATTCTTAAAAACTTTCCCTTTTCATTTTAATGGCTCTATTACTATCTATTCCTGAACTGCTTGCTTTATTTTGGATATTGGCGCTGAAAAGTTTGTCGTTGATAAGCTCCTTTATCTGTCCTCATTTTTACTAAATAATACGCAATGTTGCCATTGATAGATGTTGATTCTAATTTTGCCTCTCCATAAGGAAAAGAATAAGTAACGGGCAATTCAACTGACATGTTTTTTGAAAAGGCATTGGTGGCCATTCGATATATCGTATGAAGCTTATATTGCTCGATTTGGTTATATGTCGTACGACGATTCAGATCATATAACGCAAGCTGATGGAAGGTAAACAAAAGAAAAATACTAATAATGAAAAGGATATATGGAAAAGCGTAACCATGCTCGGATTTATGGGAAGGGAATAAGTTTCTTTTCATACTGCTTCCCTCCTTTCATCACTAAGGATAGGTGTACCATAGCTGCTCTTGATAAATTCCAGCTTTCTACCTCTCGTAGCATAATTTCATGGCCAAGACCGTTTACCTGTCTTCGTATTGTTTTTTGATAAAGGGAATAATTAATTTTATCCCCATTAGTATGTTCAAATATTAATTGGTTATGATCAATTTTAACTTGATCAGCAAGCTTCCATTCATCTTCTAAAAAATGAAAGAATTGAAATACCTCTAAGTCCTTGTCATTTTTGTGTTGAGAGATAATCGTAAATACTTGCCCTGCTATAAAAAATATGAGAAGGGTAGCAAAAACACTAATGAGTGTGGATACTAGCGAAAACCCATTTTGATCATGACTTAGAGGCATAAAGGCATAACCTTTCATTGTTCTTTTTAACATTTTTCCAGGTAGCACATCCTTTCAAATAAGAGGAGGTTTGTTTAAATTTTAGTGTAACTGGATTTCTTATCCATTCTTCTTTTGTTACTACCATTGGATCCGTTGAAGAATGAAGTAAGAGTTCTTCATAGAGTTGGTGGATGACAATTCGTTTATCTGCTAACACCTCGTTTTCCAGTCTTAATTGAGTATATAGTGGCATTAATGTCAATATTAGACAGAGAAAGACAATAGCAGCTACGAGTGCTTCTATATTCAAATAACCAGATTGATTATGAGGAGTCAGAATAACACCTCCCTTTTCCAAAAGGACATGTGATAAAATATTGATTTTCTCTTGTAATAATTTTAAAGCTTCCTGGCTTATTTAACGTACCCTTATGGCTGTAAGTAATTGGAAACTTTAAGGTGTTGGTTTCAATCGACCAATCGTCAGGGTAATGTCGAGTTAAAACAATTTCACCATAACCAGCTTCTCTAATATGATAGCGATGGTAGGAACGTTCAAGACTGAGGTAATAACGTTCATCATTCATCATATTTAGCTGTTGCAAATATAGTAAATCTAAGTTGAACTGTTGCAGAAACTGCCTATATTCTTTTTTCTCTATTGTTTTAAATAAATGTCCGGCCCCAACTGATAGGAGGGAGATAATTACTGCTAAGACGAGTAACAGTTCGACTAGTGTAAATCCGTGCTCCTCCTTAATTGGCAACATCGACAATCCGAAAGGAAGGTGTCGCTTCATCACTGATATACTCCAGTTTTTTCGTGCCATTATTACAGGTGATCGATTTCAAATAGTTTTTCGTTTTTAAATCTTGAGCAGATGTAATACTTTTCTGATTGTCTAATTTAAATGCAATTAATTGATTTTCTGCTAGCTCTAATAAAGCATCACAACCTTTATCCTGAATCGAGCTACTTTTTTCAGCTAAGTTTGGAATAAATAAGATAAGCAAAAGACTAATGACAGCAAGAACGATGAGCATTTCTATTAAGGTAAAGCCTTTTTGGTTATTTAACATGATCATACCTCACTTTTAGATGGTTTGGATGTAATCGAACATTGGTAACATTAAGGCAAGATAGACAATAAGAATTAAAGTAGCTAACAAGATTAGAAATATTGGTTGAATCATTTTTAACCATTTTTTCATTAATTCCTCCATTTCAAAAAGTAGATGCTCTGCATAAAGCTGAAGATCCTCAGCTATCTGACTAGTGTTACGGTCCTTTTGCATAATTCTAGACATTTCACGTTTTAAGAGTTCGCAGGAGGGGAGGATGGTTTCTAAGTGAAAACCTTGGACGAGGTGGTCTATAATGGTGGAAGCATAGAAGCTTGTAATGGGTTCATTTCTTTCTGATTGTAGAATAGAGAGAGCGTTTTTAAAATTTAAGCCTGTCTTGAGCAAAGAACTTAAATGGGTGGAAAAATAAAAGGAGATTTCTAATGTTTTATACTGTTTCAATAATGGTATAAAGTGAAAGACTTTTAGTTTAGTTTCAATCGTTACTTTATCCTTTAGATATTTAATAGATAACATTAATAACAAACTAAAAATGATGAGAATAAATATTCCATAAAAGATAATATCCACTGTCAGCATAGCATTTTGAAAAATAGCGTTGGAACCGTTCGTATGGAACAAGTTAACAAATGAAGGGAAGATATATCTTTTCATACAAAATAGAATTAGTAAAAAAAAGATGAACAGAAAAAGAGGATAGCGAGTCATTTGTTTAAACCTATCTACATAATTTTTTTGTTGTTGTAATAAAAAGCTACAATGCTTGATACCGTCCTGCAAATTTCCATGTTTAATGGTGATTTCAAGAAAGTGAACAATTCGTTGTTGAAAATGGACCTCTTCTAGTGCGGTTGGTAATGTTTTTCCATGCTGCAAGGAATGGGAGATCCTGTCTGCAATTAACTCTAACTCGTCATCCCAACTAACGATCTCTAGCGCATCATTTAAGCTATACCCGTTTTGGTTCAGTTGTTGTATACGGTATAGTATTCGATATTGTGTGTCTATCGATAATTTTTTTCTTCTAAAATAGAAAAGACTGGTGGATAAAACCATAAGCAAATGCCTTTCTTTTTAGCTTTTGGAAATCATAAATATTCATTTTTATTCCTTTCTGATCAATAGTAGTTGTCAAAGCATTACCGGCTAATAACTCTAGAATAGCAGCTCGATTTTCACGATATTTCCATACATGTAGAGGAATTAATTGTACCGAAGCTACTGCTAATAAGCTTTGCTTTAAATCCATTGGCTGAATCTCCATGTCAATTAATCGCTGTATGGTACCGAGTGTATCTTTTGCGTGTAGGGTTGATAATACTAAATGACCTGTATAAGCGGCTCGAAAGACGAATTCGGCTGTTTTTTTATCACGAATTTCTCCAACCAAAAGTATGTCTGGATCATGTCGTAAGGCAGCCTTTAAGCCGTCATCATATGTGATGCCAGTCGATTCATTTATTGGCACTTGTATCACATCATTTAATTCTTTTTCAATAGGATCTTCTAATGTAATAATTTGATATTTTCGGTCCTTCATTAAGCTTTTCACCATTGCATAAAGAGTGGTTGTTTTTCCAGATCCTGTAGGACCTGTTAATAAAATAACGCCAGCGCGATACTTTAACCATTTATTTATTTGTTGTATTTGTTTTGGGAATAAAAATAATTCTTCTAATTGTTGAATTTTTTTTTGAGGTAGGATACGAATCACTAAGCTTTCAGTGGTATTAGTAGGTAAAGAGGAAAGCCTTAAGGAGAATTTTTGGTTCTTGTAAGAAATGGATATGGCTCCTTGCTGGGGTTTTCTTGTTTCTCCAATATCCATGTTACTAATAAATTTGTAATAAGCTAAGATCGTGGTATAAGCTTGGAGACTTAATTGTTTGAAAAACTGTCTCTTTCCAATCACACGGAAATAAATATCTATCTTGCTCTCTTTTGGAATGTAGTGGATGTCTGAAGCATTTTGTTCGATAGCAGTATGGAGTATTTGATTCGATAAAATGGTTGCATGGTTCAAATATATATTCACCTCCCTGATTAAAGATGCTACAATGTCTAATATACATATTCGACGTCATTGTTTAATATCCTTCTTTAAAAACACAAAAATGGGAGGTAATCTATAGTTTATGAAGAGTATTTATTTAATTGGCTTTATGGGTAGTGGAAAAACGACTGTCGCAAATGGTCTCTCTCAAGCATTTACAAAAGAAGTGCTAGATACCGATGAGATCATTGTACAGAAATACCATCAATCGATTCCAGAGATTTTCCAACAGAAGGGTGAATCAACATTCAGAGAATATGAATCATCCGTATTATTCCAAACACCAACAGAGGATACCATCATTGCGACTGGTGGAGGAATAATTGAGAAGGGTAGTAATAGAAAATGGCTAAAAGAAAATGGTATTAGCGTCTTTCTGAAAACCTCTTGGGAAGAGATTAACCAACGTTTGATAAATGATACAGATCGACCTATATGGAATAATCAGTCTCGAAATAAAAGAATATTACTAGAAGAGCGTATACCTAAGTATGAAGAAGTTGCAGATATCATCGTACATACAGATGGTAAATCGATTGGGGATATCGTAAAAGAAATACAAGATAAGCTTCTTGAAATGAATAAATCGATATAAGCTGGGCAATAAATAAATTAAAGACACTTATTGCTAGAGGGTGTAAACGATGTCCAGTGAGGATTATGTAAAATACATGACGCAAAAAATCGTGAAATATATGGATACACCAAAAGAAGAAAGACAAAAGCAGAAAAAGCCGAGAGAAAAGGAACACCATGTATACTCGAATCGTTGGTTTGGTGTTTTACCATTTGCCTTTCGACTATTTTTGCGAAGAAAGAAATAAAAAAGGTGCTGGCTTATATTGTCAGCACCTTTTTATCTTAGAAAAGCTTATTGAGAGATGATCGACGCATTTGTATTTTCACTTAGATAGAAGAGCCCAGCGTTTATTACTTTGAGAGAAATCTTTGGTTCTAACCGTTCCTTTACTCTATATAGCTCCTGCTCATACAGGTCAGAGAGATCATCGTTCTTCGAGAAAAAGTGCTCCAACAACTTGCGTTCATCCTCTAATGCTTTCTGAGCATCGGACGCCCAATACATATCTTCGTTGCTCAATTTCTCCTCAAAATATTGAAAAATTCGATAAAAACCACTAGATGGTTTGATTAAAGGAGATATCGTATAGCTATAGTCTGACATCACTCGCTGTAAAGGAAGAGAATCTAATTTCAACATCATATTGGTTAACATCGTGCCATTGATAAGTTGAAGTCCAATCGATTGAATATGATCTTTTTTTTGCTTGCCGAAGTATTCCATTTTAACATTGACTACTAACCAAGGGAGAAGGGAGGTTTTCATCTCTCCATCGGTTTGTTCATATAGCAAAGTAATTCTTGCTTTATCTTGGATATAGGAAAATATTTGTTGCAATCTTGGGCTCCCGAAATGTATCCATTCTTTTTGGTCATCCAATTTCTCAGGACTAGTATTTAAGGATAAAGACATTGGAACACCTTGCTGGCCCATTTTATCCATATAATGCCAATAAAATGGACGATTCATTAAGGCTTGATCCAATTCTCTCGTTAATTGGACTTCTAATGTATGCTCTGTTTCTTCACGTACAGCACAATCCTGAATGGTAAAGAAATCATGTAAGAATTGATGCAAATTAGTTAATTTCATGAAGTTTCACCTACCTGTTCATCTACCATGGAGGAGATTACAGAGCTTAAATTCTCCATTTTAATTTTCGTTTCGCCTGCAGAATTTGATTCAGCGAAAATTTGTGAAATTTCCTTTTCTAAATTTTTCATTTCTAGCTTTGCAAGGATTTGATCTAGCTGTCCGATGACATTCTCAAATAGGCTAATTTTGTTATAAAGTAATTCCATTACTTGCTCTTCCATTGTTTGTTTAGTGGCAAGATTATAAATAGTAACATCGTTTTCCTGGCCATAACGATGAATTCTACCGATTCTTTGCTCAAGTCGCATCGGATTCCAAGGAAGGTCATAATTAATAAGGTGATGACAAAACTGTAAATTTATCCCTTCACCAGCTGCCTCGGTCGCGATCATCACTTGAGCATGCTCTTGGAACAGTTGTCTCATCCAATCTTTTTTTCCTTTTTTAAATCCACCGCGATAAATAACTGCAGGAATTCCTTCTTGTTTTAATAACCATTGTAAATAAATTTGGGTTGCTCTGTATTCGGTGAACACAATGAATTTCTCATCAGACTTTTTGATTAATTCTGCGACCTTTAAAGCCTTCGCATGGTGTGGTAATTGTTCTATTCTAGCCATTACTTGTTGAATTTCTTCCTTAATTTCCATCGATTCAGAAGATTCCAGCCATTTTTTTAAGGAAAGATAACAGGCTTCGCGTGAACTACAAAATTCCCGCTTATAGGTGACACTTGAAAAAGCTTGAACTCCTTGGAAAATGGTTTCGATTAAATCATAGACTGCCTGCTCTTCTTCGGAAAATTCCACCCAAATGGTTTCCACTTTACGTTTTGTCCATTCAATTCCTGTATCTTCTCTACGATTCCGCACCATTACTTTACTGATTAGCTGTTTTAAATAAGGATCCTTTTCCATTTCTTTCTTTTGATCACGGTATAGTTGAAGAAAATCATCATAAGTACCTAAATACCCGGGCTTTATTAAACTAATTAAATTAAAAATATCTGTTAATTTATTTTGAACAGGCGTTGCTGTTAGTAGTAAAAAATACTTCTTCTGTAAAGCTTGAACAAATTGATAATTCTTCGTTTGGTGATTTTTTAGCTTATGTGCTTCATCTACAATGACAAAATCATAGTTTTGCTCAAGTATTGCACTTCTATGTGGCTCACGCTTTGCTGTATCCAATGTGGTTATAATAATATTGGCAGCTTGCCAATTTGTTCGCTTTCCGGCAGTTAGGGCAGGGATGAGAAATTTCTTATTTAATTCTAATGCCCATTGGTTTACGAGAGAAGCAGGAGCTAAAATAAGTACTTTCTGTACTAAACCTCTTATTAAAAACTCCTTAAGAATTAATCCTGCTTCGATTGTTTTTCCTAGCCCTACCTCATCGGCTAAAAGTGCTCTTCCATTCATCTCCTGTATCACCGTTTCCGCACATTTTTGTTGATGAGGGAGGAACGTTAAGTGTGGTAAGAACTTAGGAGAAACAAGGGTATCGAAATCTTCAATTTTTAATGTTTCAGCGATTTGGTAGGATTGCTTAAATAATTTCCAATCACATAATTGATCTGGACTATGAATAAGGTTCGAAAACTCTGAAATAAAGTTATGATCTTTTTCTATTGGTATCCGCATAATCAACCGTCCTAGTCTTTGTTTTCCATATCAACATTTTTACTTTTTAATAGTGTTGACAAAAACCAAAAAAAAAATCAGGGAATCCTGATTTTTTTAATACATAAGTGAATCCTATTAATAATCCATCTTTTTTGTTTTCTTAATTTTCCCAGACCATTTTTTAAAACCACCGCTAAGATTATATAAATCTTGGTATCCATTTTTGTGTAGAAGTAATGCAGCACGCATCGATCTTGAGCCATTTTGGCAATAAAGATAGACAGGCTTGTCTTTTCTGAGCTCAGTTAATCGTTGTTTCATTTGTGTAAGAGGAATATTTCTCGCCCCTAGTATATGGCCACCATCAAATTCGTTAGGCTCGCGAACATCGATTAATTGCGCTTTTCTATAGCCATTTCTGAATTCTTCCTCACTCAATTGCTTCAAGATCTTCTTTTGTTTAAAATATCGATAAACGGTAAAAAGAATAAAAACTAATAGAATACCGATTACGATGTATAATTCTAACATAATATTTCCCCCAACTATTTTATCTACTAAAAAGGATTATACCATTTCTATGCATGAAATAAAGTAATAAATGATTTTTTTGAAAAATTCGTAACAAGAATGAAGTTTTCTTGTTTGTCAGGCTATTCTATTGTATGCTTTTATCATAGATAGGTATGATTTATGAAATACTGTACAATATGAGGTGCTATAAAATAGAATAGTAAAAGGATTTTTAGGATATAAAAAGCTTTTTTTTAATAAACTTTTCTCCTTAAGGTGAAATGATAAGCATTCACCTATCCTAACAGGTTTTCATAAACAAATGTAGATTGAATGGAGGATTGTCAATGCCTACACCAACAATGGAAGATTACATAGAACAAATTTATTTACTAATTGAATCAAAAGGTTATGCACGAGTATCTGCAATTGCTGAAGCTTTGCAAGTTCAGCCTTCTTCTGTAACTAAAATGGTTCAAAAACTAGACAAAGATGAATATTTAAATTATGAAAAATATCAAGGCCTTGTATTAACACCGAAAGGGAAGAAAATAGGTAAGAGACTAGTATATCGTCACGAGCTTCTAGAGCAATTCCTTCGCATCATCGGAGTAGAGGAAGACAATATTTATACAGATGTGGAAGGAATCGAGCATCACCTCAGCTGGAATTCGATTGATCGTATAGGCGATTTAGTACAATACCTAGAAGAAAAGAAAGAGAGAGTGGAGCAATTAAGATTAATTCAACAAAAGGACGAGTAAATCATTCTATTTTTAAAGCCTATTGTATACATATATAATAGGCTTTTATGAATCGGGTGATTTTTATGAAAATTGATGGAGTTTTTTCTGGTGGCGGTGTAAAAGCATTTGTTTTTATCGGTGCATTAAAAGCGTTAGAAGAAGAGAATATTTCGTTTGAACGTGTGGCTGGTACATCTGCAGGAGCTTTATTTGCGACATTGGTTGCTGCTGGTTTTCGAGCAAAGGAGCTAGAGGAATTATTTTTAACCCTTGAGCTAAAGCAATTCTTAGATCAATCTAGAATTGGGTCTATCTTCCCGTTTATTAAATGGTTGACCTTATATCAAACAATGGGACTATATCGTGGAGATGTATTTCAACAATGGCTAGAAGAAGTATTACGTGAGAAAGGAATTCAATCCTTCCAAGATTTAAATCCACATCAGTTGAAAATTGTAGCTGCAGATATTTCGATCAATCGTGTCATCGTATTTCCTGATGATTTGGAAGAGAGCTACCAGATAGATCCATCCTTCTTTTCTATTGCAAAGGCAGTAAGAAGCAGTATTTCCATTCCATATTTTTTTCGCCCGTCGAAATTAATCCACCCATTATCCAATCAAAAAAGCTTATTAGTTGATGGGATGATATTGAGTAATTTTCCCCTTTGGGTGTTTGATCAGCCAAATCGAAAGCGGGAACGCCCCATTCTCGGCATGCAATTAAGTAGTCCACAACATTTAAACCACCTTACTACCATTCACAATTCCCTTGATTTACTTAAAGCGATGATCGTTACAATGCGAACTTCTTATGATAATCGCTATATTAGTGAAAATGTCGCAAAGGAAATATTATTTTTCCCCATTGAAGATGTTCAGGCAACCGATTTTGATCTATCAAGATCTGAAAAGGTAAGCATCATTGAATATGGTTATCAACAGACAAAACAGTTCTTGAGTAGTTGGACCTACTAAAAGCAGCGAAAAAATAGAGCCTTATAAGGAGGCTCTGTTTTTTCGCTTCTTGTTATTTGCATTTCCCTCAATCACTCGAAGATGTGGAGCGTTTTTACGATGCTTGAGTGGGGATTTATTTGCTGTGAAAGTCGGTTTTGGTTTAGTTGCTGTACTGCTTTTTCGTGTAAAGTTTGTTTTATATTTTTGCTTGGATTGTTTTACCGCTTTACGATATTTTTTAAGCTCATTAGTCGATCTTTTTCGGAGAAAGAGAAAGTAGAACGCGCCAAATATAATGGCACCAATAATTAAAGAAAATAAAAGACTTCTAATTAATCCAAATGTGTCTGTAAACAATGTGACGGTGAAACCAATCGCAGCTAATCCGATAAATAGATAAACTAGCCAAGTACTCCAATTTCTAGACATCACATGTCCTCCTTTCAAGATGCTACGGTCTTTAAATGCTTGTTATTTTAGTTATACCCGATTTTATATGGTAATTATACAAAAATAATCAACAAATTTGAAAAAATGACTGTCTCCAGCGAATTATATTGGATTCATAACTACATAGATGCAGGATAAATAATAACGCTTACATATCCTTATAGACTAATTTCATTACTTACTTCTATTTTATTAGAATTTTTCGATTTTGACCAGATATCTTTTTAATATGGGATGAAAAAAGCCTATATTGGTTATTCTAGGGTTGAGGTGATATTGATGCGTTATCAAAGAAAGAGAGAAGAAGAAAAGGGACAATCTCTTATTTCCAAAGTGGTTAGTATTGGTTTTTTTGGTGGATTAATCTGGAGTGTTGTTGCTTCTGTTGCAGCTTATTTTCATTTTACCTCTGTCTCGCCTAAATCGTTTATCTTGCGTTCATGGCTACAGACTGACTGGACAGATCAATGGCTAGGTCAGCTTATTTCTATCTTAGTCGTCAGTCTATTATCCATAGGTATTGCGTTTCTTTACTATTTTATTCTAAAAAAAATCAGAGGCATCTGGATAGGTATAGGATTTGGTGTGGTTCTATGGTTTATTCTCTTTTGGCTATTTGAGCCGATTTTTCCCAATATACCAACCATTTTTAATATGGATAGTGATACGATTGTTACAACAGTATGTCTTTTTATTTTATATGGTGTATTTATTGGTTATTCGATATCTTTCTCCTATCAGCAATATAAAGATGAAAATTAAACGGAAAATATGTTACTATGAATAATATTGATATTGTTGGATGAGGATGGTGGAGTCCTAATGGGGAAGATCTTATTACTAAATGGCCCAAACTTAAATAGATTGGGAAAGAGAGAACCAGACATATATGGTAAGGAAACATTGGATGATGTCGAAAGGGATGTAAGAAAAGTTCTTCAAAGATATTCTCATGAGTTAGATGCTAAACAGTCGAATCATGAAGGAGAGCTCATCGATTGGCTTCATGATGCCAATGATCATTATATTGGAGTGATTTTTAATCCGGGTGCTTACACTCATACTAGTATTGCGCTTAGGGATGCCATACAATCGATAAACGTACCGGTGATTGAAGTACACATTTCAAATGTTCATAGTAGAGAATCCTTTAGACATACATCCCTTTTAGCACCGGTTTGTCAAGGCCAAATAGTTGGACTTGGTACAAAAGGCTATCAAATGGCAGCGATCTTTTTAGGTGAAAGGAATGGGGAGGAAAAAAATGAGTAGATTAAACCAATTACGTCAGCAGCTTAAGGATCATAACTTAGATGCAATGCTTATTACAAGCGCAGTCAACAGACAGTACATAACTGGATTTACAGGCACAGCAGGAGCAGCTGTCGTCACAAACGATCAAGCGTTTTTCATTACTGATTTCCGTTATACGGAACAAGCGAAAGATCAGGTGAAAGGCTTTACCATAATCGAACATAAAGAACCCATCCCAAAGGTTGTAGGAAATATTGTAAAAGATTATTCGATATCGACAATTGGATTTGAAAAAGCAACATTGTCCTATGAAGGATATGAACAATTTGATGCAGAAATCGATGCGGAATTTACCCCAACAAGTGGAATCATCGAAAAAATTCGCTTGATTAAATCGGAAGATGAGATTACTATATTAAAGGATGCGTGTAATATAGTTGATCGTGCTTTTGAGCATATTTTGAATTACATAAAGCCAGGTGTGAAGGAAATAGACATTGCCAATGAACTTGAGTTTTTTATGAGACGAAATGGTGCACAATCTTCAAGCTTTGATATTATTGTTGCATCAGGTTACCGTTCAGCACTTCCGCATGGTGTAGCTTCTGATAAGGAAATAGAAGCAGGAGAGCTTGTTACAATGGATTTTGGTGCGCTCTACAAAGGTTATTGCTCAGATATAACAAGAACGGTAGCAGTTGGTGAAATTTCTAGTGAGCTAAAAGAGATATATGATACGGTATTGGAAGCACAGATAAGAGGCGTAGCCGGTATTAAGCCAGGAATAACTGCAAAAGAAGCAGACGCTCTGACAAGAGATTATATAGATAGCAAAGGGTTCGGCAAATACTTCGGTCATTCTACTGGTCATGGTCTTGGATTAGAAGTTCATGAATCGCCAGGATTGTCATTTAGATCTAATCAAGTATTGGAAAAAGGCATGGTTGTCACAGTTGAACCAGGCATCTATATCCCTGAAATCGGTGGATGTCGAATTGAGGATGATATATGGCTAACAGAAAACGGAAACGAGCGGTTAACCCATGCACCAAAAGAATTAATTACGCTTTCGGTATCGTAATATATTGACAAAATAATGTACAAAATGGAACAGAGTTGGAGGAGGAATTTGAATGATTTCAGTAAATGATTTTAAAACAGGTTTAACGATAGAGGTAGATGGTGATATTTGGCAGGTTATGGAGTTTCAGCATGTTAAGCCGGGAAAAGGGGCGGCGTTTGTTCGTTCTAAACTACGTAATTTAAGAAATGGTAATATTCAAGAGAAAACATTTCGTGGCGGAGAGAAAGTAAACAAAGCCCATATAGAAAATCGTAAAATGCAATATTTATATGCTTCAGGGGATACTCATACTTTTATGGATACGTCGAGTTATGAACAAACAGAGTTACAAGCAGGTCAAATTGAGCGAGAATTGCAATTCTTAAAGGAGAATATGGAAGTTAATATTCTCACATATCAAGGAGAAACAATCGGAGTCGATCTTCCAAATAATGTAGAGCTCACTGTTACGGAAACTGAGCCTGGTATTAAAGGGGATACAGCTAGTGGTGGTACTAAACCAGCCACTTTGGAAACTGGCTTAACGGTACAAGTACCCTTCTTTGTTAATGAGGGTGACGTACTTGTTATAAGCACTAGTGATGGTAAATATGTGTCCCGCGCCTAATAGATGAATATTCGATAGTAAAAAGAGCTACAGGGCAATGATGTCTTGTAGCTTTTTTGTGTTTTTAAAAACTACATGAACACAGAATGGAATGTAAGAAAAAGGTATAGAACGTCTTCTTTTTCTCTATTAACAAAAATATCATCTAGGTTATATCTAACAATTAAAAGCATAGAATGTAAAAGAAAAAGTTATGTTGAAATGAGGCAATATGATGGAAACCATACTCTCTTTACTACCCATTGCAATCGCAACAGAGATTGATCATTACCTTCAAGCAAAACAAGTTGTACCAGAAGAGATTCGACTTCGCATTAATCGGCCAATTGAAATTAATACAGGGAAAAGTGTTATGTGGTTATCCCATGTAAGAACTTCCAAAGAAGATGCTCAGTCCATATTAAATAGAATAAGCGATTATTCTCTCTATCGATTAGAAGAAGAATTAAGACAAGGTTATATAACGGTGAGAGGTGGACATCGAATTGGGATTTCTGGTTCCGTAATTATAGAAAATGGCTATGTAAAGGCAATCAAGCACGTGTCTTCTTTTAATATTCGACTAGCAACCGATAAAGTGGGAATCACCAAATCGTATTTACCCTATCTTTACAAAGAACATTTTTTAAACACACTCATCATTGGACCCCCACAGTCAGGGAAGACGACTTTTCTTCGAGATCTAGCTCGATTTGTTTCTACAGGTACAAAGGAAATGAAAGCACATAAAACCGCAATAGTGGATGAACGCTCGGAAATTTGTGCCGCAACAGAAGGAGTTCCGATGTCCTCCATAGGACTTCGTGTAGACGTTTTGGATCGTTGTCCTAAATCAGAAGGTATGATGATGTTCGTACGATCGATGTCACCTGATGTGATTATTGTGGATGAAATTGGTAGCGATAAAGATGTACAAGCCTTAATGGAAGTGATGAACGCAGGAATAAACTTAATTTGCACGATTCATGGAAAAGACTTAAAGGATATCCAGAATCGACCTGCGATCACACCACTTATAAACGCCGAAATTTTTGACAGATTTATTGTTTTATCAAATAAACATCATACAGGAGAAGTCCTAGACATATTAGACAGTAAGGGACATCCGATATTGGAGAGAGTGAACCAATCATGAAATGGATCGGGGCTATTTTGATTATTATTACATTTTTTTGGATAGGGATAGAGTTTGCCAATAGAATGGAGAAACGACCGAAGTTAATTCGGACATTAAAAAATGCTTTATTAATATTGGAAGCAGAAATTGTATATAGTCAAACAGCTGTACAGGATGCGTGCATTCATATTTCGAAACAAGTTCCGCAACCAATTGCCTTATTTTTTGAACAGGTTGGGCTTCGATTAAAAAACGAGAACAGAGAGCTTTATTCAATCTGGGAGCAGGAGGTAGAACTATTTTGGAATAGTGTTCCCTTATTCTCTGATGAAAAAGAGATTATGAAACAATTCGGTAGAACACTTGGGCAGCATGATACGGTTCAACAACAAAAATATATTCAATTAGCATTAACTCACTTGAATAATAAACATACAGAAGCGGAGGAAATGTACCAACGTTATGGGAAGATTTCCAAAAGCTTAGGTTTTCTAACAGGAATATTGATTGCTTTACTCTTGCTATAGAGAGGGGATAACGGATGGTTGGCGATACTAGTATTCTTTTTCAAATTGCTGGAATCGGGATAATCGTTGCCATGATTCACACAGTTTTGAAACAGATGGGAAAAGAGGAATTTGCACAATTTGTTAGTTTAGTTGGCTTTATTATTGTACTTTTGTTCGTACTAAACAGTATATCGGATTTATTTCAGCAAATTAGAGCCGTATTTTTCTTTAAAGGATAATGCATAATGGGGATTATTGAAATTGTTAGTATCGGTATTATCGCTGCAATTTTCGTTCTGCTTTTACAAGAGAAACAACCAACGATCGCATTTTTAATCATTTTACTCACCGTACTTTATTTATTTATCTATTTAATTCAATATGTGCAGGAAATTTTGCAACTTGTTACCTATTTAGGAGAGCAGGCAAATATTCATCACTTTTATATTAAAACGATTCTACAAATTATAGGAATTTCTTATATAGCAGAAATCGGCTCAAATATTGTCAAAGATGCAGGATTAGAGTCGATTGCTTTAAAAATCGAACTAATTGGTAAGGTGTTTATCATAATATTAGCCATTCCTATTTTTAAATCATTGATTGAAACCATTATCAATCTTTTTCCAATCTCGTAATGATGGAAGGAAATCTAAAATGAAGCCATTTCCCAAAATTTTATTCATTGTTTTCGTATTAATCGTAATAGGACAACCCCTTGAACTAGTGGCATCCCAAAATAAAGGTATTTTAACAGGATATGAGTCATTATTAGAAGGAAGCGAATTGGAAAGCTATTGGCAGCAATTAAGCAAAGAGTATAGTCATGTCCTGCCAGAACTTGAGAAAAATGATTTTTGGTCAATGGTACACAGTGAAGGAAATATCAGTATAAAAGATTGGCTAAAAGGGTTTTTACGATATTTTCTCTATGAATTAATGGAAAATGGAAAATTGCTTGCCACTTTAATGTTATTAACTTTATTTTGCTTGTTGCTTCAAACGATTCAAAACGCTTTCGAAAATCAAGTGGTGAGTAAAGTAGCTTATGCCGTTGTTTATATTATGCTAATCATTATTGCACTGCAAAGCTTTCAGTTAGCTACTAACTATGTATTGGATACGATAAATTTATCGAAGAATTTCTTAATTGCATTACTACCATTATTACTCGGTTTATTAGCATCCCTCGGGCATTTATTAACGATCTCTTTTTTTCATCCAATCATTATTTTCTTAATTCATGTAAGTGTTTTTGTTGTTTCTAAGCTAATTGTTCCTTTATTTTTATTGTCTGCTATTTTGCAAATTGTTAGTACCCTGAATCCAGAATTTAAAGCAACAAAGCTAGCTAATCTCATGAAGAACATAGGGATTAGTATTATGGGGATTCTATTAACTGTTTTCTTGGGAGTTATTTCTGTTCAAGGTGCAGCAAGTGCGATTCAGGATGGCGTAGCAATGAAAACTGCGAAATTTGTAACAGGAAATTTCATCCCTGTCATAGGAAGATTGTTTACAGATGCTACCGATACTGTCTTGAGTGCGACTATCTTAATTAAAAACGCAATTGGCTTAATAGGTGTTGCGATATTGATCGGTATCGTCATGTTTCCTGCTATAAAAATATTAGTAATATCCATCATGTATAAGGTTACCACAGCAGTACTACAACCTGTAGGTGATGGTCCTGTTATTGAATGCTTGGATATTATTGGTAAACATATTCTTTATCTATTCGCAGCACTTCTATTGGTTTCTTTTATGTTTTTTTTTACGATTGTTATTTTAATCATAGCAAGCAATCTTACGGTAATGGTGAGATAAAGGGAGGAAGTGATTTTGGAATTTCTTTCAGGCTGGGTATTACAAATTGTAATTTTTATCATTTTGGCGATGGTAGTTGATTTAATACTGCCAAGTTCCAAAATAAAACAATATGCCAAGCTCGTTATTGGGCTACTTCTTATATTAATTATCTTACAGCCAATCCTATCCATTTTTAAAGTGGATGTAGAACAACTGATTTCACCTGTTTTTCAAACCTCAACTAATTCGAATTTAGAAGCCGAGATAGAAAATCAAACAAATCAAAAGAAAAATGAAATAGAATCGATAAATCGTGCATATGTATTACAAGAGATGGTTGTCCAGATGAAAAATTTAGTAGAAGAGGAGTTGAATCAAGATTATCAATCAGCAATAGATCATTTGGAAGTAGAGTGGAAAGAGGAAGAAACTGCTGAAACAACAGAAGACATTACCGCAATATATGTGCAGTTAAAGCCATTCCAAGAGGGAAATTTGGAAACAGTAGAAAAAGTAGAGATTAACATCGGGGAATCTGAAAAAGAATTGGACAATGAATCTTTTGATAATCAAGAAATTATTGATTTTTTAGCCGAACAATGGCAGGTAGAGGCAGATATTATTCATGCGAGATGGAAGGAGGAATAAGGTGGTTGAATGGTGGAAAAAAATACTTTCTTCTTTAAAAATATCTGATAAGAAACCAAATAAAATACATTACATTGTGTTAATAGGATTAATCGGTATATTCATATTGTTAGTAAGTAATTTACTGGGTTCCGATCAATCAAGTGAATTACCTAATTATTCTTCTTCCTTACCTCAGTCTGAAAGTGAAGATTCAAAAGAGGTATGGAAACAAAAGGATGCTAATAATGCATCTGAAAAAATGGCAGGAATTGAGGAGGCGTATGAAAATGATTTAGTAGCTTTATTAGAGAAAATAACCGGTGTATCCAATGTGGAGGTAATGGTGAATCTTGATGCAACCAACGAGAAGGTTTATCAAAAAAATTTAATCATTGGTTCACAAGTGACAAATGAATCTGATCAAAATGGTGGAACGAGGAAAATAGAAGATGAGACTAGGGAGCAAACAGTTGTCATCATTCGCCAAGGAGAAGAGGAAGTTCCCTTACTTGTGCAAACAAAGAAACCAGAAGTTAGAGGTGTTTTGATTGTTGCAAATGGAGTGGACAACCTAGAAGTTAAGAAATGGGTGATGGATGCTGTTTCAAAAGTTCTTGATGTTCCAGCACATCGCATCTCTGTTCAGCCTAAAAATAAATAAATCATTTGGGAGGTAACACTATGTTAAAAAAACAAACAGTTTGGTTATTAACAATGTTAAGCTTAATGGTTGTTTTAAGTATTTATTACTTAAATGCACCGAGTGAAGGGGATCTTGCATATTTTGATACAGAAGATGTAGAAGGTGATCAAACGACATCCCAATCCTTAACAGAGATCACTAATAAGGAAGAGACAACTAACGAAGAAGGTAAAACGGATGAGGATGCAACAGAGGAAGCAGATAGTTCTACCGTTAATTCTGATGAGTTTTTTGCAGCTGTGAGAATGGAAATTACGAATCAAAGAAGCATGGAAAAAGAAAGACTTGAGAAAATTGTTTCATCAAACGACGCTTCAACAGAAGAGAAAAATGAAGCATATGAAGCGATGAAAGAAATTGAATACGTAGAATCAAAGGAAATGATTCTAGAAGATACATTAAAATCAACAGTTGGCTATGACCAGGTGCTTGTCCGTAACATGGAAGGGGACAATATAGTCGTAACGGTCCAAGCAGACTCTTTAACACCGAAAGAAGCAAATACTATTATCCAACATACAAAGGATGAATTTGGTGAAGTGGATGTAGAGGTAGTCTATCAAACGAGCTAATGATAAAGGCGACGACGCTAAACATAATTTTCGGTTCTTTATCCCTACAAACGGTTAGCGTTTTTGTAAATATATTTAAAATGGTCGAAAATCCGGGCATGTATTCAGTAATGAGGAGAATTTCTGAATCAGTTCGGATTTTCTCATTTTAACTTAAACAATTGTTCGTTATAAAGCTGGATTAAAATCTATAGTTGCAGTTTTACAATTGTTTGCGTAAAATGTTATAAGGAGTTATTAGTACCTGTTATTAAATGTAACTTAAGAGAAAGGGTGCAGATACATGTTATCTATCCAAGAAATGGAAGCTTTGATTGATAAACTAGATCAATCATCAATTGATGAATTTTCATACGAAGCAAATGGAGCAAAAATTAAATTAAAAAAACATCATTCTGTTGTACAAACTGTGACGAATGAAGCGGTACATATACCACAAACGCCACAAATAAAGGAACAGGTTGCTCCATCTATTGAAAAGCCTAGCCAATCAGAGCAGGCTACAGTTCAAGAGGAAAAACCAGTGGTAGAATCAAAGGATTATGATTTTGAAGTGGTATCACCAATGGTAGGTACTTTTTATAGTTCTCCTTCCCCTGATAAGCCTGCTTTTGTACAGGTAGGGGATCAAGTAAGTGAGAACACCGTTATTTGTATCGTAGAAGCAATGAAATTGTTCAATGAAATCGAAGCAGATGTAAAGGGTACTGTAACAGAAGTGTTAGTAGAAAACGGTGAATTAGTAGAATATGGTCAGCCGTTATTCCGTATTAAGACCGTATAAGGGGATGAAACTGTGATTAAGAAACTCTTAATTGCCAATCGTGGAGAAATAGCAGTCAGAATCATTCGTACTGCTAAAGAAATGGGAATGGAAACTGTCGCTATCTACTCAGAAGCGGATAGTGAAGCCCTACATGTACAAATTGCAGATGAAGCATATTGTATTGGACCGAAGTTGAGCAGTGAAAGCTATTTAAACTTTACCAACATTATGAGTGTTGCGACATTAACACAAGCTGATGCGATTCATCCGGGGTATGGATTTCTTTCTGAGAATGCTGATTTCGCTGAGATTTGCGAAGCTTGTAATGTGACATTTGTTGGTCCTAGTGCTTACGCTATTCAAAAAATGGGAACAAAGGATGTTGCCAGAGAAACCATGAAAGAGGCAGGTGTTCCTGTAGTTCCAGGTTCTAATGGCATTATCGCCGATGAAGAAGATGGATTAAAAGTGGCTAAACAAATTGGCTTCCCAGTTATTATTAAAGCAACTGCTGGTGGTGGCGGAAAAGGAATTCGTGTAGCTCGTAACGAAGAAGAACTTGTAAAAGGTATACAAGTGACACAAAATGAAGCAGAGAAAGCATTTGGAAATCCAGGTGTCTATATAGAAAAATATATCGAAGACTTTCGCCATGTAGAAATACAAGTATTAGCAGATAATCATGGAAATGCTATCCATCTAGGTGAACGTGATTGTACAGTGCAAAGACGTCTTCAGAAGCTAATAGAAGAAACACCTTCTCCCGCAATAAATGATGCCATGAGAGAAAAAATGGGAGAGGCTGCAGTGAAAGCAGCAAAAGCAGTAAACTATTCTGGTGCTGGTACAATTGAATTTATTTTTGATAATAAAGAAAATAAATTCTACTTCATGGAAATGAATACACGAATTCAAGTAGAACACCCAGTTACAGAAATGGTGACAGGTGTTGACTTAATAAGAGAGCAATTACTTATTGCGAATAACGAGAAGTTATCCTTCGAACAAGAGGACATAACCTTTAATGGTTGGGCAATGGAATGTAGAATCAATGCCGAAAACCCTGAAAAGGACTTTATGCCATCACCTGGAGAAATTAAAATGTATTTACCACCAGGCGGTCTAGGGGTACGCGTCGATTCTGCAGTATATCCTGGTTATAAAATTCCGCCCTATTATGATTCCATGATCGCAAAGTTAATCACTTACGGAAAAACGAGAGAAGAAGCGATCAAAAAGATGGAACGAGCACTAGATGAGTACATCATAGAAGGGATCCATACAACCGTTCCTTTCCACCGAAGAATGATGGTCCATCCAGTGTTTAAAAATGGTGATTTTAATACAAGATTTTTGGAAAAGTATAGTATAATGGAAGAAGAATAAAAAATTATTTATCCTCATAGTTAGGAGGGATAATAATGGCAGAGAACAATTTATTAGATGTTGGTCAATCTCCGCAGCTTGGTAAGGTAGAAATTTCACCAGATGTGCTTGAAGTAATCGCAGGATTTGCCACTTTAGAAGTAAAAGGTGTTTCGAGCATGAGAGGGAACTTTGCATCTGGTGTGGCCGAGAAGCTGGGCAAAAAAGCACACGGAAAAGGAATCAAAGTAGAATTGAGAGACAGTGGTGTAACTGTTGACGTTCATACAGTGATTGACTATGGCTTCTCTATTCCTAAGGTTGCTGAGCAGATTCAAACAAGCATTAGACAAGCAATAGAGAATATGACTGCAATCTCTATTCAAGAGATAAATGTACATGTTGTGGGAGTACACATGGAACAAAATCCAGAAGAGTTAACTGAGTGAAAAATAAGGCTCAAGCTGATTAAAATTAATCGGCTTGAGCCTCTTTGTTCTCTGATTATGTTACAATGCCATCTCAATCAGCCACAAAATCAAAATTGAGAAGTTAAGTATTACTTATAAGGTTCTGAAAAAGCAACTACTCAAAAGATGAAAGTCTTACTTTTTCGAAAGTGGTGTATAAAATTATTAAGGTCTTTTTCCATTATATAATTGGTAATCAAGCGTATAACATGATATTATTTGTAAATGAACCTAATGTGTCGGAAATTGGCATAGATCGTGATAAGGAGTATGGAATAAATGAAGCGGAGAATGGCACGTGAAAAAGCATTGCAAGTATTATTTTCAATTGATCAATCAGATTTTGATGCAGAAGAGTCTATGAAGTACATTATAGAGGACGAGTCCGATGATTTTCTGATAAGAATTGTCCATGGTGTCGTGAACCATCAACAAGAAATCGATAAGAAGATTTCTCAACATTTAGAAAAATGGTCACTACAACGACTTGCGGCAGTGGAAAGAACATTATTAAGAATTGCGACATATGAATTATTTTATGATAAAGATGCACCAGAGAATGTTGTCATCAATGAAGCGATTGAAATTGCTCATGTCTTTGGTGATGACCATTCAGGAAAATTTATAAATGGTGTACTTTCAAAAATGTTAAGGGGGAATTAAAATGTCAGCAGAAGTTATCTATGGCAGTGAACTGGCTCAATCGATGAGAGATGAAATGAAAGAAGAGGTTGTGAAATTAAGAGAACAAGGAATCGTACCAGGGCTAACAGTCATTTTGATTGGGGAGGACCCTGCTTCTAAGTCATATGTTCGAGGGAAACAAAAGGCATCTGATTATGTTGGGGTAGATTCCGATCTCATGACACTTCCAGAGAGTACTACTGAAGAGGAGCTACTATCCCTTATAAAGAAATTAAATGAACAAGAGACGGTACATGGTATTCTTGTCCAATTACCACTTCCGAAGCATATCAATGAAGAGAAAATCATCGAAGCGATTTCTCCAGAAAAGGATGTAGATGGATTCCACCCGATCAATATTGGACGAATGATGACAGGAAAAGATACCTTTTTTCCATGTACGCCATTCGGTATTATCCAAATGTTAAAATCAAAAAATATTGAAATAGCTGGGAAGCATGCTGTCGTTATCGGTCGAAGTAATATTGTAGGAAAGCCAGTTGGACAATTATTACTAAATGAAAATGCTACCGTAACCTATTGTCATTCCAAAACTAATAATATGAAGGATTATATAGCTTCCGCAGATATCCTTATAGTAGCGGTAGGTATAGAGCATTTTATAAATGGGGATTTTATTAAAGAGGGTGCAGTTGTGATTGATGTAGGTGTTAATCGAACGGCAGAAGGTACTTTAACAGGCGATGTTAACTTTGATTCTGCCAAAGAAAAGGCAAGCTATATTACGCCAGTACCTAAAGGGGTAGGTCCAATGACTATCACGATGCTGTTACATAATACGATTAAGTCTGCCAAAATTGCTCACGGTGTATATAACGGATAGTTAGAAAACAATGAAATTCATTGGCTATGCTTTTATACTATCTGCGAACAAATAAGTGCATTTAGATAGTATAAAAAGGTCATTCAACCACAGATGTTTGGGAATGGCCTTTTCTCTGCTTAAACAATTAAACGATAAAAGTGAGTGTGACGGATGGAACATAAGTACCTAACAGTTACAGCGTTGACTAAATATATAAAGAAAAAATTTGATGTGGATCATCATTTAACGAATGTTTACCTTAGAGGCGAGATTTCTAATTTTAAGCATCATAGTCGCGGTCATATGTATATGACGATCAAAGATGATATGGCAAGTATTCGAGCGGTAATGTTTCAAGGACAGAATAGCTTACTCAAATTCAAGCCGGAAAATGGTATGAAGGTGTTGTTACAAGGAAATATTAGTATTTTTGAAGCGAGTGGTCAGTACCAATTATATATTCAAGATATGCAACCAGATGGTATTGGTTCTCTTCATCTTGCATATGAACAACTGAAGGAAAAATTAAGACTAGAAGGACTGTTTAATACAGAACATAAAAAACAACTACCAACATTTCCAAAGAAAATTGCAGTGCTGACCTCACCAACTGGTGCTGCCATAAGAGATATTGTGACAACTCTAGAACGAAGATATCCGTTAGTTGATCTCATCATTATTCCAATCTTAGTACAAGGGAAATTTTCTGCAAAATCAATTGTGGAAGGGATTGAAAAAGCGAACAAGCTTACCGGTATTGATACCATTATTCTAGGGCGTGGTGGAGGATCCATAGAAGAATTATGGTCTTTTAATGAAGAGATTGTCGCAAGAGCTATTTTTGTATCTGAGGTTCCAATTATCTCTGCTGTTGGTCATGAAACGGACTTTACTATTAGTGATTTAGTTGCAGACGTCCGGGCAGCAACCCCAACAGGAGCTGCAGAATTAGCTGTTCCATCTAGATTGGATCTTTCTGAACGAGTGATACAGCTGAATAGAATGTTAGAGCATTCATATCAACAACAATTAAAGCAAGCAAACGAGAAGCTTCAACGGATCAAACAAACCACTGTTTTTCGTTTTCCGAAGCGATTTTTAGAAGAAAAAGAACTATTACTTGATCGGATCGTTGAAGAGCATCAACAAAAAACGGAATTATTCATGAAGGCGAAAAAGGATAGATGGAATTTGCTCCATACACAGCTTCAATACGTTCGGCCTCAATTAATCATTCGACAAAGAAGAGAGCGATGGTTACAATTTGATGAAAGACTAAAAAATAATATAGTAAGGATTCTGCAAGATAAAAAAATCCAGTTTACTAATAAACTAAATCAATTAGAATTATTAGACCCAACAAAGATTATGCGAAGAGGTTATTCTATTGCGTATTCCAATGAAGATGAGATTATCTATCAATCAGAACAACTATCGATAAATGACGAAATTAAGGTAAAGTTATCTGATGGAGTTATCCACGCTAATGTGACTAAAATAGAGGAGAAGTGATCGTATGACAAAAAATAAAGACGAGCTTTCTTTTGAAGAAGCTTTGTCTAAACTAGAGGAAATCGTCAATAAAATGGAAGAGGGAGATATTCCGCTAGAGCAAGCAATGAATTATTATGCGGAAGGTTCAAAATTATCGAAAATTTGTCATGATAAATTAGTAAAGGCCGATCAACAGCTACAGGAAATAATGAATGAAAAAGGGGAACTTATTAGCTTTGACATGCAGGAGGAAAAATAGGTGAAAGAAGAGCTCTTACAATATATAACAATAGAAAAAGAAAAAATGAATCAATTACTGCTTCAGTATATAGATACTCTTAATATTCCTGAGAGATTAAAACGGTCTACGAAATATTCTATCAATGCTGGTGGTAAAAGGCTACGTCCTATCCTCATGAGGCTAACATGCGAAGGGCTTCAAGGAGACTGTGAGAAAATTTATCCTGCAGCAGTTGCATTGGAAATGATCCACACGTATTCCTTAATTCATGATGATCTTCCTGCAATGGATGATGATATGTATCGAAGAGGAAAATTAACCAATCATCGTCAATTCGATGAAGCCACTGCCATTCTGGCGGGCGATGGTTTGCTCACGAATAGTTTTCAAGTGATTGCTTCCGCAAACGTATACAATGCAGAGGAAAAAGTATATTTAATCAACAGGCTAACTGAAGCAAGTGGAATGGAAGGAATGGTTGGCGGACAATTGTTAGATATGGAAGCAGAGCAACAAGAGATTACTATCGAACAGTTAGAGCAAATTCATCGGTTAAAAACGGGCTGCTTATTGTCGTTCGCTATTGATGCTGGGAGCTATTTGGCAGGAGCAAATGACAAGACACGCTTCATATTGCGACAATTCGCTGAGTATATCGGTTTAATCTTCCAAATTCAGGATGACATTTTGGACGTAGTAGGGGATCAGCATCTAATGGGCAAAGCTTCTGGTAGTGATCAAGGTAATAGTAAAAGCACCTACCCTTCTGTTTTAGGCTTAGATGGGGCCATTTCACATAAGAAGAGTTATGTAAACAAAGCTAAACAATGTCTAGAGCAGGCAGGATTAAAAGGTTCCAGATTGGAAGGGCTAACTGACTATTTAAGTGAAAGAGATTTGTAAAGATTGAGTAAAGCTTGAAATTATGTTAGAATAAAAGTAACAAAGTGGAATGGTGCAGTATTCTAGTCAATCCTCCATTTCTGAAGGCAGGCCTAAAAATCTGCCAAAGGGCACATCGATGAAGTTCCTTGTGTTGGCTTGAGGCGCCCAGCCTTGGGTCGATGCTGGGAGTTAAGGTTGAAGGGCGATCCACAAAGGCATGTGGGCGAAGACCCTTCTTCCGCGGAGGCCCATCACTGTTTTCTTTTCTTAGCCAAGTAAAGAGAATGGAATGGGGTATGAACCTATCGAATAGGGATCGGGTATTTCTATTCATAGCGTAGCCTGCCTTGAGTGGTACGAAGGGGATTATAGGCAATAGAGTGTTTCATTTTGGATGGCCACTAATTTGGGACACGTTTTCTATATGAAATTCGTACTGCAAAAGAGGCTAGGAAATGGTCAAAGGTTGCTGAGGAAATCTCCTAGACTGTTCCAAATGGAAGTTTAAGAAGGATTATAGTACGGACTGAGTGGTAATCCAGTCTAGCTGTTGGTGACAACGCTAAGATATGTTTAAAGGGGAACCGCCAAAGTGGCAACACTTGGTACATATCTGGGAAAACCTACTGGACCTAAGCCGTAGTCTTTACTTCTTAAATGACCATTCCGCATCATACATAATAATAATGTTAAACACTTTAACGGGGTTCGTTATGAATAAAAAACAATTGCAAAAGTCGATAAAATTTAGCCTTAGTATTGCCGTTATCACATTTGTGTTAGCGGCTATTTTTTCAGTTGTTTCTTCATCCATACTAAGTGGAGTTATGTCTGTTGTAGGTTTACTAATCGTATTATTCATTGTATTGATTGGTGTATTCTTTGATATGTTAGGAATTGCGGCAGCAGCAGCTGATGAGGCACCTTTTCACGCTATGGCTGCTGAGAAGGTAAGTGGCGCAAAGCATGCTGTACTGATTGTGAGAAATGCAGACCGCTTCGCAAGTTTTTGTAATGACGTGATTGGTGATATTTCTGGTATTATTAGTGGTACAGCATCTGCAGTCGTTGTCTTACAAATTGCTAATGTATTCGGATATGAGGAAGGTACTAGCATTCAAATTACCATCTCAGTAATTCTCACAAGTCTTGTAGCAGCTTTAACAGTGGGTGGGAAAGCTTTAGGCAAATATTTTGCTATTAATTCTTCGACACAAATTATTTTCTTAGTCGGTAAAATAATTGCATTTTTAGAGGAAAGACTTAAAATAAAAGTATTATCAAAAAGTTAAAGATACAGAATCTTAATAGGGAGGATTCCATCATGGATCTTACCAAAATCAAGCAACCGAATTTTTTAAAACATTTAACAAAAAAAGAACTAGAAGATCTCGCATATGAAATCAGACAATTTCTCATTAATAAGCTCTCGGTAACAGGAGGGCATTTAGGGGCTAATTTGGGTGTTGTAGAGCTAACACTTGCTTTGCACAAGCATTTTAACAGTCCCACTGATAAGCTAATATTTGATGTTGGACATCAATCCTACATTCATAAAATTTTAACAGGTAGAACGGAACAATTTGATACACTGCGACAATATAACGGGCTATGTGGATTCCCGAAAATGTCAGAAAGTAAACATGACGTATGGGAAACCGGACATAGTTCCACCTCCTTATCTGCTGCTATGGGGATGGCGATTGCACGTGATATGCAAGGACTGGATTATGCAGTTGTTCCAATTATTGGTGATGGTGCTTTAACAGGCGGGATGGCACTGGAAGCGTTGAATCATATCGGTCACGAGAAAAAGAACATGACCGTGATTTTAAATGATAATGAAATGTCGATAGCGGGTAATGTAGGAGCATTGCACAAGGCACTTGGAAGAATGAGAAGTGCAGGTAAGTACAATCGAATGAAGGATGAAATAGAAGTACTAATGAAACGGATACCAGCAGTTGGGGGGAAGATCGCACAAACTGCTGAAAGAGTAAAAGACAGTATGAAATATTTCATGGTACCAGGTATGTTATTTGAAGAGTTTGGATTTACTTATTTCGGTCCCGTTGATGGACATGATTTCAAGGCACTAGAAGAAAACCTACAATATGCATCTAAAACGGAAGGCCCAGTATTAGTTCATGTCATCACTCAAAAAGGAAAAGGTTACCAGCCAGCAGAAACAGATCAAAAAGATAAATGGCACGGTGTTGGTCCATATAAAATTGATTCTGGAGAAAAAATCAAGCCAGTAGATGATAAGCCTGCCTGGAGCCAAGTTGTAAGTGATACATTAGAAAAAATCGCAGAAAAGAATGAAAAGCTTGCTGTGATCACGCCAGCAATGGTACTTGGTTCCAAATTAGATAAATTTCAAGAGCACTTCCCGAAGAGACTATTTGATGTTGGTATTGCTGAACAGCATGCTACTACAATGGCCGCAGGTTTAGCAACTCAAGGAATGAAACCATTCCTGGCCATTTATTCTACCTTTTTGCAACGTGCCTATGATCAAATGGTTCACGATGTCTGCCGCCAGAATTTAAATGTTGCTTTTGGGATTGATCGAGCAGGACTAGTTGGAGCAGATGGAGAAACACATCAAGGGGTATTTGACATCGCCTTTTTGCGTCATTTACCTAATATGGTGCTGATGATGCCAAAAGATGAAAATGAGTGTCAACATATGGTGAACACAGCAATTGAATACGAAGATGGACCGATTGCCTTACGTTTTCCAAGAGGGAATGGACTAGGTGTAGAAATGGATTCAACATTAAAAAATATCCCTATCGGTAAATGGGAGGTTCTCACTACAGGTAAGGATGCTGTTATACTAACCTTTGGTACAACAATTGAAATGGCAATGGCTGCAAGTATTCAGCTTTCCAAAAAAGGTATGAGTATTGAAGTAATTAATGCACGTTTTCTAAAACCATTAGATGAGGAAATGCTGCACGATGTAATGAAAAGAAATATACCGATTCTAACTATAGAGGAATCCGTTCTACAAGGTGGATTTGGAAGTTCTATTTTAGAATTTGCTGAAGAAAATCAATACCATCCAACGATAAAACGAATGGGAATTCCTGACCGTTTTATTGAACATGGAAGTGTGCAACAGTTATTAGAAGAAATTCATTTAACAAAAGAACAAGTGATTGAGGAATTGACGAATATGCTACAAATGGATAATAATAAGCAAAAAAGGGCTTGATAATAAATGGCTAATAAAATGCGGATTGATCAACTCATTGTAGATCGAGGATTAATCGAATCAAGAGAAAAGGCAAAAAGATCCATTATGGCGGGTTTAGTATTTTCTAATGGCCAAAGAATAGACAAGCCTGGAACAAAGGTTTCCGATGATATTGATATTCAAGTTAAAGGTAAATTATTTCCTTATGTTGGACGTGGTGGACTAAAGTTAGAAAAAGCGATCAAGACATTTCATCTGGACCTAAAGGAGAAGATAATGATCGATGTCGGGTCCTCTACTGGCGGATTTACGGATTGCGCCTTACAAAATGGTGTTAGTCTAAGCTATGCTGTTGATGTAGGCTATAATCAGCTCGACTGGAAATTAAGGAATGATCCACGCGTTATTGTTATGGAAAGAACGAATTTTCGGTATGTAACTATTGACATGCTTGAGGATAAGCAACCTGACTTTGCTACAGTTGATGTCTCCTTTATTTCTTTAAAATTAATTTTACCACCGTTGTTTAAGCTATTAAAAGAAAACAGTGACTGTGTGATCTTAATCAAGCCACAGTTTGAGGCAGGTAAAGAAGAAGTTGGCAAAAAAGGGATTGTACGAGAGGCTGCCATACACGAAAGAGTATTAAATGATATTCTAACATTTTCGCACCAAACAGGCTTTGAATTTCTTAATCTTACGTTCTCTCCGATAACTGGAGGGGATGGAAATATTGAGTTTTTAGCATGGTTAAGGAAAAGTTCTGTTAACGAATGTAGCTTACCAGAAATGGTGGGACAAATTAAAGAAGTTGTACAGACAGCACATCTAGAATTAAACAAAAAAGATTAGGACTACCTATTTACAGTAGTCCGTTTTCGTATGGGATACCTTATTGTTGGAGGATGAGGATATGAACAAAGCACAAAGGCATATAAAAATTAGAGAAATTATTACAGAAAATGAAATCGAGACACAAGATGAACTTGTCGATCAGTTTCGTCAGTTAGGCTATACGATAACCCAAGCAACTATTTCCAGAGATATTAAAGAATTACACCTTGTGAAAGTTCCTACTGCGGATGGCAGATATAAGTATAGCTTACCAGCAGATCAAAAGTTTAATCCTTTAAATAAACTTAGAAGGTTGATCATGGATGCTTTTGTAAGTATTGATATCGCTTCACATTTTATAGTAATGAAAACACTGCCGGGAAATGCCCAAGCTATGGGGGCATTGATCGATAATTTAAGCTGGGATGAAATTATGGGAACCATCTGTGGGGATGATACGATCTTAATCATTTGTAAAACAGTGAAAGATGCAGAATTGATGAAATCTAAATTTTTAGAAATGCTTTAATTCTGTATTAATTTGTTAATGGGAGTTTCTTTTTGATGGGAGTGTGGGTATGTTAACAGAGCTTTCGATTAAAAATTTTGCCATTATAGAAGAAATGTCGATTACCTTCCAAAAAGGCTTAACAGTACTGACTGGAGAAACTGGTGCAGGTAAATCAATCATTATTGATGCCTTAGGGTTACTTATTGGGGGAAGAGGATCGGTTGAATATATTCGCTTTGGTGAGAAAAAAGCAGAGCTAGAAGGACTTTTTATTATGGAGGAAAGTAATCATCCTGTGTTTCAAAAGGCAAATGAACTAGGTATCGAAATTATGGAAGATCAAATGCTCGTATTACACCGAACTATTTCACAAACTGGTAAAAGCATTTGTCGAATAAATGGTAAGCTAGTGACATTAGCTATATTGAAGGAAATAGGTCAGTTACTCATTGATATTCACAGTCAACACGAAACACAATCATTGTTGAATGTGGATAAACATATTGAATTGCTTGATTCTTATTACCAAGTAAACGATCCACAATTTCTAAAGGAATACGAGGAATTATATCATAAATGGAGCCAACTAAAGAAAGACTATAAAGAACAAAATCAAAATGAAAAAGAATTAGCTCAAAGGTTAGACCTTCTAACTTTTCAATTAAATGAAATTCAATCGGCAAATTTAATCCCAAAAGAAGATGACGAACTGTTAGAGGAAAGAAACACCTTAGTTCATTTTGAACGAATTTTTCAGAGCTTAAAGGATGCGTATAATGGATTACATGGAGAAATGCGGGGATTGGATTGGTTATCACATACAGCCAATCATTTAGAAGCAGCAGGAGAAAACAATCAAGAATTGCAGAAGCTATACGAAGACTATATTGATCATTATTATATGATTGAAGAAATATCCTACAAAATTAGGCAGCATATTGATGGGATGGAATTTGATCCGGAAAGACTAGAATTTATCGAATCACGATTAAATGAACTTAACCAGTTGAAGAAAAAATACGGATCAAATGTAGAGGAAATTATGGAATATAGTGCCACCATCGAAGAAGAACTGGAAACCATTAAAAATCGAGATGAGCATTTATTAAGATTAGAGCAGAGGTTTAAAGAATTAACAGAGGATTTACTTTTAGAAGCAAAGCAGCTCCATGATGTGCGTGTAAAAGCAGCCAAGGGATTGGAGAAGGCTGTTTTAAAGGAGTTAAAAGAATTATATTTGGAAAAGGCAAATTTTATTGTAGAAGTGGCGTATACCAAATCTGACCAGAATGAGCTAATGCTTGATGGTTCATCGGTTCGACCAAATAATAAAGGAATTGATCGAATTCATTTCTATATATCCACAAATCCAGGTGAACCACCAAAAGAATTGAACAAGATCGCTTCAGGCGGTGAAATGTCACGTATCATGCTAGCGATGAAAAATATATTTGCCCAGCATCAAGGGATTACAAGTGTTATTTTCGATGAGGTTGATACAGGTGTAAGTGGCCGAGTTGCCCAAGCGATGGCAGAGAAAATGTATAATATTTCGATTGATTCACAAGTACTCTGTATTACTCATTTGCCACAGGTTGCAGCAATAGCAGACACTCATTTGCGAATCGAAAAGCATATGAATCATGATCGAACTACTACGTCCGTTACAGAATTATCCCGTGAAGATCGCATCGCCGAGATTGGGAAAATGATTACTGGTGAAGAATTAACAGAAGCATCTAAACAACACGCAAAAGAATTAATTGAGATGAATAAAAGCCGCTGAGGAAAAAGGATAAAAACTCCACCGATGGCAAACTCCTATTAGAAATGTGGAAAACATCACCCGAAATTGTTAAGTTTAAACGGGTTTAAAAACCCCCTTAAAAGGTCAAATTAGATATACAGATGAAATTGAATCTGTACTAACAAGGAGGGTGATGTGATGAAGACTGACTGGATTAGAAAAGGAATAGGACTAATACTCCTTGTCTCTTTATTTGCACTTCCATGGTTGACACCATTTCAAATATATCTTTCCATTCCCAATCAAATAAAAACATTCGAAGGCTTACATGATATTAGCTTGCCTACTTTAGGTAATTCCATAGAACTTCAAGCTGAGAATGAGCAAACAGTTCAACATGCAACGGACATTATTCCATTTTCCTTTGCGGAAAGTGGAGAGCAAGAAGTTGTTTACACTTTTTCTGATATTCCTGTAAAAAAGGTGGATATCTCTGTTTATGAGGATATCCGTATAGTGCCAGGAGGACAATCGATAGGGATTAATTTGCACACACAGGGGGTTCTAGTTGTTGGACATCATCTTGTCTCCACAGAAGAAGGTGATCTGTCTCCTGGTGAAAAAGCGGAAATAAAGGTCGGAGATAGTATTCTCAGTATAAATAATCAGCCAATAAAGGAAATGGAGCAAGTAGCCCCGTTAGTAAAAGAAGCTGGTGAAAATAAAAAAGATCTTGATGTAGAGATAAAACGTGGAAATAAAACGATTCAAACGAGTTTGACACCTCAATATGATACAGATGATCAAGAGTTCCAAATAGGGCTTTATATTAGGGATACAGCAGCTGGGATTGGTACAATGACCTTTTATGAACCAAATTCCAAAAAGTATGGCGCACTTGGTCATATTATTTCAGATATGGATACAAGAAAACCGGTTGAAATAAATGATGGAACGATTGTGAAATCAAAAGTTACGGAAATTCAGAAAGGGGAAAATGGTGTTCCCGGAGAAAAGAGAGCCAATTTTGATGTTAACGAAAGTGAACTTGGCAATATTACGAAAAATACACCTTTTGGAATTTTTGGTACATTAAATGGAAAAGTAGAGAAAAGTAAGTGGAATGAACCGATGCCGATAGCATTACCAAATCAAGTCAAAGAAGGGCCAGCCAAAATTTTGACAGTTATTGATGGAGAGAAAGTGGAAGCATTTGATGTGGAAATTGTCAATACAGTAGCCCAAGAATCACCTGCAACAAAGGGTCTCATCCTCAAAATAGTCGATGATCGTTTGTTAGAAGCTACTGGAGGCATTGTTCAAGGAATGAGTGGAAGTCCAATTATTCAAGACGGGAAAGTAATCGGAGCAGTAACCCATGTTTTTGTCAATGATCCGACATCTGGATATGGGGTTCATATTGAGTGGATGCTAAACGAAGCTGGAATAGATATATATAAAGAAGATAAAAAGGCAAGTTAGAGGAATGGTTATCAGGAAAAGCATTATCCTGATAACCATTTTTTTGTACGCATAAATTCGTAGCAAAGGTGCCAATTATAAGCAAAACTAGGCATTTACCAAAGAAGATCGAATACAAGCTTTTCTAAGTGTTCATTCATCTTGTAGTCACTAGAAAATATTGTTATAATAACAATTAAAGATTATTCGACAAAACCAATCCATACCATGGGTAAACAAAATGAAAATAGTCGAAAAATGAAGATAATTAAAGCAAATAGAAAAAAATAAAAGTTTTTCTAATGAAAAGCAGGAATTATTAAGCTTTTGTCGAAAATATAATAGTGTAAAGCAATTGTTGAAGGAGGAGCTTTTTAGTGGAAAAGTCTAAAGTATTGTTAGTCGATGATAATAGGGAACTTGTTCAATTAATGGAAGAGTACTTAGGGGATCAAAATGATATGGAGGTTGTAGGAAAGGCTTACAATGGTAAAGAATGCCTTGATATGATAGAGGATGTGCGCCCTGATGTAGTCGTATTAGATATCATTATGCCACATGTTGATGGATTAGCGGTTTTGTCAAAAATTAAGCAATCTGAGCATACGAAACATATCCATGTCATTATGCTAACAGCTTTTGGTCAAGAAGATGTGACCAAAAAAGCAGTAACCTTAGGTGCTTCTTATTTTATTTTAAAACCATTTGACCTAGAGCATTTAGCTGAGCAAATCAGACAGGTGCATGGAATGCAGCCTTCCATACATAACAATGAGATCAAAACATCTACAAACCATTCTAAAAAGTTCGATTTAGAGACAAGTATTACACATATTATCCACGAGATTGGTGTTCCTGCCCATATTAAAGGTTATATGTACTTAAGAGAAGCCATAACAATGGTTTATAACGATATTGAGTTATTAGGATCGATCACCAAAGTATTATACCCAGATATCGCATCTAAATATAACACAACTGCTTCTCGGGTTGAGCGTGCTATACGCCATGCAATTGAAGTAGCATGGAGTAGAGGGAACATTGATTCCATATCGTCTTTATTCGGCTATACGGTAAGTGTTTCTAAAGCAAAGCCGACAAATTCAGAATTTATAGCAATGGTTGCTGACAGACTTAGACTAGAACATAGAGCTTCATAATATTGCAATTTCACTCTTTTACAAGAGAAAGAGCAGGATTCTTTTCTCTTGTAAAAGAGTTTTTTTGTTATCAGAACCTAATCATATGACAAAAACTGGGAGATATAAAAAAACAAATGCGCTCTCCTATAATATAGGTAGAAATAGTCCAGTATTTTTGCAACAGATGCGATCTATCTCGATAAACGTGTATATCCTCCTATATATTTTGAATTAGACATCACTTTTATATAACAAAATATTGCGAAGTATGATAATATTTTTAATGTCATAAAAATAAATATTGGAGAGGTTATAACATGAAAGTAGCAAAATTTGGAGGAAGTTCAGTTGCAAATGCTGAACAACTGCGTAAAGTAGCAAATATTATTCAAGATGATCGAGAAAGAAAGGTAATTGTTGTTTCAGCGCCAGGAAAAAGATTTTCAGAAGATACAAAAGTAACAGATTTGTTAATTGAATTGGGAGATGCCTATTTAAAAAATGAACCATATGATTCAAAATTACAAAAAATCTTAGATCGTTTTCAAGAAATTACAACAGAACTTCAAATTTCTGATCGTGTTATCAAGGAAATTGAAGATGGCATACATTCTATCTTATCTTCAGATGATAGTGATGCATTAAAAATGGATGCATTAAAAGCAACGGGTGAGGATTCTCTCGCAAAAGTTTTAAGTGTTTATTTGCAATCACTAGGTTTAAAGGCCGCTTACTTAAATCCTAAGAATGCAGGGATTTTTGTAAGTGATAATCCAGGAAGTGCTCAAATTTTAGATGAAAGCTATGAGCATCTGTATAAATTAAGAAATCGCGATGATATTGTCGTCATCCCTGGATTTTTCGGTTACACGTTAGATGGAAAACTGATTACATTCTCAAGAGGAGGATCAGATATTACTGGATCCATTGTCGCTGCTGGAGTTAGAGCTGACCTATATGAGAATTTCACAGATGTAGACTCCGTCTATTGTGTCAATCCCAATATTGTTGAAAATCCAAAAGAAATCACTTCACTAACATATAAAGAAATGCGTGAATTGTCTTATGCAGGCTTCTCTGTTTTCCATGACGAAGCATTAATTCCTGCTTTCAAAGCAGATATACCGGTTTGTATTAAGAATACGAATAATCCTCAAGGAATGGGAACTATTATTGTTGCTCAAAAAGCTGCACAACCTAATCCTGTAGTAGGTATCGCTAGTGATACAGGCTTTGTAAGTATTTATGTTAGCAAATATTTAATGAATAGAGAGCTTGGTTTTGGTCGCAAACTATTGACGATATTAGAGGATGAAGGTATCTCCTTTGAACATACCCCTTCTGGAATTGATGATATTTCTGTCATTGTAAGAGAATCACGCATGCCAAAGGATAAGGAAGAGCGTGTCATTGCCCGTATCAAAAAAGAATTAAAGCCAGATACGGTTCATGTGGATCGTGATCTTGCTTTAATTATGGTAGTAGGGGAAGGAATGGACAGTACTGTTGGTTTAGCTGATAAAGCTACACATGCTTTTGCTAAAGCGAACGTTAATTTAGAAATGATTAACCAAGGATCCTCTGAGGTATCGATGATGTTTGGAATTAAAGCATCAAAGGTAAACGAATCAGTAAGAGCATTATATGAAATGTTCTTTCAATAAAAGGAATTTATAAACTGAATAAAATAAAAAACAACAGGCTACGAACGATACCTGTTGTTTTTTCCTCCTTTTATCAATTGACGCTTTCGATCCCGATGTAAAATGAACCCACCGATAAATGCAAGTCCCCCAATAAACAAAATGAGACCAATAATAAATTGAATAATAATATGAAAAAAGATGACGGTTAATTCCCCGAAGAAAGCATCACGCATCAGCTTAATACCGTAAGTGGCTATGATGGCTGGCATCACTAGTAATAGTAATGCAATAATTCTCATGTCTTATTCCCCATTCTATGTTACCTAATCCTATTTTTTATTAGTATAGCATAATCTCAATCATTATGAAATTCATGTTATTACTTGCTAATTATTGCATATAATATTATTATAAAAGTGCGCAAAAAAATGCAGGGTGTGATGAAAATGTCTGCAAAATCTCTTATTAAGGATGCAGTTCATGTTGAAAATCTTCCGTATGGAGCACTAATTATTAATACGGACGGGATCGTTAAGGAAGCAAACGAAAAGGCAACATCACTATGGAAACAACCTTTAATTAATCAGCCTTGGAATGATTTGATTGAAGAGGATTCGATATCAAAGGTATTGCAACAGAGAAAGGTATTGCATCGAATTGAGAAAATTACAAAAAATAAAAAGAAACTTTTTACCACTTATAGCCCTTTATTAGATGAACAAAAACGTACGATAGGAGTACTATTACTTTGTGAAAATTTCGAAAATTATGTAGGAAATCTTACTGCACATGCCGATTTGTTTTCCATGGAGGAAATCTTTACAGTACTAGCTAACCATGTTGATTTTGCTGCTTCTTTTCAACTTATAGAGCAATTACAACCAATACATAATACTAATTGGACACAATTAATCCATTCATTTGAAATTGAAGATCGTAAAAAGATAGAAGCAAAAGTAAAGCACGTTCAATCCATCACTTTTCAGGATCGAAGAGTTGTGAGTGAATCGATCCGAATTGGACAATGGGAGCAAGAGATAAAAATAAGCTCCACTCCAGCCTTTATTAGAGGTAGGCTAATAGGATGTCTAATGATGATGCAAAACTTAAGTGAAATAAAAAAAGAAGCGCAAAAATTAGAGCAAGCTAAGCGATTAATTAGAAACTTGGAAAAGACATTCACTTTTGAAGATTTTATCGGTCAATCGTTCGAGATTAAAATGGCGAAGGAACACGGTAAATTATACGCAAAAACAAATGCCCCTCTATTTATAGAAGGAGAGACAGGAACTGGCAAGCGAATGCTAGCCCATATCATCCATTTTGCCAGTAATCGAAGTAAGCATCCATTTCGCCATATTCGTAACGATGGTCAAAATGTCAAGAAGCTGGAGGAACTACTCTTCGGTAACCAACAGCAAAAAGGCATCATAGAAACAGTTAAAAACGGAACACTCTTTATCGAAGAGATTACCGCTATACCGATAAATATACAATTGCAATTGGTAGAATTATTTCAAAACAATAAATATAATATTCGCTTAATCGTGAGTACTAGTAGAAAGGATATAAGGCAGAAGCTCGATTCAAAGTTTGCAGAGATGTTCCTTCGCTTTCCTATTCATTTACCGTCATTAACGAAAAGAAGAGAGGATTTAACTTTATTAGTGAACCATTTTATTACACAAAATAATTTGAAATATGGTATGAATATTAAAACGGCTGATGAAAATGTATTCGATTATTTTTACACATACGATTGGCCTAAAAATGTGTCAGAGCTAAAGTATTGGATGGATATAGCTTTTACTCATGCTGATTCATTAACAGAAGTATTAACTCTTGATCACTTTCGATCATTCATAGTAAACAAGCAAAAGGATATTTCGATTGATGATTCTCTTCCTTTGCAATCAGCTATGGATTTGTTCGAAAAAAAATATATATTGCAAATGTTAGAAAAATGTAAATATAACAAAACACAGACTGCTAAATCATTGGGAATTTCAGTTCGAAATTTATACTATAAAATGGATAAATATCAGATCAATAGGGAGAGTTCATAGCCAATGTCGAATAGCTATCGGGTTTTAGTAATTAATCCATTACTTTATACGACTAGAATTGCCGTATTCGAGAATGAACAAAATTTATACGAAGAAGAATTACCCCTTTCACTTCACGATGTAAATTTAGATATCTATGAACAGGTTCATATTAGAAGGGATGCAATATTTCAAGCATTTCGAGAAATTGGCTTAAACATTTCATCCGTAGATGCTGTTTGTGGCAGAGGTGGTTTACTTCAACCAATCAGTGGTGGAACATATGTTGTAACCGAAAAGATGATTGAAGATTTGTTTCAATCCATTAATGGAAAGCATGTTTCCAATTTAGGGGCAATTTTGGCTAATGAAATCGCTACTAATCTTAATATTGATGCATATATTGTTGACCCCGTTGTAGTGGACGAGATGACGACCATTGCAAAAAGAACAGGAATACCTACTATTCAAAGGAAGAGTATTTTTCATGCATTAAATCAAAAATCAGTAGCTCGGGAAATAGCTGAACTATCTAATTCTAACTATGATGAGATGAATTTAATTATTGCACATATGGGTGGCGGTGTAACAATTGGAGCCCATGCCAATGGCATAGTAGTTGATGTCAATAACGGCTTTGATGGAGAAGGACCCTTTTCATTAGAGAGAGCAGGCAGTATTCCAAATAATGAATTAATTAATTTGAGCTATCAACATCATGATCAAAATATGCTAAAGGAAATGATTATACATCAAGGTGGTATATATGCATATTTAGGAACAAATAAAGCAAGGGATGTAAAGGATCTGGTGGAAGCTAACGATAATAAAGCTATTTTAGTAATAGAAACACTTGCTTACCAAGTAGCTAAAGAAATAGGTAAAATGGCTGTAGTTCTTGAAGGGAATGTTGACAAAATAGTTCTAACAGGCGATTTAGCAGAGATTCACTATTTAAATCAAAAAATAATGAATCGTGTTAGTTGGATTGCAGACGTCCATGAATATCCTGGCGAGAATGTAATGCTAGCTTTATCAAGAGGAGCCTTAAGAGTTTTAGAAGGTACGGAAATACCAAAAGAGTATGAGAAAGAAATAAAGGATGATGGAGAATGGCAAAAGAATATGATCTGGTCCTATTAGGTGGCGGAACCGGAGGCTATGTTACCGCAGCAAGAGCAGCACGCTTTGGATTAAAAACAGCAATTGTGGAAAAGGAAAAACTAGGCGGCACTTGTCTTCATAAAGGCTGTATACCTACAAAAGCATTGCTGAAAAGTGCAGAAGTTTTCCAACAGGTAAAGAATGCAAAACAATTTGGTGTGGAAGTGAAGGAAACACAATTTCATTTGAATCAAGCAATAGAACGAAAGAATCAAATTATTAACACCCTACATAATGGTGTAAAATCTTTAGTTCAAAGTGCAGAAATCGATGTCTATCAAGGGTATGGCAGAATTTTAGGTCCGTCCATATTTTCTCCGATGGCAGGTAGTATCTCCGTAGAATATCAAGATGGAAGAGAAAATGATATCTTAGTACCAAAAAATGTTATTATTGCAACAGGTTCTGCACCAAATACGTTACCAGGCTTGGAGATTGATGGGGAAAAAGTCATCACATCTGATCATGCTCTTACATTAAATGAGCTACCAACTTCCATTATGATTGTTGGTGCAGGAGTAATTGGCGTAGAATGGGCATCCTTCTTCCAAGATGTTGGTGTAGAAGTAACGCTAATAGAAGCGGAGGAACAAATTTTACCTCACATGGATCAAGATATTTCGTCTGAGATGAGTAAATTGTTAACTAAAAGAGGGATTCAAGTATTAACCAATACAGCTGTTGATCCGAATACGCTACGTAAACAAGATCAGGTCGAGGTTGAAACAACCAATGGAAAAAAAATCAAAACAGATCTCATGCTAGTTGCTGTCGGTAGAAAAGCAAACACTCAAAATATCGGTTTAGAAAATACCGATATTCGAACATCAAGCAATGGTTTTATTGAAGTCAATAAATATTTTCAAACAAAGGAATCTCATATATATGCAATTGGCGATGTTAATGGAGGGAAACAACTAGCACATGCTGCGACATATGAAGGCAATATTGCAGTCGAACATATTGCTGGTAATTATCCAAGCTTATTAAAAGAAACAGCTATCCCTTCATGTGTTTATGGCAATATTGAAATTGCAACAATAGGATTATCTGAATCTGATGCAAAGCTTCAAGGAAAAACAGTCAAAATATCCAAAACATCTTTCCAAGCAATAGGAAAAGCTCATGTAAACGGAGATGTAAGTGGTTTTGCTAAGATTATTTTGGACAAGAATAATGATGATGTATTAGGTGTTCACTTGATTGGAAAAAATGTGACAGAATTAATAGGTCAAGCTAGTTTAATCCAATATTTTGATGGATCAGGGATAGAAACATCTGAAGCGGTATACCCACATCCGTCATTAAGTGAGATTATTGGAGAAGTTGCTTTAGCAGCTGAGGGGAGGAAAATTCATGGTTAACTTAAAAAATAGTAGCTTATTGAATGAGGAAACATTGTTAGAAATGTATAGAGAAATGCTCTTAGCTAGAAGAATAGATGAAAGAATGTGGTTGTTAAATCGTTCTGGCAGTATACCGTTTGTTGTCTCAGGCCAAGGACAGGAAGCACTACAAATAGCTGCAGCGGCGGCGCTGGATAATCAAGTCGATTATGTCCTGCCCTATTACCGAGATCTAGGTGTTGTGATCCATTTTGGCATGTCAACAAGAGAAATATTCTTACAAGCTTTTGGAAAAGCCGAGGATCCAAACTCTGGCGGGAGACAGATGCCTAGTCACTTCGGTCAACGAAAAAACCGAATTGTCACAGGCTCTTCTCCTGTAACTACACAAGTTCCACATGCTGTAGGCTTTGCTTTAGCTGCCAAAATGGAAAATAAACCACTCGTTAGTTTTGTTACACTTGGGGAAGGTTCATCAAATCAAGGAGATTTTCATGAAGGGTTAAATTTTGCTGGTGTTCATAAACTACCTGTCATTTTTATGGTAGAAAATAATAAATACGCCATTTCTGTACCATTAAACAAACAAGTAGCATGTGAAAAAATTTCCGATCGTGCAATAGGTTATGGTATGTATGGGATAACTGTAGACGGCAATGACCCAATTACGGTGTATCAAGCAGTAAAAGAAGCAAGGGAGCGTGCTTTAAAAGGGGAAGGACCGACCTTAATTGAAGCAACTTCCTATCGTTTAACCCCACATTCAAGTGATGATGATGATATGACGTATCGAACGAAAGATGAAGTGACAACCGCTCGAGAGACTGATGGTATTTGGTTATTTAAACAGGCACTGCAAGAAGAGAATATTTTGACAGAGGATTTGGAACAGGAAATGGAAGAAAAAATAAAACAAGAAATAAACGAAGCAACCAGTTATGCCGAAAATGCTCCATATGCGGATATTCGTACATTGACAGATCATGTATATGGGGAGGAGGGAAAATAATGGCAGTATTATCCTATATTCAAGCAGTTACAGCTGCACTAAAAGAAGAAATGGAAAGAGATGAAAAGGTATTTATTCTTGGAGAAGATGTTGGTCCAAGAGGGGGAGTTTTTCGTGCAACAGACGGGCTATACGATCAGTTTGGTGAACAAAGAGTATTGGATACACCTTTAGCTGAATCTGCAATTGCTGGAGTTGGAATTGGTGCAGCGATGTATGGGATGCGCCCAGTCGCAGAAATGCAATTTGCTGATTTTATTTTGCCAGCTGTTAATCAAATCATCTCAGAAGCGGCAAAAATTAGGTATCGTTCGAATAATGATTGGCATTGTCCTATTACGATCCGTGCACCATATGGTGGTGGTGTTCATGGAGGACTATATCACTCTCAATCAATCGAGGCGATTTTTGCTAATCAGCCAGGTTTAAAAATTGTTATGCCATCAAGTCCTTATGATGTTAAAGGTTTGTTAAAGGCTTCTATTCAAGATGATGATCCTGTATTATTTTTAGAACATAAACGTGCTTACCGATTGTTAAAGGAAGAAGTACCAGAAACAGATTATACGGTACCTCTTGGAAAAGCAGAGGTGAAAAAAGAAGGCTCGGATGTAACGGTGATCACATATGGCCTTTGTGTTCATTTTGCGAAACAAGCGGCAGAGAAGCTAGAACAGGAAGGTATCAGTACAGAAATATTGGATTTAAGAACCGTTTACCCTCTTGATCAGGAAGCAATTATTAAGGCTGCTACCAAAACTGGTAAAGTTCTTTTAGTCACAGAAGATAATAAAGAAGGCAGTATTATAGGAGAGGTTGCTGCCATTATCAGTGAAAATTGCTTATTTGATTTAGATGCACCGATTAAACGACTTGCGGCACCGGAAGTACCTGCAATGCCATTTGCATCACCATTAGAAAAAGAATTTATGATCAACCCTGATAAAATAGAACAGGCAATTAAAGAATTAGCGGAATTTTAATTAGATCGGAGTGAGACGCTTGACTGTGGAAAGAATTAATATGCCCCAACTTGGTGAGAGTGTTACAGAGGGAACAGTGAGTACATGGTTAGTCAAGGTAGGGGACTATGTTGAAAAATATGATGCAATTGCTGAAGTCATGACAGACAAAGTAAATGCAGAGGTACCTTCTTCCTATTCTGGAGTGATTAAAGAAATCATCGCACAAGAAGGAGAAACAATAGAGGTCGGCCAATTAATGTGTTATATCGAAATGGAAGCAGAACAAGCAGTTGCTGCACAGGAGAGTGAACAACCGCAGCAAGTCGTTGAACCAGGGCACGTTTCGACTGAGAAAACGATGAAAAACCGTTATTCACCTGCAGTAATGCGTATGGCACAGGAAAACAACCTAGATTTAAAAACGATTAATGGTACAGGAAAAGGTGGAAGAATTACGCGAAAAGATGTAGAAAAAGTCATCGAAAGTAAGCACTCTCCCCAAAAAGATAACCAGGAGCCTATTCCTACTAAAAAGGAAGAAGAAGAATTTGAGGAATTTACACCACCAATCATCCGTCGTAAACCAGTCAAAGCAAGACAAGGTGATAGGGAAATTCCTGTTACTGGCTTAAGAAGAACCATTGCTCAAAATATGGTGCGCTCCAAGACAGAAATACCTCATGCATGGATGATGATCGAGGTAGATGTGACGAACTTAGTTGCCTATCGAAATGCAGAAAAGGATTCCTTCAAGGAAAATGAAGGATATAACCTTTCTTACTTTGCTTTTTTCTTGAATGCCGTAGCAAAAGCTTTGAAAAAATTCCCTGAGCTTAACAGTTGCTGGGCTGGAGATCGAATTATCCAAAGAAATGAGATTAATCTATCCATTGCGGTAGCTCATGAGCATGAATTATATGTACCAGTAATTAAAAATGTGGATGAGAAAAGTATTAAAGGAATAGCAAAGGAAATTCACCAATTATCAAGAAAAGCAAGAACAGGCACCCTTGCAAAAGAAGATATGGAGGATGGCACGTTTACGGTTAATAATACAGGATCCTTTGGTTCCGTTGAATCGATGGGCGTTATCAATTATCCTCAAGCTGCTATATTACAAGTAGAGTCGATTGTAAAACGACCGGTTATTATAGATGACATGTTTGCCGCAAGAGATATGGTTAATCTTTGTTTATCTTTGGATCACCGTGTATTAGATGGTGTCATTTGTGGTGCTTTCATGTCACATGTGAAATCCATATTAGAAAATATATCTAGCGACACTACACCTATTTACTAAAAATAGGTTATTCTCTCAAAAAGTTGTTTCTTTTTATAACAAAATTTCGTATACTATGTAAGAAGGAAACCCTAGCACAGTGACAGGGTTTCCTTCTTTTTAGAAGCTAGCAAATGAGACGCAGCTTAGTCTGTAAGTGTTGCTAAGTACAAGGTCTTGGATGACATACACCTTGACTCTCATCTCTAAGGCGTTAGCTAGCAAGCTATTATGTATCGAGATTTGGATGGATATTATGCAAAAACTGTTGAAAATCTTATATGATTCGCTTATGATTTTATTGATTATTGTAACCATATTAACCCTATGGTCCGACAATGAAATAAATTCTGAGATACACTTTATTGTCTGGTTAGTGTTTGCAATTGATTTTATTGTAAGATTTGCATTGGCGAAAGAAAAGTGGCAATTTATTAAGAAAAACCCTTTTTTGATAATAGCAGTTATTCCGTTGGATCAATTTTTTCAGTTAGCTAGAATAGTGAGGATTTTCTATCTTTTTCGAATTAAGACAATCACGAAATATTATATTAAACCTTATTTAGAGAAATTAGAGCGAACTCATAAACTAATCATAATATGTATAATTCCTTTTGGGTTATGGATAGAAGCACTAATTATCTGGAGAATGGATAACAAACTGGATTCATGGAATAATGCGATAATAGAAGTTTTTAGTCATCTTTTTTTATTTGCTAAAAGTATAGAAATGATAAAACATTTTCCTACTATTATTCTGTTAAGCATCACTTCGATATTAGGGGTACTACTCCAAGGTTTAGCATTGCAATGGTTTTTTACAAAAATAGAGGATGTTTATCGCCGAAGTGTGAATTAGTTTCGAAGGAGGACATGGGATGTTTTTAATTGAAACATTTGTTTATATTGGAACAATGGCGTTTGCTATATCGGGTTCTATTTTAGCCATACGTAAAAATTTAGATATATTTGGAGTTTTGTTATTAGGACTAACTACTTCTTTGGCTGGTGGAGTTATACGTGATTTAATGATCGGAAATATACCGCCAACAAACTTGATCTACCCGCAATATTTTCTAGTCAGTTTGTTGGCGAGTTTAGTGACCATTTTATTTTATGAAAAGATTCGACAGTTTAAAAATAGTATTGCCTTTTTTGATGCGATTGGACTTGGTGTATTTACTGCTGTTGGTGCAAACGCAGCAATTAGTTTAGATTATTCACAACCCTTTCTTATTGTAGCAATGGGGCTGGTGACAGGGATTGGCGGTGGTGTTTTACGAGATGTATTCGTTAAAGAGATTCCGTTAGTATTTAGGAAGGAAATTTACGGAATAGCCTCCATAGCAGGGTCCCTTGTATTAATTCTAACAAATGATTTCCTTCCATTGATGATCAGCCTATATCTTTGTTTTATTATGACGTTTGCTATACGTATGCTTGCACTTAAATGGAAGTGGAATGTTCCAGTTGTCACCAAAAGAACTAAAATAAAAAATACGATCAAGTCTTAAGTAGCTTCTCGATTCGTGATATAGCCTGTCAGAATTACAGCCAATGTTAAAATACAGGAGAATAATAAAGGAATAACGGCATGATGAATTTGAAATAGCTGGATGATAAATTCTTCATGAACAATCATGTCGGCACCGGTGTAGACTAAAATTGCTGATCCAACATACATTAAAGACGGGAATTTTTTTAATAATATCACAATAAATTTAGCACCAAAAACCATAAGTGGGATGCTAATAATCACTCCGATAGCTAATAACGGAATATTTCCTGCTGATGCTCCAGCGATAGCTACTACATTGTCTAAGCTCATTACTAAATCAGCTGAAATGATTGTGAGGATGGCACGATATAAGGAATGATGGGAAGAGATGTCTGGATTCTCTTCTTTTTTTATTAAAATTTTGTAACCAATCCAAATGAGTAGGAGACCACCAATTAGATAGATAAATGGAAATCTCAACAAGTAAATAATTCCACTGGCAAAAAGTATTCGAAGCACAATTGCTCCTGCAACACCTATGAAAATGGCTCTATTTTGATATCTTTTCTCAAGATTTTTAGTTGCCATCGCGATAATTAGTGCATTATCACCAGATAGGACAATATCAATGGAGATTACTTGTAGCAAGCGAACCCAATCAATGTCCCATTGTAATAAATAAAATAACAATATAACCCCCCCTTGTAATGACTTACTATATTCTATGCTTATCCAATTTTCCTTTATGACAAAATGGTCCGTTTTTTTTGTACGAGCTACTTAAAATGTTTTTGTCGAATTAAGGTGAATTATGTAAAAGTATGTGTTCAAATCGAATTCTTTTATGTATAATGAAAATGGAAGACATCAATATAGGGAGTACAAAAATGGATGCTAAAAAACAAATAAAATTAATTTTTACTGTTATACTATCAATTATTTCCATTTTCTTTATCATCTTATGTGTCAAGACAACACAAATTATAAGTGATATGAATGCTTCTGAAAAAAAGACGACAAATGTACTCATACTAACGACAGATGAAATGACTGACCAGAGCTGGGGAAGTCTTGCTTATAAAGGGAAATTATTAATAGAAAAACAATTTGATGTTCAAGTTTCCATGGAAGATGAAGTAGATATTGACTCGGATTTAAAAAATTTGATAAAGGCAAACAATAATGAAAAAGAATTGGATTTAGTAATTGGCCATGGAAGAGAGTTTTCAGAGGCTTTTTATACGATATCTAATCAATTTAAAGATATTCAATTTGTTACGATTCATGGTGATTATCTAAATTCCAATTTAACGGTTTATACATTTGATCATCAGGAGATGGAGTATGTTGCAGGTGTTGCTGCAGCATTACAAACAAAGACAAATAAAATAGGTGTGATTGACGCAGTTAATAATGAGCATTTGGATTGGGGGTTTTCCTCTGGGATAGAAGCCATTAATCCGAAGATTGAATTATTATATGAAGTTGTTTATAGTAGAGAGGACAAAGAAAGAGCCCTTTCGATAGCTGAAAAGATGATAGATGACGGTGTCGATATTATTTATACAAAAGGAAATGGTTATAACCAAGCCGTTATTAATTATGCCAAAACGAAAGGTATATATATGATTGGATACTTAGAAGATCAATCTTATATGGCAGAGAACCATATGTTAACAAGTGTGTTAAACAATGTTCCGCAAATGTATGTCGCTATTTTGAAAGATTTTCAAAAAGACCTTAAGACTCCGGAAAAGAAAGTTTATTTAGATTCATATGACGGAGTTTACGGACTAGCGCCATTAGGGAAAATGTACACAGAAGATGAAATAGAAATTATTGAACAAGAAAAAAAGGAAATTTTATCACAAAACAAAAAATGAAAGTGTTAAGAAGTGATTGGAGTAATGCAAATGCGTGATTTTTTTAAACAATTTTCATTAAAAAATAAGCTTTTAAGCATTCTCCTCTTTATCTTGGTTATTTTTAGTGGTTTTTCTCTTTTCCTGATTCAATCCATTGATGAAATAAGTGAAATCACTAATCGGATTAAAAACAAAAACATTCCAGAATTAACTTGGTATAAACAATTAGAGCAAGAAGTGATGATAAAAAAATATCTAGTGGAGGCTCATCTTGAGAAAGGAATAGAACCTGACCTAGTTGATAAATATCAAGATCTAGAAACTGAACAACAAGCAAGTGATTTGTCTGAATTAATGCCTATCCCAAAAGATTTGGAAGCTTACCAAAATCAAGTACAGACATTGGATTTTATCATTGTAAATAAAGTGGGAGGATTGCTAGAATACGAGAATCAAGAAGTAGCCGAAGATGTGATCAGAAATGAATACTTACCGAAGCTAGAAGAAATACATACATCCATTCAGTCTGCAAGTAATGAGGAATTTAAAATCTTTAATGAGAATGCCAATACTTATCCAGTTATTATTGAAAAGTCTTTGATCGTATTATTAGTTATTACATTAGTAGCATTTATCATTTCCATCATTTTATCCTATCGCATTAGCCGAAGTATGACAAAGCCAATTGAATCAATGGTGGAGAAGGTGAATAAAATTGCGAAAGGGAACTATGGTGAAAGACTAAAGCATTCCAACCAATTAGAGCTGCAAAGTCTGACGGAATCGATTAATCAAATGTCTCTTCAATTACAGCAGTCATTTCAAACCATTATTGGAGATAAAATAAAGCATGAACAGGTACTTAATTCGCTACCAATTGGCATTATTACATACGATAATAAAAGTCGAGAATATACGACTAACTCCTTTGTTTATAATACTTTGAAGATTACGACAGATGAATTGAAGCGATTAGTCATTGAGGAAACAGAGGAATTACATCCATTATTAGAAATGTTTATTTCCGAAAGAAATTATCACAATAAAAAGATTCTCATAAATTTAAATAAGAACAAATATGTATATTTAGTATCCCAAACAAAGTTAAGAGATCAGGAAGATAACATTACAGGTCGAATTTTTTATTTTATCGATGTCACAGAGTCAACACTTCTAGAAAAAAGAATTGTTCAATCTGAGAAATTAGCTCTAGTTGGGGAAATGGCAGCAATGTCAGCACACGAAATCAGAAACCCACTAACAGTTATTCATGGATTTTTAACGTTAATGCTAGAATCATCTGAAAAAGATTTGATGGAAAAGTATAATGTGAATTTAATGATGAAAGAAGTAGAAAGATTGTATTCCTTAGTCGAACAAATGCTTCTTATGTCTAAACAAAAAGAACCCGAAAAACAACTAACGAAAGTGAAGGATGTTTTAGATGATTTAATGCCTTTACTTAATAGTACTCTAGAGGCCAAGAATATTCATTGCGAGTTAGATATAGAAAATCATTATATTTTTGCTGATATGAAGCAATTAAAGCAAGTATTTCTGAATCTATTTAGAAATAGTATTGAAGCAATTGGTTCAAACGGAAAAATTGAAATCAAGTCAATGGTCGCGGCAGACCAGTGTATACTATCTTTTAAAGATAGTGGCCATGGAGTTCCTGACCATATAAAGGATAGTCTATTTGAACCTTTCTCAACGTCCAAATCTAATGGAACTGGTTTAGGGTTAAATTTAGTTCGACGTATAATAGAAAATCATAATGGCAAAATTTGCTTATCCCATTCAGACAAAACAGGAACGGAATTTAAAATTTCCCTTCCCATTGTTAAGGAAGCAATAACTAATAAAGGGGAGCCTCCTCCTAAACCAAACAATTGAAATAACAGACTGCTTTTTGATAAGATATAAGAGAAGCATTCGTCCGACAATTGCAGTCATTTCTAATTAGTACTGAGTATCGAAGGGTTACATATAGATAAATAGAGGAGTGGAAGAAAAATGGATTTTAATATTTTTATGGGTGATGTAGTGGAAGCGGCCAGAAAAGAGATTAAGGAAGCAGGATATACAGAGCTTCAAACCCCAGAATCAGTAGAAGAAACCCTTGAAAAAGAAGGTACCACCTTAGTGATGGTTAATTCTACCTGTGGTTGTGCAGGGGGTGTAGCAAGACCTGCTGCAGCAAGTGCGATCCATTACGACAAACGACCGAATCAATTAGTTACTGTTTTTGCTGGTCAAGATCGAGAAGCAACAGAAAAGGCTAGAGAATATTTTAAAGGTTATGCCCCATCTTCGCCATCATTTGCCTTATTGAAGGATGGAGAAATCTTAAAAATGGTGGAACGCCACGAAATCGAAGGACATAGTCCAGTAGAAGTGGTGAATAAGTTACAGCAATTATTTGATGCTTATTGTGAGGAAGTATAAGTTAAAGAGGTAAGCAGAGAAGGGAAAGGATGTGATGATCTCCTTTCCCTTTTAATTGTAATATTTTCTGTTATTATCCTGAAGTTCACTGTTCGCAAGGAGTTTATTGGGAGATAAATGCTGATAATCCCATTGTGAATGTTGATAAAATCATTGCAGCAATCATAAGATAAACAATTAACTTAATTCTTCTTTGTCGTTTTGATTTTGATGCCATGCCGATAGCCTCCTTTTAGCAATACTACTATTTATTTTACATGGTATTTTATCATTGGACAAGTACATAATAGAATAAGATTCCTCGTCGTGTATATAGAACAATTTAAATGAAAGGATGGAAATAGGATGAATGATTTACGGATCGTACATCAATTTATTGAGCTCGTTCAAATTAATTCCGAAACGACAAAAGAGCGTGAGATAGCAGATTATATTTTAGATAAAATGAAGGATTTAGATCTTGAAGTATTAGAAGATGATAGTTACAAAGATACACAACACGAAGCTGGAAATATAATTGGCAAATTAACTGGAAAAAACGAAAATGCGGACAAGATTTATTTCACTGCTCATATGGATACAGTAACACCAGGAAATAATATTCAACCACAACAGAAGGATGGTTACATTATGTCAGATGGTAGCACCATACTAGGGGCGGATGATAAAGCAGGGATTGCAGCTATTTTTGAAACGATTCATCTCCTAAAAGAAAAGGATATCGAACATGGAGACATCTATTTTGCTATTATGAGTGGAGAGGAATCAGGATTAGTAGGTTCAAGACATTTTGACAAAAAGCATTTACCAGTGGATTATGGATATGCATTGGATAGTGATGGAACGGTAGGTCATATCATCACTTCTGCCCCTTCTCAAGCAAAGATCTATGCTACTATAACTGGTAAAGCGGCACACGCTGGTGTTCAACCCGAAAAAGGAGTCTCTGCTATTAGTATTACGGCCAAGGCGATTACTAAAATGTCACTTGGTCGTATTGATGAAGAGACGACAGCGAACATTGGAAGTTTTGAAGGTCGAGGCCCTACAAACGTTGTATGTGATGAAGTGTTGCTAGTTGCAGAAGCTCGTTCCCTGTCAAAAGCTAAGCTAGATACGCAAGTAGAAATGATGACAAATGCGTTAAAAGAAACAGCAGAGCAAATGAACGGGAAAGCAAAGGTTAATGTAGAATATATGTATCCTGCATACCATTTTAGTAAAGAAGACAAAGTGGTTAGGAATGCAATGGAAGCAGTGACAAAGATTGGACGAACTCCAAAACTCGTGAAAAGTGGTGGAGGTAGTGATGCAAACCACTTATCCGGAAAAGGGATTCCTACAGTTAACTTAGCAATTGGATATGAAAATATCCATACCAAACATGAAAAAATGCCGGTAGAGGAATTATTAAAAATTCCAGAATTAATGATTGAAATCATTAAACAAGCAATTAAAAAGTAGTGAGAGAAAATGAATAAATGGTATCCGAAAAATGGTCGTGTAATCTTACATGTTGATATGAATAGCTTTTATGCGTCTGTTGAAATTGCCGATGACCCTAACTTAAAAAACAAGCCTGTGGCAATAGCGGGAAATCCAGATGAACGAAAAGGAATTATAGTAACAAGTAGTTATGAGGCAAGAAATAAAGGAGTAAAGACGACGATGCCTCTATGGGAAGCTAGAAAGCTATGTCCTGACTTAATAGTCATTCGTCCTAATTTCCCGCGCTATCGAGAAATTTCCCAACAAATCTTCAAGCATCTAGAAACGTACACAGAATTTGTGGAGCCAGTCTCTATAGATGAAGCCTATATGGATATAACAAAATGTGCACATATTGGCTCTCCTTTAGAAATCGCTAAAATGATTCGAGAGGAGCTTCGCAAGGAACTAGGTTTACCATGTAGTATTGGTATTTCCCCGAATAAATTCTTGGCTAAAATGGCTTCTGATATGAAAAAACCAAATGGAATTACTATATTACGTAAAAGAGATGTTGAGACAAGGCTATGGCCACTACTATTAGAGCAAATGTATGGCGTTGGAAAAAAAACAGCGGAAAAATTACAGAAATATGATATTCATACTATCGGTGATTTAGTAAGAGCAGATACGCATGCTTTAAAAGCAATATTAGGGGTGAATGGGGAAAGGCTACAAGCAAGGGCGAAAGGAGAGGATCCACGACCAGTAGATCCTGATCAGGCGCAAGCATTTAAAAGTATAGGAAGTTCCATGACTTTTCCAATGGATATTGATGTGTATGATGAGCTTATTGTACAACTACAAGACCTTTCTAAAAAGGTCGCTTTCCGGTTAGAAAGGAAAAAGGCAGTTGGAAATACCATTCAGCTTGTGATTCGTTATAACAATCGTCATACAGTTACACGCCGAATAAAATTACCTCATTTCATTGAGAAAGGGGAGCAGATCTTTTACTACAGTGAAACACTTTTAAGTAAGCATTGGAACGGTGAACCAGTTCGGTTATTGGGCATAACGATGCAGAATACGGAAAAAAAGGATGAATTATTTTATCAAATTAATCTTTTTGATTACCTTGATGAACTTCCGTAGTTTTAATCAAAAATTCGTCTAAATCGTTGGCGATTTGTGTATTAGTAAATACGGATTGTGCCTCCTGTAATAATTGATTGGACTCACTCTTATGAAATCTTGCGGAAATATGGGTTATAATTAACCGTTTTACTCTCGCTTCTTTAGCTAGATGGGCAGCTTGAATAGTGGTAGAATGAAAATAATCCCTTGCAAGCTGTCCTTGCTCCTTTGAAAAGGTCGCTTCATGAATGAGTAATGTTGCATTCTGCGCAAAAGCAATATGCTCCTCATTATACCTTGTATCACCGAATAAAACGATTACTCTTCCTTTTCTTGGCTTATCTATATATGGACTTGTATCGATTTCTTCCCCGCTTGGCAATGTTACAAAATCATTTTCTTTTATTTGTTGATAAACGGGGCCGGGTAATATATTGTCTTTCTTTAACCGATCGACAAGCAATCTACCTGGCAAATCTTTTTCTTCCATACGAAAGCCGTAGCTTGTAATTCCGTGATCTAATTTTTTACAATAGACTTTAAATTTACTATCCTCAAAAATTAAACCTTCTTCCAATTCTTTAAAATATATGGAATAAGAAAGCCTTGTGCCACTAATCTCTAAGCTAGTTTCCACAAATTCTCGGATACCTTTAGGACCATAGATAAAAACAGGCTCCCTACCAGCTTGAAATGCCCGACTGCTTAAAAAACCGGGGAGGCCAAAAATATGATCACCATGAAGATGTGTGATAAAAATCTTATTAATCTTTCTAGGACTGACAGTTGTATGAAGTATTTGATGCTGGCTAGCTTCGCCACAATCAAACATCCAAAATTCATTTAGTTCTTGTCGCAGATCTAACAGGATTGATGTAACATTTCGATTTTTGCTGGGCATTCCAGCTCCTGTACCGAGAAAAGTAACATTCATTTGATTCATTCCTTAAGGGTTGGTTAATTTTTTTTTGATTTGTATAGCTAAGCTTGGTATATCCGTAAATAATCCGTGTGCGCCTAATCGCAACACTCGAGCTATCGAGAAAGGATGATTAACCGTATAGACAGCCGTATAAATTTTTTCTGCCTTGGCTTTTTCGACTAATCGCTTGGATAATAATCGGTAGCGAATATGAAGACCTGTAACCCCTAATTCTTTAGCAAGTTGGACCAGATCGGGATTTCTTCTACTTGTTAAATAGGAGTATGGTATTGCACAATTAAGCTTTTGCAGACGCTTAAGACTCTTAAAATTAAAAGTCGAGATGACAGAAAGTTTTTCCATCTTATGTGCTTGGATTCTTTCACAAACAATTTTTTCAATGTGCTCATAATCAATGACACCATTTTTTAATTCTATATTCAGCTTTAACTTCTTCTTTTTATTCCATGCTAGTAACTGATCTAAAGTTGGGATGGTGGTATTGGAATAAGTAGAAGAAAACCATGACCCTGCATCTAATTCTTGGAGCTCTTTATATGTATAGTCTTGAACAAAACCAATTCCATCCGTCGTCCTTCTTACATTTTCATCATGAATGAGTACTGGTATTTGATCCTTCGTTAGTTGAACATCTGTTTCAATACCATCTGCTCCTTGTTTAGCAGCTAGTTCAAAAGCAGGCATTGTATTTTCTGGAGCTGCTTTACTTGCACCCCTATGTGCGTAAATAATTGGTGCCATTATAAATCCACTCCCGCCCTTTTAGTCTCCTCTGATTGTCTAGTATTTTTTATAAATTGTCAATGCTCTTAACATTCTTTACCTATTGTATTAATGATAGGACCTTTTTAGTCTTTATCCTTCGTTTTTGAGGTAATGTTTCGAATGGATGAATAAAGCAAATTACACCTTAAGAGAAGTCTCTTCTTATCCCATGATTATTTCATTATAGGAAGGATAAACTAAAGTATCAATTAGTGAAAGGGTGTTAGCAGTAAATGGAAAAAGTGTTTATTAGTCCAGCGAAATATGTTCAAGGTAAAAATGTAATAGAAAATATTAGTCAATATGTAAAGGGAATGGGAGATCAAACCATTGTCATGGCAGATGAATTAGTTTGGGACATTGCGGGACATAAAGTAGTCAATGAATTAAAAAAAGGAAGTATTAAGTCCGAAGAGGTATTATTTAAGGGAGAGGCATCAAAGGAAGAGATTAACCGTATCTCACAAACCGCAAAGGATACAGGGGCAACTATAGTTGTAGGTGTAGGTGGTGGTAAAACCCTAGATACTGCAAAAGCAGTAGCAGATGACCTTGATGCCTATACGGTTATTATACCAACCGCTGCCTCTGCAGATGCACCAACTAGTGCACTTTCTGTCGTTTATTCCGATGACGGCATTTTCGAGTCCTATCGCTTCTATAATCGGAATCCTGATTTAATCCTAGTAGATACAAAGGTGATTGCAGAAGCACCGCCACGACTTTTAACTTCTGGTATCGCGGATGCTATGGCGACCTGGATTGAAGCAAGAAGTGTTATTCGGTTCGGGGGAAAGACAATGGCTGGTGGTGCAACAACAATTGCTGCAGAAGCAATTGCAGAAAAATGTGAGGAAACGTTATTTAAATATGGCCATCTAGCTTATGAATCAGCAAAAGCCAAAGTAGTAACACCTGCACTAGAGTATATCGTGGAAGCTAATACATTACTTAGTGGACTAGGCTTTGAGAGTGGGGGATTGGGAGCTGCACATGCTATTCATAATGGTTTTACGGCACTTAAAGGAGATATACACCACTTAACTCACGGGGAAAAGGTAGCTTTTGGTACATTAGTGCAGTTAGCCTTAGAAAAGCATAGACTAGAAGAAATTGAAAAATATCTTGGATTTTTTATTAGTCTGGATTTACCTGTAACGTTAGCTGATATCAAACTGAAGGATGCTACTAGAGAAGATATTATGAAAGTGGCAAAAGCTGCAACCATTGATGGCGAGACCATTCACCAAGCATTTCATATTACAGCAGATCAGGTAGTGGACGCGATCTTTGCTGCCGATCAGTACGCTAAAGCATATAAGAAAAAGCAGCAGTTATAATTTGATTAAAAGAATGTGACCTTATGGGTAGGTTAACGAATCAGGTCACATTTTTTTGTAAGGTAAGACAGATAAAAATATGATCCCAAAGAAAAAGAGAAGCGCATTGGGCAACGTCCACGACGCGCCTAGAAAATAGGTAGGCGACTTCCCGCACCACCCTGCGATAAGTCATCATCGGTTTTAAATGTGAATGAAGGCTGACTAAATACGGATTGTGCGTCCAATGTCGGCATACCCCTATGAAGGGACATATTTCCATAATCTCAGTTGTGCACTCCGTCGCTACGTTTCTAAACGGTCGCCCAGCGCTTTTATTGCTGCCATGCATGTATGTGTTTACTGACTAAGTCTTCGCTATATGGTAAAATAATTATAGGTGATGTGAATGAAATCGATCAATGGCAAAAAGGTTTTAATAACCGGGGCATCAAATGGTATTGGTGCTGCAGTGGCCCTTGAGCTTGCAAAAAGAGGGGCCATTCCGATTATGGTAGCTAGATCAAAAGACAAATTACAAACATTACAAAATAGATTAAAGGAAGATTTTCAAATTGAAGCTACGTACTATCCGGTTGATCTACTAAACCTTTCAGAGTGGAAACAAGTGATAGAACGAATAAAAATCGAAAATGTAGCGATAGATGCCATTATCAATAATGCAGGGATAGGTTTATTTGAATCATTAGACAAGATCGAGTGGAAAGAAGTAGAGAAAATGCTAAGACTTAATAACAAAGCATTAATATATACGACACATGCTTTTTTGCATCGGTTGAAACAGCGCCCAGAAGCTCACATTATTAATATAGCTTCACAAGCTGGCAAAATTGCCACACCAAAGTCTGCTGTTTATAGTGCAACGAAGTCTGGCGTGATCAGCTTTTCCAATGCTTTACGTCTCGAATTAATCGATACAAACATTCGAGTGATGACTGTTAATATTGGGCCTGTGAAAACAAACTTCTTTGACCATGCAGATCCATCAGGTAGTTACCAAAATAATGTAGCGAAATATATGTTAGAGGCAGATTATGTGGCCAAGAAGATAGTCCAAGCAATGTTCACGAAAAAAAGGGAGATCAATTTGCCATACTGGATGCAAGTAGGCGCGATTGTTTATCAACTTTTTCCAGCAACGATGGAAAAAGTTCTGCATAAGCAATTTCATTCAAAATAGGGGAGGTAGCAATTATGGAATTGACGATTACGAAAGATGCACTTCAAAAAATTAATACTCTAAATGATCGAAAGAAAGAGTGGATTCATTTAGCTTATGATACGGAAGATTGTGGTTGTGGGGTAAATGGTATGCCTACCTTTGAACTAAAGGATCAGATCGAGGACAATGAGAAGCGTGTTTCTTGTGATCAGTTTTCTGTTAGTGTCCATTACCAGCAAGCAGTGTTTTTTGCTAAAGAAATGACCCTTGACTTTAATGGACAAACCTTTCGACTATCCAGTCCTGAAGGGGTGCTAAACCCATTTATTCCACCATCTGTAATAGGTCACTAATAAGTGCAATCAAAAAAGTCGGTTTCTATTTACAAGGAACCGACTTTCATTTTGTTAACATTTTACATCAATATGACTACTCCTACTGCCCGAAATGATGATTTTACTACTTCTTCTAATTGGGATAGAACCCCTATTTATCGATGCTTTTCATATTTATTCTGTTTGGCAATATGAGCCACTTGTTCGAGTTGAGCTGTTGTAAAAGATTGTTCCAATGCTTTTACATTTTCGCTTAATTGAGTAGAGGAACTAGCCCCAGCTACAATGGAGGATACTGCCCCATTTTGGAGAGCATATTGGATGGCTAAACCGGTCAAAGTCTGGTCCCTATTTAGTAGATCAATTAATTGCTTTATCGTGGAGAGTAGCTCATCCTGACGATAATCCAGATAGCCTTTCTGTGCTTTCGCTTGAGTAATCGATAAGGCATCCTTTGTAAGCATGCCTTTAGCAAGACTACCCCTAGTAACAACACTAATTTTTTGTTTCTGTAATAGTGGTAGTATCTCTTCTTCTGCTCTACGATCAAAAATACTATATTGCATCATGACACTTTGGATGCTTGCTTTATTGACAAACTGCTTAATGACATTAGGACGAATCGAAGAGATACCATAATAACGAATGACCCCTTCTTCGACGAGTTCTTCGAATGCTTCAATTGTTTCATCGATTGGATCCTCTATTGTTCCACCATGTAATTGGTATAAATCAATATGATCTGTTTGAAGACGCTTGAGACTACTTTTCACCTGTGATTTTATGTAAGCTTTTGACGGATCCCAATACCAGCTTCCATCTTCCTTCAGATGATTGCCAACCTTTGTAGCTAAAACAATATCATTTCTTCTTTTTTTAATAGCTTCTCCGACTATTTCTTCATTTCTACCTTGATCATATAAATCGGCAGTATCTAAATAATTGATTCCATAGTCGAGAGCTTGATCGATTATATAATTGGCTTGCTTTCGTTCCGTGCCGAGTGACATACATCCTAGAGCCAGCTCCGATACATATAAATTAGAGTCACCTAACTGTACCTTCCTCATCTACAAACATCCTCTCTTTATATAAATGGCTGTTCTTTTTCATTGTATATATAGCGATTAAGAAATACAATAATTGTAGCTCATCTGTAATGAGTGTAGATTATGTAGTAGAAGTATATTGTGGAACTAACTGTAGACAAAGGAGCTTATGTGTAGTGAATTTAGAAGAAAAAACAATCCAAACAAAAGAAATTTTTGATGGCAAAATTATTAAGGTGCAGGTGGAGGATGTTACACTACCGAATGGGCATACTTCCAAACGAGAAATTATTAAGCATCCGGGAGCCGTTGCCGTAATTCCAATTACGAAGGATAATAAAATCATATTTGTGAAACAATATCGAAAACCGTTAGAAAAGGTTTTAGTAGAAATCCCTGCTGGTAAATTAGAAGAAGGAGAAGCACCAATTACTACAGCTCTTCGTGAGTTAGAGGAAGAAACCGGCTATACAACGAAGTCGTTACATTATGTAACATCCTTCTATACTTCACCAGGCTTTGCAGACGAGATTATTTATTTATATGAAACGAGCGATCTAGAGAAACTAGAGGTTGAAAAACAGCTGGATGAAGATGAATTTGTCGAGCTATTAGAATTAACATTAGAAGAAGCAGAGCATTTAATACAAAGTCAAGAAATACATGATGCGAAAACTGCTTATGCAATCCTTTATTTAAAAAGCAAAGGTATGAGATAAAACATGAATACATTTTTTGCCGATTTACACATTCATATTGGTAGGAACAAATTTGGAAAACCTGTGAAAATTACGGGTTCGAAGAGTTTAACAATTACTAATGTATTAAAAGAAGCTTCTGAACGAAAAGGAATGGATTTAGTTGGAGTAATCGATTGCCATGCTCCAGCAGTAATGAGTGAGCTTGAGGATGCTATTCAAGATCAGATGGCAGTCGAGCTAGAGGAGGGTGGAGTTCGTTATCAGAATACAACCCTACTATTGGGAAGTGAAATCGAAATATATGATAATCATTGCCGCGGTCCGATTCATGTCCTTTGCTATTTTCCAACCATTAATAAAATGAAGCAATTTTCTCAATGGTTAGTTGGGAAGATGAGGAATCTGGAGCTTAGCTCTCAACGCTTTTATGGGGAAGCGGTTGAATTGCAACGAACGGTGAAGGAGCTAGACGGATTGTTCATTCCTGCCCATATCTTTACCCCTTTTAAAAGTCTATATGGTAAAGGAGTGCACCGTAGTTTAAAGGAAGTATTAGATCCATCCCTAATAGATGCTATCGAACTTGGCTTAAGCTCTGATACACAAATGGCAGATCAAATAAAGGAATTACATGAATATCCCTTTTTGTCCAATTCAGATGCTCATTCCCTAGCGAAAATAGGAAGAGAGTATCAGCAATTACAGATGAAAGCAGCAAATTTTGATGAATGGTATAAAGCATTACGGAATGTAGATGGTAGAAAAATAATCGCTAACTATGGACTTAACCCTAAGTTAGGAAAATATCATAATACCGTATGTAAGGAATGTTTATCTCCAATAAAAGAGACTCCATGTCCACATTGTGGTGCCACATCCATGATAAAAGGTGTAGCAGATAGAATAATGGAGTTATCGAGTAATGGAGAGAGTCCAGAACGACCACCATATATTTATCAAGTCCCTCTAGAATATGTACCAGGACTTGGAAAGAAAACCTTTGAAAAGTTACTTGACCACTTCGACAATGAAATGAACATCATTCACTTTGTTGAAAAAAACGACTTAATAGATGTAGTAGGTGAAAAAATAGCAAATTCTATCATTAATATTAGAAAAGGAAAAGTGGAGATTATTACTGGTGGCGGAGGTAGGTATGGCAAAATAACTTAATAAGTAAGTTCTATTTCTAGCATCCTTTTCATAGATTGAAATGAGACTATGTTCAAGGATGTGAAGGAAATGCTAAAGAAGAGAAATCATATTGTAGCACATTTAAACCAACACTATACTATTTATATATTTACTATTATCTTGTTTTTGACTGGGATCATTTTCGGAGCCATTATAGTGAATAGTATGTCATTTATTCAGAAACAAGATCTCTTTTTTTATTTAGAACGATTCTTCCAAAATTTTTTAGTGGAGGATGGCGTTACTCGTAAAGCTCTATTTCAAAATGCCATGCTTTACCATATACAGTTTCTTGCACTTCTTTTCTTCCTGGGACTAGCAGTTATTGGATTACCAATAATTTGGGTCCTATTATTCGTCAAAGGAGTAGCAATTGGTTTTACTGTTGGTTATTTTGTAAATCAACTTGGATGGAAGGGATTACTGTTCTCTTTTTCTGCCATTGCACCTCAGAACCTCATTGTTATACCTGTTTATATAATGGCGAGTGTTTTTGCAATGATCTTTTCCTTTACGTTAATACAAAGTATCTTTTCGAAACGGTATAAGCTTCCTGTACTGCAAGTGTTTTATCGTTATATTGCATTGTTCGTCCTTTTAATTATAGGAGCAAGTGTTGCAGCGGTTCTAGAAACAGTCGTTTCATTTGAATCGATGAAGCTTATATCTGAGCAAATTCTTAAATGATAACAATTTCAATTTAGAAATTAATATTATTTATCTAATTATAATAATTTTAATTGACAGTCGGAGGACCTCTATTTATAATTGTTTTGTAGGGAGGTCTTAGGTATGGAACATCGATTAGACCGTATCAAAAAAGAATTACATGCACAAAGCTATAAGTTAACCCCTCAAAGGGAAGCTACGGTTAGAGTTCTTTTAGAACGGGAAGAAGATCATTTAAGTGCTGAGGATGTCTATTTATTAGTTAAAGATAAAGCACCTGAAATTGGCCTAGCAACAGTTTATCGAACATTAGAATTACTGACAGAGCTAAAAGTAGTAGATAAAATAAATTTTGGTGATGGTGTTTCTCGTTATGACCTTCGGAAGGAAGGGGCTAAGCATTTTCATCACCATCTAGTTTGTACAGAATGTGGGTCTGTAGAAGAAATAATGGATGATTTATTAGAAGAGGTTGAGGAAATCGTTCAGAAGGATTGGGGATTTCTCGTGAAGGATCATCGACTAACCTTCCATGGGATCTGTAGAGTATGTCAGGAAAATATGGAGGAAGAGGAGAAGAATTAGGTATATTTCTTCTTTTTTTTGGTATAAATTCTAATAGAATAATATTTTCTATTAGGAGAATCAAAATGTCTAAAATGATCAAAATTATATTAGAGATGACAAAGGTTTTGTTGATCTTTGTCATATGTACATTATTGTTTTATTATGTTATAAAGGCATTACACCAAGAGTATGAACAGCTGGACCGCTATGAAATGCCAAAAGGCAACGCAGTAGAGGTTTTCGAACAGGAGGAAAATGATCTCCTGGAAAGGATAAGTATATTTTTTCGATTGGGTGAATAGATCATGGATGACATGTTATATCCTGTAGAAGAATTCTATCATTATTTACGAATTGAGCGAGGCTTATCAAATAATACACTTCAGGCCTATCGCAGAGACTTATCGCATTATTATCAATTTTTAAATGAAAATAAAAAGCTTGAAAAATGGGATAATGTCTCTAGGCAAGATATCTTGCAATTTTTATATCATTTAAATGATACGGGAAAATCAACCTCGACGATTGCGAGAACACTATCTACGATTCGATTATTTCATCAGTTTTTGATTAGAGAATTTCAACTTTCTCAAGATCCGAGTTTACATATCGAAACACCAAGAACCGGAAGGAGACTTCCCAAGGTTCTTTCGACGGATGATGTAGAAAAACTACTAAGCATAGAGCCCAAAGACAAATATTCGATTCGTAACAAAGCAATGCTAGAAACACTTTATGCAACTGGCTTGCGCGTAACCGAATTAACCGATTTAACATTAGCAGATCTACATTTGACAATGGGCTTTGTGCGCTGTTTTGGTAAAGGCTCTAAGGAGCGTATTGTACCATTAGGTGACCTAGCAAAGGAATCGGTCGAAATGTACCTTGAACAGGCGAGGCCAATGTTAGTAAGCAAAAAAAATACGGAAAATGTATTTGTTAATCATCACGGAAATCGGTTATCACGTCAAGGTTTCTGGAAAATTATTAAGCAAATTGCCAAAGATGTAGGAATTGAAAAAGAAATATCTCCACATACATTAAGGCATTCCTTTGCTACACATTTATTAGAGAATGGTGCTGATTTAAGAGCTGTTCAAGAAATGCTTGGACACTCTGATATTTCAACCACTCAGATTTACACACATGTATCGAAGTCCCGCTTGAAAGATATTTACAAAGAGCATCATCCGAGAGCTTAGTCCGAAGATTACAGCACCCATTGACATTCGTTTAAACTTGTCAATGGGTGTTAACTTTCTCCTAAATAAAACTTGATTATTAGGTAACGTAAATTTTTCGCATAGTAGGTTAAACTATAGGGTAATGATTACTGGGAGGGAAAGAATATGTCACCATTTAAACGAATATTTTTAATTGTGTTAGATTCTGTAGGAATAGGCGAAGCTCCCGATGCAGAAGCCTTTCAAGATAAAGGAGCAGATACTTTAGGACATATTGCAGAACATCGAGGTGGCCTAAACATGCCAAATATTGCGAAGTTAGGATTAAGTAATATACGTGAAATAAAGGGCATTGAGCCAGCAGCTGAACCTAAAGCCTTTTATACCAAAATGCAAGAGGCATCAAATGGGAAGGATACGATGACTGGCCATTGGGAGATTATGGGACTAAGAATAGATACTCCATTTCGTACGTTTGAGCAATTTCCAGCTGAACTAATACATGCCCTTGAGAAAAAAACTGGACGTAATGTGATTGGAAATAAGCCTGCCTCTGGAACAGAGATAATTAAGGAACTGGGAGAAGAGCATATCAAAACAGGAAATTTAATTGTATATACCTCTGCTGATTCCGTTCTTCAAATCGCAGCACACGAGGAAATAGTCCCTATCCGAGAGTTATATAAAATTTGCGAAATTGCTCGTGAGTTAACGTTAGACGAAAAGTATATGATAGGGCGAGTCATTGCAAGGCCATTCATAGGGAAGCCAGGAGCCTTTGAGCGCACTTCTAACCGACATGATTATGCGCTGAAACCGTTTGGTAGAACAGTTATGAACGAATTAAAGGATGGTGGCTTTGACGTCATTGCACTTGGCAAAATCTCAGATATTTATGATGGTGAAGGAGTAACCGAAACAATTAGAACAAAGGATAATACAGATGGCATACAGAAGTTTATTGATTCCATGTCCAAATCCTTCCATGGTTTAAATTTTCTTAACCTAGTCGATTTTGATGCTAAATATGGTCATCGTAGAAATCCAGCTGGCTATGCAGAGGCTTTAGAAGCGTTTGATACAAGACTACCAGAAATTCTAGAGAATATTGGTACAGATGATTTATTGATCCTTACGGCAGATCATGGCAATGATCCAACCCACCACGGCACCGATCATACTAGAGAATTTGTACCATTACTAGTCTTTCATCAAAATATTACCAAGGCAAACCGATTACCAATTCGTGAAACTTTCGCGGATATCGGTGCAACCATTGCAGAAAATTTTGATGTGAAAAGGCCACAACATGGGACAAGCTTTTTACAGGATATTTTAGCTAATAGCTAACCGTTGGTTTAATGGAATTTCCTTGATATCATAATTGCTTATGCATTTATGAAAATTACAACTAAAAGGATGAGTTTATATGAGAATGGTTGATATTATTAGCAAGAAACGAAATGGAACGAAACTAGAGGAAGCGGAAATTCGCTTTTTCATCGAAAACTATATGAAAGATGAAATTCCAGATTATCAGGTTTCTGCTTTATTAATGGCAATATATTATCAAGGAATGGATCAAGATGAAACGGCGTTATTAACAAAAGTGATGGTAGAGTCTGGAGATGAGATTGATTTATCCCCAATTAAAGGTCATAAAGTTGATAAACATTCTACAGGTGGAGTAGGCGATAAGACAACATTAATTGTAGGACCATTAGTAGCAGCTGCGGGTATACCTGTTGCTAAAATGTCAGGTAGAGGTTTAGGACATACAGGTGGAACGATTGATAAATTAGAGTCTATACCTGGATTTCAAGTGGAGATAACGAATGATCAATTTATTCGTAATGTTAATCAATATAAGCTAGCAGTTGTCGGTCAAACAGGGAATCTAGCTCCTGCAGACAAGAAGCTATATGCGTTGCGAGACGTAACCGCAACAGTGGAGTCTATACCGTTGATAGCAAGCTCTATAATGAGTAAAAAAATTGCTTCAGGTGCAGACAGTATTGTTTTAGACGTGAAAACTGGTTCAGGGGCATTTATGAAATCGTTAGAAGATTCGAAACGTCTGGCTAAAGAAATGGTCCAGATTGGAAATCAATTAGGTCGACGAACAATAGCTGTTATTAGTGATATGAATCAACCATTAGGTTATGAAATTGGGAATGCAAATGAAGTGAGGGAAGCTATCCATGTCTTACAAGGAAAACAAGTAGAGGATCTTCGAGAACTTGTATTAGAATTAGCTGCTCATATGACAATATTAGCAGGAATTTACTCAAGCTATGAAGAGGCGATAGCAAAACTGACCATATTATTGGATGAAGGCCATGCTCTAAAAGCTTTTAAAGATTTTATATTGGCACAAAACGGAGATATTTCGGTTATTGAAGATCCTGAAAAGCTACCGAGCTCTTCTTACCATATTCAAGTTAGTGCAAAACAAACAGGATATATACACGAAATAACAGCTGATACTATTGGAATCGCAGCAATGCATCTTGGAGCAGGACGTGCGAAAAAAGACGATCAGGTTCATCATGGAGTTGGAATAACCTTACACAAGAAAATAGGTGATAAGGTCGAAATCGACGAACCACTAGCAACTCTCCATGCTGATCAGGAGGATGTCCAAGAGATCATGGAACTCATTAGGGATGCTATTACAATCCAAGATAATCCTTCTAATAAACCTAAGATGATTTATGAAGTAATAGATAAGTAAAGAACCTTAGTATTCGTAAAGCGATGAACTCATTCATCGCTTTTTTTTTACGTTAGGAAGCATAAAATTTCTACACAGTAGAAGTTTCGAAGTAGCTGAAATTTTAAGGTATTAGGTATAAGAAAAACTAGGCATTCACCAAAAAAGAGTGAATCCGAGTTTTTCTAATGTTATAAAAATACTCGGTTTTGGCAAAAATAATTAGTGTTAACTATTGGAGGTGTATGTAGGTGAAAATGGTAAATAGACTGCTACTAATAATGGCAAATGTTCTGCTTCTAACATGCTTTTCAGGATATCTAAATATCCATGCTTCCCATCATCAACCAGTAAGTGAATCTGCTTCTCTTGATTTAGCTGAAAATTCAAAATCAGCTATATTAATAGAACGAGATACTGGTAAAGTTTTGTTTGAGAAAAATGCTGACGAGTCCTTACCACCAGCAAGTATGACTAAAATTATGACAATGCTATTAATTATGGAAGCTCTTGATAAGGGAGAAATAACCTTAGAAGAAACGGTTCGAGTCAGTGAGAATGCTGCTTCCATGGGTGGCTCACAAATATTTTTAGAGGCAGGAGAAGAAATGACCGTAAACGATTTACTGAAAGGTATAGCGGTAGCTTCTGGAAATGATGCAAGTGTTGCGATGGCCGAAAAAATAGCCGGTAGTGAAAAAGCATTCGTAGAGCTAATGAACAAAAAAGCGAAGGAATTAGGTCTTAAGAATACGGTCTTCCAAAATGCGACTGGACTCCCCGCTGAAAACCATACAAGTACAGCAGCAGAGATGGCCACAATGGCAAAGGCTTTATTAAAATATGAAAATATAACAGATTATACAAGTATTTATGAAGACTATTTACGTGAAGGCAAGGAAAATGAATTTTGGCTTGTGAATACAAATAAGCTGGTAAAATTTTATGATGGCGTAGATGGTTTGAAAACAGGATTTACGAATGAAGCGAAATACTGTCTAACTGCTACTGCTGAAAAAGAAGGAATGAGGGTGATTGCAGTAGTGATGGGTGCTGGGTCCACTAAGGAACGTAATAGTGATGTTAGTCAAATGCTCGATTATGCTTATAGCAAATATGCAACAAAACCGTTATTCGAAAAAAACCAATCGATTACTAGTTTTGAATGGCTAAAAGCTGACAAACAAAATGTGGATATCATTACTAATGACTCTATTTCCATTGTACATCAAAAAGGGGAGGACTTAAGTGGAATTGAAACAAAAATGAAAATAAATCAAAATATATCCCTTCCAATCAAAAAAGGAACTACTGTTGGTAAGCTACAAGTGATGCAAGGTGGAAAAGTGATCAGTGAAACAGATCTCGTCCTTTCTGAGGATATGAAAAAAGCAAGCACATTCCAATTATGGAAGAGAACTTGGCGGTCGCTCTTTTCTCTATAGTTTTACCGTAAATATATCGTTTCCTAAATTGAAGAAATGATTTTGCAATATTTGCTCGATTTCGTTCTAGTTTTGTCATAAAGCAGGATAATAAAAGATCTTTGTAGAAATAGAAACTCAAGTTAGAAAAGAGGGAGGATGAATAATGCAATTAACGACACAATTTGTTCCTATTGAAAATGTATTAATTGTACGATTAGAAGGAGAGCTAGATCACCATTCTGCAGCAAGACTAAAGATAGATTGGCAAGAGGAAATGAGAAAAAACCGAACAAAACATGTGGTTTTAAATTTGCAACATCTACATTTCATGGATAGTTCAGGTCTTGGAGTTGTCTTAGGTAGATATAAAGAGATTAAACAACTGGGCGGCGAGATGGTTGTTTGTTCTATTTCCCCTGCAGTAAAACGCTTGTTCGAAATGTCGGGTTTATTCAAAATAGTTCGATTAGAATCAGATGAATCCTTTGCATTGCTTACGTTGGGGGTGGCCTCATGAATAATTCGATGCAATTACATTTTAAAAGTATTAGTGAAAATGAAGCATTTGCACGGATTACGGTAGCTGCCTTTGTATCCCAAATTGATCCAACGATGGATGAATTAACAGAAATCAAAACTGTTGTCTCCGAAGCGGTGACCAATGCAATTATTCATGGTTATGAGGAAGACCCGAATCAATATGTCTATATTGAGTGTTCCATTACAGATAGCACCTTATCCATTTCTATTCAGGATCAAGGCCTAGGAATTGAGAACATAGATTTAGCTAAAGAGCCATTGTTTACCTCTAAACCAGAGCTTGAAAGATCGGGGATGGGCTTTACCATCATGGAAAACTTTATGGACAAGGTAGAAATACAATCAAGTCCTGGAGAAGGCACCACTATCAGAATGGTCAAAGACTTCCAACGAAGTAAAAGTTTTTGTAATTAGGTGATGCGGATGACAAAAATGAAAAATGCATCCCCCCTTCAGGATAAAGAGGTCAAACGATATATTCAATTAAGTCAAGAAGGCGATGAAAATGCTCGATCCATTCTTGTAGAAAAAAATATCCGGCTAGTATGGTCAGTTGTGCAACGATTTTTAAATCGGGGGTATGACCAGGACGATCTTTTTCAAATTGGTTGTATTGGTTTGCTGAAATCGATTGACAAATTTGATCTGAATTACGATGTGAAATTTTCTACCTATGCAGTACCTATGATAATCGGTGAGATTCAACGATTTATTAGGGATGATGGAACGGTGAAAGTAAGCCGATCCCTAAAGGAGATTGGTAATAAAATTCGTCGCACCTCGGATGAATTAACGAAGGATTTAGGGAGAGCACCAACAATTCAAGAGATCGCTAATAAGCTCGAACTAAGCCCAGAGGAGATCATCCATGCACAAGAAGCAACGAAGAAACCACAATCCATTCACGAGACTGTTTTTGAAAACGACGGCGATCCGATCACCCTGTTGGATCAAATTGCAGATACAGGAGATAACTGGTTTGAAAAAATTACGATGGAACAGTTAATTAATGAATTAGATCAAAGAGAGAGACTTATTGTTTATCTTAGGTATTATAAGGATCAAACACAAACTGAGGTTGCCAATCGTTTAGGTATTTCACAAGTTCAGGTTTCTAGGATTGAGAAAAAGATATTAGAAAAAATGAAAGAAGAAATGTTGAATTAAAATAGTATAGCCTTTACGTAATAACTCGGCGAATGCCGAGTTTTTTATTTTACGTTAAGAAAGTATAAAATTTTTGGCAGGAAGTAAAGCAACGAAGCGAAAATTTTGAAATCCAAAGTATAAGAAAAGCTAACCCATCGGCTAAAGGACGAGCGAATGCGAGTTTTTCTAATGCTGGAAGAGTCGTTGTTTTTCTTATATGGGTATAATTTTTCCCTAATTTCAAAAACTACTTCATAACTAACAGTTTATAACTAAGTTTGTATAAGGGGTGATGCTTAGTGGAGGAAAAAGTATATATCCGGCTTAGAAAGAAAATTAGAGTTAAACATAATCACCTTATTTTACTGAAGGATATCGCTTATTTAACAGGGAATATTTCTTATCTTGATAAGTTAGATCACTTAAAGATTTATCAGATTACGGAAGAGGATAAAAATGTATCAGTTATTGATGGATTTCATCTGTTAGATAAATTAATTAAAGCATATCCATCCTTGACTTTTGAATTAGTTGGACCTAGTCAGACAATTGTGGAAATTAGTAAACAAAAAAAACAAGCCAATATTTTGCTCGTTACAGCAATCTGGCTACTTCTGTTCGTGGGATCAGCCATGGCAATTATCAATTTTCACTATGATGTTAGCATGCAGGAGGTTCATCAGAGTTTGGCATATTTCTTTACAGGGGAAAGAGTGAACAAACCACTATGGATACAAATTCCATACTCGATCGGATTAGGACTAGGAATGGTACTCTTTTTTAATCACATCTTCCAAAAACGATTTAATGAGGAACCGAGCCCGCTCGAAGTAGAAATGTTTAATTATCAGCAAGATTTAGATACCTATCTTATTAATCATGAGAATGTTTTGAATAATAGAGACAATGAATGACATGCGATCTATTATTGCAGAAACCATTATCGGGTTTGGTTCTGGAATTATTGTTGGTTCAGGTCTAGTCGCTTTATTAACAGTGTTAGGAATTATTCCACGGTTGGTCCAGCTGAGTAAATCTTATACTTTTGTCAAATCATATCAAGCAGCTGTCATACTAGGAGGTATAATAGGGACACTTTTTTCCTTCAGTCAAATTTCGATCCATGTTCCCATACTTATCCAAGTATTGTTCGGACTATTCCATGGTGTTTTTATCGGAATGCTTGCAGCAGCATTGACAGAGGTGCTAAATGTTTTTCCCATCTTAATGAAAAGATTAGGAATGAGCACAGCACTGTTGTGGTTATTAATGGCAATCGTATTAGGCAAAATTTTTGGCTCTCTTTTCCACTGGATCACCTTTGTCGATATTATGTCATCGTGAAATATGTTAATTTAATGAGGGATAATAGATGAAAAAAAACAAAAATCAAAAAAAAATCTCATCATCTATAAATATGAATGAGTCTTATTTAAAATCAAAGCTCGGAATAGGTGTTTCCTTTGATGTCGGATTTCGAGAATTAGTGGTACTTAAAAAGAGAATACAATTATACTATGTAACAGGGTTAGTAGACACGGATTTTGTCATTGAGATCATGAAAAAATTGATCTCTATTAATGATGACGAAAATGCTCATACTGATATCTATGATGAGCTAAATAATCGTGTTGTTCACCAACAAGTGGAAAAGACCGATCGATTTGATAAGGCAATGGATCGATTACTATCTGGTTTACTGGTGATTTTTGCAGACGGAGAAGAAAATTGTTTTATCGTGGATGTCAGACACTATCCAGGAAGAACTCCGGAAGAACCTGACACAGAAAAAGTGGTTCGAGGTTCTAGAGATGGCTATACAGAAAATATTATTGAAAATACTGCATTAACTCGAAGAAGAATACGAGACGAACGACTAAGAAACGAAATTATGCAGGTTGGAGAAAGATCGAAGACAGATATTTGTATATCTTATATCCAAGATGTAGCAGATCCGGATTTAGTAAACTTAATTAAAGAAGAACTACAAAATATTGATGTTGACGGAATATCTATGGCAGACAAAACAATAGAAGAATATTTGGTTCATCAAGGATTAAATCCATATCCCCAAGTAAGATATACAGAAAGGCCAGATGTGGCATCGACTCATTTATTTGAAGGACATGTGTTAGTGATGGTGGATACTTCACCTAGTATGATTATTGTGCCTACAACTTTTTTCCACCATGTTCAACATGCAGAAGAGTACCGGGAAGCACCGGCTGTCGGTACCTTTATTCGTTGGATAAGATTTTTAGGTATATTTGCCTCTTTATTTTTATTGCCATTGTGGCTATTGGTAGTTCTAGACCCTACATTATTACCAGAAAAACTACAATTTATCGGGCCGAACGAAACAGGTAATGTTCCGATAATTGTACAAATTCTTTTAGCTGATATAGGGATTGAGTTTTTAAGGATGGCTGCCATTCATACACCAACCCCTTTATCAACCGCCATGGGTTTGATTGCAGCAGTATTAATTGGAGAAATTGCAATCGAGGTTGGTTTGTTTAGTTCAGAAGTCATTCTTTATGTTGCGATCAGTGCAATTGGGACTTTTGCCACACCTAGTTATGAACTAAGTGTAGCCAATAAGATGGCAAGATTACTTTTGCTCATTGTGACCTTTTTCTTCCATGTTCCAGGTTTTCTCATCGGAACAACCTGCTTCATACTGTTTCTTGCTAGTACAAGGTCGTTACAGACCCCTTATTTATGGCCACTTTTACCGTTTAATGATAAGGCATTGTGGCAAATATTATTCCGAGTAGCTGTTCCGTTATCGAAAACACGTCCAAGCATTGTACAAACAAAAAATCATCGAAAACAATCTTAGAATTCTTGTACAAAACTGCTTTTGCGGTTATGCTTGAACTTAGGAAGGCTGTGTGGTAAATTATTTTTATACTTTTTTCGAAATGATTTATTTATGGTACTGCGGGAATAGAAAATCCCTTACTACTTTACCAAGCAGGTGAATAGGAGGGTTTTTTCTTTGTACACATTAGATTGATAGCAGATTTTTTACTAATAAATCATGGAACGCTAAATTTTATTGGATGACAGAAGGCTATCGTTACTAGGGGGATGACTATATGGCAGAGCAATTCAGTTATAATGAAAAAGGGCACTTATTGTTTGGAGGACTTGATACCATCGATTTGGCGAAAAAATATGGAACACCATTATTCGTTTATGATGTAGAAAAAATTCGGGAAAACGCCCGTGCATTTGTGGAGACATTTCAAAAGCATGGTATAAAGGCACAGGTTGCTTATGCAAGCAAGGCTTTTTCAAGTATAGCAATGGTACAGGTTGCAAAACAAGAGAATCTTAGTTTGGATGTTGTGTCTCAAGGGGAGTTATACACGGCACTTCAAGCTGGTTTTCCGGTTGACAAAATTCATTTTCATGGTAATAATAAAAGTCTTGAAGAACTTAGAATGGCGATTGAGAGTAAAATTGGCTGTATTGTTATCGACAATTTTCATGAGATGGTATTGTTAGAATCACTACTAGCTGAATATGATGCAACAATGGATGTACTCATTAGGGTAACGCCAGGTATTGAAGCACATACACATGACTACATTTTGACTGGTAACGAAGACTCTAAATTTGGGTTTGACCTAACAAATGGTCAAGCAGATAAGGCAATACAACAGCTTTTAGCGAAAGAGCGTATTCATCTGAAGGGCTTGCACTGTCATATAGGTTCTCAGATATTTGAAACAGATGGATTTATGATGGCAGTGGAACGGCTTTTTGAGAAATTAGCAGAGTGGTCAAAAAGCTATCAATTTACTGCTGAAGTGCTTAATTTAGGTGGTGGTTTTGGCATTCGCTATACGTCAGAGGATGAACCGTTACCATTAGAGAAATACGTAGAATCATTAATAGAAAAAGTTTCCTCCCAAACTAATAAATATAACATGGTGTTTCCTGAGATTTGGATAGAACCAGGCAGATCTATTGTCGGGGATGCCTGTATCACTCTATATTCAATTGGTTCGATCAAGGAAATTCCGAATGTGAGAAAATATGTAGCGGTAGACGGCGGGATGACTGATAATTTGAGGCCTGCGCTATATCAAGCGAAATATGAAGCAGTTGTCGCGAATAAAGCCCAACAACCGAGCGATGAAGAAGTTTCTATTGCTGGAAAATGCTGTGAATCAGGAGACATGTTAATTTGGGATATTATGTTGCCAGAAGTGGAGGCAAATGATATATTAGCTGTATTTAGTACAGGTGCGTATGGTTATTCTATGGCAAACCACTACAACCGTTTTGCCAAACCAGCAGTTGTATTTGTAGAAAAAGGGAAGGATCAGTTAGTGGTCAAAAGAGAAAGTTACCAAGACTTAGTAACAAATGACTTATCCTACGAGGAGGAATAACAATGAAGCAAGCGACAATAGCATTTGAAAATGGAGAAGAAATCGTAATAGAGTTATTTGAGGAGGCTGCGCCAAACACCGTAGCTAATTTTGAAAAACTAGCAAACGATCATTTTTATGATGGTGTTATTTTTCACCGTGTCATTCCAGGATTTGTTGCGCAAGGCGGAGATCCTACCGGAACCGGAATGGGTGGTCCTGGCTATACTATAAAATGCGAAACGGAAGGAAACCCACATAAGCACGTCGCTGGAGCATTATCTATGGCTCATGCCGGTAAGGATACGGGAGGTAGTCAATTCTTTTTAGTTCACGAGCCTCAGCCACATTTAGATGGCGTGCATACCGTGTTTGGACAAGTTATAGAAGGAATGGATACCGTCCTTCGAATCAAACAAGGTGATGCAATGAAAACCGTTCGTGTGACGGAATAGAAATTGTCAAGGTTTGACATCTTTATTTGATTATACTATTGTAATGATTAGAATGTTTAATTTCTAAATTAAAAGGGAAAGATAGGGATGAATCAAAGACGCAAAAATTGGATATTGTTGATCTTTCTTTTTGTCATTGCAGTGATATGGGGTTTTTATTATTGGTTCGGTATAGCACTACCAAATGGTTAAATGATTCAAATTTTTATCCAAGGTAACGACACATCGAATCAGAACATAACATAACAGTATGAATAATGTTATGAATAATGAGGGGTTCAAAATGTTAATTCGTTATAAGAAAAGGCTTGAAAAGATAGCAATGGGACTCTTATCTTTTATGCCTGATGAGAAAGAAGTTAAACGACTACAGGATACGATCAAGGAATATGAGACAAACGATCAATGGCAGCTATTTTTATGGAAAGAAGAAGACGATGTTCTAGGGGCTATTGGTTTGATTGTCAAGGAAGATAACAAATCAATTTTAGTACAGCATATCACGGTAGATCCATCACATCGTAATATGGGCATTGGAAAGAAAATGGTACATGCATTAGAAGGTTTTTTCGATGAGTCCTACTCCATCCATGCGAATGAGCAAACAGAACGATTTCTAGAGAAATGTAAAACATCTTAAACAATTATATAGATACAATGAATGCATCCTGATAGCCAGTCAAATAATGACAATGGTATGGAAGGTGCAAGAAATACGATTATGGTAAAATAGAAAAGAACCTTTGTGGGTTTCACAAAGGTTCTTTTCTTGTCGTTTAACATCGTAAAAGTGGATGGCTAGGGATGGTTGGTGAGTACCATTATTCTAAAGTCCGTTTTTTAATACCAAGCTGCACCAACAATAATCAACAAGATAAATAACACAACGATCAACGCAAATCCACTACCGTAAGAATAACCCATTTTTATTCCTCCTATTTTCAATTTTAAATCAATTATAAAATTGATTTCTCGAGATTAATGTATGCTAACAATGGAAAAAAGTATGGGCATATGTAATAGTATATAATAAATGATGGCAGTTTGTTTTTACACTTTTCTTATAAAGAATGATTTAAAAATATTTGTGTGATTTTTGGAGGAAAAATGTGTGGCTAATCAGTATGAAGTAAAGTTAGACTCTTTTGAAGGACCATTAGATTTATTATTGCATTTAATTAATAAGTATGAAATTGATATTTATGATATACCTGTTGCGGAAATCACCTCTCAATACATGGTATATATACATACAATGCAGCAATTAGAGCTTAATATTGCAAGTGAATATTTAGTGATGGCGGCAACCTTATTAGAAATTAAGAGCAAGGTGTTATTACCCAATCCTTCTATAGAGGTGGATGAGGAATATGAAGAGGATCCTCGTGAGGAATTGATGAGAAGGTTAATTGAATATCGAAAGTATAAGGAAGCGGCAGAACAACTAAAAGAAAGAGAGATGGAACGAAGTCACATACATACGAGAGCTCCTGTTCCATTAGAAAAACCAAAAGGAGTTACTGTCCCAGAAGGTACAGCTAGTGTTTATGATATGCTAAACGCAATGGCAAAAGTATTAGAGCGGAGAAAATGGAATCAACCAATGGAAACATCTATTCAGAGAAGGGAGATACCGATAAAAGAAAGAATGGATGCAATATTATTACAATTGCAGGAATCTGATCAAGGTATTTCCTTCTATCAACTATTTCCAGAAAATACGAAATCCTATGTTGTGGCAACCTTTATAGCGGTTTTAGAATTAATGAAGGATAATAAAATTCATTGTATTCAAGAGAAACAATTTGATGATTTAATGGTTTATCAGGCTTAAACACAAAAAGGATCATTCCGTAATTATGGGTTTATGAATGAAGGACGGTGTATCAATCTAGTGGAACTATCAGAGATGAAAGCAATTATAGAAGGTTTAATTTTTGTATCGGGAAATGAAGGTATTACAAAGAAGGAAATTCAAAAGGTATTAGATTTAGATAAGGACATGGCTGAGCATGTATTAAATGAGTTAAAGTTTGACTATGAAAGTAGTAGTAGAGGAATGATGTTAGTCGAATCAAAAGGTTCCTTATTTTTGTCCACAAAACCTGAGCATGGTGAATACTATACCAGCCTGACTGAAACGAAGACTATTTCAAAGTTGTCACAGGCTGCATTAGAAACATTAGCAATCATAGCTTATTTACAACCAATAACCCGAACGGAAATTGAAGAGATTAGAGGAGTTAAGAGTGACAGGCCTGTACAGACATTAATTTCTCGTGCACTTATTGAAGAAGTAGGTCGAAAAGAAGGAGTAGGACGACCAATTCTATTTGGTACTACCTTAGATTTTTTAACTTATTTTGGTTTAAAATCATTAGAGGAGCTGCCTCCATTACCAGAAAACATAGAAGATATTGATGTCGAAACGGAAGCAGATTTATTTTTCGATCGTTTCCAAGAGCTTGAACAGGAATAGGAAAAATACGTGAGCATATGCTTGTCTTTTCTGCATACAATGAAGATATAAAAATTAATTGTCTGAGAAGAGGTGAAGCAGTGCGTTTTGCTATCACAATCATATGTCTTGTATTTGGAGGCTTACTACTATCTCCAGCAGTAGAGGCTCAAACCGAGATAAACGTGTCTGCCGAAAGCGCAGTACTCATAGACCAAACGTCTGGTCGAGTGTTGTACGAAAAGAATGCTCATAACCAATCCTTGATTGCTAGTATTACGAAGATCATGACAGCCATTGTTGCCATTGAATCAGGTGAGTTAGATAGTCAAGTAAGCATATCGGATAATGCCATCGGCACAGAAGGTTCTTCTATTTACTTAAGGTCCGAGGATCAGTTTACACTGGAGGAATTAATCTATGGGCTGATGCTACGCTCTGGAAATGATGCAGCTGTTGCGATAAGTGAACATGTTGGTGGTAGCTTAGAAGGGTTTGTTCATCTAATGAATGAGAAAGCCCATTGGATAGGCATGACAAACACACATTTTTCCAATCCTCATGGTCTTGATTCAGAGGACCATTACTCTACTGCCTATGATATGGGACTCCTAATGAAGTATGCAATGGAAAATGATACTTTTCAAAAAATATCAGGTGCAAAATCATTTCGAGCAAATGACCGTGATTATTCCTGGCAAAATAAAAATAAATTATTAACAAGGTATTATGAATATTGTACTGGGGGTAAGACAGGTTTTACGAAGGCTGCCGGAAGAACGTTAGTGACAACGGCGCAGAAGGATGGACAAACCTTGATTGTGGTTACTCTCAATGCTCCTGATGACTGGCAGGATCATATTAGACTATATGAATGGGGATTTGAGCATTATCCTCTTGAGGAAATCCAATCTGAGGGGGAATATTCCTACGAAAACAAGAAAGATGAAGGTCTTACAAATGGTTGGATTTCGGACGATGTTCTCTATCCTTTAACCGATTCAGAAATAAAAAACCTTTCTTCTAAGGTATTTTTAACAACAGAAGCATTAGCATTTGACCAAATTGGAAAAAAGATATTCTACCTAGATGGGGAGAAGATTGCAGAAACTGCTATTTATCAAGAAGAAGTAAATGAAGAAAAAAGTGGATTTTGGCAAGCTACTCTCGATACCTTTCAAACATTATTAGGTGAAAAGCAATGATTAACCTTATTTGGGTACTAATGGCCGCTATTGGTATTGTGTATGCAATGTTTAATGGGACGATGGAACAAGTTAATAAGTCATTGTTTGATGGAGCAAATGAGGCTGTCACATTAGTTATTGCGCTTACTAGTGTTCTAGTTTTTTGGTTAGGTATGATGAGAATCGCAGAAAAGGCAGGATTATTGAAAGGGCTTAGTAAACTTTTTCGTCCACTCGTAGTAAGACTCTTTCCAGAAATTCCAGCAGATCATCCAGCGATGGGCTATATATTAGCGAATTTTAGCGCAAATTTGTTTGGTTTAGGTAATGCAGCAACACCAATGGGAATCAAAGCAATGGAAGAAATGAAGAAGCTAAGTAATTCGAGCACTGTTTCTAATTCCATGATCACCTTTCTCGTAATTAATACGTCAAGTATTACTTTAGTCCCGACCACCGTTATTGCGATTAGAATGGAGTATGGATCTCACTCACCAACTGAAATTGTAGGCAGTACTTTAATTGCTACACTGGCAACTACCATTACTGCCATTCTCGTAGATCGTCTATTTCAGAAACGAAGGGAGAAGAAGCTGTCTTGATTCAAATTGTGACAACGATAAGTGTTTGGCTCATTCCTTGCATTATTTTAGTCATATTGCTTACTGCTGTATGGAGAAAGATACCTGCATACGAGGAATTTGTGGAAGGTGGGAAAGAAGGCTTAAAAATGTCGATTTCCCTTCTTCCATTTTTATTAGGGATGATGGTAGCTATTTCCATTCTAAGGAGCTCTGGAGCTCTGGATGCGTTTATTGGGTTACTCCAACCATTTCTCGAGAAAGTAGGTTTCCCTGCAGAAATTACACCATTAGCGTTGATCCGTCCTATTTCAGGAACTGCTGCCTTAAGTGTTACATCTGAAATGATTGAACTATATGGTCCTGATTCGTTCTTAGGGAGGTTAGCTTCCACCATGCAAGGTAGTACTGACACAACATTATATATTTTGACTGTCTATTTTGGAGCAGTTGGCATTAAAAAAATGGGGGATGCGCTTAAAGTTGGACTGATTGCTGATTTTATTGGTATAATTGTTTCAGTTATTGTAGTATCATGGATGTTCTTGTAGAAGCGTTAACATAGGTTAACGCTCCTTTTCATGATAAGGGTTATGTGAAAATGACGAACTAACTTAAAAAAACAGAGGAAGAGTGTATAGCATGAGTGAACGTCTACAAAAAGTGATTGCAAAGAGCGGAATCACTTCAAGAAGAAAAGCAGAAAAACTAATTGAAGAAGGTAAGGTAAAGGTAAATGGTAAAGTGATAACGGAATTAGGAGTGAAAGTAACCGATAGTGATCAAATCGAGGTGAACAACATTCCAATAGAGAAGGAAAAGCCTGTCTACTTTCTCTTTTATAAACCGAGAGGCGTTATTTCTAGTGTATCTGATGATAAGGACCGTAAAACGGTTGTGGATTTTTTTGAGGAATTTGAACAAAGAATTTTCCCTGTTGGAAGATTAGATTATGATACTTCCGGCTTAATCATTATGACAAATGATGGTGACTTTATGAATGTATTACTTCATCCAAGGTACAAAATGGACAAAGAATATATTGTGAAGACAAAAGGAATTCCAGCAAATGAAGCTCTTAAAACATTTAAAAAAGGTATCCGTTCAGAGGGTGATATTCTAAAGGCTAAGCAGGTCAAAATCATGTCAGTAGATAAAAAGAAGCAAACAGCCATTGTGAAGGTCATTCTTCATCAAGGAAAAAATCGCCAAATTAGAAGAATGTTTGATGCCATCAATTGTCCAGTAATGAAATTGCGACGCGAAAGGCTTGCTTTCTTAACACTAGATGGATTGCAACCAGGGGAATATCGTGAGCTCAAGCCTCAAGAAATTAGCGATTTAAAAAAGTTAGCTCAAAAAATTGTTAAATAACTGTCACAATATTGTGATAAATATGATGGTAAAATGTTCGAAGGGAGTGAAAATCATGAATAAGGTAGAGAAAGCAAATCAACAAAAACGTAAAAAAAAGCGATTTCGCCTAATTTATCGAACAGCCATTTTAGTCGTTTTGTTTGGCGCTATGCTCTTTGCCATTGTTTCAAATGTACTTAGCGAGGATGAAGCGGTTGATGTAGGTGAACAGGCCCCAGACTTTCAATTAACACAATTAAATGGAGAAAATGTAGAGAATCTACGTCTATCTGATTTAAAAGGGAAAGGGGTTATGCTTAATTTCTGGGCAACTTATTGTGAACCTTGTAAGCGAGAAATGCCTTATATGGAATCCTTGTATCCACAATACAAGGAAAAAGGAGTAGAAATTGTTGCAGTAAGTGTTGATATGACAGAAATTGTGATCAATAAATTTGTAAATCAATATGATTTAACCTTTCCTATCCTTCATGATAAGTCATCAGAAGTAATGGATGCATATGGAATTAAACCACTTCCAACAACCTATTTCATTGATGAGAATGGAGTTATTGTAGAAAGGGTCTTAGGAGAATTAACTCTAGAAAACCTGGAAGGTTATCTAGAGCAAATAGTACCTAGTTAATATGTAAACGAGGGGTTTTTTATGGGAGCGTATACTTGTAGGGCTTGTGGATTTGAAAATAAAGAAGGTACCTCTATTTGTAACAAATGCGGTAATCCATTAGATGTAGAAAATAAAAAATTGCTCAATATGCGTTATGACGGTAGAGCAATTCGTTCCAAGACGAGAAATCAATCCATTGTTGATAAGATATGGAATTTTTTCTCATCTATCAAGGTAGGAGTTACCCTAATTGCGATTGCTCTTGTAGCATCAGCAATCGGAACCATCTTTCCACAAGAGATATACATACCAAATACCGTTAGCGCATCAGAACATTATCGAGATCAATATGGCATTTTTGGTCAAATCTATTATCAGCTAGGATTTCATCAGTTATATAGTTCCTGGTGGTATATGTTATTAATAGCACTTATAGGTATTTCTATTTTTATTGTTAGTTTAGATAGAGGTATCCCATTATATAAAGCATTGAAGCACCAAAATCCTAAAAAGCATGCTGCCTTCTTAAAAAGGCAAAAGCTTTATGGGGAATATAACAACTATGAGCAAAATGATGTAGACCAATTGTTATCCCACCTACGCAAGAAACGATATCGTATAACAGAAAAAGATGGCCATTATCTTGCTGAGAAAGGAAGATTCTCCAGATGGGGACCTTATGTTAACCATCTCGGTTTAATTATATTCCTTCTTGGAACCTTATTGCGCTTTGTTCCATTTATGTATATCGATGAGTTTGTATGGGTTAGAGAAGGAGAAACTGAAGTTATCCCTGGGACAGATCAGCAATACTACGTAAAAAATGAGAAATTTATTATTGAGACTTACGGAGAAAAGGAAGAGGATGCTAAATTTGACGAGGTAATTAGTAGTCAAGAGGCTCCTATTCCTAAGAATTTTCAAACGAATGCTGTTGTTTTTCAGGATATATCTGAAAATCTTCCTGGAATGGAACCAGAATTAAAAGAAGTGAAAAGTGGAGAAATTATTGTCAACGAACCTATGAAATTCGACGGATTAGCACTATATCAAGATAGCTATCAATTAAATGAGTTTCAAAGTATGTCATTTAAGTTACATGAGAAAGATGATGCAAACGAAAAAGCGATGGTTGAATTCACGGTTGACTTAACTGATCCTAAATCTGAATATACGTTTGATAATGGATTTCGTATTGAGCTAGATAGTTATTATCCGGATTTTGTGTTAGAGGATGGTATGCCAAAGTCAAGAACCAATTATCCTCGAAACCCTGGTTTTGTCTTTTTTGTATATCCTCCGAATTCAGAAGAACCTGAGGTAAGCTTCTTAGCTATTGGACAAAATATTGATCCAAATAATCAAAACAATTATAAAATTGGTTTAACTGGATTTGATGTTCGAAATGTAAGTGGATTAAAAGTGAAGAGGGATTATACGTTACCGGTAATTGGAATAGGTGCGTTCATCTTTATGATTGGTGTTGTGCAAGGGATGTACTGGCAGCATAGAAGAATATGGATTCATCCAGAAGAATCTAAACTTTTAATTGCTTGCCATACGAATAAAAACTGGTTCGGTATGAAAAATGAATGGGAGAAGGTTTCTTCCAATACTAAATTTAAATTCCTACAGGATCAAGAAGACAAAGAGTAATGATTACCGATTAGGAGGCTTACAATGGAAGACTTAATAACTTGGAGCGGCAGGCTCTTATATAGTGCCTTTATTATTTATTTAATAGCCACGTTATTATTTGCTGCTACGATAAAAGACAAAAGAAAAGAAAAAACATTTACAAAGCTACACCTTATAGCTATAAGTACAACCATTATTGGTTTTCTTGCACAGCTAGGTTATTTCTTCACGCGTTGGGCAGCAAGTGGACATGCGCCAGTTAGTAATATGTTTGAATTTGTTACGTTTTTTGGTATGATGCTTGTACTAGCATTTATTATCCTTTACTTTATTTATCGAATCGAGCTACTTGGCTTATTTGCATTGCCAATAGCCCTTTTAATTATTGCTTATGCGAGTATGTATCCAAGGGAAATCTCGCCATTGGTTCCTTCCCTGAAGAGTCACTGGTTGTACATCCATGTAACAACCGTTGCTTTAGGTGAAGCGATTTTAGCTGTTAGTTTTGTTGCGGGAATTATCTATTTAATAAGACAGATTAACCAATCAAAATCGACTGCTAAGACGAAATGGTTGGAGATCATTATGTATGCAATCTTTTCTACGTTAGGATTTGTTATCATCACTACCGCTTTTTCGATTGCAGATTATTCTGCTACATTTGAGTATACGCTGGAAGGAAATGCTACAGAACTGGATTATCAAATACCGGCAATATTTGGTCCACCTGACGGAGAGCTTCTTACTGAAGAAAGAATGGATGCACTTATTCCAACTCCAGAATGGCTACATGGCGCGGAAGCACCTCGTAAGCTAAATACATTAATATGGTCCTTATTAGTTGGATTACTATTATATACAGGAATAAGATTAATTCTAAGAAAAAGGGTGGCTGCAGCCATTCAGCCTTTTTTGAAAAAAGCGAATCCTGAATTACTTGATGAGGTTTGCTATCGATCAGTGGCGATCGGATTTCCAGTGTTCACATTAGGTGGTCTAATATTTGCAGCCATTTGGGCTCAAGAGGCATGGAATAGATATTGGGGTTGGGACCCTAAGGAAGTATGGGCACTAATCACGTGGTTTTTCTATGCTATCTTCCTTCATTTGAGGTTGACGAGAGGTTGGCATGGTGAAAGGTCAGCATGGCTAGCTGTAGTTGGATTTGCGATCATTATGTTTAATTTAATCGTCGTTAATCTGGTTCTAGCAGGTTTACACTCCTATGCCGGTTAAACCATAGCTAAAAAAGAATAATAGATCTGCGAGAAAGTACAAGAGATATTTGTCCCTTGTGCTTTTTCCGTATATACTAATAGAGTAGTGATAGGAGGTAAAATCATGGATAAGGAGCAGAAGAAAGTATTAGTTGTGGATGATGAAGACCGTATTCGTAGATTATTGAAGATGTATTTAGAGAGAGAAGAATATACGGTGGAAGAAGCAGCTGATGGAGAGGAAGCTTTAAAAAAAGCTTTAAATGAGGATTATGAAGTTATATTATTAGATTTAATGATGCCTGGGAAAGATGGATTAGAGGTTTGTAAGGAAATTAGAGAACATAAATCTACACCGATCATGATGCTAACAGCAAAAGGAGAGGAATTAAGTAGAATTCATGGTTTCGAAGCAGGGACAGATGACTACATAGTAAAACCATTCAGTCCAAGGGAAGTAGTTCTAAGAGTAAAAGCACTTTTAAGAAGAGCTGGTAATTTACAACTACAGAATCAAAGTAATCGTTCGAAAGATATGATAGAATTTCCACATCTAGTAATAGATAATGATGCACATAGAGTTCTAGCTGACCATAAAGAAGTTAACTTAACACCGAAGGAGTACGAGCTACTATTATTTTTAGCAAAAGCTCCAGATAAAGTTTTTGAACGAGAGGAATTATTAAAAGAAGTTTGGAAATATGAATTTTTCGGTGATTTAAGAACCGTAGACACCCATGTAAAAAGACTCCGCGAAAAGCTAAGTAAAGTATCCGAAAATGCTGCTAAAATGATTGTTACTGTATGGGGAGTGGGTTATAAATTTGAAGTAAAATAAATTAATTTGTAATCATTAACGATGTAATGAGTACTTAATGGGGAATCTTGTGAAATCCAGTTCTGTCCTCAAACTGTATGTACCGAGCGTATGAGAAGATTCTTAGTAGGCTAAAAGCACAAGCCAAAAGACCTGCCATTAAGCCAAATGGTTATGCTTAGAGGATTGAGCATGAAAGTATAGTTGTAGAGACCGCCAATGTATTAGACTCTTGATTTACTTTTTTGTAAAATCCTCCAAAGATTAAGGAGGAAGAATGATGCGCCGTAATTTTAGCATTTTATGGAGTCTTATTTTAGCTATTGTATTTATATCTGGATGTTCGACAAATGATCTAGATCCAGACAGTTCATCTGTTACCACAGCAAATATACAAATTTATAATGAAAATAACCTTATAAAGGAAGAAAATGTAGAAATTGATGAACAGTCTGTACTACTAGATGTACTTCAGAGAGAATTTGAAGTGGAGGTAACAGAAGATGGCTTTATCACTTCAATAGAAGGTTATGATCAAAATAAAGAGAAGAGCAAGTACTGGTTATACACGGTAAATGATGAAATGCCATCTGTCGGTGTGAATGATTATATCATTCAGGACCAAGATCAGATTGTCTTAGAATTAAAGGTGATTACTGAATGAAATTGCGTTTATCTCAATTAACTACAATTTCATTATTAGCAGCCTTAGCAGTAGTTGGGAGAATATTTTTTCAGTTTCTCCCTAATATTCAACCCGTTTCCTCCATTATCATTCTAAGTGCTTTTTATTTGGGGCCATTGGCAGGCGTACTTCTTGCAATTACTGCTGCATATGTATCTAACCTGGCACTAGGAGTGGGGATCTGGACGATATGGCAAATAATTAGCTGGGGAATCATCGGCTTAATAGTAGGATTTATCGGTATGAAATGCTGGAATAAGCCATTCATGGTAGTACTAACCATTAGTTTAATATCTGGATATGTATATGGCTTTATTCTCTCGCTCGGCACTTATACTTATAGTGGTACTTTTTTCGCTTACTATATTGCTGGCCTTCCATTTGATACCTTACATGCCATTGGAAACGTAATATTTACTATTTTGTTATATCCATTTCTTGCAAAAAACCTTCCGAAGCAAGCTTTGTCTTAGTTTTAGCAAGTGTAAGAGGAACCGCAGTATTCTTGCTGTGGTATTTCAATATGGAATTTGACATTTGGTGTAACCTTTCTTCTGTTTAATCGACAAATTACAAGAGTGAGGGGGTCTATTGGTGAAGACCACTTTTGAACAATTATACGATGAATACCACAAGGACTTATATCAGTACATTTTTTATATGGTAAAAAACAAAGAGCAAACAGAAGATATTTTACAAGATGTGTATATCAGAGTATTAAAATCCTATCAAAAGTTTAAAGGAAATAGTTCCGAAAGAACTTGGTTATTTTCTATTGCACGGCATGTCACTTTTGATTATTTTCGCAGCTTAAAAAGAAAGCGTCAGCGAATTAAAGAATTTTTTAATTGGGGTGCAGAAGGAGAGATGATTAAAGCGAATGAACCATTGCCTGAGGAAGTTACGATTTTAGATGAGCAAATGAAGTTACTGTATCGATTACTTGATCAGTGCAATTGGGATCAAAAACATGTCATTATTTTAAGGTATCTTCAGGATTTTAATATAAAGGAAACAGCAGATATTCTTGGCTGGTCAATCAGCAAAGTGAAAACAACGCAGCATCGTGCATTAAAAGTACTGAAAGCATTAATGGAGGATGCTAGGGAGAAGGAGGATGTTGATCATGAAAACAAATCATTCTAATAATAAGCAAACAGTAGAGGATTTGTTAAAAAGGCTTCCTAAAATCCAAGACAAACGATCCAAACAAGAAATCCTCCGAAATATTGAAAAAGAGTTTCAAACAATCGATGATGATACACGGCCAAGAAAAAGAAAAAAACTTTGGATTCCTGTAGTCGCAACTTTCTGCTCCATCATTGTTCTTCTTGTCGTTGCTCGAAGTTTAGATTTTGACTTGATTCAGAGGAATAATTCTTCTATGGATATTGCAATCAACGAGTCAGCGACAGAAAGAGAATATTCATCTGAATTACCAGAGAATGATGTCATAGAAAACAACTCTGTTGCAAATTCAGCAGATAGATTATTAACGGACGATTCCTTGTTCCCTTTTAAAAATATTAATGAAGACACCTTCTCTTATTCTGTTGAGTATATACAGAAAGATAACACGATTTATACAGCATGGCTTGTGGAGGACTTATCCTACATTATTCCGATCAGTTTGATCGATAGTGAAGGTCTAGTTACAAATTTAGATGATTATTATATGAAATTGGATCAATTTGTCCAACCAGAAACATATGGTTTACGTAATTTACAACTCGAAAAGCTAGATATTCAGTTAGATTCGGCTCCAAACGAGTTGGAAGTTATCTTCAATGACACTTATCCAGTAACTGCATCTAGTAACCATTTACAATCATTTAGGAAATTGATCTCCTATATGTTTAGACCATATGGTTATGAAAAATTAAAGGTAAGTGGAAATCATCCATTTGTTGAAAAGCTGTCTGAACACAATATGTTAAGCTTAATGGAATTACAGCCAGTAGCCTATAAAAAATTCCAATCTTCAGACAAAGAAACAACATGGCTCATACCAATTGAAAAAGGGCATATTTCATCATTTGAAGAGGCACTTACAGAAATGACGTTAAATGAGTCTGCTAATGAAGTTCTTGCTACGGTACCAAATGATGCTCAAATTGAGGTAGAAACAAAAGAGGATAGTGTGAGGGCAATGATACGTTCCGAGCTATTAGGAAATAACCAAGGAACAGTGACTATGATTGAAGCTATTTTAATGACGGCTAAAAGCTATGGCTATGATAAAGTAGATTTGGATATTGGATACAATCGTGTAGGGAAGTATGACCTAACAAAAGAACTAACTGTACCTATTCAAGTAAACCCGATTCCAATTCAGTAGGTTAAGTGGTCCATTGTGTCATCGAAGGCTATTTGTACACAATGGACTACATCTATTAAATATATAAGTTAACTGCCGTTCCTATCTATTGTTCGTATTTTCCATTACCTTAATGGACTCCGTAGGGCAACCTTCCTTTGCATCCAAAAGATCCTCTTCCTCTTCCTTTTTGATCGGTGTGCTCCCTTGATTGTTATCTCTCTTCGCAAATGCTATTCCTTCATCGTTATAATCAAAAATACTCGGAGCAGTTGCTCCACATACCCCACATGCAATACAGGTTTCTTGATCGACCCATGTATATAAAGGCATAAATAGGTCCTCTTTTCTTTAAAAAATATTCAATAATATTGTATCATATATATGAATTTCATATCTATTTTCTACATCCATTGGTACAATAATAAAAAGGAGTGTAAAGTAGAAAAATGTTTCAATGGATTTTATTATATTGCTTGCAGCAAGTTCAAGGTGAACGTTCTGTAGCCAACATATACCACTTAATTGTAGGGAAAAAATCAACACAATCTATTCAAGATAGTTATATTTATAACCTTTCAAAATATTATGGAATTTATCGCATCTTAAAGCGTGATCAATTTGAAGAGATGATCCATCAGTTGATAGCCGATGGATATATGAAGTTAGACCAGGATGGAAAAGGAACCCTTACAGAAAAAGGCTCTCTTTATCTAGTAAAAGGTAGTCATTTGCAGCTGCTTTCACTTAATGGGGAGAAATTTAGTGAAAAGGCACCTGCCTTTTTAGATAAGCTATTACTTCTTATACAAACTATGACGAATGTAATGGCAGGACAACGTGGGTTTATTCCGGTTATCGATAATCCTTTAATCCAAAGGGAAGTGAAACAAATAATCGCTCGGCATTCCTTATTAAGCCAAGCGAATTTCTCTAACTTATACAAGGATTTATATTCACATTTAAACACAATCCCATCAAGCTATGCGGATATTTTCGTTGACCATATGACTACATATCGACAAGTTGGATTAAGTAAACAGCAACTAGCACTTAAATATCAAGTAACTGTGTTCGATATACATTGTATATTAATGAATATAATCCACCAGCTTCTAGCGTCAATACAACAATCCTCATCCTTTTATGTGTTAGATAAAATTGATTTGGTTCATAAGTCTATTCCGATAACAGAATCTGCTCAAAGAACTTATCAACAGCTGAAAAAGGGAATGGATATAGAACAAATTGCCAAGAGAAGAGGCTTAAAAGAGAATACAATTCAGGATCATATTATTGAAATAGCTTATTGGGAAAATAATTTAGTTTGGTCGGAATTTATAACGAAAAAGATATATGATGAAATTTTGCAGATAGTAAATCATCTCAATACCAATAAATTAAAAAACATTAAGTCTCATTTACCCGAGTATGTTAGTTATTTTCAAATAAAACTCGTAATTGCGTTAGAGAATAAGAAGTCCAGAAAGGAACAAACACAATGACTGGCAGGCTAGAACAACATCTAAAGCATCATTTTGGTTATGATCATTTCCGAACTGGTCAGAAGGAGATTATAGAAGCGGTGCTTTCTGAGCAGAATGTTGTTGCGGTTCTTCCCACTGGTTCTGGTAAATCAATCTGTTATCAATTGCCAGCTCTTTTGTTAAAAGGTACCGTAATCGTTGTATCTCCTTTATTATCCTTGATGACAGACCAGGTGAAGGAATTAAAAGCACACGGATTTAAGCAAGTTGCCGCAATCAATAGCATGATCACAGAATCCGAAAAACAATATATATTCAATCGTCTAAGTGAGTACAAGCTATTATACGTATCACCAGAAATGTTACAAAATAATTTTCTTCTTAAAAGGTTATACTCCCTTACCATTCCCTTAATGGTAATTGATGAAGCCCATTGTATTTCACAATGGGGCTTTGAATTCCGACCGGACTATTTAAGACTTGGTGAAGTCCACCACAAATTAAATAAACCGACTATTTTAGCACTAACAGCAACAGCTACGAAGGAAGTGCAAGAGGATATTATTCAGTCACTTCAAATGAATAATTGCATAAGATTAATATATCCGATGGATAAACCGAATATAGCTTTTAAAGTAAAGCAGTTTACGGAAAGAGAGCGGAAAAAGGAGTACATTATTTCTAAATTGAGGGAATTTCCCGTTCCAACTATGATTTATTTTTCCAGTAGGAAGGAAGCGGAAAAAATAGCGATTCACCTCCAAAGCGAGCTAGCAGATCTACGTATTGCTTTTTATCATGGTGGTTTAGAAACCAATGATAGGCTATTGATTCAGCAACAATTTATGCAAAACCAACTGGATGTTATATGTTGTACAAGTGCTTTTGGAATGGGGATCAATAAACAGGATGTTCGTTTAGTCATCCACTATCACATACCATCACAGATTGAATCATTTATTCAAGAGGTAGGTCGTGCAGGTAGAGACGGAGAGGAAAGTATTAGTATCCTATTGTATCATGATATGGATAAATTCATTCCTAAACGACTAACACAATCTGAATTACCAGATGTTACTACTGTTAGAATGGTATTAGAAGAAATAAAACAAAACCCTCAACTAGACTTACAAGAAATAAAGGATTTTATCTTAAGCTTGACCCAAAATAATGAAACACATTGGAGATTTTTACATTATCAAGTAGAAAAATTAGGTGTTCTCGACGTAGACGGAAAGGTTAATCATTCGTTCAACATTGATCAAAGTATGTATAAAATCGAAAAAACCATTCAAAATCGACTGGATCAAAAAAATCTAAAATTACAAGAAATGGTCGACTGGATAAATACAAAAAAGTGTAGAAGAGCGACATTGTTTCAACATTTTCAAAAAGGGTACAATAACCCTAAAGGAATATGCTGTGATAAATGTGATTTCGATTGGACTAAATGGAAGCCTGCTAAAAGAAAAGTAAATCTACAACTTAATAGCTGGAAAGATAAATTAGCCTATGCTTTTATGCAGGAAAACATAGAAAGCTAAAAAGGGAGAACAAGGTAATGGAGGGGAGTCAATCATGACGGATTTTAAAGATGATCAAGCAAGTTCCCTTCGTCAACTAGTTGATGAGCATAACAGTCAAATGGAAAGGGACCAAATATCTACTTTTCCACCGAGAAGTACAGTGCATCGTCGAATCAAAAGAAAGAATAATCCTTTCTTATTCATTCGTATACTTCTCATTGCCTTTATCGTCATTATTATTACTACCATCATTTTTAGTCTGATGGAGAAGAATTTCTAGCATGTAAAAAGCGCCTAGTTTAATGCATAGGCGCTTTGTCATATTAAAAAATCTTTTTTCGATCACGTTCTTCCTTTAATATTTCAACCGCTTCATGGAAACGTTGTGAATGGACAATCTCTCTTTCCCTTAAAAACTTCAAGGAGTCATTAATAAAAGGGTCATCCGATAAATCAATGATCCATTGGTAAGTTGCTCTAGCTTTTTCTTCTGCTGCAATATCCTCATACAAATCAGCTATCGGATCTCCTTTTGCTTGGATATAGGTTGCCGTCCAAGGAGATCCAGCTGCATTATGATAAAATAAAGCATGATCATGATTAACAAAATGTGCGCCTAAGCCAGCTGCTTCTAGTTGTTCAGGAGTGGCATCCTTTGTTAATTTATAAACCATTGTCGCAATCATTTCCAGATGGGCAAATTCCTCTGTACCGATATCATTTAACAAGCCAACAACCTTATCTGGTATCGTATAGCGTTGGTTGAGATAACGGAGTGCTGCTGATAATTCTCCGTCTGCACCACCATATTGCTCGATTAAATATTTCGCAAGCATTGGATTACATTGACTAACCTTTACAGGGTACTGAAGTTTTTTTTCGTAATACCACATTGCTGTTCCCTCCCTTTACACTTGCCATGGCCATGGGGCATTTTTCCAATCCCACGGATAATTCGAAAAGCTTCCACCAAATTGCATAAGAGGACCGAACTTACTCTCAAACTCTGCTTTTAATTGTTTGCTTTCATAAGAGGCTTGGTTAAATTGTTTTATCGCATCAAGGTCATCGGGATGGGTATCTAAATAGAGTGTAAGATCGACTAACACGAAGTCAACTGCTTGAATTTTCTCTAATAGCTGATAATAGGACTCTGGTAAAGCGGATTGACTCATCTGGTTATGCCTCCTCTCGCTTTAGATAATATGGGTCATAAAGAAATGGCCAAAGTGTACCACGAAAAAGGGCTTCTCGTGCTGTTGGATATTGTTCTAAATTAGTTGGCTGAAAATTTAAATAAAGATTAGGTGGAGTTGAATAACATTTTTTTAAGATAGGTTTGCAAGGATCTAATGGGCTTATATACGGTGTATAACATTTCACTAATGTAAAATTCAATAAAACCTTCTCCTTTCTTATCCATACCTATATCATAGTATGTGCAGGACGTTTGTCCTATGTTATTCTGAAGAGGATTCTTTTTCCTTTCTATTGCACTACATAGTAAGAAAAATATAGGAAAAACATATCGGATATTTCACAATCGCAAAATAAAATTGTATACTAATATTATGTATTTTTACGTGGATCGGTAGGAGAGGACAAAATTGAACACTAGCTATGAACATTTGCAAAATATGATGGAAGATGTGTTAAGACAACTAGGATATCCTAATGAAATATATCACTTATTAAAAGAACCTTCTCGAGTGTTAAAAGTACGTATTCCTGTTCGGATGGATGATGATAAAATCCGAATTTTTACCGGATATAGAATACAGCATCACGATCTATTTGGTGTGACCCAAGGAAATGTCCATTTTCGACCAACATTAACGGAAAAAGAAGTCTCAGCATTGGCAATCTTAAGGAGCGTAAAAGCAAGTAATCTACAGCTACCATTAGGAGGAAGCTGTGGAGGAGTTGTGTGTGACCCTCGAGAATTATCCTATAGGGAATTAGAAAGACTATGTAGAGGATACGTTCGGGTCATTCAACACGTTATTGGCCCACAACTAGATATACCTTCATCGGATGCTTCACTTGATCCACAGATCATGGCCTGGATGATGGATGAGTATAGTAGATTGAACGCAAACGAAGATCCCAATTTTATTACAGGTAAGCCATTTGTGCTAGGTGGTTTGAAAAAGAAAGAAGAAGCTATCAAACAGGGGATCCTTCAGACAATCCTTTCTTTGACCGAGCAGCATCAGCTGGATTTACATAATACGAGAATATTAATACATGGCACTGGGCAGATCGGTAGTTATTTAGCAGATGCGTTATATGAGAAAGGTGCGAAAATTGTAGGAATATCTGACCCACAAGCTGCCATCTTTGAAGAAGACGGTATTGACATACCAGAGTTATGGAAATCTAAGGATCGTTTTGGAATCATTACAAGAAACAAAAATAGTATAACCATCGAAGAACTAATGAGACAGCAGGCAGATGTGCTAATTTTAACAACGAAAAATGAACAAATAACTAAAGAGCTTGCTGAACAATTACATTCTACTTTCATTGTTGAAACAGTCAGCCATACATTAGAAAGGGAAGCAATTCACTTCTTACATCAGCAACAAGTTCAAATAATTCCGGAAGTATTATCTACAACCGGAGGAATTATATATGCCTATATCGAGTGGATGGAACATAAGCAGGGAAAAAAGTTCACTGATGATGAGATTACAGAGTTATTTGGTACTATAATCAAGCAAGCAATCCAAGCTGTTTCAGACATCGCAGAACAGAAAGATGTAAATTTATATACTGCAAGTTATATGATTGGGTTAAGAAATCAAGCAGAAGCGTTACGATTTAGAGGCTGGCTTTAAATTAAAAGGGAGTGTTAATAAAAATGCAACAGGAGCAAGCGATTATTATTGGAGCAGGTCCATGTGGGATGTCTGCAGCCATTGAATTGCAAAATATTGGAATTGATCCATTATTGATTGAAAAGGGAAATATTGTGGATGCGATCTATCGTTATCCAACCCACCAAACCTTCTTCAGTTCAAGTGATAAATTAGAGATAGGCGATGTTGCCTTTGTTACAGAAAAACAAAAACCTGTTCGAAATCAAGCATTAGCCTATTATCGAACAGTAGCTGACCGGAAGCAATTAAGAATTAACAGCTTTGAAGAGGTAACTTCTATTGATAAGAAGAGCAACTCCTTTATTCTAGAAACCGTTAATTATGATAAGGAAATCAATCAGTATAAGGCAAAGTATATTGTTATCGCTACTGGTTATTACGGGCAACCAAACCGTATGGGGATTAAAGGAGAAGAGCTAAACAAGGTTTCCCATTATTTTAAAGAAGCACACCCCTTCTATCAAAAAGAGGTGTGTATCATTGGAGGTAAAAATTCTGCTGTAGATGCAGCGATTGAACTACAAAGGGCACGAGCTAAAGTCACTGTACTATATCGTGGTCAAGATTATTCTCCAAGTGTAAAACCATGGATTTTACCAGAATTTGTTTCACTCATCAAGCATGGTAAAATCAAAATGGAATTTAATGCTGATCTATTAGAAATAACGAGAGATAAAGTTATTTATGAAGTAGATGGGAAGAAAAAAGAATTAGATAATGATTTTGTATTTGCAATGACAGGATATCAACCAAATCAATCCTTCTTAAAGGATATTGGGATAACTGTGGATCTTGCTACCGGTCGACCAACCTTTAACCCAGATACAATGGAAACAAATATTGAAAATGTCTATATTGCCGGTGTTATCGCAGCCGGTTATGATAATAACGAAATCTTTATCGAAAATGGTCGATTTCATGGAGGGTTAATTGCCAGATCAATTCATAACAAATAATGTTTTAGTCACAAAAAGCTTGTTCTATTTCATAAGTTGTTGCTCCTTGTTCTAAAAGGAGCATTAACTTTATTCTTGCTTTAGGTCCATTCACATGATTAGCAAAGATCACTCCAATATCCTGTAATGTTTTCCCGCCACCTTTATAGTTATAAGTCGGTTGAACCCTGCCTTGATAGCAACGGGTGACCAAAACAATGGTAATACCATAATCGATTAATTGCTTTAGAGCTGGCAGAATATCTGGTGGCACATTTCCTTGCCCAAATCCTTCTATAACAAGACCGTCAACTTCTTGACTGCATAGGCACGATAGGATGGAAGGAGACATACCAGTAAAAGCTTTTATTAGAAATACATTCCTCGTTAATTGCTTAGGTTGATAATATTCTTTTTCATCCGTTAATAGCTGATAGAAGTTTATACTTTTTTTATTAACAAAACCGATCGGTCCAACAGGAGGACTCTTAAAAGTTGAGACATTACTAGTCGATGTTTTCGTAACATATTTCGCTGTATGTATCTCATCATTAAATACAACAAGTACGCCATGGTTTCCTGCCTTCTTATATGAGGCAACTTGAATAGAGCATAGCAGATTGTACAAGCCATCTGAACCTACATCATTACTAGAGCGCATGGCACCTGTTAACACAATAGGTATAGAGGTCGATAGGGTAAGGTCAAGAAAATAAGCAGTTTCCTCTAAAGTATCGGTGCCATGGGTTATGACGACACCTCTCGTTGTCTCTTGAATATTGCTTTCCACAAATTGTGCAAGCTTTAACATATGGTTTGGTGTAATATGTGGCGAAGGTAATGAGAATAATTCTATTTCTCTAATCGTAAAATCTGTTGATTGAACTTTATCTAATAAAGGATGATTCTCACTTGATCCAACATGACCTTCATGGTCTTGAACCATCGATATGGTTCCACCAGTATGAATTACTAAAATTTCTTTCATTTTATCCCTGCCTTTTTAGGTAGTGTATTCGTAGTTTTTTGAGAGTAGGTGTCGATTTGTTTGGACTTTTAACAGCAGCTATAGCTCCCGCTTTTGCCATATTAGCTTTTTTTTACCTAAAGGATGAATATGAATTAGAACCTTTATCCGCAGTAACCAGAACTTTTACCTATGGAGCTTTATTAGTGTTCCCTATTATGTTCATCCAATATGCTTTTATCGAAGAAGGGATTGCTCAAACGCCCATGTGGAGAAGCTATTTTCTCTTTGGTTTATTAGAGGAATTCTTTAAATGGTTCTTCTTCTTAATTACTACCTATAAATATTCGAAATTTTCCTCTGTATATGATGGTATCGTTTATGGTGTATCGATCAGCTTAGGATTTGCTACGGTTGAAAATTTGCTTTATTTATTCGCACATGGTATTGAAAGTGCCTTTAGCCGTGCCATATTCCCTGTATCCTCCCATGCTCTATTTGGTGTTATTATGGGATATTACATGGGAAGAGCAAAGTTTCGTTCTAAGAATAGCTATTTCCATTTATTGATCGCATTAATTATACCAGTTATTTTACACGGAACCTATGATTTTATTTTAGAAACCATCACCAAATCTTGGTTATATTGGTTAATACCATTTATGATTGTATTATGGTTTTATGGATTAAGAAAGGTAAAAATGGCCAACGAATATTCCAAGCTTCATCAATATGAAATATGAAAAAGCTAGCAGGTGGAAATTTTCACCTGCTAGCTTTTTTGATTATTTATAAACAGTGGACTTAACAGATTTATTCCTTCATCAACACTTACACAAAAAATCATGAATAATTTACCTTTAATTAATAAAACCTATCGATATATCAATTCAATTTATGGGGCTAAATGGAGGTAATGAAAATGAAAGTGCTCAAAACTGGCATGCTAATTGTATTTATTTTTTCCCTTCCTTTCTTGTTAACATCACAAGAGACGGAGGTTAAAGCATTTAGTGATCAAGTAATACAACACGGAGCAACTGGTGAAGACGTCATTGAGCTTCAAGCAAGACTTCAATATCTTGGTTTTTATAACGGAAATATTGATGGAGTATTTGGCTGGGGGACTTATTGGGCTTTAAGAAATTTCCAATACGAATTTGGTTTAGATATTGATGGATTAGCTGGGGAAGAGACAAAACAAAAGTTGATTAGTGCTAGCGAGTATAACAAACAATATGTAAGAGAACAGATAAACAAAGGAAAAGACTTTACCCATTATGGCGGAATGGATATGGAGAAACAAACAAAAGAAAAAAATCCATCACCAAATAATCAAGGTCAAGAAACGGAAAAAAATAATGCAAAGGAAGAGGATCTTGAGCCAACAGCAGTGAACGTTCCTCAAGGTTTTTCACAAAATGATATAAAATTGATGGCAAATGCCGTTTATGGTGAAGCAAGAGGAGAACCATATCAAGGGCAAGTAGCTGTAGCTGCTGTTATTTTAAATAGAGTGGAAAGTCCAAGTTTTCCCAATACCATCTCAGGTGTTATTTTTGAGCCACGTGCGTTTACAGCTGTAAGTGATGGGCAGATTTGGTTAACACCAAACGAAAAAGCACGGAGAGCTGTATTAGATGCGATTAATGGTTGGGATCCAACGGGTGAAGCTATCTATTATTTTAACCCTAATACAGCCACATCTGATTGGATATGGTCAAGACCACAAATCAAAAAAATAGGAAAGCATATATTCTGTATGTAAATTGGAGGTGTTATGATGTTTAGATGGCTATTAATTACTTTATTAAGCTTAGGAATAGTTGGGGTTTCTGTTTGGGGATATCAAGAGCATCAAGAAAAAAATGCCATATTGATACAAGCAGAGAACAGCTACCAACGCTCCTTTCATGATTTAGCCTATTATATGGATTTATTACATGACAAAATCGGATCAACCTTAGCGATGAATAGTCGTGAACAATTATCTCCACAATTAGCTGAAATTTGGAGACTTACTTCTATGGCACACGGGAATGTTGGTCAACTCCCACTCACGTTACTACCTTTTAATAAAACAGAAGAATTTTTGTCACAAATGGGTGATTTTAGTTACCAAACAGCAATTAGAGATTTAGAAAAAGAACCATTATCAGATAAGGAACTACAAACCTTTGAATCGTTATATGAAATGTCTGGAGATATTGAATCAGAATTAAGAAAAGTTCAAAATATGGTTTTAAATGAAAACTTGAGATGGATGGACGTCCAGTTAGCATTAGTAAATAATGATGAACAAGCAGATAATACGATTATTGATGGATTTAAAACAGTGGAAAAAACGGTAGAAGGATATTCTGAAGGAAAAATGAATGCTAGCTTAATGGGAACATCTAGTAAAAAAGATGGTTTTAGCATCCTTGGTGATGAAAAAATATCGAAAGAAGAAGCAAAGAAAAAAATAAGAGAATTACTACAAGTGGATAAGGAAACAGAAATCAATGTTACTACTACTGGAGACGGGGCTACAGTTCCTTTATACAGTGGATCGTACCAGAAAAATAACCAATCAGGTTATATCGATATTACGCAAAATGGTGGTCATCCACTTACAATGATGATCAATCGAGAGGTGACGGAAGCTAAAATTGGTCTAAATAAAGCAACTCAACTAGCAGAACAATATCTGCAGGATTTAGATTTTGAGGAGTTAGCTTTATTAGAAAGTAATCAATATGATAATGTAGGGGTCTTTCATTTTATTCCTCAAGTCGATGACGTCTGGATTTATCCTGATGTGATTCAGGTTAAAGTAGCTTTAGACAATGGAGATATTTTAGGACTTGTGGCAAAAGATTATTTTGAGAACCATCGGGATCGAGAGATTCATTCACCAAAAATTACAGAAGAAGAAGCGAGAAAGGAAGTCAATCCTAACCTGAAAATTCATGAAAATCATCTAGCTATTATCGAGGATGATTTAGGAGAAGAAGTCCTAGCGTATGTCTTCTTAGGTACATTAGGAAACGACAGCTACAAAATATTTATCAATGCAGAGTCCGGTGATGAAGAGCGTGTTGAAAAGCTAAAACAAGCAGAGATTAGATATTAGTTCGATTTAGAGAAGGGAATCTGTTCCCTTCTCCCTTTTTTTTGTGATAATATATAAGAGGTATTTATTCATCATCCGTAGGTGGTCCTAAGGATGATGACGGTTTACGCTCTGAAAAGAGAACCACAATGAAAGGGGCTTTTAGTGTGACAGAAAAAAAAATAGCTATTGCGATTGATGGTCCTGCAGCAGCTGGGAAAAGTACAGTAGCCAAAAAGGTCGCAGAAAAACTGCATTATGTATATATTGATACGGGTGCGATGTATCGCTCGTTAACATACAAGGTGCTCCAAGACAATATAGATATGAAGGATGAAAATGCTGTCCTTAATCTTCTAAAGAAAACAAACATTTTATTGGATCAACATTTTGATGTATACGTAAATAACGAAAAGATAACGGCGGAAATTAGAACATCAGATGTAACGGATCATGTGTCTCTTATAGCTTCTTATCCTTCAGTTAGAGAAGAAATGGTTACACGTCAGCAAAAGCTTGCAACAGATCGTGGGGTTGTCATGGATGGTCGAGACATTGGAACAAGAGTGCTACCTGATGCGGAAGTAAAGGTGTTTTTAATAGCAAGTGTGGAGGAAAGGGCAAAAAGAAGACATGAAGAAAATGTTACTAAACACCTCCCTAGTAATTTCGAACAGATTAAGTTAGATATCGAGAAGAGAGATCGAATGGATACTGAAAGAACCGCTTCACCTTTAAAGAAAGCAGATGATGCGATCGAAATTGACACAACCTCACTTAGCATTGAGGATGTAGTCAATAAAATTCTTTCATTAGTGCAAGAGGTGGAATAAATATGAGTTTCTATAAATTTGCTCGCTCTGTTGTTAAGCTATGGTTAAAATCAAAGTATAAAGTAATAACTGTAGGAACGGAACATATCCCTAAAACAGGTCCCGTAATTATTTGTTCCAACCATATTTCTAATTTTGACCCCCCAGTAGTTGGAATTACGTGTCCACGAGAAATTCATTTCATGGCAAAGGAAGAGCTATTTAATAATAAAATGCTTGCGTTTATTTTAAAGCATGTCCATGCATTTCCAATCAAAAGAGGGATGAAGGATAGAAATGCCCTTCGAAAGGGCTTAGAGGTCTTAAAGGATGGAAATGTGCTTGGCTTGTTTCCAGAGGGAACGAGAAGTAAGACAGGTGAATTAAAAAAAGGTTTAGCAGGAGCTGGGTTTTTTGCTCTTCGTTCTAAGGCAACCATTATTCCTTGTGCGATTATTGGTGATTATCGTGGTAAGGATCCACTAAAGGTTTCCTATGGTCCACCAATTGATATGGAGGGATTAAGAAGTGAAAAAGCTTCCGCACAAGAAGTAACAGATGTTATAATGGAACATATTAAAAAAATCAAAGAAAATTATTAACTTCAACATCGTTTTAACTTGACAAATTTGTCTAAATGTTAGAAGTTAGAAAAAAGCACATTTATGTTTTTTGTGTTGTAATTTGAAGGAGGTCTTTGTCATGGAAGAGATGAACCAAGAAAATTCCGAAATTAAAGAGCTTTCCATTGGTGACATTGTTAAGGGGAAAGTGGTTAAGGTAGAGGAGAAGCATATACTAGTAGATATCGGTCAAAAGGTGGAAGGAATTGTTCCTATTAGTGAACTATCTGCCTTGCGTATTGACACTGCAAGTGACGTGGTTAATGAGGGAGACGAACTAGAATTACAAGTAAAGAAAATAGAAGATGAAGAGATCGTTTTATCTAAAAAAGCGGTCATTGCTGAAAAGGCTTGGGAGGATTTACAAAAACAGTTCGACGAAAATCAAACACTTGAAGCAGTAGTGAAGGATGTCGTAAAAGGTGGTCTAGTGGTAGATGTGGGAGTAAGAGGCTTCATCCCTGCTTCCTTGGTAGAAACACACTATGTAGAAGACTTTTCAGATTACAAGGATAAACCACTTACATTAAAAATTGTCGAATTAGATAAAGAGCAAAATCGTATTATTCTTTCCCATCGAGCTGTAATAGAGCAAGAAGCACAACAGAAAAAGTCAGAATTGCTAGAGCAATTAGAAGAGGGTCAAGTGTTAGAAGGTACCGTTCAACGCATCACAGACTTCGGTGTGTTCGTAGATATAGGTGGAATTGATGGTTTAGTACATATTTCCCAATTATCACATACTCATGTCGACAAGGCTTCTGATGTTGTATCAGAAGGTGATACCATTCAAGTTAAAGTACTATCCGTGGATAAAGAGGAAGAAAGAATCTCATTATCCCATAAAGCTACACTTCCTGGCCCATGGGACAACATCGAAGACAAGATTGCAGTAAATGATGTGGTAGAAGGTACAGTTAAACGCTTAGTGAACTTTGGGGCATTTGTAGAAGTATTACCTGGTGTAGAAGGACTTGTTCATATTTCTCAAATTTCGAGAGAACATATTGGAACTCCAGGGGAAGTACTAGAAGTTGGTCAAAAAGTAAATGTGAAGGTGCTTGAAGTGAATGCTTCTGAAAAGCGTATTTCATTGAGTATAAAAGAACTAGAAGAGGAAAAACAAGACCAGGAGATCAAACAATATGAAGCTACAGAAGATCAATCAGGATTCCAGCTTGGAGACATGATTGGCGATAAGCTAGATAAGTATAAAAATTAGTGTTTTTAAGGGCTACTTCATTTAACAGATGAGTTGAATGTGGTAGCCCTTGTTTTTTGCTCCACTTTCTTTCATATAGTTTATCATCAGATGTATAAATAAAGCTGTCATGTCGATAATGATAAGGGTGATAGCTATGAACGAAAATCTATTTTTATGGGGTATTTGGTTGCTTTGGTGTTTAGTTACCTTTTTTATGGGGAAGTCGATCCAGCGGACTTATTATGGAATTGGTTTGCTTCTATTAAGCATATGTGTTCCTTATACACTTGAACTAAGTGGTATTTTATTTCCTATGTCCCTTATATTCCTTTTATTATACAGCTTTCTAGGTCTTGTGTTATTCCCGCTAAAGCTAAAAAAATATCTGCTTATCCTCTTATTTGCTTATCTTTATGTGATTTATTTCCTTTGGAGATTTACTAGCCCAATATTTGATGATAGCTGGTTTGTTACCTTAGCTATTGTGTTCTCTACTGTTGTATTCATGTTCGTTGAAAAACAATTTCAGTCGAAAATCTTAATGTGGTGTACAAGTCTAGCGATTGGTCACACACTTTATACATTTATTTGTTGGAGTTATTATTTACAATACAATATTAACTTTCAACACTTCTACAATATCTTTGTCGGAGTGATCGTCCTTTTTACGATACAACACTTTTGGAAAACATTTATGCATAAGGTGGATGTGCTACTTCAGGTGATTAAATCAAAAAAGGTAAGTTAATTCTTTTTAATAAACGATAATTATGTTATGTAAACTAAACTTCTATAAGCTTGTCTTTTTCCAATCGTTTATGGTAACTTTAATAGGTGATATGAAGATGGTGAAATTTATTGAGGAAGGATGTGCCTTCATGAGAAATTCAGTAGTTGCGATAGTAGGAAGGCCTAATGTTGGAAAATCGACGATATTTAACCGATTAGTAGGAGAAAGAATTTCAATTGTTGAGGATATACCTGGTGTTACAAGAGATCGAATTTATGCAAAGGCTGAATGGTTAAATAATAATTTTCGATTAATTGATACTGGTGGTATTGAAATAGGAGATGAACCATTACTGATACAGATGAGAGAGCAAGCAGAGGTTGCAATCCGTGAAGCAGATGTCATCATTTTTCTAGTAAATGGACGTGAAGGAATTACCGCAGCAGACGAAGAAGTGGCAAAACTGCTATTTAAATCAAGTAAACCAATTGTCCTAGCTGTTAATAAAATAGATAATCCTGAAATGCGTGAGCAAATATACGAGTTCTATTCTTTAGGATTTGGTGAGCCATATCCTATATCAGGAACTCATGGACTCGGTTTAGGTGATCTATTAGATCGAGTAGTAGATCTATTTCCTGAACATCTTAATGATGAAATTGAGGATGATGTTATTCATTTTAGCTTAATTGGGAGACCTAATGTAGGGAAATCCTCTTTAGTAAATGCATTGTTGAATGAAGAAAGGGTAATAGTAAGTGATATTGCAGGCACCACACGAGATGCGATTGACACATCTTTCACTAAGGAAGATCAGGATTTCGTCATTATCGACACTGCCGGGATGAGAAAAAGAGGAAAAATCTATGAAACTACAGAAAAATACAGTATTTTGAGAGCATTAAAAGCAATCGAGCGATCTGATGTCGTTTTGACTCTAATCGATGCAGAAACAGGTATAATTGAGCAGGACAAAAAAATTGCTGGCTATGCTCACGAAGCAGGTAAAGCAGTAGTTATTGTTGTAAATAAGTGGGACACGATCGAACAACATGATCATGCAATAAAGGAATTTGAAGAAAAAATTCGAGCACATTTTTCATTTCTTGATTATGCACCAATTGTTTTTCTTTCAGCAAAAACCAAAAAAAGAATTCATACATTAATACCAAAAATAATTCAGGCAAGTGAAAATCACACCAAAAGGGTGGAAACGAATGTATTAAATGATGTCATCATGGATGCTCTAGCTATAAATCCAACACCGACGAAACACGGGAAGCGTCTTAAAGTACTATACGCTACTCAAGTTGCTGTAAAACCTCCAACTTTCGTGGTATTTGTTAATGATCCTGAATTAATGCACTTTTCTTATGAAAGGTATTTGGAAAATAAAATAAGAGAAGCATTCGGTTTTGAAGGAACACCGATCAAGATTTATGCAAGAAGACGGAGTTAGGGGGAATTAAAGATGTCAAAAGTTGCTGTTTTAGGTGCAGGTAGTTGGGGAACAGCTTTAGCAATGGTTCTCCAAGATAACCATCATGATGTTCGGTTATGGACACATAAAGAAGAACAGAAAAAAATGATGATTGAAACTAAAAAAAATGAAAAATATTTACCAAACATTGTTTTGCCATCAGACTTAAAGATTGTAGATTCAATGGAAGAAGCAACTAAAGATGTAGATGCGGTTGTATTAGTAGTGCCAGCCAAAGCGATTAGAGAGACATGTAAAAAACTTCAGCCATATCTTCATGACAACCTTCTCGTTATTCATGGTTCGAAAGGGATTGAACCAATTTCACATAAGAGAATTTCTGAAATTATTGAAGAAGAATTAACGGGAACAAACTATTTGGATATTGTTGCATTGTCCGGCCCAAGTCATGCAGAAGAAGTGAGTTTAAAACATCCTACCACGGTAACAGCTGCCTCAACAAAGGAAGAGGCTGCTAGAATAGCCCAGGATCTCTTTATGAATCAATACTTTAGAGTGTATACAAGTAAGGATATTATTGGGGTTGAGTTAGGTGGGGCATTAAAAAATATTATTGCCTTAGGTGCAGGTATTTCCGATGGACTCGGCTATGGTGATAATGCGAAAGCAGCCCTAATTACGAGAGGACTTGCAGAGATCTCTAGAATTGCTACTGTATTAGGGGCAAACCCATTTACCTTTATTGGTTTATCAGGAGTAGGGGATCTAATTGTAACCTGCACGAGTGTACATAGTAGGAATTGGCGTGCAGGAAATTTATTAGGAAAAGGGAAAAAATTAAAGGAAGTTCTCCAGCATATGGGGATGACGGTCGAAGGTGTTAGAACAGCTGAGGCCACATACCAGTTAGCTGAAAAATGGGAAGTGGAGATGCCTATTACTTCGGGGATATATGAGGTGATTTTTCATGACAAGCACCCAAAGGATGTTGTTGACAAATTGATGCAAAGAAATAAAACAAATGAAATGGAAGACATCATCCGAATATGGTCCAATAGGTATTCTCATTAACTGTTTACACACTCCTTGCATACTATGGAATGGAAATCTATAGTTAGGAGGAGTGACATTGAGCGATTACAAACAAAAAATGTTTGATCAAATACAAAAAAAATCAAACATTCAGGCTGATGAAATTATGAAGGTAGCCCAATCTGTGCAAAATGCAGATTTTTCTGACGAAGCTACTGTTAGAAAGTTAATTCGCCGCCTTTCAAATATGGCAGGTAAACCTGTCTCAAAAGAAAAAGAAGATAAAATTGTCAAAGCCATTACGAACAATAATATGCCTGCAGATATGAATACACTGAGTAAATTATTTAAAAAGTGATCCTATGGGCACATGAGGATGCAATATCCAATTGCTTCGCATAGAATAAATCGCACAAGCATTCACTTTCAGGGTGAATAAGGGTATTAATTTAGTCATTGCCGAAGTAGATCTGCCCCTTCTACCTCGGTTTTTTTTATTAATCATTGTTTTTTGTTCATTGAAGAAAATTAAGGATGATGGAGTAATTGTGCTATAATATTTATGATCGATAGGATCTAAACGATTTGAATGCTTATACGAAGGAAAGGATGAAATGATATTGTCAGCTTCAATGATGATGATGTGGGTTTCTTTTGCTGGAATGTTTGCACTATTTTTGGCAATTGGGCTAATCTTACTAAGTAGATATAAATTGAAAGGGATTGTAGCAGGCATTGTAGCAACATTTGCTTATGCTTTTTTAATTATTGGCGGTTTAATTATCGCATTTGTTGTACTAAGAGGACCTACAGCATAAATGGAGGCGAAAGAGACAGAATGACACTAAGAAATAACTTTTTACTAATCTTATTACTATTAATGTTATCAGGCTGTATGTATCCACAAGAACAATTGAGCCAAAATGAACTCACAAACGATGCACAATTGAATATGGTTCAACAAGCTATTAATCAATATCAAGAGAGAAATGAAGGAAGACTCCCAATTATTACAAAAGATCAGGATACACCTATTTACCAAAAATATCTTATTGATTTTACCTTATTAAAACAACAAGGATTAATTCAATCCATCCCTGGATCTGCTTTCGAAAATGGTGGATTCTATCAATATGTTCTAATTGATGTAGAAACAGAGCCGACTGTAAAAGTCATCGATTTAAGAGTGACAGACCAATTAAGAGAAGTACAGCAAAAGCTTAATTTTTATCGGAATGAACATACATATCCACCATTTGGTGAAAAAGAAGGAGAAGGGGTCTATACCTTGAATTATGAGGCATTAAACCTAGACAAGCCTCCGCATATTGAAAGCCCTTATTCGGGGAATAATTTACCAATATTGATTAATACAGATGGTGAATTGATCATTGACTATCGATTAGATTTATATCCATTACTCGAAGAAACAGACCGTACTTTTCAACAGGATGAAGATATTCGATCACTTTTAACCGATCAATATCCTATTGTACCAGCATATTCTGCTCCATATTATGTAAAAAATAACGAACCTGTTTTTGCAATCCAATAAAATAAGAAACCGGACTTTATCAGAAAATGAGGTAGATAAAGTCCGGTTTTTCATTTCTTACATTTTTTACTTTTTATATCATTTTGTGCTTGAAGCATATTTCGGATTAATTAAAATAATATAGGACTAGATAGAAAAATAGGTACTATCTATCGTCTACTACTAATTTAGGACTTGTTTACAGACAATAGATAAAATTATTTTCCACTACTTATTATTTCTTAGCATATTTTAATAGGACAACATCATAAACTATAAATGTCAATTGCTCGAGTTATCATAAATGTTTAATAGATCGGGAGGGGATCACTTGGAAAGAGTAGATATCTTCAAGGATATTTCGAAGCGTACGAACGGTGATATTTATCTAGGTGTTGTAGGAGCAGTTAGAACAGGTAAGTCTACATTTATTAAAAAATTTATGGAAAAAACAGTATTACCTAATATTCCGAATGAAAGTGACCGATTAAGAGCACAGGATGAATTACCACAAAGCGCAGCAGGCAAAACGATTATGACAACAGAGCCGAAATTCATTCCAAATCAAGCAGTAACGCTACAAGTAGATGAAGGCTTAGAAGTAAACGTTCGACTAGTGGATTGTGTAGGCTACACCGTGAATGGGGCACAAGGTTTTGAGGATGAAAACGGTCCAAGAATGATTCATACACCATGGTATGAAGAGCCTATCCCATTCCATGATGCTGCTGAAATTGGAACGAGAAAAGTCATCCAAGAGCATTCTACTATGGGAATTGTAGTAACAACAGATGGAACAATTGGAGAAATCCCAAGAGAAGACTATGTGGATGCGGAAGCAAGAATTGTAGAAGAATTAAAAGAAGTAGGAAAACCGTTCATCATGGTTATTAATTCTGTTCAGCCATTTAATCAAGAGACTGAATTACTTAGACAAGAGTTAACAGAGAAATTTGATATTCCAGTACTAGCGATGAGTGTCGAGAGCATGACAGAACATGATATAAATAATGTTCTGCGAGAAGTATTATATGAATTCCCTGTGCTCGAGGTTAATGTGAATCTTCCTAGCTGGGTTTTAGTATTAGATGATAATCATTGGCTAAGACAAAACTATCAGGTTGCGATTGAAGAAACAGTAAAAGATATTAAAAGATTAAGAGATGTGGATCACGTTATCGGTTATTTTGATCAATTTGATTTCATTGATCAGGCTACATTAGCAGGAATTGAGATGGGAGAAGGGGTTGCAGATATTGATCTCCACGCTCCTAACGAATTATATGATCAGGTGTTAAAAGAGATTGTAGGTGAAGAGATAAGAGGGAAGGACCATTTATTACAGCTTATGCAGGAATTTACAAATGCCAAAAAAGAATACGATCAAGTCTCCGATGCTTTGAGAATGGTCAAGCAAACTGGATACGGAGTTGCTGCACCTGCTCTAACAGATATGGCATTGGAGGAGCCTGAGATCATTAGACAAGGGCCAAGATTCGGCGTTCGGTTAAAAGCTGTTGCTCCTTCTATCCATATGATTAAGGTGGATGTAGAGTCAGAATTTGCACCTATCATTGGTACGGAAAAACAAAGTGAGGAGCTGGTTAGATACCTAATGCAGGATTTTGAAGAAGATCCATTATCCATTTGGCAATCTGACATATTCGGACGTTCCTTAAGTTCTATCGTTAGAGAAGGAATTCAAGCAAAACTGTCTCTAATGCCTGAGAATGCAAGATTTAAACTAAAAGAAACATTGGAAAGAATAATTAATGAGGGCTCTGGTGGTCTGATAGCAATCATTTTATAACCAATAACGATTTTAAAAGCGATAATGCTACATGCGTTACGCTTTTTTATTTTTTGTGAAAAATTTGAAATAGGAAATGTTTTCATAGTTTAACCGTGATTCTCCATTTCCATCAAAATGTAAGAAAGAAGAGGTTCTTAGATGGAGTTTCCTCCTAATTTCGTTCATTTTTTAGTATAGAATCTCAAAAAATGTCTATACTGTTGATAAAATAGATAAATTGAATTTCCAAATCATAACAAATGCTGATATCATGGCATTTGAAAACACTTGCATCACTTTAGAACATGTGATACTATTCTTGTAAATTCAACAAAAATTCACTAGAAATAATTTTTTTCTAGTGAAAAACAAGATTAATTGTTGAATTATATTGGATTCTCAGTTATTATAAGCCTTGTCATCACATTCTGATGACAAAGCTATAAAGAATTCTGTGAAAATAATTTCCGAATTTTATAGCTTATTTTGGGAGGAGGTGAATATCATGAACAAAACAGATCTAATTAATGCAGTTGCTGAGAAAAGTGAGCTATCTAAAAAAGATGCTACAAAAGCTGTTGATGCGGTTTTTGAATCTATCATGGATTCACTTAAAGGTGGAGACAAAGTTCAATTAATTGGTTTTGGAAACTTTGAAGTGCGCGAACGTGCTGCTCGTAAAGGACGTAACCCGCAAACTGGAGAAGAAATCGAAATTCCAGCAAGTAAAGTTCCTGCTTTCAAACCAGGTAAAGCCCTAAAAGATATCGTAAAATAATAGATATTACATATGGGCAACTATAAAAAGGGTGCAAAATTGCACCCTTTTTTTTCACTATTTATAGTAGAAGGCTTAATAAAGCAAAGGGAATAACCGTTTGTTCCTTTTGTTTTATTAAGTCAGACTAAACGGGCATATTACGATTAGGAACGTTTTTACGAGAGAATAATGTAAAATTATGATATACTTATGATATGATAATAAAGGATTTTTCAAGAATTGCGGTGATTTCTCATGAGGCAGCATCCATTATTCGAGCATTATACGAATTTAATACATACTTCTACAAAAAATAAATACTTAAACAAGCATCTAGACAACGTTTTTGTTGAGACAGAAAAAATTCAAGCATTAGATTGTCTTATTAACAATAATGCGAACAAGGAGAATTTTATTCTGGCAACAATGCTTGTTCAAATTGCACTTAATACACATGATCAAATAGATAAGCAGATGGATGATCAAGATATTAAAGCCAAAAAAGAACAACAACTCACTGTGTTAGCAGGTGATTATTATTCAGGCATTTATTATCACATCCTTTCCCAATCCAGTGACATAAGCTTTATACGCCAGCTCGCCGAAGGTATTCATGAACTAACAAAACTTAAAACAACCGTTTTTTATCAAGCATACGATCGTACGGATCGCTTTTTGGCAGACTATTCTGCCTTAAACAGCATGATTATAAAATCTGTTGCAGCATATTTTAATCGAGAGACTCACTTTGATTTTGTTAGTAAATGGCTGCTTGCGATTAAATTAGAAAGAGAATATTCTAGGTTAGAGCAAGGGGACCAGACTTTTTTTCATCAATTGGTACAAGATAAACTACTAAAGCAAAACACAACAAAGCATTTACAGAATTTGCTTAAGCAGATGATTCATTATACCAAAAGAGAATTGAGTGACTATAAAAAATTATTACCAGAATATCTTCACCCTTTAACCACTTTTTCTGTTAATACCATTTTGGAAGAAGGATTATCGAAATGAAACCACAATCAAAAGAAGAAAAAGTACACCAAGTATTTGAAAAAATCTACGATAATTATGATCAAATGAATTCTATCATCTCCTTTCAGAAGCATAAAAAATGGCGTCAGGATGTTATGAGGAGAATGCAAGTTAATAAAGGAGAAAGGGCCTTAGATGTATGTTGTGGGACAGGTGATTGGACATTTGCCTTAGCGGAACAAGTAGGTAGATCAGGAGAAGTGATCGGCCTTGATTTTAGTAAAAATATGCTCTCTGTAGCCAAACAACGAAATCAAAAGGGAGAATTGCCACAGATAGACTTTGTTCATGGTAACGCAATGGATTTACCTTTTGAGGATAATTATTTTGACTATGTCACCATTGGCTTCGGATTAAGGAATGTACCAGATTATTTAAGGACGTTGGAAGAAATGTATCGCGTGGTGAAGCCTGGTGGAAAGGTGATTTGTCTAGAAACTTCTCAGCCAACCATCCCTGTATATAGACAGCTCTATTATTTCTATTTCAAAAATATCATGCCACTATTTGGAAAGGTTTTTGCCAAAAGTTATCAAGAGTATGTATGGTTACATGAATCAGCAAAAGACTTCCCGGGTAAAGAAGAATTAAAAAAATTATTCGAGAAAGCTGGTTTAAGTAATATTAAAATAAAAAGCTATACTGGTGGTGTAGCAGCAATGCACATGGGGGAAAAGATAGTAAATAGTAAAGGTGACTAGAATGAAGCTTGCTAAAAATTATGCGTTTTTAAGAAGAGACTTAAAGCAAATCGAATCAACATTAGAGGATACGATCTTCACAGATCAGCCAGTGTTACATGAAGCATCTACTCAATTATTAAGGGCTGGTGGAAAAAGACTTCGCCCTATTTTTGTTTTATTGGCAGCAATGTTTGGGAACTATAACCTTAGTAAAATAAAGAAAGTCGCAAGTGCTGTGGAGCTAATACATATGGCGTCATTAGTTCATGACGATGTGATAGATGACTCAGATACGCGAAGGGGAAAACCTACCGTGAAGTCACATTGGGATAATCAAATTGCTATGCTAACCGGTGATTTCATCTTCGCAAAGGCACTACAGCAATTCACAGATATTGAATACCCGAGGGCACATCAGATATTGTCTAAAACAATGGTTGAATTAACCATTGGGGAAATTGAACAAATAAGAGATAAGTTTAATTATGAGCAGAATTTCCGCTCCTATCTTCGGCGGATTAGGAGAAAGACGGCATTGCTCATATCCTCTAGTTGCCAATTAGGAGCAGTTGTAGCCGAAACTTCTAGTGAAACAGAAAAAGCATTATATAATTATGGTTATTATATGGGAATGTCTTATCAAATTATTGATGATATTCTTGACTTCACAGCAACAGAAAAAGAGCTCGGGAAACCATCTGGAAGTGATTTACTACAAGGAAATATCACTCTTCCCGTATTATATGCGATGGAAAATCCACAAATAAAGGCTTCTATTATCAATCTATTTGCAAATAAAGAGCAAATGAACCAGGTAGAACTAAAACGAGTGGTAGAGGCAATTGCAAAATCTGGTGCTATAGAAAAAGCAAGAAGAGTAAGTAATACATATTTAAAGAAAGCTTATCACTCGTTAAAAAAATTACCAAATAATCAATCCAAAAGTGCTCTTGAAAATATTGCAAACTTCATAGGTAATAGAAAAATCTAACTATTCGAGGTGAATCAAATGGAAAGAACATTTTTGATGGTAAAACCAGACGGTGTACAACGCAACTTAATTGGAGATATTGTGTCACGATTTGAGCAGAAAGGCTTCAAGATAGTCGGGGCTAAATTAATGACTATTTCAAAATCACTAGCTCAAAAACATTATGCTGAGCATGAAGGAAAGCCGTTTTTTGATCAACTAGTTGAATTCATTACTTCCGGTCCTGTATTCGCTATGGTATGGGAAGGCGAAAAGGTTATCTCTACAGCAAGAAAAATGATGGGAAAAACGAATCCATCGACAGCTGAAGTAGGGACGATTAGAGGAGATTATGGAATGGTTACACATCGAAATATCATTCATGGATCTGATTCCGAAGAGAGTGCAGAGAGAGAAATTTCACTATTTTTTAATAAGGAAGAACTAATCGAATACTCAAAAGACGTTGATAATTGGCTTAGATAACCACTTGTTTACAATACTAAGGGAGAAGAGAAATGGAAGAATACCAAGCGTTCATTCAAAAGGTTCATAGTAAAACGGGCCTTGATCTAAGCTTGTATAAAGAAGCACAAATGAAGAGAAGATTAACTTCACTAAGGAATAAACGGGGATTCCGAACGTTCGATCACTATTTTGATGCCATTAATAAAGACCAGACATTATTACAAGAATTCTTGGATAAAGTGACTATTAATGTATCAGAATTTTATCGAAATCCTAGTAGATGGAGCGTTTTAGAAAAGGAAATCTTACCGAAGTTAAAAGCAAAGAAAGACAAAATAAAAATTTGGAGTGCAGCATGTTCTACAGGAGAAGAACCATATACATTAGCAATAATTGCAAGCAAATTCTGGCAAACCACCGAAGTGGATATTTTAGCAACAGATATTGATGATAATGTAATTGCTAGGGCGAAGCAAGGTATCTATAATGAGCGTGCTGTACAGGATGTGCCAGAAGAAATGAAGAAAAGGCACTTTATACAGCAAGGAAATACTTACAAAGTAAAGGAATATATTAAGCAATGTATTACCTATAAAAAACATAATTTACTAGCAGACAAATATCCAACTAATATGGATTTAATAGTATGTCGAAATGTGCTCATTTATTTCACAGAGGAAGCAAAAAATTCTATTTATCATCATTTTAGTAAGTCCTTAGCAGATGATGGTGTGTTTTTTGTCGGTAGCACGGAACAAATTTTTCGTCCGGAAAAATTTGATCTGCGTGTCATGGATACTTTTTTTTATACAAGAAAGTAGTTTATTTTCATACTTTGTGAAATTCATTTACTTACAAATAAAAAAAATATGATATAGTAATACAAAATGAATCTACTGGGGGGACTTTTTATGCGCTACTTAACTGCAGGTGAATCACATGGTAAGCAGCAAACCACGATAGTTGAAGGCTTACCAGCTCAAATGCCAATCACAAAAGAAGATATTAATGAATCCTTATTACGTCGTCAAAAAGGGCATGGTCGAGGAAAAAGGATGCAAATAGAAAAAGATTTAGTGGATATCGTCGGTGGAGTTAGACATGGATATACGCTAGGATCACCCATTGCGCTTGTTGTACATAACGATGATTTCAAGCACTGGGTTGATGTAATGGGAGAAGATCCGGTACCAGAAGAACAAAATATCCGGAGAGTTGTAACAAGACCAAGACCTGGTCATGCCGACTTAAATGGTGCGTTAAAATATGGTCATCGGGACATGCGAAATATTTTAGAGCGTTCCTCCGCAAGAGAAACCACTGCTCGTGTTGCAGCAGGTGCTGTTGCCAAGACATTGCTAAAGCATTTAGACATCCATATTATCGGATATGTAAAAGAAATTGCAGCAATAAAAGCAGAGGAAAAACCTAATTTAAGTATTCAAGAAAGAATCAATATATCAGAGGCATCTCCTGTACGCTCTTTAGACGATGCTGCTGGTAAAAAAATGATGGATGCCATTGACCAAGCGAAAAAAGACGGAGATTCCATAGGCGGTGTTTGTGAAGTTTACGTGGAAGGAATGCCTGCTGGTATTGGTTCCTATGTTCACTATGACCGCAAGCTTGATGGGCGTATTGCAGGAGCCGTTCAAAGTATCAATGCATTTAAAGGAGTAGAGTTTGGTATTGGATTTGAAGCAGCGCGAAAAAATGGTAGTGAAGTGCATGACGAGATCGCATGGACAAAAGAACAAGGATATTACCGAAAAACGAATCGATTAGGTGGTTTTGAAGGTGGCATGACAACAGGAATGCCTATTGTAGTAAAAGGTGTTATGAAACCAATTCCTACCCTTTACAAACCATTACAAAGTATAGATATCGAATCAAAAGAACCATTTAGTGCAAGTATCGAACGTTCAGATTCTTGTGCGGTGCCTGCAGCTGCTGTGGTAATGGAGCATGTAGTTGCCTTTGAAATAGCCAAAGCAATTTTAGAACAGTTTCCCAATGATCAATTTCCAAAACTTAAAGAAGCGATTGATCAATATCGTGAGGAAATTAGGTGTTTCTAAATGCATAAACAAACGATTCAAACAAGTACGAATAAATATGATGTGATAATCGGTGAAGGGTTATTAACAAATATTGCTGAATATTTTCCTAAACGATACACAAATATATTAATCATTACAGATAGCGCGGTAAGGTCATTATATGCCGAAACGATTCAAACAGGACTAAAGTCACACTGTGATAATATCGGTATAGCCACTGTCCCAGCTGGTGAAGCATCGAAAAGTATCGATTATTATTATCAGCTTTTAACAGAAGCAGTCGATCATCATCTTGATCGGAAATCATTAATCATTGCACTTGGTGGTGGAATGATTGGCGATCTTGCTGGGTTCGTTGCTGCAACCTATATGCGTGGTATTGATTTCATTCAAGTTCCAACAACAATCTTAGCACATGATAGTAGTGTCGGTGGTAAGGTAGCTATTAATCATCCGAAAGGAAAAAACCTAATCGGAAATTTTTATCCACCTGTGGCAGTTATTTATGATGTCAAGACATTAACTAGCTTGCCTGCTAAAGAAATTCGATCTGGTTATGCAGAAATTGTTAAGCATGGATTTATTAGTCGAAAAGCGTTCTTAGATCAAATCATGAAGACTAATTTACGTAACACATTGGACCCATACGATTTAGTCGATCAATTACAAAAAGGAATTGCAGTAAAAGCAAGGATTGTAGAACAAGATGAGAAGGAAAATGATATTCGGAAATTTCTGAATTTTGGGCATACTCTTGGACATGCGATCGAGGCTGAATTAGGTTACGGTAACATTACACACGGAGAAGCTGTTGCCATTGGTATGTTATTTGCTATACGTGTAAGTGAACAAATATTCCAAGTAGAGTTACCTTATGATAGTCTACTTCAATGGTTGAAGGAAAATAATTATCCATTAACGATTTCGTCTTTAAACATCGAACACGTAATAGATCGCATGAAACTTGACAAGAAATCAGAGAATGCGATAGTGCAAATGGTGCTTTTAGAAAAAATTGGGCAACCAAAGATTGTAAATTTGGAAGACCAAGTGCTTAAGAAACATCTTGAAATTTTTATCAGAGAGTTGGGTTAACATTGATCAGAGGGATACGAGGGGCCACTACTGTTCAAGCTAATCAGGCAGAAGAAATAATTAAAGAAACAAAGAAAATGGTTGAAAAAATGGTAGAAGTAAATCAGGTTAAACCAGAGGACATCGCGTCAGTACTTATATCTGTAACTCCTGATTTAAATGCTACCTTTCCAGCAAAGGCGCTTCGTTTAATAGATGGTTGGAAGTATGTACCAGTTATGTGTATGCCTGAAATAAATGTTCCAGGGAGTCTTGCACAGTGTATTCGTGTTATGATGACAGTAAACACTTCATTGAATCAAGAAGAAGTAGAGCACATCTATCTAAATGAGGCAATTAAATTAAGACCAGATTTATTAGGAAAGGATTAGTACAATGAGAAATCGCGAAAATGATGAAATGCGTATTCAGGCGAAACAAGTTTTTCAAAGTATGTCTCCATACACTCCTGGAAAACAGATTGAAGATGTAAAAAAAGAATATGGCTTAAACCAAATTGTAAAATTAGCTTCGAACGAAAATCCATTCGGCTACTCATCAAAAGTAAAAAAAGCCATTCCTCAAATGCTAGATCACTTAGAAATTTATCCAGACGGATATGCAAAGCAATTACGTGATGGATTGGCATCTAAGTTAGAAATTAACGAGGAGCAGTTAACGTTTGGTTGTGGATCAGATGAGATTGTTGATATTATCTGTCGTTCTTATCTGGAAAAAGGGACAAATACCATTATGGCTACGCCTACGTTTCCTCAGTATAAGCATAATGCTTTAATACAAGGAGCGGAGATTATTGAAGTACCATTAATCAATGGTTATCATGATCTTCCAGCAATGCTTGATGCAATCAATCAACAAACAAAAGTTATCTGGCTGTGTTCGCCTAATAATCCAACAGGATCCTTAATTCCAAAGGATGAGCTAATTAACTTTTTAGATAATTGTCCATCCAATATTATCGTTGTTCTTGACGAGGCGTATTATGAATATATTGAAAGATCAAAAAAACCAGATAGTATTTCATTGGTTCAAAAATACGCTAACTTAGTTGTATTACGAACTTTTTCAAAGGCATATGGTCTAGCAAACCTGCGGGTAGGTTATAGTATTGCATCAGAGGAAATTACGACGATTCTTAACATAACCCGAGGTCCCTTTAATACGACAAGCATCTCCCAATTATCAGCTTTAATGGCATTAGAAGATGAGGACTTTCTTGAAGAAACATATAAACGAAATATTGAAAATAAAGTCGCATTCATGGAGTTTTGTAATGAAGTTGGATTAGATTATTATGATTCAGAGGCAAATTTTTTATTTGTCAAACTACCAACTAGTGGAGACCAATTATTTGAATTCTTATTAACCAAAGGCTTTATTGTCCGTTCTGGCGAGGCACTAGGGCATCCAAATGGAGTTCGAATCACTATAGGCTCTAAAGAGAACATGGAAGTATTACAGCAACGAATCAAAGAATTTTTAGCAAATGTTTAAAAAGGAGAATAAATCGTGAAACAAACGGTTTTAATAGCGGGCCTCGGTCTTATCGGAGGCTCGCTTGCTTTAAGTATAAAAGAGATAAAGGGAATAAGGTTGATCGGTTATGATGCAGATCGACATGCCCTAGAATATAGCAAAATGAATGGTATTGTCGATGATATCTATTATCAATTCGATAAGGCGGTATTAGAAGCAGATATTTGTATTTTTGCTACACCTGTTTCCAAAACGGTTGACTTAATTCATCAATTAAACGAATTGACTTTAGAGAAAGAGTTGCTTCTTTCAGATGTTGGTTCAGTAAAATCCTTAATTATGAATACTGCAGAAAAGATTACTTCAGATAAGGTAACCTTTATTGGTGGTCATCCAATGGCTGGGTCTCATAAAAGGGGCATCCAATCAGCAAAAGCTCATTTGTTTGAAAATGCGATTTATGTGTTAACTCCAACAAAAAAGAGTACTGCTGAGGATATGGAAAAATTGAAGGCTCTCTTAACACCTACGAAGGCCAAATTTTTGATCCTTGATGCAAAAGAGCATGATGAAATGACTAGTGTTATCTCCCATTTTCCACACTTAGTTGCTTCCTCTCTTGTTCATCAGGCAAGAGAGTGGCAAAAAATCCATCCATATATTCCGAAGCTAGCAGCAGGAGGATTTCGTGATATCACAAGAATTGCCTCCAGTAATCCAAGTATGTGGAAGGATATCTTTTTTCAGAATCGTGATAAGATGAGTCGTCTTCTAGCAGATTGGATAGAAGAAATGAAGAAGCTCAAGGATTTAATTGATTCTGGTGAAAAAACACAAATTCAAACATATCTAGAACAGGCTAAGGACTATCGAGACGGATTAGATAGTAAGAAAAAAGGTGCAATCTTATCATATTATGACTTATATGTAGATATATTTGATCAGCCAGGTGCACTTTTGAAGGTTGTCCATTTATTAGCAGAGCATGATATTAGTATTAATAATATTGAAATTCTAGAAATTCGTGAAGGAATAACAGGAGTTCTACGATTAAGTTTCCAAAATAAGAATGATCAGCAAATAAGTCAAGCAATCTTGAGTAAAAATAACTATGAAACAATGATAGAGGAATAGGAGAGATCGATGTTGTCTAAAAAAGTTTTATCATTTAAAGATAGAAGTCTAAAAGGGAATATTTCTGTTCCTGGAGACAAATCTATTTCCCATCGTGCCGTCATGTTTGGATCACTCGCAAAAGGGGAAACACGTATTACTAATTTTTTGGCGGGAGAGGATTGCTTATCTACCATTGCTGCATTTCAGGCAATGGGCGTCGATATAGTAAGAAACAATGATTCCGTACAAATCCAATCACAAGGAATCAAAGGATTAAAGGAACCAGCAGAACCAATAAATCTTGGTAATTCTGGAACAACAGCAAGATTATTAATGGGAATCTTAGCAGGTTTACCTTATCACTTCACCTTATACGGGGATGCTTCTTTATCTAAAAGACCAATGGATCGCATTACAAACCCTTTAAAACAGATGGGTGCAAAAATTGACGGTAGGGAAAATGGTAGACTTTTGCCCATCTCGATTCGTGGTGGTAATTTAAATCCCATCCATTATCATACACCGATGAAAAGTGCACAGGTTAAATCAGGTGTACTTTTAGCAGGCTTACTGACAGATGGAACAACAGTGGTAACAGAGGACACGAAGACCCGTGATCATACAGAAAATATGTTAAAAGCATTTGGTGCAAAGCTTAATGTTAATGGTACAGAAGTAACGGTTGAAGGGAATAAACCCTTAACAGCTTGTGATATAGAGGTGCCTGGAGATATCTCTTCTGCAGCATTTTTCTTAGTTGCAGCCGCAGTTACAGCTGGTAGTGAAGTGAAGATCACAAATGTAGGGCTAAATCAAACACGAACAGGAATTATCGATGTACTCCAATTAATGGATGTAGATATTACGGTCAAAGAAGATCGAATCGTAGGGGGAGAGCCTATAGGTGATATTGTCGTAAAATCATCTAAACCAAAAGCCGCAGTCATCGAAGGTGACATTATCCCACGAATCATTGATGAGATACCAATTATTGCCTTACTTGCTACCCAAGCGGAAGGTAAGACGGTTATTAAGGACGCAAAGGAATTACGTTTTAAAGAAACAGATCGAATCGAGTCTGTTGTGAGCACACTTAAAGCATTAGGGGCAGAGATTGAAGCAACTGAAGACGGGATGATTATAACCGGTGGGACGAAGCTTCATGGTGGAGTGACAAATTCATATGGTGATCATCGCATAGGTATGATGATAGCTATTGCTTCCTTACTTATAGAGGAAGAAGTTGAACTCATTGATGATAAATGTATAGCTGTTTCTTATCCTGGCTTTTTTGAGGATTTAGACAAGTTATCCCATTAGAAAAAGGATATAAGGACCACCTCAAAAACTTTCTGTATGATCATGTACTCTTACTAGGATACTATCCAAAAGCCAAGCATTGTTGTTGGCTTTTTTCTTATGTAATTTTAGTTTTTTTCATCCATCACAAAATTTCGTTTAGTTGCTTCCAAACATTTTTTCCGCTAATATGAACATAAGTAGAGCCTGTTAAAAAAGAAAGGTTGAAGCATGTGAATCCATTAAACCAAGCAATAGAACTCATTCATAATGGCGAAATGAATGAAGCATTCAAGCTATTGCAACAAGAGGCTGAGAATTCAGATACAGACGGCAAATTAGATATAGCGGAGATCTATAGTGAGTTGGGAATGCAGGAGGAAGCAGCTCACTTATTAGAAGAAGTTATTCAGATAGAGCCTTACAATAATGAGGCAAAATTAATGTTGGCCGAAATATTTATTAATGATAATAATGATGAAAAGGCAATAATGTTATTAAATGAAATAGACGAACAAAGTGAGTCATTCTTACAGGCTTTAGTTTTATTAGCAGATCTATATCAGACCCAAGGACTATTTGAAGTAGCTGAATCCAAATTGTTAGAAGCAAAGAGAAGGGCGCCAGATGAGCCAATTATTGATTTAGCACTTGCGGAATTATTATTTTCAATTGGATCCTATCACAAAGCTATCATATATTATGAAAAAATTTCCAAGACAACAGAAGAAATGGGTGGCGTTAATCTTCAGGCAAGACTTGCGGAATCTTTTGCCTTAAATGGACAATTTGAGGAGGCATTACGTCATTTTCAAGCATTAGAAATAGAGGACCCTGATCAACTCTTTCGATATGGTTTTCTTGCCTTTCAAGCAGAACGATTTGAGATAGCGATTCAGGCATGGGAGAGGCTATTAGATTTGGATAGTGAATATCCTTCAGTATACCCATATTTATCAGAGGCATATGAAGAGGAAGGATTATTAGAAGAAGCATATAATATTGTGTCAAAGGGATTAGAAATTGATCCATACAATAAGGAAATTTGGTTTATCGCTGGAAAAATAGCGAATAAGTTGGGAAATAGAGAAGAGTCCTATCAATATATGGAAGAGGCCTTAAAAATTGATCCAGAATATCAAGAGGCACTATTATTTTTGTTAGAGGCATTTAAAAAAGAAGAAAATTACCAAAAGCTAATCAACGTGCTGACAACAATCGTAGATATCGATCATTTAGATGGTGTTTTTCAATGGGAATTAGCCAAATCATATAATGAAGAAGAACAATATAAAGAGGCATTATTTACTTACCAAAAAGCATACACTAAAATGAACAGTGATACTGATTTCTTAAGAGATTATGGCTATTTCTTAGTAGAAGAGGGGAGGATTTCAGAAGCAATTAGTATTTTCAAGCAATATATGAAATGGGAACCTGCTGATTTTGAAATTCAGCAATATATAGAACGGCTAATGAATCAAAATGATACTCTCTCATAAAAACGGAGGGGAATAGCAAATTGGAAACATCAGTAAGTGTAGAAGATAAAAAAACATTTATTCAATGGTTTCTTGGCCATTACCAACTAAAAAAGAGAGAAAGTGTGTGGATTTTAAATTATTTATTAAACCACTCACAAGTTCTAGAACAGGTTCATTTTGTTTTAGAAGCCAGATTTTGCCCAAGGGCAATGATTATTTCAACACATTGTTCGAAAGAAATCGCATTCCGCTTTTATAAAAAGCATATTGTCACAACCGATGCAGATAAGTCCTTTCATGATATTCGATTACACAATGACGAACCAATTTACATTCAATTAAATTTTAAAGGTGCGCAACAAAGTGTCCAATACATGAATGTTTTGGAGGATAATCCTTTTATTCCTGATGACTATTTTTTATCAAGTCATGACAAAAAGGAGATGGATCTGTGGCTTGATTATTCTCTATATAAATTTAGAAAAGCCAAAATCGAACAAAAAATTAATGAAGCACTAGATCAAAAAAATGAAGAAATGTTTTTAAATTATACAGAAATTTTAAAAAAGCTGGATAATTTGTCAGATTATAGGTATAATGATTAATGAATAGGAACTGTTTATACACAGATTCTCTTATTGATCGAATTTCATTTTGAGAAAGTAGATGGAATTCGTTTTTTTCTTGCATTTTAAAAGATCGTTACTAGCTTTTCCTTCACTAATTGAATGGTTATAAGGTAATAGATATGAATAGAAGTATATTAAAAGAATATATATGGCGATCTAGTGGGGGGGAGGAAATCTTCATGAAATGGGACAAGGATGATTTAAAGGTCTATTATAAATCAAAGGAATATGTAGATACTGTCTGTATTCCGTTAGCTCCAATTTCTTACGAGAAGGAAGAAGAAGCTGTGAAGCTGTCCAATCAATATCAATCCTTACAATTGTTATCAACTGAATTAGAAAGAAATTATGTTGGTAGGATGATGTTAAGTCCATTGTATACATATAAGAAAGATAAAAATATGGAAATGGAAATCAAAAGAATGAATCAATGGATTCATGATTTTCAAGCAGATTTTAAGCATGTCTTTTTATTAACCTTTGATGTGAATTGGAGAAAGCAAGAAAAAGATCTTGATGGTCAGTTAATTTGGCTTCCTGGGACGTCGATTGAAGCACAGCCAACAGAGTTAACAAAGAAATGGATACAGGAACAAATAAGCCAAATTAGTGAATTGATTCAATCGTATTGGGACTAGAATGAAATTAAAAGGAGATTTTATTGACCATCTTAAAAGTTTGCGCTATCATAGTAATGTCCTAGTATAATAAGAGATTATAATCCATGAAGTCGGAATATGTGTAGAGGGGGGTAAATGATGTCGGAGAAAAAACAACAAGTGTCCCGTCGCCAATTTTTAAATTATACATTAACAGGTGTTGGGGGATTTATGGCCGCAAGCATGCTCGCACCAATGGTTCGTTTTGCAATTGATCCCGTTTTAAAAGCATCAAGTGCTAGTGAAATGCATGCTGTTGTTGAAGTTTCTGAAATTACAAAGGAACCACAAAGATTTGATTGGACAGTGGAACAAGTTGATGCTTGGTATACGTCCGATGTAACCCATAGTGCATGGGTTTACAAAAATGAAAAAGATGAAATAATTCCATTATCACCTGTATGTAAGCACTTAGGTTGTCAGGTGAACTGGGCTACAAATGAACCAGACGAATTTTATTGTCCTTGTCATGGTGGGCGTTATTATAAAAGTGGAGAAAACGTTCCAAATACACCACCAAATGCTCCTTTAGATTTATATGAATTTGAAGTGAGAGATGGCACTTTATTTCTTGGACAACCCGTACCAAGACAGGAGGTTTAATGAATGCTACAAAAGGTTTATGATTGGATTGATGAGCGTGTAGATATTACACCACTTTGGCGTGATATTGCAGATCATGAAGTGCCAGAGCATGTCAACCCTGCACACCATTTTTCTGCTTTTGTTTATTGCTTTGGTGGATTAACTTTTTTTGTAACGGTTATCCAAATTCTATCAGGTATGTTTTTAACGATGTACTATGTTCCTGATATTGAAAATGCTTGGCGTTCTGTTTATTATCTACAAACAGAGGTAGCTCATGGACAGATTGTAAGAGGGATGCATCATTGGGGTGCCAGTGTTGTTATAGTCATGCTATTTTTACATACTTTACGTGTATTTTTCCAAGGTGCTTACAAAAAACCACGTGAGCTTAACTGGATGGTAGGTGTGCTTATTTTCTTTGTTATGCTTGCACTTGGATTAACCGGATACCTATTGCCGTGGGATAACAAAGCATATTTTGCTACAGTAGTAACTTTACAAATTGCAGAACAAGTTCCACTGATCGGTGAATTTGCTAAAACATTGTTAAATGGAGATCCTTCTATCGTAGGTGCACAGACATTAGCCAGATTCTTTGCGATCCATGTCTTTTTCTTACCTGCCGCATTGTTTGTTTTAATGGCTGTTCACTTCATTATGATTCGTAAACAAGGGATTTCTGGTCCGCTATAAAATTAACGTTGTAAAGGAGGGATTTCAGTGAAGAGAGGAAAGGGAATGAAGTTTGTCGGGGATTCTCGAATTCCTGCTGAAAAGCAAAAATTTATTCCAAAAGATTATTCTGAATATCCTGGTAGAACAGAAGCATTTTGGCCTAACTTTCTATTGAAAGAATGGTTAGTAGGTGCGGTATTTCTTGTTGGCTTTTTATGTTTAACCGTTGCCCATCCTGCACCACTGGAGAAGATTGCTGATCCAACGGATGCTTCTTACATACCATTGCCAGACTGGTATTTCTTATTTCTATATCAATTACTAAAATATGAGTTTGCAAGCGGACCATATTTTGTATTAGGAGCACTTATCATACCTGGTCTTGCATTTGGTGGTTTATTTTTAGCTCCTTTCTTAGATAAAGGAAAAGAGAGACGACCACATAAACGACCAATTACTACATCACTAATGATTTTAGGTTTTGTTGCTGTATTTTGGTTAACTTACGAAGCTGCTGCTCATGTTGATTGGGAGGCAAAAGCTGAAAATAATAAACCGGAACTACCTAGTGAAGTGGAAATTGACACTTCAGACCCTGGCTATGCAGTTTTTGAAAAAAGCTGTATGCAGTGTCATGGAGGGGAATTAGAAGGTGGAGCGGCTGCACCAACCCTTATTGGAATCGATTATAGTGTTGATGAGATCAAGGATATTGCAGTGAATGGTATTGGTAGCATGCCAGCAAACCAATTCCAGGGCTCTGATGAAGAATTACAACAATTAGCAGAATTTATCGTATCTGTAAACGAAGAACAAGAGTAGTCTTAACCCTCGTCTGTTTGTAGGCGAGGGTTTTTCCTTTCTGTTATTGAAGTGATTAAAATTTTGTGAATAGAGATTGGAATCACAGACTGGAATTCTCACCATAGCTATCACATATATCTATGCGTAACAAATCTAATTATTTGTTTTATGAGGGGGTATCCTTTTGTTAAAATACTTATTTTTTAATCGCTATTCTCTAATAGCCTTGTTCACCATCAATTTACTCGGAACTATTTATGGGTACTACTGGTATAAATCCCAAATTGCTGAAACTCCTGCCATCTTTATCCCGTTTGTTCCAGATAGTCCTACTGCCAGTTTATTTTTCACCTTATTTTTATTGTTTTATCTTAATGGGAAAACTGTACGAACGATTGAGGCCTTAGCCTTTGTGTCACTTTTAAAATATGGGATATGGGCGGTAGTAATGAATCTGTTTACCTTAGTGGTGGATGGGCAATTACCGTGGACTGGATATATGTTGATGGTCTCACATGGAGCTATGGCTTTACAAGCTTATATTTACTCTCCATTATATACTTTTTCATTACGTCACTTAACGATAGCGTCCATTTTTTTGTTACATAATGAGATCATTGATTACGTTTATGGAATGATGCCTACATATGGAAGCTTGTCTGAATACGCTGATCATATAGGTTATTTTACTTTCTGGTTAAGTATCGCTTGTATCCTATTCGCCTATTTTAAGACGATTTATTCGAAAGAGAAAAAAGTTCATTCTAAATCCCTTTAATTATTCCAAACAGTATAGAGTAACTGACATATCTAACTTGGACACTTCATACATTAAGTATAAGGAATGTATGGAAGAAGGGGTTTGAGTGGACAGAAAATATTTATTTTGCGTATTTATTCTTATCTTTATTACTGCTACTTTTATAACATCACTTGTGAATGCACAACCTGAAAAACAACAATTAGTCCATTTTGAAAGACTGGTACAAGAAAAACGTTATGATTTAGCATGGAAAAAGCTTGAACAACAAAAGTTAGACTTAATGAATAAAGTACAGGAGAATGCTCCATCTTTCCGTCAAAGCTTTGAAAATATGGTGGAATTAAATATGCAAAACCTTCCGAATAGCTCTGTGTCCGATTATGAAAAAATGAAACAAGCTCAGACATTAGTCGTTGTATATGACGCGATCGTGAATAAAAAAGCACCTCTTTGGCACAAATGGAAGGAAGAATTAGAAATCTCCATCCAAGAAATACTTCATTCTAATGAGGTAACAGAGAGCCAAGTGAAGGCGGTTATGTATCAATGGGAGGTAATCTCACCAGTACTTAAGATGTATCTTCCGGAAGGGGAATACAAGGAGCTAGAAGCTGATTTTGATGAATTATATCAAAACAGCACTTGGAAGCAAGATTCCACATTAGAATCAGTATTTCAGCAAATGTCGCTAATTGATTTAGAAAGCTTACAAAAACAGCAACAAGAAAATTATCTACTTTGGTTGATGTTAGTAGTAGGTGGATTTATTTTCTTGTCATTATCCTATGTCGGTTGGGTAAGGTATAAAGCAGAAGGAAAATAATTCATAGCTTCACCATGTGAAAGCACCCACATAAAAAACACACTATTTAAAATAAGCGTACAAATTGACAGATGTTCATTTTTTGACTAAAATTGACCTATATAGAATGCTTGGAGGAATGACAAATGGGGTATTTGATTTATCTTGTAATACTCATTGCCGTACCTTTAATTGCCCAATCAAAGGTGAAAAGTACGTATAAGAAATATTCTAAGGTAATGAATTCGAATATGGTAACAGGGGCACAAGTGGCTAGAAAAATACTGGATGATAATGGCCTGTATCACGTTTCAATTGAAGAGACAAGAGGAACACTCTCCGATCATTATGATCCAAGGAAAAAGGTAGTTCGCTTGTCCAGTGATAACTATCATGGCTATTCTGCAGCAGCTGCAGCTATTGCGGCACATGAGGTAGGACATGCCATTCAAGATGCAGAATCCTATGCATTTTTACGTTTCCGTCACAGTCTTGTTCCAATTGCGGGCTTTGGAGATAAAATGTCGTTTATCTTTATCATAGCAGGTTTCCTTCTTGGGCAAATGAACTTAGTCTTAATTGGAGTTATTTTTATGGCGTTTGCTGTATTATTCCAATTAGTAACATTGCCTGTGGAATTTGATGCATCGAACCGTGCAATGGCACAATTAGTTTCATCAGGTATCATTCGCAACAATGAAGAGAGACAAACAAAAAAGGTACTAAACGCCGCAGCATTAACCTATGTCGCTGCAGCATTAGTTGCAGTAGCAGAGCTCATCCGCTTTGCATCCATATTCCTATTAAGTGAAGAATAGTATTTCCTAAGGCAGATGTATATAGCATCTGCTTTTTTGATATGGAGAAAAAGTATTTCCGTTCGTAATAAATCAAGCTGTCGATAAATCTTCATTGATTAGGAAGGAATGTTATACTTTATTTAAGGAGGTATTAGAATGTATAATAAAGATAGTGTCCAGGATATGCAGAAACGAGTCGATGCTTTTATCTCTCAATTTGAAGAAGGTTATTTCTCACCAATGAGTATGTTAGCAAGATTCACTGAAGAGATCGGTGAACTTGCGCGAGAGGTTAACCATGTATATGGAGAAAAGCCAAAAAAATCTACAGAAGAAGAAAATACGATCGAAGCAGAGCTCGGTGATCTTTTTTTCGTCATGATAAGCTTCGCTAATTCACAAAATATAAATCTTGGCACAGCTTTTGATCAAGCCATGACAAAAATAGAAACAAGAGACAAGAATCGATGGACCAAGAAAGAACTGGAGGAATAAACATTGGATAAAATTAAAGTTATTGTGGCAGGACCTAGAGGAAAAATGGGTGCAGAAGCACTTCGTATGATCGAAAAACAATCAGATTTAGAACTAGTTGCTTGCCTTGACCATAAGTATGAAGGAAAAAACATACAAGAATTTGAAGAACTGCCAAACTTAGATGCTGTTATCTATACGAATATAGAAGAATGCTTATCAACCGTTCAAGCAGATGTATTGGTAGACCTAACAACTCCTGAATTTGGTTACATACATACGAAGACAGCTATTTTAAACGGAGTTCGGCCAGTGGTCGGAACAACAGGCTTTACAGAGGAAGAATTGAAGGAATTAACAGACTTAGCAGAGGAAAAAGAAATTGGTGTCATCATTGCACCGAATTTTGCACTTGGCGCAGTATTAATGATGCAATTTTCTAAATGGGCAGCAAAATACTTTCCAGATGTAGAAATCATTGAAAAGCATCATGATCGTAAATTAGACGCACCATCTGGTACAGCTGTTAAAACGGCTGCTTTAATTAAAGAAGTAAGAGAATCCAAACAGCAAGGACATCCAGATGAAAAAGAAACGATTGCAGGGGCACGTGGAGCCGATGTAGATGGTATGAGAATTCACAGCATGAGGCTGCCAGGACTTGTCGCACATCAAGAAGTGGTTTTTGGTTCAAAAGGGGAAAATTTAACGATTAAGCATGACTCGTTTCATCGAGAATCCTTTATGACAGGAGTTAAACTTGCTATTGATCAAGTAATAAAGCTAGATCTACTCGTTTATGGGTTAGAAAATATATTAGAATAGGTGATGAGGATGAACATAGCATTAATAGCTCACGATAAGAAGAAAGAGGATATGGTAACCTTTGCCATTGCCTATACGAGCATTTTAGAAAAACATACCTTATTTGCAACAGGGACGACGGGAAAAAAAATTAATGAAGCGACAGGGTTAACGATTCATCGATTCCAATCAGGGCCACTTGGTGGGGATCAACAAATCGGTGCCAAAATCGCAAACAATGAAATGGATTTAGTGATATTCTTTCGAGACCCTTTAACAGCACAACCCCATGAACCAGATATTACTGCACTAATAAGGTTGTGTGATGTTTACCAAATCCCTCTAGTTACGAATTTGGGTGGTGCAGAGGTGTTAATTCGCGCGCTCGACGCTGGATTCTTCAATTGGAGAAATTTAAAATAACCACAATTGGAAGATAGGTAGGTTTTGTATATGAAAATAGGAATTACATGTTATCCTTCTGTAGGCGGTTCTGGTATTATCGCAACAGAACTTGGGAAAATGCTTGCTGAAAAAGGGCATGAAATTCATTTTATCACCTCTAGTGTACCCTTTAGACTAGATTCATTTTATCCTAATATCTATTTTCATGAGGTTGAAATGAGTCATTATCCAGTATTTCAGTATCCGCCGTATGATTTAGCACTTGCAACCAAAATAGCAGAGGTTATCGATAATGAGAAGCTGGATATTATTCATGCACATTATGCAATGCCCCATGCTATTTGTGCTATTTTGGCAAAGCAAATGGCGAAACACCCAACAAAAATTGTCACAACATTACATGGTACAGATATTACAGTTTTAGGAATTGATTTAAGCTTAAAGAAAATCATTAAATTCGGAATGGAACAATCTGATGCGGTTACAGCGGTTTCTCAGAGCCTGGTACAGCAAACCAAAGACATGCTAGAAACAAATAAAGAGATCGAGGTCATATATAACTTTGTTAATGAGAAAGAATATTATAAGCTTCAAAACACCAATCTGAAGGAAAAATACGGAATTCAAGATTCGGAAAAGGTACTTATTCATATTTCTAATTTTCGTAAAGTGAAGCGAGTAGAAGACGTTGTTCGAACTTTTGCGAAAGTAAATGAACAGATTCCTGCCCGGCTTCTCCTGATTGGAGATGGCCCAGAATACTGCCAAATTGTTGAATTAGTAAAAACGCTAGGGCTTAGTGAGTCTGTTCATTTCCTTGGAAAGCAAAAAAACATTCCAGAATTATTGTCTATTTCTGATATCAATCTATTATTATCAGAAAAAGAAAGCTTTGGTTTAGTATTATTAGAAGCAATGGCTTGTGGTGTTCCATGTATTGGAACAAATATAGGTGGAATTCCAGAAGTGATCCAACATAAAGAAAATGGTTATATCGAAGAGCTAGGAGATGTGCAAGCGTTCGCTGATCGAATCCTTACTTTATTAGAAGATAAAGAGAAGTATCTACAATTTTCTAGAAATGCAATTAATCATGTGAAAACTAACTTTTCTTCAGACCAAATTAGAAACCAATATGAAAGACTTTATCAAAAAGTTTTAGGAGTCGGACATGAGTAAATGGTTATTTTCCCATGCTTTTAAAATCATTGAACAGATAGAATCTAATCGATTTCAAGCATTTATAGTAGGTGGTGCTGTACGCGATTATCTGCTTAACCGTCCTATATCAGATATCGATATTGCGACAGATGCTTTGCCTGCAGATATAATGAAAATATTTGATAAAGTAATTCCTACAGGCATTAAACATGGGACTGTGCTCGTTCGGTCCCAGCAGTTATCTTTTGAGATCACAACCTTTCGAAAAGAAAGTGGTTATCAAGACCACAGACATCCAGATAGTGTGACTTTTGTCTCGGATATAGAAGAAGATCTGTCAAGAAGAGATTTTACGATGAACGCATTAGCAATGGCTCGCAATTTCAAGGTCATTGATCCATTCGGAGGAGAAAGTGATATTAAGGCTCAAATCATTCGAATGGTAGGTAATCCTAATCATCGATTACAAGAGGATCCGTTAAGGATGATGCGAGCTGTCCGATTTAGTAGCCAGCTTGGTTTTGCTGTCGACCCGATAACCTTAAAAGCTATTCAAAAAAATGCACTATTATTAGAACATATCGCAGTAGAAAGAATAGCAGTAGAATGGGAGAAGCTTCTTACAGGCTCTTATATGAGAAAAGGCCTGCAGCTATTATTGGAAACTGGCATTCATTCACATTTACCTCTTTTATCAGAACACGTAGAGGTTCAAAATCAGTTAAAGAAATTAAAAGTGCCTTTCCCTAGTATGACCGCATTTATCGCATGGGCACATTTACTAAAACGAAATACCCCCATTTCAGCATGGTCACGCAAGTGGAAACTATCTAATCAACAAAAGAAGGATGCTAATCTACTCGTAAAAGTTTTTGATATTTTATATGACGAAAATCAATGGAAATGGGCTGTGTATCTTTTACCGGAACGTCTTATCTCTTCCTTTGTAGCCGTTTATACAAGCTTTACAAAACAACCGATTACTATGGAAAAAATAATTGATATAAAGAGGAACCTACCTATAAACTCTCGTGCTCAGCTTGATATTAATGGGAAAGATGTGATGAAATGTTTTCCTGAAAGATCGAAAGGTCCCTGGATACAAAAAAATCTAGAACGTGTGGAACAAGCAGTAGTCAACGGGGAAATTGAAAATGATTCAAAAAAAATAAGTGAGTGGATATTAAATGAAAGATTCTAAACGCAATCAATTGATACAGCTATTAGCGAAGCATGAAGAAGACTATATTTCTGGCCAAACATTGTCAGACAAATTAGGTATATCAAGAACAGCTGTCTGGAAGCATATTAATGAATTAAAAAAAGATGGGTATCAGTTCGAATCTGCCCCCCGAAAAGGTTATAAGTTAATTCATCGTTCTTCTGATCTCAGCGAAAGCTCGATTAAATGGGATTTACAAACAAACTGGGTAGGACAAAAAGTTTATTTTCAAGAAGAAATGGATTCTACACAGGATTACGCTCATCGGCTGGCGAGAAAAAATGCGGAACATGGCACAGTTGTCATCACTAATAAACAAAAAAAGGGTAGGGGAAGGATGAACAGAAGCTGGGAATCTAACCACCCAGAGGGTATCTGGATAAGCATCCTCTTACGACCTGACACCCCTCCACATCATGCTTCCCAGATGACGTTATTTACAGCAGTAAGTATTGTGGAATCATTAAGACTTATAACGAATGCAGATATCCAGATTAAATGGCCAAATGACCTCTACTTAAACGGAAAAAAAATATGCGGCATTTTAACAGAAATGCAGGCAGAGCTTGATCAAATAGACTACTTAATTATTGGTTTTGGGATTAATGTCAATCAAACATTGGCTACTTTTCCAGAGGACTTAAAGAATAAATCGACTTCCCTTTCGATTGAAACAGGAAAGGAATGGAATCGCAAGGAGTTAATCCAAATTATCCTAGAGAATTTTGAAGATCATTATCATCACTATCTTGAAAATGGATTCCATCATACAAAACAAAAATGGATGAACTATGCATATAAATTAAATGAAAAAGTGGAAGTTAAAACTCCAAAGTCGCATTATTCCGCTACCATTCAAGGTATTAATGATGAAGGTGCTTTAATTGTCAAAAAGGAAAATCAACAACTAGAAACGATCTATAGTGCAGAAATTCATTGGTAAGAGGGGAATTTTTTATGAAATCAACCATTCAATTAAAAGAAATGAAAAAAAATAATGAAAAAATAACGATGGTAACAGCATATGATTTTCCATCAGCTAAAATAGTAGAAGAAGCTGAAATGGATATGATTTTAGTAGGAGATTCGTTAGGAATGGTAGTTTTAGGATATTCATCCACCGTGGAAGTAACAATGGAAGACATGATTCATCATGCAAAAGCTGTAACACGAGGTGCACCAAATACATTTGTCGTAGTGGATATGCCCTTCATGTCCTACCACATTTCAATGGAACAGGCTATGGTAAATGCACAGAGATTAATGCAAAAAACTAATGCTCAAGCATTGAAGCTCGAGGGTGCATCCCCAGATGTTTTACAATTGGTTAAAAAGCTTACGGATGCAGGGGTACCTGTCATTGGACATTTAGGTTTAACACCTCAATCAGTTCATGTCTTAGGAGGCTATCGGGTGCAAGGTAAGGATAAGGCAACTGCCCTAAAATTAATCGATGATGCTAAAAAGTTAGAACAAAATGGTGCGATTAGTATTGTTCTCGAGTGTGTACCGGATCGATTAGCAAAACATATTACAAAATCACTTTCTATCCCGACGATCGGAATTGGTGCTGGAAAGGATTGCGACGGTCAGGTTCTTGTATTTCATGACCTATTACAATATGGTGTTTCGTATACACCCTCTTTTGTAGAAAAATATGCACAAACTGGCGATCTTATAAAAGAGGCGTTAAAGACATATAACAATGAAGTTAGAACGCAACAATTTCCAACTGAATCTCATACATTCTTAATGGAAGAATCACTTGCTAAGGAATTACAATTGGAGGAGTAACCATGAAGATTATCAGAAAAGTAAACGACATGATTACCCTTTCACACGAACTCAAAAATGCTCATCTACAGATTGGTTTTGTACCGACAATGGGTTATTTACATGAAGGGCATACCACTTTAATGGAAACGTCTATCCGAGAGAACGAAGTCACGATTGTCAGTATTTTTATAAATCCACTTCAATTTGGACCAAATGAGGATTTTGATCAATACCCGCGTGACGAAAAACGTGATATAGATATATTAAAAAAACATCAAGTTGATTATTTGTTTCTTCCAGATGTGCAGGAAATCTACCCAAGTGAACCGACCGTTTCCATGACAGTCCAAAACAGAACGAATGTTTTATGTGGTAAACGACGACCTGGCCATTTTGATGGAGTGGTGACCGTTCTATCGAAATTGTTTCATATCACTAAAGCAGATTTTGCTTATTTCGGGATGAAGGATGCCCAGCAGGTAGCGGTGATTCAAGGACTTGTTGAAGATTTAAATTTTCCTATTCAAATACGACCAGTACCAACCGTTAGAGAAAATGATGGACTTGCTAGAAGTAGTCGTAATATATACTTATCTAATCAAGAACGTAAGCAAGCTCCACATCTGTATAGAAGTTTAAAATTAGCAGAGCAATTAATCATTGACGGAGAAATTAATCCTGTTATCATAATAGAGGAAGTAAAAAAATATTTAAGTTTACATACGGATGGAAAGCTGGATTATGTGGAACTATTATCCTATCCAGAATTGAAGCCTATCCAAACGATTGGTGGACAAATTATTATTGCTTTAGCTGTTTTTTTTGGAAAAGCAAGGTTAATTGATAATATAGTTATACAAGTAGAGAGTTAATGAACCGTATGTTTAGGGGGAAAACATATGCTACGTACGATGATGAAAGCCAAAATTCATCGGGCTAGAGTAACTGAAGCAAACTTAAATTATGTAGGAAGTATTACGATTGATGAAAATATTATGGATGAAGTTGGTATTTTACCACATGAGAAAGTCCAAATCGTTAATAATAATAACGGCGCACGATTAGAAACATATGTTATTCCCGGAGAACGAGGGAGTAGAACGATTTGTTTAAATGGTGCTGCAGCAAGACTTGTTCAACCTGATGATATCATTATAATTGTTTCCTACGCTCTCGTAACAGAAGAGGAGCTGAAGGATTTTCAACCAAAAGTAGCGATTATGGATAATCGCAATAATATTCTAGAAATCATACATCAAGAACCACCACTAACTAGTGGTTAATGAGGAATGTTAAAACTCTTATCATCTCACTTGATAAGAGTTTTTCTATCATGGAAGAAAAGAAGGCGTGATCCAATGAAAAAATTTGTCGTGATTGATGTGGAAACAACTGGGCATTCACCAGCAAAAGGTGATAAGATCATCGAAATTGGTATTGTCGTGATCGAAAATGACCAAATCGTGAAGCAATACAATCAGTTAATTAATCCAAAAAGCGGAATTCCCCCATTTATTACACAATTAACCTCTATATCAGAGGAGCAAATACGTGATAAACCTAGTTTTTCTGAGGTAGCCGATGATCTCATCCCTCTATTAGCCGATGCTATTATGGTTGCACACAATATTAACTTCGACCTCAGCTTCCTGAATGACGAGTTGACGCAAGCAGGGTTGGCGACATTGCAGCCTCCAATTATTGATACGGTGGAATTATCACGAATTTTCTTTCCAAGAGCACCAGGCTATAAATTAGGTGAATTAGCTCAACATCTCCACCTGACACACGATCAGCCCCACCGTGCTATTTCTGATGCCTTGGTAACAGCTGATTTATTACTCTTATTAATGAATAAAATAAATTCATTACCTATACAAGTTATCAATCAGTTATTAGATATTTCGGTGAAGCTTAAATCAGACTTAGCTATCTTGTTACCAGATGAAAAAGAGGCAGCAATTCGTCACGATTTATGTAACTACAACGGCTTAGCCATCAAGAACTGGCAAGAATATCAAAAGCCCGAAGCAGAGAAATATGCATTATCATTTCAAGATTGTTTAGACAGATTCTATGGAGAAAATGGCTATTTGCAAAAAAAGTTTCAAGAATATGAAAGAAGAAAAGATCAACAATGGATCAGTGAAACCATCTATGATCAATTTCAGAGGAATAGACATGCAATGATCGAAGCAGAAACAGGAATAGGTAAATCTATTGCCTATTTACTACCAGCCGTTTACCAATCGATACACAGTAAAGAACCCGTAGTGATTAGTACATCTAATACGAATCTTCAAGCAAAGCTAAAAGACGAGGATATGCATAAAGTATTCTCTTTCTTTTCACAAGAATTACAAGTGACATTAGTGAAAGGGAAGCAAAATTATTTAAGCATCGAGAAATTTTTTCAATTTTATCAAGATAGGTCGCAAAATAGTTACCATCATCTTCTAATTAAGGCTATGATTCTAGTATGGTTAACCGAAACAACTACTGGGGATTTAGATGAAATTCAATTACCAAAGAAGGATCAACAAATGAAGCAACAATTGGTGGTAGATAAGCAAGACTCCTCATCACCATGGTCTTCTGCTTGTTTTTATCAGAGAATGAAAAGAAAGGCAAAACATTCTCATATTATCATTACCAACCATGCTTTGTTGTCTCTTGATATTGTTTCAACAGATAAGCTATTACCTAACTATGCTTATCTTATTTTAGATGAAGCACATCGCTTAGACACAGTTGCTTCACGTTATCTTGGTAATTCGTTAAACTATTTTGAACTCAGTGCATTCTTTCAACGATTAGAAAAATCGCTAGGAGAAATAGATCCGCTTATCAAGATATTAAAGGATACACATTATGAAATTGACAGCCTATTTCGATTACTGTTTTTGTTCGTGAAAGATAATAATAACAAAAATAAAACCTATAATGATCGCGGTAGACTTCAAAGCTTATGGGATTTAGAGTCATTCGACAGGGATAAAACAGTGATTCGAGACGGTGTGTATAGATCTATTGAGCTTTTAAACTTGCTATCCCAACAATTGTTGGAGGCAGAAGCTAACCTAATTGATCGTGAGACATATCTTTTGGAGTTAAGGGAATTTTCAGATAAATTGAAGTGCTTATTACTTTTGAGCGAAGAGTCTGAGGTGACTTGGTTGGAGATTGATCAAAATGGAGCAGAGAACGCAGTCTATATTTACCGTGAACTGTTCTCAGCAACGGAACAATTGACCAACCATCTATTCACACAAAAAAAAGGAATTATCATGATTAGTGGCACCTTGACGATCCAACAATCCTTTGCATATATGCGAAAAAGCTTTGGATTAAAGGAAAAAGAAGTTGATTGCTATCAATTAAAAGCAAATTTTCCATATGATCAAAACGTACAGTTAATGATTCCCAGCGATTTCCCTGAAATTCGTTATCCTCAACATGATGAGTTTGTTTTTGCAACAAGTGAAGCTATTCTCTCTTTAGCAAAATTAATCAAAGGTAAAATGCTCGTTCTCTTTACCTCTTATGATATGTTAAAGCAAACGTATTATCTTTTGAAAGAGACGGAAGACTTAGAGGACTACATGATCATCGGACAAGGCTTATCAACCGGTAGTCGAAATCGATTGATTAAGCATTTTCGCTCTTTTGAGCAGTCTATACTGTTGGGTACGAATGCTTTTTGGGAAGGGATTGACATTCCAGGGGAGGGTCTGTCGTGTTTAGTCATTGTAAAATTACCCTTTCAATCACCAAGTGATCCAGTATATACAAAAAAAGCCGAATACTATAAGAAATTAAATCGAAATCCTTTTATGGAATTATCTCTACCTAAAGCCGTCTTTCAGTTTAAACAAGGCTTTGGGAGATTAGTTCGCAAGCAAACAGATCGTGGTGTCATTTTCGTGTTCGATGATCGTATAATGAAAAAAAGATATGGCAAATATTTTTTAGAATCCATTCCTGATGTCCCTTTATCGTATGAGCCATTACATCAATTGTTAAAAAAAGTAAATGTTTGACTCTGATAAATATCGAACAATTGAGCAATCCTATTTGTAAATATGGATTAAAAGGTAGGATGGATTATGCTAAAAAGTGGATGGGCACATTTATTTCTTCTTTTTATTTTCAGTCTGTTCTCGATTATCGAAACAGCTTGGCAAGATGAGAACGGAATGGAAAATGGGGAAATAGATATGGTATTCTTTAATCTGCCACACGGGGAAGCAACATTAATTACTAATTATTATGGTGACAATATTCTCATCAATACAGGCTCTGAAAAAAGTGAAAAAAGCCTGAATGAGCAGCTTAAGCAAATGGGGATTACAGAAATAGATCAAGTTATTATTTCAAATGAAGAAGAAGCATATAGTGGGAATCTCCAAAATGTTATTACAAAATACCATGTGAATAAAGCGATTTTGCCAGAATCATTTGAAATGGAACAAAATCAATCAGTCAAAATTGAAAAATGGCAATCCGACAAGGTTTATACGTTGTTTGATCATTTAATGGTACAAAATATTGATATTAGTAAGGACGATGAAATCAGTTTTATGCTCCATTATGGAGAAGAATCCGTGTTATTTTTAAATGATGGAAATATTTCGATTGAGCCAAAGCTAATCGATCAGCATAGGCAAGTAGATATTTTGAAAATTGCCGAGTTTGGAAGTGGGGAATCTCCTTCACAAAGACTGTTAAAACAAATAAACCCTATCATCAGTATTATATTCCATAGTAATAAGCATGAAATCAATGAGGATCTAATCGAAAGGCTTAACGCCTCGTGGATCGATATTTATTTTCTAAAACAGTCAGGAACGGTATATGTGAGAATGTCCCAATCAGACTATGAACTGTTGTCCTAACTATTTCCTAAAGGTTTGCTCATGTTATGCTTGTACAAAAAGCAGTTTTTGAAAGGTTTTTAGTTGAAAAAAATGAAGAACTACCGCAAAATAGAGTATATGAAAGTCGGCTTATGGGGGTATAATAATGAGTCAGTCAAAAATTGTTACCTTATCCACGGTGAAGGTAGATTTTCATGATGATTTATATAAAATAGTGGATGGTTTAAATCGAACATTAAAGGGCGACAATTTAATGTTCGGTTTAACATTAAGTGAGGATAATGATGAGAAAGCAATATTTACTATCTATCGAACTTAAAAAGTCATTTTGGATATCTGTTGTTGTCGTCATCTTATTAGGAGCATTTCTTTACTTTTGTGTACATACTTATCAAGGGATTATGAAGACCAAGACAGCGAATTTTTCAGATGTAGAGAACTTTTTGCTCGAGAGTGATTTAAAGATTGACGATATACACAGTATCGAACGGTTTCATGGTAATCAGTTATATTATGTCGTAGAAGCCGAAAACATCAATGAGGAAGCTCTACTTATTTATGTGTATAAGGATGAAGAGGTATTCCAATATAGAGATTACGCGATGGAATCCTTTTACACACAAGATGAAATACTAGAAGATTGGAAGCAACGATGTACATCTTGTCATTTATTAGGATCAAATTTCGGTTTATTGAATGAAAATCCAAGCTTAGAAATTAAATATTTGGATGATCAAGAGCGACTTGTTTATGAGCATGTTTTGTTAAATGATTTGTCTGAATACCGTTTAACATTAAATCCAGCATATTAAAAAAGAAGGGTGAACATAATCATGGAATTAGCCAATCGAGTACAAACATTAACGCCATCATCTACATTAGCTATTACTGCAAAGGCAAAAGAATTAAAGCAAGCAGGGCATGATGTAATTGGTTTAGGTGCAGGCGAACCAGACTTTAATACACCGGAATATATATTAGAGGCTGCCTCCAAAGCGATGTATGATGGCTTTACGAAATACACTCCAGCAGGTGGAACACCTGGCTTAAAGCAATCGATCGCAAATAAAATGGAAAAGGATCATGAACTGCGCTATGATCTAGATCAAATAATTGTCACAACTGGTGCAAAACACGCATTATATACATTATTTCAAGTATTATTAAACAAGGACGATGAAGTCATTATTCCTGCACCATACTGGGTTAGTTATCCAGAGCAGGTTAAACTTGCAGAGGGGAAACCAGTTTTCGTCAATGCTAAGGAAGAGAACGAATTTAAAATAACTCCAGAGCAATTAGAAAATGCGATAACAGATAAGACGAAAGCAGTAATTCTTAATTCACCTAGTAATCCAACTGGGGTTATGTATGAAAAGGAAGAATTAGAAGCCTTAGGTAAGATATGTTTAAAGCATCATATTTTTATCGTTTCTGATGAAATTTATGAAAAGCTCATTTACACAGGTACGGAGCATTTTTCCATTGCCCAATTATCAGAAGAATTAAAAGAGCAAACAATTATCATAAATGGTGTATCCAAATCCCATTCCATGACGGGCTGGAGAATCGGTTATGCAGTAGGTAATAAACAAATTATTAAAGCAATGACAAATTTAGCTTCTCACTCAACTTCTAATCCGACATCTATTTCTCAAATTGCTGCAGAAGCAGCATATAATGGTGGAAATTCCGAGATAGAAGCTATGAGAAAAGCATTTAGTGAGAGGCTAGAAAAGCTCTATCAATGGTTAACGGAGATACCAGGAATTAAATGTGTGAAGCCAAAAGGTGCCTTTTATCTGTTTCCAAATGTAAAAGAAGCAGTCCAAAAAAATGGCTTTGATTCTGTTGATGATTGGGTAACAGCACTACTGGAAGAGGAAAAAGTAGCGCTTGTCCCTGGTTCAGGCTTTGGAGCATCTGATAATGTACGTTTATCCTATGCTATTTCCTTAGACCAATTAGAAGAGGCCTCCGTTCGCATCAAGCGATTTGTAGAAAATCATCAATAAAAACACGAAAACATTTAAAAAACACGGGTGAGATAAATGAAAGTAACCATAAACAAAGTCCATCAATTTGTGGACCAAGAAGTGACCATTGGAGCATGGCTAGCTAACAAGCGTTCAAGTGGTAAAATAGCATTTTTGCAATTGAGAGATGGAACAGGTTTTATGCAAGGGGTTGTAGTAAAGGCAGATGTCGATGAAACGATATTTCAACAAGCAAAGTCGTTAACACAGGAATCTTCTTTATATGTAACGGGAAAGATTGTCGAAGATTCACGTTCGTCATTTGGTTTTGAGATGCAAGTGAAGCATATCGAACTTATTCAAGAAGCGACAGATTATCCAATTACTCCAAAAAATCACGGCACAGAATTCTTAATGGATCATCGTCATTTATGGCTACGGTCTAAGAAGCAGCACGCGATTATGAAGATTAGAAATGAAATTATCCAAGCTACTTATCGTTTTTTCGAGCAAGAAAATTTTGTCAAAATAGATCCACCAATTCTTACAGGTACTGCAGCAGAGGAGACCACGGAGCTATTTCATACCAAATATTTTGAGGAAGAAGCTTACTTATCCCAAAGTGGACAGCTATATATGGAAGCTGCGGCAATGGCTCTTGGAAGAGTCTTTTCCTTTGGACCAACTTTTCGAGCAGAAAAATCAAAAACTAGACGACATTTAATTGAATTTTGGATGATAGAACCTGAAATGGCCTTTACCACACACGAAGAAAGCTTAGAAATCCAAGAAAACTATGTACAGTTTATCGCAGAATCTGTTCTCACTAATTGTTCATTAGAATTAAATACGCTGGAAAGAAACTTGGAAATGCTTCAAAAAATAAAGGCACCATTCCCACGAATTACGTATGACGAAGCGATTGAACTGTTAAAACAAAAAGGCTTTACAGATATTGAATGGGGGGAGGATTTCGGTGCACCACATGAAACAGCTATTGCCGAAAGCTTTGATAAGCCTATATTCATCACCCATTATCCAAAAGACATTAAAGCATTCTATATGAAGCCAGATCCAGATCGTGAAGATGTTGTACTTTGTGCTGACTTAATTGCACCAGAAGGTTATGGTGAAATTATCGGTGGTTCTGCTAGAATTGATGATTTGAGCCTCTTGAAGCAGCGATATATGGAGCATGAATTAATAGGGGATGCCTATGAATGGTATTTAGAGCTTCGTAAATATGGCAGTGTTCCCCACGCGGGATTTGGTTTAGGCTTAGAAAGAACGGTGGCATGGATTAGTGGTGTTGACCATGTTAGAGAAACCATTCCGTTTCCACGATTACTTAATAGACTATATCCTTAACGTTTGAACATGACGGTATCTCGTTTAAGTATAATCCTTTGCAGTTGATGCAAAGGATTATACTATTTATTATAGGTATGAGGGAATACGTTTAAAAGACGTACCAGAAGGTGGTTAACATAGATGAATGACAAGATCAGTAATGTCTTATTTGATCAGATCAATATACCTACTTCTTTATTATATCACTATAAAGATCTAGGATTGGATGAAAAACAAGTGATGTTACTCGTTCAAATTTACATTTCACAGAAAAATACGATTTACTTTCCAACACCTGAACAGCTCGCTCAGCATGTAACGATGTCGATGGAAGAATGTTCTGGTTTATTACGACAATTGATTCAGCAAGGATTTTTGAAAATTGAAGAAGAAGAAAATGATGATGTTATCAAAGAAATCTACTCTTTAGAACCTCTTTGGAATAAATTATTTGTAGAAAATGATGGCAAAGAGGATAAGGAGGACAAGCAGGTAGGGGAAATGTTCCTGCGTTTTGAACGTGAGTTCGGTAGGCCACTATCACCGTTTGAGATCGAACGAGTAAATCAATGGCTAGACGGGGAACAACATTCGATTGAATTAATCTATGCTGCTTTAAGAGAAGCTGTTTTGATGAGTAAATTAAATTTTAATTACATTGATCGGATTCTGTTCGATTGGAAGAAAAAAGGGATTCAATCTCCAGTGCAAGCAAGAGAATCAAGCAAAGCATTTCATGGAAAGAAAATAGACAATAAAGGGAATAACACAAATTCTTCAAAAAAATCACTTTATTATAACTGGTTAGAGGATTAGGGAGAGAAGGTTATGCTAACAAAGAAAGAAATACGTTTTGTATTAGATACCATTGCAGATATGTTTCCAGATGCAGAATGTGAATTGAATCATCGCAATGCCTTTGATTTATTAATTGCAGTAGTTTTATCGGCGCAGTGTACAGATGCACTAGTAAATAAAGTGACAAAGGATCTATTTAACAAATACCACACGCCAGAAGATTATGTGAATGTATCACTAGAAGAATTGCAAGCTGATATCCGATCAATTGGTCTTTATCGCAATAAATCAAAAAATATTCGCAAGCTTTGTCAAACTTTAATTGATGAGTATGACGGTGTTGTACCAAATTCAAAGGCAGCATTAGAAAAATTAGCAGGAGTGGGGAGGAAGACGGCAAATGTCGTAGCCTCTGTTGCTTTTGATGAACCTGCTATTGCGGTGGATACTCATGTGGAAAGGGTATCCAAACGATTAGGTATTTGTAGATGGAAGGATAGCGTCTTAGAAGTGGAGAAAACGCTAATGCGCAAAATTCCGGTTGAGGAGTGGAGTGATACACACCATCGACTTATTTTTTTCGGAAGATATCACTGTAAAGCCAAAAATCCACAATGCGGAATTTGTCCATTATTAGATCTTTGTCGTGAGGGAAAGAAAAGAATGAGAAAAACAGAAACAGCAAATTAAGATTTTCTGCCAATAGAAAAACAGTGCATCGATCACGATGCACTGTTTTTTATGCTATTCTTCAGGGGTGCCTCCACTATTGTCATTATCTTTATCTTCTTCTTGCGTCCCATTTTCCCCAGAGCCTGCCCCTTGGTTACCATTTCCACCTTCATTGTCGTTTCCTTCGTCATCTCCTGGTTGTTCTTGATTACCTTCACCACCTTGACCTTGGTCTTGTTGTTGCTCGTCTTCCCCTTCATCAGGTTGGCCTTCATAGCCTTGGGTGGAGATTTCAACAGAAGTACTAGGGCCTTTACCATTTTCCTGATTTTTTAGAACAGGGGTGACGGTAGCAGTATACACCTTGCCTAGCTCCAATCCGTTTAACGTAATCGAAGTTTTATTTGTCGAGGTTTGATTTACGACATTTCCACCTTCCATTAGGCTCACCTCAAATTCAATCGGACCTTTCTGATCATAAGACCAAGTAAGCGATGCAGTACCTGAGGTCGGATCAAAGGACTGTTGTAATTGCTGTACTTGTGATAGTTCCACCTCATCTGACGGTATCTCAACATTGACAGATGCAGCTTCACTCGTTTGGTCATCCTTGATCGCTTGTACGGCAATCGTATAGGTAGTGCCTTTTTCTACTTTATCGATCTCTAGTTTTTTATCAGATGTGGTCGTTAGCTTATTTAATGATCCTCCGGCACCGGCAGAGACCTCGAATTCAACATCAGAGTCATCATGGTCCCATTCAACCAGTATTTTTTCTTCCTTTTCATCATACTCTGCTTTCAAGTCTTTTACAGGGTCTAATTCCTCAAACTTCTCAGAAACTTTCTGTGGTTCGGTACCTTTTACAAATAGCTCTGTCACAATTTGAGAGCTTGGTGTATCTTCGCTTGGAAGTTTTGCAGGGTTAGAGCCTTTTTCTACACCGACTTCTATGACAGATTTTGGTTTTGTAAAGTCTTCCGTTTCTACATCACTCGAAATATGGGACATAAGCTCCCTGAATATATGAAGTGGAATTTGAGTATCATTAATCGGCTTTCTCTCATTGCCATAACCACTCCAAATAGATATCGTATAATTCGTTGTATATCCAGTAAACCAGGAATCAGGACTTCCATCTTGATCCTCTAAATTAGTCGTACCCGTTTTCCCTGCAACTGGTAAACCAGAAATGTTTGCATTTGTTCCTGTCCCATTTTGTACTACTGATTTCAGCATATCTGTGATCATATATGCTGTATAGTCGGACATTGCTTCAACTGATTCGGATTTAAATTCCTCAGTGCGACCATTTGGGTATTCTATCTTGGTTACAGAGTACGGTTCATGATAATTTCCTTCATTTCCGAAGGCTGCATAGGCACCTGCAATTTGAAGAGGGAGAACTCTTGTACTTGTACCACCAATGGCATCTCCAATTGCAATGCTATCACCTGCAAATTCAATCCCTAATCCTTCTGCGAATGATTTAGCATCCGTGTATCCGACCTCATCTAAGGTTTTGACAGCCGGTACGTTTAAGGATTCCTTAAGAGCATACCTAGCAGACATCCAGCCTTGATATTCTCGATTCCAGTTACGGATTTCTTGATTTGTGCCTTTAATTGGATAAGGTTTATCATCATTTAATTGATGGTAGGTTGACCATTTTAAATGTTCTATAGCCGGTCCATATGCAACAATAGGCTTCATCGTTGAACCACCTTGAAGACCATCACCATCAATCGCATAGTTCCAACCACCGCTTTCCCTGTTTCTGCCGCCACCAATGGCCTGGATAGCACCTGTGTGAGTATCAACGACAGCTACACCTACCTGGATATCCTCATCAGAGCTGTAATCAATTGGATTATCCTCAGAATTGCTTAGAAGCAACTCCGTTTGCTCCTGTGCATCTGGGTTTAAGGTAGTATATACCTGAAGTCCATCCTTGTATATATCTGCCCCTGTTTTTTCTTTTACTTCACTAGCTACTTGCTGAATAAAGCCTTCATATTTCACATAATCTGTTTTCTTATTTGTAAGCAGTGAAGCAACATCTACTTGTTTTGCTTCATTTGCCTGTGCTTCTGTTATTTTATTATGTTGAACCATTAAATCTAGAACGGTACTCATTCTTTCCTTGGTTAAATCAGGATTGACAAACGGGTCATACGCTGTAGGCCTTTGTGGTAGACCTGCAAGTATCGCTGCTTCTTCTAGTGTTAATTCACTCAAATCAGTTTTTCCAAAATAAACCTCTGCTGCGGTTGCGACACCATACGCGCCAGCACCGTAATAAATTCGGTTTACATACATTTCAAAAATTTCTTCTTTGGAATATTTCCAGTCTAACTGCAAGGCTAACCATTGTTCTTGAACCTTTCTTTTCAGCTTTTTATCATTAGACAAGAAGGAGCCTTTTACTACCTGCTGTGTGATTGTACTTGCCCCTTGAGAACCAAATCCATCAGTAAAGTTAGCAATTACTGCTGCACCTATTCTTCGAAAATCAATCCCAATATGATTCATAAATCGAACATCTTCTGTTGCCAATATGGCATCTTTTAGTACATCTGGTATGTCATTATAGTCGACCTTGGATCTTTTCTCTGAACCTAAATTGGCAAAAGGTTCTCCATTTACATCATATAGCTTTGTAGACGCAGGTACAGATAGTTTCTCTGGATCCAATTCTGGAGCTGTCGCAATATAATAAGTAAATAATGCACCTATCCCTAATCCAATACATAGGATTGCAATCAGAGCATATTTCATAACTCTTTTCCAAGTAGGTTTTTTTCCAGTCTTTTTTTGTTTCTTCTTTTGATTTCTTCTCGCCATTCTTGATTGACTTTGACCATTTTCAGTCATTGGTTGTTCCTCCGTTCTTATATATAATACTGTTCAATGATCTTTAAATAATCCACTCTTGCTTGATATTGAATGGGTATTATATATCCTTCTTTCTCTATGGTTTTTATCGATATAGACTTTCTTCCCCCATTAAATTGGTTCTCCCAGTGATCGAATAACCTCTCTGCTGGATAGAAATAAGTTTTTTGGTATAAGCTAAAACGAATTAAGATAAAACAAATCGCTCCATGCTCGACTACTTGTTTCATATGATCGATTTGATGCTCATGGATATTATGAAAGGGAAAAGATGTTTTATTCTTCGTTTCCTTTGCTTCAAAATCAATATATCTTCCTTTGTAAATTCCATTGTAATCAGTTGTGGAAGCCTGTTTGAAATAAGCTTCCTTAATCACTGCTGCACTTCGTCGCGGGTAATCTACACGAACGATTTGCACAGGGGTTGGTTTCTTATGAATTATGGCTTGGTTTGTCTGTAAATAAAATTGGTTCGTTGCATTTATGTCTGCTTCTAAAGTCATTCCTCGATTACTGTAAATCGTTTCATTAACTGATGTACTAGCAGCATTTACCGATTGTTTTTTCCCATTCGGATAATGCATATTCGCCCTCCTAAAAACAGTTCTATTCATCATGGTGATGATAGATACATCATACGCTAAGGCACCAAAATGTTCAATTAATAAGGAAAGAAGAAAAGACTCCTAACTTATATATTCGAAAGGAGGAAACATTTAATAAGGGTATTATGATTAAAAAAACTCACATTCGATCGTTCTTGAGCGAATGTATTAGGTTTCTTACACTTTGGACCTTTAAATTTTCGTGCGTTGTATTTACTTCCTTGCTAAAATTATCCTTTCCTAAATTGTGAAAAAATAAACGGTATTGCATCTTAGAGCAATACCGGTTGTGTGCATACTATTAAGTAGACGGTCGATTAGGACCATTCAGCTTTTTGTCGTTTTGTGTAGGAATTGTTCGATCTTCTCTTTTCTTTTTTTGGTTTTCTCTTGATTTTTTAGTTGGTTCCACCTGAAAAACCTCCTTTTTTTAAATAGTATGGCTATTCTTGCAGAAAAAATGCATTTCATTATAACCTTTGTCAATCTTCTTCTAGTTTTGTCACCTAGGCAGGAGTTTATAAGAGAAAAGGGAATTAATACACTATCGATATTCTATAAGAAAAAGGTGATTTAGTGAAAACAAAAGGTCATTACATTCATAAGAACGAAATTATGAAGCAACTAGATATTCTGATTAGTAGGGTTGAACAATTAGAAACCATCACCAAAACTACTCATCCTTTTATAAAACAGGCTTCTCATGATAAAATAACAAAAAAAGCAATTTAATAGGAAAAGGTGAGTAAATTTGTGTTTAGAGGATCACATTAACACTTTAGAAGAAATATTATCAGATTTAAAAGAACATTATTTAGCGAATGAGAAGCCTGAGAATAAAAGGGATCCTGAATTTTTCCAATATGTAAAGGAACAAACAAATCCTGTTTTTAAAGAGATTGAACAATGGTATCAGAAAGCGAAGGCTTTCGTTCAAAATCGGAGCGTTTCCGTTCATCCGCAGCAGATTGAGTCAACTGCAGAAAATTTAAGATTACTACTATTGCATAGCTATTATATTGATGCACGTAAAAAAAGATACATGGAATTATTTCAATCTGTTACTTATGTGTTCGATATGTTAAAAAGAGACCTTTCAACCTATTAAATCTAGGCGAATTGTACAATTAAATATACAAGTAGAAAAAAACTTGTGAATGTAGGTTGGTGCCTTAGACAAACTTCACGACCATGACATACGCTAGTATAGATCATATATAGTGAGGTGATACTAAATGAGGCATAGAAGACATTGTGGTATGCCAACGAAAACAATCGTTTGTCCAACACAGTACAATCAAGCACACACTTGTAGTGAAAGTAATGTAAATATCATTCATCCATCTCATACAACTGTCACCAACCATCACTTGGTGAAAAACACCCATTATTACCCTCATACTACTTCGTACCAAAACACAATGGATGAAATTAACGTTAACGGAGGAGCGAATCCTCCAGGTTTTAATCCAATGGGACCAGGTAACTTCCCGGGAGGCTTCTTTCGTTAAACCATTTATGCTCCAAAGCTGCTAATCATATTAGCAGCTTTTTCCATTTGATTACATCTAGCTAGCATAACTTTGTTAAATAGCTTATACTTTAATAGAGCAATAACGATTTGGAGCATGTGAATATGAGAACTATTACCATAACTGGAAACAAACCAGCAGAACTAAATATTCAAGGGGAAAATGATCCAAGAATCGCCTATATAAAAAAAGCCTTAACCCGAAAAATATTAACATTACTGGACGAAGGGTTAGAATGGGTCATTGTGGCAGGACAAATGGGGATTGAACTTTGGACCTGTGAAGTAGTCATCGAGTTAAAGAAGTCTTATGAGTTAAAATTAGGGGTTTTTCCACCTTTCCTAGAATATTCTTCACGATGGCCAGAGTCATATCAAGAGCAATTTGAACAAATCAGCTTAGAAGCTGATATTTATAAGCCTCTATACAACAAAAAATATGAAGGACCGTATCAATTTATTAATAAAGATCAATGGATGATTCATAAAACAGATGGTACTGTAATATTAGTAGATGAAGAGTATCCAGGCAGCGTCCAATATTTTCTTGAACGTGCAAAAAAAGCACACATGGAGAGTGATTATCCGATTATTTGGATAACACCAATGGATTTAGAAGATATTGTTCGTGAGGAAATGGATCACCAGGATTTTTATTAGTATCGTTGACAAGTTGTGAAGTTTTTGGAAGAATGAAAAAGGAATGGTATAAAGAGGTGATAAGAATGGCAAATCAATTAAATGGAAAAGATATTTTAGAAAAAAGTTTTAAAACAGCAATGCGTGGATATAACCAAGAAGAGGTGGATGAATTCCTCGATATAATTATTCAGGATTATGAATATTTTCAGCAAGAAATCACAAGATTATCTCAAGAAAACAATCTTTTGAAGAAAAATAGTGAAACACCGACTACGAGATTTCGAGCAACTCCATCCAATCATCAAGTCAATTATGATATCTTAAAAAGGCTTTCTAATCTAGAAAAAGCTGTATTTGGGAAAAAGTTTGATGACGAGTAGAAAGGATACTATTACCATTGACTAATGGGAATAACGTGGTAAAATAGAAATGATGTAAAAAAGTTAACGTGAGAGTGAATGTTGTAGTAATCGCTGCATACGTTCAGTGTGTAGAGGAAAGTCCATGCTCACACAAGCTGCGATGCTTGTAGTGTTCGTGCTTGACGAATGCATAAGTCAAGGTAACCAATATGGTTAACGGCAGAGAAAATACCTGTGTCTGTTATCAGATATGGTATGAGTATCTTGAAAGTGCCACAGTGACGTAGCTAAGTGGGAAACTACTTAGGTGGAACGCGGTAAACCCCTCGAGTGAGCAACCCAAATTTTGGTAGGGGCATCTTCTTAGTAGGGAATTGGAACCGAAGGAAGGACAAGCTTAGTTGCTTGTAGACAGATGATTACACCTTATGTACGAGGCTGACCACCGTTTGGAGTACGAAGGAACAGAACATGGCTTACAGACATTCATTCTGGTCAGATACTATAAGTAAACCCCTTTTAATAAGAAAAGGGGTTTTGTTATATCAACCTATGTGCGGAAAGGATTTCCAGAATGAAAAAAGACTATACATTGATTGCAACAGCAGCAATGGGGCTAGAATCCGTTGTGGCGAAGGAAGTTAAGGACTTAGGCTTCGAAAATGTTAAGGTGGAAAACAGTAGAGTGGTTTTTGATGCAGATGCAGCTGGCATTGCCAGAGCTAATTTGTGGCTAAGAACAGCAGACCGTGTGAAGCTACTTATTGGGGAGTTTGAAGCAAAGACGTATGATGAACTGTTTGAACAAACGAAAGCATTACCTTGGGAGGCATTTATTTCAGAGGATGGAGAATTTCCGGTAATCGGCAAATCGCACAAATCTAAGCTGTATAGCGTACCGGACTGTCAATCCATTGTCAAAAAAGCTATTGTCGAAAGAATGAAACAAAAATACGGAATTGCACAATGGCTAAAAGAATCTGGAGCGCTGTATCGTGTCGAAGTGGCTTTATTAAAGGATCAAGTAACCTTGACATTAGACACATCTGGAAGTGGTCTTCACAAGCGAGGATATCGAATTGGACAAGGAGAGGCCCCATTAAAAGAAACACTTGCAGCAGCTCTTGTTCAATTAACGAATTGGAGAGGCGACCAGCCTTTTTATGATCTATTTTGTGGATCTGGAACCATTCCTATTGAAGCTGCCCTCATTGGACAAAATATTGCACCAGGCTTCAATCGTGAATTTGCAGCAGAGAATTGGAGCTTTTTGTCTGCTGATATTTGGGATAAAGCACTAGAGGAAGCAGAGGATTTGGCAAATTATGATCAAGAGCTACATATTTTCGGAACAGATATTAATCCGAAAATGATCGATATCGCCAAGGCAAACGCTACTGAAGCCGGGCTAGGGGATTTGATAACATGGAAACAAATGAATGCATTAGACTTTCATTCTGATCAATTAGGGGGTTATATTATTAGCAATCCACCATATGGTGAACGAATTGGCCAAAAGGAAGAGGTGGAGAAGCTTTATGAAAAACTTGGGAAGCATCTCGCTCAATACCCTACTTGGAGCATTTATATCATGACTGCTAACGAGAAATTTGAAACACTATTCGGACGTGAAGCATCAAAGAAACGCAAGCTTTTTAATGGATTTATTCGCACAGATTATTATCAGTATTTTGGAAAAAAGAAATAACCTTGTAGACAGAGCGGGGGATAGAAATGAAGGAAAATGAAGTATTGGCATATTTTTTAGAGCATTTATGGTCGAAAGGCTTTAAATTATCAGATGAAGAAGTCCAATTCATCTATTTTGGCAAAAAATACACCAATACTTCCGTACATCATGTCAAGTTAGCGATCTCCTTGACTTTACAGCTGCAGTTATCGTTCGACAGAAGCTTTTATATCAGTTTATTGGAATTGTTCCAGAAGAATGAAGTCCGATCATTGGAAGAAGCAAAGCAGCTTTTAATGCAACATCAATTAATTCATGATTCTATTGATTTTTGATTGCTGCTTTTGCTAATTGATCAGCTGTTCCGTTCTGCTTTTCAGGAATCCATTTAATAAAGATATAAGGAAAAGCGGCAGAAAGTTGGTTGACCTTATTTAATAAAATTTGAAAAGCTTGATTTTTCGTATACCTTTTTTCAATGGTTTCGACGACTACTTTGGAGTCAGAGCGAAATGAAAGTATCTCATTAGGATAGCGCTCTTGACAAAATTCTAACGCCTTGATGACAGCGATAAATTCTGCCTCATGGTTCGAATAATGGCCAATATATTCCGAAAGATTATGCTGTTCTTTGCTGCTTTTAATAAAAACTCCGATACCACTTGGTCCTGGATTATTCCTCGTTGCTGCATCTGTATAGATCTCAATCATTGCACATCACCATGGATTCGTTTTGCGAGATAGAGAAACGGTGTATCCAATGTGGCAATGATAAATTTAATCACATAAGTTGTAAATAGGATCATAACCCAATCCCCCCACGAATATAAGCCAAAGAAGGCGATCGAACAAAAAATAAACGTGTCAATAAATTGACTAATCATGGTACTTCCATTATTTCTTAACCATAACCATTTGGTTGAAGGCATTTTTTTCTTCCATTTAGAATAAATCCAAACATCGATATATTGGCTTACTAAGAATGCGGCCATACTGCCAATCGCTATTTGAGGTACTATTTCAAAAATGGTGGCTAACGCATCCTGTGCAATGTCTGATTCATGTGGGATGAAACGAATCGCAAACTGCATTACAATTGTCATAAATAACAAAGAACAAAATCCCATCCAAACCGCTTTTTTGGCCTCTTTCTTTCCATGATTTTCATTAAGAATATCTGTAGCAAGAAAAACCGTTCCATAAGAAATATTCCCTAATGTAGCGATTAATCCAAACATTTCGACTGTTTTCAATACTTGAATATTAGCTATAACGGTAGACATACCTATCCAGACGAATAAGCCTGCCTTACCGAACAAACGATACATAATTAGTAATAAAACAAAGTTGGTTATGGCAAATAACATCCAAAGCCATTCGTTCAACAAAATAATCATCCTTCCGTTTCATCATTATAAAAGGCGGTGAACGAAGTCACCGCCTGTAAGTATAAGATTATTTTTTTACAACATTTGCAGCTTGTGGCCCTCGTTCACCTTCCACGATTTCAAAGGTTACTTCCTGACCTTCTTCTAACGTTTTGAATCCTTCTGCTTGAATAGCGGAATAATGGACAAACACATCATTTCCTTCTTCTAGCTGGATAAAGCCATAGCCTTTCTCTGCATTAAACCATTTTACTACTCCGTTTTCCATGAATATCTTCCTCCCTAGAACCTTTCACGCTTAGACGTGGTAAAATTACAAAAAAGATGATGGATAGTAGAAAAGGCAGCAACCACAGAAGTATAGGATCACCATTCCCATTTACTTCTATAGAAGCTGCCTGATCATAATGAATCCTGTAACATCTCATTTGCTTGTGTTTACTATAGCTTATTTTACCAATAACGTCAAGAAGCGCTTATCCAATTGGTGAGCAATTTATGGCTTGGAATTTTAACTAAATCATGATAATTTAAATACCAGCCATATAAAATGCTGGTAGCATAACAATGTTTTGTAAGGGTGAATAGTCCATGACGATCTTAATCGGTTTAACTGGATGGGGTGACCATCCTCGTCTACATCAAAATCATTCGAATACGAAAGATAAACTCATTACCTATAGCTCCCATTTTCCAGTGGTGGAGGTAGATAGTGCATTTTACGCCATTCAATCACCTAGTCAATATGAAAATTGGGTAACGAAAACACCAGATTCCTTTCGTTTTGTTATAAAAGCCTTTCAATCCATTACAGGGCATGACCGTAAAAATCTCACAAATCTTGAAATGAAGCAATTAATCCAAGATTTTAAGGAATCCATAAAACCTGTAGTCGAAGCAAATAAGTTAAATGCATTACTTTTTCAGTTCCCACCATGGTTTTCCTTGCAATCTAAGAATATCAATAAATTAAGAAAGCTTAGAGAATGGATGGGGCCATTACCTGTAGCTCTCGAGTTTCGAAACAGGACTTGGTTGGAAGAGCGACAAGCAGACACCATTTCGTTTTTAAAAAAGGAAGGATGGATTCATGTTATTTGTGATGAACCTCAGGCAGGGGAAGGATCTGTACCTCTAGTACTAGAAACCACACATTCTAAAAATGCGCTTGTTCGCTTTCATGGTAGAAATGTGCATGGTTGGAATAATCATGGCCAAGAAAATTGGCGTGAGGTACGTTTTCTTTATCGATACAATCAAACAGAGCTTTTACAATGGGTAGAGTACATAAAGCAATTAGAAAAGCAGGTGGAAACCGTTACGCTTTTGTTCAATAATAACTCAGGTGGAGACGCCTATGACAATGCTAAGCAATTAATTCAGCTTTTAAACATTGAATATGAGGGTCTCCACCCGAAGCAAATGGATTTTTTTGATTTATTGTAAAGAAATTCGTTTAGCGCCCAAATAGCGTTTAGACCAGTATTCTTGATCAATTGTACTAATTTCTACACCTCTTGATGCACCAGCATGAATAAATTTACCATCTCCTAAATAGATTCCGGCATGAGATGGACCTGGTTTATATGTTTCAAAAAAGACTAAGTCTCCGATAGAAGGCTTTTGAACTTGCATAGTCGCATTCCAAATCTCATGTACCGTTCTTGGAAGTGAAATATCATATTGGTTATAGACATATTGAATATAACCACTGCAATCAAATCCATTTGGTGTAACGCCACCCCATATGTAGGGAGTCCCTTGATATTGTTTAGCGGTTTGAATAATTTGTTGGGTAGTTCCACTTGGACTGGACGTTTTTACTGTTATTTGTTTGGACATCTCTTCCGTAGGTTTAGATCCGGTGGATGCCGCATCCTCCTGCTTCGTTTCCAGTGAGGCAATAAAGGTTTCTGGCGTTTCTTCCATTTCCGTCTGTTCATTTTCAATATGCATGATCTTCATACCACTATCTTGCTTGTAAGCACTGATGCCCTGATCGGTTTTTGGTCCAAAAATACCATCCAGAGGACCATCATAGTAACCAAAGTGTTTTAGAGCTTCCTGAAGCTTTAAAACCTCGTTACCCTTTTGGCCATAATCAAATGCTGTTTCTTGTGTTAATGTTTCCTCATATAATCGCTCTTCTTCTTCAGATATTTTTTGAATGGTTTTTTTATTTACCTGACCATCATCTTTTATTTGATGATCTGATTGAAACTTTTTTAATGCATATTCGGTTAACACACCATACTCTCCGTCAATAGAAGAATCATAGTACGATATTTTGTGTAGTTTTTCCTGCAACACACGTACTGCTTCATGTTGCATGCCATACGTTAATTGGTCTGCTTGTTCGAATAATTCGCTTTGCAGAATTGGATATGCATCTACATAGAAGGAAAATGGGTGGGTAAATGCAAAACTATAGGCTACGGAGTGCTTCGCGACGACTGCTAATTGTTCCTGTCCTAACATAAAAGCCCTCCTATCGTAATTACTTATTCAAAAATGTATGTTAAAATAAATAAAATATTATTATTATCATTGTTTGTTACGAATTTGTAATATAAGTGAATGAGAGGAAGATAAGAATGTCTATGAGTGAACAAGCTTATTTAGATTTATGCAAAAGAGTATTAGAAGAAGGTACAAAAAAAGAAGATAGAACGAAAACCGGAACACTTTCCGTATTTGGGCACCAAATGCGTTTTGATTTAGCAGAAGGTTTCCCACTTTTAACTACCAAATTCGTTCCGTTCCGACTTATTGTAAGTGAATTAATTTGGTTTATCCAAGGTGATACGAACATTCGATATTTACTCAAACATAATAATAATATTTGGAATGAATGGGCTTTTAAAAAATGGGTGGAAAGTGATGAATATACAGGTCCAGATATGGACAATTTCGGTCACCGTGCTAATGAGGATCCTTCTTTTAAGGAGCTTTATTTGAAGGAAATGGACAAGTTCAAAAAAAGCATCCTAGAAGATGATGAATTTGCAGCTAAATATGGAGATCTTGGATCTGTTTATGGATCTCAATGGAGGAAATGGAGAACATCAAAAGGAGAAACCATCGATCAATTAAAAGGGGTTATCCAAGCGATAAAACAAAATCCAGATTCTAGAAGACATTTAATCACAGCATGGAATCCAGAGGATGTTCCTTCTAATATGGCATTACCTCCTTGTCATACTATGTTCCAATTTTATGTGGCAGACGGAAAGTTAAGCTGCCAACTATACCAACGAAGTGGAGATATTTTTCTTGGTGTACCGTTTAATATTGCTAGCTATGCTTTATTAACCTATTTGATTGCTAAAGAATGTGGATTAAAGCCTGGTGAATTTATTCATACTTTAGGAGATGCACATATTTATTCTAATCATATAGAACAGATTAAAACACAGTTAAAACGTGAGCCACGAAACCTACCGAACCTTCATATACAGGATTTCCAAACCATTTTTGATCTGGAAGCAGAGGATATCTCGCTCGAAAATTATGATCCTCATCCAGCTATTAAGGCTCCTGTAGCCGTATAAGAAAGGAGTAAGACGAATGATCTCACTTTTGTTTGCAATGAGTAAGAATCGTGTCATCGGGAAGGACAATGATCTTCCGTGGCATCTACCGAACGACTTAAAGTTTTTTAAAGAATTGACTACTTCCCAAACGGTTATTATGGGAAGAAAAACCTTTCTCTCCATGAATGGTGCCCTTCCAAATCGGGAAAACGTCGTCGTAACGAGAGACACTTCCTTCGAGGCACCAAATTGTAAAGTCATGCACAGCATCGATGAAATCAAATCATTAACAGACGCTGAGCCAAATAAAGAGTGGTTTGTTATTGGTGGAGAAGAAATCTTTCAACAGGTATTACCTTTTACTGATCGTATTTACATGACTTATATTGATCACGAATTTGAAGGGGATACTTTTTTCCCTAAGCTTAAGGAAGCAGAATGGAAGACTACAAAGAAGACAAAAGGTATCAGGGATGAACGAAATCGTTATGATTATTATTTCATGCAATATGACCGTATAAAAGACCAATAATTTTAGCATTATTTCAAGACAAGCCTTTTAAAACGTGATAAGATAGAAAAAGAGTGTTATTATCGTGTTAAAAGATACTATAAAGGTGGGGCAAAGATATGTTATCCTCAATTGGAATACCTGGCTTGATTTTAATTTTAATTATTGCATTAGTTATCTTCGGACCAAAAAAACTACCCGAAATCGGGAAAGCAACTGGTCAAACCTTACGAGAATTTAAGAAATCTGCCAGAGAAGATAAGCAAGACGATCAAAAATAGTCATACGCCAGAGGTGAGAGTATATGTTATCTAATATAGGATTTCCAGGTTTAATCCTCATATTAATTATTGCTTTAGTCATTTTTGGACCTTCAAAGCTTCCGGAAATTGGAAAGGCAGTCGGAAGTTCCTTGCGAGAATTTAAAAAGGCTACCAATGATTTAATGAACGAGGATAAAGAGGAAAAAAAAGATCCATCAAGCAAGTAAGGAAGGTGTAAAAGTGCATACTTTTACATCTTTTTCCTCTATAAGAGAAAGTTTGACGAAGTAGGACGAAAACCTATTCAATATATAGGTTAAATATGAAGGAGTTTTCTAATGAAAGAACAGGATAAATCGTTACCTAATGAAAAGGAGATGGGGTATCTCGACCATTTTGCTGAATTAAGGAAAAGGCTTATATGGACCGCTTTTTTCTTTATTCTCTTCTTTGGATTAGGGCTATATTATGTCAACGATATCCGTAATTTCTTTTTAAACGATATTGATATTACCTTAAATCTAATATCACCTGAAGAGATTATTTGGATCATCCTTACGATTGCATTCACTGTTGCTATTGCAGGCACCTTACCTTTTTTATGCTTACAAATTTGGTTATTTGTGAAACCTGGCTTAACAAAGCAGGAACAACGAGTGTCTTTAGCCTATATCCCGGCTGTTTTTCTATTGTTTGTGGTAGGAATGAGCTTTGGTTACTACATTTTTGTAAAATTAATCTTACCCTTTGTTTTATCATTAAATGATGGCGTATTTGACACCATGTTTACAGTCGAAAATTATTTTCGGTTTATTTTTCGTGTCACACTTCCTTTTGCTATCTTTTTTGAATTACCGATCATTATTATGTTCTTAACAAGCTTAGGGATTCTTACACCACGCTTCTTAAGTAAAACAAGAAAATATGGTTATTTTATTCTTGTGATTATTGGAACTATGATTTCACCACCTGATTTTATTTTGCAAATCGTTGTCGCTATTCCGTTAATTATTATCTATGAGATTAGTATAATGCTATCACGGTTCGTTTATCGAAAAAAACAAGAGAAACATCAAGATTTTATGGAAGATAATTTGACAGAAGGGGAATAGTGGATGAAATCTTTTTATCAATTTATGATGAGGTATCGCGGAAACAAACAATTAGATCATCAAAGGAAATTAGCAGACTGGATGTTTATCGATCATGATTTTCCAAAGCACTCAAGTAGTTATGATGAAATTAGTCGCTATTTAGAATGGAATATTCCTTTTCCAGAGGCTATTCAAACCTTTGATCAATTATGGGATTTATATCAAGAGGAGGGATAAACCATGAAAGGATATGGTTTATCTCTTGTACCGAAGACGCTAAATCTATTTTATTGCAACAATATCACGAATGGATAGATGCTTTTTCTTTTTTGAGCTATCCAGAACGATGGTAATTTGAGCTGTATATGGCTTCACGGTGTCTATCGTACCTTGAATGGAGTGAATCCTTCTATTTTGATAATAATCAATCGTTAGCTTCGTTTTGTTTAGAATAGCTTGTTGAATTTGATGTTCCATTTCCTCTAATATATCAGATTCTAAAAGCGGCTTGTTCACTAGATTATCCTCTTTCTCTAGTTGCTCTAACATGATCACATGCTCTGGTAACATAAGGGATGCCCACTTTTTATGCCCTCGATCATTAACCATTATCATCACCTCAAGTTCTATTATACACAAACAAACGTTCTTCATCCAGTTCTTTTAACTCGAGATCGAAATTACCAAGAAAGGATTAGTGATATTAATGAAAATTATTCATACTGCAGACTGGCATTTAGGCAAATTAGTACATGGAATCCATGCAACAGCAGATCAAGCCTATGTGTTAGAACAACTAACTTCATTAATAAAGGAGGAAAAACCAGACGTACTTATCATCGCAGGAGATTTATATGACCGTTCGATTCCACCAAAGGAAGCTGTCGAATTATTAAATCATGTTATTAGCGATTTATGTATGAATTTTAAAATCCCTATCCTAGCCATAGCAGGTAATCATGACAGTCCTGATCGCTTAGGATTCGGTACATCAATTTTCCGTTCACAGCAATTTTATTTACATACAACGGTAGAGGAGGCACTTCAACCAGTACCAATTGAGGATAACTATGGCATGATTTATTTTCATTTGATTCCATACTTGGAACCATCACAAATCAGCGCCTATTTCAAGGATGACACCATTGAGACACATCATCAAGCAATGGAAAAAATAATTCAAGAAATAAAAATGAGAACTCCTTTACACGAAGGGAGACACATTTTAGTAGGACATGCATTTGTTGCTGGTGGAATGGAAACAGACTCCGAGGAACGTCTTACCATGATTGGCGGAACTCCTTACGTTGGCGCCGATTTATTTGATGAGATTGACTATGTGGCTTTAGGCCATTTACATCGACCACAAAAAATAAAGAGGGAAACGATTAGATATAGTGGGTCCATTTTAAAATACTCCTTTTCAGAGGCGGACCATACTAAATCCGTTACGATGGTGGAAATGGATGAAACAGGAGCCTGTGAGATTGAGCAAAGGGCGCTTACTCCGATGAAAGATATGCGAATTATAAAGGGATATTTCGATGATTTAATTCAAGAAAAAATAATCCCGAGAACAGAGGATTATTTACAAATTCAGCTATTAGACGATGGTCAAATTATGGATCCAGTTTCTAAATTACGAAAACTATTTCCGAACATATTACGTTTAGAGCGAAAGCAATATATGGTAAACACCGTTCTTAAGGACAAAGAAAATATTCGCCAAAAACAGGAGATGTCCCATGAACAACTATTTCATGCTTTCTATCAGGAAATGAAGGGAGAAAAAATCCCAGAAACGAGAGCCCAGTATTTTAACAAAGTGATGCAATCGATTGTAACAGAAGAGAGGGGAAAATAGAATGCGAGTCATTTCTCTGGAACTAGCTGCCTTTGGTCCTTATCGTAAGAGACAGAGGATCGATTTTGATCGACTTGGTCAAGAAATGATTTTTTTAATAACAGGACCAACAGGTGCAGGAAAAACAACTTTGTTCGATGCGATTTGTTATAGTTTATATGGTAAGGCTAGTGGGACAGATCGTGATCATGATAGTTTTCGAAGTCATTTTGCCACAGAAGTAGAGTCCACCTTTGTTTCCTTAACATTCCAGCTTCACGAAAAGTTATATAAGGTAACAAGGACTCCTAGGCAGTTAAAGCCAAAAACAAAGGGGAAAGGATACACCGATGATCCAGCATCTGCCTCTCTGTACATCATGAAACAAAACGACGATTGGGAATTAATTGAATCCAAAATCAAAGAAGTCAATGAGACCATTCAGGCAATGATAGGTTTAGACTATGAGCAATTTCGAAAAATGATAATGATCCCACAGGGGGAATTTCGTAAGCTGATTTCAGAGAATAGTCGCGAACGAGAAGAAGTGCTTCAAAAAATATTCCGAACTTATTTTTATCGGGATATAACAGAAAAGCTAAAAGACGAAGCAAAACAACTGAAAAACTCCCTTATACAAATCGAATGGAAAATGGAACAAGAAATGGAACATTTAGATAGTAAATATATAAACAAAGAGAGCACTCAGTCGATAACAGATCAATTATCTAATGAACTCTACAGTTTAAAGAAGGAAAAAGAAGAAGTAATAAAAAGGATCGAGGAATTTGATCAAGCATATAAGAGTATGCAGGAGCAGATGTATCGAAAGCAAAAATTACTTGAATTATTTGATGAATATGATCAGAGAAAGATAGAAAAAGAAGAGTTAAAAAAGAAAGCACCACAAATGAAAGAAAAAGAAACAACATTCCAGCAAGCTGTGCAAGCAAAGGCTGTAGAACCATTCGAAGAACAGGTGCAGAGGCGAAAAAATGAATGGCAAGAACAACTAAAAAAATCGGAATATTTGAAGGAACAGCATAACCAAGTGAGTCAACAATTTCAACAAGCAGCAGATGCGTTAGAAAACAGTGAAAAAATGGAAACAGAGATGGATGAGCTACGCCTCCGATTAAAAGAATATGAAGCGACTTTAGAAAAACTCAATGACTTCCAAAAAGGTTTAGAACAATTTCAGACAGTCCAACAAAAATTAGCGGAGAAAGAATTACGGCTACGTCACCTAGAAGATAACTTAACAAAGGAACAGCAGAGAAAAGAAGATAGCTTTCAGGCACAAGAAAAGATTCATCAATTAAAACAATCAGTTCTCGTCAATAAGCATAAAGAAGAGCAACTCTCTCAACAAGTACAAACCTATGAAAAAATCTTAGAGGAAGGGGAACAAGAGCTAAAGTTACAGGAAAAATATCAGGTTCTTTTGTTAAAAGCTCAAAAACTCGAACTTGAATTAGACGAGCAAAAAACGAAATGGAAAAAAAACCAAGAAGAAAAACAGCTAAATATCATCGGGCACATAGTAGATGAACTTGTAGAAGGAGAGCCTTGTCCTGTATGCGGTTCTCCGCATCACCCTAATAAAGCAAAAAGCACTATAGCTTCTATCTCTGAGGAGTCCATTGCATTAGAGCAGAAAAAACTGCAGGAACTGGAAATAAGCTCTCAATCGCTTTCTTCAGAAATCAATCAATTATACAATGAAATGCATGTAAAAAAAGAAATGATCCATTATCTTTTCCAGTCCTTGAATATCGAAGTTACTAAACTCTCTCTACCTGAAATAAGAGGAAAAAGAAAAGAAGTAGCGGAAAAGCAAAAGCAACTAAATTTACAGGTAAGAGAAGAAACGGAACAAATAAAAGCAATAGAGGCTACCTATCAGGATCCAGCTAATGTTCAAACAGGCATTGATCAATTATTAAAGAAACAAAAAGAATGGAGAGCAGACCATGAACAAACGCTTCAGCAATTTCAACAAATACAAATTTCACTAGAAACCCTTAAAGAAAGATTACCGAAGGATTTTGATACGGTTGAACAATTTAAAGCAAAAGTCACGGCCATTAAAGAGGAACTAAAAGATAATCTAGCAAAATGGGAGGAACTGCAGAAACACTATGCAAAAATTAGAGATCAGAAAAATCAGATAGAAACCAAAATGATGCAAAGTGTGGAATTTCAGAAGCAGCTAGAAGCTAGTTATGACAAACAAAAAGAAATATTTTTAGTCAAATTGGAAAAGTATGGATTTCCTGATATTGCATCATACCAGAATGCTCGATTAAATGAGGAAAATATGAGGAAACTCGAAGCTGAAGTAATACAATTTAAGGAATATTACCAATTCACCAATCAACGAATGGAAGAATTAGAGGAATTACTACGAGGAAAAACAGCTCCTGACCTAACGCTATTAAGAGAAGAATTAAACAAACTTGAAGTAGAAAAGCATACAGTAATGCAACGTAAACAAGCAATTGAATTAGAATACCAACAGTTATTAAAGGTAAAAGATAAACTAATTGGATTGCAATCCGAGTATCAGAAAATAGCTAATCAATATTATGATATTGGTGAATTGGCAGATCTAGCTAGAGGGGAAAATTCGAAGAAACTATCCTTTGAACGATACGTTTTAGCCACTTTTCTTGATGAAATTTTATTACAGGCTAATGTGCGCTTAGATAGAATGACGGATCACCGCTTTCAGCTTTTGCGTAGTGAAGAATTGGCAAAACGTGGTGCACAAAGTGGCTTAGATTTAGAAGTGCTCGATCATTTTACTGGTCGTAAACGCTCGGTTCGCACACTATCTGGAGGTGAAGGATTTAAAGCTGCATTAAGCTTAGCATTAGGGATGGCAGATATAATTCAATCACATGCAGGTGGTGTGCAGCTTGATACGTTATTTATTGATGAAGGATTCGGAACACTTGATGAAGTATCTCTCGAGCAAGCCATCGAATGCTTAAAGGATTTACAACAGGATCACCGTGTGATTGGAGTCATTTCTCATGTTTCCCAATTAAAGGAGGAAATAAAAGCAAAACTCACCATTGACAGCTCGAATGAAGGCTCTATTGCTTCCTTTCACATTGGATAAAGATACTTCAACCAATAGTAGCCGAATATCGAGTAAAACTGTCATATCTCAACAAACGATTAGCGCGAATCGTTCATTTCCTGTCAGTTTCTGCGCTTGCCCAGGAAATATTATGAATGATATTTCCGAAGATGGTTAGAAAAACGCATTCGCTCGTCTTTTGGATGTGTTAGCTTTTCTTATACTTTGAACTTCATAATTTTAGCTTCGTCGCTTACTTCCTGCAAAAAACTTATATTTCCTAACGTATAAAAAAGAAGGCTCTCGTGAGTAGACCACGAAAAAGCCTTCTTTTTATCTACTTAGAAGCGATAAAAGCCTATACCACCTAACCTATAGAGACATATAGTGTTAGCAAGGGAGACTTTTACTAGCAGAGAGAGGATGTGAAATATGTTTCGACCAACTAATCATCAAACACCATTCATGAATCAGCAACCACCGTTTCAACAAGGTAATTTTTTATCTGGAGCACCTCAGCGCGGATTATTTCCACATGCACCAACAACTAACCCTACAGGATTGCAAGGTCTGATCCAACGCTTTTTACCTTCTTCAAGTGGAATGCAGGCAGGTGGAATAGCAAGTGGAGGAGGGGGATCGAATTTAATGGGAACACTAAATAATGTCCAACAAGTACTAAAAGTGGCCCAACAAGCGACACCACTTATTAAAGAATATGGACCAATGATCAAAAACGCCCCTAAATTAATCAATATGATGAAAGCAATTAACGAAATAAATAGTGAAGAGGAAGATAATACAGACGAGATTCAAGTAGATGATTCGAGCTTATCACCAGATGAGATAGAAGAAAATACAAGGGAAGAGCATGAAACACACAGATCCAGTCAACCAAAAAAATCACAACCTAAATTATTTATTTAGTCCAAACAGACCACTTGCAATTTTACAGTAGGAGAAGCAAAATAAGGGTAACACGTTTTTTTAGGAGGTTGTTTTGATGGAAAAACAATCAAAAGAAAGAGCTATATTTGCAGGTGGCTGTTTTTGGTGTATGGTAGAACCCTTCGATCAACAGCCAGGGATTATTCAAGTAGAATCAGGTTATACAGGTGGAGATAAGCCAAATCCAACCTATGAAGAAGTGTGTTCCAATACAACAGGACATCGGGAAGCGGTAGAGATTACCTTTGATCCAACGATATTTCCTTATGAAAAACTTTTACAAATATTTTGGCAACAAATTGATCCAACCGATTCAGGTGGTCAGTTTCATGATCGAGGCGAATCCTATAAAACAGCTATTTATTATACAAACGAGCGACAAAAAGAGCTTGCAGAGGCTTCAAAACAACAGTTAGAAGCATCAGGGAAATTTACTAAGCCTATTGTGACTGATATTCTTCCAGCAAAAACATTCTACCCGGCAGAAGAAAAGCATCAGGATTATTATAGAAAACAAACATTTCATTATCAGCTCTATAAAAAGGGTTCAGGTAGAGCTGATTTTATCAAAAAACATTGGAACAAGCAGCCAGACCAAACAGAATTAAAACGCAAATTAACTCCATTACAGTATCACGTCACACAGGAAAATGGCACAGAAAGACCGTTTGATAATGAATATTGGGACAACAATGAGGAAGGAATTTATGTTGATATTGTTAGTGGGGTACCTTTATTCTCTACCAAAGATCAATATGACGCAGGGTGTGGTTGGCCAAGCTTTACTAAACCTATCAATCGAAATGCCCTAAAAGAAAATCTCGATACTTCTCATGGCATGCGTAGAATAGAAATTCGAAGCGACCAGGCTGATTCACATTTAGGTCACGTATTTGATGATGGACCGAGGGACAAGGGTGGTATGCGATACTGTATTAATTCCGCTGCCTTGAAATTCATACCAAAAAGTGAGCTTGAGAAAGAGGGATTAAAGGAATATTTGGCTCTATTTGAGTAACTTTTAAGCAGCAAAAGCTTGGCCAAATGCCAGGCTTTTGCTTTCTAAATATGTTCAAGGGAGCTTTAAGCATGAAACAACTTGTCTTTCATTATATATGGATGTATCTTGTATCCTTACTGTCCACAATGATATTCCTATCTTTAGATCTTCCATTGCCTTGGATTTTAGGTCCATTATTAGCAGTATTTATTTTAAAGACGGTTCACGAAAGAGACTATCAATTACACCAATCCATTCGAAATGTAAGCTTTGCTATAACTGGTGTTCAAATCGGAATGACGTTTACTGCAGCAACTATAGGTAAGGTAGTGCCTTATTTTATTCCGTTTTTGCTTTTTACCTTTTTCATTATGATTATTTCGATAGCTAGTGGAATATTACTAGCTAGGATAGCAAAGATAAGTAAAAAAACAGGTGTACTTGGCAGTATACCCGGAGGATTATCCGTAATGGTTGCTATGAGCGATTCAATGGAGGCTAACACTGGGCTTGTAGCTATTTTTCATACGATTCGATTAATGGCGGTTCTCTTTATCGTACCAATTATTGCCTCTTTTTTATTTTCATCAAGCAGCAATAATGCCGGTAGTATAGTAGAGGAACCAATGATTTCTGGTCAATATTGGACCATTGCTATTTATGGATTGCTTTTTTACTTCGCTTATTTATTAAGACATAAAGTTCCGGCATCTTTTGTGCTTATACCTATGACTATCATCGCTATACTAAAAATTTTTTCGATACCAGTGATGGACTTACCTAGTTCGTTCTATCATTTTGCTCAGCTTTCTATTGGCATCCATTTAGGTTTATCTATCGATTATCGAGATGTGAAAAAAGCTGGTAAATATACTGGTTTGTTCTTTTTAATAACCTGTTTCATTATCTTATTATCGATCTTATTTGGTTATATTTTTGCTTCTTTTTCGAATTTGAGCTTTGCGACAGCCATGCTAAGTCTTGCGCCAGGAGGATTAGTAGAAATGGCACTGACAGCCCATGAAGTAGACGCAGACCCTGCAATTGTTGGTTCCTTACAATTAGTGAGGATGCTTATCATTATTTTATTATTACCTATAGTTTTAAGTAAATATTGGAAAACAAGAACATAAGTATACCATAAGTTTATTATGTAAACTAAACAGTTACTTGTATTTATCTACCAAAATGTTTATCATAGAAAGTAAGGAGGTTAGTTAGAATGATTCATCATACTTGGGAAAAAAATGAAACCATGAAACACATTAAATGTGTACATACAAACGCTAAAAAATATAAAGTGAATTCCGTTTTGACCGTTGGAAATGTATATGAAGTAAAAAACGAAACAGAGGAGTTTTACTTTGTTATAGATAACACGAAACGTATTGCTGGATTTAAAAAAGATTATTTTGAATTAGTCGAAAATGTTTAATTGAAATTCATATTGGATAAAATAAATGGTAGGCTTTTTCTGATATTCTATTAAAGATCTTTCAAAGATTCCGCCTAGGAGCTGATAAAATGAAAAGAATTCTATTGATACGTCACTGTCACGCAGTGGGACAACACAAGGATTCTCCTTTGTCTAAACAAGGAAATCTTCAGGCCTATGAATTAGCAAACCTATTAGAAAATCTTAGTTTTCCAATTGATCGGATCATCACAAGTCCTTTTTTACGTGCAAAGGAAACCATTAAACCATTTGCCAATCGTACTGGTTTACCAATTGAATGTGATGAAAGGTTAAAAGAAAGACTTTTAAGTGAACAGCCAATTGATGATTGGATGGATGTGTTGGAGGAATCTTTTCATAATGATCAGTTTAAATTACCTGGTGGGGAATCATCTAGAGATGCTTACGAACGAGCTGATCAACTCCTTACTGATTGTTTAAATAATGATGATTTTGAGAATACTATCATCGTAACACATGGAAACTTGCTAGCACTCATGCTAAAAAAATTCCAGATTGAATTTGGCTTTCATGAATGGAAAACCTTGACCAATCCGGATGTCTTTTTCGTTCAACGTGTTGGAGGCGAGTTCATAGTGGAAAGGCTTTGGAAGGATCGGGATTAGAGAGCTTATCAGTAGATCCATGCTAAGATGTTGACGTGCCATTCCTTGAATTTATTGTGAAATCATCGATATTGGCATGCGAAGTTTTTATAATTATGATAAAATATAGGTGAAATAGAGATACTTAGGAAATTGACCAAAGGAGGGGACAGTCATGGCGTTTGTAATAACTTCACCTTGTAAAGAAGAAAAAGCAGGCGAATGTGTTGAAGTTTGTCCTGTTGATTGTATAGAAGAAGGAAAAGATATGTTCTATATTGATCCAGATATCTGTATAGATTGTGGAGCTTGTGAAGCAGTTTGTCCAGTAGAAGCTATCTATATGGAAGACGAGGTTCCAGATAATGAGCATGAATATATTGCATTGAATCGTAAATTCTTCGAGGAAAACTAATACATATTAAAACCGCTATTTCGATAGCGGTTTTAATATTTTATCTCGAATCGTTGATAATCATGATCTTCTAATGGCAATTCTTCTATATCAATACTACTAACCTTTGCAAACATGGAAGGACCTTGTCTTATCTTTTGTAAAAACCTCTCAATATTACCCACATCACCTTTTGCTTTGATTTCAACAGATCCGTTTGAGAGATTTTTCACCCAACCAACAATTTGGTATTCTGCTGCGGTAGCTTGAGTGAAATACCGAAAACCAACTCCTTGTACTCTCCCATTCACGATAGCATGTATATGTCTCATCTGTTCATCACTCCCTTCTGTAAATGGTATCACGTGTAAAAATAGATCGCAAAGTAATCGCTAAAATCCAATTCATAAACTTTTATACAATGGGGAAGCTATACATAACAAAAACGTGAAGGTTTATGGAGGTATAATATGAAGCAAAAGCATTTTCCGATATGGCAAGAGGGAGATATAATGCCAGCCTTTCCTCAATTAAAAGAAAATATTAAAACAGAGGTAACAGTAGTTGGTGGGGGAATAACAGGGATCACCACTGCCTATTTATTAGCTAAAAAAGGGGTTAAAGTTGTGTTGATTGACCGTGGTAAATTGACGAATGCTACAACTGGCCATACAACAGCTAAAATAACCGCACAGCATGGTATCATCTATCATGAGTTCATGTCTCATTTTAGCCATGAAGAGGCAGCATTATATTACGAAAGTCAATCAGAAGCGTTAAAATCTATCCGAAATATTATCCAAGAAAATCAGATAGAGTGTCATTTCGAAGAGCAGGATGCTATCCTTTTAACAAACAATGATAAAAACCGAAGAAAATTGGAGCAAGAATTCGAAGCATATACTGCATTAAATATTGATGGGGAAGAGTTAACACAATTACCTGTAGCATTCCCTATGAAATATGCGATAAAGATGAAGAATCAAGCACAATTTCATCCGATCTCCTACTTAAAATCTTTAGTCGATGAAATTATCGAAAATGGCGGAGAAATTTATGAGAACACATCTGCCTATGATATTGAAAATGCTGATCATCGAATAGTGAGAACAAAGGATCAACACAGTATAATTTGTGATCAAGTGGTGATTGCTACACAATTTCCATTCTTTGAAGGAGAAGCTTTTTATAGTGCACGTATGTATCCTTCTCGTTCATATGCTGTTGCATTCACTTCTAAAAATCCATATCCAGGGGGGATGTATCTAGATGTAGATGAACCAGTTCATTCCTTACGTACCTTAAAGTTAGATGGAGAGGAATACTGGATATTTGGTGGACAAAATCATAAAACAGGTCAATACAAGCATGATGTAGCCCCTTTACAAAAATTAAAGGAGTTTGCTTCTAAACATCTAAAGTTGACAGATTGGCAATATGAATGGTCTGCCCAGGATTATACTACGTTAGATAAATTACCATATATAGGGAGACTTAATAAGAATCGTCCCGAGATTCTAGTTGCAACAGGTTATCGTAAATGGGGTATGACAAACAGTATGGTTGCGGCAAAAGTTCTAACAGACCTGATCTTAAATAAAGAAAATCCATATATCGACTTATACCGGCCTACGAGATTCCATGCAGATCCAGATTTAAAACAATTTATAAGTACAAATACAAATGTAGCCAAAGAGCTAGTATCTGGAAAGTTAATGCAAGACAAACATACACCAAAAGAAATTCCAGCAGGTTCAGCAATTAAAACGAAACAACATGGTCAGACTATTGGGATCTATAAGGATCATGAAGGAAAAGTTCATGCATTGGATACCACATGTACACATCTAGGCTGTGAGGTTACTTGGAATGACGAAGAAAAGACATGGGATTGTCCTTGTCATGGATCACGATTTGCTTGTGATGGTAAAGTGATCGAAGGCCCGGCATTAGAGGATCTAAAAAAGGTCGAGTATCGAAAATAATTTTTATCTCACTATCTTAAGTATACTTATATTTTGAGATAGTGAGCTTTTTTTATTTTACAACTTCCTATAATATATATTATGTTAACTAGAATCAAGTAAATAATATATGTAGATAATTTCTGTACTTATACTCTTCTTTTCCTGTTTCCTTTGATGTGAAAACCAAGGACATGCTGTGAACTTCATCAGATCTCACACATGCCCTTGTCTTGCTTTTGCTATTCCACCTCTAAAATGATCACATTCACTGAATTGGCATGTAATGTAACCACAGTATGATTATCTTGCCATTTAATCTCTTTTTTCTTTGGAACAACTTGTTCTGCGTTCTTTTTATTTACATTCGGTGTATGCACGATCGATTCTTCTCCTGTAACGGTGATCATGCTTGCAGTTTTACTCACATTTAAATTTTTCAAGGCAACTTCTGTTGTTTTTTCAAACGGATCGGCATTCACAAGCTTCACATATACATAGTTATCGTCCTTCGTTACCGAGTTGAAAATTTCACGATTATAAGCTTCTAGCTTGTAATCTAATGTTTTACTCGTGAATGATCCATCAGTGTAAGAGCAAATAAGTCGATCACCATTATCTCCACCATAATTAACGGAGATAGTATAAGGATTATTGTCTAATAGTGGCTCATAACAGCTTGCTCGCAAATTACCTGCTGCTGTACTGGAAGAATAATCTCCTAGCATATAACCCTCTATTCCTTGTTTATGCACCTTCACCCCAGTTGCATTTCCATCATATCCAATCGCGTATTCGGTTACATCTTTCTTATCTGGTGAAATATCTGTTAAACCAACACCGACATAAAAACCGTCATTGCCACTTATCTTTGTTGCATTTACTTCTACTTTATAATTGCTCCAGTTTTTGTTCATTAAATATAATCCATTTAATCCATCTGTTTGTGCTTTTAATACTAAACCATGTTCTGGATCTAATTCATATCCATGGGAGCCTGGTATTACCTTCCAATTAGAATCTAGTTCTTTAGTGAAATCCTGTTCGAATAATATGTTTCCACTATGATTGTCAATTACCTTCACTGCCCTAACCTGGATTTCCGCATCTCCCGTAGCAATCTCAATTCCACCATGTGGAGCGATTTTAGTTAATGTACCATTGTTATAGGCGGAAAATGATGTGTCTAACACTTTGGATCCTAGGTATTTTGCGAAGAGCTTTTGGACATAGTAATTTGGTGTGAACCAAACATCTTCATCATCGAACCAGATTAAATCAGGTGTCCACCTATAAGTACCGTCTGTTAACACTTTATTAAATAAAGGTGCATAAGCGACTAATCTCACAATATCTGCATTATTCTCAAAACCTGTCATGATCGCTGCTTCTGCCACAGCTCCTGCTAACGTATTTTTGTCAGTAGAAGCAAACTCTCCAACAAACACTTTAGAGGTTTCTCGCTCATCAAGATTTCCGTCAGATTGATAGGCACGATAATAATAATTGTATCTATCAACATTGTTTAATAAATATTCATTGGAACGATAATAGTGTTCATCCGCAATGGTATCCATATAGTTAGCCTGCTTGTTATACCAAGTAACTTTTTCCTCCAGTGTCTTTTGTCCATCCGTAAATTGCACATTGGCTGTACCTGTAAGATTTCCACTTAAAAACTTCCAGCCTTCTTGGTAAGCATCGTCATCAGCTTGAGCACCAACAGTAGAAATTATGTGTAATTCATACCCAGGATAATGCTTATCCATATATGAATCAATCTCTGTCTTAAAGTATTCAAAGTTTGCAAAAAACTCTGTTCCCCAGTTTTCATTACCAACACCTAAGTAGTGCAAATCAAAAGGTGCCTCATGCCCCATTTCTTTACGAAGTTTTGCCCATTCATTATGATCAAAATCTGTATTGATCGCAAAATCAATTAAATCAGTAAAGCTTTTCACATAATAATCTCTCAATTCTCCACCAGCAGGGTTGACATAATCTGAGCGTGCTTGACAGAGTACACCACAGGCCATAACAGGCAGTGGGGTAGCATTTAAGTCTTCTGCTAATTGGAAATATTCCATATAGCCAAGCCCCATTGTCATCATATAACCCCAAACATTGAAGTTTTCCTTCCGCAATTCAATCGCACCAACAGAGTCCTTCCATTCGTAGACATTTTCCCAGATAAATGATCCTTCTGAAATACAGCCACCAGGGAAGCGAAGGAATTTCGGATGTAGATCTACTAATGCCTGAACTAAATCCTTGCGTAGTCGATAGTTAGGATTTGCTTTATAATTAATGTGAGCAGTTTGTGAACTTTGTTCTTCCGCTGCTCCCCAAACATCTCTCGGCATTAAGGAAACCATATCAATAGCTACTTCCCCATCAAAGGTTAATGAAAGTTGTCCAAGAGTGGTTTTAGAACCAGTTAGGACAAGCTCTGAATCGATTCCATATTTCTTCCATTTATTATTCCCTGCCACTGTAACCGTAATTTTGTCACTTATAGGCTCACTAGAATCATCCTGTAGCTGTACGGTAATGTTTGCTGTCTTTTTCGCCTTTGCCCATATGGTGAAATCATATAAATCACCTTGTCTAATCGACATCGCACAAGCGTGATTAGAATCGGTAAATCCTTTGTTTTTAATAGTTGTTTCATTTGGTACGGTAATATAATAGGAATTAATATCTTTATCGTCTATCCCAAAAAATTCATTCAAACCACCAGTATTTTTGACTTCTACTTTGTCTAAATCACCAAACCATGCATGTAAGGGGACATGATTTCTACCTGTAGAACATCCACAGGCTCCTGAATGATGAGAATAAGTATCGAATTCAAATGATTCGAATGATCGGTTCTGAACAAGCTCTGCATAAATCCCCCCATCTGCGGCATTATTAATATCTTCATAGAACAAACCATACATGATGTCACTTACATCTAACAATTCATTATCTCCCTCAATAGTTAGATGATGGGACGGAACCCCCTCTGGTAAAACGGTTAACGTAAATTGCTTTTCGGTTGTACTATCTTTTTTGCTTAAGGTTGCAGTAAGTGTTACACCTTTTGGCTCAGCTACATTCCCTACTGTCCCTTGATTAGATAATGCATCCATATCACTGGATCGCCACGTGACTGCTACCTTCCCACCCATTAAAGACGAAGGTAACGAAACATCCCGAGACACAACAGTGATCGGAAAAGACAAATATTTATCCTTAGCTAGTTCTATTATTTCCTTATCAGTTAGAGATTCACACATAACTTCAATCACTTCATCTTCAGTTAATCCAGCCTCATAAATGCGAAAATCTGCTAGAGCACCATGGAAATCGGAATCAGGGGCGTGCTGTGATCTGCCGATATAATTATTGCTGTAATTCTTTTCTTCAGAAAATGTCTCAAACCAATTTCGCAGTTGTTTATAAGTACCACTTGAGGTCTGACTGATAGAACCATCTGCTACGATTTCACCATTGACATAAATAACTGGACCAGCACTACTTAGGGTGCCACCTTCTGTTCCTTTGACTGACATAGCAACATGAATCCACTCTCCTAGTGAACATGTTTTTCCAGCATCTGCAAAGAGATCAGAGCCTGAGAAGCAAACACCTCTTAAGTTCCTGGATAAAAATATGTATGGCCCATCTGGCCCTTTACCAAAATCAAAAATTCGTTCCCAAACATCTGTCCCTTTTTTCAAGTAAATCCAGCTACTAATGGTAATTCCAGTACGATCACTGATGTTTTTAAATAATCCAGAAGGCAGTTTTAAATAGGAGCTACCATTCTTTCCACCAGAAAATGTTGCCGCTTTCCTTTCAGCCATCACTTCAATCTTTGGTTTTACTTCCCCTTCTGTTATTGCATCATAGCCGTTCCCTGAACTATCTTTTCCAACACAGTCTGGATCATCGAAAAGATAATGTGCAATGATGCGATCCTTAGGTGAATAATTCTTATCGTTCATTGTTCCCCCTCATTTCTATCTGTAATATAAATACAACTTTAAACAGTAAACCAATATTTTTTAACATGTACTGACAACTATTATAATATGAAATAAATATTTTACAAATTATTTCGCTGACATTTGTACATTTAAGTCAAATATTTTTTAGAGCTTCCTTCTACTCATTGAGCTTCATCTATCGGTATCACGCTTTAAAGTATACGTATAACTTCACGATCAAGTGTTATTTGCACGGATAATTACAGTTGAAATGAAATAAGAAAAAGCAGGTCAACTAGGCTACATTTTTGTAACACCTAAACTGATCTGCTTACCCCTTAAGTTTATTTTCTTGTTTCCGCAAACTTCTTAATTCTATCCCCTATTTCATCTCGAACTCTTTGAAATACTTGCCACTTTTCCTCTTCCGTTCCGGTTGCATTCGCAGGGTCATCGAACCCCCAGTGCTCCCGTTTTACGTTTTGCGGAGTTATGGGACACTTGTCGGCTGCATCTCCGCAAAGTGTTACAGCCAGCGTTGATTCATTAAGAATTTCAGATGAGATGATCTCAGACTGTTGATTAGAAATATCAATGCCGACTTCCTTCATTGCACGCACTGCGTTTGGATTCAATCCATGTGCTTCAATCCCCGCACTATAAACTTCCCAATCATCACCTAAGTATTTTTTTGCCCATCCTTCTGCCATTTGGCTTCGACATGAATTTCCAGTACATAAGAAGTAGACTATTTTTTTTGCCATCTTTTATCTTCCTTTCTTTGATCATTTGGTTAAAAAACTACTAGTGTCAGATAGAGACCGAGTAATGTTATAAATAATATTGGAATCGTTAATATAATCCCTGTTTTAAAATAGGTTCCCCACGATATTTTTACCCCTTTTTGGGATAACACATGAAGCCATAATAAGGTTGCTAGGGAACCAATTGGTGTGATCTTCGGGCCAAGATCAGAGCCGATAACATTCGCATAAATCAATGCTTCTCTCATAACCCCCGATGTATTGGTTTCCGCAATAGCGATCGCATCAATCATGACAGTTGGCATATTATTCATGATGGATGACAGTATAGCAGCAATGAACCCCATGGAGATTGTCGCTATAAATAAACCTTGCTCTGCACTTTCTTGAATGGTTTTTGCCAATAAATCTGTTAATCCTGCGTTCCGTAATCCGAATACGACTACGTACATTCCAATGGAAAAGAAAACAATTTCCCACGGTGCCCCTTTAATAACAGATGTCGTATGAACCGCTTTACTATTTTTTGCCATCCACAGGAAGAATATAGCGATTAGACCCGCTACAATAGAAACAGGCATTCCAATAAACTCACTCAAAAAATAACCTATTAATAAAACCACTAATACATACCATGACAAATAGAACATCTTCAGATCCTTTATAGCATCAGAAGGTTGCTTTAACTGGGTTACATTATATTGTCTAGGAATGCTCTTCTTAAAATAAACAAATAATACCGCAATGGTTGCAATTAATGAAAATAAGTTAGGAATAATCATTCGTGAAGCATATTCCACAAAGCCAATATTAAAAAAGTCTGCTGATACAATATTAACTAGATTACTAACAATGAGTGGTAATGATGTAGTATCGGCAATAAAACCACTTGCCATTATAAATGGAAAAACCATTTTTTCTTGAAAATTCAGATTACGAACCATTGCTAATACGATAGGTGTAAGTATCAGTGCTGCCCCATCATTAGCAAAAAATGCCGCAACGACCGCTCCTAGTAAACTGATATACACAAACATCTTCCATCCATTACCCTTTGCAGCTCTAGCCATATGTAAAGCTGCCCATTCAAAAAATCCTATTTCATCTAAAATTAAGGAAATAATAATAATGGCAACAAATGCAAGAGTGGCATTCCAAACAATACCTGTTACTTCTAGTACGTCCTGAAGGCTCACCACTCCAAATATTAAGGCAAGGAGAGCACCACCAGAGGCAGACCATCCAATGGATAATCCTTTTGGTTGCCAGATTACCAATACTAAGGTAACCAAAAATATAAGTGATGCAAATAAAACGGTCAAAGACAAAACACTTCCCCCTTTAACAACATGAAATTCTAGTTCCTTTTTTCTCTAATTCTATTAATTTATCCTTTTGACTCGGGAGCTCCTGCAGAATTTGTTCAACAAAATGAAAATAATCATTTTCTGTATTTAAGGAGTAAAAAATCCATTGCCCCCTCCTTTGTTCTTTAACAATGCCTGCATCTTTTAATTTTCGAAGATGCTGGCTAATAGACGGTTGACTCATTTGAAAAATTTCTACAAATTCGCAAACACAGCATGTATGATTTTCTAATAATTTTACTATCATTAGTCGGGTTTTATCTCCAAGTAATTTTAGAATAGTTGCCGCATTCTCAATGTTAACGGTTGTTGTAATCACTACATACACCTCCATTTCTTTTATTAATATATAATAATATGCTTATATATTGCAAGCTAAGATTTCCTAAATGCGAAAAGGAAACGTTTGTAAATATGGATATGTAAAAAGCCTGCCCTATTAAATGAGAGGGCAAGCATTGTTATCTTAATTATCTTTCACTAAACCATTTCACCAGCTTTGTCCCAACACCGACAAAGGTTTCTAATATCGCCTGTCCACCAGCGATTGATAAAATAAATATAACAGGCCATGAAAAATCCGGTATCCATATAAACGCAATCGTAATAAATATCGCACTCCAGATTCCTGCACACCAATAACAATTCAACAGATAGCCAAATTTCGATGTAGGTACTTTCTTAACATGCTCCTCCCCTTTCTCATCTGTTACTATTTCCTTTTTTAAAAATGGATTTCGAATAAATTCGGTGATCTTATCAAAAACGATTAGATGTGTTAAACGGTAACTTGCTAACAGGAGGATGAGATAAGTCAACCAGTCAATATCTATACTTTTCATACAATTCCTTTCCCATGCTAAAAATGATTATCATTAGTTTGGTGTACTAATTAGTAGTTTATACATCCATTCCCCATTATTTACTTATCACGTTAACCTATGTTATAATATTCTTCTACCCAAAAAATTTCATTCCCTTTAAATAAATTATTTTCTAAAGAAAGGAGTTGGATACGATGGCTAAAACATCAATGGTAGCAAAGCAAAAAAGACCACCAAAGTTTAAAGTGCAGGAATATACTCGCTGTGAGAAGTGCGGTCGTCCACACTCTGTTTTTCGTAAATTTAAGCTCTGTCGGATTTGCTTTCGAGAGCTAGCGTACAAAGGCCAAATCCCTGGCGTCAAAAAAGCAAGTTGGTAAAAGAGAAGAAGCCAGCCTAAAACGGTTGGCTTTTTTGTATTCTTGGAGACTATTTCTTCCATAAACTCTATGTATCTCATCTTGACATAGTTGTCCATACTATTAAAAGTTGCTACAATATTTTCGTAGATGTAGACAGGAGGTAATTCCGTTCAAAATACGTAGTATATTAAGTCTATTACTGATAATTGGTGTTATTTGGTATTTTTATGGTGATGATTATGAAAGGGCCGGCTTTCAAGGAGTTACTAGTGAGATCCAATCAGATCTCCAATCGATAAAAGAAAATCCGATTATAACAAATACGATTGATACGATAAGTACAGGAATTAAAGAATTATTCCATGAGGTTTTGCCTGAAGAGCGATCAGAAGGCCAACAAGTGGAAGAGAAACCAAATTTAGAATCCCCTTCCACTGAAATCTTTTCTATCCACAATGTAGAGCTAAAGGATAGCCGTGCAGATGTGGAAGCAGAAGCTGGTCCACCTAAGCGCTCCTCTTTAAATGAGTACGGAGTCAATTGGGTAGCCTATCACGAGAACTATCAAAACTTCTTTATGGTTGCTTATGATGATAAAAATCAAATCGTTGGATTATTTACAAACCAGGATTTGTTCACCTCATCCGAAGAAATTTCTATGAAAAGCAATCAAAAAGAAGTAATAGCAGCACTTGGTGAACCTCTAGATTCCATTGATAAAGGGCTTGTGCGTTACCAAATAAACAAAGAACAAGCATATGATGTTTTCTTATTAGATGAAAGTTATGTAACTATTTTCTATGATAAGCATGAAAACAATACGATTACAGCCATTCAAATGATTAGTAAAGATCTTGAGCAACAAAAGCAAAAATATTTTGCCGAGCCTAGTGAACAACTAAAAGAAGGCTTTGAGCTTCAATTATTTGATCTAACAAATGCTGCTCGGGTGCATCACGGACTTCCTGTTCTAGCATGGAACGAAGAGGTTCGACAAACTGCTAGAGACCATAGTACAGATATGGCTGATCATAATTATTTTAGTCATACGAATTTAGCGGGTTTATCCCCATTTGATAGAATGAAGGAGGATCATATTCGCTTTCAAATAGCCGGAGAGAACCTAGCGTCTGGTCAGCCTAGTAGTATTTTCGCACATGAAGGCTTAATGAATTCAGAAGGACATAGAGAAAATATTTTAAATAATAAATTCGAAACACTCGGTATCGGGGTTGCCTTTAATCAAGATTCCCAACCATTTTATACAGAAAATTTTGTAACGAATTAGCGATATTTCAAAAATATCGCTAATTCATATGCGTCCAATTCAGCAGTTTGTTGTAATAAACAACTGATTGGCGACTTCGAGTCCCTTAGATTACTGATCCATTTTGTCCATCTTCCATGTGAAGGCATCGTTATCTGATGTTTTATGTTGGTTGGATTAATGACAATAACGAAATCCTTCTTCTCTCCTAAGAGAAGATAACCTACTAAAGGGACAGGAACCTGGATAAAGTGAACTCTCTCCTTTATCTCCTTAGCTGTCTGTAATCGAAAATGATCGTGCTGTTTACGTAATTGAATTAGCTTCCGTATCCATTGAATATTCTCGTCTTCCCTTCCCCGCTTTCTCCACTCCATTTGGTTAACCTTATCTCCAGAAAGATAACTATTTTCATCACCATTTTTCGATCGGAAGAATTCTTGACCTGCGTGTAGAAAAGGAACACCTTGGCTTAATAACACTAAACCAGTCGCAAGCTGATGCATCTTCCTTCTATCCTCTTCACTTATTGTTGGATTCGATAACTGTAATTTGTCTAGTAATGTATGGTTATCATGACACTCCACATAGTTGACAGATTGAAGTGGACAGGAAAACATGGGTGTATGAAATCGATGATCACACGAGGCGGTAATTAGTGCCGGGAGGAAAGATTCGTTTCTTCCTTCTCCATTTACATAACCTGTACTGGTACTGTAAAAGGTATTTCCCTTTATTTGGTCTCTAAAATGATCATTGAAATAACTCACTTCTGGTAGCTGATCTGCTTTTTTTAACGTGGATAGCTGTGATTTATCCAATGCCGTGTCAAGCTCCCATCCTTCTCCTAAAAGTAGGATGGGTCTATTTTCTTGACTACATCTCGACTGAATCTGTTTCATTGTTTCTAAATCCACTAATCCCATTAAATCGAAACGAAAACCATCCACAAGATATTCCTTTAACCAGAAATCTACGACATCAAGAATGAATTTTCTCGCCATTTTTCTCTCTGTTGCGAGGTCATTGCCAGTTCCACTCCCATTGCTTACTGAACCATTCTCATGAAAACGAAAATAATATTCTGGAACGAGTTTCTCAAAAGTAGAGTTCTCATACTGGAAAACATGATTAAAGACTACATCGATAATAACGGACATTCCCGCTTCATGGATCGATTGGATCATTTGCTTACATTCTATTATTCGAGTTATCGGATTAGATAGATTACTTGCATAGCTTCCCTCTGGCACAAAATAAAATAATGGATCATATCCCCAATTATAATCCTTTTCTGGTTCGGTTTCGTCCACCCGTGCAAAATCCATAATTGGCAAGAGCTGAAGGTGCGTGATACCTAATTCCTTTAAATAAGCTAATCCTGTTGAATAACCTTCTGCATTTCGCGAATGCCGTTCCGTAAAACTAAGAAATTTCCCTTTATTTTTTATCCCACTTTCAGAACACATCGACAAATCCCGAACATGAACCTCATAAATGATAGCCTTATCCTTTGTAATTTTCGGATAAGTTATTTCCCTGAAATGAACTGGATCTGTCTTTGCCATATCCACCACTACGCTAGCATTGCTATTTGCTGTAAGACCTCTTGCATAAGGGTCATTTACGATTCTCTCTTTTCCGGCAATGGTTACAGCAAATTGATAGATGTTCCCATGTAAGTCCCCAGGTAACCAGATATCCCATACTCCCCTATCGTTTCTCCTCATTAGGCGTCTTTCACCCTCCATTATTATTTCTATATTGGATGCGGTTGGTGCCCATAATGTAAAAGCTGTCCCATCCTTTTTATAAAGAGGGCCAAGTGTTGTCTCACTAGCTGTATACTTATTTTCAAACCATGTAGTACGAACAATGTTTCTAGGAAAGATTGGATACTTCTTGTTCTGAATAGCTACAAATGCCTCTTGAATAAGGGAAATGTTATCCACTAAATAAACGAATAATTGGTCCTCTCCTACTTTGACGACATCTTTTATTGGCATAAATTGGTTAGAGATAAATATACTTAGTGATGGGCTGACCAAATCATGATCTTTCATTCCTTCGAGCGTTATTTTATTGATATCATCTATCCAAGCAGCTATATTCATCTTACATTCCCTTTCTGTTTAGCTATTAATTTTTTGTAAAAGAACCTTACGTAAGGTTATATAAAATGGAACTAATCATAGATTAAGAAAAGACTCTACCTGAATTATATACAAGAATATGGATGTTTGACTGGAAAGGAGTTAATATGACTAAGCAAATCTCTGAAGAGGATGTTTACCTTTTTCATCAAGGTACTCATTATTTTAGTTATCAATTTCTTGGCTGCCATAGAGATGGTGTCAAAACGAGGTTTGTTGTCTGGGCTCCCCATGCTAAAAAAGTAGAATTAGCTGGTGATTTTAACGATTGGTCTGGAAAAGGTTATGCCCTAACTAAGCTTGATAATGCAGAACTCTGGTACGGAAGCTTCCCAGATATACAGGAAAATACTCGATACAAATATCGGATAACTGCACCAAACGGCGATACATTTTTAAAGGCAGACCCCTATGCCTTCCGAGCAGAGCTTCGACCTTTAACCGCATCTGTAATCCCTTCTTGGAAACAGTATATGTGGGGAGATCAAGAATGGGAATTGCTTAAAGCAGAAAGCGATCCTTATCATTCACCACTTTTGATCTATGAGCTTCATGCGGGCTCGTGGAAAAGAGATGATCAAAATCTACCTATATCCTATCGTGTATTAGCATCACAATTAATCCCATATGTTAAAGAGTTGGGCTATACCCACATTGAATTATTACCCTTGGCTGAACACCCACTTGATGCGTCATGGGGCTATCAAATTACGAGTTATTATGCCCCAACATCTCGCCATGGATCCATAAATGATTTAAAATATTTCATCGACCAATGCCACCAGCATCAGATCGGGGTGATCATCGATTGGGTTCCAGGGCATTTTTGTAAGGATGATCACGGACTTAGACAATTCGATGGGGAAGCATTATATGAATATAAGGATCCAAAAAAAGCGGAAAAACCACTATGGGGAACCCTCACCTTTGACTATGGAAAGCCTGAGGTTCAAAGCTTTTTAATTTCCAATGCAATTTATTGGTTAAAAGAATTTCATGTTGATGGTCTAAGGGTAGATGCTGTTGCAAGTATGACTTCATTGAATTTTGATCGCCCTGACTCAGAAGAAAAACTTGTCAACAGCTTTGGTAATGAACTAAATTTAGAAGCTATCGCCTTTTTACAAAAATTAAATGAGGTTGTATTCCACTATTTTCCTAAGGCACTGATGATGGCAGAAGATAGTTCAGATCTCCCTCTTATCACTCACCCTACCTCTAAGGGTGGAATTGGCTTTAATTTTAAATGGAATATGGGTTGGATGAATGACTTACTAAAATACATGGAGCTAGATCCCATTTATCGAAAGTGGCACCACCAGCTACTAACCTTTTCAATGATGTACCATTATAGTGAAAACTTTGTTCTTCCACTATCTCATGACGAAGTCGTACACGGAAAAAAGTCATTATTAAATAAAATGCCTGGAGATCAGTGGCAGCAATTTGCAAATTTACGGCTATTATATGGTTATATGATGGTACATCCAGGAAAGAAGCTGCTCTTTATGGGTGGAGAATTTGGACAATATATAGAATGGCGCTTTCAGCAAGCGTTAGATTGGCATTTATTCGATTATCCCTTTCACCATGCCCTCTTTCATTATTTAACTGAATTACATAAATTTTATCACCATCAACCATCTCTTTATCAATTAGACTATCATCCATCAGGTTTTCAATGGATTGATCCTGATAATCATGAACAGAGTATTTTCATTTTTATTCGTAAAGCTCTTGATTTAGAGAACCATTTATTAATTGTTTGTAATTTCACACCAGTGGTCTACTATGATTTTAACATCGGTGTTCCCACTCCTGGAACCTATCGAGAGTTATTTAATTCTGATGCGGCCTGCTATGGTGGTTCAGATCAAAACAATACTGAGATCCATTTTAGTTTTCCAGAGGGATGGCACGGCCAAGATCAACATATAAAAATAAAGGTTCCACCACTTGCGATTTGTATTTTCCAACAAGTACTGGAATCCACAGAGGAGGAACTGGAATGAAAAAAGAATGTGTCACAATGCTCTTAGCAGGAGGAGCTGGTACGAGATTAGGCATGTTAACGAAAAATTTAGCAAAACCAGCTGTCCCTTTTGGTGGAAGATATCGAGTTATTGATTTCGCCTTAAGTAATTGCTTGAATTCAGGCATGAACACAGTAGGAGTAGTTACACAGTATTCTCCTCTCGTATTACACCGACATATTGGAGTGGGAAAGGCTTGGGGGTTAGATCGATTAGAGGACGGATTAACTATACTTTCCCCTTTTACAACCTGTGATGGAGGATGTTGGTATCTCGGGACAGCAGATGCTATTTTTAAAAATTGTCATTTTATTGACCAGTATCACCCTGATTATGTTTTAATTCTATCTGGTGATCATATCTACCAAATGGATTACAACCAGATATTAGCACAACATAAGGAAACGGAGGCAGATGTAACGATTGCTACTATGGAAGTACCATGGGAGGAAACCTCTCGATTCGGCATTTTAAATACAACGAAAAATTTAAGAATCTACGAATTCGAAGAAAAGCCTTCTCAAGCAAAAAATAACCTTGCCTCTATGGGAATTTACGTCTTTAATTGGGAGGTTTTGAAGCTTTTCTTAGAAAAGGATGCAACAAAGGATCATTCGGATCATGATTTTGGGAAGGATATTATCCCTGCCATGCTTGCAGATGAGCTTCATTTGTATGCTTACGTATTCGAAGGATATTGGAAGGACGTTGGTACTATCCAAAGCTATTGGGAGGCACATATGGATTTATTAAATCCTAACAGTACAACAATACTCGAGCATGGTAAATGGAAAAATTATTCCCGTGATTCCTATCTTGCTCCTCAATTAATTGGTGAAAATGCCGTTATTCGTCATTCCTTAATTAGTAATGGTTGTATCGTTGATGGGACTGTGGAGGAATCTGTTCTCTTTGAGAAGGTGCAAATTCATCAACATGCGATTATCCATCAATCCATTCTACATCCAAATGCTCAGATCGGGGAGCATGTCCTATTAGATCGTGTTATTGTTCAAGAAAATGTGACGATCCCTGATCATACCAAGATTGCAGCGAATGAAGAAGAAGAACCAATTGTCGTATCTAACGAAAATATAAACTCCATTCTATTAATGAGGTGATATTAGTGGCATCTATGATTGGATTAATCAATTTAGAACACGAAAATGATCAATTTAAAGAATTAACCTATCATCGTCCCATAGCTTCTATCCCATTTGCTGGTAGATACCGTTTGATAGATTTTACATTGTCTAATATGGTTCAATCTCAAATTCACGAGGTTGCTATTTTTACTCAGAATAAATATCGTTCCCTTATAGGACACTTAGGTTCAGGTGCTGATTGGGAATTAAATAAAACACATGGCGGTTTATTCCTCTTCCCTCCTCAAGCGCATCATTCTACAAACATTTCCCAAGGGGATGTAGGTCATTTTTATTATAATCGAGATTTCTTTGAAAACAGCTCTGCAGAATATGTGCTAATTAGCGGCAGTCAATTTGTTGCCAATTTGAATTATTTACCACTGTTCCATTATCACCTAGAAACCGGTGCTGATGTTACATTACTAACTACCCAACACGACATAATACAAGAGCTTAAGAACTGCTTGAAGTTAGAACTGGACAAAAACAATAAGGTAATTGCGATTACGAATGATAAACAGAATCAAGAAACCTTTTGTGGTGTTTATCTATTACATAAATCTCTGTTGTTAGAGCTTGTAGATGAATGTGTCGCTAATCATAAAAGCTATTTCTTCTGGGATGGTATTAGAGCGAATCTAGAAAAGTTACATATAGCAGCCTATCATTACGATGGTTATCATTCGATTATCCATGATGTTGCTGGCTATTTTAGACAAAGCATGAAGCTAATTAAACCCGAAAACTATAGACAGCTTTTCCGAAACTATCCACCTGTTTTTACAAAAGTAAGTAACCACCCTCCAACAAGATATCAGCATACAGCTATTGTTAAAGATTCACTTATTGCAACTGGGGCACTTATTGAAGGTACTGTCGAAAATAGTATCCTTTTTCGTGGGGTGAAAGTGAAGAAGGGTGCCGTTGTAAAAAACTCGATTATTATGCAAGATGGCGAGATTTCCACCGATAGTCAGCTGGAAAATGTCATTCTTGATAAACAAGTAGTCATAACGAAGAATCAGATGCTAAAAGGTTCGATAAAGCATCCTTATATCATCGAAAAGAAATCTATTATTTGAGGAGTGCTGAAACCATGGAGAAAAAAATTTTGTTTGTCGCTTCTGAATGTACCCCCTTTGTCAAAACTGGTGGCTTAGCAGATGTTATTGGTTCCTTACCACAATCGTTAAACCAGCTTCCAACGATAGAAACAAGCGTCATTCTCCCCTATTATGAACCCGTTATGAAACCATGGATGAATAAATTAGAAGAATTATTCACCATTCCCATAGAGGTCGGTTGGAGAAAGCATTCGTTCACACTATATCAATTAGTGCATAAAAATGTTCGCTATTACTTTATAAAAAATCATTATTACTTCTCTCGTGATGAGATTTATGGTTATGAAGATGATGGAGAACGCTTTATTTTTTTTAGTCAAGCTGTCTCGGAAGCTCTAACTTGGATTGATTTTAAGCCAGACATCGTTCATGCTCATGACTGGCAAACAGGTTTAGTGATGGCATTTTTGAAAATTCTCTATCCCAAATCAGATTATAACACCGTCTTTACCATTCACAATTTAAAATACCAAGGAGCGGTACTGAAAAAGGATTTTCCTGATCTATTTCAAATCAGTCGGGAGCATATTGGTGGTATGGAATGGAATGGTCATATTAATTGCATGAAAGCAGGAATTTTTCATGCAGATAAAATAACTACCGTTAGCCCAACCTATGCAGAAGAAATCAAAACAGCCTATTTTGGAGAAGGCCTTGCTCCATTACTTAAAGGAAGACAAAGGGATTTGTACGGTATCCTAAATGGTATTGATATAAACGAATACAATCCTGCAAAAGACCCTTTTCTTTATCGGAATTATACGAATGAACGTGAGCGAAAAAAAGAAAATAAAATATTTCTCCAAAAAAAATTGGGCCTACCTGAAAATGGTAATGTACCTATGTATATATTGATATCTAGATTAGTTGAGCAAAAAGGACTTCACTTGCTACAAGCTATTATAGATGAGTTCTTACAAGAAGATGTTCAATTTGTCCTACTTGGTACAGGAGATTATTTATTTGAAGATTTTTTTTACCATGCTGCAGAACGTAATAAGGATAAAATGGTTTGTTTTTTGGGGTTTGAAGAGAAATTGGCAAGGGAGATGTATGCTGCAAGCGATTTTTTTGTCATGCCATCCAAATTTGAACCATGCGGTCTCACACAAATGATTGCACTTCATTATAAAGTTGTTCCAATTGTCAGAGAAACCGGTGGATTACAGGATTCGGTTCTCCCTTTTAATGAATACACATTAGAAGGCACTGGTTTTAGCTTTGCAAATTACAATGCACATGACCTCTTACATGTTTTAAGATATTCCTTATCTGTCTATGAAGATGAGCATAAGTGGAATAGCCTATTACGTAATGTTGAAACCTGTGACTTCAGCTGGGAAGCATCTGCTAAAAAATATGATGCATTATACGATGAGATCATGATTTCGGAGGGGACTTGAACATGATGGAATGGGACGTAAAACAGCTAAGAGAAAAGATCCAAACAACAATAAGCGAGAACCATTCTGACCAAAACAGCCCCATTTCTGTACCTAAAGTGTATGAAGCTATTTGTCAAATCTTAATGGAACTAATCGAAAAAGATTGGTCTCGTACTAATCAAAAATACGATGAAACGAAGCCAAAGCAAGTCTTTTATTTCTCGATGGAATTCCTACTTGGACGTCTTTTACAAAGTTATTTATTAAATTACCAGTTACTCAACACGTGTAACCAAGCAATAAAGGAACTCGGCTTTGATCCTGAAGAGATCTATTATTGCGAACAGGATCCCGGTCTTGGTAACGGAGGTCTTGGAAGGCTGGCAGCATGTTTTCTCGATTCCACCGCCTCACTCTCGTACCCAGGTCATGGTTATGGCATCCGTTTTCGCTATGGGTTATTTGAACAACGTATTATTAATGGCTATCAAACAGAGTTACCAGACTATTGGCTGAAGGATCGCTATCCTTGGGAAATACGACGAGCAGATGAAGCGGTGACTATTCAGCTTGCCGGACATTGTTACTTAAAGGAACGTGAGGATGGCTCTCTGATTTGTCTATATGAAAATCAAGAAAAGATAATGGCCGTCCCCTACGATATACCGATTGTAGGCTATGATAACCAAACCATCAATACACTTAGACTTTGGAGTGCGGAACCAATAGCAGACATAGAGGAACAAGAAGAGGATCAATACTATCATCAATTAGAGCAGGAGCATTCCTCCTGGCAGATCTCTGGGTTTCTTTATCCAGATGACTCTCACTACGAAGGAAAACAGCTTCGGTTGAAACAGCAATACTTTCTCGTTTCTGCAAGTCTACAGGATATTCTAAGAAAATATTCATCTATTTCCTCCGCTACATTGCCAAAGAAGCTAGTCATTCAAATTAATGACACGCATCCCAGTCTAGCCATTCCAGAATTGCTGCGAATATTATTAGATGAAAAAAGATTAGAATGGGAGGTTGCTTGGGAAATCACGCGAAAGATTTTTGCTTATACCAATCATACGCTCATGTCTGAAGCACTGGAGACTTGGCCGGTTGATATGTTTCGAGAGCTATTGCCTCGTATTTATATGTTAATAGAAGAAATTAATGAACGGTTTTGTCAGGATATTTGGTTGAACCAACCTCATCTAAGACAAAAAATCCCATCACTTGCCATCATAGCAGATCATCAAATTCATATGGCTCGACTTGCTGTTGTTGGTAGCTTTAGTGTGAATGGTGTGGCAAAAATTCATTCAGAAATTTTAAAAACAAGGGAAATGAAAGACTTTTATCATTTATATCCTAAAAGGTTCAATAACAAAACAAATGGTATTTCTCATCGTCGTTGGCTCGTTATGGTAAATCCAAGACTGACTCATTTGATTTCCGATACGATTGGAACGAGCTGGGTAAGACATCCAAGGGAATTAACTCATCTGTTACGCTATACAAAAGATACTTTCTTTTTAGAACAATTACACTCGATCAAACAAGAGAATAAACGGAAATTGGCGGCAATTATCCATCAGAGGACAGGAATATTAGTAGATGATCAGTCAATATTTGATGTTCAAATTAAGCGAATGCATGAATATAAGAGACAGCTATTAAATGTTTTTCATATCCTATACTTATACAATGAATTAAAACAAAACCCAAAACTAGATATCACCCCTCGAACCTTTATCTTTGCAGCAAAAGCTGCGCCTAATTATTACTTCGCCAAAGAAGTAATCAAACTAATTCATACGGTGGCTTCTATCGTTAATTATGACCACACCATACACGGTAAATTAAAAGTGGTTTTTTTAGAGAATTATAATGTTAGCCTTGCCGAAAAGATCATACCTGCTACGGATTTGAGTGAACAAATATCAACTGCAGGAAAAGAAGCGTCAGGAACAGGTAATATGAAAATGATGATGAATGGCGCTCTAACGATAGGTACATTAGATGGTGCGAATATTGAAATGAAAAATGTAGTGCAGAAAGAGAATATGTTTATTTTTGGATTGAAAGCAGATGAAGTCTACCACATCTATCAGAATAACGACTACTTTGCTAATGAAGTCTATCAAAATGATGAAAGATTAGTGCGAATTTTACATCAATTACGTGACGGCTTATTTGGCCATCAGGAATGTAAAAACATATACTACCATCTCCTTTCCACGAACGATCCATTTTTCATTTTGAAAGACTTTTCAGATTATGTCGAGACACAGCAATTAGTAGATCATTCCTATACAGAAAAACAAAGATGGTTAGCAAAAAGCTTGATTAATATCGCTCATTCAGGTAAATTTTCAAGCGACCAGACGATTCAAGAATATGCAACTGGTATCTGGAAATTGAGAAAGGGCTAACGTTTGTAAGAGCTGACTACCTAACTTAAGACCCGGAACTTCCTACAAATCATAGGGAGATCCGGGATGTTCCGTATGGAATAATGATTCAGCCACTCTTAGCTAACGACCTTTAAACTGATCACTGTAAGGATCATTCCGATAATACAACAAATGCGGAGAAAATTTTTAGGCTCATGAAAGAAAATAATTCCAATGATTGCTGAACCAAGTGTACCAATTCCTGTCCAAATTGCGTATGCAGTCGATAACTGGATCTCCTGTAAAGCCATAGATAAATATTGAAAACTAATAATAAAACTACCAATTAGCCTCACATTGTTCCAGAAGTTATTTTTTTCTGATACTTTCTTACCCCAATAACTCCTATCACTTCAAATAAGCCTGCAATAATCAAAAAACTCTTTGTCTAATATACTGAAATATATTTTTCCAACTATCGTTTTGTTCAATCACCGATAGATGCTTAAATAGCCGCAATTCCTTAGTAACAAGTGCTAGTTGTTCCTCAAATACATCTTCCCATTTTTCTGATTTAAGATTGTTTCTATTTGATTTAATTGAAAATTTAGTTCCTTTTATGCAATAATTCGCTGTAATGTGATAATATCTTTTTTTGAGTAATAACGATATCCTGATTCCGAGATATAAGATGGCTTCAACAAATTAATTTCATCATAATACCTTAATGTTCGAACCGTAATATTCATTTCTTTTGCAATCTTTCCGATACTATACATTGCGAGCCTCCTAAAAATATCTTCCCTACTATCATAAGCCTAACGTATGCGTAAGAGTCAACAAAAAAGAGCATTACTAATGATGATAGTAATGCTCGATTCATTCTCTTTTACAAGGAAAGGACGTCCTTTACTTGCAAAATAGGAAGTTGTTCACTCATATAAAAGGTAATAAGCAGTGTTGCTAATAAGAAGATAACAAAATAAGTATCATACCTCGTAAACCCTATTTGATAATAAAAGGTTCTGTCTCTATTACCTGTAAATTGTTTAGCTTCCATTGCAATTGCAATCCGATATGCTCTGCGTATACTTTGTGCAAGGACTGGAATGGTAAAAAGCTGAATCTTTTGATAAAAACCATGAATTCCTTTCTTATATTCCATGCCACGAATCTTTAATCCTTTTTTAAGATGACTAAACTCTTCCGCGATCATCGGTAACAAGCGGATCGCTGTCATAAAACTGTAGGCAATCTTCGGAGGGAGCTTCAACTGCTGCATCATGGAATAAAACATCGATACAGGTCTTGTGGTTAAAGCAAATAATAGCCCTAATAACCCGAAAACGATACTCCTCATTCCTAAATGAATACCTCGATAGAAGCTTTCTTCTGTTACATGGATAACACCATATTGAAACAATGTCGTCTGCCCTTCCCCAAATAACATCATTGTAATAGTAGAGGAAAGAAAAATGATGAGGAATGGAGATGCAAAAAGCAGTAATAACACAAAGGGATAGCCTGTCAAAAGAAAATATACCAATAATAACCCTATACAAGTATAAAACAAGATATTCGGATTATGAATCAGCAGAAGGCCAATAAATAATCCTACAAAAATAATAAATTTCATACTTGGATTAATGTGATGGAGGAATGTTTTTTTATAGGATAATTCGATCGCCAACCTGTCCTACCTCCTCTTCTTCCCTAAGATTCACTTTATCCCTTATATGTATTATTTTCCCTTGTTTGATTTGCCACACAATGGTTGCGTGTAATTCAGTGATCATCGGATCGTGCGTCACCATCACAATCGTCATCCCTTCTTTCCACAATCGAGTCAACTTTTCTAAAATTCTAAAAGTATTTCGAGCATCCTGACCAAAGGTTGGTTCGTCTAATAGAAGTATGTCAGGTGACGTTATCGTAACAGTTGCAAGACTTAGTCTTTTCATCTGACCAGTTGAAAGCTGAAAGGGATGCTTATGAATTTCGTTCAAGAGATGGAAATCCTTTAATTGAGCTTCAATTTTTTTCTTATTTTCTTCTTCAGAGAGTTTCTCTTTACGTAGAGAAAAGGCTAATTCTTCGTAAACCGTATTTTCTACAAATTGCAATTCAGGGTTTTGAAACACATAGCCGATTCGTTGGTATAAATCACTATGATTTTTCACAAGTGGATAGTCTATTTTTCCGTTCGTCTTAATTAGCTTCATAATAGCCTGCAACAATGTACTCTTTCCTGCACCATTCTCTCCTGTAACAGAAATCCAATCCCCTTTCTTTATTTCTACATTCGAAACTTCTATTTTGGGCTGTTTATGATGATAACCGATAAAATCCTCCATTTTCATTAAAGTCTCAGCTGATTGATTGATGGGTTGATTGATTTCTGTTTTAGCATGCCTATATTCGTGCCAAACGGAAGGATACCAAATGCCGAATTCCTTTAGCTTTTGCTTAGATTGTTCAAAAATGACTTTGGGAGTATCATCCATCATAATGTTCCCTTTTTCATCAAGTAAGACGACACGGTCGATAAAATCAATCACATGCTCGATTTTATGCTCAACAATGATCACGGTTTTGTCTCTAGCAACCCTTTGCATCGTTTCCCAAACCTGTGCCGTCCCTTCTAGATCAAGCATGGCAGTCGGTTCATCTAGAAATATTGTGTTTGGCTGTAATGCTAGAATGCAAGCAATTGCAAGCCTTTGTTTCATACCACCAGATAACCTTTCTATTTTAATATGGACATCTTCTAGTTCTAATCCGACCTCTACTAGGTAACGATGTAATAATTCCTTCATTTGATCATGCGGTATCCCGAGATTTTCTAACACAAAACCAAGCTCTTCATCGACATAGGGCATACAAAATTGAGAATCCGGATCTTGAAAGACAAAACCCCAGGAATTTGAGATCTCTCGTGATGTATATTTAATGGGGATTTCCATCGATTTTGGTACCAACCCTGATAAAATTTTTAATAAAGTCGATTTTCCCGATCCTGAAGGACCAAGGATGAGTACTTTTTCCCCTTTTCGAATGGAGAGAGAGAAATCCTTAAATAAAAAGGATTCCTCTTCAGGAAATTTCACACGTAGTTTTTCGATAGCAATGGTACTCATTCTTTCACCTAATCTCCTCATCTAGCGCTTCGTAATGCTTGTTGGACAATGGTCGAACTAGTCTTGTTACACCCGTTTTTTCTAATGCCTTTACAAGGTAGTATGCAAAGATTCCTGTGATTACGATAGACCCCAATATTCTAGCAAAAACGAGCAAACTCAGATTCCATAAAGCTAATTCCGTGATATACCCATAATAAATATCGAGCCATAAAGAGCCGATTGCCGCACCAACTGCAGCTAAGCACATGACCAAAATATGATAGCTTCGGTAACGGAAAATAGCGAATATTATTTCACAACCAAGACCTTGAACGAGGCCGTATAATAATAATGAAATACCCCATTGACCACCAAATAAGAATTCTCCTTGTGCAGCAGCCAATTCTGCTAACAAAGCGACGCCAGGCTTACGAATAATTAAAAATGCAACGGTTGCCGCCATAAACCACATTCCGTACAGTAATTGATCGATATGTAAGCCTAAAACCGAAACCGCGCTATAGAGGGGTCCCCAGATTTTATATATGACACTGAAGACTAATGCAATAACAACTGTAACAAGAATATCGGTAAGTGTTAGCTTTTTAAACATATTTTCCCTCTTTTCTTCCTATTGATTGCCAGGATTCAAGTTGATAGGCCATCTCCCAGAACATAAGTTCATAACGACTACTTATGACAAAGTGCTGTTTCATTCTTTTTAGATCTGAATCTGTAACGGATAAAGCAATTTCATCTAACCGATTAATTTGTTCCTCCACTGACCGCTTGAACCACTCTCCGCCATAAGTAGAAATCCATTTTTGATAAACAGGATGATCTGGAGTACAATTCTTCAAAACCTCTCCAACCTCATAATAAAGCCAATAACACGGTAGAATAGCTGCAATCACATCCCCTAAATGCCCGTCATATGCTGCTCGATATAAATGAGAGGTGTAGGCATAAGCAGTTGGAGAAGGCTGAAATGCTTTGATCTCTTCCTCCGTAATCCCTAAAATCTCTGTAAATGATTCATGTAACGCATGTTCTGCTTCATAAGTGCTTTGGGCATGTGCGGCCATTCGGTTTGTCGTTTCAAAAGAATTTGCTTTAGCTGCACCGAGTGCTTGAACTTTTGCAAAATGGGATAAATAATAAGCATCCTGTAGGACATAGTACTTAAAGTTCTCTACCGGTAATGTTCCCTCTCCAATTCCTTGGACAAATGGATGCTGGAAGCTCTCCTGCCAAATAGGGTCTACTTCCTTTCTTAGTTTTTCTGAAAATTTCATTTTTCTTCTCCTCCCAGGAAACACAAAAACCACTATCCTACCAAATACGTAAGGATAGTGGTTATACCTGCAGAAAATAACGGATATCGTACCACTTCCCTACGCTGGTATAAACCAGATCAGGTTCTAAGGGTCTTAAAGTAAAACTTTAATCTCAGTCTTTAGAAGACACCCCTAGTGGAATGCGTTTTTATTTAATTCGTGTATAACTATATCAAATTTTTCCAGTTTGTCAAGCTATTCTTTAAATTTGTTTCAATAAGAGAGAATCCATTATTTTCTATTCATCTTTTAAACTTTTTATCTATTGCATCTATGGATAAACTTTGTTATAGTAGTAACCAACATTTAAAACAATTGAATAGTTTGAGAATAGAGGTGCAATGACCATTAGTATGTAATCGGAGGAGATGTCGCCTGTGATGATTACAGAAAGGGGGATTTGCCGAAGTGATTAGGAATGCATCATCTTAGTCACTGGTCCTTCATTTAAGAAATGTCGGGCTGTCATATAGTCGAAGAAGCTATATGGAGGGCTATCTCACGCATCATTATCAAATAACGGTGCAACAATGATACCCTTTCATTGTTGCATTTTTTGCTGTCTAACCTGATAGTTATTAGGCGAAAACTTAATGATCTGTTATTAGTTTTCCAAAAAGGTTTGATGATGGGATAAGCTCTATTCATTTTACGTAGCGAAATTGTTTTAAAAATATGAATAGAGGTGAAGGCTAAAATGAATTTTGGACGTGTCGTAACAGCAATGGTCACACCATTTGATCAAAACGGACAAATTGATTTTAACAAAGCAGAACATTTAATTAATTATTTAATTAGTAATGGAACAGAAGGATTAGTAGTCGCTGGTACAACAGGAGAATCACCAACATTATCCAAAGACGAAATTCTTTCTCTCCTTCAATTTACTGTAAAAGTTGTGAATAAACGGATTCCTGTTATAGCAGGTACTGGTTCGAATAATACACAAGCATCCATCGAGTTAACAAAACAAACCGAAATGTTAGGTGTCGATGCCGTAATGCTTGTTACTCCGTATTACAACAAGCCATCACAGGCTGGGATGTATGCACACTTTGAAGCTATCGCTAAAGCAACTACCTTACCAGTTATGTTATATAACATTCCAGGACGTTCGAGTGTGAATCTATTACCTGAAACTATTATTGAATTAGCCAAAATCAAAAACATAGTAGCTGTAAAAGAAGCTAGTGGTGATTTAGATGCCATGACGAGAATCATTCATGAAACATCTGAAGATTTTTCTCTTTATAGTGGAGATGATAGTCTAACACTACCAATGCTTGCAATAGGTGGAAGAGGAATTATCTCGGTTTCCTCCCATATTATTGGGAATGAAATGAAGGAGATGATTACACAATATCAAACAGGGAACCCGAAGAAGGCAGCACGTCTACATCAAGAGCTATTACCGATCATGAAAGCATTGTTTAAAGCACCAAATCCCGTACCCGTTAAATCAGCATTAGCCATGCTTGGAATGGATGTTGGCTCCGTAAGACTTCCACTCATACCTTTAGACGAAGAAGAATTGAATACATTACATCAGGATTTACATTATCTGCAAAAGAATTATTTTGTAGGATAAAGGATCTATTGGACATAAAAATACTCCCCTCAAGTAACAGATTTTTTATTTTTAACCTGTCTACTTAAAGGGGAGCATATCATTCATGATTGTGGCTTTTTCGTTTGATTTATTTTTCGATGTAATTGTTTTATCACTTCTGCTAACAAGATTGTTCTAGGTAAGAATGAATCTATTTCTAAATATTCATCCTCACGGTGTGCATTTCCACCCACTGGTCCCAATCCATCAACCGTTGGTATTCCGATCGCCGCAGTAAAAGAAGCATCTGAACCACCACCAGTTTCGGTGTCTGTTATCTTTATGTGAAGCTCATCCCCTACCTTGCGGATAATACGAAGAAGACTTTCGGTTTTCGCCGTTTTCTCCATTGGAGGACGGTTAATCTCCCCTTCTAATCGTACCTTTGTTCCTTCAATATCTGCATGAGAGGTAATGTCTTCTATCTTCTGCTCAATTTGATCCGCTTGCTCCTGTTTTCGAAATCTTACATCAATCTCCGCAGAAGCATGGTCAGATATAGTATTAACAGAGCTACCTCCTTCAATGATCCCGACATTGACATGAATACCTTTCTCTTCATCGGTAATATCATGTAATTGAATAATTTTATGAGCAAGCTCCTCTATCGCACTTCTCCCTTTTTCTGGTTCGATACCAGAATGAGCTGCCTTCCCAAATACCTCCAATGTATAATGAGCCTTCCCTCTTCTAGCTGACACAATAGCACCATTTTTTCGAGCTGGCTCCATCACTAAAGCAAATTTTTTATCCTTGGCATGGGATTCAATCAACGATTTCGAAGTAACTGAACCAATTTCTTCATCACTAGTTAATAAAATTTCTACATCATAGAAGGCCTTACTTTTTATTTCCTTCAAAGCTTTCATTGCAAAATAGACAGCAACGAGACTTGCTTTCATGTCAATAACACCAGGTCCATATGCACGGTTGTCTTTCACTAGAAATGGACGCAATTTTGCCGTTCCTTTTTCAAAAACTGTGTCCATATGTGTAATAATTAGGATAGTTGGTTTATGTTGTTGGGAAGCCCTTACAACTAAATGGTTTCCATAATCAGCTTCCGGAAATACATTAACCTTTAGCCCTAAGGCTCGATATAATGTTGCCATTAATGCCCCTATCCTATCCACCCCTGCTTTGTCAGAAGTCCCACTATCTATATTGACCAATTGTTCTAGTAAATAAAGCATATTTTCTTGTTGTTTTTCTAAATAATCGTTCATCCTATACCCTGACTTTCCACTTATAATAAGAAAATAATACTATAACCACTACAAAATTGCTATACTATTCTTAAAATCAATTTATGGAGAGGAAGGTTCATATGGAAATTTACGTGGATGCAGATGCATGCCCTGTTGTGGATACAATATTAGAGGAAGTAATAGGAAAGAATATAACCGTTCATTTAGTTCGAAGCTACAGCCACTACAGCCACCAAGACTATCCGTCTTTTGTTAAGGTAACCTATGTTGACACAGGTTCTGATGCAGTGGACTACCGAATCATAGGCATGGCAAAAGCGAAGGATATCATAGTAACACAAGATTATGGTCTTGCTGCTTTAGGATTAGAAAAAAATTGTTATGTCATTCATCATATTGGCTTCCTATATTCCAAGAAAAAAATCGACCAAATGTTAGAAGAAAGACATTTAAAAGCAAAAGCTAGAAAAGCAGGATTGCGAACAAAAGGTCCGAAGAAGCTAAGCAATGATCAAAAAGAAAGCTTCCGCCATCAATTGCGAAAGCTCATTCAAACATCTTGTTAGAAACTTATTTCTCTTCATATTTTTGTGCAATTTTACTAATAATCCAACGTTTTGCTGTGTCATCAGGAATATCGTACACTTTCCCTTCCCTCAGCAATTCGTTTTTGTAAGTGGTTTGGACAAGCATTTTTACTTTTGTCATGCAAATAACTCCTTCCTGTTGACTATTTATGATGGTTTTATGTATGTATCAAGCCAACTAATACATTCTTCTTTCCAATTTATTGTATGGAATTGATCATCCGCTAAACCAAGGCCATGTCTTCCATCTTGATAAATATGTAGATCATATTCTATCTGATGCTCTTGGAGTGCTTGCGCATATAATAAACTGTTCATCACTGGAACTGCTTGATCATTTGCAGTAGACCAAATAAACGCTGGTGAGGTTTGAGAGGTTACCAACCTTTCACAAGAGTGATTAAGTACTAATGCTTCCTCAGGATTTTCTCCTAATAGATTATTCTTACTTCCTTCATGTGTATAATCCCCCATCGAAATAACTGGATAGCAGAGTAGATGAAAATCAGGTCTTGATGTATATCGTAAAACTGGATCATTACTATCTTCTTTTGCCTCATCAAAGTCATTACTTATCATTGCGGCTAAATGTCCTCCTGCAGAAAAGCCTAGAACTCCTAACTTTTGCCCTTTGATTCCTTTCGATTCCGCATAGTAACGTGCATATTGGATCGCATATTTGGACTTATAGATGACTTCTTGATCTTTTATAGGGGCTACATTATACCGTAAAACATAGGCGTGATAGCCGTTTTTATTTAACCATTCTGCTACCGGCACCCCTTCATGATAAGCACGATGTCCATACCCACCTCCAGGAATAACTACAATAATTGGAGCCTTTCGTTTGTCTTTTAAGAAATATGGTGTTAAGCTTGGACAATCTTCATGTAATGAATCATCTTTCCAATTGATTTCTTCTTTTGTTTTCAGAAACATCAATCTCATCCTTTCTAATTTAACGCATGCATATCAACCATAAATCACCGAAAAACATCTGCTTACAAACGTAATCGACAATCATATTTTGATTTGTATACTCTACTAGTTCTATTTTACATGGAAAAGTAATTTTAGGAAATAGCCTAAAATTTTCTTAAAATCTGGGTGAATATCCCTTTCACATTTCTCCTTTAAGCATAGGCTACTATCAGTACGATAATTGCTTAGGAAAGGAGCATCCATCATGCATCCACATGGATTTCAAGAACCTCTTCATCAAGGTTATCACTATCCTGAACATGATCAACGATTTTTTGGACCAGGACCAGGGTTTGGACCGTTAGGTGCTGGATTATTAGGCTTTGGATTGGGCTTTTTAGGTGGAGAATTAATTGATGGCCCGCCAAGACCATATCCTTATGCATATCCACCATATCCGCCATATTATGGACCAACACCTTATCCACCATATGGCCCGTATGGACCTTATGGCCCGTATTAATCTGAAGCGCTACCTTGGTAGTAATCACGATGTCTTCGTCTGGATACCCTCTATTCTACATCTGCTTACTGAATGTTGATAGGTTAATCTTCCAGTATTAATGCCTAACTATCCAACGACTATCACCCAATTGGTGATAGTCGTAGCTTTATTATCACCATAAAAAATAAAATAGATCTCTATTTAGCTAGCTTTATAATAGCCGGAGATAGAGACCTACTTTTTAAAGAATAAAATATAATTGCCTAATCAATAAACCTATAGCCTAAGAAAAAGATTGATTGTTCTTTTGTAGTTTTTTTATTTTACTTAACATATCCTGATGTCTTTTCTCCTCACGAGACTTCCCTTTCCATTGAGTAACTTTCTGGATATTACTTGTTTTGATGAGATAGGGGCTTTTTTTCTTTTCTTCTGACATTAATTACCATCTCTCCTCATCCATCACCTACCATTTAATTCATATTCATAAAGTCATCTATGGAAGCAAGGCACTCAGATTACAATTGCTTTAAAGCCTTTTTCCTTAATTCTTCCAAATCTTTCGTATACCTAGTCTTAGATGACTCTGATAATTTTGTAATCGGTGATTTTCTATGATGTAAAATATCACGTATTGGTGTTGGTAATAATGTATTCGATTTCTGTGTTATTTGTTCCTTTTCTTGATTTTTTTGGGGCCTAAATTCCATTACTGTCTGAATCACAAAATTCCTCCTCCGCCACTGTTTATTTTCTCGTTTTAAAATACTCTTCATCATTTTACGGAGGAATCACATCAAATATTACCTCTTTATTCATTTTGTTTTTCAAAAAAACAAAACAAACAAGCTAGATTCGTTAAAAACAAGGCGTCCATTTCATACACTCTTTGATGATGCTCCTCGATAAATAGAAGAAATATCTCATCCTCACCAACAAATACCGGACATAGGTGAGCCATTCCTTTCCCATGCTTCTCTTCTCGATCTAATGCTACAATATCCCCATTCCATAAGGTTTCAATAACTATCGTTTCACTTGAAGCGGTTTCATCAGGTTTCACTAGGTTATCTGGCATGGTACTCCAATCTAATGTATGAGTTTGTTTAATGATTTGTATGGTTTCAATGAACAGGTCAATCGTTTCATATGGCTGCTCTTCGTTTTGTCGATTTGCTTCCACTTGATATAAATGAATACGTAGACCAAAGGCTTCCGCATAATAGCTCAAAAAGATGCTTAATGCTTCTGAGAATTCTAAGTCTCTACTGTCAATATCTGATTTGATTAAAGGAGCAATTTGAATCAATTGCGAAAAATAATTTAACTTATCCTTCTGTCTTTCTTCTAACAAACTATTTTCTTGTATATAGCTTTTTAATGGGTCGAAGGCTTGAAATTCTGTTCTCCAGATTTTTTTAATGGTAGGTGTAGAAAATACCGATATATCGATAAAAACAACTATTACAGCAAGGATTAATAGTGTCTGCCAATCTTTAATTGATAGAATTTGAACGATCCATAGAATTCCTAGACATAATACAAATAAAAAATAAAGTGTTTTTCGATATTGATAGAGGTTTTCATTGAATCGGTTATCCTCTTTATTACGGAAACTTCTCCAGCTCTGGATGTAAACATATAATATGAATAGGAGGAGAATACCTATAAGGATTGAAAAACCTAATGCTTCTTTCTCCAAATTATTCACAACCTTTCCACCAAAGAAGAAATGTAAAATATCCCATCCCCTAATTTTTCCATTTGCTAATTCCTATTTTATGCATGAGCAGGATAAATAGTACATTTCTCCAATTTTTCTTCTATTACTAGTTGACTTTTAATAATGAGAAAAGGTTGTATAAGGAAAACTAATAGAATGTCTGAAAAGAAATGTGCTCTATGCCTATAAAGAATTGCTAAAAAAATAGTACAGACTACTTTGTCTGTACTACGAATCCTTATATTAAATTCATACTTAAGTATCTTTCACCAGTGTCTGGGGCGATACAGACGACTTTTTTACCTTTCCCTAATTTTTGAGCTACTTGCATCGCAGCGAATACAGCAGCTCCTGCAGATGGTCCTACAAATATCCCCTCTTCTTTTGCTAGCTTCTTAAAGGTTTGTAATGCATCTTCGTCACTAACTTGAATAATCTCATCATAAACAGAAGTATTCAATATTTCTGGTATAAATCCTGGACTTGTTCCGACTAATTTATGTTTTCCTGGTTTTCCTCCGGATAATACAGGTGAACCTTTGGGCTCAGCTACAGCTACATGTATATTCGGTAGTTTTTCCTTCAAGGTTTCCCCTGTTCCGGTGATCGTGCCACCTGTTCCTGCAGTAGCAACAAAACCGTCAAACTGGCCCTCCATTTGGTCGAGGATTTCTAAAGCGGTAGTCTTTCGATGGATATCAGGATTGGCATGATTTTCAAATTGTTGTGGCATAAAGCTATTAGGAATTTGCTCTAATAATTCTTTTGCTCTCTTAATGGCACCAGGCATTTTCTCTTCACTAGGCGTTAGAACTACCTGAGCACCAAATGCTTTGAGAATGTTTATTCTTTCTTTCGTCATATTATCAGGCATAACGAGTATTGCCTGATATCCTTTTGCTGCTGCTGTCATCGCTAGACCAATACCTGTGTTGCCGCTTGTTGGCTCAATGATCGTAGCATTTTCAGATAATAATCCCGCTTTTTCTGCTTCTACTATCATGTTGTATGCGGCACGGTCCTTTACACTTCTTGATGGGTTAAACATCTCTAATTTAACATATACTTCTGCTATATTATCTGGAACCATTTTATTAAGCTTTACCATTGGTGTTTGACCAATTAACTCTGTCATATTTTGATAAATTTTCATCCTGCAAGTCCTCCCAACTTCTACGCTTTATCATACCAAGATATTTAGAATCTTCACAATAAACATGCTCATTTTCGCTAAAAGAAATAGGGCTTGAACAAACGTGTAGGAAAGAAGTAAAATCCGAATATTAAGCACGGAAACCGCTCTGTCAAAATACATTGCTTTATCCATAGGGCATCAGTCAATATCTGCTCAAGTAAAATTTTTCAGTCAGGTGCAACGATTTGTTAACTACTCATACTGTTTTCCACGGGAGCTTTCGTCTTTTGAAGAGCGAATAAAGACAAAACACTGAAAGTCTAGTTCTCAAAATGGTCTTTATAAAAGGTATAAAGGCCAAAATGCAAGAGACGTGCTCTCATAATGGTCTTTATCATACGAATAAAGGCCAAAATACAAGAGCCGTGCTCTCATAATGGTCTTTATCATACGAATAAAGACCAAAATACAAGAGCCGCGCTCTCATAATGGTCTTTATCTTGTGAAACTGCGATCTGTCAGAAATTTGCATGGATTTTTCTTATTCCTATTTAGTTATGTCTTCTTCGCTTTTCTCTTACTTATCCTCAACGACAATATAAGCAGCTCGTATCGGTCCATGAACACCAACAACAAGATTCATTTCAATATCTGCGCTGTTACTCGGTCCTGTGATGAAATTAATACAGGAAGAAATCTCCTCACCCTTCTCAACTTGTTGATGTACATAATCAGTTGCCTGCGTCATCCTAGGGACGATGGTTGATTTAGGGACAATCGCAATATAATCTCTTGGCAATAGACTCACCGAACGTCCTTGTCCTTTCCTATTAAATAAAACAATGGTACCAGATTCCGCCAATGTTATGTCACTAAAGGTAATCCCCACATCTGCACGCTCCGAAAATGAAATGGACTCCTCGCTATTTTCATCATTCCATTTAAACACTTCATGTTCTGGTTTTTTAGCAAAATTCTTGAAAAATTCAGGAAGCTGATACGTATGAAAACGATTGTCAGAAGAATAGACAATCGATCTTGTTTGATACGATGCTAGCACTTGATCAAGTGTTTCCTGTAAGGATTCACTATTAGTCAAAAAAAAGTCAGTATGAATATGGTGACATTGTTTGTCTAATACCTCGACTAATTGGTCCTGATCAAAATCTTTCATTACCCTTCTTTGTGGATTTACCGTCCAGTCTGGTTTTTCTACTGGCTTATCGGGAGAAATGCCACCAATTTTACCTCTAATATTCTTCAAAAACTTTCCTCTATTCGTTATCGTACCCTTGCTCATTCACTATCACCTCGTTCACTTCGCTGCTTAAACCAATCACGAAATCTTTCTTGTGTTGGTTGGGGTAAATCTCTAGCATCGGTCCAATATCGCAATGGACCTGGTCCCTTCGAAATGACATTATTCTTTGAAAATGGCGTCGTTAAGAATGGTGCCATCTTTGTTGCTGTTCGATATAAATTAGCGGATTGAACGATTTGCTCAAACCCTTTCATTGCAAGACGTTCCGAAAGCGTTGATTTTTTCTCATCTTCGACGATTTTACGTCGGTGCATGATCAGTTGTTCATGTAGCGGAATTTTAACTGGACAAACTTCTGTACAGGCTCCACATAAAGAGGAAGCATAAGGCAATTCTTTGTATTCATCATAGTCTGATAACAGAGGAGATAGAACGGCTCCAATCGGTCCAGGATAAATCGATCCATAGGCATGACCACCAACATGACGATAAACAGGACAAACGTTAATACAAGCTGCACAACGGATACAATGCAGTGCTTCTTGGAATTCTGTTCCTAATATTCTAGATCTGCCATTGTCAACGATAACGAGATGAAACTCCTCTGGTCCATCTGCTTCTCCAATTTGTTTCGGCCCTGTCAGTGCTGTAATATAACTCGTTAGCTTTTGACCTACCGCTGCTCGAGTGAGTAGACTCACGACAATATCTAGTTCTTCCCAGCCTGGAACAATACGTTCCATCCCCATTACGGTTATTTGCGTTTTTGGCAAGGTGGAAACCATTCTAGCATTTCCTTCATTAGTAACGAGAGCAAAGGAACCAGATTCTGCTACAGCAAAGTTACAGCCGGTTATTCCTATATCTGCTGACAAAAATTCTTCTCTTAATTTCTCCCGCGCAAATAATGCAAGCTCTTCTGGTTGTTCTGTTTTAGCATAGCCTAATCGTTCGTGAAATACATCTCTGATTTGCTCTTTATTTTTATGCAGTGCTGGTGCGACGATATGAGAAGGTGGATCATGGTCGTCAATTTGTAAAATATACTCACCTAAATCTGTTTCAATCACTTCACACCCTATATCTTCTAACGCATCATTCATGGAAATTTCTTCTGTCACCATTGATTTTGATTTGGCGATTTTTTTGGCGTTTTTATCTTTGGCAACCTGCTGTATATACGCATTTGCTTCTTCGCCAGTCTCTGCGAAGAAAACGTGTCCACCTAGCTCTGCAACCTTCTCACTTAATTGATGTAAATAATAGTCTAAATGTTCGACAGTATGCTGACGAATTTGCTGTCCAAGTGTTCTCCACTCTTCCCAATCACCTAATTCTTCTGCAGCGTTAGCTCGGTTATTTTGTAATCTTCCTTGTGCAGACCGAACAGCACCTCGCATAAAATCATCTTGTAAACCTTTTGATACCCTTGCTTTAAAATCCTTTTCTCCTATATGCATAGGCATTATGCTTCACCTCTGCTGTTTAAGATTTCGGCAATATGTTTTACTTTTACTGGGATACCTTTCCGTGTCAAACGACCGCCTATATTCATGAGACAGCTTCCATCAGCACCTAGTAAAAGGTCAGCCTCCGTCTCTTGAATATGGGAAACTTTTTCATCAACCATTTGCTCTGAAATGTTCGACATCTTTACGGAAAAAGTACCTCCGAATCCACAGCAATCCTGACGATTCGGTAAATCTACTAATTTCAATCCTTTTACATTACTCAATAATTTAAAGGGAGCTTCCTTGACGCCTAACAATCTAGTCATATGACAAGAAGTGTGATAGGTTGCAACAGCTTGATAGCTTGCCCCCACGTCTTCAATACCCAATACATCGACGATAAATTGGGTGAATTCATAGGTTTTATTCTTTAAATCGATCGCTCGTTTTTGCCATTCGGATCCATCTTCAAATAAATGAACATATTCATGTATCATGTAAACACAAGACCCCGAAATCCCCACTACATACTCTGAATGATCAAAGGTCTCAATTAGATGCTTTGCCACCTCTATCGTTTCTTTCCGATAGCCACTATTGTATGCCGGCTGGCCACAGCAAGTCTGCGCTCTTGGAAAATCAATCTCACATCCAAGCCTTTCTAATAACTCAACAGCTGCTTTGCCTGCATTCACATAAAAAATGTCTCCTAGGCATGTAATAAAAAAGGATACCTTCATTTTCAACGCCCCTTTTAGATGATACCAATCCATAATCTTATCTTTCTATTCTATCATTCTTTTATCTGATATAGTAGAAAGGATAAACCCTTATGAAAGAGTTTATCCTACCAAAACTTCACCAATATTATCTCGTAAATGCTGCAGCAACTCCGCCATCAACAGTGACCATACATCCAGTAGTTTTTGCTGCCTTGGATGATGCTAAGAATGCAACAGATTCTGCGATATCCTCTGGTAAAATATTTACATTTAGAATTGTTCGTTTGCGATAGTGTTCTTCCAAGTCATCTGTGCCAATTCCATAAGAGGAAGCACGCTCTTTCTTCCACGAAGAATCCCAGATTTTAGAACCACGAATGACAGCATCAGGTAATACGGAATTAACACGGATGCCCAATGCTCCACCATCTGCAGCTACTGTTCTCGCTAAGTGAACTTCTGCAGCCTTTGCCGTGCTGTATGCTGCTGCATTTTTTCCTGCATAAATGGAATTTTTGGATCCAATAAAGACCATATTCCCGCCTATTTCTTGGTTCTTCATTAACTTAAACACTTCTCTTGCCACTAAGAAATAACCAGTGACTAGAACATTTATATTCAAGTTCCATTGATCCATCGTCGTTTCTTCGAATGGACTGGAGCTTGCCAGACCTGCATTGTTTACAAGAATATCTAAACCACCATATTGAAGGATCGAATCACGAATACCTTTTTGAACTTCCTCTTCTTTTGTTACATCCATCTTCACCGCAAATGCACGATTTTCCCCATACTGGCTGTTTACATTTTTCACAAGCTCTTGGGCACCTTCTAAATTAATATCTGCTACAACAACATGTGCCCCTTCCTCTAATAAACGATAAGCCGTTGCTGTACCGATACCACCAGCACCACCAGTAACAAAAGCTACTTGACGAGAAAATTCTGCCTCTGGTGGGGCCAAGCTAAGCTTATAAAGCTCTAATGGCCAGTACTCAATTAAGTAAGATTCCTCTTCATTTAATGAAACAAAATTACCTAAGACGGTCGCACCACTCATTACAGCAATTGCTCGGTGATATAGCTGTTCGCTAATATTAGCTGCTGACCAGCTTTTTCCTGTATTCACCATCCCAAGACCTGGAATCAAAATGATACGTGGTGCGGTTTCCACAATTTGATCACCTTCACTTTTATTTCTTTCAAAATAGGCAACATATTCCTCCTGGTAGACTGCTAAACCTTCTTTAATTTTTTCTTTTAAGCTTTCAGCATTCTCTACCTGAGGATTCCAATCAATATAGAGAGGAACACGTTTTGTATGAACTAAATGATCAGGGCATGCAGCACCTATTTGAGACAGTTCTTTCGCATCGTGACTGTTCACAAACTCTAACACCTTATCGTCATCGGTATAGGTTGCAAGCATTTTCTTATCTTTACTCACTTGTCCACGAATAACTGGTAATACTTCGGCAAAGATGTTTTTTCTCTCTTCTTCTGCTAGAGTGTCGTATTTCGCTCCACCAAATAAACTTTTTCCTGCTTTTTGTTCTTCAATATATGTCTCGGCTTCGTTAATAATAGCAATTGTTTTATCATAGCTCTCTTTCGATGTTTCGCCCCATGTCACAAGCCCGTGTTTTTCCATTATGACAAGCTCTGCATTCGGATTATTTTGTACACCCTCCGCTATCATTTTAGACAATTGGAAGCCTGGACGAATATATGGAACCCATACAAAACGGTCTCCGTAAATTTCCTTTGCAATCTCCTGCCCATTATCTGCGCAAGCGATACTAATAATCGCATCTGGATGAGTATGGTCTACTTGCTTAAAGGGTAAAAAAGCATGTAACAGTGTTTCGATAGAAGATCTTGGGTGTTTTGCATCGATCATACAGTGGGAAAGATATTCCACCATCTCTTCATCCGACATCGTATCCCTTTCAAGCAGTGGTCGGATATCATCTAGCTTTAAACCAGTAAAGTTAGCAGCTTTCATGGAGGCAAGGTCTGATCCACTACCCTTTACCCACATTACTTCGATATCGTCACCTTTAAAATCCTTTTCAATTGTCTTCGTTGAAGTATTTCCACCACCAATATTAACAACAGAACGATCAGAACCTAACAGGTTAGACCGATAGACCAATGATTCTAAACCATTTAAGTCGTTAGCTTTTGTTTCATCCCATTTATTTTGCACCAATCTAATTCCTCCTCTTCCCTTATCTTTGTTTTGTTTGGTTTTCGATGTGTTTCTGTTTTAATTATACTATAAAACAAAGATAAATCAACACAAACAAATAAAAATAAATTAGATGAGGTCTATCTTATGCCTCTCTTTTTGCTAAGACTGATTGTTCATATGTCTTTACTTCATCTAACCAGTTTTCTTGTACAGGTACACCTTGCATCTCACAGTAATAATCCCAAATCGCACCAAAAGGATAAGTTTTAAACTCTTCCATTAAAGCTAAACGATCAGTGAAATTTCCCTTTTCCTGTAGTTCTTTTAATTTTTCATTTGGTAAAAGACTTGCATATAGTAATGCCTTAATCATATTTCTTGTACCAATTGTCCATGCCGCTACACGGTTAATACTAGCATCAAAGAAATCTAAGCCAATCATTACTTTATCCAATGCGTTATTTCGTACTATTTCTAGACCAATTTCTCTTAACTCATCATCGAATATGACGACATGGTCACTATCCCAGCGAACAGGACGGGATACGTGTAAGGCAAGCTTATCACTGTATAGCAACATTGCTGATATTTTATTGGAGACCATTTCTGTTGGATGATAATGTCCTGTATCCAATAAGCATAATTTATTATTTTTCAAGGCATATCCCATATAAAATTCGTGGGAACCAACTACATATGCCTCTGAACCAATACCAAAAAGCTTGCTCTCTACGGCATCAACGTTGTGTGATTCATTGATCTCTACGGAAAAAATTTCATCTAAAGAATCCTTTAAACGTTGTCTTGGTGTTAAGCGATCACTTGGAATGTCTTTATAACCATCTGGAATCCAAATATTTGTTAAAGCTTGGGTACCGAGTTCTTTTCCGAAATAGGCAGCAATCTTTCGTGATTGAATACAATGTCTAATCCAAAAATCACGCACTTCTTTATCTGGATGTGCAAGTGTTAGACCATCCTCTGCCATAGGATGAGAGAATAGGGTAGGATTGAAATCCAATCCAAGTTCATGCTCCTTTGCCCAATCCACCCAATTTTGAAAATGTTTTGGTTCTAAAGCGTCACGGTCGACCACTTCTCCCTCAGTTTCTGCATAAATGGCGTGTAGGTTTATCCGATGTTTTCCCGGGATCAGGGACAAGGCTTTTTCTAAATCGCTTCGTAATTCCTCAGGAGTTGTTGCCTTACCTGGATAATTACCAGTCACATCAATTCCCCCTGACAATTCTTGTTGATTCACTTCAAATCCTCCGATATCATCACCCTGCCAGCAATGGATAGATACGGGAACCTTTTTAACCTTCTCGAAGGCATCTTCTACGGAAATCCCCCATTTTTCATATTGTTTTTTTGCGCTTTTAAAATTATCTCTGATACTCATTTTTCTCACCTCGTATTAAATATTTTTGAATCTCAAAGGAACGATTGATCATTAATTTTGACGTTTCTCTGGAATCGATCTCTCCTGTAGTATGCATTTGTGCGATCAGATTTCCAATAGCCGTTGCTTCAGTCGGACCTGTGTAAACAGCTTTACCAGTTGCTTTAGCTAATTGCTCGTTCATATATTGGTTTTTACTTCCACCACCAATGATATTAATGGATGCATATTTCTTTCCTGTCATTTCCTCGATTTCCTTCACTGCTTGTTGATAGCTTTTAACAAGACTATTGAAAATACAAACAGCTAGTTCAGCAGGTGAATGCGGAATGGCTTGATTCGTTTCCTGACAAAATGTTTGAATGGAATGAATCATGCTTTTAGGACTTAAAAAACGTTCGTCATTGACATCGACAATGGAATCAAACGCTTTCAATTGATACGCTAGATCCACAAATTCTTGAAAGCTGTATTGATCTTTTAGTTCCTTCTTTACTTCTTGAATCATCCACATGCCCATAATGTTCTTTAAAAAGCGGATATTTTCATACACACCGCCTTCATTGGTAAAATTGTACCTCATCGCTTGTTCACTAGTAATCGGTGTATCATGCTCTACGCCAATTAAGGACCAAGTTCCTGAACTAATATAAATCGACTCATCATTTGGTACAGCAACAACAGCAGAAGCCGTATCATGCGTACCAGGTAAGACAACCTTCACATCGAATCCTATATCTTTTTGGAGCTCTGGCTTTAAATACCCTAGTGTTTGCATAGGCATTTTAGGCTCTAAAAACAACTCAAGAGGAATATCTAATGCTTCAGCTATTGATTGATTCCATGTTTTGCTGTTTGCGGATAACAACTGCGTGGATGTTGCATTGGTATATTCATTTGATAACGTACCTGTTAGTAAATAATTCAAATAATCCGGTATCATGAGAAAGTGCTTTGCTTTCTCCATTAACTCAGGGTTCTCTTTTTTAAATGCATATAATTGATAAATGGTGTTAAATGGTTGAAATTGAATCCCTGTTTGTTGATAAAGCTTCCTTCGGTCAAGGATTTTAAGAATGTCATCCATTACGCCATCTGTGCGATGATCACGATAAGCGACGAAATCCGTGATACGATTTTTTTCTTTGTCCAACAGAACAAAATCTACTGCCCAAGTATCAATACCAATTGTTGTCGGTTGGTAATTTTTTTGTACACTTTTTCTTAATCCAATAACCAATTCTTGATATAAGCCATCAATATCCCAGCACAAATGACCATTTTTCATTTCCATTCCATTATCAAAACGGTGGATTTCATCAAGCTTTAGTTTACCATTAGCTAAATAGCCTGCTATGACTCTACCACTTGATGCACCAATATCTACAGCTAGATTACATTTTTGCACATTATCCCTCCCCTTATGTAAGCGGTTAATAATTTATATGTTATAGCATAAGAAAACAAAATAATATAACGTAAATTATTTATTTATTGTCCATTTTTGCAAGTGCAATTTTTTCCGATAGATGAATATTTTTCGTGTAATGTAGCAGTTTAAACACAATATGAAATAGTTTAGGAGATGAGATCGATGAAGGCAGTAACTTACCAAGGAAAATATGCAGTAATGGTGAAGAAAGTAGCATTTCCAACGATTCAAGATCCAGAAGATGTGATTATTCGCATTACTTCCACCGCAATTTGTGGATCAGACTTACATTTATATCAAGGGAACTTTCCTCTTCCTATTGGTTACCAGATCGGTCATGAGCCGATGGGAATCGTGGAGGAGATTGGACCGAAGGTAACGAAGGTGAAAGTTGGGGATCGTGTCGTTGTTCCTTTTACAATGGCATGCGGAAAATGTCCATATTGTCAAAATCATCATGAGAGCCAATGTGACGAAGCAAACCCACATTATGATTCTGGTGGATATTTAGGTTATTCTGAGAAGTTTGGAAATTATCCTGGGGGACAAGCAGAGTATTTGCGTATTCCTTTTGGAAATTATACTCCATTTATCATACCAGAGGACTGTGAGGTGGAGGATGAATCTCTGCTACTGCTATCAGATGTTTTACCAACCGCCTATTGGAGCATCGAAAATGCAGAGGTGAAGCCAGGAGATACCGTTATCGTATTAGGTTGTGGGCCTGTCGGGCTGATGACACAACAATTTGCTTGGAAAAAGGGAGCAGAAAGAGTCATTGCCGTGGATTATATCCCCTACCGACTCGCGTTTGCAAAAAAATGGAATAACTGTGAAACCTATGATTTCACCCAATATGAAGACATGGGAGAATACCTAAAAGAGATCACCAAAGGGGGCGCAGATAAAGTCATTGATTGTGTGGGGATGGATGGTAAAAAATCACCATTAGAATTTATGGAGCAAAAATTTAAACTTCAAGGGGGAACACTTGGACCAATTCAAATAGCAACCAAGGCAATCAAAAAATGTGGAACGGTACAACTTACGGGAGTTTATGGTGGGAACTACAACGCTTTTCCACTTGGAGCATTTTTCTCGAGAAATATTCAACTTAAAATGGGGCAAGCCCATGCTCGGGCATATATGTCTACTATTTATGAACAATTGGTAAATGGTAAAATTAATCCTAGCGAAATGATTACACATAAGCTCCCATTAGATGATGCCACAAAAGGCTATCAAATGTTTCAAAATAAAGAAGATCAATGCATCAAGGTTGTTTTAAAACCATAGTGTTATTCTGTTTTCATTAGTTCTAATTTATATGCTCTTGGGGTCATGCCATATTTTTGCTTGAAAATTCGATAGAAATAGCTAACATTTTCATACCCTACTTCCTCCGCAATGGCCTGCATAGATAAATCGGTGTATAAGAGTAGGTTTTTGGTGACTAATAATCGTTTTTCTTGAACTAGATCTTTAAAATTTTGGTTGGTCAATTGCTTTATTAGTCTACTTACCCAATAAACATTTTGATTAAATTTGGTGGCTAATGATTGAAGGTTGGCATCTCGATAATTTTCCTCAATGTATAGGAATACATCATTCAAAAAAGAATGTTGTTCATTTTTGATCGGAGTAGCCGTTTGGTTCTTTTTTTGTTCGATCAATTCAATAATGAGGAGTCCCATTAGAAACTTAATCTTTGATTTTGCTAACAATGATTGGTTCATCATTTCCAACAGCAATTGATTCATAATGTCTTGAATTCGATTTGAATCGGAAACGGGATAATACAGGAATTCTCCCTTTTGATTAAAATCAAACATGCTGTTTACTAAAAATTGTAGCATCTGGTTCTGAATAAAACCCGTAGATAAATTGGTTACAATATAATCAAAGAATGCCGGATGAATGATAAAGTTAATAATAATATCTTCTTTCTTGCATGCCTTCAGTTCATGCTCAATATGCTGATTAAGCAATAGGATTTCTCCCTTTTTTAGTCGAATTGGCTGATCCGCAACCTTTTGAAAAAATTCGCCATGATAGACGTAATTCATTTCAATATAGTCATGGGAATGTTTAGGGAAATCAATATATCTTGGATGCTTTCGAATCATGATGAGATCATCTTTTAGGAACTTCTCGCTCTGTATTACGAAGTCGGAGGTTAAATTGGTATAAATTGCTTTGTTGATGCTTTGATTTCCTCTCAAAATCGAGCGTTCTTCTTCGGTTTCTTCCATTAACTTTTTGAAGATTCCTTCCATTATCAATCACCCTTTGCCTCTCGAAACGTCTCTAGCTCTATATGTAAGAAGGAAGCAGAAATTCTGCTTCCTTTCCCTCAAATTAGTAAATGAAAGAGCTGTTCATCCTTGTTTATTTCGATATAGGTAAAACCATTTTGCTCCATTCTAGATAATAAAGCATAATAATCCTCTGAACGGTTTAATTCAATGCCAACTAACACAGGGCCTTTATCCCGATTGTTTTTTTTCGTATATTCAAATCTTGTAATATCGTCATTTTCTCCAAGTACCTTTTCCATAAATTCTCGCAAAGCACCCGCTCTTTGTGGGAAATTAACAATAAAATAATGCTTGTATCCTTCGTATATCATCGATCTTTCCTTAAATTCCTGCATCCGATCGATATCGTTATTTCCACCACTTACGATACAGACGACATTCTTTCCTTTTATTTCATCCTTATAATAATCGAGTGCTGATATCGGTAAAGCACCAGCTGGTTCGGCTACAATGGCATTTTCATTATATAGGTCGAGCAATGTCGTGCAGAGCTTCCCTTCTGGGATTATGGCAATATCATCGATAAATTCCTTTGCAATGTCATAGGTGATATCACCGACTTGTTTCACACTTGCCCCATCAACAAATTTATCAATTTTGTTTAGCTTAACAACTTCTCCTTTTTTCAGTGCTTCCTTCATCGATGCAGCACCCTCAGGCTCTACCCCAATAATTTTAGTGTCAGGACTAATGCTATTTATGTAGGAACCTACACCAGAAATTAATCCCCCACCACCTACAGCCATAAATACGTGGGAGATTGGCTCTTCCATGCTGTCGAGTATTTCTAAGCCAATCGTTCCTTGCCCAGTGATGGTTCTCGTATCATTGAATGGGTGAATAAAAGAAGCATTGTGTTCATTACAGTATGCCATTGCTTCATCGAAGGAATCATCAAATGTATCACCAGTTAATCTAATTTCTACAAATTCCCCACCAAAGAATTCAACACGATTTACCTTTTGTCTAGGCGTAGTGCTTGGCATAAAAATGACCCCTTTTACTCCTAACGCTTTACAGGAGTAGGCAACACCTTGCGCATGATTACCTGCACTGGCACATACCACACCATTTGCTAATTCTTCCTTAGATAAACCTTGCATTAAATTGTATGCACCACGAATTTTAAAGGAACGAACTACTTGTAAGTCCTCTCGCTTTAAATAAACATTGCACTGATATTTTTCTGATAAAATACTGTCTAATTGTAATGGTGTTTTGATGACTACATCCTTTAATACTTGATTTGCAATAATGATATCTCTCACTTGGATTGGATTAACTTTTGTACTCATAATACGAACCCTTCCTACTTCAATTGTTAGAATAATACTAACATAAAGAAAGGAAATAGAAAATAATTTTACACGAGAAGGCTCTCAATCCGTTACTAAAATGACCACATCTTTCTTATTTATCGTTATTTCGTTCTTTACTTTTTCCTTTGTTAACCCATTTTGATATGTTTTTGCAGTATCTAATAATAGATTAACCGGTTCCTCTAGATGGTTTAATAAAAAGAGGAATTGCTTGTTACCTTTTACTCTTTCGACCACTTCAACACCTTTCGGAGCTTCTAACGGTGCGTCTATCTTTAATTGTTGGGTTACACCCTTAAGAAAATGATGTAAATAATCCTCCTCAAGACTTGTCCCAATATAAATAGCTGTGCCTTGACCAAACCTATTGGTCGTTATAGCTGGCTTTCCAGCATACCAATTTTCCTTAAAGTGAGCTAGAGATTTCGCCCCTTCCAATGTAATAATATCTGCCCATGTAGTTACTGTTGCATGTTGACCATTGGCGACAATACTATTGGATTCTTCCATTGCCATTGGTGCGAATTCTTCTACTGTCAACCCGAGCAATTTTCGAAATGGTGCAGGATATCCTCCTAAATGGATATGATCCTGTTCATCCGCTATACCACTAAAAAACGTAACAAGGAGTGTGCCGCCATCGTCGACAAAGCGCTCGAGATTCTCTCTATATCCTGTCTTCACCATATAAAGCATTGGAGCTAGGACTAGCGAATATTTCTTTAGATTGGCCATTGGTGTTACAAAATCTACCGCAATATTATTATCGTAGAAAAATTTGTAATAGGCATAAACCTGATTCAAATATGATAATTGATTATGTGGCTTTCCTTCCAATTCCACAGCCCACCAATTTTCCCAATCGAAAATAATCGCGACTCTAGCTTTTACTTCTGCACCGACTAAGGCATCTAATTTTTTCAATTCATTACCTAATTGCTTCACTTCTTGATATGTTCTGCTTTTAGGATTATTGGAATGAGGTACCATTGCACCATGGAACTTTTCCGCACCTGTTCTACCTTGACGCCATTGGAAGTACATTATACCATCTCCACCACGTGCCACAGTAGAATAGCTCCATAGACGCATTTCACCTGGTTTTTTGGTCAAATTAATATCTCTCCAATTCACATGAGAAGTAACCTGCTCCATTAAGTAAAATGGTGCACCATCTTTTAAGCTACGCATTAAATCATGGTGCATGGCATGACGAAATGGTCTACCCTCCCTAGGATCCGGATAAGAATCCCATGTTACTAAATCCGTTTCTTTTGCCCATTTAAAATAATTTAATGGTTTAAATTCATACATAAAATTTGTGAAAACTGGCATTTCAGGAGTTTTTTCTCTTAATATTTCTTTTTCTAGTAAATACAGATCAAAAATAGCGTCATCCATAAACCTTTTATAATCTAGCTTTTGACTAGGATTATAAAAGGTTGGTAGATTCACTGGAAATTGAATTTCATCCCAATGGTTATAACGTTGACTCCAGAAGGCAGTTCCCCACTTTTGGTTCAATTGATCAATCGATACATATCGCTTTTTAAGCCATTGACGGAATGCATCTAGACTTTCATCACTATAGCATTCGGAAAGGTGACACCCATATTCATTGTTAATATGCCACATTTTAAGAGCGGGATGGTGTTTATATCGTTCTGCCAGTTCCTCCACTAATCGTCTTATCGCTAGCTTAAAGCGCTTACTATTCGGAGAATATTGCTGTCTTGACCCAACTTGATAAGGTACACCATTCTCTTGCACGGCTAAAATTTCTGGATATTTTTTTGATAGCCATGCTGGCGGGGAAGCAGTAGCTGTAGCAAGCGCAACACCAATCCCATGTTCATGCAAAATTTCTAAAACACGGTCTAACCAGCTAAAATCAAATTGACCTTCTTCTCGTTCCAGTACGGACCAACTAAAGATCGCAACAGAGACAAGATTCACACCTGCCTCCTTCATCAATTGAGCATCTTCTAGCCATGTTTTTTCGTCCCACTGTTCAGGATTGTAATCTCCACCAAACGCTATATGTGGCATTACTTCTTGTATATTTTGGACCATGTTAATCCCCCTAAGCTACACAAGTAAAATTTTACTTATGTTTTTACTAGTAGTAATTCTATCTTATTTGAATGCGTTATCATATTCAACCCTTTTTATAAATTTCTCTGATTATTATAGATGTACAATCTAATTTTTCATGGTTACATACCATAGTAGAAGATAAGAGGTAGATCGGAAAAATTCAATTAGAAAAGGGGAAAGAGTATGAGTAAAGAGGATAAAGAGCTTTTCGGAGGCTGGATTCAAGCAATTGGAACCATCCTTTCTGCCATTGCCAACACCCCTCATTTTGGTTTATCACAAACTATATCCCAAGACTTAAAAGTTGTTGGCAATACGATGCAAGCTACCGGTAATGCACTAGCAGTAGATAAATTATCTCAAAAGGATCTATCTGATGTCGGAAACGCTATCCAATCGATCGGTAATCTAACCGTCATCGGCTCATTGAAATTTCCTGTATCCAATCAATTAAAACAAGGATTAAACATAAAAGGAAATCTACTTCAAGCATTAGGGAGCGGGATCTCCTTCTCAGATAGCTTAAAGGATTCATTCCAAATCAGTACGGTTTACAACGCCTATGGTAACCTATTACAAGCAATTGGGAATAGCATGCAGGCTCTAGCTTCAAAAGCCGGATCAAATAGTACTATGATGAATACGATCGGAAATTGGATTCAAGCAATTGGCGCGATTATGACAGCAATATCAGAAAGCTTGGAGAAACTCTAGACCAGCGAAGACTGTTTTAAATTAGAAGACTCTTTCATCCAACATAAAAAAATAGGGAGTTTTTCTCCCTATTTTTTTAACTAAAATGCTTGGTTTAATGGTGGCACAATTTGTTTTTTACGTGATACGACACCAGGTAATTTTGCGATTTTATTTTCTAATGTAACCTGGAATGCCTCTGCTACTTTTTGCTCTTCTTCTCCTACAGCAAGAACAACAGAGTCATTGTTCAAAATGTCGGTAATGACAAATACAAATAATTTTAATCCTTTATCTGCAACGGTCTGTTCAATCACTGGTTCTATTTCACTTCGAATGGCTATAACGTCGTTAACATCTACAGTATTTACTTGAGCAATCTCAACTTTATTCCCATTCATATCAAATTCTTTCGCATCTAAAGAAATAAGCTCGGTTGGCGACTTGTCACTTAGATCCGCTCCTGCTTTTAACATATCTAATCCAAAGCGTTCAGCATCTACTCCGGCAATCTCTGCCAATTCCTTGGCTGCTTGGACATCTTCGTCTGTACAGGTAGGTGATTTAAATAGTAAAGAATCTGAGATGATAGCAGAGAGCATTAATCCTGCTATTTCCTTTTGAATTTCAACATTCTTCTCTTTATATAATTTATTTAATATGGTGGCTGTACAGCCAACTGGTTCCGCACGATAGTATAAAGGATCCTTCGTTTCAAAATTAGCAATTCGATGATGATCAATGACTTCCATTACTTTGACTTGATCAATATCGTCCACACTCTGTTGACTCTCATTATGATCAACAAGTATAACTTGACCGACTTCATTTGCGACTGTGTTTACAAGTCTAGGTGCAGTTTGGTTAAAATAATCTAACGCGAAGCTCGTTTCATTATTCACTTCTCCTAGTCTAACTGCTTCAACGTGTTCCCCTAATGCTTTTTTTAATTCTGCATAAGCAATCGCAGAGCAAATGGTATCTGTATCTGGATTCTTATGACCAAAGATTAATGTTTTTGCCATGTTACTACTCCTTTTTTTACCAAGATTTATCTACCAACCTATTATATAAAAATAAAAGATAGTTGAATAGTGTTATCAAATGAGTTCTTTAAATTCTACTTAATTTGCCCATTTCCATGTAATAAATATTTAGTGGAAGTTAATGCTTCTAAGCCCATAGGTCCTCTTGCATGAAGCTTTTGTGTACTAATACCGATTTCTGCTCCAAAACCAAATTCAAAGCCATCTGTAAATCTCGTAGATGCATTATGGTATACTGCCGCTGCATCTACCTCATTCATAAATGCTACTACATTTTCGTTATTTTCTGAGATAATTGCTTCCGAATGGTTGGTACCGTATCGATTAATATGGTCAATGGCATCCTCAACGGTATCCACTACTTTCATTGCTACAATCTTATCTAAATATTCTGTTTCATAGTCTTCTTCTGTTGCTAGAGTAACAGTATCATTATTTTCAGCTATTACTTCGTCACCATGGATCTCTACTCCGGCTTCTTGTAAGGCGAACAGTAAATCTTTCAGATATTGACTCGCCCATTGTTTTTGAACTAGAATCGTTTCGATTGCATTACATACACTAGGACGTTGGGTTTTCGCATTAATCGCAATTTCAATCGCCATTTTTTTACTCGCTGTTTCATCAATAAATAGATGACAGTTACCCGCACCTGTTTCAAGTACTGGAACGGAAGAATTAGCTACGACAGTATCAATCAATTTTTTACCACCACGTGGGATGAGCACATCTAAATATTCGTTTAACTTAAACATCTTAGAGGCTGTTTCACGGCTTGTGTCCTCTAAGAGCTGTACGGCATCACTTGGTAGGGAGGATTGCCTTAGAGCATCATGTATCACTTTCACGAGTGCCGTATTGGAATGGATAGCAGATGAGCTTCCTCTTAATAGAACGGCATTACCTGTTTTTAAGCAAAGGCTAGCAGCATCAATCGTAACATTCGGTCTTGCTTCATATATCATCCCGACCACTCCAATTGGAACCCGTACTTTCTCGATTTCCAAATCGTTTGGTCTCTTCCATGATTCCAAGACATTCCCAATTGGATCCTCCAACTCTACAAGCTGAAGTAATGCATCTGCCATATCCTTGATCCGTTTTTCGTTCAACACTAATCGGTCGATGAGAGATTCATGTAAACCATTTGCACGACCTCTTTCAATATCTTTTTGATTTTCGGCAATAATAAACTCTTTTTTGTCTCTTAAAGCTTTTGATAATAGTTCTAGCGCTTCATTTTTTTCTTTCGTTGTACTTGTTGCTAAGCTCGTAGTAGTTGCTTTTGCTAGACTTGCCTTTTTTATTAAATCACTCATTTTGATAAGCCTCCTCCATTAATAATACCATTTTGTCCCGGTGAATTACTTCTGGTTTGTTTCCCATCGTGATCTCCATCGCTACCTGGCTAGATTCACCCTTCGCTAAAATCATAGCTTTCGATGAATAATTAACCTGTCCTTTCGCAATCACACGTTCATTAAAAATTACCTCTACGACAGAGCCTGCTTCAAACTCTCCATCAATCCATTTGATACCAGCAGGCAGCAAGCTTTTGCCATTGTGTACAATCGCCTCGCTTGCCCCTTGATCAACATAAATTTTGCCGGATATTGGTGAATGAAAGGCTATCCATTGCTTCTGCTTACGGATACTATTGGTTAAATGCTCCCCGATATATGTTCCGTCTCCTCGATTAGCCAGTATATCAAGTAGCTTATTTTCCCCAGTTCCTGTACCTACAAAGACCCGGACGCCAAGAGACAGTGCCGTCTTAGCTGCAAGTATTTTGGATTTCATTCCACCAGTACCAAATTTCGTTCCAGACTCATGCTTGGTTTGCTGTAATATTTGGTCTGTAATCCCTGTTAAACGATCATAGCGAACAGCCGTTGGATCAAGCTTAGGATTTTTATCATACAACCCATTTATATCTGTTAACATGATCAAAAAATCTGCATGAATTAACCCGCTAACAAGGGCAGAAAGCATGTCGTTATCTCCAAAGGTTAGTTCATCAATAGCAACCGTATCATTCTCATTAATAATTGGCAAAACATTACGCTTCATTAATTCAGTCAATGTGGAGTAAACATTGCTATACTGAACTTCATGACTAAATACGTCTCTCGTTAATAGAAGCTGAGCAGCTACAATGCCATATTTTTTGAAAGCATCTGTATATGCCTCAACGAGAAGCCCTTGACCAACTGCAGCTGCAGCCTGTTTACCTTGAATGGTAACAGGTCTTGTCGGGTAACCTAGGTCGCCAAATCCTGCTGACACGGCACCGGAAGAGATAAGGACAACCTCATAGTGCTGCTCAATTAGCTTTGCGATCGCAGCAGTATGCTCATCTATCTTCTTTAAGCTAAGGCCTCCATTTTTATTTGTTAAAGAACTACTACCAATTTTTACTACAATACGTTGCTTTGCCATCCCATTCACGCCTCAATTCAACATTTAATAATATGAGCAAAACTCAGCTTCTCGCAATCTTCTTTTAGCGAAAGGCTTTGTGTCTTATACTATAATCCATCGGGTATTTATCTTTCTGTAATAAAAAAACTCTTCTCCCCTGTATGACAAGGACGAAAAGAGTTGTTCCGCGGTACCACCTTTTATTGACAGTCAAAAGACTATCCACTTGACTCTTTAACGCAGAGCTACGATTAAGTAAGACTTAACTGTTCATAGAATAGGTTCATTGGTTGAGCGGGTAATGGAGCTTTTCAGCCTAGGAACTCCAATCTCTACTACCATCTTCCAACTACTAGTTCTAATCATCACATTATCTATTCTTCTCTTTATTATAGAAAATTTAACAAACGATCTCAAGTCTTATTTCACTTTTATTATCCAATTAAATGGATCTTCTTCTGTTCCATACTGAATTCCTGTTAATGTATCGTAAAGTTTACGCGAGATCTCACCTGTTTTCCCTTGATTGATGATCATTTTTTGATCATCCCAGTTCAATTCACCAATTGGAGAAATAACGGCAGCTGTACCAGAGCCAAATGCTTCTTCTAATTCTCCTTTTTGATAACTATCAAAGAGCTCCTGCATCGTAATTCGTCGCTCCACAACCGGAATGTTCCAATAGTTCAACAATTCAATCACAGAATTTCGCGTTACACCATTTAAAATACTGCCATTTAACATTGGTGTAATCACTTCTCCATTAATTTTGAAAAATACATTCATGCTTCCTACTTCTTCAATGTATTTCTTCTCCACACCGTCTAACCAAAGAACCTGGGCATATCCTTCTTGTTCTCCGATCACTTGGGCTTTTAAACTAGAAGCATAATTTCCAGCCGTTTTGGCTTCTCCTGTACCGCCTTTTACTGCTCTAACGTAATCATTCTCCACAGCAATCTTTACGGGGTTAATACCTTCCTTATAATATGAACCAACTGGGGATAAAATAACGATAAATTGGTAAGTACTAGATGGAGATACTCCCAAATAAGGCTCTGTTGAAATAATAAAAGGTCGAATATACAATGAAGTACCCGGAGTATCTGGAACCCATTCATGGTCAATATGAACGAGGTGTTTGATCGCATCAATCGCAAATTCTTCATCAATTGCTGGAATACACATTCTATCATTCGATCGGTTGAGACGCTCCATGTTCTTATCAGGTCGAAATAGTTGAATCTGTCCTTCTTTCGTTTTATAAGCTTTTAGTCCCTCAAACACGGTTTGTCCATAATGAAAAATCATAGCAGCTGGATCTAATGAGATCGGTTCGTACGGAATGATTCGAGGGTTATGCCAGCCTCTTTCTTCACTATAATCCTGGATAAACATATGATCCGTAAAATATTTACCGAACATTAGTTGGTCTGATGCAGGTTTTGGCTTTGGTTGTTCGTTTTTGATTACTGTAATGGTATATTGTGACATAAAAAAGACTCCTTATACATATAAATAGATTTCATCAAAGAGGAAAATAATCTCTAACCTATATTTTATTACTAAAACAAGCAAAAACTCAACTATAAATAATTAAAATTTTCAAACAATTAATTGCTGAATTCAGGTGGTGGTATTTTTGGAAGAAATTAGAGAGAAGCGTAATTTATCAGAAAGGTTCGAGGTAGCCTTTAATCAAATACACGACCAGCTTTGTATATATGCAAATGAGCCAAATCATCACATATCTTTTACAGAAGTATTGGCAAAGGCGAAATCACACCATAAAATGATTTCTACTCATTATGATTTACTAAAGCAATGTAGTAAGTTGCGTAATGCCATGGTTCATCGAAAAATAAAGGAATCCTTCTACATTGCAGAGCCACATGAGGAGGTTGTTAGGGAAATCGAAAAACTAGCTGATGTTTTACTCTCACCTCCCACTTCAAGCAGTATTGCTTCACACCCTGTTGAATTTTTTTATGTAGATGCACCACTAAGCAAGGTACTCGCTTGTATCGAAGAAAAGAAATTTTCTCAATTTCCCATTTATGAAGATAAGCAATGTTTAGGATTGTTAACAGAAGGTGCCATCTTACAATGGATTGCTCGGCATTTATTAAGCAGTAAACAGACATTACAGGATATTTCTATTCAAGATATTTTTCACACAGAAAGAATATCAGATGTTGTTTTTTGTTCTACTTCTTCTACGATATTTGATGTACAAAGTCTTTTTCAATCATATGTAGAAAAGAAGCAGCAAAAATTAGAAGCAATCGTGCTAACAGAAACTGGTAGTAATCAAGAACTACCAAAAGGCATTATTTCTTCCTGGGATTTAGTCCAATTAAGAGTTGGATCATTTCCGCTTTTGCGTCATACATAAGCTATTGCTGACGATTTCACCATGGAACATAGCGACTTCAGCTAGTCATTTTTATTTCCTCCTCTTTTAATATATAGTACAAAAAGAGGAGGAATTTTAAAGTTACATGTGTTAGTGCTACACATTAACGACAGTAGGTAGTTCTGTCTCCCCCATTAAATATTGGTCTACTTGATAAGCTACTTCTCTTCCTTCATTGATAGCCCAAACAATTAAGCTTTGTCCTCTACGCGCATCTCCTGCCGCAAAAACATGCTCCACATTTGTTCTGAAATCTCCATATTTCGCCTCTACCCGATGTCGATTTACCTCTACTTTAAATGCATCTAGTACTGGTTGCTCTACCCCTTCGAATCCAATTGCAATTAGTACAAGCTGGGCAGGCCAATATTTTCCGGTACCAGGTAATTCTTCAAAAACAAATCGACCATTTTCATCACGAGTTTTCTTCATTTCTACGGTATACAATGCTTCTAATTTTCCATTCTCATCTGTGATAAATTGTTTGGTCTGAATCGAATATTGACGTACATCTTCTCCAAATTTTTCTTTCGCTTCTTTATGGGCATACTCCAAGCTATAAACATTTGGAAAGGCTGGCCATAGATTACTATTATCACGTTTAATAGGTAACTGTGGATGTTTTCCAAACTGGACAATGCTCTTTGCTCCTTGACGGAGTGCTGTGGCAATACAATCGGCACCAGTATCTCCTCCGCCAATTACAATAACATCTTTCCCTTTCGCATTCCATTTTTCTTCTATTTGTAAGTTTGAATCCAATAACGATTTAGTAGAAGCCGTTAGGTAGTCCATAGCAAACTGAACACCTTTCGTCTTCCTTCCTTGAATAGGTAAGTCCCGATGCTTTTGAGCACCTGTACATAGAATGACCGAATCATAATTAGCTTTAATTTCTTCAGCAGATAGATCCTTTCCTACCTCTGTGTTTAAAATAAATGTGATTCCTTCTTCCTCTAGTAGACGTATACGACGTTTGACAACATTTTTGTCTAATTTCATATTAGGGATACCATATGTTAATAGTCCACCAGCTCGATCCGCCCTCTCAAAAACGGTCACGGAATGTCCAGCTTGATTTAATTGGTCGGCTGCGGCAAGCCCTGTAGGACCTGATCCGATGATCGCTACTTTTTTACCGGTTCTTTTTTTTGGTATTCGCGGTGTAATCCAACCATTTTCAAAGCCTTTATCAATGATCTTTTGTTCGATATTTTTAATGGAAACTGCAGGATCGTGAATCGCCACTGTACAGGAGCCTTCGCAAGGTGCTGGGCAAACCCGTCCCGTGAATTCAGGGAAGTTGTTCGTTTTCATTAGACGCTCCAATGCTTGCTTCCATTTTCCTCGATAAACTAAATCGTTCCATTCCGGGATTAGATTGTAGACAGGACACCCTGAAGTTGCCCCTTCAATTTCCATACCAATATGACAGAATGGAGTTCCGCAGTCCATACAACGAGCTCCTTGTGTTTTCGCAACTTCATCAGAGAAAGGAGTAGAATACTCCTTCCAATCTTGAATCCGTTCCAACGGATCTCTTTCATCGGCTGTTTCTCTCTCGAATTCGATAAAACCTGTTGCTTTTCCCATCAATACGTCTCCTTTCTACTGCGTTATTTCCTGTTTTTCATCAGAGTGATCATTCATTTTATTGTCTTTTTTAGCCATGAAAGCCTGATAACGAGCTGCCTCTGTTGAGAAACCTTGACTCTCATACCATTGAATTTTTTCTAGCATCTGTTTATAATCTGTAGGGATTACCTTGACAAATTTCTCCCTTTCATTTTCCCAATCTTGAAGAATAGTTGCTGCTTTACTACTATTCGTGTAAATATAATGTTTGGTAATAAATGTTTTTAGTTTTTCTATTTCCTTCGGATCTTGAAGCCCTTCAAATTGTATTAACTCATCATTACATAATTTTTTGAAAGCTTCGATATGATCTGGCTTAATATAGGCTATACCGCCAGACATACCTGCTGCAAAGTTTTTCCCTACATTCCCTAGAATAACGACATGACCACCTGTCATATATTCACAGCCGTGATCTCCGACACCTTCTACTACAATATCCGCACCTGAATTCCTTACTGCAAAACGTTCTCCAGCATATCCATTAATAAAAGCTTCCCCACTGGTCGCTCCAAAAAATGAAACATTTCCGGCAATCACATTATTAGCTGGGTCAATCGTAGATTCCTCAGGTACCCGGACAATAATTTTCCCTCCTGATAAGCCTTTCCCAACATAATCATTGGCATCTCCTGTTACTTCCATAGTCATCCCTTTTGGTATAAACGCACCAAAGCTTTGACCGGCAGAACCTTTAAATTTAAGAGTAATGCTGTCTTCAGGAAGACCTTTTTCTCCGAATTTTTTCGAAATTTCACTTCCTACGATCGTTCCTGTTACACGATTGGTATTTTTAATTGGAAAGGATGCTTCCATTTTTTTACCAGACTCGATTGCATGCCTCACTCTAGGTAAAATATCTGTCATGTCTAAGGATTGATCTATTTTATGATCTTGCTTTCTACGAGAACTAGCATTTCCTTCAGGTCGGTAAAGCAATGTGGTCAAATCCAAATATTTCGCTTTCCAATGTTCGTTCGCACGATCAGATACCTCTAAGATATCGGTACGACCTACCATTTCATCCATTGTTCTAAAGCCTAGTTCTGCCATCAATTCTCGAACCTCTTGTGCAATAAATGTCATAAAATGAACGACATGCTGAGGATCACCCGTAAATTTCTTTCGAAGCTCTGGATTTTGTGTTGCAATTCCAACTGGGCACGTATCTAAGTGACAGACTCGCATCATGACGCAGCCAACCGCAACTAGTGGAGCGGTCGCAAATCCAAATTCTTCCGCACCAAGTAATGCGGCCATCACTACATCTCTACCTGTTAATAATTTTCCATCTGTTTCTAAAATTACTCGATCTCGTAAGCCATTGAGCATTAGGGTTTGATGTGCTTCAGCAAGCCCTAATTCCCATGGTAATCCCGCATGTTTAATACTCGTTTTTGGAGAAGCACCTGTCCCTCCATCATAGCCGACTACTGAAATAACATCAGCATTGGCTTTCGCTACACCTGCTGCAATGGTACCAACTCCTGACTTGGCCACAAGCTTTACACTAATTCGTGCATCCCGATTGGCATTCTTCAAATCATGAATTAATTGTGCTAAATCTTCAATAGAATAAATATCGTGATGTGGCGGTGGCGAAATCAAGTCAACTCCTGGTGTAGAACCACGTACATCTGCCACCCATGGATATACTTTCGTAGCAGGTAATTGTCCGCCTTCGCCAGGCTTCGCACCTTGTGCCATTTTTATTTGTAATTCCTTCGCATTCACAAGATAGTGACTTTTGACCCCGAATCGACCGGAAGCAACTTGCTTAATCGCACTGGAACGCCAATCTCCGTTTTTGTCCACAACAAAACGACTAGCATCTTCGCCACCTTCTCCACTGTTACTTTTTCCACCTATTCGGTTCATTGCGATCGCTAGTGCTTCGTGCGCTTCTTGGCTTATAGAGCCATAGGACATAGCACCTGTTTTAAATCTTTTCACGATTGATTCCACTGACTCTACTTCCTCAATCGATATAGATTGTCTTTTTTTGAAGCTAAATAAGTTACGTAGAAAACCAATTCTTTCTTCATTCGCTGCTTTAGTGAATTTCTTAAATAATGAATAATCACCTCTGCGACACGCCCACTGTAAGGTATAGATAGTATGAGGATTAAAAGCATGGTGCTCCCCAGCTTTTCGCCATCTATATTCACTTCCTGAGTCCAATGATGCCTCTATCACCTTCTTGTACCCTTCTTTATGTCGCTTTTCTGTCTCTAATTGAATGATAGATAGATCAATTCCATCAATTTGTGAGGCCGTCCCAGTAAAGTACTCTGCAATAACCTTCTTACTAATCCCGACTGCTTCAAAGGTTTGCGCGCCACGGTAGCTTTGAACTGTAGATATCCCTATTTTTGACATAACTTTAACGATTCCTTCTGTCACAACATCGATAAATTTTTGCTGTGCTTCAGCAAAAGTAATAGGTAGATCCTGATTTTGAACCGCTACATTCAACGTTTGGTAGACTAGATATGGATGAATGGCATCAACTCCATAACCTAACATTGCCGCAAAATGATGAACCTCTCTTGCTTCTCCTGTTTGCGCAATAATACTTGCCTTCGTTCTTAAACCCTCTCGAATTAGATATTGGTGTAATCCACTTACCACAAGTAATGTTGGTATTGCTATATGGTTTGCATCTGTTGCTTTATCTGATAAAACAATGAGATTTATTCCACTTTGAATAGCGTTTTTCGCCTCATGAAATATTTCTTGTAATCTATCTTCCATATTATGTTGGTAAACCGAATCGATCACTTTTGCATGGAGGCCCTTGATAGATTGACCTTCCAGTTTTTCTAATTGATCACTCGATAATATCGGAGATTCTAAACGAATTCGAATTGCTTTCTTTTTGCTCGGATGTAAGATATCTCCTTCTGCCCCTAGCCAAGTAAGGGTAGAAGTTACGAGTTGTTCCCTATAGGCATCTATTGGCGGATTGGTTACCTGAGCAAACAATTGTTTAAAATAATGGAACAAAGACTGCGGTCGTTCTGACAAAACAGCTAGCGGAGTATCATTCCCCATAGCCCCGATCGGATCTTTTCCATCTATCACAAGTGGAAGGATATATTTCTCAATATCTTCCGTCGTATAGCCAAAGGCTTTTTGCAATTGTAATAATTGTGGTTCAACATCTTCTTCCTCTATCGCCTCAGCAGGAAGCTCTCTGACCTGATCTTCTAACCATTCTTCATAAGGATAGGCAGTTACCATCTCCTCTTTAATCTCTTTGTCAGATATAATACGACCTTGCTCTAGATCTACTAGCAACATTTTTCCTGGGCGGAGTCGTTCTTTGAGTAATATATTTTCTTCCTGATAATCAATTACTCCAACTTCAGAAGAATAAATAATATAATCATCTTTCGTTACATAGTAACGAGCAGGACGTAATCCATTCCGATCTAGTATGGCTCCAATTTGCTTTCCATTTGTAAAAGTGATGGAGGTAGGACCATCCCACGGTTCCATCATCATACTGTGATATTGATAAAAATCGCGTTTTTTGGGATCAATATTCGAATTCTTTTCCCACGGTTCTGGGATCAACATCATTGCAGCATGTGCAGGGCTTCTGCCTGCTAATGTAAAAAATTCTAAGGCATTATCCAGTGTGGCAGAATCACTACCATCTGAATGGACAATTGGTAATACTTTCTCCATATCTTTCCCAAATGCGTCTGATATAAATTGTTTTTCCCTTGCCCTCATCCAATTGATGTTTCCGCGCATTGTATTAATTTCTCCATTATGAATTAAATACCGATTAGGGTGTGCTCTCTCCCAAGACGGGAAGGTGTTTGTACTAAATCGGGAATGGACTAGAGAAAAAGCGGAAACGAAATCTTCATCCTGTAATTCCACGTAAAATTGATCTACTTGATCAGGAGTTAATAACCCTTTGTAAACAATCGTTCTACTTGATAAACTTGGAAAATAAAACCGGATTCCTTGTTCATTTGCCCAATTTTCTGCCTGTTTTCGAATAACATATAGCTTTCTTTCAAAGTCTAATTCATGTTGAATAGACCTTCCACGCTCAATAAATACTTGCAGAACCTCTGGCACCGTTTCTATCGCACTTTTTCCGATTTTAGAAGAATCTGTAGGCACCCTTCTCCAACCGATCAATTTTTGTCCTTCGGATGCAATCAGTTCATTCATTTTTTCTTTCGCTAATTGTTGTTCTGCCATATTTTGAGACAAAAATAACATACCAACGCCATACGAACCAACAGCTGGTAGTTGAAAGTCTTGACATTCTCTTCTAAAATATTTATCAGGGATCTGTACCATTAATCCGGATCCATCACCAGTAAGTGGATCACTGCCCTGCCCACCTCGGTGTTCTAATTTACACAGCATTTGTAAACCTTTTTTTACGATATCATGCGTTTGTTTTCCTTTAATATGTGCATATAAGCCAATACCACAAGCGTCATGTTCGAAATCCGGATGATAAAGCCCCTGCGGAGTAGGCATATCTCTATATGTCATATAAGTCTCCCCCAATCTAATCTTGCGTTTTTCGTGTGTAATTACATTGTATGTTTTCTTATTAATCTAAACAATATATAATAAGTATTATATTGTTCTCAAATTGATATATATTATGAGGTGAAGCGTGTGGAATTACGTCAATTGCGTTATTTCGTAGAGGTTGCAGAGCGAGAGCATGTATCAGAAGCTGCAATAGAATTACATGTTGCTCAATCTGCGATAAGTCGACAAATAGCGAATCTAGAAGCAGAACTTGGTGTCGAATTATTTGAGAGAGAAGGTAGGAATGTACGCTTAACTCATATCGGAAAGATATTTTTGACACATACCAAAACAGCATTAAAAGCTATCGATCATGCCAAAAAGCAGATCGATGAATATATTGATCCAGAAAGAGGATCGATAAAAATCGGTTTTCCTACCAGCTTGGCAAGTAATCTATTGCCTACCGTTGTTTCAGAGTTTAAAAAGAAGTACCCAAAAATAGGCTTCCAACTAAGACAAGGCTCCTATAATTTTTTAATTGAATCCGTAGAGAACAGAGAGATTGATGTGGCGTTTCTTGGCCCAGTACCATCTGAGCATCCTGAGATTATCGGAGATATTTTATTTACGGAGAATTTTTATGCGCTAGTACCTAGCTCTCATCCATTAGTCAATCAAGAACATGTCAATTTGCGTGATTTGCATGATGAGGATTTTGTTTTATTCCCAGAAGGCTATGTTTTACATCAGTTAGTCATTGATGGATGTAAACAATCGGGATTTACGCCAAAAGTGTCCTCCCAAGGAGAAGATTTAGATGCGATTAAAGGTTTAGTAGCGGCTGGTATAGGGATTACCCTATTACCCGAAAGTGCTTTTAATGACTTGAATCCACATTATAGTGCAAAAGTAGCCATTCAAAACCCTGAATTAAAACGAACTGTTGGCATTATTATTCCGAGAAATCGAAAACTCGCACCGTCAGAGCAAGTGTTCTATGAATTTATCAAGGACTTCTTCTCCAATTTAGACAGATTTCAGTAAACGAAAAACGATTACCAAGCAGATTATTTTGCGAGGTAATCGTTTTTCGTTATGAAAGGTTTTTTAACCATCTAACTGGATTGTTAAATTCTAGTTCTTCTATTAAATAGGTTTCGATTGTAGAACGATCTCTTTTCCAAATAGCAGTCTCTATAGCAAATTCTATAGGTACATCCGTCATAATCGCTGCTAATTTTCTAGATATCATCAAATCTTCTTTATATTGTTCTAGCTTTTTCTGCATTCCTTTAGGTAGGGAATCTTTTTCCTCTAATAGACGATCAATCGAGCCATATTGATCCAATAATTTTAGGGCTGTTTTTTCACCTATTCCTTTCACACCTGGATAATTATCAGAAGAATCCCCCATTAACCCTTTTAAATCAATAATTTGTAATGGAGATAGACTTTTCTTTTCATAGAAGTTATCCATCGTGTAGACCTCATAATTCCCTTGACCTTTCTTCATGATAGCTACATTTATCTGACGATCGACAAGTTGTAACAGGTCTTGGTCACCACTAACGATAGTAACGACAAACTCCTCTTGCAAGCGTTTAGCCAGCGTACCGATACAATCATCTGCTTCATAGCCAACTACTCCTACATTTGGAATATCAAATGCCGAAACAATTTCCTTCGCCAAATCAAACTGTGGGATTAATTCTTCTGGCGGTGTATCTCGATTTGATTTATAGTTATCATAAAGCTCATTACGGAATGTTTGACTTCCCATATCCCAACAACATACCACATGGGAAGGAGCAAAAGTCTCGATTGCATTGGTGAAATAGTTTAAAAAACCAAACAATCCGTTTCTTGGTATCCCTTTACTATTCACCATAAAATTACCGGTAAAGGCTGTTGCAAAAAAACCTCGAAATAATAATGCCATACCGTCAACAATTAGTACATGTTGTTTATTCATAAAATCTCTCAACCTCTTTCAAACTTCATTATTTACATCTTAACATATAAAGAGTATATTTGTGTTATTCTTGTTTTAAAAAGGAGGGGCACTAAATGAGAAAAATAGAAAAGGCAACCTTTGCAGGGGGATGCTTCTGGTGTATGGTAAAGCCATTCGACCAATGGGATGGGGTGATAAGTGTGGTATCAGGTTATACTGGTGGAACAATAGAGAACCCTAGCTATGAGCAAGTAAAAACAGGGACTACCGGCCATTATGAGGCGGTTCAAATAATGTATGATTCTTCTATCATATCCTATCAGACGATACTAGATTTATATTGGCCTCAAATTGATCCAACCGATGCTGGTGGACAGTTTCATGATCGAGGTCCGCAATATCGTACCGCTATTTTTTATCATAATGCAGCACAAAAGGAGACTGCCATTAATTCCAAGAAATCATTAAAAGAATCAAATAGGTTCCAAAAAGAGATCGTTACAGACATACTACCAGCTCAACCGTTTTATCCAGCGGAAGACTACCATCAAGCATTCTACAAGAAAAATGAAAAAGAATACAAATTAGATAGAGAAAAATCAGGTAGAGATGTATTTATTCAAAAATATTGGTAGTACATTTTCATTACAAGAAATGGAGGATTTCTAACAAATCGTCAATTGTATACTCTGTAGTGGCATGCTTCCAGTGCTTGTCCTTCTTCCAAACTCCTTTCATCCCAACTGCTGTTGCAGCTATTACGTCATTCTCGGGGTGATCACCAATAAAGAGACTTTCCTCTGGATTAACTTCAAGGTCCTGTAATGCTTTGAGAAATATATTTGGATTAGGCTTTTTCATCCCTTCCCACTCGGAAACTAAAATCGAATCAAAATATTTTTCGATTCCTAATGCCTGGATGTTATCCATTTGAAATTGTCCTCTTCCATTCGTGATCATACCGATTGCTATATTTCTTGTTTTCAATTCTTCTAGCATCTCAATAAGGTGTGGAAATGGAATACAGCTATATTTAAATTCACTTATATAATCTTGGAGCAATTCCTCCCATGATATTCCTATTATTTCAAATTCTTTTATCATTTGCTGATAAACTTTATCCTTCCATACATATCCTCTATTATCTAACTGAAGAAAACGTTCTATATATTCTTTTTTCGTAATAGAGTCCAGAAGATGCTCGAAACGGTCATATTGTAAATCAATAAACCTTCTTACAGATGCATCTCGATTAAGTAAGGTACCATCTAAATCGAATAAGACAGCTTTTATCATATTTCTTCAACCACCTTTATAAATCTGCTTAATGGTTATACTTGTTTTTATTACTATCTATTACATTATAATACTTCTCGCATAAAGAAAAATGATGTTTCTCATGTATTCCAAGCAAATGAATGCTTTCGATCAGGTTGGGGTTGCTGGCTAGCGGATCTATATAACGTATGTGTCCAGCTACATCGTCGCTAAGTTTTAACACGATTTTTTCTATTTGCTTAGTCTCTTTGTCTAATTCATTGACTAACCATCCAAAATCTACTTGATCCTTGGGCGGAACCAAAATGAAGGGTGCTTTCATTGGTTTCTTTTTTTCCAATTGATATTGTTTATAAATATTAGTGCTATGGACTGGATATGGTTTATTCTTTCGTAATGTTGCAAAGGGTATGGCTAAAGGAATGTAGATTTTACTCAGTCTTCTAAACCATCTCATCATTAAATACAAATGATAATATGTTTCCCCCCAAGACCATTTATCATCAGAGGGTCTTTGCCATTCCTTGCCTTTCCATAATTCGATTTTTATTTCTTTCCTCTGTTTATATATCCTTTGAAAATGTTCAACTAAATATATATTTTTCAAATTAACCTTTCCTCTCTATTAACGTGGATTTCCTTAAATACTGTATTAATGTTATTAGTACCATACTTATGACAAAAATAGGGATGAAATAGAGAATTGCATATTGAACCACTAAATATAAATTTGTAGTATCACTTACATCCCCGATTGCTAGACATAGTCCAATTATCAAAAGAATCAATCCAGTGATTATATAGCTATTTTTTTGTCGAAGTCTTATGAAAATAAAGGAAAGGCCAAAAACCGGAAATAAAGCAGCAGCTAATAAGGTGGTATTCCACAATAGATTCCATCCGACTCCATCTAATAAACCGGTAATTAAACAACCCCAAATAATGAAAGCGGAAATCGTAGTAATTACATTTATAAAGGCTAAATCCTTCTTTTTTAGATAGACAAAAATAATAGGACTTAACGTGATACAAAACATTATATAGTGAAAATTCTTATATCACTTATCTTTATCAGCTAGTAATCCTCTCACCATACAATTACTTTTTTGAAAATTAAATCTTTCATAAAATTCGTTGGCATCTTTCGTAGCTAAAGCAAAACGAGTATTTTGTACTTCTGGATGTGTCTACATACATTCAACCAGCCAAGAGCCCAAACCGTTGTCCTTATTACTACTATTAAACTTCCAAATATACTTAAATTGGTCTTGTTCTCACTCCAATTCGATTTTAACATAAAATACCAACAATTAGTCTAAAATTAGTCTAAAATTTTTAAAAATAAGGGTAGTACCAGCGAAGCTGACACCGCCCGCCATAAGGAAATCTCAAGATAATAATAAGTAATAAGTTGTATAAGTTAAATACTTCCCACTGTTCAACAATCGCGCCCGATTGAGCCCTATTGGAAGCATCTTTAATACCAACGAATGGTAGGTTTAATGTTTTAAAAGTTAATGATCTCGATTTTCTTTCTCGATGTGGTTTTAAGATAAAAAACGTGATATTCTTATTCCGTCGAAGGAAGTAATCCATTAATCCAATAGAAAAAAGCAGTTTCTGAAATAAATTTGGAGAAAAGGGTTTTGTTTGTTTAAAAATATAAACCACCAGGGAGAGGAAAAATGATTAATCAGGGAGACGAAGAAAATCTGGTAAACAAATTCAAAGAAAATCAAGATATATTATTTGCAATCGGAGATCAAACTAGGCAAGCCATCCTTATTACCCTAATGCAAGGGCTGCAACATCCCGGTATGCGAGTGGGAGAGATTACGGCAAAAACACATCTTTCACGCCCAACCGTATCCCATCATTTAAAAATATTGAAGGATGCGCAGATCATCAGTGTGCATAAAGAAGGAACCATGAATTATTATCACCTAGACTCCAAAAGCAAGCTCTTGACACTTAAAGGTCTCGTCGATCAGATCGAGGAAATGTTTTTGCAATGTAAATCAGACACTATCCTATATCAGGACGAAAGGAACAGGGTATGAAAATGACTGTAGAAACTAAGACAATTGAAGCGGTTAATGGCGTAAAAATCCCTCAATTGGGTTTCGGGGTTTACAAAATAAAGAAAAAAGAAGAGTTTGAAATGTCGATTCGTGAGGCTATCCGGGTAGGTTTTCGCCATTTTGATACGGCAAAAATTTATGGGAACGAAAAAGCATTAGGAACAGCCATTGAAAAAAGTCAGATCCCCCGAGAAAAATTTTTTATTACTTCGAAGGTGTGGAATACGGATCACGGTTATAAAGCCACTAAGAATGCGTTTGAACAAACCTGTAAAAAGCTTAATGTAAAATATCTTGATATGTACCTCATCCATTTTGCTTCACCTCATTATTTGGAAACATGGAAAGCAATGGAGGAACTATACATGGAGGGAAGGATTAAAGTAATTGGCGTTGCGAATTTTGAAATTCAACACCTTGAAAACATCATGAAACATTCTGAAATCGCACCGATGATTAACCAGATCGAGACTCACCCGGAGTTCCCACAAAATGAACTTCATGACTACCTCAAGAATCACCACATCTTACATGAGGCTTGGGGACCGTTGGGACAAGGGAATAAAGCATTACTAGAACATCCGGATTTAAAGACAATTGCTCATGAACATCAGAAAACGGTAGCTCAAATCATTCTACGTTGGCATCTACAACGAGGAATTATTATTATTCCCAAATCATCAAATCCACAAAGAATTAAAGAGAACAGCGATATTTTTGATTTTGTGTTAACCCATGAAGAAATGGGGAAAATCAGCCAACTCAACACGGGTAGAAGGTATTCAATTAAACCCACTGGCTATATGATTAATCCATTTTACAATAGATTGATGAAAATTTTCATGAAGTAAGTCAGTGAATAATTTTAATGCCATTACCTACCTTTTAGTAATGAAAAACCTAGATTGTCTCATATATAATGAATTCTTTTGTCTATTAATTTAAAAAAGCTTAATTTCTCTATTTAACATGAAGAAATTAAGCTTAATTTGGCTGAAAGTTATGGAATTTCTACTACTTTTTTCTAACTTTGGTACCAATACAATGCAACATCATTCATAGCGGAAGCATATCCTAGTTGTCTTAACATCGTGGTAATATTTCCTCGATGATAAGTACCATGATTGGCAACATGAAATAATATTTCTGAATACGCGGTTTCTCTAGGACCTGTCCAAGGATTATTCAGATTTATTCTCTTTTCTAAATCTGATTGACTATTTATCCATTCTTGATATTGTATAGCAAGTTCTTCATTAGACTCTATAAATTTATTTGCAGAATAGGAATTTGTCTCCTCTACAAGCGCCATAGACACTTCTAATGCTTCTTGCATATCCATTCCTTTCAGTGTTTCTAGCCACATAACATCTACCACATAGATGTGACTAAATGTTTTAGCGATGGTTGGATAGGAACTGCTAACCTCATCATATAGGACATTGCTCGGTAATTCTCTCATTCTTTCTAGTAATACCTTATTAGCCCAAACGTGATAATTGTACATATTTTTTGCATGATTCATTGAACAACCACTCCTTAACTTCTGTTTTTTTGTTTCTATTTGTATTATAAAAAAAGATATATGACAGCAGTTTGTCATACATCTTCATAAAGTTTAACTATTTTTTTTGCTTCTTCTATTAGGATGGCTTGCAGTTCAACAGGTTTTATAATTTTCACCCCACTACCAAAACCTAACAGAATAGATTTAAGCCACCTGGCATGTAGAGGTTCATAAACAGAAATGGTAAATGTCATACTTCCATCACGGTTAAGGACCTTCGGATAATTCCGGAATTGGTCTAATGCTCCTGATAAGGAGTTGGGATGCACCCAAATTACTACATCTTCAAATCGTTCCATATCGGACTTTGAATGTGATAACTCATCATCATTAATTTTATGATTTTGAAGATACGTATCTTGTGTTATGGTTATATTCATCATACGTGAGATCCGAAATTCTCTGTAATCCTTCCGTTCTCTACAAAAACTATAAATGTACCAGTTTCGGAACCGATAACGAAGGTGAATAGGTTCTATTTCTCGTGCAGTAAATTCATTTTTACTACTTACATAATCAAAACGAATTACTTTTTTATCAAGTATAGCCATTCGTAGTTCGGTTAACAAACGCGGCTCTGTTCTATGACTAGCCAAGTCAATCAATAGAGATTTATCGTAACCGGTTGGATCCACTGCAGACAACTTATCCATCGTATGTTGCATGTTTTTATCTTCAAAAATTCTCGACAAGCTACTGAGTACTGTAAGTAGAATGGAAATATCATTAGAGCCCATGAAGCTCTTGTCCATTTTGTATCCCTCAATGATCCCGAAACCACCGTTCGTACCTTGATGCGAAACAACAGGTATTCCAGCTGCACAAATAGCATCGATGTCTCGATAAATAGTCCGTGTTGTTACTTGAAATTCATCAGCTAAGCGAGAAGCTGACAAAATTTCATTATTTAGGAGTTTAAATATAATGGCTAGCAATCGTTCTAATTTCAATGCTTCTTTCCTTTCTTTAGTAAAATAATTTAACTCGGATATAGCTTAATTGGTACATTTAGGAGTTAATCAAACATATCCGCTACTAAGTTACTGAACTCTCTCAAATAGTGAAGATAATTGCCCACACCATAGTTATACATTTTGTTGTACATCTTTGCAACGACAAGATTATGTTTAGGCATATCAATAATATTCGAGATGAAAGGTTTTTTTGTATAAGTTGGTCTTCGAAAACCTTGATGAATCTTTTTACAAACATTCTGCATTTATTAAAAAGATCATTATTTTATTACTGGCTGTGAAACTCCATTTACCCAGTCTAGTATAAATGGAGCCTGGTGATTGTTTAAGCTTTTTGGTATTTCATTTTTATGTAAGAAGGCTAAATCTTTACTCTCATTATTCGCAATAAGTTTTCCATTGAAGTCGGTTACTTTAAATATAATTTGAACACTAAAAACTTTATCTCCATTTGAATAGTGTGCAAATCCGTTTTCACCAGAATAAATACCAAACAGTTCTACCTTGTTTAACTGAAGATTAGTTTCTTCTTGTACTTCTCTTTTTACTGTCTCCTCAAAAGTCTCACCAATCTCTAATATGCCACCAGGTATTCCCCAATGGTTATAGTCCGTTCTTTTCTGTAATAAAATTCTTCCTAAACCATCTTCAATAATCGCCCCACAACCAACTGTTATTAGAGTCTCTTTTCCAATCAACTTTCTCATCGTTTTTATATAATCATTCATATTTTATTCCTCTAATCAACATTTTAATAATTAATTTCCTAATAATAGATAGTAATGCTAGTCTCAATCCTGGTTGTCTCGTCAAGGATTTTAATTATTACCAAGTGTTTATCTTGGTTATCTTGCTTGCTAGCATGACTTTTGCCAAGATATATCCTTTTATCTTGGTTTTCTTTCCTGCCAGTTTGACTATCACCTAGATATATTCTTTTATTTGCTAATCACACCATTCCTTGCGATTAATTATAGAAGAAGAGGTTAAACATGTAAAATTGTTTCTCAATAAGGAATAACAGAAAGTAATTCAAAAAACCATCCTAAAAAATGTAGGATGGTTCTTTCTGCATCTATTCTAGAATCTAATCTTACCAATCTTTTATTTCGGGTCGGTCCCCTTTACTATTGCCTTTTTTAGCAAAGCGATTGGTTAATTCTTGTTTAACATCCTCGAGGCTTACACCTTGATTAGCCATCATAACGAACGTGTGGTAGAGTAAATCACTCACCTCATTGGTTAATTCTTCGTTATCCTTATTTTTCGCTGCAATGACAACCTCTCCGGCCTCCTCGATTACTTTTTTACCTATTTTGTCAACACCTTTTTCATATAAGTAATTCGTGTAGGAGTTCTCTACACGATGTTCTTTTCTATCTTCTACCTCTTGCATAACTTCCTCGATGATCGCTGAATGGTAAGGAGAAGTGCCATTATCCTTTACATGATTGAAGAAGCAAGAGGTTTCACCTGTATGACAAGCAGGACCATTTGGAATGACTTTAATGTGTAACGTATCGTGATCACAATCTAAATCAATCGATTGCACCTGTTGTGTATTTCCAGAAGTTGCCCCTTTATGCCATAATTCTTCTCTTGATCGTGAATAGAACCAGGTCTCATTGGTTTCTATTGTTTTTTGATAGGCCTCCTCGTTCATATATGCTAGCATGAGAACTTCTTTTGTCTGTAAATCTGTAATAATTGCTGGAATTAAACCTTTTGAAAAATCAGGCTTCACGAATAGTCACTCCTTGCTGTTTACATGCTTCTTTTACTTCTTGAATTGTAAAGGTATTTTCATGAAAAATCGATGCTGCAAGTCCTGCTGATACATCTGTCTGATTAAATACTTCTGGGAAATGCTCTGGCTTTCCTACACCTCCAGAAGCTATAACCGGGATGCGCACGGCAGCCACAACAGCTTCTGTTAAGGGATGATCAAATCCATTCTTCACACCATCTGTATCCACACTTGTTAATAAAATCTCGCCTGCACCTTTTGTTTCTACTTCCTTTGCCCATTCAATCGCATCAATTCGCGTATCTTTTGTTCCTCCATGTGTCATGACGTGCCATTTGTCACCAACACGTTTCGCGTCGATTGCGACAACAATACACTGTGCACCAAATCGCTCAGAGGCTTCCGATATGAGAGAAGGATTTTGGACAGCAGCCGAATTCATGCCTACCTTATCTGCTCCGGCTTGTAATAAGCGATTCACATCCTCTATCGAGCGTACACCACCCCCGACTGTAAATGGGACAAACACATTTTTTGCAGTCTCTCTTACAATATCAACCATTGTTTGGCGACCTTCATTGGTTGCTGAGATATCTAAAAACACAATTTCGTCTGCTCCAACCTTAGAATAATTAGATGCCATTTCAACTGGGTCTCCTAATTCTCTTAGTCCTACGAAATTTGTCCCTTTTACAACTTTTCCTTCCTTTACATCTAAACAAGGAATAATTCTTTTCGCAATCATGCGTCCATCCCCCTAATAGGTGAATATTCTTCCGTTAATTTCATCACGATTTTTAACAGCTCCACGCCAACCTCTCCGCTTTTTTCTGGATGAAATTGAATACCAAATACATTCCTATCCCTTACCATTGCAGGTACCCTAGCACCATAGTTTGTCGTAGCAACGAGATATTTTTGCTGTGTTGTAGCTTGATAAGAATGCACAAAATAGACATGTTTGTCCCGAAGCTTAGCAAATGCCTCGTTCTGATTTTCAATTTGAAGCTGATTCCATCCGATATGTGGTAGAATAAAGCTTGTTTCTATTCTTTCAACCGTGCCTGGAATTAATCCGAGTCCTTCTGTCAGACCATTTTCATAACCCTTTTCAAACAATAACTGCATACCAAGACAAATTCCGATAAAAGGTTTTTCCTTCGCTAGCTCACGTAATGGCTGCATTAGACCTCTCGTTTCAATTTCTTCAACTGCTGCTTTAAAGGATCCGACACCAGGTAAAATGATATGACTTGCTTTTTTTAATCGTTCAACTGAATCCGTTATTTCTATCTCATAGCCTAATTTCTGAAAGGCAGTTGTTACACTTGCTACATTACCCATTCCATAATCTACGATGGCAATCATTCGATTAACCCCTTCGTAGAATTAACCCCTTTTATTTCTGGATTAATCCGAATAGCCTCTGATAAGGACCGACCTAATGCTTTAAAGATTGCCTCGATCTTGTGGTGAGTATTTTGACCATATAATACCTTAGCATGAAGTGTAATGCCTGCTTGAAAGGCAAATGCTTGCAAAAATTCCTGAACTAATTCTGTATCAAAATTACCTAGTTTTGAGTTATCAAAGGATGCATCAAATACAAGAAACGGTCTACCACTAATATCCAGTGCAACAAATCCAAGTGATTCATCCATTGGCACATAAGCACTGCCGTAGCGATTAATCGATTTCTTATCACCTAACGCTTCTTTTATTAACTGACCTAAGACAATTCCGACATCTTCAACAGTATGGTGACTATCAATATGCAAATCTCCATTTGCTTTTACTTCTAAACCAATTCGACCATGTCGCGCGAATAACTCGAGCATATGATCAAAAAAACCCACCCCTGTATCAATGTTGACTTCACTTGGATCATCTAAATGGACCGATATACTAATCTGGGTTTCAAATGTCTTTCTCTGTTTACTAGCTGTTCTCATCTATTATTTTCCCTCCAAGCGCTTGGAAACGGCTCTTCCGTGTCCTTCAAGCTGTTCTTCATTTGCTATATTAATGACATGTTCACTCGCTTCTTTAAGTGCGGTTTCTGAGTAATAGAGATAGGTAGTTTTTTTAACAAAATCATCGACTGATAGTCCTGAAGAGAATCTTGCCGTGCCGGATGTTGGCAATACATGGTTTGGACCTGCATAGTAATCGCCTAAAGCTTCAGGTGTATAGTGTCCTAGAAAAACGGAACCAGCATGTCTCACCTTATTCAAATAACTGATCGGATCCTTGACTTGAACTTCTAAGTGTTCTGGTGCAATTTTATTTGCGATTTGGAACGCTTCTTCTAGTGTCTTCACTACGACACCTGCACCTTTTTCTGTTAATGCGGCCTCTGCTATGGACTGTCTCGGTAAATCATCACATTGATTCTCAAGCTCTAGCTGTACTTGTTTCATCATTTCAGAAGATGTGGTAATTAAAAATGCACGTGCATTTGTATCATGCTCTGCTTGAGCGATTAGGTCTGCTGCAATAAAGATTGGATTTGCAGTTCCGTCTGCAATAATTGCTACTTCACTAGGACCAGCGATCATATCGATACCTACATCTCCAAACACTAGTGATTTAGCTGCAGCTACATAGGCATTTCCTGGGCCTACAATCTTATCAACTGCAGGGATCGTCTCCGTTCCATAAGCGAGTGCTGCGATTGCTTGTGCGCCACCAACCCGATAAATTGTTGTCACTCCTGCGATATCTGCTGCAACCGAAAGGATCGGTGCAATTTCTTCTCCATTTCTTACTGGTGTGACCATAATGACTTCCTCAACGCCAGCAAGTACTGCAGGAATGGCATTCATTAAAACAGAGGATGGGTAACAGGCTGTACCACCTGGAACATAAATTCCGACACGATCAATTGGACGGAAGAGCTGACCAGAAATAATACCATTTTCCGCTTGCATCATTCGTGAGTTATTAAGTTGCTTTTGGTGAAATGATTTAATATTTTCGGCTGCTTTTTCCAGTGATGTAATGATTTTTTGATCAACCTTATCCCATGCTTGTGTACGTTCAGCCTCACTTACAAGAAAAGAATCTGGTGCTTCTCCATCAAATTTTTCGATAAATTTGCGAACAGCTTCGTCTCCTCCACTTTGGACCTCGGCAATTATTTCACTAGCAGCTTGTATAAATTGCTGTTTATCTTGACTGTTTGTCTTGGTTGGATTGGCATGTGTTAAAAAATCCTCCACTGAAAATAATTTAATCATGCTTCTTTCACCCCTTTTTTGAATGATTCGATTACAGGAACTAATTGATCTCTTTTTATTTTTAAGGAAGAGCGATTGGCAATTAATCTTGCGCTAAAACTTAAGAACTCATCTTCTATTACTAGACCGTTCTCCTTTAATGTCGTACCTGTTTCGACAATATCCACTATAGCATCTGCTAAACCTAAGATAGGAGCTAATTCAACTGAACCTTCGAGTTTAATAATATCGACGGATTCGCCCTTATTACGGAAGTATTCCTTTGTAATATTTGTAAATGTACTAGCAATCCTTTTCTTGCGATTCGGCCATTGGTAGTTTGCCTTCGTAGCTAAGGCCATTCGACATTTGCCAAAAGGTAGTGGAAATAGATTGTAAACATCTGGCTGATGCTCAATTAAAATATCTCCACCGACAATGCCAAGGTCTGCAATCCCGTTTTCTACATAGGTGGTCACATCGGCACCCTTGGCAAAAAAGAAAGAAAATTGCTCTGTTTCCACTTGAAGCTTCCTACCTTTATTGAAAAGTGGCTCTATATCATAATTTAATTCTTGGAAAAATGCTAGAAATTGCTTTTCTAAACGCCCTTTTGTTAAGGCTATAACTGGCTTCATCGTTCAACCACCTTATATTGATTGTTTTCCTGAATAATTTTATAGAGTTTATCATACATCCCATCTGCTTGAACATCATATTGAATATCCACAATAGCTTCTGGCAACTCTTTTCTAAGAGATTCTGCAATGGCATGTGTTTTAGGACTAGCTAATATACAGGCTTTGTTCCTAGACGCCTCTGTAACCATATGCTGTGCAAGAATATCAACATCAAAAGCTAGACCTACAGCGGATGTCTCCTGTTTAAACTGTTTATAGAGTTTATCATATCTTCCGCCAGAAAAGCAGATAGAACCCCCCGATGTTAAAAACCCTCGGAACATAATCCCATCATAATATGGCAAGTTTTTCACACGCCCTAAATCAACGATAACCTCCGTCTCACCAGTCTGTTCTAATAAGTGAATAAGTTGTTCCAAATGGTTTAATATTTTTAATAGCTCTGCTTGGTCGTGCCATAAGTCATGGTATGTTGATAAAATCTCTTTGGAGCCATAGGCATCAATTAATTGTATTAATTGATCCTTTATCGCTAGGAGTCCTTCCTCCTCCACGATTTGTTCGACCAAATCACTTCGTTTATCATGCATCGCTATCCGCAGATTCTCTTCCTGCGCTTCTTTCAAGGAATAAGGTGCAATGATAGTTTCAAAAATTCCCGTATGTCCTAGTTCGATAACATATTGATCGATATTTAATGTATTTAAATATTGGACAGCAGTTAAGAGACACTCACTTTCGCCAAGAAACTGATCAGCATGCACAATCTCAATCCCTGCCTGCCTGCTCTCAATTCCATCTTTATCATTACGAAAAATAGAGCCCTGGTACGACCACTTCTGGAACGACGGATGTTGTTTAGCAATTGCCCGAGCTACTGCTGCCGTCCAATCAGGTCGCAATACTTCGATTTCTCCTTCATGATTAAACCATTTCAGCATGTTTTGAAGGTCCATTCCTGCGATTTCGTTCGTAAATGTATTGGCATATTCCACGACTGGGGTGGAGATTGCTTTGAAATTGCGTTTCTCTACTACTTGTCTAAACGTTTCTGATGCTTTTAAACGATTGGAAATAAGAACACCTGTCTCATCCTGACTACCAGCTGGTAAAAACATTCATTGTCACATCCTACATCTATACTTTATTAGTTTACCACTCTACTGTGGTAAAGCGATATTTTCTTCCTTAACTTTATCAAAACTCCTGTCTCCTGTCAATGCAGTTTTTATGTTAACTTAGATAAATGAAGTTCTTTTCATTTTCATGCAAACAGATTATAATAGCAGGATATAAATAAAGGAGATTAAGCATGATGAAATATTACGGTGATTATCATATTCATACTCATTTTTGCCCTCATGGTACTAAGGATACCATTTCAACCTATATCGAAAAAGCAATATTGCTCGGACTAAAAGAAATAAGCTTTACCGAACACGCCCCTTTACCTGAGGGTTTTACAGATCCAACACCGAATAAGGATAGCGCGATGAGATGGGCCGATGTAGAGGATTATATTCGTCAGATTCAACAATATAAAAAAGAGTACCAATCTGACATAAAAATCAATCTAGGCTTTGAGGTAGATTATATCGAAGGCTTTGAGCAAGAAACAAGGCAATTTCTAAATCTGTTTGGTGTAGAAATCGATGATGCCATTCTTTCTGTGCATATGCTGAAAACACCTGCCCAAAGCTATGTTTGTCTCGATTTTAGTAAGGAGATGTTTGCAGAAATTATCGATGAATTCGGCAATGTGGACAAGGTGTATCAAAAATACTATCAAACGATGGAACAAGCAATTCTTTCCGACCTTGGAACTTATAAACCAATACGTTTAGGGCATCTAACCTTAATTGAAAAATTCAAAAAGAGATACAAACCAAAAGCTGATTATGAGCGTACCATTACTTCATTATTGTCCTTAATCAAAGAAAGGAAAATGGCACTAGATGTTAATACGGCCGGTCTTTTCAAGGAAGATTGTGAGAGTATCTATCCATCTCTGCATTATGTAAGACTAGCTGAAGAAAAACAAATCCCTTTAGTACCAGGATCCGATAGCCACACAGCAGAACACCTAACTCGTGGGTTCGATCATATGCCAGCAGATATCCTATACAGTAGACCAACTGACAGAAAATAGATAGGCCCTCTAAATATGAATGACAAACAGCTAGGAAACTCCCTAGCCGTTTGTCCGGTTCATTAATTCTTGATTCAATTTCTCGAGTAATTCGATATTCTCGAAGTTATCTGTTAAGCCTTTCTTCACATTTTCAAAATAAGTAGATACTTCATTTGAATAATTTGCCCATACCTGTTGATCCTCTTTAATCCAAAGTTGTGCGTAGTGATCCTTTAAAGCTGATTGAATACGTGAAAATTCTTCTTGCCATTGCTTACTAAATACTTGTTTGAGTTCCTCTTCCAGTTTGTCACGATCATTTTGAGCAAAGAATGTTTTCGTATCTTTAAAGATATGGGCAAAACCTTGTACAGTTTTATCCTCTAGATCTATCTTCTGAAAAAGATTAGCTTCTTCTACTGACATTTCTTCTAATTCTGAAAGGGAAAAGCTTGAATCAACTTTTTGAAGCTGTCGATTGATTTCATTCCTCCATTGTTTCCATTCCACATTCCAAAAAGCATTTATTCGAATTAGGATTGCTTCTAATTCATATTTCATTCGTTCATTTATTTGTTTATTGAGTTCTTTAATGGCGATAACTAATTCTTCTTTCCCTTTTCTGCCATTCGATTGAATCGATCCAGGACTAATGAAATCCCGAAACATGTCAATAAATTGGATCATAAAACGTTGCATGACATAAAAGCATTGCTTTTCTAGTTTTTGTTCAATGGATTGAAAATAAGTGGATGTATTCCTTTGTTCAATGATATGGTGCATTTGTGCTTGATTATTTTCATTTTTCGCTAGGAATGCTTCACGCTTTGTTTGATCACTATGACTTAATTCTAGCCATTTGGTCACTAATGCATGAATTCGAGAGATATCGGTATAGATCGATTGCATGCTTAATTGGGTTAGCTCCTCTGTAATAAAAGAATAAAAAGAGCTTTCGAATGCCTTCATTCCAGATGGTGTCGTTGTTTGTCCCTCTTTTTTTAATTGCAATGCTTGCTGACTGGATACAGGGTACATTCTAGGATGATGAATATCAAAGCTTTTTAACTGTGTCTTTACATAGTCTGTAACGAGATTAACCTCCGTTTGATCCTTGGCCAGATCCATTGCATTGACGATGAAGAACATTTTATCCAGTTGAAATGCATCTTTAACACTTCCCAGCTTTTCTAAAAATGCTTTATCAGGCCGCGAAAAGGGATGGTTATAATACGTTACAAATAATATGGCGTCAGCATTTTTAATATAGGAAAAGGCAAGTTCTGTATGTCTAGCGTTCACAGAATCTGCGCCAGGTGTATCGACTAAGGTAATATGTTGCCGAGTTAATGGGCAATCATAATAGAGCTCCATTTCCTTCACAAAGCAGGATATCTGTTCTTCACGCACATAATTAGCAAACTGGTCAAAATGAATCTTAAAGGAACTACCAATTTTATTCTTCAGATTAGGAAGACCTGTATAAAAAGCATGTAGAAAGGTTTTATGTTGATCCTCGATTTGTAGTTTATCTATCTTATGTTTATGAATCCATTTCTCCACTTCGTCTAAATTTTGAAAAGCTACTTCACCCAAAATGGAGGTGATATCTGCAATAAGTTCACCTTCACTCTTTAAGTGAACATAAACTTCCTTGTGTTGAAATTCTTCATTTGGTGGACTTATTTTATTGATCGCTGCTGTCGTTGGGTTTGGTGAAACAGGCAGTACCCTTTCTCCCATCAAAGCATTAGCAAAAGACGATTTGCCTGCACTGAAAGCCCCGAACAGTGCAATGGTAAAATGACGATTTTCTAACCGCTCTCGTTTTTCCATTATTTCTTTTATAAATGGTTTTAATGAGTCTATTTCCTTCGTATGCTCCACCAACCATTCCACATCTTCTAATGTGGATTCCATCTGATAACGAGCATTTTTCTTCAAGGGAGGAACATTCTCATTTATATGTCCATCCTCTGTATCCTGGAAATTCCATTCCTTCTTCATAAGTTTTTTTATTTGCTCGCGCTCTGTTAATGTTCGTTGAAACGCTTCTATTTGTCGTTGATCTATTCTAAAGTCAGATGATAAATGCTCCTCGAGCTCATTTTTATAATGCATGAACGCTAATTTTTCTGCTTGAATTTCTTGTTTGATTTTTTGCGACTGTTCTAACACCTTAATCCTCTTATCTAATTGATCAATTTTTTCATTAAACTCACGAAATATCTCATTACTCTTCTCATGCCATTTGTCTTTATAATATTGTCTATATAGTTTCTTCAATTGGTTGGCAAGCTTGTCAGTATATACTAGAACATATTCACCAGTTGTCCTAACATTATCATTCATTTGTTCTACTAATTGTTCCTGACTAAATTGTTTGTCGAAAATAGACTCATTTAAAGCTGTCGACGTATATGGTAAAAGGAATTCAGTTACCTTATCACGTAGCTTCCATTCCAAAGTGGTTTCCACTTGTTTTTGGAGTGCTTGGTAAAAGGCTTCTAAACGTCTCGTGCGCTCAAGTTCCGTTTTTTGTTTCGATTTGAATAATCCTATTTTAAAAGTTGGCTCATATGCTTGTAGCATATCCTTTGCAAGCTCACGAAGCTCAAACGGCATTAATGGAGCATTTTTCAAGGTCTGCTCCACCATTTTCCTATACGTAGACTCTACATCATTTTTCGCTGTAATTAGATCAGCCTTCTTACTTTGTAGCTCTTGTTTACTTCGATCATCTTGTATTTCGATAGCACCCAATTCATCCTCTAATTCCGTCAGCTTTTGATCCATTTCTTCTTGTTTTTCTGCTATGCTCTCCTGAATGATATGATTAATCCCATGATAGGAGGTTTGATCCACTAGTTCTTGACATGGTTGAACCATTTTTTGTTGAATATTTGTTTGTAAGCTAGACCATTGATTGTCAGTCCATGCTTGTTCTTCTTTTAAAGATGTAAAAAATACATCAGTTGGTTGAATACCCCATTGTTGAAAGACTTTCTCGAGGCTTGATTTAAAATCATCGAAAGAGATTTCCTCTTCTTTATGCTTATCCATTTGATTAATGATCACCGCATAAGGCTTATTTAATGCTTCAAGATGTTTCAAAAATGAAGCATTCACTTCGGATTGGACATGATTGTAATCCATTACATAATAAAGAAAGTCAACGACATGCAGAGCAGATTCGGTCAGAATTCGATCTGCATCATCTGCAGCATCGATTCCAGGTGTATCCATTAGGGTTACCTGTGGTGGCAAATCCGTATTGTTTTTTATTATTTCCACCTTACAGATTTCTTCGCCATCTCGGCACAATGCATGTAACTCACTAAGAGAGATACTCGAATCTAATCTCACCGGCTTTTGCTCGGTAAAATGAATGATGTATGCATCTTCACCACGTTTTATTTCTACAATATTTGCACTGGTCGGAATGGGACTCTGTGGTAACAGTGCTTCATCTAATAAATGATTTAGAATGGTCGATTTACCTGCAGAGAAATGTCCACAAAAGCAGATATGCTGCATTTGTTTTTCCTTTTTCTGATAAAAATCAACCATTTTTTCTTTACGCTCCAATTGTTCATGTTGATCAAAATAGCAATACAATCCAACCATTTGTTCTAATTCATAAGACCTGACAGTTGTTGTCCCCATTTACGAAAACTCCTTCTCTTTAGACAGAAAACGCAGAAATATAATTTAATTATTTATTATACTAGTTTTAACACATTTCGCCAATAGCTCTTTTAACTACTTAAAGCTTTAGCATTATCCTATTTAAAAAAGAAAGCCGAGCACTAGTGCTCGGCTTATCCTTCCTCTGTATGAAAAGGTTTTTGTAACCTTGTATGGAGCCAGATTCTTTCCACTTCACCTTCTGTGTCTGTGTCAATTACGTAAGAACCGTTACTATAGCGCTCACTTAGAGGCAGCTCAAGTGGTGATAAAACGAGAGAGGTACCTTTTCGCGTTCGTAAAACAACTTCGTCTAATTCATGTAGTAGCTCTAAACCAATTAAACGATGTGGTTTAGACTTTAATTCACGAAGCATGACAGAACCTTTTTTAGCTCGTGAAGATTTATCGAATTGATCTATTTTCATTCTTTTACAAGCTCCCCTTTGGGTCATCACAAATAGGTGCTCTTGTTCCTTCCATTCAGGGAAGACAATACCATTCACCACATACTCGTCTTTCTTCAATTGAATGGCTTTCACTCCAGCAGCTCGTTGGCCAATTGCTGAGACTTCTGTCTCGTCATACCATAGGCCATATCCTTTATTCGTTGCAATAAACAGATTACTGCTACCATTTGTTAGATGGACATTAAGTAACTGATCATCGTTCTTTAAATTTAAAGCAATGAGAGGTCTCGTGTATCGTTGTGATTGATATAAATCTAAACAACTTTTCTTTACCATTCCATTTTTTGTAAAGAAGATCAAGTTTTGTTTGGCATCAAACTCTCGTATTGGTATTGCCTTCACAATCTCTTCCTCTTTATCCGTAGAGGTAATATTGGATATATGTTGGCCCAGATCCTTCCAACGAATTTCAGGCAACTGATGTACTGGTATTGGCATATAGCGACCTTTATTTGTAAACAGTAATAGATGATCTGTCGTATTTATCTCAAACAAACTGAGTAGATAATCGTCATCTTTCATCATGAAATCATCGATCGAGGAGGCACTATAAGACCGAATGCTCGTTCTTTTCACATATCCTTGATTGGTGACAGAAACCACAACGTCTTCACTTGCAACGGTCACTTCTACATTTATTTTAAGTTCCTCTATTTTATCCTCAATAACAGTTTTTCTTGGATCTGCATATTTCTTTTTCATTTCACGTAAATCTTTTTTAATGACAGTGAGCAATTTTTTCTCGTCGTCTAAAATGAGTTGCAACTCACGAATAGCCTCTCGCAGTTCGTCTGCTTCCTTTTCTAATGCGGTAATATCTGTATTCGTCAAACGATATAATTGTAATGTTACAATCGCTTCAGCTTGCTCTTCTGTAAAACCGTACAATGCTTTGATTTGATTTTTGGCATCTTGCTTGTCCTTAGATGCACGTATCGTTTGAATAAGTTCATCTAATATGGAAACCGCCTTTATCAAACCTTCTACAATGTGTGCCCGCTTTTTCGCTTTATTTAAATCAAATTTGGTTTGTCTTGTAACAACATCCTTTTGATGTGAAATATAGGCATCAATAATTTCCAATAACCCTAACAGTCTAGGCGTCTTATCTTTAATCGCCACCATATTAAAGTGATACGTAATCTGCAGGTCTGTATTTTTATATAAATAATTGAGAATCCCTTGACTATCGGCATCCTTCTTTAATTCCACCACAATTCTTAAGCCGGTTCGATCCGTTTCATCTCTTACTTCTGCGATTCCTTCGACTTTTCGGTCTATTCGTAATTCATCCATTCGTTTGACGAGAACGGCTTTATTCACATCAAATGGTATCTCGTCGATCACAATTTGTTCTCGACTCGCCTTTAATGGTTCAATTTTCGCCTTTCCTCTAACTACTACTTTCCCTTTTCCGGTCTCGTACGCTTTTTTTAAGCCTTCCTTTCCTTGGATTATTCCTCCTGTTGGAAAATCTGGCCCTTTGATAAATTGTAACAAGTCATCAATGGTTGCACTTGGTTTTTCTAATTTTTTAATAATGGCATCGATGACTTCACCTAAGTTATGTGGAGGTATTTCTGTTGCATATCCTGCAGAAATACCTGTAGAACCATTCACAAGAAGGTTAGGAATTTTTGCAGGCAGAACAACAGGTTCTTCAATTGAATCATCGAAATTAGGAATAAATTCTACCGTTTGTTTATCAATATCCCGGATCATTTCAGCCGCAATTGCTGATAACCTTGCTTCCGTGTAACGCATTGCAGCTGGGGGGTCGCCGTCTAAACTACCGTTATTTCCATGCATCTCTACTAGTTCGTTTCTTACCTTCCATGTCTGACTTAATCGAACCATAGCCTCATAGACAGAGGAATCACCATGAGGATGATAGTTACCAATGACCGTACCTACTGTTTTCGCTGATTTTCGGAATGGTTTATCATGTGTGTTCCTCTCTTCGTACATTGCATACAATATTCTACGTTGTACCGGCTTTAAACCGTCTCGTGCATCCGGAAGTGCACGATCTTGAATGATATATTTACTATACCGACCAAAACGATCTCCCATTACTTCTTCTAATGGTAGATCAAGATATTTTTCTTCTATTGCCAAAGGTATTCCCCCTAAACGTCCTTATATTTGAATATTCTCATTATCAATAATATTCTCATCTTCATCTAAACTAAACTGCACGTGTGATTCAATCCATTTTCTTCTTGGCTCTACTTTATCACCCATTAGTGTCGTAACACGCTTTTCCGCTCGTGCCAAGTCATCGATTGTTACGCGAATTAAGGTTCTAGATTCTGGATTCATCGTTGTTTCCCAAAGCTGCTCTGCGTTCATTTCACCAAGACCTTTATAGCGTTGTAGTTGATAGCCTGTTTTATATAACTTAGTGATCTTTTTCATTTCCTCTTCATTCCATGCATATTCTATCTTTGCTTTGGCCCCTTTACCTTTTGTTATTTGGTAGAGTGGTGGTAGAGCTATAAATACTTTACCTTCCTCAATAAGTGGTCGCATATAACGATAGAAAAAAGTAAGTAATAAAACTTGAATATGAGCACCATCAGTATCGGCGTCTGTCATGATGACAATTTTATTATATTGGATATCTTCAATGGAAAACTCACTTCCGACACCTGCACCGATCGTATGAATAATGGTAGAGATTTCTTCATTTTTCAGAATATCGACAAGCTTTGCTTTTTCTGTGTTAATTACTTTACCTCTCAGTGGTAAAACGGCTTGAAATTTCCGATCCCTCCCCTGTTTTGCAGAGCCTCCAGCTGAATCTCCCTCCACTAAATATAATTCATTCTTTGCAGGATTCCGTGATTGGGCTGGTGTAAGCTTCCCACTTAATAAAGCATCTTTACGCTTTTTCTTTTTCCCACTCCTTGCTTCTTCTCTTGCTTTTCGTGCTGCAAGCCTCGCTTCTTTCGCACGAATGGCCTTCTTGATCAACATCGAGCTAACATCTGCATTCTCTTCAAGGAAATAGAGTAAATGTTCTGCCACAATCGTATCGACAACGGATCTAGCCTCTGCTGTCCCGAGCTTTCCTTTTGTTTGACCTTCAAATTGAAGCTTCTCTTCTGGAATTTTGATCGAAATGACTGCAGTGAAGCCTTCACGTATATCATTTCCTTCTAAATTCTTATCCTTTTCTTTCAATAAATTAATTTTACGAGCATATTCGTTAAAGATTCGTGTAATCGCTGATTTTGCACCAATTTCATGGGTTCCACCATCCTTTGTCCGAACATTGTTAACAAAAGAAAGGATGCTCTCCGCGTATCCATCGTTAAATTGGAAAGCAAAATCAAGCTCCATCCCTTGCTGCTCTCCTTCAAAATTCACGACAGCATGTAAAGTATCCTTATCCTCATTCAGATATTCAACAAAATCCTTTAGGCCTTCTGGATAATGATACGATTCTTTTTCGTTTTCATTTCTTTCATCGATTAGCTCGATTGTAATCCCTTTGAGTAGAAAAGCTGCTTCTCTTAGTCTTTCTGCTAATATGTCAAATTGATAAACATCCGTAGAAAAAATCGAACGGTCTGGCTTAAAGGTAATGGTAGTACCCGTTTTCTTTGTTTTTCCTTTTTTCTCCAGAGTCGTTACAGGCTTTCCACCATTTTCAAATCTTTGATAATATAGATGACCATCTCGTTCAATTTTTACCTCTAACCATTCAGATAAAGCATTAACAACGGATGCCCCGACACCATGTAGCCCTCCACTCGTCTTGTATCCACCTTGCCCAAACTTACCACCAGCGTGCAAGACCGTCAGAATAACCTCAGGAGTCGGTCTACCGGTTTGATGCATCCCTGTTGGCATACCTCTACCTCTATCCTGAACCGTAATACTTTGATCTTGATGAATGGTCACACGTATAAGGTCTCCAAAACCGGAAAGCGCTTCATCAACTGAATTGTCCACAATTTCAAACACAAGATGATGTAACCCTCTCGCATCCGTACTACCAATATACATTCCTGGGCGTTTCCGAACAGCTTCTAGCCCCTCTAATACCTGTATTGAATCATCCGAATAGGCTGTATTCTTCACCATAAAACACTTTCTCCTTCCGCACATATAGGAAACCTAAGTTTCTTCATTCTTTAAGTTTCGTTTATTACTTCTATAGTATCGAACCTACGTTCTGTTTGTAAAGTTATTTATTACATAAGTATCGAATGAGCAACTTTTATACAACGATCCATGATGACCTCTTTACCATGTTGTTGTAGAAATTGATAGGCAGATTCATTCACAACCCCCTGTTGCATCCAAACATAAGGAGCTTTAACTTGAACGATTTCTTCTGCAATTTCTTCTAAATATTCTGGTCGTCTAAAAATATTCGTAAGTTGAAAATCTTCTTTAATATCAAGGACAGATGCATAAGCCTTTTCCCCTAATACATTGTCAACATTTGGATTAACGGGAATTATCTTATAACCTGCATTTTGCATGGCCAAAGCGATTTGGTAGGATGTACGGTAAGGCTTATCAGATAATCCTACCACTGCAATCACTTTAGTTTCACTTAGTATTTTTTTCATCAATTGCTTTTCTTGATCCATGTTCATAAATAACACCTCATTTTATTGATTAAACCATTTTCCGCCAATCCATGCAAGTATAGCTATTATTTTATCGGAAAGTTTGACGACCTTGTCAAGTGATATTTCATTATTTTTGGTTTATAAACAGTCGGTTTATGAAAAAAATAATGAGAGAATATACTTTTTTTAAAGAATACATGATAGAATAGGGATACTACTTGTTAGTTAGGAGTATACTGATGGACTATTTTATTTTTATCGTTATTGCATATTTGCTTGGTTCAATACCTACAGGTTTAATAGTAGGAAAAGTCGGCTTCAAAATAGATATAAGAGAGCATGGTAGTGGGAACCTTGGCGCAACAAACACCTTCCGTGTCCTGGGAATAAAAGCAGGTATCATTGTAACGGTTTGTGATATTCTAAAAGGTACTTTAGCTGCAGTATTGCCCGTGATCTTTCATGCAGAGCAAGTTTATCCACTAGTAGTCGGACTATTTGCTGTGCTAGGTCATATCTTCCCGATATTCGCTAAGTTTAAAGGAGGAAAAGCAGTTGCAACCTCTGCAGGGGTTATCTTAGGTGTTAACCCATTATTATTTATTATCATGATATGTAGCTTTCTAATCATCTTATATATATCTAAATATGTATCTTTATCATCAATGGTTACTGGTATTATTACAATAATCGTTACGATCATTCAGCAAGAGGTCGGTTTAATGATTGTTACAAGCATCTTAACTATCGTGGTTATTTATCGGCATAAGGCGAATATCAAGCGAATTATCAACAAGACAGAACCTAAAATAACATGGATGTAGAGTTGAATGAAAGGGGTCTTACAGATCTCTTTTTTTATACGTTAGAATAAGTATATAACTTCTACACGGTAGAAGTTTTCACACTGCTATAATTTTAAGGTATAGGAAAAACTATGTAAATGATCTTGCTAATCAGTTTTTAAAATTGAATAATAAGCCATAATTAAGTATACTAATAGGATAATTGTATTAGTTTGAAAGGAGCTTATCCATGGATCGTAACTATCCAATTCAGTTACCAAATAAATTAGAAAGACATAAACTATTCGGATCAGTAGAACCAGGTGAGAAAACGAAACCGACAGAAAAGGAAAAAATGCCAGACTTACAAAATACGAAAAAAGATTTTTTGTTCGATATAGATCACGTGGGGATAACCAATGTGAAACACCCTATCCTGGTTAGTAGTGAAACAAAGCCAACCACCCAAACAACGATTGGTACCTTGACGATGACCTCATCCATTAAAAAGAATCATAAAGGAACAAATATGAGTCGATTTACCGAGCTACTTCATGACTATTCTAACGGTGAGCCATTTGATATATCGATTAATAAACTCAAAGCATTTACGAAGGAGTTAACCGAGAAGTTGGAACAGGAAGATACACAATTACAAATTTCCTTCCCATGGTTTTTCGAGCGCAGTGGTCCAAGCTCAGATAAGACGGGGATGAATCACGCAAATGCCATGATCACTATCCACTATCACAAAAACACAGGCTATCAATTAGAAGTGGCATTAGAAGGAACGGTAACAACACTTTGTCCATGCTCTAAGGAAATCAGTGAGTATAGTGCTCATAATCAACGCGGCATTGTAAAAATGGCTGTAAGACTAGCTCCAGATTATACGGAGGATCAAAAGGATTGGAAGCTTGCATTATTAGAAGCTGCGGAGAGTAATGCTAGTGCTCGAATCCATCCTGTTTTAAAACGACCAGACGAAAAAATGGTAACAGAACAAGCATATGAGAACCCTCGTTTTGTTGAAGATATGGTGAGACTTGTTGCAGCAGATCTATATGAATTACCTTTTGTAGAACAGTTTTCTGTAACCTGTCAAAATGAAGAATCGATTCATCTCCATGATGCCATCGCTACTATTAACTATGATAAATCACTTGCGAGATAGGCGATGAAAAAGATTTTTATTGGTTTGATACGGTTTTACCAGAAATGGATCAGTCCAATGTTTCCACCAAGCTGTCGCTTCCAACCGACGTGTTCGCAATATAGTCTGGAATGCTTTCAGCAATTTAATTGGTTCAAAGCAACCTATTATTCCATAAGGCGTATCTTGAAATGTCATCCATTTCATCCAGGTGGCTATGATCCTGTCCCAATTGAAAAAAAACACACACAAACGACCGAGTGATAGCTTTCACTCGGTTTTTATACTTCCATACCCGACAACGGTTAATTAGCTAAACCGATTAGGCTATTTAGTACTGGGATGAAATTTTTCCAGTTGATCCCATTGTTCTTCTGCAAACAAGATTTGTTTTTGGCGATCTCCGAACAGATCAAAATGAGGATACCGCTCATCTCGGTGAATCCATTCTTCTCTCAAGCCGTACTTACTACCCCATTCGGATAATTGTTCGTAATTATTGCAACCAACCTTCGTGACAGAAGTACATCCTGGAAATCTGTCATCTAGCCAATAGTGGGTTAAAAAAGCAATTTCCCCTCTGTCTACTTTTCTTTTCCATTTGTTTAACGTATTACGATCTATCCCAAATGCCATTACTGATTGTCCTCTAATGCTTGTTGATACGCATGATGCCAATGAGGAAACTTTTTTCTGAGAGATAGTGGTTTAAACGTTTCTTTATCGACTATTACGTGCTGCGTTTTTCCTGTAACTGCAACTTCCTTTTTATCATTTAAAATCCGATAGCCGTAGGTTGTACGAATCCCATTATAGTCTTCTATCCATGTCTCTACAAAAGCATCGCCGCCATAGCGAATCGGCTGTTTAAAAGAGATACTAGCATCCACCACTGGAGAAACCACTCCTTCTGCTTCCATCTCGTGATATTGAAATCCGAGCTCTTCAATAAATGCTGTTCTTCCGATTTCAAACCAAATTAAATAGTTTGCATGATAGACTACTCCCATTTGGTCTGTTTCTTGATATCTTACTTTTATTGGTGATGTTACTTTCATTGTTCAATCCCCCTACTTGATTTCCATGCTAGTTCAAAATCTTCCTTCTTCAATAAGGCAAGTTGATTATAGGAATCTGAATCTATATCCATACGTAATGCTTGGTATTGAATGGCTTCATTAATTAAATTCACGACAAATCGACCATTTCCACTAATCCTTGCATTTGAAAATTGCTCTAGCAAATAGTCTTGAACGTTTGGAGCTAGCTCATATTGATAGGCATCTATATGGTATAAAACCATCTCCAGTAATTCTTCCTTCTTATAGTCTTCAAAATGGAAGTATTTTTTAAACCTAGATTCTAAGCCTGGATTACTTTTAATAAACCGTTCCATTTCCTCTTTATAACCCGCTAAGATGACGACTAGATTTTCATTATGTTTGGTCATTTCATCAACTAATGTATCGATTGCTTCTTTACCGAAGTCCTTTTCACCTCGAAATAAAGCATAAGCTTCATCAATGAATAGTACGCCACCTAGTGCCTCTCTTATTTTATTTTTTGTTTTAATAGCAGTCTGTCCTACATAACCTGCAACTAGATCTCCTCTAGAGGCAATGACGAGATGTCCTCTTTTTAGTAGTCCACAATCCTTTAAAATCTTCGCAAATATTTTAGCAACCGTCGTTTTCCCTGTACCCGGATTACCAGAAAAGACGGAGTGTAACTGAATAGGGACATTTGGAAGATCCATTGCTTTTCTTTTTTGTTGGACTTTAACAAATGCCGAAAGCTTCTTCACTTCTTCTTTGACATGATTCAGACCAATTAATTGATCTAATTGCTTCATTGGGTCCTCGGAATTTCTCTGTTCATCTAACCGGTTGATGTCATGCGCGGTAATTCGCATGTGTTCAATCCAATTTTCTTTATCAGGCATGTTTTGAGTAGCGCCCATATAGAATATTACTTTTAATACTAAATCTCTTACCGTTCTCGCATTACCAAAGGATTCGTCTACTCTAGAGTTTTCGATTAATCCTTCGAAGGCTCGTAATGCATCCACTGTGAAAAAATAATCATTTTGTAATGCTGTTTCTTCCGCTATTTTGACTAATTCATTATCGGTGTAATCGGGTAGTTCAATAAAATTACCCTCTGGAAATCTACTTCTTAAGCCGGGGTTAGACCAAAGAAATTGATTCATTTCCTCTGGATAGCCTGCTATAATTACTGCAAATTTATTCGCATATTCTTTGGCTGTCATACTGGAAACTAATGTATCAATAACGGCTTGTCCATAATCATTACCCGTTTGGTCAGCACGCTTTAAATTATAGGCCTCATCAATAAACAAAACACCACCAAGTGCTTTCTTAACATAATTCAAGGTATTTTCTTCACTTTGTCCCATAAAAGAGCCCACTAATTGGGAACGATTCACTTCAATTAATTCATTGGACTCCAGCAATCCGAGCTGATAGTAGATGTTAGCTAGTAACCGTGCAATAGTAGTTTTACCTGTACCCGGATTTCCAGTAATCACCATGTGGAGACCTTGCTCATCAATCATCTGAAATCCTGCTTCTTTTCGTCGTTTTTGGTACTTGAGGTAGTGATAATATTGATTAATATATGCTTTTACTTGGGTTAACCCTATCATCTCATTTAGTTCTGTAAGAGGATCGGTCTCTGTTTCCTCTTTTAGAAATGATGGCAATGCTTGATAGAAAAACTGAATTAATCTCGTTAGTTTTTCAATTTCTTCATTATAAGAAGAGATTTCTTGAATCGATTTTTTTTGCTCAAGTCCGTGACTAATCATGTTCGCAATATCGATTAATTTTTCTACCTGATCAAAAATCGACGATGCGGCCGTTTTTATTTCTGACGTTCCTTTTGGTAGATAGCTTTGCAATGATTCAATATTCTCTAACTGTTTAATGAGTGCATTAACCTTTTTTAATTTAACTGGATCAAAGTCCGTCTCACGCACATAGTATTGTGAGAGATCTATATCGGTTAATTGATTATTTAGATACAAATATTTTTTTAATGATTGAACCTCTTCTACTACCGGATGATCTGTTTCTGTCATTAATTCAGTCAAAGATGAGTTCAAATGGTCATCTGTCACGTTGCGTTTTAAACGATAATAAATCAGCATAGCATAGAGAATGGCTAAGGCATCTTTACTTTCTAAACGGAGGGTATGTTGGTTAACTTCATCCATGATTCGCAAAAGCTCTACTTCTGTGAAAGGTGGATTCTTTTCTATATTCGTCCAACTATATATTTTCTCTTTTATTTTATCTATATTATTCAAATCATTTATCCCCCTTTATTTATCACAATCGATAGAAAAAACCTCTTAGTTCGCTAAGAGGAGACAATGGTTAGCTATTAATCTCGTGGAAAATTTGTTCCATCTGTTCAAGTGTCATGGGACCTCTCACCATTTTTACAATTTCAAGTGTTTCCGAATCAATGAAAAAGGAGGAAGGTACTCCAATAATGGAATAATTTTCGTATGTAGTCCCATCTTCATCTAACAGAATTGTAAATGCATAACCACCTTCCTCCACGAATGGTCTAATCTTCTCGCGTTTCGTTTCAGTGGCGGTAGCATTAATGGCTAGGACCTTTACTTGATCGCCATACTTATCCTCAAACTGTTGAATGGCTGGCATTTCCTCTACACACGGCTTACACCAAGTCGCCCAAAAATTAACTAAAATAAGGTCCTTATCAACATCTGATAAAGATAATTGCTGACCTTGTAAATCCTTTAAGTGAAAGATTGGGGCAGTATCTCCTTCTTCCAGTACCTGATGATTAGGTGAAGTGATCATACCACCTTCAACTGATGTATCACCTGTGACATCAAATTCATTCGGTCCAGTATCTTCATTCGAGTTATTAGTGAAATTAGTATAGATAACAATGCCAGTTAGAATGACCAGAATTCCTAGTCCAATTATATTTTTCTTCATTATGTTTCATCCTTTTATATATTCCATTCTCATTATAAGCTAAACGATGGCGTTCGTCTAATAATCCAGTTAAGCTAGGGCGCAAAAGTATACGATGCAATATCTTTTCTATGATTTTATACTTTCCAAACCTGTTAATAATGAAAAGCCTGGAGCGGCATTAACCACCCCAGGATTACTTTTCTAATTTCTTAATTTTCTTTTTCTATTCCCAATAAAGGAGAGAATACCTAAAGCTAATAAGGTGAAGCCAATTGCTATCCAATTAAATATATTGGTAGAAGTATTAGGCAATGGGTATTCCAATCGTAGATTTTCATCGTTTTGATGTTGATCGTTAGACTTTAAATGAACATCGTTTGCTTCTTGATTTTCATCGTTAATAGGCATCGGTTCTTCATTTGGTTCACCGGACTGGTCGTCTTCTGGCTTTACTGCTGTTTCCCTATCATCCAGTTCTCCGCTATTACCTGATGGGTCATCATCCTGATTTTTATCACCAGGTTGTTCCCTACTTGTATCATCGTCATTTTGATCAGGTTTTTCCACTTCTGGTGTAAAGTCCCCAGTAGTGAAACGGTAAATTTCCGAACGACGTGTCGCACCATATTCATCCGTAATATTCATATACCAATAATAGGTTGCATTTGGTTTCAATCCGTTCCATTCAATAGAAGCAACATCACCAGATACGACCTCTTCATCAACACCAATGACATCATCCTGATAAACATTTACACTAAAATAATCTGTCGCAACACGCTTATGAATATCGGCAAATTGAAATTCTTCGGTAAATTTCTCCTTCTCAGGCTCAAAAAAATGATAATCATCTAAAATAGGAGAATATGTGTCAACAGATACTGTGCCATTCGTTGGGTCAAAGCTCAAATAACGGACATATCCATCTCCACCATTTGGTCCACCTTGATAGTCTGCAAGCATTTCTAGCACTTGACGTGTTGTACCATCTTCATTTTCAATTTCAGAAATTCGTTTCGTAACTCCATGATAGTGGCCACCGATGACCATTTTTACATTGTCGTTCGGCACAACAATTTTATCATATACATTTTGAGACATGTTAGACAATGTCGCATCATATTCTAAATATGCATGCATACCAATGATAGCATTACGGTCCGCATGTTTTTGAAGAGCCTTATTTGCCCATTCAATCGTTTCTGGCGTATCCTCTGTACCAAAACCAAGATAGAGGATAATAAAGTCATGGCCACCAAAGGACATCAGATCATAATGGTTGCGGTTATTATCCATTGAGCCACCATACCACGGTTTATCTTGATAACGATTTGCGCCTACATACTTATGATAGTAAGAATAATCTACACCATCAATAATCGCGTCATGGTTTCCAGCAAGTACACCATATGGCACATTCGCATCATCTAATTTTTGTAAGTTTCGATCTGCTACTCCCCATTGGTGATCACTGTTTGCTACATTCACAATATCTCCCGTATGAATCACGTATTCAAACTGATCCTTTTGATACGAATCGACAATCCAATCACCTAATCCATCCCAAATATGTGGGTAAGATTCTGCATAATATTGGGTATCTGTCATCCATAGCATGTTAAATGGTGCATTTGGGTCTTCTATTTCATCTTGTACCATTGCTTGAATTTTACCATCTCGGACAAATCGTTCCTGATCGACTTCTACAGAAAGTGTCATATCACTTTCCGCAGTATCACCTGTAGCAGCAGTCTGTGCAACCCATTCCTTTGTTTCGTAATCCCATGCATATAAGGTCACAATTCGATTCGGGAAGGTTTTTCCTTTCCAATATAATTCAACTGTATCCCCTTCCGTTAACTCATCCTCAACAGTTATTTCAAAACGATGGTATGGAAAACCTAGCTCTGTATCATTGACTAGGTATTTACCATCTTCATAGGCAATCTTTTCCTTATCTACTTCCCTTAGTTCAGTTTCTCCACCAGGATTTATAGCTAAGGGCGGTTCACGATCTGCAACATTTGTATACCCTTTTATGCCTTCTTCACTGGCAAAGTCATACTTTCTTCCTTGCATGAAGGTTACATCCATTTTATCCCCAGCAGGGTCTGTTACTTTCGCATCTAAGGTAACACTTTCGCCGATATCTTCTCCAAAGTTATCAGGGGATAAAGCATCTGGAGCTTCTGGTTTTTCTGTGGCAATCTTAAATGATGTCTTGGCAATCGCCTTATTCTTAGCACCATCATATACATGAACTTCTAACTCATACGTTCCTGGCTCTAGCGAGGCACTGGTTGATTCAATTGGATAGGCGACCTGTTCACCATCTAAGAAAGCTTCCACACGGTCAATCCCTGCCAAATTATCCTTGGCATTTACCGCAATATAGATGTTACCTTTGAGAGATTCTCCTTCTGATAAAGCAATTCCTTCTTTATTAATAAATCCTTCTATTACAGGCCTAGTATTATCGACGGTGACTTCTATCTTTTCCATTTGTTTGTTATTTTGACTAAGTGCTACTTCATATTTACCGTCCTCATAAGCAGTTGAATCCACTTCAAAATAAGTCGCGGTTTTCTTTTCTTCTGGGATGTTAAAAATAAAATCGCTCATCATCGGCTTAGCCATATTCGTATTAGTTGGTGCATTTCCATCACCTAATGCATATTCTACATTATCTCGGTATACTTGTTCTGTCTTGTTTAGATTTCCTAAATAACTATGAACCTTTTCTGGCTTGATCGTTGAACCATCAGGTAAAATTAGATGAACGTTTTTTACATTATAATCATCAAAATTTGTTTTGTTAAAGTGCTCCTTATGATTCTCTAAACTGTAAGGAACATTCTCACTCCCAGAATGTATCGTCACCTTTTCATCAGCAATAAAGTATTTTTGTGACACATCATAGGTATACCAAGCATTTTGGACATAACTAGGTAAAATTCTCGTGAAATATTCTGGTTGTCCATTCGCTTTAATGGCACTTGCCGATGCTTGATATATATAATCGATACCACTTGCTTGGAAATTGAGTTGGGCTGGTGCTGGTAGAGCCTTTTCACCGGCGATAGTTTTGCCATCAATGGTGACAACTGCTTCCGATGTACCTTGTGTTCCGTAAGCATAAAAAGGTACATTGCCACTTATCATTTCCCCTTTTTCTAAAGAAAGACCTGGATCCGGTAACTCTTTGCCAAGTGTTCCGTCAATCACTGTAATTGGATTTCCACGAGAATTATAAGGAACGCTAGTTCGATTCCCACTCATGTCCTCCGTTTCGATCATATAACGGTAAGAACCAGCCTTGTCTAGTTGTAAATCTGCCCCGTAAGTATACTTTCCATCTGATGTATCCAATAACTGCATTTCCGTTTTATTCGTGTAATTTGTTATTTCTTCCTCTGCTGTCCCATACATTAAGGTTGCTTTTGCTAATTCTTCAGGGGTTGTAATTATAATTTGATAGTCTACCCCTTGTTCTATTCGATAAAAAGGCTGATTGTGTTCAATCTTTGGCGCTACCAAATCTTTACCTTCTAAATCTGGTACTTGTCCGCTATCCAAATTTCCAGGGTTCGAATAGGCTCTTGTCCCAATTCGCTCCATTACTTTTCCGTCTTTTGGATATTTAAAAAGCACAGAGCTATTGCGTATCTCATAAATCATGCGGTCTTCACCATCATTGTCCGCATGATACCAAGCTTCAACGATCAAATCATCTAAACTATCCGAACTAGAAAAGGCAAACCCACGATTTAAAGAATTGGGTAAATTAAAGTCACTCGATTCCGAATTGTCGTATAATACCACATCATTCTCATCTAATTGGACATTAAAATGGGTATTCAAGTCCTCTACTGTTGCAACGTCATCACGAAGTGCTTCCTTTGCAAACCAAATAACACCTGTACTATATGGCTCGATTGCCGTATCCTGTTCGATTTTCCATTGTTTTGGGGTACTTGTTGCGCTAGGATACAAATAGAAGAGTGTATATCCCTTTAAATTCAATACCTCATTAGAGTTATTATAAATTTCCATAACCTCATATTGATTTCCGCTACCTTTACGATAATCTCCTGACGGATTCGGTGTCATTTCCGTAATTAAAATACGAGGCGGTTTATTATTTTCAGGGCTTTTGATACCTATTTCCACAATGTCCGTTTCAACAATAACTTCTCCATCGCTAGCTTCTATATAATATTCAAATACATAGGAGCCTACTTCATTTCCTGTAATGGTTGACGAATAAGTATCATTTTCGCCCTTCATCATTTCCATTTCTGCAAATTCCCCATAAGGATTACTGCGATAGAAAAGTTTTACCGTTAAGTCGTCATCCTCTGGATCCGTTACCTCTGCTTGTACCGTAAAATCCTTATTTGCTTCTATTTCTCGTACATCAGGTAGGATAATGGATGGCTTATTATTAGAAGATGGCACAAGCTGCTCCTGGTCAACAATACCAGCAGTTGGTTCCCCTTTGCGCTCATAAGCATCAACTGTAAACCCCTCTTGTGGAAATCTTGTATGATAGCTTAATCCATCAGATGTATCCTCTTGCGTAAAACGAATCTCACTAATGATCTCATGATTATCCCCTTTTTTTGTAATATAAAAGCTTCGATCACTGGCATTCGGTAAGCCATTTTGTTCGCGAACTTTAAATACAGGAACATCACCTGGAACATTATGATAAGAACGGAAATCCTCCTCAGTTAGTTTTGCTGCATCCCCTGATACACTCGTACGATGTACCCAAAAAACTGCCGAATTATTTGCCGGAACCGTTACATCTTGATCATCTGCATTGTCTGCCGCTGTTACTGACAAATCCTTTGTTCCTGATCTCCAATCATAACGAATTTTATAGCTTTCATTAAACTTTATCGGTTGATCGCTATTATTATAAACTTCTACAAACTCATATAGATCCGAACTTCCTGCTCCTTCAATATGACTGTTGCTTTTATCATTTGGGTAAATTTCCGTAAAAAATATTGATTGATTGCCAGTGTTCGTTTCTTCTTCTGGTTTTATGCCCTCATCTGGTTGTATATCTTCATCAGGTTCAATGACTTCTTCCGTTTCTGAATCATCTCCTGTATGCTTGTCTTCATTTGGCTCCGTTTCTTCAGAAGGAGCTTCTTGTTGGGAACGAGTAATTTCCACCTCGAATACATTAGACTCATACAACGTTTCCTTCCTGTCTATAATTGAGAAATAATAGGAGATGATATTACCTTTTAACTCTAAAGCAGGAACGGTATAAGTATATTGACCGTTTGTCTCGGTCATACTAGTTTCTTTATAGTCATTCATATCTGAAGTTTTGTAAGATACATTTACTATAAAAGTATCTTTTTCAAAATTTTCTGGAACAGCAATTAAATTTAATTCTTTATCATAATTGATCAATTCTTTAGGTTGGTGTTTTAAGGAAGGTGCTTTATTTGTGGCTGGTACTAGCTGGTCTTGGTGAACTTCTCCTGGGGTTGCTTTTGCTTTTGGTTTAAAAATATACATTGTTGTCCCATTACTAGGAATCTTGGTATGCAGACTTAGTCCATCACCAACAGCTTCACTAGCATAATGGACATGACTAATCACGTCATTTTTATCGTCTTTATTTGTTATATAAAATCCTCGATCCTCATTATTTAATCCATCTTGTCCTTTTAGCATGTACACAGGGACATCATTAGGAATATTATGGTAAGATCGAAAATCCTCAACTGATAAATCAGATGCAGGGCCCACTATATTGGTATTCGTACGTTCTACCCATAAGACAGCTGGGCTATTTGCGGAAATGGTTACTGTTTCTCCTTCTGTCGCAGAAGCAACTTCCAAATCCTTGCTACCGGAATTATAATCATACCTTACTTTATAGGCACTATTAAAATCTATATCCTTATTCGTGTTATTATAGATTTCGATATATTCATATAGATCATTTGCTCCTGCCCCTTCAATATGACTGTTGTTTTTATCATTTGGGTAAACCTCTGAAATAAATATTGGCATCGTATTCTCATCTTTTGTTTCTGTTGCTAAGGCTTGAATAGTATTGGTGTAAGGTCCAAATACCATAAGGAAACATAAAAAAAGAATGAGAGCTTTTTTTATTTGATTCATCCAATCCTACCTTTCTTAAAGCTAATATAATAGAAAATGTAAAATGACAGAATATACGCTCTACCCTCCTTTTTTGACAATTTATCATTGCCTCAAAAACTATTATAACCATCAAATTTTAAAGCTCTATTAATAGTTAGTAGATTTATTTGAATTTTATGTAAAGGAAGATTTACAGGAAAAAGGCTTGAGGAGCCATACAATAAGAAGAATTAAAGAATAGGTGTAAATTTTGGGCAAATTAATTGTACCTTTTAGCTAGAAATTTTAACTGATTTTACTCCATCGAAAAATTGACCAAAAAATCAAGAATCATACCATTCGCTTTTTTACTAAAGGTTAGAAAATTCTCAGTCGCTTTCTTTTAACAGAAAATGTGAATTAATGAGGATAAAAAAGAGACAGCCAAGAAAATGGACTGTCTCTTCGTATTTACTATTAATTAGCAAGTTTGTTTCGTAATACCATTTGTAGAATGCCACCATGGCGATAGTAATCAATTTCTACATCACTATCAAAACGGGCAATTACTTCAAATTCAGTAGTTTTACCAGCTTCATCTGTTGCAGTTACTTTGATTAAATCACGAGGTTTAACAGTTTCATCAATTAGTACCTCAAATGTTTCCTTGCCAGTAAGCCCAAGTGAGTCTGCACTATCTCCTTCTTGGAACTGGAGTGGTAATACACCCATCATAACTAGGTTGGAACGATGAATACGTTCAAAGCTTTCAGCAATTACTGTTTTAATTCCTAAAAGATTTGTTCCTTTAGCCGCCCAGTCACGAGAGCTTCCCATACCATAGTCATTTCCTGCTAATACAACAAGTCCAGTACCATCTTGCTGGTATTTCATTGCTGCATCATAAATAGGCATTACTTCATTATCAGGCCAGTATGTTGTAAATCCACCTTCCGTCCCTGGAGCCAATTGGTTCTTAATACGGATATTTGCAAATGTACCACGCATCATCACTTCATGGTTTCCACGACGAGATCCGTAAGAGTTAAAGTTACGAGGTGATACACCATTAGCTTGTAAATATTTACCTGCTGGCATATCCTTTGCGATCGCACCAGCTGGTGAAATGTGGTCTGTTGTCACAGAATCTCCAAATTTACCAATTGCACGCATTCCGGAAAGTGTTTTTACTTTTCCTGCATCCTTGGAAAGTCCTTCAAAGAACGGAGGATTTTGAATGTATGTTGAATCACTATTCCATGAATATAATGGCTCGTCGGTTGTGTCGATTTCATTCCATTTTTCATTGGAATCGAACACATTCTCATATTCTTTACGGAAAATTTCCGGTGTTACAACTTTATTAACTTCCTCACGAACCTCATCCATTGATGGCCAAATATCATTAAAGTATACATTATTGCCGTCTTTATCCTTGCCAATTGGATCATTTTTAAGGTCGATATCAACCGTTCCCGCTAGTGCATATGCCACTACTAATGGTGGTGAAGCCAAATAGTTAGCTTTTACAAGTGGATGGATACGCCCTTCAAAGTTACGGTTACCAGATAACACAGAAGCAACTGTTAAGTCATTATCAGCAATACCCTTTTCAATTTCTTCACGTAATGGACCAGAGTTACCAATACATGTTGTACAACCATAACCAACAAGGTTAAAGCCTAATTGATCTAAGTATGGCATTAGTCCAGAGTTTTCTAGATAACTAGTAACAACCTTTGAACCTGGTGCCAATGAAGTTTTGACATATGCAGGCACTTCCAGCCCTTTTTCGACAGCTTTTTTCGCAAGTAATCCTGCTCCTAACATTACGTATGGGTTGGATGTGTTCGTACAAGAAGTAATTGCTGCAATCGCAACTGCTCCTGTTTCCATGACAGACTGCATGCCATTAGGATGATCGATTTCTACCTTTTTATCAAATTCTGACTTTTCTAAGCCAAACCCTTGATTTCCTGCAGGTGCAGTAATGGCTTCTTTAAAGGATTTTTGCATATCTGATAATGGAATTAAATCCTGTGGACGTTTTGGTCCTGATAGATTTGGTTCTAATTCTGATAGATTAATTTCCACTAGATCTGTAAACTCTGGATCTGGTTGATCAGCAGAGTACCATAGGCTGTTCTCTTTGCAATATTTCTCAACAAGTGCTATCTGATCTTCACTTCGTCCTGTTAGACGTAAATAACTTAAAGCCTCGGCATCCACTGGGAAGAATCCACATGTTGCTCCATATTCTGGTGCCATGTTTGAAATCGTTGCACGGTCAGCAAGTGGCATATCCTTTAATCCAGGTCCGAAGAATTCTACAAATTTACCAACTACTTTTTTCTCACGCAACACTTGTGTTACCTTAAGAGCTAAATCGGTAGCAGTCGTTCCGTTTGGAAAGCTTCCAGTAAATTTTACTCCGATTACTTCAGGTGCTGGAAAATAAGATGGCTGACCAAGCATTCCTGCTTCTGCTTCAATACCACCTACACCCCATCCTAATACACCTAAACCATTAATCATGGTTGTATGGGAGTCCGTTCCAACCAATGTGTCTGGGAATGCTTCTACTTCACCGTCTGCATTCTCTACTGCATGAACAACATTTGCAATATACTCTAAGTTCACTTGGTGGACAATTCCTGTTGCAGGTGGAACGGCACGATAGTTATCAAATGCTTTTTGTGCCCAGTTCAAAAATTCATATCTTTCTGCATTTCGTTCAAATTCTAATTCCATATTCGCTTGAAGTGCGTTCTTCGTTCCATACTCATCTACTTGCACAGAGTGGTCAATAACCAAATCTACTGGTACTTCAGGGTTAATTTCTTCTGGAGACCCTCCCATATCCACCATTGCTTTACGTAAAGAAGCAAGGTCAACTACTGCAGGTACACCAGTGAAATCTTGTAAAATAACTCGTGAAGGTTTGAATGGAACATCTTCTACTTTTCCTTTACCCCAGTTTGCTAGACTCTTTACATGGTCATCTTTAATAACACGTCCATCATGTTGACGTATTAATGACTCTAGCAATACACGAATTGAAAATGGTAAACGGTCAATTTTACCAAGACCAGCATTTTCTAATGCTTTTAACTGATAGTAAGTATACTTTTTACCGTTCAAATCAAATTCCTTTTTAGCTTGAAATGCATTCTCGTTAGTCATTTCTTAGCGTTACCCCCTTCAAAATGTTAGACCGAAAACCGACCTATTCCTATCTCTTCAGATACTACATTATAGTATGCACCTTACTATTTTAAATGAAATCGGTTTATAAGTAAAATGATTCAACATATTTATCATAGTGAACCGTATAAGCCCCACTTAGGGTAATGGACAGTTCACATTCTATTCTTATACCATTAGTAGGAACAGGAACTAGAAGTCTCACTTTATTATATCACTAGATTCGATTCTTTTCACTCTAAGTAGATTGCTAGAAACGAGATCACGATATAGGTAGTCGAATACTAAATGTGCTTCCTTTTTTGACATCTGAAGTGATTTCTAAATGTCCATGATGGTTTTCGATGATTTGATTAGAGATCATTAACCCTAATCCTGTCCCGTGTTTCTTCGTTGTAAAAAAAGGTTCCTTCAATTTATGTAAAAGGTGTTTAGGAATACCTGGTCCCTCATCCTTGACATCAATGACACATGAATTTTCCTTTTGGCTAATTCGGAGTTCAATATTTCCACCATCCGACATTTCTTCAATCGCGTTTTTCACCAAATTAATAAACACTTGTTTCATTTGGGAGCGATCACAATGAATACTAATGTCATGGTCAACCACTAAGGATAACTCGATATTAAATAATTGTGCTTGAGTTTTTAAAAGTGTAACAACATCTGTTAGCATGTCCTTGACATTTTCTATATTTTTCTCATCTGTCATTGGTTTAGAAATAAATAATAACTCAGATGTGATCGTATTAATTTTTTCAATTTCATCCATCATAATTTTGTAATATTCCTGTTTATTATCCATTCCTGCTTGTAATAGTTGAATAAAACCTCTTAATGAAGTAAGTGGATTTCTAATTTCATGAGCGATACCTGCTGCTAATTGTCCAGCAATTGACATTTTTTCAGATCGAATAAGCATCTCCTCTGCTTGCTTCTTATCAGAGATATCCCTTGAAACAGTAAGTATTTTCTTTTCTCCATTCTCACATGTAATCACCTTCATGACCGATTCAAAAATAATATATTTTCCCATGGCATGACGGAAATGCAAATAATATTTTTGTTGTGACTCTTCCTCTACCTGGAAGGTTTTTCGAACATTTTTAAAATCGTCTTGCATGATATATCTCGAAACCGATTTTCCAATCAAATCCTGCTTCGCATATCCTAAGACACGTTCAACGGAATCTGAAACAAACCAAATCACTCCAGAAAGATCACTTATCGTGACAAGATCAGAGCTTGCTCGTTCAATTTGTTTGAGGATATCGCTTGGTAATTGGGATAGATTTGACTCTTTATCGAATGTTTGATTAGCTTTTGAATTTTTGTTGAGTCCTATATGACCTAACATGTATCCCCCTCCTCTCCATCTTAGAAAACAATTACATCTGTAACAGTGTAAAAAGTACAAATTTGTCGTTATTCATGCTATAATAGCGTGGTCCTATTCCATCATATGCGAATATTACATTTTTATGTCTATTAGTAGGATTCATAGTTATATTACTATAATTTTCCGCGAAAGCAAATGTTCTAGAAATTAGTTATATAAATAAGTGAGGGAAGACTATGACTTTTGAATTTATGATGTTCATTGTCGTTTGGACATTTATATTGATTGGACTCCTAGCAATCGGTGGCTATTTCATGTTTCGCAAATTCTTGAAAAGCCTACCAAAGAAAGATGGGAGATCTGATTTAGATTGGGAAAAATATTATTTGGAAAAGTCCAAGCATTTGTGGAGAAAGCCTGAAAAGGAATTTCTAGAAGAACTAATCTCACCAGTTCCTGAGCTTTTCAGAGATGTTGCTCGACAAAAAATAGCCAGCAATGTAGGAAAGCTTGCACTAACAAAAAAACAGTCTCAGATAACGCAAGAAACGTTAATCGAAGGATATATTCTAGCAACACCAAAAAGGGATCATAAATTTTTGAAAAAGAAGCTACAAGAACACCATATCGATGTCACTCCATATAACGACCTATTTAAGCTCTCCCCTGACGATTATAGTAATAAAAAATACACAGCAAAAGCACAAAAAAACTCTCGATAAATTTGTGCGATTGCTGTGTTCCTTTATTAGCGGTCTTCTGAGATATTGGTGATAATCGTTAACGTTACACCGATTACGGTTAAATAAACACCTAAATCAAATAACAGAGCAGTTGCAAGCTCCACTTCTCCAAAGATAGGAAAATGGAAGTAACCAAACGTTTGACTTAAGAACGGTTGCCCAAATAGGAAAGAACCTAATCCAGTAACCAGGGCAATGAGTAACCCGATGGAAATGAGCAATCGATAGTTAAGTGGTAGAATTTTGCTTAATGCTTTTTCCCCATAAGCCATATACATTAGCAGAATGGCAGCAGAGGTCATCAGCCCACCTACAAATCCACCACCTGGTGCGTTGTGTCCTGCTAATAATAAATAAACAGCGAATCCAAGCAAAATAAAGGAGATCAATACCGTCATTGTCCGTAAAATAAGATCATTTGTCCTCACCATACCATTACCTCTTTCTATTTAGAATCCTTTAAAATTAAAAAACCCTGATAAAAACGATGTTAGTTTTGTCATGAGATCGAAAAATAAGAAAAATCCCATAAAAATCATGACATAACCGCCTATTTTTACTAATTTGTTACTATTACGCTTAATCCAATTTAATTTACCTATGAAAAACGCTAGAATAAAAAAGGGAACTGCAAAGCCGAGTGAGTATGCTGTCATTAAAAGTATACCCGCTTCTGTATCTGTCGCCGCTAAAGAGATCACCGCCATTAGAATAGGCCCAGTACAAGGTGTCCAGCCAAGTGAGAAAGCCATTCCAATAAAGAAAGATCCTATAAAACCTGCTGGGCGATTTTTAAAATGAATTTTCTTTTCCTTCATTAAGAAGGAGAAATTCAATAGCCCCACGATGATCAAGCCAAAGAAAATAATGAGGATCGCTCCAACTTGTCTAATAAGGTCCTCCCAGCGAAATAAAAACTCGCCAATAAAACTTGTTGTAAAACCTAGTAAGATAAAAATGCTAGAAAACCCTAGAAGAAAGCATAACGTATGAATAATACTCTTATAATTAAACATACCTTGCTCTTCTTTTATATCATTCACGCTCATCCCGGTAATATACGATAAAAACGCAGGATATAGTGGTAGCACACATGGTGATATAAAAGACAAAAAGCCAGCGCCAAAAGCAATAAAAATGTTTATTTCCTGCACGGAAGTCACTCCATCTACCATATTCTTATTTCAAGTAGTATATTAATGGCAGTTATGGATTATGTATATTAGTTCTTAGCTCAACTGCCAAAATACCCTACATATAGCATAAAACCCTTGCTTCATAATAGCAAGGATTCTAATTCGACAATTATGTTACATTATTTATTATCCATTTGATTGTTCATCGCACGCATCATCTGTTTGATTTTCTTTTGCGATGGCTTCTGGCCCATTTGCATCATCATCGTGCGTAACATTTGTTCATTGATTGGTGGGTTTTTCTTTAAGTAGTTCATCATATATCTTCTCGCGATAAAAAAGCCAAGTGCAACACCGGCTAATAATGCAACCACGATAAATATAATCCAAAGAAAAGTGCTCATTAAAACGTTCCTCCTTCAAATTCTCTCTCATACAGTATAGTAAATGTCGATTAATAATACAAGCATCGGTAATAGAAAAATTGTGCTAAACGACAAATTTAAACAGATATGAGGCAAGTAAAAATCCTTAGCTCATGAGCTAAGGATTTCTACGACCATTAAAATAATGAATGAACATGCTTCACTACATTTTCTACTGTAAAGCCATATTCTTCGATAATTTTATTTCCATTAGCTGATGCACCAAAACGATCAATCGCAATGATAGCACCTTCTGTACCTACATAACGCTCCCAACCAAGGGATGATGCCATCTCAATACCTACACGCTTCTTGACTGCTTTAGGTAGTACAGATTCTTTATATGCTGCATCCTGCTTGTCAAAACGATCCCAAGAAGGAATACTTACAACACTCACATCTTTTCCTTCCTCTTTAAGTGCTACTTGTGCTTTTACCGCTAATTGCACCTCAGAACCAGTTGCTACGAGAATCGCATCAGGTGTTTCTTTAGAAGATGGGCTTACGATATATCCACCTTTTTTCACACCTTCATACGCCTTTTCCGCAGTCCCTTCAAGTGTTGGAAGGTTTTGACGTGTTAGAACAAGAGCTGTTGGTTGATCTGTTGATTCTATTGCTAAACGCCATGCAGCTTGAACTTCATTTCCATCAGCTGGACGAATCACTGATAAATTAGGCATTGCTCTAAATGCTGCTAATTGCTCAACAGGCTCATGTGTTGGTCCGTCTTCTCCTACTGCAATCGAGTCATGTGTTAATACATAAGTTACTGGTAAGTTTTGAATAGCAGATAAACGTACTGCTGGACGTAAATAGTCACTGAATACGAAGAATGTACCACCAAATACTTTTAATCCACCGTGAAGTGCCATACCATTTAATGCAGCTGCCATCGCAAATTCACGTACACCGAACCAGATGTTACGTTTGTCAGGCTCTGCTGCAGAGAAATCACCAGCATCTTTTAAGTTAGTTTTATTAGAGCCTGCTAAATCAGCGCTTCCACCAAATAAGGATGGTACAGTTTTAGCGATAGCATTTAATACTTCACCAGATGTTGCACGTGTAGCGGCTGTATCTTCTCCTGCCTTATATACAGGAAGGTCTTTATCCCAATTTTCTGGCAATTTATTTTGAATTGCATCATCTAGCTCTTTAGCTAGTTCAGGAAAAGCATTTTTGTAAGAAGCAAATAATTCGTTCCATGCTTTTTCTTCAGATTCGCCTTTATCCACAATTTTAGTTTGGAAATCTTGGTATACTTCGTCAGGAACGTGGAATGGTTCATGCTCCCACTTATAAAATTCTTTTGTTAAGGTCACTTCATCTGCTCCTAATGGGGCACCATGAGATGCAGAAGAGGCAGATTTGTTAGGTGAACCATAACCAATAACGGTTTTTACCTCAATTAACGTTGGTTGATCCGTATTTTCTTTGGCTTTCGCAATAGCTTCTGATATGGCCTTCGTATCATTACCATCTTCTACTAAGATTACTTGCCAGCCATATGCTTTAAAACGATCTGCTACATTTTCGGAGAAGGATTTATTTAATTCACCATCCAAAGAAATATCATTGGAATCATAAAGTGCAATTAATTTGCCTAGCTTTAAGTGAGCGGCTAATGATGCCGCTTCGTGAGAAATACCTTCCATTAAATCCCCATCACTTACAAGGGCATAAGTGTAATGATCTACTACATTATAATTGTCTTTGTTATATTTAGCTTCCAAGTGTTTCTCAGCCATTGCCATTCCAACACTCATAGCAATTCCTTGTCCAAGCGGACCAGTTGTCGCTTCAACCCCATCCGTATGATGCACTTCTGGATGTCCAGGAGTTTTGGAATCCCATTGACGGAAATTTTTTAAGTCCTCAATAGTAACTTGATAACCGGAAAGGTGTAACAGGCTGTATAAAAGCATGGAACCATGACCTGCTGACAATACAAAGCGATCACGATTAAACCATTTTGAGCTTTTCGGATTATGTGTCATATGTTCTGTCCATAGAGTGTAAGCCATTGGTGCTGCACCCATAGGTAAACCTGGATGACCAGAGTTAGCCTTTTCAATTGCGTCTATTGACAAAGTTCGAATCGTATTTATCGACATTTGTTCAACTTGATTTGACATGTAATTATCCCCTTTCAATAAGCAAAATATGTACGCACATCTATAATCCTATAACGAAATGCCAAATAAGACAAGTATATATACGAAAAAAGGTGTTTTTTTCTCGTAACTATTTGAAATGATGTACTTAAATCCGAGAAATAGTGTACACTATTTCTTGGATTTAAGTTTTTTAAGCTTCTCTGGTGTCACATCATTTCCATTTGGGTCAACGACTGTCATCCCTTTCATATGATTTTTAAATGATTTTCTCACATTTTGCAAATACTCTTGACGTAGCTGTTGTTGTTCCTCTTTTTCTTTATCAGATAAGCGGACTTTTTTTGCTTTATTGGCCAACTCATTAATTCGAGCAATTTTTTCCTTTGAAAGCATTTTTAAGCTCCTTTTTTTGATTACTAGGGTATAACCTTTTTCAAAATTAGAAAAAGAGCATACTCACAATTGTATACTCTCTTCATTGTAATTTATTTTTTTTATTTTTTTCAAGCATAATGTATTCTTGATAGCGTCTATGGATCGTGGCCTTAGAAACTTCATAGCCCATCCCTTTTAAGATCGAGGCAATCTCTTGAAAGGTTAGCTTATTTCCTTTTAACCGAACTACTTCATCGATTGGAAATTCCTTTCGTTCTCTTCCCTTAGCGAGATGTTGATTAGTTAGGTTGTCTGCTGGGTTATAACCATTTTGGACTGCCTTTTTCATCCCTCTTTTTATTTTAGCGTTATGTAGCTTTCGTTGGTATTCCTCTACAATAGATACTATTTGTAAGACCATGGAATCCCCTTCAGAAAGCTCTAACTTACCACCTTGCGATAATGAATAGATGTCTACCTCTAGCTTAGCTATTTGATGTAATAAGGCAATTTTTGCATTTCCCCTACCTAATCTTGTTTCGTCTTGGATAAGTAGAAGGTTTGCCTGCTTTCTTTGAAATGCTTCGAGCATATCAAAAATCCCTTCTCTTTCTACCTCATAGCCACTTTGCTTTTCTTTGATTATTTTTACTACATTTATATTGCTTTTTTTAGCAAACTCTATTAACTCCTCTGTTTGCCTTTTTAATGACGTTGACTGAGTATCCTTTTCTGTACTAACTCTACTGTATATAATGGCATGCACGGACTACGACTCCTTAAATACTAAAGATAATAGAACTATACAAGAAAATAAGCACTATAACAAAAGAAAATAAATAAAATAAGTCAATTTTCGATAACTTTTTTAACATTTTTACCCCTCCATAGAACTTTTGTTCGTACTTTTATTATATACGAACAGAAGTTCCTGTCAAGTGTTTTTTCGAACGAATGTTTGTGAATTTAGAAATGGTATGATATACTATTTTTAATAAATCATACGCAAAAGGAGTTTCATAAATGACAAATTTATCAAAACGACAAGAGCAAATCCTTGCCTATATCAAGGAACAGGTCGATTTAAAAGGTTATCCTCCTTCTGTTAGAGAAATTGGCCAAGCCGTTGGGTTAGCTTCTAGTTCTACTGTTCATGGCCACCTTGCTAGACTTGAGAAAAAAGGATATATTCGCCGAGATCCAACAAAGCCTCGTGCTATAGAAGTACTAACTCAAGAAGGGGAAGCAGATATTCCTCAAATGGAAGCAATGTTTGCTCCTGTCATTGGTAAAGTTACGGCAGGTCTTCCTATTACCGCTGTTGAAAATATTGAAGAATATATTCCGATTCCAAGCACTGACACACATGACAGTGACCAATTATTTGTATTAGTAATTGAAGGAAACAGTATGATCGAGGCTGGAATATTAGATGGTGATAAAGTGATTGTTAAACAACAAAACACTGCACAAAATGGGGAAATTGTGGTAGCTATGACTGAAGATAGTGAAGCAACTGTAAAAAGATTCTTCAAAGAAAAGGATCATATTAGATTACAGCCCGAAAATGCTACAATGGATGCACTTATTTACGATAATGTGAGCATCTTAGGTAAAGTGGTTGGGTTGTATCGTCATTTATAAAAAGGAAAAACGAAGATCATAGGTCTATGATCTTCGTTTTTTTATACAATATATACGTTTTAATCTCGTTCTAACTTATGTTCCGTTTCCTCAAATAATATGTCTAATTCCTCTATTTTTCGGTCTATATCTTCTTTTGTAATCACATGCGGGAGACCTTCTTGTTCATGCTTTCGAATACTTAAACTCATACATATTCCTCCTGATATGATTTCTAGATATTATATTATTCGCCATTTATTCTCAGAATCCTTGTTAAGATTTGTAAAATTAACTATTTATTTTACATTGCATAAAATATAGAGATTCGACTATAATAGGAACATATGTTTGTTACCTGAGGAGTGAGTGTAATGAGATACATTGGTGAACAAGAATTTAAAACAGCAACACGATTCTTATTTCTCACGATGACCATTCAAGTCATCCAATCTGACATTAAGCGATTGGAAAAATTATCCCCTTTTAAAATTAATGAGCCCTATTTGGCACTACTGCATCGATTAGAGATCAAAGCTACCGCCGAAAGACGATTGTTAAAACAAGAAATGTACAAGGAAAATATACAAGTTATCTTATCTGACAAAGATGGCACGTTTACCGAATATACATTTATTTGCAAAGGAAAGGAAGAGAAACGAAGATACTTCAACCCCGCTATTCGTAGTAAGGTGAGGAATATGATAGAGGAACTAATTAGTGGTGAGGAAAACAAAACAGAAACCTGTCAATAAATGGTAGGTTCTTTAGGTCATGCGTAAGTGCGTCGCTTTAATGCACCATATACCTCTTGGGCATGTTGATCACCATGTTTAGAAAGATGATGTTCTATATCCACCCTTTTTTCTTCAAAAAAGGGGTGAACTTGGGTGGTGTCTGCTATATGATAGATCCCTATTAAAATCTCCACGCCTTCACTTAATAAGAAGCAGTCTACTGTCTTCAGTAAAATATGGATAATAGCTGGAATCTGAAGAAATGCCTCTTCAGAAGTTAATCCCTCGACCAGATTCTCATAGGCATTTTGAAAATACCATTCATCATTTTCTAACTTTTTCTCCCAATCCTCAAAAATATTTAAGATAGCATTCTCCATCCTTTTTCTGTACTTTCTCCAATTAGACTTTTGTTATATTTCTGCTGTGTAAAAATTAACATATAAAATAAACGTTTGGAGAAATGTCCAAACGTTTATTCGTTAATTAAGATAATGATATTAGATGCTCATAACGCCACCTTTGGAAGCATTTGTTACGAGTTTAGAATATCTACCCAACCAGCCATTTTTAATTTTAGGCTCAAAAGGTTTTAGTGATTTTTTACGTTCTGCTAACTCTTCATCGGATAAGTCTACATTTAATGTACGGTTAGGTAAGTCGATCTTGATAATATCTCCATTTTCAATTAACGCAATTGGACCACCTTCTGCCGCCTCTGGAGATATATGACCAATTGAAATACCACGTGATGCTCCCGAAAAGCGTCCATCTGTTAGAAGTGCCACTGTTTTCCCTAAGCCACGCCCCATGATAGCCGATGTAGGTGCTAGCATTTCTGGCATTCCCGGCCCACCTTTTGGTCCTTCATAACGAATGATCACAACATGCCCTTCCTTCACAGTGCCATCATCAATTGCAGCCTGTGCTTCATCTTGAGAGTTAAATACAATAGCTTCACCTTCGAACACTTTGATAGAAGGATCTACAGCACCTACTTTAATTACAGCACCTTCTGGAGCGATATTTCCGAATAGGATCGATAAACCACCAACAGGGCTATATGGATTGTCAATTGGACGAATAACTTCTTTATTTGTAATTTCATAGTCGCTGACAAGATCACCCATTGTTTTGCCGGTAATCGTTAAGCGTTCTGGATGAATGGCACTAGGTATCTTTGTTAACTCGTTAATGATCGAGCTTACACCACCGGCCCTATTAATATCATCCATCGAAATGTCGGATGCTGGCATAATTTTTGCAAGATATGGTACACGTTCAGCGACTTTATTAATGTCTTCAAGATCATATTCAATACCTGCTTCACGAGCAATGGCTAGTGTGTGCAATACCGTGTTGGTGGAACCGCCCATTGCCATATCTAGTGCAAATGCATCGTCAATTGCTTCTTTTGTAATAATATCACGAGGCTTTACATCCTCTTCAATCATACGAACTAAATGTTTTGCTGCTTCGTAGATTAGTTCTTTACGTTTTTCACTAGTAGCGACAATCGAACCATTTCCTGGAAGGGCTAAGCCTAGCATTTCCATTAAACAGTTCATGGAGTTTGCTGTAAACATACCAGAGCAAGATCCACAAGTCGGACAAGCATTCGCTTCAATATCGTTAAATTCTTCTTCCGTCATTTTACCAGCTTTATATGCACCGACACCTTCAAAAACAGATGTCAAGGAGAGTTGTTTTCCACTTGAACTCATACCAGCTTCCATCGGCCCACCTGAGACGAAAACAGAAGGTACATTTGTACGAGCAGCTGCCATTAACATACCTGGTGTAATTTTGTCACAGTTCGGAATGTAAAATACACCATCAAACCAGTGAGCATTAATTACTGTCTCTGCACTATCTGCAATTAATTCACGACTTGGCAAGGAATAACGCATACCAATATGCCCCATCGCAATACCATCATCTACACCAATTGTGTTGAATTCAAATGGAATACCACCTGCTTCAATAATGGCTTCTTTTACTACTTTCGCAAATTCTTGTAAATGAACATGACCAGGTATAATATCAATATAAGAGTTACAAACACCAATAAATGGTTTCCCCAAATCCTTTGCTTTTACTTTTCCTGTAGCATACAAAAGACTACGATGAGGGGCACGATCTACCCCAATCTTAATCGTATCACTTCTTCTCATCTGCACACACCCCTGTATTTTTTATATGTAATATGTATTTTATATCGACAGTTGTCTGCTGTCAATAGTGTTGTATGAGGTCTTAAAAAATTTCTATCATTATAGGCTTTACTTTTGCCACAAAAAAACATCCTGTGCTTAACAAGATGCCATATATCCTTATTCAATTCCTAATTCCTTCATAGCGTGTAGAATATGTATTTTCATGGCGCTTTTTGCACCTTCTGGATTACGATTTTTCATGAATTCCATAATCATTTTATGATCATTAATTGTCTCTTTAATCGCTAGCTCTTTTTTCTTAGAAAGAATAACTCCTTTGTCAATCGCTTGATAAATAACAGGCATAAGCTTTTCCATAAATTCATTATGGGTAGCTTTAACAATTGATTTATGGAAATTTTGTTCAACTGCTGTCCTATCCTCATTCCGGTTAATTCTCTCTTCAATTTGGAGTCCATATTCTAGAATTCGCTTTAACTCAACATCCGTCGCTCGAATCGTAGCATAATAAGCAGCTTCTGGCTCAAATATTAGGCGCATTTCATATAAATCCTTCGCGTTAATTTTAGCATCTGTCAAAAAACTTAAGGATTCTATGTTATTTACATCAATATCTTCTTTGATATAAGTACCTTTCCCTCTTTTAATCTCTACAATACCATTTGTCACTAAGATTCTAATCGCTTCGCGAAGGGTTGTCCTGCTAATATTAAGCTCCTCGGAAAATTCATTCTCGTTTGGAAGCTTATCGCCCGGGTGAAATCTTTTTTCAATTGCAATCATGGACATAATATCATCCGCTACGCTATCTGATAATCTTTTTTGCTCCATATAATTTATTCCACCTTATTGTCTTTTAGAAAAGACATTTCCAAATCTGTTATCCATTTCAAAAGTTCTTGCTGTGTTGTTAACAATTTAATGGCTGGTCCGCTGTCGGTTCCTATTTGATGATTTATTTGACCACTATCTAAAGTGATAAACAAGATTAATTCATTGTTTGCCAAATCGTTGGATCGAATATAGATGAAGCTTAAGTCAGGCTCTAAACCATTCAAATAATCTACCGAATCACCGATTAAAGGAATGGATTGGATTTGCTCCTTTAATAGTTGAATATCCTGCTCCGTCCAAATGATATTCGTTTCAATTGTAGAAAATCCGAAAGATAAATACGTGTCTAAACTTAATCGAATAGTGGCACCTACTTTTACTTTTTCCTTTAATTCCATTTTAAGCTCTACCCTACTATAATCATAGTGTAAATCTTTTAAAGAAACCAATATTAGCGCTCCTATTCTATTTTGAATTTATTCGTTTTCTATAGCCTTTTTTAGGTATAGTTGTATTATATACCCAAGCAATAGTTTCTGTACATACTATATTTAAATAAGCAGATACTTCTATTTTTCATAAATAAAATGATCTAAAATCAAGAAAGAGCCGCACCACGGCTCTTTCTGTTCATCTCATTATGCTTTTACCCAATTCACAGCTTTATTACTTGATGGAGAAGGAGGAAACTGTTCGCCTTCTTCCAATCTAATTTCTGTATCACCCTCGTTAGTGGATCCTTCGTTAACTAAACTGTCAATCTTGAATAAACCACTTTCCGGGGCCTTTTCTCCTGTTTTGTAAGTTTGCTTGTTTGCCATGATTCTCCACCTCCTAATAAATTCAAAAGCTAATTATTAGCTTTTCTATAAAAATGTATACCACTGATTTACGTATATAAACATTAAAAGGCTTTAAAATAGAAATGTAATATTTATGTAATATTTATGTAATTTTAATTGAACCTACGCTTATCTTTAATGTGTAGCTTTTTCTAAACATGGGTAATGTAGAGTGAAAATTCAATTTATGGAAGGAGCGGACTTAGTATATGCGAATACCAAAAATTAAAAATTATACAAATGGGGATACAAAGGACATAAGCATAGCGGGTCAGTCATTAGAAATTTATTTTAAAGAAAAATATGCTTCCTTACAATTACTTGGGGATATATTAGTTGGTATATTTTTTGTAAGCGGTAGTATATTAAATTTCTTCCAAAGTGTAAGCTTATACGGGAATATCCTTTACTTATTAGGAAGTATTTCTTTGACTATCCGCCCTTTATTAAAAATAACCAAAAGAATTTGGATTTACAAACAGAATCCTAATTAATTCTAGTTCACGATCTAATTGTGATTTGAGCATTAAGATTATACTGTATAATTACTTATACAAAGGTTAGCGGCACCTACCTTTTAAGTGGGTGCTTTAGTACTTTATTCTGGTAGTAAAAAAATCGAGTACTAATAATGACTTAAAAAGAATAGGAGCTTAAGCAAATTGGTTAAATTAAAGGATAGTAATATTGATTTCGATTGTAATAAAGAAACCCCCTATTTTCAAGTTACGTCAAAGCAAAGAATTAGATTGGCTATAGAAGATTTAAATATTAGCTTAATCCAAACAATTATTGGGGATATATTTAAAGAGGAGGATAAAATAAGTCTTATATTTTTATCCGAATACTATTTAAATAACATTCGTCGTTCTACAAGGTCCAGAATCGGGAAAATAATTAACATTACCAACTGGCATGAGACTGTAGTTAGAGAGGAAGCTAGTGGTAATGGGGAAGTATACGTTACGATAAAGAATTTAAATCGTGAGGATATATCGAAATATTGCTCAGCATTTTATAAAGGTCATACGGAAGCTTATATTTCTTTTTTTAACGATGAATTTCTGTTATATGTTAGCAGTGATGTTAGAAAAATAGAAAACTTAAAGCAAAATTATTCTGGTTTATTTAATAAATATCATGAAAACGGTTATTAAAATAACTAATTCCAAAATTTTGGATATGTAAGGTATAGTCCCTATCCACTGGCACTACAAGGAGCTGTGGCTAAGGATAAGGACTGAACATAAAGGGGACGACTTAAAATACTGAAACACTGTTAGTTTATTTTAGATTTTCTTGTGCAACGGTGGAACGATTAACCATCCTTTTTCTTTATTTAGTCGAAGGGCTTTTGCTCCAACTTGGACTTTGCTCATATGGAACTGTCCAAATAACATGGCAATGTCTTCACGTATAGATTGTCCAATGGCTTGACTACATGCAACAAGACCTTGAGAAATGTTCAAAGAGATGGCTGAACTGATTTCTGGATCGTTCAATCTTGCACCAACCGGAATATCTTCTAAATCGGCAACAGATTTATCTGGTGGAGCAGGTGGAAGAGCAACCCCATTGACCTTAAGTATTTCCTCTATTTCTTGAGTCTCCTGTTTACTTCCTTGTACAAGTTCTTCTAACAAACGTTTTAAGTCTTTATCTCCAGCATGGTTATACATGGTCTGATAACTGGAAGAATTTCCTTTAGCTACTGCTAGGAAACTCCAAAGACTAAAAACTTCACCATAGTGTAGAGGTTCTTTTTGTTGATATCCACTTAAAATACCCAAATAACTCACTCCTTCGTTTAATTACATATGTATTTTGAGTAGTTTTGAGCCAGTATATTCATAAAAATACAAAATCCCACCACTTTTTTGGTGATTGGCGTTGAAAAATAGCAGTATTCATCATCGCATTGCTTTTATAGTTTGGATAAAATTATAAAAGATATATATTTCGAATTATATATTAAATGATGATTAATTTTTGTGGGTGTTGTTGTGAGCGCCTTAAATCCCAGGAGTGTTTGTATGAATTTAGACAACTCAATAAATTTGTCCAACATAAATATTTCTTATTTGTCAATAATATAACTAAATAATTCGTTTAACATAGTATAAGAGGTGATCATTTGGATAAAGAGGATTTAAGGCTCACATCAGCTGAAATTGGAACATTGTGGGGAGAATATGTAAATGGAACAGTCGTTGATATTGTAAACAAATATATGTTATCTATCATAGAAGACGAACAAATAAAAACTCTTTTTGAAGATGCTATAGAAACTTTTGGTAGCCAAAAGAAACAGATTTCAACCTTTATCGAAAATGAAGGATTCCCTGTACCGATTGGATTTACAGAAGCAGATCTTAATAAAGAGGCAAAAAGGTTATTCTCGGACATTTTCTGTCTACATTATTTGCACATTATGACATTGCATGGGTTAATAGGGCATACGACTTCATTCAGTACTTCAGTGAGAAAAGATTTAAGAGATTTTTATGATTTATGCATCGATAGTGGTAAAAAAATGTACCATCAAACAATTGAATTACTATTAGAAAAGGGACATTTCCAAAGAGATCCGTATTTTTATCCTGAAATAAACCCAGATTTTATTTCGGGACAACAATTTTTGGATGGGTATTTTGGGGATCAACGTCCTTTGGCTGCAACAGAAATAATTAGCATCTCTTTTAACATTAAGAAAAAGATAATGGAAAAATCCCTTTCCATTGGATTCAGTCAAGTAGCACAATCAAAAGAAGTTAGAAAATTTTTAAAGTTAGCACAGAAAACATCTGATAAGCAAATTCAGTCATTTGGGGAAATATTGCATCAAGATAATTTACCTGTACCAATGTCATGGGAATCAGAGATCACAACCTCCCAAGATTCACCTTTCTCAGATAAATTGATGGTATATCATATAGGTTTTCTATTACAAACCGCACAAGCCTTCCATGGGGCTGGACTTGCAACAGCAATGCGAACAGACCTAGTTCTGAATTATGAACAAACCATCTTAAAAAGTTTAATGGTTACGAAAGAATGGTTTAATATTATGACGAAAAATAAATGGTTAGAACAACCACCACTCGCTCCAAATAGAAAAGAGATTGCAAAAGATAAATAAAATAATAAGAACATTTTTAAGAAGGTCTGTACCAATGAATAAGAGTGTTGTTGAAAAACTAATGTGGAGTATCGCTTTTCCGGGGTTTGGACAGTATTTAAACGGTAAGTTATTTAAAGGAACATTTCTTTTGATAATTGAAATTCTGATTAATGTACAAGCTAATTTTAATCAAATCATACTTTTTAGTTTCCATGGCGAGATCGGGAATGCCATAAACCATGCAAACTATCAGTGGTTGATGTTTTACCCATGTCTATATTTTTTTTCTATGTGGGATGCAGTGAAAGATGCAGGTGGGGGAAAAAGTCATTATTCTTTTCTCCCATATGTGTTTTCTGCATTTTTTGTAACAGTTGGGTTGATTCTTTCTTCAAACTTAACTATATTCGGGGTGTTATTGGGGCCAGTATGGCTTCCGATATTGTTTGTTTTGCCTGGATTAATAACAGGTATAATTATTAAAAAAATCATAACAATACTCAATAAACCTTCCAGATCATAATCATCCATCTTTTTCAATTCTCTTTTCACCAAGCTCCATTTATTTTAGAGTTTAGGTGACACCTGCCCGTTACAACTTTTAAAAATAAACATACAATACACTATCTGAGCTCAAGGAGGTGTTTCTTACTATGAGCGGTGGTACTGGTTATGGCTACGGTGGTGGCTTTGCATTGATTGTCGTATTGTTTATTCTACTAATTATTATTGGCGCATCCTTCTATGGTGGTTATGGTTATTAATATAATAATGATCTCGCACCCATAAAACCTCTTATTATGGGGAATACAGATAGGAAGTAACCTCCTTTCTGTATCTCCATTACATAGTCCATCACTCTTTTTCATCACTTACGACAAAAGAGACAATATTAGTTAGTTTCGGTATGAATGATTGTATAAAAAGCAAAATATACAACAGGATTTCCAAAATACAAAAAGGATGCCTTGGAAGAATCACGAAAACACAAAGCATCAATAAATTTTATGAGGCGAATTTGGGGTAAAGCATATGGGGACATAATATCCAAATATGTCCATAACCAAACAAAAACCCCTCAACACCAGAAGTGTCAAGGAGTTTCCTTCCTTAAAATGCGGAAATGTATTGTTCTCTTTCCCAAGGGTGAACTTGTTCTATTCACTACCATAAGAAAGTAGATATACTTTTTTACCATAACAAAAGGAAAAACTCTATAGAAGGATATGTGGTTAAGATATTACCCGATCAGATCAATTAGATACAGCTGAGCTTATCGGTCCACATGACATAACGCATTCCAAGCAATTCAATGCTTTTACTCTGTCCTTTAAGTAAGGATCCTTATCCTCTAATTGCTGGGCACCTTCCGCCAATACCCACTGTAATCTATTCCGTATGTTCTCCACGCATCACAGAAGTGAGAAATTGCAGGTTATCATCTTGTTCGGAAATAGATTCTTTTTTCAATTCTTCCAAACGCTTGTCAATATAGGTTTTTTACGTTAGCATTTGTTAGCAATCTACTTCCACAAGATCTTGTTGCTGAATCCTTCTTTACATTTGGATAAGCGACCTTATAAGATGCTGCCACATTTCCTGTTCTGATATACTTGTCTGCAACCGTCTTTGTTTCTCTGTTAAATTAGTCATTTTACATAGCTCCTCACTCCTTTTTAGTTCATAAATAAAAACACTCGTTTCGGAGTGCTTAAATCTTTTTTCAATTCTATTTATTTAACGAGTCTCTTCTTTATATTCTCTATTTGAGCAAGTTCATGTTGGTAGTTTTTTAATTTTAATTGATTTGCCAAAATACCAAAAAAATTTTGTGAGTTATTAATGAAGGATTCTAAAAATATTTGTTCGTTAACTACCAAAGAATCTTCATCTATGTTTATCTTTGCTTTTCTAGCATTTTGTTTTTCTATTCTTACTTCAATCGGTTGACTAGGATAGTAAAAATTGGCTACTCCATGTTCCATATATTCTTCAATTGCATTCAAGTAGTAGGAATAAATGGTAGGTAAGTCATCAAAAAGAGGAATTTGACCAATTTCTTTATTATTAGATGAAAATATAACACTTCCTTCTAATAGCAAAATTCCATTTTCTACGTATTTATTTCTATTCTTCTCAATAAATTCAACCAAAAAGTTATTATTAAAACCACCAATATATTCTTCTGGTTCTCTTTTCAAAGCCTCTAAATCATAGATTTCTTTTACAAGATAGAAATTTTTTATGTCCATTTAAACAACCTCGCTTTTTACTTTGGATATAGTTGTTTTATATGTCCTCTAGTTATTCCTAAAACATACTTAACACCATTTACTTTTCCTTGTACTTGGAACGTTGAATTTGTCCCTTTTGATCTTAATGTTTTGCTGTTTTGCTTCGCAATGCTTAAAGCAATATTTTTCACTTGATTAACTGATAAATTTGGATTATAAAAAGTTTGGTTTTTCTTTACCGTACCATTCCAATACTTTGGATGGTGTCTTTCTAACATATGTTTCATATCTGTTTTGGTTAGTTTAAATGTATAACTTCCTGTTTTATAAGTTGCTGTTTTAAAGGATTTTAAAGCGTTTGTGACTTTTGATTTAGGTGCTTTTTTAAATACTTTAGAACCCCATTTGATTACATATTTTCCACCACTAATAACTAGTCGTGCTACCAAACCCCAAAAAAATGGTCGTACAATAGATCCAGATTCAATCTCTTCATCAATATTTTCAAGTGATTGCTCATCATCACTCTTAATATTCTTCCAATCTAGCTCTTGTAGACTATCGAATAGCTCAGGATTTTCTTCGTATGTAATAGAATTGTCTTCTTCTACAATATCAACCCAATTCTTAACTTCTTCCTTAGCTAATAAAACTGTAGGCAATAAAAACGAAAGCAGTAACATAAATGAAGTTAAAGCACTTAAATAAACAAAACTCTTTTTCAAAATTTTACATTTAATAGAAATATTATAATCTACACCTAATATTTTGTAAATATTTCTATATATTGTTTTTTAAGTTGAGAATGAGTTATTACCATATAACACGTTTATTTAATATCCATTAACATCCCCTTTCACTAAGTAAGCCCTTCACGACTTTAAAATTCGTAAATTCATTTAATTTTCATTCCTCGTACTTTCTCTTCTTTAACTTGTTGCAGTATACTTTTCAGGTAGATCGCTGAGGCTCTTCTATCTACTCCTTTTTTTATACTTTTTATAAAAAGTAAAAAAAAGATACCGAATCCAATTAAATTAATCAAAGGCATTAATAAATTAATTTCAAACTCAATACTGTTAAATATCCCAATATAAATTGCTAATAAAGCTATTAAAAATGGCATATATTTTGAATAATCCAGCTCTTGTTCAATCTTTTCCATTCTAGCAATCCCTAATGTAATAGTAGATAAACTCAATTTTCGTATTTCATTTAAATGTATAATTGAATTTGAACTTCCATTCTTCAATCCAAAAATTGTTTGAAAGTTAGTTACTATGTCTTTCTCACTACTATTTAATAAAATATCTCTAATATCTTCTGAATTCATAGAAACACCTCCTATTTTACTTATCGGTAAAATTTAGCTTTATATAAAAAGTAATAGATCAAGAGATTAGCAAGTTTTTTGAATTGATATTTAATTTATTCTTAACTCTTTCAATATATTATTGTACAGTACTTTTACCAATTTCTAATTCTTCAGCAATCTCTGCATAACTCATTAAATAAGCTTTATGCAGTATAAAACACTATGAAGCTCATTTTAATCAAATTACATTATCAAATGATGATTAATTTTTGAGGGTGTTTCGTGGGTGCTTAAAATAAGACAATTTTAAACACAAAACAAAAACCCCTCAACACCAGAAGTGTCAAGGAGTTTCCTTCCTTAAAATGCGGAAATGTATTGTTCTCTTTCCCAAGGGTGAACCTGTGTACGGAACATGTCCCACTCAATTTCTTTTGATTCGATAAAGTGTTCAAATAGGTGTTCACCTAATGCTTCAATGATTACTTCGTCTTTTTTCAATTCTTCTAAAGCATCAGCTAATGTTGCAGGTAAATCTTGAATACCATTAGCTTCTCTTTCTTCTTTGTCCATAATATAAATATTGCGATCAATTGCTTTTGGTGCTTCTAGATTATTTTTAATACCATCTAAACCAGAAGCTAATAGCACAGATAAAGCTAAGTAAGGGTTCGCCGCAGGGTCTACACTACGAACTTCCACTCTTGTACTTGCACCACGGGAAGAAGGAACACGAATTAATGGACTACGATTTGATCCAGACCATGCCACATAACAAGGTGCTTCATAGCCCGGTACTAAACGTTTATAAGAGTTTACTGTTGGGTTTGTAACCGCAGTAAAGGAAAGGGCATGCTTAATCGTACCAGCAATAAATTGATAAGCCGTTTCACTTAATTGTAATGGACCATTCTCATCTAAGAATGTATTCGTTTTTCCTTTAAACAAAGACATATTACAGTGCATACCAGATCCATTGACACCGAATAATGGTTTTGGCATAAATGTTGCATGCAAACCGTGCTTACGTGCAATGGTTTTTACTACTAACTTGAATGTTTGAATATCATCGGCATGTTTAAGAGCATCGGAATATTTAAAGTCAATTTCATGTTGACCTGGAGCTACTTCGTGGTGAGAAGCCTCTATTTCAAATCCCATTTCTTCTAATTCTAATACAATATCACGTCGGCAATTTTCACCTAAATCTGTTGGAGCAAGGTCAAAATAGCCACCTTTATCATTTAATTCAAGAGTAGGATCCCCTTTTTCGTCAAGCTTAAATAAGAAAAATTCAGGCTCCGTACCAATATTAAATGCGGTAAAACCTAAGTCTTCTGCAATTTTTAAATTGCGTTTCAAGTTATAACGCGGGCAGCCAGAGAAAGGAGTACCATCAGTATTGTAAATATCACAAATAAAACGTGCTACTTTACCTTTTTCTGATGTCCAAGGGAATACAACAAATGTGTCTAAATCTGGATATAGCTTCATATCAGATTCTTCAATTCGAACAAATCCTTCAATAGAAGATCCGTCAAAGACCATTTGATTATCCAAAGCTTTGTCTAATTGGCTTAGAGGAATTTCTACATTCTTAATTGTTCCAAGTAAATCTGTAAACTGTAAACGAATAAACTTGACATTTTCTTCTGCAATTTTGCGTTTGATCTCTTCTTTAGTTAATCCCATTCATTTATTCTCTCCTTTATTGTTTAATGGAAGAACCTAGATAGTTCTCCCTGTCTTAACGAAGTTTTGCCCAATCTGCCCGCATCCATTAATTCTTTTTGCAGGATTTTGCGAAGTTCTTTTTCCGATAATTCTTCTTCGCTTACTTTCTTTTCTTCCGTTTTTGGCATTTCCTTGATCAACAATACTTGTTTAATGCCAGCCAAATTAATTCCTTTTTCAATCAACTCTTTAATCTCCAATAGACGATCTACATCATTAAACGAAAAAAGACGTTGATTACCTTCTGTGCGAGAAGGATGAATTAATTGGTGTTGCTCATAATAACGGATTTGTCTTGCTGTTAGCCCTGTCAAGGACTTTACAATTCCGATAGAAAATAAGGGCATAGAACGTCGATCGATTTCGCTCATTACATAAACCCCTTTCTATAAAATTATGATATACTTATTATACATTATGCAGGTTATCTGTCAAGGGATGTTAGAAAACCTTACATATAAAATGGTGAATCATTCTTGATGCTATAAATTGCACTTGTGACGGCTAATTTAACATGAGCATAAGTTAAGCCACCCTGAACAAAAGCAATATAAGGTGGACGAATCGGACCATCGGCAGTTAATTCCAAGCTTGCACCTTGCATAAATGTACCTGCCGCCATAATTACCTCATCTTCGTATCCAGGCATTGGTGCAGGATATGGTACTACATGTGAATTAATCGGAGACTGAGTTTGAATGGTCTGACAAAATTGAATCATCTGTTCTGCTGTATCAAACTCTACCGATTGAATGAGATCTGTTCTTTTCTCATGATAACTAGGAGAAGTACGAAAACCGTGTGAATTCAATACATAAGAAGAAAAGACAGCACCGCGAAGTGCCTCACTCACGGTATGTGGTGCTAAGAATAATCCTTGATACATTTCTTGAAGCATGCCAAGGCTTGCACCAATTTCTTTCCCGATTCCAGGTGCAGTTAAACGAAATGCAGCCATTTCCACTAATTCTTTTTTTCCTGCTACATAGCCTCCCGTTCTCGCGATCCCTCCACCTGGGTTTTTGATTAAAGAACCTGCGATGATATCTGCACCAACTTCTAGGGGTTCCTTCGTCTCTACAAATTCGCCATAGCAATTATCTACGAAAATGATCAGATCTTTTTTTATTCTCCTAAGCTCTTCGATTGCTTTTTCTATTTTTTCAATAGAAAGTGATGGTCTACTATCATATCCTTTAGAGCGTTGAATGGCGACAACCTTTGTATTTGACTGGATAGATTTTTCTACTTCCTTCATATTAATGTCCCCATCAAGCAGTGGAACATAATCATACTCAATGCCAAAGTCTTCTAACGCCCCTCCCTTTCTATCATCTGATTTAATTACTTGTTCTAACGTATCATAGGGCTTACCTGTTATGTAAAGCAGTTGATCATTTGGGCGAAGCACACCAAATAGCGCTAATGTTATGGCATGGGTACCGGAGGAGATTTGTGGGCGAACAAGGGCATCCTCGGCTTTGAACACCGAGGAATATACCGCTTCTAGCTTATCTCTTCCATAGTCGTCATAACCGTAGCCAGTAGTTGGATTAAAATCACTGTCACTTACCGCTAGCTTTTGGAACGCTTCTAACACCTTCTTCTGGTTATATAATTCGTTTGCTTGTATTCTTTGCAAATATGGCTCAATTTGTTTCTCTATTTTTTTAATTTCTTCTGAAATCGTCATTGTTGCTGGAACTCCTTTATTTCACGCATAATGGGATGGCTTTGGTCGACAAAGCCTTTCACTAAATAGCCCTCTGTTACTTCCTGATAAACCAATTCATCTATAATAGAATGCTTTTTTAAACGATTAAGTGTTCGACTTTCACTTTCAGGAATAAGACATTGATATGGCTGCATTTGTTCGGAAAGAAATGCTTCGATTTTTTCCTTTAATTGTAATAAATCTGCCTCATTCCTCGCACTCATTAAATAATATGGATGGCTATGTGGGATAAAATCATCCGAATCGATCAAATCTTTTTTATTATAGATGGTCAATACCGGTATTTCACTAGCTTCTAGTTCCTTTAATTGCTGTAATACCGTTTCTTCATGATCCTCTTTATCTGGTGCTGCTACATCGATAACATGTAAGATTACATCAGCTTCTTTTACCTCTTCTAAAGTCGACCGAAATGCTGCGATTAGTGATGTTGGTAAATCCTGAATAAAACCAACTGTATCTGTTAAGATTAGTTCCAATCCTTTTGGAAGTCGTAGCTTTCTTGTCAACGGATCAAGTGTTGCAAATAACTTATCTTCCTGTAATGACTCACTTCGAGTCAAGGCATTAAAAATGGTTGATTTCCCTGCGTTCGTATAACCGACAATAGCAATTTGCAACAAGTGATTTTTCCTTCTTTTACTACGATACTGTTCCCTTTGATTGACAACTGACTTTAATTGATACTTAAGCTCATCCATTCTCCTTTGGATATGTCTGCGATCTGTTTCTAACTTTGTTTCACCTGGACCTCTTGTTCCAATTCCAGCCCCTAGTCTCGAGAGATCGGTACCCTGACCACGTAATCTTGGAAGCATGTACGCATATTGCGCTAATTCAACTTGCAATTTTCCTTCCCTTGTTTGCGCTCTTGCGGCGAATATATCTAGAATAAGCTGACTTCTGTCAATAATTCGAACTTCAAGGTAATCCTGAAGATTCCGAATTTGCCCCCCAGATAACTCATGATTGGCAATCACCACATCGATTTCTTCTTCTACACATATAGCTTTAATTTCTTCAAGCTTTCCTTCGCCGACATATGTAGCAGGATGTGGATTGATTCGTTTTTGTGTAAGGGTATGGACAACCATACCATCAGCTGTTTTTGCTAAAGCCTTTAATTCCTCTAGTGAATAGATAAATCGGTCATTCTCGTCTTTCTCTGTCATAATTGCGATTAACAAAACTCGTTCTATTCTGATCACCTACTTTTTATCACTCAAATCAAATGGCGCTATTCATCATAGCGCCACTTTTTTATTCCTTATCTAGTGTTACATTTTTAGCTGGAGAAAATGTAGAAATAGCATGCTTAAAAATTAACTGCTGCTTACCTTCTGTTTCAAGCAGAACAGTAAAGTTATCAAAAGCTTTTACTACTCCTCTTAATTGGAAACCATTTGTTAAGAAGACCGTAACGGGAATGCGTTCTTTTCGTAATTGATTTAAGTATTGGTCTTGAATATTGACTGATTGAGACATTGCAAATCCTCCTCATTTTTCTCTATACTTTACTAATTCTATTTTTTTATTAGGAATCCTTCTAAATCACTTAAAATAATTCGAAAAACTTTCTCCTTCGTCTCAGGAAGTATGGAATACCATTGTACCGGCATTTTATTTTTGAACCAAGTATATTGTCTTTTGGCAAACCTTCTAGAATTTCTTTTCAAAAGATCCAAGGCACCTTCTAGTGATATCTCGCCTTTATAATATGGTATCAATTCCTTATATCCGATCCCACGCATAGACTGTGTGTGTTCATATCCATTATCAAGCAATTTCTTCACTTCTTCTAAAAGGCCATCTTCTACCATCTGATCCACTCTTGCATTAATTCGATCATACAATACAGCTCGGTCCATATCTAATCCAACAATATAAGCATCATAGAGCATCTCATTCTGATCCTGTTGGTATTCTGTCATCGTCTTGCCTGTCCGATCATATACTTCTAATGCTCTTATTAATCTTCGCTTATTATTGGGATGTATTTTCTCTGCTTGTTCAGGATCGATTTGCTTTAATCTCTCATAAACTGCTTCTATACCTTTTGTTTCGATTTCTGATTCAATTCTTTGCTGATAAATAGCATTACGTTCTTCCTCTGCGAACTGATAGTCATAAAGTACGGATTGGATATATAAACCCGTGCCACCGGCAATAATCACGGTTTTATTACGCGCAGCAATTTCTCGAATGGATTCTCTAACTCTTTTTTGAAAATCAGCAACTGAAAAAGAGTCTGCTGGATCTAAAATGTCAATAAGATGGTGAGGAATACCAGCCATTTCCTGTTCCGTTACTTTTGCCGTACCAATATCCATTTCACGGTATACCTGCATGGAATCTCCGCTAATTATTTCTCCATTAAATTCTTTGGCAACTTTAATACTTAAAGCTGTCTTACCAACAGCAGTTGGTCCTACTACTACGATTATTTTCTGCTTCATACTTGCTCCCTTTCATGGGTGAACACTTCTATCATCACTAGTATACACGATAACGATCATTTCTTCATCTTTTTACATAACTCGTTTAAACATTTTCTCCATTTCATATTTTGTAAATTGAATAATAATCGGTCGTCCATGAGGACAAGTAAAAGGCTCCTCGCAAGCTCTTAAATCATCTAGTAATCTTCGCATATCTTCCAAGTTTAAATAATGATTCGCCTTTATCGATCTTTTACACGACATGAGGATCGCTGCTTCTTCTCTTAACTTAGGAATATTTACTCTCTGATCTCGTATTAATTGATCGATAATCTCACGAATAATTTCCTCTTCTTCCCCTTTCGGAAACCAGCTAGGATAAGAACGGATAAGATACGAATGGTGGCCAAATGATTCAAAGAATAAACCTATTCTCTTTAACTCTTCCGAATATTGTTCAATAAACAGTGCTTCTTGCTGTGTAAATTCAAATGTGATTGGAACAAGTAAATCCTGCAGTTCTCGTTCTACCTCCCCAATTTTTTCACGGAAAAACTCATACTTTATCCGCTCTTGGGCTGCATGCTGATCAATGATATATAACCCTTCATCATTTTGAGCTAGAATATAGGTTCCATGATGCTGTCCGATTGGATAGAGTGTCGGTACTCGTTCCTCTATAGATTCGTTTTCTATCTCTTGTTTTTCGTCCTGTTCCAGCCAATTTTCATGAAGCAATATCTCCTCGGAAGATGTTGCGATATTGTCATCATGTTGTTGCTCGATGTTTGGCTCTACTAAAGGACCTTCATTAATCTGAAAATTAGATGCACTATCCTCCTGAAGAGTTGGCTGTTCCTCTGTTGGCTGAGAGGATTCTTCGAAATAAAACTGTGGCTGGACCGTTTTTTCTTTTTCTACAGACTTAGGTGCACCACTTGGTATTAAGGTTTCTTGATGAAAAGCATCCTTAATCATTTGTTCAACAGCTGCAAATAGCTCTTTTTCTTTACTAAAACGCACCTCTAGTTTGGTTGGATGGACATTTACATCAATTAAGATTGGATCCATTTCGATTTGTAATACAACGATAGGCTGACGACCAATCGGAAGAAAGGTATGATATCCATTGGCAATCGCTTTTGCTAAACCAATACTACGAACATATCTCCCATTAATTACCGTTGTAATATAATTCCTCGACGCTCGTGTTATCTCTGGTTTTGCAATATACCCTTTCACTTCATAATCCATTGTCCGCGCTCTAACTGGAATCATTTTTTTCGCTACTGAAAAACCATAAATGGCTGCAATAATTTGTAATGTGTCCCCTTTTCCGGAAGTTTGAAAAATTCTTTTACCATTGTGTGTTAGTTCAAAACGAATATCCGGGTGGGAAAGTGCCATCCGATTAATAATATCAGTAATGTGCCCTAATTCAGTATGGACGGTTTTTAAATATTTTAACCGTGCAGGAGTATTAAAAAACAAGTCTTTTACCGTAATCTCTGTTCCTCTTCTCGCATCACTATGTCCTTCTGATTGTAGCTCTCCACCTTCCAGCTCCAGCACGGTTCCTGCCTCTTCACCTGTCGAAGTCTGAATTCGCAATCTACTAACAGCGGCAATACTTGCTAATGCTTCACCTCTAAAGCCTAATGTCTTCACATGAAAAAGGTCATTTTCATTCGTAATCTTACTTGTTGCATGTCGTAGAAAAGCATTCTTACATTGATCAGCCGGGATTCCCACTCCATCATCTGTTACTTTAATGGTTTGAAGTCCTGCTTCTTCTATATCTACTTTTATCCAGTTACTTTTGGCATCTACACTGTTCTCTACCAGTTCCTTTACGACAGAAGCTGGGCGTTCTACTACTTCTCCTGCCGCAATTTTATTGGCTAGAAAATCTGGTAGTTCCATAATTTTCATCATAGAATCAACCCTTTTTTACCTGTTTTTGCAATTGATATAATTGATTCATTGCTTCCATTGGTGTCATTTCTAAAATGTTTAACTTTTTTAACTTATTGACAAGTTCTGACTCTGCTTGTTTTTCTTTTTGCTTCATTGGTTTCTCTTCCACAAAGAAGCTCATCTGCTCTATATCAGATGCTTCAGAGTCTATGGAACGATGAGTCATACTGCTGTCGTTATGTTCCAATTGCTCTAAAATGACGTTGGCTCGATTGATCAAAGAATCGGGTAAACCAGCAAGCTTAGCGACATGGATTCCATAGCTCTCATCCGCAGCACCTTGATGAATTTGATGTAGAAATACGACTTCCTCGTTAATTTCTTCTGCACGAACGTGAATATTTCTTAACCCATTGAGCTTTTCTTCTAAACTAGTTAACTCATGATAGTGTGTAGAAAATAGGGTCTTGGCATGGATATACTCATGAATATGCTCAATAATCGCTTGAGCAATGGCCATTCCATCATACGTGCTCGTGCCTCGACCAATTTCATCCAGTAGAATAAGACTATTGTTCGTTGCGTGTTGAACAGCATGCTTTGCCTCTAGCATCTCCACCATAAATGTACTTTGTCCAGATACAAGATCATCTGCAGCACCAATTCTAGTGAAGATCTGATCAAATATAGTAAGCTGTGCTGATTTTGCTGGAACAAAACAGCCAACCTGTGCCATGATGATAGTGAGCGCTAATTGTCTCATATACGTACTTTTACCAGACATATTTGGCCCAGTAATTAGTAACATAAACTTATCTTCATCTAATTGAATATCATTTGGGACAAATGCCTCTTCTTTCATGACTTTTTCTACTACAGGATGACGGCTTTCCACAAGCTTAACACTATTAGTATTTGTGAAGGTTGGGCGAACATAATTATTCTCTTCACTAACCGTTGCAAAGCATTGTAGAACATCGATTTCACTAATTCGTTCCGCTAGCTTTTGTAAGGCAGGGATATACTGTTTTACCTTCTCGCGAATTTCCAAAAATAGTTGATATTCTAGCTCAACGCTTTTTTCTTCTGCTTCTAGTATCAGTTTTTCCTTCTCTTTTAAATCATTCGTAATAAATCTTTCTGCATTTGTTAAAGTTTGTTTTCTTTCATATCTACCTTCTGGAATAAGGTGAAGATTGGCCTTTGTTACTTCGATATAGTACCCAAATACTTTATTAAAGCCAACCTTTAATGACTTTATATTCGTTGCTAGCTTCTCTTTTCTTTCTAGCTCTGCTATCCAGTCCTTTCCATTACGAGAGGCATCTCTATACTGATCTAGTGTAGCATGAAATCCGTCCTTTAGGATATTGCCATCTGTAATCGATAATGGTGGCTCCTCGATAATACTTTCTTCTAATAAGTTGGTTAGTTGTGGTAAGGAATCTAACTCTTCTGCTAATTGATTTAGTGCTTTATTATCAAAATGATGTAGTAATTGTTGTATCAACGGAACATTTTTTAATGATTTTTTTAATTGAATGAGATCACGTGCATTAACATTTCCAAAGGAAACCCTCCCTGATAGGCGCTCTAAATCATAAATAGATCTTAATGCTTCCCGTAAACCTTCTCGTTCCATAAATTGATCATAAATACCTTCTACCATATCTAAACGGGCTTCAATCAACGTGCTTGTGAGCAATGGCCTTTCTAGCCATTTTTTTAATTTTCTTGCCCCCATTGCCGTTACTGTGCGATCAATGACCCATAACAAACTCCCGAATTTTTCTTTTCTCATCATAGAAGCGGTAATTTCCAAATTGCGTTTGGAATACATATCCAAGGTCATGTATGCTTCTAATTCAATTTCTTGTGCCTTCTTCAAATGTTCAAACGAACGTTTTTGAGTTTGAAAGAGATAATTGTATAGTGTCATACAAATATCGTGTAGCTCTCTATTCCTTACATCCTCAATTAATATCTGCATATTATCAGGAAATTTCTCGTGACGAGGGGTAGAAAGCGTCAATTGCATTTTTTCGATTAATTCGCGTTGATAATCCTCCTCTAGCTCCTTCTCTACAATAACCTCCTTTATCGGGCGATTAAATAATTCACTTAATACTGCTTGCCAGCCTCTGGTTATTTTCATTACGAAGGTTTCCCCTGTTGTCATGTCAGAATAAGCAAAAGCAAACGTAGATGGACCTATTTTTTCTATAGCTGCTAAATAATTATTCTCTCGGTCATTTAGCATTTTTCCTTCCATCACCGTACCAGGTGTGATCAATTGGACCACTTCCCGTTTTACTACACCTTTTGCCACTTTTGGATCCTCCACTTGCTCACAAATGGCTACCTTATAACCTTTTTCTATTAATGTTTTTATGTAATTTTCGGCAGAGTGGTACGGTACCCCACACATCGGAATTCTGTCTGCTGTTCCTCCATCTCTACTTGTTAACGTAATTTCTAGTTCTTGTGCAGCTTTCTTAGCATCTTCAAAAAACATTTCATAAAAATCGCCTAAACGAAAAAATAGAAAACTATCTTTATAGTCAGATTTTATTTTTAAATATTGCTGTATCATCGGCGTATAACCCATTATTTTTCCTCCAACATTGCTATCATTCATTCCACATTATAACACAGAATAAGAAGAGTTGAGAAAGGTTGAAGTCAAAAGCTATTACATGAAAGAAAAAGGAAGATTTGATATAGTTAAACTAGATGTTATAAAAGGAGTTGATAGAATGTATCGCAAGGTAGAAGATTTTTTAGTAGATTGGAAAAATGAAGCTGATGGAACAAGTAGGGTTCTTGCAGCGATGACAGATGATAAGCTCGAACAAGCTATTGTACAGGGGCATAACACATTAGGATGGCTAGGCTGGCATTTAGCAACATCTCCTGCTTTATTTGCAGGGTTAGTAGGACTTGATGTGAAAGCCAATTCTCAACAGGAAATACCAGATAAAGTACAAACAATTTTAGATGCCTATAAGAAAATAGTAAACGATATACAGGAAGCCGTCGAACAACAGTTAACAAATGAGTTACTAAATGAAGAAGTAGAAAGCTTTGGTTTGATGGTTCCACGTGGTGCCTTACTCAAGAAATTAGTGGATCATCAAACACATCATCGCGGACAAATGACCGTTCTCCTTCGTCAAGCTGGACTAACTGTTCCAGGTGTTTTGGGGCCTACTAAAGAAGAAAGTAATTAAGAGAATCCCATGTAGCAAACATCCATCGTATGGTTTGAGACATTGCTTAGCTTCTGGTGGTTCAAGTTACATATGCCAATTTGTATAGGAAGCCAAGCACTTAAACGTTCTGTATAAGTGCTTGTTTCTTATACATGAGTCTTCCATTAGTAGGAGCTTACGGACGATTTTGCAAAAAAAAAAATACAGTGTGGAAATTGCCACACTGTAAGTATTACTCTTCCTCATCATTTGCAAGAAAATCTGGATCGATCGAGTCTAGTTCATCATCTGAGATGGCTAAATCCCATTCTTCATCATCGTAAACTTTTCCTTCTGGATCAACTTTTACGCAAACTTTCGTTTCTCCAACCACTTCCACAAGAAACTCACGTTCTACATCAACTTTGATCTTATTTCCTTTTGTTTCAATCGTACATTCTAAACAATTAGGCTGCTGAATGACCTTTGCAATTACTTCACATTCATCCCCTAGATGATGTTTGTCACGAATGGATAAAGGTATTTTATCGCAATATTCAACTCGTTCAGAAACTACCTCAGTCTTCGTATTATCATTGAAAGCATACCATACATTAGCATCATAGCTTCCTTTAATTTCAACTGTTTCGTCGTTGATAAGTTTTGCATGATAGTGATGATTTATAATCCAACAGCCAAGTATACTTGAAGGTCGATGAGTTGGTGTAATATAATTCGTATCTTGTTTGAACTTTCTACCTTTGCCAATTACCGCTTTCGTAATAATTTCTCGGTATTGTTGGTCAAGAAAAGACATGTAATGTTAACCTCCCTCTTAATTCATTTCCATCATATGCGAGATATTCACCTATAGTGCCTAAATCTTTTTAAGGAGTGTAGGCCATAGATTCTACTCCATCCTATGCAAATGCCTAGAAATGTGTACATAAAAGAGAGGATTTTTTCATTGAAAGCAATATCTAGAAGCTAATAAAAGCATCACTATAGAAATTCTATAATGATGCTCCATTTTTACTAACAATGTTCATTTTTACTGGAACCAGTAGTACCTGCAAGTACGTCCCCACCAGTTGAACGAATGACTTCATTGGTAATTTCACGAGCAATGGTGTTGGTTACTAATTGTAAAATATCATTAATAACAACCTGTGTATCCTTAAATTCTTGTACGATAGGAATTTCGTCAATTTCTGCTTGTAATCGGTCGATTTCTTTTTCTACCTTTTTCAAGGCTTCTTCCTTACCATATGCTTGAAAGTTAACTGCTTGCTTTTGCAATGCTTTGATTTTTTTAATCGTACTTTGAATTTTAGTACTTTCATTAAGTTTTGCTTCTAACTGCTTGAATCGCTCAATTTCTTCCATACTGGCCATCTTCCTAGCCAAATCATGCGCTTCTTCTAATACCTCTTTTTTTGTATATTTTGCCATATTAATTCACCTCAACTGCTGACTCAACTAATTCTCCATCTAATGTCCACGTTTTGGTATTCGTGATTTTCACTTCGACGATTTCCCCAATAATAGATTTTGGTCCTTTGAAATTAACTAATTTATTACGTTCTGTATATCCTGAAAGAACGTCTGGATCCTTTTTACTTTCGCCTTCCACAAGAACCTTGACCGTTTTACCTTCATAATGTTTCATAGCCTCTGCAGATTGTTTATTTACTAATGCATTCAGACGTTGCAATCTTTCTTTTTTCACTTCCATTGGAATATTATCTTCCCATTTAGCTGCTGGTGTACCTTCTCTCGGTGAATAGATAAAGGTATAAGCACTCTCAAAGCCTACCTCTTCGACTAATGACATCGTTTGCTCAAATTGTTCATCTGTTTCGTTAGGGAATCCTACAATAATATCTGTTGTTAATGTAGCATTCGGCATAGCTTCTCGAATCTTGCGGACAAGCTCTAAGTAATCCTCTCTTGTATAGCGTCGTGCCATAACTCGTAAAACCTCTGAACTACCTGATTGTACTGGAAGATGAATATGATCTAATAAGTTTCCACCTTTTGCGAGTACTTCAATTAAATGATCATCAAAGTCTCTAGGATGGGATGTCGTGAAACGAACTCTAGGAATATCAATCTTTCGGATTTCATCCATTAAGTCCCCTAAACCATAGTCTATGTCCAAATCCTTGCCATAAGCATTGACGTTTTGTCCAAGTAAAGTAATTTCTTTATAACCTTGGGCAGCTAAATGGCGAACTTCCTGAATAATATCCTCTGGACGACGACTTCTTTCCTTACCTCTTGTATATGGAACGATGCAATATGTACAGAACTTATCACACCCATACATAATATTCACCCATGCTTTAATCTTACCATTACGAACCTTAGGTAAATTTTCAATAATATCTCCTTCTTTTGACCACACTTCTACCACCATTTCTTTACCGAACATTGCCTCATTGATTAGTTTCGGTAATCGATGAATATTGTGTGTACCGAAGATAAGATCGACAAATGGATGCTTTTTCAAAATACGGTTTACTACTGATTCCTCTTGAGACATACAGCCACAAACACCAATAATTAAATCAGGATTTTCTGTTTTTAATGGCTTTAAGTGCCCAATTTCTCCAAACACTTTATTTTCCGCATTCTCACGAATTGCGCAAGTATTTAATAAAATGATATCTGCATCATCCGTACTATCTGTTGATTGATATCCCATATTCGTCAAAATACCTGCCATTACCTCTGTATCATGTTCATTCATTTGACAGCCATAAGTACGAATTAAAAATTTCTTCCCTTTTCCAACAGCTCGCATCTCTAAAGGAATATCAAAATCATAATGAATATCTACGTCTTTTTTTCGTCGACTTCTGGCTTTCTTTAAGTTTGGTGGCTCATAGGTAGTTTGAAAATATTTTGATATTAATTCATCACTTGAAAGCTTTTTTAAGCGGTCTAAATTGCGATTCGGTTCGGATTTTACGTCCGTTGAATCACTTTGCTTAATTTGTTGACTTTCTAATCGTTGTTTCTCGTTCATTCTTTAAAAACTCCTTTCACAAGATCAAGAAAAACTACTTCATCTATTATATGGGATATAGAGACGAATTACAAAATCTAATTACCTAGAATGGTAAATTTTCAACGAAATTGTTGGACGTAATTCGATTTAGCGTATAATCTGATAATAAAGTTTTTAAATAGGAAATAAAGGCTGGATATTGATCAATGTTCTTTAATTGATCTGCTAAGTCATCACTACCATCAAAATCTGATCCAAAAATGATATTCTTTTCTGCGCCTTTATGTAGTAAATAATCAATATGCTGGTAGATATCATCATACGTGGCGTATTGCTTAGTAGTAAGGAACTCGCGAACAAAGTTAATACCAATTAAACCTCCTTTTTCTATCAATACCTGGATTTGCTTGTCATCTAAATTACGTGGATGTGGATGAACAGCTTGCACGTTTGCATGGGAGACCATTGGAAAATCAGCTAACTGAACGGCCTCAAAAAAACCACTATAAGATATATGGGCTAAATCTGTCCATATGTTGTATTGATTCAATAACTGGATTACTTCCTTCCCAAACTCTGTTAATCCAGCACCTCTTTGCTCCATCACTCCATCTGTCACAAGGTTTGGATTATTCCAGGAGAGTCCGACCATTTTTACACCTAGATGTAGTAGTATCCTTAACTTATAAAGATCACTGCCAATTAAATCCAACCCTTCCAATGTAAGTATAGCCCCACGTTCCGTATTTTTTAGCGAGAGAATATCTTGCTTATTCGTAATAAATTTTATCTCGGGATATGGTTGAATGATTTTGTCGAAAAAGAGGTCAATCATCTGTAGTCCTGTCGTGAATTTCGCTTCCATTGGTACTTCAGGTGGTACAAAAATGGCAAAGCATTGAACTTGGACATTACTGTTCAGCCATTTCTCTCTATTTACAGATAAACGGGAGTCATTTGCAAATTCATAGGCTTTTGACCACATTTTCCAAAGTGCGTCACAATGACAATCAATCATTTCCCCTTCTCCTCCTATCTAAAAAACCTGTTTGTCCGGAAACAAACAGGTTAATCCATTATATCGATCTTATCTTGGTTCTACAATAAGTTTAATGGCCGTACGTTCTTCATTATCAATCATGATATCAGTAAAAGCCGGAATACAAATGAGATCTACTCCACTTGGGGCTACAAAACCACGAGCAATAGCAACTGCTTTCACTGCTTGATTTAATGCACCAGCACCAATTGCTTGAATTTCTGCGGAACCACGTTCACGTAAGACATTTGCAAGTGCGCCTGCTACAGAATTCGGATTTGATTTTGCTGAAACTTTTAATATGTCCATTCCCTAGTACCTCCTTCAATTCCTATTGTTATCCCACTTTTACTATATTCAGCTACATGAAAGATATTCCTTTTTATTATGAAGGATAAGATAAGAAAATTCAAATCTTTTGTCAGGTTTTCTCAGTACTGTCAAGGCTTGTTTAAGAGAAGAATGGATGATCATCATTGATTTGTACTCTATCAATCTGCTTGGATTTTCCAGTCACTGGATCTATATCAATAACCACTGCACTTAATTGTGTCGGACCGGATTTGGGAACTTCAAATCGAACAGGTAAACCAGTTAAAAATTTTTTTATAACGGCCTCTCTATCCATTCCCAATATCCCATCATACGGTCCAGTCATACCGACATCACTGATATAGGCTGTTCCATTAGGCAACACACGATTATCTGCTGTTTGTACATGTGTATGTGTCCCCACAACAGCACTTACTTTACCATCCAAATACCAGGCAAATGCTTGTTTTTCACTTGTCGCTTCTGCATGAAAATCTACAAATACGATATTGGTTCTTTTTTTCGCAAGTTTAAGCAGTTCATCTATTTTACGAAAAGGATCATCTGCTGGCTGCATAAAAGTGCGGCCAAGTATATTAATTACTGCAATTTCTTTCCCATTAGATTTTACAAAAACTACTTCCTTTCCTGGCGTACCAGGCGGTAGATTAGCAGGGCGGACCATGTAAGTTGCTTCATCAATAAACTGGAAAATGTCTTTCTTATCCCATGTATGATTTCCCATCGTAATCGCTTGAACGCCAGATTCCAACAAGTTTTTATAAATTTTTTCGGTTATTCCTTTACCTGCTGCTGCATTCTCACCATTTACAATCGTTACATGTGGTTGATATTTTGACTTTAATTTCGATAAATAGCTTTGCACCATTTCTCTGCCTGGAGATCCAACAATATCTCCGATAAATAATAATCTCATGTTTTGACTACCTTTCTCTGTTTATACCAACAGTTTTACATACTACGAGAAAAAAGTCCAATTCTTCTAATTTTAGAGGCAGAAATATAAAGAACCTAACTATTTAATTAAAAAAGCTAATATATGAGAAAATATTTGAGTTGGTTTTTCCTCTAATACTAAATGTCCAGAATCAGGAATAATATGGAGTATAGAATTTGGAATAGATTCATTAAGCTGGTGGGCTTTTTCAACTGGTATCCACTCATCTATTTCTCCCCATAATATGAGTGTAGGGACATTCATATCTTTATATTGGGCTTCTATTTCTTTCGTATATTTCATATCTGATTGAGCAATCTGGCGATAGAATGCCTTTTTCCCCTTTTCATTACACCAATAGCTAACTATACTTTTGATAATGTTTTCATCTAATGGATTATATAAAGCACTCTTAACATAAGTTGTCACTAAATTCTCATGTATATAGTCTGGTAACCCTTGAAAGGCTTCTTCGTAGTTAGCTATATGTCGAAAGAATGGTGAACCCCATTCTCCTATAGCCACAGGATCTATTAAAACAATCTTTTCAAAATCTATTTGATTTACAATATGGGTTCTTAGTGCTGTACCCCCACCAAAATCATGACCAATTATGATAGGTTTAGAAACATCCAAATGTCTTAATAATTCATTTAATACTTCATTTTGTATCCCTAATGATACGTCAGTCTCTATTTTCTCTGATTGCCCGTAACCAATTAGATCATAATAATATACCTTATACCAATCACTCAAAGCATCAATTAAATGTCTATAGTTATAAGCTGACCAAGGTGTACCGTGTACTAGAACCAAAGCTTTACCTTCCCCTTTGACGTCGTATTTTATTTTTCCATAGCTAGATTGAAAAGACTTGGTTAAACGAAAGTTACTCATTTCATCACTCCATAAAATTTAATTGAAAAATTCACCTTGGTTGATCACATGTATTTGCTAGTAAAAGGAGAAAAAATTTTATCTAATAAAATATCCGAACTCCATTTAGAATTTGATATTCTTAATGGATGTTCGGATATTTTGGTTAGCTTCATTCATTTGGCTCATGGCTCAAATAATTATTTCGCGTATTCTACGGATCTTGTCTCACGGATGACGGTTACCTTGATATGACCAGGATAATCTAATTCATCCTCGATTCGTTTACGAATATCTCTTGCAATCTTCGTTGCCTCTAAATCATCAATTTCATCTGGTTTAACAATAATGCGAATTTCTCTACCGGCTTGAATAGCAAATGATTTCTCCACTCCATCATATGATTCAGAGATTTCTTCTAATTTTTCTAAACGTTTAATATAATTCTCGAGAGTCTCACTTCTCGCTCCTGGTCGAGCAGCAGAAAGTGCGTCAGCGGCTGCAACAATAACAGAAATAGTAGATGTTGCTTCTTCATCACCATGATGGGAAGCAATGGCATTGATTACCACTTCATTTTCTTTATATTTACTTGCTAATTCCTTTCCAATTTCCACATGACTACCTTCCACCTCATGGTCGATTGCTTTACCGATGTCATGCAATAGTCCAGCACGCTTTGCTAAGGTTTGATCTTCACCTAGTTCCGCCGCTAACAATCCAGACAAGTAAGCTACTTCAGTAGAATGTTTTAATACATTTTGTCCATAGCTTGTACGATATTTTAGTCGACCAAGGATTTTCACAAGGTCTGGATGAAGTCCATGAACACCGACTTCAAAGGTTGTTTGTTCTCCGTAATCACGGATATATTCATCCACTTCACGGCGGGATTTATCTACCATTTCTTCAATTCTCGCAGGGTGTATACGTCCATCCTGAACCAATTTCTCTAATGCAATTCTAGCAATTTCACGACGTATAGGATCAAAACCTGATAAAATAACCGCTTCTGGAGTATCATCAATAATAAGATCTATCCCTGTTAGTGTTTCAAGTGTTCGAATATTTCGACCTTCACGACCTATAATTCGACCTTTCATCTCATCATTTGGAAGATTCACAACGGAAACAGTTGTCTCAGCAACATGATCTGCAGCACAGCGTTGAAGTGCGAGCGATAAAATATTTTTCGCTTTTTTATCCGCTTCTTCTTTTGCCTTATTTTCAGCTTCTTTAATAATTAAAGCTGATTCATGTGTTACTTCCTCTTCAACTCGCTGTAAAATAATTTGTTTCGCTTGATCAGTGGTATAGCCTGAAATTCGTTCCAATTCTGTTTGTTGCTCGCGTAACATTTCTCCAACTTTGCTTTCCATTTCTTCAATTTGTTGTTGTTTTTCTGTTAGCGAACCTTCTTTCTTCTCTAACAATAACTCACGCTTATCTAATGTTTGATCTTTTCGATTAAGATTCTCTTCCTTTTGCATGAGACGACTTTCAAGCTTCTGTATTTCCACGCGTCGTTCACGAAGCTCTTGTTCTGCTTGCTGGCGAAATTTGTGATTCTCATCTTTTGCCTCTAATAAAGCCTCTTTTTTCGCTACTTCAGCATTTTTATTGCCTTCTTCGACAATTTGTTTAGCTAATTGCTCTGCACTCGAAATCTTCTTCTCAGCAATTGTCTTTCGAATCAGATAACCAACAACAATACCGACAAATGTAAGCAAAATGGAGATGATAATGCTTAAGGGTTCCATACTTTCACCTCCTCTTGCTATAAACTTGTACAACTTTTTTAAGTCGGCATGTACAATGAATACTCATTTAAATTGTATAACAATTATAATTATACATTCTAATTTTAATCCTCTATATTATAGTTGTCAAGGATTGTAAAATTTTAGTGAGTAAAAATGGAACGCTTTCATCATTTGAATAATAGTCTTTTTCGATCCACCTTCTTCTAAAAGTAGTAGAATTAGAAAAAGAGTTGAAGACAAGTCATTTTATTAATTTCCCTAATAAAATGAAGCTTTTCCTCAACTCTATCACTTTTTATGAACGTAAGCTAACATGAAAACTCTCAATGATGGTAGGCTCGTATTATTCTTTTTCTAGCAGTTCTTGTTGTTCTTCTGACATATCACTCACTGGTACTTCTTCATCTAAATTATAATGTGTTCTAATTGCTAACTGAATTTCGTTGGCAATATCAGGATTTTCCTTTAGGAATTGCTTTGCGTTTTCCCTACCCTGTCCAAGTCGTTCTTCATTATAGGAGTACCATGCACCACTTTTCAATACAATATCTAAATCAGAGCCTATATCGAGAATTTCACCCTCTTTTGATATTCCTTCACCGTACATAATATCAACTTCAGCTTGTTTAAATGGAGGGGCTACTTTATTTTTCACTACTTTAATTCTAGTTTTATTCCCTACCATATCATTTCCTACTTTAAGCGTTTCTGCTCTTCGAACCTCTAGTCGAACAGAAGAGTAGAATTTAAGTGCTCTACCACCTGGGGTTGTTTCAGGGTTACCAAACATAACTCCTACTTTTTCACGGATTTGGTTAATAAAAATAGCCGTTGTTTTAGATTTATTAATAGCTCCAGACAATTTTCTTAGAGCCTGGGACATTAAACGAGCTTGAAGACCAACGTGAGAATCTCCCATTTCACCTTCAATTTCTGCTTTTGGAACTAATGCCGCAACAGAGTCAATGACGAGCATATCGATTGCACCACTGCGCACTAATGCCTCCGCAATCTCCAATGCTTGTTCTCCGGTATCTGGCTGAGATAGTAATAACTCATCTACATTAACTCCTAATTTTTTCGCATAGACAGGATCTAAAGCATGCTCAGCATCGATAAATGCTGCCTGTCCACCATTTCTTTGTGCCTCTGCAATAGCATGAAGGGAAACAGTCGTTTTACCTGACGATTCAGGACCGTAAATTTCTACTACTCTACCTCTAGGATAACCACCTACGCCTAAAGCCACATCTAATGCAATCGAACCACTAGAAACAGTTGCTACTCTTTGTTCAGCTCGTTCCCCTAATTTCATAATCGACCCTTTACCAAATTGTTTCTCTATTTGTTTCAAAGCCATATCTAAAGCTTGTTTTCTATCGCTCAACGTAATTCCTCCTTTAATCTACTAGTACTATCTTACACTGTTTTACTTTCGATTACAAGCAAAAAGACGAATAAATGTTCCCTTTTTTTCTACCCTTTATTTTGCTAATAAATCTTGTTTCTTCTTCAATAAAAGAGCATTTTTTCTAACAACAAGGTTGGAAAAAATGCTTTTTATATGAAAAAAATTTATGATAAGAGACTTTATTCCTTTAATAATCGAAATAATAATTCCAATCCTTTTTTTACTACTCGACGCTGAATGGTCTCTCGATCACCATTAAAATGGAATAAGTATGTATGACACTGATCGTTTGGATCACAAATGCTTATATAAACAGTACCTACTTTTTTTCCTTCAATTGAATCTGGTCCAGCAACACCGGTAAAGCTTATTCCTATATCTGATAAATAATGTTTTTTTACTTGTTGAGCCATGGCTTCTGCACATGCTTCACTAACCGTACCATGGTCCTCGATCAGATCCTGTGAAATGCCAAGTACCTTTTCCTTTATAACTGGTTGATAAACGGTTGCACTACCTTGAAAAACAGAAGAAGAGCCTTCCCGCTTTACTATTGCGGCAGAAAAAGCACCACCAGTCAAGCTTTCCGCACTTGCCAGGGTTAGTCCTTTCCCTTTTAGCAAACCGAATATTTTCTGATCCAACGTCACTTCATCATGACCATATAGAAAATCTCCAACAATACTAGCTATCTTTTGCTCTAATTCGTCTATCAATTTTTCCGCTAACTCTTTTGACTCGGCTTTTGCCGATAATCTTAATCCAACTTCTCCTTCTGTTGCTAATGGTGCAATCGTTGGATTGGTTTGATTCGAAATTAATAATTGCAACTCGTGCTCTAGCTGTGATTCACCGATTCCGATAAATCGAAGCATACGAGAATATATAATGGATTTAGTCGGATAAAGCTGTTCTATGTATGGGAGAATATGTTCGCTCATAATAGCTTTCATTTCTCGTGGAACACCTGGCATAAAGATCCAATAAGTATCCTGATATTCTTGAACGATCCCAGGTGCGATACCTACAGAATTATTAAAAACGGTTGAACCTTCGAACACACGTGCTTGCTTTCGGTTATTTGGAGACATAGACTTTTGACTATTTGAGAAAAACTGATGAATTTGATCCATCGTTTTTTTATCCTCGACAATTTTTAAGCCAGTCATTTTTTGAAAAGCTTCTCTCGTCAGATCATCCTCAGTTGGTCCTAGACCTCCTGTAATGAATACAATGTCCGATCGATTAGCAGCCGTTTGAAACACTGCTGCTAATCGATCAAGGTTGTCTCCAACTACACTATGGTAAAAAACAGATACACCTCTACTCGCCAGTTTTTCAGACATCCATGCAGCATTGGAGTTCACAATCTGACCAAGTAATAGCTCTGTACCAACAGAAATGATTTCAGCTTTTGGTTCCTTAATCACTTAGATTCCTCCATCACATGCCAATTTTTCACGAAGTATTCGATCCCTGAAATAACGGTAATGACAAGTGCTGCATATAACAAAATATCTCCAACTGAAAAGGCTAGTGCATTAAATGGAATATTATTTAACAATAAAACAATAATCGCTACCATTTGTAGTACTGTTTTAAGCTTTCCTAGTTTACCAGCAGCAAGTACTATTCCTTCACCAGCAGCGACTAATCGCAATCCTGTAACGGCAAATTCACGACTGATGATAATAATCACTACCCATGCAGGTGCGGAGCCTAAATCAATCAGTAAAATAAAAGCAGCTGATACTAACAATTTGTCTGCCAAAGGATCTAGAAATTTCCCTAAATTTGTTACTAATTGATACTTTCTCGCGTAATATCCATCAAGCCAATCAGTAGCCGCAGCCACTGCAAAGATAACTAATGCGACAAATTGTACAACGGAAAGCTCTGTATCATTTATCGTCCAACTTCCCCATTCAAAGGGGTAGGATAATAATAGAATAAAGATTGGGATAAGCATGATTCGTGAAATGGTTATTTTATTTGGGACATTCATCTATCGTTCCTCACTTTCCTTCTTTTCATGTGTAAAAATACCCTCCTTAAGCTGCAAAGAGGGTATAAATCATACCTGTTTGTATTAATTTTCATTATTTGATGAAACTGATTCCTTTTGAATATCAATCCACATTTTTTGAACTTGTGTAGTATTACCTAATTCTTCGGATAACTCCACAGGCTCTCCATTAATTTCGATTTGGATAGAGTTAGGTTCACCAAACCTTAAATACACTTGTGAGAAATCAGTAATATCAATACTTTCTGGGCTGTTTTCGGTGGTTAATGTGGAATAATAAAAGCTTTCTCCATCCTGGTTTTCCACTTCTAACCAGTTTTGTCCTTCTGTTGAGATTACTAATTCCAGCTCTTCTTCTGTTGTAACTAGCGTGTAATTGGATTCATTATTTGCAAAACTATCTAAAGTAATGTCCGTTGAAGGCTCTTGATCTGTAGACTGCTCTTCCTCGTCTACTTCTTCCTCACTCTTTTCCGTATCTTCCACCTTCTCTTCCCCTTCTGTAGGATTCTTTGGTGGTAATTGAACTTGATTGCCTGCTCCATTATCAGATTCCGTTTGTTCCATATTCGCCCCTTTATCATCTCCATCAAAATATCCTTGGCTAAATAACCATACAACAAAAGCAATACCGATCAAAAGAACTACAACAATTACGGTTGGCAAAAAAGAGAAAATAACTGGTGCTTTAGTTGACGAACTGTTCTTTTTACTACTATTCACCCGTGATAAAACGACCTTCTCCTCTTGATCAAATGGTAAATCATGATGATATTCTTCCATTAATTGTTCTGCATCTAAGCCTAAAGTCGTAGCATACTCCTTGATAAATGCCCGCACATAAAAAGAACCAGGCATCACATTAAATCGTTCCTGCTCGATTGCACTTAAGTAACGTGTTTGAATTTTCGTTTGCTTTTGAATGTCATTTAATGACAAATTTTTCATTTCCCGCTCTTGTTTTAGTCGTTCTCCAATTCCCATTTTAACACCATCCATCAATCATTTATCTAGTTAAAATCACATCGATTTTATGTATATATAGCAAATTTGCACGAATAATTTTCTATCTAATGAGTTTCCTATTCAAGAAAAAAATAACTTAATCATATCATATCTTAATTTTTGTCAGTTGAAAAGAGAAATCATATAGAATATTTCAAAAGATACATTTTGTGGATGATTGTTCTTTTTTGTTTAAATGTATCGAACAATGAACTTAGGTTTTTCTAAAACCAAATAATGAAAAAGCCTTATAAAACATTCTCGTTTTATAAGGCTTAAAGTCTTGATTTTTTTTTAATGTGACCCTTCGTTTTGAACGAGTTTTACCATGATATTAGCAATTGCGTGTTGTTCTTTTTCATCAGCAGCATTCCATAAATCACGCAAAATTCGTTCTTGGTCGTTTTTGGCTTGAACTTCTGTTGATAAGTAATTACCTATATCATACGCAATATCGTTGATGGCTTGATTACTTATACCTTTGCTTTGAGCATCATGTAATCGATCACCTAAGAAATCTTTCCATGAATCAAAATTATCCATCACAGACATGTCCATTCCTCCTTTTTTAGCATACACCTATATATTTCGATATTTTGAAAAAAATATGCATACAAAAAAGATTTTTCCGATACATGTCTACCAGCCACCATTTATGCGAATAATTTCACCAGTGATATAGCTTGCCTTATTACTAAGGATAAATTCGACTACCTTTGCAACCTCTTCTGGTTGACCAGGTCTCTGTAATGGGATCTCTTCAAATATTGCCTGTTGATCGCTCAGCTTAATCTCCTGATTCATTTTCGTGTCAATAAAACCAGGACTTACACCATTTACACGAATCCCACTTGGGCCAACTTCTTTCGCAAGTGCTTGGATAAAGGAGTTTTGACTACCTTTCACGGTAGAATAGACTACTTCACAGCTCGCTCCAACTTCTCCCCATATTGAAGTAATTAGCACAATTTGGCCATACTTCTTATGAAGCATAAATGGCAGTAAATGTTTTGAAATAGCTAAAGGAGCCTTAACATGTAAATGGATCATCTCATCCAACTCATCATCATGAACTTCTTGTAATAAACCGATATGTGCCCTACCGCTAGCTATCACAAGATGATCAATGTCATCAGGTAATCGAGATAAGAAATATGCCAAGCCGTCACTTTGAGATAAATCGGCTTGAATAACATCGAGCAGCTGAGAATCCTCTAACTTTTCGATTAGCTCATCCATCTTTTGTTGATTACGGTGATAATGTAGAACGAATTGAAAACCATCACTTGCTAACTGAAGAGTAATTGCACTGCCGATATCTCCGCTAGCACCGATTACCACACATTTTTTTTCAATCATCATCTCTCCTATTACTTAGCTCCCACAAAACAGATCGAAATCCGTTTTTCATCGATCCATTTTTGTATGAATTTATCTAAATCTTGATAAGTTAAAGCCTCTAACCATTCTATACTATCAAAAAAGTCAATTCCGAGCATCTGATAGTGTGTATATTGATTGGCAACAAATTCTAGTGAGTTTAAAGCTCGTAGCAATTGCCCATGTTTTTTTCTTTTTATTCTTTCGAAGGTGATATCATCCATTTTTTGATTTTTTATATTTAGTAATTCCTCTTTCACAACTTGTGCTAAGCGCTCTGGTTTATGAGAATTCCCACCAATAATGGAGAATCCAAAATTCCGTTCCAAATGGGATTCATAACTAAATGACTGATCAATTAATCCTTCTTCATACAACTTTTCATAGACTATACCACTTTTAGAAAATAAATAATCCATGATAATATCCATTAACCATTCTTTTTCCATAAAGATTTTTGGATCTGTTGGGATTTCTTTTTCTTTCAAACCGACTAATGCTTTTGGAACCTGAACAGGCATTGTAATTCTTAATTCCTGTTCTGCCACTTCCTCTTGCTCATCAGGAAACTTACGAGTGATTGGCTCAGGTTCTTTAAAGGATTTTTGCGTTTGATTGTCTTTAATCTGCTGCATTATTTCTTCTGGCTCAACATTTCCAGCGATGAACAATATCATATTATTCGGATGGTAAAACGTATGGTAGCAAGTATAAAGATCCTCTTTTGTAATCTTTTCAATCGAGTCTACCGTTCCCGCTATATCTATTTGGACCGGGTGTTCTTTATACATGCTTTTAATGGTACCGAAGAACGCTCGCCAATCTGGTTGGTCATCATACATCTTTATTTCTTGTGCAATAATCCCTTTTTCTTTTTCAACAGATTGCTCTGAAAAGTATGGATCCTGAACAAAATCAACAAGTATGCCAAGGTTTTCCTTGACACGGGAGGTTGCTGAGAATAAATAGGCAGTCTTTGTAAAGGAAGTAAACGCATTAGCAGATGCACCTAGCTTGGAAAAATCCTGAAAAACATCACGATCTTCTTTCTCAAAAAGCTTGTGTTCCAAAAAATGAGCAATACCATCTGGTACCGTAATTAAATCCTTTTGATCAATCGGTACAAATGATTGATCAATGGAGCCATAATTGGTAGTAAATATAGCGAACGTTTTAGCCATTTCTGTTTTTGGTAGGATACATACCTTTAAGCCGTTCTCTAAAACTTCTGTATAAATCGTCTCATCTATTTGATCATAATATTTATTTTTCATCTGGCTTTGCCCCCTCACTTGTTAGCAAATAGATCTTGTCTAATTGAACCTGATTAGCGACTTTGACAATTTGATCACGGGTTACGCTCTGAACTTGCTCAATAAGTTCAGTAATTGTTTTGTTTGATTGAGCCAACACCCTTTGATATGTTAGCTCAATCATTCCTTGAGGATTATCTAGGGTTTCTCTCAGTTGGTTAATAGTCATTTCCTTCGTCTCAGCTATCTGATCATCTGAAAAATCCCCCTTTCGCATCTGTTCCATTTGTTCGAGAATGATCTCACGAGCTTTTTCGTATTGATCTGGGGCAATTCCGCTAAAGACAAATAATAAGCCTTTGTGGCTTTCGATTCTTGAAGCAGCATAATAAGCCAAACTATGCTTTTCTCTTACATTCAGAAATAACTTTGAATTGGGAAAGCCCCCAAACAATCCATTAAACACATGAAGTGTAGCATAATCGTTGTCATCATAGGTTATATTGGTACGGTAGCCTAAATGTAATTTAGCTTGTTGAATTTGATCATATTCAATTAAAGTAGCTTCTTCTTTATTCACCACATTAATGGATGTCTTCTTCATTTCTACTTGCTGTTTTCTTTTAAGAAATTTCTCAAGAATTGGTTCCACATCAAGACCATCCATATCACCTACAACAAAGACATCTAAACGGTCTTCCTGAAGCATTTGTTGATAATAATCGTACAAAATCCTTGGTGTTATCCCATCTAAATCTTCTTCATAACCATGAACACGTAGTTGATAGGGTTCCTGTTCGCACATTTCCTCGATTAATCTTGTATTCGCAAAACTCATTTTATCTTCCGTTAGTGCGATCATTTTATTTTTTAATGTTTGCTTTTCACGTTCCACTAATTTCGGATCAAAAGCTTCATCAACTACCTTTGGCTGATAAACAATTTCTTCGAGAAGAGTGAGTGCTTCCTCAAGTAGATTCTCTTGATTTTTAATATAGCGTTGATTAGCTAATTCAAGCCGAACAGTTAAAATATTATGTTCCCCTTTTTTACTGCTATCAATATGTAAAACGGCACCATATAACTCATCTAGCTTCTGTCGCAATTGAATCGCTGTCGGGTAATTTTTCGTACCTTGTTGAAGTAAATAAGGTAATAATGCACGCTTCGTCACTTTATCTCTGGTTAGATTCGTGACAAATTTAAATGACAGATTGATGGTTTTAAATTTTTTTGTCGGTAATAAATGTAAATCATACCCTTGTTTCTTTATCCTTTTTTCCATCTCTTCTTACTCCTTTATTTTAGATTTCCTCCTTTTGAAATAGTATCTAAGGAGATTGAAAGCTTTAATTATCACAATGCTACCAGTTCATAAGACTCGAAAGAATAGTAGCATCCATATACAATTAGGTTTTTTTACAACAATGGAGTCCTGCTGTGGAAGTCTCCCTTTATTTTATCTATGTATACAAAATATTATGCTCTTAAAAGGAAGGAAAAGATCTGGTGACTTCCTACACCAGATCTCTATTCATTAAAGTTATTACATTCTTTTCCTTAACACGTAAAAGCTAAACACATCTGCACGGAAGAAATTTGCGGAAAAAAGCACTGGTTCATTTTCCTTCGTATAATGCATTTGTCGTAATAATAGGATTGCTTGGTCTGGCTCACAATTTAATAATGGTGAAATCTTCTCATGGTATCCTATTGGTTCAATATAGGCGACCGCAGAATCAATATCTTTCTTTGCATATGTCTTTAGTGAGGTAAAAATGGATTCTTGTGAATGAATTAATTCTAATGGTAATAATTTGTGATCCAGTTTATCAATACAGTATACAACCGGTTCTCCATCCGCTGTTCGAAGCCGCTCTAGCTTAGCAAACGTGTCAATATCTAAGGGGTCAAATCGTTTTCGATCCTCATCAGTTGGTTTAGTGAGCTCTGCAGAAATATATTGTACTCCGGGTTTTTTCCCAGATTGCATGATCATTTCCGTCACACTACCCAATTGTTCAATACCTGAGGAAAGAATTGGTTTACTATGAACAAAAACACCTACACCTGGCCTTCGAATAAGGATATTCTCTTGTTCCAATATAGTGATCGCTTCTTGTACATCTGTTCGCGTTACACCAAACTGTTGTGCTAGTTCGTATTCTGAAGGAAGTTTTTCTTTTTCTTTATAGTATCCTTCTTCTATAAGTGATTTAATCCTTTGTAGTACAGTACTAAATGATCCATTATTAGTATTAGATAGCATAGTTTCCCCCAACCATTCTATATCCAATTTAGAATTATTATTACTATCCAATATACCATTTTTAAATATATTAATAAAGATATTTTCGTTTAATCTTGTACTGTTGTTGAATTTTCACTAGCACTTTGCAGTACAGTTCTCGGCTTCGATCCTTCATACGGTCCGACAACCCCTCTTTGTTCCATAGCATCGATTAATCGTGCGGCTCTTGTATACCCGACTCGGAACCTTCTTTGTAGCATGGATACACTAGCACTTTGCATCTCAATTACTAGTGCAACAGCTTCTGGATATAAATCGTCATCTACTTCATCTACTACTTCATTTTCTTCTTCTGGGATCATTTCTTCCTGGTATTGTGCCTTTTGCTGCTCAATACAATGATCCACTACTCTTTCTACTTCATCATCTGATAGAAAAGCACCTTGAATACGTACTGGTTTCGACAGTCCTACAGGAATAAATAGCATATCACCACGACCTAATAGCTTTTCCGCTCCACCAGAATCTAATATCGTGCGTGAATCCGTTTGTGATGATACACTAAACGCTATTCTTGATGGAATATTTGCCTTAATCACACCCGTAATTACATCAACAGATGGTCTCTGGGTTGCAATGACTAAATGAATACCAGCAGCCCTCGCCATTTGCGCAAGTCGAGTAATCGCATCCTCTACATCATTGGAGGCAACCATCATTAAATCTGCTAGCTCATCTACAATCACAACAATATATGGCAATAGGGGTTGATCATCATCTGTATCTCGATTGTGTCTTATAATATAGTCATTATAGCCTTCCAGATTTCTCGTTCCTGTCTCAGAAAATAAATCATATCTCCTCTCCATTTCTGCGACTATCTTCTTCAAAGCTCTAGATGCTTTTTTTGGGTCTGTTACAACAGGTGATAGTAAATGTGGGATTCCATTATAAACATTTAGTTCTACTTTTTTAGGGTCGATCATCATCATTTTCACTTCATGTGGCTTAGCATACATGAGAATACTTGTGATCATGCCATTGATACAAACACTTTTACCACTACCGGTAGCTCCAGCTACTAAGAGGTGTGGCATTTTATTCAATTCAGCAACAACTGGTTCCCCTGATATATCCTTGCCTAACGCAAATGCAAGCTTATTTTGAGAAAGAGATTTCTTCGATTCTAATACTTCTCTTAAAGTAACCATTGCCGTTTCCTCATTAGGAACTTCGATACCAACAGCTGATTTTCCAGGGATAGGCGCTTCAATCCTAATATCCTTTGCAGCTAAAGCTAACGCTAGATCATCATGTAGTCCGACAATTTTACTAACCTTTACTCCTGCCTCTGGATATACCTCATATTTCGTTACAGATGGGCCGACATGCACCTTTGTAACTCTAGCCTTAACCCCGAAGCTTTGGAATGTTTTTTCCAGCTTTCGGACAACTCTTTGAATATGTGATTTTTCTTGTTGCTTCCCACCATGTTTAGGGGATTCTAGAATGTTGATTGGTGGTAATTGGTAATCCTCGTTTTCATAATTAGCCATTGGCAATGCATCTGTTGATATATCTATTTCCTCTTCATCTGTTTCTTGTTGAATTGCTTGTATAGGTGTTTCTTGAGTTGCTTCTACGATTTCCTCTTCCGCTGTTAATTCATTAGAGGAATAGGCAATGGATGGGAAATCCTCGATCACCTCTTGAGCTTCCTCTTCTTCCTTTTCTTGATTTTTTTGTCGCTTTCCATCTTTTTTCTTTTGGATCGTTTCCTTTATTCCATTCCATTTCTTTTGGCTAAATTGTTTCATACTATCTAATACTTTCCTGATTAAATCCCCCATGGAGAAATTAGCAAATAACATGATCCCAATAACCATCATAAAAATAGCAGAGATCTTTGCGCCAATATTTGAAAATAGAAAGTAGGTAATGGATAATAGAAAGGCACCTACCATTCCACCACCTAAATATTCAGCGGACCTTTCGTCTCTTATGTATTCGACAATAAAGCTAAAGCTTTGACGCAAAATCGATGGATATTGATTATTCGGATATATCGCTTCAAATGTCTGTATATGGCTAATAAGTAGGATGCCAGCAAGGACGATATAGGTACTTAGCCACTTTCTTGTTGTAAGAATTGGCATTTTTCGTTTTGCCATCAAATAAATACCGATAAAGAAAAATAAAATCGATACAACAAAATACCAATACCCAAAGAAAAAGCGGAAGATGTTTTCTAATAATGCAGACACGGCACCTTCACGGATCATGGCTGCACCACTTCCGAAAATGGCTAAAAAGATAAATAATAATCCATACAATTCGATTTTTATATTTACTTTTAAGGATTGTTTCTTCTTACGTCTTTTTTTCTTACGAGCCATTCTCTCCACTCCTAAATAGTACTAGCTTAATAGAATGTAAATGCTAGACAGTATAGTTCTTCCTTTAACTAGAAGCAACCCTTGCCATATTATTTGAGGCAAGGGCTTTGTTATACTCATTATAGCATAAACTTGTTTACAGAACGAACATTCTCTCAAGAAATTATAGAATTGCCTTTGATAATAGAACCAGGACTGAATTCAGCTAGTAAGAAATCATTTGGATCAGTTGACAACAACTGTACAAGTCTCATATCACCATTATCTAATTTTTCCATTAAACATTGTTTATTTTTATAAGTAATACATTGATATTTTTGATGTTCGCTTACTTCTACCGGATACATATCCTCATAACTAAGTGGCGTATAATGCATTATTGCACCAACTCCTTCGGTCCTTTGTTTTGGTCGATTAACTCATTTAATTTACTCATCGCGCCACTTATCCCACCAACTTCATTAATTAATCCATATTTCACGGCATCTTTTCCGACAACATTTGTTCCAATATCACGAGTTAAGTTCCCCTTATCAAACATTAACTCTTTAAATTTCTCTTCCTCAATATTGGAATGAGTGGTAACAAATTGAATGACTCTTTCTTGCATTTTGTCAATGTATTCAAAGGTTTGGGGTACACCAATGACAAGGCCTGTTAAACGGATAGGATGTATCGTCATCGTGGCAGATGGCGCAATAAAAGAATAATCCGTGGCAACAGCAATCGGAACCCCAATCGAATGTCCGCCACCTAATACTACGGAGACAGTTGGCTTTGACAAGGATGCAATCATTTCAGATAAAGCAAGTCCAGCCTCTACATCTCCCCCAACTGTATTAAGAACTACGACCAATCCTTCAATCTTTGGATTTTGTTCCACGGCTATAATCTGTGGAATAAGGTGTTCATATTTCGTTGTTTTATTTTGAGGGGGTAATTGGATATGTCCCTCAACTTGTCCAATAATAGAAAGGACATGAATATTCGAATCAGGTGCATTCGGTACACTGGCTTGACCTAATTGCTGTATTTTGTCAACTAAGGATGATGTCTGATTATCTTTTCCTTTTGTTTCTTCTTTCTCATTTTGCATCAAAAAAACCCCTTTCCTTATACTATTCATTAGTATAAACAAGGGGGTTATTTTCATACGAGTATCGAACAAAAGGATAAGAAGCTTCCCAACTAAGTGTCGTTCTGCCCTTTATTGAATGGATTCCAACACTCGAAACAAAGTTTGTTCCTCTAAGGCGGACAGTGGAACTAGAGGCAGTCTTACGGAGCCTACATCTATCCCATTCTTTGCAAGGGCAGCCTTAACAGGTGATGGAGAAGGCGCCATAAACAATGCTTTCATTACTGGCAATAACTCTCTGTGTAAATCAGCTGCTTTTTTGACCTTTCCTGATTCATATAAGGAAATCATTTGTTTCATTTGTGTACCGATGATGTGGGAGGATACAGAAACCACTCCTGCACCACCAATAGATAAAATTGGCAACGTCATACTGTCATCACCACTATAAACAGTAAAACCTTCACTTGCATGTTCGAGTACAGCAACAATCGCGTCCAAGTCTCCACTTGAATCTTTTACAGAAACAATATTATCAATTTGCGAAAGTGCTATTATCGTATCTGCATTTAAATTCACTACCGATCTTGATGGTATATTGTAGAGCATAATCGGGAGGGGGGTTTCCTTTGCAATAGCTGCAAAATGATGATATAAGCCCTCCTGACTAGGCTTATTATAGTATGGAGAAACTAACAAAAAAGCATCTACACCGATTTGTTCTACTTCTTTCGTTAACTCAATAGAAGCTTTTGTGTTATTGTTTCCTGTTCCAGCAATAATCGGGATTCGTCCATTTACTACTTTAACTACATGTTCAAATAATGTTAGCTTTTCCTTGTGTGAAAGGGTTGGAGATTCACCAGTAGTTCCACAAACGATTAAACCATCTGTTCCATTTTCGAGTAAATGCTCGATAATTTCCGTTGTTTTTTTGAGATCTAGTTGATTGTTTTGATCAAATGGTGTAACCATTGCGGTAAGTAATCTTCCAAAATCCATCTCATCCTACTCCCTTCCCATTCCTTCTAGTTCTTGCTTATACAAACAGTGGGATCTCCCTTATTCATAATTAGGTAAGATCTATCAAAATGCATCTTCAGATTATTTCTTAGTAGCATCTAATTGAAAAGCAACATGCAAGGCATTGATGGCTGTTTCCAGTTGTTCACTTTTCACTAATACCCAAATGGTTCGATGACTATCTGCCGATTGGAAAATGGGGATATGATGTTTTGTTAAAGTTTGGACGATTTTCGATGTGACTCCAGGTAAACCTGACATCCCTGCACCAACTAAAGAAATTTTAGCACAATTTTTGTTTAGTACAGGATCTAATCCAAGCTCTTCTAAAACTTGCATCGCTTTTTTCTCGTACTGATCAAGGATCGTGTAGGTAACTCCACTTGGTGAAATATTAATAAAATCAACAGAAATACCAGCATCAGCCATTGCCTTAAATACTTTTACATGCAACTGCTCTGGTTCATTTGGTGCTTCTACTTTTATTTGTGTTAAGTGATCCACATAAGCAATCCCTGTAACAAACTGGTCTCTTACTTCATTGTGCTCATTGCCCATTTCTGTTGTTGTAATGAGCGTACCTTCTTCTGTTGTTAATGTGGATCGAACACGAATTGGTATATTTGCTTGCATTGCTATTTCTACTGCTCGCGGATGAATAACTTTTGCTCCTTGATAGGCTAGATTACAAACTTCCGTATAACTTACTTTTTCCAGCTTGCGTGCAGTTGTTACCATTCTCGGATCTGCTGTCATAATACCATTAACATCAGAAAAAATATCGACATATTCTGCCTTTAAAGCAGCCGCTAGTGCTGTGGCAGAGGTGTCACTTCCCCCTCTGCCGATAGTGGTAGTTTCAAATTGGTCTGTTCTTCCTTGAAATCCTGCTACGACAACAACCTGATGTTGGTACAACAATGATTGAAGATTCTTCGTATTCACTTCCTTAATTTGTGCATTAGTAAATTCACTAGTTGTTACAATTCCAGCTTGAGCACCAGTAATAGCCATTGAATGAATGTCTTGCTGTAAAAGCTCATTGGAAAAAACAACTGCTGAAATGGTTTCACCACAAGACAGTAGCATATCTTTTTCCTTAGGAGACAGACTTGTAGACTGTTCTCCAATTAAATGTAGTAAAGAATCTGTTGCATATGGATCTGGATATCTTCCCATTGCTGATACTACTACTACTACTTTTTTTTCATCTTCTACAGCACGCTTAACATGCTGAATGGCTAAATTTCGAACATTTTTATCACGTACGGAAGTACCTCCGAACTTTTGAACCACAATTTCCAATAGCTACACCTCTAATTTTTAGAGCCAATTATTTTTAATTAATGATTCTGCGATTTGGACAGAATTCCATGCAGCTCCTTTTAGTAAATTATCTGAAACGATCCATAAGTGGAACCCATTGTCATGATCTAAGTCTTTACGGACACGCCCTACAAAGACTTCGGCCTTACCTGCTGCAGATAAAGGTGTTGGGTATACCTGATTTGCCGGGTCATCCTCTAGTACGATACCATCTGCTTCTTTGATCGCATTCTGGATATCTTTCACACTAATGTTCGCATCATCTACTTCAATATAAACACTTTCTGCATGTGCAGAGAAGAATGGTAATCTTACACAAGTTGCTGCAACACTAATACTATCATCATGCATGATTTTTTTCGTTTCATTGATCATTTTTACTTCTTCAAATGTATAACCATTGTCCTGAAAAACATCAATTTGTGGTAGGGCATTAAAAGCAATCGGATAATGATGCTTTTCTCCACCTACAGGGAGGATTTCAGGATTCAACTCTTCTCCATTTAAATATGCTTGCGATTGTGTTTGTAATTCATCGACTGCCTTTGCACCGGCACCTGATACAGCTTGATAGGTTGATACGATAATTCTTGAAAGTCCAAATCTATCTTGAATAGGTTTCAGAGCAGCAACCATTTGAATAGTAGAGCAATTAGGGTTAGCAATGATACCATTATGTTTCTCAATGTCATTCTCATTTACCTCTGGAACTACAAGTGGAACATCTGGGTCCATTCGGAAGGCACTAGTATTATCCACCACTACTGCGCCTCTTTTTACTGCTTCATGAGCAAGCTGCTTGGAAACAGATCCCCCTGCTGAAAACAAGGCAATTTGTATTCCTTCAAAGCTTTCTGGAGTAGCCTCTTTAACCATGTAGGTTTCTCCTTTAAATTCTACTTCCTTTCCAGCAGAACGTTTTGAAGAAAGCAAATGTAATTCATTTATTGGAAAGTTTTTCTTTTTAAGTGTTTCTAGCATTTTTTCTCCAACTGCACCAGTAGCACCTACTACTGCAACATTATACCCTTTTGTAGTCATTACGATATGTCCCCTTCCCTATATGTGCATGTTTTTTTGATATTCTTCCCTATTTTAACATAATCAGCGGCATACTTTAATTATTTCATCATATTTATTCATTTCTTGCAATAATAACTGGTTGTATTTGTTTAAATTCTAAAGCAGTTTCAATCGTTTCAGCTATTTGAGTCATATCTGCAACTAAGGAGTTTGGTTTTTTGATAGGATCATCCTGACCAAAGGGTACAAAATAAATAAGTTTTGTTGCCATTAATCGCATGAGATTAACGCCATTTAATCCTAATGCATCATTTGTAGACACTGCTAAAACGACAGGTTTTCCATTTCTAATAGTTGCTTTCGTTGCCATCAACACGGCTGAATCCGTAATCGCATTGGCAAGACGACTCATCGAGTTTCCTGTTAATGGAGCTAGAACCATGCAATCTAACGGCTCTTTTGGCCCTAATGGTTCTGCGTCTACTATACTTGCAACCGGCTCACGTCCTGTTATTTCCCTTAGTTTATTCATATGATCATCAGCTTTCCCAAATTTCGTATCTGTCTCTTTAAACGTATTGGAAACAACTGGTACAATCTCGGCACCTAATGCTATTAATTTTTCGATTTCAGGAAAGACTGCGGCATAGGTACAATGAGACCCAGTTAAGCCAAACCCAATTTTTTTACCTTTCAAATCCACCATTATGATTACCTCCTATAAGTCAATGTTACATGGTGACGAAGCTACAAAAAGTGCTTGCTCACGCTTTTATTAGTGCTAATGCCCATTATATGTTCCTTGTGTTCCATCGGTGACTTAAAGGTAGGCACTGGTTGTGTTTAAAAGATATGTTTCAACTTGTTTCTTCTAACAGTTTTTCAATCGTATTGGCTAATATTTCACCAGCAGTTTTAGGTGCCACTAATCCCGGCAGGCCGAGTGCGTGAATAGCTTGCATGCCTCTTTTTTTGGCGAAATTGAAATCAATTCCACCCGGCTTCGATGCAAGGTCAATAATTAAAGCATTACTGGACATTCTTTCTAGTATCGCTTCATCAACTACTAATGCTGGAATTGTATTGATTAATATTTCACATGAAGCAATTGCTTTTGCACTGTCTTTTATGGAGCAGGTTTCATATCCCTGTTCATATGCTCGAGAAAGTTCTGTTTCGCTTCTTGAAACAACGGTAACGTTAGCTCCAAGGCCTGAAAATGTTTTGGCTGTCGTTTTTCCTACTCTACCAAAACCATAAACAAAGACATTTGCATGATGTATGGTTATATCGGTATGTTTTATAGCTAGCATAATTGCTCCTTCAGCTGTTGGTATGGAATTATAAATCGCAATATCATCGCGTTCCATCAATTTAGTTAAATAAAGATTTTCACACCATGAATCTAATGTTTGGTTTGAAATTCCTGTAAAGACGATACAATGCTTCGGTAATTTCTGAAACCATTCCTTAGATAATTGTATTTTGCGATTAGAAAATACAGCTTCCACAAAGCCTTTATCATCAATCCCGGTTATTGGTAAAACAATCGCATCATATATAGAAGGGTTCAGCTCGTCGATCAAAGCTTGGCGTACCCCTGTATAACTTTGTTCCACTTTTTCAAAACCTACGATCTCTATATCTAACCATTCCCATTTATGGAGAGCATGTATCAATGGTAAGTATCTCGCATCACCACCAATAATGGCCATTTTCTTTTTCTTTTGCATTCTTTCACCTCACCAGTCAAAATTCGTCCATCTAACTTATTTTATGATTTTGATTTTTAGAAGTGCTTCTCACCTAGCCTATTAGGCCTGTTCCCTTAAGAATAAGCAAAAGCCCAATAAGATTCACTTATTGAGTGAATGACTTTATTGGGCGTGCTATCTTCCTATAAAGATCGTTATCTCCCAAGGATTGACTTAATCTGTTTCTACAATAATCATGTCATCTCCGATTTTCTTTATTTGTTTCCAATTAATTCTTGAGTACACTTCTGATTTCTTGAAACCAAACATGCGGTATTGAGGAACAGTGAAGCTTAATATTTGACCGGTTTTCTCATCAATTTCAAGATCTGTTTGACCTAGCACTCCCAATCTAGTTCCTGTTGACAGATCGATCAATTCCTTATTACTCAAATCATGAAATCGCATCAACTCACCTCATATTGTTGATTTTATTTATTTCGGTATTATAACAGCACTGCTCGGCCTTGATAATGATAGACGATCAATTAAGTCAACTATTTCCGTAATCTCGACTTGATCGATGTCTTGTATAACATCCTCCATCGTATCGTGATTTTTTAACAGAAGTTCATTTCTTGCATTTCGACTCATCTTACTATTGGTGCTCTCCAAGCTCATCAAATACATACCTTTTAATTGCTGCTTACTATTGGTGAATTCTTTATTCGTTATACCATTTGCCATAATATCTTCTAATATTCTATTGATCATTTCACGAACCATTTCTAATTGATTAGGGGAAGTCCCTGCATATATTGTTAGAAGACCTGAATCAATAAATGCGCTATGAAAGGAATAGATAGTATAGGCCATGCCATGCTCTTCCCTAATTTCCTGAAAAAGCCGTGAACTCATACTCCCACCCAAAATATTATTAAAGATTAACAGAGGATAAATCTGGTCACTTTTGGCATTAACTCCTTCAAAGCCTAAACATAAATGGCTCTGCTCCGTGTCTTTTCTTTTAGAAACCGTTTCTGGAAAAAAGATTGGCTTTGTAACATTCTGGCTAGTTGACTCTACTTCGTTAAAAGTGAATAATTTCTCGATTTCGTAAATGAAGTATGCCTCTATATTGCCAACAATGGAAATAACCATATTCTCTGGTTGATAATGCTGCTTGTAGAACGCAAATAAATCATTTTGAGAAAAATGTGTGATCGTGTCCTTTGTTCCTAGAATTGGATAGGATAATGGATGGTGCTGATAAGTGGATGTCGCTAAGTAATCATGTATAATATCGTCCGGAGTGTCTTCTGTCATACTGATTTCTTCTAAAATCACTTTCTTTTCGCGCATAATTTCGTTTTCATCAAACACGGAATGCATCACCATATCAGCTAAAATATCCATAGCAACATCGATATGCTCATCGAGAACTTTTGCATATAGACAGGTATATTCTTTGGAGGTAAATGCATTAATTTCGCCTCCAATTGCATCAAAGGCTTCTGCAATATATTTTGCATGATATTTTTTTGTACCTTTAAATAACATATGCTCAATAAAGTGTGATATACCATTCATTTGTTTACTTTCATTTCTTGATCCCGTTTTAATCCATATTCCAATCGTGATGGACCTTACTGTATTCATTGGCTCTAACACAATTCTTAAGCCATTATTACATGTATGTCGATATAACAATCCCTAATCCCCCTGACTACTTCACCTCTTGGTTGGCAACTGCTCGGACATATTTAAAGCCATAGTAGTTTTTCTCATCGATATCTCATTTGCTAAAATATATCCTTCATAATGAAAAAAGAAACTGGTTTGCCAGCTTCTTCTTTCCTATTGATTCTTTTCTTTTTGTTCCATTAACACGGCTTTGCGAGATAAATTAATTCTTCCCTGACGATCAATTTCTTTCACTTTTACCATAATCTGATCACCAATAGCGACAACATCTTCCACTTTTCCAATTCTCTCCTCAGCAAGCTCTGAAATGTGAACAAGTCCTTCTTTGCCTTTAAATAGCTCAACAAATGCTCCGAACTTTTCAATACGTTTGACTGTTCCTAAGTACATTTGGCCAACTTCTACTTCTCTCACAATATCTTCGATAATTTTCTGTGCTTTTTTATTCATTTCCGTGTCAGCAGAAGAAATGAAAATGTGACCATCCTGCTCAATATCGATTTTAACGCCTGTTTCTTCAATGATTTGATTAATTTGTTTTCCACTTGGTCCTATGACATCTCGAATCTTGTCTGGATTAATATCCATCGTTAGGATTTTTGGAGCATAGTTAGATAGCTCATTCTTCGGTTCACTGATTGTATCTAGCATATGGGATAAAATATGCATGCGTCCTTTTTTCGCTTGAGTTAGGGCTTCCTCTAGAATTTCTTTCGATAACCCTTCAATTTTGATATCCATTTGTAAGGCTGTAACACCTTTTTCCGTACCAGCTACTTTAAAGTCCATATCGCCCAAAAAGTCTTCCATCCCTTGAATATCTGTTAAGATCGTATAATCATCTCCCGACTTTACAAGTCCCATTGCAATACCAGCAACAGGGGCTTTGATCGGTACTCCTGCATCCATCATTGCTAGTGTACTAGCACAAATACTTGCCTGAGAAGTGGAGCCATTGGATTCTAAGACCTCAGATACGAGACGAATCGTATATGGGAAATCTTTTTCATCTGGTACAACGACTTCCAGTGCCCTTTCTCCTAATGCACCATGTCCGATTTCACGACGCCCTGGTCCACGAATCGGTCCTGTTTCACCGACACTAAATGAAGGGAAATTATAATGATGCATAAACCGCTTGGACTCTTCTGCATCCAGTCCATCTAAGATTTGAACATCTCCAAGTGCCCCTAGTGTACAAATGCTGAGAGCTTGTGTTTGTCCTCTTGTAAATAATCCAGAACCATGCGTCCTTGGTAATACCCCAATGCGGGAGGATAATGGACGAATTTCGTCAATCTTACGACCATCTGGTCTCACTTTTTCTTTTGTAATGAGACGACGTACTTCTTCTTTTACAATTTTATCTAAAACATTGGATACTTGCTTTAATTTTTCATCATCTGCCTCTTCTTCTTGATAGGAAGCAGTGATTTTTTCCTTCACTTGATTAATGGCCTCTTCACGCGCATGTTTCTCCTGCACTTGAATAGCTTCAAGTAGAGGTTTTTTGGCTTTCTCTTCTACTTCAGACACCACCGCTTGGTCTAGCTCAAATAAAGTAACTTCCATTTTTTCTACAGCCATTGCTTGAATAATTTCTTCTTGAAAAGCTACTAGTCGTTTAATTTCTTCATGCCCAAACATAATTGCTTCTAACATAATTTCTTCTGGTACTTCATCAGCACCAGCTTCTACCATGTTAATCGCATCTTTTGTCCCAGCTACGGTTAAATCAATATCACTTTTTTCTCTTTCTTCTAATGTTGGATTGATGACGAATTCACCATCGACTCGACCAATTACTACTCCTGCAATTGGGCCTCCGAATGGAATATCAGAAATTCCAAGTGCTAAGGATGAACCAATCATTGCAGCCATCTCAGATGGTAAGTTTTGATCCACACTCATTACTGTACTAATTACTTGTACTTCATTTCGAAAACCATCTGGAAAAAGTGGTCGAATGGGACGGTCAATTAGCCTTGAAGCTAAAATAGCTTTTTCACTAGGTCTACCTTCTCTTTTAATAAATCCACCAGGAATCTTTCCAACTGCATATAATCGTTCTTCATAATTAACGGTTAAAGGAAAGAAAGGTAAATCCTTCGGTTCCTTCGAAGCGGTAGCTGTAGCTAATACAGCTGTATCACCATAGTGAACCATACAAGCACCATTAGCTTGTTTAGCGAGTTCACCAATTTCTACTCGAAAGCTTTGACCAGCAATCTCTGTAGTAAATACTCTTTTTTCATCTACCATTATGTATCGTACTCCTCTCAAAAAAGCATGAAGCTTTTTCAGACTATCAAAATTAGATAAGAACTATAATCAATATCCATTTTAACACTTCGTCCACCATCCGTGTAGTTTGATCTACGAATCCAGTAATATTTTAGACGATAAGGTGTGCTATTAATATAATCGACCAAAAATCGTTTTTTTATTAGTAAGTCGTCCAAATATACTCAATGAATGCAGTGCATGTAACCTAAAATAGATAACTAAAACCATAAAGGCGCTTTGGATGTTCTATTAGCATCTCTAATCAATTCTATTTTTACATACAGAAAAAGCGGGATAAATCCCGCTTCTTAACCGGCTTATCGACGTAAGCCTAACTTTTGAATTAAATCACGGTAACGAGAAACATCTTTGTTACGTAAGTAGTTTAATAAATTACGGCGTTTCCCTACCATTTTCAATAGACCACGACGAGAGTGGTGATCTTTCTTATGAATTCGTAAATGATTATTCAAATTATTAATTTCCTCTGTAAGGACAGCAATTTGAACTTCTGGAGAACCTGTGTCGCTCTCATGTGTTTTAAATTCATTAATTAGTTCATTTTTACGTTCTTGAGTGATAGCCATCCTATTCACCTCCTATAATGTAATGAAACCCCAATCCCCTAGCAATCGTCGGAGAATTCGAGTTGCCAAGTGGATGGTTCCGTAATTAAGAGTACAACTTTTTAAGCTCAAATGCAAGTATTTTCAGTCATTTAATGAAAAAAAATGACGAACGTTTTTTTCATCTTGACGTATTTGTTCGACAAGCTCTTCTACAGATGAGAACTTAACCTCATCACGAATATAGCTTTTCCAATTCACCTGCAAAATTTCACCATACAAATTCTGATTTAGATCAAATATATTAACTTCTAGTTTTGGAACAACGATCTGATCCGTAAAGGTAGGATTGTAACCTAAATTTGCCATACCGTAAAAAACGTTGTTCTCCATTATCACTTCTACTGCATACACACCAACGCGAGGTAAAAAGTAGGGTTCAGTGATTTTGAAATTAGCAGTTGGAAAACCAATCGTTCGCCCTCTTTGTTCTCCCCTTACTACTTCACCCACTACAGAGTATGGTCTTCCAAGTAATTTTTCTGTTAATTCAAGATTTCCTTCTTTTAGAAGGGAACGAATTCTTGTCGAGCTTACCTTTTGATCATGATAGCTTATTTTCTCCACCTTTGTAATTGCTAGAGGCTTGTCTATAAAAGTTTGAATATTAGACATGTTTCCTGCCCCTTTAAAACCAAAAGAGAAGTCGTATCCAGCAACAAGATGATCGATATTTAGCCCCACTATAAAATGCTCTAAAAATTCCTTTGGTGATAGTTGAGATAAGGTTTTATCAAACCTAATAATATAAAGATAATCAACATCTAGTTGTTCCATCAAGCTCTTTTTTACCGTTAATGGTGTCAAATATTGTACATCTGTCTTTTCTTTTTTTAAGACAACAGATGGATGTGGATCAAAGGTAATAACGGCCGATTTCATGTCTTGTTCCTTTGCTAGTAATTTAGCTTGATCGATTACCTTTTGATGGCCAATATGAATCCCATCAAAAAAACCAATCGCAGCAACGGTATTCGGAATCGATTCTTTTTTTAACTTATGTGGATAGGTTAAAGATATGAGTTCCATATCAATCACCTGCTTTCTAATTTTATTTCACCATTATATTACAGGTTTAGGAGATTGAAAAACCATATGAACTTGGAAAAACTTTTTTATGTACATAGAGTAGCTTTTCTGCAAACAACAATCCGAATTTATTTATTCGAAAATACTCGAGCAGGTTTTATCTCTTTTTGATTCTCATGGATATGATAAATAGCAAGAAGCATCCCTTTGTGTTCGATCCGGAAATACTTAGTTTTTGGTGTAGTGGATGGTAACGATAGCTTTTGTCCATTTTTCACCTTTTTCATTGTCTGCTCATCAACCTCTATAGCATCTAAATGAGCCAACCCGTGTTTTAAAGGAAGTAGCACCGTTTCATTCGTGTCATTTTCTAATTCCTCGAAAGTCCATGTATCTCCACTAGTAAAATGCCCGCTTCTTGATCGAATTAGGTTGGACATATGTGCAGGGAATTGTAGTTTTTTTCCTAAATCTAGGCAAAGGGTACGGATATAGGTCCCTTTTGAACAGGTAACCTCGAATTGTATCGACTGGAACTGTCCTTTTTCATCATAGGAAGTAGTTATCAATCTTATATCCTCAATACAGACAGAACGCATAGGCCTTTCCACTCGTTCATTGTTTCTGGCATATTCATAAAGTTTTTTGCCATTTACTTTAACAGCTGAGTAATAAGGTACTTGTTGCTGAATTTTCCCTTGAAAAGAGTCGAGTGTCTCTTCTATCATCGTTGAGGAAAGCTTACTACTAACAGGCTTTCGTTCGATTATTTCTCCCGTATGGTCCTCCGTTGTTGTGGAGGTTCCTATCGTTGCCGTTGCGATGTATGTTTTAACGGTATCTGTTAAAAATGGAACAATCTTCGTGGCCTCTCCGACACAAATCGGTAAAACACCTTCTACCTCTGGGTCTAGTGTCCCGGTATGACCTACCTTTTTCGTTTTAAAAAGCTTTCTAATTTTTATAACACAGTCATGGGAAGTCATTCCCTTGGGTTTCCATAATGGTAATATCCCGTTCATTCATACACCTCCGTCTTTTATAAATTAGAGAAAACCCTTGTTGATCGACAAGGGTTTTCTAAAATTGAAAGAACGGTAAAAAGTAAAAAGTGGAGTGTTTCGTTTTCTATGCACTCTCTATTTTTTAGATAATTATTGTTCATCTGGATCATTGATTTTTCTCAATAGATCCTCAATTCGATTACCTCGTTCAATGGTATCATCAAAATCAAAAGACAACTCAGGAGTTTTGCGAAGGCGAATTCTTCGCCCTATCTCGGAGCGAATAAAGCCTTTTGCTTTTGCCAAACCGATCAAGGTTTCCTGACGTTTCTTTTCGTCTCCAAATACAGAGATAAATACCTTAGCTTGTTGCAAATCACCTGTTACTTCCACATCTGTTATTGTTACAAATCCTACTCGCGGATCCTTTATCTTTCGTGAAACGATATCTCCGAGTTCTTTTTTCATTTGTTCTGCTACACGATTTGCTCGTAATTCATTCATGACTGTCACCTCTTCCTACAGTGAAACATCATCTTTACTATCTGTCATAAAATATGCGACAGAGCATTATTATCGTTCTTCTACATCTGTTGTTGTTCTTTCTATTTCAGGAAAGGAATCCATCAAAGCAAGTGCTTGCTGGATCACTTTTTCATTGATTACTTTGGCATCTGAGACCGTTACAATAGCAAAGGCTGCTCTTTGCCATTGATTTTGATGGTCTATTTCTGCAATTGCTAAGTTTAAGTTCTTATTGAGACGATTTTTTAATCGTAATAATATAGATCTTTTTTCTTTTAGTGAATGGCAATCATATAAAATAAACTCAATCTCAGCATAAAGGAGCATTAGACTTCAATTTCCTCCATAACATAGGCCTCAATGACATCGCCCTCTTTTATATCATTGTAATTCTTGATCGTTATCCCACATTCATAATTCTGCGCAACTTCCTTTACGTCATCCTTGAAACGTTTCAATGTATCAATTTCTCCTTCATAGATGACCACTCCGTCACGAATCAAGCGCACACCGGAATCTCTTGTTATTTTACCATCTGTTACATATCCACCAGCAATCGTACCAATACGTGACACTTTAAAGATTTCACGAACCTCTACTTGACCAATAACCTTTTCTTCATATTCAGGGTCAAGCATTCCTTTCATCGCAGCTTCCACTTCTTCAATGGCCTTATAAATGACACGATGGAGTCGAATTTCTACATTTTCAGATTCTGCAGCTTTTTTAGCATTGGTATCTGGTCGTACATTAAACCCGATCACAATAGCATTAGAGGCAGATGCTAATATAATATCTGATTCCTTAATAGCACCAACACCTGTATGGATGATATTCACCTTTACTCCTTCGACATCGATTTTTTTCAATGATGCTGCAAGAGCTTCAACTGATCCTTGTACGTCTGCTTTCAATATAACATTAATATCTTTGATTTCACCTTGTTTAATCTTTTCAAAAAGATCGTCTAAGCTTACACGTGCTTTATCTCCACGCTTCTCTTCAATTTGTTTTTGTTGTCTTAATTCACCAATTTGACGTGCTTTTTTCTCATCCTTGAAGACAACAAAACGATCTCCAGCTAATGGAACGTCATTAAGACCAGTAATCTCAATTGGTGTGGACGGTCCGACAGATTTTACTCGTTTACCAAGATCATTTACCATTGCACGAACTCTACCAAACGTCGTTCCAACAACAATTGGATCACCTACTTTTAGTGTACCATTTTGAACGAGTAATGATGCAACAGATCCACGACCTTTATCTAATTGTGCTTCAATCACCGTACCATCAGCTAAACGATTAGGGTTAGCCTTTAATTCCTCAACTTCTGCAATTAACAGGATCATTTCTAACAAGTCATCAATACCTTCACCTTTTATTGCAGACAGTTGTACAAAAATAGTATCTCCACCCCAGTCTTCAGGAATTAATTCATGTTCTGTTAATTCTTGCATGACACGATCTGGGTTGGCTCCTTCTTTATCGATTTTGTTAACAGCTACAATGATTGGAACCTCTGCTGCTTTAGCATGATTGATAGCCTCAACGGTCTGTGGCATTACCCCGTCATCTGCTGCTACAACTAGGATGGCAATATCTGTTACTTCTGCACCACGTGAACGCATGCTTGTAAACGCAGCATGACCTGGGGTGTCTAGGAAAGTAATTTTTTTCTCATTTGCTTCCACTTGATATGCACCAATATGCTGAGTAATTCCACCTGCTTCCCCTTCTGTTACTTTTGTGTTGCGGATGGAGTCAAGTAAAGTTGTTTTACCATGATCGACATGACCCATGATTGTTACAACTGGTGGACGTTCCATTAAGTTCGAAGGATCGTCTTCTTCAATATATGTTAAGAGATCCGTTTGATCTATTTCTACTTCTTGTTCAACCTCAACCCCATATTCACCACAAATCAATTCAATAGCATCTTCATCCAAGTCTTGGTTTTTATTTGCCATTACACCTAATAATAATAATTTCTTGATTATTTCATTTGTTGGTTTGCTTAGCTTTTCAGCTAATTCTGCCACAGTAATCGAACCAGAATAGGTAATTTTATTTGGTTCCTGTTTTTCTTCCTTCACTTTAGCCTGTTCTTTTTTCGGTTGATTAGGCTTATTATGATGTTTGTTCTGGTGTTTGTTATGGTTTTTGCTTTGTTTTTTCTTATTGTCATTAGGTTTATTTGGTTTGTTCTGTTTTGATTGTTGCTGTGGGTTATGGTTCGATTTTTCTGATTTTTCTTGTTTCGTAGCTTTTTCTTCTACCTTAGGCTTAAAGCTTTGCTCTAATTTTTCCTTCATTTCGTCTGTAATTGTTGACATATGGTTACTAACTGGTAAATTAAGCTCTTTTAATTTTGTGATGACTTCCTTACTTGTTTTATTTATTTCCTTTGCATATTCATATACTCGTATTTTCGTCATACGTTCACCCCCGATTATTGTTGTCAAGTAGCGTTTTTAGCTTTTTTGCGAAACCTTGTTCATGGATCGATACTGCTACTCGACCTGTCTTACCTACTGCATGTGATAATGTCTCACGATCATCAATAAAAAAATATGGTATTTGATAGTATTGACACTTATCTGTAAGCTTTTTCTTCGTTTGGTCGCCTATGTCATTTGCTAGTAAAACAATTTTTGATTTTTTGGATTGAATTTCCTTCACAATTAATTCTTCTCCAAATGTGCATTTTCCGGCTCTATTTGCAATACCTAATATATTTAAATAAGCTTTTGGATCAGCCACTTTATGCTCCTTCTATTACTTTCTTTAATTCATCATAAATTTCATCTGGAATTGGAATTTCAAGATGCTTTTCAAGTACCTTCGTCTGTCTTGCTTTATCTACAACATCTAATTGTTTAGATATATAAGCTCCGCGTCCGTTTTTCTTGCCAGTTGGGTCAACAAAAACTTCCCCTTCTTTTGTTTTCACAATACGAAGCAGCGACTGCTTTGGTACCATTTCTTGTGTTACTACACATTTTCGCAAAGGTATTTTCCGTTTTTTTGGCATATGAAATCCTCCTTATTTAAACAAATCTTCATCCAAATCTTCCAAGGATTCATCATATTCCGATGTGTCATCATAATGAATGCTTTCTTTACTTTTATCAACATCTCCTGCTACTATTAATCCTTCATCTCTCGCTTCTGTTTCACTCTTTATATCGATTTTCCAGCCTGTTAATTTAGCTGCTAATCTAGCATTTTGACCTCTTTTTCCGATGGCTAGGGATAATTGATAGTCTGGAACAACAACCGTTGTCGCTTTATTTTCTTCATCCACAATTACCCGTACTACTTTAGAAGGGCTAAGTGCATTCGATACATAGACAATAGGATCCTCTGACCATTCCACGATATCAATCTTTTCTCCTTTTAATTCATCGACAATGGTTTGTACACGTTGTCCCTTTTGACCAACACAAGACCCAACTGCATCAACCTCTTCATCGCGAGCATAGACCGAAATTTTTGATCGATCCCCTGCTTCTCTTGCAACCGATTTGACTTCAACTGTACCATCATATATTTCGGGTACTTCCATTTCAAATAATCTCTTTAAAAGTCCTGGATGTGTACGTGAAACGAAAATATTAGGCCCTTTACTCGTATTTTCCACCTTTGTCACATATACTTTGATACGGTCATGAACCTGATAAGTCTCAGTTGGCATACATTCCGATTCTGGCAGTTTTGCTTCTACTTTTCCTAAATTCACATAGATGAATCGTCCATCCATGCGTTGAACAGTACCGTTCATAATATCATCTTCGCGGTCAATATATTCATTAAATATAATACCACGTTCTGCCTCGCGAACCCGTTGGGTGACTACTTGCTTAGCTGCTTGCGCTGCTATGCGACCAAAGTCTCTTGGTGTCACTTCAATCTCCACCACATCTCCCACTTCATAGGAAGGGTTGATCTGTGATGCCTCTTCAATCGAAATTTGTTGTTGAGGATCGTCGACTTGTTCCACAATTTCTTTTTGTGCATATACACTCATCTTACCGTATTCCTCGTTTAGATCTACTCGCACATTCGTAGCGGACTTAAAATTTTTCTTATATGCTGATATTAGCGCTGCCTCTAATGCTTCAATAAGTATACTTTTATTAATACCTTTTTCTTTTTCCAAAAAATTTATTGCCTCGAACAATTCTTTGTTCACAACTCTTCTCCCCCTTTGATTTAGAAAGTTACAGCTAAATGGGCCTTAGCAATTTTGTTAAATGGAATTTCTACTTCTTTTGTTTTTGTTTTTACTTTGTAAGCTATTTTCGCTGTTCCATCCATAAACTCCACTAACTCACCAGTAAATTCTTTTTCACCATCTATTGGTTCGTATACCTTCACATATACATTTTCACCAGTATATTTCTGAAAATCCTCTTCTTTTTTCAAGGGTCTCTCTACACCTGGTGAGGAGACTTCTAGGAAGTACGCCTGTTCAATTGGATCTGTTTCATCTAATTTCTCACTTAGCTTCTCAGAAACCTGCCCACATTCTTCAATATCTACTCCATTTTCTTTATCGATATAAACTCTTAGAAACCAATTTTGTCCTTCCTTTTCAAACACCACATCGACAAGCTCTAATTGCAGTTCATCTAATATCGGTTTCACTAAGGTTTCGGTTTGTTTGGTTACATTTTGTGCCATTCGCTGACCTCCTTTAATTGTGCTTTATGCATCTCTCGTCACATTACTATAATTCCCCAATTTAATCGAGCTTACACAAATAGAATCGTAAGCAGTCATTAGCACCACTTCTTGGGAATGTTAACGTGATAAATCCCTTGCCAGTGCTTGGCAAGGGATTTAATAGATGCCCTATTTGATCCGCTGGTTTGATAACTATGAAGAAAGAGTGGGGTGTCCCACTCTTTCTCCGTTCGTCTCAAATGAATTCTTTATAAAATATAACATGAATGGAGAAAAGATGCAAGCCATTACCTAGATGGATTAAAACAAGGATAATTGGTTCTTTTCTTCCATTCCTTCCAAACAACCATGTTGATCTAAATATTCTAAGACCGTTTTAGAGATCCTACTACGCTCTCTAAGGTCTTCCTTAGATAGGAACTCGCCATCCTCTCTTGCTTTTTCAATGTTGATCGCTGCATTGGTTCCTAAACCATCTACTGCATTGAATGGTGGGATTAAGGAATTACCATCTACTAAAAACTCAGTTGCTGAGGATTTATATAGATCAACCTTTTGAAAATGAAAGCCTCGCTCATTCATTTCGAGAGAAATTTCTAAAACGGTTAGTAAACTTTTTTCTTTAGGGGAGGCATCGTTACCCTTTGCATTAATTTCTTTTATTCGATTCTTAATCGCTTCAGAGCCTTTTACCATCGTATCAAGCTCAAAGTCATCTGCTCGGACAGTGAAGTATGCTGCATAGAATAAGATCGGATGATGCACCTTGAAATAAGCGATACGTACGGCCATTAAAACATAGGCAGCAGCATGTGCTTTCGGAAACATGTATTTAATTTTTTTACATGATTCAATATACCAATCTGGTACATCATGTTTTTTCATCTCAATAATCCATTCATCTTGTAGACCTTTACCTTTACGAACAAACTCCATGATTTTAAAAGCTAGCGAAGCATCTAGACCTTTGTGCATTAAATAAACCATAATATCATCACGACACCCAATTACATCAGGCAATTCACAAATTCCTTTATCGATAAGCTCTTGGGCATTTCCGAGCCATACATCTGTACCATGACTTAACCCAGAGATGATCACAAGTTCTGCAAAAGTTTTCGGTTTTGTATCTTCTAACATCTGTCTAACAAATCGTGTACCAAATTCAGGGACACCTAGTGTACCAGTCTTACACATAATTTGTTCTGCTGTAACTCCTAACACCTCTGGACCAGAAAATATTTTCATCACTTCCGCATCATCCGTTGGAATCGTTCTAGGATCTATACCACTTAAGTCTTGTAGCATCCGAATCACAGTTGGATCATCGTGTCCTAGTATATCGAGTTTCAACAAATTATCGTGAATAGAGTGGAAGTCAAAATGTGTCGTACGCCATTCTGAATTTCGATCATCCGCAGGAAACTGTATCGGTGTAAAGTCATAGATTTCCATGTCGTCAGGAACAACAATTATACCACCTGGGTGCTGGCCTGTAGTCCTTTTAGCACCAGTACAGCCTTTAACTAAACGATCTACTTCAGCATTTTTAATTACCATATTATGATCGCCTGCATAACCTTTCACATAGCCATATGCTGTTTTTTCAGCAACTGTACCTATCGTTCCTGCACGATAGACATTATCCTCTCCGAACAATACTTTCGTATAATTATGGGCTCTTGGTTGATATTCACCAGAAAAGTTCAAGTCAATATCGGGAACCTTATCTCCTTTAAATCCAAGGAAGGTCTCAAACGGTATATCTTGTCCATCTTTCTTAAGAGGAACCTCACATGTAGGACAATCTTTATCTGGCAAATCAAATCCACTACCTACAGAACCATCATTAAAAAATTCACTTTGTTTACAGTTAGGACAGACATAGTGTGGTGGTAATGGATTTACTTCTGTAATCTCCGTAAATGTCGCAATTAATGAGGAACCAACCGATCCTCTGGATCCAACAAGATAACCATCATCTAAAGATTTTTTTACCAGTTTATGTGAAATTAAGTAGATGACTGCAAATCCATGTCCAATAATACTTTTTAATTCTTTTTCGATTCTTTGTTCAACAATTTCAGGTAATGGGTCACCATAAATTGATTTTGCAAAAGAGTAGCTTAGCTCCCTTATTTCTTCTTCTGCACCATCAATATTTGGGGTGTATAAATCATCTTTAACAGGCTTTACATCTTCAATTTGCTCGACAAGTTGATGAGGATTAGTAATGACAATTTCCTTGGCCTTTTCTTCTCCTAAAAAGTGAAATGCCTCTACCATTTCATTCGTTGTTCTGAAATAAGTATTTGGCAATGTTTGTCGATTTAATGGATTTCCACTTTGAGAGGCAATTAATATTTTTCGATAAAGTCGGTCATTTTCTTCTAGATGATGTACATTACCTGTTGCCACACAAGGTTTTCCAAGACTATCAGCCATTTCGACAAGCTTTCTTATAATATCATAAAGCTGTGCTTCATTTTGCACCAGTTCTTTGTCCAATAAATGTACGTAATTTGCCGGGGGTTGTACTTCGATATAATCATAAAATTTAGCTACTTTTTCTGCTTGCTCCTTTGATTTTTGCATCATTGTCTCAAAGACTTCTCCTTGGTCACACGCAGTACCAATTAGTACACCCTCACGATGCTCTTGGAGTTTGGACCTCGGAATACGAGGTACTCGGTAGAAGTAATGAATATGAGCAAGAGAAATTAGTTTAAAAATGTTTTTAAGTCCTACTTCATTCACTGCAAGTAATGTAGCATGAAATGGTCTTGAACGTTGATAAGCATTACCTTCCCCCATATGTTTATTGAATTGATTATGATTTGTAATGCCATTTTCGTGAGATAGTTTAATAAATTTCCATAATAAATAGCCAGTAGCCTCAGCATCATAGATAGCACGGTGATGTTGGGTTAACTCGATGTCTAGCTTTTTACATAAGGTATTTAAACGATGATTCTTCAGTTCTGGAAATAGAAATCGAGCTAATTCCAATGTGTCTATGACAGGATTTGTGGCTTCCTCTAGTCCAATTTTCTTGAAGCCTGTATTGATGAAGCCCATATCAAAATCTGCATTATGTGCTACCAGAATATCATTCTCCATCCATTCATGAAAATCCTTTAAGACATCCTCTATTTCCGGCGCATCCTTCACCATATCATCAGTAATTCCCGTTAAATTAATTGTTGTTTCCGATAATGGATGATGTGGATTGGCAAAGGATTCAAATCGATCAATGATTTCGCCATTTTTCACCTTTACGGCTGCAAGCTCAATTATTGTGTCATACACAGCTGATAAGCCGGTTGTTTCGACATCAAACACGACATACGTATCATCTAAGAGCTCTCGATTTGCAGCATTATAGGCAATAGGAACACCATCATCGACAATATTTGCTTCCACCCCATAAATAATTTTAACTCCGTGTTTTTTCCCAGCTGCATAAGCCTCTGGATAGGCTTGTGCAACAGCATGATCGGTTATGGCAATCGCTTTGTGTCCCCACTTACCTGCTTGTTCAATTAATTTAGACGCAGATACGACAGCATCCATTTGACTCATTAATGTATGTGTATGCAGTTCAATCCGCTTCTCACCATCTAATCCGTTATCTTCTCTAGTAATGGAGGGGATTTGTTGAATGTCCTTTGCCATCATGGTTAATTCGTTGGAAAAGGTATCGGTTTGAATCATACCTTTAGCTTTCAACCACATACCAGCTTTCAATTGCTTATACTTTTCAACATCTTGATCACCTTTAGAGAACATTTTAATTTGAAAAGAATCGCTATAGTCCGTTAATTTTAATATCAATAAGTGACGTCCAGACCGTAATTCCCTGATTTCCACATCAAATAAGTATCCTTGAAAAACGACATTTTTCTCTTCTTCTATGATGTCTTTCATTTGTACTGATTCATCCTTAATCGGATATCCAATTAGTATAGGACCAGTGTCCTGTTCTTCTTTATTTTCTTTCACTTTTTGTTCTTGTTGTTTAAAAGCTTCCTCCACACGTTTTCTATCCTCTAAGGCTTTTTCTTGTTGAAATTTTTCCAACTCTGCCTGCTGATCTACTACTTCCATTTCGACCATTTTTCGTTCTGTGCCAATTTTTACACAAAATTCATCCAATTTTGTTTGTAGCTCTTGCTTTAATGAATGTAGTTCAATTTCATTGCTTACAGTTAACATAATGTTATTATCGTTAACTAACGGCCTTTTATTCTCTAATGCTCGATACTTAGGTGAATGGTGGATTAATTCTGAATAGAAAACACTCCAATAATTTCCCCATTCCTCATTGGATAAGATAGAGTTTTGGGTTTTAAATACCCAAGATACTTTAGCGATTGTCGAAAATGCTTCGGTTAGCTTCAGTGCAAACAGTTGATAAGCTTCCGCTGGTAATACATTTTCGATAAGTAAATGAAACTGCCAGATTTTTGATTGGCGATAAACCTCTAATTTTTCTATTGATCCATTTTGGAAATATTTATTTTTCATATCATCAGGTATACCGATTTGCTTCATTAATAATTCAAATCGTTCTTTATTCGTTGTATTCATGTTCTCGCCCCCTCGCCTTCTAAACATTGAATATTTGTGTCCTAAATGATAATTCCCTTGTCTTATTATAAAGGACAAGGGAATATATTTTAAGCTAGCAGTGATTGAATTTTCGACATAATTTCTGATTCATGAAGATCAAATTGCTCCCCAGTCGTACGTAGCTTGCATTCAACAATCCCTTCATTTGCTTTTTTACCAACTGTAATACGAATCGGTAAACCAATGAGATCACTATCTGCAAACTTTACTCCTGGACGTTCTTTACGATCATCATATAAAACAGATACGCGCTGGTCCATTAATTGATTATATAGCTTATCTGAAAGCCTGCTTTGTTCTTCGTTTTTAGGATTCACTACAATTAGATGTATATCATATGGACTGATTTCTTTTGGCCATGTGATGCCTTTCTCATCATGATATTGTTCTACGATAGCAGCGAGTGTTCGAGAAACACCGATTCCATAACACCCCATAATCATAGTCTCTTGTTTACCTTGTTCATTCAAATAGGTCGCACCTAACTTATCTGCATACAGCTGTCCTAATTTGAAAACGTGTCCCACTTCAATCCCCTTAGCAAATCTAATCGTACCTTTACCGTCCGGCGATGGATCTCCTTCCTGAATAAAGCGTAAATCTTCATAGTTTTTGACTTGAAAATCACGAGATGGATTGACATTGATAAAGTGTTTATCGTCTTCATTTGCCCCACAATAACCATTGACGATAAATTCCACAGCATTGTCGGCAATCACTTCTACATTACTTACATTGATCGGACCTAATGAACCTACCTTTGCACCTAATACTTGAAGAGCTTCTTGCTCTGATGCTAATTCAATATCTGTTGTTTGATACAAGTTTTTCAACTTTATATCATTGATTTCATGATCACCGCGTGAAAGAACAAGGACAAATCGTTCATCTACTTTAAAGAGGATGGATTTAATGCCTTTATCTAACGGTTTGTTTAGATATTGCGAAACCTCTTGCATCGTTTTATAGCCAGGTGTTTCCACCTTGTCAAGTGACATTAACTCTTCGTTTTCTTTTCGATAATCAACAAGAACTGGTGCCATTTCAATATTGGCTGCAAAATCAGAGCTATCAGAATAGGCGATTGTATCTTCTCCAATTTCGGACAGAACCATAAACTCATGTGTATCTTTGCCACCCATTGCACCAGAATCAGCAATCACTGCACGAAAATCTAGTCCACAACGCTCAAAAATAGTAGAATAGGCTGTCACCATCTTGTCATAAGCTTCATCAAGGCTTTCAAAGGAATCATGAAAGGAATAAGCATCCTTCATAACAAATTCCCGACCACGCAACAAACCAAAACGCGGTCTTTTTTCGTCACGGTATTTTGATTGGATTTGAAATAAAGTAATTGGGAGCTTTTTATAGCTTTTTACTTCATCGCTTATTAAGTTAGTAATTACTTCTTCATGAGTTGCCCCTAGTGCGAACTCTCGATCATGACGATCATTAATTCGCATTAATTCTGGACCAAACGTATACCATCTACCTGTTTTTTTCCACAGATCCGCAGGCTGTAATGCTGGCATGAGCATTTCTGCCGCTCCTGCCTTCTCCATTTCTTCTCTAACAATATTTTCTACCTTTTTTAATACTTTATTTCCTAATGGAAGGAAGCTGTATACACCAGATGCTGTTTGACGTATAAAACCTGCTCGAACTAATAGCTGATGGCTTTTAATTTCGGCATCTGCTGGAACTTCTTTTAATGTTGGAATGAGTGTTTGACTATGTTTCATCTCGAAAATTCACCTCAAGCTTAAAAATAAAATTTACAAAAAGAATTATTTCTCTGTTCACCATATCATAATCGTCATCATGAAGATAATCTTTAATGATGGGTAAAGCAATCTTCACCTAAAGAAAGAGTCGTTGGATATCATTCCATGTTACGACAATCATTAGTAGCATTAATAATGCAAAACCTATGAAATGAACGACACCTTCTTTCTGAGGATCGATTGGCTTTCCTCTTACTGCTTCTAATCCAACAAATAATAAACGTCCGCCATCTAATGCAGGTAATGGCACTAAATTAACGATCCCTAAGTTAACACTTAATATAGCAGTCCACATCATAAAATTCATAAATCCTGTCTGAACGACTTGATCTGTCGCATCATATATACCAACTGGTCCTGATAACATATCAATCGAGAACTGACCAGTAACTAATTTTCCTAGATTTGTTAATATCAATGTAGACCATTCATAGGTTTGCTGAAAACTATATGGAATAGACCGAATAAATGATTTTTCAGAAGCTTGAACCACACCTACTTGCCCAAATGACTCCTGTTCTAGTTCAACTAAAGCTGGAGTAACCTCTAAAGGAATCTTTTCCCCATTTCTTATTACAACCATATCTACTGATTCTTCTGGACTTGCTTGTACAATTTCTTCAAATTCGGACCATTTTCCAACAGATTCACCGTTTATTTCAACAACTTTATCTCCTGCCTGGAAGCCAGCTTCTTCTGCTGGGCTGTTCTCCACAACAGAACCAATTTCAATATCTTTCACAGGTACACCTTGAATCATTGCTAACCCAGCAAAAATTACGATAGATAATAGAAAGTTCATCATAGGACCAGCGAACAATTGCATTGCTCGCTGCCCAACTGTTTTGGATGCAAATTGCCGATCGTATGGAGCAATTTGGGTTGGTTTTTCATCCATAATAAAATGAGCCTTTTCGTCTACTTGGAAGGAGAAATGTTGTTCATCTCCTACTTCATAGCCTTCCATTTTCAATCGGTGGTCTAGATCAATATTTTCTACTTCTATCACTAGTGCATCTGGGTGCTTATCTTTGTTATTGACAATAATTTGATTGACTTTTCCTGCCTCATTAAAAGTAACACCAATATGCTGACCTGGTTTTATATCAACAATTTCCGGATCATCACCAGCAACTCGCACATAGCCACCCATAGGCAACAAACGAATGGTATACAGGGTTTCATTTTTCGTTGTAGAAAAAATTTTAGGCCCAAATCCAATGGCGAACTCTCTTACTAGCATACCTGCACGCTTTGCGAAAATAAAATGACCAAATTCATGAACAAATACTAAGAGTCCGAACATTAGAATAAACGCTATGATCGTATTCAATCAACATACACTCCTTCCATTTCTTTACGGGGGATAGATAATTTGAAAATTCTTACTTATACTGCGATAAAATCCTCATTCTAGTGCTTTGATCAACTTCTTGGATTGTAACTAAATCTGGATCTTCAATTGATTGATGGTCGCTAATTGCTTTTTCAATAACTGATTCAATTTCTAGAAAACTAATGTTTCCTTTTAAAAATAAATCAACAGCTATTTCATTTGCTGCATTTAACACAGTGGGCATCGTTCCGCCTTTTTTCCCTGCATCATAGGCATATTGTAAGCAAGGAAAACGTTGCAAATCCATTTTTTCGAAATGGAGCTTGCCTACTTCAAGCAAATCTAAGCTTTCTGTTTGAGAGAATGGTAATCTATCTGGATAGGTTAGTGCATATTGAATTGGGACCCTCATATCAGGCGTACCAAGCTGTGCGATGACACTCTTATCAACAAATTCAACCATAGAATGGATGATGCTTTCTTTATGTTGAATAACGTCAATTTTTTCATAGGGTAAACCAAATAGCCAATGTGCTTCCATAACCTCTAATCCTTTATTCATCATAGTGGCAGAATCAATCGTGATTTTTGCCCCCATGCTCCAGTTTGGATGATTCAATGCATCGGCTATGGTTACTTCTTCAAGGTCGGCTCTTGATTTGTCACGAAAGCTTCCTCCTGATGCAGTCAAAATAATTCTGCTTACTTGGCTAGAAGCTTCTCCATTTAATGCTTGAAATATTGCAGAGTGTTCACTGTCAATTGGTAGTAAGTCTACACCATTTTCTTTTGCTTTTCTCATAACGAGATGTCCTGCAGTGACAAGAGTTTCTTTATTTGCGATAGCTATTTGTTTCTTTTCGTCAATAGCGGCTAGTGTTGCGGCAAGTCCAACACTTCCCATTACCGCATTAACTAACACATCTGTCTTGGGATGACAACTAACTTCTACTAGTGCTTCTTCACCAACTAATATTTCTATAGATGTATTATTAGAAGGTGAAAATAATTCCTTTTTTACTTTTTCATTTTTTACGACAATTTTTTCTGGCTGAAATCTTTCCAAAATAATTTTTGCCTTTTCTATATTTTCTCCAAATGAGATAGCAAATAGTCGGAAATCTTCAGGATGCTCAGCGATAACATCCAGAGTTTGCATACCAATGGAACCCGTAGCTCCAAGTAGTGTAATATTTTTCATATCTGAATAACGCCCCAGTATAGTTTATTGTATAAAATTAATAAAATGAAGTAATGGAAAGACAAATAACCAACTATCAAATCGGTCAAGTATTCCACCATGACCAGGCAATAATTTTCCTGAGTCTTTCACATTGTAATATCGTTTAATAGCCGATTCTACCAAGTCACCAACTTGTCCACCAATCGATGCTAAAATCGTAACTAATATAACGATGATTAAAGAATCATGCACGGGGAAAAAGGTATGAAAAATGACAGCAACAACACAGGCTATCAATATCCCACCAATGGCACCCTCGATTGTTTTATTAGGACTGATTTTTGGCCATAGCTTTCTCCTTCCAAATGCCCTTCCAAAAAAATACGCTCCCGTGTCCGTTGAAAGTATAACTAGAATAGCATAAAAGATATAGACAAGTCCATCATTGTCAACATCTCTCGTTTGGATAAAATAATAAAAGCCAAGTCCGACATAAATGGTTGATAATATTAAAAAACCCGCATCCTCAAACGTGAATTTATTCTTCACTAAAACAGTATAAGCGAGCAATAACAGTACAAAAAACATTAACAGTTCGGTTCTAGTAGAGAAAAAGATAAATTCACCTTGAAAAAGTAATCCCCATAATAATATAACTGTTAAAATAGTTGGAATTGGATATGAGGTAGTTTTTCGCATATGTAATAATTCTAATAACCCTATAGTCGCAATGATATACATTGCAATCTGAAATGGTAAGCCATTCATAAACACTAAGGGAAAAAAGATAAGTATAGCAACTATTGCTGTAATTATTCTAATTTTCATCAATATTCACACCTTAAATTCCGCCGTAACGACGTTTTCGCTTTTGAAATTCGTTAATAGCTTTTTCAAAATCTTCTTCATTAAAGTCTGGCCATAATGTATCCGTAAACCATAATTCTGAGTATGCTGATTGCCAAAGCAAGAAATTACTTAATCGAATTTCACCACTAGTCCTGATTAAAAGATCTGGATCAGAAATATCAGAAGTATATAAATGACGGCTAAACATTTGCTCATCAATTTCTTCTATGGAATAATTCCCTTCTAGAACCTCCTTACAAATAGCTTTCACAGATTGGATCATTTCATAACGGCTACCATAATTTATAGCTATATTTAGGATCAATCCAGTATTCGCAGAAGTCTTATCAATTGCACTCATAATGGCTGCACTTGTTTTATTAGGAAGGTGCTCTAAATCACCAATCGTTTCTATTTTCACATTCTCTTCCATTAATTCCGGTAAATAATGCTGAAGAAAATCTATTGGTAGTTTCATTAGATATTCTATCTCATTAGACGGTCTTTTCCAATTTTCAGTCGAGAATGCGTAAAGGGTGAGAATCTTCACATTATAAGAATTGGCAATTTTCACGATCCTTTTAACATTATCCATCCCCTGTCTATGTCCCGCGACACGAGGTAATCCTTTATTTTGAGCCCATCGCCCATTTCCGTCCATGATGATGGCGATATGTTCAGGTATTCTCTCTACTTGTAGCTCAGGCCTTACTAAATTTTTTTCTTTTTTTAAGAAAGGAAGTTTAAACAAAGCCATTTTTGATCCTCCATTGTTCAACACATTGAAATACTTCTTCATTTCATATAGAGACTACTTAACGAAACTATAGCTTGCTTCCCTTATCTACTATGTACGTTAACGTATTATTATTCTTATCATTACTTTTTTCATACTCTAATGGGAAGAAGCGATAAAGTGGAAAAACCCTCTTCTTCACAAGAGGGTTTATTCTCACATTTTCATTCTACCTTTTTTTAGCTTATACTTCCATAATTTCTTGTTCTTTTTCTTTTGTTAATCCATCAATTTGGCTAATGTGCTCATCAGTAGCACTTTGTACTTCGTCCTGATAACCTCTTAATTCATCTTCTGTAATTTCACCATTTTTTTCGTCTTTTTTCAATTGGTCATTCGTATCACGGCGAATGTTACGAATTTGTACTTTGGACTCTTCCGCAAATTTACCAACAACTTTTACCAATTCTTTACGTCGTTCTTCGGTAAGTGGCGGAATACTTAAGCGAATGACATTTCCATCACTAGAAGGTGAAAGGCCTAAATCAGCCTTTTGAATCGCCTTTTCAATATCACCAATAGACGATTTATCAAATGGAGTGATAAGAAGTAAACGCGCCTCTGGTACTGTAATGGATGATAACTGATTTAATGGGGTAAGCGCTCCATAGTATTCTACTTGAACACTATCGAGAAGAGCAGGATTTGCTCTACCAGCTCTTACCGTTGCTAAATTTTTAGAATAAGCCTTTACTGCTTGTTCCATTTTTTCCTTCGTTTCTTTTAACAATACATCTGACATTATTCTTTCCCCCTTATAATGGTACCGATATTTTCACCAACTACTGCTTTTTTAATATTTCCTTCTTCTGATATTGAAAATACTAGTAATGGAATATTGTTATCCATACAGAGAGAAGAGGCTGTAGAATCCATTACACCTAATCCTTCATTTAAAATTTCTAAATAAGATAATTGATCATATTTCTTAGCATCCTTATCCACCTTCGGATCAGCTGTATAAACCCCATCGACGTTATTTTTCGCCATCAAAATAACATCTGCTTCAATCTCTGCCGCTCTGAGTGCTGCTGTTGTATCTGTCGAGAAGTATGGGTTACCTGTACCTGCTGCAAAGATAACTACCCGTTTTTTCTCTAAGTGTCTGATTGCTTTACGTCTTATATATGGTTCTGCTACTTGACGCATCTCAATAGAGGTTTGGACCCTCGTTGGTATACCGAGGTTTTCTAGACTATCCTGCAGTGCTAGAGAATTCATGACAGTAGCCAGCATGCCCATATAATCTGCATTTGCTCTGTCCATTCCCATCTCACTTCCGATCTTACCTCGCCAAATGTTTCCACCACCAACCACCACAGCAACTTCAACACCTAATTCCACGACATCCTTGACCTGTTTCGCAACAGATTGAATGATAGATGGTTCGATTCCAAAACCTTGTTCACCACTTAAAGCTTCACCACTTAATTTTAACACAACTCTTCTGTAGTTAGCAGTAGCCATAATAACCTCCGTATATGTAAATATTATAATAAAAATACGATTTGATCGCAAAACGTTTCTTATTCATCGATATTACTTTTTTACAGTGCAAAGAAAAGGGACACCTGGTGCCCCTCCAATTTGGTTAAATTATTTTTTATTAACTTGGCTCATAACTTCTTCAGCAAAGTTATCTACACGCTTTTCAATACCTTCGCCAACTTCATAACGAACAAAAGATTTTACTGAAGCATTTTTATTTTTCACAATTTGTTTTACTTTTTGATCAGGGTCTTTGACAAAGCTTTGCTCTAATAAACAAATTTCTTCAAAGAATTTTCCTAAACGACCTTCTACCATTTTTTCTACAATATGTTCAGGCTTTCCTTCGTTTAAAGCTTGTGTTTTTAATACTTCTCTTTCTTTTTCAACATCTTCTTGAGCTACCGCATCACGAGATAAGTAGCGAGGGTTTACGGCAGCGACATGCATTGCAATATCTTTAGCAAGCTGCTCGTCTGTTGTACCTTCCAATACAGTTACAACACCGATATTCCCCCCCATGTGAATGTACTCACCAAATACATCTTGATCTGTTTTAGTGAAAAGGGCAAAACGACGTAAAGAGATTTTTTCACCAATCTTAGCAATGTTAGAATTAATAAATTCTTCCACTTTTTCACCTTCACCATTTAAAGGTTGTGCTAATGCTTCTTCTACACTACCTGGCTTTTCAGATAAGATGTGCTTAGCTAATGCTTGTAGAAGTGATTTAAATTGATCATTTTTAGTGACAAAGTCTGTCTCACAGTTAACTTCAAGAAGCACTGCATCGTTACCCTCAACTTCAACATATGCTGAACCTTCTGCTGCAATACGGTCTGCTTTTTTCGCTGCTTTTGATATACCTTTTTCACGTAGGTAGTCAATCGCTTTATCGATATCACCATCTGTTTCTTGAAGTGCTTTTTTACAATCCATCATACCTGCACCAGTTTTTTCTCTTAATTCTTTTACTAACTTTGCAGTAATTGCCATAAATATTTCCTCCTTTAAGTAATGTATACTTATTGTCTATTGCTTTAGAAAAACTCGCATTCGCTCTTCTTTTGCGAATGCCTAGTTTTTGTTTATACTTGGCACCTTAAAATGTAGCTGCGTAGAAACTTCTGCTGTGTAAAATTTTATACTTACCTAACGTGTAAAAAAAGGTGATAAAAGGTCCCCCTCTTATCACCCAAAACCTTCTTTACTCTTTTACTCTTCTGCAGTTTCTACTTCTGCATTTGCTTCTTCTTGTTCTTCCGCTTGCTCTTCAGCAACTTCTTCCGTTACTTCACCTTGTTTTACTTCTAAAATAGCGTCAGCCATTTTTCCAGTAAGTAATTTAACTGCACGGATAGCATCATCATTAGCTGGGATAACATAATCGATTTCGTCTGGATCACAGTTAGTATCTACGATCCCTACAATTGGAATATTAAGTTTATGTGCTTCCGCAACTGCAATGCGTTCTTTTCTTGGATCAATAATGAAAAGAGCATCAGGAATTTTGTTCATTTCTTTAATACCACCTAAGAATTTAACAAGTCTTTCTTTTTCTTTTAATAGACCTACTACTTCTTTTTTAGGAAGTACTTCGAATGTTCCATCTTCTTCCATTTTTTCGATATCTTTTAAACGATTAATACGTTTACGAATAGTTTCAAAGTTTGTTAATGTCCCACCTAACCAGCGTTGGTTTACATAAAACATTCCTGAACGGATTGCTTCTTCCTTCACTGATTCTTGTGCTTGCTTCTTGGTACCTACAAATAAAACAGTACCATCATTTTCTGCGATTTCTTTAACGAAATTGTACGCTTCTTCTACTTTCTTTACGGTTTTTTGTAGGTCAATAATGTAAATACCGTTACGTTCTGTGAAGATGTATTTTTTCATCTTCGGATTCCAACGACGAGTTTGGTGACCAAAATGCACACCAGCCTCTAATAGCTGTTTCATTGAGATTACTGCCATTTTCTTTCCTCCTGTAAATTGGTTTTTTATCCTCCATTTGTATCATTAGATAAAAGGACTAAATCAATAGCACCACTTTTACCTTCCACAAACGTGTGTATTTAACACCATGAACAAATATAACATATTGATTTTATGCAATCAAGCTATTTTATCTGTTTTTTTGTTGAAATTTTAATAATAGTTCTATTTCTGTCTTTCCTTTATCCAATTTCTTAGCAATTTCATCAGAAGTCATGCCTTTTTGAGAAAGGTGGAGAATTTGTGCAGTCAAGGATTGTTCTACTGTGTCTTTTTGTATCCCATCTGTAATCGGTTGATAGTCTTCGTATTCATTATCTTTGGGAATTCTCACAGTTCCTTCTTCTGGTTTATTCGGTTGAGGTACTTCATTCGTTGTCTTCTTTTTTAGTTGATTTTGTTGAACAGCTTCTGTTATCTCCACTGATGGATTGTCCATTAAATCTATTTGCTCCAAAAATTTCTGATTCTCTTCTTTCATTTCTACTAAATATAATGCCAAAGAATCCTCCATTTTTTCCACTTGCTCCAAGACATTTGCTTCAATATCTTCTATGTTTTGTTGTTTCATTTTTAAATGACGAATAACAATAAATGTAATAATATGAATAAGAAAACTTAATAATAGCAATAAATATATCATAAATACCCTTCTTATCTCTTAATATCAATCCGCTTTCCTAAATAAGGATGTTGCTGGTTCGCTTCCTTTTCCTCTTCTGTGAAAGGAGAACGTTCATTATCATGATGACCCTTTTCTTTTTGGTTATTTTTCAATCTCAATTTCTCTGATTCTTGTTGCTTGATAACTCGCTGTCTTTTTCTGATCTCTTCTAATACTTGAGATTGGGCCAATTGTTCCTGGCCTAGTCTTCCTTGTTGCTTTAAGTGCTCTTGGATTTTCCCTGCATCCTGTGTTCGCGGTAACGCTACTTGCATCTCTACTGATTTCCAACTCACTCGGAATCAATCCCTTGCTCCCATATTTAAAGTGGTTCCATCACGATCTCCATGTCTTTTAAATAGGATTTAAAACGACTATGCTCATCTTTTAAGAGACGACTATATTTACCGATATTTAATTCAACATTTCCGAATGCTTTTCCGTAAACATTAATCGACATTTCTGTAAAATTACCGATTGTCCATTGCAATTCTGTCATTTCTAATTGTATTTGTTCTATATCTTTCGTAACCTTCTCCAATGAATGACGTTGTTTTAGTAGGACAATTCGTTCTTTTGTATTCAACCCACTCTGTTTTTTCTTTTTCTGTAATTGGTTACCGAGTAAAACCAATTTGTTTTGATTATCCTTTAATGCCGACAGCTGTTCATTCAATTGTTCCACCTGTTCACTAACTTTCTTGTTAATTCCCAAGGCTAATTCTGTCTTTGTAAAAGCAAAATTGCCCACATTCTTTACTTCAATTTGTCTTCCTGCTGAATTGGAACCGCCAATAATACTTCCATTCTGACATATAATATCTCCTTCAGCAACACAATCACTATGAAGAATCGACTTTTTTACAACAAGATTATTTCCTGTTTCTATCTTCGCCTGATTAATGTAATTGGTTTCAATATTTCCTTCAGCTTTAATGTAGGCTTTATCCATACCTGAGATTCCTTCATTGATAACAATATTTCCCCCTGCTTGTAGAAATGCCCCTTCCACAAGACCACTGATGAACAAATCTCCTTTTGCTTTCACAGAATAGCCTGTACCAACATTTCCTCTTATCGTAACAGAACCGACAAAATCGATATTCCCTGTTTCTAGAGATAAATCTCCGCTTAATTCATATAGTGGAAATACATGTATAAATTTTGTCGTGATGGATAACTGTCCTTCAGCAGTTGCAACAAATACATTCGTTTCTTCCTCTATCTCTACATTTTTTCCTGCTTTCGTTCTAACCCCGACCCCTTTTTTCTGACGAATAGGATTACCGAACACATCCGTTCCTTCTTTCCCCTCTGTTGCAGGTACTATCGTCGCAATCTTGTCACCTTTATTAACACTTGGTATTTTAGTCACATCACGAAAAGAGAATTTTTCTTCCTCAGAAATAGATGAATTTAATGTTATTTTCCATTCTAAATAGCCATCCTCGCCATTCTCGGGTGGAATCCCTTTTGCAATTATTAAAGGTTGATGATTAGCAAGGATCTGTTTCCAATCTGATTGTTGCCATTCTACTAAACCAAAGTTGATTTTTGCTTTTTCTATTAAAAAACCTACATCTTCCTCTGTAACTTCATCGAAAAAACTTGAATCGAGCAATTCAATCCAAGCCTTTAACTTATCCTTTGAATAATTCACGCGAAGAACATCTTTAAGTTCCATCTTATTCATGCCCCATTTACACATTATTTTATTCTAGGAGAACATCTGTCTGATTTTAAAAATTGCCTGTTTATGAATTTGAGAAATTCTAGAGGTTGTTAAGCCTAAAGCTTTGCCAATCTCTGTGAAGGTCAATTCCTTATCATAGAATAAACTTAGAACCAATTGCTCGTTCTCATTCAATTTTTGAATATGTTGACTTAATTGATGAAGTTTTTCCTGCTTTAATACATTTTCTTCAGGCGTTAGTTCTTTTTCGTCTGGTATATGATAACCAATTCCTTCTTTATATTCATCATTTGCCCCTTTGTCCTCCATTGAAAGTAAGTTGGAAAAGAAACTATCCTTAATTACTTCCTCAACTTCTTCTTTTTTCATTTTTAGATGTGCAGCAATTTCTTCAGCACTAACTTCTCTTTGAAGTTGTTGTTCTAATGCTTCCACAGCAAAATCAATCTTTTTCACTTTTTCTCGAGCTGATCTCGGTAACCAATCTTCCTTGCGTAGGCCATCGATAATGGCACCTTTTATTCGAAAGGATGCATAGGTATCAAACTTCAAGTCCCGATTTGGGTCAAATTTAAGGATAGCATCATATAACCCGAATAACCCCAAGCTTCTTAAATCTTCTTTTTGAACACTTTTCGGCAGATTGGATGCGATTCGTTGGACATGATATTGTACTAAATACATATAATGGTCAATTAATTGATTGGTATTATCTTCGTTTTTATTCTGAATCCATTCGTTCCATATTGACCTTTCTTCAATACCAACCTTTCCCATCTAACCACCTCTTTCCTTAATTTCTTCTATCTTAGATACATTTCATTTCACTATTAACGGTTTTGATTGATAGTAGACCAGTATCTGGATCAAATTCTATTGTTCTACCTTTATTCCCACCTACATCCTGCGCAAGAATAGGAATATTTAGTTGATTAAGTTTAAGAATAACTGCTTCCACATTCCGTTCACCTATACGAAGCATTTGGTTGTCCGAACGAAAGGCAAACATATGAGCACCACCAGCTAATTTCGCTTTTAGGGAATGCTTATTTACTCCCTGCTTTATAAGTAATTCCAATAATAGATCAATTCCCGTATCAGCATATTTCATTCCATTTCTATTCTCTCTTTTTGATGCAGTAGAATCTGGTAACATGATATGAGCTAGTCCTGCTACTTTTAGCTTTAAATCATAAATAACGACTCCAACACAAGACCCTAATCCTGACGTTTTTAAAAGGTGAGGAGCGTTCGCTACTTTTACATCAGCAATTCCAACCTTTACTATCGTTGAAGTTATCATTGATTTTGTACTCCTAACGCTCGGAAGATTTTAGCAAAGGATTCTGGATCAGGAAGCAAGAAAAAATGCCCTTTTACTTGTGTTCCGCCATTTTCCCCTTCTTCAATCATCGTATCAATCATAATGGCGTAATCACTCTCTTGCGATATTTCTACTAGACCTTCCATCAATATAGCGGCAGCCATATCTATGACAAGTGTTGGGACAGTTGGTTGAAGGTTCAGTGTTGTAAAATCGGACAAGGATGATAAATACGATCCAGATAAAATATTACCAACCTCTGACAATGCCGAATAGGCAAGGGGGTTATCCTCCATTAAAGTCGTTTGGAAATGATTATCTCCTGTTAATTGCTGTACGAGTGTATCTGCTTCCTCTGGTGAAAGGATGAAAAACATACTCCCAGGTGCATCACCTTGAATTCGCAAAAATACCGCAACGATCAGTCTTTCCGGCCCACCAACCAAATCTATTAACTCATTAAAATCAACAATCTTTATATACGGGATGGACATATCGATTTTTTTATTTAATAGCTCAGATAAGGCTGTCGCTGCATTTCCTGCACCTATGTTGCCAATTTCTTTTAATACATCAAGATGTATTTGGGTCAACTGATCTAAACGATCCATTATTTTTGGACCTCTTCTGCTTCTATCTTCCCTTGATAGGAATCAGCTGAGAGTACCTTTTCTAAATTCAATATCATGACTAATCTTTTGCCTATTTTCGCAACACCTTCTATATAATCCACATCTACTGTGCCAACTACTTTTGGTGCAGGCTCTATGTCTTCTGATTGTATATCTATGACATCGTAGGCAGCATCTACAATAAGTCCAATGTTGTATTTATCCTGATGAATGATGATAATCCTTGTGCTATCTGTTTGCGGAATACGATCCATGCCAAATCTTTCACGAAGATCAATAATTGGTGTGACAACTCCACGTAGATTAATGACACCTTTTACAAATTTCGCAGTTTTAGGAACTCTTGTTATTTGTTGCATTCGCTCGATTCCACCAATTATTTCAACTGGAAGTGCATATTCTTCCTTATCAAGTTCAATGATGATCGATTTTTTCACTTGCTTTTCTTCCATGACGACACCTCCTAACTAATTAATGTATTCGTATCTACAATCAAGGCTACCTGACCATCGCCTAAAATGGTTGCACCAGAAATCGCAAATACGTCCCCTAGATAATCCCCTAGTGATTTTAAAACAATTTCATGCTGTCCAATAAATTTATTTACAATTAAACCAGCCATTTTCTCCCCTTTGCGAATGATGACAACCGAATAATGCTCCTCTTCGGTTTCTCCAGCTGGTATTTCAAACACATTTTTCAAGGAAACTAATGGTACTACCTTTCCTCTAAAGTCAATGACTTCTTTATTATGGGCATTCAGAATATCGTTCTTGTGAATGATTGCTGTTTCAATAATGGATGAAAGTGGTATGGCATATTTTTCTTCTTCCACTTCAACGAGCAACACAGAAATTATGGATAAAGTTAGTGGCAATTGAATCGAAAATAATGACCCTTTTCCTTCTTCAGATTCAATGGTTAAAGTTCCACCAAGTGATTCAATAGTATTCCTTACAACATCTAATCCAACACCTCGTCCAGAAATGTCTGAAATCTTATCAGCCGTAGAAAAACCACTTGACATAATTAATTGATGTACCTGTTGATCAGTCAATGTTTCTGCTTCCTCTGAAGTAATTACCTGATTGGCAATAGCTTTCTCAAGTACCTTCTCTCGATTAATACCCGCACCATCATCTGCTATTTCGATAAAGACATGGTTACCACTGTGATATGCCTTTAATGTCAAATGACCCTCTTCCTGTTTGCCTTTAGCCTTACGCTTTTCAGGAGTTTCGATCCCGTGGTCTAAAGAATTGCGAATTAAATGAACCAAAGGGTCACCAATTTCATCAATAACCGTACGATCTAATTCTGTTTCGGCACCAATTATTTCAAGATTAATCCTTTTACCTAAATCCTTCGACAGCTGTCGAACCATTCTTGGAAATCGATTAAATACTTGCTCTACAGGAACCATTCTCATATTCAAAATGATGTTCTGCAAATCACCAGTTACTCTTGTCATTCTCTCCACCGTTTCGGATAGATCTGGATTCTTTAAGTTTGTAGCGATTTGTTCTAGCTGGCCACGATCAATGACTAATTCCTCAAAAAGGTTCATTAATCCATCTAGACGATCGATATTCACTCGAATTGTTTTGCTCGTAACTGCTTTTTGCGTGTTATTTTTTTCAGACTCTTTTTCTTGTGGCTTGGATGTTTTTGGTTCATCTTTAGCTTTTGGTGGTTCTGATTGGGTTTGAAATGAAAATTCTCGAACAGTTACTTTATCGATTTCCGATACTTTCCTTACTCTTTGTTCAATGTCATTTGCATCGTGTTTTGTAATAAGTAATACATGAAAATCTAAATCAAAATTTTCTTCTTCTAATTCTTGAACAGCCGGTTCTGACTTAATTACCTCACCGACTTGTTCTAACACCTCAAAGATCATATACACTCGAGCTGCTTTTAGTAAACAATTATCATTTAATTTGACGTATACTTCGAAATTCTTAAAGTCCTTCTCTGCTGATTGTTGGAGAACAGCCATTTCAAATTCATCGAGTTTACTGAAATGGACATTATCACTAGTAGTTTGTTCGCTTTCTTCAATTATTTGCACCTCACGATCTGGTGCCTCGTTGTTTTCAATCTGTTGAAGCTGTTTGACAAGCTGTTGTACATCAGAAGAACCATTTCCTCCCTCAGCAATATCGAAAACCATACCTTCTAACTGGTCAACCGCTTGAAATATTACGTCAATCATCGTAGAGTTGACCACTATCTTTTCATTTCTTACAGCATCCAATACATTTTCCATTTTATGTGTCAAATCAGCAATGTCTTGAAAGCCCATCGTAGCAGCCATGCCTTTAAGTGTGTGTGCTGAGCGAAATATTTCGCCAATTGTATTCAAATTAGTAGGTTCCTTTTCTAGAACAAGCAGCTGATCATTTAGGGACTGGATATGTTCTTTACTTTCTTCGATAAAGACTTCTAAATACTCATTATTTTCCAATTTCCTCACCTCTCATATGTTAGACTTTTTCCTGCAAGATTGTGCTTATATCTTGGATATCTAAAACATAATCTACTAAACTAGTTCTTTCGGCGGCTTGTGGCATTCCATAAACAACACAGGTTTCTTTAGATTGGGAAATGGTAATCGTTCTCGGATGCCTCTGTTTCAATTGAACTATACCATTAGATCCATCCTTCCCCATTCCTGTTAGAATAATAGAAAGGGGATGACAATGAGGTAACCTTGCAATCGAACCAAACAAGACATCCACCGAGGGTTGGTGACCATTTACCGGTTCGCGCTTTGACACTTTAGCAATCAATTCCGCCCCATTCCCTATCACCTCAAACTGTTTCCCACCTTCTGCTATGTAGACCTTACCCTTTTCAATTAAATCACCATTTTCCACTTCTTTTACTTCTACATTGGATAATTTATTCAAGCGATCTGCAAGTGATTTGGTAAAACCTTTTGGCATATGCTGCACAACTACAATTGGTGCCTTAAAATCACTTGGTAGATTGGTGATAATCTCCTGTAATGCTCTCGGACCTCCCGTTGAAGAGCCAATCGCAATGATCGGATTGACCATAGGGCGATTACGTTTTAGAAATCGGCTTTCTGTATCCAAAGAAACCGATTTTGCTTTCTCTCTTTTTTGAAAGGTGGATATGTTAGAAACTACTGCCTGCTCGACTTTACTGATAATCTCTTGTTGGATCTCTTTAATATTCAATGAAATCGAACCAGATGGCTTTGCGATAAAATCAACTGCGCCTAATGACATTGCTTCCATTGTTTTATCTGCACCTATTTTAGTCAAACTGGATAACATAACAACTGGCGTTGGACTCTTCTCCATCATATGAGTTAATGTCGTAATCCCGTCCATAATAGGCATTTCGACATCCATTGTCACTACATCAGGCTTCCACTTTTCTACTTTTTCGAGCGCATCTTCTCCGTTTCTCGCTGTAGAAATCACCTCGATTAGTCTAGATTGATTAATAATATCTGTGATCATCTTTCTCATGAATGCTGAATCATCTACAACTAACGCAGTATATTTTTTCATTCAGTTCTACCTTCCTGTCATTGGCTAAGTTAAAGTCGAGATAAATATTGTTTCAATTCCTTTAGAAAATCTTTACCTTTCCGCTTTTTTCTTGGCGCGATTCCTAAAAATTGGTCAGTGATTTGATCAATGGCCACAGATGCCTTCGATTTTGGGTTCTTCAGTAAAAAGGGATGCTGTTCGATAACTGCCGACATCACGACAGGATCATCCGGAACCATACCTAAAGGAAACATATCATACTCAAGAAAACGTTTAATTGCCGTAATCATACGATTCGTTATCATATCTCCTTGTTGCTTATTCATCACCCTATTTAAAATAAGATGGACCTGTGTTTTTTTATACGATAGAATATGTTTCACCATTGAATAAGCATCTGTGATCGACGTTGGTTCAGGTGTCGTTACAACAAGACAGTCATCCACAGCCTTCATATAATGAATCGTTTCTTGTGTTACACCTGCTCCCAAATCAAAGATTACATAGTCGTAGTCATTAAGCATTAGTTCTAATTGTCCTAAAAAATGGGCTAATTTCTCCTCACCCAGTTGAAAAATACTTTCTTGTGCATTCCCGCCAGGTATATAGGACAGTGTATTTGGTCCTGATTCTATAATATCATAAATAGACGAATTTTTCTCGAAAATTTTAAGGATAGAATGCTCAGATGATCTTCCAAGTAATATTTCGATATTCCCCATCCCGATATCCAAGTCAAATAATAGTACTTTTTTACCTTTTTTTGAAAGAGAAAGGGAGAAGTTAAGTGCGATATTTGACTTACCTACCCCTCCTTTTCCACTTACAACCGCAATTGTTTTAGCAAGATTTTGATGATGGATTCCTTTCATTTTAGCTCTTAGGTGTGATGCTTGATCTGTATTCATTTAATCACCAACTATAAGTTTTGCAATATGATCAATCGAAGCTTCTTCTATGTCATCCGGTACATCTTGACCTGTTGTTAGGAATGCTATTCCAATGTTGTGTTGCAAAGATAAATTTAGAGCAGCACCATAAGAAGTTGTTTCATCCTTTTTTGTGAAAATAATTTGTTTAACAGGAACATGACGAAATTGGTCATAAATTGCCTCGAGATCATTACTTTTTGTTGTTAAAGATAAAACTAGATAAGTATCTACTTCTTCATTTAAATCCATTACATTGCCCAATTCTTCCACATATTTTTCATCCCTGAAATTACGACCAGCTGTATCAACAAAAACGAGATCAAAATCTGAAAATTTTTCTCGTGCTTTGTTGTAGTCCTCGAGATTATATGCAACTTCTATCGGAACATCTAAAATTTTTGAATAGGTTTTCAGCTGTTCAATTGCAGCGATTCGATACGTATCCGTTGTAATAAGCGCCACTTTTTTACGTTCATTAAGAACACTGTGTGCTGCAAGTTTGGCAATGGTCGTTGTTTTCCCAACACCTGTTGGTCCTACAAGATGAACGAATTGATTTTGATAATCTGATTTTCCAAAGCTTCCTTTATTAGCTAATCGATGCTTTATTTCAAATGCTAGCTTTTTCTTCAGTTTCTCCATATCCTCTTCCTGCTCGTTGCTCGTATGGATTGTGTCCACTAGCTCCATTGCTATGTCTTTATTTACTTCTTGATTTTCTAAATGGTCAAGTAGTTCTTGATAAGGTAAAGGAAACGTGTGATCTTGATTTTTTTGTTGAATTAATCGCTTCATATCTTTGATTTCTTTTAATAGATGATCTTGTTTGCCTTCTGCTAATACTGAACTCATAGGCTTTGCAACTACTGGTTTAGATGGAACAGGCTTTTTATGAGGACTATCAATTCCAGCCAGTACTTCTAACTTTCTTTTTTTAAATAGTCCTAAAAAACCCCCCTCATGAATGACCTTAGAATTCAGAATAACGGCATCTTCTCCTAATTCTCGGCGAACTATCTGCATTACTTCTGGCATTGTCGAACCTTTGATTTTTTTTATTTTCATGCTACATTCACCACTCCGATGCTTTTTATTTCCGCTGTTGGCTCGATTTCGTTATAGGAAAGCACAATCACCTGTGGGAAAAATCGATCCAATAATTGCTTCATATACATTCTTATAGTAGGAGAACATAGAATAATAGGATTTTCTTCCTGAAGTGACATAACTTCCACATTTTCAGAAACAGACTGGATAACTTGCTGTTGCGTATCAGGATCCATTGCTAAATAACTTCCATGTTCTGTTTGCTGGATATGTTCTGCGATCACTTTCTCTACCTCACCAGCTACAGTAATAACTTTTAGTTCATTTCTACCTTGTAGCAAATCAGCGGTAATTTGGGCGGAAAGAGATTGTCTAGCATATTCAGTTAGTAAATCTGTATCCTTTGTCATTTTTCCAAAATCCGCTAATGTCTCAAAAATAACAGGTAAGTTCTTAATCGAAACATTTTCTCTCAATAACTTAGCTAATACCTTTTGTACATCTCCAACTGCGAGCGGTTCTGGTGTAACCTCCTCCACTAATATTGGATAACTCTCCTTTAGATGATCGACCAATTGCTTTGTCTCTTGGCGACCAAGAAGTTGGTGAGCATTGCGCTTAATAATTTCCGTAATATGTGTGGAAACGACAGAAGGTGGGTCCACTACTGTATATCCAGACAATTCGGCATCATCCTTTGTTTCTTCTGTAATCCACTTTGCTGGAAGTCCAAAGGCAGGTTCAGTTGTTTCGATTCCATCTAGCTCATCATCCTCAATCCCTGGACTCATTGCTAAGAAATGATCTAGTAACAATTCACCACTTGCCACTTCATTTCCCTTTATTTTTAACCGGTATTCATTTGGGTTTAATTGAATATTGTCTCGTATTCTGACAACAGGGATAACCAGTCCTAGTTCAATAGCAAGTTGCCTTCTAATCATGACAATTCGATCTAGTAAATCCCCACCTTGATTGGAATCTGCCAATGGGATTAAACCATACCCAAATTCAAATTCAATTGGGTCCATGTTAATCAGACCTACAACATTTTCAGGTGCTTTCATTTCTTCAGATTCCGTTTCATCTACCTCTGATTCGGTAACATTCGCTTCTTGTTTAGCTTTTTTAGATATCATATAAGCAGTACCAATTAATACTATCGCAATAAGGGTTGTTAAGAAGGGGTTAATTGGTGTTAGTCCTAGTAAGAAAATAGTACCCCCCGCAATATAAAGCAAGTTAGGATAACGTAACAATTGTTGACTAACATCCGCACTCAAATTACCATCAGAGGCTGCTCTTGTTACTACAATACCAGTCGCAGTTGAAATCAATAATGCAGGTATTTGACTGACCAAGCCATCTCCCACTGTTAATCGCATATACACATCGATCGCTTCATTAAAGCTTAATTCTAATTGCATCATACCGATGATTAAACCAAAAATAATATTAATTAGAACAATAATAATACCAGCAATAGCGTCACCTTTGACGAATTTACTCGCACCGTCCATTGCTCCATGAAAATCTGCCTCTTGTTCAATTTTTTCTCTTCGTTCTTTAGCTTGCTGTTCATTAATCATACCGGCATTTAAATCTGCATCTATACTCATCTGTTTTCCTGGCATTGCATCTAATGTAAAACGTGCCGCAACCTCAGATACACGCTCACTACCCTTAGTAATAACTAGAAATTGAATAATAACTAGAATAATAAAAACAACAAATCCTACTAATGGGTTATCACCAATAACAAATGTTCCAAATGTATCCACAACATTTCCTGCATCCGCTTCAGATAAAATGGACCTCGTTGTGGAAACATTTAATCCTAGTCGGAACAATGTTAACAATAATAGCAATGACGGGAATACCGAAAATTGTAAAGTGTCAACCGTATTCATTGAAACAAGGATAACGATTAATGCTAGAGATATATTTGTTAAAATTAATATACTTAATAACCACCCTGGTAATGGTATAACTAACATAATAATGATGAGAATAACACCTAGTAAAACGGAAAAATCTCTAGCTTTCATGTCATACAACTCCTTTAAGCTTACAAAACATAAACATGGTTAAATTTTCTTCTGAACTCGATATACATAGGCAAGTATTTCAGCCACTGCCTGAAAATACGCTTCATCTATTATCTCGCCTATTTCAGTTTGACTATATAATGCTCTTGCTAGAGGCCGATTTTCTACCATGACAATCCGGTGATTACTAGCAATCTCTTTAATTTTCATTGCAACAAAATCAACACCTTTAGCAACAACATACGGAGCGTCTGCCTTCGATTCGTCATATTTTAATGCAATCGCATAATGAGTTGGGTTTGTAATAATGACATCTGCTTCAGGAACTTGACTCATCATCCGTTGCATAGCCATCTGCCTTTGTTTTTCCTTTATTTTTGACTTAATTAAAGGATCCCCTTCTATATTTTTGTACTCATCCTTCACATCATCTTTTGACATTTTATTTTGTTTCTCAAAATCGAAACGTTGATAGGCATAATCAAAAACCGATACGATTAATAGACCTATAGCGGCAGCAATCCCCATTTGAATAGTCATACTTCCAAAAAAGGCTAACGCACCATGTACATCCTTATCAACAAGCATTAGCATTTCATCCTTGTTTATCCAGATGATCGCAAAGGTAATAGCCCCAACAACTAAAATCTTTAATAAAGACTTCACTAATTCCACTAGAGCACGTACGGAAAAAATTCTTTTTGCACCTTGAATTGGATCAATCTTACTTAGCTTCATTTTCAACGGTTCTGTTGTAAACAAAAAGCCAACTTGTAAGAAATTAGAAGCTAATCCTGCCACAATAGCAATAAGTAGAATTGGTGCAATGGTTAAGGCAATCTGCCATCCGAAATCTAAAAAGATTTCAAAAACTTGATCTTCCGTAACTTCTAAATGGATATATTCCGTGAATGATTTGCTATACATATCTGTCATCATTGTTTTAAAACTATTACCAGTTACAAATAGTACAATAAAAACTAAAAATAATAGAATAGCAGTATTCACATCTTGGCTTTTTGCCACTTGTCCTTTCTTTCTAGCATCTTGACGCTTTTTTGGAGTTGCTTTTTCGGTTTTTTCTCCAGCAAAATACTGCAGATTAAGTTTTAACATTTTGTTAAGCACCTCCAAATAAATGAATCAATCCTTCCATTGTGTCAAGGGTCAAGGAGAACAACTGTTGTACCATGGCAATATAAAAAGGAATAAACATGAACAACACTAGAAAAGATACGAGTATTTTTAAAGGTAATCCAACAACAAATACATTCAATTGAGGGACTGTTCTTGCAATTATTCCTAATGCTACGTCTACAAGAAATAAGCAACCGACAATAGGAATGGATAGTTGAAAAGCAATTAAAAACATTTTACTAAAAGTTAATAAAATAAAATCAAGGTTGCTAAATGAAAAAAATTGATCCAAAGGAATAACTTCAAAACTATATACTAAGCCATTAAGGAGTAAATGGTGACCATCTACTACTAAGGTAAAGAGAATGGCGATAGTATAGAAATACTGCCCTATTAACGGACTTTGTGCTCCTGTTTGAGGATCGACGACATTCGCAATTGCAAACCCCATTTGAAAATCGATAAATCCACCAGCTATTTGTATTGCAGCCAAAATGATATATGCGATTAGTCCTAAAAGTAACCCGATGATCGCTTCTTTTATAATAAGCAACACATATTGGTCATCAAAAGCTAGTTTTGGTGTTGGTATAGTATACAGCATGATCCATGCTAAAAAGATTCCCATTCCGATCTTTAAAGGTAAAGGAACATTACGATAAGAGAATACCGGGATGGTAACGAAAAAAGCTATTATTCTAACTAATATTAAGATAAATGCAGGCAAGATATTGATGTCTATTAATTCAAACATAGGCTATCCTACAAACTGATTTAGATTTTGAAATAAATTAGCAGCAAATTCCACCATTGTTGACAGCATCCATGGTCCAAAAATCACTAATCCAACTAAAACCGCAACAATTTTTGGGATAAAGGCTAATGTTTGTTCTTGAATTTGCGTTGTTGCTTGAAAAATACTAACAAGTAGTCCTACTGCCAATGCTAATATTAATAATGGTCCTGTTACCATTAAAATGGTATAAATCCCTTGCTCTGCTAATGATATTACAAATTCACCACTCACTCGTAACTTCCTTTCTTATCATAATGGCAAAAACCCATCCAATAAAGAATGCGTAATTAAGTACCACCCGTCCACTAAAACAAAAAGTAAAATTTTAAATGGTAATGAAATCATTACTGGTGGTAACATCATCATACCCATGGACATCAAAACACTTGCCACTGCCATATCAATTACTAAAAATGGAACAAAGATCATAAATCCCATTTGGAAGGCTGTTTTTAATTCACTAATAGCAAATGCTGGTACAAGTGTTGTAAGTGGTATATCCTCAACCGATTCTGGTTCTTCAATCGATGCATAATTCATAAAAAGAGCCAAATCCTTTTGTCTTGTATGCTTTGCCATAAACTCTTTTACTGGAGCACTAGCATTATCATAGGCTTCTTCCAGTGATATTTCTTCATTGAAAAGAGGCTGCAATGCTTGCTCATTAACCTCCTGAAAGGTTGGGGCCATAATAAAAAAAGTCATAAACAAGGCTAAACCAATCAAAATTTGATTTGGAGGCATTTGCTGAGTCGCCAATGATGTTCTCACAAAGGATAGTACGATAATGATTCTAGTAAAACAGGTCATTAAGATTAGAATGCTCGGTGCTAACGATAATACGGTAAGAAGCAAAAGCAATCTTACAGAAGTTGAAATATTTTGTGGATCCGTACCTGAGAAAACATCAATTAAACTAATTATCATGATGCTTCTTTATCTTTCTCATTTTTTGCAATATTTGCTTTCTTCCTTCTTTCATCGTAGTAAGCTCCTTCTTAAATAATTGACCAAATTCTTTACTAGCTTGACTCTCAACCCTGTTTTGCTTTACACTTTTGTCTTTTATCCATGGCATAAAATCCATCGATTTATTGCCTTCATTCTCATTCTTTTTTAATTGCTCCATTGTCTCCTCATCCGTAATTTCTAATAGTAACTCGATATTGTCGCCTACCCCTATGACATAATATCTATCACCAATACGGATGGTTTGGAGGGATTTGTTTGCCCCGACAGAAATCCCACCATAGTTCTCTATAATACCTTGCTTTCCTAAATATTTATTTTTATTTTTTAAAAACTTTGAAATGAAGATTATTAAAGCAATGATGACACCAAGCGCTAATACTAGCCTTAATAAACTAATGATAAAATTTGGTGACTCTACTTCCGTTTGCTCGACTTCAGTAGACTCATTTGTCTTTGTTTCTTGTTTTTCCTTCTCTTGATTTTCCTTTTCTTGATTTTGATTAAAGTATTCCTCCACACTTTGTGAAGCATAGGTAGTGATGGAGGATGTTAAGAAAAGAGCACAGATCAAGATAGAGAGAATAACTCCTTTGCGGTTAATTGTCACCACCTCTTTAACCTATTACTTTCGAAATTGCCTCAATGACACGATCTGCTTGAAATGGCTTTACAATAAAATCTCGTGCACCAGCTTGAATAGCATCTATTACCATTGCTTGCTGTCCCATTGCTGAGCACATAATAATATTTGCCTCACTGTCTTTTCCCTTTATTTCCTTTAATGCCGCAATCCCATCCATCTCAGGCATCGTAATATCCATTGTCACTAAATCTGGTTTTAATTCATCATATTTTTCCACCGCTTCTACGCCATCTTGTGCTTCCCCAACAACTTCGTATCCGTTTTTCGTTAAAATATCTTTAACCATCATTCTCATGAAAGCAGCATCATCTACTATTAATACACGTTTTGACATCTCACTCAATCCTCTCTAAAATCAAATTATTTAAGTTGTTTAATTCGAGCTTCTTTACTCACAATATCTGTTACTCTAACTCCGAAATTCTCATCAATTACGACAACTTCCCCTTGAGCAATTAGTTTATGATTAACTAATATATCTACAGGTTCCCCTGCTAATTTATCTAATTCCAAAATAGACCCAGAGGTAAGTTCAAGTATTTCTTTGACGTTTCGCTTCGTTCTACCAAGCTCTACAGTGACCTGTAATGGTATATCCAGCAATAAATCTAAGTTTCTTCTCTCTTCCTTTGGTAATGGTAAATCTTCAAAGTCTGAGAAGGAGGCTGATTGAACTTCTGCTTTACTATTACTATTTGTCCCCATTTTTCTTGGTTCAGTCGGTTGTTCTACTGTACCTACAGAACTATACGATTGACTATGATTCTCATTTTCTTTTACAGGTTCTTTTCCTTCATCTATCACTTGTTCCTCTTCGGATGCATTCAAAAGACTATCCACCAGCTCTTTACCGAACGAAATTGGCAATAACTGCATAATTTTCGAATCAATTAAATGACCAACCTTTAATTGGAAAGAGACTTTTATCACAACATCATTATCTTCTTTTAAATATTTGTTAGCTTCTTCCTCTGTGACATCCATAATTGATATGGTTGGAGGAGAAATATCTACTTTTTTATGGAAAATAGTGGACATACTCGTCGCCGATGTGCCCATCATTTGATTCATTGCTTCTTGGACTGCGCTTAAGTGTATATCATTTAACTCATTATCTGCGGCCTCTCCCGTACCTCCTAGCATCAAGTCAGCAATCACTGCTGCATCCTTTGATTCGAGCATAAATAAATTAGCTCCACTGAATCCCTCTGTATATCTTACCTCCACACCAACATAAGGCACAGGGAATTCTTCCTCTAATAATCCTTTTTCAATAACCGAAATGGTAGGTGTAGTAATTTCTACTTTCTGATTCAAAAGAGTAGATAATGCGGTAGCAGAGCTACCAAAGGATATATTCCCAATCTCACCTAAAGCATCCTTTTCTAATGAGGAAAGATATTCGTTAGAGGAAGGAGTATTAGTGTCATTAGTATGGTTTGTGTTCTCATCTTGATCATCACTACCATTTAATAGTGCATCGATTTCATCTTGTGATAACATTCCGTCATTCATCATTGAAATCCCCTCCCTTAATCTCTTCTAATATTTGAACAGCAAGTCTATTTTTCTTTTTCCCTGGCTGAACATAAAATTTAGGTACTTTATCTACTTGCAAGACCAGTGGCTGTTCAATGGATTGATTTAAAATGATGGTGTCCTTTGCACTTAAAAACATCAGCTCCTCTACAGATATTGAGCTTTTACCAAGTACGACAGATAGGTCCATTTTTGCCTTCTTAATATTTTTTGTAATTAATTCATATTCTTCTGGCTTTCTTTCCTTCGAACTCTCATTTTGCATCCAATAGTGTACGGATAGTTTAGGAATAATTGGCTCCAATACAACGTGTGGAATACAAATATTGATCATTCCACTACTATCACCAATGGTTGTATCTAATGAAACAACCACAACCGTTTCATTTGGTGATACTAATTGTAAAAATTGTGGATTCACCTCAAAATCCTCGAGGATCGGGTCAATTTCCGTAATTGAACTCCATGCTTCTTGTAAATTATCTAATGCTTTTACAAATAATTGAGACATTAAGGTTGTTTCAATTTCGGTTAAATTCTCTATGTTATTTACGCTTGTCCCTTTTCCACCTAGAATTCGATCAAGCATCGCATAGGCAATGTTTGGATTAAATTCAAAAATGATCCTTCCATCCAATGGGGCAACACTATAAACATTCAGAATCGTCATCGCTGGAATCGATCGAATAAATTCTTCATAAGGTATCTGATCAACTGAAGCAACCGATATATCTACATATGTACGTAATTGAGCTGAGAAATAAGTTGATAGTAATCTTGCAAAATTATCATGAATTCTTGAGATGTTTCGAATTTGATCCTTCGAAAACCGTAATGCTCTTTTAAAATCATATACCTTTACTTTTTTATCTTTTTCCTCTTCTTTTAATTGATTAGCATCCATTTCACCAGATGATAATGCAGACAAAAGTGCATCAATTTCACTCTGGGATAATACCTCATCTGCCATTCTTCCACCTCCATTCCGGAGCAATTATTACTGAATAACCTTGCTTGTTATTAAAACATCCGTTATTTTGCCTTCTGTCATCTTTTTACTCATTGCTGCTTGAATATTATCTTCTAATTGCGCAAGATTTTCTCTAAAGTCTTTTTCTGTTAGATCCACTGATTGTTTGATGAATTCATTCTTTACTTGAAATTCACGTTTTGCAATTTCTTCGGCACCAGCTTTACTATCAGTGATGAATTGAAACTGGATAAGAACAAAATTTCCGTCTTTTAAATCCGTTCGCATCTCCTCTGTGGTATAAGAGAACTCTACCATTTGATCAATGGTTAATTCACCACCGGTGTCTTTACTATTTAATAAGAAGTAAAGGGTAATACCACCACCAATAGTAATAAGAATTAATATGATAACTAATGATTTTACAAATTTAGGATTCATCTTCATCACCTATTTCTCTTTGAAGTTGATTCAAGCCAATTAATTGAAAATATTCGGTTACTAGTTTTTTTACTTCTTCCTCTGATTCCTTAACAAAGACTTTTTTTTGATTCACTAGAGTTATGGTGGTATCAGGGAATGATTCAATTCTCTCAATATATAGAGCATTCAATGTTAGTCGGTCATTATTTAATTTCGTTAATGTAATCATGCGTGTAAGAAGGTTAAGGGGTCATCACTTAACCTTCTTCCTCCCTTTTTATCGTTTTAAATTAACTAATTCTTGTAGAATCTCATCAGATGTTGTGATAATTCTAGTGTTTGCCTGGAAGCCACGCTGTGCTGTGATCATTTCCGTGAATTCTTCTGATAAATCAACGTTTGACATTTCCAGTGCTCCTGACACGATAGAGGCTGTTCCTTCACCCTCTGGAGCAAATAAATCCTCTAATCCATTAATATTACCTGTTCCATCATCAGTGAAGGCACCGTCATTGACCGTTGTACGATACATGTTGCCACCTACTTTTTCAAGACCACCAGGGTTAGAAAACTTGGCTAACATTATTTGACCTGCCTCCTGTGTTTGACCATTTTCGTCCACATAAGTCACCGTACCATCACTTTGAAAACTTAGACTTTCCGCATTTTTAGGTATTTGAATTTTAGAGGAAACCACATTTCCATTTTCGTCCGTTGATTGACCAACTAAATATTGACCATTTGCATTTACTAGATAATCGTTAGCATCAAAATACAAGTTACCCGCCCGAGAAAAATAAATATCCGAATCTCCTATATTAATAGTAGTAGCATCTTCCGCGACATCTTGTGCAAAGACAAACATTCCGTCACCTTCTAATTGTAAATCTAAAGGTCGACCTGTCGTTTGTCGGTAACCTTGCGTATGAACATTATCAATAGTTCCTAGTTGGACGCCTGTACCGACCTGAGATGGATTCATCCCCCCTCGAATATTTGTAGGTGCGCTCGCCCCGTTTATCGGTTGACTCATCATATCTTGGAAAACGGTACGTCCCTTTTTAAAACCGACAGTATTGACATTTGCAATGTTGTTCCCCACAACATCTAATTTTGTTTGAAAAGCCTTAAGTCCAGAAATTCCTGAATACATAGATCTTAACATCTCATTCAACTTCCTTTCAGATTAAAGTTTAGTAGCTACTTCATTCAGTCCATAGCTATAAGCCTCCCAGCAAGGGTCCAGCTTAATCAATAAGAATGGTTCCATTAATATTAGTGAAGATTTTATTTTTCATTTCTTCTGTTTCCATTGCAGTTATAACGGTTTGATTATCAGCATTCATGATAAAGGCTGTATTTTGTACTAGAACCAATGAGTCCTTGACTCCTTTTTGCTTTGCTTCTGCTAACTTAATGGTGATTTGATGCCATTGTTCTTCCGTAAGTTGTATTTTCCTTTCCTGCATTCTCTCCCTTGCATGCTTCGTTATCGTCAGTTCATTTGTTTGGTGTAAAAGGTCAGCAAACTTGACCGTTGACTTTTTTGATAAGGATGACTTTGTAGGGATAAGAGCATGATGTAGGGCATGAATTTTATTATCCATTGCTTTGCTCCCCTATTCAGAAGAATTAGTGTCTTCCGTCTTATCTGGTGCCGTATTAGAATGAACATCACTCGTAATACGAAGCACTTCATCTGTATAGATTTTTGTTCCATCTTCAAGTTCTAATACTGCGAAGCCTTGTTGCTCTGAAATGGCCTTAACCTTGCTACTAACAATTTCTTTTGGCTCTGCTATTTGTCCTGTTTCCTCATCAATTTTATAATAGTCAACTTCCTTACCGATTAGATGACTATATTGAATAACAGGAGAGATCGTTTGATTTGCGACTAGCTGTTCTATAGAATTTGACATATTCATCATTTGCTCGAGTGATGAAAATGTCGCCATTTGAGAAATAAATTCCTTATCGTCCATAGGGTTTAATGGGTCTTGGTTTTGTAATTGTGTCATTAGGATTTTAAGAAATTCATCCTTCCCCAAGCTCGTATTGATCTCCCTCGTTTGTGACTGATTAGATAAATAGTAGCTAGGATCGATTGCACTCATTATATTCACCTACACTTTCGCGTCCATTAATAGTTGATGAAAATCTGTAGCTTCCTCATTTTCTCCACCATGTTCTTCAGAAAAACTGTTTTGCTCGTCCTGACTATTTTCCTCATCATATTGTTCGGCTAGATTCATTTCTTCCGAATGAGCTAATAGATTAGAGCTATCCTGCTTTTCAATCAAAACTTGGTGTGGTGAAAACATATGTCTAAGCTGTTGTAGATTCCCTTCAAGTAAATCCTTTGTTGCTTGTGATGATACGATCATTTTTACTGTCATTTCTCCATTAACTTGGGTTAGCTTTAATGTAATATCACCTAACTGCTCTGGCTGTAATCGTACCATTAGTTGGTTTATACCATTACCTCGTTGCAAAAAGTTACTTTTGACCATTATCTGCTGAAATTGATCTAATAACTGTTTCTGCACCATCTCATTATCGGTATTGGTTTGTTGCGTATAGATAATGTATTGCTGAATTTTTGAATGCACAGGACCTGTAGAGATAATAGGCGAAGTCTGTTTAAGTGAGTTACTTTCACTTTGTGATTCATAGCTTTGGATCGCATGCTTCATCCAGTTTACTAAATCCTGTTGGGTTACTTTTTTATTCCCTCCATAATGCTCCGTTAGAGAGGAACGACTCTGATAATTTTCTATAAGGGAACTCCATACCTTAGCTACTTTGCTCTCTTGTAAATCACTCATGATCGTCTGGATAGCTTGTGGGTTTTGCTTTTGAAAATTGCTCCACTGTTGCAAATAAAGAAACATCTGCTTTTGTTCACGCAAGGTAATAGAACCATTTTCCATTTTATTAAGGAGTTTCTGAATCCCTTCCCATGATGACTGAACTTCCTTTTTATCTAACGTTTGCGCCATAGGCACAAGTGCAGATGAACCTACCACTGTACTAGAATGGTTCGTTATCAGTAGATTTTGAAAAAACTTCTCAGGAGAACGAATATCTTCACTAGTTTCTAAGCTTTTTAAAAGACTTATTAGTTCTTCCAATGCTTCGATCTCTAATAATGGATTTGATGCTTGAATTTCATCAACGAGTTCTTTCACTCTTTTTTGCATTTCTTCATCCAATTCTAGTAGTTGGAATAGGTCTTCCATTAGGATATCTCCTGATTTAAGTACATTTACTAGGTCTTCACTCAATAATTTCTCTCTTATGGAATCCTCCTGGTTAACCACTATATCTGATGACATCTTATCTACACTCAAGTCAGATGTGCTATTCGCTAGTAGTATATTTTTAAATACCGATGCTTCCCCTTGATCTTGCTTCAGAGAAGGTTCCATTGACTTTGGTGCCATGATGGATACATTTGGTGTGATCATTGGTGTCACCTCCTTTCTAATGTGTGTTATTCAACTAGGAACGACTCTGTAAATGAAGCTGCTATTTCTGGATCCATTGCTGCAAGTATTTCACCGCGAACCTCTGCATCCACTTGTTTCAAGATAGAAATAACGATGCTTTTTTCCATTTTTTCTAAAATAGAGGCAGCATTTTTTGGTTTCATCTCACTATATGATGTAGCCACTTCTTTCCATTTCTCATCTGGCTCCTCTGTTGCTTCCTCTTCACTTTCTTTCATTTCTTTCGTTAGTCCTGCTACTTCTTCTTCTAATTCCGTAATCGTTTGTTCTTTTGATTCAACCTCTGCTTCTAATCCTTCCACCTGTTGTTGCAACATATTTAGTTCCTCATTCTTTTCGGAAAGCTGACGTTCGTGTAAGGCCTCAAGGTCTGTCGTTACCCTTTCTTCCAAGAAAGGGATTTTGTTTAAGGCTTCTTTTGTTTTTCCGACCACATCTACACCCATGATATTTAGAATGATTAGTGCAACAATTAGAGCAAATAATAATGGAACAATGATAACGATTAGCCACTGAAAAAACCCTGGTTTTTTTTCTTTTTTGTCACGATTGGGATTGGTAGCCATTTCTTCACCTACCCTTATTGATCAAATACTTTCTCATAGATATTTCATCCATTTGAATAGCTTCCTGTCTTTTCTCGCTTTCGACCCTTGTGATTTCTTTTTTATGGATCAATTTCTCAATCTTTTTCAGTTCTTGAAATTGGTTCGATAAATTCTGCTGAAAATATTGCATTTTATCCCTCGCGTTTGCAACTTGCTTTTGTAACTCAAGGATGGAAGGTGTTAAATAATTTAAATAATCATTATAGGACTGAAGCATTTCTGCACTTGTCCCTGTCGTTAGGGATTGTGTGTACTTGTCTTCAATGGTTTCTTTTCTTTTTAATAAATCAAAAAGTTTTTGAGCTTTTATTTCAAAGTCATTGACTGCTTGCTCATAAATCATTTGTGCTTGATTTTTTTCGTTGTCTCTTATTTTTCTTATTTTTTCAAGTCCAACTGTATTTCTCAAAAGCTATTCCCTCCTGAAGCTAAAGCCTTCAATTGCTTAAGGGCATCTTCCCTGTCAATATTTTCTTCCATCCGTTGTTTAAGAAACTCTACTATTTTGGGCTGTAATTGAATTGCTTCATCTACTAGTTGATTGGAGCCTTTTTTATAAGCACCGATCTGAATTAATTCTTCATTGTCCTCATAGGTAGCAAGCACTGATCGGATTTTTTGTACATGTTTTAACACATCAGGATCAATGATCTCATTCATCACACGACTTACAGACTGTAAAATGTTAATGGCCGGAAATTGTCCTTTTCCTGCTAGCTTCCGATCTAGGATAAAATGCCCATCCAAAATCCCTCTTGTCGTATCAGCAATTGGCTCATTGAAATCATCTCCGTCTACCAAAACTGTATAAAATGCTGTGATGGTACCTTTATCACTCGTGCCTGTTCGCTCTAGCAAAGAAGGAAGTAATGCAAAGACTGATGGTGTATATCCTTTCGTTGTCGGAGGCTCTCCAATAGCAAGCCCAATCTCTCTTTGGGCCATTGCTACCCTTGTCACAGAATCCATCATTAAGTTTACTTGATATCCTAAATCTCGGAAATACTCACTTATCGAAGTTGCTGTGTAAGCACCTTTTATTCGCATTAATGCAGATTGATCGGAAGTTGCCACAACAACAATGGATTTTTTCAATCCTTCCTCACCTAGATCCTTCTCAATAAATTCATTAACCTCTCGACCACGTTCACCAATTAATGCAATCACATTCAGATCGGCCTCACTATTACGTGCAATCATTCCCATTAAGGTACTTTTACCTACTCCACTTCCAGCAAAAATACCAATTCTCTGACCTTTACCAACCGTAAGCATTGTATCAATTGCCTTGACCCCTACTTCAATAGGCTCACTAATCCGGGGTCTACTCAAAGGGTTAGGTGGTGCTTGTTCTGTTGGATAATCGATGAGGCCTTTTGGTAATTTTGTCCCATCTAATTGATTTCCAGTCGAGTCAATTACCTTCCCAATTAAAGATCTTCCCACTTTAATGGAGAGAGATTGCTTTGTTGCTTCTACTAAGCAACCTGAAGAAATATTACTAACTGCCGAATATGGCATTAAAAGCACCTTTTCTTCATCAAATCCAATTACCTCTGCCGTAATTTTTTCTGAGCTTTTATCTGTATGAATGTAACAGACTTCGCCGATTCTTGCTTTAGGCCCGCGTGACTCAATTAGTAGTCCTACAACCCGTTCTACCTTTCCAAAACGTTTATAGGAATCAATTTGTTCAATTTCATCAAGGATTGCTTGGATGTTCACGGCTAATCTCCTCCACTACATTAAAAAGCCTATTTCTTATTTCATTTAATTGAGTCGTGATAGATGCATCAATCCTACCATAAGGTGTCTCTATGATTACTTGTCCTTTTTGAAGCTCTGGATCTGTGAAAATAATTAACTCTGCTTGTTGATTCGTAATCGCAACTAATTCATCCTTACTATCCAGAAGGAGTGAATAATCCATATCGTGAACATAAACCTTTATAACCGGCTGTTCTTTCACCATCTCGATGACTTTATGTACAATATTCAGGAAAGAATGACTATTTTCTGTTAAGGTCTGATTCATTATTTTCTCTGCAACAGTCATCGAAATTTGTAATATTTTCTCATCACTTTGAGACAGTATATTATCGGCATCGATTTGTGCCTGCATAATGATTTGGTTCGCATGATCTATCAGATTACGATATTGTTGAATGCTATCTGTTTCCCCTTTTTCGAAGCCTTTTTTATAACCTTCCTGCTGTGCTTCTTCTATATAACGAGTTCTTAATTCCTTCCACTCTTCTTTTTGTCTAGCTATCTCTCGTTCAGTACTATCAAATTTATCGTTTATCTCTCTTTCTTTTTTTTCTATTTCTTCCATGCGGGATTGTAAATCTTTCTCTAATGTATCTGTGTTTGAAGTATCCTTCTTAACAGAAGTTTGGATTTTCTTAATATTAATTTTTTTTGTAGGGAGAGCTAGTTCGTCTTGATTAGACAATAATATCATCCCCTCCACCTCTTGCAATGACAATTTCTCCAACTTCTTCTAATCTTCTAACAACAGAAACAATACGGGATTGAGCTTCCTCCACATCACGTAGTCTAACTGGACCCATGAATTCCATCTCTTCTTTAAATGTTTCTGCCATCCTTGTAGACATATTGTGGAACATGATTTCTTTAACTTCATCACTAGATACTTTAAGTGAAAGACGCAAGTCATCATTGTCGACCTCACGAATAACACGTTGAATTGCTCGATTGTCCAAGGTAACAATGTCCTCAAATACAAACATACGTTTCTTGATTTCTTCTGCGAGTTCTGGATCGTCTATTTCTAAAGCATCGAGAATTGTTCGTTCCGTGCTCCTATCTACTCCATTTAGAACCTCCACAACAGCTTGAATCCCACCTGTTTGTGTATAATCTTGTGTCACAGTAGTAGACAATTTTCGTTCCAATATTTGTTCAACCTCGGAAATGATTTCAGGTGAAGTAGAATCCATAAGTGCAATCCTCTTCGCGATACTTGCCTGTAACTCTGTAGGCAAATCTGACAAAATTTGTGCTGCCTGCTCCGAATCTAAGTAAGATAGAACTAGGGCTATTGTTTGTGGGTGTTCATTTTGAATAAAATTGATGATTTGCGATGGTTCTGCCTTTCTCGCAAAATCAAATGGCTTCACCTGTAACGAGGAGGTTAGTCGATTTAGAATATCGGTTGCCTTCTCTTCACCTAATGCTTTTTCTAATACAGTTTTGGCATAGCCAATCCCACCCTGTGAAATATAATCTTGAGCCATAGCTATTTCTTGAAATTCTGCTAATATATCATCTTTTTGTGCTGTGTCTACCTTCTTGACGGAAGAAATCTCAAGAGTTAGTCTTTCAATTTCTTCAGGTGTTAAATATTTATATACTTGAGCTGAGACATCAGGTCCTAGAGAGATTAACAAAATAGCAGCTTTTTGTTTACCAGTAAGTGCTTGTTTTCGTTTCGCCATTTACATTAACCCCCTTCTTAATCCTCTGAAATCCAACTGCGAAGTAATTTAGCAAATTCCTCTGGTTTATCCTGAGCATATTTTTCTAATTGTTTTCTTCTTTTCGAGCTATCAGAATTATCCTCTTGCATAAGTGGAGGTAGCTCTTCATGGAACACTTCTTCTGTTTCGATTTCTTCAATTTCTTCTTCTGGTGTTGGTTTTCTTCTTAACAACCAAATTAGCAGGATAATCACCGCCAATAGTACACCACCAACGATATAGACCCAAATCGGAATAGATGGTACCGTAGTTTGTTCTAATGATTGATCTGTTCCACTAAATGGTTGGAATACGATAGAAACGGCTTCTTCTGGTGTTACTTCTTCATATGTTTGGTCTACCGTCGTGGAAATCATTGAGTTTAATATAGAAGCAACACTATCTTCTACTGCCTGTTGTTCGGTTGCACTTAACTGTTCTACTTCTCCATTTTCTCCGATCCTGGTGTTATCTATCGCTACTTGTATTCCTAAATCTCGAATTTTATAGGGACTTTCTACTATATCTCGTTGAATTCTATTAAACTCATTGTTAACAGATTCCTTTACCATTTCATAATCCCCAACTTGTCCTTCTGTACCCGCGGGGTAGTTGGCAATCTCCCCCTCTTCTACCCCAACTGCACCTTCCTCAGGCTGAGCACCAGTAAATGATTCTGTAATGGTCTCAATACTAACTGGAAGTGTATCGTTCTCCTCATCGACCGGTTCAACTAATTGCTCCACTCTTTTTTCTTGGGTAAAATCGATATCTGTTGTCACTGAAATGGCGACCTTATTCATACCGATCATCATCCCAAGCATTTTTTGTACCCTTTTTTCGATGTCTCGTTCGATATCATTTTTCATTTCCAGTTGATTAGTAAATGAGCTTCCTTCCGTTGCATAATTTTGACTATTTAGATCGTAATATTCAAAATTTTGATCCATGATGACAATATTCTCAGTTGGTAGATTTGGTACAGATTTAGAAACAAGGTGATACAGGGTATTAATTTGACTTGGTTCAAATTGATACCCCGGCTCTGACTGAATGACAATAGATGCGGATGCCTCTTGTTGCTGATCACTGACAAAAACAGGATCCTTCGGGACATTGATCATTACTTCTGCACTTTTAATTCCATTAACTTGTGAAATTAAATTCGCTATCTCTGTTTGCATGGCATCTAGTTTCATTACATCGAATTCATTATCTGTCACTCCCCATGAGCTGTTTTCAGCAAAAAAGGAATAATCGATACTACCACTATCAGGAATTCCCTGTGCGGCAAGATCAACGAGTAAAGATTCTGCCTGTTCCTCAGGTACTTCAATCGTTGTACCAGCTTCCGTTAGTTCGTAAGGAATAGATCTTGCATCTAACTCTTCCTTAATTTGACCTACTTCTTGAAGAGACAATTCATTATATAAAGGTACAAGCTTATCGGAAGTTGATAGAAAACTGATTACCAAAAGTAATATGATAATAAAACCGAGTCCACCAAAAAGCACACCTTTCTGCCACTTTGCCATGGACTTATAATATTCTTTGAATTTTAAACTATATTGCTTCAATTTCTCGTTCATTTTTTGCCCCCAGAAACTAGTTACTTACATCATTTATGTAGATTAAACCTGCATTCTCATTACTTCATTGTAGGCATCGATAACTTTCCTTTGGACTTCAACTCCTGTTTGCAGTACGATACTAGCTTTTTGAGCAGTAATCATAACATCATGCAAATCGTCAATTTGGCCTTTGGCTAATGCTTCTGTTTTTACATCTGATTCATTTTGAGCTTTATTGATTTGTTCAATGGCATTTTTTAAACTATTAGAAAATTGCTGCTGTGCTTCACCTACAGAAATGGAACTGCTCTGATTGGATTGATTAGTTTGATTCATATTTGAGACATGATTAATATTTAAAAAAGTGTTAGTTACCAAAACTTATCCCTCCCCTGCTATTACCTACCTATTTCCAATGCTTTCATCAGCATGGTTTTGGATGCATTTAATGCTGTGACATTAGCCTCATAAGATCTTGTGGCACTCATCATATCGACCATTTCTTTAAGTGGATCGACATTAGGCATTTCTACATAACCCTCTTCATTCGCATCAGGGTGATTCGGATTATAAACTAATTTAAAAGGCTCTGTTTCATCCTCCGTAATTTCCGTCACTCTAACACCACTTCCCCGGGTTGATTGACTGTTTCTAGCGGATTGGAGAAGTGTAGAGAATCCTTCCCCTCTTTGCTGAAATACGGTCATTTTTCTCTGGTATGGTTCATATTCACCATTTTCATTGACTGTTGCACGAGTAGTATCCATATTTGCAATATTTGAAGAAATGACATCCATTCTTAGTCTCTGTGCTGTCAAGCCACTCCCACTTGTATTAATAGAATGAAAGATCGACATAATTACCTTCCTCCCCTTATAACTGTTTGTAAACTATTAAACTTCCCATTCATACGGTCTACCAATGCCTGATAATAGATTTGATTTTTAGCTAATTCCGTCATTTCTTTATCTATATCAACATTATTGCCATTATGGTTATAAGTTGTGGAACGATTAGTTGTAATTGTATAAGGTTGTGCTTCTTCTGATCCAAAAGAAATATGTCGCTCGTTTGTTTGAGTGGGTGAAAAATCACCTTCTAAAGTCTTATTTAGGACATTTTTAAAATTCACATTTTTTGCTTTGTAGTTAGGTGTATCTGCATTAGAAATATTATTAGCTATTGTACTATTTTTCATAGAGGCATAATCTAAAGAATTTTCTAGGGAATTTATCGTATTTCCGAAAAAAGACATGCTAATTTCCTCCTTATTTCTCTAAAAACCGACATAAAAATAATGCGCCTATCGAATATTGTAAGATAAATATTACCTATTGTCTATGACAAATTGTAATATTTTTGTTAAAGTTTGATTTATTTTTACATTTTAGTCTTTAAGGCTTAATTTATATAGGTATATAATACCATTATTGTAGGCTTTTAATCAGGAATTTGTCAAAAAAAAAAGAAAACTGCCTAGGAGCAGATTTCTTTTTCTGTATGAAAGCGTGAAATTTTAACTAGAATATATTGAATCCTTAGATTTTTCTTATAATTTGAGTTCCTTTAGGAAATAATCATTTAGTACCTTAATGTAGGTCCCTTTCATCCCAAGAGACCTAGATTCGATGACACCAGCACTTTCAAGCTTTCTTAATGCATTTACGATAACAGATCTTGTAATGCCAACCCGATCTGCAATCTTGCTAGCTACTAACAATCCTTCCTTACCATCAAGCTCTCGAAATATATGTGAAATAGCTTCTGATTCACTATAGGAGAGCGAATTAATCGCCATTTGCACAATAGCAGTCCTTCTGGCTTCTAATTCTATTTGCTCTGTTTTCTCATGGAGAATCTCCATCCCAACTACTGTCGCGCCGTTTTCCGCTAAAATTAGATCATCCTCATTAAAGCTATCAGATAAACGACTAAGAATTAAAGTTCCTAGTCTTTCTCCACCACCTATAATTGGTACTATAGTCGTTAGCCCAGTTCTAAAAAGCTCTTTATTCTCAACAGGAAAAGCTGTATATTCACTGTTAATATCTAAATTAGTCGTGGTTGAAGTAATATGAAATAAATTTTCCGTATATTCTACTGGAAATTGTCTCTCCTCTAGCATTTTCTTCATACGTTCATTTTCGATTTGTTGATTAATGGAAAATCCTAAAAGCTTACCTTTACGACTAACGATAAATATGTTTGCATCAATTACGTCTCGTAATGTATTTGACATTTCTGTAAAATCAACTGATTTTCCCCTCGTCTTCTGAAGCATCGCATTTATTTCCCTTGTTTTATCTAATAATTTCATTTATTGCACCTTCCATCTATAAAATAAATTCGCTTAAGTCTTTATTTTTCGCAATAGATTTAAGTTTCTCATTGACATAATTTTCAGTAATTTGTATATTGCCAATCCCAATCTCTGAAGCTTCAAAAGATAGTTCTTCCAGTAATTTCTCTAGGATAGTATGCAACCTTCTTGCACCAATATTATCTGTCTCTTGATTCACCTCATATGCGATTTCTGCTATTCGAGTAATCGCCTTTTGGTCAAATTCTATGGTGATTCCTTCCGTTTCTAACAGTGCCTTATATTGCTTTAATAACGCATTAGAAGGTTCTATCAATATTCGTTCGAAATCTTCTACTGCCAATTTCTCAAATTCTACACGAATGGGAAACCTTCCTTGAAGTTCTGGAATTAAATCCGATGGCTTTGCCATATGAAACGCCCCTGCTGCAATAAACAACATATGATCCGTTTTTACTGGTCCATATTTCGTTACAATGGAGGATCCCTCGACAATTGGTAAGATATCTCGTTGGACACCTTCTCTAGAAACGGTGGCGGATTGCTCTTGCTTGACAGCAATTTTATCCACTTCATCGATAAATATAATACCTGTCTGTTCCGCTCGCTCGATTGCTTTTTGTGTCACTTCATCCATATCGATTAACTTTTGTGCTTCTTGCTGTGTTAATATTTTTCTTGCTTCCTTTACTTTCAATTTTCGTTTCTTCTTTTTCTTTGGCATGAATTGACCTAGTGCATCTTGCATATTCATTCCCATTTGTTCCATTCCCGATCCTTGTAGCATATCAAACATAGATGGCGTTTGTTCCTCTACCTCTATTGAAACGATATTATCTTCAAGTTCTCCTAGATCCAATAGGCTTTTCATTTGTTGTTTTTTTTGTTTCATCGTTTCCGCTTGTTCACTTGATTCCTCTTCTGTATCATTAGATTTTTGTTGATTGGGGTTTAAGAACATTTCAAATGGATTTTTCGAATGATTTGCCTTTCTTTTATCTGGTACTAATAATTTTACAAGTTGCTTATTCGCCTCCTCCTCTGCTTTTCCCTTTACGAGCTCCATTTCTTCTTCTTTAACCATTCGTACAGATGTTTCAACTAGATCCCTAATCATCGATTCGACATCCCGTCCAACATAACCAACTTCCGTATATTTTGTTGCTTCCACTTTAACAAAAGGGGCTCCAACTAATTTAGCTAATCTTCTAGCTACTTCCGTTTTTCCTACCCCGGTTGGACCGATCATTAAAATATTCTTTGGAACGATTTCATTTCTTAGCTCTTCTGTTAATTGCATTCTTCGATATCGATTTCTTAAGGCAACAGCAACAGCCTTTTTTGCACTTTCTTGGCCAATGATATAGGCATTTAATTTTTCCACGATTTGTTTAGGTGTTAAATTTATTGACATGATTCTCCTCCTTAAAGCTCTTCTAAAACTAATTGATCATTGGTAAATACACATATTTCTCCAGCAGTCTCTAAGGAAGCCTTTGCGATTTCTTTTGCACTGAGGTGGGAAGCATGCTTCTTCAATGCTCTTCCTGCACTTAGTGCATAATTACCACCTGAGCCTATCGCTAGTATTCCATCATCTGGTTCAATCACTTCACCTGTACCTGAAACGAGTAAAAGCTCCTTCTCATTCATTACGATTAACATGGCTTCTAATTTCCGTAAATATTTATCATTACGCCAATCTTTGGCTAATTCAACAGCAGCTCTTGATAAGTTACCATCATAACTCTCTAATTTTGCTTCAAAGCTTTCAAATAAAGTAAACGCATCTGCAACAGATCCAGCAAATCCTGCTAAAACTCTTCCTTTAAATATTCTTCTCACCTTTTTAGCCGTGTGTTTCATTACAACTTGATTCCCAAGTGTTACCTGGCCGTCTCCACACATTGCTGCTTTACCATTGTGCTGTATAGCAAAGATAGTTGTTGCATGTAATTGATTCAGTTCATTCATCACGATACCTCCTATTTATTACTATTTTTTGCTCTCGGATGTGCCGATTGATAGATACTTGTTAATCTATCCTTTGTAACATGCGTATATATCTGTGTTGAAGATAAATTTGAATGGCCTAATAATTCTTGAACTGCCCTAAGATCTGCCCCATTGTTTAGCATGTGTGTAGCAAATGTATGACGTAATTTATGGGGGTGTAAGTGGATGGTAAGCCCAGCCTTTTTTACCATTTTACTTAGAATTAATCGCATTCCTCTTACAGTAAGTGGGCTTCCTTTTGCATTTAAAAACACAAAATTACTTGGAATGCTTTTACTTCCCATTAGCTGGTTACGTCCATCATTTATGTATGTTTTTAAAGCATCTTCTGCAAACTCACCAAAAGGGATATATCTTTCTTTATCCCCTTTTCCTAATACTAAAATCGTCTTTAAGCTAAAATCAATATTTTCTATTTTTAAACTGGCGCATTCACTTACACGAATTCCGGTCGCATATAACAATTCTAATAACGCGGCATCTCTTTGTCCTAATGCTGTCGTACGATCAATAGTAGAAAATATGGTGTCGAGCTCTTCTTGGAATAAGAAACCAGGAATTGGCTTAGAGTTTTTAGGTAGGGTTATATGCTGAAAAGGGTTTGAATCGACAACCGCTTCCCTTACAAGAAGCTTATAAAAACTTCTAAGTGTCGATATATGTCTAGTGACGGAGCGCTTGGAAAGACCACTTTCGTATAACTGAGACAAATAATTTCTCACGATGTTGTGATCCACCTCTTGTAGTCTAGTCATGTTCTCTTTGTACATAAATTGAAAAAAATGTTCTACATCCTTTTGATATGTTTGAATCGTGGTCTTCGCAGCATTCTTTTCTATTTGTAAGTAATCTAAATAAAGTAACCATTCCTTCGTAAAGGGTTCCATTTTTCACCTCTAATAAGCGATAAAATCTTATCATAATCCTAAGTGTATCGCAAGTTCGTTAACCAATTTGTCAAATCTTTAACCTTTATACTATTCTATTCCCATCAAGTTAAATCATAAAACGATAATTATATTATTACCGTGTCCATTCCATTGTATCACCTATTTCTTGTCTAGACCAATCAAAAAGGTACCTCCCTAAAATATAAAGGCGAAGAACAAAAGCGCTAGGCGCCTGTTTAAAACGTAGCGACTGGTGCAAACCAACTGAGATAAAGGAATCATGCCCCCTTCATAGGGGTATGCCGACGCCTTAACGCATAGTCCGTATTTAGTCAGCTTTCATTCAGCTTTAAAACTGGCCCATTGCGCTTTTCCTTATCTATTGAGTCATATTTTTATGCTTACTTACCTTAAAAAAACAAAAACTTGCTATCAGTATTAGATAGCAAGTTCAAACTGTTTAGCTCTGTGCCTCTTCTTTATAATCACAATGAGGACATTGTACTTGTGCCGTTTTTTTACTTTTCTTCTCGACGAGCATCGTATGACATTTTGGACAATTTCGTCCAATAGGTTTATCCCATGAGATGAAATCACATTCCGGATAATTATCGCATCCATAAAAGGCTCTTTTCCGTTTTGTTTTTCGTTCTACAATATTTCCATCCTTACATTTAGGACACTTTACTCCGATCTCTTTTAATATCGGTTTTGTATTTCGACAGTCAGGAAAATTAGAGCAGGCAAGAAATTTGCCATATCTCCCCATTTTGTAGACCATTTCATGTCCGCATTTTTCACAATTAATTCCTGCAGGTTCGTCTTTAATTTCAACCTTTTCCATTTCTTCTTCAGCTTTGGAAAGGCGTTGACTAAACCCTTGGTAAAACTGATCAATAATTCTTATCCATTCCGTTTTCCCTTCTTCAATCGCATCCAAGTCATCTTCCATTTTGACTGTAAAAGCGACATCGATAATCTCAGGGAAAAACTCTTCCATTAAAGAACTTACGATTTCTCCCAACTCAGTTGGAACAAATCGACGATTGTCTAACGCTACATAGCCTCGTCTCTGAATGGTGTCCAGTGTAGGGGCATAGGTTGAAGGTCGTCCAATTCCCTTTTCCTCCATTGTCTTAACAAGTCTCGCCTCTGTATATCTCGGAGGAGGTTGAGTAAAATGCTGACTAGGTTCCATTTTTTCCGATTTTACTTTAATTCCTTCTTCTATTTCTGGTAGCCACTTCTCTTGTTTATTTTCCTGATCATCACTACCCTCAATATAAACCTTCATAAAGCCTTTAAATTTAACTTTCGATCCTGTAGCACGAAATTCTATTCCTTCATTTAGCAAATGAACAGTCATTGTATCCATAACAGCAGGGGCCATTTGACTAGCAATAAATCGTTCCCAAATTAGTTTGTACAGTTTAAGCTGATCTCCTGATAGTACATTTTTTAATGACTGTGGATCACGAAAGCTATTTGTCGGTCGAATTGCCTCGTGCGCATCCTGTACGCCTTCACTTTTCTTAGCTTGTTTGTTAGAGCCTATATAGGATTTCCCATACTTTTGATCAACAAAATCTCTCGCTTGGTTTTGTGCAGTGGTTGAGATTCTCGTAGAATCGGTACGCATATAGGTAATAAGTCCGGTGATTCCACCTTCTTTTTTACCCAAATCTATTCCTTCATACAATTGCTGTGCAATCATCATTGTTTTTCGAGCTCTGAAATTCAATTTTCTAGCTGCTTCCTGTTGAAGGGAGGATGTAGTAAATGCTGGTGAAGGATTTCGTCTTCTTTCTTTTTTATTAACTTTATCTACTAAAAAGTAGTCACCCTTCAATTTTGCTAAAATTTTATCTACATCTTCTTTTGTTTTTAATTCTACTTTTTTCCCATTAGAACCATAGAAATTGCCTTCAAATTGTTGGCCATCCTTAGAAAAGAGAGACTGGATACTCCAATATTCCTCCGGCTTGAAATTCTTTATTTCATTTTCTCGGTCGATAATCATCTTAACAGCAACTGATTGCACTCTTCCTGCACTAAGCCCTTTTTTGACCTTTTGCCATAATAGCGGGCTGATATTGTAACCAACTAAACGATCTAATATTCTTCTGGCTTGTTGTGCATCGACTAGATCCATATTAATTTTTCTCGGATGCTTAAAGGAATCTTTAACTGCATCCTTAGTAATTTCATTAAACACCACTCGGCAATCTGAATGTATATCAATGTCTAAGCTATGAGCTAAATGCCATGCAATAGCTTCTCCCTCGCGGTCGGGGTCGGCTGCTAGAAAAACTTTATCTGCTTTTTTGGCAGCTGTTTTTAGTTCTTTTAAAACCGGACCTTTTCCTCTAATTGTAATATACTTTGGTTCAAAATTGTTTTCGACATCTACCCCTGTTTGACTTTTAGGTAAATCTCGAATGTGCCCCATCGATGCTTTTACTTTATATCTTTTACCTAAATATCTTTCAATTGTTTTAGCTTTAGCAGGTGATTCGACGATTACTAGATATTGTGCCATAAATTCTAACCCTCCCAAGAGGTTACTTCCTATTAAATAGTACATTATCGAAATTTCAAATTTTATTCAACTATTTCTCTTTTAATGAATAAGATAAATCTTCCCTATTATTAAATACTTTTGTATGATTTGTCAAATAATGAATAAAAAATATCCTTCAGTAATTAAATGTAAAAAAACTCCTTTTATTTAGTCATTTACCCATTTAGCTACCGCTTAGATACTAGTTAAGATTGTGGTGAATGGTTTAATATTTCGATCCATTTAACTTTTTGATCATGCCATTCCTCGATTATTTCTTGTCCTGTAAGCACTGATTTTGCACCGTCCTTGATTAATTGATTACACCCTCTGCTAGTTGGGCATAAAACAGAACCAGGTACTGCAAAAACTTCTCTCCCTTGTTCTAATGCTTGGTCAACAGTTATCAATGAACCACTCTTTTCTTTTGCTTCTATCACTAAAGTACCAAACGTTAATCCACTTATGATGCGATTTCTTTCGGGAAAATGGTATTTTTGAGGTGTTTTATATGGAGGATATTCAGAAATGACGAGATTATGCCTGGATAGGTTTTGATACATTTCCACATGCTGTTTAGGATAGACATGACGGAAACCACTACCAAGCACCGCAATTGTAGGAGAATCGTATTTCATGGCTAATTCATGCACATAACCATCAATACCAAGGGCCATTCCGCTTACCAATAGCCATTTTTCATTAATTAAAGGCTTCAATAATGTTTGCATAATGGTTTTTGCAGCATCAGAGGGATAGCGTGTACCTACAATACTGATATTCGGTTGATGTGTCAATATATCTATATTTCCTTTTAAGTATAAGCTAAGAGGAGGATCTGGGATAAAGCGGAGCTGTGGTGGATAATTCTTATCAAAAATGGTAATAGCTTGATATTGTTGTAGGTCTTGTAGAATTTCTTTTTGTAACGAGGTCTGATGTAATCCTTGATAAAGTGCTTCTGCTCTTTGCGGATCTACACGAAGGATATCTCGCAAATCTTTCAAATTGTAATCATATATGTTTTGAAGTTGAGGGTCTGACTTTAACAGTTTCCAAATAATTGGTCTCGTAACCCCTCTAATTTGTTTTAAATGTAGGAGTCTTAAGCTTTTTTTATCCATCTATTCACGTCCTTTGATTTAAATAAGGAAGAGATAAGGGAAGCTATCTCTTCCTAGTAAACATTAATGTGTCTTACATTTGTCATAGAGTCCTTTTTCTTTGAGGACTTTAATGAGTGTTTCACCCATCACAGATGGTGTTTCTGCCACTTGGATACCACAGCTGTTCATTACTTTAATTTTCTCTTCAGCGGTTCCTTTACCTCCAGAAATGATCGCACCTGCATGCCCCATTCGCTTACCTGGAGGTGCCGTACGTCCACCAATAAAGCCAACAACAGGTTTGGTCATATTAGCTTTTACCCATTCTGCTGCTTCTTCCTCCGCTGTTCCTCCAATTTCCCCAATCATCATAACCGCTTCTGTTTCGGGATCATCATTAAACGCCTTTAAAACATCAATAAAATCTGTTCCGTTTACAGGGTCCCCACCAATACCAACAGCTGTTGATTGGCCAAATCCTTCTTCTGATAATTGATGAACTGCTTCATACGTCAATGTTCCTGAACGGGAAACAACTCCGATATGACCTTTTTTGTGAATATACCCAGGCATAATACCTATTTTACATTCTTCTGGAGTAATAACACCAGGACAATTCGGACCTACTAATCTCGTTTTCTTTCCTTCCATATAGCGCTTAACTTTGACCATATCCATAACAGGAATATGCTCCGTAATACAAATAACCAAATCAAGTTCTGCATCTACTGCTTCCATGATAGCATCTGCTGCAAATGGCGCAGGCACGTAAATAACTGATGCATTCGCTCCTGTCTCTTTAACCGCATCTTCTACTGTATTGAATACAGGTACACCTTCTACTTCTTGCCCACCTTTTTTTGGTGTTACACCAGCGACAATTTTCGTTCCATATTCTAGCATTTGTTTAGTATGGAAAAGTGCAGTTGATCCAGTAATACCTTGAACAAGCACTTTTGTATCTTTGTTAATAAAAACACTCATGTAATGGTTCCTCCTTATTCACTTTCTAGGAATTTATAAAATTCTGGACTGTGATAACCTATAGAGCTATGAAGATCAGCACGCTCCTCTGCGCTTCTTCCTTAAAACAACTCTATTAAGCTTGGTTTACTAATGAGACAATTTTTTCGGCACCATCAGCCATTGACTCTGCTGGTGTAATGTTTAAACCAGATTCAGCCAGAATTTTCTTTCCAGCATCGACATTAGTACCCTCAAGACGGACAACGAGTGGAATCTTCAAGCCCACTTCTTTCGTAGCTTGGACTACCCCTTCTGCAATGACATCACATTTCATAATACCACCGAAAATATTAACAAAAATGCCCTTTACATTTTTATCCGATAAGATAATCTTAAAGGCTTCTGTTACCTTTTCTGCTGTCGCACCGCCCCCAACATCTAAGAAGTTGGCTGGATCACCATTGTAGTGTTTGATAATATCCATTGTGGCCATGGCAAGTCCTGCTCCATTTACCATACAACCAATATTTCCATCTAAAGCAATATAACTTAAGTCATATTTGGATGCTTCTATTTCTTTCTCATCCTCTTCTTCTAAATCGCGATATTCGACAATATCCTTTTGACGGAATAATGCATTATCATCAAAGTTTAATTTCGCATCTAGTGCTAATACTTCTCCATCACCAGTTGTCACTAATGGATTGATTTCTGCGATAGAACAATCCTTCTCGATAAATACCTTGTATAATCCGAGCATAAATTTAACCGCTTTCGATAAATATTCTTCTGGAATATTGATATTAAAAGCAAGGCGTCTCGCTTGATATGGCATTAATCCAGTAACAGGATCGATCTCTTCTTTAAAAATTTTCTCAGGTGTTTCGGCAGCCACCTCTTCGATTTCTGTACCGCCTTCTTCTGAAGCCATCATCGTAACTCTTGAAGTAGCACGGTCTAATACTAAACCGATGTAATATTCTTTTCTAATATCACAGCCCTCTTCGATAAGTAAACGTTTTACTTCTTTACCTTCAGGACCTGTTTGATGTGTGACAAGTGTCTTGCCTAAAATTTCATCTGCATATGTACGAACTTCATCGATATTTTTCGCAACCTTCACACCACCTGCTTTTCCTCTTCCCCCAGCATGAATTTGCGCTTTAACTACCGATACCTCTGTACCTAATTCTTTGGCAGCATCGACAGCTTCCTCTACTGTGAATGCTACTTTCCCATTCGGAACAGCCACTCCGTATTTACGCAGAATTTCTTTGCCTTGATACTCGTGAATATTCATCTTCCATCCTCCCATCAATTAATCACTGCATTCTCATTGTATAAAAAAAGGACAGCAATTGTCTACAAAATACTCTAAATAATATGAAACTTCATTTTATTTCAATCTTCCTTCTTTCCATCTCATTTTTATAGTAAAGATTGGCCTGTGTAACTATTTTGATTGTTGATCTATTTGATAAATATAGGCAAACACTTCTGCTACTGCTTGATATAACTCTTCTGGTATTGTCTCATTAATGTTCAATTCAGAAAGTAATTCGACTAAGGTAGGATCTGATTGAATTGGAATCTGATGCTTTAGGGCCTTTTCAAGTATATTTTCAGCAACATACCCTTTTCCAACAGCTGTAACCTTAGGTGCATTGTCTACATCACGATCAAATCGGAGTGCTGCTGCCTTAGCCTTTTGTTGCTTCTCCTTACTCATATGCGAAAGTCAATCCCTTCTGTACGTGTAGATTCTTTTATATAAGGTTGACGGGGTAATTTACCAATTTGTTGATCACTCATCTTTTTCCAAACAACAGAGGTAAGTTGATAGTTAAGTTCCTCCAACCTTTCTTCTAGCTGGGGTTTATACATAGATAAAAGAGGTGGAGCTAACTCTTTATCATTGTAGACCGTAATATGGACGATTCTTTTTTGGATGGACATGGCAATCATCGTTTCCCCTAGTTGATTCAAATCAAGGTGAAATAGAATTCGGCAATATTCTGGATCAATCTCATCACTCTCATTTTTTCGTTTTCCTGCGAATTGTAGCACTATGTCATTTGCAAGACCTAATTTCTCTGCGGGTATTTGTAGATTAAGCTCATACATTTGATGATCATTTACCATCTGTAATTGTAATCCTGTTAATGTTTGTAATAATCTAGTCATTTTATCCCCGATACTGTCAGTGGAATGCTGCGAGAGTAGCAGAAGTGTTTGCTTCAAGGAAAGCGGTTCTATCTGTTGTCCTTTTTGTTTAAGTAGCTGTGCTTCATCCTGTATTCCACTTGTTTCTATAAAATGCTTTATTAATGTAATAAAATGGTTTTTAACAGATTGTGGATCATTCGGATTCATCTGATCGAGTCTCTGCAAAATCTCTCTTGCTACAAACATTTCATCTTGCGTCAATTGTTGCCCCATTACCTTTGTAAGTATTTGTATTGCACGTTGATCACTATTATTCAATGGCTGATTTTGATCCATCCATGACCGGATAAATTGGGCATCATCTGCTGATAATCCTTTCAATAATACAGAAAAAATAGAATGACTTGCTATTAATGATTTGATTGATCCAATCGGTAGATTATTCTCTAGAGCATTCTCCAATCTACCTACTAATTGCCCGAAGCTCTGTTGTTGTTCTTGATGAATAAAAGGCTGGTTTGTCATTAATTGTTTGGCTGCCTCTTTTAATAATAAATAGAAGGATGATTGGGATAGCTGTTGTAGTAAGCCTTTATCCTTTGTCGATAAATGCTGCATTGCTTGAAAATCGTGTTGCAGTAAGACTTCTAAAGCTTGGCGTTCTATTGGAAAATGAGAAGTTGTCATTATCCATTTTTGTAAGACTACCAAATCATCTGACGATAAATGATTCGTCAATTTTGCAAGCATTCCGCTATTTGATAACGACTTTTGGATTTGATCAGCAGATAGTAATGGATGCTGTAAATTCGATTGTTCGATTATTTGTAAAAATCGAGAAATTGGAATCTCCTTGGATAATCCTGCTTTTTTTAATAATGCATTAATCGTTTGGATGTTCATAGTCAAATAGTTTTTCGTATTACCTTCATTAGTCAACAGATTGTTACCGAGTATTACTTGCAATTTATCGTATAATAAAGAAAAGTGCTTCTCATTCATGACAAGTGACTTCTGTTTCAACATTACTTCCAACATGTCATTCAATTCACTCATTTGACTTCCTAATGATTGTGTTAGTATTTGCTGCAAACTTTTAAAAACTTCTTCTGTTAGTGGTAAGTCCTTCGCTAGCATAGTTAAAAGGATTTGTTGATTTTGATTATTCCCACCTATTAACTCAATTAATTGAGCTAATTCCTTACCTGCTTTATTAGAGAAAGGTATCTGTTGTGCGACAATTTGTGCAAATAAGGAACGACTGTTTTTCGTTGAGGGTATTCCTAATTGCTGTAGTAAGCGATCTATACTACCGTCATTTTTTTGAGGTGTTTCGGTTATTTTTTTAATTCTTGTAACATCTCCAGCGGATATAACCTGAAAGAGATAACTTTTCTTCGCTGTCAAGGCTGTTTCTAATTGTGCTACTATTTCTTTTCCGTTCACTTGAATGGTAGCTTTTTGATTAGGGAAAAGCTCTAATACTTTTGCAGAAATCATTTGACCAGGCTTTAATGATGGTAATTGCTTTAAGGTGCTTGGTTTTGTTAATGAAAAAGGATTTGCAATATTTTGCAAACTCATAAATAACCCTCCTAAGTCAAAGATTTTAAAAAGCTTCTTCGATGGTGTTTAGTCAACCCATATTTCTTAATTGCTTCTATATGAGCCCTTGTACCATACCCACTATTTTTATGAAAATCATAGTGTGGATGAGATAGATGAAGTTCTTCCATCAGGCGGTCACGCGTAACCTTTGCAACAATACTTGCTGCTGCAATAGAAATACTCTTTTGATCACCTTTTATAATGGAGTCACTCGGATAAGCTAGTCCTTCTAGTTGCATTGCATCAATTAAGATATGTTCAATATCTTTGGATAATCCATTTAAAGCTAGTCTCATAGCTTTTTTGGTTGCTTGAAAGATATTTATTTGGTCAATCTCACTCGGTTCAATGATACCGATATTATAATCTAATGATTGTTCGATGATATGCTCGTAAAATTCCTCGCGTTTTTCTTTACTTAATTTTTTGGAATCATCAATTCCAATCAGTTGAAATTCTTTTGGTAAGATAACCGCTGCCGCCACAACTGGTCCAGCTAGAGGTCCCCTTCCTACTTCGTCTATTCCCACAATATGTAACTTGCCCTTTTCCCAGTGCTTTTTTTCGTAACTACTCATATGCTCAAAATGCCGTATAGCTTTAGCTATTTGGGCTTGCTTCCGATCATATTGTACAAGTAGCTTTTGTACACCCTTGCGATGATCCTGTCTAAATTCTTCTATAATTTCAGCACTACATTCACTGTTGAATAGATAGTCTTTGACTTTTTGGACTGTCCATTTTGTATCCAAATCCTCCACCTCATTTTCTTTTATCACTGTATTAAACCGTAAGGCAAGGTTATCACTCAAGATTATTTAAAAAGTAACGAATGTTACACATCTTGATAAGTCACCCTTTATATCGGCACTTTTTCATAAAAAATAAAGACATTCTTCTATAATGGAATGCCTTTAGTCATCTATATTTGGCTCTTCTAGTGTTAAATTTCCTAGCTTTCCGTTTCTTAAATCCTGGATGATAACTTCTGCCGTTTTTTCGTAATTGACGAACCCTCCCGCTTCAAGGCATCCTCGTCTTGTTCCTATCTGTTCGAATATTTCCGACATTTCTAATTGGTCTGATAATTGGTAGCGCTCCTCTATATTGGTTGGGTAATATTCCTTCATATATCGAATGATAAATGCAGCAATTTCCTGCATTGGCAGTAGCTGATCCTTAATGGTACCTATCGCCGCTAATCGGAGTCCAACAGATTCCTCTTCAAATTTCGGCCATAGTATTCCAGGTGTATCTAATAGTTCAAAGTCATTTTTCACTTTAATCCATTGTTGACTTTTCGTCACTCCTGGTCGGTCACCGGTTTTTGCTATCTTTTTGTTGGCAAGACGATTAATCAATGTCGATTTTCCTACATTTGGAATTCCTATAATCATTGCCCTTGCTGCCCTTGGTCTTACACCCTTTTTTTTCAAACGTTCCAACTTAGCCTGTCCTAATTTTTTTGCCGTTTCGACTATTGTTTGAATATCCTTACGATTATTCACATTAGCTGTCACCGCTGTTATAGTATGTGCTTGAAAATACTGTAGCCATTGTTCCGTGATTTCTTGATCTGCTAAGTCTTTTTTCATTAACACTAACATTTTTGATTTATTGTTAAGAAGTTGTTGGAGCATAGGATTCTGTGACGAGTATGGTGCTCTAGCATCCACTAGCTCGATGACAAAATCCACAAGCTTTAATTTTTCCTGCACTTCTCTACGTGCTTTTGCCATATGGCCAGGAAACCATTGAATGGTCATATCATCACCTTATTTCTATATTGTCTCATATCATTATTCTAATAAGCTAATCTTGTCAATAGGCCAATACGTTAATTTAGCAACTCCAACGATATCATCCATCGGAATATAACCTAATTGCCTACTATCTGTCGAGTTCGTACGATTGTCCCCAAGTACGAAAACATGTCCTTCAGGTACTACTTCTTTATTTCCCTTTATGTCTTCCTCCAGTGAAAAATCAGTTGTATAAGTTGTATTTTCTTCTAATTGAGATTTTACCTCAGCTAGAAATGGTTCATCCACTGGTTGGTCATTTACGTACAATTGATCATTTCTGTACTCAATTTTGTCACCAGGTAACCCAATGACTCGTTTAATATAATCCTTCTTCATGGTTGCATGGAAGACCACGACATCAAATCGCTCAATCTGATTAAAGGTAACACTTAGTTTTTCTACAATTAATCGATCTCCATTTTCTAAAGTTGGTAACATCGATGGCCCTTCTACAACGATTGGTACTGCTATAAACATTCGTACAAAAACAATGATGACTACAGCTACCAACAAAATCTTTATCCATTCGACCCAATCATTCTTTTTGGATGCCATATAGGAAGTTCCTTTCTTAACAACTAAGTAGATTTAGTCTTTGATTGCATAATTACTTTATAAGGAAATAATTGTATATAGAAGAAAAAGGAGCCTGACAATGCAAGCTCCTTTCACATTTTGTTACATTAGCGAATTTCTTTAATACGAGCAGCTTTACCACGTAGGTTACGTAAATAATAAAGCTTCGCACGACGAACTTTACCACGACGAGATACTTCGATTTTTGCGATACGTGGTGAATGCACTGGGAATGTACGTTCCACTCCTACACCGTAAGAAATTTTACGAACAGTAAATGTTTCACTGATGCCACCATTTTGACGTTTAATTACTACACCTTCAAATACCTGAATACGTTCACGGTTACCTTCGACAACCTTCACGTGAACTTTTACCGTATCACCAGCACGAAATTCAGGTAAATCAGTACGTAATTGGTCTTTTGTAATTTCTTCGATCAATTTTTGCATTCTATTACACTCCTTCCAAACCAATGCTCTTTACGAATGATCATAAGCGGAACACCGTTTTTTAACCTTAAGTCTCTACTTAAGCACAACTATCAATATAGCATAATGTCAATGTAATTTCAACTACTTCCTTTGGATTCCTTCCATTGTTTTAGCCATTCTTTTTCTTCAACAGAAAATGATTGATTTTCTAATAGATCTGGCCTTCGCAAAAAGGTTCTCTTTAAAGCCTGTTTTCTACGCCAAGTGTCAATGTGCGCATGATTTCCCGATAATAATACATCAGGTACCTTCATCCCACGAAACTCAGCTGGTCTTGTATAATGTGGATGCTCTAATAATCCAGTTGAAAAGGAGTCCTCCACTGCCGAGGTATCATTCCCGAGCACACCAGGAATTAGTCTTACTACACTATCGATCACTACCATTGCTCCAAGCTCTCCACCTGTCAGTACATAGTCTCCTATAGATATTTCATCTGTTGCAAGACCAGTTCGAATTCTTTCATCATAACCTTCATAATGTCCACATATAAAGATAAGGTGGTCCTCCTTAGCTAGTTCCTCTGCCTTTCTTTGGGTATAGGGCTCCCCTTGTGGGCACATGAGGATGATTCTCGGCTTTACCGTCTCTTCTTTTTCAATGGAGGCAATGGCATCAAAAATAGGTTGAGGCTTTAGCACCATTCCTGCACCTCCACCATATGGATAATCATCTACTTTGTTGTGTTTATTATCTGTATAATCTCTAAAGTTAATATAGTGATATTGTAAAAAGTTTTGGTCGATTGCTTTTTTTAAGATAGAGGATTGAAAAACTCCTTCAAACATTTCAGGAAATAGTGTCAGTATGTCTACCTTCATAATTCAATTAGTCCTTCCATAGGTTCAATGATGATTTCTTTCTTGTCAATGTCTACATGTTTGACAACAGACGCAATATAAGGAATGAGAATGTCCTTACCTTTATTTGATTTTACTACCCAAACATCATTTGCGCCAGGGGATAGTATTTCTTTTACTTGTCCAATTGGCTCCTTTTCCATTGTGAAGACCATACAATTTATTATTTCATGGTAATAAAATTCATTTTCCTCTAGGTCATCATCTAGTTGATCCTTTTTAATGACTAATAAGGAACCTTTATATTTCTCTACATCATTAATATTATTCATTTCTTCAAAATGTAATAAATCGAATTGTTTATGGGTCCGGTGGGCATCGACGACAACTTTTAACAAGTCTCCCTGTTCATTTGGTTGTATCCATAATGTAGATCCAGGCTCAAATCGTTGTTCAAAATCTGTAATTCTAACGACTTTGACTTCACCCTTTATTCCATGAGTATTAACAATCTTTCCAACTTTTAAAAAATTATTTTCCATATTCATTATCACCTAATTATGTAATTTTTGTAATGATTCCATCCTTGATCACAATGGATCTTTGCTCCATAATATGATCCCAATTCATACCTTCTTCTATATCGATCATAGCTTCTACTTCTCCATCACTGATTTCATTTCCGATTGGGAGTATATCCAATTGTTCGATTTTATATTTATACCATTTAATATGATCTTTTCGATTGGCAATTTCTTTCTGAAATTTCGCTGAAATATCTGCCTTTTTCTTCGCAGTACGTTGCTCAAGCTTTTTCTGTTCAAATAATAATTGTTGACATTCTTGCTCTAGCTTAAATATTTTCAAATCATATTCTTGTCTTAGCTTCGCTTTACTTTGATCTGTAACAATTTGTTTTACAGCGACCTTCCGAATAATTTTCATCCATTTCAGCCTTTCTATACTAAATTATTCAAGACCTTTTCAATAAAAGAATAGCAAAACTTCTTCGAAAGATAAAGAAGGAAACGATAATTATATAAGACTTTGACTAATAAGAAGCAGAAAAAAATTCCATAGAAAAAGAGAAGGTTCTATGCGCCTTCTCTTCTATTACATGATATCCAAATAAACTTTCTTATTGCTTTTCGTTCCAGCTGCATAAACAACTGTCCGAATGGCTTTTGCGATCCGTCCATTTTTACCAATTACCTTCCCAACATCATTCTCATGTACTTGAAGATGATAAACTATTTTATTCTCTTCTTCTTTTTCTGTCACAACAATAGATTCGGGATGATCAACCAATGGTTCGATAATTGTTTCAATTAAGGATTTCATGGAATCACACTACTTTATTGATTTTTTGAATCATGGAATTTTTTTAAGATGCCTTCTTTAGAAAACAAGTTGCGAACAGTATCACTTGGTTTTGCACCTTTTGTCATCCAATCAAGGGCTTTTTCTTCATCTAATTTTACTTCAACCGGATTCGCTACCGGATTATATGTTCCAATTTGCTCGATAATACGTCCATCACGTGGTGAACGAGAATCAGCAACTACAACACGATAAAATGGATTTCTTTTTGAACCCATACGTTTAAGACGAATTTTTACTGCCATTTCTTACACCTCCAAATAAATGTTTCACACAAGATAGAATTGTAACAGATTTTAAGTTGCCTGTAAAGTGTTTTTGCCTTACATACTAAAAATAAAATTGCTCCTCTATTTTAGAGGAAAGGGAACTGAAAACCTTTTGATTTTTTTCCCTTTTTGCCTTTCTTTCCTTGTTGCATATTGGTCATTTGCTTCATCATTTTCTTCATTTCGTCAAATTGTTTTATGAGACGGTTAACCTCCGAAACAGATCGACCAGATCCTCGTGCAATCCGCTTTCTTCTGCTTGCATTAAGGAGACTGGGATCCTGACGTTCTTGTGCTGTCATAGATTGAATAATAGCTTCTACATGCGCAATTTGTTTTTCGTCAAATTCAACATTTTTTAAGCCTTTCATCTTATTAGCACCAGGGATCATGTCTAGAAGATCCTCTAATGGTCCCATGTTACGAACCTGACCCATCTGTTCCAGAAAATCATCAAACGTAAAGGAGGCAGATCGCATTTTTTCCTCAAGTTCTTTCGCACGCTTTTCGTCTACATTATCTTGAGCCTTCTCAATTAAGGAAAGAACATCCCCCATGCCTAGAATTCTTGATGCCATTCTCTCTGGATGGAAGACCTCTAATTGATCTAGTTTCTCGCCCATCCCTGCAAATTTTATCGGTTTGTCTGTAACTGCTTTTATCGATAATGCGGCCCCACCACGTGTATCTCCATCTAGTTTTGTTAAGACGACTCCGGATACATCTAATTGTTCGTTAAAGCTCTCAGCAACGTTCACCGCATCCTGGCCAGTCATGGCATCCACCACAAGAAAGATTTCGTCTGGGCTCACATTATTCTTAATCTGAATTAATTCATCCATTAAATCTCCATCAATATGCAAGCGACCTGCTGTATCGATTAAAACATAATCTAAATGTTCTTCCTTGGCTTTTTCCAGCGCCTCATTCGCAATATCGACAGGGTTTGCATCCGTTCCAGCAGAATAAACAGGCATATCTAATTGCTTTCCAAGTGTTTCTAGTTGGTCGATCGCAGCAGGTCTGTAAACATCTGCTGCCACAAGCAATGGTTTCCGATTATATTTTTTTCGTAATAGATTAGCTAGCTTACCAGTTGTCGTTGTTTTACCAGCACCTTGCAAACCAACCATCATAATAACCGTTGGCGGACGATCTGCCGCTGCTATTCTACTTTCTTCTCCACCCATTAATGCTGTTAACTCTTCTTTTACAATCTTAATGACTTGTTGCCCTGGTGTAAGGCTCTCCATTACCTCTTGTCCTACTGCTCGTTCTTTAATATTTTTGATGAAGTCCTTGACCACTTTAAAGTTTACGTCTGCTTCCAATAGGGCAAGACGAACTTCTCGTGTCATTTCCTTAACATCCTGTTCTGTAACTTTACCTTTACCTTTAATTTTTTGAATGGTATTCTGTAGGCGGTCGGCTAAACCTTCAAATGCCATAATGTACGCCTCCTATTCAATTTCTAACATTTGATCAAAAACTTTCTCTAGCTGATCAAATTGTTTGGCTTGTAATAATTGTTTCGCTTCCTCTAATAATGATTGTCGATTTTGAAATTTTTCGTATAAGCCTAATTTTCGCTCATACTGTTCAAGCATTTGCTCCGTTCTACGAATATTATCATAGATCGCTTGTCTAGAGACATCAAAGGTTTCTGAAATCTCGCCAAGCGACAAGTCTTCCAAATAATACATTTCCATATAGCTTTGTTGTTTGGGAGTTAATAACTCCTGATAAAAATCGTATAAAGCATTAATCCTGGTCGTTTTATCTAGCATGAAAGGACACCTCGTTAAGTGAATTTCCTTTACAATTTAGTCTAAGCTTGATCGAATACACCTGTCAAATGTTATTCCTCATCATCCACCATATCAGCAAACAATCCATATACAAACGCTTGAGGGTCAAATGTCTGAAGATCTGTTACCTTTTCACCTAATCCAACAAGTTTTACTGGTGTGCCAAGTTCATTCCGTATCGCTAACACAATACCTCCTTTTGCCGTACCGTCTAGTTTCGTTAAGACAATACCAGATACATCCGTTGCTTCAGAGAAAGTTTTTGCTTGACTTAGGGCATTCTGACCAGTAGTTGCATCAAGAACAAGTAACACTTCATGAGGTGCATTTGGTACTTCACGTTCGATGACTCGTTTCACTTTAGACAATTCATTCATTAGGTTCACTTTGTTTTGTAGCCTACCTGCCGTATCACACAATAAAACATCTGCATTACGAGATTTGGCTGCTTGGATGCCATCATAGATTACAGCAGCAGGGTCACTACCTTCACTATGTTTGATTACCTCTACATCGACTCTTTTACCCCATTCACTCAATTGTTCAATGGCGCCTGCACGGAAGGTATCTCCTGCCGTCAATAGAACTTGTTTACCTTCAGATTTAAGCTGATGCGCAAGTTTACCAATCGTCGTTGTTTTACCAACACCATTTACTCCAACAAATAAGATAACCGTTAATGCATCATCTTGAAGATTTAACCCAACAGATTCTTCATTATCATCACCATAATAAATTTCTACTAGCTTTTCTGAAATAACATTTTTCACTTCATGAGAATCACTGATGTTTCTTCTTTTCACTTCCATTTTCAGATCATCAATTAGATCCATAACAGTGGAGACGCCAACATCAGCAGCGATTAACACTTCTTCTAAATCCTCAAAAAAATCTTCATCTACTTTACGATATTTCGCTACTAAATCATTAATTTTCTCGGAAAAGGACTTTCTAGTTTTACTTAATCCTTCTTTATATTTATCCGATACTTCTTCCTTCGATTGATTGGATTGAAATTTATCTTTTAATTTTTTTAGAAAACTCACAACCAAACCTCCTAAATTATGCTTCTAACAGCTCCGGTGCTTCTTCTAATTTTACGGAAACTAGTCTAGAAACACCAGATTCTTGCATGGTAACTCCATATAATACATCTGCTTCTTCCATCGTTCCTTTTCGGTGTGTTATGACGATAAATTGAGTATCCTCACTAAAATATTTTAAATATTGGGCAAAACGCGTGACATTTGCTTCATCCAATGCTGCTTCTACTTCATCAAGAATACAGAATGGTACAGGACGTACGCGCAATATGGCAAATAAAAGGGCAATAGCAGTTAAAGCACGTTCGCCTCCAGATAACAAGCCTAGATGCTGTAATTTCTTTCCTGGTGGTTGGGCAATAATATCTACACCTGTTGATAAAAGCTCTGTGGGGTCAGTGAGCTTCAATTCAGCTTCTCCTCCACCAAATAATTTTTTAAACACAATCTGAAATTCTTCCTTTATTTGAGAAAAAGTCTCTTCGAAGCGTCTTGTCATTTCCTCATCCATTTCTGCGATCACTTCATACAATGTTCGCTTGGCTTCAATTAAGTCATCTTGTTGTTGGGTTAGAAATTCATGTCTCTCCTTAATTCGATCATACTCATCGATGGCTCCAAGATTTATCGTACCTAATTCTTCGATTGATCGCTTGATAAGCTTAACCTGTTGCTTCGCTTCCTCAAGGTTATCTGGTTTGGAATAGGTTGCTCTTGCCTTCTCAAAAGTGATGCTATACTCGTTTTCAAGAAAATGTAATCGATGATCCAGGTCGGCATCAAGTCGTGTTATGTTCATTTCATGTGCTTGGATCTCGGTTGCTAGCTTATGCTCTTCCTCCCTCAATTTATTCACTTCAAGCTCTAATGATTGAATGTCTTGATTAATCGTAGCACGTTCTTCTCTCATTTGTGCAATTTCTTGTTGTTTGTCCTCTTTCATCTGTTTCTTTAATACAATTTGTTCATCCATTTCTTCTTCTGTTTGCTGGTTATTTCGGAGCTCGTATAATTGATTTAATTGTTGCTTTCGTTCATTACACTCCTCCGTTAATTCAGAAACCTCTAATTGATTAAGAGTCACTTTTTCTTGCTGGTTAGTAATTTGTGTTTTTAGTTCAGCCTCTCTTACTCGAAGCTTTTGGAGCTTTTCTTTTAATGAGTCCTCTTTTTCTGCATAGCTTTCACGTTGTTCTTGTAACTTATTAATCTCCTCATCTATTTCAGATAACTCTTTTTTGAGTTTTTCAAGGTTCTGATCGATTTCATTTGCTCGTTTGGTCAGTTCTTTTTGATCCTCTTCTTGTTGTAATTTATCCTGATCGTAGATGGAGAGTCGCTGATTCAGGTGATCAAGAGAAAGCTTGCTTTCTTGAAGTTTCGCCACATGCTTTTGGTAGTCTTCCTCTATTCCTTCTAATTCCTGTTTTGTTTGCTCGAGCTTTTGTTCGAGACCTTGGACCTTTTCCTTTTGTTCTTTTAACTTCGATTCAAAATCTTGTACTCGAAATTGGTAGGAACTGAATTTCTTGACAATGTTTTTAAGTTCTCGATCTCTCGTGAAGAGCGATTGGTTCGTTTTTTTCTTCGCACCGCCTGACATCGAACCACCTGGGTTTACGACATCCCCTTCTAGTGTGACAATCCGATATCTTCTGTTCGTTTTTCTTGCGAAGTCGTTGGCGTCCTTAAGTGTTTTTGCAATAATCACATTACCTAGTAATGCACGTAAGATATTCTCATATTGCTTATCATAGTCTATCAATTCACTTGCAATACCGACAAATCCTTGTTCCTCTTTAATAGCTTGAAGTAAATTCATCGGTATTGACTTTGGCTGCATCGAGCTTATCGGTAAAAAAGTAGCTCGACCAGCATTTGATTTCTTTAACCATTCGATTACTTTCCGGGCAACCTTTTCATCATCTACTACAATGTGCTGTGCTTGTGCTCCAAGTGCTGTCTCCATTGCATCAATTAAATATTCCTCAAACTCGATCAGCTCTGGAATTGCCCCATGAACACCGTGAAACAGTTTGTTTTCCCTTGCTTTTAGTACTTCCTTCACACCTGCATAGAAACCTTGGAAATCCTCCTTCAGATCCTCAAGCAATTCTTTTTTCGATTTTAAGTTTTCCAGCATTTGATAACCTTTATAAAGTTTTTGCTGCATATCTGCTAACAAATTGTTCTCGACTTTTAAGTCATGATTATATTTCTCTATGTTTGTTCTGTAATGCTCTATTTTTTGCTGCTTGTCTTGACAGATTGGTTCAAGCTGTAGGACCTCTTTAGAAAGCTCTTCTCTTTCTTCTAGCAAGTCATTCCATTTATCAGATTGTAAAGACCTTTTTCCTTCCATTCTATCTAATTGCTGCTTAATTGAGTTCTTTTCATTTCGTTTTGCTGCTTGTTGATTTAATAGTTCAATATAATCACTTTTAAGGGATTCAATTTTATCCTCTAAATCGGTTTTCCCGAGTGTTAGTTGTTCGTTCGTTACAGCTAATTCCTGTGAATTCTCGTTCTTCTGATCCTTGTATTCTTTTAGCTTTTCTCGATCTTGGGCAAGTAATTTTTCTGTCTCTATTATTTTTTCTGTATATTTTTGAATTTCCGTTTCTAGCTTTTGTTTATTCTCATGAAAGTGTTGAAGCCTTTCCTTATATATTTTTTTGTTTCCTTCAAGACTTTCTACTGCTTGTGTTACTTCCAATAGGACTTCCTGCAATGATTGAATTTTATCATCGATCTGTTGCACGGTATCTTTTTTCTCAGCTAGCATCGTTGTTTTTTCATTGACTACTTGTTTTTTTTCATCCTGAAAACCTGTTGTATTAGCTAAATCTTTTTTGGTAGCTTCAAACTGCTCATGAAGGGTTTCAATTTCTTTCACTAAAACGCCTACTTCATGCTCTGTTAGTCTTTTCTTATGCTCTAGATATTCTTTCGCAATAGAGGCTTGTTCTTCAAGAGGCTCTAGTTGACCGCTTATTTCATAGACAATGTCCTCTACACGATTCAAATTTTCTTGAGTTTCAGCAAGCTTATATTCTGCTTGTTTTTTCCGATTCTTATATTTTAATACACCAGCAGCCTCTTCAAAAATCACTCGACGTTCTTCGGACTTCGAACTGAGAATCTCTTCGACCTTTCCTTGACTTATAATGGAAAAGGCCTCTCTACCTAGTCCAGAATCCATAAAAAGCTCGGTAATATCCTTTAATCGACAAGCTTGTTTGTTCATTAAAAATTCACTTTCCCCTGAACGATAAACTCGCCTTGTTACACTAACCTCTTCATAATCAACCGGTAAGCGTTTGTCAGAATTATCCAGTACCAAAGTGACCTCAGCAACATTTAATGGCTTTCGCGTATCACTTCCTTGGAAAATAATATCTTCCATCTTCGATCCTCTTAATGATTTAGCAGATTGCTCTCCTAATACCCATCTAATCGCATCTGTAATATTACTTTTGCCACTTCCGTTCGGCCCTACAACTGCCGTCACACCAGGAACAAAGTCAACTCGTACTCTTTCAGCAAAAGATTTAAAACCCATTGTATCCAATTGTTTTAAAAACATATTAAAAACTCCTATAGGTTAATCCTAATTATCATGATGTATCTTACAATTTTTATGATAACTATTTGCATTTCAACTAATTTATTTTATCATAAAGAGAGAAACGTGAGAAGAAAGAATAAGTAGGAGTTGATAAAGATTGAGTTTAGAAAACAAAACGGAAGCAAATTTTGAAGCAATGATAGTTGAAATGAGTGAAAAGCTTCAAGTCGTCAATCGTTCGATAATGGATCCAAAGGACTATGATATCGCCTATTATGAGGAGCTTAAATCATTGTATGATTATCTGATGCAAAAAGGAAAACTGTCCGTTGCCGAAACACATGCATTTATCGATGAATTAAGCCAATATCGCAAATAGTTAGGTAAGGGAAAAGGTGCAGCCACGTAGTTTTATTTCTGGCTGCACCTTTGTCTTATGGTTTTGTTTTATCAAGTGCTTGTTTCGCTGCTCGTTGTTCTGCTTCTTTTTTCGTTCTTCCTAGTCCTTTTCCGGCTATACGTCCATTGATGGTTACGACGGCATAAAACTCACGATCATGAGCAGGACCTTTCTCATCGACAATCTCATATTCCACTTGTTTGTTTTTGTGTTGTTGCACGGTTTCTTGTAACTGACTTTTATAATCCATCGTATGCGAAAAAGCACCGGTCGTAATTTTCGGATAAACATGCTTTTTTAAAAATGTAATAACTGTTTCATAACCTTGATCTAGATAGAGAGCACCTATAAAAGCTTCGAATACATCCGCTAAAAGAGCAGGTCTGTTTCTGCCTCCAGTCATTTCCTCTCCCTTACCTAATAATACAAAATCGTTAAAATGTAAGGATTCAGCAAATTTTACGAGTGCAGGCTCACAAACGATCGAAGCTCTTAATTTCGTAAGATCTCCCTCTTCCATTTCCTGGTATTGTTTAAATAAATATTGTGAGACTCCTAGCTCTAATACTGCATCCCCTAAGAATTCAAGTCGTTCATTATCCGAAAGTTTTTTCTTCCTATGCTCATTCACATATGATGAATGGGTAAATGCTTGTTGTAGCAATTTTTCATCATGAAAAGAGATGCCTAATTGCTGTTGGAGTGTTGCAAAATCATTCAATATACTCACCTACCGATATAAAATAAACTGAAGCTTATGGTGGAAGGACTAATGTACTTCCCATTATAAAAACGTTTACAGAATTAATTACGTGTTTAAATTGATTTTAGACTAATTGTACTGTGATTGATACTAATGTAAGGTGTGAGAAAAGCCTTACTTGAAATGTAAGGCTCTTTCTCCTTATTGATTGCTGTTTATGTAATTTACAGCATCACCTACTGTAGCGATTTTTTCAGCATCTTCATCAGCAATTTCCATATCAAATTCATCTTCTAATTCCATTACAAGCTCTACCACATCTAAGGAATCAGCCTCTAAATCATCTTTGAATGAAGCTTCTAGTGTCACTTTATCTTCATCCACATCTAAATGATCGACAACAATTTGTTTTACTTTTTCAAACGTATCTGCCATTTTACCAGTCACCTCCTTTCAAAGAATTAAGCCATAACAAGCGGAAGTTTCCACTTTAACAACAACCTCGCTATATTACATTACCATACCACCATCGACTTGAATAGTCTGTCCTGTAATGTACTTCGACTGTTCGGATGCTAAAAATAAAGCGACATTTGCAATATCTTCTGCCTTCCCAAGTTTTTGAAGTGGTATTAAAGCAAGAGTATTTTCTTTTTGTTCTTCTGTTAACTGATCTGTCATGTCTGTTTCAATAAAACCTGGTGCAATCGCATTAACGAGAATATTCCTTGCAGCGAGCTCTTTGGCTGAAGTTTTGGTTAGGCCAATTACTCCAGCTTTTGCTGACACATAATTAGCTTGTCCTGGGTTACCGCTAATTGCAACAACAGAAGAAACATTAATAATACGTCCACTTTTTTGTTTCATCATTTGCCTTGTTACAGCTTTTGTGCAAAGGAAGACTCCTTTTAAATTGGTATCAATTACATCGTCAAAATCGGTCTCACTCATTCTCATCAATAAATTGTCACGGGTTATCCCTGCATTATTGACAAGAATATCTAAGCTACCAAAAGTTTGCACAACTTCTTTAATCATTGCTTTTACTTCGTCTTCACGGCTTACATTTGCTTTAATTTTAATCGCTTCTCCACCTAATGACTGAATTTCGTCGACAACGGATTGCGCTTTTTCTTCATTTCCGGCAAAATTTATGGCAACCTTCGCACCGTTTTTTGCGTAGCTTAATGCAATTGCACGTCCAATGCCTCGAGAAGCTCCTGTAATCAATGCCACCTTATTTGCTAACATTACCCTTCCTCCTTTACCCAATCGATCAATTCCTGTAGTGACGGAACATCTTGAACTGTAAATACTTTTGCTCTACGATTGACCTTTTTCACAAGGCCAGTAAGTACTTTTCCATTGCCTATCTCCACAATCGCGTCTACTTCCTCTTGTAAAAGCTGCTCAATAATTTCCTCAAATCGAACAGGAGAATATAATTGTTCCACTAATAATTGTTGAATTTCTTGATGATCTGTCACTTTGTCTGCTGTTACATTGGCAAATACCGGTATTGTCGTATTTTTCCACGCAATTTTCTCTACTTCATTATGGAAATCTGCGGCAGCAGGCTTCATTAAACTAGAATGGAATGGGCCACTTACCGATAATGGTAAAACTCTTTTTGCCCCTGCTTCTTTCAATGCATGTACGGAGAGATCCACCGCTGCTTTCGTGCCCGAAATAACAATTTGTCCTGGACAATTTAAATTAGCAATTTCGATCACCTCATTATGCTCGGATCGAATGGTTTCTAAAGTATTTTCTAGTTCTTCTTTTTCAAGGCCTAACACTGCAGCCATCGCCCCTTGACCAGCAGGAAAAGCACTCTCCATTAGCCTTCCACGTATATGGACAAGCTCAAGTGCATCTTTGTAATCTATTGCTTCAGCAGCAACTAGTGCACTATATTCACCAAGACTATGGCCTGTTGTTAGTACAGGTCTAATATCTTGTTTTTTTAGAAGTTCTGTAATGGCAGTACTTACTAATAATAGTGCAGGCTGTGCATTTTCAGTCTGTGTTAATTTCTCTTCAGGTCCTTGAAACATAATCGATGATAGCTCATAACCTAAACGGTTATTTGCTTGTTCAAATATAGTTTTTACTTCATCAAACTTCTCATACAACTCTTGACCCATGCCTACAGATTGTGAACCTTGGCCTGGATAGATAAACGCTAGTTTTTTCATTTATGATTCCTCCCCGTGGCTACTACTAGGTAGCATGTTGACCTCTGTCTGAATCTTTTTCACTACATCGGTTTCCACTATAGTTATGGCTTGTTGAATGGCTGAAAAGATAGCTTGTTGATTGGAAGAACCATGTGCCTTAATGACAGGTGCTTTTAAACCAAACAATCCTGCACCGCCATATTCGGAATAATCGAGTTGATTTTTCAATCCCTTTAATTCATTTTTTGCTAACAATGCTGCTATTTTTGTTTTAGGATTGGTCATAAACTTTTCTTTTAGCATTTTGAAAAGAGTTAGTGCGGTTCCTTCGATTGTTTTTAATGCTACATTGCCACTAAAACCATCTGTAACCACTACATCTGCTACACCATCCAAGAGATCACGCGCTTCAACATTTCCAATAAAGTGAATAGGAGAGTTCTCTAATAATTCAAACGCCTTTTTGGTTAGATCACTACCTTTTCCATTTTCGGTACCTACATTTAGTAGTCCAACACGAGGTTGCTTAATTTTGCGTACCTTTTCCATGTAAATAGAACCGATAATACCATATTGCCTTAGGTGCTGTGGTTTTGCATCCACATTCGCACCAACATCAAGCATTAAAAAGCCATTACCATTGATTGTTGGAAGTGTTGGACTAAGGGCAGGTCGATCAATTCCTTTAATTCGTCCAATAACAAATAAACCTGCACTCATTAAGGCGCCCGTATTTCCTGCAGAGATACAAGCATCTGCTCGACCTTCCTTTACCTCATTTGCCATTAGTACAAGGGAAGCATTTTTTTTCCGTCTTACTGCTTTTACAGGCTCATCGTCATTCGTAATTCTTTCCTCTGTATGAATAATTTGAATAGAAGGGTGATTAGAAACATATTGGCGGATTTTATTCTCATCACCAATTAAGGTTATGTTAAGCTCTTTAAAGTGATCAACAGCTTTTTTTACTCCTAAAACAATCTCTTTTGGTGCATGATCTCCACCCATTGCATCAATTGCGATTCTCATGTTTATTCCCTTCCTTTTCCTGATTGGATCTGAACATCTCGAAAACACCTGAAAAAACTATTTCATTATCTACAAAGCTTTCCACTTTTACAATCGTTCTTTTCATTTTTTCTTTATCCTTGATCGTTGCTTTCGCGATGACTCGTTCCCCTTGGATAACCTGTCTCGTAAATTTAATATCAGCATTTGTGGTAAGTGCTAATTCATCATTTATGACGGCAACTGCTAGCGAGTTAGCTTGTGCGAACAAATGATGACCCCGGGCAATCTTATTTCTAGAAAATACGTGCTCCTCTGTGATATCTAAAATCGAAATAGCTCTTTGATCTAATTCTAAATCAATGATTTCACCAATAACCTCATCAATTGGTAATGCCTTTACTGTCTCATTCCAATTAGAGGTTGCAACGGATTTTATTCTAGCTCGAAGTTCAGGGATTCCCAGCTCCATCCTATCTAAACGAATGGTCTGAATACTAACTTGAAATAGTTGCGCAAGTGCTTCATCCGTTATAAATGGCCTTCCCTCAATCGTCTCCTGCAAGAGTTCTTGCCGCTCTTTTTTTGATCGCCTCATTTTCTTATCCACCGTCCATCTATATGTCATAAAATCTATTTTTATGACTAGGTACTAATAGTAATATATAATACCATATGGAATTATGCAAGCAAATGTCATTACTAATTTAACAAATCTGACTCCAACGTAAAATGAGATTGAACATAGCTTTTTAATGGTTGAAAATCTGGTTCATTCCATCGTTTATTTTGTACTATATCTGTTGCATCATTTCTTGCTGTTTCTAGTGCACGATAATCATGAACCAAATCTGCTAAACGAAATTCAGGAACCCCACTTTGTTTCACTCCAAATATATCCCCAGGTCCTCGCAATTCTAAATCCTTTTCTGCTAACTCAAATCCATCAGTGGTTTCCGTCATAATTCGCATTCTCTCTTTACCTGTATCTCCTTTAGGATCTGCTACTAGGATACAATAGCTTTGTTTATGCCCACGGCCAACACGCCCTCTTAACTGGTGTAATTGCGATAGTCCAAATCGGTCTGCATCATGAATCATCATAACGGTCGCATTGGGTACATTTACCCCTACTTCTACCACTGTTGTGGATACGAGAATCTGAATGCGATTATGAGTAAAATCATTCATTACCTGCTCTTTTTCTTCATTGCTTAACCGTCCATGCATTAACCCAACAGATGCCTTCTGATCCAATATTTCTTTTAATTGGACATATAGATCAAGCGCATTTTGTATATCGAGCTTATCGGATTCTTCAATTAATGGACAGACCACATATGCCTGTGCACCTTTTTTTACCTCATTATAAATAAAGGAAAGTACCCGGTTTAGCATATTGTGTTTGACCCAGTATGTTTCTACTGGTAGTCTTCCTTTTGGCATCTCATCAATTTTAGAAACGTCCATATCTCCAAAAGCCGTGATGGATAGGGTTCTCGGAATTGGGGTTGCTGTCATAAACAGAATATCTGTTAGTAGCCCTTTATCTTTGAGTGCATTTCGTTGATTAACACCAAAGCGGTGTTGCTCGTCAATAATGACATAACCTAGATCATGAAATTGAATATCATCTTGTATTAAAGCATGTGTACCAATGATGACATCACAAGCTCCATTTGAAAGTTTTGCTTGTATTTCCTTTCTTTTTTTGCCTTTAATGGAGCCTGTAAGTCGTTCTATGTTTACATCCTTTGGTAAAAAATCTATTAATGATTGTTCATGTTGCTCTGCTAAAATTTCTGTCGGAACCATAAATGCCACCTGCTTTCCAGCAGTGATTGTAGCATAGAGACTAATAATAGCGATCGCAGTTTTTCCAGAACCAACATCTCCCTGTAACAGTCGATTCATACGATATGGGGATTTCAAATCATGAAGAATTTCCTTTAAACTGCGGGTTTGTGCATTGGTTAACGGAAAAGGTAATGTATGAATAAATTGCTCCACCTTGTCTCGATCAATTGTTTTGGCATTACCTAATGTCGACTCTTTATGCTTCTTCCTTAGCAATTGCATTTTTAGCTGAAATATTAATAATTCTTCATAAATAAATCTTCTCTTGGCATGCTTCAATAATTTGAAGTTTTCTGGAAAATGAATCGTTCTTAATGCGGTTTGCCGATCAGGTAAACGATAATTTGCTAAAAATTCTTCCGGTAATAGTTCATCTATTTCTTGAATGGATTGCTCTAATGCGTTGCTCATCACTTTTACAATTTGAGCATTTTTCAAGTTTCCCTTTAGTGGATATATGGGCGAAATGGGGCTTTGTTCGTCCATTGTTCCCTTTTTATATTGGTCAATTGTAATTTGTAACCGATGCTGATCCCATTTTCCGCTAACTGTTACGGTTTCCCCTACGACAAAATGCTTTTTAGCGAATGCCCGGTTAAACAAAACACCTTTGACAACTGCACCATCTACTTTTATCGATACTACAAGCCTTGATTTTTTTTTCTGATAAAACTGTAATACCGGCTCTAGGATAACTTGTCCAACAATGGTTACCTTTTCTTCATGCTGTAATTCATGCAATGGCTTCATTTCGTAATGGTCATAGCGGTTTGGGAAATAATAAAATAAATCCTCAATAGATGAGATCCTTAATTCTAGGAATTGCTCTAACATTTTAGGTCCTATTCCTTTTATATCTTGTAATGATGGATTAGCCAATTCTCTCACACTTTCTTTTGTTCACATCTGCCAACAATTAGTTACCTTATGTAATTGAATGGTTATGGTATTTTATTTAAGTTCACATTAGTGAATAAAGCCCTATCCATAAAGATAGAGCATTAGTTGTAGCTATTTTTTCACATTGCTTAGTCTTGAGTAATAGAAGCCTCTCTTATTCGATCGAAAAAATATAAGAATAAATCGGTTGATTTCCTTTGTGCACTTCTATTTCAATATCTTCATATTTCTCTTCTAAGAAACGAACCATTTCCTCTTCTTCATCACTTGAGGCATCTTCACCACTTAATATAGTAATGATTTCATCTTCCTCTTCATCGACGATTTCACTTAACAATTGCTTTATAACTTCCATTTGATTTGGATTGGTTGCAACGATTTTACCATCTGCAAGCCCCATAAAATGGCCGTTCTCAATTGTCATCCCATCAATCTGAGTATCTCGCACTGCATAAGTAATTTGTCCTGTTTTGACATCTTTACTTGCAGCTACCATTTGTTGTTTGTTTTCTTCTAATGTTGTGTCTGGATTAAATACAAGTAATGCAGACATTCCCTGTGGTATTGTTTTGGTTGGAACTACCTCAACTTCAGCATCCACAATTTCTGCTGCTTGCTCGGCTGCCATCACAATATTTTTATTGTTTGGTAATATAATCACCTTTTCCGCATTCGCTTTTTCTACTGCGTTGGCAATATCTTTGGTGCTTGGATTCATGGTTTGTCCACCTTGGATAACAATCGTTGCACCAAGACTTTTGAGTAATTCATTAAGCCCATCGCCCATTGCGACGGTGACAATTGCAAAATCCTGCTTTTGTTTTGGCTTAAGGTTATTTTTTTCGGTGATTTTTGAATGTTGTTCCCTCATGTTTTCAACCTTTAAGTTGATAAAGCTTCCGAAGCGTTGACCAAGATTGAAGACATCCCCTGGATACTCTGCATGAATATGAACCTTAACAATCTCATCGTCAGACACTACTAATAATGAGTCACCATGTTGGCTTAGTTCTTCTCTGAATTTTGTTTCATCGTATGGATGCTCTTTCAGTTTATCTTCTTCAAAACGAACCATAAACTCTGTACAATAGCCATACTGAATGTCGTCGGTTTCCATGAAATCCTGAGCTTGTTTATGGTGTTCAGCATGAACTAAATCTTCTAGATCCATTGTGTCGTCAATATTATGTTCAGGTAATTCTTCTCCTTTTAGTGCAGCAAGAAAGCCTTCATAGATCACTACTAAACCTTGTCCACCACTATCCACCACCCCTACTTCCTTTAAGACTGGCAATAAATCTGGTGTTCGTTTTAAGGATGCTTTTGCCGCTGCTACAACCTTCTCTGTAAATAAGATAATATCAGACTCGGAATCTGCGAGCTTCTTTGCTTCATTTGCCGTATCTTTAGCCACCGTAAGAATTGTACCTTCTACAGGCTTCATCACTGCTTTATAAGCGGTATTAACACCACTTTCTAAGCCTGAAACAAAACCTGCTATATCTAGCTCTTTTTTTCCTTCAATTCCTTTTGCAAATCCTCTAAACAATTGTGATAAAATGACTCCAGAATTACCTCTTGCACCCATTAAGAGCCCTTTTGCAAATGCATTCGCAATATCTGATACATTTTGCTCATTTGCTTGCTTTACTTCATTCGCACCAGACGTGATCGAAAGATTCATATTTGTCCCCGTATCGCCATCCGGAACAGGGAATACATTTAGTGCGTCAATTTTATCAGCATTATTAGATAAATGATGAGCTCCTGTTAGTACCATCCTTGCAAAGGTAGCTCCATTAATTGTAGTATTCGTCACTTCCTAGTTCCTCCCTCAAACCATATCAAAAAATATTGATATTTTGATATCCCTCTAATTCTTGTTTTCATCTATTTTAATCTTGGCTTACCCGTACGCCTTGAATATAAATATTGATCGAATCTATATTCAAGCCAAGAGTCTTTTCTAATTTATATTTCACTTGTGATTGCACATTATGAGCCACCTCTGAAATTTTGGTGCCATAACTTACTATGATATACATATCAATATGAATATCATTCACTTGTTGTCTTACTACGACTCCTTTTGCAAAGTTCTCTTTCCGTAAAATTTCCGCAATACCATCTCTTAATTGGTTTTTAGATGCCATGCCTACAATGCCATAGCATTCTACTGCCGCTCCACCTGCTACTGTCGCAATTACTTCGTTTGTAATGGTTACATGACCATCCTTCGTTTTTATTTCAATAGACATAACTCAACCTCCTAGTATTCAAATATAGACCTTTTCGCCAAGTAACCACTGTAGTTACTGACATCCAAACTTCTAGGAACCTTCTCTTGTGGATCCGTTAAATTTCTACGAACAATAGAAGGAATGATTCTCGATTAGACACTTTTATCATCTAAGTTTATTATATACCAAATGGATAGAATGTAAAAAAAGTTTATCACAGCTATTACCATATGAAAGCTTATCCATTATAGAATGGCGGAAAAATGAAATTCTGTCAAGCCTCTACGCCTTAATCCACTGCGTGAAAATATACTTACTAAAACTTTTCCAATTGAGAAAAACTTAGAAGAATAATTGCAAATATGAACGATCTATGATAAATTATATAAGTATGTACAGAGTTAGTGTAAGCTAGGAGGGAACAATGATGGGACGTAAATGTGTAGTAACTGGTCGCAAAACGACTTCAGGAAATCAACGTTCACATGCGATGAACGCAAATAAGCGTAAATGGAAAGCAAACGTACAAAAAGTTAGAATAATGGTTGACGGAAAACCAAAACGCGTATATGTTTCTGCTAGAGCTCTTAAATCTGGCAAAGTAGAGCGTGTCTAATAATATGTTTGTTAAAGAAAAGGCCCCTTCATGTAAGGAGCCTTTTCTTTTTTTTTACTTTTTATTGCCCGAACCAAGTATTGCTCTTAGGAAACCACCTAAAAACTTAGGTAGTTTAATTGTATAAAATTTCATTCTACCCCTCCCCGCCTTTTGAAAAGCACATTTCTATACTCTTTTTATAGCTTATGATGGTTGACGGAAAGAATTGCATCCTAGTACAATTTTCCATCATGTTTCTTTAGCTTTTCAATGGATCCACACTCTTTATCATTATTAATATGCCATCAGTAAAAGAAAAAGTACCTTGCTCGTCAATTATTTGATTAGAAATACATAATGTCGAGCCCCATTCAATTGTTATCTTATCAAGCGGGTAATAAAATCCTTTTAAGGTTAGGTTTTTTACCATTTGGGAAAATGGAATAAATGAAATATATTGTCCTGGATGAACATTTTTAATATGGTATTTGCCAGATTTATAAAGTGATAATTGATTCTGATGATCTACGATTTCGCCAAAGACATTTCGTTTCATTAACCGATAAAGTAAATGAATATTAGCTAATTCGTGATCCAATCTTCCACCTGTAACACCAAATAACTGAATAGAGTCAGGCTCTTGCTCTAGAGCTAACCGAATAGCAAGCTCTAGGTCGGTCTCGTCCTTTTCTGTAGGGTATAGAACGAATCTAGGAGTAGCAGCTTTAATTAATTCTTTGTCGTGAACCGAAACCGAATCAAAATCTCCTACAGCCATATGGATGTCAATCCCTGCGTCTAACAAATATTTTGCACCTAAATCAGCTCCAATCCAAAAATCAATTTGGTGTTGGAAAGCTAGAAGATTCGCAAGTAATTCCTTTGGTCCGCCAGCCACTATACCTATTCTCATTTTGACAACCTTCCAATTTGTGTTCTATTTATCCCCATCAGTGGGAAAATACTACTGATGGTAGTCTCACTTTAAGCATTTCTTAATATATTCATTGCTTTTTGACGGTCTTTTTTGTTAAATATGGCACTGCCAGCCACTAGTACATCAACACCTGCTTCTTTACATTGTTTCACTGTGTTCTCATTAACCCCGCCATCGACTTCAATCTCAAATGATAAATCGAAATCTTCTCGCCAACTAACGGCTTGCTTCACTTTATCTAATACTTCTGGAATAAACAATTGACCGCCAAACCCTGGATTCACTGTCATAAATAATACTAAATCCACATATTTCAAAATTGGTTTAATGCTTTCAACAGGAGTGGCTGGGTTAATCACAACACCCGCTTTTTTCCCCGTCTCCTTGATTAGGTGAATTGTGCGATGAAGATGTCTACATGCTTCCACGTGCACGGTAATTATATCTGCTCCCGCCTCAGCAAATTGCGGGATATACCTATCCGGATTTTCAATCATTAAATGAACATCTAGTACGGTAGAGGTTATTGGTCTTATAGATGAAACAACTAAAGGACCAATTGTAATATTTGGAACAAAATGACCATCCATTACATCTATGTGAATATAATCCGCTCCGCCATTAACTACATCCTCAATCTCTTCTCTTAATATGGAAAAATCAGCTGATAGGATTGATGGTGCAAGTTTTACTGTCATATTAATACCTCGGCTTTCTCTGCTTTATTTCTTCAATAAAATGTAAATAATTTTCATATCGTTCTGCTAGTATTTCTTTATGTTCAACTGCTGTCTTTACTGCACAACCTGGTTCTTTTATATGCATACAGCCCCGAAATTTACATGTGTCTCGTCGTTCGACAAACTCTGGAAAACAATTCGGTAAGCTTTCTAATTCTAATTCGGCAAAATCTAATGCGCTAAAACCTGGTGTATCGGCAATTAGGCCATTTTGAAATGGTATTAATTCTACATGTCTTGTCGTATGTTTTCCTCTACCTAGGCTTTCTGATATTTCATTTGTTTCTAGTTCAAGCCCAGGAATCAGTGCATTAAGTAAGGAGGTCTTTCCCACTCCAGACTGCCCAGCAAAGACAGAAATTCTTTGCTCAAGAAAGCTAGAGACTTGTTCCACTAGATCTTGATCTTCTTTCGATAAAAAGCGAATGGTATAGCCAATATCCTGGTAATATTGCAATTTAGATTGCAAGGATTGAGCTTCACTTTTTTCAAGCAAATCCATTTTTGTGAAGAATAGTATTGGCTGAATATGTTTTGATTCAACCATTACTAAAAACTTATCTAACAAGTTCAAGCTTAGATTAGGCTCTTTAGCCGAGGACAATACGATCGCTTGATCAACATTCGCAATTGGTGGACGAACTAATTCATTTTTTCGGTCATCAATTGCTGTAATATATCCTTCTTGTTCTCCACTCTCTTCAAATTCTACGGAGTCTCCTACTAATGGTGTGATTTTCCTTTTACGAAAAACCCCTCTGCCTCTACAACGAAACACTTTGCCATTATAATCAACATAATAGAAACCACTCAATGCCTTTATTATTCTGCCTTTTGCCATTTACTCACCCTTTACATCTTCATAGCTTATTGTCTTTTCAATTAATAGTTCATCATCTCGCAATACTTTGTAGGAAGCTTCTTCAGCTTCGGCTATGGTTAAATCAATCTTAAAAGTAGTATCCTCTGTAATCATTTCCACTTCCTGATATAACTCTTGAATGGAATGATTAACATCGCCTACATAAATGCTAACAGATTGGGCTTCATTTTTATCAGGATCCTTCGTATATGGGACAGTAAAGGATTCGGTATGGGTAACTTGTTTTGGCTGTTCTGGCCCCTTAGAAACAGTAATTGTAATTTCTTGGCCTTTAACAACTTCCTCATTAGCAGCTGGATTTTGATCAATTACTTGCCCTTCTTCTACTTCATCGTGATATTCTTCAACAATTTTCGGCTTCAAATCATTACTAGTTAAATACTCCTCTGCTTCACTGACAGTCATTCCTGCTAATCTATTTAAACGAAATGTTTCCTGACCTTTACTTACTTCAAAAATAACCTTTGTATTACTTGGGACAACCTTATCACCTGGTGATGGTTGATGCTGAGATATGATCTTCCCTACAGGCTGATCAGAAAAAACCTCGTATGAAATCACATCTTGATAGCCAGCATCCAACAAACTTTTCTCTACACTCTCGTACTCTTCCCCAATATAATCTTCAAATTCCACTGTATCAGGACCTGTACTCACGTATACTGTAATATCTTTTCCTTCCTTCACCGTAGAATTGGCAGCAGGATATGTTTCGATAACATGATTCTCTTCTATTTCTTCGTGTGCCTCTGTTTCTTTGTTTACTTTTAACTGTAAGCTTTCTAATTCTTCCAATGCTTCTTGATAGCTTTGACCAGATACGTCTGGGATTTTCACATCCTTCGGTTCAAATAAACTTGGAAGTACAAATAGAGCTAATAGAATCGCGCCACATAATATCACTAAAAGACTTGTTACCCAAATTATAGACTTTTTTCTTTTCTTCTTTTTCTTTTCTTTTTTGGGCTTTTCCTTCTTACTAGTTTTAGAATCTGCTTTAACAATCGTTTCATCATCGGCGGCACTTACTTCTGTGTATGTGTCCTCTTTTAAAATGGGAATGGCCTTTGTAGTCCCATCTTCCTCATTATTAGGAGGTTCAAACCTCGGTTCATGAAGCTTTTCGGGATCTAATGCATGGATAACAGCATTTTCCATATCCATTGCCGATTGATAGCGATATAGCGGATCCTTCGTGGTCGCTTTCAGCATAATATTTTCAACAGATTGTGGAATATTTGCCTTCCATTCACGTATAGAGGGCAAATCCTTCTGCAAATGCTTTAATGCGATGGAGACAGCAGATTGCCCTGAAAACGGAAGCGTTCCAGTAATCATTTCAAACATTACAATACCAAGGGAGTAAATATCTGACTTAACATTAGCCTTTCCTCCACGAGCTTGTTCAGGAGATAAGTAATGGATCGACCCGAGAACAGAATTGGTTTGAGTTAATGCTGTGGCGCTAAGTGCAACAGCTATTCCAAAGTCCGTCACTTTAACTTGACCATATTGATCGATCAACATATTTTGGGGTTTTATATCTCTATGTATAATACCATTATCATGGGCATGTCCAATAGCGGATGAAATTTGAGCCATAATATCCAGTACTTCTTCTAGCTCAATTGGTGCGTGTAATTGAATATATTGTTTTAATGTCATCCCATCAATATATTCCATTACCATATAATAGATTTGATCTTCTTCCCCAATGTCATAGATACTCACAATATTTGGATGAGATAAGCTTGTTGCAGCTTGTGCCTCCCGATGAAACCTTTTAATAAATTCATCATCATTTGCATATTCTAATCTTAATACTTTAATAGCCACTTCACGATCCAAAATTAAGTCGTTTCCTAGATAAACATTGGCCATACCACCACCGCCTACCAGTTTTTTTACTTGGTAGCGGTCGTTTAAAGTTCTCCCCTCTAACATTCAGAATCACCAACTTCTTCTTGCTGCTCGATAAGCGCGAGGGTAATATTATCCTCTCCACCACGTTGATTGGCCAATTGAATTAATTCATCAATTAATTGTTGTGAGCCTTTCTGTAACAATTTTTGATAAAGCTCATTATCGTCTATTTTATTTGTGAGCCCATCTGTACACAGTAATAGCTTGGACCCTTCTTCCCATGTTGTAGAATAAACATCTGGTTCTACATCTTTTTCCGTGCCAAGGGCCTTTAAAATAACATTTTTACGAGGATGAACCTGTGCATCTTCCTCTGAGAGTTGGCCAGTTCTCACTAGTTCACCCACTAAGGAATGGTCTGCTGTAATCTGCTTGTAGTCTTCCTTGTCTAGTAAGTAAGCTCTACTATCCCCGATATGAGCAACACTAATAAATGTTTGATGGCATATAGCTGCTACAATCGTTGTTCCCATCCCTTTGTATTTATCTTCCTGCTGTGATTGTTCATATACGGTATTATTTGCTTTAGATACAGCGGATTGTAACCACACCTCAGCGCTTTCCTTGTTGCTTACACGCGGTTCCTTATTTTCCCACATTCGTACTACACTTTCAATCGCTAATTGACTCGCTACATCTCCAGCCTGATGGCCTCCCATCCCGTCTGCCACTAGTGCCAATATGTGATCCGTATCTTCCAGAACAGATACTGCATCCTCATTAATTTCTCTAATCTTTCCTTTATCTGATCGAAAATAATATTTCATCCATTTACACCTCTTTACAAGGATTTCATCATTTCACACTATCTTTCTTTGTAAGTCTTGTAATAAAAAAACCATCACTATTTAAATCTTGAGGAAATAGTTGAATACCAAACTCAGTAAGACCTTGGCTATTTCTAAGGCCAATAGGTAACTCTTCAAAAAATAAGGGGTCTACTATAAACCGTTGGTTCTCATTCAAGAATCGCTTAATCACTAACTCATTTTCTTCTTTATTCACTGTACATGTACTATAGATTAATTTCCCATCCTTTTTCAATAATAGGGCTACGCTTTCTAATATCTCTTGTTGAATGGATACCAATTTTTTAATATCTGCCTCTTCTTTATTATATTTGATATCAGGTTTACTACGTAATACACCTAAACCAGAGCATGGGGCATCAATTAGAATTCGATCAAATGTAGCTTTTTCGTGCACCTGATCAAGTTTTCGTGCATCCGCCTGGCCTGTTTGGATACAAGTAAGTCCCAATTGTTCCGCTTTTTTCTTTACAAGCTTTGCCTTCTTTTCATGCAAATCATAAGCGAAAACAGTCCCTTTGTCACGTATTTTCTCTGCAATATGAGTTGCTTTTCCACCAGGGGCACTACAGGCATCTAATATCGTCATGCCTTCCGAAAGGTCCATCATTTCCGCAACTAGCATGGAGCTTTCATCTTGAACGGTGAACAGGTGTTCATCAAAAGCAGGATGTTTTAAAACATTTCCCTGATCGATTAAAATGCCTTGTTCTGATATTTCTGAGGCTCTTACTTTCAAACCGTCCTCGTGCAATTGTTTGATAAGGTCTGTTCTTTTGACTTTTAATGGCTGTGTACGAATACTTATTTGTTTATGGGTTATATTTGTTTCACACATTGCTTTTGTTATGTCTATCCCATATTGCTTAATCCATCTATTTACTAACCAATTTGGATGACTTGTAGTGATGCTGATTCTTTTATCTTCCTTCTTAACTTCATTTAAATCTGGTAATCCATTTCGTTGAACAGAACGTAACACACCATTGACAAAATTAGCAATTCCTTTGTGCCCACGTTTTTTAGCGATTTCTACAGACTCGTGAATGATAGCATGATCAGGTATTTTCGTCAGATAATGCATTTGATAAATAGATAAATAGAGCAGCCATTTCACCCAATTATCCAGCTTTTTTTTCTTATTAACAAAGGAATTAAGGTAGTATTCAAGTGTCAATTTGTGTTGTAGGGTGCCATAAACAATTTCTGTTAATAGCGCACCATCTCGTGTATCCAAATCATATTTTTTCATGGCCTGATCAATGGTTAAATGACTATAACCGCCTTTTTCCCCTATTTTCAGTAATAAATCTAATGCTATTTTTCTTACCTGATCATTTTTCTTCATTCGCCTAATTTCTCCCCTACTTCAAGGTTATTCCCAACACCTCTTATAAAATCTGCTGCTGACATCTTTTTTTTGCCAGCTGGTTGAAGTGTCTTAATGATTATCCCTTTACTATCACCTGTTGCAACAACAATACCATCCTCCGTTATATCGACAATCTCACCAGGATGTTGATTCGTTTGCTTTTCCGATTTTGTGGCATGGTAAATTTTTAGATTGTTTCCTCTCCATTTAGTGGAAGCTACGGGCCATGGGTGCAAGCCACGTATTTGATCAAAAATTTGCTGCATCGAATTTTCCCATTTAATTTTTTCTTGCTCTCTTGTAATGTTCGGAGCAAATGTCGCTAAAGCTTCCTCTTGCTTTATAGGTTCAATTTGTTCATTAAAAATTTTCGGAATCGTATCGGAAAGTAAGTCTGCTCCGATCACTGATAGTTTATCATGTAAACTTCCGACATCATCTTGTTCGGTGATCTTTACCTCTGATTGACTGATAATATCACCAGCATCTAATTTTTCTGCCATGTACATAATAGTAATACCTGTTTTTTGATGGCCATTTAATATGGCATAATGAATGGGAGCTCCACCTCTTAATTCTGGCAATAGTGAAGCATGAACATTGATACAGCCATATCTTGGTATGTCTAACAGCTCTTTAGGTAAGATTTGGCCAAATGCAGCGGTCACAATTAGATCTGGTTCTATTGCTTGTATTGGTTCGAAATTATCTTTTATTTTTTCTGGTTGAAATACAGGAATATTGTTTTTTTCTGCAGCAACCCTCACAGGTGGTGGTGTCATCGTTTTTTTTCTACCTTTTGGTCGATCTGGTTGGGTGACAACTAATTCTACCAAATAACCATCTTCTAATATTCGCTCTAATATGGGAACTGCGAAATCAGGTGTTCCCATAAAGATAACCTTTTTCATTCTTACCAACCCCATTTTCCTTTACATTAATTGATATGGTTCAAAATCCACCGTTATAGTAAGATCATTTTTTTGAATATCTTCATAATAATAGTCGAGTATTTTACGAATAATCTCGTGTTGCATTGGTTCATTTTTATATTTTATCATGCACTGATAGCGATATCTATTGTTAATCCTTATAATCGGTGACGGTGTAGGTCCTAAAATCGTTGCATCATTTGTTAGATGTTTATACAATAGCTTGCTAATCATTTTCGTGACCTCCATTACCTTCAATTGGTTAGGATGAGACACATTAATTAGTGTTAGAAAATAATATGGAGGATAATGAAAATTCTTTCGCATATTCATTTCCTGTAAAAAGAATTGAGTATAATTATATTGGCTTGCTAATTCAATACTATAGTGCTCTTTTGAATATGTTTGAATAATTACTTCACCAGGAAGCTGATGACGCCCTGCTCTACCACTAACTTGCGTTAATAATTGAAAGGTTTTCTCTGAGGCTCGAAAATCTGGTAAATTCAACATAGCATCCACTGCAAGCACACCTACTAAAGTGACATTTTCAAAATCTAATCCTTTCGCGATCATTTGAGTTCCTAACAATATATTCGCTTCTTTGCTTTGGAACTTCTGCAGTAACCGTTCATGTGCACCTTTTCTCCTCGTGGTATCAACATCCATTCGTACAATTTTTGCATCAGGGATGACCTGCATCAAGGCTTCCTCCACTTTTTGGGTACCTGTTCCAAAATAACGAATCTGATCACTCTGACAATTTTCACATTCTTGCATCATTGGTATTTGATAATCACAATAATGACATTTTAATAAATGATTACTTTTATGATAGGTTAAAGCTATATCACAATGTGGACATTTCACTACATCCCCACATTCTCGACACATAACAAAAGTAGAATATCCCCGTCTGTTTAAGAATAAAACTACTTGCTCTTTTTTGGCTAATCTTTCTTCGATCGCACCTAGCAATCTCTTGGAAAACATCGTCCGATTACCAGCATGTAATTCTTCACGCATATCGACAATTTCTACCGGGGGCATTACTTGGTTATTCATTCTGTCAGGCATTTCTAATAAATGGTATACATTTTTTTTTGCACGGGCATATGATTCAAGTAATGGGGTGGCACTTCCTAATACCACTGGACATTGATGATAAATCCCACGTTGCTTCGCTACTTCTCTTGCATGGTATCGCGGCTGTTCCTCCTGCTTATAGCTTGTTTCATGTTCCTCATCAATAATAATAATACCTATATTCTCAAATGGAGCAAAAATAGCTGATCTTGCGCCTACAACTACTTTTACTTCTCTTTTATGAATCTTTGTCCACTCATCAAATTTTTCTCCAGGCGATAAGGCACTATGTAATACCGCTACTTCCCCACCGAATCTCTCTTTAAAACGTTGAACCATTTGTGGAGTTAGTGCTATTTCTGGAACTAAAACAATCGCTTCTTGTCCTTTTTGTAATACTTTTTCTATAGATTGTAAGTATACTTCTGTTTTCCCGCTACCCGTTACTCCATGGAGAAGAAATACCTCAGACTGTTCCTTCTCGATTGCCTTCCATATTGGTTCAATAGCAACTTGCTGTTGATCACTTAAGGGTAGTGGTTTTGTTCGTTTAAATTCTCTGTTTTGGTAAGGATTACGGTATACCTTCTTTTCAATTTTCTTTAACAATCCCTTTTTAATCAATGCTTGAATAGTACTCGTTGTCGTCTCACAAGCACGAAGTAAATCACCTTGTTCGACAGATTCATTATTTTTAAGAAAATATTCTAACACTAACCGTTGTTTTTGAGCGTTTTTGGATAGATCTTGTATCGCCTCTTCTATTAAGTATAACTCTTTATTTGGTTCAATAAACGATACTTTTTTGATCGTTTCCTTCGATTGAACTATATAATGAATCTGAACATGTCCATTTTTCATTTCCTTGTGTAATTCTCGATAATTTCCATTTCGCTGCAAAAACTCATCAAAGCTAATAACTGTTCTGCCATCAAATAATTTTTGTAAGGACTTCGGCAATTCTTCAAAGGTTAATGCTTCAATTTCCTTTTTGTATTTTGCTTTTAAAACTTGTGGTAGCATTGCTTGATATGCTTGAATATATAAACTAATTGTCTCCTCTGCAAGCCATTTACCTAGTTCTAATAATTCATCTGTTAATACAGGGGTCATATCCATTACCTGACTAATTTTACGCAACTTATCAAATTCAGATTCCGCTACAAGATTGACAACGAATCCCATCACCTTTCTTGGTCCAAACGGTACAGAGACTCTCATACCTTTTTTTATTAATCCTACCATCTCAGGTGGAACGAGGTAATCAAACGAGTGATTCGTTTGATTTGTCGGAACATCGACAACTACTTTTGCTACTTGCATATTAATCCTTCCTTAATTCCTGATCAATAAATAATAATATTTGTTTAGCGATTTCGTTTTTAGAGTTTTGGTTGATGTGATTTTCTTTTCCATCCTTCGTTAAAAAGGTTACTTCGTTTTGATCTGATTGGAAGCCAATATCGATTCGACTTATGTCATTTATCACAATCGCATCTAAGTTTTTTTTCGTTATTTTTTCTTTACCATATTCTATTAAGTGTTGACTTTCTGCTGCAAATCCCACCAGATATTGATCCTGTTTTTGACCTCCAAGATACTCTAAAATATCACGTGTTCTTTCCAATTCTATAGACAAATTATTTGGTTGTTTTTTTAATTTTTGCTGATGGAATTCAACAGGTCGATAGTCTGCTACGGCTGCAGCACTAATCACAATATCCATTTCCCCATACAAACGATTCATCTGTTGAAACATTTCCTCTGCTGTTACTACATCAAATCGGTTCACATGCTTAGGAGTTTCAAGTGAAGTAGGACCAGAGACCAAATACACTTGGGCGCCTTCTTTACTAGCTTCTTCCGCAAGTGCATAACCCATTTTTCCTGACGAATGATTCGTAAAAAAGCGAACAGGATCTATTGCTTCTCTGGTCGGTCCAGCCGAAATTAATATTTTCTTCCCTGTTAAATGTTGTCTTGACTGAAATTGTTGCTCTAACAAACGAACAATTTGCTCTGGTTCTTCTAAGCGACCTTTCCCAACATAACCACAAGCGAGATAGCCTTCTCCTGGTTCGATGAAATGATAACCCCAATTGTCTAATGTCTGCATATTCCGTTTAACTGCAGGGTGTTGGTACATATGAACATTCATTGCAGGAGCGATGTATACGGGGGCTTCTGTTGCTAACATTATCGTTGTTAACATATCATCTGCTAACCCGTTAGCGATTCGACCGATTAAATTAGCGGTGGCAGGGGCAAGCAAAATGAAATCCGGCCAATCTGCCAGATCAATATGTGCAATCTTATTCGGGTCCTTTTCATCAAACGTATCAATATAGACTTCATTTCTTGAAATAGCTTGAAAGGATAGTGGTGTAACGAATTCAGTTGCACTTTTAGTCATGACTACTTTCACATTAGCTCCAGCTTGCGTTAGCTTACTAGTTAATGCAATAGCCTTATATGCCGCAATTCCTCCTGATACACCTAATAATACTTTTTTTCCATTAAGCATGATCTCACACCCTCAAAATGAATTTTTACAAGTACTGTATAGAAGAAACCCTCGCAAGCAGAAGCAATGCGAGGGATATAATCGTCTCATTATCAGGGAGACTTCCGTCAGTAGAATTTTCTCTTTCTTCATAGCTAGCGAAACTTATCAGGATGTTAAGCGCCTGTTCTTCTAAGCTTTATATGTTTGATCTACACACCTCTTAAAGCAAAGGAGTTAAGTACACTAAGCGCCGTGATAACTGAAATTAATCTATTACCGAATCTTCGTCTACTGTTAGTTTTTCTTCTAAAATTTCTTCTAAGGCTAAACCTACATATGTTGCAGAGTCAGGACGGGAAACCTGATGGATCTTTGTGTCTTGAATTTGTCTAGCTCTTTTGGCAGCTAAAGTTACCAACGTGTATTTTGAATTGATTTTCGATTGAAGCTTATCAATAGATGGCTCTAATATCATTCTTTTTCAACCTCCAATAATGATTTATATTGTTTAATTACTCTTTCTTTTTTACAATGCTCTCCTTGGACAATGGATTGAACTTTGCTTACTGCATTCATTACATCGTCATTCACCACAACATAATCATAGGCATCCATCATCTCAATCTCATTACGCGCTTCTTCTAATCTACTCGAGATTAGATCCTCAGACTCTGTACCTCTATCTTGTATCCGATTTTTCAGCTCCTCTAAACTTGGAGGAATTAAGAATATGAAAACACCTTGAGGAAAGTTTTCCTTAACCTGCATGGCACCCTGTACTTCAATTTCAAGAAATACATCATGGCCATCCTCGATCATCTTTTCTACATATTGTTTTGGTGTTCCGTAATAATTGCCTACATATTCAGCATATTCTAATAGCTTTCGCTGTTGTATCATTTCTTTAAACTCGTCATGGGTACGGAAGAAATAGTCTACACCATCTCTTTCGCCCTCACGTTTTGAGCGGGTAGTCATTGAAATTGAATATTTCAAGTTAGTATCTTGCTCAAATAATGCCTTTCTAACAGTTCCTTTGCCAACACCTGAAGGTCCTGACAAAATAAATAGTATCCCTTTTTCTTCTATCAAAATACTTCCTCCTATTTATTCATCACTAATTTCATCATGACTAATCACTCTTTGTCCAACGGTTTCAGGTTGAACGGCTGATAGTACAACATGATCACTATCTGTGATAATAACAGCTCTTGTCCTTCTTCCGTATGTAGCATCAACTAACTTATTATTATCTCTTGCTACTGTAATAATTCTTTTAATTGGTGCAGACTCAGGTGATACAATTGAAATTATACGATTTGCGGAGACTACATTTCCAAAGCCAATATTAATTAATTTTAAACTCATCTCGAGCTCCCCCTTATTTAAATAAGAACACATTTCTCTATTATTCAATATTTTGAATCTGTTCTTTGATCTTCTCTAAATCACTTTTCATATGTATAATTTGTTCACTTATTCCCGCATCATTTGATTTGGATCCGATTGTATTACACTCTCGATGCATTTCTTGTACGATAAAGTCCAATCGTCGCCCCACTGCACCTACCTCGTGCACCAATGAAGCAAATTGATTTATATGACTATGCAATCTTGCCAATTCTTCAGATATATCCCCTTTTTCTGCTAGGACTGCTATATCCTGATTTAACTTAGTTTGATCGATAATTGGAGCATCCTGAAGATATTCATCCATTCTAGCTTTTATTCTTTCTTGATACTCTATTATAACAATATTTCTTCGTTCACCCAACCATTTTAATTTATTTTCTATGTTTCTTATATAATTCAAGATATCAATGCATAGATTTTGTCCCTCTTTTTTCCTCATTTCCTCTACTTGTTTTAACGCTTCTGCTATTTTTTCTAATATAATGGAATCTAAGTGGGAACTCATTTTGCTATCTTCTTCTTCGATTTCCATAACTTGAGGTAATCGGGCGACTAAATCTATCGTTATCTCTCCAGCAAGGTTCAATTCTTTTTGTACTTCCTTTAACTGCTCGACATATTGCCTCACAAGATTCCAATTCGTTCGCATGCGTTGTTGTTGTAACTGCTCACCTTGTATTTGTATGGAAAGCTCCACTCGTCCTCTATGTAAATGTTTTTTTATCATTTGTTTTATTTTGTTCTCGATTGGTAAAAGGAAATTCGGTATCTGGGAAGAGATATCTAAAAAACGATGATTAACTGTTCTCATTTCAATTATAATATTCCAATCTTCTGTCTGATACTGTGCCTTTCCATAGCCTGTCATACTTCTCATTCCAATCACTTCCAATTAATAACTAGTATGGACGCACTTTATCCACCATAAACATCATACCAAAAACAAGAAAGCTTTCACAACTGATTTTGAGTCTGATTGGGTAAATAATAAAGCATCATGTTATAATATGAAAACGAGGTGATAGAAATGGTCTTTGATGGAGTCGTAACAAGAGCTATTGCTCATGAATTAGATAGGAAGCTTTCTTCTGGAAGAGTCCTTAAAATATATCAACCAACAGAAACAGAGCTATTGTTCACCATCCGACAATATGGAGAGAATAAACAATTGTTACTGTCTGCACACCCTTCTTATGCAAGGATTCATGTAACAGAAGATCAATATGATAATCCTAGAGAACCAACCATGTTTTGTATGATGTTAAGGAAACATCTAGGTGGTAGTTTCATTGAATCCGTCGAACAAATAGAAAATGAAAGGATTCTTCACATCCATTTCCAAACAAAAAACGAAATTGGTGATTTAAGTGTAAAAAAGCTAGTCGTTGAGTTAATGGGAAAGCACAGTAATATCATTTTAGTTGATCAAGATAGACAATTGATATTAGATAGTATTAAACATATTTCTGGTGCACAAAATAGACATCGATCTATTCTTCCAGGAAATGAATACATCTCCCCCCCTAGTCAAAATAAGGTAAATCCAATAAACGTGGACGAAGAAATGTTCATTCGCAAGCTTGACTTTAATGCAGGAAAACTGGATCAACAAATTGTCCAAACATTTATGGGGATCTCCCCACTTTTAGCAAATGAAATTATTTACCAAGCAAGGCTCGGGAATTTAGACGATTATAAGCAAGCTTTTAAAAAAATTATCTCCCCAATTAGAGAAAATGAGTATGTGCCACAAATTCTGCACGATAATAAAAGTCGTTTTTATGTTCTTGATTTAGAAAGTTATAGCGGTGAGAAAAAACGTTTTAATAGTGTAAGTGAAATGCTAGATACTTATTATTCCGGAAAAGCAGAACGAGATCGTGTCAAGCAAAAAGCAGGTGATTTAATTCGTTTTTTAACGAATGAAGTGAAAAAAAATCAACGAAAGCTCTTGAAGTTAGATAAGACTTTAGAAGAGGCAGAGCATGCTGATCGATATCAACGAGATGGAGAATTGTTAACTGCGCATATGCACCTTGTCCGAAAAGGAGATAAACAGGTTGAGGTGACAGATTATTATGATCCAAATCAGGTGACAAGAACCATAAAACTCAATGAGCATAAAACACCAAGTGAAAATGCCCAAGCCTTCTTTAAAAAATATCATAAATTAAAAAAGTCTAAGCAAATGGTGGAAGAAGAGAAGAAGAAAGCTAATGAAGAAATTGTCTATTTAGAAGAGATTATCGAACAAATTAATTCTGCTCGCGAACAGGATATTGAAGAAATCCGAGAAGAATTACAAGAACAAGGTTATTTAAAGAAAAAAAGCGGAAAGGGTAAACCAAAGAAAAAAACGACAAAACCAGAACCTGAAACCTTTTATGCGTCCGATGGTACTATTATCTTAGTTGGTAAAAACAATAAACAGAACGAGTATTTAACCAACCGTATTGCTCGAAAAAATGAAATTTGGTTGCATACAAAGGATATTCCTGGATCACATGTTGTCATTCGTTCCACTGATCCTAGTGCAGGCACATTACATGAAGCAGCGCAATTAGCTGCGAACTTCAGTAAGTCAAAAAACTCTTCTTCCGTACCAGTGGATTATACGTTAATTCGCCATGTTAAAAAACCGAATGGGGCAAAGCCTGGATTTGTAATATATGAAAACCAAAAAACTCTTTTCGTCACACCAGATAAAGCGTTTATAAGCAAATTAAAAAATAAATAGCAAGAGCGATCTCATTTGAGGTCGCTTTTTTTATACGTTAGGAAAGTATAAATTTTTGCAGGAGGTAAAGCGACGAAGCGAAAATCTTGATGTCCAAAGTATAAGAAAAGCTAACGCATCCGCTAAAGGATGATATGAACGGGCGTCCAGCGATTTTGTTCTGGACGAACATCCTCATGCTTAGAAAACTTCATTCAGGGTATGAATAAGTGAAATGGAAAAATAGCGGGAGATGAAATGGATGAAAGATAAATTCTTACTAAAAATTAGAGATAGCTTCTGGTTTGTTCCTTTTCTTTATGGAATTAGCGCCATTATTCTTGTCTATCTTATTATCTATATAGATGCCATTGTTATCGATCATTTTAAACAAGAAATACCCAATGTATTGCTAACCTCTACGGAGGTAGCCATCGAATTGTATGCATCTTTAGTTACTGCAGTGTTAACAATGACAACAATCAGTTTTTCCGTCATTATGGTTGTATTAACGACTTACAGTATGCAGTTTTCTCCGAGGACCTTACAAGATTTTATGCATCATCAAACAACGCAGCATGTTCTTGGTGTCTATAGCTTTAGCTTTATATTTGCACTTCTTAATTTATTGATGGTTGGAAAAGCAGACCTGCTTCTTGGTCCGATAATCATGGTAATAATCGCTATTATTGATTTAGCATTTTTTATTTCATTTATCCATCATTCGGCCAGATGGATTCAAGTAAATAATCTCATTGCTTCGATTCGAGATGATGGTACAAAAATTATTAAACGATCAGATAAAGAGGTAGACTTTGTTGAATCAGAAGAGTGGAATGAAGAAGAAATAAATGGGTTAGGTAAGTTACAAATAACAAAGATTCCAACATTAAAATCTGGTTATGTCCAAAAAATTGATTGGGATGGATTAGTCCGATGGGCTATGAAACATGAGTGTGTCATTCGGGTACATGTACATGTTGGTGATTTTGTTTCACAGGAATATGTCCAAATGTCCGTATACAGGAACAAATCCATCGATACTTTCCAAATGCTCGAGGAAATGGTTATTGTTGGAAATGAAAGAACAGACCTACAGGATATTGAATTTATATTACAAAAAATGGTTGAAATAGCTTTAAGGGCTATCTCACCTGCGGTTAACGACCCTCATACAGCCATAAATTGTATTAATCGAATTGGAGCGTTACTTATAGATATCGGTGAATCCTATAAGGAGACAAAATTTATTGCGGATAATAATAACAGACTCAGAGTAATCAAAAAAACGAAAACCTATCAAAATTATCTGTACAAAAGCTTTTATCAAATTCGCCATTATGGAAAAGAAGATATTTCTATTGTTTATAGTATGATAGAAATATTATTTAAAATAGCAATCGTTAGTGACGATAGAATAAAGAAAGAGATTTGGAAATTTCATGGTTACATTATGGATATTATCGATTGGGAATCATTATCAGAGTTAGATTATTACCATTTGAAACAGATATACGATAAATTAGTAGCTTGCTGTTCTGGATATGAGCATACAAAATAATGTGAAATCAGGATGATAATTAAACAATTAACAACCCAGACTCTATCCTTCGGCTAAGTCTGGGTATTGTTTTAGTAATCTTTAATCATCTTTAGTTTTTATGATTAACTTTAAACTTAATTCGATTGATAATAGCCAGCTAATAGTATATTTCCTTAGCGCAAGATTCTACTTAGAGAAAAAATACTACTGCACCACCCACATTCGTCATCTTTGGATTCAGAATAAGTCGAACAATAGCGAATTTATTCTTTTCTTGCGGTTGCCCGGGAAATGAACTTAACTATTCCCTAATTCATCTCGCCATTCTAACAGACTATTTTTTTCTTCTACTGTAATTTCATTATTCTCTACCAATGCCTCTGCTAAAACATCAAAGTTCGTAATGGTGGCATAAGCTATCTTCTCACTTGTAAACTGCTGATCTGCTTTCTTTAATCCATAGCTAAAGATGGCAAGAACACTTAACACTTTTGCACCTGCCTCCTGTAAGACAAGGGCACTTTCTATAGAGGATCCGCCTGTTGAAATTAAATCCTCAATAACGATTACCTTTTCGCCTTTTTCAATTTTACCTTCAATCTGATTTTGCTTACCATGACCTTTTGGCTTTGACCGAACATAAACCATAGGTAAACCTAAATGTTCTGCAAGCCATGCCGCATGAGGAATCCCTGCAGTTGCACAGCCAGCAATTACGTCTGGTTTTTCTGGCAATTGTTCAATTATATTAGCAAATTCGATCACTATCTTCTTACGGATTTCTGGATAAGACATCGTTAATCGGTTATCACAATAAATGGGGGAATGAATTCCTGAAGTCCAGACGAATGAACGATCTGGCTTAATTTGAATTGCATTAATTTTGTAAAGTGCATTTGCTATTTCTTTTGATTTAAGCATTATTCCACTCCTTTATCACACGTTCGTAATTCGCCTTTGGATTATCTGCTTTAGTAATACTACGGCCTATTACTAAATAATCGGCACCATTTTTTTTGGCAAAGGCAGGTGTTGCTACTCGTTTTTGATCATCCTTATTCGAATTAGCGAGGCGAATACCTGGCGTTACGGTTAAAAATTCATTGCCACATACTTGCTTAATCCTATTTGTCTCTCTTGCTGAACACACCACCCCATCGGCACCACTTTCCTTCGAAAGGAGAGCTAACCGTTTCACAGCATCCTCAATAGACTGTTTAATATATAATTCATTCTCTAAAACAATCTGATCCATCGATGTTAACACTGTAACAGCAATTAGTTTAGGGGGACTATTAGTAGTGCCTGCTTGTAAACCTCTTTTGGCTGCTTTAATCATCTCACTACCTCCAGTTGCATGAACATTGACAATATCGACATTTAGATTAGCTAAATTGAACATTGCTTTCTCTACTGTTGTTGGAATGTCATGTAATTTTAAATCTAAAAAGATTGGGTGATTATGTTGTTTTAACCATTTTATAATTTGCGTACCTTCCCGATAAAATAGTTCCATTCCAACTTTAACAGGAACTCCGTAGAAATTATGCTTATCTATAAATTGTTGCACTTCTTTTGCTGAGCGAAAATCTAGTGCAAGAAAAAATGGATTATCCATCAACATGCCCCTTTCCTATCGCTTCTTCTACAGACAAAAACCCGTATTTCGCCAATGTTGCTTCTAACTGATGAATAATATCAGGACAAGCAAATGGGTTTTGAAAATTTGCCGTACCGATTGCTACTGCATGAGCGCCAGCGAGTAAAAATTCTAATACATCCTCTGCTGTCATAATCCCACCCATTCCAATAATGGGAATGTCTAGTGCCTGTCGCACTTCATAAATCATTCGAATCGCAATTGGTTTTATCGCAGGTCCAGATAGTCCTCCTGTTCGATTAGCGATCAGTGGGGCACGTTTTTTCAGGTTTATTTGCATACCTGTCAATGTATTAATCATGGAAAGTCCATCAGCACCTGCATCTACCACTGCTCTTGCCATTGTTGTAATATTAGTCACATTTGGGGAAAGCTTCACATAAACAGGATACTTGCTTGCCTCTTTCACTTTATACGTAACTTCCTTCGCAAGATCAGGATCTGTTCCAAACTGGACCCCACCTTCTTTGACATTGGGACAAGATATGTTCAATTCAATTGCAGCGATATCTGTTGAATGATTTAGCTTCTCTATAACCCTTACATATTCTTCCACAGTACTTCCTGCAACATTTGCTATAACAGGTGTATTAAACTGTCGTAAAAAGGGTAGCTCATCTTTTATTATAGTTTCTACACCAGGGTTTTGAAGTCCAATTGCATTTAACATACCACTTGAAGTCTCTGCTACTCGAGGTGTAGGATTACCATATCTTGCTTCACCCGTTGCTGCCTTGACAATAATTGCACCTAACTCATTAAGATCGAAAAATTGACTGTACTCTTTCCCAAATCCGAAGCAACCAGATGCAGGCATAACAGGATTCTTTAAATCTAATCCAGGTAATTTCACTGCCACATTCATGCTAAAATCACCTCATTTGCATAAAATACCGGACCATCCTTGCATATCTTTTTGTTCTTCGATGGATCAGCTTTTAATGGAACAACACACGCATAGCAGGTCCCTACACCACAACCCATTCTTTCCTCTAAGGAAATATAGCCTTTTTGATCTTGCAATTGGTTAGTAACCGCCTGAAGCATGGGAGTCGGACCACATGAAAAATAATAATCTATCGGGGAATTTAAATTACCAATTATATCCGTAACAAAGCCCTTTTGACCATAAGATCCATCATTCGTTGCAATGTATACATCACCTAGCTGTCGAAACTTTTCTTCGTAAAAAACTTGTGCTTTTGTTTGAAATCCAAGAACACTAGTGACCCTTACCCCTTCTTCCTTCAATTTCTTACCAAGATAGTACAGAGGAGGGACACCAATCCCTCCACCTACTATAAGAGCGTGATCTAAATTTAAATCCTCAATCGGATAATGTGTACCACAAGGGAGAATAACATCTAGGTAATCCCCTGTCTTAGATTTACTTAGTTCACGTGTTCCCTCTCCAAAGATTTTAAAAATGACGGTAAATGTCTCTTTTTCCGTATCTACATTGGCAATGGAAACTGGTCTACGTAACATGTGACCATTTAGTGCAATATGAACAAATTGCCCTGGCTTTAATTCATGACTGATGGTTGAATGCAAAACCATTTCGAACGTATCCTCTGCAATTTCTATATGGCTTTTGATTTCGATTAATTGCTTCGTTTTCACAGAACCACTGCCTTCCCTTGTACTGCTGGTCTTGCAGTAAATGTCGTGGAATCAATTACATTGACGATAGCTTCAGCTGTATCTAAGCTTGTGAGACAAGGAATTCCATGCTCCACAGCTTCTCGGCGAATTCTAAAGCCATCGGATCTCGGCTTTTTCCCTGATGTTAGGGAGTTTACGACAACCTGAACCTCACTTTTTTCAATGATGGATAGAACATTTTTACCTTCTGCACCCACTTTTCCTACAGAGGTTACTGGTAAATTTAAGCTTTCGAGATGGTTTGCTGTTCCTTCTGTTGCAAATAAGTGGAAGCCGAGCTCAAAGAATCTCTTGGCTATTTCTCCCGCCTCTTCTTTATCCTTATCGGCAACGGTAATTAGCACGGCACCTTCCATTGGTATCTTTAATCCGGATGCTGTAAGTCCCTTGTATAATGCTTTTTCTAATGTGCGGTCCCGTCCAATCGCTTCACCTGTTGATTTCATCTCAGGTCCGAGCATGGTATCAACACTCCGCAGTTTTTCAAAGGAAAAGACAGGCACTTTTACAGATACCGTTTCCGGTTCAGGGAGTAATCCTTTTTCATAACCCATTTCGGTTAACGATTCACCGATAATACATCTTGTTGCTAAGTTCGCCATCGTAACACCTGTAATTTTACTTAAAAACGGGATTGTACGACTTGCTCTTGGGTTAACCTCTAGCACATATACTTCATTCTTATGCACCACAAACTGAATATTAATGAGTCCTTTGACACCTAGTTTTTCTGCAATTTTGATCGTAATGTCCACACATTGTTGTTTGATATTCTCTGTTAAACGTTGCGTTGGGTAAACTGCGATCGAATCTCCAGAGTGAACACCTGCACGTTCAATATGTTCCATTACTCCAGGAATAATGGTTGTATCTCCATCACTAATCGCGTCAACCTCTACTTCTATACCTGTTAAATATTTATCAATTAATACAGGATGCTTATGCTTAATATGGTTCGTTTTGGCAAGATAGCCTTCCAGCTCCTCTTCATTGTAAACAATCTCCATCTGGCTACCACCAATGACATACGATGGACGCACTAATACTGGATATCCGATTGATTCGGCTGCTTCCTTAGCTTGATCTAGTTTACGAACACTTTTTCCCTTTGGTTGAGGAATCTGAAGTTCTTGTAACAGTTGCTCGAATTTATCTCGATCTTCCGCTGTATCAATTGCTTCAAGTGGTGTACCTAGTATCCGGACACCTCTACGTTCTAAGCCTTCTGCTAAATTAATAGCGGTTTGCCCACCGAATTGAACAATTACACCTTCTGGCTTTTCTAAATCCACAACATGCATCACATCTTCAAGAGTCAATGGTTCAAAATACAGCTTGTCAGATACACTGAAGTCTGTCGAGACGGTTTCTGGATTACTATTCATAATAATTGCTTCATAGCCCGCTTCCTTTAGAGCTAATACGGAATGTACTGTAGCATAGTCAAATTCTATCCCTTGTCCAATTCGTATTGGTCCAGAACCAATAACGATAACTTTTTTACGATCTGTTACGATCGATTCATTTTCTTCCTCATAAGCACTATAGAAATATGGTGTTTCCGATTCAAATTCTGCCGCACATGTGTCAACCATCTTATAAACAGGCAATAATCCTTCTGATTTCCTAGTCTCATAAATTTTATCGACATTGACTCCCCATACTCGGGCTATTTGCGTATCGGACAACCCGAGATGTTTCGCTTCCTTTAATGCTGGTAAATCATTTCGATTATTAGCCAGCTTTATTTCGAAATCTATCATTTTCTTTACTTTTGTTAAAAAGAAGAGGTCAATTTTTGTTAACTGATGAATTTCTTCTACTGTCATACCTTTTCGTAAAACTTCAGCCAAAACGTAGATTCGTTCATCGTCTGGTTTGACTAAACGTTCTGTTAATTCTTCTATGGTGTTTTCTGTTAGTTTAGGTAAGAAAAAGTCTTCACCACTAATATCTAATGAGCGAATTCCCTTTAGCATCGATTCCTCAAAATTCCTCCCAATTGCCATGACTTCACCCGTCGCCTTCATTTGTGTCCCTAATTGACGGTTACCGAGGACGAATTTATCAAAAGGGAAGCGTGGAAATTTAGTCACAACATAATCCAATGCTGGCTCGTAGCACGCATAGGTTGTACCAGTAATTGGGTTCATTATTTCATCTAATGTCATTCCAATCGCGATTTTTGCTGCAATTTTTGCAATAGGATAACCTGTTGCTTTTGAGGCGAGTGCAGATGAGCGGCTTACCCTTGGATTTACTTCGATAATATAGTATTGGAAGCTTTCCGGATCGAGCGCTAGCTGTACATTACAACCACCTTCAATTTTTAATGCGCGAATAATTTTAAGAGATGCCGATCGTAACAGCTGGTATTCGCGGTCGCTCAATGTTTGAGAAGGTGCTACAACGATTGAATCTCCTGTATGAATACCTACTGGGTCAATATTCTCCATATTACAAACAACTATTGCTTGATCATTTTGATCACGCATTACTTCATACTCTATTTCTTTATATCCTGCTATATTTCTTTCAATTAAGCATTGATTGACCGGGGACAAAGAAAGTCCGTTTCGCGTGATCTCTCTTAATTCCGTCTCATTGTAGCACATTCCGCCTCCAGTACCACCAAGTGTGTAGGCAGGACGTACGATAAGTGGGTAACCAATCTTTCCTGCAAATTCTAGTGCTTCGTCTACTGTATGAACAATTTGGCTTTCAGGTACAGGTTCGTTAATTTGATTCATTAGATCACGGAATTTTTCACGATCTTCTGCTTGTTGAATTGCTTCTAGCTTTGTACCGAGTAATTCTGTCCCTGTTTCCTCTAGTATTCCAGATTCATCTAAAGCAACTGCCAAATTTAGTCCTGTTTGACCTCCAAGTGTAGGTAAAATCGCATCAGGTCGTTCTTTTCTAATAATTTTGGATAAGAATTCAACAGAAAGAGGCTCCATATAAACAGTATCCGCTACTGTATGATCTGTCATAATGGTTGCCGGATTCGAGTTTGCTAAGATAACAGTATAGCCCTCTTCTTTTAAGGATTGGCAAGCTTGCGTACCAGAATAATCAAATTCGGCTGCTTGTCCTATGACAATCGGTCCTGAACCAATAACTAGTATTTTTTGAATATCTGTTCTTTTGGGCATTATGCTTCCTCCTTCAATGATGCTTGAAATGCTTTAATCGTTGCAATAAACTGATCAAACAAATAGTTGGTATCATCAGGTCCTGGTGAAGCTTCTGGATGATATTGCACGGAGAAAGCAGGATATTTCGAATGCTTAACCCCTTCAACCGTCTTATCATTTAACGCTATTTGTGTTAATTCTAATTCCGTATTTTTAATGGAGTCCTCTGTTACAGCATAGCCATGATTTTGAGATGTTAAGTACGTACGCTTTGTTTCATAATCGTAGACAGGGTGATTGGATCCTCGGTGTCCAAATTTAAGTCTTCCCGTATCCGCACCACAAGCAAGAGAAAGCAGTTGGTGACCTAAACAAATTCCAAAGGTTGGGACTGTTGGGATTACCTTTTTAATCATTTCAATCGCTTCTGGAACATTTTTTGGATTACCTGGTCCGTTTGTTAACATTATTCCGTCTGGTTTAAGGCGTAATATGTTTTCTGCACTATAATTATATGGAACTACTGTCACATGACAACTTCTTTTCGTTAATTCTCGTAAAATACCATGCTTCATTCCGAAATCTACTAGTACAACTCGATATCCTCTACCAGGGGCAACATAAGGCTTCATCGTTGAAACGCGAGCAACCTGATCTGTAAGTAATTCTTTCGACTCCAATTTAGCTAGTAAAAATTCTTTTTCTTCATACTCCCCATTCTCTTTAGCCTTTGATAGGATACCTTTCATTGTTCCATACTTGCGGAGAATTTTCGTTAGTTTTCTAGTATCGATACCAGCTATACCAGGAATATTATTGGCTTTTAGAAATTGATCGAGACCCTCGTCACTTCTAAAATTTGAAGGAGTTTCACAAAATTCTTTAACGACAAAGCCAAAAATTGATGGATTAATCGTCTCAAAATCATCCTTATTGATACCATAATTTCCGATTAATGGATATGTCATTGTCACAATCTGCCCGCAATAAGAGGGATCAGATAAAGTTTCTTGATAACCAGTCATTCCTGTATTAAAAACAACCTCTCCGATACTCTCTTCAGTAGAACCAAATGCTTGACCTTCAAAAACTGTTCCGTCCTCTAAAACTAACAATCTATTCACTATACTTCCTCCTTATATACGACTTCTCCTTGATAGATGGTTGCAATAGGCTTTCCTACTATTTCCCACCCATCAAAAGGTGTATTTTTCCCTTTTGACAAGAAAGTTTTTTTGTTGATTTTTTCTTCTGTTTCAAGATTGATTAAGGTTAAATCTGCACTTGTACCAACCTCTATTCGACCAAATGGTAAACCAAATGTATCGGCAGGTTTTACTGTTAACCAATCAATTAATTGCTTTAAAGTAAAGATCCCCTCTTTTACAAAATGTGTATAAAGCAGTGAAAAAGCTGTCTCAAAACCAACAATACCGAAAGGAGCTTCTTCCATTCCATTCGCCTTCTCTTCATGAGTATGAGGAGCATGGTCTGTTGCAATAAAATCGATCGTTCCATCTAATAACCCATCAATTAAAGCTTGTTGATCATCACTTGCCCTTAAAGGTGGATTCATCTTATAATTTGCATCATTTTCCCTTATAAAAGTATCATTCATTAATAAATGGTGTGGTGTCACCTCTGCTGTTACATGAATTCCCGCTTTTTTCGCATCACGGATGACTCTGACTGATTCCTTTGTACTTACATGGCAAACATGGTAATGGCAGTCTGCCGCTTCAGCTAACAGAACATCTCTAGCAATTTGGACTGATTCACATACCGAAGGGATACCTGGTAGATTTAGTTGTTTATTTACCTCTCCATCATGCATCACACCACTATGAATTAAGGTGTTGTCCTCACAGTGTGCAACAACTGGCATATCAATTGCTGCAGCTTGCTTCATCGCTTGGAGCATCATATCTGCAGATTGGACGCCGACACCATCATCTGTAAACGCAAATGCACCATTTTCTTTTAGAGCACTCATATCCGTTAATTGCTCCCCAACTAACCTTTTTGTAATAGAAGCATAAGGTAATACACGAATTTTTGCTGTTTGGTCAATCCGTTGTCGTACATCTAGTAAGATTTCTACTGAATCAGGAGTAGGCTGTGTATTAGGCATGGCACAAACAGTAGTATAACCACCTCTGGCAGCAGCATTTGTCCCTGTGTGAATCGTCTCCTTTGTCTCACCACCTGGTTCCCGTAAATGGACATGAACATCGACAAAGCCTGGTGTCACTAGTTGATTTTCCCCGTCGATAATTTCTAAACCGCTTCTATCAAAATTTTTCCCGATTGCTTCAATTTTTCCATTTTGAATTACTAATTCACAATCATCCATCTGACCATTATCCAATAATCGTTTGACGTTGACTAAAATTTTCTTCATCGAATTTTCCCCCTTGATTGAGTACTCTTTGAATGACAGCCATTCGTGCTGCAACACCATTTTGCATCTGCTTAAATATTCTCGATCTTTCGCATTCGACTAAGCGACTATCCAGCTCAACTCCACGGTTTACAGGAGCAGGATGAAGGATAATGGCCTCTTTTTTCATTCTATTCTCCCTCTTCATCGTTAAGCCATATGTTTGGAGATAGCTATTATGGTCTAAAGCTACGTGGGCCTGATGTCGCTCATGCTGTATTCTTAGAAGCATTAGGACATCCGCCATTTCTACAGCTTCATCCATTGTAATATACGGAAAGTCAAGTGTTTCATCGTGCCAGCTGTCCATGCCTGTTAGGTAAATATCACAGCCCAATTTAGAAAGTGCAATAGCGTTTGACCTTGCAACACGACTATGTTTGATATCTCCTGCAATTACTACTTTAAGACCTTGGAAGCTTTTGAACTCCTGATAAATAGTGACTAAATCGAGTAATGATTGAGTAGGATGCTCTCCAGTGCCATCCCCAGCATTAATCACAGGGATGTTAATGGAATCAGCAAGCTTTTTGGCGATATTGTTTTCTTGGTGTCTAATAACTATTAGGTTTGCTCCAATCGATTCAAATGTTCTAGCAGTATCATATAAGCTTTCCCCTTTCGTTACACTTGAAATCTCCGAAGCAAAGTCTAATACCTCGATCCCTAACCGTCTTTGGGCAACAATGAAACTCATCTTTGTACGTGTGCTTGGTTCAAAGAAAAGATTTGCAACAAAGTATTGTCCTAGCATTGGCTTTACCCCATTCTCTGTGATCCTGTTTGCTTGGAGTACAAGCGTGAGTATTTCCTCTTTAGTCAGATCCTGCATGGAAACAAAATGTTTCATTCGAAGAGCCTCCTTCTGCTAAATATTAAAATCAGCCATTTTGATATTTTGGTCCAGCTTTTGCCACTTGCTATCTGAATTTTCTAATTTCCTACTTTAGGCCATAAAAAAACCCCTTTGCAAAATCGCAAAGAGGTAGACGTGTCCTATATATACACGCTTATCTTCCATGCAACCTTGCAAGCATCTCTGTACTTTCTTAAAGGTTACTTATTCTTTTCATATATGATCACATGATCTTCGTGATCAATTTCTTCCAGTTCAACTGTTATAATCTCATTTTGAGAGGTAGGAATATTTTTCCCAATAAAATCAGCCCTTATTGGCAGTTCTCGGTGTCCTCTGTCTACAAGCACAGCAAGCTGTATTTGGGAAGGCCTTCCATGATCCATGATGGCATCCATTGCTGCTCGAACCGTACGACCAGTATAGAGAACATCATCCACAAGAACAACATTTTTATCGGTTACTTGTTCTTTTAGTTTTGCATCATTTAACTGTGGTTCATTTAAATCACCAGCATGGGACAAATCATCTCGATAAAGTGTAATATCTAATTCACCTATCGGTATTTCTACTCCTTCAATTTCTTTAATTCGTTCTTTTAAGCGGTTGGCAATAGGAACTCCCCTTGTTTTAATTCCGACAAGCATGAGTCCTTCTACCCCTTTGTTTCTTTCCAATATTTCATGAGCAATTCTTGTCAATGCACGTTTCATGGCATTGGCATCCATTACATTTGCTTTCTTATTCATCATAAAAACTCCTTTTAGGAACGTTATAGTGTTTCGTAAAATTTTTGGATATTACAGCATAGAAAAAGCCTTATTCTCCGTGAGGGAATAAGGCTTTTTAGATACACGTATACCGTACAACGTTATCTCTGCTCCTTTTCCAGCCTCACAGGACTGTTTTAAAAGGTCTTTATGATATTAAATATATTATGACAAATAATGAGTTTTTCGTCAATAACTTTTTCGAATATTATCTAAAACCTGTTCGAATTTTGCTGGAAGACCTGCTTCAAATGTTAGTTCTTTCTCTGTCATCGGATGGGTAAAGGTTAATTTATATGCATGCAATGCTTGACCTTCTACATCTATCGATTTTTTTTGTCCATATTTGGGATCACCAACTATAGGAAAACCGATATATTTCATGTGAACCCGAATTTGGTGAGTTCTTCCGGTGTCTAATATACATTTTATGAAGGTAAACTTACCATGCAACCTTTCCAATATTTCAAAATGTGTGATCGCTTGTTTACCATTTTCTACAACATCCATCATTTGGCGATTTTTCACACTTCGCCCGATCGGAGCATCTATTGTGCCATATTCATGAGGAATATCTCCATGGACTAATGCTTTATATTCACGTCTCATTTTTTTGTTTTTTAATTGTTCTGCTAACTTCTCGTGAGCTATGTCGTGTTTCGCCACAACTAATAGACCACTCGTATCCTTATCGATTCGATGTACAATGCCTGGCCTCGCTACTCCATTAATACCTGATAGATCTTGACAATGATAAAGCAGTGCATTAACTAATGTATCCTCATAATGCCCTGCAGCGGGATGAACAACCATACCACTCTTTTTGTTTATCACTATCAAATCACTATCTTCATAAACAATATCTATTGGAATATTTTCGGCCTTCACCTCAAGTGGTTCCACCTCTGGAATATCCCATTTTATTACATCACCGATTTGGCATTTATAGTTTTGTTTTACGACATGATCATTAACCTGTACAAGCTTTTTATCAAACCATGTTTTGATCTGCGACCTTGAGTAATCCTCTGTAATGTCTACTAGAAGCTTGTCAATTCGAATGCCTTTTTCGTTATTTTCTACTTTATATTGAAAGTTGTTCATGAATTCTTGCTCCTTTTCTTGTTGCGTTCGTCCAAGATTGTAAAAATAAAGATGCTTATTACCCCAATTACTAAAGAGGAGTCGGCAATATTAAAAATTGGGTAATTATAGCTACCTATGTAAAAATCAAAAAAGTCTACTACTTCTTTGCGAAAGAGACGATCAATAAAATTACCAATCGCACCACCCAGTATGAGTGCTAATGCCAGCCCGAGTAATTTACTCTCTTTCGCATGTTTTTGAATATAATAGATAACAAATCCGATCACGATTACTGTAATAATATAAAAAAATGTCATTTGGCCTGATAATATTCCCCATGCTGCTCCAGTATTCCTATGTGATGTAAGGTAAAAGAAATTTTCTATTACTGTAATCCGCTCACCTAATTCCATATTTTTTACTACCAATAATTTTGTTAACTGATCTAATAATATGACGACAAATGCCACGAGATAAACCCACATAGCTTTAACCTCCAACTTTCCTTCAATTTAATACTCAACACTAAAAATTATTATATCATGTTCTTATTAAATATAATAATTAGAATGGAATCAAGGCTTTCACCCACTTTATCTAATAACTTACCTTTTTCCTCCTATTCCGCATACTTCGCCAATAAAAAACCAACTACCTTTTTGTCATGGTAGTTGGTTTTTCCATCTTTATGCTTCTGTGTAATGTTCGTTAACAACAGATGCACATCTAGCGCAAAGTGTCGGATGGTCATTGTTTTCACCGACGGAATCAGAAACAACCCAACAACGTTCACATGTTTCTCCTTGATGCTTCATAATTTTCACTGTAACAAATTCATAAGCTTTACCATCCGTTAATTCATCGACAATTTGAACTTCAGAAACGATTAACAGCTGATGCAAAAATGGAATATTTTGTAGAATTGCAGCTGTTTCTTCACTGTTCGGTTGGATAATAACTGAAGCTTCCAATGATTTTCCTATTACTTTTTCAGAACGCGCCTCTTCCAATGCTTTAAGAATATCATCCCTCACTTTCATAAAGCTATCCCATTTTTTCTCTAATCGAGCTGCATTACTTAGATCTCTTGTTTTTGGCATTTCACATAACTGGACATATTCTTCTTGGACATCCGGAATAAAAGACCAAACCTCTTCCATTGTATGTGTTAAGATTGGTGTTAAAAGCTTTACTAATGAAGTAACTATTTCATAATACACTGTCTGAATACTTCTTCTTCTCGGATGATCCTCTGCTTCAATATAGAGAATATCTTTTGCAAAATCTAGATAGAATGAGCTCAATTCAATACTACAAAAATTATGGATGGTTTGATAAACTGTTGAAAAATCATAATTCTCATAGGCATTTAATGATTTATCTATTACTTTTTGGAGCTTCAATAGCATAAATTGATCGATTTCTTCTAACTTATCATCCGCCACTTTGTGTTCTAAACGGAAATCAGCTAAATTTCCTAATAAAAAGCGGAAGGTATTACGAATTTTTCGATATCCCTCAGATGTTTGTTTAATAATTTCATCAGAGATTCGTACGTCTGCTTGATAATCAACAGAGGCAACCCATAAACGTAGAATATCAGCACCATATTGCTTCATAATCTTCGCTGGGACTACTACATTCCCAACTGATTTACTCATTTTTCTTCCTTGTCCATCAAGAGCAAATCCATGACTAATTACTGTTTCGTAAGGGGCTTTCCCCGTCACCGCAACTGCTGTTGAGATAGAAGAATTAAACCAGCCACGGTATTGGTCAGAACCTTCTAAATACACATCCGCAGGTCGTTGTAATGCCTCTCTTTCCTCAAGAACACCTTCATGGGAAGAGCCTGAATCAAACCAAACATCCATAATGTCGGTTTCCTTCGTGAAAGTACCATTTGGACTATGTTCAGAAGTAAATCCGTCTGGTAACAGATCTTTTGCTTCCCATTCAAACCAAACGTTGGATCCGTGTTCTCTAAACAAATTAGCAACATGAGCAATCGTTTCATCAGTGATAATCGGGGTTTTATCCTCACCATAGAATACAGGAATAGGAACGCCCCAAGTCCTTTGTCTTGAAATACACCAATCTTCTCGATCACGAACCATATTATACAAACGGGTTTCTCCCCAATTAGGTATCCAGTTAATTCGATTAATTTCAGTTAAGATATCTTCGCGAAAATCTTTAATTGATGCAAACCATTGATTCGTTGCACGAAAAATCGTTGGTTTCTTTGTGCGCCAATCATGTGGATAGGAGTGTGTAATAAACTCCATTTTTAATAAGGCATCAGTCTCTGTTAATTTTTCTGTTACCACTTTATTTGCTTGGTCATAGAATAGTCCTTCAAATCCAGGCGCTTCATCTGTGAAATAACCTTTTTCGTCTACTGGACATAGAACATCTAATCCATATCTTCTTCCGACAATAAAGTCATCCTCACCGTGTCCAGGTGCCGTATGAACGAGTCCTGTACCGCTTTCGGTTGTAACATGATCGCCAAGAATAATTAGTGAATCTCTATCATAGATAGGGTGTTTGGCGACAATGTTTTCTGCTTCTGTCCCTTTAAATGTTTGGATAACCTCAGCATCTTTCCATTCTAAGGTTTCATTCACTTGGCCTAGCATGTCATGAGCAATAATAAATTTTTGGTTTGCCGTTTTTATTACTGCATACTCTAAATCTGGATGTAGGGAAATAGCTAGGTTTGCTGGAATAGTCCATGGTGTTGTTGTCCAAATAATAAATTTCTCATCACCATCTAATAAATCTTTGCCATCTTTTACATCAAAGGCAACGTAAATAGATGCTGAACGTTTATCTTGGTATTCGATCTCTGCTTCTGCAAGGGCAGATTCAGAAGATGGGGACCAGTAAACTGGCTTTAGTCCTTTATAGATATAGCCTTTTTTCGCCATTTCTCCAAACACTTTAATTTGTGCAGCCTCATAGGACTTATTCAGTGTAATATATGGATTCTCCCAATCCCCTCTTACACCTAGCTGTTTAAATTGAACCCGTTGATTATCTACCTGTTTTAATGCATATTCCGCACATTTTTGGCGAAATTCGGCAATGGTCATCTTTTTTCGATTCACTTTCTTTTTGGCTAATGCTTGCTCAATAGGCAGGCCATGTGTATCCCATCCGGGTACGTAAGGTGCATGGTATCCAGCCATCGACTTATACTTGACGATAAAGTCCTTTAAGATTTTATTTAAAGCATGGCCCATATGGATATCGCCATTTGCATATGGCGGTCCATCATGAAGAATAAACAATGGATTACCTTTTGTTTTTGCTTGGACTTTTTCATATAGCTTTTCTTCATCCCATTGCTCTTGCATTTTAGGCTCTTTGTTTGGAAGATTTCCGCGCATCGGAAAATCTGTTTTAGGCATATTTAACGTTTGTTTATATTCCACTATATTTCCTCCTTCTTCTGTCATCCCTAAACGATTCGTATCCTTCATTAGATTAAAAAAGCTCCTCACATCCCAAAAGGGACGAGAGGAGCTCGCGGTACCACCCTAATAGATAATTTCCAGTAAATTATCCACTTTCTATTCGTAACGTGAATCAATCGACTATCCCTACACATCCAATTACTTCAGGATAGCAACTCATGGGTGATCTTCTATTGATACGCTATATTAGGCTCCCACCATCCCTAACTCGCTATGAATAACCTGTTATCAATATACTGTCCCAATCGCTGTATTTATAATGGATATTAATGCATAAATTATAGAGAATTTCAGATAAAACGTCAAGTATGATTTCTTAATTATTGGCTTCTTCCGCCTTTTCTAATTCCTCATTCTCTAATTCAACTTTAAATAAGCCATCCCAATCATCATTGTCAATCAAATCAAGCTGTGCTTCTACCATCATTCTTAACCTTGTGCGGAAAACCTTTGCTTGTTTTTTTAATTCTTCTACTTCAAGTGCAATCGCTCTTGATTTATGTAAAGCTTCATTAATAATTCTATCAGCATTTTTCTCTGCTTCTTTTATGATTAATTTTGATTCTTTTTTAGCATTTTCCTTCACTTCTTCTGCAGTTTCTTGGGCAACTAGAATAGATTTATTTAAAGTTGTCTCGATATTAGAGAAATGTTTTAGTTTTTCTTCTAATTGTTCAACTTTCTCCTTATACTCTTTCTTTTCTTTAATCACTGCCTCATAATCCTTAATAATTTGGTCTAAGAATTCATTGACATCATCTTCATCGTACCCACGGAACCCTCTGGTAAATTCTTTATTATGAATATCCAATGGTGTTAATGGCACACCGGCCACCTCCTTCATTCAAGTCAGTACTTTTAACTATAGTACCATACATATTTGACAAAAACACAAAAAATCCTGCATTTTTATAATAATTTTTCGAAAGTGATTCTTAATTTGTCCTTTTTTGTTTTTCCTTGTATTTCTGTTAGCCTCGTTCTACCTTTTCCGCGCACCGATACCATATCCCTCTCCTCTAAAAAATAGGATGGCTGTTCGATTTTTTGAAAATTGACCTTTACCCATCCTTTTTTAATGAGGTCAAGGGCTTGTTGACGTGATACTTGGTACATTTCCTTTATCAATACGTCTAGGCGTAAAGAAGCACAAGTAGTCGTTTTTTCCACCCAATTGTCGCTATTAACCATTCGGTCTGACAGTGAAATCGGCTCAAATTGAACACTAGCTTTTTTTATCGAGGTAATGTTTGATAAAAGATATGTCGAAATATCTTTGGAGACAAGTATTTGGATTTCACCATGATGGATCTTAATGTCTCCTATTTTTTTTCGTTCAATGCCTGAAGAAAGAAAAGCACCGAGAACATCTGGGTGCTCGATTTTCACAAATTTAATTGGATAGCTTGCCCGAAGTAATTCTGTTTCAAATGATTCTTCTCCCAACTCTTCATAGTATGGGGCTAATATTGCTCGTTTTCTTTCGGCGTGCTCCCATGCACCAAAAAACGCCAGCTGAAGTGTATCATCATTGCCAATTATTGACTGAAATATCCACTGTTCTCGTGGGTGCAGAAAATCTGTCAGTCGTGGAATGAAGCTTCTGTTGATCTCATCTTTCCAAGACATTACCTGATCAACGAAAGGTGCTTCCTCCTGTCTAAAATGTTGATAAATATCCATCTCCATCACCTAATATAAAATACTCATAAATAAATAAGCCAATCCTTGTCTCGCAAAGTGAAGTACAAAAAGTGCTACAATTGGAGAAATATCAATCATTCCGCCAATCGGAGGAATAATTTTTCGAAACGGCTCTAGGTATGGCTCTACAATTTTTGCTAATACCTGTCCAATGGAGGAATCTCTTGCCCCAGGGAACCAAGACATTAAGATATAAATAATAATCGCATAAGTATAAATCTCCATGGCGATATCTATCGTTCTAAACAACCAAAACATTAAATTACCACCTTTGCTCTGGATCTACATCTTCCATTACTTCCGTGATACTACCAGTTATTTCAATATTCTCAGGCGTACAAAGGAAGGTCTGTGACCCTAATTTTTTTATTTGGCCTGACACGGCATAAACAGCACCACTCATAAAATCGATTATCTGTCTTGCCTGACCTGTATCAACTCGCTGTAAATTAATCACAACAGAACGTCTATTCACAACATGCTCCGCAATATCTTGAACCTCATCGTACGAACGTGGTTCACACAATACCATTTTTGCGCTTGATTGAACGGATTTTAAGCTAACAACATTTTTCTTGGAGCGTCTTTCCTTTTGTTCTTCATCTGATTCTTCCATTTCTTCTTCGATGATTTCATATTCTTCATCTAGTCCAAATAAGTTTTTGAATTTCCCCTTCATTCCCACCGTGCATCACCTCGTTTCAGTTATCATATGGTCCAACTAATTCAGAGCCTATTCTAATATGGGTAGCGCCTTCTTCAATTGCAATCATATAATCATTACTCATCCCCATAGACAAAAAGGAGCATGGGGCATGCTGCCAATTATTCGCCATGATCTTATCACGTAAAAGTCTCAGCTCTCGAAAGGTATTTCGAATAAGTGCTTCGTCCTCCGTAAATGGTGCCATTGTCATTAATCCAACGACTTGAATATGAGGATAACTTGCAAGTTTTTCGATAAAAGGAATAACTTCATCCTTGGTTAAACCGTGTTTAGACGTTTCACCGCTTATGTTTACTTGAACAAAACAAGGCGTTTGTTTAGATGCCCTTTTATTAATTTCTTTTGCAAGAGATTGACGATCAAGTGAATGAATGAAGTCTACTTTATCGATGATATCCTTTACTTTACGTGATTGTAATGACCCAATAAAATGCCAGTGTACATCTTGTTCCAACTCTGCTTGTTTTTCTAATAATCCTTCTAAACGATTTTCACCAAGATTTGTAATTCCAGCTGCGAACGTTTCTTTTGCCCTATCTATTGTAACATACTTCGTTACACCGATTATCGTAATATCGTTAGGGCTTCGATCCACACGATCACATGCTTGTTCGATTTTTGTTCGGATGCCTGCCAAATTTTCTACTACCTTCATTTGTCAAAACTCTCCCTCTGTCATTTATGCTTTATCTATTTTGTGATGTGATAAAACCAATCATTCTGCCTGTCTTATTATCGTCTCTTCGGTGAGAGAAGAATTGCGAGTCATGAGCTGTACAATATTTGGAAACATATATATTGGATGATTGGATTCCCGCTTCTATTAGTTGGGCATAGTTAAGTTCTTTTAAATTTAGGAAATAGCTCGAATCTAATCTAGAATATACACTGCTGTATGTATCTGGCACGTGTTTAATTACTTGCTCACTTACTTCATAGCATTGCCCACATATGCTTGGACCAATCACTACCTCGATCTCTTCTAATGGAATAGATTGGTTTTGAAATGCTTGAATTGTTTTTGCTGCAATATTTCCGACAGTACCTTTCCACCCAGCATGAGATATTGCAAAGGTTAAATTCTTTTTTGCTAAAAAAAACAGAGGTACACAGTCTGCAAACAATGCAGCAATTAAAATATTTGATTTATTCGTGATTAGTCCATCCGTATTTCGTATAGCATCATTAAGTTTGTAGCTTCCTTTACCACAGTCAGAATCATCGACCACTTCCACATTGTTTCCATGTATTTGGTCGGCCAAAACCCAGCTATTAAGAGGCACATTTAGCTCTTTTGCTAAGATTTCTCTGTTTCTTAATACATATGCCGGATTATCATCTACGTGAAAACCAAAATTAAAGCTATTGTATGGACTTTCACTAACTCCACCATTTCTGGTTGAAAATCCTGCTAAAATATTAAATTTCTGTCTCCAATGATCTATATATAAAATATTATTATTTTTTCCAAGAAGAAATGGCTCTTTCATCGTAATCCTCCTATTTTTCATCATTTTACCACATTTTCTGAAAACATAACAATTTCATGTACATTACGAAGAGGAAAACGAATCAGACGCATGAATCAAGCAAGCTACTCCTTCACTCGGATCTGATTTGGTTCGTGGAAGGTATAGTTATCTTTTTTAACTAAAATAACATCTTGCCCTATTTTCATTACATTTTCCCAAGGGATGATAATTTCTCTTGATTCTCCAAAAACACCAAAAACTTTTGATTTTGTTGCGACAACTAAATTCGTTATACGCCCAATTTCAACATTAATTTCTATATCCGTTAAATTTCCTATTTTTGTTCCATCCTCTATAAACACAATATCCTTCATCTGCATAGCCGATAATGTAATCATTTTACCACCACCTTATAAACAATATATGTTGCTATTGATAAAATATGGTGAACCTTACAACAGATTTTTTAAAATTCATGAAAAAAATCGTATGACAAAACACTCACTGCAAATAATGATAAGGAGACTTTTACTTACTAGGATGGTTTGGGTAAAAGGCTTGATAACTAGCTTTAGGAGTTGATTAGATTGGGTAAGGATGAACATAAATTAAATAGTAATCGAAATAAATTAGCACAAACACCTAAAAATCAAATCGGGGATGGGTTAGATATTGAATTCTCTGAAGAGGTAGCAGATATAGAGGACAAACAAGCACAAGCACGTAGTAGAGCTGCTGATAAGCGTGTAAAAGGAGCTGCTTCTAGAAGTTAGTAAATAAATACAAAACCCTGTTTCATTATCGAAACAGGGTCGTATTTTTGTTACATTTTCACGAATCAAACATCTCTTTATTCATTTCTTTGATTGCGGCTTTTTCAAGTCTTGACACTTGAGCTTGGGAGATGCCGATTTCATCAGCAACTTCCATTTGGGTCTTACCTTGGAAGAAACGTTTATTTAAAATCATCTTCTCCCGTTTATTCAGTCGTTGCATTCCTTCTTTAATAGATAAGTAATTAATCCAGTCATTATCTTTTATGGAATCATCGCTTACTTGATCCATTACGTAAATCGGATCCCCTCCATCATTAAATATTGGTTCAAACAAGGACACAGGATCTTGTATTGCATCAAGCGCAAAGATTACATCTGTTACTGGAACATCTAGTTCTTCAGCGATTTCCATTGGAGAAGGATCTTTTGCTGTTTTACTCATTAACTTTTCTCTTGCATGTAATGCTTTATAAGCGATATCGCGAAGTGACCTTGATACTCGAATCGGATTATTGTCTCTTAAATAACGTCGAATCTCGCCAATTATCATTGGCACAGCATAAGTAGAAAATTTTACATTTTGACCAAGATCAAAATTATCAATGGATTTTAGCAGACCGATACATCCAACTTGGAATAAGTCATCACCGTATTCACCGCGATTGTGAAAACGTTGAATTACACTTAAGACCAACCGTAAATTGCCATTGACAAGCTTTTCTCGCGCTGTTTGATCTCCTTCATGCATTGCTTTAAACAGCCTTCTCATTTCTTCATTCTTTAATACTGGTAATGTAGATGTGTCTACCCCACAAATTTCAACTTTATGTCTTGTCATCATGCACCCTCCCGATTGGAGATCCTTCTCAAAAATCAGTATCACCAATCAGGGCGTTTTTATGCATACATAACTAGACCATCTTATTAAATTCCTTTTGCAATCGCTTGATTATTTTCTTCTCAAGCCTTGATATATATGACTGTGAAATACCTAGCATATCTGCTACATCTTTTTGGGTTTTTTCTTCATTATTTACTAGACCAAACCTAAGCTCCATTATTTGTTTTTCCCTGCCATTTAATTGATCTAAGGCATCCTTTAGTAGTGATTTATCAACACTTTGTTCTAAATCCTTAAATGTTACATCATCATCCGTTCCAAGCACATCTGATAATAAGAGCTCATTGCCATCCCAGTCGACATTTAACGGCTCATCAAAAGAGACTTCTGTTTTTAATTTATTATTTTTGCGTAAGTACATGAGAATTTCGTTTTCGATACACCGTGAAGCATAAGTTGCTAGCTTAATCTTCTTTTCTGGATTAAAAGTATTGATTGCTTTTATAAGTCCAATCGTTCCAATGCTAATTAAATCTTCTATATTGATTCCCGTGTTTTCAAATTTTCTTGCAATATAAACAACTAAACGCAAATTTCGTTCGATTAACATAGCGCGAGCAGATTTGTCTCCATTAGGTAATCGGTTAATTAATTCAAATTCTTCTTCTTTTGATAAAGGAGGTGGTAATGCTTCGCTACCACCAATATAAAAGATCTCCTCTTCAATAAAACCGAGCTTTTTTAATACCTTATAAAGAATCATTTTATATTTGTTTTGTACAATTAGCATTAATTCCACTCCTATCTCTATTTATCCTGCTTTTTTAAATAATCTGGGGTGAAGTAAGCATTGATAGCTGTTATCACCAACTAACCTCCCAAATTGAATACCAATAAGCACGTCTTCAATAAGCAAAGGATTTTGTTTATTCATATGTATTTGAATGTAATCAGGCTTAAATGCAAGTAACCACTCACTCTGACCTCCCACCCCTTTGAAAGGAATGATTCGAAAGAAGGGATAAGGAAATTCTTCTGCTTCACCATCTTTGAATTGTTGAAAGCTATCTTTTAATTCTTTGAATGATTGCTTATCGAACCATGTTTGCATTAAATATTCATCACCTATAATGACGGGTAGTTGTGAAATTGGTTCCACAAGCTGATTACCACTATCCATGTAGCCCTTGACATTACTGGTCTTTTCTCGCCAACAGACCGAAACCTCATAGAGATGATCTTTCTTAAATTGATAGTACTTGTGCTTGTCCATTCTCCACTTTGTAAACAGAAAAATTATTGGAAAGCCAACCCCTACAAAGACGACATGAATTTGGGTTGGTTCTAATTCGACATTTAATTGAGTAATGTCATAAGTAAACATATAATGTGCAGCCAATAAGCCACCACCTATTGCAAAAGTCATAAAATAGAAGGAAAAAAGCCTTTTGAGAAATACCGCTAAATTATGAAAACCAAATGCAAGATAGACAATGACGAAAGAATGAATGATTTTTATATACCAAGCACCTAAAGAAAGGTCTGGAAAAAGAATGGTTATTGGAACAATAATGGAACCAAAAAAGCCCGCAAAACCTATTCGGTACCATTTCGAGCTTGTAAGATTTATGGATTGTGTTAATAAAAGGATCATCCAATCAATTAGCCAATTTAGTAACCATATCAACTCAACATATATAATCACCTTTTCTATCTCTCCATTATAGGGATTTGTTAATCTTGTTTACCTAGTATAAATGACAAGCTGAAAGAAGTCTGTCAGAATTCGTATGCAAAAAGCCGCTTTTTTTTAGAACTTTTCACTTATTTTGTAGAAGCTTCTTTCTTGTAAATTGTGAGGCTATAGTGAGGCTAGAAACAGAGGATGGAAAAAAAGCAAAAGACCGGGGAAAATCCCCGGTCTAGTTGTTATCTTCTTCGGTTTCGGTTTCGTAAAAAGGTTGGTATGTCTAAAGTATCTTCTTGTTGTTTCGATCCTCTTGAAGAAGAGGAAATGCTAGCAGTAGATTGCTCCTGTGGCTTTTCTTGTACCTCACGTTGTTGTGGGGTATTTTGCTGTAACGAAGATGGCTTTGGTTTAGACTGTGCATTGCGAAGTTGCGATTCATCAAAGCCTGTTGCGATAACCGTTACGACAATTTCATCCTTGAGATCTTCATTAATGACAGAACCAAATATGACATTCACCTCTTGATCTGCTGCAGATGTAACAATGTCTGCAGCTTCTTGTACCTCATAGAGGCTTAAATTAGTTCCACCTGTAATATTCATCAATACCCCGTGAGCACCATCAATAGATGTCTCCAGTAATGGAGAAGAAATTGCTTTTTTGGCTGCTTCAGCTGCCCTACTCTCACCTGTAGCAATACCGATACCCATTAATGCCGAACCTTTATCCTGCATAATTGTTTTCACATCAGCAAAGTCTACGTTAATTAAACCCGGTGTTGCGATTAAATCAGAGATACCTTGTACACCTTGTCGTAATACGTTATCTGCTTCACGGAAAGCTTCTAGCATTGGGGTGTTTTTATCAATTATTTCTAGTAATCTATCATTTGGAATGACGATTAAAGTATCTACATTACTTTTTAAGCCTTCAATTCCAGAGACTGCTTGTGTTGCCCTTTTTCTCCCTTCAAAGGTAAAAGGTCTTGTAACCACACCAACAGTTAAAGCGCCTAATTCCTTCGCTACCTGTGCGATAACAGGAGCAGCACCAGTACCTGTTCCACCACCCATACCAGCTGTAACGAAGACCATATCGGCTCCTTTTAATACTTCTTCAATCTGTTCCTTGCTTTCTTCTGCAGCCTTTCTACCAACTTCTGGGTTTGCACCTGCACCCAATCCTCTCGTAAGTTTTGTGCCAAGCTGCATTTTCACTTCAGCCTTAGACAAATTTAATGCTTGTGCATCTGTATTAACAGCAATAAAGTCAACGCCCTGAACACCATGCTCAATCATTCGATTGACGGCATTACTTCCTCCACCACCAACACCAATTACTTTAATTGATGCTAGTTGATCCATATTCGTATCAAAGTCCAACATTTTATTTCCTCCTAATTTTGCTAGTTTACAGGTCTGTCTCTTTCTACGTGTATTATTTTCCAAAATCTACATTTCTCTTATTTTATGTAAGAGGCATATTCACATATAGTTATTGGAAAACAAAGCATTCCCTATTAATCAAAGAAATACTTAAATAAGTTTGCTAGCTTAGGTTCCTTTTTCTCTTTTTTCTCTTTTTCTTTTGGTTGTCTTGTTTTTACTTGTTCCTGTTGTCTTTGTTCAACAGGTTGTGAGACCTCTACTTGCTCTGAAACAGAGCTTGAAAATGCTTTCCCTTGTATTTTCGCATTCTTATAAGCAAATTTCAAGATACCAATTCCAGCCGTATATTGCGGATCTCTAACACCAATGTAATCCGGGATTGCAATTCGAATATTACTCTGAAAAAGTTGCTGTGCTAAATCGGCTGCACCAGGCATGCTCATAGTACCGCCAGTTAAAACAAGCCCACCAGGTATTTCATTATAGCCCATTTTTTGAATTTCTCTAGCACTATAAAGAAAAATTTCTTCTAATCTAGCCTCAATGATCTCTGCAAGATGCACTTGATTATAGACTTCTTTTTGGTTACTACCAATTATATTAACTTCAAAACCTTCCTCCTCATTGGCATCATCATAAAAAGCATAACCGTGATCTAGCTTAATATCTTCTGCTTCTTGAGTCGTTGTTCTCAGACCAATCGACAAATCCTTCGTAATGTTATCTCCACCTAATGGAATAACACTCGTACCTGTTAGCGTATCATCCTCGTATACAGATACAGTTGTACTGCCACCACCAATATCTAGTAAAGCAACTCCTAGATTCTTCTCATCTTTTGATAAGGCAATTTCACCAGTAGCAAGAGGGTGTAAGCATAAATCTAAGACATTTAATCCAGCTCTTTCTACACATTTTAACACATTATGTAGCATCGTTTTAGAGCAAGTGATAATCGTCCCTTCCATCTCCAGACGAACACCAATCATTCCCCTTGGATCACGGATTTCATCTAAACCATCCACGATAAATTGTTTTGGAATTACATCCACGATTTCACGTTCTGGTGGGATCGAAATTACTTGAGCTGCATCCATCACACGATGGATATCCTCCTCTTTTATCTCCTTGTCTTCACTAGAGACAGCTACCACTCCATGACATGGCTGTAATTCCACATGATTCCCATTAATTCCGACTACTACACTATCAATATGTACATCAACCATTCTTTCCGCTTGCTCTACTGCTGAGCGAATGGAATGAACGGTTTCATCAATATCTACAATTGCACCCTTTTTCATCCCTAGGGATTTCGCGGATCCAACTCCAATAATATTAAGTGTTTCTCCTACAACTTCGCCGATAATTACTTTAATTTTTGATGTACCTATATCTAAGCTGACCAAAATTTCATTGTTGTCCATGAGGCACCTCCTATTTCATACATTAATTAGTCTTATAGTGCATATAGTAAACTATGTTAAACACTATTATAATAAATGTCACGATATTTTTCATGATTTAATGAAAAAAATATCAAGAAAATTGAATTCTCCAAGATAATTCTACACTTTTTGACAAAAAACCGTTATTTTTTTATAAATCGGTACTTTTCCAATAGTAATCTTCTAATTATTGCCAAGTTCTGAAACAATCTCACACCAAATGCAAAAATGGCAGCAAGATATAAGTCAATTCCAAGCTGAACTCCTAGGAATGCTAAGAATGCAGCAAGTGAGACATTGAAGAAGAAGCCTGTTATAAACACCTTTTGATCGAATTTATCTTCAAGTTGTGCTCTTATACCCCCGAATAGAGTATCTAGTGCGGCTAATACAGCAATGGATAAATAATTGGCATATATATCAGGAATCGTTATATTTGTCAAAAACCCTAGAATTAATCCCAAAACTAAAAACAATGCAGGCAGCCACATCTATTCTTCACCTTCTTCAATGGAATCCAAAACCTTAAGCCCATCTAAATTAATAGGAGCGTCATATGCTGGTAATACAAGTTCGGTTACTTTTTTAATTTCTAATCGTATATCTTCTAAGGCAAAATAATCTCTGAGCTCACTAACTTCCATATGATCCATTAAATTATTGCTATCACTTGTTAGGACATAGATAGTTGTCGGCAAATCTCCGATTGAGCTTCCATTTACATACACATTATTATTGACATCACGTATTGGGGAAATATTGATGATTCGCTCATTTCCTAACGCAATATCAGTCGCTCCATAATCATTGAGTTCGTTAACTAAAAGCTGTAGTAACTCTGCATTGAGTTGTGGGTATTCAAGATTATTTTCCTTATTACTAAAAAGAGGTTTTAAGCTGATGGTTATACCTTGTCCCTTCTTTTCAGTCAAACCAGCATTTTCCTTTAAATCACCAATGGATTCTTTCAGTGAGGAAATTTGTTGATTTTCTGATTGCCCATTATATTCTTGAAGAACCTTTTCAGCTGTAGCAATTTCATTGTAAAGTGCTTCTTGTGATTCCTGTTCTTCTTTAATACTTGTACGAATTTCCCAAAGATCTCGAGTATCCCTCTGATCTGTTTGTTGATTAGTAACAAATAGGATGGCAATCATAAAACCAATGATTAGACAGATAAAACTAATCCATAGTTTTTCTTTATTTTTCAAGCGATTCATTTTCATCACGTTTCCCTTGCTAGCATCTCAATATTTGATTTTTTTTCAAGTTTCACCTCTACATTATCTTGCACAAGATTATCCACTACACCGTTCTGAAGATTTAAACTCACCTCTAAGGTGTGCTGATCTCCAATTGCTGTTATGACAAATGGTGCTGGGAAGTTGTTTCCATCAATAGAGATTACTGGTCCAACACAAGAGATAGAGCTGTGACGATAGATTCTTTGTCCATTTATCGCAATGGCCTTTGCACCTGCACTATACAGTTCGTTCACAACCTGATGAATGTGCCGGTCATGCACAATGTATTGATTGGCATGCTCTTCTTCTGGTATATAACTTGAATCACTTAACGTAACTGCTACCCCATCACCTGAAACAGAAAGCTCACCTACAAGCTTTTGTAGATTAAGCTTCTGGTCAACTAGATCCTTTAAAACATCCGCTTCATTAGCCAATTCCTGCTCTTGTGTCTGTATTTCTTGTCGGATATTAGCAAGCTCGTTTCTTAGTTGCTTATTTTTATCCTCTAATTCGATTAATTGTTGTCGATAGTAATAATCCTGCTCCCAATCTTTTTCACTTAGTTGCGTTACTTCATTTTTGGATTTAGTATACTGATAACTAAATGTTAACAAAAATCCAAGTACAAAGAAAACAAAAGCAAAAATAAGCTTCCTACTCTTCATCTTTTTCCTCCAACAATTTTTGTTCCTCTTCATTCACATCATATGGAGTAAAGACGGCACCTCCATCATCTATCTTAATGACCCCTTTCTTGTCGCCTTCTAATTGACTAACGATAGAAGGATAGGTTTTCAAGTTTGATGCAAAGTCTCTTGCCGTTGTTTCTACTTCGTAGCCATCATTCATATATAACCTTATAATATATGGATTAGTATCAGATGGTTCACTATGTATTTCTGAAATAAGTGTTCTAATATACCTCGGCAGCTTACTCAATTCATTAGCTAAGCTTTGAAGATTGTTCGCATCTTTAAACTGAAAAATCATAGGGACGCTGCCATCAATCACTTCTTTATTTACTTGCTCCAGAATAGTTCCATCCTCCAGTACAGGATACATCACTTGTTCAACTGTCATATAGCCTATATGTGTTAATTCAGTCACTTCAATTTTAATCGTGCCCGGTAACTTTTTTGAAACCTCTGCTTCTTTTATTTGAGAATGATCACGTAATGCTTCTTCTACTTTATTCGATTGTGTGCCCCAGAAATTGGTATCAAGATCTAATTTACTTGTTTCAATAATTTCGTCCTCTGTTAGAAATTGCTCACCCTCTACTTCAATTTTACTTATATTACTCAATGGAGACTGTAAGTAAATACCCACCAATATTAGAATGAAAAATATTACTATGTAAATAATTAATTTTCGATTTGCTTTTTTTCTACGCTCTTGCTTCAGTTTCGGAATACGATCCTCAATCGAAACTACCCTTTTCTCTTCCATTTTTGAACTTCCTTTTTTATCATTCTTTTTAATAGAATGGTATTTAACAATTATAGCTATCACAAAAATTATAACACATCCTCGTACACATGAAAGCATCCAAATTAATCAAATAGTATTTTTTTCAAAACATTCTCTCAAGGTAGTGAAAACCATCAAAAAAGCATTTGTCAAGAATGTTGACAAATGCTTTTTTCGCTTTATTTCCTATACTTGCTAATATTAATTAATATTCCTACTGAGCATAAGGTAAGTGTCAAGGAAGATCCGCCATAGCTTAAAAATGGCAGAGTAATTCCTGTTACTGGGATTAAACCAATTACAACACTAATATTGATCATAACTTGAATGGCTATCATTCCAACTATTCCAATAGCTAACAGTCTTGCAAATAGATCTGGAGCATGTATAGCTACTAAAATTCCTCTCCAAATAAATAAAAAGAATAATGAGATGACAAACATTCCACCAATAAACCCTAACTCCTCAGCTACAATAGCAAATATAAAATCATTATGAGGTTCAGGTAAATAGAAATACTTTTGAAGACTATTCCCAAAACCAACTCCAAATAACCCACCAGGACCAATTGCATAGAGTGATTGAATAATTTGGAAACCATTTCCTAATGGGTCCTGCCAGGGGTCTAAAAAGGCAGTAATTCGGTTAATACGATACGGTGCAGAAATGATTAGAAGTAAAAATCCGATCAAACCAAAGCCAGCTAAAAATACAAAGTGGAATATACGTGCTCCTGCAACAAACAATAATAAAAAGCTCGTAAGTACAAAAACCATACCTGTTCCTAAATCAGGCTGAAGCATAATTAATAAAAACAAAAGAATGATCATCGTAAGGGGTGGAATAAAGCCTTTTCTAAATTGTGTTAAAGTATTCTGGTGATGAACAAGATAACCACTTAAAAACAAAATCATACCTAGTTTCATAAATTCAGCAGGCTGGATACTAAAAGCACCTATTCCTATCCAGCTTCTAGCTCCACCTCTAACCATCCCAATACCAGGGATCAATACTGCAATAAGAAGAAGGATACATCCAATAAAGATCAATTTGCGATACTTGACCCATTGAAAATAAGGAATGTTAGAGACAATAAACATAAAAATAACGCCAATACCCGCAAACAGTAATTGTCTTTTTAAAAAGTAAAAAGAGTCGTTAAATTTATACTCCGCCCAAATGGAGGAAGCACTGTATACCATAAGAACTCCTATCGCTAAAATGGCTAAAATGACAATAATAAGAAAACGATCACTTGACTGTTTATTTGCTTGGACAGTATTTTGCATAAAAAAACCCCCAAATCATTATAGATCTTGGGGCTATGTTGATTGAAAGTCAATGAAGCTTAATTATAGTAGACATGCCCCTACTATAATTTATGCACAGACTCTACAAACATGTTTCCTCTCTCTTCAAATGTTTTGTATTGATCCCAGCTAGCACAGGCTGGTGATAATAGAATAACATCTCCTTCTTCTGAAAGCTTGAACGCTTCCTTAACGGCTTCTTCCATATTATTTACAGTTACAATACTTTCCAGACCAATTTTCTCAGCAAGTGCTTTTAATTTTGGTGCTGTTTCTCCAAAAAGGACGAAACTTTTTACATTTTTTAAATAGGGTGTCAAATCATCAAACTCGTTCCCTCTGTCTAATCCACCTGCTAACAATATTGTAGGCTGTTGAAAAGACTGTAATGCTTTGGAGGTTGCAAGGATGTTCGTTGCTTTAGAATCATTGTAAAAAAGTCTACCTTCGATATTGTCTACAAATTGCAATCGATGCGATACTCCAGTAAAGGTAGTAAGTACAGATTTTATTGCCTCATTAGAGATACCTTCCAGCTTTGCCACTGCTATTGCTGCCAAGATATTTTCAATATTATGCTCACCAACCAATGCTATTTTCTCAATCTCTATTATTTTTTCATTTTTATAATAAAGTGCTATCCCATCACTATATGTACCATTATCTAATTGCTCATTCGTACTGAACGGAACTAAGTTAGTCTCTGCCTGTTGAACCATTAATTCTACCAGTTGGTCGTCGGCATTGTATACAAGAAAATCACCTGTTGATTGGTTTTTAAAAATGTTCGACTTTGCCTCCATATAATGATCTAGCGTATGATGATAATCTAGATGTGCTTCGAAAAGATTTAGCACAACTGAAATACTAGGTTTAAAACATTGAGTTCCTAACAATTGAAAGGATGAAAGCTCTACAACTAATGCTGCACCGTCCTCTATGGTTTCTGCTACCTCTGATGCTACCAGTCCAATATTACCAGCAACCTCTACTTTACGACGATCTTGTTTATACATCTCGTAAATCAGGGTCGTAGTCGTCGTTTTTCCATTCGATCCCGTAATTCCAACTAATGAATCCAGTTCAAAATAATAGAGTAATTCAATTTCTGTAAGAACAGGTAGTCCTTGTTCCGTAGCTTGACGAACTAGGGGGTTCTCATATGGTATTCCTGGGTTTTTTATAATTACGTCAATACCATCTAATAAGGAGAGAGGATGCTCTCCTAAGATGATTTCCATACCTAGATTTTGTAGTTCTTGAACATGGGCATCAGATTCTACTGCCTTTAAATCATTTACTATCGTCTTTATGCCATTTCTATTTAGTAGTTTTGCAACAGCAGTACCACTTTTAGCTAATCCTAGTACGAGCACACTTTGATAAGGGAACTTTTTTAGTTTTCTCATGATGTCAACACCTCAATATAAATACCTAATATAGCAAATAGAATTCCAACTGCCCAAAATGTTGTAACAACTCTCCATTCAGTCCAGCCTTTTAATTCATAATGATGATGTAATGGGCTCATTCGAAACACACGCTTACCAGTTGTTTTAAAAGAAATGACTTGAATGATAACAGATAATGTTTCAATAACGAATACACCACCTATGATGACAAGAAGGACTTCCAGTTTTAGCAGAATTGCAATTGCTGCAATAACTCCACCAAGTGCTAATGATCCAGTGTCTCCCATAAATACTTTAGCTGGATGGGCATTAAACACAAGAAATCCTAGCAATGCGCCCACTGCACTTAGAGCAAACAAGGTAACCGTAAGATTTGGTGTACCATACCATGCTAAAATGGCAAAAGCTCCGAAAGCTATTGCCGCTGTACCTGCAAGTAAACCATCTAACCCATCTGTTAAATTGACGGCATTAGAGGAACCCACTAACATAATAATAATGAAAACAGCATAAAACCAACCTAGTTCAATATTTAATTCTGTTCCTGGAATAGAAATATTTGTCGGAAAATCTTGTTGTTTTAACACCACATAAAAAATGATCGAAATGATAATTTGCCCTAATAGCTTTTGCTTAGAGTTAAGACCTAAATTTCGTTTCATAACCACTTTAATAAAATCATCCAGAAAACCTAATAGACCAAACCCTAATAGCACTAAAAGTAAAAGGCTAATCTCGAAGTTCCAACCACTATTTACCTTTAAGGTTACGATTATACTTGTAATTGCAATACTAAGAATAATCATTAATCCACCCATTGTCGGTGTTCCCGATTTCTTTTGGTGTGATTTAGGACCTTCCTCTCGAATGCTCTGTCCGAATTTTAATCTCTTTAAAAAAGGGATAAAAATAGGGGATAGTAAGACTGTAATCAAAAATGCTATAGCTATTGTAATTAAAAAAGTATATTCACTCATCTATGTTCTCTCCAATCCACTTACATACCCTACAAAAGCATCATCATTCCTGTTCATGAATAATGAAACCCTTTAGGATGTTCCCAACTAAATTACTAATTAATCGAGGAAGTTAACCACGTGTAAGATTTGTCAAAATACGCTGTGCTATTTCTGCATCATCAAAATCTAATACCTCTTCACCGATAATTTGATATGTTTCATGTCCCTTACCAGCTATGAGAATGACATCACCTTCATTAGCAGAGTGTATTGCTTCTTTTATTGCTTCCTCTCGATCAACAACCACTTGATAATTGTCAGCATTTAATCCTTTTTCCATATCTTTAATAATCGCTAGTGGATCCTCCGAACGAGGATTATCTGACGTAAAAATAGCTTGATCTGCTAATTGACATGCAACAGAAGCCATTATTGGTCGTTTTGTTCTATCCCTGTCGCCACCACAGCCTACCACAACATAGATCTTCGCTTTACTGAATGATTTTATGGTTGTTAAAACATTTTGCAAAGAGTCTGGAGTATGAGCATAATCAACAATGACACCAATACCTAAATCATTCTCAATTGGTTGAAATCTTCCATTTACTCCATTTGTTTCTGCTAATACCTCTTGAATTAGTGGTAATGGTACCCCACTGTAAAAAGCAGCTGCTGAGGCAGCTAGCATATTGTAGACACTAAATAATCCCATTAGCTTACTATTTATTTTAACGATACCTTCAGGTGTTTTCATGTCAAAGCTGACACCATTTGCTCGAAGTACGATATTTTCAGCCCTAAAGTCAGCTTGCATCTCAATACCATATGTTACAACTGGCTGTGCTGTTGCTTTGATAATAAATTCACTATTTTTATCATCCATGTTGATAATGGCATATTTGTTTTTATCTACCTCATAGTGATTGCCTAATTGAGCAAATAATAAGCTCTTTGCGAATAAATAATGATTCATCGTTGGATGGTAATCCAGATGATCTTGCGTTAGGTTTGTAAATACTGCTATATCAAATTCTGAACCGTGCACTCTACCTTGGTCTAAAGCATGTGAGGATACTTCCATGATAGCCGTATCTACCTTTTCTGTAACCATTTGATGAAAGCTTTTTTGTAAAAATAGTGCATCAGGTGTTGTATTCTTCACTGGGTAAACTTGATCGTTAATTCGCATCTCTATTGTTCCAATAATACCCGTTTGTTGCTGATTTTTTTTACATATTTCATCAATTAAATGTGTAACAGAGGTTTTTCCATTCGTGCCAGTAACCCCGATTAATTTCAACCTTTGTGTAGGGTGTTGAAAAAAAGCATTGGCAAGTATTGGTAAAACCAGATCCGTATTTGATACTCTAACTACAGGTATGTCCACGTCTAGTTCTTTTTCTGCTACAATTACAGTAGCTCCATTTTCTACTGCTGATTGAGCAAAATCATGTCCATCAACCGTAAAGCCTTTTATACAAACAAATAGTGAACCTTTCTTTACCTCACGATTGTCCTTCTCCACACTTGTTATCATTATTTCATCGATATTATGATTGCATGTATAATTAGGTACATTTTTAAGTAATGCAGTTACATTGATCATCATTTGTCACCTTACTTTCTATTCCTTTATCCACAACTATAATATTATACCAAAACTTCTGTCACATATCGATAAATCTTTGTAACTATTTATCCCCAAGCACTATACGTATTTTACTACCTTCCTCTACCTTTTCTCCTGCATTTGGTGCTTGATCAATAATATAGTCTCCTTCCCCTAAAGTTTCAATTTGAAGAGATATCATATATTCTGGAAGCTCTGACTTTTTCATACCAATTAACTCAGGTACTTCAATCTTTGGATTTTCTGGCCATTGGTATTTTTTCTCGACTCCATTCTTTTGCTTTGGAACATCTAATGCTCGTAAGCTGTCATCAATTATCGTTCCAACTATTGGTGCAGCCACCACTCCACCAAACTGAACGGCTCCTTTAGGATTATCAATGGCAACATATACTACAATTTCTGGATCATTCGCTGGGGCAAACCCTATAAAGGATACAACATAATTATTCTCCATATACTGTCCGTTTTCCCCTACTTTTTGAGCAGTACCAGTTTTCCCTCCAACTCGGTACCCTTCAACATAAGCATTTCTACCAGTTCCTAACGCTACAACATGTTCTAAGGCATTACGAACTTCCTTGGAAGTCTCAGTGGAGATTACTCTTCTTTTTAATATTGGTTCATTTTCGTCGAGAACTTCCCCCGTTACTGGATCTAACAATGCCTTTGCAACGTATGGCTCATATAAATAACCTCCATTAACCGCAGCCGAAACGGCCATAACCTGCTGAATAGGAGTGACGGATACTCCTTGCCCAAAGGAAGTTGTCGCTAATTCTACTGGTCCTACATTTTCCAGATCAAATAGGATCCCACTTGCTTCTCCCTGTAAATCAATACCTGTCTTACTACCAAATCCAAAATCTTCAATGTAGGAGAATAGCTTCTCTTTGCCTAATTTTTGTCCGAGAACGATAAATCCAGGGTTACATGAGTTTTGGACAACCTCCAAAAAGGTTTGATGACCATGCCCGCCACTTTTCCAGCAATGCAAGTGAGTTCCACCAACCTCAATACTCCCATCATCGTTATACGTATCCTTTAATAGATCTACCTTTTGTTCTTCCAACGCCGCTGCAAGTGTTATAATTTTAAAGGTAGATCCCGGTTCATAAGTACTCCATATCGGTAAATTACGGTTGTACACCTCTGGATCGATTTCTTGATAGTTTGCTGGATCAAATGAGGGTCTTGATGACATACCCAACACACTTCCATCATTCGGATTGACGGCAATTGCAATGGCGCTATCAGGATTAAATTTTTCAACAGCAATATCTAATTCTCTTTCTATGATAGTTTGAACACGGTCATCGATTGTTAGCTGTAGGTGAGCCCCATCCTCAGGAGGTGTATACTTATCAGCCATTTGAGGCAAACGCATCCCCTTTGCATCACTATAAAATGACAAGCTACCTTCTTTACCACTTAGCTGATCATCATAGAATAGCTCTAATCCTGTTAATCCCTGATTGTCTATCCCACTAAAACCTAAGACGTGTGATAAATAATCACCATTAGGGTAGTGTCTTATGGAATCTTCGGCTATATAGACACCCTCTAAGTTAAGTGATTGTACTGCGACAGCTTTTTCCTCGGATATTTTTCTACCTTCCGGAATTTTTACGATTCTCTCCATTTTAGTAACATAATCCAATGCAGATTCATAATCCATATCTAACACTTTAGCAAGCTCTCTTGCCGTTTTTTCTGGTTCCGTTACTTGCCGAGGCACAACCATTACTGTGGGCGCAGAAACGTTTTCTGCTAACACTTCCTTATTCGTATCTAGAATTTGCCCTCTTTCTGGCTCAAAGACAATATCTCTGCTCCATAGCTCCTCTGCTTGTCCGATAAGAAAATCGGACCAAATAAACTGCACGAATCCTAGGCGAAATAGGATGATTAATAAGACGATAATCGCAAAAAGAAACACAGTGACAATTCGCTTTTGAACCACCATATTGGTAATACGCTTCATAGCAAATCTCCTTTAGCAAAAAGAAACTTTTTGTCCCAATATATGTGTGAATCAAAATGAATAGAACACTGTGATCATTCTCAATTAGCTTTCTTCTTCTTTATTACTACTTTCTTTTTTTGGCCCCGATAATTCTATCGTTAAAGTATCTTGACTCGTAATAGGTTTCCCTTTAGCTATACTTTGTTTCACGACATAGCCCTCACCGGACCAATCTAAATTAAATCCTAACATATCACGAAGTACTAAAACTTCTCTTCTTGACCAACCTGTAAGATCTGGTATTTTAGGTTGATCTGTAACAATAAATATTTTTTGAATTGGTGTAATTTGTTCACCAGCATTAACACTTACATCCATGATTTTGTTCCCGTCTCCAATTACCTCATAGGTTGCACCAAGGGAGTCAAGACTTTCCGTCAGCTCACTTGTTGACTTATTTTTCCATTCGGGCACTTCTATTACATTAACAGGATCTGTTTTTTCTTTATCTGCGTCAATATTTAAGTACCGCAAACTATTTTCCATTACATTTCTAAATATAAAGGAAGATGGTGCAGAATCTGGTTCATCATCCTCTAGCTCTGGTTGCTTTACAGAAACATACATCATAAGTTCTGGATTATCAGCAGGAGCCATACCTAAGAAGGAAAATACATAGTTTTCTCTTCCCGTTAAATATCTACCTGTTTCAGGATCAGGGATTTGTGCTGTTCCTGTCTTTCCTGCGACAGTATATCCATCCAAGTTGTATCGATTATAACCTGTACCTACTTTTGAAGTAACGACTGTTTCTAAAATTTTCAATGTCTTTTTTGCTGTCTCGCTTGAAATAGGCTGTCCGACGACCTCGCTTACACCTTTCGAAATCGTTTCACCTGATTCCGCATCCTTTATTTCTTTAATAATGTACGGTTTTAACATTTTTCCATTATTAGCAACCGCAGTAGCAGCCTGCATTAGTTGTATAGGGGTTGTGGTTGTCCCTTGTCCAAATGCTGTCGTTATTTGTTCTATCGGATAGTTATACAGAATGCTCCCGGAAACTTCCCCAGGAAGGTCAATTCCAGTTTTTTCTCCAAATCCAAATGCCTTTAAGTAATGTAAAAACTTTTCAGATCCGATTTTTTCATAGGCTAATTTAGCAGCAGCTACGTTAGAGGATCGCTGAATCCCCTCTAAATAGGAGATATTTCCCCACCCAGTCCAGTTATGATCACGAATCGCAGTAATATTTTCTCCACCTTTGTATTTTCCTGACTTAAATTTCTCATCTGGATTCCAAACACCTTCCTCAATAGCTGAAGCCAAGGTGAATATTTTCATTGTTGAACCAGGCTCAAATGGATTGGCTATAGCGTCATTGTACCAATTTTGGACATCGCCTAGATTATTTGGATTAAAGCTCGGTCGATTCCCCATTGCCAAGACCTCACCTGTTTTTGGGTCCATAACAATTGCTGTCACTCGTTCAGGATTATATTCTTTTACTACTTCTGTTAAGGAGTCCTCTAGTAATGTTTGAATTTTTTGATCCAAAGTTAAGTAAACATTGTCTCCATCATCTGCTTTATTAATAATCTCATTTGGGTTAAGAAGTTTCACGTTGAATTTATCTCTTTGGTAAGAAATACTTCCACTTTCCCCTGTTAAATATTCATCCATGGACCCTTCTACTCCACTAATCCCGATAATATTATTATCTTGTTTGTCTGTTAACCCAATGGTATGGGACGCGAAGGTTCCATTTGGATAGAAGCGAATCGGTTCCTCCATAAAATATATTCCAGGTAGATCTAGTGCTGCTATATCATCTTTTTGTTCTTGATTTAACTCCCTAGAATTGGAACCAAATTCAACCTGAAACCTATCATCTTCTTTTCCATTTTTTAAGATTTTAGCAATTTCGCTAGCTTCCAAATCAAGATGTGGAGCTAACTTCGCAGCAGTAGTCTGGATATCTATGACATGTCTTGGCTCGTCTTCATTTGTAGTATACTTCTCATCCAAGACTGCATACAAACGATAGACAATATGCTCCTGTGCTAAAGCCATTCCTTTTCGATCATAAATCGTCCCTCTTTTAGCAGGAATTGTATATTCATTTGTTCTCTTCTCAGCAGCTAATTTCTTAATATCTACTCCGTTCACTTCACCAGTTGCTTGGATATACACAAATCTCCCTACAATAATCAAAAAGGCAATAGAAAATAGACATATCCAAAGAAGAGGCATTATTTCTGTACTCTTTTTTTTCATATTCTTTTCACCTATTCTGCTACTTCACTTGCTTGCTTCACTTTAGCATTTTGAATTTCCAGGCCGTGTTTTTTGGCATTAGCAATGATGCGATCTGGTTGACTTAATTCCTTTACTTCATAAGATAAATTTTGATTTAAAGAAGTTTGTTGACTTATCTCCGTATTCATTGTTTGGATGTTACGGTTTAATTGATCGATGTGTGAGCTAAAATAAACCATGTAGGCAAGTCCTAGTAATAATCCGAAAGCAAATAAAGAGTACAAAAACTTTTCCCCACGAGTAATCCATCGCTTCTGAACGGCTACTCTTTTGCGTACAATATTGGGTTGCTTCGTCTGTTGATGCTCTTTCCAAGTTTCGTGATTTTGAAAATTTCTTGCATGTTGTGTGCTCATTTTTGTTCCACCCTTCTCCTAAATAGTTTCGAATTCAACTACTTTATTTTTTCTATAACCCTAAGCTTTGCTGATCTAGATCTTCTGTTTTCTGTCAATTCTTCATCTGAAGCTATAATTGGCTTTCTAGTCACTAATCGAAAAGAAGGCTGATGTTCCTCTGGTATTATAGGTAAATTTTTTGGAAGATCTGGTGCCTTACTCCACTTTTTGAAAATTTGTTTGCAGATACGATCTTCAAGAGAATGAAATGTAATGACCGATATTCTTCCGTTTACTTTTAATAGCCTGCCAGCTTGTTCGATAGCTTCATGAAAGGCAGTAAGTTCATCATTCACAGCAATTCGAATAGCTTGAAAGATACGTTTGGCAGGGTGACCGCCTTTTCTTCTTGCAGGTGCTGGTATTGCTTCTTTAATAATATCCACTAATTCATATGTAGTCTCGATTGGTTTTTCTTGTCTTTTTGCTTCTATTTTCCTTGCTATTTGCTTTGAGAATTTCTCCTCACCGTATCGGAAGAAAATAGAAACAAGTTCTTCATAGCTCCATTCGTTTACAACGGTATATGCATCTAATCCATGCTCTCTATCCATTCTCATATCTAATGGGGCATTGTGCTGATAACTGAAGCCTCTCTCTTCCTGATCCAGTTGCGGGGAGGAAACACCTAGATCAAATAATATCCCATCTACATTTGGTATAGCTAATTTGGATAACTCCTCCTCCAAAAATCTAAAATTACGTTTCACAAAAGAAATTTGATTTACAAAAGGTTGGAGCCTTTCCTTTGCAGCAGCTATTGCCTGTTGATCTTGATCAAAGGCGATCAATTTCCCTTTTTCATTCAGCTGTTGTAATAAATATTCTGAATGTCCACCGCCACCTAATGTACAATCGACGTATGTTCCATCAGGTTTAATATGTAAGCTATTCACTGTTTCCTTTTTTAGCACGGTATAATGTTCAAACAAAAGGTCACCTCTTTCTTGCTTTACATTTCGAAATCCAACATGTTTTCTGCTATTTCCGCGAACGACTCTTCTGATTCGTCAACAAATTCATTCCATTTCGATGCAGACCAGAATTCTACACGATTGGAAACCCCAATAACAGAACATTCTTTTTCAATTTGTGCGTATTTTCTTAAAGGTGCAGGAATATTTATTCTGCCCTGTTTATCAATCTCGCATTCCACTGCCCCTGAGAAGAAGAAGCGCGTAAAGGCCCTTGCATCTTTTTTGGTGAGGGGTAGTTTTTTTAATTTCTCTTCAAGCAGGCGCCATTCGTCCATTGGATAGGCAAATAAACATTGATCCAGTCCACGAGTAATCACAAATTGTTCCCCAAGGTTATCTCGGAACTTGGAAGGAACGATAATTCTACCTTTATTATCAATGTTATGTTGATATTCCCCCATGAACATGTTAGGCCACCCCACCTTCTTACCTTATCGTACCACAATCCCCCACTTTGTACCACTATTATTTCAAAAATTGTCCTTCCAATTTTTTATAGTCGTAAAATCCACTTTTGAGCAATAAAAAATAGAGCTAGCAAAGGCTAGCTCTATTTTTTATTGAATACCTATATATACACAATATAATGCTGGTCATTTACTTTGATCTGATTCGTCGTTAGTTCAGATATGATCGAATCTCCATAATGATTTAGAAAATAAATAATATTCCATATTCGTTCTTGTAAGCCATTTTGTGGACGTACATGTAATTGAATATAATCATACTCTTTAAGATTAATCTCATACTTACCTGCAATTTGCTTTTCTATTCGATGGGTCAATTGGTCAACATGATCAAACAGATATTGTAAATTCTTTTCTGCATACATTCCTAAATCATCTTGAACAGTTTTAGCATAACTCCTAATTGGTTGGTGCGCCTCAGCTATGACAGATTTTAATTGCTCTCCTAATAAGGAAACGGGAGGGTTTGCTTGTTGGGCTATCCAATTTTGTTTTTCCTTAGAGATACCGTACTCTATCGCGCTAGAGGCAGATATGCCATATTTATTTAATAGCTTTTGTACTTTTCGTTCCATAAATGTGATCGATACACGTGGTAAAACGGGAGGCATTTTTATTGCCACTGAATGGAAAGCTGGCTTCAGAATAGACCAATAAGCCACCTCACTTGGTCCGCCTAGAAATGCTAATGTAGGAAAGAGCTTTTCCTGCATAATAGGTCTTGTTACAACATTATTGCTTAGCTTCTCTGGATTAGAGTGCGCAATTTCCAAAATTTCAGCTTCTGACAACTGATATTCATAATTTTTGCCTACCCAATCTTGGTTTTCCCGTTTTAATAAAATCCGTTCATTTTGGTTGTGAAAGAATAGATGCCCATCATTCGCTTCAACATCAACAGAGATTGGATAGCCTTTTTGTCTAAGCTGGTTTAAAGCAGTATAAACCCCTTCACTTATAGGAGACTGTTGTTGAATAAGTTCTTGAAAATAACGAGACTCTAGCTTTCTAACTAAAGCATCACCAGAATCAATCAACACAATTCCCGAATCTTTAAATAAATCATGAATGAAATTCGCAAAAAAGTCTACAAGCGTGACAGATTTTTCTAAAAACGATACTAGTCTTGCATATAAATCCTTCGTATAAGCAGTCTCATCAAGAAAGTGGAACACCTCATCGAGCCAACGTTGGGCTTCTTGTTTGTTCCAGTTTCGATGAGAAACCGAAGCTTTTTCAGAGCCTTGATTGTCTAAAACAACTTTGTTCCATTTAAGGTGATCTGCTAAAAAAACATGATTCACTTCATCATAATCGTGATCTTCTCCCGCAATCCAAAAGACGGGAATAACCGGTATATTCAATTTTTGCTCTTGTTCTTTAGCGAACTGAATGATTGAGATAATTTTATGTATTGTGTAAAGTGGGCCTGATAATAGTCCCGCTTGTTGCCCCCCTATAACGACAACACTTTCTTCATTTTTCAACATTTCGATATTTTGAAAGGTAGCATTAGATCCATTCCACCTTTTATTAAGCGTTTTTAACACATTAGCTAAACCATCTCTATCGAACGTTCTTTCTTTCAAATCTTGGACACGTTGTGTATATACATCCTTATCATATGGTAAATAATCAAAATATTTCATCAATTCATCAGACTGTTTCTTGTAGTCTTGGAGGAATTTATTATTAGAATTGAGTCTAATTGGTTCGATATGCATCGATAACAGGCTCCTTTTATTATCATTATAAACTGTAGTAATTCATTAGTATTTTACATAATCCATTCTCTAAACGCACACATTTTGTTTTAGAATAGGGTTTTAAAATTCGATAAAGGAATAAGAACCTCATCCAATAATCAGATGAAGTTCCCTACTTAACGCATACCATTACATATTTTCTCAAGAATATTCTGCTACATTGTAATTCTTCACTTGCTATCATTTATACTTTTCTGAATGAAAATTAAGCTTCCCACTCATTGCCTTCTATTAATCAATGATTTTTCCCTTTTTTTCTCCATTTGTCCATAATGGCTTCAATCTCTTGAAACACTTGATTACATTCTTCTAATTGTTCCTTCAAGAGATCATTTTCCTTCTTTAGCAATGTAAGCTTTTCGGTAATGTCACTTTTTTGATAATAGGAAGATAATTTTTCTAATGAATGAATTAATGCGGAAATATTCGGTAAATCAGTTTCTGCCTTATCAAAAAATGGTTCTTCAGACATGGAAAGCTTTTTACGGTTACTCTTAGCTAGTTGGATCGCTTCCTCATAATGCTTCCTCAATGTAGCATTCCATCGAAAGCCACAAGCTGCAGATGTCCTTGATAACATATTACCTACCTTCTTAAATGCCTCTAATTGTGTTTTCCCCTCTCTTATATAGCGTAAAACAGTTTCTGCTAGTAATATGTCCTCATCCTTTGTCCACGCATCCTGACGATGTCCTTGCATTCATCCACCTCCTCTATATTTCTGCTATCAATGTATGCAATTAATAGAAGAGATAGACTCGAATCGATAAAAAAATAGTGTGAGCAACTTATAAAGTTACACACACTATTTTAGGAATTATTATTGTTCTACAACTTGTTTTCCATCATAATGTCCACAAGATTTGCATACATGGTGTGGCTTTGTTAGTTCACCACAGTTAGAACATTCAACCATACCAGGTACGAATAATTTTTTATGAGTACGTCGTTGGTTTTTAACTTTTTTTGAAGTTCTGCGCTTAGGTACTGCCATGCATTACACCTCCTTTAAGCAAAGCAAGGAACTATCCTTTACTATCTTCATCTTTACTGTTGTCATCTAATAAGGCTTTTAACTTCTCCAACCGAGGATCCACCTTTTTCGTTTGTTCCTCTTCTGTAATCAGTGTCCAGCCGTCACCTTCTTCTATCGTATTTGCTTCCAGCTCATCTCTGCTAGCAAAAACCCGAAAAGGTGTTTCTAATAATACATTTTCCTTGATGTATGGTACTAAGTCAAGCACCTCTGAGTCAATCACATGTACCTCATCATCTTGCTGATAAGGGGAAGTTGAAAAATTTTCAATAACATGAATAGAAAAATCATATGGCACATCCACTAAAGTTCTAGCACATGGTAAAATCATCTCACCTTTGATCGTAAAATCACACATTACTTCTGTGCCGTCTAATTTAGCAAAACCTTTCACTTTTACAGGGGTTATTTCTCTAATATCATTATCTAATTGAACGATATCTGAAATATTCACAACTTCTTCAAACTCCATTGGTTCACCATGGGATTGCTTTAATTTTTGTAAATAAATTTTGATATGAATCACCTCAAGGCAACAAGAAATATTTTAAAAGGAAATTACTAATTTGTCAATGTTTTTTCTTTACACAACAGGAATCTAAAAAATTCACGTACCCGAATAGAGGGCGTAAAGGGCCACCACCTCGATGCTTGGCGGTAAAAAGTTTTTCCAACAGACTTCCCTCTATGATATACTATCGACAAGAATTATCTTAATTCCTATATATTCCACTTTAACAATATTGAGTGGTTATTGCAAAAGTTTAGGGAGGTTATCATGAAGGCTTGTGGTTTGATTGTAGAATACAATCCTTTTCATAATGGTCATCTTTATCATGCGCGAAAGGCGAAGGAAATATCCAATGCAGATTGTACGATTGCAGTCATGAGTGGAAATTTTCTGCAACGGGGTGAGCCTGCTATTATCGACAAATTCTCGAGAGCAAAGATAGCTGTTGAACAAGGGATTGACCTTGTTGTCGAATTGCCATACTATTATGCAGTTCAGCATAGTGAATTATTTGCAAAAGGAGCTATTACGTTACTAAGTGCACTAAAAGTCCACTCTGTTTGTTTTGGTAGCGAGCATGGTGACATTGCAGGATTTAACCAAATACTAGGGCTTCTGAGCAACCATCAAGATACTTATATAACCTATTTCAAACAAGCCTTAACAGAAGGAAATTCTTATCCTAAGGCTCACGAAAAGGCCTTCTATCGGATTGGTGGAAAAGATCTCCCTGTTGATATTGCGAAACCAAATAATATACTCGGGTTTCAATATGTACACAGCATTAACGAAATTGATCGCTCTATTACACCACTTACCATTCAAAGGATCCAAAACGACTACCATGATCAAGTGATTTCGGAGCCAATTGCTAGTGCAACAAGTATTCGTAACGAATTGTTAAAAGAGAAGCTCCCTGACAAAATATTAAAAACTACCATTCCTAATACAACAAGAAGGATTTTATTAGAATATAAAAAAGATCATAGCTATTGGCATGATTGGGAAAAATACTTCCCGTTGTTAAGATATCGAATTCTAACAATGACGGCTGACGAAATAAGCGGAATTCATGGTGTGGTGGAAGGTCTCGAGCATCGATTAATAAATGCAGCGAAGGAAGCTATATCATTTGAGAGCTTTATGAAAGCAATAAAAACGAAGCGTTATACTTGGACAAGTCTTCAACGGGTTTGTACACATATACTTACCAATACCACAAAACAAGAGATTATTGCAAAGATCCATACCGAAATGGAGCCAATTCGTATATTAGCCATGTCTTCTGTAGGACAGCAATATTTAAATCAAAATAAAAAGCAAATCTCGGCATCTGTTTACACGAGTATAAAGAAGCCATATCCTAATCATTTGCTTGATGAGCGATTAGCAGCCGCTTATTACAGCATATTGCCAATACAAAGCCAACAAGAACAAATAGCACAAGATTACATGCCTCCTTATCGGCTGTAATCTTGTGTAAAAATATCAATTGGAGAGATTTTCTAAATATTCTACTGCATCCTTGAAGTGATCAACTGGAACAACTTTCATATCTGTACCTATCTCTTCTGCAACTTTTTTTGCCACTTGATAATTGGAGTTATCTCTGCCATTTTCATTTGGTGCAAAGAAAATATCGCTATTGGCACGATCGGCTGCTACCACCTTTTTGTCAATTCCGCCAATTCTCCCAACATTGCCATCATAATCAATCTCACCTGTTCCTGCGATTTGGAAGCCATGTGTCATGTCCTCCTCTGTTAACTGATCATAGATTTCCAAAGAAAACATTAATCCAGCACTTGGACCTCCTATATCTCCACTTGAGAAGTTGACTGCTGGTTTTTCTGTGACTTCTCGATTAGTGACTAACTGAATTCCAATTCCCGGTTTTCCATCTAGCTCTTCCATTTTTACTAATTCTATATTCTCGTTAAATTCTTTTCCATCTCGTTGAATTTTTAACTGTATAGTATCCCCAGGTTGTTTACTAGTAACAGCTTGGATAAGGTCATCCGCTTCTTGGATTTGATCATGATCGATTTCTATGATCTTATCTCCTGGCTTTAATATTTTTTCAGCAGGCATTCCTTCTAACACGGATACGACATACACTCCCTCATATTCAATATCGATCTCACGATTTGCTGCTTGATAAGCAACTACGGTAGCCGCTTCTTGGGAGCTTTCCATCATCATTAATTGTAGCTGATGATAACTATCATTAGACATCCCTTCTGGCAACACTTCCTCAATTGGCAGAATTTCATGATAGTCTCTCACTTTAGCTAATAAGTATTGAAAAGGAGTAGCTTGCCCTCCTTGAATTGTCACAAGATGCATATCCCCTTCACTTTTATATCCATCTGTTACTTGAACAACTGGATTCAAAGCGTCCGCACTTCCAGGTTTATGTATATAAAACGGTAACTGATAGCTGAAAAATAAAAAAATTGCTACTAAGGCTACGATATAACCAGTAAATCTAAGCGTCTTTCCCTGCATGAAATCCCTCTTTCTTTTTTTAACTTCCATTATCTCCATCAATATAAAAGTATATATTTCTATCGAGAATCATATATCTTGAATGATGGTTGTCCTAAAATTAGCCGGATACAATCCATGCTCATTTTACTACTTATTCCATTTTACGTACAGAATATTGTCGAAATAAGGAGGAAGCAATTTGAAGCAAAAAATCATCTCTATTATTTATGCTTCTTTTATTATATTTATTGCAGCATCCGTTATTTATTTTCCGCAGACTGTGTTAAGTGCTAGCAAACGAGGTTTAGAAATGTGGGCAGGTGTTGTTTTTCCCTCATTACTCCCGTTTTTTATTGTTGCTGAATTATTTATAGCATTTGGTGTCGTACATTTTATCGGTGTACTATGTGAACCGTTCATGCGACCATTATTTAATGTACCAGGTGTTGGTGGCTTTGTTTGGGTGATGGGTATGGCAAGTGGTTACCCGTCAGGTGCTAAATTCACAGCAAGATTACGTCAAGAAGGACAACTATCCCAAATTGAAGCAGAGAGACTAGTTAGCTTCACTAATTCATCTAATCCATTATTTATTATTGGTGCTGTAGCAATCGGTTTTTTTCATGATCAACAGCTAGGTATACTCTTAGCATTAACCCATTACATCAGTAATTTCTTTGTAGGTATCTGTATGAGATTTTATAAGAAAAATGAAAGGGAACACTACATAAGAGAGCCGTTTTCGATTAAACGTGCCTTCCAAAAACTCCATCAAACGCGAATGAAAGATAAACGCCCATTTGGAAAAATACTAGGTGATGCAGTTATTCATTCCATTCAAACATTACTATTAATTGGTGGTTTCATTATTCTATTCTCTGTTCTCATTAATATTATCCAGGAAGTAAAGCTTGCACTATTTTTCTCTCATTTTATCGGAGTTATTCTCAACTTTGCTGATCTTCCAAAAGAACTAGCGATTCCTGTCCTCTCAGGGTTGTTTGAAATCACCTTAGGAGCTCATGAGATTGCACTTGTCGAAAAATCCAGTATGTTAATGAAGGCAATTGTGATGTCTTTTATTTTAGCCTTTAATGGGATGTCTGTGCAGGCACAAGTAGCAAGTATTCTTGCTGAAACGGATATTCGTTTTCGCCCCTATTTCTTTGCACGACTCATTCATGGATTAATTTCTTGTATAGTAGTCATCGTATTATTTCAACCAATTTATCAACAAAAAAGTGCGATCCATACATTCTCCCAACAAGGAGTTAACTATTTAGAAAGTTCACTTGATTTACTACAAGCTACTGGTATTCCACTTACACTAATGGCATTGGTTATATATTTCTTCCTTATGTTTCAACAAAAAAACTAGCTAAATTTAGCCTTCAATGCTTTATCAACTGGGGGTGGAACAAGATCAGAGACATCTGCATGATACTTAGCTACTTCCTTTACCATACTTGAACTAAGAAAAGAATATTGATTATTAGTCATCATAAAAAATGTTTCAATTTCTTCGTTTAATTTTCTGTTCATTGAGGTTATTTGCATTTCATACTCGAAATCGGAAACGGCACGTAACCCTCTTAGTACAGCTTGAGCGTTCTTACTTTTGGCATAATCCATTACCAGTCCTGCACAGGAATCTGTTGAAACGTTCTCGAGGTGGACAGTTGACTGTTTCAATAACTCCACTCTTTCCTCTACAGTAAATAGAGGGGTTTTCGATTGATTATTAAAAACTGTTACGATTACTTGATCAAAAATCTTTGCACCTCGTTGTATAATGTCTAAATGACCATTCGTAATTGGATCAAAACTTCCTGGATAAATAGCTAGTTTAGTCATATGTTTAGTCATCCTTTCTTAAAATGGTAATTGCCGTCGTATTGCCATAATTATCTTGTTTCTCGACTTGATATCCTTTTATCGGTAATGGGAAGGAATAGTTAACGTCATGTTCGCAAACGACGATACCTTTATCTTTTAACAGGTTATATAAGTTTATTTCGTTTAAAATCTTTTCATATGGTATTTTTTGGTATGGTGGATCTAGAAAAATCATATCTAGCTTTAATTCCCGTTTCTTTATTGCCTTAAGTGCCCGTAAGGCATCGTTACGATAAATCTCAACTTGTGAATCGATTCCTAGCTGTCGAACATTTGTATGGATAACAGAAATCGCTTTAGGCTGTTTATCAACAAAAATAGCCTTTTCCATCCCTCTACTTATCGCTTCAATACCAAGTGCTCCACTACCAGCGAAAAGATCTAAACAAATTCCTTGATCGAAAAATGGACCAATTATCTGGAACAATGCTTCCTTTACTTTATCCGTCGTTGGACGTGTTAACTTATTTGGAACTGCTTGAATACGGTGCCCTTTATATTTTCCTGCAATAACTCTCAAATTATTACCTTCTTTCTAGCGTGAATCTATCTTACTATAGCACGCATTCAATCTTTTACTCAAATACTGATGTATATTTTTAAAAAAATTGTCCAAACTTTTAGTAGAGCAACTATTGGTTGCTTAATTCGGAGAAGACTTACATTTCCCCATAAGTTCTTCCTCCGGTTTCTCCTCTCCCTTTTCTTTTTATTTTCTGATAGAAAATAAAAAGAACCTGCAACAGTTGGTTGCAGGTTTTTTTTATTCTATAGGTATTAAATACCCATCTTATAATCATATTCTTTAGCCTTATCAATTGACGTACTCTCGAACTCTGTTTTGATAAAAGGCTTATATGATGGTTCTACCTCTGTAACGTAAGATAATTTCAATAATGCAGCCATTACTTCGTCTAATTCTTCTTGATTAACATAAATAATGGCATATTTAAGCTTTTTCGATACATGAATCAAATGACCATATCGTTTTAAATGCTTGACATGTTTCATTTGGTGGAACCATACAATGACTGCTTGGCGTTTTACTAGCATGATTATCCTCACCTTTTTGAAGATTTACCCCACAAATAACTACAATTAGACCTAGATTAAAAGCAAAAATCAAATAGAGTAAACTGTCATACCCTTTTCTCTAATCCATTAAGAAGCTCTACAGCCACAGCCTCCACTTCCAGAGCCACAACCACAGCCTCCGTCAGTTAATAAAGCTCCATCCTTTGGCACTTTCACTTTATCACTAACACTAAAGGCAACGATTTGACTAATTTCATCCAGTAATCCTTGAAGATTCGTTTCAGCAACTTTATATGTAGCAATAGTCTCGTGCATGTCCATCTCTCTTTTTGCTACACGCATCTCTTTCATAATTTTACTATAATCAGGGTGGTAACGACCGAATCGCTCTACTTCCTCATATAATTCTTTCATTTTATTAAATTCTTTTATTAGCTTCTGCGCATCATTATCTTGCTCCATGCGCTTTTTTGCCTCGTCATAAGCTTGTTTTACTTCAGATTGAAGTACCATTTGGCCTAAAGCCTCGGATTTATCTAAAATATCAACAATTTCCATTGTTGCTATCATCAAAACACCTCCATATTTGTATCATATCAACTTTTGGGCAAAAATAAAAGAGGCAGCATTCAATTAATCATTCATTGAACCTGCCATCTGCATTAGTAATTGCACTAATTGAATATTTTGCTGTGTCTTTTCAAGCCTCTGCGGAAGTGTCTTTCCGTAATATTGCTTCGATGTATATTCCAGTTCACGCAAACGATTCTTATCCCTTGATAAATAACGATACCATTCAGGATTTTTTCGAATGAAGCTCCACAAGTCTTCTCTTTGTTGCAAATAATGGTAAGTTTCTGGCTCCAATTTTATACCTCCTCTAATCTCGCGTTCTAAATGCAAATGGATCTGGTCTATTGGTTACGTCTTGATTAGAAGAGTTGGTATAATCCTTATACTGACCAATTAGACCGACAACCTGGTTAATGGCTCCACTCAAATCATTGATATGTTTCTCTACCTTGTCAAGATCTAATTGGCCTAGCTGCTTTAATATTTTGGCATGTAGTGAATCGCTTTCTTCCTTGTTATGTTCTGATTTGTTCTCCTTCCAAATGGGATCATCTTCACCAAGTAATACAAACTGCTCGTAAAGTTCCTGCCAAGTCGATTCCCCACTCCGAACTTTTTTCACCAGCTCAGGATGGTCTTTTATAAATGCTTTAAATTGCTTAACAGATGGATGGAGTGAATCAGTCATGATCGGACTTCCTTCCTTTTACTAGTATCCACTATAGTCTATGTTGAAAATAGTGACATGTGTCAATCCGTATTATTTTTGTAAAAAGTTTTGGGTATAGTAAAGGTGGTAGGCACCTGCTCCAAGATGGGTATATTCTTCTTTTAATAAGGCATCTCTATGACCTTCGCTATTTAACCAGCCATGAATGACTGCAGGTACATCAACATAGTTTGCAGCAATATTCTCTCCCGCAGATAAATAATAGGCATCTGCATTGGTTAAACGCTCCTTTAAACCGTCACCATTAAGACTATAATGAGAAAAATAATTCTGCTCGAACATATCCTTACTATGATCCTTGGCTGCTTTCGCTGCTAAATCATCCCAAGATAATTCACTCACGTTATACTGAGCTCTGATAAGATTAGTTACATCCAAAATCTGTTTCTCCATCCCTTGCTCAATCCCTTTCCATTCTTCCTTAGAAGGGTTTTCTGGCTCTGTTATCGTTCCAGCATAATAAAGCTCATAAGGCTTTTGTATCTCCATCAGTTCCTTGTTCATATACCGTACACCTGCTAAAATTTGTTCATATTGGTCAAAATATAATTGAACATAGTTGTTATCGGATAACTTTACAACAGGTCGTAACTTTAAATCCTTGTCTGATAATTTAAATCGCAAATTATCAAATTCTATTTCATTCTTTAATTCGTATGAGTCTGAAATTTCCTGATAGGCTTGACCAATTTTAAAGGGTTGGATGGAGATAGGTTCAGATGGTGTATAGATCGAAACTATCTTGTTTTCTTTAACACCTATCTGAAAGTATTGGTCTTTCTCTTTATAGATCCACCACTCGTATCCATAGGGTGTTGGATCTATTCGATCAGCTTCACCATAATTATCTATTACTTTTTGCACATCTTTGTTCATATATTTCCATATAACATGTTGATAGGCCATAATTGGATGATCTTTCGCTAAATTTTCCTTGTTCGATGGACCTTTGTTTGACACGACATTTTTTTCTGCACGAATTTCTACCATTTCCTCTTTCGTTAAATAAAAGCAAAGAAATACTACAACGGGGATGCCTATGATTAATAGTATCTTGATTCTTGTTTTCATCTATTACTTCCACCATCCTTTTCTATATTCCTATATTAAATATATAGAGGAGAAAAAGTTTTTATACTGATTCTTCAATATAAATTGCATCTTCCTGCAATTCATACTATTATAGTTTTAGTGATAATTTTAGATGGGGTGAATGTATGAAAATTCAAGACACAGGTTTAGAAGAATTATTGATTGATTTAAAACCATTAGATGATGGGATGGAACGCGCTAATTTTGTTCGTGCCGGTCAATGGGATTATGAGCGAGTTACATATGATTATAAAATTGGATCACCAGAAGAAAATGTAACCTATTACATTAGAATGCAAGGATATGCAGTAGAAGGAGATGTGGATCGTGGAGATGCGGTTATTAAACTACTTACTCCTTTAATCGGTAAACATTATTACCCACATGGTATTGAATATGGAGAAGAAGAAGACTTCCCAACAACTACTGTAGAACGCGCGAAAAAAATATTGAAAAATGTGAAGGAAAATATTCAACCATTTGCAAAATGATGTATGTAGTAATGCATATCCGGCTGTATACCTAATTATACAGCCGTTTTTTAGCAAAACTGATAAATAGATTGGCATCTAACACTGGGGCAATTATCCTGTGAAAGGAGAAATTGGTTTATTTTGATAAAAAATATTACAAAACAACAATGGAAGTTAATTATTTCGTTGATCATTATTGTCATTGCAGCTTTCTTCATTTTGCCTGTTTCCATACCGTTAATTATTGCTTTTATTACAGCACTGGTGCTAAATCCACTTATCCGCTGGTTCATGAGAGTAGCTAAAATGAATCGAAAACTTGCCGTAACAACTGTGTTTATTTTATTTCTACTCTTAATCAGTACAATCGGTACATATGCTGTTACAAAATTAATTACTCAAGTAATCCAATTCACCGAAAATTTACCTGATTATATTGTTCAAATAAATCATAAATTAGCAGAATGGGAAGCTAACCTAGAGCATGTTACAGAGGATTTGCCTGATGAACTGATGGATCAAGTAAAATCAGAGATTGAAGGTACATTACTCACTTTAAGCAATCAGTTACGAGAAATTCTTAACATAGAGAAAATCGCAAAAGCTATTAGCCTAGTTCCTGAATATCTTGTAAGCTTGCTTGTCTACTTAATCGGCTTATTTTTGTTTATGCTTGAATTACCAAAATTAAAATCGATCGGATATTCCCATTTAACGGAGAGAACAGCTGAAAAAGTAAAATTTATGAATGCACGTCTATCCTATGTGATTTTAGGATTTTTCAAGGCTCAATTTTTAGTTAGTGTGATTATTTTTATTGTCAGCTTAATTGGATTACTGATTATCGTTCCTGAATATGCGCTTATCATGTCCTTAATTATTTGGATCATCGATTTTATTCCAATCATTGGTTCTATCGTTATTTTAGGTCCTTGGGCTTTATATATGTTTATTGTTGGTGATCTATTTGTTGGGATTCAGCTATCTATTTTAGCTATTATTCTACTGGCTATCCGAAGAACAGTGGAACCTAAGGTGATGGGGAAACATATTGGCTTATCACCACTTGCCACATTGATTGCGATGTATGTAGGATTAAAATTACTAGGCCTGCTTGGTTTTATCGTCGGTCCGTTAATTGTTATTGCATTTAATTCAGCAAAAGAGGCAGGGATAATTAGATGGGATTTTAAACTTTAAAAAGAGCTACCCGCAGGGGTAGTTTTTTTATGTGTGGCTGGGACAAAAGAATAGTAAAGAAAGAAAAATCCGAACATTAATATTTCTGCACTGAAATCGCTCCGTCAAAATACTCCGCTTAGTCAGAGGATTGTTCGGATTCTCATTCGCTTTAATTAGTTATCTCCTAACCACTTTTATGTTCCTAAAATGGCTTTTATTAAACTTGTCGTTTTACCGCCATCATATAAGACGTATAGTAATAAATAGACCACAACTCCTGTAATTGCGGAGAAAAACCAGATTACACTTGTTATTGGTCCAATTTTCTGATGTATGGCAATTTTTCGCTTCAATGCTAAAATGATCGTTACAACACCAAAAACGGCACCTGTTGTGGCTAAAGTAATATGAAATATCAAAAAAATCGTGTAGTAAATTTTTAGATCATCTGGTCCACCAAAGCTTGTGTTTCCTAGAAATATCGTACGTGATACATAAATGATAAAAAACGCGAGTGCACTAAATGCCGCTGCCAACATTGCTTTTTTATGAGCTTTATACTTCTTTTTTATCACTAGTCTCCAACCGATGGCCACGAAAATAGCACTTATAATAATAAAAAGTGTACTAATTGTTGGTAATAGCTCCATGACAACCTACCTTTCCAATACATTAAGTTTGTTGCTCCGTTGGAAGTGGATCAATTTTGTCCGCACCACTTCTAAACCATGGGAAGAAAATTCTGGCAAGAATAATTCCGTAGATAATCTCCTGTGAAATCTTCATTAAAATACCGCCCAATTGCTGATCCTCCACGAGTTTAAGTGGTGAGAACATTTCAGGTCCACTTAATTCTAGCCCGCTAAGTACATTTGCTGGAACACATAGTGCCAGAGCTTGTATCCAACCACCGCTTGCCCCGTAAGTTTGATACAGTGCGTTTGGTGCGAAAATGATCAATGCACAGGCTGGGGTGATCAGAACACCATTTGCGACTATGTATCCAATTTTGAGAATTGGAGACAATGTATCCATTTCTCTAATCGGTGTAAAAACTGGCCACCACATTAAAAATGCTGCAATCAAAATGGTTACCGTAATGAAAGCATGAGCAAACACATCCGCCTTGGCGAAATCAAAAATGACTGGAATATGGTAAAAAGAAAATAAACCGTTAAAAACAATTAAAGCTATCAATGGTTTAGTGAGTAGTCTCAAAATATTCCGAAGAACTGGAACATTGAAAATACGCTCCCATGCCCATTTTGGAATCCCTTTAATAATTAAAATAGGGAAAAACAAATAATACAATGCCATTTGTACCATATGTGCTGTAAACATAATATGAGATAGTAGATCAATTGGAGACCCCTTTATAATGTATAGAAATAGCATTCCAATGTGAAAGTAAATGATTTGGTTTTTGGTTGCTCTCTTTTCCTCTCTTCGTTTAATAAAAAGAAGAAAATAAGCGAATATTAAAACTCCGATAAAAATTAAGTAATAGGGACTCCATAATGCTCTAAATCCAAAAATTTGTAGCTCTTGCCACATTTTTATCACTCCAATTTAAGTCGTCACACTAATGCCTATTATACCGAATATGAATATAATTAAAAAGCAGATAATCTGATTATTTTCTACAATTTCATGAACAAAACATCATACCCATTCTTCTTTGGTCTTTCCCCGTAATAGAAAGAACCTGTGAAATGTGTTGATCCACTTCACAGGTTCGAATGATTACCACCAAACTAATACAACTAACGCCAAAATCGTTAGAAATGCGGCAAATACTCCACCATAGAACATAAAGGCAGGCATCTCGTGCCCTTTATGACTCATATGCATGAAATAATAGAGTTGAAAGCCAACTTGTACCGCAGCAAGAACAATGATTACTGGAATAACGAATAACTTACTCATTTCTGCCATTACCATACCAAATGCAATAATGGTAAAAATAATCATTAAGGCAAAGGTAATCACTTGTTGCTTCATTTCTTCTTTTCTTTTTTGCTTTTCATATTCTATTTGTGCAGTAGTTGCAGATACTTTTTCCGCCATCGCTTAAAGCACCCCCATTAGGTAAACTACCGTAAAGATAAACACCCATACTACATCAATAAAGTGCCAGTAAAGACTTGCAATGTAAAACTTAGGTGCATTATAAAGATTAAGTCCTCTTTTCGCATTTCTAATCATTAATGAAACAATCCATAATAACCCGAATAGTACGTGGCCACCGTGAAAACCAACTAAAGTGTAGAAAGCAGATCCAAATGCAGAGGATCTTAATGTAAATTCATATTCATGAATATAGTGTGTAAACTCGTAAATTTCTAATCCAAGGAAAGAAAAACCTAATACTACAGTAATACCTAACCAGATTTGCATCTTTTTAAAGGCATTGTTTTTCATGTGATACATAGCATAAACACTAGTTAATGAACTTGTTAAAAGTATCATTGTCATGATAAAAACTAATTCTAATCCGAATAACTCTTCAGATGTTTTTCCACCATTCACAGAGTCATTTAAGGCCAAATAAGTTCCAAATAAGCTTGCGAAAAGAACAGTTTCTCCACCGAGAAAGAACCAAAACCCTACAAATTTATTTCTTCCTTCTAAAGTTCCCTTTTCAGGATTAAGAGGCATTTCTTTTGGATTTAGTACATCGTGTTCACTCATTTTATTCAGCCTCCTTTTCTAAATCCTTTTTGTGAATATGGAATCCTAGATCATCCTTTAATGAACGGATTAACATGGAGCCGAGAGTGATACCCATTCCAATAAAGAGGACCCATAGCCATGCAAGGTTATCTTTTTGATAAATAAATCCGAATCCAGCGATAAATAGACCAACAGACATAACAAATGGTAGTATCGTACTGTTTGGCATGTGAATATCGTTTACTGGTTCAGCAGGAGTCATGCCTTTTCTACCTTCTGTTTTTTCAATCCATAATGGATCTAAACCACGTACTAAAGGTAATTGTTTAAAATTATAAAATGGTGGTGGTGAAGGAATAGACCATTCTAATGTTCGCCCATCCCATGGATCTCCACTTACCTTCTCCCCTTTAACTTGTGTTACAACAATATTGTAAAGAAGGACAATGGTCCCGAGTCCCATTAGGAATGCTCCGGCAGTACTTATAGCATTCCCCAAATCTAATCCTTGATCCTCTAAATATACCCAATATCTTCTTGGCATACCCATCAAACCTAGGAAGTGTTGGATAAAGAAAGTAAGGTGGAACCCTACAAAGAATAACCAGAAGGTTAATTTTCCTAACTTATCACTTAATACTGTTCCAAACATTTTTGGCCACCAGTAGTGTGCCGCTGCAAATAAACCGAAGACAACTCCACCGACAATTACATAATGGAAGTGTGCGACAACAAAGTAACTATCATGATACTGATAATCGGCAGATGCTGCTGCGACCATTACCCCTGTCATTCCACCCATCGTAAAGGTTGGAATAAAACCTAATGCCCATAACATTGGAGTAGTCAATTGGATGCTTCCACCCCAAAGTGTAAAGAGCCAGTTAAAGATCTTAATACCTGTAGGAACCGCAATGGCCATGGTTGCAACCGCAAAGATAGAGTTAGCTGCTGGACCCATACCAACCGTAAACATGTGATGAGCCCACACCATAAAGCCTAAGAATCCAATTAATACAGTGGCAAATACCATTGCCGAGTATCCGAAAAGACGTTTCTTAGAAAATGTTGAAAAGATTTCACTAAAAATACCAAAAGCAGGAAGTGCCAGAATATACACTTCAGGGTGTCCAAAGATCCAGAAAAGGTGTTGCCAGATAACAGCATTACCACCCATATTCGGATCAAAGAAGCCTGAACCGAATAATCGATCAAACATCATTAGGAACAACCCAACTGTCAATGCCGGGAAAGCGAATAAAATTAGTGCGCTTGCGACAAATGCAGACCATGTAAATAATGGCATACGCATATAGGTCATACCTGGTGCTCTCATATTTACAATCGTTACAAGGAAATTAATTCCCCCCATTAATGTACCTGCACCAGATATTTGTAAACCTAGAACATAGTAATCGACACCTTCACCAGGTGACGTAGTGGATAATGGCGCATATGCTGTCCAACCAGCATCTGCTGCCCCACCTGTAAACCAACCAACATTAAGCATAATCCCACCGAATAAGAACAACCAAAAACCAAGTGAGTTTAAAAATGGAAAGGCGACATCTCTTGCCCCAATTTGTAAAGGTACTACCGCATTCATAAATGCAAAGATCAATGGCATTGCTGCCAAGAAAATCATGGTCGTCCCATGCATAGTAATAAGTTCATTGTAAAACCCTGCACTAACGAAGTCGTTCATAGGTTTTACTAATTGCCATCTTATTGCTAGTGCTTCTAATCCACCTAGAATGAAAAATAATCCACCAGCAACTAAATACAGAATAGCAATTTTTTTGTGGTCTACTGTCGTTAAGTAATCCCACAACACTGAGCCAAAGCTTCTTTTTTTCGTTGCTACCATTGTGCTCACGTTAGGTTAACCTCCCTTTATTTCTATCGTCCGAATCCTTTATTTTGCGCTTTCTGGAGTAATTTCAGAAGGCTTTAATTGCATTAAATAATCCGCAATCTTTTCTGCCTCTTCTTCACCAATTGTATCTTCATTTAAATAAGGTGCTTCAAGCATTCCGTTTCCAGGTTTCTTTTCTGCTGGATCTAGAATCCATCCGACTAACTCCTCTTTAGTATGCTCTAATACTCCAGCTACCATAGATCGGTCACCAAAATTGGACAAATTAGGTCCTACTGATGGAGTATTGTCAAGTGCATGACAGGATAAACAACTTTGTTCAAAAAGCGCCTTTCCTTCTTGAGCTGTCGTAGATTCAGGGGTTGCTTCTGGGTCTACATTTTGCATATCCTCCACCCATTGATCATATTCATCTTGACTTACTGCAACAATTTTGAAATCCATTAATGAGTGAGAATCTCCACAGAATTCCGCACATTTCCCCCAATAAACGCCCTCTTCATTCGCTTCAATATACATGGTGTTCTCATTGTCAGGGTTTACATCCATCTTACCAGAAAGTGCAGGCACCCAAAATGAGTGAATCACATCACTTGATAGCATATTCAAATAAACTTTTTCTCCAACAGGGATATACAAATCCTGACTTGTTTGAATTTGTTCCTCTGCATACTCAAAATGCCACCAGAATTGACTCCCCGTAACATTAATATTAATGCTATCCTCTTTTTTTGACTCGTCAGCTAAGTCATATGTAACGGCTATAGTCGGTACTGCAATTATGAGCAATAGTAAGATCGGAATTGTTGTCCAAACAATCTCAAGTGTTTTGCTACCTTCGACTTGTTTTGGAATTTTGTTTTCCTCACCCTTTTTCTGACGGAACTTCATGATGACGTATACGTAGATAATCATAACGATTAAAAATACTACAATCATCACTAAAGTAGAAATAATAATGACTTTAAATGATTCCTCTGCCCCGTATCCTTTTGGCATCAATGCAGTTAAATTATCTTTACCACAAGCCGAAAGAACTAACACCATCAATGAAAACAAGGACAGAGTTCGGATTTTTCCCATCCATTCTTTCATCTTTATACCTCTCTTTCTATAGATACATACTAAATTATTATTTAGAAAAACTTGATAAAAATCAAGTTCTACTGACAATAAATTGTGATTTACAATAAATTATTTGGCAATGTGAATAGTATCAATGATAGAAACATTACCGTAAGATAAATCAATGAATAGACAAACATCTGATTTGCCCATTTTTTGTCATCTTTCACAAAAAAGCCTTTTACAGATAACAAAAACCAGCCTATCGTTAGCAATGCTGCAAGAATGACAAACATATAACCAATACCATGTAGAAAAAATGGAATTGGTAGTAAGCAGGTTACATATAGTATCATCTGTCGTTTCGTGATCGCAAATCCATGAACTACTGGGAGCATAGGGATGTTTGCGCTTCGATAATCATCCACCTTTTTCATTGCGATAGCTAGAAAATGTGGTGTCTGCCATATAAATACTAATAAAAATAAAATCCAAGCAACTGGATGCAAATTAGGTTCCACACATGCCCAACCAATTAATGGGGGTACGGCACCAGAAAGGCTTCCTATCGCTGTATTAATGGTATATTTCCTCTTGGACCACATCGTATACAAGATAACATAACTAAACCATCCAATAAAACCATAAAGCGCGGCCTGAAAGGATGCTAGCGATAATGTTAATAGTCCTATTAGAGAAAAAGCTGTTCCTAATATTAATACATGCTGTAAAGAAACAGTGCCAGTAACAGTCGGCCTATTTTTTGTACGAGCCATCACCCGATCAATATCACGGTCATAATAGTTATTTAAAACACAGCCACCAGCTATCACAAAAGCTGTTCCAATCACACAAACTAACAGTAGATGCCAATTCGTCTTTAAGGAGGTTCCAGTATAATAGAGAGCTAGCCAAAATCCAGCAAATGCAGTCAACGTATTAGAATTTATTATGCCTATTTTTAATAAAGCTTTGAGATCAGACCATTTAAAAATATACTCACTAGACTTTGTTACAAATACGGAATCATTTGTCGATAACTCCATCTTATCCATTATAGTATTCCCTCCTTTCTACCATTACAAAACAAAAATAATCAATTATATCCAATGATATTGTATCACGGATTTAATCAGTGTGCTATTTAACTTTCATTTTCCATTGTAATTATGACATTTTTGTGAACTTTAACAGTTTCCTCCTAACCATGAACAAATCTATATCATTATTTGATATAATAATGATTCATGACAGGGTTTACTATAGGAAAATGGTGAGTTACAACATAATCTCACACACTATATAATTACTAGCATAATCTTTAAAGACTTTGCAAGAATTTTATGTCATTTTTTGTATCATTATGCTATGATGCCATTATAATCCATGCACAGGAGATTGGAAAGAGTGAATTTATGAGTAAACAAATGATTAAGTCATTAAAAGTTTTATCTATTATTACTACATTATGTATGATTTTCGTATTAGTAGGTGGGGCATTAGTTACGAAAACAGAATCAGGAATGGGCTGTGGGGCGAATTGGCCATTTTGTTATGGGGAATGGTCGAAAGAAATGTTCATTGAATTAAGTCACCGACTAGTTTCAGGGCTTGCTGGAATATTGGTATTAGCTTTATCGATTTTGTCTTGGAAATTTTACGGACACATTCGTGAAACGAAATTTTTAGCCTTCATATCCTTTTTCTTTTTAGTACTTCAAGGGTTAATTGGTGCCGCTGCTGTCCTTTGGCCTCAATCGGATTTTGTCCTAGCATTACACTTTGGAATATCACTAATATCCTTTGCTGCTGTCTTACTTCTGACATGTTTAATTTTTGAAATTGATCAAAAATTTGATGCGGATTCGTTACATATAACACCAGTTTTTAGACGTCAGTTTCTATATTTAACTATCTATATTCTAATTGTTGTATACACAGGGGCACTAGTAAGACATTTAGACTCAAGTCTAGCATGCCCGAGCTGGCCATTTTGTGACAACAGCACTCCCTTTTCCATTGATTATCACCTTGGTCAATGGGCACAAATGATTCATCGTGTGTTAGCTGGGGTTGCGTTTATTTGGACTTGGGTATTATTATTTTCTATTTTGAAAAAATATTCAGATTTTAAAGTAATGAAGCAAGGATGGATCATTCAGACTACATTCATCACTTTTCAAGTATTGCTTGGTGCATTCGTTATTTTTACAAGAGCTAACCTTATGATTGCTCTCTTACATGCTCTAGTAATTACTTTATACTTTGGATTTTTGTGTTACTATCTACTTCTATCTTACAGAAGCACAAAAAAAGGCGAGACCAATTAAGGTCTTGCCTTTTTTGTATTGATTCTTCTCGTAGATTGAGCTATTTTTCTTTTATTTTTCGTTTTAAAAGGATTAGCAGATGGTTGTTTTTCTTCTTCTGTTGTCAATTCCTTAAGATTTCGGTTATAGTTTACATGTCTTGCTATATTGTTTAGAATACCAACCGAAAATAATGATACAACCAATGATGTTCCACCATAACTAACAAATGGTAATGGCACTCCAGTAATTGGTAATAATCCACTTATTGCTCCTAAATTTATAATGGATTGAATGGCGAACATGGATGAAATACCAATTGCTATCAGAGCTCCAAACCTGTTTTCACATTGCTTTGCAATAAACAGTCCTCTTAGTACAATGATAGCTATGTTCACTACTACAAATAATACTCCAAATAAACCTAGCTCTTCGGCGATGACCGCCATGATAAAATCACTTTCCGCTTGAGTTAAATATCCTAGCTTCTGAATACCTTGTCCTATTCCAGAACCTGAAATCCCACCAGTAGCTATCGCGATATAGGATTGAATGAGCTGGTATCCACCATGATCTGGATCGGCAAATGGTTGGTAGGCTCCGGTAAATCGTGATATTTTTTCATCTGTTAACATATGGATTCCAAGCGCAATTAAAACTGTAAATCCTATGGAAATTAAGACAAACAGATGGCGAAATTTAATCCCTGAACTAAAAATAACGGAACAAGCAATGGCGAATATGATCGCACCTGTACCGATATCTGGCTGAAGCACTACTAGCCCAACTAATAAACTAGTAATAATAAGAGGTGGTAAAACCCCTTTAAAAAAATCACCTATGTATTCCTGCTCTTGTTTTTTCGTGTAAACAGATGCAAGATAGATAATGATGCCAATTTTAACAAATTCGGATGGCTGAATAGAAAATGAACCGATATATATCCATGATTTTGCGTTATTAACAGTCGCACCAAACAAAAGTACTGCGAATAAAGAAATAATCAATAATAAAACAATCCATTTAGTCAGCTTATGGTAAAATTTATAATTAAAAAAACAGGCAAATAGAAATCCTGCTAATCCAATTACAAACCACATTGCTTGTTTTAGCATTAATTCATAAGCTGGCTCTCCCTCTAAATAAGAAGTTACCATACTCGCACTATATACCATCACTATTCCAAATCCAGCTAACAATAGGGGTGGTAACATTAAGATAAAATCAAAAGTTTTCCGTTTTGGCTTCATAATGAATACCTCTTATATTTTAAATATAGTAGTCTACTGATTTACTACATACTCTATTCTATCATAAAATATAAAAACCTTGCCAATATGGCAAAGTTCCTAATTAAAAATATTATACTTTTTGTGATGCTTCATGCAATACATTCAATTGTCTCTCTAGATTCTCAAGCAATTCTTTTCCGTCTTTTTCATCTATTAGATTAAGTCTAACGGCAAAATCAATTTCTCTAGACAAACCAAACATTTGTGTATCTAATACTTCTTCGTATAGAGGACATTGCGGCATCGTTAAATTATCTATTTGAACTTTGATCAACTGTAAAATTTTATCTGCATCAGCCTTTAGAAGTGCATATGCCTGCTCTTCTTTACTAACCGCCACATCAGGTATCAAAAAAATCCCCTCCGTCAAAAACTTACTTCTATACTTTATATTATCGTGAATAAAGGAAAATTGCAAGATAATACAAGGTTGTTTACTAATATTCTATTCTATTAATTCACATTCATGCATTTTTTATTCCACTCTGCTATTCTTATATAGGGGTGATAAATTTGATTATACAAATTAAGGGAAATGTAAAATATCCAATTACATTGGACCCTAGTGTTTGGATTTTTGATGATCGAAAAATTCTGTTAGAAGATGCGTTCAAGGATAAGGTTATAGAAAAAAATGAGGAAGAATTTTCTGGACAAGATAGTAATCGAGTCAAGCCACAAGTACACAATAGTATTAAGAAATATAATAAAGATGAATTATTACATAGATCTTATGTAATGCCAATATACGATTTTATTGGTAATGCAGAAATAAATGAGGAAACTGAATCTGTTCAATTAGAAACATCAGAAGAAGTCATCGATATTACGATTGATCAACTGAATTCTGGCTTGCTTCTATTCTCGATCGAAGGTAAACAAATTAAAGAAAATGGACCTGCCTATTTCCTATTCGGTGATGGGTCTAATCAAGAGGCTCCCATAAAAGGACTTAAAGTCATCCACATACTATAATATTTAATATAACGTATCTACAGCTTTTAACTAAAAAGCCATTATCATCTGACAACCTTCTCTAAAAGTGTATGTATATTTTCAAACATAAAACGAAAAATATTCATATAAAGAGGAGGTTATTTTTTATGGTGAAATATATAACAATTGCTTTCGTTTTATTTTTTATGGTAGCCTGTGGTCAGCAACAACAGGAAAGTCAAACGAATGAACAAAATGATTTAGGAACGGTACAGCTACAAAATTCTGATCCAGCTCAACAAGAAAATATGAGTAACCAAGATAAAGCGAAATACCTAGCAAATGTGGCAAGTCAAGTGCCCGATGTCAATGACGCAACAGCACTCATCACTAATCGCGGCGTAATCATAAGTATTGACGTAAATGAAGACCTTGATCGCTCCGAGGTAGGTTCCATTAAATTTTCGGTGCTAGAAGCTATACAGCATGATCCATACGGAGAAAATGCCATTATTGTTGCAGATCCAGATATGCATGAAAGATTGAAAGGAATTGGAGATAAAATACAGCAGGGCCATCCAATTGAGGCAATTACTGAGGAATTATCCAATATTACTGGTCGATTAATTCCTGAAATTCCATTGAACGAAAAACAGTCCGAAAAAATAGATCAAAATAAGCAAAAAATGGACGAAGAAAAAGATCAGGAATTAGAAAATATTACAGATGAGCAATCTAATCATCAAAAGGATCGTTAATGCTAACGATCCTTTTTCCTTTCTTATTGTTTTGCTTTATTGTAATAGTTTACACCATATTGGGAACCTTCAGAAACCATTTCTGCATTTTCTAAGCTAGAATCCTCTGGATGTCCTGCAGAATTAATCGGCAAATCTGTATCCTTCTTTCTTAGAGAATCAGATATTTTTTGGAATTTATTTTTTATTTGAGCCCTTCTCGATTTTCCCATCAACGCATAGGATAATGTGACAACAGCTGCTCCACCGAGTGCACTTGTGATTTTTTTATTCATTTCTCTCACCCTCTCCTTACCTTCTGTTATAAGTTATATACCCTATCAAAACTAACTAAAACATTTTAGGTCTGACAAAATATGTTACAATAAAAAAAGAAAGTTTTATAAAAGTGACCAGAGGTGATTGAATGAGGGTAAAATGTGTCATCTGTGATAAAATCAATCGAATCGATAATGACTGCCCACAAGCAAAAAAGCTTAGAAATAGATTAATTCATACGTATATGTGCCCATCATGTCATGAGCGAATTACAAAAAAGACAAAAACAAGAAAACAATCAGGAAATTTTCGTCTATACCAAAATAAAAAGGTAAAGGATGAATTTCTCTCTTAAAGATAGCTATAGCTAAAATAGAAAAAGCCTGGGAGTCCCAGGCTTTTTCAAGTCGTACATTAAGATGGATTAATGATCATTTTGTGGTTGATGTTTCCGCTCTTGATGGAGTCTTAAACGATAAACTCCCATCACAATCGCTATTATAAATAAACTTTCTGCTAATGGTAAATTAAGACCAAAGATCAGCGTTAAGAAGAACATTCCAATAAACAGTAGTATATAAATGATCAATGATTTTAAAGGTGATAGTTTCTTCGCAAATCCGAACTTATATGCAATAATTGCGAATACGACAACAGTTAAGTATAAAAAGAAAAATCCTCTAATTAAAAGGCCCATCTCTTCATCATTGGCCATATTTACTTCTGTCCCTAAATCTCTCATAAAAAAGTCTGCAATTGGCCAAAGATTGTTAGGTACTTCGATAACCATATCCGTCTTCATTGTTAACCTCCATTATTTCTCTCCATAATCTCTATCATACTAAATAAGAATATGATATGCTAGTAAAATGAGAATATTGTTAAGGTTGGTGTGTCGAAATTGTCTACGATTCAATGGTCAAAATTATTTTTAGCAATATTTGTTATCCTATCTTTCTCTGCAGCAGGGGTTGGAATTGCCCTAAGAAATATTTGGGTTATTGTTGGATCCATTATTCTCGGCTTTTTGCTAATGGGATATGGTATAGCCCAAAAGAAAAAAACAAATGCTTAAAGTTAAAGAAAATTCGAATTAGTTCATCAGGATATGATCTAATTCGAATTCTTTATGTACAATATAATTTGCCTTATTTTAATTCAATGTAATCATTCATCAAACGTTCGTATATCTGTTTATTACAGGTTAAAATTGTATTATTATGCAGTAAATCTATTGGATTACCGTTTGCCTGAACGGTAATGCCACCTACCTCATTAACTAAGATAAATCCTGCTGCAAAATCCCAAGGCGCGAGCTGCATCGTTAAATATGCATCTATAATCCCTTCTGCAAGAAAAGCAAACTCTAGCGCCGCTGAACCATAGGATCTCGTTCCCCTACTATCAATAATCAGCTGTTGTATTTTCTTTTCATTGATGCGTTTATTTTCACAAGCTATTATACTGTTCATGGCAATAATACTTGTTTCTAAACGAACCTCATCATTCAGCGGTTTTAGTCTAGTATCATTTCGGTAAGCCCCTTGTCCTTTAACAGCGGTATAAAGCACATCATCCATTACATTATAAATGAGACCAATTTCACCAATACCGTCATGATAAATCCCAATAGAAATAGCAAAATTTCTTTTTTGGTGAACAAAATTCATCGTGCCATCAATTGGATCTATAATCCATACAATGCCATCAAGTGATTCCACCTTATCACCATAACCCTCTTCTCCTATTAACTTATGATCTGGGTAATTGGCTTTTATGTTCTCCACAAAAAATTGCTCAGTAGCTCTATCAACATCTGTTACGAGATCATTTGCATTTGATTTTGTATCGATTTTGAAGGCTTGCTCCATTTGTTCACGAATGTTATCTCCAGCTTGGTATATCCATTTCTTTGTATTGATTAGTAGCTCTTCTCGGATGGCATCATTCATTGCATTTCCTCCGTTCCAAAATATCAGTAGCTTCTATTTTAGCAAAAATTCAGAAAAATTGAAAATAGAACAGTATTAGTTGCAATCAAATTAGAATTAATATAAAATTATAATTATGTTAAATTAATCAGGAAGGTGACAGATATGACTTTTTCAGGTTTCGAAGCAAAGGATTTTGATACATTTACAATAGAGGGACTAGATGAAAGAATGGAAGCCATCCAAAAGCGAATTCAACCGAAATTCAAACAGATCAGTGAAGAAATTATTTCTGACCTAGAAGAAGCGGTTGGCCAAGATATGTACCTTCATATAGCCCGACATGCTCGTAGAACAGTTAATCCGCCAAAAGACACTTGGTCAGCTTATGCACATAATAAGAGAGGCTACAAAAAACACCCACATTTTCAAGTTGGATTGTGGCATGATCATGTTTTTGTTTGGTTAGCCTATATCTATGAATTACCACACAAAAGTGAAATTGCCAAGAAATTTTTGGATGAAATAGATGATATAAAAAGCACCGTACCAGTAGATTACCAAGTCTCTCTCGACCACATGGAAAACAAAGCAGAATCATTAAAACACATAAATTTAGAAAAGGCCCTGCAAAGATTTCAGAATGTGAAAAAAGGTGAATTTTTAATTGGACGACAATTTAAAGCAGATGACCCGATTTTAAGAGACGGAAAGGTATTTATTCAAGAAGTGAAAGACATTATTCAAACATTAGCTCCGCTATACAAGTCATCTCTGCTATAAATTAACGATCTCATGCTGCTCCAATGTCTTCGCCTTTTTTATGACGCGAAACGGGACATAACCTGATTGCTTTTCAAATTGTCGATCTAATTGCTTCTCTTCCGATTTTGATGGAACAATTTGTTTAAAGCGATGATAAGCAAGCATCAAATCCTGTTTCGCTACACCTTTTTCATAGACTTTTTCAATAATGGAATAATAATTAACAACATCAATAATTTCCTCTGTTGACCAACTTTCATTAAGTGGATAACTATAATTCATAAAAACACCTCTTTAACTATATCTATTCCTATTTTAGCATAATTCATAAATTTATCATAAAAGCTAGCTATTGCACGATCAATTTGCTATAATACATTTTGTTTTATTATTTTTCCGTGTAAAAGGAGCAACAATCATAGATGTTAACCCAAAATGAAACACCACTATTCAGTGGTTTAAAAGCACATATAGAGAAAAATCCACGCGCTTTTCATATCCCAGGTCATAAACAAGGAAAAGGGATGGATCCCAAATTTCGCAAATTCCTGGGTGAGAATACGTTATCACTTGATTTAATAAATATTGAGCCATTAGATGACCTACATCATCCTCGTCATATTATAAAAGAGGCACAAGAGTTAGCTGCAGAAGCTTTCGGAGCGGATCATACTTATTTTTCTGTACAAGGTACAAGTGGTGCTATTATGACGATGATTATGAGTGTTTGTTTGCCTGGTGATAAGATCATAGTACCAAGAAATATTCATAAGTCCGTTTCTTCTGCTATTATATTTTCTGGAGCTGTACCGATATTTATTCATCCCGAGCTTGACCATAAATTAGGAATTTCACACGGGATCACACCGAACGCTGTTCAAAATGCATTAGAAGCACACCCAGACGCAAAGGCTGTATTAGTAATTAATCCAACTTATTTCGGCATTGCTGCTGACCTAAAAAAAATCGTAGAAATTGTCCATCAATACCAGATCCCTGTACTAGTAGATGAAGCACATGGGGTGCATATTCATTTTCATGAAAGGCTTCCATTATCGGCAATGCAAGCAGGAGCAGATATGGCAGCAACAAGTGTCCATAAATTAGGTGGATCTTTAACACAAAGCTCTGTCTTAAATGTGAAGGATGGTTTGATTAATCATGAAAGAGTCCAAACAGTCATGTCTATGCTCACTACCACTTCCACTTCCTATATATTGCTTGCTTCATTAGATATTGCCCGTAGGTACTTAGTACAAAATGGGATGTCTTTATTATCTGAAACAATCGAAAATGCCAGATATCTTAGAAAGGAAATAAATAAGATACCTACTCTCTATTGCCCTGGCAGTGACTTACTTGGAACAGAGGCGACCTTTGATTACGATCCAACCAAGATTATTATCTCTGTCAAAAATTTAGGAATTACTGGGCATGAAGCAGAGATATGGCTACGCTTGAATTATCAAATCGAAGTGGAATTATCGGATATGTACAATCTTTTGTGTATTATTACACCTGCTGACAACCTAGAGGATATGAAGTACCTTCTTTCAGCTTTAAATCATTTAGTGGACACACATTATTCTTCAGCAAACGATACAACTGTAAAAGCACAAGTTCCCGATATTCCAATTTTAGCAGTAAGTCCTAGAGAGGCGTTTTATGCGGAATATGAAGTCATACCTTTGAAGAACTCCGCTGGTAGAATCAGTGCTGAATCGATTATGATATATCCTCCAGGAATACCTATATTTATACCTGGTGAAATTATATCTGAAGAAAACCTACAATATATTTATCATAATTTACAGTCGAATTTACCTGTTCAAGGTCTTCAGGACGAAAGCTTGCAAATGATAAGAGTTTTAAAAGAGCATAAAGCATTTAAATAGAGCTGTAGTTTTCTACAGCTCTTGATTTATGAAGTGATAGGACGTTAAGGAGTTTTTATAGTGGCAGGATCAGCTATTTCATATCCTTTATCCCTTAAGCCTTTTACAATATCAGCGAGTGCTTCGGAAGTCCAAGGTCTGTCATGCATTAATAGATTTGCACCATTTCTTAACTCTGGAGCATTTAACATAATCTCTGTTATTGCCTGCTTTGACTGGTATTCACTTACCCAATCATATCCATAGCTCCAGTTCATTAAAAGCATTCCTTCTTTTTCAACTAAGTTCTTCACAAAGTCTGTGTTGGCACCATTTGGCGCTCGGAAAAATTGTGGTTTTTCTCCAATAATTTCATTAATTAGAGCATTGAGTGATAATATTTCTTCTCTTTGTATTTCTTCATCTACTTCTGTTAAATTTTGATGATTAAACGTGTGATTCCCAATTGCGAATCCCATCTCGTGAATTTGTTTTAAAGTATTCTTTTTCTTTTCTGTTTCAAGGAAATGGCCATTCACAAAAAAAATCGCAGGTGCTTCTAATTCACTTAAGGTTTTTGCCATTTCTAGTGCATGGTCATCTGGTGCATCATCAATCGTCAAAAGAACGACCTTTTCGTTTGTTCCTTCCTTAATTGGCTCTAGAAACCAAACATCATTTATTATGTATAGTGGTTCTTTTTGAACAAGGTGATTAGACTCTTCTACTGAGTCCTGAGCAGAATCTGACTTTACAGGTGGATCCTGTTCATCTTTGTTGTTTTCTTCTGTTTTATCCATTACCTCTTCGTTTGAAGAAGCTATATTATCTTGTTCCTTTTCAGACGATTTATTTTCATTACTACAGCTACAAAGAAGCATCAAAACAAATACGATTATAGCTAAAAAGATTCCCTTTTTCATAAAGATCCCTCACTTTACAACAATTTACATAAACGACTAGAAAAAAGAGTCTGCTAGGCAGACTCTTATCCATTTATTTTACGATATGAATTGGTGAACCAATTGCTACTTCAGCAGCTTCCATCGTAATTTCACCTAGTGTTGGGTGAGCATGAATGGTTAAAGCTAAATCTTCAGCTGTCATGCCTGCCTCAATTGCTAGACCAATTTCAGAAACCATATCACTAGCATTTGGACCTGCAATTTGACCACCGATGATTAAACCATCCTCTTTACGAGTGATTAGCTTCATAAAACCATCCCCAGCATTTAACGAGAGTGCTCGACCATTTGCTGCAAATGGGAATTTAGATGCTACCACATCATAACCTGCTTCTTTTGCTTCTTCCTCTGTATAGCCAACTGATGCTAATTCTGGATCAGAGAATACAACAGCAGGAATCGCATTGTAGTCAATTTCTGCATTTTCACCAGCAATGGCTTCCGCAGCAATTTTACCTTCATAAGAAGCTTTATGCGCAAGCGGTGGACCTTCCACAATATCACCAATTGCATAAATATTTTCTACATTTGTGCGACATTGCTTATCGATTTTAATAAGTCCTTTTTCAGTCATTTCAATTCCAACTTGTTCAAGGCCTATTTCAGCTGTGTTAGGGCGACGTCCAACGGTTACTAATACATAATCTGCTTCAATTGTTTCTTCTTTTCCTTTTGCTTCATAAGTAACTTTCACACCATTATCGGTTTCTTCTACCCCTTTAGCTGTGGCACTTGTAATAATTGTTGCACCTTTTTTCTTCAATTTCTTCTTCACAAGTGCACTCATTTGCTTTTCAAAACCATTTAAGATATCTCTTAAACCTTCAATAATGGTTACTTCTGTTCCAAAGCTTGCATAAGCTGAACCTAATTCGGTACCTACATATCCGCCACCAATAACGACTAATTTTTTCGGTACTTCTTTTAAATTCAATGCTCCAGTAGAATCTAGCACACGATCAGAGAACTTGAATGTTGGTAATTCAATTGGTGTAGAACCTGTTGCAATAATGCAGTTTTTGAAGGTATAAGTTTGAGAATTTTTGTCATCCATTACCTTTGCTGTATTTTTATCAACAAAGTACACTTCACCTTTTACAATGTCTACCTTGTTACCTTTAAGAAGTGATTCCACTCCACCAGTTAATTTTTTAACAACAGAGCCTTTCCATTCTTGTACTTTGGAAAAATCAACGGAAACATTCTCTGTTTTGATGCCCATTGTTTCATCACCTTGAGCATATTCAGCACGGTGTCCTGCTTGGATTAGCGCTTTGGATGGGATACAGCCTACATTTAGACAAACTCCACCAACATTGCCTTTTTCTACTACAGTAACCTTTTGACCAGTTTGTGCTGCACGAATTGCTGCAACGTATCCTCCTGGTCCCGCTCCAACTACTAACGTATCTAGTTCAATTGGGAAATCTCCAACAACCATTATTACCCCTCCATCATAATTAATTGTGGGTCTTCAAGTAAACGTTTAATTTGATTTAATGCTAATTGTGCTGTTGCACCATCAACGATTCGATGATCAAAGCTTAATGATAATGCTAAAACAGGTGCAACAACAATTTCGCCGTCTCTTACAACAGGCTTCTCTGCTATACGACCTATTCCGAGAATGGCAGCTTCTGGATAGTTAATTACTGGAGTAAACCACTGTCCACCTGCAGAACCGATATTAGAAATAGTACAAGAAGCACCCTTCATTTCATTTGGAGCAAGTTTTCCTTCTCTTGCTTTAACTGCGAGCTCATTGATTTCTTTAGAAATACTGAAGATAGATTTAGCATCAGCATTCTTAACAACTGGTACTAGTAAACCTTTCTCTGTATCTGCAGCAATTCCAATATTGTAATAATGCTTTTGCACAATCTCATCAGTGTCATCATCAATGGAAGCATTTAAGATTGGGTATTTAGATAATGCAGAAACTAAGGCTTTTACTACGTATGGTAAGTAAGTTAACTTAATTTCTTGCTCTGCTGCAACAGGCTTGAATTTTTTGCGGTGAGCAACAAGTGCTGTAACATCAACTTCATCATGTAATGTAACATGTGGAGCTTTGTGCTTAGAATTAACCATCGCATTAGCAATTGCTTTACGAATTCCACTCATTTTCTCACGTGTTTCTGGATATTCACCTTCAGGCTTAGCAGCTGGTGTTGTTGTTGCTTTTGCTTCCTCTTTTGGTTGATCTGCAGATGCTTCTGCTTTTTGATCACCATTAATGAAGGCGTCAATGTCTTCTTTTAAAACACGATTATTTTTGCCTGTTCCAGAAACTTCTGCAATGTTAACATTGTTATCACGTGCATATTTTCGCACAGATGGCATTGCAATTACTCGATTATTTGGATCCTTACTAGACGCTTCAGTATCTGGTGATTCTTCTTTCTTTTCCTCTTGTTGCTCAGGCTTTTCCTCTTTTGGTTCATCTGGTTTTGATTCTTCAGCAGAACCTTCTTCACCCTCATAGCCTTCTGCATCAATAGTAATAATTGTTTCACCAACTGTAGCGACAGATCCTTCTTCAAAATGTACTTCCTTCACGGTGCCGTCCACTGGTGATGGAATTTCGACAACGGCTTTGTCATTTTGCACTTCACATAGCACATCATCTTCTTTAATTTCTTCGCCAGCTTTAACAAACCATTTTACGATCTCACCTTCATGGATACCTTCTCCAATATCAGGTAATTTAAATTCAAAAGCCATTCTATTGACCTCCCGTCCAGTATTAATTCATTAGAAATTGATGACTTTGTTTGCTTTTTCGATAATATCATTATAATTTGGAAGCCATACTTCTTCTGCTTGTGTAAAAGCATATACAGTATCTGGTGCAGCTACTGTCAAAATCGGAGCTTCTAAATGTAGGATTGCACGTTCTTGTACATTTGATACAATATAGGACGCTAATCCTGCTTGTCTTTGTGCTTCTTGCACCATTACCATACGGTTTGTTTTCTCGACGGATTGCACAATTGTTTCAAAATCGATTGGCATGACTGTGCGTAAATCGATAACTTCCGCTTGAATTCCGTCTTTTTCTAGTTCTTCTGCTGCTTTCAATGCAGAATGAACCATTGCTCCATATGCAACTAATGTTACGTCAGTACCTTCGCGTTTCACCTGAGCTTTTCCTAATTCGATTGTATAATCTTCCTCAGGCACTTCTTCACGGAAGGAACGATATAACTTCATGTGTTCCAAGAATACTACTGGGTCATTATCTCTAATAGAAGAAATTAATAAACCTTTCGCATCATATGGTGAAGATGGTATGACAACTTTTAAACCAGGTTGTTGTGCTACCAAGCCTTCAAGAGAATCCGCATGAAGCTCAGGTGTATGAACCCCACCACCAAATGGTGAACGAATCGTAATAGGAGCATTCATCGTATTTCCAGAACGATAACGCAAACGTGCCATTTGGCCATTGATAGCATCCATTGCTTCATAAACAAAGCCGAAGAATTGAATTTCAGGAACAGGACGGTAGCCTTGTGTTGCTAAACCAATCGAAATTCCGGCAATTCCTGATTCTGCAAGTGGTGTATCAAATACACGTTCTTCGCCAAATTCTTTTTGTAGACCTTCTGTAGCACGGAAAACCCCACCGTTTTGACCAACATCTTCTCCAAACACTAATACATTTTCATCATTTTTAAGTTCAACTCGTAAAGCATCAGTAATTGCTTGAATCATTGTCATTTGAGCCATCGTTTACTTCGACTCCTTTGCTTCATATTCTTCTAATTGTTCCTGCAAGTGTGCTGGAAGCTCTTCGTACATATTATTGATTAAATCAGATACCTTTTGTTTAGGCTGTTCATCTGTTTTCTTAATCGCAGCTTTGATTTCTTCTTTTGCTTTTTCAATTACTTTGTTTTCTTCCTCTTCTGACCATAATCCTTTTTCCTCAAGGAACTTACGGAAACGAACGATTGGATCCTTCTTCTCCCATTCGTTGTCCATATCTTCCGTACGATAGCGTGTTGGATCATCCCCAGCCATTGTGTGTGGACCATAGCGATAAGTTAAAGTCTCTATCAATGTTGGGCCTTCACCGTTTACCGCACGTTCTCTAGCTTCTTTCGTAGCAGCATAAACAGCTAGAACGTCCATTCCGTCAACTTGAATACCATCAATGCCAGCTGCAACTGCTTTTTGAGCTAATGTCTTAGCAGCGGATTGTTTTTCGACAGGCACAGAAATTGCAAAACGGTTATTTTGTACAACAAAAATCGCTGGTGCTTGATAAGCCCCGGCAAAATTAATTCCTTCGTAGAAATCACCTTGTGATGTACCACCATCACCCGTATAAGTTATTGCAACTGATTTTGCTCCACGTTTTTTCATTCCTATTGCTACACCTGCAGCTTGTGTATACTGTGCACCAATAATGATTTGTGGACTTAATGCATTAACACCTTCAGGCATTTGATTACCATGATAGTGTCCACGAGAGAATAAAAATGCTTGATAGAGTGGCAGCCCATGCCAAATTAATTGTGGTACGTCACGATATCCTGGCAATATAAAATCCTCTTTTTCAAGAGCGAATTGGGTACCTAATTGTGATGCTTCTTGTCCAGCAGTAGGTGCGTAGAAGCCTAAACGACCTTGACGATTCAACGCAATAGAACGTTGATCAAGGATTCTAGTGTAAACCATTCGATACATAAGTTCTTTTAATTCTTCATCTGATAAATCAGGCATTGCATCTTCGTTAACAACTTTACCTTCTTCATTCAGAATTTGAAACGTTTCAAATTGTTCTTCGATATTTTCGACTGTACGCTTCAAAAAGATTCACCTCTTCCTTTCTATAACCCCAAAATGTAATTTATCAAAAATAGCTTTCCCAAAAGATTAAAAAATCTGTACCAAAGTCATCATTATTGCTTTACCCGCTATCGTTACTACTAATCAATTTTGGGTCAAGAACATCTGTTACATATGATTTAAAAAATCAAATTGGTACAATTTTTATTCATGTATAGTTTAGCCTATTGAACGAAGATGGTCAAACACTTTGCAACAATTAATATAATTTTTTTGTGTTTTTCTATGTTTCGTTAACAGAAAAAAGTATCTCACTTTTTTAAAACTGTTTCATTATTAAATTATATCTGTACTATTTTATTCGTGCAAAATAAAGGCGATATAAGCAATTTTTTAGTATCCGCTTACATTGCTGCACTAAAAAACATCATATTTTTTCAATACTTTGGAGTATAAATCATAGCTTCGGCAAAATTTTTCTCTACTGAATTTAAAAATTCCAAAATGTGCAAAAAAACCTTCGAGTTAACTCGAAGGCTTATTCATACACAACATTCATTTCAGTTTCTTCATAAAATTGCTTTTTTAATTCATTATATGTATCTGTCTGTTTATTAAAGGTTTCATTTAATTGAATTACTTCTTCATACGTTTGATTTACTTTATCTATTTGGCTTCGCAATTCCTCTTCGGTCAATTCTTCCTTTGTAAATAGTTCATATAGCTTCTGATCTTCATCTAATGAGGATTGATAAGCTTTATTTAAATTTCCATAGCTAGCATATCTTTCCTCCATAGCTTTCACCATTTTCTCTGCCGTTCCTTGAAGGTCATCCTCTAAATCCTTGACCAATTCTTTTGCTTTAGAGAATTCCTTTTCTCCTGCATCAATGCTTTCTTTTTCTTTTTTTAATAGCTCTCTTCTTTCATTAATATTCGTAATTGCCTGCTCACTTAAGTCTGTAATTTCGTCCATCTGGTCTGAGGAAAGTTCAATGATTTGATTATAAACTTCTTGTTCTTTCTCTTCTAAATCTGCAAACGATTCTTGTTGTTCTGCAAAAGGCTGCTCTAATTCTACTGATTTTTCCAAATGCTCATACATTTTATTCGCAACTGAATCCCCACTACAAGCAACAAGTATACATGCAGCCAAAATGAATAAAAATGATATTTTTTTCATCTACTAAAACTCCTTTTAACAATTCTTCTCCTCTAATTACAACTATATTATTATAACATAAATAGTTTCCAAAAAAATTACTTTCTGGTGATTATTTATTGAAATCACAAGTGATTACTGTTTGTTTTTCTATATTTTTTTCCTGACATTATGTATTATATAGGATAAGATGAAATGTAAAGAGGTGTTATAATTGATAACAATGAAGGATATTATACGCGAGGGAGATCCCATCCTCAGAAAAGTAGCATCCGATGTAGAGCTTCCTCCAACAGCAGAAGAAAAGAATATCTTGGAATCCATGCTTGAATTCTTAAAAAATAGCCAAGATGAAGAATTAGCAAAAAAATATGATTTACGTCCAGGAGTGGGGCTTGCAGCACCACAAATCGGAATTTCTAAAAGAATGTTTGCTGTCCATTTTCAGGATTTCGATGGAGCTGAATATAGCTATGGTTTATTTAATCCTAAAATCGTCAGCCATTCTGTAGCAAAGACCTATTTATCCAATGGTGAAGGATGTCTATCAGTTGATAGAGAAGTACCAGGTTATGTGCCTCGTTATCAAAAGATCACATTAAAAGCAACTGACTTAAATGGAAATGAAGTTAAATTAAAACTAAAAGGCTATGCTGCAATTGTGTTTCAACATGAGCTTGATCATTTGAATGGAGTGATGTTCTATGATCACATTAATAAAGGCGATCCATTCTTCATTCCAGATAATACTATAGCATGTGACCAATAAGGTAATAGCTATCACTTAAAGCTCTTACTACGAGCATTTAAAAGCTTGTTAAAAAAGGTTCTTTGATGGGGAGTGGTTAACCCCCTCCCCTTTTAACCAAACGTTTTCTTTTTATCCCCTCTGTTATAACCTTCTATATAACCCATTCAGTATTTAAAAAGATAATTCCTTCAAATCGTTTATTTCTTTATTAGAACAAATATTCTTCAAAATCTCTCCATTGCCATTCTAATCCAAGTATACCTTGCTCACTAGTTTCTATTTATGACAATTACTATTTAGCCATTCGGAAGCTCTATAGTACAGCAAAAATAATTGGGTCGATCCTATTTATCAGTTGTTTACAGGTTGTAGAAAGAGGAAACACTTATATAAGATAATAAAGTAATAAAGGAGTATAAAATGGCTATTAAAAACGAAAACGACAATCGGTTTTATTACTCAAATCGTAACCTGTGGGCTGGAATTTTATTTGGAATCGGTATTGTGGCTTTTTTAGATGAAACAATTTTTCATCAACTATTACGGTGGCATCACTTTTATGACAAATCCACAACCGATATTGGACTGATTTCCGACGGTTTTTTTCATGCTTTTAGTTGGTTTGCGACTATTGGTGGCTTGTTTATCTATGCTGATCTTCGAAGGCGGAACGGACTATGGATCACTAAGTGGTGGGGAGGAGTATTGATCGGAGCAGGTGGGTTCCAGTTATATGATGGCATTATTCAACACAAATTGATGCGGATACATCAGATTCGTTATGTGGAGAATGTCATCATCTATGACCTGATATGGAATGTGCTAGCTGTTGTAATGATCGTAATAGGACTCAGTCTCATTAAAAGTAATAAACAACAGGCGAAGGAGGTTTCAGATGAACCTCAATAACTACATTCTTCATATCGATGGAGCTTACTTCTTTACTCAAGAGCAGTTGATACCTCAAATATTATTGGCGCTACCGTTTGTTTTAACTTTGGTTATGTATATCTTGGCTGTCATAGTCTCCAACCGGCGTCACAAGCGTTGGCCGTTATATCGCACTGTTTGTTGGATATTTGGCGTTCTTTTCGCAATTATTTCCGTTGCAGGCCCTTTAGCTAACCGTGCACTTGTAGATTTTACAGCCCACATGTTTGGTCACTTGTTTTTAGGCATGCTTGCCCCATTGCTGATGGCGCTTGCTGCACCGATGACACTTATGCTAAGAACACTCACGGTTCCCATAGCAAGAAGACTTTCCAAAATGCTAAGAAGTAGACTCTCGCGAATGCTTACCAACCCGATTATTGCTTCCGTTCTGAATATAGGAGGACTCTGGTTGTTATATACTACTAGTCTATACTCGCTTATGCATGATTATTTTCTATTGCACCTAATAGTGCATGTCCATGTTTTCTTAGCTGGCTATTTATTTACAATATCCATGTTCTATATCGATCCAATGCCCCATCGTGTTCCTTTTTTGTATCGCGCGATTGTATTATGTGTTGCCTTAACTGGACACGGTATTCTATCAAAATACATCTATGCACATCCACCTAACCATGTAACTATAAATCAAGCAGAACTTGGGGGCATGGTCATGTATTATGGAGGGGATATCATCGACATTGTTATTATCTTCATCCTCTGTTTACAGTGGTTTAGAGCAACCCGACCTCGAACTAGACTAGCTATATTCAGTAATTGTTTCATTTCATATTAACTTTTTTCGATTCAAAAAACTCTCCCTAAGGTAGGTACAGATTTTATTTTTCAATCTGTCCACCATAAGGAGAGCCTGTTATAAATGTATGTTTCTTCGATTATGCCAATTTATGGCCACAATTACCGCAGAAATTCATGCCACTTGTTTTATTACCACAATTGGGGCAAAAATTAGGGATCGCGTTATTTCCATTATTAGCGGGAGATGATTGTGGTGTGCTTGAATTATTTTGATTCATCCCTTTGACCATTTCCTGTGCCATGTTCATCCCCATCATCATACCTGCCATGTCTGTTGCAGTATTACCACCTTCTGATTTACCTTCTGAAATCGCATCAGTGAAGGCTACCTCTTTATAACGATTCATATCACCAATCATACTATGAGATGCAGATTTAGTAATCATATCTTGAATTTCTTTTGGATAATTAAAGCTCATAATAGTAAAACGAGTAATTTCAAATCCATCACTATTTATTTGCATATCTAAATCTTCTTGAATTCCTTTGCCTATTTCAAAGGAATTAGCTTGCAGGTTAAACATATCTTTTCCTTCTTTTGTAATCCACTTCATTAATAACTGATCTAGAATACTAGTTATTCTTAGACGAATGTCCTCCACTAGATAATTATCTTTTACTCCAGCTATATTATCGATTAATTTGACATAGTCAGTTACTTTGAATTGAAATGTTCCGTTCGCTCTAATTGGCATTCCGCCAGGTAATTGCTGTGTTGGAATATTTATTGCACTTTTCGTTCCCCACTTCACCGTAAACTCTTTTGTATTAACAAAAAGCACCTCTACACGCATGCCACTATTAAAACCAAATTTGAAGCCTTTTAATGTAGACAGAAAAGGAACAATTTCGGATTCGATTTCATATTCTCCTTCGTCCTTGAAGACACCTTCAATTTTCCCTTGATCAAAAAAGATGGCATCCTGACCAGGACGAATAATCAGTTTACTTCCTTTTTTTACTTCATCATTATTCCATTTCCAAAAAATCATATCCTCACGGAATTCATTCCATTCAATGACATCTGAAAGTTGCCCCTTAAAAAAATCAAACATGTATAACACCTTTCCTTTCTATTGTTCTATTAAAAGCCTCCACGACTTCCTGTATGAGAGTGACCACCACTAGTCACCCCTCCACCACCATTACCACTGCTATTGTTTTTCTGGATTTTCGTCTTAGAAACTGTTTTTCGCAAATATACATCTTTCCTGTTTACCACTCGAGAGTTTTTCGGATCGACATAGGTTTCATGCTTCACTGTAACACGACCACCCATATTAAAGATCATTGCACCTACAATAACTGCTCCAATTAAAACAGCAAGCAATAACTGAAACCAAGTTTTTAGAAAAATACTATCAGGACTAATGATCGGATTTACTCCAAGGTAAACTGGCACCTCACTAAAAAATTGCTTGGTTGCTTCTAAGAAGTTGTCTGCACTAAGATATGGCGTAATTTTTTCTCTTATTTCATCTAATCTCGAATCAGAAAGATATTTCTGTTTATCTCCAAAGCCAGATAAGTAAACCTCACTTTTGTTCATATCGATAGTAAGAATAACCGTATTTCCATGTTTTTTATCATATCCTGGTGCATTTTCATCATAGAAATCCTCTGTGTATTGTACTACGTCTCTTCCACCAAGATCATTCTCTGTTAAAACAAGGAATGATAACTCATTTTCTTCACTGTATTGTTTCGCAAGCTTCTCCAATTCCTCTTGTTCATCAGCATTAAATAGATCTGCTTCATCATAAATATACTGTTCTTCCGCACTGACAGGAATTGTTAAAAAGGAGAACAGTATTAAAAACAGAATAGATATTAGACCTTTTTTACTTATTCTCATATTAGATCACCACCTAACAGTAACGCAATCGTTTTTAAAACGACAAATGATCCGCCAGCAATACTTGCAAACCAGATCGCGGCCTTTTGATAGCTAAGTGGTGGTTTACCAACAATTTTACCTGTTTGACCATTCATTGCAAATGTATGCTCTTGTTTATCAAAATCATAGTAAACCATCCAAACTGGCAACAATACATAGTAACTATTTCTTTGCGTTGTGCGAATATTTTTCTGGTGGTAATCAACAGAAGAATATCCTGTAATGGTTGAGGAAATATAGGAGTCTATAAATGTTTTTATTTTATCTTTAACTCTACCAAATAATTCTTTATCTGTGTAATTATATTTTTCAGCTAAATATCCAGCTAAATAAGGTGTTTTAAATGCTTTTAATTCCTCGTAATGATAAGGTTCCAGCTTATCCATTAAAGTATCATCTAATTTTTCAGAAGCATCAACTGGTACCTTTAGATAGCTAACATCAATATCTCGTTCTACCCTGTAATAATGGGTTTCTGTATAGCGATATTCTCCACGCGTATAAGTATTAACTTTTGTTGCAGTCGCCTTTACCTCAACATCATTGTCTAAATCATACATCCAAAATGGAACATACATACCAGTGATGCCTTTCACTCGATCTGCAGTCATAAAACCTTTTGGGGTTAATCTTCCGTTTTTACACCATTTTCTAAAAGCCTCCATTGCCTCTTCCTTACTTATAGTAAACGGTATAACTTTAACAGGTGCTAAATCCCCTGACAACCTGTCTGCAAGCACTACCCCAGCACCACAGAAGCTGCAGGAGGTTGCCGTAGTATCCTTGTCTGTTAATACAACTGCACCACAGTTTTCACACTGGTACTCTTTGGCTTCATCTTCCTCGAACGATCTTTCTATATAAATATCATCATATGTATCAACATGCTCTTCTCTTCCACAGCTGTCACAGCTCAAATGGCCTGTTTCACTGTCAAATGCCATATCTGAGCCACAACTAGGACATTTATAATGTACTAGCATCCCTTTCATCCCCTCTAATAATTTGTATCCTTTCGTAATTCAAGCAATGCTTCTGCTTCTGCTAGCTCTCTTCTCACTTGGTTTTCATAACTTTGCATTTCATTAGATAAATCAGCTATTTTTTTCTTTGTCTGTGCTTCCGTACTCAATGTCTTTAAGTATTGCATACTTTCACTCTGGCGATATTGAAGTCCCTGGAAAGCTTTTAATAAGTTATCATGCTTTTGCTGTAATTCTGTTCGCTCTATCAGCAGGTGGTCAAGTTTGCTTTTGGCAGTCTCTTTTTGCATACGGAAGGAAGCCTCCATCGAAGCATCTGTTGCCTTTTGTTCATAGCGAGTAAATTTAGCAATGTCTTTCTCAAGCTCCAATACTTGTTGTTCTGTTCTGCCTAACTGGACTTGAGCAGTCTCTACTTTGGCTTTTAGCTCACGTATTAATTGATCCATATCTTTTTGAACCTCGATCATCTTATTCTTATCGGAATGGATATTACTTTTTAAAATAGTGCCAATTCTTTTAAAGATCCCCATACCTCTTTCACCTCTCTGCAGTACTATCTCTAGTATATACGAAAAAGATAGAAATTTGTTTCATTTTTCAGAAATTCCTGACAGCTGCTTTTAGCATAATTCTTCCAAAAGTTTTGCATAGTTATATTTTTGTTTGTAAATGCTAATAATGACCACTATGCAACGCCACTTATTACACCCTATTTTGAACCATATCACAAAATTATTTTTAGAGATTTTAGCTTTTTTGTTTCAAAATAACTGAAATCATACTATACTAATAAGTAATAGGGATTGGATCGGTTCATTGAGTACTTGCTTTTCTTTTCTAATCAATTAGGAAGGAGTTGGAAGTGACTATGCTTAAACGTTTGAAGGAAAAACTAAAAAAACGATGGCGAGATGTCTTGAGAAGACGTGTACCAACTACAATGCAACGTTCTAAATTTGATACAAAGCTTAAACGAACTATGGATTCGAAAGAAAAATAATACAAGTATGTAAAGTTGAAGGAGAGATAAAATGGTATATAAAGTACTATATCAAGAGAACGCAAGTGAAATACCCGTACGCGAGAATACGAAAAGTATATACGTACGTGCAAACAATGAACGTGAAGTACGTACGTTAATAAAAGAAAGAAATTACAACATCGAATTTATCCAATTATTAGATGATGAACACCTTGCATATGAACAACAATCAGAATTCTTCCAGTTGGAGAATGCCTAAAAATGAAGTTTGTTAAGAATGATCAAACTGCAGTTTTTGCACTTGGTGGTCTTGGTGAAATTGGTAAAAACACGTATGGTGTGCAATTTCAAGATGAAATCATTCTCATTGATGCAGGGATTAAATTTCCTGAAGACGAGTTATTAGGGATTGATTATGTCATACCGGATTACACATATCTTGTGCAAAACCAAGATAAGATTAAAGGGCTGTTTATTACACATGGTCATGAAGATCATATTGGTGGCATCCCCTATCTACTAAGAGAAATTAATGTTCCTATTTATGCAGGGAAATTAGCAATTGGATTAATTAAGAACAAATTGGATGAACACGGATTACTCAGAAGGGCTAAATTACACACCTTTCAAGAAGAAGACATTATCAAATTTAGAAAAACAGCTGTATCATTTTTTAGAACAACACACAGCATTCCAGATTCCTATGGCATTGTAGTAAAAACACCTCCTGGAAATATTGTTCATACGGGAGACTTTAAGTTTGACTTTACTCCTGTTGGAGAACCAGCTAACTTAACAAAGATGGCTGAAATCGGGAAAGAAGGCGTACTATGTCTCTTGTCGGATAGTACGAACAGTGAGGTACCAGATTTTACACTATCAGAAAGAGTAGTCGGGGATAGTATAAATGATATCTTCTCAAGAATTGATGGCAGATTAATATTTGCAACCTTTGCCTCTAACATTCATCGTTTACAACAAATGGTAGAAGCTGCTGTCAAGAATAACCGAAAAGTCGCCGTTTTTGGTAGAAGTATGGAAGGGGCCATAAAAATCGGACAAGAATTAGGATATATCCGTGCCCCTAAAAATACGTTTATTGATGCAAATCAAATTAATCAACTACCAGCAAATGAAGTAGCCATTCTTTGTACTGGTTCACAAGGCGAGCCAATGGCAGCATTATCAAGGATTGCAAATGGTACCCATCGCCAAATACAAATTATACCTGGTGACACTGTTGTATTTTCTTCCTCACCAATCCCTGGGAATACACTTAGTGTCAGCAAAATTATTAATCAGCTTTACCGAGCTGGAGCAGAAGTCATCCACGGTAAATTGAATGATATTCACACATCTGGACATGGTGGCCAACAAGAGCAAAAGCTTATGCTGCGCTTAATTCAACCTAAGTACTTTTTACCAATTCACGGTGAGTATCGTATGCTTAAAGAACACACGAGATTAGCTGAAAGCTGTGGAATCTCTATAAAAAATAGCTTCATCATGGATAATGGTGAGGTCTTAGCACTCGGAAAAGACTCTGCTGGTCTTGCTGGTAAAATTCCATCAGGATCTGTTTATGTAGATGGTAGTGGTATTGGAGATATCGGTAATATTGTATTACGAGATCGACGAATTTTATCAGAAGAGGGACTCGTTATCGTAGTTGTTAGTATCAATATGAAGGATTTCAAGATCGCATCAGGTCCTGACATTATATCTCGTGGGTTTGTTTACATGCGAGAGTCAGAGGATCTCATAAATGAAGCTCAAAAAATTGTCTCTAAGCATTTAAATAAAGTAATGGAGCGTAAAACAACGCAATGGTCTGAGATCAAGAATGAAATAACAGACACTATCGCACCATTTCTATATGACAAAACAAAACGTCGTCCGATGATATTACCTATTATAATGGAAGTATAAACAGGGACTTCCATCAGGAGTGATTCTTAGATCGCCTCTGGAATAAAGCAAAGGCACCTTGGGTATAAAATCCCAAGGTGCCTTTCTATTAGTTTCCAGCTAAAAGAACGATCATTCATCAAGGACTAATTGTTTTTCAAATCTAGAAATATCCTTGTCTGCTCCAATTACGATGAGAACATCATCCTGATCTATTATTTGGTCCGCCATTGGAGAAACATTAATTTGTTTATCATTTGCTTGTTTAATGGCAACAACGTTACAACCAAACTGTGCACGTATATCTAACTCTATCAAGGTTTTTCCATGCATTCTACTTCCTGCCTTTACTTCCACAATACTGTGATCATCAGACAATTCGAGATGGTCTAAAATATTGGTTGAAATAATATTATGAGCAATTCTTCTTCCCATATCTCGTTCAGGATGGACAACATGGTCTGCCCCTATTTTATTCAATACTTTCTCGTGATAATCATTTTGAGCTTTTACGGTTATTTTTTTTATCCCTAATTCTTTTAACATCAATGTAGTCAAAATACTTGCTTGAATATTCTCGCCAATAGCAACAATAACATGCTCAAAATTTCTAATTCCTAATTCTTTTAACGTATTTTCATCTGTAGTATCCGCGATAACAGCATGAGCAACAATATTTTTATATTCATTAATTTTTTCTTCATGGATATCTATTGCTAATACATCCATACCTTCTTCACTTAATTCACGGCAGATACTTCCACCAAATCGACCTAACCCGATCACTGCAAACTCTCTCTTCATGACAAATCCTCCAAAAAAATCTTTATATCCGTTATTTTAGCATACCATGTAACTCTATTGCATTTTTTTATTAGACATTCTAATAGATAAACTCGCATTCGCTCTTTCTTTCTAAGTCGCAAAAAAGGCAAGCCATCATGTAGCTCACCTTTTTTGAATTATAATGCATCAAGCATATCAAATTGTGATTTGACTAATTCGTAATATTCCCCTTTGCTTTGCATTAATTGTTCATGATTTCCTTGCTCTAGAATTCTTCCGTGTTCTAAAACAATAATATTGTCAGCTTCTCTAATAGTAGATAACCTATGGGCAATCATAATGGCAGTTCGCCCTTCCAGCAATTTTTTAAGTGCAAGTTGAATTTTGACCTCGGTTTCTGTGTCAATACTCGCTGTTGCTTCGTCTAAGATTAATATTCTCGGGTTAGCTAGCAGTGCTCGAGCGAAGGAAAGCAGCTGTCTCTCTCCAGCAGATAGAATATTCCCTCTTTCTTCTACCTCTGTCTCATAGCCATGAGATAAGCGCTTGATGAAGTCATTAGCTCCAACTACTTTTGCAGCTTCTTTAACCTCTTCGTCCGTCGCTTCAGGTCTTCCAAAGCGAATATTCTCCATGATTGTACCAGAAAAAATGAACGTATCCTGGAGTACGACGGAGATATTTTCGCGTAGGCTAGTTAAATTCATATCTCTCAGATCGTTGCCATCTATTTTCACTGATCCTTTTGTCGGATCATAAAAACGACTGATGAGATTGGCAATAGTGGATTTACCCGAACCTGTATGGCCCACAAGTGCAACTGTTTGGCCTTGCTTCATCTCAAGTGAAATTTCATGTAAAGCTATGCGATCCTGATCATATGAAAATTGAACTTTATCAAATACAATGTTTCCTTTCATATTTTCAAATTTCTTCGCATGTTTCTTTTCCATTACGTTTGGTTGTTCGTCCAAGAATTCAAAAATACGTTCTGAGGACGCCATTGCTACTAAAAGCTGGTTATAGATCTGGCCAAGTCTAGAAATCGGCTCCCAAAACATACCTAGATAAAAAGCAAAGGAAACGAACGTACCAACGACAATATCACCTGTGATGATGAGATGCGCACCATAGGAAATTAATATTACCGTACCTATTGCATTACTCAATTCTACAAAGGGACCAAAGTAAGCACTTTTTTTCATCGCTATTCGTTCATTTTCATAATTATCCGTGTTTACTCCATTAAAAAATTCAGTATTTTCCTTTTCTTGTGAAAAAGATTGTGTTATTCGAATGCCCTGCATGCTCTCATTTAAATGGGAGTTTAACCTCGATTTTTGGATACGAACAGACTGCCAAGCACGACGAATCGTCCTTCTTAGTTTTGTTGAAATAAGAAACATAATTGGTAGAATGACGAGAACTGCCAGTGCTAGTTTCGGACTTAACACAAACAGTATAACAATAATTCCTGATAACATGATAATATCCATTAATAAGTTAATTATCCCGTTCGTAAACAATTCCTGTAAGGAGTTAACATCATTTAGAATTCTAACTAAGATGGATCCTGCCGAACGTTTATCAAAAAAGTTATGAGATAGCCGTTGAACGTGTGAAAATAAACTTTTCCGCAGATCATATATCACTCTTTGACCAAGGATATTCACTAACTTTATGCGAAACATATTGGCAATATAACTTATTAAATAGAGAATCGATATCCCAATAATTAAATAAGTAAGTAAGCTAACATTCTCATCCTTTATCGCCATATCTATTACTACCTTACCAATCAAAATCGGAACAATTAAACGAACAATCGTGGAAAGTAGCATCGCAAGGATCGCACTAGGTAGTAAATTTTTCACATATGGCTTCAAATAATGTAATAATCGAAGCATTTGCTTCCAATTAAAAGGTTTCTCAACGGCCTGGTCTAATGGATAATAGAATCTTTTTAAATGTGGACTATCCTTTTTCATTTCTTTTGCAGTCAATGACTTTGCCAAATTTTCTCCCTCCCTTTCTATAATGACTCCATTACAATATCCTTATCTTTGTATTGAATATCATAAATTCTGCGGTAAGAGCCATTCTGCTGGATTAACTGATGATGAGTTCCTCGCTCCACTATTTCTCCTTCATCTAAGACGAGAATTTCGTCTGCATGTTTTAGAGAAGAAATTCTGTGGGCAATAATAAAGGTCGTTCTATCTTTCATTACTTCTTTTAATGCTTTTTGTATTTGAAATTCAGTTTCCATATCTACTGCTGATGTTGCATCATCTAACACTAGAATGCTCGGATCAATTAAAATAGCACGTGCTATCGCAATTCGTTGCTTCTGTCCACCAGATAGACCCATACCTCTTTCTCCTAGCATGGTGTCATATCCATTAGGCATTTCCATGATAAAATCATGTGCTTGTGCTCGCTTAGCTGCTGCGATAATTTCTTCCATGGATGCATCAGGATTCCCATAAGCGATATTGGCTTTAATCGTTGTAGAAAATAAGAATGACTCTTGGAGTACAAAACCAATGTTCTTTCTTAACCATTTTAAAGGATAGCTACTTGTAGGTTTTCCATCTATAGTAACTTCTCCTTGGTCTGGTTCATAAAATCTAGTCATTAATTGAGTAATACTCGTTTTCCCTGCACCTGTTGGTCCTATTAGACCAATTACCTTTCCAGGTGGTGCATCAAAAGAAACATTTTTTAATGCGGCATCATCATCTTCAATATAAGTTAATGAGACATTCTTAAAGGTAACATGTCCTTTAAGTTCTTTTGGCTGAACAGGATCCTTTTCATCCATAATATCTTCTTTTGCTTCTAAAATTTCCAGTAGCCTCTCCCCAGATGCTTTCGCTTGTGAAAACATATTCACAACAAACCCTAATTGCATAAGTGGTCCGAGTATATAAGTTACTAAACTAAAGAAGGCGACAAGCTCCCCTAATGCTAATTGATTATTAATCACTAAGTAACCACCATAAACTAGTAAGGCTACCATACTAACATTTCCAATAAACTCCATTAGCGGAAAGTACCTCGCCCAAATATTAGATGTATGAATATTTACTTCACGATAGTTGGTGTTATTTGTTGTAAACCGATCAATTTCAAAATCTTCCTTTGAAAGTGATTTAACAGTATTCATTCCACTAACATTTTCTTGAATTCTAGTATTTAACCTACCTAATGATTTTCTAATGCTACGAAAAGCGGGATGTACCTTTCGATCAAAACGAAATACTACGACCGCCAAAAATGGCATTGCCGCCATAGTAACAACGGCTAATGGAACCGAATAATAAAACATGACACTTAAACTAATGACAATTAACAATAGAACACGAATAAGTTCTTTAAAACCTGCTGCAAGGAAAAAGCGAAAGCCTTCTACATCCATTGTTAAACGTGACATCAAGTCCCCTGTTCTCGCATTATCATAGTAAGTAAACGAAAGCCTTTGCAATTTTTTGTACAATTCATCCCTTAACACATAAACTGATTTAATGCCAAACAAATCACCTAAATACTGTTGAAAAAAGTTTGCAAAACCCTTCAATATCATCAATCCAATAAAAGCAACGGAAAGATATGGAATCAATTGATATTCAGCCGGTGTGACGACATCATCAATTGTTATTTGAAGGATAATTGGGTATACAACAGTGATAGCGGTTACGATTAATACAAAGATGACTGACAAGAAGAAGTATGACTTAAAAGGCCAATAGAATTGCTTCAATTTTTTAAATGTTTCCATTTTAGATTTGCACCCCCTATTTTTTTACGTAAATATAAATATAACGGTATCCGAAATAAATTTCCACCTTTTCGACTTAATTTCTAATAATTTTTTTTTGCTGGTTTGTCTAGCATGGGATGACAAGGTCACGTATGCAAGAAAAAATAAAAAAATGCCCTCAGAGGAGGACATTTTTTTATTTTTCTGTTATTCCCAATACTCTGTTAACTCGTTTGCGAAGCATTTTCATACCGCCACCGCCAGCTTGGAAATGTCGTAAATTTCCCTCAGCATCAAATACATAATATGCTGGCACATATTGGTTTTCAAATGCATCCGTCAATGTATGTTTATTATCAACGAAGATTGGTTGCGTAATATCGTGTTCACTTGCTACTTCTTTAATTTGATCAATGTCTAAATCCTTTTCAGATCTTGGCATATGCACCGCAATGACGTTAAGCTCATCTTTATATTCATCACGGAATTCATTTACGTTTGGCATTGCTTCTTTACATAAGCCACAGCTTACCGACCAGAAATGGATTAAAGTAGGCTTATTTCCAATTAAGTCCTCTCGTGTCACCTCACCATTTAACCATTCTGTCGCGCCATTTAATTCTGGCATTGGAGCTCTTAATTTCATCCTAAAAATCCTCCTAGGTTTATCTTTTTGGCAAAATACTACTTAGTTTTTTGCACGATGTCCAAAAGTCAAAGCAATAATTATATATGTCTATCTAAACATAGACAAAGGTCTAACAATGGTTAGACCTTTTGGTTAGACATTATAATGTTTCTTGACCAGGCTTCCAGTTAGCTGGGCAAAGTCCACCAGTTTGCAGTGCTTGTAGAACTCGTAATGTTTCATCTACATCACGACCGATATTATTATGATTAACAACTTGGTATTGAAGTTCACCCTCAGGACTAATAATGAAAAGACCTCTTAATGCTACACCTTCGTCTTCAATTAATACACCGTATTCCTTTGAAATTTGGTGATTTGTATCTGCTGCTAGTGGATAATTTAGATCTCCTAAACCATTATCCTCTCTTGCAGTCTTAATCCAAGCTAAGTGTGTATGTATTGTATCAGTAGAAACACCGATTACCTCTGCATCTAAATCTTCAAATTCATCATAACGATCAGACAAAGCGGTTATTTCCGTTGGACATACAAAAGTAAAATCCATTGGATAAAAGAATAACACTGTCCACTTGTCATTTTTCATATTCTCTTCTAATGATACTTTCCCAAACTCTTTGTTAGCAAGAACTGCCTCCATTTCGAAACGAGGTGCTTGCTTTCCTACCATACGTTCAGCCATTTAAATTATCCCTCCGTACATTTTTCTTATATCTCTACGAATAAAATTATAATTTAACTGGATGAACTAGTCAACTAATCTACTAGTTACAATGAAAAGGAAACAATAAACGAATGGTGAGAGATAAATCGCTTTTAAAGACTTCTAATCATTTCTACCACTGAATTTACCCCTACTTCTATTGCTCCTTCCTTTGGATTGAGCATACTATGATGCAATCCATATGCCGAGTCCACGCCTAACCAAAACATAAATCCCGGGTATTCCTTCAGAAAATATCCGAAATCCTCACCAGTCATAGCTGGATTTGCATCAATGTAAGAATAGCCTAGGGATGTTACGACATTTGAAAACTGCTTGACATACCGGTCTGTATTTTCAACCTGATAATAATTTGCCCCATAATCAACATCTATTTTGCAGTCAGCACTTATCTCAAATCCTTTTATGAACTGCTCAAGCTGATTTTTTATTTGATTCATTGTTTCAGGCTTTAAAGTTCTTATTGTTCCCTCTAGACGAGCAGTTTCTGCAATAATATTTTGAACAGAACCTGCTGTCATCTTCCCAATGGTTATCACACCACTATCTAGAGGATCGACCCTTCGTGAGATAATTTGCTGTAGCTGTGTAACAAAAGCACTTGCTGTTACAATCATGTCTTTTGTTAGATGTGGGTATGCAGCATGTCCACCTTTACCTGTGAAATCTAAATACAACTCACTAGTATTGGCGAATAGAATTCCAGATCTACACGAGATCGTTCCTACTGGAAGCTCTGGAGCAATATGAAGAGCGAAAATCATGTCTAATTGCCATTTATCGAGCAGTTTTGAGGCAAGGATAGGTTCTGCCCCACCAGGACCTTCCTCAGCTGGTTGAAAAACAATTAGAACATTTTCTTCGATTGGATTATGCGCTAATCGATCTAAAACTCCTAATGCAATTGTCATATGCAAATCATGGCCACATGCATGCATATTACTTGGGTGGATAGACGTATAAGGTAAACCAGTTTGTTCTTGGATTGGTAGCCCATCCATATCAGTTCGATATCCAATCGTTCTGGAAGGATTTTTTCCTTTTACTAGAACAAAAATCCCTGTTTTCCATTGTTCAATTTCTAAATTCGATTGATCCATATTTTTAATCACATTTAATAGATATTCTTGTGTTTTAAATTCTTGAAAACCTAACTCAGGAATTTGATGAAGATCTTTTCTAACCTGGAGTAATTGATCCGTATTCATCTATATCCCCCTTTCACTACCATAATGACATTCTCTAATAAAAAGGCTGTAACTCATATCTGAGACAGCCTTTTTATCCTTACTCGTCTAATTTTCTTAAAGCTTCCATAATTTCTGTTTTAGATTTCGTTTGATCATCGATTTCTTTTAATACTTTGGCAGGAACACCCGCAACTACTGTATTCGGTGGAACGTCCTTTGTCACAATTGCACCTGCAGCAACAACCGCTCCTGCTCCTACACGCACTCCTTCTAAAACTACGGCATTTGCTCCAATTACAACACCGTCTTCAATGATGACAGGTTGCGCTGAAGGGGGTTCTATAACTCCAGCAAGGACTGCACCTGCACCAATATGGCAATTCTTTCCTACAGTTGCTCTTCCACCAAGACAGGCATTCATATCGATCATAGTTCCTTCACCAACAACAGATCCAATATTGATCATAGCACCGAACATAATGACCGCACCATCACCAATTTCGACCTGTTCTCGAATAATCGCACCTGGTTCAATTCTTGCATTAATATCTTTCATATCTAATAACGGAATAGCTGAATTTCTACGGTCATTTTCAATGACATAATCCGTGATATCATTCTTATATGTATCTAATAATTCTTGAACTTCCTTCCACTCACCGAATACTACACCATTTTGATCATTTAGAAAGGTTTTCACATCGCCTGTAGCTTCAATTTTATTTAAGTTTTCTCCTTTCACATATACTTTAACTGGTGTTGATTTTTTACTATTTGAAATAAATGAGATTATTTCATTTGCATCCATCATTTTCATAAATCCGACTCCTTCATAAAATTTTACTTACACAATTTATCAAAAATCTGAATAAATGTCCAAGGTTGTTATCTAAAGATACATGGATTTATTGACTTCTTTTAAAATAGCTCGACGTGTAATGATGCCAACGAAATACCCACCCTCGTCCACCACACAAGCGAAAGCATGATCAATGACAACCTTTAAACAGGTTAAAAAATCGGTATCTTTTGTTATGGTCGGTTGGTCCTTACGCATAACATCCTCTACCTTTTTCTCTGATAGTATTTCCATCTCAAAACGTTCTATCCCCATTACACTTTTTAAGATAGGTGTTTTTCCAATTGTTCCACGATATTTATAATCAATATCTAATACCGGAACAGAAGAGTATCCTGATTCTACTAAAACCAATAAAGCGTGTTCGATAGGGTTTCCTATTTGTACATGTGCTACCTTTTCAGCTGGTATCATGAAATCACGGACCGTTAAATCTTCAAGATTGCGCTTTATTACACTAGACATGTTGACACTCCTTTTGTAATTGGTGAAGGAGTTTGAAATAATCACCTCGTTTATTTTATCATAAATTTAAAAATTATGTGTACTTTATCGTTCCGTGCAGATAATCGCACTATATCATGTTATAATAGAGGCCAATATCGTGAGAGAAAGGTTATCTTATAATGAAGCGTCGTACTTTTATAAAAAGATTACTCGCAGGTATCGTATCAATCTTCGGTTTGGGTGGAGGAACCTATTATTATGCCCGCGAGATGGAACCAAAAATGTTAGAAGTTCATCGTATAGCAATAGAATCTAGTAAAATCCCAAACAATTTTGATTCTTTAAAAATACTACAATTTTCAGATACACATATCGGATTTCATTATACAGTGGAGCAATTACAAAAATTAGTACAGAAAATAAATGCATTAAATCCTGATATTATTACCTTTACTGGTGATCTAGTGGACAATCCACAAACCTATAAATGGAATAACGATATACCAAATATATTAAATCAATTATCCGCTAGACACGGAAAGTTCTGGGTTTATGGTAACCATGATCATGGAGGCTATGGTACAGATATTGTGAAACAAACGTTTGATCAAGCAGATTTTCAATTGTTATTAAATAATAACCATATCATCGAAAGAAATGGTGAAAAAATCATGATTGCAGGTTTAGATGATTTAATATTTGGTAAACCAGATTTAGATAAAACCTTACAAACATCATCTAATCCAGATTTCACTATACTATTGGCACACGAACCAGACATTGCTGATAGAGTAAAGGACTATCCGGTTGATGTCCAAATTTCGGGACATAGCCATGGTGGACAAGTACAACTACCATTTTTCGGCTATATTTATACCCCTTATTTAGCTGAGAAATATGTAGAAGGGAGTTATCAAATTGGTGTAAAGCCACTTCAATTATTTGTCAGTCGAGGGATCGGAACAACCAGATTGCCTTATCGATTTTTTTGCAAGCCAGAAATAACATTATATGAACTTAGAAAGGTTGAATAAAGTGAATAAAAATTACCGTTTATTATTATTGCTTATATCACTCGTCACATTATTAACAGCTTGTGGGAATAAATATGAAGGAGATTTTTCGTTTGAAATAGAGGATTTCACCTACACAAATCAAGATGGGGAAGAATTTTCGAAAAGTGATTTAGAAGGAGAATTTTGGGTAGCGAGTATGATCTTTACGAATTGTAATACAGTCTGTCCACCAATGACTTCTAATATGGTAAGATTACAAGGAATGCTAGCAGATGCTAATATAGATGCACAGCTTGTATCATTCTCTGTTGATCCTGAGGTAGACACACCGGAATTGTTGAAGCAATATGCAGCAGAAAGAGGTGCAAGCTTCGACAATTGGAACCTCTTAACAGGCTATACTTATGAGGAAATTAAAGAGTTTGTTAAAAAATCTTTTAAAGCCCCACTAGAAAAACTAGAGGACGATCAATATATGCATACAACTAGATTTTACATTGTTACACCAGAAGGAAATGCAATAAAAGCATATGACGGTTCCAAGGCTGCGAATATGGAAAAAATAGTTGAAGATATCCAAGCAATGAATTAAAGTATTGGTAGAAGCACATTGTGCTTCTACTTTTTACTTGATGAAAGGAAGTGAACTAATGATGACAAATCATACTGAGCAGATAGGACAAGCCCTCTTCGTTGTTAATCGTCATGCGAAAACTGCGATCGATCCTTCCTTCTTATATCAACTGAAAAAGGAAACAATGAATAAGCTTTTAAAGGAACAAAAAGCCGTAAAAGTAGGCTTACATTTTTCGAATAACCCAAAAAATAGTAAACAACATTCCGTCATGCTTATAAAAGTTGGGGATTACTACTTTCACTTACCTCCTTCCAAGGAGGATATGAAACAACTTGAACATTTAGGTAAACTAGATGAATCCTATCGTAATCCAAGACCGAATCTTTCTTTAAATAAAGCTAAAAATATTTTAGCACATTATATAAACAGGAAAATTCCTAAAAATAAGGTTAAACCTACCTCTGCATTCCATCGTTCTCCTATATCCAACCATTCACGTTTCTTTCATAAGAAATAATAGGAAGGTAATTGGTCAGCAGAAACTCATCTTTTCCAGCATAGTAAGCCCTACTCCTAGGTGTGTATGAGTTAATGATGCTATCTTTTTGTTGACCTTGTCACTAAAGAAATTGGCACAACGTAAGAATTCCTATATTTAGTCTTTTTTAAGTAAAGCCACACTTCTGCGAATTGCTATATAGATGGAGAAAGCAACAATTGTATATATCAAGTACTCCTTTTCTATCATAACTGGAAGTCTTTGCAAGATGAAGACACTTAGAATAATCGCAATAAAAAAGGAAAGGAACAATTCCCATTCTAGCGCGATTAATAATCGTATAATAGGTTTGATAACTAGATAGATAATGAGAATAAATAAAAATACAGTTAAGAAAATGAATAATTCCTTTCTCATTGTTAAAAAAATAAAATCACTTATACGAACAAATTGATTCCAAATAGTTTCCCACATTTTTTCTCTCCTCTTTCATTTATGATAAAATATCAGACAATACTATTCGCATTATTTCCAAATTATTATTTTTATATAAGGAATGATCGAATCTATGGAGGTTTGGAAATGGAACATAGAATCAACAATGAGGTAAAGTCAATAGAAATCTCAGGTATAAGAAAATTTTTTAATCTAGTTAATGACTATGATAATATGGTATCTTTGACAATCGGGCAACCAGATTTTCCTACACCCGAGCATATTAAAAAAATGACGATAGAGGCCATACATCGTAATCATACAACATATACCCATAATGCGGGAATATTATCTCTCAGAACTGCAATATCTAACTATGTTAAAGAAAGATATCAACTTGATTATCACCCAGAAGAGGAGATTTTAGTTACGGTGGGAGCATCAGAAGCGATTGCCGCCACACTAAAAACGATTCTGGATCAAGGAGATGAGGTTATCTTGCCTGGACCAGTTTACCCAGGATATGAACCGTTGATCACACTTAATGGTGCCAAGGCAGTTTATGTAGATACACGACAAAGTAAGTTTAAATTAACAGCTGAATTGATCGAGCCTATGATCACTAGCAGAACAAAAGCAATATTAATACCCTATCCGTCTAATCCTACTGGTGTAACTTTGTCTGAAGAAGAACTGAAGGCTATAGCTTCATTACTCGATGATAAAGACATATTCCTTATTGCAGATGAAATCTATAGTGAATTAATTTACGAAAAGGATCATTTCTCGATTGGAAGATGTAGGAAAATCAAGGATAAAACAATTATAATTAACGGAGTATCTAAATCACATTCCATGACAGGTTTTCGTATTGGTTATATTTTAGGTCCTGCTTGGTTAATTCAACATATCCTAAAGGTCCATCAATACTATGTTTCGTGCGCAACATCAGTTAGCCAATATGCCGCCTTAGAAGCATTAACAAATGGCAAAAATGATGCAGAAGTTATGCGTGATGCATACCGAGAAAGAAGAGATTTTGTCTATAAGAGGTTAGTGGAAATGGGTATCTCTACTTATTTACCCGACGGAGGATTTTATTATTTTATTCCTCTATCATCGAGTTCTAAGTCTTCATTAGAGATCGCTCTAGAGCTCGTGGAAAAAGAGAGATTAGCACTCGTTCCTGGAAGTGCCTTTTCAAAATATGGGGAAGGATATTTAAGATTATCCTATGCCTATGATTTGGATACACTAAAAAAAGGTTTAAATAGATTAGAGCAATTTTTAATAGATTTTTAATAAAGCTAATGAAAGAACTTAAATATTAAGTCACAAGTGAAAGAAAGGTATGTGCCTTATACAAGGTATGATTCCTTTCTTTCACTTATTTTCATTCCTGTCGTTTTCGTCTGCAGCTTTCTTTTGTTTTTTACTTTCATAAATATTTAATAACTGATCAAGTTCCTGACTTATTCCTAACGATTCCTCGCTTGTTATCCCTTTTTTTAGAGCAACATCGGTCATTTGCTTTCTAAGTCTTTCAATTTTGTACATTAAGGATTGATTAGACATAGTACCGTGTTACCCCCAAACCATTATCCATTATTTTTTAGCTCCTTACAGAAAACGTTAAGCGATTTTGATTATCCCAAAAATTAGAACAATTGTAAAGATAAGCGCAAAAATAGACAAAGAAGGATAAAATTCATGATAGAAAAATCCACATTTCCATTTTTTTCGACATTTTTCATTTTTTTCAATCATGGAACAAAAAAATAACTACTCCCCCAAATAGAAAGTAGTTACCTCCTCTACCATTATACACGGTCGAAAATACTAAAGCCCATCAATGCAATAAGTAATATTATAGAGACTATACCAAAAATTTCACCCATGCTTAACACTCCTTATTTCGTTCATTTCTTTCCTATATTATACCGAATATTTTATAATTAACAAGTGAACATTTCGTCAACTAACAATACGGGCGAATATTAGTATTCGTCTATTCATGATATAATATAGCTAGATATTACAGAAAGTGAGCGATTCCCATGGCATTTTGTCCATATTGTGGAAAGAAAGTACAACAAGACGAAAATTATTGTGCAAGTTGTGGAGAATCTCTTCCCCATGATTTACTTGATCGTGCTCCCAAGCGAAAAATAGCCAAAAGATTGATTTTTATTCCTATATTGGTCACTTCTTTATGCTGTTGTTTTTTATTAGCGCTCTTTGCTTTTTATCAATATAACGAAGGTAAGGCTAAAACCTTATTTTCACAAGCGGAAGAGATGGCTTTAATTGGAGACTACGAGCAAGCAAGCCAATTATTAGAAGAATCCATCCAAGTGAAGGATAATTTCCCTGCAGCAAAAACTGCACTTCAATTTTTTAACAAGGTTTCCATTATTCAGGATAACTTTAAACAAGTAGAACAATTCAATCAAGACAATAAATATGACCAATCTTTAACCTTATTAAAACAAACGGAAAATGTCATGAGAAATTATACTGGTAGTTTAGTAGATCAATTAACAACTAAAACGAATGATCTAAGGACAGATACGATGACTCAACAAATTGCTTATCATTTAAGTAATGATCCAGATATGGAGGATTTGAAAGCAATTATTTGGAAAGTGGATGGTATGGAGCATGATCGGGCCAAACAATTAGCAGAAACCGCTCGCCAAAACCTATCCTCTATAACGTACCAAAAAGCAACTTTATTACTAAAGGAAAAACAATTTAATCAGGCTATATCATTAATCGATGACACTTTAACGTATGTAGATTCTTCTAAGCAATTAGAAAGCTTAAAGACTACGATTAATAAAGAAAAAACTGTATTTGAAACAGCACAACAAGAAAGGTTAGAACAAGCGATGAGCTTGGTAGAGGAGGAGAAAGAATTAAACCAGAATAATGCACTAAAAGAAATAGATTCAACTATTGACATACAAGGAGAAAAGGTAATGATCAAAGGCGAGTTGAAAAGTGTTGCAACCATACCTATTCACTCTATAAAAGTAGCGTATTCTCTTTACTCAGAAGACGAGAAAAAAATATTATCCAATGAAGTTTTTTTGATTCCAGACACCTTGTATCCACAAGAAATTGGTCAGTTTGAATTCAGCCATTTCGATATTGAGAAACAGTATTTAAAAGACAAGCTTTCTCTAAAAATCGAAGAGATAACATGGTATCTTAACTAACCTTGGAGGAACACTATGAAAAATAAAACAAATCGATTAACTTTAATAATATCCTTCCTCATCTTACTAGCAACGATTGCAGTAGCAGTATTCTGGATTATTAATCGCAATGGAGAACCTTTACAAGTAGAAAATAATTTAGTAACAAATGTTTCTAGTGAAAATAACCACACTAATCTAAAATCCATTATTCATAATGCTCAAAAAGCAATTGTACAAATCCAAACGAATAGTGGTGTGAGTCAGAAAACAGGCTCAGGATTCATCTTTAATTCTAAAGGGGATATCGTAACAAATGCACATGTTGTAGAAGATGCCGATAGTATTATCGTAAGTCTCTCTAATACGCAAAAATACCCCGCGGCCTTAGTAGCCATTGGAGAAAAAGAAGATATTGCCATCATCCGTGTTCCTGAGCTAAAATATCTAGATCCACTACCATATGAAGAAGATTATCAAGCTGAAATTGGTGATGAGATCATTGCAATTGGGAGTCCAGTAGGAATTCAGAATACTGTATCGCTTGGATTAATTGTTGGGACTGACCGATCTTTTACAATTGAGCAGTTTCAGTATGACCATGTCTATCAAATCTCAGCTAATATTACTCATGGCAATAGTGGTGGGCCATTGATTCTCCGAAAAAACGGTAAGGTGATTGGAATTAATTCTGCCGGAATAGATGACACAGATATTGGTTTTAGTATTCCGATGAATAACGTTTTTAAGCAATTAAAAGATTGGACTGAATCCGTGGATGAGGAGAAATTAGATTACCAAATGCCAACTACTGCTACGATCAATCAAGAAAAATTTAAAGAGGATGCCAAGTATATTACGGAGTATTTCTTCGATAGTATTAACCTTAGAGATTATATTAATGCCTATACGTTACTTGATAGTGATTTACAATCCAAAGTAACTTACACGAAATTTAGGGAAGCATTCTCACCTATTGTTAAATTAAATGTAAATGAAGTACTTATAGAAGACCGAAATGAAGAACAATTGAAAATTGTGGCAAAATTAGAAATCACTACAAGAGATAAATCATATAATGAGAAGAAAGAAACTCATGACTATCCCTTAATAATTGGTCTTGAAAATGATCAAATAAAGATCTTAAAATATGGCGATGATAGGTAAAGTTAATTAAAAAGAGATCCCATTTATTCAAATAGGATCTCTTTTTCTGTTTTGATATTAATCCATTTTCCTTCCATCATAAACTGGGTGTGAATATACAGTCGATGGCTTCCTTTTTCCAAATTTTCTAAGTGTAAGGGTTCTAATGGATTATATTGATTTCCTGGCCTTAACACCATGTTGCGATGGCTTCCTGTGAAGACAGCATTGTCCTTATCTATTGTAATTTGTGTTAATGGGGTACGGTGCTTTATTTCGACCATTTCATCTCCGATATATTCCAATGATCTCAGCACTTGAAATCCATCTTCCGTATCTTCCACTCGAATATGTATAATAAAATCCTGATATTGTTCTTTTATTTGTACCGTTTCTACTAATGATGCCTCAGAGCCTCTTATCAAAAAAATCGTAATGATCAATCCAATAGCAATAAATAAAATAATGACGATTAGAGGTTTCTTCTTCACTTCGTCACCCCTCCCCCAAACTTTCCTACATATATTGACGAATTTCGATGTTAAAAAGTTTCATTTTATTTGCAAAAATTGGATTATTTCATATCTATTCACATTATTAAAGTTTTTCTCATCAAAAAATAATGCATATTTTTATCAAATTATTGCAAGATATTGAAGAGTTAAAAATCTTGCCATAACTATTTTGGATTGGAAGGAAGTAAGCTAATGCATTATGTTAAATTTCTCATAATCCTAGTCTTAGTAAGTCCTTTATTTGTGAGCTGTAATACTAATGATCAGCATACAGAACAGAACGATACCAACATGGATGAAACCAAACAATTGTCTACATCCGATCAATTACAACCATATGAAATTCCTCCTGTTGCTCAACAAGTTCTTGATGAAAATGCAGATGTCATTCATCAATATAAGGCCGTTTCCCTTGAAAAAGATCTCTTTATTGCCATAGAGGTGAAGAGCCTACGCCAAGGAAAGGAACAAGACATTGCTAAAAAAATCCAAAAGCAAATAAAGGATAAATTAAAAGGAAAAAAAGTAAACGTGACATCTGATCAAAAGTTTTTTATCGAAATCTCTAAAACACAGGAAAATGGTATGAACGATAAAGAGAAACTGAAAAAAAAGCTAAAAAAATGGAAAAAATTAATAAAGGATAAAGCATAATGGTGGTGAAAAAATGAGTAATGACCCTATTTATCAATCACAGGAAAAGAATGCAGAACCAAAGCGACCTATTTTTAAAAATTGTTTAAAAGCTTTTCTGATTGGTGGTCTCATCTGTGTTATCGGACAAGCAATTTCCACCTTTTACATGTATTACTTTGACTTCACTGAGCAAACAGTTGGAAACCCAACAACCGCTACATTAATTTTTATAACGATGTTGTTGACTGGCTTTGGGGTTTATGATCGTATTGCTCAATTTGCAGGGGCAGGGACGGCTGTACCTGTTACAGGATTTGGTAATGCGGTCATCTCGGCAGCTATCGAGCACCGAACAGAAGGATTCGTGCAAGGTGTCGGAGGTAATATGTTTAAACTTGCAGGTTCTGTTATTCTGTTCGGAGTATTCTCCGCCTTCCTTGTCGCACTGATTAAAACAATTTTTTCTTATTTGGGAGGGTCTTAAATGTTACAAGGTAAAGCAACTTGGAATTTTCAAAACCCTGCCACCATTATTTCAAATGGTACAGTGGGAGGCCCATTTGAAAAGCAAGGAAATATTAACAAGGATTTTGATTCCTTTTTTAGTGATCAATGGATGAAAGAAAAATCCTTTGAACAAGCACACCGTCTCTTAATCGAAGAAGCCAGTGATATTGCCTTAAAAAAAGCAAATTTGAAAACATCGGATATTCATTTTTTTCTCCATGGTGATTTGATTAACCAAATTACTCCGACTAGCTTTGCAGCGAGGTCTTTAGAAATACCTTATATAGGCTTGTTTAGTGCATGTGCAACCTCAATGGAAGGTTTGGCACTATCCGCACTACTAACTAGTGGAGGATATGCGGAAAAGGTTTTAACAGGCGCTGCTAGTCACAATTCTGCAGTAGAAAAGCAATTTCGCTATCCTACCGAATATGGTTCTCAAAAACCAGATACTTCCCAATGGACGGTTACAGGTGCTGGTGTGGCCATTGTAGCAAGTAAAGGTGAAGGACCAAAAATTACGTCTGCCACAATTGGCAAGGTTGTAGACAAAGGCTTAACAGATCCATTTAATATGGGGGGAGCCATGGCTCCTGCGGCCTTCGATACCATTTCTCAACACTTACAGGATCGAAATATAGATATTAATTACTATGATTACATTTTAACAGGGGACTTAGCAAAAATCGGCAGACGGGTGTGCCTAGACTTATTGAAGGAAAATAACTTTCAAGTAGTAGAGGAAAAATTCATTGATTGCGGATTAACTATATATAATAAGGATCAGCCAGTTTTTGCTGGAGCAAGTGGACCTGCATGCTCTGCGATCGTCACCTACGGCCATTTCTTGAAAAAGTTAAGGAATAAAGAGTGCAATCGCATCTTAGTAGTGGCGACTGGTGCACTCTTATCCCCGCTAACCGTACAACAAAAACAGTCAATCCCGTGTATTGCACATGCTGTATCCATTGAAAATAATTAGAAACAGAATGCCATCAGTTAGAGCATTATCCAACTGATGGTTAAGAAAAACTTCATGATGGAAAGTAGAGGTGATCATTAAGCATGGTATTTCTCTGGTCATTTATTGTTGGAGGTCTTATATGTGTGATTGGTCAATTATTATTTGATGTTGCTAAATTAACACCTGGTCATACATTAAGCTTATTAGTAGTAGCTGGAGCCATCTTAGATGGTTTTGGTCTTTATGAACCTTTAATTGATTTTGCAGGAGCTGGTGCGACAGTCCCTATCACAAGCTTTGGTAATTCATTAGTTCATGGAGCATTAGAAGAGGTAGAGAAGCATGGAATTATTGGGGTCGTTACAGGAATGTTTGAAGTGACAAGTGCTGGTATTTCTGCTGCTATTATTTTTGGTATGATCGGTGCTATCTTCTTTAAACCAAAAGGATAACCCTCCCCTTCCGTTACTTTTGGGGAGGGTTATCCTAAGAATTGTTACTCAAATGTAATCGCAATTTTACCAAGCTGCTTCTGCTTATCTAAATAAGCAAATGCTTGATCGATTTCTTTAAAAGGAAATGACTTATCCAATAATGGTCTAATCTGATGCTTTTCGATAAAATTTAGCATTTCTCTTAATTCCTCCCTAGAACCCATCGTGGAACCAATTAATTGGTATTGACCATAAAAAAATTCACGCAAATTTAAAGTCATTTTATCTTCCGTTGAAGATCCGAATGTTACGATACGTCCACCTTTCTTAAGTACGTTTAATGAACGATTAAAGGTTGCGCCACCAATACTTTCTATCACAAGATCTATCTCTTCCTTCTCGAGTAATTTCTCCCAATCATCATCGGTTAACAAAGCACGATCAAAGCCTAGTACTTCCGCTTCCTTCAACTTATTTTTATCCCGTGAAGTCGTAATCACTCTTGCACCTATTGCTTTTGCTAATTGAATAATAAAGGAATTTACCCCACTCCCAACACCTGGGATAAACAGCGTTTGTCCTGATTTTATTTCACCTTGGGTAAACAACGCTCGAAATCCTGTTATACCAGAAAGACATAGTACCCCCGCTTCTTCCCATGTTAAATAGTTAGGCTTAGGCTCTGCGAAATCTTCAGAGATGATAATATATTCTGCAAAAGTACCAGAAAAAGGAGCTCCAACGATTTCAAATTCTGCGGGTGGGGCTGCACTCTTTTCATACCAATTTAAGCTTGGATTAATCATTACTTCATCGCCAACCTGAAATCGTGTAACTTCTGTCCCAATCTGATCCACGATGCCTGCCCCATCAGAGCCCAATATGTAAGCATCTGTGTTATTGGCAAACCTTTCTTTGATCATTAAATCTCGATGATTAAGTCCAGCACTTGTTAGTTTAATTTTAATTTGTTTATTTCCAAGTCTTGGATTGTTAACTGAAATAAATTGATAGCTACCATTTTTCACTACATATGCTTTCATTTCATCACTCCATTTCTGTATGCAAAATTTGTTTATTATCTAGACTGTCCTTTAATAATTTTTGCATCTCCCCTATTCCTCTTGTTCCCAATAGTGGAAATTCTATCTTGTTGGCATAAGAAAAAGCCTGATTGATGATTGGCTGATATTTCTTTCCGGTCAATACAACGATATGTTGATAATTTTCTAAACCTTTCCTCTTCAGTTGTTCTTTAAGCGTATCCACACTTACCACACTTCTATGATTAAGGTGAAATGTTAAATCATAATTACCTGGAACCATATCTGTTGGTAATAAGAAACCATGTTTAGCAGAGAGCGTCACCCAGCAGTCAAAATGTCTCTTTGCATAACGCATACATAAATTGTGAAATGTTCCGATATAAGCATTCTCTGCCATTATTGCCCCTAGGTTCGGATGTTTATCCCAAATTTTTCTTTTTCCACAAGGAATAATACATAATGCATCCATTTATAGCCCCCTCCTCCCTTTCATTATAATGGAAGAACAGATCATACCCAAGCTATATCCTCGTTTGTTTTCATTCTACAATTATTTTTCTGTTTTCATATCTTGTATTGTTTTGATTAAAAAATAGGCAAAAAAATTTCATAGTAGAATTTGTGATGAATAATGGATTGTAATCGCTTACTAACAGAGTGTTAATTTTGAAAAGTCAGAAAATTATTAAAAAACGGTTGACCAAACGCTCAAATGGTTGTATTATTGTCGTCAATCAGATATTTATCAAATGTACTTTTTATACAAAAATCCATGGACAGGATAGTATGTTTCGTATAGTATAGAAGATAATGATTATCATATAGAAAACGATGAAGGGAATAAAAGTGAAGGAAATTGTATTTCTAGAGAGCCAAGGTTGCTGGAAGCTTGGTAATACACCCTACACTGACTACTCATCCCTGAGTGTTAAACTGAAAAGTATGGAGCTTAGTAGGTTTAGCCAGGTGTGAACGCACCTGTTACCAAAATGAAGCTATTTGTTTAGCTTCATAAGGCAATATTTGTAAGAATATTGTGAAGCAGGGTGGTACCGTGAAAAGAAGGCCTTTTCTCCCTTGTTTATTTGTTAGTAATTTTAGCAATGAACAAGATAGAAATAGGCCTTTTTTTAATATACTTTCGTTTGATGTTATGATGATGAATTATGCGATTCAAGGTAATTTATAGGAGGGATTAAAATGGAAAGAACACAAAGCCATACAGAAGAGGCAAAAATAACTAATGAGCCAAAAACAGGTGCCGATCTACTCGTGGAATCATTAATTAACGAGGGTGTAGATACTTTATTCGGTTATCCAGGAGGTGCCGTTTTACCTATCTTTGATGCCCTATATAAAGCAAAGGGAAGTTTTCATCAAATTTTAGCAAGACATGAACAAGGGTCCATCCATGCTGCTGAAGGTTATGCACGTGTTTCCGGAAAACCAGGAGTTGTCATTGCAACTTCAGGACCCGGGGCTACTAACCTAGTCACCGGTATTGCGGATGCGATGATTGACTCCCTCCCACTTGTTGTAATTACAGGGCAAGTAGCTCAAGGAGTTATCGGAACGGATGCTTTTCAAGAGGCAGATGTAATGGGCATTACAACTCCTATAACGAAACATAATTATCAGGTAAGGGATATTGCTGATCTACCTAGAATCGTAAAAGAAGCTTTTCATATTGCGACAACTGGTAGACAAGGACCTGTTCTAATCGATATACCAAAAGACATTTCTGCTAACGTCATTTCGGATAATATTACATTAGATGTGGAATTAGATTTGCCTGGATATCAACCAACAACCAAACCGAACCCACTCCAAATCAAAAAATTAGCAGAAGCAATTGGAAAAGCAAAAAAACCGATTATTTTAACTGGAGCAGGAGTACTATTTGCCAAAGCATCTAGGGAAATAAAGGAATTTGCTGAAAGCTATTCCCTACCAGTTACTTCTACCCTATTGGGTTTGGGAGCTTTCCCTGGTGATCACCCATTATTTATCGGGATGGCTGGAATGCATGGAACATACACAGCAAATACTGCTCTATATGAATGTGATCTATTAATTAATATTGGTGCAAGATTTGATGATCGTCTAACAGGAAATTTAGCCTCTTTTGCACCAAATGCAACAATTGCTCATATTGATATTGATCCTGTTGAAATTGGTAAGAATGTACCAACACAGATTCCTATCGTTGGAGATGCAAAAGAAGCGTTAAAAAAGTTATTGGAGCACGCCATCGAGAAACCAGAGCACGAGAATTGGTTAGTAAGAATTCACGAAAACTTGGAAAATTATCCATTATGGTACAACAACCTTGAAACAGAAATGAATGGCCAATGGGTCATTAAGAAAATCCATGAAGCAACTGATGGAAAAGCCATCGTTACAACTGATGTTGGGCAACATCAAATGTGGACTGCTCAATATTATAAATTCAATACACCTGACCGTTGGGTATCATCTGGTGGACTTGGAACAATGGGCTTTGGCTTTCCATCCGCAATTGGAGCTCAATTAGCCAAGCCGAATGATACGGTTGTAGCCATTGTAGGTGATGGTGGTTTTCAAATGACCTTGCAAGAGCTTTCTATCCTTCAGGAACGTGGTTTACCTGTTAAAGTAATCATTGTAAATAATCAAGCATTAGGAATGGTAAGACAATGGCAGGAAGCTTTTTACTCTGAACGTTATTCGGAGTCCATCTTCAATATTCAACCAGATTTTGTTAAATTAGCAGAATCCTATAATATCAAAGGGATGAAACTAACAACACAAGAAGAATTTTTAAATGCATTGCCTGAAATATTCGATTATGAAGGTCCTGTAGTAGTGGATGCACGTGTCATTCAGCAAGAAAATGTTTTTCCTATGATTCCTACAGGCAAAGGATTAAACGAAATGATTGGGGTGAAACCATGAAACGAATCATAACAGCAACCGTCAGAAATCGCAGTGGTGTATTAAATCGTGTAACAAGTCTTCTACAACGACGTCAATTTAATATTGAAAGCATATCTGTTGGAAGAACGGAAACAGAAGGAATGTCCAAAATGACATTTGTTGTAGATGTAGAGGATTTTCAAAAGCTAGAGCAGGTGACGAAACAATTAAATAAGCAAATTGATGTCATTAAAGTGTCTGATATTACCGATAAGGCCATTGTTGCTCGCGAGCTTGCCCTCATTAAAATCGTTAGTAACAGCCAGTTGCGTGCGGAAATTCAAGGTATTATTGAACCATTCCGCGCATCCATAATTGATGTAAGTAAAGACAGTCTATCGATCCAAGTAACAGGGAAACCGGATAAGGTAGAAGCTTTAATTGAGCTCCTACGTCCATATGGAATCAAAGAACTAGCCAGAACAGGCTTAACCGCTTTTGTTCGTGGTCAACAACCAAACATACAGGATGGTACTGTGCAATCCCTATTAGGATAGTAATAATATAAAAATTATTATATAAAAAAATAAATCAAATTGAGAGGATGTAATTTTCATGACAAAAGTACTTTATAACAACAATATTAACGAAGAGGTATTACAATCTAAAAAAATCGCGATCATTGGCTATGGTTCTCAAGGTCATGCCCATGCTTTGAACCTAAAAGAAAGTGGATTTAATGTAGTAGTAGGACTTAGAAAAGGTAAGTCTTGGGATAAAGCAGTGGAAGATGGTGTAGAAGTTAAAACAGTAGCAGAAGCTTCAAAAGAGGCAGATGTGATTATGATTCTACTTCCTGATGAAAACCAACCTTCTATTTATAAAGAAAGTATTGAACCAAACTTAGAAGCTGGTAATGCACTAGTATTTGCCCATGGATTTAATATTCACTTTAATCAAATCGTTCCACCGAGTGATGTGGATGTATTCTTAGTAGCACCTAAAGGACCTGGTCATTTAGTACGTAGAACTTACGAAGAAGGTGCTGGTGTTCCTGCACTTTATGGAATTTTCCAGGATGCTACTGGTCAAGCTAAAAACGTTGCGTTAGCATATGCTAAAGGCATTGGTGCTGGTCGCGCTGGTATTCTAGAAACTTCATTCCAGGAAGAAACAGAAACAGATCTATTTGGTGAGCAAGCGGTACTTTGTGGCGGAACTTCCGCATTGGTTAAAGCAGGTTTCGAAACATTAGTAGAAGCTGGATACCAACCAGAAGTCGCTTATTTTGAATGTTTACATGAGTTAAAATTAATCGTTGACCTTATGTATGAAGGTGGATTAGAAAACATGCGTCACTCTATTTCTGACACTGCTGAATGGGGAGATTTCATGTCAGGTCCACGTGTTGTAGATGAAGGTACGAAAGCACGTATGAAAGAAGTATTATCAGATATTCAAACAGGTAAATTTGCTCAAGGCTGGATTTTAGAAAACCAAGCAAACCGCCCTCGTTATACAGCAATTAAGCGAGCGGAAAGTGAACATACAATTGAGAAAGTAGGTAGAGAGCTACGTGAATTAATGCCATTTGTAAAGCAAAAGGCGATTAATAAAAAGGAAGTGGTCTCTAATGACGCAAATTAAGATTTTTGATACAACACTTCGCGATGGTGAACAATCGCCTGGTGTCAATCTTAATCAGCTAGAGAAACTAGAGCTTGCCAAGCAATTAGAACGCCTTGGAGTAGATGTGATGGAAGCAGGATTTCCTGCTTCCTCCCAAGGTGATTTTGACTCAGTCAAACAGATTGCCGAATCTGTTAAAAACGTATCTGTAGCAGGATTAGCTCGTGCTGTTAAGTCAGATATTGACGCATGTAGAGAAGCATTGAAAAATGCTGCCAATCCTAGACTTCACGTTTTTATTGCCACCTCCCCTATTCATATGGAATATAAATTAAAAAAGACTCCTGATGAAGTAATCGATACCGCTGTCGAAATGGTGAAATACGGAAAACAATTCTTCGATCATGTTGAATGGTCGGCTGAGGATGCTTCACGTTCAGACCTAGATTTTTTAGCAAAAATTATTGAAAAAGTTATTGATGCTGGTGCTACAGTCATTAATTTACCAGACACGGTTGGCTATACAATGCCTCGTGAATATGGGGCGATGTTTCGTTACATGAAAGAAAATGTCCCAAATATCGACAAAGCAGATCTATCCTGCCACTGTCATGATGACCTTGGAATGGCACTTGCAAATTCCTTTGCTGCAGTAGAAAATGGTGCAACACAGGTAGAAGGAACGATTAATGGAATCGGGGAACGTGCTGGGAATGCTTCTTTAGAAGAATTTGGTGTTGCATTAAATATTCGAAATGATTATTATCCTTATCATACTAATTTAGTGTTAAAAGAAATTAAACGTACAAGCGACATGGTAAGCAAATTTACAGGTATGACAGTGCCAGGTAATAAAGCGATTGTTGGACGTAATGCTTTTGCTCATGAATCAGGTATTCATCAAGATGGTGTCTTGAAAAATGCGCAAACATATGAAATTATCACACCAGAATTAGTTGGTGTCCAATCCAACAACCTTGTGTTAGGGAAACACTCTGGGCGACATGCCTTTACAGATAAAATTAAGCAGCTTGGCTTCACTCTATCCGATGATAAGCTGAAAGAAGCATTTGTTGCCTTTAAATCATTAACAGACCGAAAAAAGGAAGTAACAGATGATGACCTATTTGCCATCCTAACAGATATTCAAACAGATACATCTAATGTTAAAAGATATACATTAGTAGATTTTAAGGTACAATATGGTTCTTCTGATAAGCCAAATGCTACTGTAACATTAAATACACCTAAAAATGATCAACAACTAACGGATTCAGATACCGGGCAAGGTAGCGTCGAAGCGCTTTATAACACATTAGACAAAATCATTTATGAGGATACTCAACTAACCGATTTTCAATTGAACTCAATTGGTAAAGGAAGAGATGCCTTGGCAGAAGTCCACGTTAGCCTAACCGTAGATGGTATAGCAGTAAGTGGACGTGGTTCTGCACAAGATGTATTAGAAGCAGCTGTTCAAGCATATTTGAATGGTGTCAATAGAGCAATCTATCAAGTAAAAGCAATCTAGGATAGTTCATAGGGGGTAGAACAAGTGGCTAATAAAATTGTATTGCTTCCTGGTGATGGAATTGGAGCAGAGGTAATCTATGCTGCAAAGGACGTATTAGAAGCAATTAGCAAAAAATTTGGAAAAGAATTTGAATTTTCTTCTCATGATATCGGTGGTATTGCTATCGATAATCATGGCACTCCCCTACCTGATGAAACAGTTGAAGCTTGTAAAAAGGCAGATGCAGTTTTGCTTGGGGCAGTTGGTGGACCAAAATGGGATAATAATCCCTCTGATCTAAGACCAGAACGCGGGTTGCTTGGGATTAGAAAGGCACTTGATTTATATGCCAATCTTAGACCAGTGAAGGGATTTGATAAATTATTACACGCCTCTCCCCTTCGTCCTGATATTATAAATGGTAGTGACCTATTAATTGTTCGGGAGCTTACTGGTGGATTATATTTTGGGAGACCAAGTGAAAGGCAAGATAACGGTAACGCTGTAGTAGACACCTTAACATATACACGTAAAGAAATCGAAAGAATTGTAGATAAAGCCTTTCAAAGTGCTCAATTAAGAAAGAAACATCTTACATCTGTAGATAAAGCAAATGTGCTGGAATCTAGTAAACTATGGAGAGAAATTGTGGAAGAAAAGAAAGCACAATATCCTGATGTCACAGTTGAGCATGTTTTAGTGGATGCAGCAGCAATGAAGCTAATCACCAATCCAACACAATTTGATGTCATTGTTACAGAGAATATGTTTGGTGATATATTAAGTGATGAGGCTTCTGTCCTAACAGGCTCTCTCGGTATGCTCCCTTCTGCTAGTTTGGCTGAAGACGGGGTTGGACTATATGAACCAGCACATGGATCTGCTCCTGATATTGCAGGCAAAGGGATTGCTAACCCTATTGCCATGATCCTATCAGCAGCGATGATGCTTCGATATTCCTTTCAAATGAATGAAGAAGCACAAACCATTGAAGACGCAGTTGAACAAGTGTTAAACCAAAATTATCATACAGCAGACCTATATAATAAAAATGGAGAGCTTGTAAATACAAATGAAATGACTCAATTAATTGTTGAAACCATTGAATAAGGAAAATTTTTCGGCGTCGACTATTTATCCATAGCATGCGCCGATATTTTTCTACAAAAAGGAAAACAAAAATATAAAAAGGAGTGAAATTGATGAGGAATCCAAAGACGATTATTGAAAAGATTTGGGAGAAACATGTCGTACATCACGAAGAAGGTAAACCGGATCTATTATATATCGATTTACATCTAGTCCACGAGGTAACCTCTCCACAGGCATTTGAGGGTCTTCGTATTAATAATCGAAAAGTTCGCCGTCCAGATTTAACATTTGCGACAATGGACCATAATGTACCGACCATTCATCGCAATGTGATAAAAGACGAAGTTTCCAAGACACAAATGGAAACACTTAAAACAAACTGTGACGAATTTGGCGTACCTTTAGCGGATATTCATCATCCTGATCAAGGGATCGTCCATGTTATTGGTCCTGAATTGGGTTTAACCCAACCAGGTAAAACGATCGTATGTGGAGATAGCCATACTTCTACACATGGTGCATTTGGTGCTTTGGCTTTTGGTATTGGTACTAGTGAGGTCGAGCATGTCCTAGCCACACAAACCATTTGGCAAGCAAAACCGAAAACACTAAATGTTAAAGTGAATGGAAAATTAGGGACAGGTGTTACGGCAAAGGATTTAATCCTAGCAATTATCGGAAAATTCGGTGTAAAATTCGGAACTGGCTATGTTATTGAGTATACAGGCGAGGCAGTGCGTAACTTGTCCATGGAAGGCCGAATGACGGTATGTAACATGTCTATAGAAGCCGGTGCTCGTGCTGGATTAATCAGTCCTGATGATACGACAGTTGAATTTTTACGAGGGAGACGCCATGTTCCAGACGGTGAAGCCTTTGAGCAATTAGCGGAGGAATGGAAGGCTCTTGCTACAGACGAAGGGGCGATATATGATGAAGTAGTGGAAATCAATGCAGAAGAAATTGAGCCACAAGTAACTTGGGGAACAAACCCTGGGATGTGTATTCCGGTTAGTGCAACCGTCCCTACTCCAGAGGATGGAAAAAATGCTATTGAAACAGATGAAATTAAACGTGCATTAGAATACATGGGACTCCAAGGAGGCGAACCAATTTCTTCTGTAAGCATTGAGCATGTGTTTATCGGTTCCTGTACTAATTCCAGATTAGCTGATTTAAGAAAAGCTTCAGAAATTGTAAAAGGACAAAAGGTAAATCCAGGTGTTCGAGCAATCGTAGTCCCTGGTTCTCATAGTGTGAAAGCACAAGCAGAAACAGAAGGAATTGATCAAATCTTTAAGGAAGCTGGATTTGAATGGCGAGACGCAGGCTGTAGTATGTGTCTAGCAATGAACGATGATGTCGTACCAGAGGGTGAACGTTGTGCTTCCACTTCTAATCGTAACTTTGAAGGTCGACAAGGAACAGGTGCACGTACCCACTTAGTTAGTCCTGAAATGGCGGCAGCAGCAGCTATTAAAGGTCATTTCGTAGATGTACGTCACTTGAGTGTAGCTACACCAAGCTAAATTCGTTTTATAGGGGGTAACAAAATGGAACCAATTAGAAAACATGAAGGGCTTGTCTATCCATTAAACCGTGCTAATATTGATACAGACCAAATTATTCCTAAGCAATTTTTAAAACGGATTTCACGACAAGGATTTGGCCAATTTGTATTTTATAATTGGCGATTTGACTCTAAAGGAGAGTTGCGAAATGATTTCTCCTTAAATCAGCCTAAATATGAAGACACTTCAATCCTTGTTGCTGGTGAAAACTTTGGCTGCGGCTCATCTCGTGAGCATGCACCATGGGCTCTACAAGATTATGGATTCCGTGTCATTATTGCACCAAGCTATGCAGATATTTTTTATAATAATTGCACAAAAAATGGTATCTTACCAGTTAAATTGGCAGATGAAGAAGTCCAAACAATAATTAAAAATGCTGAGAGTGACAAATATTATTTAACCGTGAACCTAGAAGCAAAAAAAGTATATGATAATCAAGGATTTGAAGCAGTATTTGACCTAGACGATTATAAACGTGAAATGTTACTAAATGGCTGGGATGATATTGCTGTTACACTCAGCCATGCCGATAAGATTGACCAATTTGAAGCAACTAGAGCATAATAAGAATGTGAAATTTTTATCATTGGAGAATTTTCCCTTTTGATGTGATTTAGCTGATTTTTCTGTTAAACAGAAGATCAGCTTTATTTTTTGTCATTTTTATTTTTTTATGTATAAACAGCTTTGCCAATAACTGATTTAATGGAGTTAAACGCAACGGTTATACTAAAAAGGATCAGGAGGTGAACTGATGTTAAACCGAGCGCAATTAAATGCTTGTCAACGCGAATTGGTCAATCGAAAAAAGGAGCTAGAAAATCATCTGCAGGATCACTTTGGCTTAGACCAAGAATTGTTGAAAGAATCTGTATCCGAGCTCTCTAATTACGATAATCATCCAGGAGATCATGGTACAGAGCTTTTTGAAAGAGAAAAAGACATTGCCTTGAATGATCATTTAGAAAAGGAATACAAGGATATTAAAGATGCCCTTGATTCGATAGATGCAGGAACTTATGGTATTTGTATCGAATGTGGTGAAGAAATAGCAGCAGACAGACTGTTAGCAATGCCTACCACTCAGAAGTGCTCCAAACATGCAGAAAAATATATCGATAAAAATCGTCCAATTGAGGAAGAGGTATTACAGCCAAATTTTCAAAACTTTAATAATGAAATAGCCAACGAAGACACTACGTTTTTCGACGCAGAAGATTCCTGGCAGCGCGTAGAGCAATATGGTTCCTCTGATGGCCCGTCTGACTTTTATGGCATGGAGGCTAAAACATATGACGATATGTTCTTCCATTCAGATGAATTGGTGGGTAGCGTTGAGGAGTTAGAAGGATTTTTACTCGCAGATATGGAAGGGAAATATATAGGGGTAAATGAAAAGCATGAAAAATACGAAGATTATTTAGATGAACAGGATATTGAATCGATTTTATCTACAGAAAAATAATATGCTGGGCCTCCCAAATAATTGGGAGCGTCCCTTTTTTTATTGAGAATCTCCGCTTACATCGGCTTTGTATATTGATACTTCTAGTAGCCATACTAAAAAAATCAGTATTAAAAATTGCAATATAGGACGTGAAAAATTATGCCCTTTACTAAGGAAAAACCACATATTTATTATGAAGTAAAAGGAAACGGTCCAACGATTCTATTTATTCCACCCCCTGCCATGGGACATCTTACCTTTCGTTATCAATATAAGTTGAGTGATCATTATCAAATTATCACATTAGATATTAGAGGGGATTGTAAAAGTGAGAAAGCTCTACCTGTAACGATGGAACTATTCGTTAGTGACATAAAGAGAGTTTTGGACGAACTTCAAGTAGAGAAAGCCATTATTTGCGGATATTCTAATGGAGGAGTTATTGCTCAAGCATTTGCAGCGAGCCATCCTAATCGAATTATAGGACTCATTTTGATAGGTGGTTATTATGAAGTAGCTAGTTTTTGGCTAAAGAAGGAATATCAATTAGGAATATGGATTGCCAAGCAAAAATGGATGTCTTTATTGGCAAGCGCATTATCTTTTAATCATTTTTCGAGTAAAAAAGCTGCAAACGAAATGGCTATAGAGATGAAGCAAACAGATCCCGATATGTTAGAACAGCAATATGCTATTGGTATGAACTACAGCAATAAACACAGTCTTACTAAATTAGATGTCCCCCTATTACTTATATATGGTGCAAGGGATATTTACATTCATCACTATCAGCATTTGTATCAAGAGGTGATAAAGGATGTGGAAATCGCCTATATCGATAAATCCAAACATCAAGTTCCTACAAAGCATGATCATGAATGTAATGCGATTATCAAGCAATGGATTAGGAGCAAAGATTTAGCAAAGGAATAGAGGAGAAGGCTTTCTCCCCTTTTCCTCCAATTTAGTAATCACTTTGAGACTCTTCCCCATTTACAATGGCAACACTGGCACTTGCCCCTATTCTAGAAGCACCAGCCTTCACCATTGCTTGAGCAGTTTTAGCATCACGCACACCGCCAGAGGCTTTTACTCCAATATTAGGACCAACGGTTTTACGCATTAAAGCAATATCTTCTATTGTTGCACCACCAGTCGAAAATCCAGTAGATGTTTTGACATAGTTAGCCCCTGCTGCAACTGCTAGTTCGCATGCTGTTACTTTTTCTTCATCAGATAAAAGACACGTCTCAATAATCACTTTCACTAATGCTTGCCCTTTCGTTGCATCCACTACTGCTTGAATATCATCTTTAACAGCCTCAATCTCTCCTGATTTTAGTTTACCAACGTTCAGCACCATATCTATTTCTGTGGCACCATTATTGATGGCATCTTCTGTTTCAAACGCCTTGACCTCGGAAGTAGAAGCTCCTAAAGGAAAGCCTATTACTGTACATACGTCTACATCAGTACCTTTGAGTAATTCCGCAGCATAAGCTACCCATGTTGGATTAACACAAACAGAATAAAATCCGTTAGCCTTTGCTTCTTCACATAATGTTTCAATTGCTTTTTTTGGTGTATCTGGTTTTAATGCAGTATGGTCAATCATATTCGCTATCATTTTGATCCATTCCTCCCTTGTCATTTCACGTTGGACATGTCATCCGCTATAAAAGCACCCGGAAGCAAGTCACGTACCGTAGTCTCTAATATGTCTCCATCTAAGTTTGTTAATATCACTTTCATTTCTGGATGACAAAGCTCTGCCATTACTTGGCGACAAGCACCACATGGAGAAACCGGTCGATCGGTATCTGCTACAACTGCCATCATTTTATATTCAGTGGAGCCCGTTGCATATGCATGAAATAATGCTGTCCTCTCCCCACAATTACACATGGAATAGGCTGCATTTTCAATATTACATCCATGATAAATATTTCCTTGAGCATCAAGTAATGCTGCTCCAACGCTAAACTTAGAATAAGGCACATAAGCTTTTTCCCTTGCTTTTTTTGCTTCTTCTATCAATTTTTCTTCCACAAACGTTCCCCCCTATTCGTTATCCAATCTCTTGAACTAATTGTTTCACAAATTGTAAAAAGGAATCACGTACTTTCTCAGTTGTCTCCATTACTTCCTCATGTGTTAACGGTTGATCGAGAATCCCTGCTGCCATGTTAGATATACAGGAAATACCTAAACAGCGAATGCCAGCATGTCTTGCTACTGTTACCTCAGGCACTGTAGACATACCAACAGCATCTCCACCTATCGTTGCAAGCATCTTTATTTCAGCTGGTGTTTCATAACTTGGTCCTGTATTCCAAACATAGACACCCTCTTTTAGATTCAAATTTAACTGTTTAGCAACTTGTCTTGCCGTAGTTTGCAATTTCTTATCATAAGCACTCGACATATCCGGGAAGCGTACACCATGTTCCTTCACATTCTCGCCTATTAAAGGATTTTGACCAGTATTGTTTATATGATCTGTAATTAACATTAAATCCCCTGGTTCAAGATTTTGATTAACACCACCAGCAGCATTAGTTACTAGTAATTTTTCAATACCAATTTCTTTCATCACCCGAACCGGGAAAGTAACCGCATCTAAGCCATATCCTTCATAATAGTGAAAACGTCCCTGCATTGCAATGACCTGGACCCCTTCTAATTCACCTATTACTAGTTGTCCTGCATGACCTTCCACTGTCGATAAGGGAAAACCAGGAATATCTTGATAGATAATTTTTGTAGGATTTTTAATTTCATCTGCTAGCATTCCTAGACCTGAGCCCAATATAAGGCCAATTTGAGGTTTCTTATCTAATTGTTGCTGTAAATACTTGGTTGCTTCCTGAAGCTTATGCATTGAATAATCCTCCTTTATTTAATATCGTGTAGGAAACTTTTCCCGTTTAAAGGTAATGTTACACCAAAATTGTCTGCAATGGTAGCGCCAATATCAGCAAACGTCTCTCTCAATGGTAATTGTTTTCCTTCTGTGATTTGATGGTGAAAAACTAATAGTGGGACATATTCTCTCGTATGATCTGTACCATGATGTACTGGATCGTTTCCATGATCAGCTGTAATCATTAATAAATCATCTTCTTTCAATTTATTAATGATGTCCGGTAATCGCTGATCAAATGCTTCCAGAGCTTCTCCATACCCTTTTGGATCTCGACGATGACCATATTTCGCATCAAAATCGACGAGATTGAGAAAATTCAGGCCATGAAATTCCATATCCATTGACTGAATAAATTTTTCCATTCCATCCTCATTATTTTTTGTTCGAATCGATTCCGTTACACCCTCGCCGTCATAAATATCAGAGATTTTTCCGAGGGCAATAACATCGAAACCACCGTCAGCTAGCTCATTCATCACTGTCCTACCAAACGGTTTTAGGGCATAATCATGACGATTAGAAGTTCGTTCAAAATTACCAGGTCTACCTACAAATGGTCGTGCAATTACCCTGCCAATCATGTACTTATCGTTCATGGTTAAAGCTCGAGCTTTTTCACAAATGTCATATAGTTCATCTATTGGAATGATGTCTTCATGGGCACAGATTTGCAGCACAGAATCTGCAGATGTATACACAATGAGATCTCCTGTTTCCATATGATGCTCGCCTAGTTCTTCAATAATAGCAGTACCAGACGCCGGTTTATTTCCTATAATTTTCCTTCCTGTTTCCTTTTCTAACTGTTTTATTAAGTCATCTGGAAAACCATCCGGGAATGTTTGAAAAGGTTGCTCGATCTTTAACCCCATTATTTCCCAATGACCAGTCATTGTATCCTTTCCATTAGAAGCCTCTTGCATTTTGGTATAGTAGGCCTTAGGCTTTAACGCCTTCCTAATACCTTTAATTTCCCGAATATTGCTTAATCCAAGTTTTCCAATTTCCGGCATAGTTAATCCATCCATATGCTCCGCAATATGTCCTAATGTATCTGCTCCCGTATCATTGAAATCGGCAGCATCTGGTGCTTCACCTATCCCAACCGAATCTAATACAATTAAAAATATCCTTTTAAAAGATTCCAATAGTATTCTCCTTTTCTCGAAGTAATATAGCGCAAAAATTATTCTATCAACAAATCAACTCTTATTGTACTTTTTCTGAAGTAGGATGTCCAACCTCTTAAAAAATTAATGAATAATATCATATATCAATGGTATAGCATAATGCGCTTTATCAGAGATTGTATAGGCTTGTTGAATCTTTTCTTCCACATCATTTATATTAGGGGTATTACTATGAATGGTGACTATAGTATCACCAGTTTTTACTTTGTCACCTAATTTTTTCTGCAACTCGACACCTACAGCCAGATCAATTTGAGAATCCTTTGTTAAACGACCAGCTCCAAGAAGACTTGCTGCTGTGCCTATTTCATCGGCAGAAATGCGATTAATCGTGCCTGAAGCTTTTGCCTTCACTTCTATCGTGTATTCTGCCTTAGGTAGTTTCTCCGGATGATCAATTACAGAAGGATTACCTCCCTGAGAGCTCACAAAGGTTTTCAACTTATCAATAGCTTTACCTGAATGAATTGCATCTTTTAACATTTCTCTTGCTTCTTCAATGGATTTTGCCTTTTTGGCTAAATAGACCATTTGACTACCTAAGGTAAGGCATAATTCTTCTAAATCCTTTGGACCTTTACCTTGCAAGGTATCGATGGCTTCTTTTACTTCTAATGCATTACCTACTGCAAATCCAAGCGGCTGATTCATATCTGAAATTACGGCAACCGTCTCTCGTCCCGCTCCATTACCAATGTCAACCATTGCCCTAGCTAAAGCTTTAGCATCTTCTAAATCAGTCATAAATGCCCCTGACCCTGTTTTTACATCTAATACAATAGCATCTGCTCCTGCTGCAATTTTTTTACTCATAATCGAGCTAGCAATCAATGGAATAGAATTGACTGTTGCTGTTACATCACGTAAACCATATAGCTTTTTATCAGCAGGAGTGAGGTTTCCGCTTTGTCCAACTACAGCTATATTATGCTCATTTACCAGTTGATTGAACCTTTCTGCAGTTAATTCTACTTGAAAACCATCAATGGATTCTAACTTGTCAAGTGTTCCACCTGTATGTCCAAGCCCTCTACCAGACATTTTTGCAACTGGGACACCTACAGAAGCTACTAAGGGTGCCAAAATTAAAGTGGTTGTATCTCCAACTCCACCTGTAGAATGCTTATCCACCTTAATACCTTGAATATCTGATAAATCGACTTGATCTCCAGATTGTACCATTGCCATAGTTAAGTGAACTCTCTCTTCTGTTGTCATTCCTTGAAAATATAATGCCATGGCCATTGCCGACATTTGGTAATCAGGTATTTCTTCCTTTGTATATCCTTTGATCATAAAATCAATTTCATCTTTAGTTAATTCCTTACCGTCTCTTTTTTTCACAATTAAGTCTACCATTCTCATATTTCTTCTTCCCTTCAAATATAAAATATCTAGATACGAATGCTTTCAATGTTCATTTAGAAAAACATACCTGCTACCGCAGCACTTAATAATGATGCTAGCATACCAGCTGCTACTGCTTTTATACCGAGTTTCGCAATGTCTTTACGTCTATTTGGCGCTAATCCTCCTAAACCACCGAGTAGAATAGCCATGGAGCTCAGGTTTGCAAACCCACATAAAGCAAAACTTACAATTAAATTTGTCTTATCAGATAGATTCACCATTTCAGGTGCAAAGGATGCATAGGCAACAAATTCGTTTAATACAAGCTTTTGTCCAATAAATCCACCAGCGATAACTGCTTCACTCCAAGGTACTCCTACTGCAAATGCGATTGGGGCAAATACATATCCCAAAATCGTTTCTAAGGTAATATCACCAAAAATACCGAGAATACCATTAATTAATGCGATCAGTGCAATAAAGGCTAGTAACATCGCACCAACGTTCAGTGCCAATTTCAGTCCGTCTGATGCTCCTTTTGCCGCCGCATCAATCACGTTAACAGACTCTTGATCTTTTTCAATTTCTATATGGTCTGTTGTGACAGATTTATCTGTTTCCGGTACCATTATTTTTGCCATAATAAGACCTGCTGGTGCTGCCATAAAACTCGCTGCTAGTAAATATTCTAATGGGACTCCTAGAAGCGAATAACCAACAAGTACTGATCCTGCCACCGACGCCAATCCACCGGTCATGACAGCAAATAATTCGGATTGTGTCATCTTATTTAGAAATGGTCGTACAACAAGCGGTGCTTCTGTTTGACCAACAAAAATATTAGCCGCAGCAGACATGGACTCAGACTTACTTGTCCCTAATAATTTAGATAAACCTCCACCGAGTATTTTGATGATCCACTGCATTATACCTAAATAATAAAGAACAGATATTAACGATGAAAAGAAAATAATAATTGGTAGCACATGAAACGCAAAAATCGAACCAAATTCTTCACTATTTGCTAACGAACCAAATAGAAAACTGATTCCCTCATTAGCATAGTTAATAATATCCTGTACACGTAAAGTAAACCATTGTAATGCTGATTGACCTGCCTCCCACTTTAATACAATAAATGCGAATAGAATTTGTATGGCTAATCCACCGCATATTGTCCGAATGTTAATCGCTTTCTTTTTTGATGATAGTAGTAAGGCAAGTCCTAATATAACGACTATACCTAATATTCCCCACAATAAGTTCATGTGGCTATCCCCTTTCGTTTATTTATTGATTGGACGTCCTACCACTTTCTACGCTAAAATACTTCTACTCACACGTCCGTTAGCGAATGCACTTCCATACTTTTATACTAAGAGATGTAATTCCACATCGTCAATTCACCTCTGTAGAATATGAATAGTCTCTATTGTATAAATGAAACCCCTTTCTATGGGTACGAAATCATTATAAAGGTTAGACGTCCTACAAGTCAACAACTATTTTTAGATAATGTTCCGAATGGGACATTAGCAATAGTAATAAGGAGCGTGTTCCCTATCCCTCTATCTTTGGACAAGTTTTCCAGTTTTCTTTACAATAGAAAAACTTCGTACTTCGCTCGTCCTTTAGAGGATGAGTTAGCTTTTCTTGTACTTTGATTGAACTTCAAAATTTTTATGCTTTCCTAATGTATAAAAAAACCATCCCCAATGGAATGGCATTAAAATAAACGCTTTCGAAATACACTAAAACTGACCTGATCAGATCGGAAAAAATTAATCGAATACAATATAGGTTTGTCATGAAGATCGTAATGGATCTGCTTCAAAATCAATAATGGTTGATTTTTATCACTATTCAATATTTTAGAAATCTCGTCATGATAACCAATTGTTTTTATTTCTGCTTTTGCATAGCTGATCGTTATCCCTTTTTCTTCTTGTAGTGACTGAAGCATCGATTGTTGATTAAAATGAAAATCTTCCCCGACTAAGGACAAGGGAATTTTATCAATACAGTAAACAAGTGGCTCACTATCTGCTGTTCTAACTCGTTTGACCAGATATACATTCTCATCTGTACTCAGCTGTAATTCCATTTTATCCTCACTAAGCGCTTGTTTTGCTCCATGGAATAATAATTCTGTCCCAGGTTCTTTCCCTTCTCTTTTAATGAAATCTGTAATACTAAATAGCTCTTCTATCCCGCCTGAAAAAACAGGCTTTTTGTTTATAAACGTACCAATACCGTGTCTTCGTATAATGACATTTTCTTCTTCTAAAATCCTAAGTGCTTCCCTTAATGTGTTACGGGAAACATTTAACTGCTTGGCCAATTCCATTTCAGACGGTAATCGTTCTCCAGCTTCTAATTCCCCTTCATTTATTTTCGTTTTGATTTGCTCTATCACATATATGTATCGAGGCGTTTGGTAATCAAAGGCCATACGAATCCCCCCTGTTTGTTTGTACGGACGTTTGTCATATTTATATCATAGCATAAATGATAAAAAATTCTGATACTTTCTAAAATAAGCGATCAGTAGCTTGAAGTCAAATCGTTCTTATGCTTGACACACCAATACTTTTGTGATAATTATTATGTGTTAGCACTCTGACGTATGGAGTGCTAAGTTACATATAAATCGTTTAAGGGAGGAAATGAACAATGGAGAAAAAACAATTTCAAGCTGAGTCTAAACGACTTTTAGAAATGATGGTCCATTCCATTTATTCACAGAAAGAAATCTTCTTACGTGAACTAATTTCGAATGCTAGTGATGCTATTGATAAAATTTATTATAAAGCATTAACGGATGACAGTATCTCCTTTAATAAGGATGATTACTATATTCGTATCGAGCCTAATAAAGATAAGCGTACACTAACCGTTAAGGATACTGGAATAGGTATGACAAAAGAGGAATTAGAAGAAAACTTAGGTACGATTGCCAAAAGTGGTTCCTTAGCCTTCAAAAATGAAGTAGAGATGAAGGATGGTCAAGAAATTATCGGTCAATTCGGTGTCGGTTTCTACTCCTCCTTTATGGTAGCAGACAAAGTAACGGTTTATACTCGTCCTTTACATGGCGAAGAAGGCTACAAATGGGAGTCTGACGGGGAAGATGGTTACACAATTGAACCACATAACAAAGAGGATGTTGGAACAGAAATTATTATTCAATTAAAAGAAAACGCAGATGAGGAAAATTACGATGAATTTTTAGAAGAGCATCGTCTTCAATCTATTATAAAAAAATATTCAGATTTTATTCGTTATCCGATTAAGATGGATATTACTGAAAAACGTCCAAAAGAAGATAATGAAGAAGAATTAGTAGATGTGACAGAAGAACAAACGGTTAACAGCATGGTCCCGATCTGGCGAAAAAATAAACAAGAGTTAACAGATGCAGATTACGAAGCATTTTATCAAGAAAAGCACTTCGGATTTGACCAACCATTAAGCCATCTCCATATAAGTGTAGACGGCATGGTAAGATTTCAATCGATTTTATATATCCCTGAGCAGTTACCTTTTGACTACTATTCTAAAGAATTTGAAAAAGGTTTAGAGTTATACTCTAATAGCGTATTAATTATGGATAAATGTGCTGATTTATTGCCAGATTATTTTAGTTTTGTCAAAGGGATCGTCGATTCTGAAGATTTATCATTAAACATTTCTCGTGAAATTTTACAACAGGATCGTCAAGTAAAGCTAATTGCCAAAAATATTGAAAAGAAAATTAAAAATCACTTACAAAGCTTGTTAAAAAATGACCGTGAAAAGTATGAAAAGTTTTACGATGCATTTGGTCGTCAAATAAAGTTTGGTGTATACAGTGATTTTGGCGCGAACAAGGACAAGCTTAAAGATTTGTTACTATTCTATTCCTCTAGTGAGAACAAATTAGTTAGCTTGAAAGAATATGTCGAGCGTATGCCAGAGGATCAAGAGCACATTTATTATGCGACTGGAGAATCACATGAACGTATCGAAAAACTCCCTCAAACTGAAATGGTCAAAGATAAAGGCTATGAGATTTTATATTTCACAGATGAGGTAGACGAATTTGCGATTAAAATGTTGATGTCGTACGAAGAAAAAGAGTTCAAATCTGTATCTAGTGGTGATTTGAATTTAGAAGACGAGGAATCAAAAAAAGAAGCAGAAAAACAAAAAGAAGAGCATAAAGACTTACTTACAGAGATGAAAGAAATACTTGGTGATAAAGTAAAGGATGTTCGACTCTCCACCCGTTTAAAATCTCATCCTGTTTGCTTATCAGCTGAGGGTGATGTTTCAATTGAAATGGAAAAAGTATTGAAGCAAATGCCAGATAGTCAAAACGTTGAAGCGAATAAGGTTTTAGAGATTAATAACAAGCACGACATTTTTCAGGCTTTAATCCATGCACAACAAAAAGACAAAGAAAAAGTCAAGCTCTATACTAATATCTTATATAACCAAGCATTGCTTATAGAAGGTCTTCCAGTTGAGGACCCTGTTGCTCTAACTAACGATATGTGCAAAGTAATGGTTTAATTGGTTGAAAAAGGCCTCCCTACTCGAAGGGTGGCCTTTTTTATTGTAAAAAATCTCTAAAGCTTGCTACATGTACCAACATTATTTATTTTTTCTTGTATTTGTAGCTAGCCTCATGAAAATTACTATTTCGAACAACCTCACCTTTCCACATATTCACTTAATTTTATTATTTTCCATGTTTAATATTTCCCAAAAGTGAAATAGTAAAAATAAAATGTACTGTTATCAACCTATTTAAGGAGGGAGAAAATTGGCGAAGAATGTTGCACATAAATTAATAGCATCACATCTCGTATCAGGTGACATGGAAGTCGGTAAGGAAATTGGATTAAAAATAGACCAGACGTTAACACAGGATGCTACTGGAACAATGGTCATGCTGGAGCTTGAAGCTATGGGACTTGATCAAGTAAAAACTGAAGCTTCTGCTCAATATGTGGATCATAATCTAATCCAAGAGGACTACCGTAATGCAGATGATCACCTTTTCCTAAGAAGTGCCGCTCAAAAGTTCGGTGTTTATTACAGTCGACCTGGAAATGGTGTTAGTCACCCAGTTCATATGCAACGTTTAGCAAAGCCAGGTAAAACATTACTTGGTTCTGACAGCCATACCTGTGCGAATGGTTGTATGGGAATGCTAGCTATTGGTGCGGGCGGGATTGATGTGGCCATGGCAATGGCAGGTGAGGCTTACCATGTAAAAATGCCTAAAGTTATGGGAATCAAGCTCATTGGCAAGTTACCAGATTGGGTTAGTGCTAAGGATGTTATTCTAGAAATGTTACGTCGTCATAGTGTCAAAGGTGGTGTTGGTAAAATCTTAGAATATTACGGACCTGGTTTAGAAAGTCTTTCTGCAATGGATCGACATGTCATTGCTAATATGGGCGCAGAATTAGGTGCCACTTCTACTGTATTTCCATCTGATCACATTATCAAAGATTTTTTAACCCAACAAGGACGTGAAGAAGATTGGATCGAATTAAAAGCTGACTATGGAGCTACTTATGATGAAGAAGATGAAATCGACTTATCGACACTGGTACCATTAATTGCAAAACCTTCTAGTCCCGATAAGGTGGTACCTGTATCTGAAATAGCTGGAGAACCCATTTACCAATCTTATATAGGATCCTCTGCCAATCCTGGATACCGAGATTTTGCAATTGCAGCTGAAATTGTGAAGGACAAGCAAATCACTCCAGGGGTTTCACTTGATATTAATCCGACATCCAGACAATTGTTAGAGCAACTAGTGAAAGATGGCTATATTGCCCAGTTAATTGGAGCTGGAGCAAGAATGCATCAAGCAGGTTGTAATGGCTGTATTGGAATGGGACAAGCGCCTGCAACGGATCGTAATAGCTTACGAACCACTCCGCGTAACTTTCCAGGTCGATCTGGTACGAGAGAAGATAGTGTATTTTTATGCAGTCCAGAAACAGCAGCAGCCTCCGCTTTACATGGTGTGATTACGGACCCGAGAACTTTAGAAATGGACTACCCGCTTATAAAGGAGCCGACAGAGTTTCCTGATGCTGGAATGCTTGAAGCACCACCAAATTCGTATGATAAAATCTCGCTGGAGAAAGGCCCAAACATTACATCGATTCCTGACTTTGCACCGATCGAAAACAATTTCGAGGTTCCTATATTATTAAAAATGGGAGATAATATTTCCACAGACGAAATTTTGGCTGGAGGATCACGTGTTCTTCCATATCGAAGTAATATTCAAAGGATTAGTACCTTTGCTTTTGAAATTGTTGATGACACTTATTACGAAAGAGCTATGAAGGCTAGAGATGATCATGGTCATGCAATTATTGCTGGAATTAACTATGGGCAAGGCTCCAGTCGTGAGCATGCCGCACTAGCCCCAAGATATCTAGGGCTAAAAGTGGTGTTAGTAAAAGACTTTGCACGAATACATTTACAGAATTTGATTAATTTCGGGATTCTGCCACTAAGATTCGCTAATAAAGAGGATTATAAAAAAATCGAAAAAGGCTCGATCTTACAATTTCAAAATGTGCATGATTCCTTGAAAAAACTAGAAAAAATAAATGTAAGGATAAAAGACACTGATGAGATGATTGAAGTAGAGCATGATTTAACGAAAAGACATATTGAGCTTATACTTCAAGGTGGAGTGATTAATTGGATTAAATACAAAAAAGTATAAGAAGGGAATGAATATAGTTGGGGTCACAAGAAATGAGATGTAAAGCGTGTGAAGGTTCCGGGCTACTAATGGATGATGAGGAATGGCACTATACTTGTACCATTTGTAATGGTGATGGTTTTGTATCCCGTTATGAAGAAAAAGAAATGAGAGAAACCGATCCAAATAATCGCATCATTGATTAATCGCATAAGTCAGCGACATAGCTAAATAAGGAGAATAAATCCGAACAATCTTCTGATTAATCGTAGGCAAAATACGTAGCTACCTATGGGAACGGCATGAGCTAGAGCCCTGCCACGAAAAACGAGCTATTTTGACAGAAAGGTTCGGATTATTCCTTCTTTACTATTTATTTGTTCCATCCACATTCGCTATTAATGAATATTTATTTTCCTAAAGTTTCCACCCTTTACTTCCGCCACATCATATACGATTACAAAAGCACTTTCATCAATTTCCTGAATAATCTCTTTTATTTTACTTTCCTCTAATCGGTTAATAACACAAGTAATCTCTTTAAATTCTTCATTGGAATAACCGCCTTGAACTAAATTAAATGTAGCGCTACGCCCTAAGCGATCACGAATAGTTTCTACCATTAATTCTGGCTTGCTCGTAATAATTTTAAAGGTTTTAGAGCCACTAAGCCCCTCCTCTACTATATGTATCACTTTAGAGGCTATAAAATAAGCTATACCTGATAAAAAGGCTCCAGTAAGACCAAACACAAATGATACAACAACAAAAACGAATAAATTTAAAAACAGGATAAGATCACTTGTTCCAAAAGGAGATTTTCTTGAAAGCAGTACTGCTAGCATATCAATTCCGTCTAAGGCACCACCATTACGTAAGGCAAGCCCCATACCAAATCCAATAATAATACCACCAATTACAGTAACTAATAGTGTATCACCTTCAATAATGGGAGGTATGTGGTGCATCACACTTGTACTAATGGCAAGGGAAGCAATTCCAATGACAGAATATATGGCGAAGCTCCTTCCTATCTGCTTATACCCGAGAAAAACGAAGGGAATATTTAATATTGCAATTAATATACCAAGGGGTAAGCCAATTAACTGTGATCCAACAATACTGAGGCCCGTTACCCCACCATCTGATACACTGTTAGGAATTAATACAGCTTCTAATCCATAGGCAGTGATAAATGCTCCCACTATAATCAAAAATCCTCTTATCATCTTTATAATAATTCGTGTTTTTTTCGATTTTGTCTTGTTTTTCATCCTCAACATCCTCTACTCTTTTTTATCGTTCCATGATTGTTCTGCTAGATCCCTTAAATACCATATAACAAAAAAATAGTTCGATCAGGTATGAATGATTGGTCACCCTAATCGAACTACTTCCCTCATTAGTCATTTAAGAATTTGACACAAACTGCTTCAGGTGCTTTTACATCTTTTTGAAGTAAAGAGAGTTGTCCAGTTTCTTGATCTCGTTCAAACAATGTTAATGTACCTGATTCTTGATTAGAAGCAACGACGAATTTCTCCGTTGGATCTAGTACAAAGTCTCTCGGCCAATCTCCTTCTGTGCTTGTCCATTCGATAAAGGTAAGTGTATTATCTTCATTAACCTTATAACTAGCAATGGAATTATGTCCACGATTGCCAACGTAAACAAATTGTCCATCAGAGGATAGATGAATAGCACTTCCTTGACTGTTTTCCGTAAAATCTTCTGGGATCGCAGAAAGATATTGTACCTCTTCGAATTTACCTTCTTCGTAACGTAAAGCGATAACCTCATTACTTAATTCTGTCATGACATAGGCAAACTTGCCATTTGGATGAAAGGCAATATGTCGCGGACCACTTCCAGCCTTTGTTTTTAGAACATTCACTTCCTTTAATTCTCCATTTACAGGACGATAAGTCGTAATCGTATCTGTTCCTAGATCTACTACAATGACAAACTGCTCATCTGGTGTAAATCCAGCATAATGAAGGTGCGGTTTCTCCTGACGCTCATGGGGACCACTACCTTCGTGTTCCTGGGCTTTTGATGGTTGTAATGATCCGTCATCATTTGTTAAAAATGCTTCTACTTGCGTTGTATGATAATTAGCGGATACGATTAAGCTTTTGTCGCGATTAACACTAACGTGACAAGGAGCAGATCCAGGAGTTGCTTGACTGTTTAATTTTTCTAGTCTTCCATCTTCTTCATTAATTCGAAAAGCAGTAACGCCACCACTATCTCCTTCTTTAGCGACAGCATATAAATTTTGGTTATCTTCACTAACCGTGACATAGGTTGGATTATCTAACTCAGCCGCCAGTTCGACATTCTCAATTTTTTTTGCTTCATAATTTAATTCAAAACGATAGACACCTTTGCTCTCTTTTTTTGTATAAGCTCCGATGTATCCTATAGAACGATTATTCCCCATAAAAATACCTCATTTCTTTAATATGTATGGTTAACATTATAGCAGAATCGCTTCCAATGATCTAATATGAGGCTAAATGGATATAACCCGAACTTTGAAAGTCCGGGTTATTGCAGAGATAGCTAATCATCATCTGATTAGACGCCATCCAACCTCATCCATTAAAATTGGCCCATATTGGTCTGATTTTTCCCTCTACGCATTTGATAATAAGCATATGCTCCAATACCGACAGACGCTAACATTGGCAAAACAGCAAATCTTTTTCTCATGTGTATCCCTCCTATTTCAATTGGGTACACAGTTAGTTTTTCCACTTCTCCATCACTTATCCTGAGCAAAAAATGGATTATTTGAATTTATCACCAATAAACAAGAAAAACAAAATAAATAACCCTATGGTGAATGGTAATGCACCGATTAAGCTAAGACTCATTCCGTTATATCCACCAACCATTTCATTTCCTATAAGGTAGATAATAACTCCTGCAGCACAGCTCAGAAACCCCCACCAATAAGGCATTCGCTTCCAGAGGCTTATCACTACCCCAATCACAAATAAGCATAAAAATATCCATGGAAGCACAACATAAATTGCAAAACTCATCGTAGTCATCCTTTATTGTATCCGTATTCCTTAATTATTATATACCTTTTCTCGAAAAGAAAAAACCAGAAGCTTTGTTTAGGCCCCTGGCTGCATTTCATATATCCCTTGCTTTTTTATTAATTGTCTTGCACGAAATAACCTTGTTTTTACAGCAGATTGAGTGATTCCTAACACTTCTGCTATTTCGGCATCCTGAAATCCTTTAATAAATTTCATATGAAAAACTGCTTGTATCTTTTTACTCGCTTTACATAAGCATTCCGATATTTCTTCCATAGTACATTGGATATCGAGAGACTTTTCAATATGCTCCGTTGCACATAATGTAGTGTTTTCTAAAGTCGTCTCTTCATCTAAGAGAACAGATCTGGATCGTTTTTCTTTTCTTAACAAATCGATAGCTGTACGAGATATTATTGTGCGTAACCATGCACCTAATTGATCAATTTTTTCAAGCTTTATTTGGAAACGAAACACTTTAATCCATGCCTCTTGGACTGCATCCTCTGCTAATTGTCGATCGTGTAATATTTTTACAGCAGTAAAAAACATCATTTCTTGATATTTCTCAACCATTTGATCAAAACTTTTGGTCTGTAACATGATCCTGTTGTTCACATCCTTTCCATTTCATTCATTGTTCTGTTATGGAGTCTTAATTAAAATTCTCTGAGATAAATTCTAAAGTGTTCTCATATGATGATGGTACTTCCATATAGAAAAAGTTCCCCTGCTCATCCAAAATCAAATCGATCATAACTGTAGCATTGCTTATTTGCTGTACTTCTTCATAATTTAAAGCCAAATAATCTTTTCTAATCTGTTCAACGATTTGTTCTATCATTCTCGGATCAAAGATGTTTTGTGGTTCCCTATCCCTAACATGTATCGTTATTTGACTATAATCGGCTTTATCCAAAAATAACCATGGTCGGTTCATTTTCTTAAAAACTTCTTCTTCATAAATCGGAGCTAGCAATTCTTTAAACTCCGCTGTATCTGGAACACAATATTGTCGTTTCATCTTATTACCATTTTCCAAGTAATAAGTGAAGTACAATTTGGAAATATAATCTTTATGGTATTGGGTGTTTTCTTTTACTAGATCTGAGGCTATCAGTGCTTCATGTAAGTCAAGAATTGCCTCTATATCGGCTTTAGCTGTCATTATGCTCGGGTCATCTATCTCCAGATCTAAAGCATTGTGATGAAACATCATTTCATCAATAACCTCTATTCCTTCAATGGAATGTGCTTGTGGTACACGATCGACATAGCCAAACCAATCAAATACAATGGAAGCAAGTACGATCATGGAGATACTAATATAAATCAATAACCCCTTCCACTTCCCCCAAATTCTCCAGGTTTTTTGAATCAGCATTTCAGCTAACAGGTAACCTAAAAATGCACCAAATATATAACCAAAAGTGATCCAGCCGATGTAGTTTCCTGGTACAGATTCAAAGTAGGCACCACCTAATAGCATAAAACAAAATGTCACACCAAATTTGAATATCGGCTTCAGAAATGGAAACGCTAATGCTTGAGATGCTGCTTCAATCGAACGTACTCGATATAGGACTAATGCAAGAACATAACATACGATAGCGAGAATTGAGAAAATCCATAGCTCTACATCCTTTACTTCAAAATTAGACATTTCGATACTCCGTGAAATCGGTGAAAACCGGTATGCTTGATCCTGCCAATTAATACCCGGGCTGAACCCTTTAAGTAACATTCCCAGATTTCTGTACAGAAGTGTCAAAATGCCTGCTGGAAAGATGAGAAAGATATAGCTTAAGACAAGCTGCACAGCGGAAATACCTGTTATCATTCCTACCAAAACCGTAAAGGAATAGATGATACTGACCATTACAATCGAATAGATTAACCATGAACCAATATCATGAGTACTAAAAAATTCATCTACATTCATCGTTCTTTCCATCATGTACATCAATAATCCATTTAGAAGTAATGGGATAAGAAGATTTAAATACCCCATCATAAAATGCTGATGAAATAAACTGCTCCTTTTTATAGGTAGACTGTGGACAAAGTCAGCAAAGCCTCTAACTTGTAAATAACGAAAAGCAAACAATGCTGCTAGTACTGGTACGGTAATCATTAATAAAGCATGCAAGACACCATTTGTTTCAAAGATATTTTCTACTCCTTCATAATATAAAGGGTCATGCTGCAGTTCTTCACTTGTCACATTCATTAAAATCTGTAAAGGAAATAAGAAAACAAGAACAACAAAGTATGCAATGCCGATCCATCCAGTAGAACGAAAGCTTTGTTTTAATAGTTCTTTTTTAAAGTAGAATGTTCTCGATTGCATACCCCGCACCCTCCATTTCGTAGATGAAAATCTCCTCCAAAGTTAGTGGCAAAATATCAAAAACAACAGGATCGTATGTGGATACCTTTGCCTCTATCCCCTCATATTCGCCTCTTACGATACAAATATGAACACTTCCTCGCTTTTCATGATGTAATAGCTGTAGATCTTGGAATAATTCTTCTGACACATCTTGTTTAAATGCTAATTGCACTTTATGAATATCTGACTTTAAGTCATCTAAATCTTTTTCGAGAAGTAATTTACCGCGATGTAAAATTCCAACAGCGTCACATATATCCTCTACTTCCTTTAAGTTGTGAGAGGAAACCATAACCGTCATTTGTCTTTCTGCTACATCCTGGATCATCCATGATTTTATTTTTTTGCGAATTACAGGATCTAAACCATCGAATGGCTCATCTAAAATGAGGTAATCTGGCATGGCACAAAGCGCTAACCAAAAAGCTACTTGACGTTGCATCCCTTTTGAAAAACGATGGATCTTCTTGTTAGGATTTAAATCTAAGAGCTTTTGCATTTGGTTAAAACGTTCTTTATTCCATTTTGGATAGATATTTTCATAAAAGCTTGCCATTTGCTCTACGGTATAATGTGAATAAAAAAATAACGTATCAGGAATAAAGATTAGTCGTTCTTTCAATGAAATATTTTCAAAAATTGCTTTCCGTTCTATCTCGATTGCTCCACTATTTTGTTTGAAAATTCCAGCAATTGTTTTTAACAAAGTTGTTTTTCCTGCACCATTCGATCCGAGTAATCCGTAAATAGAACCTTTGTTTATCATTAGGGATACATCATTTAATACCATTTCCTTACGATATCGCTTATTCACGTTTTGTATTTGGATCATGATGCGCACCCCCAATGATTTCATTCAATATCTCTTTTAAATCTTCAACGGTTAATCCAATATATAATGCTTCCGCTATTTGTTTTTTTAATTGTTCTTTTACTTTTTTTATTTCGGCATGATTTGCTTCTGGCACCATAGAATTTACAAAACTTCCTTTCCCCTTCACAGAATAGATATATCCTTGTGCTTCAAGTTCTCGATACGCTTTTTGAATAGTGTTCGGATTAATAGATAATTGCTGAGCCAGCATACGAACTGAAGGTAGCTTTTCATCTTGCTTAAGTACATCATGGATGATTAATTGTTTAAATTTGTCTATTAACTGCTCATAGATTGGCTTTCTACTTCTTAGATCAAGTTCCAGCATTTCACCCCTACCTTTCACTGTATGGTGTGTATGAATTGTATTAACTGTATTAATATATTTAGTACAGTTATATTATAATCGAAAAAAAATTCTTTTCAAGCATTTTTACAAAAAAAATTAAAAAACGAACGATCTAATAATTATTAGAATCGTTCGTTAGCTACCGTTAGCTTTGGCGATTGTACATCATTTTTTATAGTCATATTCAGTATTATCTTTATCCTTCAGCTATATCTCGATTTTTTTCATACCATGTCTTTGCAGCTTCTACCTCTGTTCGGGATAATTGATGACCATTATTTTCCCAATGTATTTGTACAGACGCTCCATTTTGGCTAAGTATTTTTTCTAAATCCAACGACTCTTGTTCTGTACATAACGGATCATTGCGTCCAGCTGTGATAAACACCTTAGTATTAGTCAAGTCCGGGAGGCCGATTCCTCTCCTAGGCACCATAGGGTGATGAAGAATTGCTTCAGCTAGCCCATCTTGATAATGGAATAGTAAACTAGCTGCAATATTCGCTCCATTAGAATAACCAATGGCGATCACTTGCTTTCGATCAAAACCATAGTTATCTGCAGCTTCACTAAGGAATTGGTACAGCTCATCCGTTCTTAATATAAGATCCTCTTCATCAAAAATGCCTTCCGCAAGCCTTTTAAAAAATCGCGGCATGCCATTTTCTAAAACATTTCCTCTCACACTTAGCACATTAGTATCAGGATCTATTATCTCCGCTAAAGGTAATAAATCATTTTCTGTACCACCAGTTCCATGCAGCAGTAAAAAAGTTGGACCAGATAAGTGCTTACCTTCTTTAAATATATGCTTCATACAATCTTCCTTTCTTCTTAAAGTCTTGAATTCGAAATATTGATTCTTCCTCCATTTTAGAAAAGCGACAAACACTTGTCAAACAGCTTGCCTTGTCAGATAATTGATAATACAATGAAATCACGGAGATGATTGTATGACAAAAATACCAATGATGGTGTCATTATCCAATAAAAAAGTGGTCATTATCGGTGGCGGTCAAATTTCGGAAAGAAAAACATGTAGATTGGTAGAATATGGAATAAAACCCACACTAATCAGTCCTAGCATAACAGAAGGATTGCGACAAATGATTCAACACTATGATTTAAACTGGATAAAGAAAGAATGTTCTCCTTCTGATTTACCTTATTATGATGTCATCATCATTGCCACTAATTGTTCGAGTGTGAATCAGATGATTCTTGATCATAAACCTAAACACGCTTGGGTTAATGCAACGCACCACGCAAGCAAGGGGGAAATAGAATTCCCTATTGCACTTAGACGAGGAAAACTCCAAATCGCTATTTCCACCGGTGGTTCAAGTCCCATACTTGCGAAAAAAATAAAAGCACAGCTAGAGCATGATTTTCCCGAGGATTATGAAACATATATTGACTTCCTTCATCAAGCGAGATCATTACTGAAGCAAGCGAAGGTAGGTTCAAACATTAGAATAGAACTATTGGAAAAGATAGTAAATAAACCTATTTATAAAGTAGAGGGACAAAAAAATTTCTTAAACATGCTAAAAGAACAGTACCTTTTCCATAATAAAAAAAAGCACTAGTAATAAACTGCACACAATGGTTCGATAATCACTTACCATAGGTGCAGTATTTTTTTATGATTTCTTCTCCCATCGATCGATTATCTCTATTACTCGACCGCTATTTAATTGCTCTTTAGCTATCTGAATTCCATCATGTATGGTAGGGGTTATATGAAATAGGTAATAACGTAATCCTGCATTTAATAACACTTGATTATAATAATAAGTAAAATTCTCATCTTTTTCACCGGATAAAATAGAGCGGATGATCCTCGCTTGTTGCTTTGCGTTAAGCTTTTCTTTCTTATCAAAATTTTTATTCTCTAAACCAAAATCTGCTGGTTTTATAGTAAAAGAATCTAGATTTTCACGTTTCCAATGAAAAACAAAACTATTTCGATGAACGGGGACATCCTCCGATCCTTCCATCCCCTGGACGATATAAACATTTTCGTATTCTAATTGCTTAAAGACCTCATTCAACTTATGGATAGCCGTTCTATGAAAAGCTCCCAGCATAATATTTTTAGCACCAGATAAATTAACCAATTTCTCCACCGTGTTAAAAAGTGTTCGAATACCTATTTCCTCTCGAATTTTTCTAATCCTAGCAAGTGGTTGACAGTATTTCTCTGCATCCAAGAAAGTAAAATTCTCCTCATAAATCATCATTTCTACTTTATCCATATTTACCCAGCCCAATTGCTCCATAATTGCTTTTATAGAGGTTCCATATTTGGGAGGTAAGGAGTCACTCGCTGCTAAGCTAACAGGAATATTATATTCTGCTAGTAAAAGAGAGACAGGAATGGTGGCAGCGAAAGAATTTCTACCATTATAAGGACCTGCAAAATCTATGAGTTGATCTGTTATTTTCCTGTTTAAGCGAAGGCTATCAGATTTTTGACGTAATGTATGAATAAAAGCTAATAATTCTTCTGGACTTTCTGTCTTAATACGTTCTGCCACAAGGTATGCTGCTATTTGTGCATCTGTTGCCTCATTTGATAGGATACTTTGTGCTATTTTTAAACTGTCTTCATACCTTAAGTCTTTTGCCCCTTTTTTCCCACGGGCTACCTCTTTCAACCATTGCTGCAATTTTACTCCATCCCTTCCGTTACTTCTAAGACACGATCCTTTAAGATGTCTGACAATAACTCATGTTGACTTAAATATTCTGTCATCAGTAATTCCTGTTCGTCTGCTAGGGTTAATTTCTCTAGAAACTGCTTGATTTCTTTTATTAATAATCCAGTAAAAAGTAGATACGGAACAACTAGAACAGACTTTTTTTGTTTATTAATCTTTTCAGTTAATACTTTTTCAAACTTCGGGGAGCTCGCTGCTAAGAAACATTTTTCGATGAGATTATTTGGGAACTTTTCTCTTAACATTTCGACTAATGTCTCTGTATCATTCACTGCTTGTGGATCACTACTTCCTCTCCCCACGAACAGGATATCAAATTTTTCTGTTTCGTCTGTTGTTTTCTTAATATGATCTTCTACTATTGTGATCATCTTCGGCTCTATTTCAATTGGTCGACCATACCTGAATACTATTTGAGGATATTTATTTCTTTCCTCTTCGATCATTTTAGGTATATCGTGCTTTGCATGGCCTGCTGTTAATAAAAGAATAGGAACAATGGTTATTTGTGTTACACCTTTTGCCACGATTTTATGAACCGTTTCTGATAAATCTGGCTCCTGAAGCTCCAAAAAACAGGTCTCTTGGATCGGAATATCTACTTGTTGTTTGACCTTATCTATTAATTGAAAGGCCTCTTTCTTTGATTCTTCCACTCTACTTCCATGACAAATATATATAACTGCTTTCACTTTGGTCACTCCTAATATGCTTCCACTATTCTTGCATCAGTTATTTGTGGATGATGCTTCAGTTGTTTTAGCCTCTCTCCAATACGGACTACCTCTCCAACTACAATGATGGCTGGATTTTTTATGTTATGTTGTTGGACGAGCATTGCAATGGTACTTAATGTTCCAGTAACTATTCTTTGGTCTGGTGTCGTTCCTTCTTGAATAATGGCAACTGGCGTGGTGTCAGCTCTACCACCCTCTATTAAGCTCATGGTAATATAGGAAAGATGACTCATTCCCATATAGATAACGATCGTATCCACAGAATTCGCCAATTGGGACCAGTTTATCTCTTCTGGTAAACCTTTTTTGCAGTGACCAGTAACGACTGCAAAGGACCTACCAAAATCCCTGTGTGTTATCGGAATATTGGCATATGCTGGTACCGCTATACCTGAGGTTATACCTGGGACCACTTCAAAACAAATTCCATGTCTTGCTAATGCTTCTGCTTCCTCGGCTCCTCGCCCAAAAACAAACGGATCTCCGCCTTTTAATCTTACCACAGTTTTCCCTTTTTTTGCATATTTGACTAATAAATGCTGGATCGACTCTTGTTTCATAACATGCAGCTTTGGAAGCTTTCCACAGTAAATAAGTTCTGCCTCTTGCTTCGCTTCTTTTAATAATTCTCTGCTAACGAGGCGGTCATATAGAATGACATCCGCCTTCTGAATACATTTCATCGCCTTAATCGTTATAAGCTCTGGATCACCAGGACCTGCTCCAACTATATACACTTTTGTCATTTTTAATACCTCCTATTGAAAAAGTGAAGGAAAGTGCCGATAATTCTACACTTTCCTTCCGATTTAGCTATTTATTACTCGAGCAGGAACAAGTACATATACTTGATCGTGTTCTTTTAAAATTTCATATGTTTGTACACAGCCTTCATCTGGTGCCTCTACAAGACCACTTTTCATATTAATCTTCCAGTCATGTAATGGACAAAATACATGCTCCCCACTTACCATACCTTCTGCTAAAACGCCACCTTTATGTGGACAGCGGTTTTCTATTGCACGAACTTCGCCATTTGCAAGCTTAAATATAGCAAGCTCTTTATCTTCTAAAATGACCGTTTTACCGATACGTTCTGGTAGCTCATGATAATTACCTACGAAAACTTTTCGATTTGTTTGTTCCATCCTCATTCCTCCATCCATTATTTCGCTACCACTTTTTCATATAGATCTTTTAATATCGTTTCATTTTCCAAAACTTGATTCCAAGGCTCTTGATATACATTCAGTGCTTCTTCCATTCTTTCATTTAGGGTTTTACGACTCTCTTCATCCATCACTACCTCTTTTATATGTTCTAAACCAACACGCTCCACATAATGTGACGTTCTTTCTAAATACCTCGCATTTTCACGATAATACTGTAAAAAGGCAGCCGTATACTCCAACACCTCATCCTCTGTCTTTACTTTAACAAGCAGCTCTGCCTTTCGTAAGTCAGTCCCACCATTTCCACCTACATAGATCTCCCAAATACCATCTAAACCTACAACCCCAACATCCTTAATCCCACTTTCCGCACAATTTCGTGGGCAAGCAGAGACACCCATTTTTACTTTGTGTGGTGTATTCAATCCTTCAAATTTTTTCTCTAATTGGATTCCCATCCCTGTAGAATCTTGTGTCCCAAAACGGCAAAATTCTGATCCAACACATGTTTTAACTGTTCGTATCGATTTTCCATAGGCATATCCTGATGGCATTCCTAAATCATCCCAAACATGTGGTAAATCTTCTTTTTTAACACCGAGTAAATCAATACGTTGTCCACCTGTTAATTTAATCATGCCAACATCATACTTTTCTGCCACATCTGCAATTTTCCTTAAATCTGCTGCATTCGTTACCCCACCATACATTCTTGGCACAACCGAATATGTTCCATCCTTCTGAATATTCGCATGCAGTCTTTCATTAACAAAGCGAGACTCCCGCTCATCCTCATATTCTTTTGGATGAATCATCCCTAAATAATAATTTAAGGCTGGTTTACATTTAGAACAGCCTTCCTCTGACTTCCATCCTAATACGTTCATTACTTCACGAGTATGTGTTAAATTTTTTTGTTTAATCTCTGCAATAACTTCATCTCTTGTCAGATCCGTACATGCACAAATGGTTTCCTTCTCCTCTGATTGATAATCGTCACCTAAAGTATAGGTTAATAAGTCAGCTACAAGTGACTTACATGTACCACACGAACGAGATGCATTGGTACATCCCTTTACTTCTTCCACTGTTTTTAACCCTTGATTTTTAATAGCATTTACAATGGTTCCCTTAGATACCCCATTACATCCACAGATAACCTCCTCGTCACTCATTGAAGCAACAACACTTTCATCCTTATCCTGAGTTTGAGTGCTCTCAAGATATTCATTTACCATCGCTTTCTTTTTGATCAGGCTTAATAATTTTGTTCCTTCTTTCGTATCACCAAAAAGAACGGCACCAACTAACTTATCCTGTTGTATCAGAATTTTCTTATAAGTATTTCTCCATTCATCGAATAGCTTTATTGTTTTTGTTTGCTCTGTTTCATTGATAATTCCAGTTGAAAAAACATTCACACCGGAAACTTTTAATTGAGTGGATAGTACGGACCCTTTATAACCTTGATGGTTCATGCCACATATATGTTTTGCTAAAGCTTGACCTTGTTCATATAAAGGAGCAACTAATCCATAAACCATCTCATTATGTTCGGCACATTCCCCGACTGCATAAATGTTTGGAACATTTGTTTGCATATGGTCATTGACAATGATTCCTTTATTTACTTGAATTCCTGATTCCATTGCTAATTGCACATTTGGTTTAATCCCTACTGCCATTACGACAAGATCAGCCATTATTTTATTTCCGTCCTTAAATTGTAGACCTGTCACTCTTTTCTTCCCTAAAATTTTTGTTGTCTGCTTTTCTAGTAAGAAATTCATTCCTTGTTTTTCTAATTCTTCTTGTAAAAGCTTACCAGCTGTACGGTCTAATTGGCGCTCCATTAAATAATCCGCGATATGAATGACATCTACTTCCATCCCTAAATTCAACAATCCACGAGCTGCTTCTAGGCCTAATAACCCACCCCCGATAACAGCAGCACGTTTGTACTGACGAGAGGCCGTGATCATTTCCTCACAGTCTTGTATGTCTCGAAATGCGGTAACCCCTTCCTTTTCGATCCCAGGCAGTGGCAGCATAAATGGATTAGAACCTGTTGCGATAATTAATTGATCATAAGGGGTTTGTTTACCTTTATCGGTATAAATAATTTGATTAGCTTTATCAATGCTCGTAACTGTTTCTCCGGGGTATAAACGAATATTGTGATCTTCATACCATTGCCATTCATTTAATGTAATGTCACTAAGCTCTGTATCTCCTTGCAATACTTTAGATAATTGAATTCGATTATAGTTTGGATAAGGTTCCTTTCCAAAGACGGTGATATCGAATTGATCTGGTAACAATTTCAGAATTTCTTCAATAGTGCGAACTCCTGCCATACCGTTACCTATTAAAACAAGCTTTTTCTTCTCCATTGTCTGTCCCCCAATTTCGTTTTAACTTGTGTTTAGATTAACGCGATACTAAGAGGGTTTCCATTTAATTGTTAACTTTTCTAACATTCTTTTTCCTTTTTAGACAACAGAATTTTTCTGTAATATATCCTGACAACCTTTAAGACAAAGACAGTAAAACAATGATAGTCTTCCCTTCAAAGGATTCGATAAATTTAAGGAGGGAACCTGATGAACAAGATGAAGCTAGTTCTCATCGGGAATGGTATGGCCGGAATAAAGTGTATGGAATACCTTATCCAAGAGAACCCAGACCTTTACGACATCACGGTCTTCGGTTCAGAACCGTATACTAATTACAGTCGAATTCAACTTTCCTCAGTGCTACAAGGAAAAACTTCATTTGAAGAAATTACTTTGCATTCATGGGAATGGTACGAAAAACACGACATACTGCTTTATCCTAATGAAACGGTGATACTAATCGACCCAGAACAAAAAGAAGTAATCACCAATAAAAAGCGTTCCGTGCATTTTGATAAGTTAATTATAGCGACAGGCTCTAGTCCCTTTATGCTTCCCATACCAGGTACGGATAAAGATGGTGTCGTAGCTTTTCGAACGATCGAAGATTGTAAAAAGATATTAAAAATAGCAAAAAACAGTAACAAGGCAGCAGTTGTTGGTGGAGGTATTTTAGGTCTTGAAGCGGCACAAGGATTGCTGAATCTAGGAATGAAGGTTGATGTTATTCATTTAGCTGACCGTATTATGAATCAGCAATTGGACAATAAAGCGGCGGAATTAGTGCACAATGCCTTAGTTAAACAAGGCTTAAATATATTGCTTCAGAAAGAAACAGCAGAAATATATGGGGATAAGCGAGTAGAAGGAATTCGATTTAAAGACAACACGGAAATAAAAACAGATCTCATCGTCATGGCGGTAGGAGTGAAGCCGAATGTAGCATTAGCAAAAAAAGCTGGAATAAAAACAAATAGAGGGATTGTTATTAATGATTTCATGGAAACGAATATAGAAGATATCTATGCACTTGGGGAATGTGCGGAACATAATGGAACAGTATACGGACTTGTAAAACCTTTATACGAACAGGCTCAAATTTTAGCAAAACACTTATGTCAGTGTAAGACACTCCCCTATCAGGGATCTACACTATCGACACGATTAAAAGCTTCTGGTATTGAGCTTTTCTCCGCAGGACAAACAACCGAGAACGAAGATGTCAAAGCAATAACAGCTCACGATGAGATTAATCAAACCTATAAAAAAATGTTCTTCAGAAAGGATAAGTTAATTGGTACCGTCTTATTTGGGGACATTTCAACAGGACCTAAGCTGCTAGACCAAATAAAAAAGAAAAAGTTTATTCCAGATCCGGAAAAGCAAACCTTGATGATGCCCGTAAAAATAAACGAATCTTATGCAGCGCAATTAGCAAAAGACGAACAAGTTTGTACTTGTAATCATGTCACAAAGGCACAAATCATCGAACAAGTAGTTACACACAATCTCCAAACAATCGAACAAGTAAAAAAATGTACAAAAGCTTCTAGCTCTTGTGGTGGATGTAAGTCAACTGTCGATGAATTAATCCGCTATATACACAGTGATTACTTTGATAACACAATAGAATCTAATCACTTCTGCTCATGTACAACACTCACCGAAGAACAAGTGGTAGAAGCTATCATAGCCAACAGCTTAACAAGTGTTGTTCAGATCAGGCAAGTACTAGGTTGGTCTCAGGCCAAAGGCTGTTCTTATTGTCAGGAGGCGTTAGCATATTACCTTGAAATGATAGATGTAGAGACAGCTCCTAGTGAGGATCTATTTTATATAAAAAAAGGATGGAGTGCTATCAAGCAAAAAAATGGGACCTATTCGATCTCTCCACAGCTTTATGGGGGAATGGTGGAAGCAAGACAGTTAAAAAGAATTAGTGAAATCGCATTAAAATATGCGTTACCATCACTTGAAATAAACGAACATCAACGTATTGTCTTACATCAAATTCCAGTCGAGAAGTTAGACGACATTTGTGAGGAATTGCAGATGAAATTATATCCCTACACTGATCGTATGTTAAGTAATGTGCAAATAAGTCATGATCTTTTATGTGATTGCCAGAAAAAGAGTTTGACACAGCTAGCGATAGAAGTGGAAAAACAGACGGAATATTTAAGGATGCCGACTTCCTTATCGATTAGAGTCTGTTGCTGCCAAAAGGATAGATACACTACAGATATTCATATCATTCTTTCGAAGGACGGCTGGGAGTTAAAAATAAATGATCGGAAAACAATGAACCATACTATTGTAAATGTAAGCAAAACAACAAAGGAAGTAAGAAAAATGCTGCTTGCCCTCCTTCAATATTATAGGCAATCCGCTAAATTTAATGAACCTATCTCTACATGGATCAACAGAATGGGCATCATACATGTTCGAGAGATTTTATTTAACAAGGAATTACAAAACCTTTTACTCGCCACATTAGTCGAAGAACAAAGGAAACGGACAGAGGCAATGATTAAGCAAACACAACCGTAAACTATTAAAGGAGTTTATCATAATGACAGATCTCATGTTAAGATATTTTAGAGAAAAGCAACAAAAGGTCCAATCAGAAAAAGTTTATGAAACACAATGTCCTTTTTGTAGTATGCAATGTAAAATGCAATTAATCGAACAAAAGATTATTTCTAGGAAGCAATATAAAACAATAGGTCAGGATAATCCAACCTCTGAAGGAAGGTTATGTGTAAAAGGATTAAATGCGCACCAACACGCATTAAATCAAGAAAGAATTACAAAACCATTATTAAAAATAAATGGTCAATTTGTGCCTGTATCGTGGCAAGTAGCTTTAGACACGATTCAAGAACGCTTCACATCTATCCAAAAAAAAGATGGAAAGAATGCTCTCTCTGTTTATGGGAGTGCCTCTATAACCAATGAAGAAGCATATTTACTTGGAAAGTTCGCACGTGTTGCCCTTGGCACAAAGTATATTGATTATAATGGTAGACTTTGTATGTCCTCTGCAGCAACAGCAGCCAATCAAACATTTGGACTGGATCGTGGCTTTACCAATAGCCTTACAGAAGTTCCAAATACTCGTGTCATTATTTTAGCTGGTACGAATATAGCCGAATGTCAACCTACTATTATGCCTTATTTTCAACAGGCGAAGGAAAATGGCGCCTATATCATCGCGATTGATCCGAGAGAAACAAAGACCACTCAGCTCGCTGATCTACATCTTAAGATTAAACCTGGTTCTGATATTGCTCTAGCGAATGGGATTTTAAAAATGATAATAGAGGCTAATTTTATCGACCATACCTTTGTATCAGAACGGACCCATCATTATAAAGAGGTAAAGGATTATGTAACATCCATTACTATGAAGGAGATTGTCACAGATACAGGAATTACAGAAAAAGAAATACGCCAAGTAGCTCATATCTTTGGTTCAGAGCCATCAGGAATGATTTTCACTGCACGTGGAATTGAGCAACAGATAAATGGCACCGAAACCGTTCGTGCATTTCTTAACCTTTTACTTGCTACAGGGAAAATTGGCAAACGATATTCTGGATATGCTGCAATCACTGGACAAGGAAATGGGCAAGGGGCAAGAGAGCATGGGCAAAAGGCAGATCAATTACCTGGATATCGGTCTATTGAAAATATCGAGCATCGAAGATACATCGCCAAGGTTTGGGGAATCGATGAAAAAGACCTACCGAAAAAAGGTGTATCGGCATTTGAAATGTTTGAAAAGGTGGATCAAAAAGAAATTACAAGTATGCTTATTATGTGTTCAAATCCAATCGTCTCCAGCCCAAATGCTAATTTTGTTAGAAAAGCTTTAATGAAATTAAAGTTTTTAATGGTGGTTGACCTTTATTTATCAGAAACAGCTCAACTAGCTGACCTCGTCCTACCTTCTACTTCTTATTTAGAGGATGAAGGAACTTTAACAAATGTAGAAGGGCGTGTGCTCTTGCGTGAGGCAAGCTTTCCTATCCAAGGAGAGGCAAAGCATGATTGGCAAATACTTTGTGAAATTGCTAACAAATTAGGTAAGAAGAAACATTTCTCTTACCAATCTTCAGAAGAGATTTTTGATGAGCTTCGATTGGCTTCTAAAGGAGGAAAAGCTGACTACTCAGGGATGACCTATAAACGTTTACGCAAAGAAAAGGGTATCCTTTGGCCTTGTAGAGGAGAAAATGACCCAGGAACGGTTCGACTATTCGAAGACGAATTTGCACATGATGATGGTAAAGCCCAGATGGCTTTAGTCAAACACGACTCTCTCAAACAAAAACCAACCTTAACCGATGATTACCCGTTGTTTTTAACAACTGGACGCGTGATGTCTCATTATTTAACTGGTGTACAAACAAGAAACAGTTCCGCTCTTGCTGCAATTAACTTTGAAGCATATCTTGAAATTCATCCGCAAACCGCCAAGATTTATGGTATAAAGGATAAGGAATTGGTGAGGGTCTCCTCAGAAAAAGGTTGGATTATCGTTAGGAGTCAATTTTCTTCAGCTATTCGAAAAGATACTGTTTTTGTACCTTTTCATTGGACCGAAAATCAAAACGTGAATCGCCTGGTCGATGATCAACTAGACCCCTTTTCTAAAATGCCTGGATTCAAATTAGGTGTCGTACGAATCCAGCCGTTATAAAGTTAGACTTCGATCAGAAAGCCTTCCCTCTAGTGTTAATACCAGAGCCCTCCACTTCTTAGCTTCTAAAATGGAGGGATGATCAACCCTTAACATACTTTTACAAAGGAAAAAAAGTCTTCCACCATAATAAAAGACTTAATGTAACAGCTATAAACACAAGAATGCTCTTAATTGCATATGGAATGCGATTAGGAATAAAGTGTAAAGCAAGAGTCGCAATAAGACCAGCTAGTAACATATAAATTAGTGCATAGATGAACAAACCTAAAAAGTTATCAACAGGGAATGCCATTGAATTACGAATTAACTGCAACCTTTCCACCTACTTGTATCTTAGTGTATTTTCTCATTATTATTATCATACAATATTTTTCTTGATTTAGAAGATTTTTTAGTTAGTGTCATGATGTTGAACCAGCATGACAAAAACCCCTTTCCATTGAAAAGGGTTAGAAAAACTCGCATTCACTCCTCTTTTGGTAGATGCGTTAGCTTTTCTTATACTTAGGACCTCAAAATTTTCGCTTCGTCGCTTTACTCCCTGCAAACAATGTTCACTTTCCTAACGTATAAAAAAAGAAATTACTGCAATTCCTTTATGAGTGCATCTGGTTTTTCTCCTTTTAATCCTTGGAGCATATTTTTAGCCGCAAACCACTTCATTTGATTCCGTGTTTCCATTGTGGCAGATGCGGTATGTGGTAATGTCACGACATTTTTCATCTGTAATAATGGATTGTTTGGGTCCGTTGGTTCCTGTTCGAAAACGTCTAAACCTGCACCAGCTATTTCATTTTGCCTTAATGCTTCCACTAATGCCTTTTCATCGACAACAGGACCACGCCCTGCATTAATAAAGAAAGCCGTTTTCTTCATTTTGTGGAAACAGTCAGCTCCGATGAGGTGATAGGTTTCCTTCGTTAGTGGAGTCAATAGTAAAATAAAGTCTGAGCTCTCTAATAGTGCATCCATTTCTTCATAACGAATATTTAAATCCTTTTCAACATTCTGTTTTCGATGGCGATTAAAATAGGCTACCTCCATCTCAAATCCAAGCCTAGCTCTTCTTGCTACCTTTTCACCAATTCTCCCCATTCCAATAATTCCTAATTTCTTGTGGTGAACATCTGTTCCGAACAAGGTTTTATCAAGAGAAAATTTCCATTTTCCTTGCTTTACATATTGATCTAATTCAGTTATTCGCCGGGATGTTGCCATAATTAAACCGAAAATTAAATCTGCTACAGTCTCATCTAATACATAAGGTGTATGAGTTGCTAATAATTTGGCATTTTTAATTGCTTCCACATCAAAATTGTCATAGCCAACAGAGACATTACTTACCACCTCTAATTTCGGAGAGGCCTCTATTAATGCCTGATCAATTTGATCCTTCCCAGTAATTAGCCCATGTATATTAACTGCTTTTTTGAGTAAGAGTTCCCTCGGCATTTGGTCTGGTTTTCCCCAATATTCAACCTCTACTTCCTGCTCTAAAAATTGGATAATGGAACTTGGAAACTGTTCCGTTACGAGCACTCTTTTTTTCATTTAAGACACTTCCTCTTTCAGATTCTATTATATATGACTATTTATCCGATCTAATCTTCATAATAATACCGGCTGTTTCTTCTATAGATTTATCAGATACATTAATGATCGGGCAATCTAGCCTTTGCATTAATTGATCTGCTGTTCTTAATTCTTTTTTTATTTGATCCATAGAAGCATATTTGGATTGTGGTGGTAATCCTAATGTTTTTAATCGCTCTGTTCTAATTTTTAACAGGTGCCCAGGATCAATCGTTAGCCCGATAACCATACGATTAGCTGGAAGAAATAATTCTTCAGGTGCCTCCATATCTGGTAAAATGGGTAAATTAGCTGTTTTAATTCCTTTATGGGCAAGGAAGATACTTAATGGGGTTTTCGACGTTCGTGAAACCCCAATAAGAACGACATCTGCTAATAATAATCCCTTTACATCTTTACCATCATCATACTTTACTGCAAACTCTACTGCTTCAATACGTTTGAAATATTCATCATCCAATACCTGTCTTTGTCCTGGATCTGGTTTAGGTGCATCATTAAACGTATCAATATATGCTTGCATCATTGGTCCCATAACGTCTACTGCTCTTATATCCATTCGAATAGCTTCCTGTTGCATTTTTGCTCGTAATTCAGGCTGTACAAGCGTATATGCAATAAAGCTATGATTCTCTCTTACTTCGCCCACTATTTGCTCTATTTCGTCCTCTGACTGTATATGACTATACCTTTTTATAGCTACTTCTTTACTCGTAAACTGCCTAATTGTCGCCCGAACAACCGCTTCTGCAGTTTCCCCTACTGCATCTGAACAAACATAGATAGATGAATCACTGTGTACCATTTCTAAGCTCCCCTTTGTCCTATGCTTCTGATTCCACTTCAATTAATGCTTTCACAATGTTTGTTTTGGTTACTCTGCCCACTACCTTTAGAAGATTTGGCTTATTATCTGTTTCCTTTACAACAGGTAAACTATCAATTTGATAATAAATCATTTTCCTCGCAGCCTCATAGACACTGTCCTCAGGTGTTACAGTGGTAACCTTTGGTTGCTTTGTCATAACAAGCTGGATAGGCATGGATGCTGCTTGCGCATTGCCTAGCGTAACCTTTAGTAAATCCTTTCGCGAAACGATTCCAGTTAAATGGTGCTCCTCGTCAACAACAATAAGCGTACCTACATCCTCTAAGAACAAGGATATCACAGCATCATTTACAGTAGTTGTCGCGTCAATGGTTACAGCCACTCCTTGAATGTCCTTTACTGGTGTACGATGCCACCAATCCGATCGTTCTAGTCGATTTAGATTTTTTTTCCCTAAAAAATATCCTACCTTAGGCTTTGCTTCAATATTACCTGTCATCACTAATACTGCCAAATCTGAGCGAATGGTTCCCTTGCTAACTCCTAGCATTTCAGCGATTTGCTCTGCCGTAATCGGTTCATGCTTTTTAAGTATTTCGATAATTTCTTGTTGCCTCTTTGTAAAGTCGATCATTCTCTTCCTCCTGATCCTTCCATCCCAAACATTTCCTTCTATCATCATACCATACTTTAATCAGGCTTTCTTAAGGGTATCGTAATTCTTAGAAAAACTTAACAGTGTCTTTCCTTGCACCAAAATGGTAAGGGATCGTAGAGATTTTAATAATAAAGCATAAGACTTCCTTCATCCTATATAATACAACATTATTAATATATGTTGTATTATATAGAAGGAAGCTTTTTATGTAAAGTTAATAAAGGTGGAACAAACAGTAAGAGAGAAGGAAAAAGCCGAACATTATGATTGTGTACTGTATCCACTCCATATAGAAAATTGTTCGGATTCTCGCTCTCCCTACTTAGTTATACCCAGCCTCGTCTATTAAATTTTTCGGAGCCAAACAGCCATTTCTCCCTTTCCTCTGTTCCCCCAAAAACTATATGGTATTGCCTTCCATTTTATTTGTTTCAACTCTGGTTCCCTATACTCTCTATATAAAGTGTCATTATCATTCACTTCTCTTACCCCACTTCCAGTTAAAGCTGGAAATCCTAATATTTGGAGATCATTTTCTTCTGTTATTGGTAATTTAGGATTAATGCATATGGAATGGAGTTGGCCACCATTATCTTTCTCTTCCAAACAATAGACAATTGGTCCTCGTTGTATTGCTACCTTTCCAACATTTTCGCGTACCTTAGGATGAGAGCTAATTACTTTTGGTGTCATATCAAAAGTTAAACAAATGGTGTCATTGTCTCTCCATTTTCGTTCCATTGTTATATATCCTCCGTTATCAATGACGACTTCTTGAAGCTCTCCATTTACCTTTAACGATGGACTGTTACTCCATTTAGGTTTACGCAGCTTTAAGGTCATCTGTACCTCATTCTCGGTAAAACAAGTAATTCTCACCTCACCGGTTGCAGGATAAGTAGTCTTTTGTTGTAAAACAATATTCTGTTTGTTGATCGTAAAATTTGTTTTATTACCAATATATAAATGATGATATATCGTATCCGATTTTTGAGTATATATATAGTTACCTAAAGAAGTTAATAATCTTGCCACATTCGGTGGGCAACAGGCGCAACCAAACCATCCTACTCGTTCTGACTCTACATGAACATGATCATGTCGATAGTCCGTTAATTCTGGTGCTACTTCTAATGGATTCACATAGAAATACTTCTTACCGTCCAAGGACATACCACTTAATACGCCATTATACAGTGCTTTTTCCAGTACATCTGCATAATCATTTTTTGCTTCTATTTGTAGCATTCGCTGGGCCCAAAACACCAAACCAATCGATGCACAAGTCTCTGCATAGGCAACATTATTTGGTAAGTCATAGTCAAGCGTAAATCTTTCCCCATGCCCTTGTGAACCAATGCCACCAGTAATGTACATTCGCTTTTGTGTTACATTTTCCCATAATTTTTCTAATTGAATCTTCCATTTTTTATTCTGTGTATATTTCACGATATCTGCTATTCCTGCATATAAATACACAGCTCTAACCGCATGTCCTTCAGCTGTTGTTTGCTCATTTAGTGGTTGATGTGCCTGATGGTAATCTAAGCCAAACCATTTATCCTGATGACCTAAGCCTAATGTTTCCTCTTCTAAGAAAACACTTGGTTGATTTCCTCTTTCTTCTACAAAATACCTACTTAATTCAAAATATCTCTGTTCTTGTGTTACCTCATATAGTCGGACCAAGGCTAATTCTATTTCTGGATGCCCTGGATATGTCTGTATTTTTCCCTGTTCTGGCCCAATTATTGTCATTATATAATCAACATATCGACAAACAATATCAATTAATGACTTTTTGCCTGTTGCATTATAATAGGCAACAGCTGCCTCAATCATATGACCAGCACAATAAAGTTCGTGGCCATGACTAATATCTGCCCATCTTTTCTCTGGCTCTTTTACTGTAAAATAAGTGTTTAAATAACCATCATCTTGTTGTGCTTTCCCTATTAGTTCAATTACTTCATCTATTGTTTGCTCGAGTTCCTTATCAGGGTGATAGATTAAGCTATAGCTAGCAGCTTCTAACCATTTGGCGACATCACTGTCTTGAAATACCATTCCTTTAAACTCTCCATCACTTAGTCCTGCAGCAATTTCAAAATTCTTTATGGCATGACTTGGTGCAGCATCCGGTATTTGATCATTTAATGCGTCCCACTGATATGGAATGATGATATCCTTTGCCAAATCAATTCTACCCTTCCAAAATTCATCCGTAATCTCGATATCTTTTAAGTTCAGTGTTTTCGTTTTTAATGCTTTCATTGTCGTCACCTCACTCTGTTTTGTAATCGCTTTCTAAAATAGTATAAACAATTCTATTATGTTCGTATAGAAATATGTTTGATATTTTTGAGCATAAGCGTTTACAATTTGATCATGTGAACATAGAATAGTCTTGGAAAATAATTTTCATACATAGGAGAAAACAACAAATGATTTTTAAAGAGAAAACAAATTACGTCTTATTATTGATTGTTATCTTTGGTGGTTTCTTGATATTTGGGGTCTCAGAAAATATAAAGGGACCTGCACTACCTGATATGCAGGTAGAGCTTAGTCTTAGTGACGGAAAATTAGGCCTACTGCTTGCGATTAATTCCTTTAGTTTTTTACTAGCATGTACATTTACCTCTTGGTTAATTAACAAAATCGGGGTGAAAGCTACGAGCATTCTAACCTTTGTAATAATGGCTGGCTCGGGTGTGTTAATCTATTTTTCTACTAATTTCCCTTCATTAGTTGGGGCCTATTTCATCCTATATTTAGGAAATGGTATGTTGGAAATTGGATTAGCTATTATTGCCGCCCGACTGTTTACTAAAAACACAGGGACCATGTTAAACCTCTCTCACTTTTTCTATGGTTTAGGCTCAACGGTAGCTCCAATTGTTGCTGCCCAAATCATGGGATGGGAAATTTCAGCTACTGTGTTAGGCTGGCGCGAAATGTATATGATCATGCTTGCCATATCCTTATTACCAATAATACCTATAGTACTTAGCCGATTTCCAAAAGAAGATGGTACCGAATCTGAAGATAGGACTTCTTTCAAAAAACTAGCTAAAGATCCTATTGCATGGTTAATTGTTTTCGCTTTAACAATGGGTGTAACGACTGAACTAGGGATGGCTGCTTGGTTGGTTAATTATTTAGTACGTGTCAGTGCATGGACGCTTGATGATGCATCCGTTATGCTCTCCATCTTTTTCTTTTCGTTCATGCTTGCAAGACTTTTGTTAGGTCCTGTAACAGATCGACTAGGATACACGTTTTCGATCATAATTTTTTCAGCATTTGCCGGTATTACTAGTATGCTTCCAATTTTTCTTGGCGATTCCTTCGCTATTCTCTTTGCAATTGCAGGATTCGGGATTGGTCCTATTTATCCAACAATGATGGCATTACTCGCGAAAAAATACACAAAAGGAACAGATACTGCCATTACCTTTACTGTTACCCTCATTGGAATTGGAACAGTTATCACTAATTTACTTGTTGGATATATTATTGAATTAGTAACTAACCTTTCGCTTAGATCAACCTATGAAGCTAGTAATCAATTAGGAATGCAGGCAGGCTATTTTTTCCTAGCTACTACGGCATTTCTATGTATGCTAACATGTATGGAGATTTATCGGAGGTTAAAAAAGGAAAAAAACTTGTTATAGCTTATTACTGCGGTTTGTGTGCTTTCGCTGATTAAAAAAATCCGGACTTTATCTCCTATCATTCAGATAAAGTCCGGGTTGTATTTTTTAGTGACAATATGTTTTATTCCGTTAAACTTTTTATTTGTATTTCTTCCACAGTTGCAGTTCCATTATCTAGAAGCTGGACTTGAGCGGTTATCGTATCACCTTTTTCTAAAAAAATGGACAGTGGAGCTTTGCTTGCGTTAACGGTGTATATGGTTTGATCATTTGTTAAGAGAAATTGTACCATTTGACCTTGTTCAGTGGAGGTTACCAATACACGATTGACTTCACCACTGCGTGTTTCCAATGTTGCTTCATCTGTCGCTCCAACATTACCAGGGTTCTGAAGGAGAGCCATACGATATGCATCCAATGTTGCTCTGGCGGTATCACCAAACACAGCAAAGTCAGAGTCATTTGCTTTGATATAAGCAAATTGCTTGTGTAAGCCGTTTGGATCTAGAACATTTACAACCCATGTCGGGTTCCCATCAATATTGTACAGTACTGGCATATATCCTTTCCAATTCTTCTCCGGATATTCTTTATTGACAATCTGCTTTGCTCCTTCACTATCCATTATGGCACTATTCTTTTGTCCACCAAAATATGTTAGTTCACCGGTCCTAGCATGTATGAGAGTATACCCTAGAGCAGAATCGATATTTTCCTTCGGTGATGTTAAATCAGTAAAGTAGTACATATCTCCATTTTCATCAAACATCGGTGTAACACCCGTCTCAGAGCCTGATTCATTTGGAATTTTTACATCTCTTTTTCCAAAAATACTATTTAACCAGCCATGAATATATTTACCAAAATATTTGTTTTCCAAGGTGGCTAATTCCGAGCTAATCGAGCCCTCAATAAATTCTGGTGCATCACTTGTTTTATACATATCCATCTCACCACTTTGCGGATCAATGACGACGACTCTTAATTGCTGCATGTCTGGTTTATTAGTAATGTGCATTGGTCGATATACAGTTTGTACGTACCATGGCTTTCCATCCTCGTCAACCTCAATCTGTGCTTCACCACTTTGGATATACTGTGGATATTTGTTATAAATCACGCGGTTAACATACTTATGAAAGTAACTACTGTTCGTATATTGCATGGAACTTTCGTGAAATTGAGGTTGGGCATTTACATTGGTTGCGGAAATAGTAAAATAACCTGCTGTTTCCTTCCCTCTAACAAACTTCCAAAAACCCGAGAATTCTACAGGTGCAACATACACAACCTCACCCTTTAATTGTTGTACTTGTAATTTCCCTAAATCATAGAACTGTGGATTTGGGACAACACTCATCGCCTTTTGAATTTTATTACGAGCAAATTCAGGAGCAACCGTTATGGGTGTTTCCTCTTTAGAGAGTGGCTTCGCCTCCTCTTGCTCAGCAGTGGAAATGGAATCATGTGCTTCATCCAATGACGTAATACTAACAATCATGACCACAACTATCGCTATTACTGCTAATCCAAGAATCGATATAACTGGTCTTAGTACACTTGTTTCAGCTTTTTCTCCTGGCTGAATCATATAAAGATACAAAGGTATAAGTACTATGGCAATAATCGTATTAGCAATTAACATGTTTGGAACCGTAATGGTTGGCATGACAAAATAATACACAATGGCTGTTATAACAAATCCAACGATAAACAAAATCAAACCTTGTTTAAATAGTCTAGAAGCATTTAGTTTTGATACGGTAACAGTAATTATTACCCCTACCATAAATAAAATCATTGACAATAATGTTGCAATTATAACCCCTATCATTCATTATCCCCTTTCTTTTTGTCTATAGTAGTTGTACGATTGAAAAGGTGAAAATGTTTCAACAAATTTTCTAAAAACCATCTTAAAAAGGTTCTGCTGTTCGAAAATAATAATTCTCTTCCTCTGTAAGAATCAATATCCCTTGGCGGTCTTTCTCAAGAAAAATACTCGCATCAATACCACTTCCCCATTTCGGGTTTACCTCGATAAGTTGATAGGGAAATTGTTTAGGAGTACCCTGTTCTGTGTGCAAATCTTCCTCTATCCAATAATAATCATCTGATTCCTCTAAATAGGCCGATTCTACCATTTCCATCAATTTACTAAGACTAACAGAATATTCTATTTTAGAGGTATCTACATTGATCACTTCCATATTACTCGTATCTGAGATAAATGTATGAATATCGCTTTTATCATAGATTTGACCATGTATAAGATTAGCAATTAAGGATAGAAACAAGAAAATATAATTTGCCCAAAAACCTAACCATGCATATGGTTTATACTTTTCCCATGAACCTCTTTTTTTCAAGAATAATGCTAAAATTAGTACTCCTAAAGGTATAACTGCGAAACTGATCGAATGGCTCCTAGAAACCCAATTAAGATCTAATGCTAGGAAGCCAATCAAAATAATAAAAACCAACTTCCAATTCTCTAAATCATCTGTCTTTTTTTGATAAATCTTAAAGGCAATGAACCCTATAATAGACCATGAAATGATCGTGGCAAACCATTCTATCAAATTGAAATGAATAAACATTTCATTCCTCACCCCGTTATATCCCAGTAATTCTAATTACTTTCATTATATCGTAATAACCAGTTTTCTAGAATTGTTTTTAGCTGAGGATGCAATGGCTTGTGGACGTTTTTCTTATATGCATTTTTTGCATCTAAGATATTTGGTTCTTCTGTTTCTTCTTTTAACATATGATCCATTGATTCGAGCTCATAGCACTGTGCATCTGCTACTAATTCCCTTATTCTATCTAATTTTTTAGCATCTGTTTGAATATCAACATTTCCAGTAACAGCTAGAACAGGACAGGTTAATTTCTTTAAATCGCCTAATAAATCATAATCAAAATGTTCCCTCAACCATTTAGCAGGTAATGGCATCATCTGCACTTTTATAATATCCTTATCCGAGTCTCTCATCTTCTTAAATAAGCGTTGGTTTTTTTTCTCTGCTTTTTCCGCTAAAGAGAAGGTACGAAATAACCAACCAGTAATATTTTTCTTCTCTTCTAATGCTTGGAAGCTTAGCTCTCTCTGACGTTTTGTTGCTTCTTCTAACGTCTCGCCCCCACCAGCTAACAGAATTAGGCCACCTACTTCTGTACTTGCTGCAACTGCTGTACCAATCATGGTCCCCTCACTATGTCCTAAGAGCAAAATATTTTCCAAACCGAAAGCTGGATCATTTCTTAAATGCTCGATTATAGCTTTCACATCCTGAATAGAATCATATAACCCTGTCGCAAGATGATTCCCTTCACTTTTTCCTACTCCTCTTTTGTCATAACGAAACGTTATAAAGCCTAGCTCTACCAAATAATCGGATAGATCTTTGTAAATATTAAAATTCACCTTTGGTTTAAGAACATTGCCATCACGATCGATTTTCCCCGAACCTGGAATAAAAATGATTGCGGTACCATTCAAGTTTTCTTTAGGCATACTAACAGTTCCAGATAATTGCACCTCACCGTTCATTATCAATTCTTTTTTTTGCATCGCTATCCTTCTCCCTTCATCGGTATCATAACTGTTGTAATCTTTCTTTTTTTTCTATTTTCAGTTGGCTCATTTGACTGATATTTTTGGTACACTTTTTTCAATTCATAGACAAACTCCTTAAACTCATCGTCAGACATATAATAAATCCCTTGTCGATAACTAACACCATCTGCTAAAAAATCATGATTACCCTGCTCTAAATAATTGCCAAAGTCTTGTACTGTATTGGAAATAAACGTAGTAAATAAATCTAAATGTTCCTCCTTGGATAAACTTTTTAGGTCATTTGGTGCGATACTATCAGCACCTTTTGCTAGACTATATACCCTTTCCATCGTACCTCTCTTCGGTATTTCTTTTTTTACGATAATCAAGCCTATATCATGCAAATATTTGATGTGACGGTACAAGGTTGCATGAGGAACATTGGGTAGAAGTGAAGCAAGTTGAGAGGCTGTAAGTTCTTTTCCTCCGGCTAATGTTTGAATAATTTCCATTCGAACCGGATGTAATAACTTTTTCCATTTGCTATTATCCATTTTCATTCTCCTCATCATTATTATCACTTTTAATAATAATATCATTTTTGATATTAGTCAATAGGTACTGAGTTAATTTTAGTAGTTAATCATATACGAGAAATACGTCAGAGAAGAGGAATTACTCAAATAAAAATGGCGGAAGATTTACAAGTGACACGACAAACAATTAATGCCATTGAAAAGAATAAATATAACCCTAGCTTGGAATTAGCATTAAAACTAGTGGACTATTTTGGTCTACCAATTGAAGAGATATTTTTTTAGAGGAGGACAAAAATTGAACAGCAGAAAAAGAAAAGAATTAGCTGCCATTTTCACAAGATGGATTCCGTTTTTTATTTATACATGTATTTTTATTGGCTCTGTATTAGGATCATTTCTTTATTATCTTTTTCAAGATGAATTTCCATATGAAGTAATAGTAGGTGGGCTTTTAGCATTGATTATTTTATCAATTATCGAAGTAATTAAGCAGAAACGAAAAAAAGACAATCTTCCTGAAGCTGATGAACGAATGTAATAACAGATAAATTTCCCAATAATTAATAATAACTTTTTAACTTTATCTAGTCACTAAAAGAGACAATGATACTCTGAACAATATCTCGCAAAAATATCCGCGCACACGCAAAAAAGCGGGAGCAACTTGCAATAATATCCACGCAGATGCAAAAAAGCAGGAGCAACTTGCAATAATATCCGCGCAGATGCAAAAAAGCAGAAGCAACTTGCAATAATATCCACGCAGATGCAAAAAAGCAGGAGCAACTTGCAATAATATCCGCGCAGATGCAAAAAAGC
>NZ_QGTD01000017.1 GCF_003176895.1 Gracilibacillus dipsosauri
TCCATTATCTACCTCGTCTCCATCATTGATGCCATCGCCATCGGTATCTGGGTTGTTAGGATCGGTTCCAGCTTGTTCTTCCTCTTCGTCAGTTAAGCCGTCGCCATCAGTATCAACCGGTTCTGCAAAAGTAATTGAATCACCTGATTCTAAACTTGATAATAGTGGTAAATCAATTACTGAATCGCTAATTCCTGCACCATAAATTGGAACATCTCCACTTAAGCCAGAAGGATTAGGAATAGTTGCTGAGAGATCCACTGATGTTTGTCCCATTACTTGTGCAGATGCAAGATCATTAGATAAATCTATCGCTCCACTTGATAGGTTATCTATTAAGTTTTGTAATGGGGTTAACATATCTTTGACTGGTTCTAAAGGTACGGATATAGATCCACCAAGAATTTCTACTTCTAATGCACTAATAGCACTGACTACATCATTAAGTAATTGAATAATGACATCTTGTACAGCTGTTTCTAAGTGATTTCCTAATCCATCTCCAAAGTTAACTACAATGGAACCATCTGGATTCACCTGAACAGGTACACTATCGTTGTATTGGAGCAAATCTGCTAATGCATTATCTACATTATTAAGTGCTTCCAAAGCTGTTTCTAACTCTTCTAATCCATTTACATTGATTAATGGAGCAGTTAATGGATTGTCAAGAATAGTATCAACCGCTGAAACTAGTTCTCCTACTGTAGTATTAAGTGTGCTTGTCAATTCTCCTATTGTACCTTCTACTACAGGTAGATCACTTAGAGTTATGGGTAAAATTTCTACGGATATGTTGGCGGGTGCATTAACTGTTAATAAATCAGCTAATTCTGGGGAGTAAAATACTGCAACACGATCGGGTGAAACTAATTCCACATCAGCTAAACCAGTTCCTGTTAAATTTAAATCTAACGTATAAGTATCAGTGTTTTCCGTAAGATTTGCTGTAATATTTACATCAGTAAGTAATTGTACTTCACCTAAACTGGCTGCTTGTACCTCAATAGAAGAATTGGTTATTTTTCCTAAAATTCCGCTAGAGGTAGCAGGCCCTGTCGAAAAAATAAGTACTGCTGCTGCTGAAGCAACCATCATTTTTTTAGTACTCATTCTTCGTTGTTTAGTACGTTTATCCAACTTCTTTCCATAGTTAATATTACGATTAGATTTAAAATTCACACAATGCCCTCCTTAGCAATATTTTGTATGGGTAGACATTTTGGATTCTAATCCTCCTTTTCGACATATTTTCATATTTTAGGATGTCTTTCCCATATTTCCATATTAAGACGACATTTTTTTTTGTTATTTCACTATTTTCACATTTTTATAAGAAAAACAACTTAAAATTTAATATTTTTGTAATTTTATCTCCCCATTTAATAAATGTATTTGGGTGGCTTTTAGTAATAGAAACTAAAAAATCCCCATTCATTTTAACTAAATAAACATATTTTCAAGTAATGAAATAGTAAATATGTATCATTTACTATTAAATATATTGTAATAATTTATCGAATTGTTAAACTTCATCTAAGTAACACTTTCATTCAAAAAAATCATAATTACTAGGTGAAGATTAAAAAACTTTACCTCTCAATTTTTTTTGATAAGGAGGAAAAAATGGAAACAATTCCTGATAAATTATTATTAGAAATTTATCACCAGGCTAGGCTATACAAATTAAGCAATGATTTCATTGAATTACTTGAAAAGGAAATAGTTGCAAGAAAATTAATGGACAGAGTAATTGATAAAAAATTATCGTAAAAGCTTTCATGATCAAGAACTGGAAGCTTTTACTTATCCTTCAGATCCAATAAACTTGATTTCACGGAATCCTTATTTAGTCCTACTTCTGCTTGGAAGCCAAAAGAGGTTTCCAAATCTTCAATAAATTGTTCTATTTTTATATTAAGAGATTCAACAGAATCAATTACTACACCAATTTTAGAAATATCATTATGGAAAAGTTGCTGCTCGTGTGCTAGCTGTATCATTTCCCTAGTTAATATTTTGACAAACGAAGGTTTTGGTATATGTACTTCTCTTGTAACTAACGTCATACCATCCTTGTCTAAAATAGATAATGCTGTGCAAGTCGGTGAATATTCAGCTAAAAAACTATACATATTATTCCTCCTAGCTCCTAAAAAGTATTTTTTTGTAAATCTTTTCATTAAACAAATTATAAACTTGAAAGTGCACTTTAAGGCAAATAATAGGAGGAATCTTTACTTCTTATATTTGTCCACCGCTATGCTTAATTGGTTTAAACAATGCGCTTAATTATTGTAGAATAGAACCAAGTCAACTATAACAATTACTAGGGAAAGAGAATGGTGCATATTCTCTATAAAATTGATGGTATTGGAAAGGGGAATAATAATGCTAACAGTCAAAGAGGCTGCAAAAAGAGTCTCTATACCAACTTCTACGATTCGCTACTATGACAAAGAAGGATTGTTGCCCTTTATAGAAAGGGATGAAAATGGTTATCGTGTTTTTAAGGAAGAGGATTTATTTTGGCTGGAGCTAGTTACTTGTATGAGGAAAACCAAAATGTCCATTGGGGTTTTAAGACATGTCGCACACCTATATATGGAAGGTGATAAAACATTAGATGAGAGAATAAAAATTTTCCAGGATCATCAAAAAAAGCTGCTTAAACAGAAACAGGATGTTGAAGATGCATTGGAAAAGTTGGAAATTAAAATGAATATATTACGATCTACATCATAAAAAAGCTTCCCATCTGGAAGCTTTTTTATGATTGTTATTTCCAATCCATTTCATTTTCTATTTTAAATGTTTCAAGCATTTTTTCTATTTTCTCTTTTTTTGCAATGAATTCTTTAAGCAATACATTATCTTCTCTCGTTTTTAGTTCTAATGATTGATATAACTCGATATCCTTCTTCGTTTCTTTTAATAGAAATTCTAGTCCTTTTTTTAGATATATGTGTTCTTCAATATCTGACATCTCTATTTTTGACTGATGGTAGATTTGGACTTTATCTCTTTTAACATAAATGAACAATTAAATCACTCCAACATTGATTGAAAATAAAAGGGTATGGTTAATAAAAATATCAAGTAATCGGAGCAATAGTATTAAACTAATTTTTAAAATACGAAATTAAACCTTGTGTAATGGCTTCAGCTATACTAGATTGATAATCTTTTGATTGAATTTTTAGTAAGTCACTTGGATTTGTAATAAAGCCCATCTCTATCAAAATAGCCGGATTTTGATTATTCCTTAGCACATAAAAACTATCTTGCCTTATTCCTCTATCAGAAAGGTTGAGGTGCTGTGCTATTGCATTTTGAACCTGATAGGCAAGGTTCTGATTGCTGTAATAATGTGTACTTATCCCATTAGCTGATATTATTGGACTAGCATTAAAGTGAAGACTAATAAATGCATGTGTTTGATAGGCATGACTTATCGCAACCCTTTTTGGCAGCTCAATCCTTGTATCATTACTTCTGGTTAGAAGAACAGTTGCTCCTTCTTGCTTCAAGCGATTTGTGATATCATCAACAACTTCCATCACCATGTCTTTTTCGTAGACATTTCCCACACCGATAGCACCTGAATCATTCCCTCCATGACCTGGGTCTAAGATAATATTGTAGCCACTTAAGCTTGCATTACCCGATATTGATTTTGAAGGCTCTTGAATGGATTTATTTGATCGAGCTTTAGGTATAGCTTCTGATGCTTGTTGATTAGTTAACCATGAAGCAATCCACCCAATATTACCATTAGGAAGAGACACTTTGATCCAATCATTATTTTTGTCTAATACGGAAAAGGTTTCACCAAGTGTTGTGAAGCCAATGATGCTATAGCTTGTGCCAGGTCCCGACCGAATTCTCACACCTGTCGCACTAATGGAGACAGATTCCGAACTTGGGGAGGTTACTGATTTTTGTTTACCTTGAAATAAAAATTGAGAAGCTACCCAAGCTTCCTTTCCGTTATAATACGTTTGATACCATCCGTTTGATTCATCAAAAACCTTCACCTGATCTCCTGGATTTAATTTTCCTAGAACTTCGCTTTCAATGGATGGCCCAGATCGAATGAGTAGGTTTGTTGTTCCGACATCATAAGTCTTTTCATTTGCACTTATCATGGTAGGAAATAGTATGAGTAATAGAAAAATAATGGTGGTGGTAATGAATATCGACCTTTTTCTCAAAAAAACCTTCCTTTCTAAGTGACGTTAGTCTTGTTTGTTATAAGGATATTTTATGTAAAAATGCAAGCAGATAATTTAATAATACTCATATAAATTTAAATTTAATATGATTTTTTGTCAACTTCTATCTGTTTTTATATAGGTTAATAGAACTAATTATTGAAGGGAAAAATTGGAGAAGTGAAATTTAATTCACTTCTCCAATGGGAGCATATTAGCATCGAGATGTACGTCAACTCCATATTCTGAAGGCAGATGTATCATGTGATATATATTTTTGACCTTCCCAACAAGGCCATTATGTCTATCACTGAATTTCAGAAAATTTTAAAGCTTTTTTAGCATTCATATTTCAATCTCTTTAATGATCTTCGCAGGATTACCGCCAACAACTACATTATCTGGAATATCCTTAGTTACGACTGATCCTGAGGCGATGACAACATTGTCCCCTATAGTCACGCCAGGATTAATGATTGCACCACCACCAATCCAAGCATTGTTACCAATCGTAATAGGTTTTCCAAATTCCTTCCCAGAATTTCTAACCACTGGCTGGAGTGGATGTGTGGCTGTATAAATTTTTACGTTAGGGCCAAGCATGCAATTGTCACCAAAGCGTACTTCACAAACATCTAATATGGTGCAATCAAAATTAGCGAAAAAATTTTCCCCTACATATGTATTATAGCCATAATCAAAGCGTATATTTGGTTCCATATTAACAGTTTTACCTGTTGAACCGAGTAGTCGCTTCAATAGGTTGACTCTCTTTTCCTCCTCGGTTTCTGTCGTTTGATTATATAACCTAACCATACGTCTCGCTTCTTTCTGATCTTGTGCAAGCTCCGGGTCAGCTGGATTATACATTTCACCAGCTAGCATCCTTTCTTTTTCTGTTTTCATAATTAAACTCCTCTATTTAGGTTTTTGTCACAAATATCCTACTATCAGTCATACAATATTCTAAATGATAAAAACAGGAGGGATAATATGTATCAAGATTTTTATAACCCTTATCCTATGTATTCAAATGCTCCGTATCCATATTATCAAGAAAATGTCTATCGTCAAAATTATATTCAAGGGAGAGCAACATGGACAAATGGGGGAAATGTAACGCAATGTGGGATTCCGTGGTCCTATGGGCAATATTTGACGGCAGCTGTCAGTGAAAATTCTCCATACCAGTGTGGACAAACATTGAAAATACGTAATCCTCAAAATGGAAGAGAGATTATTGTCACCATCGTAGATAAAGTTCCTGGATCTCCTCAAACAACGATCAATTTACATCGTAGAGCCTTTGAAACATTAGGAGAAAACCCTTCCGTAGGAGTTATTTCTATTGAGTTTCAGCCATCGCCGCCGTTAGAGCAACAAAAGTGGGGTAAATATTTGCTAGAGGTCGTTCAAGTAGCCTATCCGGGTTATAATGTGACAAATTACAATTCCATTTCTAAGACACAGCCAGCAACAAATCAAACGAGAGAGGTATATGAATACACACTACAATCTCCACAGGAGCAAATCAAGGTGAGAGGAACCGTCCTTTATAATCCTGCTACGGAACGAATTCTTTCCTTTGATATTCAGGAAGTCTCTTCATAATGGAGGGGAAGCCTATATCGTTGTATGATTAGGATTTTTTTCTATACAAAAATTTCGAAGATACAAGTAGTTTTTAAATGAATCACCAGAGTTTAGCTTTGGTGATTTACTCTTGAAGACAACAAGTATTTACCGAAGTCCAGAATTTGAATGAAATAAAAGATATCAGACAAACAGCTGAGACCCCGCGTTAGAGGTGGCTAATAAACGAAGATATCGGACAAAGCGTTGGAATCCCGTGATGAAATTGGCTAATAAACGAATATATTGGACAAGAATTTAGAATTTCACGGTGGAAGTGACTGATATACAAAGATATTGGACAGGGAGCTAGTTACCTGTCCAATATCTCTGTTGTAATTAAAACTGTCAATGCAACAAAAGCTTAAGTTAAATTCCTCGATCTGAGATTTCCTGATATGTTTCCTCTTGCTGTGCTAATTCCCTTCGAACTAAGTCTAGTGCATTATCGTCATCGGTTACACTCTCAGCTTGTGCTAGTGATTTTTTCGCTCGTTCTAGAGAATGCTTTATTTGTTGCATGATCTCCTCATTTGGGTGACTTTGTGCTTGGTGAATGGCATGCTGCAAATGCAAAATCGATTGCTGTGCTTGTGCCAGTTGGTTTTGATCCTGCATGCTTGAGATATTGTTACCCTTTTTCATATCAATTCCTCCTCAAATGATAGTGTAGTCTTCTCTAATATGATGGAAAAATAGACAAATTATTCATTAATGGTTAAAGAACTAATTGCGATATATCGTTCTGTAAATGTTAATTAATACCACTTTATGATATGATAGGAATAAATATTGTGTGTAGATAATAAGCTAGTATTAATAATCAACTGATTAAAAAGTAGATTTGCTCGATAATGTTTATATCTTCTCTATCTTCTTGGGTAGAAATTACCTAAAAATGTTAAATGTATATGCTATAAACTTTAATATATTTTAGAAGGAGGAGGAAGATGGTGGAAAATAAAGTTAAATTGATACCTTATACCATTCAGTCGATTGAGGATAGTACAAATGAAACACCAGAAGGGGTCCAACTTGTACAGGCACCTGCCATTTGGGAGAAAAGCAATGAGGGTGAAGGCATTGTGGTTGCTGTTATAGACACGGGGGTCGACACCGATCATCCGGATCTTAAGGATCGAATAATTGGTGGAAGGAATTTTACAACAGATCATAATGGAGATGTTAACAACTTTGAAGACAATAATGGTCATGGAACACATGTGTCGGGTATCGTTGCAGCAAGCCTTAATGGTGATGGGGTCGTTGGGGTAGCTCCAAAAGCAAAAATTTTAAGTATAAAGGCATTAACAGAAGATGGTGCTGGTGATTATGGATGGATCATAAATGCGATCAATTATGCAGTGGAATGGCGAGGTCCAAAAAATGAACAAGCTCGAGTGATTTGCATGTCACTAGGTGGTCCTAATGATGTACCTGAAATGCGTGAGGCGATTCAAAATGCTGTTAATCATAATGTATCCGTTGTAGTAGCTGCAGGAAATGAAGGGGATGGCCAAGAGGATACATTTGAATATGCCTATCCTGGAGCATATAATGAAGTTATTTCCGTCGGTGCGGTGAATACGAACTTACAGCTTGCTCCATTTTCGAATAGTCATAATGAAGTAGATCTTGTTGCTCCTGGTGTAAATGTTTTATCAACATACCTAGATAATAAATTTGCAAAACTGTCAGGAACCTCCATGGCTGCACCTTTTGTAGCAGGTGCTTTAGCCTTAATCATTAATTTAAGTGAAAAAGAATTTGATCGGTCCCTCATCGAATCAGAGATCTATGCTCAACTAATTAGACGAACTCTGCCACTTGGAAATGGGAAAAGTGCTGAAGGTAATGGCTTTCTTCTACTAAACTTGGTTGAACAATTAGATAGGATTAGTGCTCCGAGATTAAATGTGAATGATAAACAGTCATAATAGATAACTCAATCTCAAGGGAGGGGAAGAGGGAGTATACTCCTATCAAGAATAATGACTAAAAAATACCTCTTGCCCTTTTTTTCTTCTCTCCCAGCAAGTACCCCCACTCATATTTTTCTGCAAATCCAATATAACAATAGCGAATTATAATTAAAACAGAGTAAATACAATACCAGCCACACTTTTCCCCTCTATGTTGTACAAGTCTCATGAGATTGTTTAGTCCTTTAATTTTATTCTTATGTCCCAACTAATAGCATTTGAGCATAATTTTATTTAAATCTATAGTATAATAGATAAAAAAATGAAAGCGCTTGCTATAAAAGTGATGGATTTGGAATTAGCAGTAAGGTGTGATGCTCGATATAGGGGGAAAACGAATGAGAGATAAGCTCCTTAAGAAACCGGGAATTAAAAAGCTAAGAACTCGTTTTTGGGTTGCATTGATCCTACTATCCATCCCTTCTATGTTCTTGTTAGGTGCTGTTTCCTATCACATATCCAAACAAACAATCGTGGAAAATCATATTCAAAATTATCAAGATCTATTAAGGACTTCTAGCGAAATGTCAGAGCTCACATATGAAAGTGTTATTAATTTACATAGGTTAATTTTATCGAATGAAGAGATTAGAAACGAACTCTTGCTTGTGGCAAATGGTTCAACTGATTACTATGAAACTGCCATTATTCTAAATGATATTCTTTCACAATATACATTAAATACTAAATATATCGAATCTGTATGCCTTTTTGATGTCGAGGATAAGTCGTATTGCTATGGTATATCTAGAAAAGGATCTTATTTTTTCAATAATGTTCAAGAGATCAAAACAAAGGATTGGTACCATCGTGCTAAAGAGGCAAGGGGGAAAGAGATTTTTCTTAGCCATAATATACTAAATGGAAGTAATGATAGTTTTTCTTCTGTGAAATTATTACGAAATCCAAATGATTTATCTAGGGATGCACTGGGTGTGCTCGTTATCAATTTAAGTAAGAAAATGTTTGAGGCAATTTCCATGAATTATGGAGAAACTACCTTTATGATAGTAGATCGTAGCGAGCGTTCTTCTCCTGTATCAGTTTACATTAATAATCAAAACAAGGAGTTTTCTAATACAGTACTCAACGAGTTGGAGAATTCACAATTTGAAGCGCTAGAGAATAAGGGATTCTTAAGTAGTAGCTATACGAACCCGATCACTGGCTGGTCTTATATCCATTTAATTAATGAGGATTATTTATTGAAAGATTCTAATAAAATTGGGGTAATTACCTTTACCTTCGCTGGATTAATGGTTATCATTGCCGTTTTTATTTCTATCTATCTGTCCGACACTATCCTTCAGCCATTGATAAAGTTAAAAAAAATGGTTGCAAATATAACTCATTATCAACAAGATTTGGGGGGATTAGGTAATGATGAAGTTGGAAATATTGGTAAGCAAATTAAAATACTTGTAAAAAATAATATCGACTTAAATGAAAAGTTGTTACAATCCAGATTGAAAGAGAAAGAATCAGAATTAAGAGCATTGCAGGCACAAATAAAGCCACATTTTTTATACAATACCCTTTCCGCCATTTATTGGATGGCAATCAAAAACAATGTTCGTGAGATTGCAACAATGACAATTTCCTTATCTGAAAGCTTTAAATTAAGTTTAAACAGAGGAAAAGAATTACTTACTGTTCAAGAAGAGTTGGATCATATTCAACACTATAGTTCTATCCAGACCATACGTTATGGAAATCGATTCAAATATATTGAAAATGTTCAGACTAGAATGAAGAATAAGATGATATTAAAATTAATACTTCAACCTTTTGTAGAGAACGCATATTACCACGGTTTAGAAGCAAAAATGGGAGAAGGATACGTAAAACTAACAGGTTATATGGAAAACGACCAAATGATTTTTATAATCGAGGATAATGGTATAGGGATGAAAAATACAAATCTTTTGAATAAAGGATATGGTATTAAAAATGTAAAAGAGCGTTTGGAACTCTTATATGGAAAGAATTATTCGTTGGAAATTGAAAGTGAACACGATAAAGGCACGATCGTAACGATTAGAATTTCATTGGATCAGGAGGTAAAATAATGGTTAAAGTAGTTATCTTTGATGATGAGATTTTAGTGCTGGATGCCGTTCAAGATCTTATTGATTGGGCTAGATGGGAACTAACATTAGTTGGTACAGCTACCAATGGTATAGATGCATTGGAACTGATAGAAGACCATCAGCCTGATATTATTTTGACTGATATACGTATGCCTGGTCTAGATGGCTTAACTTTAATAGAGAAAATAAGTAAAATAGTTCCGTCCACATATTGCATTATTATGAGCGGCTTTAATGAGATAGAATATTATAAGAAGGCAATACAACTTGATGTGATTGACTATCTTGAAAAGCCAATAACCATAGAAAGAATCGAAAATTGCTTGGACAAGGCAATGAAAAAAATTCAAGCCAATAATGAATTAAAGGATTTAAAACAGAAGTGGCATGACTCCCAAAGTCTTATCACAGCAAAAAAAGTAATAGATATTTTAAATCAAGATATGTTAACAGAGGATCAGTGGTACGAGGTAGTTGGAATGAAGGCATCAGAAATCACTGGAGTTACTGTTGGGGTATGTCAGCCGAATGGCTCATTTGATATTGAGAAAGCTTTAATGTCATCTAGAAAAATTCTAGATATTAAGACATTACTTGTTACTGAAGGAAAAAAAACGATCATTATTTGGATTCAAAGTGGAGACAAGAATCAACTATCAGATTTCTTAGCAGGCTTAACGGAATTAAATGTTTTAATTGGTATTGGTGCCACTTATCGCCATCCTAAGGATATAAGAAGGTCTTACGTTGAAGCACAGGATGCTTTGAAAATGGGTGGGTTCGTTAAAGAAACTGGGATCATAGCCTTCAATGAACTGGATTTTAATCATCGACTATCTGATACATTAACAACTTTAGAACGAAGCATTATCTTTAGCATTAGGTCAGCTAATAGTGAAAGTATCTCAACACTTGTAGAAAAATTTCTAAATGATATAAAGCACAATAATTTATCACCAGATGTCATGAAACAAGAATGTTTAAGGCTGATTTATTTAGGTTTAGAAGTAGTGAAAGAAACAGGCGTTGAGTACACGTGGAAAAAAGACAATTATATACCACATGTTGAACTGGAAAAATTAAATTCATTAGATGCAATTGAAAAATGGCTAAAGTGTCATTTTATGGAAATGCTTGATTGGATGAAAGTATTACGGAGTAAACAAAAACATATATCTGTCCAGAAAGCATGTGCATATATTGACAAAAACTTTTCGAAGGATATATCTCTTGAAGAGGTAGCTTCCATTGTTCAAATGAACCCTTCCTATTTTAGCATTCTATTTAAAGAAGAAGTCGGGCTAACTTATATTAAATATATAACAAAAATCAGGATAGAAAAAGCAAAAGTAATGCTAAAAGAAGGAAAGAGTGTAGCAGAAGTTAGTGAAGAAGTTGGTTATTTTAATCATCGTTATTTTAGTGAATTGTTTAAAAAAATGACTGGATTAACTCCTGGGCAATTTAAAAAGCAACCAAGTAGCACCTTTATCATATAGGTGTTTTTTTTTATCCAAAAAAAACAGAATAAATACAAAAAAGTTAGCGCTTACAGATAGAGTTAACGGATGCTATGCTAAATAACGAAGCATGGTACCAGGCTTTCATTTTATTAATATAGGGAGGTGAATCACATTGAATTGGTGGTCAGAAAATCATCTTAGGCTTATACAAACCAATATTAGTGAAGAAAATGCTGATTTAGATGTAGATTTATTAATTACACAGCTCAAGGATTTTTCAGCAAATACACTTATGTTAAATACTGGGGGGATAGAGGCTTTTTATCCAACAAAACTAGAATACCATTATAAATCACCTTATCTAAAGAAAGATCTGGTTCAAGAAGTGGTTCAAAAATGTCATGAAAATAAGATTAAATTTATCGCAAGATTTGATTTCAGTAAGGCGCATGAAAGCATTTTTCTAGAACAGCCCGATTGGTTTTATAGATCCAAAGATAAAGAAATAGTTAATTACAACCAAATGGTTCATACATGTGTAAATGGCTTTTATCAGAGGGAATATTCTTTAAAAATAATGGAAGAGGTTATCGAGCAGTATGCCGTGGACGGAATATTTTTTAATATGTTTGGTTATCAAACTAGGGATTACAGCAATAATTATTACGGCATTTGCCATTGTGAAAGTTGCCGGAAAAGGTTTAAGGCCATGTTTGGCCATGACTTACCAGTTGACGAGAATCTAGAGGATAAGGTATTTCAAGATTATCTTACATTTAAAAGCGTAACGACAAAAGAAATGTTAGAACGAATTCATCATTTAGTAAAAACTAAAAATAACAACATAGCAATCTCAACATACCACGATCATAAGGTAGATATTGTGCGAAAGGAGTCAAATACAGCAATAGATAGACACTATCCCAAATGGTTATATTCTGCTTCAGAAAATGTACAATCAGTTGAGAATTCGTGGAAAAATAAGTTGATAAGTAACTGTGTCATTAATGCAGTCGATATTTTTTATCGTTTTGTTGGTGTTTCCAAACATGAGGTCAAGATAAGATTGTATGAGAGTTTAGCAAGTGGTTCAGGATTGGATTTTTGTATCATAGGTGTATTCGAAGATTATCCTGATCGAAATAATCTTGAGGCGGTAAAAGAAATATTTGCATTTCATCAAAAAAACCAAGAGTATTTTGGAAATTTTTCTTCTATGGCAGACGTACTACTAATTAAGCCTAATGAAAGCAGTTCGATGAAGGAATACTTGGGTATTTATAAAATGCTAAAGGAAGAGCATATTATATTCGACGTTATAAAGAAAGATAATTTATTAGCTCCTATACAACCACTCGACAAATATAAGCTTATTATTTTTCCTAATCTAAGTAGTTTAAGTGAAAATGAGTGGAAAGTAGTAAAAAATGTTCAAGGTAATGGAGTTTCACTTATTGCAACAGGGCAATCTTTTATAAAAGATGAAGCTAATCAAAATATGCTCCATTATATTTTTGGTGGTCGTTATCAAGGAGTAAAGTCAAAAACGCGTGCAGACTATTTGGAAGTGAGGAACAAAAAAATGTTTCCGAGCTTTCATGATCGAGATTGGATTTTCCTTGATGGGAAGTTTACCAAACTAGTATTTGATCAAAATGTCAGATTATTATTGCCCTATATAAAAACTTCTCGTTTTGGTCCCCCTGAAAGAGTTGGAGGTCATTACAAGGGTGAACATTATGGGATGGGCTGGAATCACAAAGATAGTAGCACAAATGTTTATCTTCCATGGGATATTGGTAACCTCTATTACCAGCATGGATTTGAGGACCATAAAAGAATTCTATCAGACATAATGGATCAGATAATTGGAAGGGATTACATTTTGGAAACAAATGCTCCTGAAAATGTAGAGATTTTTTTAAACAAATATGATAATCAGAACTATATTTTGCAAGTATTAAATCTCTCTGGATTTAATGGGACTACGTATCATGAGCCGATTGTAATGAATGAAATTAATCTAGCCATAAATCTTAAGGAAATGGAACATGTTTATAGCTTAGTGCACGAAAGTGACATTTCCTATGAAAGGCACAATAATCAGTTATCGATTAAGATCGATAAATTAACTAGTTATGAGGCACTTATACTAAAAGCATGAATCTGTAGGAGGGAAATAATTTGAATCGTTCAGTAAAAAGGTTGCTTTTATGTGGATTCATTGTTGTTATATCCATTTTTATTCTAGCTAGCTGCGGTAATGAAAAAGTGACGAGTAATAATAAAGATCAAGAGAATAGCAAGAATACGGAAGAAAACGATGATACCTTAAAGATTGAAATGATGGCAGGATTGTTTACAGAAGTTCCTGATATGGATAATGAATTTTTTTCGGAGCTACAAGAAAGGACAAATACAGAATTAGAAATGGTATGGGTACCGGATGCTGAATATGATACAAGGTTTGACTTAGTTCTGGCTTCAGGAGATATACCAGAGGTTATTTGGCAACTAGATTTTACAAAACCAACATTACTTCAATCTATTGATCAGGGGGCTTTTTGGGACTTAGCTCCTTTTCTAGATGACTTCTCTGAATTTCCTAATTTAAAAAATAATATCACGCCAGGTATATGGGATTATGTCACTAGGGATGGCCATATCTGGGGAATCCCTAGGTCAAGAGCTTTAATTGAGCCGGGTATCAAGATAAGAAAGGATTGGCTAGAAAAATATGATATTGCCATTCCAAAAACATTAGAGGAGTATAAGGAAGCACTTTCCTTAATTGTGGAGAATGATCCTAGTGGACAAGGAACTATTGGTGTAGCAGAAGGGGTTACAAGTCCATTAATGATCGCATTTGGTGCCGCAACTCCAACCTATAATGAAGAAGGTGGCATGATAAAAGATACTTTAACACCTCAGTATACCGATATGGTGGAATGGCTGAGGGGACTTTATAAAGATGGACTTGTTGCAGAGGAATTCTCGGGTCTGAATGGTTTCCAAAGACAAGATATGCTTCGATCAGGAAGACTTGCTAGTTATACCTACAGTATTTATAGGGACTTTCCTTGGACGGAAGATATCAAAAAAATACAACCAGAAGGAGAGCTGATGACACTTCCACCTTTAGAAGGGCCAGGTGGTTATACAGCGCAATTAGCTGTTGGTTCGAGTGGAGCATTTTATATTTCTAAAAAGGTTCCAGAGGAAAAGGTAATGGAAATACTTCATTATTTTGAAAAAACAGCAAGTGAAGAATTGACAGAGCTTGCATATTACGGAATAGAAGGGGTGCATCATGAAATAAAAGATGGCATGAAGGTATTAAATGATTTAGGAACGGAGCAAATAAATACAACTTCTATGCAGCCTTTTACTCCTGGATATAAAAAGTGGGCTGAGGTACATTATCCAGGTGCGTCTAAAGAGGAGAATCTCGCAAAACAAGAGGAAGTAGCAGGGTATGAAAAGTTGGGTAAACAGAATCCATTTGATTGGTTATATTCCTCTACTTGGGTAGATGTTTGGCCGAATTATCAAAGTGAATTTGATAGTAAAGTAACACAAGCAATTGTTGGAGATATTTCGATGGATGACTTTAGAGCATATGTGGAGGGATTACGAAATGATGCCCAAATAAAACAAGCATTTTTAGAGTTTGCTGAAGCTTATGAACCATATAAGGAGCGGGAATTGCAATTAGACTAATTTGCTATGGGCTAAGCATTTGATAATTATCCATGGATAAGGCTTGTTTGTAAAACAAGTCACTTCTAATAAACGTGCGTTTCTTGTCAATTTCTGATTAAGTAAGATCTTTTCAATTAAATGGATAGCCCGTCTTAAAGAAGGTTATCCATTTAATTTTTGTATAGAAAGGAGAAAGGTAGATGAACGAATTTGGAGTGGAAACAAAGCTTTCCTCTAAATCTAATGAGCTATTAAAAAAGCTGATAAGATATAGATATGTATACCTTTTGATCTTACCTGGTTTACTGTTTTTAATTGTCTTTAAATTTATTCCTATGTGGGGATTAATACTATCTTTTCAAGAGTATAATCCGTTTCAAGGGATTTTAGGTAGTGAATGGGTAGGATTTAAGAATTTTACTGATTTGTTTTCAAGTGAACAGTTTTATATGATGTTCCGAAATACTTTATTAATTAATCTTTTTAGCCTTGTATTTTACTTCCCTCTCCCTATTATTCTTGCATTAATGCTTAATGAAGTGAGGCATGAAGTATTTAAACGAGTAAATCAATCGATCGTTTATTTACCTCATTTTCTATCTTGGGTTGTTGTAGTAAGTATAACTTACTTCATGCTGTCAGCAGATGTAGGGGTACTAAATAAATTGTTAAATCAATGGGATATGGAACAAGCTGCTCTGATGTCAAATCCTAAATTCTTTTGGATTTTATTAACTCTTCAAAGCATCTGGAAGGATGCTGGGTGGGGGACCATTATCTTCTTAGCCGCAATTGCAGGAGTAGACCCACAAAGATACGAAGCAGCAGTAATGGATGGAGCAAATAGATGGAGACAGATCTGGCATATAACACTACCAGCCATAAGGCCAACGATCATTATCTTATTAATTTTGCGTCTTGGTAGCATGATGGATGTAGGTTTTGAACAGGTATTGCTAATGTACAGTCCAGTAGTTCGCGAAGTAGCAGAGGTATTTGATACTTATGCCTATACGCAAGGTATATTACGGGGCCAAATAAGTGTTGGTGTAACAGTTGGAATGTTTAAAGGGATTGTCGGATTACTTTTAGTTGTTTCCTCAAACTGGATTGTCAAGAGATTTGGTTATGAAGGGCTATATTAAATCCTGTGAAGGAGGTTGTAAGGTTGAGCTTTGTCTATAAAAATAAATTAACAGTTAGTGATTGGGTTAATTACATTTTGCTTGTGATTATAGCTGTTATCTGTTTATTTCCATTTATATATGTTTTAAGTGTTTCTTTTACAGATCCTGATTCTTATATACCATTAAAGTTTTATCTTTTTCCTGAAAATTGGTCTTTAGCGGCTTATGAATATATATTATCTACGGCTAGCTTCATTAATTCATTGCTAAGTACAACTTTTATTACGGTTGTTGGAACAATACTAAATTTAGTATTTACTTTAACGATGGCTTACGCCTTAACAAAAAGAAAAGTACCAGGGATCAAATTTATAATGGGATGTGTAATTTTTACACTTGTTTTTAGTGCGGGGATCGTACCAAATTACTTACTCGTAAAGGAACTAGGTTTATTGAATTCCTTATGGGCATTGATTTTACCTAATTTAACAAATGCGTGGAGTTTAATTGTGGTAAAAAGTTTTATAGATAATCTACCTGCAGAGCTCCAAGAAGCAGCAATTATGGATGGTTGTAACGAATTAGGTGTTTTTTTTAGAATAATCTTGCCATTGAGCATGCCTGTTATAGCAGCGTTCACCCTGTTTTTCGCTGTAGCCCATTGGAATCAATATTTCCAAGCTTTAGTTTATCTAACGGATTCCGATAAATGGACATTGCAGGTTTTAGTCAAATCTCTTGTTATTGACTCTGAGACAATTGGTGCTGCCTCAAGGGGTGCTGTAGCCGGTGACTCTACACAGCCACCGTCTGAAACTATTCGAATGGCTTCCATTATTTTGTCGATGTTACCTATTTTAGTTGTTTATCCATTTTTACAAAAGCATTTTGCTAAAGGTGTGATGTTAGGTTCTGTGAAAGGTTAATAATCATTTAGGGGTGATAGAATGAAACGAATTGGATTCATTGGTCTTGGGATTATGGGAAAACCAATGGCTATAAACCTAATAAAAAGTGGATATGACTTGGTCGTATATAATAGAAGTCAAGCTTCTGTTCAAGAGCTGAGCAAGCAGGGAGTAGAAGTAGCATTTTCTCCGATGGATGTGGCAAAAAAGGTTGATGTACTTATTACCATGCTCCCAAATGGACCAGAGGTTAAGGAAGTGCTTCTTGGAGACAATGGAGCTATTTATGGATTATCAAAAGGGAAAATGGTAATTGATATGAGCTCCATTTCTCCTGTAACTACAAAGAAGATTGCTTCAATACTTGCTAAAAAGGGTATTCGTATGATGGATGCCCCAGTGAGTGGTGGAGAAACAAGAGCGATAGATGGCACATTATCCATAATGGTAGGTGCTTATAAAGAGGATTTTTCAAATTATTATGATCTTTTGTCAGCGATGGGAAGCAATGTAACATTAGTTGGAGAAATTGGTAGTGGTAATGTGGCAAAACTTGTTAACCAGTCAATTGTTGCCGTAAATATAGCTGTGGTTTCAGAAGCTTTCTTATTGGGAGCGAAATGTGAGGTGAATCCAGAAAGCATTTATGAAGCAATTCATTCTGGCTTAGCAGGAAGTAATGCATTACAAAGTAAGTTTCCACTTATGATGGAGGGTAATTTTGAGCCAGGATTTACTCTTGAACTACACAGAAAAGATTTAAAAAACATCTTAGAAACTGCCCAATCTTTAGATGTGAAAATGCCATTAACTAAAATGGTAACAGAATTTATCGAGAAGCTAATAAGTGATGGAGAAGCAGATAAGGATCACAGTGCAATACTGAAATATTATGAAAAAATATCCTCATTTAATTTAGTCTAAAATGGGGCTTGGGGCAAAAGAGTAGTAAAAAAGGAAAATCCGAACATTTATATTTGTGCACTAAAACTGCTTTGTCAAAATACTTCGCTTTTATCCATGGGCATAAGTCAACACCTGTTCAAGTAAACTTTCGCAGTGTTTCCTATACCGTGGGTACTGCGATCAGCTAACTTTGTATAGAAAACCGCTTTGCAAAGTGGATCTTCAGCTCGTGCTGTTCCCGCAGGAGTTTGCGTATTTTGACTACGCTCAGTCAGAAGATTGTTCGGATTCTCCTTCTTCCTATTTAGTTATGTACGAGGCACTTACTTTTTATCTGTTACAACAAAGACTCAGCTCCATCAATAAACATTTCTGTCCCCGTTATATGACTAGAATCATCTGAAGCAAGGAATGTGACAAGATCAGCTACTTGTTCTGGTTTTCCGGGTTTATGCTCTAACGGTTTATCCCCTTCAGGATATTCAACAGGAATATTAATCTTTTTTAGCTCTGGGGTTTTTTCCGTGTTTTTACCTATATTGGTTTCGATAGCACCAGGGCAAATAATATTCACTCTTATTTGATACTGTGCTAGCTCCAATGCTGCCATTTTACCAAATGCCATTTGACCTGCTTTTGAAGTGCTGTAAGCGGACATGCCAAAATTGGAAAAAACACGATTACCATTAACAGAGCTTGTAATAATAACACTACCACCGTTTTCTTTCATTAAAGGGATAGCGTATTTGATCGTGTGGAAGGTTCCTTTTAGATTCGTATGGATCGTCTTGTCCCAATCCTCAGGAGATAAATCTTCGATAGGTGCGAGAACTCCATTTATTCCTCCATTTGCGAATACAATATCAAGCTTTCCCCATTTATTTTCAACCTCTTTCATTCCTTGTTGTACTCGTTGGGAATCAGATAGATCGACATCGATAACCATTGCTTGTCCACCTAATGCTTCTATTTCTTCTTTCACCTTTTCGGCATTTTCCTCTTTTATATCCATTAAACAAACCTTTGCGCCCTCTGTTGCAAGGGCCAAAGCGGAAGCACGTCCAATTCCGGAGCTTCCTCCAGTGACGATGGCGACTTTATTAGTAAATCGATTGCTCATCCGTTATCCTCCTATCATTATTTTATGTCAGAAAAACTTAGCCATCACTTGTCCCTTAGCGAATGCCTAGTTTTGCTTATACTTCTTTTATAATCATCCAAAAAACCTATTCATTATATTAATGATTCCCGATTTTGCATGAGGGAAAACATATAAAGTAATTTTTTCCATTCTAATCTTGACGTATAGCTTCCATTTTTTGTACGAAGATTGGGAGAGATAGTCGTTTTTGCTAATTTCAAGACTAAGATCCATAGATTTCAAATGTTGATATGGTAGGTATTTCTAGTTAATTTACTTTTGTTTCATTTTATTTACGTTTGTTTAGGTTGACTTTTTTGGCGGTAGGTTTTATTCTTACTTATAGAATCATAGATTATATTGAAACTAATGAAAGCGATAACAACAATTTAGAGAGGTGAGAAAATGATTCGTAAAGGGTTTTTGATGAAAGTATATCCAGATAAGCACGAGGAATATGAGAAAAAACACCAAGAGATATGGCCAGAAATGGTGGAGGAATTACACAATCATGGGGCGAAGAACTATTCTATTTTCTTGGATAAAGCTACGAGCACCTTATTTGGCTATGTGGAAATCGAAGATGAGGAGAAGTGGAGTAAAATGGCCACAACCGAGATCAATCAAAAATGGTGGGCTTTTATGGAACCATTAATGGAAACGAATTCAGATAAAAGTCCTGTTACGATCGATCTTAAAGAAGTATTTCATATGGATTAACATTACATCAAGAGAGTAGGGGGAACAACCATGAGAAATGGTAAAAAAAGAGTAACAACAGGCTGGAAAGCAACCATTGCTATAGCGATGGCCAATTATATTGAAGCTGGTGCCATCATTGCTGCTGCAAGTAGTTTAACATTATGGCAAGCTTATTTAAATATTGATAGTGTCGGTGTCGGACTATTGAGTGCGCTAAGTGCCAATGCATTAGGTGCAGCAATTGGGGCATTGCTAGGTGGATATATTACCGACAAATTTGGTAGAAAGATTGTCTTTAATTATGATTTGCTTGTTTATATGTTTGGTATTTTATTGATTATGCTGTCTTTCAATTTCCCGATGCTCCTCATTGGTACGATCATCACTGGAATAGCAGTCGGGGTAGCGGTTCCTGTTTCATGGACATACATTGCAGAGGAAGCACCATCCAAACAACGAGCCGCACGTGTCGGAGCTGCGCAATTAGCTTGGTCCATTGGCCCGACCATTACGTTTTTCTTAGCTGTTTTACTTGAGCCACTTGAATTGCTTGGTTCAAGACTAATCTTCTTCCATTTATTCGTCGTTGCGTTTATTACGTGGTATTTAAGGCGAGATTTACCTGAATCACAAATTTGGTCTGAGGATAATAAAAAGAAGAAATTAGAACTGAAAGAAGCCAAGTTGAAGAAAAGCTCTGTCAAAGATCTCTTTGCTTTGAAAGTGAATCGTCAAGCTCTTTTTTTATTGATCGGTATTTACCTATTTTGGAATTTAACGGCAGGAGCGATGGGTTATTTTATGCCGTACATTTACGAAAATGTAGGTGGCTTGAGTAATGGTCAAGCTAATTTATTGCAAGCATTTCTATGGCTCCTTACTGTACTCACCACCTATTTTGGCTTTATGAAGCTAGGGGATAAGGTAAGTCAACGCTTCCTATTTGGGTTAGGTGCAGTTATGGGAGTGGTGGCTTGGCTAATCTTAACCTTTATGCCAATGAATTGGGTAACCTTAATATTATTTGTAGTGCTATGGGGATCTGCAGCAGGGATTGGAGCTCAAGCCTTCTATGCATTATGGACTAGCGAATTATTTATCACTAGATATCGTGCAACGGCTCAAGGGCTCATGTATTTTATTGTGCGAAGTGGTATTGCTGTTTGGTCTTTCATCCTACCTATCTTAATGGAAAAGCTAAGCTTTACTGTAGCAGGAATGGTGATGATCATCTTCTTAGCAATCCATTTAGTTATTGGTATAGGAATGACACCGAACACCCGTGGGAAAACATTAGAACAAATCGAGGAAGAGCGATATGGTGCATAAATATTCATTCTATTATAAACTGTCTCTGTAGGAAAACTTACAGGGGCAGTACGATCGATAAAAAACATACGAATTCACAATCCCATTTAAGGAATGCCACAATCATCATAATGACCGCACAATCCTACCATTCGATTTCACAATATAAATAGATTACACCACATTCCATGCTTTAAGCTCACACATTATCATCAAAACACCTATCCAAAAAAACAGCGAGAGAGCAATGATATGCTCCCCCTAAAGTAGACACTGAAAAAAACAAATCTACTTTAGGGGGAGTTTTATGCGTTCTTATAGTAAG
>NZ_QGTD01000016.1 GCF_003176895.1 Gracilibacillus dipsosauri
GAACGTGCAAATGGGATGGTACCAGGAGAAGCGGTGGCAGCGGTGGTGCTTAAGCGCCTTTCACAAGCGCAAGCGGACCAAGATCCGATCTATGCGGTAATCCGGGGGAGTGGTATGAACTATGATGGCAAAACCAACGGTATTACCGCCCCGAACGGGGTGGTCCAATCCCAGCTTTACCGTTCGGTGTATGATCGGTATGGTATTGATCCGGAAACCTTATCCTATATTGTCACCCACGGCACGGGGACAAGGTTGGGAGACCCAGTGGAAGTCAATGGCCTACGGGATGCCTTCCAAAGCTATACAAAAAAAGAAGGGTTTTGTGCGATTACGTCTACCAAAACCAACTTTGGACATACCTTTGCGGCCTCCGGACTGGTGAGTCTCATTAGTATGGTGCAGGCTTTAAGACATGAAACCATTCCAGCTAGCTTGCACTGTGAACAGGAAAATAAATATATCCAATGGGAAAATAGCCCTTTTTATGTCAATAAGACCAATCAAGAATGGAAAGACAGCCCGGGAAAACCTCGTCGAGGAGCAGTAAGCGCCTTTGGAATGAGTGGAACCAATGTGCATTTGGTAGTAGAGAGCTATTCAAAAGAGGAACGGGACGAGAAGGGAACATCGCTCCCATATTATTTGTTGGCACTGTCGGCAAAGACCGAAGAGGCGTTGGCTGAAAAGGTAACCGATTTAATCGCCTATTTGGAAGGCACGGAGGGGCAGAAGGCGGATCTTTTACAAGTCAGTTATACCCTTTTACATGGTCGCCAGCATTTTCGTCATCGATGGGCAATGATCGTTCATCAAAAGGAAGACGCACTATATGCTTTAAAGCGAGCCATCAATAAAGAAAATACACCTAATCTATTTCATGGTGTGGTACCTTCGATGTTTACGAGTCAAACAGCGTTAATGAAATATATTACTAGTTTATTAGAACAGAACAAAGATGCACGGAAGGACCCCCAACAATATCAAGAGAACTTAATGGCGTTAGCTACGATGTATTGTCAGGGATATGAAATAGATTCGGAGGCTTTATTTTTTGGTACGAATGCTAAAAGTTTGCATATGCCAACTTATCCCTTTGCGAGAAATAATTACTGGGTAGAAAGTAAGGAACCAGATATGCGTTACTCTATTCGGGAAACGATCGATTCGCCTTCGCCAAATGAGGATCCGACGACAAAATCCTTAAGAAATGAACCGAAGAAGGATCATGGAGAGGCTTCCAAACAATATGCCTTACAACACTTGTCAACACCTGAGATAGATACATGGTCATCTGTCCCTATAGCGAAACCAGAATCGATCCAATTAACTGGAGTAAAAGATAAATCAAGGGGGAATGAGCATTCGGAAACTAGTGACATCGAGGAGATTGAAAAATCGATAGCCATGCTGTTAAAGGAAGTTTTAGATTTGGATCAAGAGAATGTCGATCGTGATATGCCATTTATTGAAATGGGGATGGATTCCATCGTTGGCGTGGAATGGATCCAAGCAGTAAATAACCAATACCAAACATCGTTTACTGCTAATAGCATTTACGAATTTCCTAATATTCGTAAATTTGCCACAGCCTTGGCGCAATCCTCATCAGGATTTGCGGAGGATGCGATAGATGGAGAGAACGAGTCTAAAATAGATTCTACTCTACCAATAGAACCGATAGATAAGCCCAACGATTCACCGACTTTAAATAACACGGAAGAGGTAATATCATACTTGGTTGAAAGCTTGGCAGAATCTCTTTCTATGGATAAGAAGGAGATTAAATTGGATAGTGAGCTTGTTGAATTAGGGTTAGATTCCATTATTGGTGTGGAATGGATTCAGGCAATTAATGAACGATATGGACTTACTCTTACGGCTAATAGTATCTATGAATACCCTTATCTTCGGGAGTTTGCAGATTTTATACTGAGTCAATTATCGATGGAAAATGAATTAGATAATTCATCACCACTCCATTTGCAACAGCTTGTTAAAAGTGTACAGGCTGGTGAAATCGATATAGAGCAAGCTGATCAGTTATTGCAAAGGGGAGATATTAAAAAATGAAAAATGATTTAGTGATTACTGGCATTGGTATCTTATCTGCTATCGGTCAAGGGAAATTGGACTTTTCTTCCGCTTTACTAGAGGGAAAGCATGTCTTCAATCAAATGAAACGTCCTGGTAGAAAAAAAGAGATAGATTTTATCGGAGCTGAAATAGATCAATTGAATTTCCCAGATGAGAATACCAAAAGGCAGTGGAGGAGGGCATCTTTAACAAGTCAGGTGGCCTTACTGACATTGATGGAAGCATGGCAGGAGGCGAAGTTAGCTCACATACCTGCTGAAAGAATTGGGCTTATTATAGGTGGGTCCAATGTACAACAAAGGGAAATGCTGCACATTTATGATCATTATCATGATAAACCGCATTTTATTTCACCCACCTATGGGATGTCCTTCATGGATAGTGATATCTGTGGTTGGTGTACAGAACAATTTGATATTAAAGGTCTAGCCTATACTATTGGTGGCTCTTCCGCTAGTGGACAGATGGCTGTAATCCAGGCATGTGAAGCAGTATTATCCGGAAAGGTGGATGCTTGTATTGCGCTAGGTGCATTAATGGATATCTCGTATATCGAGTGCCATGCCTTTCGGTCACTAGGGGCAATGGGAACGGATCTCTATGTCCACCAGCCTGAAAAGGCTGCCCGCCCCTTTGATCAAAACCGAGATGGATTTATTTATGGGGAAAACTGTGGAGCGGTAGTGATTGAACGAAGAGAGACAGCATTAAAACGAAGCATTCCATCTTATGCTCAAATTCTGAGCTGGGCTAGGGGAATGGATGGTAACCGAAATCCTAATCCTTCACGGGAAGGAGAAATGCTTGTTATTCAACAAGCATTGGAGCAGGCGGATCTCCTCCCTGATTCGATTGATTATATTAATCCACATGGTTCCGGATCTCTAATAGGAGATGAAACGGAACTTCAAGCGTTAATCGACTGTGGACTGCCACATGCCTATATCAACACTACCAAATCGATTACTGGACATGGCTTAAGTGCAGCTGGGGTAGTGGAATTAATTGCCACACTGTTACAAATGGAAGCAAGACAATTGCATCCAAGTCGCAATTTGCAAAACCCGATAAATGAATTCTTTAATTGGGTGCGCCAAGGAAAAAACGAGGTGTCCATTAACCATTCACTTAATCTAAGTTTTGGTTTTGGAGGAGTGAATACCGCCGTTTGTCTCAAAAATGAAAGATGATACTGGAGGGGATAGAACATGAATATAGTTGGAATTGAAGCAATGAACGCTTTTGGAGGAACAACTTATTTGGATGTGATGGAATTAGCAAAACATAGGGGATTAGATTTGACACGCTTTGAGAATTTACTAATGAAGGAGAAGGCTGTGGCTCTGCCATTCGAAGATCCCATCACATGTGGAGTAAATGCAGCTAAACCTATTGTCGATGGGCTATCCCCAGAGGAGAAGGATCGGATTGAGCTATTGATCACCTGTTCAGAATCTGGCATTGATTTTGGTAAATCAATGAGTACTTATATTCATCATTACTTAGGTCTAAATCGTAATTGTCGTATGTTTGAGTTGAAGCAGGCATGTTATTCAGGCACGGCTGGTTTGCAAATGGCCGTTCAATTTATTCTCGCCCAAACCTCTCCTGGGGCAAAAGCCCTTGTGATTGCCAGTGATATCTCACGATTTTTAGTAGCTGAAGGTGGTGAGGAATTGTCTCAAGATTGGTCCTATGCGGAACCAAGTGGTGGAGCGGGAGCTGTTGCGATGTTGATTAGTGAGACACCTTATTTGTTTCAGGTAGATGTAGGTGCCAATGGCTATTATGGATATGAGGTAATGGATACATGCCGGCCCATACCAGACAGTGAAGCAGGGAATGCAGATTTGTCTTTGTTGTCTTATCTGGATTGTTGTGAACAGACTTTTTTGGAATATCAACGGAGAGTTGCTGAGGTAGATTATCAACATACCTTTCAATATCTCTGCTATCATACCCCTTTTGGTGGAATGGTCAAAGGTGCCCATCGAACAATGATGCGAAAAATGGTTAAAGCGAAATCCCAAGAAATTGAAATGGATTTTGAAGAACGTGTCTTACCAGGTTTGAAATATGGGCAAAGGGTGGGGAATATTATGGGGGGAAGTGTTCTCTTGTCCCTATTAAGCACCATTGACCAGGGCCGATTTGATTCACCAAAACGGATTGGTTGTTTTTCCTATGGATCTGGCTGTTGTTCAGAATTTTATAGTGGTATTGTATCACCCCAAGGTCAAGAAAAACTTAAACAGTTTAGGGTCGAAGAACAATTGAATAATCGTTACCATTTAACGATGGAAGAGTATGAAGAGCTGTTAGTGAGAAGCAATGAGGTTAAATTTGGGACACGAAATGTAAAGCTGGATCTTGACCTTATTCCGGGGACGAAATCGCTGAGTGAGGATAAAGGTCTTTTGGTATTAGAAGAAATTCATGAATTCCATAGAAAATATCGGTGGTTATAATGGACTATCAAACAGTGAATGTCCAGATAGAACAAGCTATTTGTTATTTGCAGCTTTATCGTCCAAAAGCAAATAATACCATTAATGACCAGATGATTGAGGAATGTCATCATGTACTTGATTGTTATGAGAAATCGATCAACGTTGTGGTAATAGAAGGATTACCAGATGTCTTTTGTTTTGGTGCAGACTTTCAGGAACTGCATGACACGATGGCAAGTGGGCAAATACGTGAGCGAAACCCAGAACGGTTATATGATTTGTGGTTAAGGTTAGCCACTGGACCCTTTATTACCATTTCCCATGTCAGAGGTCGGGTTAACGCAGGAGGAATAGGATTTGTGGCTGCAAGTGATATTGTATTGGCAGAAAGTAATGCTCAATTTAGTTTATCAGAGTTGTTATTTGGGGTTTTCCCTGCAGCAGTACTTCCCTTTCTAATTCGTCGAATAGGTGTTGCAAAAGCCAACTATTTGACGATCATGACAAAGACCTTTACGGTTCAGCAGGCAGATGCATGGGGATTAGTTGATGCCTTTGAGGATAATAGCAAGTCACTTTTACGTAAACATCTGCTTCGCCTCAAACCGTTAACCAAAACAGCCATTACACGGTATAAACAGTATGTACATAAGCTTTATAGCCCGTTGCAGGAACAAAAATCACTGGCTGTGGAAGCGAATCAAGAAATGTTTTCAGACGAACAAAATTTGGCAGGGATTTACCGTTATATTGAAACAGGAAAATTTCCTTGGGAGTGATATAGGGATGAGAGGAGGGAATAGATGAAGTCTGTTGTGCACATTGAAGAGATTGAACCGGAAATTGTATTGCTGAGGATGCAGGATGATGTATACAAAAATACATTTTCAAAGGCATTAATTGACGAATTGATTGATGCCTTTGATGCAATACAAGCCAATCAAACCTATAAAGTGGTGATTTTAACTGGTTATGATACCTATTTTGCATCAGGAGGGACACGAGAAAGTTTATTGGCCATTCATGAAGGTAAAGAAAAGTTTACAGATAAAAATGTTTATAGCTTGGCATTGAATTGCGATATTCCGGTTATTGCTGCAATGCAAGGTCATGGAATCGGGGGTGGTCTCATAATGGGCTTATTTGCCGATTTTGTTATTTTAAGCAGGGAAAGTGTCTATACAACTAACTTTATGAAGTATGGTTTTACCCCGGGTATGGGGGCCACTTGTATCTTGCCAAGAAAACTAGGTATCAGCTTGTCTGAGGAGCTATTAATCACTTCCGCTAACTATAGGGGAGCTGATCTTGAAAAGAGGGGAGTGCCATTTCCTGTACTGCCACGAGTAGAGGTATTAAATCATGCGGTTGAATTAGCACGTGAGATTGCTGAAAAACCAAGGTATTCCCTTGTTCTTTTAAAAAATCACCTAGTTGCTCCGATACGTCAGGAATTACCTTCCATTATCGAACAAGAAGTGACCATGCATGAAAAAACCTTTCACCAACAGGAAGTAAGGGAACGGATTCATAATCTATTTGGGAAATGAGGGGAGGAACGGCATTTATGGATACAAAGGAAATATTTCGTGCGCTTCAATCAGATAAAATTACTGTTCAACAAGCTTATGATGAGCTTGCGACTTTTCTAGATCAATCACCTCAAGAGGAAGGGGGTGATCAAGGAAAACGGAAGGAAAAAGAAGCCTTAACTTTACAAGATTCAGTCGTCGATTGTCGAGAGATTGAACCAGGGATTGTCCAGGTTTCCATGCAAGATCGTAAACATAAAAATACTTTTTCTACAGAATTGATTTCTGGTCTTATGCAAGCTTTTGAATCGTTGAAAAACAATACAAATTGCAAAGTGGTTATCCTTACAGGTTATGATACGTATTTTGCCTGTGGTGGCACACAAGAAGGTTTGTTGGCACTGTATGAGGGCAAAGCGAAAATGACGGATCTTCATCTCTATAGTTTGTCGATGGAGTGTGATATTCCCGTTATTGCAGCAATGCAAGGGCATGGCTTGGGAGGAGGGTTATGCCTAGGTATGTTTTGTGATTTTGTTATTATGAGCCGGGAAAGTAAATATGCCTGTAATCATATGAGTTATGGTTTTACACCTGGTGATGGAGCAACGTTGATTTTGCCTCGTGTTTTGGGTCATCCTTTGGCACAGGAGTTTTTATTTACCGGAAAAAATTTCAAGGGTGCTGAACTGGCCGAGCGAGGGGCGTTGGTTCCTGTTCTTCCGAGAAAGGATGTCTTGCCTTATGCAATTAAGTTAGCGAGAGAATTGGCCGAGAAGCCGAGGGAATCCTTGACACTGTTAAAGCAACATATGGTGACAAACCTAAAGGAAGACTTAACGAAGGTAGTAGAAAAAGAATGGGTGATGCAAGAGAAAACCCTTGTCAATCGACCAGAAGTGATGGAAAAAATAATGCCAGCGTTTCATGTAGCCTCTGCCACATCCAAATTTCCAGAACTTCTTCATTTGAATCAGCATTTTAGTGGAAGACCGGTATTTTGGATACACGGGGAAGGTGGAGGAGTAGAAGGATTTCAAATGCTTGCAGAAAAAAGCAAACGACCATTTTATGGGATACAGGCGAAAGGACATTTGACAGAACATACTCCTATAAAAGGAGTGGAAGCAATAGCCGCCTATTATGTCAAAATAATCCAAAGCAAGCAGGCGAAAGGTCCCTATGATTTAGGTGGGTATTCTTTGGGAGGAGTATTGGCATATGAAGTCATCCGTCAACTGCAGAAGGCAGGAGAGACCGTTAGCACTCTGGTATTGATAGATTCTCCTGATCTCTCTAGTTGGGAAAAAATACAGCTCAGTCCTCAAAGCAAAGCCTTGCAAGCAGTTAATATGGCATTGTTAAATCGTAACAAGAAGGAAGCAGATCACATTTTGAAAAACCTGATTCATAACAAAGAAATTCCTGAGTATAACGATGAGAAGTCATTTTTGATAGAACTAATCCGACTTGGAAGAGAACGAGGGCTTTCTTTAACGTTATCGGAGGAGGCATTATTGGATTTGTTTCTGCGGCATTTACGAATGCAGGAGGCATTTGAAATAGAGCAGTACACTTTATCGACCCTGCCGAATGCTTCCGAGGTTACTTGCTATTATGTCCGAAATCAAAGCGGTTTATTTTATGGTGAGCTTATGTCCTATATGACAACGGATAGAGATGACTTTAGTATTGATCATACAAGTTATTGGGAGGAGTGGGTGAGGGTTTTCCCTCGTTTTCACCTGTTAGATGTAGAATCTACTAGCCATATGACACTACTGTTCGATCCGGCTTCACAAGCGGATATTGTGTCGTTATGCAAGAAATTGTATGAATAATAATAGTTTAAATAAAGGGAAGGAATGAAGGTAAAATGAAATTTAGTTTAATGACATATTCACTAGTTTCTAAGATGCGTTCTGGAGAAATGAAGTTGGAGGATGTTATTGCATTTGCCGAAAATGAAGGATTTGATGCGATTGAGTTATTGATGTTTGATTTTAGTCGGCCAACCGGAGAAATTAAAACAATGTTGGAAAATCATCAGATGAAGATTTCATGTATCAATGCCTTTGTTGATTTAGCAGTACAGCAGGAGGATACCCATTCAGACAATATAGCACTCTGTCAGCAAATTATTGATAAGGCAGTGGAGCTTTCCGCACCAATGGTAATGCTGGTGCCGGCTATTCCACAGTTTATTGCCAGTGAAGAAGATAAACAAAAGGGGCTACCACGCATTATTTCTGCATTACAAAAGATTACACCTTATGCCGAATCGAAAGGTGTTGTGCTAACAATTGAAAATTATCCTGCACTCCAGACTCCTTTTTGCAGTGTAGCTGAAGTGACAAATATTTTGGATCAAGTCCCTGGACTCAAATTAACCTTTGACTATGGCAATATGTTAGTGGCAGGAGAGGATCCTCTTAAAGCCTATGAAATGCTAAAAAAATACACGGTGAATGTCCATTTAAAAGATTGGCAGTTCGTAACAGAGGAAACGGAGACCCAGTCTGTAGATGGGAGATATTTAAAATCAGTGGCTCATGGCCAAGGGGTAATGGATTATTCGTCGCTATTTACCAAAATGGTATCAGATGGTTATGAGGGATATTGTTCCTTTGAATATGAAGGAGAGCTAGATGCAATAGATGCCACAAGACAAGGAATGGAGCATTTAAGAAAGCAATTAGACCAAGTGATGGCTCGGGGATTACGTCATTAATATTTTAATATAACAGGGGAGTGGTATAAATGGCAAAGGTATTATTTTTAAATGGACCTTCACATGGCCATGTGAATCCAACGTTAGGCTTGGTGACGGAATTAGTCGATCAAGGAGACGAAGTGATTTACTTTTGTACAGATGATTATCAGAAGAAGATTGCTAAAACGGGAGCAATTTTTAGAAGTCTTGGAGAGCATGCCAAACTACCCAAAGAAAATTCTCATCTGAAGAAGAATGAGCAATTTTTTGATATAGCTTTAAGGATGGTGTTATCAACAGAAAAGGTGGTTCATCATATTTTGGATGAAATTGCTGATGAATCCATTGATTACCTCATTTATGATTCCATGTATCCTATTGGTCATATCATTGGTCAAATTTTAAAAGTTCCAACTGTCGCTTCTCATGCAGTTTTCGCTAGGCCTGAAGAATTATTGCCAGCAAATAAAAATATGGCTGGAATGGAGAAAATGTATGATCATCCAGCTTTTAAAGAATACAAAACCATGGTAAAGAGGATGAATGAGGCTTATCGTATAGAAGTTCCAAATTTAATGGGGATGTCCCCACATTATGCCGACCTGAATATTGCCTACACTTCTGATTACTTTGTTACTAATCCCGTCGATTATGATGAAAGTTTTCGATTTATTGGTGGACCTGTTAGTACATTAAAGGAAAAGATGGATTTTCCCTTTGATCAACTGAAAGATAAAAAAGTGATCTATATTTCCTTAGGAACAGCCTTTAATAAAGTGAATTTAGATGTTTACAACATATTTTTTGAAGCCTTTCGTCATGAAAAAGACACCGTTGTAGTCATCACTGCCTATAATACGGATCTTTCTCCATTTGATATTCCAGATAATGTGATTATGAGAAATTATGTTCCCCAAGATGAGATACTTAAATATACACAGGTTGCTGTTACGCATGGCGGTTTAAATACCACAAGTGATTTAGTCTATCAAGAAATTCCTTTTGTAGTGCTGCCTATTGGTGGGGATCAACCTTATATGGCTGATCGGTTTGCTAGGCTGGGGGCATCCATAACGCTAGATAAAGAAACATTAACCTCAGATATATTAAGAGAAGCGCTCGACTCCGTGCAAAAGAGCCAATATCGTGACAATTTGAGAAGAATCAAACATTCTTTTGAGAAAGCGGGCGGCTATAAAAAAGCCGTTGAGATTTTAAATATTTTTAAGGAGGAAAGAAATATCTCATAATAGGTCTATGACAGCAATAACCCCCTGTTAGAATCACAAACAGGGGGTTCGTTTATGTAATGAGATGAATAAACCTATTGACATATGTAAACAAATGGGATAAATTCATAATACAATACATTAAAATGCTCCACTATAATCATATCATATTTTAATGTAAAAGTCAACACATTTTTTAGAAGTTTATAGAAAGGAAGAAAGGCTATGGATTTATCCCGTTTTTTGAATTCCGTCCAACTATCTCCTCAGTCGAAAACAATGACGGAATTACTCGATTTAAATAAAAAAATTAAAGAACACGGCCTTGTTCTTACACCAAATGATGTCAAAACACTGATTACCTCTAGAAATAAAGTCCTTCATGACTATGCACGAGTCGAATTAAGCACCGAAGTGTTAAAGGAATTAATTGAAGTATTTGCTGCCTCGCCTTATATGAACCAGGAACATTATGTGGAGACACTAAACGATCTTCAGGAGATTTTTTATCATCTTAGAAATGAAACGGAAGATAAGATCGGGGATGTGAAACTTATTCATCAGATGATGGAGGATTTTAATGGACCCTGTGCTGGATCGGTAGAGCTATTAAGAAGTAGAATGGAGCAACTCGCAGAAAATTTCAGAAGGGATTTGTTAAGTAATGAGTCCTCCTTTGAAGGTGATGATAAAACATGGAATTAGATAACTCGCAAGATGGTAAACGCTCCATTTCTAATATTAAGATTGATCGTTCACAGTTAACGCGAAATCAATATACCATGTCTCTTTTATATGAAGGACAGCGGGTGGGGCTTATTACAGGTCAGAAGGTTTACCAGATACAGATAGAGATTATGCAGATCCTGCAGCAATTAATACGGAAGCATACCCAAGGGGAAAGTACTTCCGTGACATCGGATAAAGCACAAGGGATTATGGTTTCTCTGATGTATGCCATGGATGCCTATACCCTTCATTTTAACGAACCAGAAGAGGCTATTTCTCATTTAAATACCGACAGTGTAAAAAAAATACATGAAAAAGGCCTAGAATTACTTAGTCAGTATTTTGAACAGTCCAAACAGCTGTATCGAGAGGTAGTTGAGATGCAACTAGATGTCCCAGTGGATGCTTATAATATGACCATCGATGAATCCTTACCTGTTTTTATGAACCATTATGATATTGTTTTTGAAGCACAAAATACGATGGCAAGTATTGACTATCCTCTAGCCATTGATGATATGCGACTTCAAGGTGTTTTTTATATGAAACAGTATCTAGAACGATTGCTAATGGAGACAAAATTTTGTCATCTATTTAGTCATTCAGATTTAATGTATGTGTTGAAAAATTTCGGAAAAAAACACCGCTTTAACTATCAGATTGAGCTTTTTAATATCTTTGAATTAATCATAAACAATGCTGTATTCTCACTGCTTGCCGGAGGAAAGGCTAATGAGGTTAGAATTTCTGATTTTCAATATGAACAGTTGAACCGAATGTTTACAACATGTGATGCGGATCAAAGGATCAGGTTAATTCATGAAGCATTTAGCAGATTACAGGAGGAGCTTCAAACGGATCAAGCACTTAACCATTATATCGATTTGTATCGCGATGAATTAATTCAAAGGGTAAACAACGCAACCGAGATTGGTAATTTTGAAATGCTGATTATTCGAGAAGAGGAAGAACGCGAAAAACCAATGGTACTAATGTTAAATGAGAATGATCGTATGAGTGATATGAAAATGCGAGAATTGGTAGATCAGATCATGGAAAGCGACAATCTGGAAGAAAAAGTTCGAATCATTCGGGATCATTTCGTTTCTCTCCATGATTATTTAGACTTACTAAATTCGGGGAGCTTATTTGGTGACGAATATGATGCGCTTTTTGCTACATTCGGAGATATTGAATTGGCTATTTTTGCTAAAATTGTCTTTTATGAAGAATTACGAGGGGATGATCGTGAGTTTCTAGACATTGTTGCTGATGGTACAGAAGCAAGTGAGGAGTGGGAGGAAAAATATATGGAGTTTATGCAACAGTTGGATGAGGCCCGGATGAAGGAGGTAGGACGCCTAATTTACGATATTGATTATGAAGAAATATCATTTTATTGAAATAAAAAATTTTTAAAAAACGGGGGAGAAATATGGACAAAACAAAAGCTATGCTTGAGGAAAATACAGTTAAGTTACTCTTTACTTATTCATTACCTGTGATTATCGGTTTATTTGTTGGTGCCTCCTATAATATCGTTGATAGGATTTTTATTGGTAATGGGGTGGGTGACATTGGGATGGCCGGCATTGCTGTAGCCTTTCCAGTGATGATGACGATTATGGCCTTCTCCAATCTTATAGGTACAGGTGCAACCGCACTGACTTCTATTCGCCTAGGAGAGGAAAATAATGAAGAAGCCGAGCGAGTAATGGGGAATGCATTAACCCTTTTAATTTCGGTTTCCGTAGTATTCACGGTTCTCTGCTGGATTTTTTTGGAGCCCGTTCTAACAGCGTTTGGTGCAAATGAAGAAATATTGACACCTGCAGCAGATTATACGCGCATAATCCTCATAGCCAGTATTTTTATGATCGTGGGATCGGGCATGAATAATTTTCTCAGGGCTGATGGTAATCCCAAAAAATCGATGCTCACTTTGTTGATTGGTTCTATACTTAATGTCATTTTAGCTCCTATCTTTATTTTTGGCTTTGATTGGGGAATGGAAGGTGCAGCTCTGGCAACAGCAATTTCTCAATTGATATCCTTCATTTGGGTAATGTCTCACTTTTTTACAGGTAAAAGTGTATTAAAAATTCGTGTAAAAAACCTTCGGCTTAGCGGAACTTTGGTCGGGCGAATCTTTGCTTTGGGAGTAGGATCCTTTATTACACAGATGGCGACCAGCGTGCAGATGATTGTGTTGAATAATGTCCTGCTAAAGTATGGTGGAAGTACGGCAATTGCAGGAATGAATGTCGTTAATGCAGTACAAACCTTTATTATGCTCCCGATTTGGGGTATTAGCATGGGAATTCAGCCAATTATTGGCTATAATTTCGGGGCTAAGAACTATAAAAGAGTTAAAAGTATGCTAGTTTCGGCATTTGCATTATCCACCGTTTTTGCCGTGTTTGCTTCTCTTTTTATTTATTTTATGCCAGAAAGCCTAGTTTCTATATTTAACCAGAATGAAGAATTAGTTGAATTCGGTGGTCGTGCGATGGTGATTTTCCTGCTCTTTACTCCACTCATCGGTTTACAAATTATCGGGGCGGGGTATTTTCAAGCATTAGGTAAGGCCAAACAATCCATTTTTCTCAGCTTAGTCCGACAAGTGGTGATCCTAATCCCTGCGTTACTAATTCTACCACAATTTTTAGGTATCCAAGGAGTATTCATTTCTGGACCGATTTCAGATTTTTGCTCAGCAGTTGTTTCTGTGGCATTTGTTGCCTTCAGCTTAAAGCGACTACAAAATGAGATGGATCAAGAATTATCCCCAAGTCAAACATCAACATCCCACTCCCAATGATAGTCAACATTCAAAACTTTCAAGCAACTAATCTTTCTGGATGATAGTAAGATTAAATATATCTTTTTTTGCATCTATTAGCATCTCTTGAAGGGGGGGAAGGCAGGAATATCCCATTTTCCTGCTAGAAAAATGATGAATTCGTCGGGTTCTTATCAGATTGCTTCTATAGCTAATGATGTTCAAGGTGAAATAAAACGGTTAAAGGCGCAGGTTAATTTATTTTGGGATAATGAATGGAGGCACTATCAAGAGCATGGATTGGCAAACGCGACAACGATTATTGAGTTAGGTTCTGGTCCAGGCTTTTTGATAGAGAAGCTATTAAACCATATCCCACAAGCAAATGTAACTGGACTAGAGATTGACCCCTTGTTAGCCAATTATGCCAAAGATTATTTAAGGGAAAAAAACCAAAAAAGATGGCAAGTTCATGAAGGTAATATTATGCAAACAGGAATGGAGGATAACAGCTATGATGTTGCCATTACTCGCTTGGTGTTGGAACATTTACCCGAACCGATAAAAGCGGTTCAGGAGATATACCGTATATTGAAGCCAGGCGGAAAGTTAATGGTAGTGGATAATGATTTTGAAATGCATATTATGACCTACCCTCCTGTTCCGGGTTTAAGGGAGTTATATGATGCCTACTGTCAGGCAAGATTTGCAGAAGGAGGCAATCCTAAAATTGGAAGGGAATTGCCGATCCTTTTAAAAGATGGTGGGTTCTCCAATGTACAGTTTGATATTGTCAATGCTCATAGCAGTTTATTAGGGGATGAAATGTTCTTTCAATCAGAAGGTGTAGGTATTCCATATAAGTTAATGAAGGATGGTTTTTTATCCAGTAAAGATCTTGCAAAGGTTTCCGTTGGCTGGAGAAAGATGGTGCAAGATAAGCATCATGCCATTGTCCGCCAATTGTGCCTAGCCGTTGGTGAAAAACCGGTGGAATAGTTTAGCCGGGTAAGAAATTCTTACCCGGGAAATAATTTGCGTGAGCCCACCGATATTTCAACATTTAAGATGCAATGTTCATTGGTTACACTAAAAAATATTTAGGGATAGAAAAGGTTGGTATATCAAATGAAAGGAATTATATTAGCTGGTGGCAGTGGGACAAGACTTTATCCATTAACCAAATCCATTTCTAAGCAGTTACTTCCAGTATATGATAAACCTATGATCTATTACCCTTTATCAGTACTGATGTTAGCTGGAATTCGTGAGATTCTTATCATATCTACTCCTAAAGACATACCTAGATTCGAACAACTCTTCGGGAACGGCTCACATCTTGGAATTAATCTTTCTTATGCCGTACAGGATTCTCCTAATGGAATTGCACAAGCCTTTTTAATTGGGGAAAAATTTATTAACAATGATCATGTAGCATTAATATTAGGAGATAATATTTTTTATGGACATGGCTTTACTAAAATACTAGAAAGAATTTCTTTAAAACAAATGGGAGCGACGATTTTCGGATATTATGTCAGTGATCCTAATAGATTTGGTGTGGTTGAATTTAATAATGATGGTACTGTTCTGTCTATTGAAGAGAAGCCACCCTATCCTAAGTCAAACTATGCTGTAACTGGATTGTACTTTTATGATAACCAAGTCGTTGATATCGCTAAAACCCTCCAACCATCCAAAAGAGGGGAGTTAGAAATTACAGATGTGAATAAGGTATATTTAGAGTCCAATCAATTGACGGTCGAGCTATTAGGACGAGGATTTGCATGGTTAGATACGGGAACTCATGAATCATTAATAGAAGCATCATTGTTTATACAAACGATTGAAAAACGTCAGAGTTTAAAAGTTGCATGTATAGAAGAAATCTCTTTTCGAAAAGGATACATATCTAGGGACAAACTACTTAAATTAGCCATTCCTTTAGAAAAAAGTGAGTATGGAAAATATCTAATTCGGTTAGCCGAATATCATGAACCGTTTGCTAAAGCTAATATAGATGAAAGTATTCTAGAATTTTAATGGAGGAAAAATAGTGAAAGTATTAGTTACTGGTGGAGCAGGTTTTATTGGCAGTAATTTTCTAAATTATATGTCCAGTGAGCATCCTGATGATAAATTTATTATTCTAGATGCAATGACATATGCTGGAAACCATAAGCATTTAATTACTTTTAGAAAAAATCCAAATTTTCATTTCGTGAAAGGTAGTATAACGGATAGAGCTCTACTAGAAGATATATTCAAAATGGGCATTGATAGGATTGTAAATTTTGCTGCGGAATCTCATGTTGATCGAAGTATTCTCGATCCTGATATTTTTGTAAAAACGAATATCCTAGGTACTCAAATATTACTAGATACGGCAAAAAAATACGCAGTAGAACGATTTCTACAGATTTCAACAGATGAGGTATATGGTTCATTGGGAGAGACTGGGTTATTTACGGAAGAGACTCCATTGGCCCCAAGTAGCCCATACTCTGCAAGTAAAGCAGGCAGCGATTTGCTCGTAATTTCTTATTATCAAACTTATGGTTTACCTGTTACTATTATTCGTTGTTCCAATAATTACGGCCCTTATCAATTTCCAGAAAAATTAATTCCATTGGTTATTATGAATGCATTGAATCATAAACCTTTGCCGATTTATGGGGATGGTCTTAACGTACGTGATTGGTTATATGTGGAAGATCACTGTCGGGCTATCGATTTGGTTATGCAAAAGGGTAAAGTTGGATCTGTTTATAATGTTGGTGGTAACAACGAAAAGACCAATTTACAAATCGTAAAAATGATTTTGGCTGAATTAGAAAAACCGGAATCATTAATCACTTTTGTAAAAGATCGTCCAGGTCATGATCGCCGGTATGGAATTGATGCAACCAAAATTAAAAAATTGGGCTGGCAACCCCAATATGCTCTCGAATTTGGTCTAAAGAAAACAATAAAATGGTATGTAGAAAATCAAGGCTGGGTGCAAGAGAATATGTAAGAAAAAAGAAAAAATCTAAGTACAATTTGATGTTTGTATAATAAAAAAGTGTAAAATTTATCAAAAAAAGGAGGAAATCGTAAATCAGTGTAGAAATAGTCTTATAAGTAAAAAACTCCAAGTGATTTTTTCAGTTATATTAATGGGAAAGATATCGATGAATAGCATTTCCAGTAAATAAAAAACTCTCTTCTAAGTTACTTCATAAATGATTCCACTATTTAAAAGTTAAGCATGATTCCAGTTTTTAAGAACTTCAATTCTCTAATAAATAACACAATAATTATTTAAAGATCTCCCAAGTGGGAAGAGACAAAAGCATCATTCAATTCAAAAAAGATGTTTTACTCACGTTTATTGCATTTCAAAATGCCTAGAGCGTGAGATTTAAATATAAACAAAAGAGAGGTAGTTTATGATGGATTGGTATGCGCTTTTTGTAGAGTCTGGAAAGGAAGAAGAGGTTCAAAAAAATCTTAAATTAAATTTTGATAACACCATACTGGATTCGGTCATTCCTAAAAGGAAGATTCCTGAGAGGAGATCAGGTAAGGTCTATCATGTAAAAAGATACTTATTCCCCGGTTATGTTCTAGTAAAAACTAATATGAATTCTTATATCTACCACAAAATTAAAAAGATACCTAACTTTTATAGACTTGTAAACAGGGGCGGATATTATTCGAAAAATACGGGAGAAACGTTTACTAAGATAGATGAGGAAGAAATTATTCCTTTATTAAAGCTACTTAGTAAAGATGACATCATTGACTTTTCAAAAGTATATATTGAAAATTCAAAAGTATTGGTTAAATCTGGTCCTCTAAAAGGAATGGAAGGTATTATTAGGAAGATAGATAAACGTAAAAATAGAGCGAAAATATTATTAAATTTTATGGGAAGAGAGAAAACAATAGATGTAGGAATCGAAGTTCTCTCCAACCAGAAGTAATGCAAAAGGTGTGTGACATGATGGGGAAAAAAGAGAAACGACAAGCATTGCTAAAACAACTAATTTCGGAGACTCCGTTTATAAAGGATAAGGATATAGCAAAAAAACTTAACGTAAGTATACAAACCATAAGATTAGACCGACTTGAGTTATCTATTCCAGGATTAAGAGACCGCATAAAAGATATTGCCTATCATAATCTCAAGGAAGAGATTCGATCATTACCTATTGAAGAAGTAATCGGAGAGATTATTGATTTAGAACTGGAGAAATCTGCAGTATCTATTTTAGAAATAGAAGAAAAGGAACATGTGTTTAGTCGTAATCAGATTGTTCGAGGACATTACCTGTTTGCACAAGCTAATTCATTAGCGATAGCAGTTATAAATGATGAATTGGCTTTAACATCGAAGGCTAACATCCATTTTCTAAAACAGGTTAAACAAAATGAAATGATTATTGCGAAAGCGAAAGTAAAAGGAACAGATTTGGGAAAACGTCGTACAACGGTAGAAGTTGAAAGTTTCGTAAGGGACGAAATAGTATTTTCTTGTGAATTTGAAATTTACAGATCTAACTTGATTGGTTTAAAGGGTGAAGATAGAAAGGTAACTTCATTAATTTAATAGCAAAATAGAACGTAATTTCACGGAATGGATGCTTATATTATATTTAAAACCTTTTAACAATAAAATTGACGAGGTGTTTTATACCCCTGACCACTGTATCTAATCCAAGCACACAAATAATTAAATATTATGATCCAAGTATCGGACAAGGTATTAAGCCTTGTCTTTTTTACGTTCAGGAAACTAATATAGAAATGTCCAAAGTAATAATATCCAATCAAAAAAAATACTTTTTTTGTAACAAACACTCTTTTCGTGTTACTAATCATATGAACAGATAAAAACGGGCTTAACTGTTAGGATCTAAGAGAAGGGGAAGCGTTATGAAACTAGAGGAACTTTACAAAGAGGTGTATCCGAGAATTTATGCCTTCTTTTATGTGAAAACAGTTAATAAACAAATAGCTGAAGACCTGACCCAAGAGGTTTTTTATCAAGCGATTAAAAAGTTTCATACGTTTTCCTATGAGTCTACCTTAGATACTTGGCTCTTTGCGATTGCCAAAAATCGGTTAAGAAATTTTTATCGAAGCAAAAGGTATCAGAATCTTCTTCTAGAAAAGCTCCCCAAAGAGGAACGTAACCCGATTTCTCCTGAGGAACAACTGTTGGAAAAGGAAAAACAAAAAACGTTGAATGAGGCTATTAATCAATTAGAAGATGTCCCCAAAGAAATTGTTATGTTACGAGTTTATGGTGAATTGTCTTTTAAGGAAATTGCAACATTAGTCAATAAGAGTGAAAACCATACGCGGATTATTTTCCATCGAGCTAAGTTAATAATTCAAAAAGAATTGGATGATCAAAATGGATAAACATGTTGGACATATAGTAGAAGATCTCCTTCCTCTATATCAGGAAGGGTTGTTGAGTGATGCGACTAAGGAATGGATAGAAGAACAAATGGAGAAAAATGAAGAGCTTCAAAAACTTGCAAAAGTACTTCAGAATCCTTTAGAAAAAGAAGAGATCCCTGAGACATCGGAGTCTGATCGGGATAAGATGTTCAAAAAGATTAATCGAAGACTTTCCCTATACCAAATTATTTTCGTTGGACTTTCTTTCCTATTAGCGATTAAAACAGCATTAATAAACGATAGTTTTGGCTTCATTCTTTGGTATACTGTACTAGGTCTATTGATTTATCTCTTTTATTCCGATATGAAAATGGTCTTTCTTTTTTCATTTATTCCGATTTTTATTTGGTCTGTAATAAAAGGGATTTCCGCTTATTTGGCCGGTCAAATCGATGCTGAATTTTCCATGTTAATGTATGGATTCGATGTACTCCAAGCGTCAGTTATGGTATCCGCTATACATTATTTGTTCGCATTAATTGGAAGTGTCATTGGACTTTTATTTAAAAAGCTGAAAAAAAAGGAGGACATCTTATGAATAAAAAGAAGCTATTCTTCGTTGTGCTTCTTGTGGTGATAATCGGATTTGTGCTTTTTTTATACAATGCGTTTAATGGAAATCCAATAAGCAAATATATCTCTAAAGAGGTTTTAGAAGACTATTTGGAAGAAACCTATTTCGACCAAGAGCTTCAAATTAAAGAAGGATTTTATAATTTTAAATTCAGTGAATATCAATATTCCGTCATTGAGGTTGGTTCTACAGACCAAGAAGGCAATGTAAAGCAATATGAATTTAAGGTCAGAGGCTTTTTCAATCCAACCGTCAGCTGGGATGGCATCTATTATGAAAATTTAGACCAAGAAATGGCGAATCGTTTAAGTAAACAGGCACACCAGGAAATTTCCCCACTGCTTTCGGAGAAAATGGACACAATTCATCTTGTGGAAATCCAATTGGAAGTATTAAAAGGAAAATTTGAAGATGATGTCAAATGGAGTAAGGAACTAGCACTAGACAAACCGATGGAAATTTTTGTACAACTAGATTCAACGGAACAAACAAAAGAAGATTTTCTTTCGGCAGCTAGAAAGGTAAAAAATATTCTCGATGAACAAGGTTATGAATATGAATCTGTATTATATAATGGAAGTGGATTTGATATGGAAGGATTGAAGGCAGAGACGCATGGTTATTTGAAATATTCGTTGAGGGTAGAAAAAGGTGGAGTACTGGATATGGGAGATGTTGAAGAACATAATAAGGAAATCTGGTAGTTTTTAAGAAAGGAAATCCCAAAATGAAACTAAGACTGGAATTATTCGTGAGGAATATAGAAAAGTCCATCGAATTTTATCATAATGTGCTAGGTTTTAGCTTGCCAGAAGATAGGAATAAAAATTACCTACCTGTAAGGAAAGGGGATGTGGTGCTAGGAATAAGTGAAATGGAAAATTTGCCGGGATGTCATCCCCTGAAAGCTCGTAGGGGACAGCCATTTGGTTTAGGCGTAGAAATCGTTTTAGAAGTAGAAGAAGTGAAAGATATTTATCAAAAAGTAGTCACAAGTGGGCATCCTATCGAAACGGAACTGAAAAGTAGGCCATGGGGGCTGGATGATTTTAGAATTATCGATCCAGACGGATATTATCTAAGAATTTCTTCTAAGAGCTAAAATTCAAAATGGCACTTAAACCTCTCCTAAGTACCGAAAATAAAAATAATGAGTCTCATTTGGCACTTAAACCTCGCCTAAGTACCAAAAATACAAATAATGAGTCTCATTTGGCACTTAAACC
>NZ_QGTD01000005.1 GCF_003176895.1 Gracilibacillus dipsosauri
GATAAGTACCATTTTGAGGGTAGACGCTGGCTTTTTGGGCTTTACCTACTTGATAAGTACCATTTCGATTGATCTCTTCCCAAAGCCTGGAATGCCTGCTACGTTTTCCTCCTCTGCCACACGAGAAAAGAGGCACAAATCTGGCATGAATATACAAAATAAATTAGACCCCTGCCACACACTTTGTGTAGCAAGGGTCTTTTCATATTAACCGATTGAGCCTTCCATTTCAAACTTGATCAAACGGTTCATTTCTACTGCGTATTCCATTGGTAGTTCTTTTGTAAATGGCTCGATAAAGCCCATTACAATCATTTCCGTTGCTTCTTCCTCTGAAAGACCACGACTCATGAGATAGAATAATTGTTCCTCAGAAACCTTAGAAACTTTTGCTTCATGCTCAAGCGAAATGTTTTCATTTAGAATCTCATTATAAGGAATCGTATCAGATGTTGACTTATTATCCATAATTAATGTGTCACACTCAATATTAGAGCGCGCACCTTCCGCTTTACGACCAAAGTGAACCATACCTAAATAGGTTACTTTACCACCTTGTTTAGAAATTGATTTAGATACGATTGTGGAAGAAGTATTTGGTGCTAAGTGATGCATCTTGGCACCAGCATGCTGGTGTTGCCCTTTACCTGCTAATGCAATGGAAAGGGTATTACCACGCGCACCTTCTCCTTTCAAAATAATCGCAGGGTATTTCATCGTTAATTTGGAACCAATGTTACCATCAATCCATTCCATTGTGGCATTCGCATCACATGTTGCACGTTTTGTTACAAGGTTATACACATTGTTTGCCCAGTTTTGAATGGTTGTATAACGGCAATATGCATCCTTTTTAACAAAGATCTCTACAACTGCACTGTGAAGAGAGTTTGTTGTATAAGTTGGTGCTGTACAACCTTCTACATAGTGTACGGAAGCTCCTTCGTCCACAATGATAAGCGTACGTTCGAATTGACCCATATTTTCTGAGTTAATTCGAAAATATGCTTGGAGTGGTGTATCAGCTTTTACTCCTTTAGGTACATAGATAAAGGAACCACCAGACCATACGGCAGAGTTAAGGGCAGCGAATTTATTATCTGACGCTGGAATAACTTTACCGAAGTATTCTTTAAATAAATCTTCATTTTCTTTTAGAGCAGTATCCGTATCTTTAAAGACAATACCTAGCTCTTCTAGGTCTTCCTTTAAATTGTGATAAACCACTTCAGATTCATATTGTGCAGAAACACCTGCAAGATATTTTTGCTCTGCTTCTGGAATACCTAATTTATCAAAAGTTTGTTTGATTTCATCAGGTACTTCATCCCAAGAACGTTCAGAACGCTCGGATGGTTTTACGTAATACGTAATTTCATCAAAGTCAAGCTCTGAAAGATCACCACCCCATTGTGGCATCGGTTTTTTATAAAATTGTTCTAATGCTTTTAAGCGGAATTCTAGCATCCACTCAGGTTCTTCCTTCATTCGAGAAATCTCTTCCACGACTTTACGAGTTAAACCTTTTTCTGTACGGAAAATGGAAACATCTCTATCATGGAAACCATATTTATATTCGCCAATTTCAGGTGCTTTTTTCGCCATGTTAATACCTCCTATATTGGGATTTCTTGCTTAGTGCTCTTGATCTGTTGCGACCGCTTTTTCCATCGCCTTCCACGACAAGGTTGCACATTTAATTCTTGCAGGAAATTTAGAAACACCTTGTAATGCTTCAATATCTCCTAAATCGAAATCCACTTCTTCTACATCTTCACCAAGCATCATATCAGAAAAGATCGAAGACATCTTTAAGGCATCTTCTACTTTTTTTCCTTTAATTGCTTGGGTCATCATTGATGCGGATGACATACTGATAGAACAACCCTCCCCCTCGAATTTAGCATCTTGAACAATGCCATCATCAATTTGAAGGTGTAACTCAATTCGATCCCCACAAGTAGGGTTATTCATATCAATTGTAACAGATCCATTGTCTAAACTTCCACGATTACGCGGATTTTTATAATGATCCATAATGACTTGTCGGTACAGTGTATCTAAGTTATTAAAAGACATCGCCGAAATACTCCTTCGCTCGTTGTATTCCTTCCACTAGGCGGTCAACATCATCCGTCGTATTATACAAGTAAAAGCTTGCCCTTGCAGTTGCGGTAACATCTAGCCATTTCATTAATGGCTGAGCACAGTGATGACCTGCACGTACCGCAATTCCTTCTGCATCTAGTACTGTAGCCGTATCATGCGGATGAACTCCCTCGATATTAAAGGTGATAAGTCCTCCCCGATTTACAGGTCCGTAAATCGTTATTCCTTCTACCTCTGATAATTTTGATTGGGCATATTGAACAATTTCTTGTTCTTGCTTTTCAATGTTATCTAAACCTACCTCTTGAAGAAAATCAATGGCGGCTCCTAAGCCAATTGCCCCAGCAATAATAGGGGTTCCACCTTCAAACTTCCAAGGAAGCTCTTTCCATGTAGAATCATATAGATCAACAAAATCAATCATTTCTCCACCAAATTCTACTGGCTCCATTTTCTCAAGCAATGCTTTTTTTCCATAGAGAACACCTACACCAGTTGGTCCGCACATTTTATGTCCAGAGAAAGCATAAAAATCACAATCTAACTCTTGTACGTCCACCTTCATATGAGGAACACCTTGCGCGCCATCTACGACAATTATCGCTCCATTTTGGTGAGCAATTTCTGCTATTTCCTTCACAGGATTAATGGTTCCTAATACATTGGAAACATGGGCAATCGCCACTATTTTAGTTGCCTCGGTAATGGTCGAACGAACCGCATCTAAGGAAAGGGTCCCATCCTCTTCCATCGGTATATACTTTAGCTTTGCTCCAGTATACTTAGCCGCCTGCTGCCATGGAATAATATTACTGTGGTGCTCCATTTGTGTAAGCACAATTTCGTCACCTTCTTGTAGAAAATGACGAGCATAACCATAGCCGATCATATTGATAGAAGTAGTAGTTCCTCTTGTAAAAATCACCTCTTCAGTTGAGGAGGCATGAATAAACTGCTTTACTTTATCTCTTGCACCCTCATACTGATCGGTGGCTCTAGTTCCTAATGTATGCACCCCACGATGCACATTGGAATTGTTTTGTTTATAGTAATTATCTAAAGCTTCCATCACTGCAATTGGCTTTTGTGATGTAGCTGCTGAGTCTAAATAAACTAAAGGATGTCCATTAACTTCTTGGTTTAAAATAGGAAATTGCTCACGAATGGCACGTGCATCCATTAGTATACTTTCCTTTCAATAACCTCAGTTAATTGTTCACGGACTGCTTGGATTGGTATTTCCTTTACCACTGGTGCCAAGAACCCATGAATAATTAATCGTTCTGCTTCTTGTTGAGAAATACCACGGCTCATTAAATAGTACAGTTGAACAGGATCAACACGTCCTACAGATGCAGCGTGACCTGCTGTTACATCATCTTCATCAATGAGTAAAATTGGGTTGGCATCACCACGTGCATCCTTGCTTAGCATAAGGACACGTGACTCTTGTTCTGCATTTGATTTTGATGCACCATGTTCAATCTTACCAATACCATTAAATATAGAGGAAGCACTATCCTTCATTACACCATGTTGAAGGATTAAACCTTCTGATTGTTTACCATAGTTCACAATTTTCGCCGTATAGTTTTGTGATTGGTCACCACGGCCAACGGCAACGGTTTTAGCATAAGAATAAGAATTGTCACCAATCAAATGAGTAATATTTTCGGAAACCGTATTTCCGTCATTCATTTGACCTAAATTCCATTCGATTTTAGCATCTCGGTATGCGACACCACGACGGTTCACATACACCGTTGTACCACTAGAGAAATTGTCAACAGAGCCAAAATTAATGCTTGCATTATCATGTGCAATTACTTCAGCAACGATATTGGCTACCGCATTTTCTGATTTGTTTTGAGAAATATAATTTTCTACATATGTTAAAGAACTATTCGCTTCTGCTACCACGATGACATGATTAAAGGTCGCCGCTTCTGGATCTTCCTGCCAGAAAATTGCTTGAAGTGGTTCCTCTACCTGTACATTTTTTGGTACATAGACAAAGACACCACCGTTCATCAATGCTGTATGCAAAGCGGTTAGACGATGCTCATCTATTTGAACCGCATCCTTCATAAAGTATCTTTGAACTAATTCACTGTGTTCTTTCAATGCTGTTTGAATATCGGTTAAAATGACACCTTGTTCTGCTAATTTAGGCGCAATCGATTTATAGGCAATTGTTTGATTACGTTGAATAACCAGGTTTTCGTTTTGATTTTCCATATCAAGGAAAACTTGAATATCTTCTGGCAATTCATTTAATGACGAAATGGTAGTACCATCTACATCATGTTGATAATCATCAAAGTTCCAACGAACAATACGTGTTTTATCTGGTTTTGGCATTTCTAATCCTGCTGCCAAATCTAATGCTTGTATTCGTAAGTCTTGCATCCATTTCGGTTCATTTCGTTTTTCGGAAAAGGACCGAACATATTCCTGATCATATGGTAATTTTGTTTCCACAGTCATACGATACCTCCTAATCCTTATGCGTTTTGTCCTACTGTTTCATCTTCGATTCCAAGTTCTTTTTTAATCCATTCATATCCTTCTGCTTCAAGTCTTTGTGCTAATTCTGGTCCACCTGATTTCACGACACGTCCTTGCATCATAATATGAACATGATCAGGTGTAATGTAATCTAGCAAACGTTGATAGTGTGTAATAATTAAGCAACCGAAATCGTCACTACGCATTTTGTTAATACCTTTTGCTACAACTTTCAGTGCATCGATATCAAGACCTGAATCAATTTCATCAAGGATTGCAATAGCTGGTTGGATCATCATTAATTGAAGAATTTCATTTCTTTTCTTCTCTCCACCAGAGAAACCTTCATTTAGGTAACGCTGTGCCATGTTCTTATCCATTTCTAGATAATCCATAGCAGAATCCATTTCTTTGATGAATTTCATTAAAGAAATTTCATCTCCTTCTTCACGGTGTGCATTAACAGAAGAACGTAAGAAATCAGATGTGGTCACACCACTAATTTCACTTGGATATTGCATTGCTAAGAATAAACCTGCTTGTGCACGCTCATCTACTTCCATTTCTAATACATCTTCACCATCTAATAGGATTTGTCCTTTTGTTACCTCATATTTAGGATGTCCCATTATTGCTGATGCTAAGGTAGATTTACCCGTTCCATTTGGACCCATTACCGCATGGAACTCCCCACCATTAATCGTTAAATTAACACCTTTTAATATTTCCTGACCTTCAATTTCAACATGAAGATCTTTAATTTCTAAAGTAGATCTAGCCATAAATAACAACCTCCAAAACATATTTATCTTGATATTAAGTGAAATTTACATCCATTCTCACTTTATTCTCATTATAATCTTATACTATTTCGAATCTATAATCAACCATTAAAACATCGCTTCGGTTCATATTATATCACAATTACTCATAGATGATCGAACATTCCAAGACAACAATCTTCTCAGAAAAGTCTAAATACTGATTATAGTGTTGTAACTGTAACCGTAGAGTACTAGTTTTCTTCGTAACAAGCAAAAAAACAACAGCCTAAGATCAGCTGTTGTTCTATTTATTTCTATTATAATGATTTATCTATGGACTTGACGTTCTACATCTTGGACTACTCTTTGGCTTTCCATGTAACTTTTCTCTCTAGCTCTTTCTACGTTCATTCGCTTAGAAAGTTGTCTACTGTATTGTGCATAGCCAACTCCATGGTTTTGTAGCATAGCTTTTTCCATCTCTGTCGTGTAGTTAAGATGTAACTGTTGGTCATTAATAATAAATCAATCCTTTCTTTTGATTACAGATAATATTTTACCATCAACCTCTTTATCATCCAACTTGACTGACGGCGATTCTGAAGTACTGTGTAACCATTAAAGAAGGATATCATTAGATGATTACGGTATTTATCCATTTTTTCTTAAATACTCGTATTTTTTACTAAATACTCCATTTTTGCTTCCAATCTTCTAGCACCCCAAACAATTTCGTAACAGACTCAAACGCATATAATCGTGATTCCACCACATCTTCTTTTACTAATAATAGGGATGGAACACTCTCTATTTTATTTTTTTGCATAAACTCTGGAAAAAAAGAGGCATTCATGCGATGTATCGTCAGATTGATGTCTGCCTCTTCTAATACATGTAACATTTTTTCTGCTAATTGACAGGTTGCACAAAAAGGAGTATGAACAAAAACAATTGCTGGTTTGTGAAATGGGCGCCAGTTGTCTTTTGTTATTTCTTTCATATTTATCCCCTTTATAGCAAATAGTTCGGATTTATCATGATGTGTGAAGAAATCAATGCTGCCGCGAGCTCAGGTTCCGGGGTTGCCGCAACCTCCCTAAAAGCTTTATCAACATAGATATGCACAGCATGCGGTAGTTCTCTCGATAATTGTTTCCTTAACTTTTTTCCAGCATTATCCTCGTCTACTAGAATATAAACATCGCGATGATCCATATGATAAGCTTCAATCAAATTTTCTAGCCGTTCTAATCCAATGGTTCCATTTGTACAAACAATTTCCACTTGATCATCAATCACTTTTTCAATTTTTTCTTTATCTGTTCGACCTTCCACGATAATTAGTTTTGTATCTAAATTTAGCATTGGCTCACCTACTTCATCAGACTACAAACACCGGAGACAAATTAGTATCTGTCTCTAAGACATCCCTAATTAGAAGTCTTACTTTATTGTATGGATAATTGGATAAAAGTTATGAGTATTAACATGAAAACGGAACAGATTCTTATACAAATTAAGCATTCGCCTATTATGCGAATGCCAACTTGTCGTAATGATTACTCTTCATTAATCATATTCTCATAGTCATCTGCAGACATTAAATCATCAAATTCTGCCTCATCACTAGGTTCCACTACGATCATCCATGCCTTTTCATATGGTGATTCGTTTACTAATTCTGGGCTATCCTCTAAATCTTCATTCACCTCAACGACCTTACCGCTAACCGGTGCATATAGCTCAGAGACCGTCTTCACAGATTCTGCACTGCCAAATGGCTCGTCTGCTTCTACTTCATCTCCAACCTCAGGTAATTCGATAAATACAATATCACCAAGTTCTGATTGGGCATGATCTGTAATACCAATTCTTACTTTTCCATCTTCTTTTTTTACCCACTCATGTTCTTCTGAATACAATAATGATTCTGGTAAATTCATCTAAAACCCTCCATAAACTAAGACTGGTGGGGTTTCGCACGCCCCCACTATTAATTAGCTTTTTGTAAATGCTCTCCTCTATTTAATATAATCGTTATTTCCAAGTTTGGTCAAATATTTCCTCTTTAAATCCTACCGTTACTTCTTCGTCACCCACAACTAATGGTCGCTTAATTAACATACCATCTGAAGCTAAATATTGAATTAATTCTTCCTCACTAGCTTCGTTAATTTTATCCTTTAGACCTAGTTCACGATATTTTTTCCCACTAGTATTGAAGAATTTCTTTATCGGAAGATCACTTTTTTGAACAATTGCTCTTAATTCTTCTTCAGATGGTGGATTTTCGACAATATGTATTGGTTCATAATCCACACCATTTTCATCTAGCCATTTTTTTGCATTTCTACAAGTACCGCACTTTGGATACCAAAAAAATTTAATACTCATCGATTTTCCTCCATCCTTTGCTAGTCTAACTTGCTATGCTTATTTTAGCTGATATGAATTAATGGAAGCAAGTAATTCATATTTACAAAACGGAATGATTACGATAAAATGTTTCTATATATTTCTTTAAGGAGTTTTTCTATGAATGAAGACATTGTAAACATGCATAGTGTCGATTTTTATTATGGTAGCAGACAAGCATTATCGAATATAGATTTTTCCATTAAATCCGGTGAGTTTATTGGTTTAGTTGGTCCAAATGGTGGTGGTAAAACTACCTTAATAAAGCTATTACTTGGTCTTGAAAAACCAACTAATGGTTCTATTTCTTTATTCGGGCAATCCATCGAAAGATTTAAACAAAAAAACAAAATTGGTTATGTATCACAAAAATCCAATACCTTTAATCGTGGGTTCCCCGCAACCGTAGAGGAGGTAGTAGCCATGGGCTTAACCTCAAAAAAAGGATACTTTAGGAGATTTACTAAACAAGATAAGCAGAAGATTAAACAAGCCATTGCTCTTGTTGGAATGGAGGCGTATAGTCATGATAATATTGGAGATCTCTCAGGAGGACAGCAGCAACGAATTTTTATCGCTCGCGCCTTAGTAAGTGACCCTGAATTACTTATCCTTGATGAGCCAACAGTTGGAGTAGATGCGGAGAACGTTGAAAAATTCTTTAATTTACTTCATGAGCTAAACAAGAAAAACATTACATTATTACTTGTTACTCATGACATCGGCACAATGACTCATCATGCATCACAGGTTGTATGTCTAAATAAAACGTTGCATTTTCATGGTGATCCTAAAGTATTCCAAGAAATGACGGATCAAGAGGTTTCTCAATTCTATGGACATCAACTGAATCTCGTGTCACATCAGCACTAAATCGGAGGAACATTCATGTTAGCAAATTTATTAGAATTCGAATTTTTAAGAAATACATTTTTAACTGGTATCATCATTGGTATTATTGCACCATTACTAGGTGCTTTTATTGTGGTAAGAAGACTTTCCTTAATCGCTGATGCATTATCACATGTCACTCTAGCGGGTATTGCATTTGGATTATTAATGGAAAAAAAGACTGGAATTCTATGGATTACTCCTTTTTATTCTGGACTAGGCTTCTCCGTTATCGGTGCTATATTAATTGAACGTTTGAGACGTGTTTATACAGCCTTTCAGGAATTGGCAATCCCGATTATATTATCTGGGGGCGTTGGTTTAAGTGTTATTTTTATTTCCATTGCCAACGGATTTAACACGGATTTATATAACTACTTGTTTGGATCTGTCTCAGCGGTAAGTAGAAACGATTTATTTAGTATTATCGTAATAGCTATCATTGTTTGTGCCGTCATTTTTTTGTTTTATAAGGAATTATTTCTTCTTTCTTTTGATGAAGAACACGCAGAAGTAACTGGGATTCATGCAAAAAGAATTCATTTTATTTTCATTCTACTGACAGCACTTGTCATTGCAGCTTCGATTCGAATTGTTGGAGTGTTACTCGTTTCTGCCCTAATGACCTTGCCTGTAGCCGCAAGCATAAGAATAGCAAAAGGGTTTAAACAAACGATTATTTATGCGATAATATTTGGAGAGGTAGCAGTAATTTTAGGACTTATCAGTGGATATTACCTCGAAATTCCACCAGGGGGAACGATTGTGGTTCTTCTAATTTTCTTATTAATAGCTACTATTATCGGTAAAAAAATAACTCAAAGCTTGCTTAATAGAAAGCATCAAAGCCATGGTGAGGTGTTGAAATGAATAAACAAGAAGCTTTAGGTTTGTTAAAGGAAAAAGGATATAAATATACAGAAAAAAGAGAGCATATGATTGATTTCTTCGTTGTGGAGAATCGTTATAGAACAGCACGAGATCTTCTTGAAAATATGGAACCTAACTACGAGGGGATTAGTTTTGATACCATCTATCGGAATTTACACTTATTTGATCAGCTTGGTATCTTAGAGTCGACAGAACTGAATGGAGAAAAACATTTTCGACTGAAGTGTGATCACCATCATCATCATCATTTTATTTGTAAAAACTGTGGAGTAACGAAAGAAATTCATCATTGCCCTATGGAACTAATTGATGAAGAATTAAAGCAATATATGATAGATGATCACAAATTCGAAATTTATGGCTTTTGCCCTTCCTGCCAGTAAGAGGTAAAATTGATTTTTAAACCGTGTAAATCCACCAAGAGATTTATACGGTTTTTTTCATCATAAAAAAATCCTTCATTCCCCTCCTCTACTTGCCCACACCTTTTATGTTTTACATTTATTTTACAATAATAAGTTGTTCTTTACATTTATTCGACATATGTTTGAATGGAAGGACTCAATATACGAGGGGTGTGACAAAATGAAAATCGCCATCTTCACAGACACGTTTCTCCCTGATGTAAATGGTGTAGCGAAAACACTAGGTAGATTAACCCGTTATTTGGATAAGACGAATCATTCTTATATTGTTATTTCACCAAAAAGGAGTCGAAAGGAGCAAGGAACGAAACAAATCTATTTGCAATCAAGCTTTCCTTTCCCACTTTATCCAGACTGTCGTATTTCAGTCCCTAACAAAAATGAAATCAAGGAGCTTTTACATTCCTTTAATCCTGATATTATCCACGTTGCAACGGCTTTTTCAATTGGTTTATGCGGAATTCGCTATGCCAAAAAATTCGATATTCCTTTAGTAGGCTCCTATCATACTGACTTTGATCACTATCTTCAATATTATCATCTTCCTCTATTATCCAAACCATTATGGCGTTATATGGAATGGTTCCACCAATCTATGGCCCGCATTTTTGTTCCATCAACCTATACGTTCGAACAATTAAATAAACGAAATTTCTCCAACATTCAAGTATGGGAGCGTGGTGTCGATTCTTCGATATTTCATCCAAACTATTCGAAGGATCAAATCAGACAAAAATATAATATATCGAAAAAATATATACTCAGCTATGTAGGGCGACTTGCACCAGAAAAAAATATGGATACTTTATGCTATCTTATTAATCATATGTCAGCAGAATTCAATGACCAAATCCATTGGATGATTGTGGGAGATGGTCCAGCCAAAGCAAGCCTTGAGAGTCAAATCGAAAATAATAATGTAACATTCACTGGTTTTCTACCACAAAAAAGAGTAGCGGAAATAGTTGCTTCTAGCGAATGTTTTGTATTTCCTTCTGAAAGTGAGACCTTCGGAAATGTAGTACTTGAAGCACTTGCATGTGGTACAGCAGTTGTAGGAGCTAATGCAGGTGGTGTGAAAACGATTATTAAGGAAAGCTTTACAGGGATTCTTTGTGACAAGGGTGATTATTCTATGTACCTTACTGCTATCGCAAGCATCTTAGGTAACGATAGCTGGCGAAAACAATTAGAGGAAAATGCCGTTCGCTATGCACACAAGCAAAAATGGGAGGATCGCTTTGAAGAGCTATTGGCAGCATATCAAGCCGTTATTTCTCACAAGCAAACGATCACATTAGAAGCATAAAAGGTAAGCATCATCAGCAAGTGGCTTAAGATTGCCGCATGGATAAGAAGCATGTTTAGGTACCTAAACATGCTTCAGCTAAAAAGATACCAACCTCTTTATTTTGTTCCCAAATTTGATCAAAATAGGTAATTGGAACTGGCCTAGGTCCAATATATGGGGCGATTTCAATCGTGAAGCTTGGTCTTTTCATTTGCATCAAAAACCAATCAGTAAACCCCCCACCACTTGGTTCACCGTCTGGTTCGACAAGCTGATAACCTGTCAGCTCTGCCAAATCGTTAGCTAATCCTTTTGCCTGATTTAGAAGTTCGCCAGTAATTTTATATTTCCAAAAAATTTCTTCTCCGGAAGAATGATAACAAGCAGCATTACAAAAGTCTTTCTCAAGGACAAATTGATACAATGCTTTTACTTCTGGTTCACTTAAAGGTTGTGCCCCTTTATACATTGCAGGTGCTGGTTTCTTCATTTGATCATCAATTGATTCCCAATCAACTGGATATTGTCTGTTTAGATCAACTCCACGGATATTTGCCTTCCATGCACGAAAATCGTCTGATTCATTGTTTAATGTGCGGAGAAAAGGAAGATTACTTCCTGTTTGTACAAGAGTAACCCCATCTGGATTGACCATCGGGATAAACCAAATCGAAACATCCTGTAGCAATTTACGGAAATCTGCTTTTAATTGCACTAACTCACAATAATATTCGATCATATTCATCAAAAGCGCTGTCGTTAGCCATTCCCTTGCATGATGTGCACCATTTAATAGGACATTTTTCGAACCTGTACCAAGTTTTATGGCAAACAACTCTCTCTTTTCCACCGAATAACCGATTATTTCCTTTGCTAAGTAAGGATATTTGATACAAAGACAGTCGATGTCCACCTTCATCTGTTCAAAGGTATATATTTTCCTCGGATCAACAATTGCTCCCATTTAGCATCATCCTTAAGCTATTCTTCTATAGCTTATGTATCAAATATAGTCTGGTGTCTATTTACGAAGAAAAAGCGTTCTTTGCTAACATCTGTAATACCATATCATCCATTGGAGGGTTGTGTAGACCTGCACGAACATCACGATAATACTGTTCGAATGGCATTGTTTTCGATAGCCCTCTTCCACCAACGATGCGCATGGCAAGATCGACTACCTCATTTGCAGCATTGGTTGCAACTACTTTTACTGCTGCTAACTCACCCGCGAGGCTTTTTCTTGACTCTGGATGTTGATCCCATTTTTCTGCCACACTATACATAAAATATCGTGCTTGCATTAATTTTAACTCTATCTCTCCCATTTTCTGTTTCACATGCTCTACTTCAGATATCGGATGCTTTAAACTGTTAGGTTGAAAGTTTTTAGCAAATTCGATGACATCGTTCCTTGCAGCCATTGCAATACCTAAATAGCATGCAGGAATATGTAATAGCCATCCTTTTGGCTTTGGCTTTTTCGGTTTATCATTAATTTCTACTAAATACTTACTTGGCACTTGACAGTTTTCTAAAACCAAATCATCACTACCCGTACCTCTCATACCGAGAGTATCCCATGTTTTCTCGACATGAAGACCATTAGTCTCTTTCGGTATGAGAATCGAGCCAATCGCTTTCTTTTCTTCAATATATGCCGTAACGATAAAATAGTCCAACACCTCTGCCATGCTGGTAAAGGACTTTCTACCATTGATAACATACTGATCTCCCTTCTTTACCGCCTTCGTCTCAGGAATTCCCCCTCTCGTTGGACTACCAGTTGCCGGTTCCGTTGCTGCACGATTTACAAGCATTTGTTTTTCGCCCACCTCTTTGGCAAGAAAGTCATACATTGCTTCTTCCCAGATATGCTCCTCACTTAATTCCTTGACAACTCCTAAGTGCCATCCTACAGAAAGCGCAGTAGACGCGTCTCCTTCCGCTAGCTTTTCTTGCAATAGTAAGAATTCATATAAGGATAAAGCTTCTCCTCCATATTTTTTCGGAAGAGTTAATGATAGATAGTGTGCTTTTCTTAGATCCTCTATCGTTTCGATAGGCAATGAAGCCGCTTGATCAGCTATTTTCCGTCTTTCACGAATTTTGATAGATAATTCTGTTGCCATCCTATACAATCTTTTTTCATGTTCTGTTTGGACAAAATTCATCTTCGATTACCTCCTCATGTCTTTATTGTGATCATAACGAACCAAATGAAAAAAAGCCAATAAATTGTAAACAAATCCTTCATGTATAGGATTATGATTTTGATCTAGACTAAAAAACAATCGTCCATTTTAAAAATGGAGCTTACAGCATAGAGAGGGAATTATTTTATGTTACGTAGATTATGGAAAAAAACAAATCACTCTCCTTCTATTGAGAGCTTTCAAGACCTTATCACTTTCATGAGAGAAAGCGATGATTTCAAGCAATTACGTTTTGGCAATAATTCGGCTATTACTGTCTATTATTATCAATCCCTAATCAATACAGAAAAAATTAAAACGAATCTCTTACCATATTTCCAGGATCTATCTATCCATAATGTTCAAGAAATTAAAAACATACTACCTTTTGATGAAACAGAAGTGACCTCTGATTTAGGGGCAATCGAAGAAAAAATACTATCAGGATTTATTGCGATCACTTTAAAAGACGATGACCAACAAGTACTACTAATGCCTGCTAAGTTTGAAACTGACCGAAATGTGGATATGCCTGAAATAGAATTTAGTGTTATTGGACCTAAGATTGCATTTATAGAAGATCTGCATACGAATGTGAACTTAATTAGAAAACGAATCAAATTACCACATTTGCAAATGAAACTATTAAAGGTAGGTAAAGTCACAAAAACGTCTGTAGCGATCATGTATATTGATGGCATAGCCAATCAAGAAAATATCGATACCATTATTCAGAGAATTAAAGATATTGAATATGATCAGATCATCGACAGTTCTTTCATTGGACAAATGATTGCAGATAATTCTACCTCACCATTTCCACAATTAATGGATACCGAAAGACCAGATCGAGTTACTAGTGCAATTATTGAGGGGAAAATTGCGATTATTTGTGATGGTTCCCCCCATGTGTTAACAGGACCAACAACATTGGTCGAGTTCTTTGCATCCTATGAGGACTATTTTCTTACATGGCCACTTGCAACAGCGTTTCGTATCATTCGAATTTTTGCGGTGATGTTTTCTGTTTTAGTAACACCATTGTATATTGCTGTCTTAACTTATCATTATCACGTTGTACCGATTGATTTACTTGGTACAATCATTTCCTCTCGAAAGGATATTCCATTTCCACCAATTTTGGAAGTGCTTATTCTTGAATTAACGATTGAACTTTTACGTGAGGCTGGAGCGAGACTTCCTACGAAAATTGGCCAAACCATTGGTATCGTTGGGGGTATTGTTATTGGAACGGCAGCTGTTGAGGCTGGTATTACGAGTAATGTCTTATTGATCTTAGTTGCATTAGCAGCACTGGCTTCTTTTACAACACCTATCTATCGCATCGGTAACACAATTCGCCTACTTCGTTTTCCCTTCATTATTCTTGCACAGATGTGGGGAATTATCGGATTGGCGTTCGCGATTATGTTTCTTGTTACACATCTATTAAGGCTTACTTCCCTAGGAAGGCCATTTACAGAGCCATTCTATCCACCTAGATGGCCTGATCTAAAGGATGCCTTTGTACGATTACCCTTCAGTGTACAGGGGAAGCGACCTATTTTTACTTCTTCAATTGATAAAAATCGGATTCAATTAAAAAGAACTTTGGCAAAGGAAGGGAAAAGAAAGTAGGGAACTTATGAGCAGTCAAAAACGAAAGATAGATATTTCTCAAATGGTTTCCCCATTTCTAGTTCTTTACATTCTGCACGGAACTCAGATGGGAGAAGGGGTATTAACTTTTACGCGAAGAATTGCAAAGGTTGCAGGATATGATGCCTGGATAGGGATTCTACTAACATGGCTTCTTACAACCATCATTATTGTTATTGTATGGAAAATAGTGCCGGATGGCCAGGATTTAATCGATATTCATCACTCAATATTCGGCAAACGATTTGGTAATTTACTCTCCCTTCTTTTTGGTGTTCATTTACTCTCTCTCTCTTTTTATGTAATGAGATCCTATATAGAGGTGATCCAAGTCTGGTATTTTCAAGATCTTTCAATTGGTTGGTTTTCTTTATTTCTATATATACTCATTTTATATCTTGTATTAGGAGGATTTCGAACGGTTGTAGGCTTTATTTTTTTTAGCTTTTGGATTCCACTTGTCTTGTCCTTCTCGATTTTGATTGCTTTTCAACATGGACATATGGAAAATTTATTACCAATTATGAATACTAGCTATTGGAATATCGTAAAATCTGTGGAACCAATGGCTACTGGTTATTTAGGAATCGAGTTGATTCTAATGTTTGCACCATTTATTCATAAATTTCACAAAGGGTTAAAATGGGCAGTAAGTGCTAATGGGTTAACCACCCTTATCTACTTACTTGTAGCACTTTCTAATTTCGTTTATTTTAATCAAGAACAAATTCAATTATTAGCATGGCCATCTCTACACGTATGGAAGATTATTAGCTTTCCTCTCATTGAGCGATTTGAATATGTTGGAATTAGTCTTCATTTTATCGTAATCATCGCGACAAGCTGTATTTACTTCTGGGGAAGCGTACAATGCTATTATCGCATCAGTAAAGTTTCGTTTCGAGGCATCTCCATATTTCTCGCAATAATAGGATTCATCTCTATGTTCTTAGTTAAAGATTATTTAATGATTGAACAACTTTCAAACATAATATCTAAAATTGGTTTTTGTTTGTTGTTCATCTACATCCCTTTTCTCTATATTTTGAAGTTAATCAAATCAGGAGTGACAAAATCCCATGAGACTATTTAAAAAAAGTTCTATAATTTTTTGTTCACTTCTATTATTGACAGCTTGTGTAAAAACAAAGGTTATCGATGATGTGGAAATTATTATGCTATATGGGTTTGATTGGGAGGCATCGACCAAGGAATACATCGGCACAGGAGTATCTCCATTATATGGATATAGTGAACAAGCAGATACGAGAGAAAACGCTGCATACACAAGTCAATCTAGCTCTATACAAGGAATTACCTCACAAATTCAACATAAGGCACCTTTTCAAGTGGAAACAGGTAAGCTAACCTCCGTTCTTTTTGGAGAGGAGGTAGCGCAAATAGGAATTTCAGACATTTTACAGGGGATTAACGAAATGCCTGACATTGGGAGAATGCTTCATCCTCTAATCGTTGAAGGAAGGGCAGAGAACCTCTTATCGGAACAATATCAATTAGAGCAAACACTTCCTCGTTATATCAAAAGCTTGATTGACAGCAATATTAAAAGGAATTTACCAAAAATGACTTTACATGATCTCAATTATCGTTATTACGGTGAGGGAATGGATCCATTTATGCCGATAATAGCAGATAGAGAAACCATTGTAGATATCGTCGGATTAGGATTTTTTAATCATGACAAATTAGTATACAAGACTGGAACCGATTCATTTTTTGCTTTTAAAGCTTTATATGAGGATAGTAATGATGCGACTTATCAATTCGAATGGAAGAAAAAAAATAAATCACTTTCCGTCATTTCGATTCAATCCAACCAAAAGAAGAAATGGGTTTCGAAAAATAAGCTTGAGATTACCGTAAAAATTGAAGGATATATTGCAGAAGCAGAATCGTTGGGACTGGACAAGCCTCAAAACAAAAGAAAACTAGAAAAACAAATAGGAGAGAAATTAGAGGAAGAGTGCTCTGAGTTAATTAAAAAATTTCAAGAGCTTGATATCGACCCATTGATGATCGGAGCCTCTGCCAAAAGTACTTTTAGAGATTGGAACAAAAAAGAATGGGAAGAAACCTACCCAACTATAGACATTCAGCCTAAGATATATTTTCATATCAAACAAACCAATCTTACCAAATAGTATCGATAAACATATTAAAACTCGCATTCATCATGATGGAATGCGAGTTTTTTCAAAACTTTTGACATTATTCGTCTATAACCTGTTGCACCTCATCTAATTCCTCATAGCTAAGCACATGGTCTAAATCTAAAAGTAGTAACATACCTCGATCCTCAAGCTTTGCTACACCCTTTAAATACCGGTGATCTACATCACTAACTAATTCAGGTGTCTCTTCTACTAAATCATTGGTTATATCGATCACATCTGTCGCCTCATCGACGATCAATCCTACCTGAATATTTCGTACATTTGCAATTAGAATTCTAGTTTGCTCTGTTGCTTCTAGCTCCTCTATGCCTAATCTTGTCCGAAGATCAATAATAGGTGTAACTTTTCCTCGAAGATTAATAATACCTTTAATAAAATCTGATGTTTGTGGTAGTGCAACTATTTCTTGTAATCGTTCGATGGATAGGATCTGTCCAATATTGGCCCCATATTCTTGATCATTTAATTTAAATATTATCGTTTTGGTCATTACTTCTTCCATTACTACCACCTACTTATTATTGATTGATTAACAGTGCCATCGTCATACTTCCAATATTCACAAATTGGATTTGGACTTCTAACACTCTCTTGAATCCAGTTAATTTGGCATCACCACTTATTACAGTGGGATGCGTAATATCCGTTTCGATACCTTGTTCAGCTAAATGTGTCGAAAGACCCCCTGCAATCATATTGCCTAATTCACCTGAGAAGGAATCGAGCATCTCATCTGATAACGGCATTCCATAAAGAGCTTCACCGATCGCACTAAATACCTCTTTGTTGGCGCGTATTAATAAATCACCTTTAAAACTACCACTATAACCAATTAATACACCATAATTCACGAACAATGGATCTGTAGATAATTTAGGTGCTTCAAATTGAGGATCAACAGGTACTACTTTCTTTATCGACTGAACAGATCCATTATAAAGCTCTTTAATTATTTCATTAATATTCACTTCCGCAGACGTTACCATATACTCACTTCTCCTAACCTTAACACAAAATATAGTTATTTTTCATTATGTTCTATAATACATAATACCTAATATATTTGAATAACACAATAAAATTTTATCGATAGATAGTCTAAACTTACTAATAAACTACATTTCATTCATGCTAAGGTTAGGCAGAGTATACATTTCCCCATACAAAAGGGCTATTCCCCGTCAGTCTTGCCGAATTGGAATAGCCCTCTATCATCATTATTGACCTAATTCATTTATAATTTCCTCGATCTTAGCAAGCTCGGATTGAAGACCTCCACCGCTTAGGTACCATAGTGCACCATCTAAATAAATGATGTGCTCATTTTTATAGGCTTCTGTTTGTTGGATGATATCATTCTCCATATCTTTTTCGATATTAGATTCCCCATTTATAGCAGCAGTACGGTCGATTACGAATAAAACCTGTGGATCAAATTCTAATATTGCTTCAAACCCAAAATTAGATCCATGTGAAGAGGATTCAATGTCTTCTGTAACTGGCTTAAACCCATATTCATCATATATGTAACCAAAACGCGAATTGGATGCAAAGCCAGAAAGCTTTCCTTCATTATACATCGTAACTAAACTAGTCTCATAGTTTCCTGCTAATGTGTTTATTTCTTCTAGGGCAGAATCAAATTTTGCAAGATGCTCCTCCGCTTCTGCTTCTTTATCAAACATTTTCGCTGCAATGTCTACTGAGTCTAGAAATGTATTCCAATAATTATTCTGATCTGTACCTACAAATACAACATTTGGTGTGATTTCCTTCAATTGATCATAAAATGCAGATTGACGACCAGATATAAAAATGACATCAGGCTCTAATGCCGCTATATCTTCCAGTAAGGGTTCTTTTAATGTACCAATGTTCGTATATTCGTCTGATGCGTACTCTTCCAGATGAGAAGGTAATGTACTACCTTTTGCTACACCAACAATCCCATCAACACCAAGTGCATCTAATGTATCTAACATGCCATAATCAAATACAACGATTTTCTCTGGCATTTTCTCGAATTCCACTTCTTCAAAGCTATAAGCGGTACCATCTCTGCCTTCAGATTTAGTAACGGTTGGAGTTATTGTCATCGGATAAGCACCTGAACTACCCTCTTCAGCTGTTTCATTAGCATTTTCCTCCGATGCAGTAGCTTCATCTGCTCCCTCTGAGTTAGAGTCCTCGTTAGACCCACATGCTACTAGCATAAGGGTTAAAATTAATAATGCAATTGCTAATTTCCAATATTTCATGTTTTTCTCTCCTTTTAAAATAGATCGATGACAGCAATAATGATAATCATTATCACTGATAATAATTATCATTATATATATATTCCACATGACAGTCAATACCATATTTAATATTTAAACTATATTTATCCCCCAGTAAGATCATCACTGAGGGATAGGAGTGGACTTTAAGCATTGTCTAGGAGGTTTGCGAATTAAAATAAACACAAATTCGACAACCATTTTGCTCTTGTATAGGAATATCCATATCGTAAATATCACGGAGTGCATCTGAATTAATAATCTCATTGGTTGCCCCATTTTTAACTAATTTGCCATTTTTCAAGGCAACAATCCGATCCGAATATACAGATGCAAAATTAATATCATGTAATACGATCACGACTGTTCTACCAAGATCATCGACAAGTTTGCGTAATATTTTCATAATTTGAACAGAATGCTTCATATCAAGGTTATTTAAAGGCTCATCCAGTAAAATATAATCTGTATCCTGTGCAATAACCATCGCTATAAATGCTCGTTGCTTTTGACCACCAGACAATTCATCTAAATACATATCCTGCATATCTGTTAAGTTCATGTATTCCATCGCTTGATCGACAAATTTGTTATCTTCACTATTTAAGCGTCCTTTTGAATAGGGATAACGACCAAATGATACAAGCTCACGAACGGTTAAACGCACATTAATATAGTTTGCCTGCCTTAAGATCGAGACACGTTTTGCAAATTCTGTAGATTTCCATTTTTTTACGTTGTTTTGATCAAGCAGAACTTCTCCTGTATCTGCTTCTAAGAGACGACTAACCATTGAAAGAAGTGTAGATTTACCAGCACCATTCGGACCTATAAATGATGTAATTGTTCCCGGCTCAATCGTTACGGATACATCTTCTACGACAGGCTTTTTACCAAACTGCTTTGTTAATCCTTTAATTTCTATCATCCTGATGCCCTACTTTCTTTTATTAATAAATAAATGAAATATATTCCACCGACGAAGTTAATAATGACACTAATGGTTGTGCGTAATTCAAAGATATGCTCTACCAAGAATTGACCACCAACTAATGCAACAATACTGATTAAACTAGCACCTAAAATTAATACAGAATGTTTATAAGTGACTAAATACTGATAAGATAAATTCGCTACAATTAAACCTAAAAAGGTAATCGGACCAACTAATGCTGTTGATGTCGCTATTAGTATGGAAGACAAGATGAGAATATTCATTACCATTCGATCATAGTTAATCCCTAAATTGATAGCATTTTCACGACCTAATGACATAACATCTAATTTCTTCATAATCCGGTAACCATATATAAACGAAAGCAATAAAATACCAATAGCAATATATAATAGCTCTGCTTTCACATTTGTAAAGCTTGCAAATAATAGTGTTTGTAAACCTAAATATTCTACAGGATCAATCATTACCTGTAAAAAGGTAACAAAGCTTCCTAATAGTGTTCCAAGAATCATACCAATTAATAGCAGTAAGTAAATCGGATGCTTATCAGCCCTAAATAAAAATCGATACAAAAATAGGGCAAATAAAACCATCGCCAATACTGCTGCTCCAAAATTTAAATATTTATTAATAATCCAAACTGACATCGATCCTGCAAAGAAATAAATGAATGTCTGGACCACCTCATACATAGAATCGAGCCCCATTACAGAAGGGGTTAAAATACGATTGTGAGTAATGGTTTGAAACACTACCGTAGAATACGATATAGCGATCCCTGTAATTATCATGGCTGCAACACGAATCATCCTTCTAGGAAATGCATAATCAAATCCACCCTTGATATCATAAAATCCATATAACAGTACACAGATAATGACTAATAGGATTAGAAAGATCAGTTTAGTACTATTTTTTTGCATAGGCTCTCCCCCTAAATAACATAATTAAGAAGATCGCACTACCTATTACCGCTACCGTTATATTGACTGGAATTTCATATGGGTGAATAATAATTCTACCAACAATATCACAGACTAATAGAAAAACAACTCCTAATAACATGGTATGTGGAATGGTTTTGCGTAAATTATCACCAAAATATAATGAAACAATATTAGGTACGATTAAACCTAGAAAAGGGATCATTCCAACCGTAAGTACGACCGTTGTAGAAATGATAGCAACAAGTATTAGTCCAATATTCAAGACTACTTTATAACTTAAGCCTAAGTTTTTCGCAAATTCTTCCCCCATCCCTGCAACGGTAAATTTATTAGCATAAAGATAGGCTAGGATAACTGCTGGTATACTTACATATAACAATTCATACCGACCAGCAATAATTAAGGTAAAGCTGCCCATAAGCCAAGCAGAAATATTTTGAATAATATCTGCCTCATAGGCGAAGAAGGTTGTAATAGATGACAAAATATTACCAAACATAATTCCGATTAACGGAACAAAGATCGCATCTGTAAATTTAATTCGATCTAAAATTTGCATAAAAAGCAATGTTCCCAATAATGCGAAGATAAAGCTAAAAATAATTTGTTCCGTATAGGTTACATTCGTAATAAACAACATAGATATTAAGATTCCTAGTTTTGCTGCATCTAATGTACCTGCTGTTGTTGGAGAAACAAATTTATTTCGACTTAATGCTTGCATGATTAATCCCGCAATACTCATTCCGGCACCTGCTAATATAATAGCGACCAATCGTGGGATACGACTAATTAAGAAAATTTGTGTCTCTTCTGACTTCCAATCTAGTAAGTCACTTAAGCGAATATCAATCGCACCGATAAATAATGATACAATTGACAGAATAATTGTAGCTATTAATAACATCCAAAGTCTCATATGTAATCCTCTTCTAATCGAAATAAATGAAAATGATTATCATTCCAATTGCGATTATATTATATTAAAGCAAATAAGGAAAGTCAACCTAAAAATGCTATGATACTAATAAATGAAATGAAATTTCTCCTTTTCATCCTAGCTCTGGGAATTTATATTAAAAAAACACCTTCCTTCCATTTTGAATCTTGCGTTTTTAAGCTTTAATATCTATCATTAACAATGAATGTTCATTCTATAAAGTAAGAAGCAAAGGAGAATATAGCTTGATTATTATTATCGATAATTATGATTCTTTTACATATAACTTGGCACAATACTACCTTCAACTAACAGGTAATGTCACGATATTTCGCAATGATCAAATAACGATTGAAGAATTAAAAGCATTAAATCCCACATTAATCGTTCTATCACCTGGTCCTGGTTCACCTACTAATAGCGGAATTTGTCGGTCTATATTGCAGCATTTTTTTCAAACCATCCCAATTTTTGGTGTTTGCTTAGGCATGCAAATTATAGTTGATTTTTTTGGCGGAAATATTATTCAGGCTCGTGAACCAATGCATGGGAAAACCTCTCTCATCACACATGATCAAACAGGTATTTTCTCTTCGTTGCCATCACCACTTAAGGTAACTAGGTATCACTCTTTGAAAGTAGAGAATACTAGTTTTCCCACACAGCAATTATCGATTACCGCAACAACCGTTGATGATACCATTATGGGTGTCCGACATAAGTCTTTACCTATTGAAGGAATACAATTTCACCCTGAGGCGATTTTAACGGAACATGGTTTTCAAATGGTACAACAAAGCTATGATCATGCATTAAGAACGGAGGTGCTTGATTGAGACAACATATTGTGCAATTTGACTTTGAGAATCAACCTACTATGGCCTTTACCAAACCAGTTGAGATTTTGACTACGTATAACTTGCATGAGATTGAAATAATATTTAAAAAAATAGAAAAAGCATTAAATAACGGTTATTATGTAGCAGGATATGTATCCTATGAAGCTGCCCCTGCTTTTGACTCAAGCTATCAAGTTCATGATCCATCCTCGATGCCACTAGTTTGGTTTGGTGTTTATCCCGATCCTGAGTCATCGTTGCATTTCGAAAATAATGAGATGTATCAAATAGCAGCCTGGAAAAATACTATCAGTGAAAAACAGTATCATCAAAATATAGCAAAGATCCAACATGCCATTTCTGAAGGTTTTACCTATCAAGTCAACTATACAACAAGATTAACCTCACATTTTTCAGGAGACAGCTATTCTTATTATCATCAATTACGCAAGAACCAGGGGACTTCCTATAGTGCTTTCTTGGATATAGGCGATCATCAAATTATCTCTGTTTCTCCTGAATTATTTTTTAAAGTGCATCAGAACACGATTACTACGAAGCCAATGAAAGGAACGGTACATAGGGGAAAGACTTTAGCAGAGGATATACAATTAAAAAAAGGGCTTTACGAATCAGAAAAAAATCGTGCAGAGAATGTGATGATTGTTGACCTATTGCGCAATGACTTAGGTCGTATTGCTATCCCTGGTTCTGTTAAGGTGAAGCAACTATTTAATATTGAGCCATATCCTACCGTGCATCAAATGACCTCTACAATTGAAGCAAAATTAGCTGCGAGCAGCAATGTCTGGCAATGGTTTGAAGCATTATTTCCTTGTGGCTCCATCACTGGGGCACCAAAAGTAGAGACAATGAAATATATTAAAAAATTAGAGAATTCACCTCGTGAAGTTTATTGTGGTGCCATTGGCTGGATTTCTCCAGATCGTGAGGCAACATTTAATGTTCCTATAAGAACCGTTTGGTTGGAAAAGGAAACAGGTGTAGCTTATTACGGCACAGGAAGTGGTGTTACATGGGATTCATCCAGTGCAGATGAGTACAAGGAGCTCATCCAAAAAGCTGCCGTACTTCATGAAAATCGATCTGCTTTTTCACTTTTGGAATCGATGTTACTTAAGGACGGGATTTTTCCATTACAATTTTATCATCTAGAAAGACTGCAGCAATCCGCTGAATATTTTCATTTTCCTTATAAAGAAAAAGAAGGTAAAGCCTTATTAACTGAAGTAGCAACAAATTATCCGAATGGATGCTTTAAAGTGCGTTTAATGCTTAATTCTAGTGAGCTGAACTATACAATTGAACCTATACAGACCACCACTTCCCCGATCAAGGTACGTTTAGCTGAAGATTCAATAGATAAGAATAATATATTTTTCTACCATAAAACGACCAATCGATCTATCTATCAGTCATTCGATCAAAAGTTATCAGAGGAACATTTTACTACCCTACTCTGGAACAATTATGGTATGGTTACCGAATTCACTACTGGAAATGTCGTATTCGAGAAAAACGGAAATTATTATACTCCTCCAGTAAGTGATGGTTTATTGCCGGGAACGCTTCGTGCAAAGCTTTTAGAAGAAGAAAAAATAACGGAACGTCAAATTCGAGTAGATGACATTGATTTATTTGAACGAATTTGGTTTATTAATAGTGTGCGAGGATGGCTGGAGGTGTGTTTAGAAGTGTAAATTCCTAATAAGGAGTCACATACAATTAGTTTTGTGAAATATTTCTAAACAAATCATTCGTCTGCTTATTGGACATTTGGTACAATGCAATTAAATGGTATGTTTTTAAGGAGGATTATCAATGAATGCATATGAAGAATACATGAGGGAAATGGCTCGCCCTATGCGCGAAGAATTAACAAATGCTGGTTTTGATGAATTAACAACACCTGAATCAGTGGACCAATTTATGGCTGAAAACAAAGAATCAGCACTTGTTGTAATAAATTCTGTGTGTGGTTGTGCAGCTGGACTGGCTCGTCCTGCGGCAATTGCCTCACTTACAGGTGATAAAAAGCCTTCGAAGCTCGTAACCGTTTTTGCTGGGCAGGACCGTGAAGCTACATCCCGAATGAGAGAATACTTTGAAGGAACCGAGCCCTCCTCTCCTTCGATGGCGCTTGTAAAAGACGGGAAACTGCAATACTTCATACCTCGGGAGCAAATAGAAGGCTTCGAAGTGGAAGAGATTATGACCCAATTAACAGATGCTTACTCAAAATATTGTTAAGGAGTTAATAAAGAGCAAGTTTTACCTTTATAAAAGGATAAAACTTGCTCTTCATTTGTATTCTCTTAGTTTAAATTAAAATCTGATTATAATGGGGCTATAAAAAAGATTGATCAGAACAACTTACAATAATAGAAATTTGGACAAAGTTACTGTGATATCTATCAGCTATTTTCCTTTTCTACCGATACCATTAAAAACATAGGTCTTCGAGTCTCATCTTTCATTTCAGGAATACTCTTTAGCATTTCATTGGAAGGCACTGATTCCTTGACTGCTTTTATCATAAAACCAGTGTCAATTAAGTTATTTATATATGTCGAAATCGTCCGATGGTATTTTGTCACATTCTCATCTAAGAATATTGTTTCACGTATTCCTTCTATTTGATAATTGTCAACTGGCCAATGTAGGCGATTTCCTTTTTCATCATATATCCAATCTTGTACATTCCGAGAGGTGAAAATGGGATGTTCAACAGAGAAAACGAACCTTCCCCCAGGCTTTAGACAATCATATACCTTCTTGCAAGTTAATTTAAATGACTTAATATAGTGAAAAGCCAACGAGCTAATAACCACATCAAATTCTGAATTTGAAAAATTGATGTCTTCAATCGGTATCTTTAAATACGAAATTAAAGGATCATTTGTCATTTCACGGGCTTTTTGAAGCATGTTTTCAGAAATATCTACACCTATTACAGAACTTGCTTGCTGCTCACGTGCATAACGGCAGTGCCAACCAAAACCACAGCCTAAGTCAAGTACAATTTTACCCTTTAGTTCTGGTATTAACTCTTTTAATATATGCCATTCACCAGCACCTTTAAGACCATTAACTGATCGTGGCATTTGTTCATATGCAGAAAAGAACTTTGGATCATCATACTTATTTTGTTTCATTATTCATTCATCTCCTATTATTTAGCTCCCCGCTTTAAGAGGCTACTCGTCTTCAGTTAACCATCTCTTACCTCATTATTTAACTAAATTTTAAAAAACACAGTTACCTATACTAAATCCTTCTAAGATCAAGGAAATATATTCAGTTACCCTACGCTATTCAGAATAAATCTGTATGTTTTAAGCTCCTACATTTTACTATATCCAATAACAGCAAGGATAATAATAGTGCTGATTACAAACATGGTCTTGATTAAAAATAAACGGTCTTCCTTAAGTTTAAGGAAGAAACTCCGTATGATTTTAATAATCAGAAGTATGATTATTAGGATCGTAATTGGACCTCCGACGTCTTCACCACCTGAACCACCTTTCCCTCTACCATATACTATCCGAGTAGGGAAAATCAAAATGACGGCAATACAAACAAATGCAGTCATTACAATAAAAAAAGCTATAAGTTTATCATCAACGAGGCCAATATTTACAATCCAATCTGCTACTGTATCAATTAACCACGTTGCACCTATAAAAACAGCATAATGAAATCCTTGAATCAACTCCAAGAAGTCTTGCCCGAAACTTTTTAACATTTGATTGTAATTACTATCCTCCATCCTTATAAATCTTTTATTTATTACTTTTAAAAAGAAGCCTTTGAAATAAGTGAAATAGAGCAAAATAATTTAATAAAAATTAACCTTATTCTATGAATTTACCCGTTTGTAAAAATGTCGCAAAACTAGCCGTGAATGTAATTGTATGAAACATAATTTTCAATTATTGAACTTTACTCACACTTTTTTCAACGTCATACCTTCATCCAGTTTATCAGATAATCATGTTTATAGAGATCGTCTGGATAATAAATAATACCTGTATCCCCATCCTCATACAGAAATTGAAGAAATTCATTTAACGCACCCATATACTCTGCATATAAAAATTCAAAACTAATCGTCTCCTTCGGCATAAGGTTCTTCTCACAGACAGCTGGATCGGTATAATTCATATATGTACGACAAGGAATCGGGCGAATTTCATATGCTAAGCACTGATTGGTCTCCGTATTTAACAATGGGCATGGAAGGAGACTTTGACGATATTTCATCTTAAAATCTTCGTCCTCTTCAAAACTTATTTGACTAACTTCTTCTATTTTTTTGCTATATTTCTTATAATAAGCGGAGAGATGCCTCTGGATAACAATCTGTCTTTCATTAGAAAACTGATTGATTGCGGCCAGCATTAGCTTAGCTTCCATTTCATTTATTATGATAGGAAAGTAACAGCAAAAGGCACAGCCCATACGACAGGTCGATGATAGCTCAACATGGTCTTCCATTCTCGTTATTTCATCACTCACTACCACTAATAGCTCTGTAAAACTTGCCATAAGCTTTTCATCAATCGTAGCTTCTTTATCCGCCCATTTTTCCACGACATGATAGAATCTATCTCCATCTATTTCATATTCGTTTGTTAGTTGCTCACACTTTTTTTGGATAGTTTCAAAGGATAAATATTGTTCCATATAGTTAAACTCCCTATTTTTGATGTACCGTTCTATTGTTAACCATTTTTGAATAGAAGTAAATACTTATCCTAGTAAAACAAAAAAGCTAACCAGAACGTGGCTGATTAGCTCAAATTTCATTATTGAATTACTCGACGAACATGTCCTGTAAAGGTGCTCTTCCAGTAGCTATTACTCATGCTTTCAACCGCGACACCTGAAGAACTTTGAGACCCAATAAATTTATTGTTACCAAGATATATTCCTACATGGCCATTTGTTTTATAAGTATTGAAGAAAACTAAATCTCCTGGCTTCATCTCACTTGTTGATACCCTCTTACCTACAGAAGAAAGAGCTGAAGTACTTGAAGGGATACTTACACCACCTTGTCTAAATGCCCAACTAACAAATCCAGAGCAATCAAATCTTCCATTCGCGATATCATATGCTGTTCTACCGCCACCGAAGACGTAAACAGAATTTCCGATGTATCGATTACCAGCATTTATAATTGTTTGTAGATTTCCACTAACTGTACTATTATCTGAACTACTAGCATATAATTCAATACCTGCACTTCCAGAAGCATCATTAGAAGAAGATTGAGCTTCTAATTCCTTTTGTCGTTGCTGTGCTTCCTTTAATGCTTGTTGTTTATTTGCTAAAACTTCGTCTTCGATTTTTAATTCTTCTAAGACATCTGCATTAGCATCTTGCTTTTGTTGTAATTCTGATTTTAATTGTTCATTTTGATCTTTTTGAGCAACAATTTGCTTTTGCATTGCTTCATATTCGACTTTCATCTCTTCTAACTCTGTAAGTTTATCATCTAAAGTAGATTTCTCTTGTTCTAATTCTAGTTTATCGTTCTCTTGTTCTTCTAAAAGCTTTTGATCAGCATCTGTAATCTTTGTAACAAGTGCGAATCGATCAATAAAGTCCAAGAAATTGTCTGCACCTAAGATTACTTCAAGATAACTAGTAGAACCACCGTTTTGCTGCATTGATGAAATTCTATCCTTTAAGATCTCATTTCTTTTCTCTATCTTTTCTTCTTTTTCCTCAATGGTTTCATTTAAACCTTCTACTTCCTTCTCCGTGGAAGCGATTTCACTTTTCGTTTCTGTGATTTTTTTCTCATTGTCTTCTATCGCTTCATCTAATCGATTGGTTTGTTCTGTTAAAGAGATTAACTCTTGTTTTATCTTTTGTAATTCTGTTTCTTTTTCATTTATGTCTGATTGTAATGAAGATCGTTGTGCTTGAATGTCTTCTACTGTTTCTGCTTGCACTGTAGTATGTACGAAAAACAAACTTGACATAACCGTAGCGGTTACGGCTGAACGTTTCATAATAACTTTCCAATCTCGCACTATTTTCCCCTGCCTTCGATCTTTTTTTCTCTCGCCCTTGTAGTCTAACATAAAAATATGTCAAAAATATTATTGAAATGTTACAATTATATTTCAATAAGACTAATTCTTTTATCCTACTTACAAAAAATTGGTTCTTTTCACCTTTCTAGTATTCTGTCGGTCTCTTTTTTTCTACAAAATTAAAAACAGAAGCAAACAAATTAGCTCCTGTTTTTTTAGTAGTAAAACGTTATTCTTCAATTAAATGCTCATGCTTCATAAAATCTTGTTTTTCTTGTATTTTTTTAAAGGCCCGGTGTGCTGGCATCATAAGAGCTATTGCTAGAATACTTAAGCTGAAAAATATCGCTAACCCTTGGAATTGCCATAGAACGAATAGGATCCCGAACATTCCTAGTATCATCACAAAAGTGGATAATGGATTTAAAATCATAATAAAGAAAGCACTTTTCAAAACCTGTAAGATCTTCATATCATAGTAGACATAGACAGGGAAAACGTACATTACTGTTAAAGTAAATAATATACTAATAAACAGAAATGGAATCGTTAATAATAATGTATGGTCATTTTCTGATATTGTTATGAATAAAAAATCTAAATATAATATATACCCAAAAACTAGTAATATATACCCTATGATATTAGCACCCTTTAAAGAATCACGAAAGGCTCTCCAAAACGTTTTAAAAATAGCTACATCCGGATACCCGGTAATCCACTTTCTTACTACTGTAAATGTCGCAGCTGTTGCAGGAAATACTCCGATTACTATGCATCCTAGTATAGAAAAGGCAATCCATAACATGTTTAAATAAGCGACCTTTGTTATCCATTCCAATGCCTTATTAATTGCTTGCATCCTTCTCACCTCTCAAAAAATTACAGTAGAGGTAACTACTAATGACTGTAATTACCTCATTGATATTCTTATCCTTTTAAACCACTCGTACTGATCCCTTCTACTACATATCTTTGGAAAATAAAGAAAATAATAAAAACTGGTATCAAGGAAACTACTGACATGGCAAACATTGCCCCCCAATTGGAGACTGTTTCATTACTCAGGAACATGTTTAAAGCCATCGACACGGTGTATTTTGATGGACTGTTTAAGTAAAGAACTGGTCCTAGTAGATTATCCCATGTCCAATAGAATGTAAAAATTGCCGTAGTTGCCAATGCTGGAACAATTAATGGCAGAATGATTCGATAATAGATACCAAAAGTATTACATCCATCTATTGTTGCTGCTTCATCCAATTCTCTTGGGATTGTTCGAATAAATTGAACAAGCAAGAAAATGAAGAACGGATGACCGAAAAAGGCTGGAACAACTAATGGTTTTAAAGAATTTAGCCATCCTAATTCTGCAAAGATAATGTACTGTGGAATCATTACTACTTCATATGGAAGCATTAATGTCACAATCATAATCGCGAACCAGAAGTTTCTTCCTACAAACTTTAGTCGCGCAAATCCAAAAGCGATTAACGAACAGGATACTAAGTGACCGACTAACACAAATGCGACAAATATCGCTGTATTTTTAATAAAGGTTCCAAACCCGTGGTCACCAAAACCTTCCCATCCTTGTGCATAGTTACCTAAAACGAATGGATCAGGAATGAAGGATTCTGCTGTCACAAATATTTGCTCACTCACTTTAAAGGAACTCATTACTAACCAAAATACTGGGTACAATAACAGAATGGCAAAACCACCAACAAGCACATGATAAATGATCTTTTTTAGATGTTTTGGCTTCATCGTTTATCTGCCCCCTTCTGATTCGTAGTGAACCCAAAATTTTGATGTAAGGAAAATGATCGATGTTAAGATCGCAATAATGATTAGCATTATCCATGCCATGGCGGAAGCATAACCCATACTAAAGAACTCAAAACCTTGTTTGAATAAGTATAAAGAGTATAGTAAGGTACCATCTAAAGGCCCACCAGTTCCTTTCGAAATAATAAACGCTGGAACGAATGTCATAAATGCAGCGATCGTTTGCATAATGGCATTAAATAAAATAACAGGACTTAACATTGGAATCGTAATGTGAAAAAACTTTTGAAAAAAACTTGCTCCATCGACACTTGCTGCCTCGTAATAACTTTGCGGTATCGACTTTAACCCTGCTAAGAAGATGAGCATGGAAGAACCGAATTGCCAAACAGAAAGGAATATTAGCATCCAAAGCGCAGCAGTTGGGTCACCAAACCACCGAACAGGATCAATCCCCATTGACAATAATGCTAAGTTAACAATACCTTCGTCACCGAAAATGTTTCGCCACATAATCGCAACTGCAACACTTCCTCCAATTAATGAAGGTAAGTAATACAATGTGCGATATAAACCAACAGCGCGAGAAGCTGTATTTAATAACATGGCTACGATTAATGCAAATGCAAGACGTAAAGGTACACCTGCAAATACATAGATAAAGGTGATTTTTAAGGAATGCAAGTACCTAGGATCATTTGTAAACATTTCTTTAAAGTTATCAAAACCGATCCATTGTGGAGCGGAAAAAAGATCGTAGGATGTAAAGGAAAAATAAAGGGAAGCGATGATTGGAATGATCGTAAAGGCTAAAAAGCCAATGATGAACGGTCCAATGAATAGATATCCCCATAGATTCTGCTTTATATTTGTTTGCATTTTGTGAGCTCCCTTCACTTATTTTTGAAGGATAGCTGATCCAGACAGGATCAGCTATCCTCACCACAAATTACTTTAGTATACTTTCTGCATTCGTTCTAAAGTGTTCTGCAGCATCCTCTGGTGTAATTTCTCCATAAGAAATTTGTTCCGATAAATTGGTTAGTAACTCAATGATTTCACCTGCTGCTGCTGGATCTGCTGGTCCCATAGGTGTACTGTTTTCTTCCACCCATGAAATATATTCGAATACTTCTGCTTGAGAAGAAGATACTTCTTCAGCTAGAGCTTCTTTAACAGCTGAGGAAACTGGTACTCCACGTTCACCAAGAATTAATTTATTTGCTTCGATATTGTTAACAAAGAAATCGATAAATTTAGCTGCTTCTGCTTTCGCCTCTGAATTCTCTGCTACAGAGAAGAACATACTAGGCTTTAAGAAAAGACCATCTGAAACATTTGGACCAGGCATTGGTGCAATATTAAAGTCTAATCCCGATGTTTGCTCTAATCCTACAAATTGGTTAGACCATTGGAAGATCCCAACTCCTTCACCTTTTACAACTGGGTCATCCTCTGGACCAGCCAGTTGAGCCATAAAATCTGGTGTTGGGGTAGCGCCTTTTTCCACTTCCTTTTGAATCATGGAGAAGAAGTCAACAAATAATTGATCATCTTCATAGCCTAAACCACTACCATCCTCTGCATATAAGCGCTTACCATTTTGTCTTAAATAGTAATTGAAGAATACATCTGCTTGGAATCCGTTATCGAAATAAACACCTGCATCTGCTGCTTTTTGTGACATTTCCATAAAGTCATCCCAAGTCCAATCTTCAGGAATTTCTTCAATACCAATTTCTTTTAATTTTTCCGGGTTATATTGGAAGCCAACTGCATTTACCCCAAGATTAAAGCCATAAAGACCGTCATTCACTTTTCCTGTATTAATATTATCTTCTGAAATATTATCTACATTAATTTCACTACCTATAAAGTCAGATAAGTTAGCTAACTGTCCATTCTCTGCATATTGAGAAAGATAGGATAAATCCATCGCTATAATGTCTGGTAATTCATTTGCCGCTGCTTGCGGAGCCAGCTTTCTCCAATAGTCATCCCAGCTTGCATATTCTGGCTCAATCGTGACACCTGGATTTTGCTCTTCATATAGTTCGATAACTTCTAATGTATAGTCATTTCTACTTTGTTCACCCCACCATGCGATTCGAAGCTTTACATCACCAGATGCTTCATCAGAGCCTTCATCGGAGGAATCTCCACTTGTATTTTCTTCGGATCCTTCCTCGCCACCACATGCTGCTAGAAATAGAACCATGACTAATCCTAACAGTAATAATAAAGATTTTTTCATTTCTTTCCCCTCCCCTTTTTAAATAACGCTTATCTGAAAGCGATTACAGTTACATCATATCATTTCTTTTTCAAATGGTATGATAGAAAAATCAGAGTTAAATGTATAAAAAGTAGAGGCTTTCCTTCTTAGGAATTCGCTCTACTTTTTCCCGATTAATCATACGATTTTATTATTTCAGATGGTGTGTATCCTTTAATGCGTTTAAATAGTTGACTAAAATATTGTGGATTATTACCAAAGCCCATTCTTTCCGCTAATTCAAACACTTTAACATCTTCCTCTGTTTCAATAATTTCTACTGCCCGATTAATTCTCACATTCGTAACATACGACGAAAACCGTTGACCAACCTCTTTTTTAAATAATTTCCCTAAATAATCTGGATTCATGAACATGCAATGATTTCCGATCCATTGTAAGGATAATTCGGGGTTCTCCAATTCCATTTCAATACACTCCAACATTTGCTTTACGACTTTAGAATAACGTTTAGGATTTTGTTGTTGATCAATCAATGTTTCAAATAGTTGATGGAAAAACTGTTGGAATTGTTGAATATGAGAAAAATCCTCCATCCGAGTAATTGCCTCTATTCTATTCTCTTCCATATTCGAATGATATTTGCTCATCATTAATAAATAAATTTGAATAAAATAACCTTTGGCAGCTTTAGGTTCGATGTTATAATCCTTTAATCCTTCACAAAACGTTTGGATGAATTCGTTTGCTGTAGATATGTCTTTTTTCTTTAACAGAACAATTATTTTATCAATATCAACTATTTTTATTTGCTTTTGATTATATCCTTGATAGTTGATCCAATTCTGACTTGTAATGAAATCACAGGAGGAAGCATAAAAGGATTGTGCAATAGCATGCTCTAGCCGAAATTCAAAGAGAAGTAATTCATCAACTGTAAAACTTCTAGAGATAATGGTCGTAATATGCTGACCTGTTTCCCTTATTAATCGCTGGTGGTATTGTTTGAGTATACCCTCTGTTGTAGAAGTGAAAGGCTCCATGATCACAACACTTTCTCCCACAATTGTCCCAATAAGCTCCTTATCCTCATGATCTAACGAATATTTTTCTAATATCGTTTGTAGTGACAAGTATTCTTTTAGATCTTCTAGAAAGAATACAATAAAACAAATTGGCTGCTTAAATTTTTTCCACATTATCTCCTTTATTTGTAGCTCTAATTCCTCTGATAATTGCGGATAAATAAGATATTTTTTTAAAATATCCTCATATTCATAGTGATGGAGCTTTAGTGCTTCTTCTTGAATGGATTGCATATATTCGTTTGCTTCATCCTCTTCCTTCTTTTCCCTCACAACTTCAGTGAGAGCTTCCGAGATTTTCTCTTCATTACATGGTTTTAATAAATAGTGACGGACACCATACCGCATAGCTTGCTGGGCATACTCAAATTCACTGTATCCTGATAGAAAAATCCACTTGATTGCAGGAAATCTTTCCCTTGTTTTTGAAACAAGTCCAATTCCATCTAATCCAGGCATCGTAATATCCGTAATGACAATATCAGGTGGATCCTTCTCGATAAATTCTAATGCTTCAATCCCATTCATCGCTTTTCCAGTTAATTGGACACCATAACTCTCCCAATCAATGATCATCGAGATTCCATCCAAAATCATTCTTTCATCATCCACTAACAACACTTTGTACATAGGCTGTTTCCCCCTCTTTTGGTACCTTGATCATTACATGAGTACCTTGACCCTTTTCACTTTCAATGGTAAGACCATAATTCTCACCAAATAAAATTTTTAGTCTTTCCTCAATATTTTTCAGTCCGATTCCTGTCCCCTTCGGCTGATAGTCTCCTGTCATGATCCTATTTATATAATTTTCTTCCATCCCTGGCCCATTATCCTTAATCGAGATCAATATATCTTCCCCACGTTCTTCTATTTTTACTGTGATCGTACAAACCCCAATCATTTCTTGTAATCCATAACGAATAGAGTTCTCGACAATTGGTTGTATGATCGATTTTGGAACAAGTATATGACGATATTTTTCCGGAATATCTTGTTGAAAAACTAATCTTTCTTCAAAACGATAGCGTTGAATTGTAATATAGTGCTCAACAATCGTCATTTCTTCTATTAGAGGTATAAGTGTACCCTTCATATTTATAGATGCTCGTAATACATAGCCAAGTGATTCTGCCATTTGTGATATTTTCTTTTCTCCAACCATTTTGGCAGACCAATTAATGGATTCAAGTGTGTTATACAAAAAGTGAGGGTTGACCTGTGCTTGTAATGTTTGATATTCTGATTCCTTTATAAGCAGTTGCTTTTTATAATTTTCACTGATTAAATCATTAATTTGTTTCATCATTAGCTTGAAATTCTCATGCATTTGGCCCGCTTCATCTTTTGAAAAACTTGTCCCAAGTTCAGTATCCTTATAATCTAAATCTCCTGTTTGCACTTTTTTCATTTTTCGATTGAGGCTTTCAATGGGATTAACAATACTACCTGTAAATTTTGAACCTAAAAAGATCATGAGTAAGAATAAAACAAAATAAGTAATGAAGACTGCTGTTCTTGTTTTGGTAATGACAGTAAAAAGATTGCTGTACGGAGTTAATATCATATAAGTCCAATCTAGATGATTAGCTTCTGAATAAGTAAGAAAATATCTCTCTCCATTATATTTTACAAGTTGATACCCTTTTTCACTGAGATCATATTGAGATGGGTAAATATTTTCCACCTGACTCTGATTAGAAAATATTTGCTTTCCCGCTTTATCAAAAATAAGAAAGCTCGTCTCCTCCTGCTCCAAGTTATTCGTAAGTTCATGAACGATTTCTTCAATATCTACCCTAACTCCAACAAATCCAATTGTATCGAACGAAAACTCTAAGTATTCTCTTATCTCTCTTGTTGCAATCAAGGTTGGATCCTGTTCAGATGGTGATACCCAGCTTACCCCGCCCTCTTCTGAAGTTGCATTTTGCTTCATCGTCTTTAATCGGTCACTAGGAAGGTTCATGGAAAAATTCCCACTAACGAATTCTTTGTCCGCCACATCATAGACTTGGATAGATTGAACATATTTGTTCAGTGCACCAATATCGACAAGTCTTTTCCTTAACTCCATGCCAATTGTAAATTGATCATAATTAGAGTCTGAATTACTTAACTCTTTTAAATATGATTGGACGTACGTATCTGTTGCAATTTGATAGGAAAGCCGCTCCATTTTTTTTAATTCTGCCTCCACTGAATTGGATGAGACCTGAAGAGCTTGCGCTGATTGACGGTAAATTTCTTTATTATATTGCTGGAATGCATACTGTAAAATGGATAATCCCCCAATACTGAACGCAACTAACACTAATGATGTCAAAATAACCATTTTATATTTTAATCGTAAGTTAAGATAAGCATCCTTGATTTTACCGATCATTTTAACACCTCACCCCATCTGTTAACGCTTTCAGTCATTGCATTCTCATTATATTTCGAATTAAGGGGTTCGTCAATGTAACCCAAACTGTTTTAGGAGAGGGTATAATAAGAGTATAAGAATAAATTTTATCTGAAGGGAGTAGTATGGATGAAACGACATGAGGCTTTAAATCCTTTATCTCACCACCATCATCACGCTCTATTGATGGCAGTTGAAATGAAAAAGGCAGGAACTAAAGATAATAAGAAAAAATACAAAGAATTAATACGAGAGTTAATCGATTTCTGGGAAGGTGATGAAGAGGATCACTTTCGCGATGAGGAAGAAACTTTATATCCATTATATTTGGTTCACGCAGAGAATGCGAATACAGAATTAGTAAAAGAGGTACTTTATCAGCATGCACAAATCAGGGGCCTTGTTCACTCTTTAAGAGAAAATCAACAAACCTCTTATGATAAAATGCAGCAATTAGGTAATTTACTAGAAAAGCATGTACGCTTAGAGGAAAGAGAACTGTTTCCTTTAATTGAACAAGCTGTCCCAGAAAAATACTTATATCAAGCAAATGGAAAGTTTCACCGAGATTCTTATAGTGGATATTAGAAAAAGATTAGCTAGTGGGATTACCAAGTATCGTCAAGCCTAGTAATCCCACTTTTTGTTACATGCTACTTATCAAATTCTCTAATCTGTCAAGGTTTTGCTCATTTGCTTCTTTTACAAATGGCTTTGCTTCGTTATAGTCTTCTATTGTTTCAAAGACCATGCTCCAGCCAATACGTGTGTAACCCTCATCCGCAATCTTCATGGTGATCTCTAATGTAAAGACATGGTCTGGTTCAAGGTGCCGAATGAGCAGACGTTCATTTGGGGTTATTTTTACAAACTTGCTCTGATTTTCAAAGTCCATGCCATTAGGGCCATGCATAGTATATTTCCAAAGCCCACCTTCTGTAAAATTAAATTCATGAAAAGTATTAGTAAACCCTTTCGGTCCCCACCATTTTTTTAATAAATTTTGATCACGGAAAGCCTTAAATACTTTTTCAGGTCTAGCCAATAACATTCTAGAATGATTGATCTCTAAATGAGAAGTCGAGCCCATTATCCTTCTCCTTTCATTAATTTCACTAGCTTGTCCAACATAATCCCCGTCCCATGCTCACGAATTTCAGGTTTATCATGGCCATCTACATAGGTGCCTTGTTCTGTATAGATTAAATGTGTCCCCGTTTCTGTTGCGTTAAATTCAACCGTAACTGTAGAAACAGAAATACGGTTTTCCCCCTGGTCCATAGTATAGGAATAAATAATTCGTTCATTTGGTACAATTTCTTGATAGGTTGCTTCAAAATGAAAGACTGGTCCTTCTGGTGGTCCACCATGATTCGTTTCTTTTCCACCCACTTGAAAATTAAATTGATCTGCCTTGGCAAACCATTGGGCTTTTAATTCAGGAGTCGACCAAGCTTTAAAAACCTGCTCATTCGGTACTTCCAATGTTCTATCGATAATAAAAGTATCATGTGTTACAAATCGTTCTGTCATTTTTCATCTTCCTCCTTTTTTTGTTGATTAGTCAACATTGCCTGTAGTCGATCAAGTGATTGATCTACTTGTGTTTTTTGCTTCAAGAAATACTCTTCGTGACTTTTTCTCATCATCTGTAAAAGCATGGTGAAATGTTCAATGGTTAACTCCTCATCCTTTTGCATGAGCCTTACTACATGCTGCAACTCCTTCAGTAAAATTTGCTGTGAATGAATGTTTTTCTTCATTCGATCCATTTGAATATACAGTATATCTAATGGATTATAATCGTCACTAGCCAAGATTGCCTTAATCTCTTCTAGGGAAATATCAAGTTCCTTTAGAGCTAAAATTTGTTGTAGACGCTTTATATCTGATTCATTGTATAACCTGTAACCCGAGCTCGTGTATTCAGAAGGAATAAACAATCCAATCTGATCATAATAACGCAATGTTCTTATGGTGAGTCCTGTTAATTTGGCTAACTCCCCCACTTTCCAATACTTTTTAGTGATCATGATCACCCTCTTTTAGTTGGGTTTTTACCGGTAATTCCATTATAAACCATTACGTCACGTTAGACTCAAGAGAATAGGAAAGAAAAAATGGGATTACCAAATAACTGATAATCCCAATACCTGAATCTTATCCTTGGTTATTCAACAAACGTTCTGTATAGTAGCGAAGTGTATCATACGCATATTTGCTTATGAAGTGACGTTTGTACTGTTGATCCACTAACTTCTTAAAAATCCTCATCTGACTGGCAACCCTCTCATGCTTCCTTTTTTGTTCAAATTTCTTAGCTATATTTAATTGGGTTGACAAGAGATGTGCTACACGATCATTTATTATGTCATCATTTTCTTGATACTGAGTAACGAGATTAATGATATCCTGTACTACAGGGTCATAGTGAATGGTTAACCATTCCGTTGGGCTCATGGTAACTTTTCCTGCCCCGGCATATTTTGTAACCGTTGAGACAACTTTCTCTAATGGAACAATTTCATAAGTATAAGGGAGTTTCTCTTCATAACGATATTCAAAAGTAAAAGGCTCACTAGGTGGATCTGTTTTACTCATATTCTCACTGCCGACAATATGAGAAGACCATGCCCAATTCCCGATGGTAGATTTATCATGCCATGTAAAGCCTTTTGTGAATAGATTTTCCCCGTTATTATCCCAACTACTTCCGATATAACTTCCATACTTGTTTGTTACTTTGGAGTTGACGATTAAATTCCTGTTATAAGCATGCTGAAATAACTTTGCCCATTGTTCATCCATATTTTTTGTATCTAAGCCTTGTATTTCTGCACCTATAATTGGTTCACTAAACCCATTAAAAACAGTTGTATCTGCAGCAATAGACGCACCATTCCTAGCATTTAATGCACGTGATAATGTATCACGTGCGTAGGTTGCAATAGCATTAACATTATCTAATACCTTTATGTGGCTAGAATTGTCTAGATACGTATTATACAGATGACCGGAACCTTGACGAATCATGGGAACTCTTTGTCCTACATTTTGATAGTGGCTATAGGCGATAGTTAATCGAATTCTCTGATTACCATCTTTAATTTCATTGCCATTACTACTAACATAGTTGACATAATCTTTATCTCCTGATCCATTTAAATGTACCTTACTATGATAAGCTGCATATGCCATGATCTGCTCTTTCGTAGCACCTTCGTTTCGCATTTGATAGTAAGTACTATCAGATTTAAGGTTGTTGGCAATATATTGCTCTTCCATATATTTAATAGACGGATAAATGACACCATTAGGATCTGGATTTTCGGAAGCCGCTAGACCAATTTCATTCCAGGAAAGAGTTACGTTTGTCGATCCGTTCTCAATATCAATTAATCCATCTGAAGCAATAGAAAATGTATTATGGTCAATCCATACATTATTTGCTCCGTTTACTTTTATAAAGGTCCAGCCTACTTCCTTATGTCTTTGAGTATCATCCCACTGCCACATTCCATCGAAGTTTAAATTTCTTATCACAATATCATTACTAGAACGATTCAATTTAAATTCTACATGTTTAATCGTTGGTTCACCGTTTTCAGAAAATATGGTTAACCCATTTACATCACTGATACTAAGCTTGGAAACACCTGATTCTGCAATAACAGGGTTCGTATAGCCATTAGATGGATCTGAATACTTGGTAATAAAGCTATACTTTTTCCTTTCTTCGTCACTAAGATTTAATTCATGCCAACCGAGGTTAAGGTCACTCATTACTTCAATTACTTTCACACTACCAGTACGAGCATCTAATAGTGCTTGTAGAAATTCCCTTTCATTACTAATTTCCCGATGATACGAGGTTCCCTCATAGCTCGTTCGATCCTTAACACCTAATGAGGCAAATCCAGTTACAGATAAAAAACTTTGATCATAGTCTTTCACTTCTCTTGAGGTGTTTGGAATCGTATCTATATTCTCTGCATGGATAACTTTACTGCCATCTAAGTACAAGGTAGAAGTTACGAATACGAACAGCACTAAATAAAGAAATGTCTTCTTCATGTCATGGCTCCTTTCTTTTTTCATTTTACAAGTGATAATTTTTGATAACGCTTACAATACAGGGAGTAATAAAGGGAGTTACACATTAGAGTTAATCATGGTGAGGAATTTTATGATGATAGATAAGAGCTGAGTAACAACGTTGTAAAAGAATTATACATCGAATTTTTTTATTTGTAAAGGTGATCTTTTTCTACTAGTTCAAGTACTAATGGTCACAAACATTATATTTTCCTAAAACAGATAATATATTAGAGAACGCAAAATGAGTTGTATCTTTAGAGATTTGCTCTAACTCACTTATTTCTTCACAAACCACTTCAGCTAAATAGTTAGACTCTCCACTTATTCTCCATAAATTTATGATATTACTGTTCTTTTCACAATAATTGGTTAACCTTTCACATTTCGTTGTTTGAAATAAAACGAATCCATGAATCCCTTTATTAAGTTCTTTATTATTTACCTCTATTGTATAACGCTTGATCACATTATCCTCTAATCTTTCTATTCTTGATTTAACAGCAGGAGATGACATGTTTATTTGTTTACCAATATCAGTGTATGTAAGTCTCGAATTTTTTCGTAATAAATCTAAAATTTGGTGATCGATGTGATCCAACATTCTCTTCCCCCACTTTCTTTAAATTTTAAAGTTTTTCATAGTATATAACTTAAATATCCCATTGTAAACAACACTGCATAAAATTAAAATACTTATGAGGTGATAATATGACATGTTCGATCTTTTCCAATTACAACATTGGAAACTTAAATCTTGATAATAGAATTGTCATGGCTCCCATGACAAGGGGATTTGCTGATAATGAAACAGGTGAAGTCAATTATTTGATTGCGGACTATTATGGAAAGAGAGCAAGATATGGTGCAGGACTAATCATCACAGAAGGTATTGCCATTAATGAATTAGCCAAAGGGACATTTGGGATACCTGGAATTTATACTCACTCTCAAACTCTAAGTTGGCAAAAGGTTACTAGAGAAGTTCATCAATATAAAACCAAAATCTTTGCACAGCTTTGGCATGTAGGCAGATTAAGTCACCAGAAGGTTTTAGGAGGGCATGCTCCCGTTTCACCGTCTTCCTTAGCTGCAAATGGCTTCGTTCATAGATTAAGACACCCATATCAAACACCTAAATCATTAAGTAAGCAGGAAATATACAGCATTATAGATGATTATAAAATAGCAGCAAGAAATGCAATGGAAGCTGGTTTTGATGGCATTGAAATACATGCAGCTCATGGATATCTCATTGATCAATTTATAAATGAAAAAACAAATCTTCGCAAAGATGAGTTTGGAGGATCTTTAAAAAACAGACTAAGATTTTTAGATTTAATAATTAAACAAGTAAAGAAAGTTGTACCAAAAAATAGAATCAGTATAAGAATATCTGAAAAAAAAGATGACGATAAGGATTACACATGGGAACAGCCGGAGGAAATAGTACTAGCTATTATTGAAGTTCTCACCAAACATAAGATAAAAATCGTGCACCCTTCTGTAGAAAATTATGATTATGCGCTCAAAAATGATAAAAGATCCCTTCATGAATTATTTAGACAATACTGGGATCATACCATCATAGCAGTAGGCAATATAGATCCTGATAAAGGAAGTTCTATCATTAATAAAAAACAGGCAGACTTAGTTGCATTTGGACAATTATTTATATCGAATCCTGATTTGGTCATTCGTCTTAAAGCGAAACAAGAAATTTTTCCGTATAATACAAAAAATCAATTAACATGTTTAAATTAACAGTGAGAAAACTCTCGGGCTCCAGGGTTATCTGTACTTGGCTCAATTGGTATAGGTATTGCAGCTTACAATATGATGAATGGACAAGGCCAAGGAGGACAAATGCAAAAAATGCTTTCAAATGTAACAAATATGAATAATCAAGAACAATAGTTGTCTTCATCTAATTCTTCAATATATTCTTTGAGATATTGTGCACACAAATATTTCATTTATTATAACTATCTATTTTGTGATGGGAAATTAGTTAGGGGAGGCCACTTTAGGCTCCCCGTATACTAGTGATGGCTCTTATATTTTTTTAAATCCAGCTCCATCCTTTACGTTTTCCATCACAACCACAGTCATTACCCCTACCACTTGTTGGACTAACTCTACGACAGTTAGACGCATTTACATCAGTTCCACAGTCATAATCTTCTACTACTGTTTCATTAACATCTGAGTTATAAACTGGGTAGTAATTTTGATTTCTAATAACGGTCCTGTTCACGTTCCTTACTTCAGTCGGGTGAATATTCTTAACAGTCTGATATTCTGTACGCGTATTTTGTACTCTTCTGGTTGGATGCACAAATGTTTCCTCCCGATCAGGTGAAACAGCATTACGCTTATTACAGTGACGTCCCATAGACTATCCCCCCTTTTCATGAGATATTACATCATATGTAAAAAAGGTGGAGTTGTCCAAGACAAATATCTTTCATTATAAAAATATGTTTTTTCAACAAAAGGTTAACTCTGGTATTAAATTAAAAAAATTTATTGACAGCTCAATGCTCCAACCTTATAAAAACACCTTAGAAATTAGATTTTTGAGTCTAACTTCTAAGGTGCTGGTATCTTTATTCTTTCAAATGAAGCATAAAAAACCTAAGAAATGTCTACTTTTCCTCTGCGATTTTGTAGCATTAATAGTATAATACCTATTATTAAGATAGCTGATCCCATTAATAACCAATTGAATATATCGGTTGCTGTATCAGGTAAATCCTTCTCAGCTTTTTCTAATGCTTCTCTAGCTTTATTTAATTCTGATAAAGCTCCATTCACTTCTGCTTGTGTGGTATTTTCATCAGCAAGTACTGCTTTGGCATGTTCTAATGCTTTTTGAAAAGCATTCCAGCTTTCTTCGGAGTAATCAGAGGCTGTAAGTTTATCCGATTTTGACTCTTCTTTAACAAGTGCTTCTCTATCAACTTTAAGTGCTAAACGAGCTTTTGCTAATGCTACTTTTGCAGCATCAATTTCTGCCTGTGTTGCATTTGGATTGTTTAAGATAACTTGTGCCGCCTTTACTGCTTTTTGGTAGGTTTCCCAGCTTGCTTCAGAGTAATCCTCCCTATTAAGCTCTTGTGCTTTATTTTCTTCTGTGTCAAGTAAAGTTTTATCAACCGTTAACGCTGCTCTCGCTGCTGCCAATGCTATTTTAGCCTCATCTATTTCTGCTTGTGTTGCTTTAAGATTGCTTAATACATCTTGTGCATGCTCAAGAGCATCTCGATAACTCCCCCAACTCGCTTCAGAATAATGGCTTTCTTCCAGACCTTCTGATTTTTTCTTTTCTTCTTCTAATGCTTGTTTGTAAACAAGAGCGTTGTAGGCTTGTTCAAGATTAGCGTTTGCTTGTTCAACTTCTGTTTGAATAGCTTCAGGATTTGCGATAACATCTCTTGCATGATTAAGTGCTTCTTCAAATTGAGTCCAAGAATTTTCTGTATATTCTCCTTCGACTAAATTTTCACCTGTTATATTGTCATCTGTCGCAATTAATTCTGTTTTGTCAACAATCGTGAAATAATGATCCTTTGTTACATCTGGACGACCAGCTTGTGAAGTAGTGACTTCCACTTTGTACTTACCCGGCTCAAGTGATTCTTCAATGTTATACTCCCATGTTCCATCAGAGTTAATAACTAAGACAACACCTTCAACAACCATTTCATCACCATTCGGACCTGAAATTGTAATTGTTGCAGTTTCCGTACCATCATGCGCAGTACCTTTGATGATTGGAGTTAAATCATTTGTGATACCATTTGGATCATCTATTTGTAGTGCTTGTCCGAATGGATCACCAGCTATGAATGTAAAGTCTACTACAGCAGTTCCATTTTCTTCATCACCGTAAAGATTCGACTTTGCCGCTTCTTGATTATAGTGAACTTGCACTAAAGCATCACTTGATAAAGCAACACCTTCAGATAATATTAGCTTCACTTTGTTTGTTTTACTTTCAGTATCTGTTTTCACTAATTGTGAAGCGATAACGTCTATTTTTTCACCATCAACAGTAACAATAAAGCCTTCTTTTGGGTCTATTTCATCGTTTGTGAACAACACATTTTTGTCAAACACTATAGTGATTTCATTTTGTCCATGGTGGAAAGTTGCCTTTTCTGCAACCGCAGGATGTTTTTCTAATTCATCTCTTGTTGATTCCAGTTCGTCCAGTGCAGTATTAACATCATCTTGAGATGCTGTTGGGTTATTAAAAACTTCGATTGCTTTTTCTAATTTCTTTGCAAAATCTCCCCAATTTGCACGATGATCATCTTCGACTAATTCTTTTCCACTATTAACCGCTTCCTCTAATGTTGTTTTGTCAACCACAGTAAAGTCAGCTGATTTAGCTACTGTTCTTCCGGAATCCTTGTCTTTTGCTGTAACATAAACGGTATAGTTACCTGGTAAAAGCTCGTTAAGTTCTGTCCAATCATCCAAAATCCAACCCTCACCGTTAATAGCTGCCATTTCCTCAATTACTAGTTCATTACCTTTGCTATCAACAATGGTTAATATAACATTATCCGCATCTAGGTGCATTTCACCATTAAAAGATGGTGTACGATCATCTGTATTACCTTTTGTTCCAATAATTTGAAGACCCTTGCCAAACTCATCTGTTGCTGTAATGTCAAATGGTTCATCAGGTGCACCATTTTCTTCAGCTCCAAATAGGTTTGGATTTTCCTCATTTGGTGTATACATTACTCTTACTTCCTCAGTATCACTGTTTAGCGGCTGATCCACCGTTAACATAACTTTGTTATCATTTGCTACGGCATCTATAACATTTATTGTTGTCTCATCAACTGTTACTGTGAAGCCTTCTTCAGGAGATGCTGAATTTGCTAGTGCAATATTTTTGTCAAATTCAATTGTAATTTTATTGTCCCCATGCTCATAATTAGCTGGGTTTGTTTCTACAGGAGGATGCTTTTCTAGTGCACCTCTTGCTTCCTCAAGATCTATTAATGCCTGATCAACATCATCTTGAGAAGCAATTGGGTTGTCTAAAACCTCATCAGCATAATTACGTGCATCTTCAAAATCAGCCCAACCTTTACGATAGTCATCTTCCACAAATTCATCTACCTCATCATATTCTCGTTGAAGATTCGATTTATTAACGACTGTAATTTCTTCCTCTTTTGTAACAGGATTACGCCCCTCTTTAGCTGCAGTAACAACTACTTTATAATCGCCTTGCTCCAATCCTCCGAGTTCATCCCACTCGGCATCTGTTACAGTCCATGTACCGTCTGTAATGTCCACAACAGCAGGTATTCCTGTTTTTATCGGATTGCCAGCGAGATCCGTAATATTAAGGGTGACACTATCAACTTCTTTATCAACAGTTCCATAAAATAATGGTGTACTATCATCTGTAATACCTGTCGTACCTTCCATCTGAAGTGCTGCACCAAAATCATCAGTTGCAGGGAATTTTTCATCAAAATCTCTAACAGGTCCTGGATTTTCTGCTTCAGCACCAATTAAGTTAGATTTAGCTACTTCTTCAGCGTATGCAATGATTACTTTTTCATCACTATTTAACATTTCATCGACAATCAACGTGATCTGATTACCATTAGCAACGGCATCATTGACCGTTAGTTCTCGCACGTCTTCACCCTCACCAACTATTACAGTGAAGCCATTTGTAGCAGTTAATGGATCATTAAATGTAACATCTTTATCAAATTCAATCATTATTTCATGATAGCCGTGCTCAAAGCTAGCTGATAGTTCTTCTGGTGAGACTCTGACTAGTGCGTCTTTAGCATTTTTAAGTTCCTCTAAAGCAAGATTAATAGCTGCTTGGTGAGGATTTGGTTGACCAGGAGCTGTAATATCTTCTAAGATTTTCTTCGCATTTTCTAATGCTTCGGCAAATTCTGGATCATCATCAGAAGCATCGTCGTCCCAACCATCTTGGTAATCTGCTTCAACTAGGTCTTTCACTTCGTTGTAATAATTTTCCAACTCCAGCTTGTCTACATAGGTGAATTTGGCTGTTTTTGGATCAGACGTTGATCCGCCTTTGGAAGCAGTTGCTTCAATGTTGTATTCACCTATTATTAAGCTATTCTCAAGCTCGATTGACCAATTACCATCTTCCGCTACAGTTGCTAGACCATTAAAAACTACGTTATCACTTGGATCAGTAACAATGACACTTACTTTTGTACCAGGCTCTGTTAAACCCTCTATGGTTTTCTCTGCTGGATCATAAATAGTAGTATCATTTCTAGGCTTTTCAATGGTTAAAGCGTTACCTAATGAATCTGACGCTTCTTCTTTTGTACTCATGTGAATAGTTGCATCTGGATCCACTACCTTGCTTGGGTTCCCCTCTCCGTTTATAACACTAATATAAACAGGACGGTTACCACTATACGTGTCATTTGAGTAATGAACCATTTGGCCGATGGCGTTTACAACACCTTCAACTACTTGTGAACTCACCACACGAATATTGTCAATACTTAAAGTTGCTCCGTGTGTAGTACCATCCGTACGATTGAACGATCCAGCAACAAAGCGGAATTTATATGTACCATCTGCTGGGACTTCTCCGGAATTTGTTGTCCACCCTTGAGCAGACCCTCTACCATAAAGTATCTCTGTATGATTTCCTTCTAAATCAACTAAAAAGCCATATACTTCATAATCGTCTCCACCATCATTGGCTTTCCAATCAAATGACAGTTTATCACCTTTTTTTGCTTGAAAAGAAGAACTAATGGCCTCAATACCGAATGAAGAAGCAATTTTACCATCTTTTACAGCATAATCCCCACTGGCTAGTAATGAGCTTAAAAAGCCGATTTCAAGAGCTTTTCCAGAATGAGCTACATCATCATACACTTTTTGGACATATTTATCCAAGCTTGTAAAGATTGCTTCAAAACCTTCAACATTTTGAAGATCATTTGTAGATGCTAAGTCATTATAATTTACATTCGTATTGTAGGTATATTCAATATCTGGTCCGGTTACAGTATAGGTTCCGTCACTATTATCTACAACAGCGTCATATGGACGATTTTGAGTTTTGGAAGCTAGATCTCCTAACCAAATCTGGTTAATTGTATCACCTTCAGGTCCAATGCTTTGGTTATTAATCGTCCAGCTTGGAATCGTAACACCTTCACCTATTGCACCTTCTTCAAAGTTTCCGTTAGGTAGTGGTGCAGATAGATCTATTTGCAGCGCTGTACCATATCCGTTGTCCGTATTATTCACAGAAGCAATCGGCACATCATCTAATAAAAATTGTCCATTTCTGTAGGTGAGGGTTGAACCGTCCCCTAAAGGCACACTTTCTCCTTCAGGAATAAACAATCTATCAGTTTCTGTATAGCCATTTGAATCTGTGATTTCGAAGCGTATATTCCCTTCTGCAAATTGCTCTCCATTAGCTTCTACAGTAAAGTCTGGGTCAACCTGTGCAGCTTCCCCCAATAATGGATCATAGTTAAAATCACCATTCTCTTCATAATCTGGTGTAGCTGCAAATACAGTAGCCCCACCGGGTAACACTATACCAATTAGTAACACAATAATTAAAAAAACTGCAATTTCTGATTTAAATTTCTTCAATCCTTTTTTCACTCCTTTATCTTATCTACAAATTTTACTTAAATGGACCTTTTTACCTCCTATTCTCAAAAATGAAAGTGTGATCTTGACATCAAAAAAGGATTATATCAAATGGAATTCGACAAAAACTATACAAATTTAATTTCTATTCCAATTATTAATAGGTCTTTATACTTATTTTAAATAGTTATAAATCATGAATTACTATATATTGCAGTACATTAGTTTCGTCAATAATTATCAAACAATTTCTCAAAATAGAGAAAAAGTTCGAAAGAAACTCTTCTTCTACTAATGGAGATACAGAAGATATAAGCATATGTAAAGAATCCTTAGATAGACAAATGCATTTATTTTTTTGCCCTTGGGATTTTCCGGAAAAAATCTGAAATACTATTGACTTTTACAATGCGAAAGAGTATCTTATATTTTGAAAAACAAATACAACCTTTTTGCTTAATCATATGAGCGGGGGAACCATTTTTGATAGATATTTTCTATCTTGGGGTGAATCTTAATATAGAATTTCTATATTAAGAGGGGCTACTCTCTATCCCTAATCCGACAGCTAACCTCGTAAGCACTTTAAGAGAGAAGGGTTAATGATACATTGACCATTCTTTTTTTGGAATGGTCTTTTTGTGTTTACTTTCAGAAAGAAGGATGAAAATGAAAAAAACATTATGCCGTATTTGGATTAGGTCAGTTTGGTGGAAGCTTAGTAAAGGAACTTTCAGATATGGATCTAGAAGTATTAGCTGTAGATAACGATCCTTTAAAAGTAAAGGAATACAGTAAAATCGCAACTCATGCCGTTCAAGCTAATGCAGTTGATGAAAACATCTTAAAAGATTTAGGGGTAAGAAATGTCGATCATGCCTTTGTTTCTTTTGGTGAAAATATTGAGGCAAGCATCTTGACCTCTCTTCTTCTTAAAGAAATTGGCGTACCAATAGTATGGGCAAAAGCACAAAATAGTTATCACCACAAGGTTCTAAGTCGAATAGGTGTTGAGCGTGTAATACATCCAGAAAGAGAAATGGCAAAGAAAATTGCGCACCATGTAACCAACGATAATATTGTAGATTTTATAGAGCTCTCAAAAGATCACAGTATTGTTGAAATATTAGCATCAAATAAGTTTGATAATAAATCCATTCTACAGCTAGATATTCGCAATAAATATGGTTGTAACATTATTGGGATTCAACGGAATGAAGAAACGATTATTTCACCAGCTGCCGATCAATTGATTCATAAAAATGATATTTTAATTATTGTTGGTCAAAATAAAGACATTGAGAGATTTGAGAAAAAGGGTGGACAATAATGAAATTGAAATACATGAATTTGAATCCATCTCAGTTATTAATATCCGTATTTGTAACCTGTATTCTGATCGGCACACTATTACTGAAGCTTCCTATTGCAACAACTGAAACCATTACCTGGATAGATTCGTTATTTACTGCAACTTCAGCTATGACGGTTACTGGTCTAATAGTTGTGGACACACCCTCTGCATTTACTTTATTTGGGGAAATAATTATCGTAATTTTAATCCAGCTTGGGGGACTAGGGATTATGACATTTGCGGTAATGATTTATATTATGCTTGGTAGAAGAATAGGCATAAAAGGAAGATTAGTGATTCAACAGGCATTGAATCAAACCTCTATAGGGGGAGTTGTGAAGCTAGTACGAAATTTATTTATTTTTTCCTTGACCATCGAGACAATAGCGATGATTTTTTTAGCTATTAGATGGGTGCCAGTTTTAGGGTGGGGAAAAGGGATCTATTTCAGCTTGTTTCATGCCATATCTGCATTTAATAATGCTGGGTTTGCTCTATGGTCTGATAGTTTAATGGGGTATGTAGGTGATCCGCTGATTAATATTATTATATCGCTTCTTTTTATAATCGGAGGAATTGGTTTTACCGTTCTCTCTGATTTATGGTATAAAAAGAAATTTAGGAAATTGTCTCTCCATTCAAGATTGATGCTAGTTGGTACTCTTGTCTTGAACATGGTAGCGATGTTTATTGTTTTTATTTTGGAATATAATAATCCCAGTACTTTAGGAGGATTAGCCTCTTTTACGGATAAAGTATGGGCTTCTTACTTTCAGGCTACTTCCCCTAGAACGGCAGGGTTTAATACGTTAGACATCGGTAGTTTAGAAGAACCAACCGTTTTCTTCATGTTATTATTAATGTTTATTGGTGCGGGAAGTGCTTCAACTGGAGGTGGAATTAAGTTAACCACCTTCATTATTATCATTTTATCTGTTTTAACCTTTTTACGAGGAAAAAAAGAAATAACCATTTCAGAAAGGACGATTAATCAAACTTATATATTACGTTCCCTCGCCATTGCCACAATGGGGCTTTTCTTTGTTTTTATTGCTGTATTCATATTAACTATAGTGGAGGATGAGCCTGTCATCATGGTTTTGTTTGAAGTGATTTCGGCATTCGGTACCGTTGGGTTATCGATGGGGTTAACTGGGTCACTATCCATTCTTGGTAAAATAGTGATCATTTGTATCATGTTTATCGGTAAATTAGGCCCACTTACACTAGCTTTTTCTCTTGCTAGATCGAAAGAGGAAAGAATTAAATATCCTTATGAGGAAGTATTGACAGGATAAAATGTTAACTAAAGGAGCACAATTTCACTGTGCTCCTATCAAAATATAATCAAAAAATCACGAAATCAATTTTGCCTTGTCATAAATTCTTCTTTTCATTTTAGGGATCAGGTGCTTCTTAAATGTACTTAAAACAAAAAAACACCAACAATGTATTGGTGGAGACAGTGGGAATTTATATAAAAGTTTAAAACATACATGAATCAACTCTTATGTTTAGAAATTACAATAATCAGAAAAATTTACTAAATTGTTACAAAATTTTTTACCGAGGTAGGCACCCCAGCGTCGTATATAAATATTACGACTTTTTTTTAGGAGGTGCTTTTTATTACTCTTATTGCAAATTATTTTCAGCACTAGAAAATATTAAATCTAATTCAGTAATCAATTTGTCCATATCCTCTTTTGTAATCACATGTGGAAGGTCTTGTTGGTGGTGCCCTTCCATATTTACATTATTCCCCTTTTTTCATAATCCTTGTTAAAAGTGGTAAATCTTAATAACCTCTTTTTTCTTCAGAAGGCTCTTCGTCAAGATCTGGTTCTTCTTCATCCATGTTATTAGGTATATCAGGTTCATTAGGTTCCCTTACATTACGAGGTTCTGTATCAATATTCGGACCCCTATTATTATTTAAATTATCTCCCTCATTGTTACGAGTAGGCTCATAGTTAACATCTTCCGGTTGTTCATTGATTTCATTGTCATTATCCACGTTACATCCAGTTAATACACTAGTTAAGATCATAGCAGAAAACATTATCGTGATTATTCTCTTCATCATTTATCCTCCTATAGTTTTAAATCATTTTTAATATATACGACTTTTGGATTTTTACTCACTGATTTAGGGAAAATGAATTTCCAAATTAAAATAGTGAGAAAAGATTTCCACACATTTTTTTATTCCTTCCTCACAAATTAAGAAAGGCTTAAAAAGTCAATATCATATTAGGAGGTGAACGTAAATGAGAAACATTCAATGGCTATCTGTACTTGGTTCAATCGGTATAGGTATCGCAGCTTATAATATGATGAATGGCCAAGGTCAAGGAGGACAAATGCAAAAAATGCTTTCTAACGTAACAAATATGACTAATCAAAGTCAAGGTCAATAATACTCCTCGATAAGACAGTCTTTTTGGCTGTCTTCTTATTATGAACGATCAGATTTTTCATGATAACTATCTATTTTACTAAACAAATGCGCTACAAGAAATAGAAATAAAAAAATGAAAAAGTCATAAAAAGTAGGCCAACCTTTTGGATTATAAAAATCAAGGGCATCAAATAAATTCATTCCCACAAAAGCCCCCACTGCTGCAAAAATAACCCCTTTCACTATTGGATGGGAGTTTGGTTTTATTTGCAGAGCAAACATGACTCCAACAGGAGCTAATGCAAAGTGATAAGGAAGAAATAATAATGGTGATATTGGTACGAATTTCATCGGGTATGACCATAATCCATAGGAAATGGCGATAAGATCAATTGATAGGGCTAAAATGATGGTTATAAAACCCCCGAGTAAAAGTCGTCCTGTATTTTTCTTATCCCTATACAAAATCCAAAGTACCCAGGGTAGAATGAATAATATTATACCTAACCACCACTGCCAAGAAAATAAAAACGCATTTAGCACAGCATCTGTTAGCAATTGATTGACTTCCACTAATTGGTCATATGCTCTTTCTGATTGTTCAAGTCCTTCTATAACAGTCAATATCATCACACCTTTTCTAACACTATCATCTGCATTCTATTCTAAGAATATACATTATGATAATAAAGAAGACCCATCACGTCTGGCTATTGTAGTGGGAATAAGGTCAATGGAGGAGCACCACTTTTTTTTATTTTCTCCAATATGAGATATCTTTAGACATTTCACAAGTATACTTTTATTTAGAAAGGTAAAGAGGATTTTCGCCATAGCATTCCAGTTTTTTAATTAATCGAAATGCTATGTCATCAGTGATTGCTCAAAGATTAGGGCACAGCGATGTAGGCACAACATTAAACATTGACAGTCACTTATATCCGAGTACAGAAAAAGAAGCCGTCCTTAAAATGGAAGACGACTTCAAAACTACTCCAATATATAAAATTAATTAAAATGTTATCACGTATGTTACCACCAAATCCAAAAGCTTGTCATATCAAGCCTGAATATGTATTGGTGGAGACGGTGGGAGTCGAACCCACGTCCAAGGATATCGCCACTCAGGCTTCTACACGTGTAGTTGGTAAATTTAAATTCGCTAACTATTTTGCCTACCAACAGGCGTCCTAGTAGCTAGTCTGATTGGTCTCTTCTATCTATCCTCAGACGGTGGATGATAGCGTAGCCCACTGATAAGTGAGACCCTTCAATCTACCACATGGGCGATGATAGGAAGGATCCTTTAGACAGTGCTTACGCAGCTGCTAAAGAGTAATTGTTTTCTTTGCCAGTTATTATTGGCGTTAACGTTTAACGAGACGTAACCTCGACGCGCAACCTGAGCTCGATCTACCCCTGTCGAATCCGTAACGTCCCCTTATAAAAAGAAGATACGGATTAGAGTGATCAAACTCTAATATGAAATTGTTAAGTAAGTTCATTATAACACATGAGTAAGAAAATTCAAGCTACTAACTGTTGGTAATTCGTGTTAAACACGATCTTTTATAGCTCTGTCCATGTCTCGTTTCGCTTGTTTTTGTTTTAAATCTTCACGCTTATCGTATTTCTTTTTTCCTTTACCGAGTCCAACCAAAACTTTGGCAAAGCCATTTTTAATATAAACCTTTAGTGGTACAAGAGAATAACCAGCTTGTTTTGTTTCCCCGATCAGTTTATCAATTTGCTTTCGATGTAATAAAAGCTTACGGGCTCTTGTGGGTTCATGATTATAGCGATTACCTTGCTCGTATGGAGAAATATGCATGTTATTTAAATAAACTTCCCCATTTCTTATGGTAGCAAAACTATCCTTTAAATTTACCTGTCCAGCACGAATGGCTTTTATCTCTGTCCCTTGTAAGACGATACCTGCTTCATACGTATCCTCAATAAAGAAATCATGTCCCGCTTTTCGGTTTTGTGCAATAACTCTTCCTTCATTCTTTGCCATATCTTGTTCCTCCTAATGCTACGTCCCTTTATTGTAACAAAAAAGCGGAAAACATGCTACGTAAAGAAGATAGGAAAGCTCACAGGAAGCCTTCCTATCTCTTTTTCTTTTTGCGACCATTTTTCTTCTTTTTGCCTTTTCCTGTTTTTTGTGCTTTCTTCGCAGTCTTTTTCAAGTCGCCTTTATCTTTTCGAGCATGAATAACCTTTTGTTCTGATTTAGGTCGATTTTTTCTTGGGGCCATTCCAACAATCTCAAAATCAACAGATCTTTCTTCCAAATTCACTTGCGCTACTTTGACTGTTAAGGTATCTCCAACCTGAAAGACATTTCCTGTTCTTTCACCAATCATTGCATAGGCTCGTTCATCAAAATGATAATAATCATCTGTTAGATAACTGACATGGACAAGTCCCTCTACTGTATTCGCTAATTCAACAAAAAGTCCAAAATTAGTAACAGAGCTGATGACTCCTTCAAACTCTTCTCCAATTTTATCCTGCATAAATTCTGCTTTTTTCAGATCGTCAACCTCTCGTTCTGCATCTACTGCAGCCCTTTCTTTCATCGAAGCTTGTCTGGCGATCTCTGGCATCTTTTCCTTCCAATGAGCTCTTGTCTTTCCACCTAACTGATTTTGAATCAAATAAGTTCGAATCAAACGATGGACAATTAAGTCAGGATATCTTCGAATCGGAGAGGTAAAATGTGTGTAAAATTCTGTTGCTAAACCAAAGTGACCGATGCTTTGCGGATCATATTTCGCTTGCTTCATGGATCGAAGCATCAATTTTGAAATAATGATATCCTCTTCTGTTCCTTTTACTTCATCTAATACCTTCTGTAATGCTTGTGGATGAATTTCATTCGAGGTCCCTTTGACAACATAACCAAATCTCGCGATAAATTCGAAGAAGGTTTGCAATTTGCCTGGGTCTGGATCCTCATGAATACGATGAATAAACGGTACATCCATCCAGTGAAAATGCTCTGCAATCGTCTCATTGGCACAAAGCATAAATTCCTCGATTAATCGCTCTCCAACTGATCTTTCACGTATTACAACATCCTCTGCATTGCCTTTTTTATCAACTAATACTTTTGCTTCTTTAAAGTCAAAATCGATCGCACCTCTGCCAAAACGTTTGGAGCGTAATATTTCCGCTAGATTTTCCATATCCTTAAACATAGGAACAAGCGATTGATAGTGTTCGATCACCTCTTCATCGTTATCCACGAGAATTTGATTCACCGCTTTATAAGTCATTCGCTCCGTCGTTTTGATCACCGCTTGAAAAATATCATGATTGACAACTTCCCCTTTTGTGTTAATTTCCATATCACAGCCTAATACTAATCTGTCTACCTGTGGATTCAAGGAGCAAATACCATTCGATAAACGATGAGGAATCATTGGTATAACACGGTCAACTAAGTAAACACTTGTGCCTCGTTCAAATGCTTCCTTATCAATAGGAGAATCTTCCTTAACATAATGGGTAACATCAGCAATATAAACACCTAGCTTATAATTGCCATTTTCAAGCCTAGTAACCGTAACAGCATCATCTAAATCCTTTGCATCTGCTCCATCAATTGTCACAATTGTTTCATTTCTTAGATCTTTTCTATCCTGTAAATCTCTCTCCGAAATCGTCTCTGGAATACTTTCAGCTTGATCCAGTACCTCTTGAGGAAAGTCGATTGCGATCCCATTTTTATAGATAATCGACAAAATATCCATCCCGGGATCATTTTTATGCCCTAATATTTGTATAACCTCACCCTCAGCACTCATTCGTCCTTCAGGGTATTTCGTTATTTCAACAATTACTTTATGACCACTAATGGCACCTTTTGCTTGTCCTTTCGGTACGAAAATATCATTGGGAATTCGCTTATCATCCGCAATCACAAAGCCGAATGCTCCGTTATCCTCATATGTTCCGATAATTTGCTTCGTTTGCCTTTCAATAATACGAACAACAACGCCTTCAGGTCGCTTTCCTGCCTCATCGCTTCGTTCTACACGAACAAAAACAGTATCGCCATTCATGGCAGATTGTAAATCAGTTTGGTTGATATAGACATCATCCATTGATTCTTCTTCTGGGATCAAAAAGGCAAAGCCCTTTGCATGCATTTGAATCGTTCCACGAATTAAGTTCATTTTTTCCGGTAAACCATAACGATTTTTTCTAGTGCGTATGAGTTGTCCACTATTTTCTAATTCATTTAATGTCTTGACAAGATTAGTGAATTCATCTGCTTCACTTAATCCTAATAGTTCTTCTATTTCCTGAACAGATAAAGGCTTCGTTGCATTATTTTGAAAATAATCTAATAGCTCTTGAGATAAATTCTGTCCCTCCATCTAATCACCTCTTTCTTTTTATTATGGCGATTTACCACTTAAGTGATGCGAAAAATTGTGCAATATCTTCATGTAGCTGATCTTTTGCATCACTGAAAGTAATTGCATGCCCTGCATTTGCATACCATTTGATCTCTTTTTGATCTGCTTCAACATTCTCATAAATATAATTAGCACTATCTGGGTTTATCATTTCATCCTTTTCAGCTTGTATTACAAGGGTTGGAGTATACAACATATCTACATTTTCTTTTACCCTTTCAATTGACTCTGCAATTTGCTTAAATAATTCCTTAGAACGTTCTAACAGCTCTCCCATTTCCTCTTGGATCGTTGCTTCATCTTTTCCTTCTAATTGTTTGTAGTCCTTAGCGAATTGTTTAAAACCAATCGTTAATTGCTCTTCATTATCAAAAAACATTGGCGAGCACATGGTTACTACGGCTTCTAGTGGATGAGTACAAGCAAGTCTTAGTGCTAATACACCACCTAGTGATAGACCTGCAACGGCGATTTTTTCGTAGCCTTCACCTTTTAGATAAAGATAAGCATTTTTGACATCCTCCCACCACTGTTCAGCTGTAGCTTCAATTAAGTCTTCTGGGGATTTGCCATGACCACGATATATAGGAGCATAACATGTATAGCCTTTACTATTTAAGAAGCGACCAAGCATTCTTACATCTGCAGAATGTCCAGTAAACCCATGTAATAGTAATACCGCACGCTCGTCTCCTCTAAACATAAATGGTTCTGGTTGTTTTATTTTCATTCTTTTTCACCTCAGGTTTATTATGTTCATTTACTATTATAAGTATAATGATGAAAGTCCACGTTCTTATAGTGTTAGAAAAACTCGTATTCGCTCGTCCTTTGGCGAATACCTGCTTTGCTTATACTTGACACCTTAAAATTTCATCTACGTCAACTATCCTAACGTGCAAAAAAACATCCTTTGCTTTGCCGCAAAGGATGCTCTTCTTTTTGCTTACTATCTTCTCCAATAAAATTGGTTTATAACAGATAGGCAAGGGAAAATGTTAGGATAAAAAACAATGTTCCTGTAATGACTGTTCCACGATGAAGAACTAGATCCATCCCTCTCGCCTTTTGTTTTCCAAATAATTGTTCAGCACCACCTGAAATTGCTCCAGACAGTCCTTCACTCTTACCAGATTGTAATAAAACAAAAACAATTAATACGATTGCATCAATGATGAGCAATGTCATAACAGTTGCTATCATCTTGAAAGCACCCCCTAGACGTACAATTACATAAATACAATGTAGCATAAGTAATAATCATACACAAGTTATTTTACTGAAAATTCATCCAAATTACATGATATGATGGAATTAAGCAGTGTATCGATTGGAGATGATTTACATGAAAAGTAAAAAGTATTGGCTAACAATGAGCGATAATCATTCCGTTTATCTTAGAAAATGGGAGGATGTGGAGACACCGACAGCTATTGTTCAAATTGCTCATGGGATGGCTGAACATATTGAACGATACCACGGGCTCGCACAATTTTTAAATAACCATCAGATCATCGTATATGGCAATGATCACCGCGGACATGGGGAAACAGGTAACCGAGCAAATACACAAGGCTTTCTGGGGAAAAGGAACGGTTTTGATCGAACAGCTCAGGACCTTAAGGAAATAACCTCCTTTATTCGAAACGAACAGCCGGACTTGCCCATTTTTTTACTTGGACACAGTATGGGCTCCTTCCTTTCCCGACGATATTTATCCTTTGCCGATAGGGAGCTTTCGGGTGCCATTTTCATTGGAACATCCTATCAGCCTCCTCTACTATTACATATGGGGAAGTTTCTTGCACGTCTGAATATTGCAATACAAGGAAAAAAAACTCCTGCAACATTCTTAAATAAACTCACATTCGCTAATTATAATAAAAAAACGGAAGCAAATACGGCATTTGATTGGCTGTCGAGTGACAAAGAGATAGTTAAAAATTATATAGAAGATCCATATTGTGGATTTCTTCCATCTAATCAATTTTTTTATGATTTATATGAAGGAATCGGGAAAATCCAAGACAATCGTTATGCTGAAGCAATCGACAAAGAACTTCCACTCTTATTTTTAACCGGTGATCAAGACCCAGTAAGTCAATATAGTCAAGGAATGTTAAAAGCAGTCCATTTTTATCGGAAGGTAGGATTAGAGAATATCACCTATCATATTTTTAAAGATAAACGACATGAATTATTAAACGAAAAAAATAAACAGGAAATTTATCAATACATCTTTACTTGGATTAAGGAGCACATTACTTGTATGGAAACAACTAAGTCATTATAATTAATATAATTGTGCTACTTTAAAGAATTTTTACAAAAAGTTTAAACTTTTATCATAGTATTCTTGAAATATTACCTAGAAAAAGAGTAAAATTAAAAGGTAGCAATACATTAATTAATTCCTTAGGAGGTTTTTAACTATGGCAGTAGAAAAAACAGTAACAATCACAGATGAAACAGGAGTTCACGCTCGTCCAGCGACAGTACTTGTGAATAAAGCGGGAAGTTTCTCCTCTGATATGACGTTAGAATATAATGGAAAATCTATTAACTTAAAATCGATCATGGGTGTTATGTCCCTCGGTATTCCACAAGGCGCTGAGATTAAGATTATTGCAGATGGATCTGACGAGCAAGAAGCTGTCGATGCAGTAGTAGATGTGATTAAATCAGAAGGACTAGGAGAGTAATCTTTACATGAGTAACTTAAGTGGTATAGCAGCATCAAATGGAATTGCCATTGCGAAAGCATACAAGCTGGCAGTTCCTGATCTGTCTTTTGAGAAGCAGACAGTCCAAGATACAGACAACGAAATCAATCGTTTAACAGAAGCACTTGAAATATCAAAAACAGAGTTGGAGAAAATTAAAGAGCATGCTCGCGCATCATTAGGAGAAGAGCATGCAGAAATCTTTTCTGCCCACTTGCTTGTGTTAAGTGACCCTGAATTGATTAATCCGATAAAGGATAAAATCAGCACAGATCAAGTTAATGCAGAGTTTGCTTTAGATGAAACAGCGCAAATGTTTATTCAAATGTTCGAAAGCATGGATAATGAATACATGAGAGAAAGAGCTGCTGACATTAAAGACGTTACAAAACGTGTAATGGCTCATTTATTAAATGTATCTTTTCCGAATCCTGCATTAATTAATGAAGAAGTCATTGTGATTGCAGAGGATCTCACACCATCTGATACGGCACAATTAAATAAACAATTTGTTAAAGGCTTTACAACTAATATCGGTGGAAGAACTTCTCACTCAGCAATTATGGCAAGATCTTTGGAAATACCAGCTGTTGTTGGTACAAAGGAAATAACCACACAAGCAGCTGCAGGCGATATTTTAATTATTGATGGGATTGATGGAGAAGTCATCATTAACCCTTCCAATGATGAGATGGAAAAGTATGAAAAGAAACAAGCAGATTTTGAAAAACAAAAAGAAGAATGGGCAAAGCTAAAGGATGAGCCTACGGTTTCTTCTGATGGTACACACGTTGAGCTTGTTGCTAACATTGGTACACCTGAAGATGTGGAGGGTGTGAAGAACAATGGTGGCGAAGGTGTAGGGCTCTATCGTACAGAGTTTTTATATATGGGGAAAACAGAGCTTCCTACAGAGGAAGAGCAGTTTGAGGCCTATAAATCCGTTCTTGAGCAAATGGGAGACAAGCCTGTTGTCGTTCGAACATTAGATATCGGTGGCGATAAAGAATTACCATACTTAGAACTACCGGAAGAAATGAATCCATTCCTAGGCTTTCGTGCGATTCGTCTATGCTTAGAGCGCGATGATATTTTCCGGACACAATTGCGTGCATTGTTACGTGCAAGTACGTACGGGAATTTAAAAATCATGTTCCCAATGATTGCAACATTAGATGAATTCCGTCAAGCAGAAGCCATTTTATTAGAAGAAAAAGATAACCTTATTACGGAAGGTGTAGAGGTATCTGATTCGATTGAAATTGGTATTATGGTAGAAATTCCTTCGACAGCGGTAATTGCTCGTCAATTCGCTAAAGAGGTAGATTTCTTTAGTATTGGAACTAATGACTTGATTCAATACACTTTAGCAGCTGATCGTATGAATGAACGAGTGAGCTATTTATATCAACCATATCACCCAGCAATCTTAAACCTTGTTAACAATGTGATTGAAGCAGCACATGCTGAAGGTAAATGGGCTGGAATGTGTGGAGAAATGGCCGGAGATTCGATTGCAATTCCAATTCTCTTAGGTTTAGGATTAGATGAATTTAGTATGAGTGCAACCTCTATTTTACCTGCTCGTACCCAAATTAAACACCTATCCAAAAAAGAATTAGCTACTTATAAAGAGCAGCTTCTTAGCATGAATACAGCAGATGAAGTAGAAGAATTTATCCGAAGCAAAACGAATCAGTAATAGAAAAAGCGACTTGTCCAATCGACAAGTCGCTTTTTTTAGATTTTTATTTTATTGGATCGATGCATTAACCACAAAAAATACGGTGCACCGATAATCGCAATGATAATCCCTGTTGGTATCTCCTTTGGAACAAGTAAAGTACGACTAAGGACATCAGCAATCATGAGGAATATTCCTCCCAACAAGGCTGTGGTGATAAATAAGTTTTTATGGGCAGGTCCTAGTAAGATCCTTGCCATATGTGGGGCGATCAATCCAACGAATCCAATCGTACCAACTGTTGCTACACTACTAGCGGCAATGATTGTTGCCAGCAGTGCTAATAAAAACCTCGTTTTTACAACATTCAATCCCAATCCTTTTGCTGTGTCATCTCCTAAAGCCAATGTATGAATACGATCACTCACTAGGTAAACAATTGGAATGAAGACAATGAGTGGACCTAATAAATAATATCCTAACTCTGACCAGCCTTTCGCATAAGTCGTTCCTGCTAACCAGGTTAAAGAGGAAGCTACAGCCATTTCTGAGTTAACAACAATAATTTGAATAATCGCTGAACCAAATGCGGAAATACCAATACCTAAAAGAGCTAATAAGGTAGGTTGGAATTCGGACCGATAGGCAAGCATCATGACAATGAGAAAAGCAATAATAGCTCCTATAAAAGCCCCCACTGGCACCCATGTAGCTGTTATTGATCCAAAATAGATAAATAGTAATGCCCCAACCCCTGCACCTGAGGTTATCCCAATGACGGATGGATCTGCTAAAGGATTTCGAAGCACTCCTTGAAAAATATACCCACTGATGGCAAGTAATATCCCGCTTACAAAAGCAACCAGCAATCTGGGCAAACGAAAATCGATCGCCATATTACGAATAAACGGATCGTGATTAGAAAAGATCGATTTTATCGTTTGTACAACTTGAAATCCTTCATTTCCTGTAGATATACCAACTAAAACAGTAATCATACAAAGGAATAAGAGGACTGGAATAACCATTTGCTGAAATCTTTTATTGTTGACTGCTCCAACAAGTACTCCTGTTTCCTTACCACTATAGCTACGATTCTTTCTCCGCATAATAAGCCAAATAAGCCAAGGTGCTCCAATGAATGCAGTAATCGCCCCAACTGGTAGCTCAGAAAAGCTTGGATCGATTATTCTTGCCAATACGTCTGCACCTAACAGCACATTTGCTCCCCATAAAAAGGAAGCAAGCAGAATGGAAAGATGTTTTCGAAAGCCTAATAGCTTGATTAAATGTGGGGCTATGATTCCAACAAAGCCAATAGGGCCAACTACGCTTACCGTGACAGCAGTTAAAAAAACTGCTAGCATCACTGTTATGATCCTTAGTCTGTTCGTCTTTTGACCAAGTCCTGTTGCTACTTCTTCCCCTAGTAGAAAAATATCTAATGACTTTGCTATCGATAATGTGGCAAGTAACCCACATAGAACAAATGGGAGTGCAAATTGGACGCCTTCCCAATTGTTTTGTACAAGTGTACCAGATCCCCATAAAAATAAACCAGCTGTTTCGTTTTCGAAAAAGATTTGAAGTAAGGAGGTAAAGGCAGAAAACATCATCGTAATAACCATTCCTGCTAATACCATTTTAACAGGATTTGAGCTATTAATACCTGCAAGTATATAAACTAAAATAGCAGTTAATACCCCACCTAGAAATGCGACAAATAAGCCATTTAATCCTGCAACAGTCGTAAAAAATACACTAGCAAAAACAACCGCAAAATACGATCCCGCATGGATTCCAAGTGTACCTGATGAAGCTAATGGATTTTTCGTAATGGTTTGTAATAGACTACCAGATACCGCTAACGCACCACCTGCTAAAATTCCTATAATAGCTCGTGGCAATCGCAAAAAACGTACCGTATGATGTGCCAGGTCATCCTTTGGTTGAAAGATGGCTTCTAATATGACGGAGGGAGCAATAGAAACACTGCCCTGATTTATATGTATAAATAACAATAGAAGCAAAAGGACGGTTCCTCCCCCAAAGGTCAGAACCGTTGTCCAAATATAATGTTTTTCCCATCTTGTCATATGATCACTTCGCTTGTACTAGAGCTTCTTTAATCTGATTAGCAAATACTTCTGCTGACAATGGCCCGCCAAATGTCCATGTACTACCAGGAAGCTGGTGGGTCCGATTTTCTTTCACAAATTCTAACTCCTCCCACGCTGGGTTACCTGCTAACTGATTGGTAAATATATTATCATCCTCTTGTACAATATAGAAAAAATGAGCATCCTGAGCAGTTTGTAATGCTTCTACACTTGTTTCATCATACCCATAAAGCTGGAATCCGTCTGATTGATAAGCATTTTCTAAGCCTATCTTTGTCATAATTTCCGTTGCCATCGCATTATCCTTGAACAAACGGATTACGGGTGTATTATCAGAGCTATAGGCTTGTGATAAAACAAATTGCTTATTATCAATATTTGCTTCTTTTATCTCTGTGCTTGCTGTTTCATAAGCTTTGTCTAAATCGGACAATACTTGATCTGCTTCTTCTTCCTTTTGTAAGGCTTTAGCTATTTCTTGAAAGGTCGTTTCCATTTCTTTATATTGGGTTCCTTCTCCTTCTTCTGGATATGGATTAAATGCCAATGTTGGTGCAATATCCTTTAGACTATCTAATATTGCTTCATGACGGAAGCTAGCTGTGATAATCAAGTCTGGCTCCAATGCTCGAATCGCTTCTAAATTAGGTTCCTGTCTTGTACCAACATCTTGAATATCTTCGGAAAGCTTTGGTTCAATATTCACCCAATCCTTATATCCCTCGATATCTGCCATTCCTACTGGCTGAACACCAAGTGCTAATAAATCCTCTGCATAAACCCACTCTAAAACAACAATTCGCTCAGGTACTCCATTAATTGGCTGTTCACCATAATAATCATTGACCGTGATCTCCGACATATCTTCATTCTCTTTCTTATCAGATGAGGAATTTTCCTCCCCACTATTTCCACAAGCAACGAATAGGATACTAATTGTACTCAACATGAATAAAAGCAATATTTTCTTCATAAAGACTGACCCCTTTTATGTATAATATATAATTGATAAAGATTATCATTTACCTGTTTAATACTACTGAACCAGACTAGAAAAGTCAAGTGCAAATCGTCTGTTTCAAATGTTAAAATAAGGTGTCATGTCACCCCAAAACATCATCGTTTACAAAACCTTTTAATAATAAAAAGAACCTTCATTGAAGTGGAAGGTCCTTCTACGTTATTATTTATTTGGGAAATCCATATCATCTTCCCATGCCAGCATACCACCAGCCATGTTTGTCACATTATAGCCTTTTGCTTCTAGGTATTCTGTTGCTTTACCACTGCGGCCTCCAGAGCGACAAACCATGTAGTAATGCTCTTTTTCATCTAATTCATTTAATCGATCTGGTACTTCACTTAATCGAATATGCTTTGCACCTGGAATTATACCAGTTGCTACTTCGTCGTCTTCTCTCACATCAATTATATTTAAATGTTCACCCTCATTTAATTTCTGCGCTAATTCAGATGCTTGAATTTCTTTCATGTTTAAATACCTCCACGATTTTTTCTAGCACTTATTATATAACACCAACTATAAAAAATGCCAGTATCTTAAATCAAAAGATACTGGCATAGATCATAAATTACTTGTTCAAGTTATAAAATGCTGTTTCTCCAGCATATTTTGCTGTACCAACTAACTCATCTTCAATACGAAGTAATTGGTTGTATTTCGCTACACGGTCTGTACGAGACGGTGCACCTGTTTTAATTTGCCCAGCATTTGTCGCAACGGCAATATCTGCAATAGTTGCATCTTCTGTTTCACCAGAGCGGTGAGAGATAACTGCTGTATAACCAGCACGTTTTGCCATTTCAATTGCTTCGAATGTTTCTGTAAGTGTACCGATTTGGTTCACTTTCACAAGGATAGAGTTACCTACACCTTGTTCGATACCCTGAGCTAGTCGTTTTGTGTTTGTTACAAATAAGTCGTCACCAACTAATTGTACACGATCACCGATACGATCTGTTAGAAGCTTGTGTCCTTCCCAGTCGTTTTCATCTAAACCATCTTCGATAGAAACAATTGGGTATTTGTTGATCATTTCTTCATACCAAGCAACCATTTCTTCAGACGTACGAACAACACCTTCTCCTTTAAGGTTGTATTTACCTTCTTCGTAGAATTCAGAAGATGCTACGTCCATTGCTAGCTTAACCTCTTCACCTGGCTTGTAACCAGCAGCTTCAATTGCTTCAATAATGGTAGAAAGAGCTTCTTCGTTAGATTTTAGGTTTGGAGCAAATCCACCCTCGTCTCCAACACCAGTATTATAACCTTTTCCACTTAGAACTTTTTTCAAGTTATGGAAGATTTCCGCACCCATACGTAATGCTTCACGGAATGTTGGAGCACCTACAGGCATAATCATAAATTCTTGAATATCTACGTTATTGTCAGCATGCTCTCCACCATTTAAGATGTTCATCATTGGTGTTGGAAGAGTTGTCGCATTAAATCCACCTAAGTAGGTATATAATGGAACACCTAAGTAATCAGCTGCTGCATGTGCTGCTGCCATCGAAACACCAAGAATAGCATTTGCACCTAATTTACCTTTGTTTTCAGTACCATCTAATTCTAGAAGAAGCTGGTCAATGACGACCTGACGTGTTACGTCAATTCCTACCAATTCAGGTGCAATAACTTCATTTACATTTTCTACTGCTTTTAAAACACCTTTTCCTAGATAGCGATCTTTATCGCCATCACGTAATTCCACTGCTTCGTGCTCACCAGTTGATGCACCACTTGGTACTAGTGCAGAACCGAAAGCTCCTGATTCTGTAAAAATTTCAACTTCAACTGTTGGGTTACCACGAGAATCTAATACTTCACGTGCATAAACATCTGTAATGTATGGCATAATGTAAAACTCTCCTTTTATCATTTTATTGTTTGTAGCTTTATTTTTCTTTCTTAATTAAACTTTCACCAGTCATTTCAACTGGTTTCTTTACATCAAGAAGATCTAATAGTGTTGGCGACAAATCGGCTAGGATTCCTCCATCACGAAGGCTAGCCCCTTCCTTCGTAACAATGACAGGCACAGGGTTAGTAGTATGTGCTGTCATTGGATCTCCATCTAATGTCACTACTTCATCTGAGTTACCATGGTCTGCTGTGATAATCGCATAACCGCCTTTTTCGGTAATTTTGTCAACCACTTTACCGAGACATTCATCGACCGTTTCAATTGCTCTAACAGTAGGCTCTAGCATACCAGAGTGACCTACCATGTCAGGGTTGGCGAAATTTAAAATAATCGCATTTTGTTCCCCTTTATCTAGCTCTTCTAGCAACGCATCTGTTACTTCATATGCACTCATTTCTGGTTTCAGATCATAGGTTGCTACTTTTGGTGAATCGATTAAAATACGCTTTTCACCTGGAAATTCCTTTTCACGTCCACCACTCATAAAGAAGGTGACGTGAGGATACTTTTCCGTTTCCGCAATACGAAGTTGGTTTAAATTATTTTGTGAGAGTACCTCTCCCACTGTATTATCTAAATTAACTGGTTCATAAGCAACATAACCGTCAACTGTTTCACTGAAATTAGTGAGACAGACAAAATGAATATTCTTTGGCGCCTTGTCCCCTCGATCAAAGTCACGAAAATCTTCATTCGCAAATGTACGAGATATTTGAATTGCTCGATCTGGACGGAAATTGTAGAAAATCACTGAATCGTCATCTTGAATTGTTGCTTTAGGATTACCATTTTCATCTGTAATAACAGATGGAATGACAAACTCATCATAGATTTCGTTTTGATAAGAATCTTCGACAACTTCGATTGGATCAGTATAGCTTGGACCCTCACCATACACCATAGCATCATAAGATTTCTTGACACGATCCCAACGCTTATCACGATCCATGGAATAATAACGACCTGAGATTGTGGCAAATTCTCCAACCCCATATTCGTCCATTTTCTCTAATGTTTGTTTAATGTATTTTTTCGCAGATTTCTGGTCAACATCACGACCATCTAAGAAAGCATGTACATATACCTTCTTTAGACCGTAGTCTGCTGCAAGCTTTAACACTGCATATAAGTGACGGATATGGCTATGTACACCACCATCAGACAGTAATCCAAAGATGTGTAATGCTTTGTCATTATTTTTTGCATGTGAGATTGCATCGATTAAGATTTTATTTTCAAAAAATTCTCCATCCTTAATCGATAGATTTACACGAGTTAAGCTTTGATAAACAATACGGCCAGCACCGATATTTAAATGCCCAACCTCAGAGTTACCCATTTGTCCCTCAGGTAAACCTACCGCCTCTCCACTTGCTGTTAGTTGGTTATGTGGATAGTTATTCCAGTAACGATCAAAATTAGGGGTATTTGCTTGTTTTACTGCATTACCCTTTGTTTCATCACGAAGAGCAAAACCATCTAAAATGATGAGTGCTGCTAATTTATTTTGGCTCATTTTGCACCAGCCTCCACTAGCTGTAAGAAAGACTCAGCCTCTAAGCTTGCACCACCTACAAGTGCACCATCGATATCGGATTGAGAAAGCAATTCATCTACATTGGCAGGCTTCACACTACCACCATATTGGATGCGTACAGCATCTGCTGCGGTACTGGAAACTTCTGCTGCAATTACTTTACGAATGTGTGTACACACTTCATTAGCTTGTTCTGATGTAGCCGTCTTCCCAGTTCCGATAGCCCAAATTGGTTCATAGGCAACAATCGTTTGATTCACTTGTTCTTCTGTAAGTCCAGCAAGTGCTGCTTTTACTTGATTTTCAACAATGGACATCGTCTCATTTGCTTCTCGCTGCTCAAGTGTCTCTCCAACGCAGATGATTGGTATTAAACCATGCTTAAATGCTGCGTGTGTTTTTTTGTTTACTGTTTCATCTGTTTCTGCGAACATTTCACGACGTTCAGAGTGACCTAGAACCACATAGCTTACACCAAGGTCCTTTAACATAGCCGGACTGACTTCACCAGTAAATGCACCACTTTCCTCAAAATGCATGTTCTGAGCTGCAATAGCAAGGTCTGTTCCTTTTGCTTTTTCTACTAATGTTGGTAGGTACGGGAATGGTGCACAAACTACTGCCTCCACTTTTTCAGCTGAGGCAATTTTGTTTTTGGTTGATTCGACAAAATCTACCGCTTCGCCTAGTAGCTTGTTCATTTTCCAATTCCCTGCGATTACGTTTTTACGCATCAGTCACCTCTCCTTTCACTTATTTATCCGTTAGTACACTTACACCTGGTAGCTCTTTACCTTCCATAAATTCCAAGGAAGCTCCACCACCTGTTGAAATGTGATCCATTTGGCTAGCATATCCAAATTTTTCAACAGCAGCTGCGGAATCACCGCCACCAATTACAGTATAACCTTCTGTCTTACTTAATGCATCTGCTACCGCTTTTGTTCCATTAGCAAATGTTTCTAACTCGAACACACCCATTGGCCCATTCCAGATCACAAGCTTGGAGTCAGCTACTATTTTAGCATATTTCTCGCGAGTTTTCGGACCAATATCTAATGCTTCTAAATCTGCAGGAATGCTGTCAATATCGACTTCCTTCGTATTTGCATCATTGGAAAAGTCATCTGCAACAATTACGTCCTCAGGCATGACGAAATTTACACCTTTATCTTTGGCTTTTTGCATGTATTCTTTCGCTAAATCAATCTTATCTTCTTCCAATAGTGATTTTCCTACTTCAAAACCTCTAGCCTTTACAAAAGTATAAGCAAGTCCACCACCAATAATTAAATTATCGACTTTGTCTAAAAGATTATCAATCACACCAATCTTATCTTTAACCTTTGCTCCACCAATAATTGCAGTAAATGGTCGGTCAGGATTAGAAAGAGCCTTCCCTAAAACCTCTAGTTCTTTTTCTAATAAGAATCCTGCAGCTGAAGGAATATGCTCCGCCACTCCCGCAGTCGACGCGTGCGCACGGTGAGCTGCTCCGAATGCGTCATTTACAAAAAAGTCTGCAAGATTTGCAAATTCTTTGGCAAGTGCTGGATCATTTTTTGTTTCACCAGGTTCAAAACGAACATTTTCAATTAACAAAATGTCCCCATCATTTAGTTCACTAACCGCTTGGTTTACTTCGTCACCATACACTTGGTCCGTTTTAACAACGGTTTGGTTAGTAAGATCACTAAGACGTTTTGCAACGGCGTCCATGCGTAGTTCTTCTACTACTTCTCCACCTGGACGGCCTAAATGGCTTGCTAGGATTACTTTTGCGCCTTGTTTACTAAGATAGTCGATGGTCGGTAATGCTGCTTTAATACGTGTATCATCTGTAATTGCTCCATCTTTCATTGGAACATTGAAGTCTACACGACAAAATACTTTTTTTCCTTTTACATCAATATCTTTAATCGTTTGTTTGTTCATTAAGAATGAACCTCCTTAGGACTTTATTTTATTCGAGATCACTTTATACGGTCATACTGAAAAACGAGAGAGGATTGATCCCCCTCCCGTTATCTCTCACTATTTTATAGTCCTTGAGCTTTAAGGTATGCTGCTAAATCAACTACACGGCTAGAGTATCCCATTTCATTGTCATACCAAGATACTACTTTTACCATATTCCCTTCCATTACCATTGTAGAAAGTCCATCAATAGTAGAAGAGTTCGTGTTACCAATATAGTCTACAGATACTAATGGCTCATCAGAGTATCCAAGGATACCTTTTAGTTTACCTTCAGCAGCTTCTTTTAGTGCTGCATTTACTTCTTCAACTGTTACATCTTTGTCAAGCTCTGCAACAAGGTCTACTAATGAACCATCTGGAGTTGGTACACGCATTGCCATACCATTTAATTTACCTTCTAGTTCAGGTAATACTAAAGATACTGCTTTTGCAGCACCAGTAGTTGTAGGAATGATATTTTCAGCTGCTGCACGTGCACGACGGTAATCTTTGTGTGGTAAGTCTAGGATTTGTTGGTCGTTTGTATAAGAGTGAATAGTTGTCATCATACCACGCTTCACTCCAAAAGTATCATTTAATACTTTGGCATATGGAGCTAAACAGTTTGTTGTACAAGAAGCATTAGAAATTACATGGTGTTGAGCTGGATCATATTTGTCCTCGTTTACACCCATAACAATTGTAATATCTTCTTCTTTTGCAGGTGCAGAGATGATAACTTTTTTCGCACCAGCGTCTAAATGTTTAGCTGCTGCATCACGTTGTGTGAAAATACCAGTAGATTCTACTGCGATTTCTACCCCAAGGTCACCCCATGGTAAATTAGCTGGATCACGTTCAGAAAGTACTTTTACTTCTTTTCCACCTACAACAAGCGTATCACCTTTTACAGATACTTCTTCTTCTAGTTTTCCGTGAACTGAGTCATATTTAAGTAGATGTGCAAGCATGTTTGCATCTGTTAAATCGTTAACAGCAACTACTTCCACCTCATCATTTTTTAAAGCTTGACGGAATACGTTACGACCAATACGGCCAAAACCATTAATACCTACTTTTACTGCCATGCTAATTTCCTCCTTTTTAAAGTGAAACTTAAATTTTATATTTAAAGGGGATTAACCCTTTAATAACTCTTTTGCTGCTGCCTCGTCTGTAATCAGCACATTGCTTTTCCCTTGTTTGAAGTATGAATAGATAGCTTTTGCCTTTGATTTACCTCCAGCTACGGCTACTACATAGTCTGCTTTTTCAAGATCTTCTAGCTGTATTCCTACAGTTCTTGCCTTATAGACTACTTGACCATCCTCATCAAAGTAATAACCGAACGCCTCACTGACAGCATTTCCTTTTTCCAGCTTTGCCAATACGTGATCGGATGCTTTTCTTCGTTTACCCATCGTTACAGCATCACCAATACTATGAAGAACAACTCTTGCATCATGTATCAGATCAAGGATCTCTTTGATAGTCGGTTCCTCAATGATCGTATGGTAAGACTCTTCTCCTAAGGGATCTGGTACATATAGCAAGCGATATTGACCATTTGCTTTTTTCGCCATTTGCGCACAAATGGTATTAGCTTGAATCTCTACTTGTTCACCGAGACCACCGCGAGCCGGTACAAAGGTACAATTTCTAGCATGTTCGAGTGGCTTCATTTGATTCGCAAGTTCTGTCATTGTCGTGCCACCTGTCACAGCTATCGTTTGACTGGAAGTTAAGATCGTATTTAAGTACTGGACACATGCTTTCCCAAGTTCCTGTTTTACCGTTGTATGCACATCACTATTCCCAGAAACGATAATAACATGCTCCAATTGTAATTTATCCTTAATTTGGTTTTCTAAAACACGGAATTCGGAAATTTCATTCATGAATTGCGCCAATTTGACAATAATCTCGTTTCCTTCTTCCGTCACGCGCATTCCCTTTGAAGTGACGATGATAAATCCATGCTTATTTAGAAATTCAATCTCAGCCCTTACTAGACGTTCCTTGAAATTAATATTTTCAGATAAACTTCTTCTGCCAATCGGTTGCATTTGCTGAATAAATTGTAGAATTTTATATCGTTTTTGCATGACATCTAAAATATCTGGGAACAATTTTTCTTGAATATCTAATAATTCCTTCAAACAGAAACGCTCCTTTTCTCCGGGAAAAATATGTCCCTCCTAGCCAAATTACGTCCCACTCACTACAAAAAATTGGGCTTTTCGTCATGAAAGCCTTCATTTCCCTAATTTGGTTAGTAATTTTGGATGGCTAAATTAACTTCCAAAATAATTGTATCAAAATGTATGGAATGACTCAACTATTTTTGCTGAATTGTTTTCAGAAAATTTTCTATTTTAGGTAGATCAATTATTTCTGTGTCGACAATTTCCCCTTCTATCTCGACAACTGGGATGATTAAATGAAATTTATCTAATAATGTCTCATCTTGATAAATATCAATTACTTCTATCTCAAAACCATACTCTTCTTGTAATATTTCTAATAATATCTTTGCATCTAAACATAGGGAGCAGTCCTTCTTCCCATATAATTTAACAATCAATAATTACCCTCATTTCTCGTATTAGAATTATTATCTGTTAATTTACTATATCCTATTACTAAAATTTTTTAAACAAATGTTCACTAGTATCGCATTAAGATAAATTATGAACAGATGGTGGTCAGATTATTCAGAAAGTGATTTAATAGCAATAAAGAGTGAGATGCAAAAATGAGAGTGTGACTTGCAAGAATATGGAGCTTGTTGCAAAAATGTGAGCGTAACTTGCAAGAATATGGAGCTAGTTGCAAAAATGTGAGCGTAACTCGCAAGAATATGGAGCTAGTTGCAAAAATGTGAGCGTCACTTGCAAGAATATGGAGCTTGTTGCAAAAAAGAGAGTGTGACTTGCAAGATTATGGAGATAGTTGCAAAAATGAGAGTGTGACTTGCAAGATTATGGAGATAGTTGCAAAAATGAGAGTGTGACTTGCAAAATAAGCAACTAACTTTACTCAATTGCAGGACAAATGTTATATGAAACTGGGACAATAAGAAAGAAAAAAATATGTATTTTGACTACGTTCAATCATAGTACCGTTCAGATTCTCATCTTCTCTATTCAGTTTTGTCCCAGATTCAGTTGCTTCCTAATATGATATCAATTGATCGATGACCTTTTTAACTCCACTTATTCCATCTGTACTCAGCCCATAAATATAAGCCTTCTGAATAGAAACTGCATCGGCGCCAGATGCCAAATAGTACTGTATATCCTCCTTGGAATAAACATCAGTTTCCACAATCAGATGAAATGCTTCTCCTACTATATCTCTCATTGCCCTCAACTTCAGCCCATTCGGCAAAATCACTCCACTAATACGGTATTTTAGGGCTTGTCGAATGTCTTGTTCTTGTACATCACCTTGGAGATACACAGGTAATGTCGTGAACTGTTGAAGGTAATTAATCTTCTCCCAATTGACTGACGAAGTATTATATTCAGAAAGAATTAACTGTTGAAAAGCTTCTTTATCTTTTCCATAAGCTTTTCGATGAAAAATAGGATCTACGACAAAATTCCCATTACCTTTTTCGCACGAATCCATACCATTAACCGAATTATTTGATAATGGGATAACAATGGCTTGATATCCTGCTAATTCTGCCCGTTGGACGAAGTGCTTTGTTAAATCAATGTCTTGTAATAGATTAGCGGAAAACCATAATGTATGTTCATTGGATACATCACTAATTTCCTCCACACTGTAGGATGAATTGATGCCTACTATAAAAGGGATATTTTTTTCAGCTGCTGCTTTTGCTGTCGCTAGTTCACCATCTTCATGGAAATAAGTTTGTGCTCCCACTGCACCTAATAGTATTGTAGGCAATTTATTGATCGTTTTCTTCGGATTATTGAATTTTATTTCTTCATTACCGTAAGTAGATTCCGTACTTCTATTTAAATATTCCAACACAGTTGGTGTCAATTTTTGTTTTGCCTCTTCCTCTAATAATTTGATCCAGTTCATTTTGGTTACTGTCATGTTGTCTCCTCCTATTGTAAATGGTTTTCCTTATCCTTAACCCAAAAGGGTACGCGACCGTCCGTTAGTCAAAGCGACGCTTTCGAATCCTAGAGGCGATGTCCTAAAGACGGCTTTTCTTTAAGAAAAAAACTCCCTCCTGTTCATCAAAACAAGAGAGAGTTATTTCCCTCTTATCTTCCAAACTTTTGACGTTTGCTGGATTTAGCACCTTGTAAACATTTAGTTTATAGGTTGCCGGGCTTCATTGGGCCATTCCCTCCACCGCTCTTAATAAGAGTATGTTGTATTATTTTTTTCATGTTTGTTGTTTTTGAATTTCTTGTGCTTTCAATTGTCTTCGCAAAATCTTTCCACTAATTTTCGTTTTTGGTAGCTCTTCTACTACTTCTATTTCGCGAGGAGCAGCATGTGCTGAAAGATTTTTGCGAACAAATAAGCGAATCTCATCGAGTAATTCCTCTGACTCTGTAAAGCCCTGACGTAAAGTAATAAATGCCTTGACTAATTCACCACGTAATTCGTCTGGCTTTCCAATAACCCCAGCCTCTTCAACAGCTGGATGCTCGATTAATTTACTTTCTACTTCAAATGGACCAATTCTTTCCCCTGCAGAATTTATCATGTCATCATTTCTACCTTGAAAAAAGACATAGCCTTCTTCATCCTGTAAGGCCAAATCCCCAGAAAGATACCAGCCTTCATATTGAAAATACGATTGAAATTTATCTTTATTTCCCCATATCTCCTTCATCAAGCCTGGCCAAGGAGTTTTTACTGCTAATTGTCCTACTTCACCACTATCCAGGATATTTCCTTCATCATCAAGAATACCAACTTCCATTCCTGGTAGTGGTCGCCCCATTGAACCTGGCTTAATCTTTTCAGATGGTAGATTTACAATTAAGTGACCACCCGTTTCTGTCATCCACCACGTATCATGAATTCGTACACCGAGATTTTCCCAAGCCCAATTAATAACTTCGGGATTTAGTGGCTCTCCAACACTTAATACATGACGGAGAGAGGATAGATCATATTTTTCATGGAGTTTTCCTTGTGATAACAGCATTCGAAATGCGGTTGGGGCACTATACCAAATTGTAACACCTAATTCCTCAATTAACGAATACCAACTCTCTGCTTTAAATCTGCCCCCTTGAACCACCACCGTTGCTCTGTTTAATAATGGGGCGAACAATCCATACACACTACCAGTCACCCACCCCGGATGTGAGGTACACCAATAGACATCCTCATCTTTCATATCGAGCACCCATCTACCTGTTACGATATGATGCTGAACGGCTCGGTGGGCATGTAACACACCCTTAGGCTTTCCAGTTGATCCACTTGTATAATGAATTATTAAACCATCTTCCCAGTCAACCCATTCTACAAGCTCATCACCTTCAACAGGTACTAAAGGTTGTTTTTCCAAGTCTTCTACAAATAAAATAGTATGTAGACTAGGAATCTCTTTTTGTGGAACTCTTCCTACTAGTTGTTGATCTGTAATTAGTACTGTTCCTCCACAATCATTCATCCTATCCTTTACCGCCTCTTCCATAAAGGCTTCAAAAAGCGGCCCTGCGATTGCTCCTACTTTGATAACCGCTAAGATTGCTATATAGCATTCTGCTGTTTTTGGTAAAAATACAAAAACACGATCCCCTCTTTTGACTCCCTTTTCTTTTAAAATCCTAGCATAATGATCTGTTTTATCTTTTATTTCTTTAAATGTATAGGACTTTCGCTCTGTTCCATTTATATAATGTATCGCAATCTTATTACCAAAGCCTTCTTCTACATGGCGATCAATCGTTTCATAAGCAGCATTGATCTTTCCTTGCTTCACAGCATTCGATAGGTAATTTTTTGCTTCTTTCCAATCAAATGACGCTTGAATTTGTTCATAATTGGCTAAATTGTGGTCTGCTTCGAAACTTGGAATAGGTTTCACTAGTTGTTGTGTCACGTGTTATGCCCCCTTACAACGGTTAACTTCTATGGTTTAAGTCAAGTGATGCTAGTATATCTGATTTTATCTTGGCTAATTGTTCACTTGCTCGATCTCTTGGTCTTGTTTGATCAATAGTTATTTCTTTTTTGACCACCCCTGGCTGTCCCCGAAGAATAATCACTCGATCACATAAGTATAGTGCTTCGTCAATATCATGGGTCACTAATACGATAGTAGATTGATATAATTTCCACACATCAAGCAATAAATCCTGTAGCTGCATTTTCGTAAAAGCATCTAATGCACTAAACGGTTCATCAAGTAATAAAATTTCTGGTGATGTTACTAAAGCTCTGGCAATAGCTACCCTTTGTGCCATTCCACCTGATAACTCTCTTGGATACAATGCTTCTTTCCCTTTTAGACCAACACTAGCTAAATATTCAATCGCTCGATTTTCTTTATCTTTTCTTTTACCGTTCAAGCCAAATGTTACATTCTCTAATACATTTAACCATGGTAAAAGTCTGGGCTCTTGAAAGATAAAACCAGTAGTATCATGTATTTCCTTTGAAACTTTTCCATTGATTTCTATCTCACCATCGTATTCTGCATCTAAACCGGAAATGGCACGAAGTAGGGTGCTTTTTCCACAACCACTTGTGCCTAATAGGCCGATAATCTCGCCAGGCTTGACCTCAAGATTGACATCTTTCACTGCTGTTGTTCCATTAAATGTACGACTTACCTTTCGTAAAGCTAAACTCAAGTCCATCATTCCTTCCTGTTATTGTCCCATGCGATCCTGCCAGTGAAGTGATTTTGTTTCGATTTTTTTCAGTATCCAATCTGTAAATTTACCGATAATGGCGAACAAAATAATACTAGCTAAAATCGTTTCAGGCTGTGCCATGTTTTGACCGAAGGTAAGCAGGAATCCAAGACCTTGACTGGCTCCCATCAATTCTGCTGCCACAACAAACATCCAGCCAAGGCCTAAGCCGCTGCGCATGCCAACTAAAAAGGATGGCATGGATGCAGGAAGTATGATTCTTTTTATTAGCTGAAATGTATTGAGTCCATACATTTTTCCCACTTCAATCAGCTTGCGATCAACTCCAATAATTCCACTTACAATGTTTAAGTAGACAGGAAAAAATACCCCAATTGCTATCATCACTATTTTAGATGTTTCACCAATACCCATCCATAAAATAAAGAGTGGTACCCATGCTAAGGAAGGGATAGAACGAAAAGCTTGAATTAATGGATCAAATAATTGCTCTGCTTTTTTATAAAAACCTACAAATGAACCTAATATAATTGCTATGACTGTTCCTAAAATAAATCCAACAAACACTCTATATGTCGTAATACCAATGTGCCCCCATAGTGTACCATCTTGGGCCATGTTATAAATTTTTTCTACAATAGTTGATGGTGCTGGGAGCTGATAAGAAGGAACAATACCTGCACGACAAACTAGCTCCCAAGCAATAATTAATAGAATTGGGATGATACTGCCAAGTAAAATTGTCTTAACGGTTGAATGTTTGTTCATATTCTTGGCCTTATCATCTTTTTGATTAACCTTATCTATATAGGCTCCACTTGTTAATTCTTGGTTATCTGCCATGATTGTTCCCCCTCTAATTCCCTACCATCTCATTCTATTATTTCTTTTGCATATTCAGGATTGATTAATTCTTGTGTTAATTTTTCTACATCCGCATCTGGATTTAGTACATCCGCATCCTGTAATACCTTTCCTGCTTCCACAATCGCATCCTCATGAACTTGACCAGGTATTGCATTAGAAAAATCATTTCGTTCCATTTGTATCTTGGCTACTTCTAAATCTATATCTGCTTCTTCTGCTAATAGTTGAGCTGCTTCTTCAGGATTCTCTAAAACCCAATTACGAGCGCGCTCATACAATTCAATTACTTTATTTACATATTCCGGATATTTGTCTGCAAACTCTTGACGAACATTTAAAAAGCCATACGTGTTTAAGTCTGCATTACGGAAGAATAATTGCGCATTTTCTTCTAATTCTAATTTTGCCATATGTGGATCAAGCCCTGCCCATGCATCTACATCGCCTGATACAAGGGCTGAACCACCATCTGCATGCTGCAGGTTAGTCAATGTAATATCATTAATCGTTAAGCCTTCTGAATCCAATGCTCTTACTAGAAAGATGAAGGGGTCTGTTCCCATAGTTGCTGCAACATTCTTTCCTTTTAAATCTTTAATGGATTCAATTCCTGAGCCTTCATTCGTTACTAATGCCGTCCATTCTGGCTTCGAATAGATGTATACATTCTCTATTGGTGCACCACTCTCCTTAGAGATTAAGGCTGCAGCACCTGCCGATGAACCAAAGTCAATACTATCACTTCTTAAAAACTCTAATGCTTTATTACTTCCTTGACTTAATGTCCACTCCACCTCTATATCTTCTTCCGCAAAAACTTCTTCTGCCCATTCGAATTTCTTTAATACTAAGCTTGTTGGCGAATAATAAGCATAATCTAAACGGATTTTTTCAGGCTTTCCCTCTGTTTCTCCTTCTGCTGCACAGCCTGATGCAATAACAAGAATGAAACCAAAAAGCGCGATAGCTAAAAAACTACGTAAATCTATTAATGGTATTCTTTTCATGATAGATTGTCCCCTTTTTTATTTTCTTTTCTATTAAATTTCACAAGCATAAGTGGAAATTGTTCCTCTTAACCGCTGGGCTTCTTTGTACGTACATCTATTGTGTACAACCTGTAACCCTGCTTCTCTTGCCACTTCTTCTGCTTTTGGTGAAACAACACCTTCCTGTAGCCAGAATACTTTTGGTTTAACTTCCACCGCTTCTTTTGCTACTTCTACCGCAGCATCAGGGCTACGGAAAACTTGTACAATGTCAATAGGAACAGGAACACTTTTTAAATCTGGGTATGCTTTTTCTCCTAAAATCTCTGTTTCCCTTGGATTAACTGGAATAATTTTATATCCAAGACGTTGCATTTTTCTTGCTAGACGGTAGCTCGGTCTTGCTTCCTTCCCACTCAGACCAACAATAGCCAATGTTTTTTGGCGAGTCACCTCTTCCCCATTCTCGATTACCCGCTCATATGGAGAATTTAATGCCCATTTAATTACCCCTTCATCATTTACGACGATTTGTTTTGCTTCATCTGCACCGATTCCTGTTGCTTTGGCAAGTGCTTGATCAAGATCATTTTGAATATCACGAATTGATTCGATTCCTACAGATAAACGAACAAGCTCTTCTGTTACTCCTGTTTCCTCTAATTGCTCTTTACTTAACTGTTGATGAGTAGTAGAAGCTGGATGAATAATTAATGACCTAGCATCTCCAACATTGGCTACATGGGACCATAGAGAAACATTATTGATTAGATCTCTACCTGCATCTCGTCCACCTTTAATACCAAAGACAATGATTGAGCCAAAGCCATTGTTCAAAATACGCTTCGCTAGTGCGTGTGATGGATGGCTTTCCAATCCTGGATATCGAATCCATTCCACCGCTTCGTGTTCTTCTAGATATTCTGCTAATTCCTGAGCATTTCGATTATGTCTTTCCACTCTTAAATGAAGTGTTTCTAATCCTTGTAGTAACTGGAAGGCATTAAATGGGCTAAGTGCCGCACCGAAGTCTCTCAATAACTGGACACGCACTTTTGTGATAAATGCTAATGTTCCAAAGTCTATTGCATAACGAATTCCATTGTAGCTCGGATCTGGTTCAGTAAATTGAGGATATTTTTCTGAATTCCAGTTAAAACGACCTCCATCAACTATAATTCCGCCAATCGATGTACCGTGACCACCTATCCATTTTGTCGCAGAATGAACCACAATATCAGCACCTAATGTGATTGGTTTACAACCATAAGGTGTGGCAAATGTATTATCAACGATCAATGGTACACCTGCCTCATGAGCAATCTCTGAAACTTTTTCTACATCCAATACTTGAAGGCCAGGATTTCCGATAATCTCGCCATAAACTGCTTTCGTATTTTCATTGATGGCTTGACGGAAATTCTCAGGATCGGTTGGGTCTACAAATTTTACGTTGATTCCGTATCTTGGTAATGTTACAGCAAACAGATTATAGGTTCCGCCATACAAGTTCACACCTGCAACAATTTCGTCTCCCGCACTTGCTAGATTTAAGATCGATAGGGTGATGGCTGACATCCCCGAAGCTGTTGCAACTGCTGCAACGCCATCTTCTAAAAGGGCTAATCTTTTCTCAAAAACATCGACAGTTGGATTACCAATTCTTGAATAGATGTTTCCTGGTTCATCAAGTGCAAATAGTCTCTCTGCATGTTCTGTGTCATGGAAAACGAACGAAGTAGATTGATAGATAGGCACTGCTCTTGAACCTGTTGTTGGATCAGGCGCCTGACCACCGTGTAAATTTAAGGTCTCCGCATCATACGTTGAATTTTTAAAAGCTGTCATGTTAGTTTCCTCCTTGAATATTCCATTCATTTAATTAATATAAGTATAAAGAAAAGCCTTCTTCGACAAGAAGAAGGCTTTGGTTATCTACCAGCTGTCTCCCTCTTATCTATCAGGAATGTTTCCTGCAGGATTTAGCACCTTTTAAGCTGAAGCTTAATGGTTGCTGGGCGTCATCGGGCCAGTCCCTCTGCCTCTCTTGATAAGAGCTATTTAATTTTTATCGGATCAAAAAATCCTCTCTACATGGAGATAGAGAGGATTCAGTGTGAATAATTCGCTCTCTTATCTCTCCAAGCATGATCACTTAGTGGAATTGGCACCTTTATTAAGCTTTTGTGCTTAATGGTTGCCGAGGTTTCATAGGGCCAGTCCCTCCACCTCTCTTGATAAGATTTATTGTCAAATATTGTAATTCCGAGTGGATTACTTATATTTAATTTAGTTATTACATACTTTAGCATGGTAGACCACCACTGTCAACAAGTATTTATAAATTATTGAATATTTTTCTTTTAAGAGTATTCATGATTTATATCGACATGAAATAGCTTTTTTTTAATCCATTCATTTATGTTTTCAAAAAAATAGCGCATACTCATCCTAGAAAGAGGTTTTATTATGATCAACTACAAAAAAAAGTTGCCATCGTAACAGGAGGTGAAAGTGGTATCGGACGAGAAACATGCTTGCAATTAGCCAAGAAAGGTGCACGCATTGCCGTTATTAATATTTCCGATGATAGAGAAACGCCTGCATCCATTTGATGCAGCCACTTCTCTATTTAAAATAAGCTAAAAGACCTTTGGTGATCCCTTCTGCTAAGTTATCTTGATAGTCGCTTGTTCGGATTGTGAGTAAGTCATGAGGATTCGTAATAAATCCCATTTCTAATAAGAGTGCTTTATTTTGATTGTTTCTTAGTACATAGAAATTACTACTTCGAACCCCTCGATCTCTCATTGTGACATGTTGAGATAAAGAGGACTGCATTTCATAGGCAAGCTCTTTACTATCTGGGCCAAAATAGTGTGTGCTAATTCCATTAGCAGAAACTATTGGACTTGCATTAAAATGTAGACTTATAAAAGCATGAGTCTGATAAGCATGACTTATTCTCAAGCGGGTGGCATGATCTACATAGCTATCATTACTTCTCGTTAATAATACCGTTGCACCTGCTTGACGGAGCTCACTTGCTATCTCAGAAAGCACCTCCATAATGACATCCTTTTCAAAGATACCCCCAAGTCCTATGGCTCCAGGATCCATGCCACCATGCCCTGGATCGAGCACAATATTAAAGCCATTTAAGTTCTGCTCATTGCTTACCGTAGTTGTAGTAGCTGTTTGTTCCACAGATTGCTCTGTATCTGACGTAGCCTGGGCTGATGGTTCTTCAGGTATGTATGTGGTACTTTGATGATTCGTCAACCAGCCCGCAATCCATCCAATTTTACCATTCTTTAAATCTACTTTTATCCATTGATCTTCAGTATCAACGACCGAAAAAGACTCTCCAATTGTTGTAAAACCGATAATAGGATAATTTGTACCTGGTCCTGAACGAATCCGAACACCAGTGGCAGTAATAGAAACATCGTTTAAACTATCATTAGTAGCTGCTCGCTCTTGCTCTTCCACCATTAAAAATTGTGAAGCTATCCAAGCCTCTTTCCCATTATAAAAGGTTTTATACCAGCCATATGCCTCATCAAACACTTGTACTTGATCTCCAGCTTGTAATTTACCAAGAATTTGTCCATTTAAAGATGGCTCTGAGCGCACATGTAAATCTGTTGCTCCCACATGATATGTTTTCCCCTCTGCCTCTATAATCAAAGGGAAAACAAAGAAAAACGATAAAAATAAGATGATGGCTGTACTCTTTTTTATCAAAACAATATCACTTCCTTTTTCAGGATTTACTCGATAGTTTCTGATACCCAGAAGTGACCAATACTAAACCTATTTTTTATCGATTTTTGTAGAAAATATGATGATTAGTCATAATTACTGAATAGTCTCCATGAATAAAGATCATTTATTTATACATAAAAAAGCCCCACTACATCGATTAAACGATTTTAGTGAAGCTCTTTTATAAGATAATGCACCCGGAGGGGGCTTAAATTGTTGTACTAATGGAATAAACGTTATGAATTCAATTTTTTCCTGTAATCAATATAAAGAAGTATAGTTAAAATAAGCAAAAATATGATCATAGAAAACGGTATTAACCACAACTCATTCTGATTTAAATTCCATCCAATTAAGATAATAGCAAATGATACAATTGGAGCCATTATAAAATAAGGTCTTGAAAGGTAAAACCATCCATAAGGGAAAAAATGTGCTGCTGTAATGATGGAAAAAAAGATAATAGCTTCTTCTGGGCTTTTACCTATCGCCCAAAAAAGAATTGGAAAATATACGAGCTGAGCAATGTTCAAGAATACTCCTAACTTACCTAAGGGATTACCTTCAAATTTCCAATCTGCTTTCAAGAGATTGGAAAGACCCATCGATAAAGGAAACATTAATCCCGTTGAGAATAACATATAAATATTTTTTAGTTCTAGTGTGATTGGTTGTAAAAATATTATGGTAATAATTAACCAAATGATTACAGCTGACAACAAAAAGGAAACACCATTTTTCCCACTAATCGATAATCTTTTACGGAGATCATTAATTTGCAAACTAATTTCCCCTTCTTTTTTAAAATTTTCATCATTCATAAGCTACTCCATTGTTTGCATATCTTCTGGGTAATGAATGGTGTCAAATACCTCATCTGATTTAGAATCTTTAACATTGATCGTGACATCATAGTCATCTGGAGATGCTCCATCATAAAGTTGATACATCATTCCTGTTATTCCAATTCCCAGCACAGCAAAACCGTCCATACTATTTTCATACCCTTCTCTATCAACACTTAAATGAAACTCTGAAAAATCTTCATTGGATGTAATGTCTTGAATTGACGGGAAGTCACCACTTGTCTTAATCTCCTCCATGGATTGATCTAATTGTTTTTTTATTTCATTCATCATTTCCTTGTGTTTGGATTTTGACATTTTATAAGTCAAGCTTCCGTCTTCATTCTCTGTTACTTTTAACCCTTCCTCTTCAGCTTTCGCTATCGATTCATCGGTAGATTCTATCATAGAGGAAGGTATGGTAACTTCCACACTTAATAAGTTTTTATCTACTTCAACCGCTTCTTTATCGTCATTCTGATTTGGTTCTGAATCTTTAGTATCTGTATCTATAGCTTCTTTTCCTTCTTCTTCATTTTTCTCGACTTCGAATCCACAAGCAGTTAAAAATATAATACAGAATAAAAAAACTAATAATTTCTTCATGCTCATTTCCTTCCTATGTATATTTAATAGGATTTTATCACTATTTGTAGGATATTACTATGGAAAAAGCGTCTGTAACTAAAAACTTTGATAATGTCATCATTATTTTGTTCGTTGTTTATTCGATTTCATTCAATTATTTTTCGACTTTCTTTGGAACAAAAAACCCCTCCTCCGGCTAACTACTTAGGTAGACGGAAGAGAGGTGCTTTTATTACCTATATGCAATTCAATGAGCTTATTGACATCATATACAAGGATATTACGCGCCCGGAGGGATTCGAACCCCCGACACATGGTACCGGAAACCATTGCTCTATCCCCTGAGCTACGGGCGCATGAAAAAATACGACAAGATTAATTATAGCGAAAGATATAATTAATTTCAACGAAATCTATATTTTTCTTTTGCAACAATTGAATTGATTGTTTAAATTATGTTATTTTCGGGTAGGATGAACATAGATTATAATAGACGAAAAGATCATCCATCCAAGAAGGTCAAAAGTCAATCAAATCTTTTGACCTTTTTTGACCATTAAGTTATGATGTTAATAGTTAAATAATAAAATGATGAAGCAATAAAGGAGGAGTTTTCTTATGAATTTAATCCCTACAGTTATTGAACAAACTAATCGTGGTGAGCGTGCTTATGATATTTACTCTCGCCTATTAAAAGACCGAATTATTATGCTAGGTAGCGCCATTGATGACAATGTTTCTAATAGTATCGTGGCTCAACTATTATTCCTTGCTGCAGAAGATCCAGATAAGGATATCTCCCTATACATTAACTCTCCTGGTGGTTCCATTACAGCAGGTATGGCGATCTATGATACGATGCAATTCATTAAACCAAATGTATCTACCATCTGTATTGGAATGGCAGCATCTATGGGAGCATTCTTACTCGCTGCAGGTGAACCTGGAAAACGATTTGCTCTACCGAACAGTGAAGTCATGATTCACCAGCCACTTGGCGGAACACAAGGTCAAGCTTCTGATATTCAAATTCATGCAAATCGTATTATCGAAATGCGTAAAAAATTAAACCAAATTCTAGCTGATCGTACTGGCCAACCGATTGAAGTTGTTGAAAAAGACACAGATCGCGATAATTTCATGACAGCAGAGCGTGCAAAAGAATATGGTCTAATCGACCGAGTGATGGAAAAGAAACCAACTGATTTAAATTAATACATTGGAAAACCCTGCATCATCGCAGGGTTTTTCTATTCTGAATTTCCTTCTATAAAGCTTACTAGATCTGCTAATGCTTGTTCTTCATCCGTACCATCGACGATTATTTTAATTTCACTCCCTTTGGAGAGTGCTAAACTCATCAATCCCATAATACTTTTCGCATTGATTCTTTTTTGATCTTTTTCAATAAAAATTTCGGCAGTATAATGATTTGCCTTTTGTACAAATTGTGCTGCAGGACGAGCCTGTAAGCCAGGATCTACCCCTATAATAACTGTCTGTTCAACCATTCCCATCCTCCTCATTTTTGAAAGCGTTATCATTTTATTATACTATATCACTTCTTCCAATATTACACAAAAGTTTTTACTTAGCATTTTAAAAGGTAAAGAGCACATGTTTAACACATATGCTCTAGGATTTATTTACAGTAAGTTTTTCACTTCTTATTTGTTCCGCAAATTGATCTATTTTCTTCAATCGGTGGTTAATTCCTGACTTACTAATCTTCCCTCCAGAGACCATTTCCCCTAATTCCTTAAGAGATACATCATTATGTTCTAATCTAAGTTCCGCAATTTCCTTTAACTTATCTGGTAGTGCATCTAGTCCAACCGTTTCTTGAATATATCGGATATTCTCCACTTGTCTAAATGCCGCACCAATCGTTTTATTTAGATTTGCTGTTTCACAATTCACAAGGCGATTTACGGAATTACGCATATCACGAACAATTCGAACATCTTCAAATTTAAATAATGCCTGATGTGCTCCAATATAGCTTAAGAATTCGGTGATTTTTTCGGCCTCTTTTATATACGTAATAAAACCTTTCTTCCGTTCTAAAATTCTTGCATGTAATTCATAATTATTTAATAAATCACATAATGCTTGATTATGCTCTTCATAAAAGTTATAAATTTCAAGATGATAAGAGGAGGTTTCTGGATTATTCACAGAACCACCTGCTAAAAAAGCCCCTCTTAGATAGGCTCTTCGACAGCAGTCTTTCTTAATATACTTATCTGAAATAGTTCGAATAAATTGATACGGCTCTTGAAGTATGTCCATATCCAAGAGCATTTCCTTAACTCCTTCATTCATTCTTACAATATATACATTATTTTTTTTCAGTTTCATTTTTTTCCTTACGAGTAATTCAACAGGATAGGCATAAATTGTTTTAATCAATGTGTATATTCTACGTGCTATTGCTGCATTTTCTGTTTGAACATCGAGTGAATAATGTAAGCGTGAAAAGGAAACTGCTCCATTCATTCTAATCAGGGCAGCCAGCTCTGCACGATTACAGCAATTATCGTTCTCGATTTTCGTTAATTCTTTCTTAATTTCCGATGCAAATGACAACTTTCTCCCCCCTCCTTATACAGGTCGATTCTTGAAGTGTCCCTTACAGACATTTAACACTATTCTAAAAAAGACATAAGAACATCCGCAATTTTATCCTTATCATGTCTTAGAGAATGGTTTTTTTGTTTTACTATATCTGCTTCAATTATTTCTATGTCTAAGCTTTTTAATTTTTCGACATCAATTTTAACAGGAGCAGCATTTTCCTCTGCATAAATTAATTGTACGGATGGATCAATCGATTTATTATGAACAATAATAGATTGAATACATCCTGGTCCAATATGATCCATAATTGCTTGAACATGATCAGAAGCTGTGTAACCATTAGTTTCCCCAACCTGTGTCATCACATTACATACATATACCACTTTGGCATCTGTTTCCTTTAATGCTTGACCAATTTGAGGAACAATTAAATTAGGTAGAATACTTGTATAAAGACTACCAGGTGAAATGACAACTATATCCGCCTCTTTAATCGCTGTCACTGCTTCAGGTAGTGGTAAAACCGGGTTCGGCTTTAGGAATACTCGTTTAATTCGTTTTCGTGCTTTTGGAATATTGGATTCACCTAATACAATCTCTCCATCCTCATATTCTGCATGAAGGAACATATTTTGATTAGCAATTGGATAAATATTGCCTTCCACATTAAGAACACGAGAAATTTCCTTTATTCCTGTATAAAAATCGCCTGTAACAGATGTCATCGCTGCTAACAGTAGGTTTCCCATGGAATGACCTAATAATCCATTTCCTTTCGTAAACCGATGCTGAAACAGATCCATTAGCATTGGTTCTACATCGGATAATGCAGCAATCACATTCCTTATATCGCCCGGTGCTGGTATTTCCATCTCTGTGCGAAGGCGACCAGAACTCCCACCATCGTCTGCCACTGTTACAATAGCGGATAGGTCAATGGGATATTCCTTAAGACCACGCAAAAGTACCGGCATACCTGTTCCACCGCCGATCACAACTATTTTTTTTCTATCTGTTTGTGTCATATTTTTATTTTCCCTTTCGCTTATCGATATCACGATGGCTTACATGTGTGACATAGTTCTTTTGAAAATATTTTGCTAAATATTCCGCAATCGCAACAGAACGATGCTGCCCGCCGGTACAACCTATTGCGACAACGAGTTGACTTTTTCCTTCCCGTTTATATTGTGGAAGCATAAACTCTAATAAATCAACCGTTTTATCAACAAAGGCTTTTGTATCCGACCATTTGAATACATAAGAGGATACATCTGTATTTAAACCTGTTAGTGGTCGTAAATTTTCGACATAGTGGGGATTGGGTAAGAAACGCACATCAAATACTAAATCTGCATCAATAGGCAATCCGTACTTAAAGCCAAATGATAACGTATGAATCGAAAAGATTTCTTGCTCTTTTTCACTATATCGTTGCACTATTTTTTCTCGTAATTGCTTTGGTTTTAATTCAGAGGTATCGATAAAATGTTGTGCACGTCCTCTTAATTCATCTAGAATCTTTCTTTCTGCATGGATCCCCTCTAACGGTAATCCATCCTGTGCAAGTGGATGTGATCGACGCGTTTCTTTATAGCGCGAAACAAGTACTTGATCACTCGCATCTAAAAAAAGAATATGCTCCTCTAACCAATTTTCCTGACCCAATTGGTCCAAAGCCTCAAATAAGGAATCAAAAAATTCTCTACCTCTTAAATCCATCACAAGTGCTACTTTTTGAATATTATTCGTTGCATCTCGCATTAATTCTAGGAATTTAGGCAATAACGCTGGAGGCAAATTATCAACACAATAATACCCTAAATCTTCAAAACTTTGCACAGCGACCGTTTTACCCGCACCAGACATCCCTGTTATAATAACTAGTTTTGTTTCTTCCTTTTTTGTCCCCATTGCATTACTCCTCCCATTTCATCCACTTACCGCAAAAGGTTATCTTTTTTTGCTCTCACTCTATTATATACTGAGTGGAGAAGGAGTTACAAATATCGAAAATAAAATTTACTAAGGGATTTAATGGATAAAAAAAATTGGCATAGGTGAAAACCTATGCCGTCAAGTAATATATTTATTAAAAAGGGGGTCAATTAGTTAACTACATTATATCCTTTTTATATTTCGTCCGTGTTACAGGGAAGTTAATTTCTTTTTACGTTCATATGTCGAAAAGATGACAGGACTAGCTAGGAATATTGACTGACTCCTTTAAATTCTCAATATATGCCTGTGCTGCTTGTGCCGCGATACTTCCATCTCCTGTAGCTGTTACGATTTGACGCAATTCTTTTTCACGAATATCACCTGCAGCAAAGACTCCTGGTACACTCGTTTCCATATTCTCATTTGTTGGAATATAACCTTCCTCATTCGTGATTCCTAGAGATTTAAAAGGCTCACTTAATGGCACCATACCAATATAAATAAAGGCACCATTAGTTTCATGTTCAAATTCTTCTCCCGTTTTTTTATTGAGTAATGTGACGCTTCCTACTTTGCCATCCTTCTCATTGATCGATTTCACAATGGTATCCCAAATAAAATCAATTTTGTCATTTTTAAAAGCGCGGTCCTGTAGGATTTTCTGTGCACGTAGTTCATCACGACGGTGAATAATTGTTACTTTGCTGGCAAATCGAGTCAAATAAACACCCTCTTCTACCGCTGAGTCTCCACCACCGACAACTACTAATTCTTTTTCTTTAAAGAAGGCACCGTCACAAACAGCACAATAGGATACTCCACGTCCACCTAATTCTTCTTCACCTGGTACTCCAAGCTTTTTATACTGTGCACCAGTGGTAATAATTAATGCACGTGTCTTATACTCTTTTGATCCAGCAATCACGGTTTTATATTCGTTTCCATCAATTACTTCTTTTATGTCACCATAAGCATACTCTGCACCAAATTTTTTGGCATGATCAAACATTTTATTCGACAAATCCGGACCTAAGATATGGTCATATCCTGGATAATTTTCGACATCTTCTGTATTCGCCATTTGTCCACCAGGTATACCTCTTTCCAACATTAATGTATCTAAATTAGCGCGTGATGTGTATACAGCTGCAGTCATGCCTGCAGGTCCTGCACCAGCGATAATAACATCATAAATTCTTTCCTCTGACATCGTAGCTCATCCTTTCTTCTAATCCTACACTTATTATCTTATTCAAGATGAAAAAGGTCTAATGTTTTGCTCATGGCTTTTCAGGTGTTTGCCATGGTGGTGATTGTTCTAATAAAATATTATGTTCCTTACATCCTTCTCGCCAAAGATCCTCTGCCTTTTTTTCATCACCTAAAAAATAATAACAAGTACTATACCATCTATAATAAGAAGGATGTCCTCTTAATTTACCTTTATTCAACTGTTTAAATCGATCTAATGCTTTTCCATATAAACCGATTTGTGCAAAAGTTGTCGCCATTCGGAGCTTTTGTTGCTCATGTATCGGAAATGTATGATCGAGAAGAGAAATGATGTGCTTCAACATTTTGACTTCATTTTCATGATAATAGAAAACAGCAAGATTCATATAACTAAAAAGGCTATCTGGATGTTCCTTTAGATATTTTTCTTCTAGCGCAATTGCTTCTTCACGTTCACCTGCGAAAAATAGGGCATAATGATATTCATGGCGAGCTTGAGTGAATTCAGGAAATAAGGTAATCATTTCTTCCAATAGGGCAATCGCTTCCTGCCATTCTTGCCGCTCTAAATGATAAAAAGCAGTTTCTTGGTAGATAAGGACATCATCCTCTTCTTCTAATGCCCATTCATCTTCCTCTTCTTCCTCATCAAAATCCAATACGTTTAATAGTCCAATCGCTTCCTCAGCGAATTCACCATCAGGTGCTTTTTCTACATATAGCTCTGCATATTTTGTAGCATCCTGCAATAAACCAAGATGTGCATAATTATTAGCAATTAAATAATAGCAATCCATATAGTCTTCCCCATGCTTTGCTAGTACGTCTGTTAGTAATTGATTCGCCAGATGGTAAGAGCCTATCTCTGTATAAACAATGGACAATTGACATTGATATAAAGGATGATTAGGTTTTTCAGATAGAGCCTTCTGAAACCACTTGATAGACAGCTCAAATTTTCGCTTCTGGTAAGCCTCCACACCTTTTGAAAAATAAAAATCCCCTTCAGGGATGAAAGGTATGACATTTTCCTTTGTTTTGTTAGGTTTGGGCACGCTGATGATTCCATCCTCTCTATTTTTCGTTCTATATCTATAATAATTAGTTGTATTTAATATCGATGACTAATGCATTATAACATATATTTTAAGGATGAAAATACTTTTTTTTAAAATGAGAGAAGGAAAGAAGGAGATCTTTTATTATAACCGTCAGCAGGGCCATACTGATAAAGTCTCCTTATTTACACTTTCTCCTATAAGAACTCATCTTGTGTGATTCGTTTTTCCATTTCTTCTTTTGTATAAATAACCTTCATCGGATTTCCTCCAACAAATGATCCTGGTTGTACATCCTTATGGACAATAGTGCCGGCAGCGACAATGGCATTGCTACCAATCGTAACTCCTGGCAAAATCGTACTATTGGCACCAATCATAACCTCATCGCCAATGTACACTTCTCCTAGCCTGTATTCCTTAATCAAGTATTCATGGGCCAAAATGGTTGTATTATAACCAATTACCGAATTCTTACCAACATGTATTTTCTCAGGGAACATAATATCTAGCATGACCATTAAAGCAAAAGCCGTCTTATCTCCTACCTCCATTTTTAACAATGTTCGGTATAACCAGTTTTTTACTTTTAAAAAGGGGGTATATCTTGCTAATTGGATCACAGTGAAGTTTTTTATAACCTTCCAAAAAGGAACGGTTTTATAGACATGCCACAATGAATTAGCTCCATATACTTTATAACGGTCTGTTTTTCGCATGATTATTCCACTCCAACTATTGCTAATAAATCGCGCATTTCTTCAAGCATGTAATCTGGATCATGCTTTTCTAAGACCTTTCTTCCCTTTAGTGACCATGCAACCCCGGCTGTTTTTACTCCAGCATTATGCCCTGCTTCGATATCATGATAATTATCTCCAACCATCAAAGTTGTCATTGGATTTGCATGTAAGAGATTCATCGCCTTTAATATTGGCTCTGGGTGTGGTTTAGCATTCTCTACATCATCTAGACCAATAAGCACATCAAATAGTTGATCCATTCCTGTAATTTTCAGTCCTAGCTTTGCTGTATCAGACAATTTTGTTGTGACGATTCCTAGCTTCAGCCCAGCTTGTTTTAGTTCATTTATTGTCTCTACAACGGTTGGATATGCTTCTACATATTGCTCATGATGGGCATAATTGTGTTCCCGATATGTCGCCATCATTTCTTCTACTAGGTCAGGATTTACTTTTTGGAAACTATCGATTAAAGGGGGGCCGATAAAGTCAATAATTTCCTCTCTCGTGTATGGTCGATCAGCATATTTCTCTATCGTATGAGTAAATGAAGCGATAATTAATTCATTCGTATCAATTAACGTTCCATCTAAATCAAACAAAACAGTTTCCATCCTCATTTTAATCCTCCTACTTTTATGAAAAAGTTTGGCTGGGACAAAAGTAATAAGGAAGAAAAAATCCGAACATTAATATTTATGCACTGAAACCGCTCCGTCAAAATACTTCGCTTTTACCGATAGGGCGTCAACATCTGCTCAAGTAAACTTTCGCAGTGTTTCCTTTACAGTGGGCACGGCAATCTGCTAACTTTGCAAAGTCGCAAAGTAAATCCAGCTCGTACTGTTCCCAAAGAGTCTACGTATTTTGACTACGCTCAGTCAGAAGATGTTCGGATTCTCATTCTCCCTATTTAGTTATGTCTCAGTCAATTACTACACCATATTATTTTTTCTCTATTTTTTTACCTTGATACGTTTTATCGGATAATCCTTTCTTACGACGATAAATAATGAGAGCAATCGCAACAATAATTAATATTACAGAAAGTAATTGTGCTGCTCTTAGATTCGCTACCACATATAAGCTATCCGTTCTCATTCCTTCGATAAAGTATCTGCCAATTGAATACCAAATGACATAGGATAAGAATAGCTCCCCTCTTCGTAGTGGATATTTTCGTAATAAAAGGAGTAAACCGAAACCAAGAATATTCCAGATCGATTCATATAAGAAGGTCGGATGATACATTGTTCCATCTATACACATTTGATTCATGATAAAATCAGGCAAATATTGATGGAAATTGTTATATGTAGCTTCTGAAATTGGACCACCATGAGCCTCCTGATTCATAAAATTACCCCAGCGGCCAATTGCTTGTCCTAAGATAATACTCGGTGCAAGGATATCTGCAATTTGCCAGAATGACAAACGACGAACTCTTGTAAACACAATAGCGGTTAGTACTGCACCGATCAGTGCACCGTGTATCGCAATTCCGCCTTCCCAAACAGCGAAGACCTTCCACCAAGGCCCGCCAGCATAACGATCCCATTCAAATATAACATAATATATCCTAGCAAATAGAATGGCAATCGGAATAGCAAAGACAACTAAATCAATGATATAATCCTTTTTAACTCCTAAACGATCTGCTTCTCTTGTTGCAACCCAAAGTCCTAAAAATGCTCCAGAAGCAATAATCACCCCATACCAATAAATAGGTAAGGAGCCAACCCAGAGAAATACTGGATCTAATGCGGGTGCTTCACATGCCAAGCTCCATCTCCTCCATTTCCGTTCCGCTTATTCGATATCGAGATCAAATTCTGATTCGATTTCGCGTTCTCCATTTTGAATCATTTTAGATAATCTTTGTGAAAACTCCTCTGCTGCGTTGACACCCATTCGCTTCAATCGGAAGTTCATTGCAGCCACTTCTATAATAACAGCAAGGTTACGTCCAGGTCGAACAGGAAGGGTTGCCTTAGGTACCTTTACATCAATAATTTGCATCGTCTCTTCCTCTAGACCTAATCGGTCATACTGCTTTTTTTGATCCCATGTCTCTAAGTTTATGACTAACGAAATTCGTTTATGAGAACGTACAGATCCCGCACCGAATAATGTCATCACATTAATAATACCAAGTCCTCTAATTTCAAGAAGGTGTTCAATCAATGGAGGAGAAGAACCGATTAATCGATCATAATCCTCTTGACGAATCTCGACACTATCATCTGCTACAAGACGATGTCCTCTCTTTACAAGCTCTAATGCAGTTTCACTTTTCCCTACACCACTCTGGCCTGTAATAAGAACGCCAATCCCATATATATCTACAAGTACACCATGGACTGCTGTAAATGGTGCAAATTTCGCTTCTAAAAAATTGGTGATCCGACTTATCACACGTGTTGTCTTATAGGGTGATCGCATAAGTGGCACCCCGGAATTTTCACATGCCTCTACTAATTCTTCCGGAACCTCCATATCTCTTGTTACTACAATGCCTGGTGTAATGTCCGTACATAATTTATAAGAGCGATCCTTTTTCTCCTCCACTGTTAGCTCAGAAAAATAAGATAACTCTGTCTTACCTAATAATTGCAGTCTATCCTTTGGGTAATATTTAAAATAACCAGTTAATTCAATCCCTGGTCGAGATACCTCACTCATAAAGATTTCTCGGTGAACCCCTTCTTTACCTGCAATAAGCTCCATCTTAAACCGATCAAGTAAATCCTGTGTACGAACTTTCGCCATTTCTAAAGCCCCCCCTTTAACTACCACTTCATCTGTTGTTTTTGTTCTCGTGTTTTGTGAACGACACCTTACCATATAGCACGAATAATTTCATTATATATTGTAGCATTTTTTTAAAGTTTTCGTATACTTTTATTCTGATTTGTTGAAAAAGTGCGGTATGGATTATGTCCGGTTCATTTCACGGAATCTCTTTATTTTGCTAGGTTAATCTATTAGTAAAACGCAGATGGTTAGCTTTTCTTATACTTTGGACTTCAAAATTTTCGATTCGTCGCTTTACTTCCTGCAAAAAATTTATACTTTCCTAACGTACAAAAAACCGTTATAACTAAATAGTCATAACGGCTCATTTCTAATCTCTTATGATTCGGTTGATGAATAAGTTTAGTATCGAAAATAGAATAGCAGCAAGAATAGCTGTTCCAAAGCCTTCAATAATAAAACCATCCCCTAATAAAAGCTGTGTAATCATTAATGTTATCGCATTAATGATGAACAAAAACAAACCTAAAGTTAAGATGGTAATGGGCAATGTTAATACTACTAAAATTGGCTTTACGATCACATTAAGAATAGATAATATGAGGCTTGCTGATATGGCGATGAGAAAGCCCTCAATAATAATTGAGTCAAATAAATAATCGATAAGCATTAAGGCTAGTGCATTTAGGACGAGAGAAATGAGCCAACGCATTCTTACTCAGCCTCTCTTCTTGGAATAATAATCGCACTTGCTATATAAAGCACAAAAAGGGGAAAACCAGCAGTGAAAATAGTCAAAATCACGTAAATAATTCTTAAAATGGTTGCATCTAGATCAGTTAACTCTGCTACCCCACCGAGAACTCCTGCTAGCATTTTGTCATGATCTGAGCGGTATAGTTTCTTACCCATTGCATTTCCTCCTTAGGAAAATCATTAAAGCCTATAAGTAGAATTCCACATATTCACGATACTAAACTTATTTTATGCTAAATATTTGTTATGATGCCAATCCTTAAGACTTAAAATCCCAAATATAAAAGGATTCTACGCCCAACCAACTTTGTGCTGCCTTTTCAGCATCTTCTGACTCTTTTTTTACCTTTGCCAGCATACCATCTGCTTGTGATTTGTGAGCGGTAATTGCTGCAAATTTTTGTTTAAATACTGGTGTAATGTCATTTTTAATTTGCGGCTCTCCTAATTCCTCGACATGTGTTAAACTAATTGCTTGGGCCCATACAGTAGGTCGCTCGTCTACTGGAAACTTTTCAACAGCCGCTATTGCTGCAGCCCCAAAAGCATCATGATCCGGATGAACGGCATGTCCTGGGTAGTGTGTAATAACTAGACTAGGTTTTATTTTATTCAAATACGAAAATAAATGCTCTGCCATTTCCTCCTTTGATTCAAACTCTAATGTTTTATCCCGGTAACCAAGCATCTCTAATTGAACATCCATGATTTCACATGCCTTGATCAATTCTTTTTTCCGTATTTCTGGTAGGGTTTCTCTTGTAGCAAATGTTGGGTTTCCCATATTTCTCCCCATTTCGCCTAATGTACCACATAAGTATGTAACTGGAATTCCCTTTTCCCTAAATGTTGCAATGGTTCCGGAAGCACCGAACGCTTCATCATCTGGATGTGGGTATATGACAACAACATGTTCCTCCTGCATGTTGATTCCTCCTTTTTCTAAATTAGTAATGAAATGGTGTTTCACCTATTTGGAGTGCAACCATTAAACGGCCTTCTCGATCATGTCCTGCCATCAAAAGTCTACCCTCTTCATCTACTTCAAATTGGTTAACGCCCTCTGCATAAATCCAGCCGATGTCTAATTTCAAGCCAACTCGATATGTACTCCCCGTACCGACGACCTTTCCTCTTTGATAGGTTACTTTCGCATTACGTATAAACGCTCCAACATTATAAGCATCTTTATTAAAATGACTAGCATACGCTCCATTCGTCGTTTCCAAATGTACATATACTTCTCTATTGGCTAATTGATCAATTTCTACTTGTAGCTTCTTCATTTCAATTGGTTCCATGTTCGTTGCCTCCTTTGCCTCTTAATGATACATAGAATATTTTATCACAGACATGTTTTAAACGCTTGTAATGGAGCTTAGATAGAAGCTTTTAATTAGATAATAACAAAACTGCACCATCGGATGATGTCATCCATCCAAGGTGCAGTATCTTGAGGTGCTGGAACAAGAGAGTTGTAAGCAGGATCCGAACAATAATATCTGTATATTTTATCCGCTCTGTCAAAATACTTCGCTTTCCGGGGCACGGCTTCAGCTTGTTACTTCGATTCCCATTCTTTTCTTATCTCGTTCTAAAATAGGTTTTAAATAACGACCAGTATGTGATTCTTCTACCTCTGCAATCTCTTCTGGCGTACCAGTAGCTACTATGGTACCTCCACCATCTCCCCCCTCTGGGCCAAGGTCAATGATGTAATCCGCAGCTTTGATTACATCGAGGTTATGTTCAATAATAACGACAGTATCACCATTTTTGACTAGTCTTTGAATAACGTCTAACAATCTAGAAATATCATCAACATGTAAACCAGTTGTCGGCTCATCAAGAATGTAGAGAGACTTCCCATTCGAGCGACGGTGTAATTCACTCGCTAGCTTCACCCTTTGTGCTTCCCCTCCAGAAAGAGTAGTAGCAGGCTGTCCTAGACGTACATAGCCAAGCCCAACATCAAACACTGTTTCCAGTTTTCTTTTAATTTTCGGGATATTTTCGAAAAATTTTAGTGCTTCTTCAATGGTCATGTTTAGAACATCGGCAATATTTTTCCCTTTATATTTCACTTCCAATGTTTCTCGATTATAGCGTTTTCCTTCACATACTTCACACGGAACGTAAACATCTGGTAAAAAGTGCATTTCGATTTTTATAATCCCATCTCCCCGGCAGGCTTCACAGCGACCACCTTTTACATTAAAGCTAAAACGACCTTTTTTATAGCCCCTGATTTTGGCTTCGTTTGTTTGGGAGAAAACATCTCGAATATCATCAAATACCCCTGTATATGTTGCCGGATTGGAGCGGGGTGTTCTACCAATTGGGGATTGATCGATATCTATAACCTTTTCAAGGTGTTCGATCCCTTTAATCTCTTTATGCTTACCGGGCTTATGTTTAGCTCGGTGTAATTTTGCTGCAACGCTTTTGTGTAAGATTTCATTGATCAGACTACTTTTCCCTGATCCAGATACACCTGTTATAGCAGTAAATACACCGATCGGAATTTTAGTATTGACATTTTTTAGATTATTCTCGCTTGCCCCGATAATTTCAATAAAACGCTCTTTAATTTCATGGCGCTCGCTTGGAATAGGGATGAATTTATTACCAGAAAGGTACTGTCCTGTTAAAGAGCCTTTCTTTTTCATTACCTGTTTAGGTGTACCTTGAGCAACAATTTCTCCACCATGCTCTCCAGCTCCTGGACCGATATCAACTAAATAATCAGCAGCAAGCATCGTATCCTCATCATGTTCGACGACAATCAACGTATTGCCAAGATCTCGCATTCTTTCTAATGTTGCAATTAACCGATCATTATCACGTTGATGCAGACCAATCGATGGCTCATCCAATACATATAAAACTCCCGTTAAAGCTGAACCAATTTGAGTCGCAAGACGTATACGTTGTGCTTCTCCACCAGATAATGTCCCTGCAGCTCTCGATAAGGTTAAGTAATCCAGTCCCACATTGGACAAGAAGGTTAGGCGATCATCCAATTCTCGAATGATCATCGCAGATATCTGCCGCTCTTTCTCTGATAAATTCAATGTTGTAAAAAAATGATGTGCCTCCGTGACAGATAATTCGGTAACTTGTCCTATATGTTTTTGATTAACTTTTACTGCCATCGCTTCTTGGTTCAATCGATAGCCTTCACAAGTTGGACATGCTTTTGTTGCCATATATTTTTCCATCTGCTCACGAATGAAATCAGAGGAGGTTTCTCTATATCGACGAGCAATATTGTTTAAAACACCTTCAAAATAAATATCATTCTCTCTCGTCATTCCATAATCATTTTCATAGCGGAAGTTTATCTTTTCTTTGCCACTACCTTTTAAAATTTTATCCAACTGGCTTTTCGGAAGCTTCTTCACAGCTATATCCATATCAATACCATAATGATCACAAACACTTCTCAACAACTGTGGATAGTATTGCGAGCTAGTCGGCTCCCATGCTGAAATAGCCCCTTCATTTAGTGATAGATCACGATTTGGAATAACCAAATCTACATCAACCTCTAACTGTGAGCCAAGCCCATCACATGTTGGACAAGCACCAAAAGGACTGTTAAAAGAAAATAGTCTTGGTTCTAGTTCGTTAATAGAAAATCCACAAATTGGACAGGCATGCTTCTCACTAAATAGTAATTCTTCTTGACCGATAACATCTACTACTACTTGACCGTCTCCTAATCGAAGGGCTGTTTCAAGCGAATCGGAAAGACGTCCTTCTATGCCTTCTTTGACGACAATTCGATCAATAACTACTTCAATCGAATGCTTTTTATTTTTATCCAATTGAATTTCATCACTTATTTCACGCATCTCTCCATCTACGCGTAGTCGAACATATCCTTCTTTTTGGAGATCTTCTAATACTTTAGTATGCGTTCCTTTACGTCCAGTCACAACTGGAGACAGGATCTGAAGTTTGGTTCTTTCTTCATATTCCAATATTCGGTCAACCATTTGCTCGACCGTTTGAGAAGTGATTTCAACCCCATGATGAGGACAAACGGGGTGCCCGACACGTGCAAACAGTAGTCTCATATAGTCATATATCTCCGTGACCGTACCTACGGTAGAACGAGGATTTCTACTGGTTGTTTTTTGATCAATCGAAATGGCCGGTGATAATCCTTCAATTGCATCGACATCTGGTTTGTCCATCTGTCCTAAAAATTGACGTGCATAGGCAGATAAAGACTCAACATACCGGCGCTGTCCTTCTGCATAGATTGTGTCAAAAGCTAGTGATGATTTACCTGATCCTGATAAACCAGTTAAAACGACGAGCTTATCCTTAGGGATCTCTATGGATACATTTTTTAAATTATGGGCACGTGCTCCCTTAATCGATATTGTTTTTTTTGCCATTGAATGTCACCCTTCTGCTTTCCATTCTAAAACTAAATCACGAAGCTCTGCTGCTCGCTCGAAGTCTAATTCTCTTGCAGCTTGCTTCATTTCTTTTTCCATTTTTTCGATTAGCTTGTCTTTCTCTTTCTTTGTCATATCCTTTAGTTTCGGTGTTTCCTCACCATACGCTTCTTCTGTCTCTGCTGCCATCGTTGCTCGAATCACATCACGAACTTCTTTCTTAATCGTTTGTGGTGTAATGCCATGCTCTTGATTATATGCTTGTTGCTTTTCCCGTCGACGATAGGTTTCGTCAATCGCTTTTTGCATAGAGTCGGTCATTTTGTCTGCATACATAATGACCTTTCCATTTTCATTTCGGGCAGCCCTTCCCATTGTTTGAATCAACGAACGCTCTGATCTTAAAAAGCCTTCTTTATCAGCATCTAATATCGTCACTAAGGAGACCTCAGGAATATCTAACCCTTCACGTAACAAGTTAATTCCTACTAGAACATCGTATTTACCAACACGTAAATCACGAATGATTTCAATCCGCTCTAATGTTTTTATTTCAGAGTGTAGATAAGCTACCTTCATTCCAATTTCTTTTAGGTAATCCGTTAAATCCTCGGACATTTTTTTCGTCAATGTCGTAACCAACACTCTTTCATTACGTGCTATTCTTTGGTTAATTTCCCCAATCAAATCATCTATTTGTCCATCGATTGGTCGAACGTCTACTTTAGGATCTAAAAGCCCAGTTGGACGAATAATTTGCTCCGTCATTTTTGGCGTATGTTCGAGCTCATATGGCCCAGGTGTTGCCGAAACAAAGATAAATTGATTAGCTTTTTCTTCAAATTCCTGAAAGGTTAGTGGTCGGTTATCTAAAGCAGATGGCAATCGGAATCCATGATCTACTAATACTTGCTTTCTTGCCTGGTCTCCATTATACATTCCCCTTATTTGCGGTAAGGTAACATGAGATTCATCAATTACGATTAAGGAATCCTCCGGAAAATAGTCTAGTAATGTATAAGGAGTAGAGCCTGCATCTCGTATTGCTAGGTGACGGGAGTAGTTCTCAATTCCTGAACAAAAGCCCATCTCTGCCATCATTTCGAGATCATAATTGGTTCTTTGCTCAAGTCTTTGTGCCTCCAATAATTTATCCTCTTCCCGGAACTTCTTCAATTGATCGGCTAATTCCTTTTTAATGTTTTCCATTGCAACCTTTAGCTTCTCTTCTCTTGTGACGAAGTGGGAAGCTGGAAATATAGCAATGTGTTCTCGATCTCCGATAATTTCACCTGTTAGAGCATCAACTTCACGAATTCTGTCAATCTCATCACCGAAGAACTCTACACGGACACAATGCTCTTCTCTTGATGCTGGAATTATTTCAACCGAATCGCCCCGTACACGAAATGTTCCACGCTGAAAATCTATATCATTCCGTGCATATTGGATGCTAACAAGTGTTCGCAACAATTCATCACGTTCCTTCTCCATTCCCACTCGTAAAGAAAGAACTTGACTACGGTATTCCTCAGGTGAACCTAAACCATATATACAGGAAACACTTGCTACAATTAAAACATCATTCCGTTCGAACAATGCAGAAGTAGCAGAGTGCCTAAGCTTATCTATTTCATCATTAATGCTCGCATCTTTTTCAATAAAGGTATCTGTTGATGGCACATATGCTTCTGGCTGGTAGTAATCATAATAACTGACAAAATATTCGACTGCATTATTCGGAAAAAATTCCTTGAATTCACTATAAAGCTGTCCAGCTAATGTTTTATTATGGGCGATAACAAGAGTTGGACGATTTATTTCTTTTACAACATTAGAGATGGTAAAGGTTTTCCCTGTACCTGTAGCTCCTAATAATGTTTGATATCGTTTCTTTTTCTCTACTCCATAGACTAATTCCTTAATCGCGCTTGGTTGATCCCCTTGCGGCTTGTAAGGCGATTCTAGTGAAAAAACATTTTGCTCCATCGTGATACCTCCATTCAACATATTCTCTATTATACACTAACTTCCAACAAAAAGCGAACAAATATTCGTTCGTGTAGTTATATTTTTCATTATAACCAACTAGCGAACGTCAAAACATCCCATAGCAAAAACACAGCTATCGAATTATAGCTGTGCTTCCTCTTACATCACGTCGCTTGGTCATACTGATTCACTTCAAACAAATCAATTAACTCAATATCCGCATGTTTATCTATAAACCATCTTAACGCAAAATCATTTTTAAATAAAACGAGAAACTCATCCTCACGATCCTTTACAAGTAAATTACGCTCATCAAATAATGCTGGATCTACTTGCTCCTTCTTCAACCACCGTGGTATTCTATCACCGATTGATTCAAGCAGGACCTCGACATTATATTCGTGCTTCATACGATGCTGAAATACTTCATATTGAAGCTGACCAACTGCACCTATAATGTAAGAATCCGTTGGATAACCACGAAACAGCTGAATGGCTCCCTCCTGTACCAGCTGTTCAATTCCTTTTCGAAACTGTTTAGCCTTCATGACATTCTTTGCTGTTACACGTTGAAATAGCTCTGGTGGAAATTGTGGTAATTCATCATATTCAAAGGTTTTCTTTCCCTCTAACAACGTATCTCCAATCCGATAAGAGCCCGGATCATATACTCCAATGATATCACCAGGATAGGCTTCTTCTACTGTATCACGAGATGAAGCAACGAACTGCTGTGTTTGGCCTAATCGAATGGTTTTTCCTGTTCTAGCTAGCTGTACATTCATTCCCCGCTCAAACTTCCCTGAGCAAACACGTAAAAAAGCAATTCGATCACGATGCTGAGGATTCATATTTGCTTGGATTTTAAAGATAAAACCTGAAAAATCTGGATAATCAGGGTGGATTACCTCTTCTTTCGTTCTTCGCGGTCCTGGTGCAGGGGCTAATTTAATAAAAGTATCAAAGAATACTTCCACACCAAAGGGTGCTAATGCACTACCAAAAAATACTGGAGTTTGCTCACCTTGGAGAACCCGTTCTAAGGAAAACTGATCACCAGCCTCATTTAATAATTCCAGCTCCTCAAATGTTTCTTTGTAAGTCGGATGTTCGCTAATCTCTTTATTCTCTTCTAGATCCATATCCTTTAAATCAATATACGTCTCCGCTTCATTACCATTAAACCGAATAAATTGATCATGATAACGATCCAAAATCCCTAAAAATCTTTTCCCCATACCAACAGGCCAATTCATTGGATATGTCTCAATATTTAATACTTCCTCAATTTGGTCTAATAAATCAAGTGGTTCTCTACCTTCTCGGTCTAATTTATTAATAAAAGTAAAAATAGGAATTCCGCGCATTTTACAGACTTTAAAAAGCTTAATCGTTTGTGCCTCAATCCCTTTCGTTGCATCGATGATCATCACAACACAGTCAACAGCGGTTAATGTTCGATACGTGTCCTCACTGAAATCCTCGTGCCCAGGTGTATCTAGAATATTAACTTTCAATCCTTCATATTCAAAGTTCATCACACTTGACGTTACCGAGATACCCCTCTGTTTTTCGATTTCCATCCAATCCGATGTGGCAAATTTTCCAGATTTCTTCCCTTTCACTGTTCCTGCCGATCTAATCAAATTCCCTTGTAAAAGTAATTTTTCTGTCATGGTCGTTTTCCCTGCATCAGGGTGAGATATAATCGCAAAGGTCTTGCGCTTTTGAACCTCTTCCTGTAATCCCATTCCAATCCCTCTTTCACCGATTTATTGATTTCATTACTTATAACGTCAACTTTTTCCGATAGTTAAAAATAGCAGTTTATTGATCAAAAGTCAATCATGATGAAATCCGTTATTTTTCTTGTTATAATATAATGATGGTTTGCAAAAGTGTTTGATAAGGATGGGATTTTATGCAACACATACAAATGAACGAACAATCGATTCGCCAATTAACTGGTGATCGTTTTTATCATAGAGGACTTCAATATTATAAAGATGGTAAGGTTTACGGCCTGTCCTACAACCCTTCTACAAATTCGTGGAGAGGATTAGTAAAAGGAGCAAAGGTATATACGATTCGCATCTATTTTACAGACAATTTAGATATAGAAACCACCTGCAATTGTCCAGCATTTGCATCACATGAGACGTGTAAACATATTGCAGCGGTTTTGCTTGCTATCACACAGGATGCTCAATCGAATCGAAGGAGATATGCGGTGGACCGTGATACACGTTCCGCTCCTACTCAAGATACAGATTTATTTGCTAAGCAATTACTTCACACCTTCCGTGAACAGAAGAAAGCAGATGGATCGCCACAAATGCTCCAAACCGAATTTCAACTTATTCTAAAACGAGCAAATAAAAATACGCAATATGCCTTAGCTTTAGAATTAAAAATAGGGGACAAGAGACCTTATGTCATACGGGATATTCGCTCTTTTTTTAAGGCATGGCTAATGGGGGAATCCTATAAAGTCAACCATTCCTTTACCTATTTTCCATCCCAACATTTTTTTCCTTCATATGACAAGGAATTAATCGAGCTATTATTGACCTGTTATGAGCAAGAAAGGCTATTTGGTAATAGCTATACACTAAAAATGGAGCAACCAAGAAGTGTTTATTTACCACCAAGTGTTAGTGATCTATTTTTGAAAAAACTATCGAATACGAATCATACATTTAAACAAGAGCTGAACAGAGAATTTAGTTCGATTGAATTTAGCGAAATGACCGAACAGTTAGAATTTAAAATTGACTATTTACAATCAAATGCTTATTCATTAGAAATGTCTGATTTAAGCTCCTATTATTTTCTGGAAAGCTATCGCTATTTAATTAAAGATCATCATATTTATAAGATGAATAATAAGCAAAAGTTAATTTTAGAGAAGCTATTTCGAATTGTTCCACTTCAATCTAAGAAAAAACAACTTATTTCACCATCTGAAATGGATACGTTTGTTCGAAATGTTCTGCCCCAATTCGAACAAGTTGGGAAACTGGAAATGACAGAACGGATGTCTAAACAATTAAACACAAATCCCCTTAAAGGCAAGGTGTGGGTAGAGGAAGTGGAAGGGGCTATCAGATTAGATATTGCCTTTCAATATGGAGAAACAACTATTTACCCATTAAAAGATGAAATCATTGGGGAAGGAATTGTAAAAAGAGATCCTGTAAGAGAAGAGCAACTAATCCTTCTCTTGCGCGATAGTGGTTTTATCGAGATTAATCAAGCCATGTTTTTGTTTCAAGAGGAAGCTATCTATCAGTTTCTTCACGATGGCTTAGAAGCATTAGAGCAGCTAGCTACCGTCTTGGTTTCATCCCAAGTTAAAAATATGATCATTGATCCATCACATTACACGTTAAACTCTATGGTAGATTATCAACCTTCCGAGGGTATGCTAGATATCACATTTGATATCGAAGGAATTACAGAGGAACATGTCACAAATATACTACAAGCATTAATTGAGAAAAAACGGTTTTATCGAATACCGAACGGCGCATTATTACAACTCGAATCTGAGGATTTCTCATCCTTTCAACGCTTACAGGAGCAATTACATTTAACCAAAAAACAATTACAAGAGGGACAAATCAGTGTTCCCGCAGCAAGAAGCTTTCAAATTGAGGAGCTGCTGGAGGCTAACAAGCATCGTTTCACAGATGCCTTTAAGAAAATGCTAACAGAGCTTAAAAACCCTGCACAATTAGAGTTTTCGCTTCCAGATAAGCTCAAAGCAGAAATGCGTGATTATCAAATTACTGGATTTCAATGGATGAAAACCTTGTCCCATTACCATTTAGGTGGCATACTGGCAGATGATATGGGACTTGGAAAAACATTACAAACGATTAGCTACCTATTATCAGAAGTAGAAATGACAGCAGATCGATATCAGGCATTGGTTATCGCACCGGCTTCCTTGCTATACAACTGGCAAAAGGAAATCGAAAAATTCGCACCAACTCTCAGTTCGGCGGTTATCATCGGTTCCAAGACACAACGGAAAAGCCTATTAGAAAGGAATAAGGATACGAATATTTTAATCACATCCTATCCCACTTTAAGAAAGGATCAAGATTTATATGAGGATAGCAGGTTTGATTGTATTATCTTAGATGAGGCACAAGCCATCAAAAATCACCTAACCTTGACAGCAAAGGCCGTTCGTTCCTTACAAGCTAAACAATTTTTTGCATTAAGTGGTACACCGATAGAAAATTCACTTGAGGAGCTTTGGTCCATTTTCTATACGATCTCACCTGGTCTTTTTGGTAGCAAAAAGACATTCAGCAACCTAGACTCCAGCTATATTGCAAGAATTACAAGACCATTCATTTTACGACGTGTAAAAAAAGATGTATTGGATGAGCTTCCAGAAAAAATCGAGTCTGTTCAATATTCTGAATTAACTAAGCCACAAAAAGAGGTATATTTAGCTTATTTACAACGGATACAACAAAATTTAGATAAAACGATTGAACAAGGTACTTTTGATAGAGGTAAGATAGAGATTTTAGCAGGTATCACAAGATTAAGACAAATCTGTTGTCATCCGAGCTTATTCCTTGAAAATTATCAAGGAAGCTCTGGAAAGCTGGAAGAATTATTAGAATTAGTGAAAGATCTGAAATCTCAAGGAAAAAGGGCGCTTATCTTTTCTCAATTTTCGAGTATGCTTACAATTATACGCAATGCACTAGAAGAGGCAGAAATTAATTGTTTTTATCTCGATGGATCGACACCATCTGATCAACGGATGAAAATGACCGAGGCATTTAATGAAGGGGAAAATGGATTCTTCTTAATTTCATTAAAAGCCGGTGGTACAGGTCTAAACTTAACTGGTGCAGATACAGTCATCTTATTTGACCTCTGGTGGAATCCGGCAGTAGAGGAACAAGCAGCAGGTCGCGCCCATCGCATTGGACAGAAAAATGTGGTCCAAGTCATTCGCTTTATTACAGAGGGAACGATTGAGGAGAAAATCTATCAGCTCCAGCATAAGAAACGGGAATTAGTGGAGCAAATTATTCAGCCTGGCGAAACCTTATTATCCAAACTCTCCGAAGACGAATTAAAAGAATTGCTACAATTTTAAACTTGAATATGGAATTGCTCCCGAAGATTAGATATTTAGTCTAATTTTTGGGGGTAGCTTATATTCGAGGATTTTTTTTATAATATAATTTGACATAATGAGTTGTTGCAAGGCAGGATAAAAGAATTTATCTTGGTTAAAGTAGGTTTGATTAGTGAGATCACCAAGATAAAAAAATATATCTCGGCTATACCCAGCTTGCTTACTGAGATAACCAAGATATAGACTATTTCTAGATTTTATCAAAAGCGTCGACCTATCAGCACACATGTTATTCTTTTACAAATAACGCTCCGAGCTCATGGTGCTCTCCTTCATAAAGGGCAGCCTGCGCAAATCGCACCTCTCCATTAGTGTCTTTAATCGAAAGCTTGCAAAATGCACGATTTGCTTGTACTGCGTGATAAAACTGATTTTCTGTTTCTACTTTTTCTCCATTAACCTTCACAATTCGTTCACTTGGCTTCAATCCTAAGGTAACAGCAACCGTTCTTGGTAGGACACCAAGAACCATGACCCCTTCTCCCCCAAGCTGAAAAACAGAATCCTGTTCTTGATCATGTAGTCGAAAGCCATATTGGATAATAAACCTTCCAATCATCGAAACTATAACGGCAATCAACGAAATGACCGGATAAAAATATCCGGCAATTGCCAACAACACGATGACGCCAGCTAATAGCATGACATTTCTAGCAATCCACCTTGCACCCTTTACAGGTAAAATATTGCTCACTGCATGCTCAAAACCAATAATAAACGGGATCAGCATTAAACCATAGGATTCTCCTCCAACATTTAGTACTGGCCACCAATCTGCAAAAGGCTCAATTGCACCAGACGGTAACAAACAAAATAAAGGGACAATCGTTGCTTTTTTAATGCGATGTCTACCTAGATTCTTTCCACGTTTACTTTTCGTAACTTCTGGATAGGTGTCCATTGTTTTCGTTCGGTATAATAAGATACTTTCGATTATAAGTAATGCAGCAATTAAATATGGTATGTACATAAAATCAATATTGCTCAAGTCTTTCCACCAGCTTACAGGTAAGATAGCTTCGCCAAACACGTCTAATAAATAAACCATAATTGTTAGAATTCCTAATGTATAGCTTGCTGACAAGAAAAAAAATCGTTTAAATAACGATAATACGATCATAATAATCGCCAAAAGATATACAACAGGAATGGTTACAGTAAGTCCAAGTCCTACTACTAAAATGGATAGAAGCAGTCCACTTATAATGGAGAAGGCCCATGTTCCCTTAGCCTCATGAAAATAAGAAAATACTTTAGTACCAAAAGTAGCTCTTTCTTTCTTCATTCTAAAATAGCTACTCCACCATAGTAATATTAGAAACCAGTACAAAAATGGCTGTGCAAACATTCTTATAATAGCTAAGCCCACTTCTATGATCCATTCCAACATGACCTACCCCTTCCGAACAGCTTGTACTCTCTATTATGATAAAAAAATTAACTTTTGGCTACCCCTAAATTGCATTTATCAAAAAATTAAAGAAGTGAAGGAAACAATAGTCTCCTTCACTTTATATTGGTTTATTTTGTGATTATTTCTAGGGCTTTTTCTAACTGTAGATCGTCTTCCCCATTTCGAATATGTTCCATTAGTTCTGATTGTAAGACTTCAGCTGTATTTTGGTCTACTTGACCTGTTGCTTCTAGATCATTATCTGTCTGGAATGCCTTCACTGCAGACGCTGTTGATTCATCAAAATAGCCATCATTTCTATCGACTTCATATCCTAACCCATCTAACATAATTTGCAAGTTCTCAATACTTGGATCACTTTCGTCAAGACTTAAAGGATCGTCTTCAATTTGAATTGGATTAGCATAGTAATAGTCTGGCATTTTTTGTTCAACCGTTGGTTCCACCCCTTTTTCATGAATCCAGTTTCCTTCTGGTGATAACCATTTAAAACGAGTTAACTTAATCGTAGAACCATCGCCCATAGGCACTGTTTGCTGAACGGTACCTTTACCAAAAGAAGTAGTTCCAACAACCTCATAATTTAATGCTTCCTTTAAAGAAACTGCTAATATTTCCGAGGCAGATGCACTACCTTCATTTATTAACGTAACAACTGGATAATCTTTTGGTGACTCTAGCTTAGAAAAATACCTTGATTTTTTACCCGTTGGATCTTCAATCTGTAGGTAAGGTGTTTCTTTTGGAACAAACATTTTTAAGAGTTCCTCCACTGTTGGAAGTAAGCCACCAGGATTGCCACGAACATCGATAATGAGTCCATCCATTCCTTGTTCCTCTAGCTTAGTTAGTTCTTTTTTAAAGTCACTAGCTGTGTTCTCTGAAAACGAGGTAAGCTCCAAAATACCAATTAGTTTTCCATCTACCTCTTTTGTATCCACATATACCGTTTCTAATGGGATAGCATCACGGGTTATTTCTAATTCAATGAGTTCTTCAACTCCAGGTCTCCGAATTTCAAGACTAACCTTAGAGCCCTTCTCTCCTCTAATTTTGTTCACTGCTTCCTGCAAATCTAAACCTTCTACACTATTTCCATCCACTGTAATAACTTGGTCATTTGGTTTTAATCCGGCTTTTTCTGCAGGAGAATCTTTTATAGGTGCAACAATGGTAACATTTCCACCGACCATGGAAACCTCTGCGCCGATTCCTTCAAAGGAGGATTCAATTTGTTCATTAAATTGCTCCATGGTTTCTTGATCCATGTAGGAACTGTAGGGATCCTCTAAGGAACCTAGCATTCCTTGAATCGCACCTTCAATTAGCTGTTTATCTTCCACGTCTTCTACATAATTTTCTTTAATGACGGTAAATGCATTCACTACTTTTGACATTTTCCCCATGTTCTCTTGTATGGACTCTTGTTGATCAGCCAATTCTAATAAAAGATCTTGATCTGAGCTAGCTGCACCATTATCTAGTATTTCAAATTTAGATAGCAATTGAACACCAAAATATGTACCAAACCCTCCAATAAAAATTGCTACCACTACAATTAAAGCAAAATATCTTTTCTTTATATTCATTGTTCCACCCCATACGATACAATTAATTTAATTCCTTGTATTCAAGCTTATAAAAGCCTTTCCTATTTTATACTATTATTTCATTTATATTTTTAGTATAAAAATTCTCACATTATATATTATGACCGTTTAAAAAAGACATCACAAGTATTTTGTGATGTCTTACTAGTATTTATTTCTTTATGGTAGATAATTCGCTGGATTTACTCCCCCATGATAGCTCCATTTTCCAATATGAACTTCAAAGTGTAAGTGACTACCGTAAGAGTCTCCAGTATTCCCCATCCCGCCAATTTTTTGACCTTGGGAAACATTCTGCCCAGCACTTACACTTATGCTATTTAAGTGTGCATAGACCGTGGTTAGATCTAAAGCTGTATGATAGATATAAACAACATTTCCATAGCTTGAAGAGTAATTGGCTCTTGTCACTACACCAGATGCTGTGGCATGCACTGGAGTTCCTACACTATTCGCAATATCTAATCCATAGTGGAAGCCACCACCATTAAAAGAACGGTAACCATATTCTGAAGATCTTCTTCCGGTTGTCGGCCATTGTAAACTACCGCTACCACCTGCTGATAGGCCTGATCCTCCAGAAGAAGATGGGCTATTAGAAGATCCGCTACTATTTGATTTTTCCTCAGCTAATTGATTAATCTTCTGTTGTGCTTCTTTCTTTGCTTTTTCAATGATTGCTGCTTGATTTGCTAAGGTTTCTTGTTGTTCAGCCAAAGACATTTTATGACTATGTAATTCTTGCTCTTGTTGCTCTAGGTCACTCATTAAATCCTGCTTTGTATCCATCTGTACATTTAAATCTGCCTTAATTTGATCCAGCTCTGCTTTTTGGGTCTCAAGATTCGCTCTATCTGCCTCTAATTCCTTTTTATTCGCTTCTAGAGATGCTTTTTCTTGTTCGATTTCTTTCTTGTTTGCTTCTACCTTTTTCTTATTTTCACTTAATTTTTTCTTATCAGCTTCTTGATCTTCCATGATTGTTTTATCGGAATCCATGATCTTATTTACCGCTGTGGCACGATTAATAAAATCACCAAAGCTTTGTGCACCAAAAATGACTTCTAGGTAACTTATATTTCCACCATTTTGTTGAATAGAGCGCAATCTGTTTTTTAAAAGTTTCTCACGCTCTTTTATCTTCTCTTCTAGTATTTTAATTTCTTCTTCTAATGCTTTTATTTCTTCATTCAAGGTATTGATTTTTTCTTCTGTTTCTTGAATTTCATTTTCTGTTTGTGTAATCTTACTAGTTGTTTCAGCAATCTCTTGCTCTTTTGCCACTAATTGTTGTTGAGTAGATGTTAATTCAGAATCAATTTGATTGATTTCAGAGTTAGTCTCTGCTTGTTTTGCTTGATTTTCCTCTAACTCCTCTTCTGTTTCGCTTACTTTACCTTCTATTTCACTTGATTCACTCTCCACACTTTTTTTATCACTTTCTAAATCATTGATTTTATCCTTTAATTCATTTACAGATTCAGCTGAAACTGTACTCGAAGCACTAAATATGAATAATATAGCAAAAATCATTGTGAATAGCTTCTTCACACCTATTCTCCTCTCTTCTTGTAAAACATTTCTCGTCTTTATATGTAATAATTCGTGTTGTTCTATGTTTCTATGAGGAAAGCGATTCTAAAGCAAGTTCCTGCTTGCTTTAGAATGCTAATTAGACTAAACTTTTAGGAATTTTCGTACACTCATCAAGCTTCCCCAAACACCAATGGAGACTCCAATAGCGATAATTAGTCCTGCCACTTGAAAAGCAAATGGATTAAATGGAAGTATTTTTACAAAATTAAATTGCTGCAATAGCACTAGATTACCTGATAGATAGTAATATCCTATCATGATGATAGCTATTGGAATAATACTTCCTAGTAGACCTAGAATCATTCCTTCCACAAAAAATGGCCAGCGAATAAACCCATTCGTTGCACCTACTAGTTTCATAATCCCAATCTCTTTTTTCCTTGCTAAGATTGTAATCTTAATAGTATTGGAGATTAGGAAAATAGCTGTAAAGACTAATGCTGCAATTAATACAAGACCAATATTTCTTGCATATTGATTAAATGTGAACAATTTCTCCACATAGTCTTGTCCATAGTTAACCTCATACACGCCATTCAATTCTTCTATTTGACTTGCAACCTTTTCCGTATCTGTAGGATCTGTTGCTTTAACGATAAATACATCATTCAAAGGGTTATCTTGTTCATACAAGCTCCATGCCTGACCTTGTTCCCCCATGCTCTCAATCAGATTATCGAGTTCCTCTTCCTTTGTCGAAAATTCTACTGTTTCTACTTCCTCAATGCTTTTAATATTCTCTTCTAGTTGATCTACCTCTGTTTGTTCTACTGTCCTGTCAATTAGTGTTTTAATTTGTACATCATCTTCCAATGCTCCAGCTATGTGATTCAAATTTAACATCACAACTAAAAATACGCCTACGAGAATCAAAGTTGTCGTCACTGCGCCTACTGATGCTATTGTCATCCAACCATTTCTAACTGTATTTTTCGCGCCTTCTTTTAGGTGTCTTTTTAGTGTATTAAATTTCATAGCCATATTCACCTCGATGCTCATCACGGACAATAACGCCGTCTTCCATTGCGATTACACGTTTTTTAATCGTGTTTACGATCTCTTTACTATGAGTCGCCATGATGATCGTTGTTCCACTTGCATTGATATCTTCTAAGATGTGCATTATTTCCCAGGAAGTATTTGGATCAAGGTTACCTGTTGGCTCATCTGCAATTAATATACCTGGGTGATTGACTATTGCCCGGGCAATAGCTACCCTTTGCTGCTCTCCACCAGATAATTCATCTGGTATAAACCTCGCTTTATTTTTCAATCCTACTTGATCTAGCACATTCATCACTTTTTTACGAATGCTCTTTGGATTTTCCTCTATTACTTCTAAAGCAAAAGCAATATTTTCATAGACTGTTAGCTTTGGTAATAATCGAAAGTCTTGATAGACAACACCAATATTCCGTCGAAAATAAGGTACTTCTTTCCATTTGAGCTTCGTTACGTCTTGATCATTGACTAGTATTTTACCCTTCGTTGGGATTTCTTCTCTGAACATTAATTTGGTGAAGGTAGATTTCCCTGCACCACTATGCCCTACTATGTAAACAAATTCACCTTGCTTAATGTTCACACTTATTCCATTTAGTCCGACTACTCCGTTCGGATAAGTCATGTATATATCTTGCATCTCAATCATATATAAAATCACCTTTTTATTAATTTTAGTCATATTTCGCAGCATTTACCCAAAATATGATACATTCAAACCTCACAGTTGCAATTATAACATTTTTCGCGCAGAAATTCGGCTAAATTTTTATTACATTTGTGTTTCGTTTGATAGTTCTTTTTACCCAAAATAACAATAATAGTAATAAAGAACCATGAACTTATGTTCTTTTTAGGATAAATTCCCAATAAAATTAGAGCTTCATTGTATTTCATTAAATAATTACAATACTTTGCAATATGGAGAATATTTTCCCAGTCATTATATATGTATAAAGAACTAGTTTCAATTACCTGCTTTTAGGCCATATGTAAAGATTACCATTATGGAGTTTTTAGAGGAGAACCTCCTTCATCGCTGTTTATTTTCTACAATTTATGTATCTATTCGACAAAAAGCTGCAAGCCCACAAAGGTGGGATTGCAGCTTTTTCTTCCTATTAATTATTCATGACAGATCGCAAATAGGCGTCAATAAAGTTATCAATTTCTCCATCCATTACTGCCTGAGTATTACCAGTTTCGTGATCAGTGCGATGATCTTTCACCATTGAGTACGGATGGAAAACATAAGATCGTATTTGACTTCCCCAGCCTATTTCCTTTTGTTCTCCACGAATTTCATTTAATTCTTGTTGCTGTCTTTCTATTTCAAGTTGGTATAGTTTTGCTTTTAACATTTTCATTGCTTGATCTCTATTTTTAATCTGAGATCGCTCAGATTGACAGGTTACTACTGTATTTGTTGGTAAATGTGTAATTCGAACTGCTGAATCTGTTGTATTTACATGCTGTCCTCCCGCACCACTAGAACGGTACGTATCGATTTTCAAGTCTTCTGTTTTTATATCGATATCAATATCATCATCTAATTCTGGCATCACATCACAGGAAACAAAGGAAGTGTGTCGACGGCCTGATGAATCAAATGGCGAAATACGAACAAGTCGATGTACCCCTTTTTCAGCCTTCAAATAGCCGTAGGCATTATGCCCTTTGATTAATAATGTCACACTTTTCACACCAGCTTCTTCGCCAGGTAAATAATCCAATGTCTCAACTTTAAAACCTTTTGCCTCTGCCCATCTTGTATACATTCGAAGTAACATACTAGCCCAGTCCTGTGATTCCGTGCCTCCAGCACCTGGATGCAATTCCAAAATGGCATTATTCTTATCATAGGGTTCACTCAATAATATATATAATTCATATCGATTGAGTGATTCCGTTAAGTTAACGACATCCTTTTCAAGCTCTTGATGTAAATCCTCATCCTCTTCTTCTTTTACTAGTTCATAAGAGACTTCTGCATTTTCAAGACTTTCTTCATTTTTATCAAATGTTTGTACAAGTTCTTTTAAACTATTTGCTTCATTAATAATCTTTTGTGCTGTATTTTGATCATCCCAAAAGCTTGGGTCTGTCATTATTTCTTCTAATTCAGCGATGCGAGCACGTTTCGTCTCTAAGTCAAAGAGACCCCCTAAAGTCCGCTATACGTTTAGCCATTTTATCTAGTTCTTGTCTAATTTCTACCAATTCCATCTTTCCACCTCATTTATGTTTACTTACCATGGCATTGTTTATACTTTTTACCACTACCACATGGACATGGATCATTTCTACCCACGCTCTGTGCTTTTACATAAGGTTTTTTTACTTTTTTCTTCTCTTCTCCACCTGATACTGCTTGTGTATCTTTTACCACAGCTTCCCGTTTTAAATTCTCCCGTATCTGTGCTTTCATTACATATTTAGCAACCTCTTCGTTTATAGAAGCAATCATTTGTTCAAACATAGCAAAGCTTTCCATTTGATATTCTCTAAGTGGATCATTTTGTCCATATGCTCTGAGATGGATACCTTGACGTAATTGATCCATTTGATCGATGTGATCCATCCATTTCGTATCAACCGTACGTAACAGGATAACTTTCTCGAATTCACGCATTTGTTCAGGCGTAAGCTCAGCTTCTTTTTGGTCATATTTTTCTTGTACTTTTGCTAATATCGTATCCTGAACCTCAGATTTTTCCTTCCCTTTTAGGTTGGCTTCTGTTATCCATTCAGGCTCTAATAGGGTTGCATGGATATACTCTATTAAACCAGAAATGTTCCAGTTTTCAATCTCTTCTTCCGGCATATACATATCAATCGCTGCTTCCACTGTTGTTTCAATCATTTGTTCAATGATTTCTCGCAGGTTATCAGATTCAATAACATCAAAACGTTGCTTATAAATAATCTCACGCTGCTGACGTAAAACATCGTCGTAGGAAAGAATTGTCTTACGAGCATCAAAGTTATTCCCTTCTACTCGTTTTTGTGCAGATTCCACTGCACGAGAAACCATTTTACTTTCAATTGGTTGCGAATCATCCATGCCCAGTCTTTCCATCATGGCTTTCATATTATCTGAACCGAATCGACGCATTAATTCATCTTCCATAGACAGATAAAATTGAGTGATACCGGGGTCTCCTTGACGACCAGAACGACCTCGCAGCTGATTGTCAATTCTACGAGACTCATGACGTTCTGTTCCTATGACAGCAAGTCCACCTAATTCCTTTACCCCTTCACCTAATTTAATATCTGTACCACGACCTGCCATATTGGTAGCAATCGTAACAGCACCTTTTTGGCCAGCATTTTCAATAATCTCAGCTTCGCGGAAATGATTTTTTGCATTTAAAACATTATGCTGCACACGAGCACGAGTGAGGTATTTTGAAATTAGCTCAGATGTTTCTACAGCCACTGTACCAACTAATACTGGCTGTCCATTTTCGTGTCGACTTTTTATTTCTTCTACAACAGATTTGAATTTACCTTCCATTGACTTATAAATTAAGTCTGGCTTATCATCACGAATAATCGGCTTATTCGTTGGGATTGCTACGACATCCATATTATAAATATTACGGAATTCCTCTTCTTCTGTTTTTGCCGTACCAGTCATCCCTGCTAATTTTTTATACATTCTGAAATAGTTTTGGAATGTAATAGAAGCAAGTGTCATACTTTCATTTTGAATTGGTAAGCCTTCTTTAGCTTCAATGGCTTGGTGAAGACCATCACTATAGCGGCGTCCTTTCATTAACCGTCCAGTAAATTGGTCAACAATGACTACTTGTCCTTCCTCCACAACATAATCCGTATCGCGATGCATAGATACATGTGCTTTTAATGCTTGATTAATATGATGCGTTAATGTCACATTATTTAAATCAAAAAGATTCTCTATGTTAAAAAATCGCTCGGCTTTGTTCATTCCTTCTTCTGTTAGTTGAACTCCTTTTGATTTCACATCATATGTGTAGTCATCTTCATTTTTCAATGTTCGGACAAAAGAATTTGCTTGTTGGTACAATGCTGCAGACTTTTGTGCTGTACCTGAAATAATTAATGGAGTTCTCGCCTCGTCAATTAAAATGGAGTCTACTTCATCAATCACTGCAAAATTAAGCGGTCTTTGGACCATTTGCTCCTTATAAAGCACCATATTATCACGCAAGTAGTCAAACCCGTATTCATTATTCGTACCATACGTAATATCTGCTTGGTATGCTTCTCGTTTTTCTTCCTTAGAGAGACCGCTTTGATTCAATCCAACAGATAGTCCTAGGAACTCATATAATTCTCCCATCTCACGTGCATCACGATCTGCTAAGTAATCATTGACCGTAATAACATGAACACCTTCACCTGGTAATGCATTTAAATAGACCGGCATAGTGGAAGCTAATGTTTTCCCTTCCCCTGTCTTCATTTCCGCAATATCCCCGTGGTGCATCGCAATCGCACCAAGAAGTTGCACATGGAAAGGGCGCATCCCTAATACTCTTGTAGAAGCTTCTCGAACTACCGCATAGGCTTCTACAAGTAGATCATCTAATGATTCACCATTTTGATACCTTTCCTTAAATTCCACTGTTTTATTTTTTAATTCTTGATCAGACAATTGCTGCATTGTTGATTCTAATGCAGCAATTTCTGTTGCTATCTTCTCTAAACTTTTTAATTGTCGTTGATTTCCATCACCAAAAACTTTTTTCAATAATCCACGCATTCTAGCCGCTCCTCTTTTCTACCAGAAAGTTCAATTACGTCTATCTTATATCATAACATTTGCATGAATAAAATGACAAGAATCCTACGATATAAGTCCTTATTTATAAATTGCGTCAACACTATCCTAATCTCAAAGATGGTTTAAGCTATGTTAAAACAAATGCACGATCTGAGGAAAAGAAGTAGTCGAAGGAAGCGACTACTTCTTTATATAGAGAAGGTTGAAATTGGAGGAGCAAAAACACCTTCTCTGGAGAGGAAGTAAATTAGTTATACCACGTTTATTTCTAAGAGCAAAATAGACAAATAGCGATTTTTGACGTATTCTCATTCTACAATTTCATCTTATGGACATTAGAAAAGGAAAATAGAATGGTCATATTCTAGCTAAAAAAAAGCAATTTGATCATAAAAAGAGGTGGCCAACTCTAACTAGAATAGGCCACCTCTTCTCTATTATTTATTTAACTTGGTTCGATCAAGCCGTAACGGCCATCTCTGCGCTTATATACTACATTGGTATTTCCAGTAATGGCATTTTCAAAAACGAAGAATGCATGTCCTAACATATCCATTTGTAGAACCGCTTCTTCTGAATCCATTGGTTTTAGATCAAACCGTTTTGTTCGGACAATTTCAATTTCATCATCATCAAACTCATCTTGTTCCTTTGTTAGTACCGCTTCCTTCTCCAATTCAGCAAAAACATGCTTAGGAGCTCCTTGCTGACGGAATTTACGGTTTACTTTTGTTTTATGCTTACGAATTTGCCTTTCTAGTTTGTCAACAACAAGGTCAATAGCTGCATACAAATCCATGTGCTGCTCTTCTGCACGAAGCAAAAGATTCGTCATCGGAATTGTTACCTCAATTTGTTGCTCCTCATTATAGACACTTATATTTACATTTACATCAGAAGTAGGAGTGGAATCAAAATATCTTTCTAATTTCCCTATTTTTCTCTCAACATATTCCTTAATAGCTCCTGTAACTTCTACATTCTCACCACGGATGTTGTATTTCATAAAAAGTGTCCTCCTTTCAAACTATAAAGCTATATAAGCTATATATCTATAATACCACACTTGAGATAGAATAAACGAGCAATATGTCAAGATCATTCAAATAATTTTTACAAAAACTTAACTTAGCCATTAAAGTGATCTTTAAGGAAAGCCTTAAAATTGAATTACGCTCGTACATCTATGTTATTAACGTCATTTTAAGCAAAGTCCCAGCCAAAAATGATGCTTACTCTTGCTATAAACACCATTTCAAGCTAAAACCCAGTCGAAAATGACTCTTATTCTTGCTATAAACACCATTTCAGACTAAAACCCAGTCGAAAATGACTCTTACTCTTGCTGTAAACACCATTTCAGACTAAAACCCAGTCGAAAATGACTCTTACTCTTGCTATAAACACCATTTCAGACTAAAACCCAGTCGAAAATGACTCTTACTCTTGCTGTAAACACCACTTCGTCTATTCTACAGCCCAAAATGACTTTTACTTTAAGGATGTCTTCTATACAAAAAAGCCTTGCTTCCTATAATGGATGCAAGGCTTTGAACATCATCACTTTTTAGAATCCATGAATCTCCCATCAAGTGTGGATATACTTTGATAAGGATTTAAATATTTTGTATTTGATCTTTGTTGCTTTTTATTATTGCGCATATCCTTTTTTATGCTTTGAAAAAGCTGCTGCAGCTTGTCATTTAGCTGTCGGTCAAGAATCACTGTTTGCTTCCCAAGCTCTTCTTCCTCTTGCGTATATGGTGGTTTAATTTGTTCCATCCATTGTTGTCTGTTGTCGATCATTTCTGTGATATGGTCAATTAATTCCTTGCGTTTTTGGCTACCTGATGGAACATTTAGTAAACTTAGCATCTCTTTTGTGAGCTGATAATATTTTTGAATGGCTTCCATTATGCTTTAGCACCTTGCCCGTATTGTCTTCTACGTTCCGTTTGAATGACTTCCTTCCATGTATCACGAAACTGGCGAATAATCTCTTCAGCCTCCGATAACCTCTCTAGGTCATTATGGACATTTGCTTGGGTCAATGATTGGTAAGCAAAATCATATAATGGTAGCATTTCTTGAGAAATTGTAGCCTCCGGATTCAGTGTTACCATTAATTCTCGTATAATATTTTGAGATTTTTGTATATATTCATTCCGTACTTGATGATTATTTTCTTCGATTGCTTTTCTAGCTTGCTTTATAAATTTCAAGCATCCATTATAAAGCATTAAGGTTAGTTCTCCTGGAGTTGCTGTTGTAACTGAATTATTTTGGTATGCTTGATATTGTTTAGCCATAAATTGAACGCTCCTCTATATTTTTTCGTCAACGATAAATCCCATTAATTCCGCCATTGAGGCGTACACATCCAATAATTTTTTCGGAGGAATTTCTTTTACAACTTCATCTGTCTGAGAATCCACAATGGTAACATAATATCTATCCAATTTTTCATGAAATTCATAGCGAATACTTGTATCATATGGTTCTAAAAAAGAATTAAGTCCATCCACTAAATCCTTTGTTTCTATCATAGAAATTTCATCATTATCTGAATTAGGTTGTAATTCATCACTCTCTTTTACTTTAGAACTATCTTTTGGAAGCAAAGATATATCTTGTGCTGATTCATGCTGAGGGGAGAGAGTTCCAATGTTCATTTTACTTATATCCATAACAACAATCATCTCCTCTTACGCCATTTAATTATAGTATCGGTTAAAAGTATTATTTTGTTAGCTTCTGATAGAAAAATCTAGAGCAACTTGAGCTCTAGATTTTTCAGCACTATCCTTTGATGTCAATGCTACTTCCCAGATGAGGTTGCATGGATTGTTCTAGCATTTTTATCATTTCGTTCGAATCTACTTGTTGCTCATTGATTGCTTTCTTTAATACGGCAATACTGGCCTCTTGTTTTACCTGTGCTTGATTCATTGCAATCGACATTGCTGCGATATCCATAAAAATTCCTCCCTATTATCTTTAGCTCATTCCGCCTCCAAATTGTTGCATTAAATAGCTTGATTGCTGATTATATCGTGCAATGGCTTGCTCCATTGCTGTAAATTGTGACCAGTATCTTTCCTCCACTTGTGCTAAACGATTTTCAAAATTAGAAATTCGATCCTCGATATCTTCTAGATTTCGGCCGATCGTAAATTGGTAATTCGTTGCGGTTGCTCTGCCGGCTCTTTCGTAGATTTTATCCATCGCACCTTCTACGGAATCTGTCAATCTTCTAACAATTCCTTTTTCACCATAGGAGTCTCCATCTCCACGGAAAAGGTTTTCTACTGCATCAGGGTCCGCTTCAATGGCTTCTTTTAGCTTTGCTTCATCAATAACGAGCTTACCGCCCTCCATGTAGTTTTTTGTGGTAGTAATTCCGATCGCAGCTAGCTGATTGAATACACCTGTTGATTCATCATTATTGACTGGTGTGTAAAAATCCCTTCTCATTTCTGATAATACACTCTGAAGAATTGGGTCTCCTTTTAACAAACCACTCTTTGCCATTGCCTCCCAATCTTCCTGTTGCTTTTCTGAAAGAGACTCTCTTTCTTCGTCTGTCAAAGGCTTGTAATCTCGGTGGTACTCTTCATTTAATTTATTATTAATATTGTCTATTAAAGTATTATAGGTTTCTACAAATTCTTTAATATTTTCGAATACTTCTTCCGTATTATTGGTAACCCCGATCGTTACTGGCTGTGCACCGTCTACCTCGTCAAAGGTTTGTTTAAGACTAAATGTCACTCCATCGATTTGGAAACTATTTGAATGTCTTTCTGTACTTAGTCCATTTATCGTAAACTTAGCATTTGTTCCTTCCTCATAATTGGTTCGGTTATTTGAAAATTGCAACACAGAGGTCATGAAATCTCCACTTACTTGAATATCCTCTGTGGTAGAATCAAAATCTCCTGTTTCTGTTCTAGATAAGGTCAATTGGTCAGAGAAAGAATCATACATCATAGAAACACCTAGCTTTGCACTATTGACTCTGTCCACGATTTTATTTAATGATTCATTTCCTGAAACGATAAAATTCCGGTGTGTTTCTCCATTAGCAGTGCTTGCACCAATTGAAAAGGAAGTATAATTTTGCTGGTAGGTAACACTAATATCAGTAGTTTCTGTCAGCTTTTCGTCAAATGTAATGGCACCTGAATTTGTGTTGATTTTCCCTATTGAATTACCCGATCCATCTACTAAAGCATATTCGTTCGTTCCTGTTGATGCCCCGATAGAATAGTTTGTCCCATTAACGGTTAAAGAAAAATTGCTATCAGCTACAATCGATCCACCATCTAATTTATAACCATTAGAGCCTTCCGACAAGGTTGTATCAATTGTTTTGTTATCTTTCACATATTGAGCACTAATGGTATCACCTGTTTTTACTGCACCATCAGCAAAAGTTAATTCCCCTGTACTAGCATCAAAATATACTTGATTTGCTTCTAAATTATTTGCGGAATCAACTACCTCAAATCCTTTTCCATTGACTTGGATATCTAGTGATGTATCGACATCATACACAATATTGTCATCCAACTTAACAGTCTGTCCTGATTCCACCTTAATATTTTTCTTCTCGATAACCCCTTTATTCCATGTTAAATTATTAGCTAGTTTGTCAGCTTCATTGTACAAGCTTTTGGATGCATCTATTTTATTCGTTTGGTCACTAGAGATTTTCCCATCATTTACCCATGACGCAGCTGTTGCTAGTTGCTCCACCTTAGAAATCTCAAAAGATGTCTGATTGGCAGCACTAGATGCTACAGCAGTAATAAAATCTTCATTCGATGATGTAACTTGTCGAGCACGAAATCCCGTTGTTAATCTCATATTAAATAGTGAATTATCTCTAAAATCTAATAACAACGTATTGATAGAACGATAATCATCACGTTTCCATTCTAAGACTTGCTTTTCTTGCTCCATTTTTTGCAATGGAAGTCTTTCTACCTTCATTAAATCATTTACGATTGACTCAATGTCCATTCCGCTTGCAAATCCACTAATTCTCATCTTCATTCACGTCCTTTTTACACTCTTTTTTTCTATATCGGAATAAACTCCCATTTGTTAAATGGATATTTTGAACTATATTTCAATGAGCCAATCGTTATTTTATTGTTTTCCAAATACTATTCAGTTCAGTTTCCATGGTTTTATCCAACTTATCTTTCCCATATCTCGCATCATCATATAGCTCTCTCAACCGAGCTAACTGTTCATTCTGTTCAGCATTTTGTAACACTTCATGTGCCGTCATTGAATGCCTCCACTTATGTTGTCTTTTAAGCTCTGTTGCTATCTCTTTATAAAGAAAACGTGCTTTCTCTGCTGGAGACAGCTGCTCAAATTTCGGATTGCGTTTCACGATTCTCGTAATCGCTTCTTGGAATTCTTCCTGTTTTGTTTTTCTCCAATCCTTCCAGTTGAACAAGCTTTGTTTTTCATCTGAGTAGTCTGTCGATATTTCATCTGTTTTTCTTCGTGAAAATACTTGTGTTATAATCTGCCATAATTTTAGTAAGACTGTTTTAATAGCTCTTCGCACCTTCTTGATAAATATAGCAAGAAATAATAGGAGGAGAAAAACAATTAAAACAAATCCTAAGATAATCATGATCTGTTCCATCAACTCCGCAAAAAATGAAGGATCCTTTGGTTCTTCTTCTGGTAGCATTGGCGTCATACTGGATTCTTGCTTCTCTTCTCGGATAATCTCTTCCTCGTTCGAGAATAAAGAAGCAAACCAAATGAAAAATCCAATGATGGAGCGTGTACCATTATAGAGTGCTGATTGAATGATGTGGAGATTGGTGATGGCAAGAACAAATAGTATAGTAATGATTATAAATAGATCATTCATTTTTTTCATATCCTGATTTGGTTTATGCTTGCCCTTGGCGAGAGACTCTCTTTGTAAATGTTGTTGATTCGTAATAAACAACAGACAAATGATAAAGCTAACACCGAATATTGTTAGTAATCCTTTGAACGGAGTTAAGCTAGCAAAATAATGAAAAGCCAAATAAGCGACAAAATAACTAGGCAATCCAATTGCCCAAAGAAAGCGACTTGGCAAAATATCCTCCCATTCATTTTCCCCATGCTGCACCCCTCGAAATGCCACGACGATGGTGACAATGAAACTCCCTATGTATGAGAACAAGGACTGCCCTATCAGGATGGTTAAGAGTACTGCTATCGTAGAAGCAAGCACAATGGATAGCACACGCTTCTGCTTTAACAATGTACGAATAATGGCTGTTAAAGTCAATAAGACATATAGGGAGAGGAGCCATGGAAAAATAAATTCCTGTCGATGAATAAGTACACCAATCAACAATACAAACGGAAATAAAGCGAGATACTCCACAAGCCCATGCCAACATAATGGTAGTAAATTCTTCTCTTTAGCTAACATTTTCTTCACCCACTTTTCCCGCATCTTCCTCTAATAACACCACTTCCACAGCATTACCAAGCTGTCTTAATCGAGCCATTTGGATTTCCATTTTTTCTGTAACTCTGCGTGAAAAAATAATGATATCTGTTTTCGTCAAGCCACGATCAATATCCTCCTGTAGAAAAGCACGGAAATTTCGCGACCGATCCATCTTAATTTTGGCAATAGAATCTAAAATATATTCGGATTGCTGGCCACTGCTTGCCGGCTCTATTCTAATCGAAGACTTCATACGATCTGTTGTGTTCGTAAATGGTTCAACAAAATATCCATTACATCCAAAGCCTGTTGCAATACCCTGTTCTAATGTATATGTAGCTAACGAAGCCGCATAGGATAATCCCTTTTCAATCCTAACTGGATTATCAATAGGTAACCGAATGTCTTCATCCCAATCAAAATTAACATATATCATTAAATAGTGATCAGCCGTATAGTCCTTTTTGTTAATTTGTAAGGATTGAGCACGAGCAGTTGCCTTCCAATTAATCGAGTTCAATGGATCTCCTTTCTGATAATCCCTTACACCAGATTGTAAAAAGGGATCCTCGATTATCCAGCGCTTCACGGTTATATCTCCAAGCCAGCTATGAGAAGGTAACGGAATATCTTCAATGGGTACCAGCTTTGGATAAACAGTAACAGCTGTTTTTGCATTAAATGAATCGAATACTTCCCCAAATCCAATCGCATCTCCAGTCGTCACCGAAACGGTTTCAAGTGGGTAATACCCTCTTTTTGCTCCAATGAGATAATGCCTTCTCGTTATTTTTTGGTAAGGAAATAAGCTGAAAAGAGTCCGATGAAACATCTCTTCTTCCTTACTTTTTCCAATCTCGGATTGCAATTTTAAATTTCCACTCATTTTAGATTCCAAACGGATCCACGGAACCGGTAACAACTTGTTATTTGCAATTTCATCGACCATTTCAATTTGTTCCCCTTCAAAAACAGTTTTCTGCTTGAAGGCACGATGATATGTTATTCCCTTTAAGCCCCATTTACTATAAATCATTCCTTGCAAGAATATAATGATTAATAAGACAACTATGATCCAGGCAATATTCATCCCTTTACCAAATCCTTCTCAGTTGGCACTGGGACATCCTTTAATATATCTGCTATTACATCCTCTACCTCTCCATCTCTAATTCCAATACGCTTAGCCAAAACCAATCGATGGCCCAGCACTGGCTTAGCCATTTTTTTCACATCATCAGGTATAACGTAGGTTCGACCTTGGAGTAAAGCATACACCTGTACAGCTTTTAAAAGGGCTTGACTTCCACGTGGACTAACACCTAACACGATTGCTTCATGATTTCTTGTTTTTTCAATCAGATCCATTAAATAATGAAGAACATCCTCACTCACCTCTACCTCACTATAGACTTTTTGCATACTAATAATCGCTTCCGTGTCTATCACAGCTTTTAAGTTATCTAACGGGTTTAGCTGTTTAAATCTTTTTAATATTTCCATCCCTTCTTGCTTGGACGGATAACCCATATGTATTTTTAATAAAAAACGGTCTAGCTGTGCTTCAGGTAACGGAAATGTTCCTTGATTTTCAACTGGATTTTGTGTGGCGATAACTAAAAAGGGTTCATCCAACCGATGTGTCTCGCCGTCAATAGTCACTTGGCGCTCCTCCATACTTTCCAGTAGACTTGATTGGGTTCTCGGAGTTGCCCGATTAATCTCATCCGCTAATAGAATATTCGTAAAAATCGGTCCAGGTCGAAACTCAAACTTTCCCTTCTCTTGGCTATAAAAATGAATACCTGTAATATCAGAAGGCAACAGATCTGGTGTAAATTGAATCCTCTTAAACTGTCCTTCCAAAGATCTTGCTAATGCTTTTGCCATTAAGGTCTTTCCTGTGCCCGGTACATCCTCTAATAGAACGTGACCTGAAGCAATGATTGCTACCATTAATAAGTCCATCGTATCTCCCTGTCCAACAACCACCTGCTTCATATTCTCTTTTATTTCTTCCGCAACAGTTTGCACATTTTGTAATTCCATTAAATAATCTCCCTCTCTTTTTTGTACACGCTTACAATATCTATATTTCATTTATACCATGAACTATATCTTATTATCAAAAAATTACGTTAATTCTAAAAAAGAGAAACTCCTAAGGGAGGTATGATACAAAGTCAGACACTGTGATAAATATAATTTTCTTCTAAAGGAAAAAATGAGCATTAAATAAAGAATTTTCTGAATTTAATGTGTTTTGCTCTTTCTATAGGAAAAGGATAGTTTTTTTGAACTAATTTTGTTAGTCTTAAATATAGAAATAATCACTATGAATTATATGATAGACGAGGAGTTTTGAAGATGAGAAAAGTTGTCATCATTGGTGGTGGCTATGGTGGTATGAATGCCTTACATCAATTGCTAGATCATGATTTACCTGATGATGTTCACATTAACGTAATTGATCGAAATCCATACCATTCATTAAAAACAGAATTTTATGCCATTGCTGCTGGTACGAAATCTGATAAAGAAGTACGGATTGATTTTCCAATCCACGAACAAGTTAACTATACCTTTGGAGATATTATTGAGATCGATACAGAAAATAACCAGATCCGTTTAAAAAATAATGAAGAGGCTGTAACCTATGATTACTTACTGATTGGGCTTGGCTGTGAGGATAATTATCACGGCATCCAAGGTGCAATGGAATATACAGAAAGTGTACAAAGTATTGCAAATGCTCGTCAAGCTAATATAAAAGTAAATAATTTGCCAGCATATAGTCAAGTCTCTGTCGTAGGCGCTGGACTAAGTGGTATCGAAGTAGCTTCCGAAATTAGAGAAAGTCGTCCTGACTTAAATATTCGTTTATTAGACCGAGGTGCATCTGTTTTATCTGCATTCGACGAAAAAATCCAATCCTATGTGGAAGAGTGGTTTCATCGTAACGAGGTCGACATTCTTCACCACTCAAACGTAGAGCTAGTAGCAGAAGGTATTTTTTATAATAATGGTGAGGGTATTGAAAGTGATGTCATTATCTGGACTGCAGGTGTGCGTCCGAATTACTTAGTTCGTAGCTTACCTTTTGAAAAGGATCGTCACGAAAAAATTATCATTAATGATTTTTATCAAGTTCCCTCCAATGATAATGTATTTATTGTTGGTGATTGCGCTGCGTCCAATTATTCACCAAGTGCACAGCTTGCCGGAATTCAAGGAGAACAAATAGGAGAAATATTAGCCGCGATATTACGAAATGAAACACCTAAAAGGCCAAAAGAAATTAAACTGAAAGGACAATTAGGCTCTCTCGGCAAATCTGACGGCTTCGGTAACATGTATCGTCAGCCTGTCACTGGACTACTTCCTAGACTAGCAAAATCAGGGGTACTTTGGTTAAACAAACGACATTAAAATTAGATATACAAAGAAAATAGAAGAAAATAGAAGGAAATCACTTGATAAATATTTAAAACGATTGATTTTCTTCTTTTTTGGTTCTTTTCTTTTTCGGTATATGCGTTATAATACACTTAATGTTCTTTATATAGAACAAAATTTTGAGGAGGAATTAACATGTCGTTAAAGAAAAAGCTTGGAATGGGATTAGCGTCTGCTGCACTTGGAATTGCATTAATTGGTGGAGGTACATATGCCTACTTTAGTGACACAGAAGTGTCGGCAAATTCATTCACTGCGGGTACATTGGACTTATCTGTCAATCCTTCTACCATTATTGATGTAGACAATTTAAAGCCTGGAGATTGGATGAGCCGTTCTTTTGAGCTAGTAAATGATGGTAGTTTAGACATTTCAGCAGTTGATTTGCACACAGATTATACTGTCATTGATGCAAATGGTGACAATGGCTCTGAAGATTTTGGTGAGCATATTCGAGTAAACTTCCTTAAAAACTTAGATAAGGATTCCTTGTTCCAATATCCTCATGAGAATGTCATCACGTCTGCAACATTGGCAGAGCTTCAGGGAGAAGTTCCAGATGCCGTTGAAAATAAAATCTGGGCATTCCTTGGTTGGGGTGACGAAGCAAGTGGAATTGAAGTAGGAGAATCCGATGATTTAATCGTCCAATTCGAATTTGTGGATAATGGTCAGGATCAAAACGTCTTCCAAGGCGATTCTTTAGAGCTAGAATGGACATTTGAAGCACAACAAACGGAAGGTGAAAGTAGATAATGATTTTACATGGGGAGAGAATGCTTCTCTTCTCTCTCCCTTATTTTTATGCCTATATGCTTTCATATGTGTATAAAAATGAGAATGTCCTAATTTAAAAGGGGGGACCAGCTTGAAATTATTTGTTCGTTATAAAAAACTAATTATGCTATTTGCATTACTGATTTCTATTTGTTTAATTGGTCTATCCGGGCTAACCCATCTTACTTCTGTTACCCAATCGAAATTGATTCATTCAACGAGGGATTCTTTTACTGTTCAACTAGGGAATTGGTGGGATAAGAGTGAGCTGGTTATTACTGAACAATCGTATCAAATGAAAGATGCTTGCCCTTCTGTCCAAATTCATTTTACTGTTCAGAATCAGGGGGTTTCAATGTTAGAGTCTACTCATTATTATCTTTATTTTTCAGAAAATGGATCTCCTATAAAGAATGGAAATTTAATCAAAGAAGGTACGATCTCACCCCTTGCCTCAATGGAGGAAAAAACGTTAGTATTCCCTAATCTACAAAATGGACATTACCAACTCAAAGTAAATCAACATCCACTTTACCAAAATAAAAAGGAACAACAGTTTACAAAAAGCCCAGTCATTAAGGCATTTTGTGAATTAGAAAAGGGAAATGTCAATAAAGAGCAGATAGAGTCCACCCCAACTAAAGAACAGACAACCGATCATCCGACGCAGACGAAAACTCTAACCGAAGAGATAAAGGAAAATACAGAACAGAAAATAGAAAAAACAACGGAAGAGAATGCTGACGAAATAATAAACAATGAACAAGAAATAACGGAGCAAGAGGAAGAAGTAGTAAAAGATCATAAAGATGAAGCTTTGAATACAGAGGAGGAAAACGAGGATGGAGAAAAATCAAATGAAGGAATCGAACAAGAAAATAAAGTTCAAGAAAATACTGAGTAATACTATAACAGCCATATTGTTCGTCCTATTAATTACGATTTCTATCTTCGTGATTATAACAAGAGTTAGTGGCAATGAACCGGAAATTTTCGGATACCAGTTAAAAGTCGTCCTCTCAGGGTCAATGGAACCAACCTTCCGAACAGGCTCTGTAATTGCTGTGGAGGAATATACCAATAACTCCTCCATAGAAGTCGATGATGTGATAACATTTGTGGACGAATCTGATCAACTCATTACTCATAGAGTAGTCGATATTCAACAGAATGGTACTCATACACTTTATCAAACGAAAGGGGATAACAACCGTACTCCCGATCAAGCTCTTGTCCAAGATGACAATGTAGTGGCGACATATTCTGGAATGACCATCCCCTATTTAGGCTATATTGTGCATTATATGCAATCACCATTAGGCAGTGCTTTATTATTGATTATTCCAGGTCTTGGTTTATTAGGCTATGGTATGTATAACGTTTGGAGTACGATTATTAGGCTAGAGCGTAAGGCTAAAAATATTTCCGAATGAATGCTTAGGAGGAGGTGTTAATCATGAAAATACTTTTCATTCGAAGTGGGATAATAGGCATCGTGAGTTTGTTCTTATTCTATTCATACCCTATCCATGCTACAGCCTCAAATTTAATTGACATATCTGGCTCACTTACAAAAACGAATCATTTATTTTCAATTGAAAATATTAAGCCAGGTGATTGGGCTGATCGTGAATTGATAATCTCCAATGCTAGTAAGGAAGAAACAACCTATGACTTCGACATCCGTTTTGTGAATGGTTCTAAAAAGTTTTTTCATGCATTAACAATGGAAATTCGTTATGGTGATGCCGTTCTCTTCCATAATAAATTACATGAATTATCTGATCTCCCCTCTCAAACATTAGCTGTAAATGGTCAGGACAATTTAAACATGAGACTCTCTATTCCAAAAGAGCTCGGCAATGAATACCAAGGTCTTTCAGTAGATGCAGAAATTATCATTACAGCCAAGAGTAAAAAAGGGGAGCAAGATAGTATACTTCAGCTTTCCACCAACAGTCCAATAAGCGCTGATAAGCTCCCAAATACAGCCTCCTATATTTTCAACTTCTTACTAATAGGATCTGTTCTTTTATTATTGGGAAGTTGCATTATCTTGCTTATTAAGAGGAAGGATTTTGCTTAATATATTGATCGAAGCTTTGTTGATATTGAAGAACAAAAGCTGGATCAATATATCGTTTTAAACAATTTAAATAATTCTTTTGAATAGATTTTATGAAGTTGTCTTGTAAACGGAATTCAAAAAAGTTAGCTTTTGGCGTTTCTAATTCAAGTAAGTTGTACAATTTGGCAATATCTGAGTTTGTAGCACGCTCGACTAGCTTTCGATATAGTGAATGAATCTTTAATGATTCATATTTTTCCATTACATTGTCATATGGTACAAAATTTAATAATTTTTCATTTTCATCAGGAGGCATTTGATTAAGATATGATAATAAGAATGCTTTTTCTAAATCGAGCGATTGATTCAGCTTATTCTCTATTCTTGTCTCAATTGCTGGAAACTGAAAAGTATCCGTGATCGTATGCCAGAATTTATCTTCGTTTTCTTTTAACAATTCAAATGGCAAAACTAAAATCTTTTCGAAATACCGCTTGTAATACCTTAATATCATTTTCAATTGGAGCGAATAAAATAAAAACAGCCCTTGTTCTTCAACAAAGTCCTGTGCCGAGCCAGACCATCCTTGTTTTATCGATTGAATATAAATAGATCTAATCCAAGAGATCGGTTCTCTAACTGTAATAAGAAGCTGATTCGTTCTTGTTTTATAACGAAGTTGACTACTTGTATAATCAATAAATTTCCAAACCCGCTGTTGGCGACGTATCTCATTTAAAAATGCAGTAGAAAACCCCTCATTACTTAATATCATTATTTGATTATCTTGTTTCGGTCTATCTGTAGAAATATCCGTCTTAATAAGACTATTCATTTTTCCCTTTCTCACTTCTCTTCGTAAATGATGAAGATACTCATTACTACCTTTATTAGACAAACAATAGTTAGGGTCTCTTAACCAAATCTTCTGCATATAGGTAGTGGCAGTCTTCATCATTCCGATATGGATGAGATCGAAGTTCATCGGATCACCTGCTTTTTTTTAGTCGCTAATGAAAGAGATTGAATTTCAGGTCCTTAACTTATACATTTTATGCAAGTTGATAAAATAATGTTATTAAATTAATGAAAGCTTACACATTGCTTATGTAGGCTTTAACATTCTAATCATGCTAATCTTACATTACTATAGTTTCCTTTAAATTTTCCTCTGGTATCAATTATGTAAGTGTAAAAAAAGTCCATACCTAGGATTAGATGTGGACTTATTGTATGCTTTATTTAGTTTCATTAGGAATGTAACAATCTCTTGGCAGTAACTTTGACCAAGGTAAAAGGGCAGCTACTTGTTATTATTAGGAAGTAGCATTGTCTTGCTTATTAAGAGGAAAAATTTTGCTTAATATATTGATCGAAGCTCTGTTGATATTGATGAACAAAAGCTGGTTTAATATAAAACTGTAAATAATTTAAATAATTCTTCTGAATAGATTTTATGAAGTTGTCTTGTAAATGGAAATCAAAAAAGCTAGCTCTAGGTGCTTCTAATTCAAATAAGCTGTACATTTTAGCAATATCTGATTTTGTAGCACGCTCTACTAACTTTCGATAAAGCGAATTAATCTTTGATGATTTATATTTTTCCATTACACTTTCGTATAGTGCAAAATTTAATAATTTTCCGGTTTCATGAGGAGGCATTTGATTAAGAGATGATAATAAGTATGCTTTTTCTAAATCCAGCGATTTATTGAGCTTATTCTCTATTCTTGTCTCAACTGATGGAAGCTGAAAAGTATCTGTGATCGTATTCCAAAACACATCTTCGTTTTCTTTTAACAACTCAAAGGGCAAAATTAAAATCTTCTCAAAATATCGCTTATAATAACTTAATATCATTTTCAAATGGAGGGAATAAAGTAAAAACGATCCCTGTTGCTCCACAAAATCCTGTGCTGAGCCAGACCAACCTTCTTTTATCGATTGAATATAAATGGATCTTATCCAAGAAATCGGTTCCCTTACCGTAATAAGAAGCTGATTACTTCTTGTTTTATAACGAAGTTGACTACTTGTATAATCAATAAATTTCAAGACCTGCTTTTGATGATTTATTTCATTTAAAAAAGCTGTAGAGAAGCCCTCATTACTTAATATCATTATTTGATTATCTTGTTTTAGTTTATCTGTTCGAATAGTCGTCTTAATTATACTTTTCGTTTTATCCTTTCTTACATTTTTTCTCAAATGATGAAGAAACTCTTTACTACCTATATTAGCTAAACAGTAGTTAGAGTCCTTCAACCATACATTCTGCAAATAGGTAGTTGCTGTCTTCATCATTCCAATATGGATGAGATCGAAGTTCATCGGATCACCAGCTTTTTTTAGTTAGTAATGAAATAAGATAAATACAGATTGTTAACTTATTTATTTTATGCAATTTGATTAAATATTGTTATTAAATTAATGAAAGCCTACACATTTATTGTGCAGGCTTTAAGCATTCTGTTTATGCTAATCTCACATTACTATAGTTTTCTTTAAATTTACCTCTGGTATCAACTATTAATTTTGAATATTCTAAAATAGTATCATAATCAAATGTGTCGTGATCAGTTACTAATATTACACAATCAAATGATTTTAGAGTTTCAGAATCTACAGAAATTGACTTCAAATTAAAATGATAGTTTCTCATAGATGGAATTTCTTCCACATAAGGATCTGAATAACTAATAATAGCACCTTTTGATTGAAGTAAATCTATAATTTTCATTGCAGGAGACTCTCTTGTATCATCAACATTCTTTTTATAGGCTAATCCTAAAATTAGTATATAAGAACCATTGATTGACTTCGAAAAATCATTTAAAGCGTCGAATGTCTTTTGAACAACAAAATTTGGCATGGATGTATTTACCTCCCCAGCCAATTCAATAAACTTAGTTTGTACATCGTATTCTCTTGCCTTCCATGTTAAATAAAATGGATCAATAGGAATACAATGGCCACCTAAGCCTGGTCCGGGATAAAAAGGAACATAACCAAATGGTTTAGTAGCTGCTGCTTCGATCACCTCATATATGTTAATGCCTAATCTATCCGCAACTAATTTCAATTCATTTACAAGGCCAATGTTAACAGATCTATATATATTCTCTAACAGCTTTGTTAACTCAGCAGTAGCGGTAGAGCTCACTGGGATCATTTCCTCTATTGCTTGCTCATAAATTTCTAATCCTTTATCTAAACATTTATTTGTAATCCCACCGATCACTTTAGGTATATTTCCGGTGGAGTACGCCTCATTACCAGGATCTTCTCTCTCTGGGGAATAAACAACAAAGAAGTCCTTACCGACTTGAAACCCTTTTTTTTCAATTAATGGTACAATGATATCCTCAGTTGTACCAGGATAAGTAGTGCTTTCTAAACTTATCAATTGGTTTGCCTTTATATAGGGCAAAAGTGACTTCATTGTTTCTTTAATATATTTTAACTCAGGTTCTCTTTGTTTGTTAAGTGGTGTTGGTACACAAATAATAATAGCATCCACTTCTGCTATCTTTGAAAAGTCATTAGTTGCAGTGAAATTTCCTTCACGAACTATTTTATAAAGTGTCTCATGTCTAATTGTTCTAATATAACTCGACCCGTTGTTTAATTTAGATATTTTAATAGTGTCAATATCAAAACCAATAACTTTAAAGCCTGTATTCGCAAATCTTATTGCCAAAGGTAGACCTACATATCCTAAGCCAATAATTCCAACACTGTTCTTATTATTCATTTTACCTCAGCCTTTTTAAAAATTAGATAATTAAATTTACCAATCCGTATTACTTTCGTATCCAAGTTCTGTAAGTAACTTTCCAGCTTCTGATTTAAATTCTTCTTTATCTTTAGAATTATAAGTTTTTTTCCACCGTTTTAGTGCTTTAGAATTAATTTGTTTACTAACTTGATTTGTACTAGATTCAACTGGTTCTTCTCCTCTTTCAATTTGATGGTATTGAAGAACGTTCGGATCCCAATCCTCATCTAGAAATGCTAATATATCTTTCATAACATCTTCTGTATGAAGAATTAAATCCTCATATTTAATCAACTTAACTCTGTCATTTAATATGGGTAGACTAGCATCCTCCAAGCCTTTTCTTACAACGATATTCCAATACTTAGCTGCATTCCTTATGTCTTTAACATACCAAACAGGGTTACCAAATGAATCAACCCATTTCATATTAACAAGTGATGAAGCTACATCTCTTCCATCACGCACTACATGAATAAATTTCGCTTTTGGGAAAATTTCAGCTAGCTCCTTCATTACTAAAATATTATGAGGTGTTTTCTCCACAATTCTTGCTGCTTGATTTTTAATTCTAAAATTTTCAAAAAAAGAAGCGATAAGAGTGGAAAAGCTGTTTGATAAGATTTCGTCACTTATATCATATGATTTACGAATATCTTTATAATTTTTAATTTGATTATAAACTTCAATTATATTATTAATTGCTTTAAACTCTGGACCAGATGCGAATCTGTGATGAGCATTTAGCATTACCCTCAATAATGTTGTTCCTGAACGTCCAGCACCACCGATAAATACAATATCATCATTAACATTATGATTTTTTTTTGCATTATGTGGTATTGATTCTTTAATGGTTGAAGTTTCATTTTTAACTTCTATTAATAAGTTTTTTAGCTCCTTATTTTCTTTCCATCTTTTTGATGCCTCTAGCAATTTGTTCTCGGCATCGTAATAATCTTTTTTTCTTATATCTAATTTAATTGAAATAAGGTGAAAGTCTAACTCGTTTGCTGCAAAAAAACTTATTTTATTTAGTATTTTTTCTACCTTATCAAGATTATTATTATCGAGTTCGCTAGAAGCTTTAGATAGAAAATAATTAATCTTCCTTCTAGTAACATCATTTGAGTTAAATAATTCATGATTCGAATTAGTGTTAACGACATAATAAGATTCAAATAAACTCATAATCTCGTCTACCGTTTCTTTTTTTACATGCCTGTTATCAATTTCATAAGGATCTTCCTCTAACAATGTTACAATTTCATAAGCAGGGAAGTAAAAAACTGATTCAGAATTATCTTTAACAAATGTCTCCACCGCTGCCCTAAGCATTGATTTATTAGCTACATTCGCAATTACACTATTCGTTTCTTGAAATGTAGCTCTCAACGGAACTGGTGAAACAGTTATTATGATTTTTCCATTAGGATTAAATTTATTGTAAAGTCTCCTTATTTCGTTAAGATTACTTAAATTTTCCTCAAAAGTAGATTGTCTAAAACTATGTGTTTCCTTATTAAATATCTGTGTCGGGGGCACTAAGGGATAAACAGATCCATCAACCTTGTTGTACCATATTTCTGATTGACCTACTGTTATGATTAATACATCACAGGTTGTGAAGGCTTGGTACACATTATTCTTATGTTCTTTAAGCTCAAATTCCATTTCATTCTTGTTTTCCCAAGCAATCATTCTTCTATAAGGGTCTAATAACCTCCACTCTTCACCATCATTATACTCCCAGTACTTTTCAACAGGAGAAAAATCCTGAAATGCTCTTTTAAATTCTTGTAATATGGTAAATGTATTATAGACTCGATCATATCTAGCAGAACCAGGTTCAGTTCCTGGCCCACTTGCAGTTTGAATAAAAGAATAATCATTATGAATAAGCCATTTTTTTATTTCTCTTGCGAAACAACTACCAATAGATGCAATTTTTGTTTCCTTATTTATCTTCAATAACTTCTTATTATCTAATTTTAAGAAACTGCTATTCAATTCTTCTCCCCTTGGATAGATACGCCATGGTTCTAGTTTTAAAATCTGGACTTCACTCAATCCTTTACGGTCAGGATTATAAAGATAAACCATATAAACACCTCAGTATGCAATTTAAATACAATTTTCGATTTGTTCTAAAATAAATTGATGCTGCTTCTCGTTAATTGACTTTAACAATGCTTCCTCATACATTTCTATTGCATCATCCATTTTATTTTGCTTTTTAAAGATATCACCGAATTCAATATAAGTATTAATAAATAGTACATCATAAAATTTAGAGAGTGACTTAAATGTTGTTACTGTTTCTTTTAAATACTTTAGGCTTGCTTTAATATTTTGTTTTGCTATGGCATCATCCATTATTAGTAATAAACAAAACAATTTATGCTCTGCGTCATTTATGGTTTGATAATACAATTTCAATTTATCTTTATTATAAATAATTCGAACAGCATTTTTTCCACTCTTTATATATCTTTCAAATAAATCAATAAATTCATCGGTTATATTTCGTTTTTCAATAGTAGCCTCTTGATTCTCAGCGATTAACAAAGGTAAAACAATACTGTAATATATTCTGTTATTATTATAATCATTGTCTCGAATTGGTTTTATATTATTTAAATAATTGATGATCAACCATTTTGAATCTGCAGCACTATTTAACACAAAATTCATCATTTTTTGAATGGAGTTACTATCGAAATTTTTAAAATATCTAAACAAAGAAATATTATTTTTTAGACAAAGAGTAATGATTTCGCAATAAAAAATAGGTAATTCTATTAAGTTATGTTTATTTATTAAATCATTTGCGATATTTTTGATTACTTCTGGATCGCTACTATTTCTTGCATTATTTAATAAACTATATGGTGATGAAAGATGAGAAAGAGAAATTTCTAAATCAGTTTTTTCGTCATCACTTAATCTGCTCTTGTGGTCTTCGATTAAATATTCCAACTCCTGTTGACTAGATTCATTAAGACTATCATAGTGTTCACATAGATCTTCGAGTTTTCTAGCGGCTAAATATATCTTTCCTAATGCTTTGTTTCTAATGGAAGAATCATCTACTTCATTAAGTAGCTTCTTAGCAGTTTCGAATTCTTCTTGTTCAATCATTATGTACACCATATCTTGAACTACACTGTCTTTGGACTTTTCATCTATATACTTAATCTCTAAGGATAAATCTTTTAAACAACCTAAGTCATTGCCTTGTTTATATAATTTTAAATAGTTACGGTATGCGTTTAACGCCTCATTGTTCATTTTTTTATTATATTTCGCTTTTCCTAACAAGAAATACAAATCGATATAATCTTTTCTATATCCTATGCCTTCCTCGGCAATTTCAATCACTTTATCGAATTGCTTTAAGTGTAAAGCAACTCTTGCATACACATTATAAATATAAGATTGAGACCTATTTGTTTGTTTTTTTTGCATGACATTATAGGCAACTTCGATTTGATTCAATCCATCTTCATAATCACCATGCATTATATATGACTTAGCTAATTGATACTGATAATATACATTATTTGGATCCTTCTCTAACTCAGATTTTAAGAGCGTTGCCGTTCTCCTGAATTTCTTTTCCATCAGTACCTTATCATCGTTAAAATAGCCATAATGATTTAAAAGTATTTCGGTTTCTAGAGTGGGTTGTTTGAAGACCGGCTGATTATGGACAACTCCGTCATATCTGAAATCCTCATCATATCTAAATATCCTTAATGCTGGGAATATAGATTGCTCTGTACCAGATTTAGTTAAAAAGTTTTTAATTAACAAAGAAATAGCATTAAACTCTTTCATTTTCTTACTATTCAGTAGGTCCATTAGTTCAAATGGATCTACTAATTCTTCATCTGCGTCCAATATAAATATCCATTCACCAGTCGCATAGGATATAGTGATATTTCTCATTTCAGAAAAATTATCATTCCATTTATGGAAATATAATTTGGTTGTATAGTTTTTAATAATATCCACAGAGTTATCTTCAGATCCTGTATCAACAACAATTAATTCAACATCTTCACGATCAATAAGTGGCTTAATAGACTCAAAACAGCGTTCTAAGTTCTTTTCCTCATCTTTAACCATCATACAAATACTTAATTTCTTTACTCTATCCAACTTCCCCATTAGTAAAATGCTCCCTTATGTCTTCTAATAATGGTAATAATTCATATAATAAAAGCTCTGAAATTAACAGATAATCTTCCTCTTCGAGTTCATTTAAAATAAGTTGTAATTTATCTTGCAATTCTTCTATAACATCAATATCAAATAGTTCCTTGTAAAGGTCTACAGCCTCAATAAAAGGTGAAAAGTCTTCAATTAAAAAAGACAAACGTTCACTCGCCTTATTTATTTCATTATTTGCATACATTGTGGCAATCTCATTTGCTCGCTTAATTAAATTATTATTTAGTTCAACAATAGTTGAAATTAATTCATTATTTTCCATAAACTACCCCTTTATATTTAGAAAAGCCGACGATAGTCGGCTTTTAAATATTATCCTAATAATTGTAATACTGATTGTGGTTGTTGATTCGCTTGAGCTAACATTGATTGAGATGCTTGAGAAAGAATGTTTGCACGAGTCATCTCCATCATTTCTTTTGCCATATCTACATCGCGAATACGTGATTCAGCTGCAGATAAGTTCTCAGAAGAGTTATCTAAGTTAGAAATGGTATGCTCTAAACGGTTTTGGAATGCACCAAGATTTGAACGTTGAGCAGATACAGTTTCAATAGCATCATTGATTACTTCAATCGATGCAGAAGCTTTTTCATGATCAGCTACAGATAGAGCACTTGTACTACCAGTAGTTCCATCTTCTAATAGAACACCAGCCTCATCTGCATAAACTGCGTTAGTAACTGCAGAATAATCAGATCCAGTTCCAGCTCCCATTAGTGTAGATACAGATGAACCTAATGCATGTGAAGAACCAGCTGTACCTGTAAGTCCTAGTGCTTCTGCTCCCATATTTTGAATTGAAATAGTCATGCTTTGACCATTATTCGCACCAACTTGGAATGTTGCAGAGAAACCAGTTGTAGTATCATCATTCAACATCTTTTGAGTGTTAAACTCAGTAGTTTCACTGATACGGTTGATTTCTGTAGTTAATTCGTTAATTTCTTTTTGGATTTCGTTACGATCCACACCTACGTTTGTATCGTTGGCAGCTTGTGTAGCTAGCTCACGCATACGTTGAAGGATATTTTGAGTTTCTTGAAGAGCACCTTCAGCAGTTTGGATCATAGAGATACCGTCTTGAGAGTTACGGCTTGCTTGATCTAAACCTTTGATTTGAGCACGCATTTTTTCAGAGATTGCAAGACCTGCTGCGTCATCTCCAGCACGGTTGATACGTAGACCTGAAGAAAGCTTCTCCATTGAGTTTTGCATTGCGCCTTGGTTGATTCCTAGTTGGCGATAAGTATTCATCGCTGGAATATTAGTATTGATAATCATAAATAAATTTCCTCCTTGAAAGTTATGTTTTCCCACATCCTTGTGGAGTTACCGACTAATGTGATTGCGGCCGTCAACCACATCAACCAGCTTCTAATAGTATTATCGGCTCATGTATCGTGATGTTTAATTATTTTTATTATTTTTTTTCAATAAATCAATGATACTGTCTGAAAGATTCGCTGCATCACTATTCTCCGCTTGAATCGACTCATAAACCTCTTGTCGATGGATATCGACATCTCTTGGGGCTGAAATACCTATTTTCACTTGTTCTCCATCAACCTCGAGTATCTTGATCTCGATATCTTCACCAATTTTTATTGCTTCATTAGACTTTCTTGTTAAAACTAACATACTACGCCTCCTTCGTGTTGGAGGATTGCTGGAAGATCGCTTCCCTCGTGGTATATTTTGAATGCATGGTAACTAATTGTTTGGCTTGTTTGTTTGATTGATTAATAATCACTGGTGCTTGAAGATTGGCTGTGCTGGTAGTTAAAGGTTCCCTCACTGTTACAATAGATAATGCTCTTACTTCCTCCTTCTTTTCGATAGAAAGCTGATTTATCGTAGCATCATCTAATTTAAACTGATAGTCTTCCACAAACAAAAACGGATCGATCACCACAAATGCAGGGTTTTGTTGATGAATAGATTGCAATACTTGAAATAAACCACTTTCTTCAAAATTCAATAACACAAAATCTTTTTCATCTAAAAAGCCTGGTATTCCTTGTGGAAAACGAATAATGTCCTCTTCTTTTATTTCTACCACACCAAAATATTTCGTTTCGATTCTCATATGTCACCTCTTTTATAGATCCATTTCAAAATGATTGCCTACAAATTTCATATTAGTAAAATCAATTTCCAGCCAGTTTTTTTGTTTTAAATAGACCTCTACTCCTCCTGGTTGATACTGAAATTGATTTTTCGTTTGTTCTGTACGTATAATAGGCTCGTTTGCCTTTGCTTTAATATCCACCCTAGCTGGTTGGTAATCAAACTTCACACCATCCAAGGAGGGGATCCAGCCAATATTAAACTGCTTCATCGGTCTTTCCCCGTTTTGTTTCGCTATTTGTGCAATACGATTACCACCATTTTCGATTTTCATTAATTGATCACCTTGATGGCGACGTTTTTTTGAGCCTTGTATAGCGGTTTGCATGGCTTCTTGTGCCATTTTTTTCACAGATTGCTCAACAGGTATTATACCAACATCTGCTAACGCTTTTGATTGGTCTATCGTTAACTTACCTGGTTCCACATTAATTTGGAGCTCTGCTTCTGGCTGTTTAATTGTTTGTTTAGCAGGTCCTGAATCAATGCTAAGCTTTGCATTTTTAATATTCAGTCCAATCATGGCATTCTGTGACTGAATGCTTATTTGAGGTAATTGCATGATCATTTCTCCTTTTGCGAAAAAGCCTCACCTTAGAATGTAAGGTAAGGCTTTTTAATCAGCGTAAAAAGTCAAGTAAAGTAGGCTGGATCACTCTCGCTCCTGCGCTTAGTGCTGCACGATGGACTGCTTCTTGTGATGTTAAATTCAAAATGACTTCTTCTAAGTCTGCATTTTCATTTTTTGACATCATATCCGTTGCGGTCACTTGTTGTTCTAATACCCGATTTTCGATTAAATCAATTCGATTTTGTCGAGCTCCAAGGTCTGCTCGAGCATTGACGTTATTATCTATATGTCCATCAATTTTTTCTATAAATTGGGCAATTTCCTCATCTGATGCATTATCATCATCTAAAGTATTTGCGAAATCAGTTAGGTCTTTGAATAGGTCTTCTGTAAATACTTCATTCCCTTTTGTATTTACTTGGATTTTTGACCCGGTAGAAACTTCAATATTTACTGCATCTTGATTGCCATAAAATTGAAAGAAATCTGGATTTGCTGCTGAAGTATCCTCTCCATCTAATACATATGGTTTGTCTCCACCATTACCAGTTGTTGCGGTTCCACTGAAAATATACTTATTATTTACTTTCGTGTTAGCAATCTCTAGAATATGCTCTTTTAGTTGTCTCACCTCAGAAGCCATATTGCCTCGCTGGCCTTCTTCATAAGTACCATTTGCCCCTTGAACAGCTAGCTCCCGTAAACGTTCAAGCCCCTTTTGTACTTTTTCAAGCGCTGAATCTGTATTATCCATCCAGTTATGTACTTCCCCAATATTTCGTTCATATTGCTCTAATTGATTCACCTGTGTGCGATAATTCATCCCTTTCATCGCAATCACTGGATCATCAGATGGTCGATTTATCTTCTTTCCTGTAGATAATTGCTCCATATATTTACCTAAGCTATTATAGCTGTTACTCAAATTACGCAGCATATTGTTCGTTAACATACTTTGTGTGACTCTCATTTACTCTACTTACCTCCCTACTAATCCCATATTGTTAATAATTCGATCTAACATCTCATCAACCACCGTCATGTTACGTGCAGCAGCATTATAAGCATGTTGGAATTGAATGAGATTTGTCATTTCTTCATCCAGTGAAACCGTACTAATAGACTGTCTTGTTTCTACTACCTGTTTACGGAGAATTTCCGAGTTTCCTTGCATGCGAATGGATTCTTCTGCCTTTACTCCCATTTCACCAATGATTGATTCAAAATAGCTCTTGATAGAAGCTTTCTCATCTAATGTTGGAACAAAATCCGGTGCTGTATTGTTAGAAGTAATGTATTGTTCTACTCGTTTTGTATAAACATCAGCAAGTGAGATAGCATTTTCACCGTCTCCTGATGCTCCATCACTACTAGCTGCTATTAAATCTGTATCATTTTTAATTGCCTCTGCAACATCAATGGTATCGGCTGTGCTTCCTACGAAAAAGTCAATCCCCTGATCTCCTAAGCCATCCCCATCTGAATCTACTAAGGAGTAACCATTTTTATGTACTGCATTGAATTCATTGACAAAATGCTCAACCATTACATCTAATTCATCTAGCATTTCGTTATATTCACCGGCAGGTACATTCGTTCCGGTACCATCATAATTAAAATCTTGTAAATAACCTGCTCCATCTACTATTGCATTCAATTTACCCTGGACTTCATAATTCTCCCCATAAATAAAAACTTCTTGGTCATAATTAGCAACAAGTGCCTCTATTTGTTCTTCAGAGGTCAGATCTCGATCTGGTTGCGCAAAAAACATAGCTTGTACATTATTTTGATTATCAAAATCAACAAATACGTGGTTAACTGCCTCATCACTACCAGCAATAATGTCTACACTACCATTTACTAAGGTAATTGGGTCTGATCCATTGTTTTCTACACTAGTATTCTCTGTATTAAGAGTTATTGTTACAATCCCTTCCGCTATCGGACTAGGTTGTCCAGTACTCTCACGATAACTCACATTTATATCTACATATTCCGATAATTCATCAATCAAACTATCCCGTTGATCATATAAATCATTTGGAACATAACCGTGTGGCTCTATTTTTGCAATCTGACCATTAAGCTGATTAATTTGATCAATTATAGAATTAACATCTGTCTCTCCAACCCCAATTTCATTTTTTAAATTGGCTCGGACATCTTGTAAGGAGGAATGAACATACTGAAAGGATTCTGCTAATGCTATTGCTCTTTCTTTTACCACGGAACGAGCACCTGAATCCTCTGGGTTAACGGATAAATCTTGTAATGCTTGCCAAAACTGATCCATTGTATGAGACAATCCTGCTTCCGATGGTTCATTAAGAATAGTCTCCATCTTGGACATGATATCTGCTTTAGACGTATAATACCCTACCTTCGCATTCTCCTGACGATATTGCTTATCAATAAAACTATCTCTTATTCTCTCAATAGATCCTGCTTCCACACCTGTTCCAATCTGCCCCGGAATTTGTGGGCGATTCCTAGACGCTGGCGGGAATGGTGTTGTAGCATTAAAATTCACCCGTTGCCTCGTATATCCTGCTGTATTAGCATTTGCTATGTTATGACCTGTTGTATATAAGGCGGTTTGCTGTGCATGTAAAGCACGTTTTGCTACCTCTAATCCACCAAAGCTTCCTAACATTTTTTCTCCTCCTCATTATGCCTTTGAATCAAATACGGACCTTTTCGACAAGGAATCCTGTGAAGTTTTCCCATTCCCATAGTTCAAATTTTTAAGGGATGGCTGCACCATATCCAAGGACAAACGAACAAATTGAAGTGATTGTTCCGTCAATTGTTTATTTAGATCCTCTTGTCTTCTTAGATCTAACAGTAATTCTGCTAGCCTTAAGGTTACCGCTTCAAGAGCAGTTCTTTCTTCTCCTTCTGCGTATTCCTCAATAATAGTGGAGACTGAAGTATTCTGATCAAGCTGATTTGAATTAGCCCAGATCTCCACCATTTCATTACGCTTCTGTTCCATTTGATTAATCGCCTGGACATGCTTTTGCTCTTGATTCAATAAGCGTTGTAATCCCTCTATATTGCCTTCCTTCAGCACTTCTGTTTTTTGTTTTGAAACGTGAAGTAGACTTTCATGTAACTGAATCATTTTCTCTAACTGTTGCGTTATTTTCCGAACTGACATGTAAGTGTCTGCTCCTTTTAGCTTAATTATTTCCAAAAATTCAAGATTTTCCTTGCTGTTTCTTTTACATTTACTTTATATTCGCCTGTTTCGATTTGCTGCTGAATTTCCTTCACATAGGCTTGGCGACTATCCTTTGCTTGCATTTCTTTTGCTTTATTAGAAATTTGTAATTGGTCTTCCTGACGTGTAGTGGATTTATGGGATGTTTGTTTTTTCTGTATCTGTTGTTGATATGGATTAACATTCGTATGGTTTGGTCCGTTCACTTTCATGACCACTCACCTCTTTCCTAACTATTGCGTATCCTATATTCTATATCATGTATATCGACAACTCAGCCAAAAAGTTAAATATATTTTTAGTATAACTAGGTTGAGCGACAATGAGAAGTAATTTTTAAGAACGCTAGTCTTTCGTAAAATATGTTCGAATTTTCTTTTCGTCTTCTTCATTTCGTTGCTTTATTTGATCTATCTCATGATGTTTTTTTAAATCATATTTTATGTCATTCTTACATTTATCACATAGTACCCCAGATGACACGGGCTCACCACATCGTTCACAAGAAGTATACAAATTAGGAAACTGAGATCGCCGTAAACGTTTATCCTTCACGAATTGTAGAATAATTTCATGTTCGACTTCTGTTGCTTCTGAAATCTCTGTTATTGTTGCTTGTCTATTTTTTCTTATTCGTAAAAACTGAACTACCCTTTCATATTTTTTCTCTTCTTCCTTCATACAATCTGGACAGATCGATCTGTTTATCTTCGCAAAAACTTTATCACAATATTCGCAATTTGCCAGTTCAGCCATCATGGGCTACCTCCCTTTTATCTATCGAATTAACGTAAAACTATATACATGTGGGCAACCAGCTAATTTCAATGTTTTGGCTGCATGATAGATTGTAGTACCTGTTGTATAAATATCATCGACAATAACAGCGGTTTTGTTTAGGCCTGTTTCTAGATAAAATGGATTGTTAGATTCTAAACGAGCTCTTTTAGATTTTTTGGATTGTTTTTCTGTTTTTGTTGGATCCCTTTTTAAAATCGATGGAATAATAGATTTCTTTGATATAATCTTTGCAATAGCTTCTGATTGATTGAAGGCACGCTCATATAACCTCTCTTCTGTTAGTGGTATTGGTATCATAACAAAATTTGAATCTAATTTTGAAAAATGTTGATCAAATACTTCGAGAATATATGGTTTGAATATTTCAATTAAATGGTAATCACCTCTGTATTTCCATTGTGAGATAATTTCTTTCATGAAGGAGTTATACTGGAAAACTGCACGGTTTTTCTCTAGTACTTCTTTACACTCCCCACGCGTTTCCCACCTTATGCAATCCGAGCATAGCCCTTGTTGCTTCATTTGTCGACCACATTTTTCGCATATGTCTCCTTCTATCTGTTCTATCTTTTTTTGGCATTCTTCACATAGGTTGCTAGCTTTATTAGGAAAAAGAAAATTGGACCATGTCACCTCTGTTTGAATAAAGGACTGACAAATTAAACAGTAGCTCATAACGCTTTTCCTTTCTGGTTCATTCGTTTTATTTGCTTGACCGCTTGAATCATAGCTTCTGTCTTACCTTGATGAATCAACAATACATCTCCTGTTGGATCTTTTGGGCTTCTGCCAGCGCGTCCAGCAATTTGAACGATTGCTGCTTCATCAAAAACGTCGTGACCAGCATCGATCATAACCACGTCAATGGAAGGAAAGGTGACGCCTCGTTCTAAAATCGTTGTTGTTATTAATACATTTATTTTCCCTTCACGGTATGCTGTAATTTTCTCTTTTCGTTTTGGATCATCGGCATGAACGGTAGCAAGGTCCAGACCTTTTTCCTCTAGTAATTTCGCAAAAGGAGTTAGCAGCTGTATCGTTGGAACAAATAGTAACCATTGTCGCTTCGGATCATGGCTATCTAGAAACGCTTCTAAACTATGAAGCATTTTATTTTGAGAGATTTTTCGCTTGAGACCTAACTCAAGCCTTAAACGTGGAACAGGTAGTGGATAGCCATGAAAACGAATCGGGACAAAGATAGCTTTTAATTTGTTCGATTCAATCAATCGTTTTTGTTTTGGACGAGGCGTTGCGGTGAGATAAATTTTAGTGGCATATTTTTTGGCAGATCTTACTGCAAACTGATGTAGTAATGGATCATGATGAAATGGAAAGGCATCGAGTTCATCAATGATAAGTAAATCAAATGCATTCTGATAACGGATTAACTGATGGGTAGTTGCGATAATAAGCTGCCCAACACCTGTTCTAACCCCTGTTCCGCCATATAATGCCTCCATTTCTGTATTTGGAAACACCTCTTTTAGACGGGGGTATAATTCTTGGACAACATCTGCTCTTGGTGTAGCAAGACAAATCCTTTTATTATGTCTAATCGCTTCTGTAATTGCTGGATAAAGCATTTCTGTTTTACCTGCACCGCAAACTGCCCAAATCAGTAGCTCTTGCTTCGGTTTACTAGTAGCATGAAGGATAGCATTTGCTGCTAACTGCTGATGCTTAGTTAGAGTACCATCCCAGTAGCATGGATTTTTTTGCTGTGGCCAGACGATATCAGGTCCCGTCCAAAGGAATAGTTCTTCACAAAAAAGTACTCTACCAGTTTGGATACAATTTCGGCAATATACATGGGTGGTTTGGCAACGAGAGCATGGGATTTTACCAAAGTGATGTAGGGTAGTGGTGTGACATCTATTACATTTATATTGATGAAATTTTCTCGTGATTGCTGGAATTGATTGAAGGTAACCAAGTTCTATTAGATGGTGAAATTGGTCATTGTGGATATTAATTTCTTCACGAAGTAAAATTTTCCCTGCTAAATAATGACTTTCTTTCATACAAACCTCCTATTCTACCATTTTGTTCGTCATCAATAGAAGGAGTTGCAAACTAAAACCTAAGGTAATGTCTGCATGACCAACCTCCTCCTCTGATGAAAGTCTCGCTTTATTTCAATACAGAAAAATTGCTTATTTTTTGTACCATCCTATCCCTAAAGACCCTTCTCCCAAATGTGTCCCGATTACCGGACCAAAATAGCTAAGTTCGAAGTCGACATGAGGATATTTTTCCATTAACTGTTGCATGATTTCATTTGCATCTGCTTCTCTGTTAGCATGGATAATGGTTGCTCGAAGCGGTTCTCCACTACTTGCATCCTCATCAAATAACTGAAAAATTCGTTTTAAAGCTTTCTTCTCTGTTCGGATTTTTTCAAATGGAACGATAATCGTATCTTCAAAATGTAGAATTGGTTTAATTTGAAGCATACTTCCGATTAGGGCTTGAGCTCCATTCAATCGGCCACCGCGATGTAGATGGGAAAGATCATCCACCATAAAGTAGGCTCTCAAGCTTTTCTTCATTTCATCAAGCCTTTGAAGAATAGTAGGAGCATCCTTTCCTTCTTTAGATAATCTTGCCGCTTCTAAAACGTAAAATCCTTGGGCCATACAACTAATCTCTGAATCAAATGGATAGACCTCTATATTATCTGCCATTGATTGTGCAGTTCTAACCGTTTGATACGTGCCACTAATACCACTAGATAAAGTGATAAAGATAGCTTGGTCATATTCCTTTGATAGTTCACCTAGTTTTTCATTTATCTTACCAATGGATGGTTGGGTTGTTTTGGGTAGCTGTTTAATTGTTTTCACTTTTTCATAGAATTCATCTGTCGTGATATCTACCTCTTCTTGATAGGCCTTATCACCGAACACTACACTTAGTGGCACCATGTGAATATGATTTTTTTCTCTTTGCTGTTCAGGTATATATGCTGTACTATCTGTAATGATTGCAACCTTCATCACATCGTTTCCTTCCTATAATTTATATTGCCTTCTATTTTACCTAATTATGAATGGGATGCATAGTAATATTATATAAATTTCTAAGTGTTCATTCTGCTATGTCCGGTTCTTTTTAGTTAGAAATCTATATATTTTGCTATAATACCCGTTTTTCCTCCCACCAAATAATAAAATCCCCGAACATCTCCGGGGATTTCGCGTAATTTATAAAATTTCAACCCAACCTTTTTTGATCGCGATAACGACAGCTTGGGTTCGATCCTTAACTTTCATTTTTTGCAGGATACTACTCACGTGATTTTTCACGGTTTTTTCACTTATATAGAGGGATTCAGAAATTCCTTTATTGCTTTTCCCTTCAGCTAGTAATTGTAGAACCTGGCATTCCCTTCGAGTAAGTAAATGCAATGGTTTACGATGATCAATTTTCTTTAATTTAGATAATGTATTATCCGAACCATAAAGCGCATCTTCTTCTGCTATTAATCTGCGGTACTCTTGAACTAAGTTATGGGTTACTTTCGGATGGAGGTAAGATCCGCCTTCACTTACAACAGTAATTGCTTCAATTAGGGCATCAGAATCCATTTCTTTCAACAAATAGCCTTGAGCGCCAGATTTTAATGCATGTGTTACATAATTTTCATCATCATGGATGGACAAAATAATGACTTTAACTCCAGGATATTTTTCTAATAATTCTGCAGTAGCTTCGACACCATTAACATCAGGCATGTTAATATCCATCAAGACTACATCAGGCTTGTACTTTTTAACTAGGTCAATGGCAATCGAACCATCATCCCCTTCTGCTAATACGTTAAAGCCTGATTCTAATTCTAGAATTCGCTTGACACCTTCCCTAAATAGTTTGTGATCATCGATTAGTATGATATTTGTTGTCATGTAAAAACCTCCTAGATTTTATTCTATTTTTATCTATGCTTTTAGGAAAACGTTCTTTTTTACTAGCTCAAAGTTATTATACACTGATTCTAAATAATGTGTTAATTTTTAGTTATTGGAATTCGCATCAAAACCTGTGTCCCTTTTCCGAGTTCACTTTTAATTTCTAGTTTGCCACTTAACATTTCAATCCGTTCTTTCATCCCTATAATCCCGAATGATTTTTCATTTTTAAGAGACTGATCAAAGCCTTTTCCATTATCACGTATTAAAACAGTAGCTTGATCCTTCATAATCTCTAGCTTTACATCAATTCTAGGTGCTTCAGCATGCTTTAAAGCATTTTGTATCGATTCTTGTATTAACCGAAAGAGTGCTACTTCATATTGTCCTGCTAATCTTTCCTCCGGTGCTCTGTATGTAAAATAAATCTCTCCATGCTGATCCTCGAGTGTAGCTATATATTTCTTTATCGTCGGAACAAGTCCTAAATCATCTAAAGCCATTGGTCTGAGATCATAAATAATCCTTCTAACCTCATGTAATGAATCACGAATCATAACACGAGTGCTTTTCAGCTCTGACATCGCATTTTCTACATCCCCTTTACGATAAGCACGCTCGACAATGTCGGATCTAAGCAGGATATTCGCAAGCATCTGTGCAGGACCGTCGTGCATTTCTCTTGAAAGTCTACGCCTTTCCTCCTCTTGTGCTTCAATTATCTTCAAGCCAAAAGCTTGTTTTTCTTGGGCATTTTGTAGTATATCTGATATATGTTTGAAATCTTCACTTAAATAATTGAGGATGATCGAGATCTTCCCCATAACATTCTCAGCTCTCGCAACGGTGCCTTCGATGGTTTTCAGGCGTAGCTCGATCTCATCCCTTCTATGACGTAAAGATTTTTCCTTATCACGCTTCATAATGAATTCTGACTGAATTTGATGAGCTACATCATAAGCATTTCGTATCGCATCCTCCGAATAAGTGGCGAAATTTCTACTCACCTCTGAAAGCTTTTTTCGTGCTAAGCTAGACTTACGCTCTAGTTCATTACCTTCTTCGATGGTTTTGGCTACTTGCTTCTTCAAGGTTGCTAGCTCTTTCGTCAGCGCTTCATATTCTTTACGTGATTCTTCAGTGATATCGAAAACATCATCCTTACTATTTTTGACTGTTTCGATCATTTCTTCTATTATAGAATCTAAATCATGCTCCAGGTTCTCCATATTATTCAACTTTCACCACCTAGTCTCATTTACACATTTTCGATATAATTAGTACTTTTTATGGGGGTATAAATAATTTTGTTGTAGTACGATTTTACACATTATTTGTGTGATAATACAAGTTTTTTAGGAGGAAAGACAATGCTCGATCAATATTATACTGTAAAACACGAGGGAGTTGATGAACAAGTCATCCAAAAATCTCGTTTTATCGGTTATGTAAAACGTGTAGAAACCGAAGAAGCTGCTCAGCAATTCATTTCTCAAATAAAGAAAAAACACCATGATGCAACACATAATTGTTCTGCATATATGATTGGAGAACATGACCAACTACAAAAAGCAAATGATGACGGCGAGCCGAGTGGTACAGCTGGTGTACCTATCCTAGAAGTCTTAAAAAAGAGGCAGTTAAAAGACACAGTAGTTGTCATAACTAGGTATTTTGGTGGTATAAAGCTTGGTGCTGGTGGCTTAATTCGTGCATATGCAAGTACCACATCTCTTGCAATCAATTCTACTGGTGTTGTGGAAAGAAGTCTAATGCAAGAAGTAATCCTAACCATTGACTATCCATTACTTGGAAAAGTCGAAAATGAACTACAACAATCCTCTTTCATTTTAGACAAGATAGAATACTTAGCACAGGTAACACTACATGTTTATGTAAAAAAAGATGAAACAAACAAATTTAAGGATTGGCTGATAAATCTTACTAATAGTCAAGTTATCTTAACAGACGGTGACGTGAAATATATCGAGGTTGATCTACCTATTACTAATGACCTTTAATCACATTTCCCTGGGAATAATTTTTTAAAAGAGTGTGGCAAATCTATAATTCTAGTTGCACACTCTTTTATTTTTACTTTTTTAATGTAATCACATTAGATTGTTTGATTTCATCTGATAGTTTTTTTATAAAATCAGAAGAATTTTCAATTTGATCACGCTCTGTTTCATCTAACATTTTTTGTAGGATAGATTTGTAAATTTCCTGTTCGGACAAACTCTCAACCCCTTTTTCGTACCCTCTAGTATATAATATGTTAGTGCATGATTTTTGTTCGATGCTGAATGATACGAAGAATAGAAATAATAAGCACAGCGATGATTGCACCAATCCCATCCAAAAAGATATCCCCTATATATGGGGTGCGATTTGGTGTCCAACCTTGATGCCATTCATCGAAAATAGCGTACAATATCGTGGAAAAAAATGCAAATAAAACTGCCATTCTACTACTAGCTATCGTTCTCGTAAATGCATAGTATAGCAATAGACAAAGAATTAGAAACACCGTAACATGTGCTCCTTTTCGAATAAAGAATTCGATGAATCCTCCGATCCCAAGAGATGCGATGCTTACTTCTGATTGATGATATACAAAGGAAACATGATCAAATATCGGTTCCAAAAAGGTTAGATCCAAATATTTTGCTAATGTTGGCTTTAAATCTTGGTCTTCGTAGGGCTGTGAAGATGAATAAAAGATAACCCCCATCCAAAGTAATGCTGGTATATAATAGGTATACTTTTTCATCTGCCTCTCCTTTACTTACGAATAAATTATCCCCTATGCCGACTCTACTATATCATTGGCAATTACCTATTTTATTTCGGGGGTATTTTGATAGATTATACAACATATTATAAAAACAAGAAAGAATGCGCGAAAGAAAAAAAGCCAGTCTCTTGAGTAAGGACTGACTTATTATTAGTTTAATGTGATTGTTTTTTCCATTTATTAAATTCTAAAAAATCTTTAAATTCCTCTTTTGATACACCTGACTTCATGGCTTCTTCCGCTAATTGTAACCATTCATCGTCTAATTGTTGGCGAAGTGTTTCATTATCTGCACTCATTAACAGCTCATTGACAGATACTCCAAGAACCTTTCCTACCTTTTCCATAAATTGAATAGACGGATTGGACTGAATTCCACGTTCAATGGAGCTTAAATATGATTTAGCAACTCCAGCTTGTTCTGCAACCTCTGAAAGAGACATTCTCTTTTCTTTTCGGATTCCTTGTATTTTTTTGCCAATCATAGTGACTCACCTACTTTCTATTTTCCAATATCATTATAGCACAATCTTCCCATTTGTTCTATATAAAGTTACATTTTTTGTCGAAATCATGAATAATATATGAATAAAACGTGTATTTTAGACGAATAATTAGTTCTAAATACCTATTTTGGTTCTTGAAATAGAATGGGTATTTTTACAAGTATAGGCATTAAATAACGAAAATATGATGAATTTTTTTATTTTGCTTTGCGTGCATTTTTCACCATTTACCAGTATAATATGTATAACATATGTAGTGAGGTGTTTCAATGAGGAAATTAGCCTTAATCTTTATCATTGCTGGTTTAGTATTACTAGGAGTTGGGGGCTATCAATATTTCAAGATCCAAGCGGCTGAAAAGCAAGCGGCAACAGAGGCAAAGGAATTCCTAAAGCAACCTTCAGATCAAAAGTCAGCAGAAGATTCTTGGAAGTACTCTTCTGATACCTTTTTCCCTGAAACAGGGCTTGAGGTTGGTTTTTTAAGAATTCCTACACTAGATGCTGAACTTCCTATCGTGGAAGGAACGGATCCTGATGACTTGGAGAAAGGCGTTGGGCATTATAAAGGCTCAGCATATCCATTACAAAATGATCAAATTGTACTGTCTGGACATCGAGACACTGTCTTTCGTAGTCTTGGTGAAGTGAAAATTGGTGATACTTTTGTGATTGAATTACCATATGGTGAATATACATATGAAATGGTAGATTCAAAAATAGTAGATGCAGATGATACAACGATTATAAAGTCTACAGCACCTCGAGAAGAGCTTGTGATTACAACCTGCTATCCATTTTCTTATGTAGGTAATGCACCAGATCGCTACATCATTTATGCAAAACCTGTTTACTAAAAAGCGTATGATCTTATACGCTTTTTCTATTTATCACAACAAATAATGAGGGGGAATAATTTGTGATGAAAAAGTTTTTATTTTTAGGCACTATACTCTTTACAGTATTACTCATCGGTTGCCAAGAAAAAGAGGAAGTGGAGCCAGAGGAACGCTTACAAGAGTATGCTGATCATTGGATGAACCAGGAGTTTGAAAAAATGTATAAGATGGTAGCGGAAACAGAGAAAGAAGATTTTATTGATCGTTACCAAAAGATATATAAAGACTTAGAAATAAACAAAGTGGATGTTTCGTTTGACGTCCCAGATACAGAAGAAAAAGAAAAAAACGACGAAGCAGAAACAGAAGTATTTCCTCTGAAAGTCAGTATGGAGTCTGTTGCAGGACCGATCACTTTCGATACCGAAGTCGAAATGAAAAAGGTCGTTAAAGAGGTGGAAGGTGAAGAAAAAACGGACTGGCTTGTTAATTGGAATCCTGGACTTATTTTTCCTGAAATAAAAGATGGGGGCACAATAGGTTTAGAAACCATTGAGCCTAAAAGAGGAGAAATCTATGACCGAAATCGAGAAGGACTTGCTGTTAATGCAAGTGTCTATGAGTTAGGCGTCGTACCTGAACAGTTCACGGATGATAAGATCAAGAGTGAGAAAGAAACCATTGCTAAAGCATTGGGTATTACTGTAGAAGAAATAGATAATGCTTTAGATGCTAACTGGGTCCAACCTAATTATTTTGTCCCATTAAAGGTTGTTCCTTCTTTAACAGACGAAATAGAAAAGGCGATTAGTTCTGTCCCAACACTAAAAACCCAAACCACCACAGGCAGAATTTATCCATTAGGGGAAGCAGCGGCCCATTTAGTAGGATATATTGCACCAGTTACAGCAGAAAAATTGGAAGATTTAGATGATGCCTCTTATTCAGAGAATGATATGGTTGGTTATCGAGGATTAGAAGAACTATATGAAGAACAACTTCGTGGAGAAGCTGGGGTCAAGATTACCGTTGAAAAAGAAGGGCAAGAGCCTGTTATTCTAGCGGAAAAAGAAGTGAAAAATGGTGAAAATCTAAATTTAACGATAGATATAAAAGCACAAAAGAAAATATTTGAACAAATGGACAATGAACCTGGAACGGCCACTGCTATTGATCCTAAAACAGGAGAGACATTAGCTTTAGTCAGCAGCCCTTCCTTTGATCCAAATGCCTTTATTTATGGATTGAGTAATACCCAATGGACAGAATGGCAGGAAGATCCGAATAACCCATTACTAAATCGATTTGCTTCGACCTTTGCACCTGGTTCCGTTTTTAAACCGATAACTAGTACAGTTGGCTTGGAAAATGGTTCGATTGATCCTAATGAAACATTTGAAATTGACGGTCTCACTTGGCAGAAAGAAGGCTGGGGAAATTATTATATAACAAGGGTTTCTCCATCTAATGGACCTGTTGATTTAGATGATGCACTCGTACGCTCAGATAATATTTATTTTGCTATGCAGGCATTGGATATGGGAGCAGATGCCTTTGTGAAGGGATTAAAAGAGTTCGGATTGGGCGAAGATGTTCCGTTCACTTACCCGATTGAAAAAAGTACGATTTCCTCTGATGGAAATATTACTGAGGAAGTACTTCTAGCAGATTCTAGTTATGGGCAAGGGGAAGTACAAATGAGTGCCCTTCATCTCGCAAGTGCTTTTTCGATATTTCTAAATGATGGAAATATGGTAAAGCCTACTTTATTGTTAGATGAGGCAGATGGCGAAAGCTGGAAGCAAGGATTAATATCTGCTGAGAATTCCTCATTAATAAAAGAATCCATGAGAAGAGTCGTTACTCATGGCACGGGAAAAGCAGCCAACTTAGATAGTATAGAAATTGCTGGGAAAACAGGTACTGCAGAATTGAAACAATCCAAGGATGAAGAAAACGGTCAAGAAAATGGCTGGTTTGTCGGATATCCTACAGACGGAAGTATCCTCATTTCTATGTTTATCGAGCATGTGGAAGATAATAATGGAAGTGGGTATGTAACAGAAAAAGCCGCAAACGTTTTGGCTGAGCTTAAAGAATAGAGTAACGGACATTCCGGAAGTGATCTGGAATGTCCGTTTTAGTTATTGTTGGCTATTGTGTCAAGAGTTTAACAATACTAGGATATATTTTTTATCTTAGCTATCCTGCTTCGCAACTGCTATATTACCGAGATATATCTTTTTATCTTGGCTATCTTGCTTGGTATCAACTATATTGCCAACATATATCTTTTTATCTTGACTATCCTGCTTGACATCGATCTTGTTACCAAGATAAACCCTTTTATTCTACATTTTTATCACACTATAATTTAATCACTTTGTTTTCTCGACTACTTTGATAAACTGCATCTAAAATAGCCATCTGTTTTTTCATTTCTTCCACATTATAAGCTAATGGTTTTTGTTCTAAGACAGAACTAGCAAAATTTTCCACCATTAATTTATATTGATCACCAGCTTCTTTATGAGTGACAGGTGTTTGCCCTTCTTTTTTTAACACCAATTCTCCAGCCATATTCTCATTCTCATCTGGACGAAAGGCTGTCGTTACGGTTATCGTACCTTTAGAGCCTACAACTTCGTAGGATTGACGGTTAATTGTATCAAAGCTTGTATCAAATACTCCTAATTTCCCATCATGAAAGGTTAGCACTCCTATCATTGTCGTATCTACTTGAGACTCTCCTTTTTTCGTAGAACTAGCATAAACCGATATAGGCTCGTCTGATAAAATATTTCGAATTGCATGTAATGTATAACAACCGACGTCATACATTGCCCCTCCTCCTAGGTGGTTTTGCAAGCGGATATTTTGATCATTATCTAAGTAAAAGGAAAAGCTGGCCCTCATCATAACTATTTCTCCAATTTCTCCATTGCTGATTAACTTCTTCACTTTCTGATGTTGTGGATGAAATTGATACATAAATGCTTCCATAAATGTAATTTTGTTTTGTTTTGCTGTCTCTATCATTTCTAATAATTCGCCATTATTCAAAGCTACAGGCTTCTCACACAATACGTGCTTTTTAAAATTCGCTGCTTCGATCATCCATTGTTTATGCATGGAATTAGGTAGCGGAATATAGACAGCGTCAATTTGCTCGTCTTTTAACAATGCATCATAGCTATCATAAGCTTTAGGGATAGCCCATTTATCTGCCACCTCTTGTGCCTTTTCCAACTTACGACTTGCTATCGCCACAACCTCTCCATTACTAGATCGTTGAATAGCTGGAATAACCTGCTCTTGTCCAATTTTTGCAGTACTTAATACGCCCCATCTTAGTTTTGGCATATGTAGCTCCTCCTTCTTATGCTATAACCGAACTATATTGTCCAGTGATATAAGTATTCGCCTCTGCGTCGGTAAATACAACTGCTTTTGGAAATTCTACTCGAAATCCCAAGTACTTCCTACTCTTTATCATACAAAAACTTTTATAGTTACAAGTAAAAAAAGCAGGTATGTTCACCTGCTTTCAAGTAATTACATCTCATTTAATTTTGTTGTATATAGTTGAAATTTTGCTTGATCTCTTTCATCAAGAGCTTTATCTATTAATCTTAATAAATTATTTCTTTCCAATTCCATAATCGCATGGTCAATATTATCCTTTTTATTTTTTGTTTGTGGCATGACCATATATGAACTTAAAACGATGGACAGATGATCTTCAAAGTCTTTTATTTTCATAAGATCTTCTAATGTAATGCGATTATATTTCTTTCCTTTTTGGAAAACAAATACAGCATCCTTATTTTCTATTTCCTGTGTATCGCGATTGATTCGGATTTCTCTCGCTTCGAGTGGAACAAAATGGTATACTTTTTCATCCATTAATAATGAAAAGTATTGATATGCTAACATCACCCGAATGTAGTTGCCTTCTTCCTTTACGTAATAGGGTTTGAACATTTTAACCGAAAGCAAGTCTGCCACCTCCTCAAAAATTCGCTGAAACAACATTCTAGAAGATATATCTCTTATTTTACATCATATGCACCGAATAAGAAAGCGTTTACACTTATTTTATTTTTATTTCAAAAAAATTAGTACTATAGTTTTTTTTCACTTGTTGCGTTATACTATCGGATAGAAAGTTGAGGGAGTTTTACGTAATGAAGAATTATTTAAGCAATCGGATTCTTGGTAGGCGTATTATTAAGACAGCATTAGCCGTATTCTTTACTTCCGTCATTTGTGAGTGGTTGGAATGGCCACCTGTTTTTGCTGTCATAACCGCTATTGTCTCCATCGAACCAACTGTTGGTGAATCTATTCGAAAGGGGATTGTCCGGTTCCCAGCTTCTGCTATCGGATCTTTTTATGCAGTCCTCTTTATATACTTTTTTGAAAATTCACCAATTACATATACATTGGCTGCTTTTTTCACGATTATTACTTGTTATAAGCTTGGATTACACGCAGGACTTCTTGTGGCCACATTAACATCTGTTGCAATGGTAGAAGTAATTCATGCTAATTTATTTATTTCATTTGTTATTCGTCTCGGAACAACAACCGTTGGGCTACTCGTCTCCACTATAGTGAATATGTTTATTTTGCCACCAAATTATACGAAGCGGATTTCGATGGATTTACATCAGCTCTTAAAAGGAACAGGAGAGACACTAGAGCTCATCGTTGATCCATTAATGAAAAATGATCGTAATCAGCAGAAGAAAGAACGTATTTTGTCTCGATTTGATCAAATGAAGCGATCCTTAGATAAAACAGAAAGATTGTTACACTATCAAGCAGATGAAGCCAAATATCATCGCTTAAAAGAATCGACCAAAAAACTTTTTGATCAAGAGCAAAAAAATTTAACCAAAATTCGCCTTATTCACTATCATATTGGAAATCTTATCAATACACCTATTCAGTCAATCTGTTGGTCGGAAAAAGAATGTCAAGATATCTTCCATCTGGTGCACTCATTAGCAGACTATATGAGGCATCCTGATCACTATAAAGCGAGTATCTACAGAAAACAAGTAAAATTGTTAATGGACCAATTTTGGGCGAGTAAAAAGCCTACGAATGATATGAATACAAATCTATTCACACCTGAAATTATTGTATTATATGAATTACTATCCATTTTTAATCTTACTGAGGACATCCTAAAAATAGAAAATAAGGTAAGAGCTACATAATCTATTCACTTAAATTATAAAACCCGTGTCAGTATAGGATGCCCTGAAAAATTAGAGTGAAATCTAACCTTTCGGGGTTGCTCCCTAGACACGGGTTTGTTATTTAGATCTTGAATTGTCTCACTAAACTATTTAGCTCTTCAGCTAATTTTGCTAATTCATCCGAATTGGCGGATACCTCCTCCATAGAACTACTCGCTTGCTGAGCAGATGCTGATGTCTGTTCAACTCCTGCAGCAGATTCTTCAGAAATGGAAGCAATTTCTTCAACAGATGTATTAATTTCTATACTACTTGAAGAAATCTCTTCAAAATTTTTATTAATAGTTTCGAGACTGCTCACCATATTGTGGACGGCGTCATTAATCTTCACAAAGGTTGTACCTGTTTGTTCAATTTGGGCCGATCCATGCTCTACTTCGTCATATCCCTCTTCAAGTGCTTTTGTAACAACTGTAGATTCCTGCTGAATATTAGTGACAATGGACGTAATATCTGTCACCGAGCTCCCTACCTGTTCCGCTAATTTTCTTACCTCATCAGCAACAACAGCAAATCCTTTACCATGCTCACCAGCTCTAGCTGACTCAATGGCAGCATTTAAAGCAAGAAGATTTGTTTGTTCCGCAATGTCTTTTATAACAGAAACAAGCTTTGATATCTCTTTAGTCTGTTGGTCTAGTCCTTTTACTTTTGCTACTGCGTCTTTTACAATCTGGTTCACACGCTTCATTTGCTCGACCGAAACACCCATCATATCACGACCGTCTTCTGTCATGGACAACACGTTAGCAGAGGCCTGTTCAATTTTTGCTCCATTTTCATTAGCATGACTAATAGCATTAGAAAAATCTGCCATTTTGGTAGCGACATCACTTGCTTGACTTGCTTGTGTTTCTGAACCCGATGCAAGTTCCTGCATTGTTGTCGCAATTTGCTCTGTACCATTTTTTACTTCGTTTGCTGATTGATTTAACTCTTCACTCTGTGCACTAACTGTATCCGACACAGAAGAAACCTGGGTAATAATTTTTCGTAAATGTTCACTCATTGCATTCATTGAAGAAGCTAGTTGTCCAATTTCATCTTTTCCATTGTAATCAATTGCTTTAACACTTAGATCGCCTTCCGTGATACGATTACTCGTTTCCACTACCTTATTCATATTTTTGGTAATATTACGCGATACAAAGAAAATTAATAATATACTAATAATCGCAGAAACAATAATGGATGCAACTAACGTAATAATAGCAATAAGCTGATCCGATTTTGCTTTTTCGATTGCCTCTTCTTGTTGTTTATCCACTAATTGTTGGAGCTGATCTATTAATGGAATAGCCTCTGCTTGAGCCTCATGTGCATCTATCGCACTTCCATAGGCAGCTTCTGTTTCTCCTTGTCTCATATAACCAATGATTTCATTAAAACTACTACTAACCTTCATATCAAGCTCGACAAATTGATCAAAAAGCTCCCTTTCCTCTGTTGTATCCATTTTGCTGTCTAATTCTTTGGAAAGTGCAATGATTTGTTCATTTCTTTCATTAAATTCCGTTTCCACTTCTGTCGTTGGATTTAGTACATATTGATAAATACGGGCACTTTTGGACCTTAGAAGTGAACCCATTTGGCCAACGGATGATGCGCGATCACCTCGACGTTCTACTGCATCGATGTCATCGGCGATATTTTGCAAAGAAAAAATAATGATAATAGCAGAAATAATAAATAATGAAAGCACAATTCCTAGTATAATCCCATACTTTTTACCTATTCTGGCATTTTGAAAACTTAATTTTCCCCAAATACGCTTCAAGCTGATCTCCTCCTGTTCGATTAAGTCCATTGATTCACATCGTGATTATAAATTTGAATTTATAATAAGACTATCTTATCATTTGTAGTTATATTTTACTATTAATTTTTCTGGGAAATTCCATTCTTTTTATCAAAGGTTGTTGTTTTTTACCGAAGCTTCTCCTCATGATAAAATATAATTGGAGGGATCAATATGCAATTTTTTACGCTTGCAGAAAACGCCTTGATGTTACAGCTCGGTGATAAAGTAAATACAGCACTACACCAAAAACTACGACATATTCAGAAATCGATCGATCGTTTGCAAAATCCCGCTATTATTGAAACCGTGATCGGATATACAACTCTCGTCATCTACTTTGATCCATTTCAAACATCTCATCGCGAAATCAAAAGGATTCTATCTCACTGCATCGATCAAACCAGCTCTATGATAAATTCTCAACCTTCTACTATTCATCAAATACCTGTTTGCTATGAGGATAGCTTTTCACCGGACCTTTCGTATGTCGCTACAACAAATGGACTAACCAAACAGGATGTGATTAAACGTCACACGGATAATACCTATCTCGTCCATTTCATCGGATTCTCTCCAGGATTTCCATTTCTAGGAGGGATGGACCTAAGTATCGCTACACCTAGAAAAACTCGCCCAAGAATGAATATTCCAAAAGGGGCCATCGGTATCGCGGGTGGACAAACAGGGATTTATCCTAGTTCTTCCCCTGGAGGCTGGCAAATCATTGGTAGAACACCGATAGAACTCGTTGACCTTTCGAACGAGCAACCAACCTTATTGCGTGCCGGTGATCAGCTAAGATTTTATGCAATTTCTAAACAACAATACTTGGAATGGAGTGGGGGGAAGCGATCAAAATGAGAGTGATTGAGGAAGGCTTACACACAAGTATTCAAGATTTAGGTAGAATAGGATATCGATCCTCCGGGTTTCCTATCAGTGGACCAATGGATTCATTTTCAATGAAACTAGCGAATTATCTTGTCGGCAATAAGGAGAACACTGCCGTTGTCGAAATGAGTTTTGTCGGTCCAACCATTGAGTGGACAAAGGATGCCATTATTTCGATTACTGGTGCAGATATGGTACCACGTCTTAATGGGAAACAAATTTCATTATATCGTCCGATTATCATAAGAAGTGGGGACATCCTGCAATTTCGTACTGCGCGAAATGGTCTGTATACCTACCTTGCGATTAAAGGGGGATTAGCCATTTCCAAAAAATTAGGTAGCAGGAGTATGCTCGTTCGTACGGAGGGAACAGGGCTTCTCAGCCGAAAATTACAAGTTGGTGATCAAATTCCGATCAACTCTATTACTACTCCAAATATCAAGCTAAACTGGTCGATGAATCCAAATACTTTTGAGATATATTCATCTACTGAGGTTATACATTATATCGAAGGGCCACAGGCAGATTGGTTTAAACAAAACCAACTCGATATTACGGAGTGGTCTATCTCGACAAGATCTAATCGCATGGGGTACCGGCTAATGGGGGATGAGATTGAGACAACAAGAACCCAACAATTATTAACAGAACCGACTAGCTTTGGCTCTATTCAAGTACCACCAGATGGTCAACCAATCATTCTAATGGCTGATAGTCAACCTACTGGGGGATACCCAAAAATTGGCCAAGTTATACTAGCCGATTTACCAAAGCTTAGCCAATTACTACCAACTAAGCGATTTATGTTTGAGAGATGCACTATATCAAATGCCTATAAAGCACTGGCTACCCAAAAACAACTTTTAACCAAACTAAGCCATACACTTAAACAAAAGTGGGAGGGATGAGACCATGATTAAGCCTGAATTAAACTGTGATCTAGGAGAAAGCTTTGGTATATTTTCAATTGGAAATGATCAAGAAATTTTGCCGTTTGTTGATGCCATAAATATTGCTTGTGGTTTCCATGCAGGAGACCCACATACAATGAAACAAACGATTCAATTAGCGAAACAGCACAATGTACATATAGGGGCACACCCAGGTTTTCAAGACATTCAAGGCTTTGGTCGCAGAAGGATTAATCTTTCTTCTGAGGAAGTATATGATCTTGTGTTGTACCAAATTGGTGCCCTATATGGATTTACGAAGGTTGAGGATGTAACTCTCCATCATGTAAAGCCACATGGCGCACTTTATAACATAGCCAGCTCTGACAAAGAAATTGCATTAGCTATTGCTCAAGCGGTTTATGATTTCGACAAGAGCTTGATCCTCTACGGATTGGCTAATAGCTTTATAACGAGAGCTGGAGAACAGATTGGTTTGAAGGTTGCACATGAAGTTTTTGCCGATCGCACCTATCAATCAAATGGTACGCTTACAGACAGAACATCAGAAAATGCTGTGATCCATGATCTCGACCGCTCGATGCAACAGGTAGAGGAAATGATGAAAACAGGACACGTAACATCAATAGATGGTCAAAAAATACCTATCCAAGCAGATACAATATGTGTCCATAGTGACACCACAAAAGCATTGACCTATGTAAAACACCTCAAGCAATTTATCACACAGTTGAATTGAAAAAAACCTCGAAAGAATTCCGAGGTTACACTAGCGGTAATTATATTTTAACAAGCATTGATCCAGAAAGTCAGATGGTAGTTTTTTAAGTGATTTTTGCCATATACGCATATGCATAAAAGCAAAAAGACCAGAGCATGTAAATAAGATAATTGGAAAAAGCAATGATCCAAAAATAATCATACCTCCAACGATTCCTATAAACGAAACTTGCGGAAGGATGGAGATGGATGTAATCCATGCATTCTTCCAGAGTTTTCTCCCCCGTAAATGAGAGGTAACAATTAGTGGCAGTATAGATAAAACGGTAAGTAGGATTAGACTTGTAGCAAATAACACAAGCCAACTCATTGTCTGAGGCATCTTTAAAATCATATCTGACCATAAAGTAGGATACATATAGAGCAACATTAGGACAAAAGACAAATTAGTGCTTGGAAGAATCGTTCGCCTGAAATAAAATTTAAATGTTTCAAAGAAACTCTTCCAGATATTAAGATCAATACCTTTCTTCGTCCACTCTACAACAATCGCGTACATGGAAATAGTTGCAGGAATGACTGTAATCACTCCTAAAGAAAAGAAGAACCATAAAAACTGCAAAGTCAAAAATGCTGCAAAAACATGTAACATGTGAAAAAATCTTGATTCCGACTGGTTCATTCCATCACCTACTTCACAAGAAATGTTTAGATTTTGTTTACAGTATAACCGTTTGGACAAATAGTAAACATATTTAAACAAATTTGTGAAATAGGTTTTTACTCTATACTTCTCCTGATTTTCGTATAATTAATTCTGGATCAACAAATACCGAATTCTGTACTTGTCTATCATTTATTAAATCATGCAATATATGTGCTGTTAATAATCCAATCTTCACTTGATCCTGCCTAACAGTAGCAAGAGGAGGGTCACTATAACGGCACGCTTCTATGTCATCACAGCCAACTATTTTCATCTGTTCCGGGATGGAAAGCCCTTTTTCCTTTATCGCCTTTATCGCACCTAGTGCCATCATATCTGAAGCAGCAAAAACCGCCTCTGGCTGTTCTTCCTTTTGTAATAGTTGAAGCATGTTTTCATAGCCACTTTCTTCAAAATAATTCCCGTATTTGACCCATTCTTCGCGATAATCCATCCCATAGTCATTCATCGCTCGAATAAATGCATCTCTTCGAACTATCGTTATATTAGAATCTCGATTCCCACCTAGAAAAGCAATACTACGTATTCCTTTAAGATAAAAATACTCCACTACTTGTCTTGAAATTTTTTCATTATCTGTCATGACATAGCTAGAGCGATCTCCTGAAAGCTTTAAATCCACTGCCACGGTTGGTATATCACTTTGGTCTAATTCATAAATATCATCCTCTATCTGTTCTCCCGCAATAATAAGACAACCATCCAGTTGATAATGCTTACTTCTGGCAACATAATCTTCTTTTCCAATATTAAAGGATTGATTAGAAAAAACTAAAATGTCATAGCCAAGTTTACCTACCGCGTTTTTGAATGAATTAATCACTTGATTAAAAAAAGGGTGGTTGAACTCTACATTTACTTCTCCAGCATAAATTAATCCAATCATATTGGATTTTTTCGTTGCTAATGCCTTAGCAGAGAAACTAGGCTGGTAACCGGTTTCTTCGATTACCTGCTTTACTTTTTGAATAGTTTTGGGGCTTAAACTGCCTGTCTGATTCATCACCTTGGAAACAGTACCAGGCGATACCCCAGCCATTTTGGCGATCTCTCGTATAGTTAGCTTCATCTTTTCTCCCTCTAAACGTCTGTCTAATCTCTATCATCTACTTTTATTTATTATAATCTATTTTTAGTTTCTAGCGATTCATATGTCAAGTATATCAAGTCAGAATTTCGGATGTTTGCTGAGAATTCTTAGTAAGCTGCTCAAGTTTTCTTAGCAAGCTTTGGAATATATAATATAGAACAAATGCCAAAAAACTACCAATAACAAGCAGGAAGAATGGCATGATATAAGTGAATAAAAAGGTTACTACGACACAGCCAATACAGGCTAATGTATGTGGCAGACAGCTAATTGATAAGAACAGGGCGTTTTTGATTATAGCAAACACTCCAAGTTCATAGTGAACAAGTACAAAGAATAGATAAATGGTTAAAAAGAGAAAGAGAATTAACAGGAAGGTGTACAAGCTTAAAATAACCCATTTACCTATGAACTGTACATGAGATAATATCATACCATCCATGACTAAAAAGACCATTGCAATTTTCCACATTAACCCGATTAAAAAGCTCTTCCTAAAGTTTTCGATAAAATAACGATAATAAGTGGAAATAACGCCAAAGTCTGTTCCTTCTTTATGCCACTTCCTTACGGTTGCAAACAATGCAGTTGTAGCAGGAAATATGGTTACAATAAAAAGACAGCTGACCATCCAAAGCAAATTAAGCAAAACAAAGTTTGCAAAAATATCTAACACCTTAAAAAATACATTACCTTTATCCCTCACATGCTCCCCTCCCTCTTGCTCTTTTATTTCGTTCGGTTAGCTTTTAACTGCACCTTCCGTTAGACTTTGGATAAACAAACGATTCAGTAATAAAAAGACAATAATTAACGGTACCGTCGCCCAAAAAGTCCCTGATAAAATCATACCATTGTCACGTACATAGTTATCGATTAATCCACGTAATGCCACTTGAATGGTAAAAGAGGATTCCTCTCTTAGAACAACTAATGGCCACAAGAAATCATTCCAAATATACATAAACTTGATAATCGCTAATGTAGCAAAGGCTGGGATGATAACAGGAACTGCAATATTCCAATAAATTCTTATATTGGAGCAACCGTCGATCTTTGCTGCATCAACTAGCTCATCCGGAACATTACTACTTATATATTGCCTCATCCAAAAGATACCGAAAGCATCAATAAGACCTGGTACAATAATAGCTTTCAAATCATTTAACCAGTCTAGTTGTGTAATAATATAATACTGTGGGATCAATCCAAGCTGTGGTGGTATCATCATTGTGACGAGTATCGCAATAAACAAAATATTTTTTCCTTTGAAATGGAATTTGGCAAAAGCAAATCCCGCTAACGAACATAAAAATAAAACACCGATCGTTGTGATAGTGGATACAATAACGGAGTTCCACATTGCGCCAAAGAAATCAATCGTATTGATCACATTGGTGAAATTGGTTACCAATTCTTTTCCTGGAATATATGCAGGAGGCAGACTATTGATCGCACTGTTATTATTCGTCGCCATAACAAACATCCAGTAAAAAGGAAAAATAGAGAAAAAAGCAGCAAGAATGAGTATTAAATAAACAAATAGCTTTGAAAATGAAAACTTATGTGATCCCTTCATGTTCACATACCTCCTTATCGCCCTAATCGATTCGCTATCCATACATTTACAGAGGATAGGAGAATGATAATAATAAATAAAATAATCGCCGCTGCTGATGCTGGTCCAAATGAAAGATTAGCAAATGCTTCTCTATATAAATAGAGCACTACAGAAATACCTTCCTCTCGATAAGTTCGACCTAAGAAGATTAATGGTTCTGTAAATAATTGAAGTGCACCTATAGTAGATGTAAAAACAGTTAAAATAATAATCGGACGCAGCATTGGGATGGTAATATATTGAATTTTTTGCCGAACGGTAGCTCCATCGATTTGAGCCGCTTCGTATAATTCATGTGGAATCGCCTGTAATCCAGCTAAATAAATAATAGTGTTATAGCCGACCCAGCGCCAGAAAACCATAGAAGAAATAGCTATTTTGACACCCCACCATGAAGTGGACCAACTAACAGGGTCTTGACCAAACCAGCTAAGAATGACGTTCATCAAACCGAACTCTTGACTATTGAACATGACGCCAAAAACAATGGCAACAGCCACTGTCGAAGTAACGTATGGCATAAAAACAGATACACGGAAAAAGCCTTGCATTTTTATTAAGGCAGAATTAAGTGCATATGCTAGAATTATCCCGATAATTAACTGAGGAATGGTTCCGAGAATCCACATTATAAGTGTGTTAGATAAAGAAACCCAAAACACTTTATCTGTTAAAATCCATTGAAAATTTTGAAGTCCAACAAATTCCATTTCCCCTAGTCCATTCCATTTTTGAAAACCTAGATAAAAGCTAAACAAAATCGGAAATAAACCAAAGATTGCAAACAGAATGAAAAACGGAGAAATATATAAATAACCAGAAATCGCTTCTTTTTTCTTTTCTGTAAAAAATGATTTTTTTGGGATTATGTCAGTTTTGGCATTGGTTTGCCCCATTTCCATACTCCTTTCCCTTCTTGCTAAGATTTGGGACCTACGATAGACTTTCTATGTTAGGTCCCATTCTCTAAATTATTGTCTCTCTAATTGGGAATTGATTCTCTCAACCGCTGCATCCCATTCTTTTTCAGGATCTGCACCTTCTATCGCTACATTCAAGAGCGCTGTACCCAATTCGGTATCTACAATGGAATAATTCACACCCATGTATACTGTTTTTACAGACTGAGCAGCCTCTGCGAAGATCTTAGCAGTTGGTGCATTATTAAAGAATTCATCAGTCGTTGCTAGAAAATCTTCATTCTCATATACATCTGGAGTAGATGGGAAAAGTCCAGCAATTTCAAAGGATTTTAATTGTTGTTCAGGTGCTGTTAACCATGAAATGAATTCAAATGCCTCTTCAGGATACTCTGATTGCTTCGGAATAGTTAGAAAAGAACCTCCCCAGTTACCAGCACCTTCTGGGATTTTTGCAATATCCCACTTTCCACTTGTATCTGGTGCATTTGCTTTCACATTAGCAACCATCCAACCTGGAGCTCCTGGCATTGTCGCATACGAACCTTCTGCCATAGCACTTCCCCATTCAGGTTCCCAGAGTTCATTTTTGCCAACAAGACCTTCCTCAATCATCTTAGTCGTATAATCATATGCTTCTTTTACTGTATCCTCAATAATTAATTCGTCCTCTTCATTAAAATATTGCTGTTCCAACTGGTCCCTTAATGAATTAAACACAAGCTGAGGTGAGTCAGATATTGGTTTTCCTGTCTTGTCTTTTATCGTTTTTGCTGTTTCATAATAGGCTTCCCATGAATCGATTTGAGCGGCAACCTCTTCCCGATCAGTAGATAATCCCGCTTCTTCCATAACATCCGTACGATAGAACATGGTTGTAGGTCCGATATCTGTAGGTAACCCAATTTGGAACGATCCATCCGCAGATTGTGCCTGTGCCCATTTCCAATCTAAGAAATTACTAGAAACATCTTCTGCACCATAATCAACTAAGTTATAAAATTGATCCTGTGCTTCTAGGAATTTTTCGACTTGACTAATTTCAATCTGTGCAATATCGGGCGCCCCGCTTCCAGCAGAGATAGATGTAAATAAGTTATTATGCATATCATTCATTTCGCCCTCGTTTATGTTGATCTTCACATTCGGGTTGTCTTTCATATACTCCTCTACTAGCTGATCATACCCAGTACTTCCAAATATCCAAAAATCTAGTTCTACTGTATCGTCACTTCCACCATCACTGTCAGATCCAGCGCTCTCGTCATTATTACTACATGCGACTAGTCCTACGAAAATCAAAGAAAACACCACTAACATTAACCATTTTTTCATGTGAAAAAACCCCCATTTTTTAGTTTCTTCAGTCATTCAAACTATCGTGCCCAAAAAGAAATCGGTTTCCTTCGTGATGAAAATAAAAGATTTCATATTTCGCTGCAGCCTGATGAAATCGCTTACTTAAAAGAAGTATATTATTAAATCTGATGAAAATCAATCCTTTTTTTGCTAAAATACTTAATAAATTGCTTTTATTAAGAAAACGGTTTCTTTAATTGATACTATTTTATAAAAGATTAAGCTTTGTCTTAACCTTTAAAACGAAAAGTATTCTTCGCGTATAATAGTGAAAAGAAAAAACTGCTCTCCATATCATGGAGAACAGTTTTTGACTTATTTTAATTCTGGTATTACTCGAACTTCTCTTTTCATTTCTGAATGACAGATTGGACATGTTGGTTCTTGTTCAAAGGAATAATTTTCACGCATCCATCCCTGACAATCATCACTCAGACAGGACCACACATTCGTTTCTACATTTTTGACAGGTTCCTTCTGGTTATTAAAATAAGCCATTCGGCACTCCCTTTCATGATATTCACCATGACAACAGTGAAATAAGTAGGTATCCCGTTGATTTTCAGGACGATGTTTGCCATACTATTCCTTATTATACGCTTATTTCGAATTTAATACAAAGTTATTTCGAAATTCCTTTAAAGCTAAATCGATAACGATAATTCCTGTTTGCAAACAAACGATATTCTGGATGAGTTTGTTGTCCCCAGCTATCATCTCCACCAACACCCATCTGCAAGCCGTTAATTGTCACGACCACTTTGTTTGGTTCAGGCAATTTATAGTGATGGCTTGCCTCTTCCAATTCCTCTATTGCATAATGTAGAGCATTTGCTTCTATCGTCGGCTCACCTTCCACCCGTACTCCTAGACCTGCATTGTTTTTGACCTCGAACCAACGAACCCCACATTTATTCCCACTTTCTTGTGGCTTTAAGTATGGCTGTAATTGGTCACTAACAATACCCTTGTATATACTAACTTTCCCGCTTAGTTGGCGATCCAAATAGGTTTCATGAGGACCCTTTCCATACCAACTTAATTGATCAAAGCTCCTATCCATTTCCCATCGCATCCCTATAGCAGGAATCTCTGGAAGTCCTTCACCTGGTTGTAGTTGCTGTTCCACTTCAACCGTTCCATCAGCACGTACCACATAAATAACTTCTACTACACTGATAGGCTTTGTAGGTAGTTGATAGATTGCTTTCACTCTCACACCATCAGCATTATTGGTTACATTAAGTGAAGCTAAATTACGAGAAAAGCTTGCATTTCGCCATATCTCACTTCGTTTATCTAACTCACAACCTCGATCATTGTCTGTCATCGCTCGCCAAAAACTAGGTATAGGGGCAGCTGTTAAAAGTTCGTTATCCTTTATCCTATAAGAACTAAGCACACCTGTTGCCTTATCAAACGTAAGTGAAAAACTTTCTCCTGTTATTTTAAACGTATCTTCCAATTCCTGTAGTTGTAATGCCCCTAAAGCAAATGGTTTATGACGAATAGCAGGTTCTGCATATTGAGTAAATGCTACTTCATGATCTGCTGTAGCCCAGCTTGGTGTCTTATCATAAACGACCGACAATGTTAGCACCTGTTCCTTATCATTTGTAAATAGTGCACCAGGATATTCTAAAGAAATCTCTTGTGTCTTTCCTGGTTCTGCCTCTAATGGTGCCATTCCTGATGCTTTCGTCAAGCCTTCCTCTGCAACTGTCCATACTAGTTTAAATGCATTTAAATTGGTAAAAAGGTATTTATTGTGAAGCTTAACAGTACCTTTTTTGTGATTTATTACCTCAAAATCGATATTTTGATAGCATGCCTTTACTTCTTCTAATTTTGGCGAAACAGTCCCGTCCGCAAATATTAAGCCATCTCCAGAAAAATTGCCATCATGTGGAGATTCCCCAAAATCTCCACCATATGCTAAAAAGCTTTTGCCATCTGAGGTTTGGTGCCACAATGCTTGATCCTTCCAATCCCAAATAAATCCTCCTTGAACGATGTCATATTTATCAAAAAGCTCTGTATACTTGTGAAGGTTCCCTGTAGAGTTTCCCATAGAGTGTGTATATTCACAGAGAATGTAAGGCTTCTTTTCTCCAGGCATATTAGCATATTCCTCTACCTGCGCAGGACTTCTGTACATTGTGCTTTCGATATCAGATGCCTTCTCGGAATCACGGTAATGGAAGACCCCTTCATAATGGACAAGTCTAGTTGGATCTGTTTCCTTAAAGTACTGATGCATTTTCAAAAAGTTGTCTCCACCAAACGATTCATTTCCAAGTGACCAAATGATGATTGATGGATGATTTTTATCTCTTTCATACATCGACTTACAGCGATCTATTAAATTATTTGTCCATTCTGGTCTACTCCCAGGCACCGTGTTCTCAAGCGTTTGTTGCCCATAATACCAAGATCCATGTGTTTCTAAATTGGTTTCATCAATAACATACAGCCCATATTCATCACATAAATCATACCATTTCGGATGATTTGGGTAATGGGAAGTTCTCACTGCGTTAATATTATATTTTTTCATTACAATGATATCATCGATCATATCTTGAACCGTTACTGCTCGTCCCCGATCTGCGGTGAATTCATGTCGATTGACGCCTTTAAAAACAATACGCTTCCCATTAATATGCATAATATTGTCGATCATTTCAAACTGACGGAATCCAATTTTAGTAGCAAAAACCTCTAACAACTGATCTTTGTCATCCTTTAAACGGAACACTAATGTATATAAATGAGGAGTTTCTGCGCTCCATTTTTTTGGCTGTTTAATTTCATTACTTGAAGAAATGGAGACATGTTCTTTTTCGTTTATTGGTAGGGTTGCCGTTTGGGTAGCTACTTGATGGTTTTGATCATCCAACAGCTCCCATTCTAGCTTGGCATCGACATATTCTTTTTTAAAGTAATTAATTACATCTGCTGTTATTTCCAGTGATGCGTTTTCATAATTTTTATCAAAAGTCGTTCGAACACGGTGATCATATAGATGTAGATTGGGCAAAGCATATAGAAATACGTCACGGAATATACCACTCAACCGCCAAAAATCCTGATCCTCTAACCAACTGGCATCTGACCAACGATAAACTTCCACTGCTAGTTTATTCTTTCCATGCTTCAAATATGGAGTAAGATTAAATTCAGCAGGTGTAAAGGTATCCTCACTATAACCTACTAATTCACCATTTAACCATACATAAAAAGCAGATTCTACTCCTTGAAAGTTGATGATGACTGGTTTATTTTCCCAATTATTTGGTAAGGTAAAGGTAGTAACATATTGCCCTACTGGGTTATAATTAGTTGGAGCAAAGGGCGCCTCAATTTCATCATGATTGATCCATGGATAGCGGACATTGGAATATTGTGGATAATCATATCCTTCTAGCTGCCAATGTGCTGGAACCTTTATTTTATCCCAACCTGAACTATCAAAATCCTCTCGATAAAAATTGGCAATTTTAGCATCAGGATTTTTGGAGAAATGAAAGGACCATTCCCCATTTAGATTCTTGAATAAGTCTGATTTTTCTTGATCAAGGCTTAGAGCTTCCGACTCTGTTAAAAATGGTGTAGCAAGTGCATGTTGTGGCATACGATTTAGTTCAAAAATTTCTGGGTTATTGTTCCATTCCGGATAACCATTTCTAGGTGCTTGATACTGAAATTTGGTTTTCTTTAAATCCATTTGTCATACCTCCTATTTGAAATCGGATTCATAAACAACTAGACAATTCATTGCAATTAGCATAAAATATCAAGTAAAATAAGTCAAGTTAAATTTTACTATTAGTTTTACTTACTATGTATTTGGAAGGATGTTATTACTATGGCAACTATTAAGGATATCGCTGAGAAAGCTGGTGTATCCATCGCAACCGTTTCACGTGTTTTAAATTATGATGCAAGTCTATCTGTAGGAGAGGATACAAAAAAACGGATTTTCGAAATTGCGGAAGCACTCTCTTATCAAAAAAAATCCTCTCGTAAAAAGCTATTTCGTCGGGTTGCTTTTATTCACTGGGTTACAGAGGCAGAGGAATTGTCAGATCTCTATTACATGGCGGTTCGACATGGTATAGAAGAAGAAGCGGAGAAATATCATATACATTTACTAAAATATCTACTCTCAGAAATTGACCAAATTCCTAATGATATAGATGGAATTATCGCAGTTGGACGCTTTAGTAAAAAAACACTTAATCAACTTAAAATGAAATCCAATCATGTTATTTTGATCGAGTCAGAAATGAATGAAGGCTGTGATGCCGTACTAACCAACTTTGAAACGGTTATTCAACAGGCTACCGATCATTTAATCGAAAAAGGGATGGAAAAGGTTGGTTTTATAGGAGTAAAGGGTACTATTGATAAGGATATTCGTGAAAAGGCAATGAGAAGCTATTTAGCTGAGGCCAATAGGCTAGATGAATCCCTATTTTTAATTGGAGATTATCATGTGGACAGTGGATATGAGCTAATGAGTCAATTTATCGAATCTTACAGTAATCAACCAATCGGTTTTGTTACAGCGAATGATCCGCTAGCAATCGGAGCAATTAAGGCATTAAATGAAGCCAAAATAGAAATACCTCAACAAATTAGCATTGTCGGAATTAATGATATCAGTGTATCGAAATACATTTATCCGGCATTAACCACTGTTCGGATTGAAAAAGAATTAATGGGAAAAACGGCTGTAGGTATACTAATGGAGAGATTGCGTGAAGAACGAACAGTGGCGAAGAAAGTGTTCATTGATACTGTTTTAATCAAAAGAGAAACAACCTAAAAGGTATTTAGGTTGTTTCAAATGATGTTATCTATCCAGTCTTTCAATACTTTTGCATCTCTTAAAAACTGCTGTTCATCATCCTTCTTAACAAATTCCATTAATAGATGACGATCTCTCTTGTCCTCTACTATTTTTCTCAGATAGGCAAGCCATTCCTGCTCTCCTTCTGCTAGCGCATAACGTTTTTCCCATGTTTCCCAATGAAAAACATGGACATTTGAGATCCATCTCCTAACCGCTTCAATACTTGCTAAACGCTCTTCCACTGAAGCTTGATTCATCGGCTGCCAATAAAGGAATACATTGTCATGTGAAATCTCTTCCATTAGCTGACGGGCACTCTCTTTTGTATCGGTTAACGTACCATTATGATATTCCAAATGGATGGAAATACCCTCCTTCTCAGCTATTTCTGCAATTCTAAGTGCATCCTGGATTACCTGCTGCCGGTAAATTTGATCCGCCTCATTACTACCTAAACCACCTGGCCAAACTCGTATTTTGGTGGCACCTAGAGCACTGGCAGTCTCTACTATTTTCTCAAAGGGATAATCATTTCTATCTCCAACACGGTAGTAGGACCCGTAGCTCGCTACTTCCATTCCATAGCTCTTCGTTTTTTCTGCTACCTTCCTCGCATGATCAAGATCGTCTGGGGGAACATGAACATCTCCTCCCCATTCTACACTGTCTAATTCAGCCTTAGCGGTGATTTCTAGAACTTCTTCTACTGTTTTATGACGGAATGTAACCGAGCATATACCTAATTTCATTCATGCCATCCTCTCAAATTGTGCTTTCGTAATCCTCCACTTAAGATTTTCCCCTTTAATATATCGGCCCAATTCTTGTAGCATATATTCTCCCATTCTTCCACACTCTATGCCTTCGCTTCCTGCAAGATGGGGGGTTAGCACGACATTTTCCATGTGATAAAGTGGTGATTCCTTCACAGGTGGCTCTGGATCTGTTACATCGAGAACTGCTGTTATATCTGTTCTTCTTTGAAGTACTTCTATCATTTCCACTTCCTTGACTATAGCCCCTCTTGCGGTGTTTAAAAAGCTCGCCCCTTGTTTCATTTGTTCAAAATGCTCTCCTGTTATCATGCCAATCGTTTCAGGTAATAAAGGAGCATGTAAGGATACTACATCGGAAACCTGAAAAATCTCTTCTAAGGTTGTTAGCTTTACCCCAAGCTTTTCAGCTTCCTCTTTAGAAACAAATGGATCATATGCTATTACCTCCACATCAAACGACGAAAGTAGTTGGGCAACCTGCCGTCCAACCGTGCTCAGTGAAATGAGTCCGACTATACTTCTAAAAGCACCACATATAGGAAAAGGCTTTTGCGGAAATTGTCGTTGATTGCGAATTCCTCTAACAAATTGCCAGCCATTCTTTAGACAAAATAATATTTGAGATAAAGTGAATTCGGCTACTGGTTGTCCATTTGCATTTACTGCTGTTGTGAAGATTATTCCTTTATTCCACGCCTCCTCTGTTGCTAATTGTTTAATAGAGCCTGCTGCATACAATACTGCTTTTAAATTTGGCGCATAATCGAGTAAATGTTGATCTATTTTAGGTCCTCCCCAACCAGTCAACAAGATTTCCACCTCATTTAAAATGGACGGATCCTGTTCTAACTCACTGGCGGTCAATTGAGGAGAAGGTATGTCCACTAGCTGCGCAATTTCTTCCCTAATAAACGTTGGATACACAAGATCAAACGGTTCTCGGTTCATTACATAAATAGCTTTTTTCATGATAAAACTCCTTTATCTTCTATATTAGTTCATATATGACGAGAAGATTGATCAATATTTTACTTAAAATAATGTTATTATGTTTTTCTTGAAAGCAATGGGTTCGATAAGGCATTTCATTTCTAATGTTAAAACGACAAGCGTGAGTCACCACTTGTCGTCCTTTTTGTTATGGTAATAATGCTTCTAAAAAGTCATCTGTTAAATCTACTTGTTCAGCATTGGAAGGAAAAACTAATACGCGACTTTGATAATGTTGATTATCCTGAAATACATCCAGCTTATTTGACTTAATTCCATAAGCAGTTCCACTACCAAAGTCAACAACTTCCACCCCATGTTGTTTGAGTTTTTCTACATCAAATAAATCTTCAATAGGAGTAAGCCCTTCTTGTTCTACTAGATCTAATGCAAAGCTTTCCTCTGTTACCATTACGTCCACCATTCCAGCAGCAATTTTTGCTATTAATTTCTGTACTTGATCATACGACTGATTAGACAAATCGCCACCATCATAAATAATATTATCTACCGCTACTTCGAAATCCTCGTAGTGAGCTTCATTGATTTGATCAGAAAATACATTCACTTCGTCATAAGGTATGGGAGCAACTACCATCATATTGTATAGAACCTCGTCCTCTTTCAAAACACTCGAGATAATAGATCCTAAAATAAACAAACCCGCTATAATACCTATAATATGAATCTTATAATATTCCCAAATATAATCAACTGCCTCTTTAAAAGACATCGTTTTCAAAGTTTCCCATAGCTTCATTTGTTTCTATCCCCCCAGAAAAGCTTTCTTTTTTAAAAAGTATAACATAATGAAGAGAAATAGAAATCGTTTGCTTAATATTTTCACAGACTTTCCATTATTTCCATTCCAGCAATTCCAAGCGATTTCCAAAAGGATCATTTACATATATTCTGTTAGCGCCAGGAAGATTATTGTCATCCATAAACTCAATATGATGGTTCGTGAGATGGTCCTTTAATCCATCCAAATGTTCCACTTCAAAGGCGGGATGTGCTTTCTTAGCAGGTTGGAAAGGATCTTCTATTCCAATGTGAAGCTGATAGTCGCCAAATTGAAACCAGACACCACCACGTTTCTTCAAATTTTCTGGTTTTTCTATCTGTTTCATTAATAATATATCCTTAAAGAAATGAATAGCCTTTGCTTCTGATCCGATTGGTGCAGCGAGTTGAACATGATCAAGTCTTTTCCAATTAAAACTCATAATACCACTCCTACAAGAGTTGATTTTTTAACCAGTCGTATGCTTTTCGACCACTAATTTCATGTGAGCCTGGAAATATGTCATAAGCAAATTTTTCCGGTCTGTTATGATATGCCTCTTCTATTTCCTTTATTGCTTCTAAAACAGATCGATGTGGAAAAATAGGATCTTTGTCTCCAGCTTCGATAAACAATGCCCTTGGTGCGATTAAGGAGATCCATTCTGGTAATTCTGCAAAATTTAAAATGCCTGGTACATAGTTATCAATACAATGGCGCATAGCCATAATGCTACCTCTAAATGTGTTGGTGAATCCTGTTAGTACGGTTGCCTTCACTCGTAAATCTAAAGCGGCAGTATATGCAGTTACTAATGCACCTCCTGAAAAGCCCATCATTCCCAGTTTATCTGCATTAACATCAGGATGTTTTTCCATATAAGAGAGCACTTGACGAGCCTCCCATATTCTCAAGCCAGCAAGCGTCTTCCCTTCCATCAAAAGGTTTGTCGCCATCGCTTCACAGGAATTTTGCTTTCCTTGTTTGATATCACGAGTTAACATCCTCTCCCCAAATCCAATTACTTCCGGAGCAAATACCTTTAACCCCTTTTTGACGAGTTTGACAGCAAAATACTGGTGAATGCCAGGTTCCCCGTCATCCTCCTCCCCGTTTTCCTTAAGACCAACAATTTCCTTCACACCATAACCATGTCCATGTAATGCCAAGACCGATGGATAAAAATTTTGCTCACTTTTTGGTGTTAATACATACATTTTACATTCTAATAAAGGAGTAATAGGAAATAGAAATAATTCACGAGTATATTCTGGAAATTCTCTTTTCTCCAATAATTCTGGTTTAGCTGTTAGCATTTCCTCTTCCAATTGGGAGAAGTCACCCAATAAATTTAGTAGACCTGTTTTTAGTGTCAGTTTTCTTTCGACTGGACCAACTGCTTTGACGGAATCTGTTAAAGCATGATCGTAAAACTGATCAAACAATTCATCTAATTTATTCATTCACACTACTCTCCCTTTTCATAGCTTTGAAAACGTTTTTTTTAGTTGTAGTTCTATTATAAACTAAATTTGAAATAGAGAAAGCAAAAAAATTTGAATTACGATTTAGAGTTAGAATTTTGTGAATAAATCAAGGAGTTACGACAAACATTAAAATGATTGAAAATCAAGGAGGTTTTAATATGGCACGCATTGGTGTAGAAGAGTCTTTAACAGATGTACAGCAAAGACTACAAGAGGATGGCCATGAAGTGATTACATTAAGACAAGAACAAGATGCAAATGGTTGTGATTGCTGTGTCATTTCCGGTCAAGATCAAAATATGATGGGGATGCAAAATGCTGTGATTCAAGGTTCTGTCATTAGTGCTCATGGACTTAGTGCAAATGACGTATGCCAAGAGGTACAACAAAGATTACAACAGCAACAGTAATCGAAAAGTATGTTATATCAAATGAGCACAAGTGATGTAATCATACATCACTTGTATTCATTTAGACATCATTTTCTACTTTAGGTGCTTGCTTTTCTTTATGAGACTACTAATGTTATAAGAATATTTTCCACTATTTTCACACAACCTAACAAAAATCTGATCAACCAAAGGAGAGGAAAGGATGGAAGGAAGCTGGATTTCAATTATTCCATTTGTCGTTGTTATTATTACTGCGATCAAAACAAAACAAGTTTTTCCTGGGCTCACGCTTGGACTAATTGTTGGAGCATACTTCGTTGAACCTTCCTTACTTGGGGGGATTCAAAGAGCAACTCAATATATTGTAGATAGCTTAACAGATATTAATAACTTAAAAATTATTATTTTCTTATATATGTTTTCTGGACTTGTCGGAATAATCAAAGTGTCTGGCGGGATCAGAGGATTTGTGGATCTAAGTGCTAAAACGATTGATTCCAAAAAAGAAGCTGTTCTTTTAACATGGGCTTCTACTCTTGGGACCTTTAGTGCTCCAAGCTTTCGTATCGTTACCGTTGCGCCTATTATGAAGGCTTTATTAAAGAAAATAAAAATGACAAGAAAAGAACTTGCCTTTATGATCGAAACAAGTACACAGCCTGTTATTGTTTTAATCCCTATTGCAACAGCATTTGTAGGATATATGGTGTCTGTTATTGAAATGGGGTTACAAAACCAGGGAATTGAGGCAGACTCCTATACGCTGTATGTTCAGAGCATTCCTTTTAATTTCTTTGCCATTTCAATGATTATTGTTGGTACACTATTTGTTTTATTTCGCCATTCAAAGGAACGGGTGACACACGAAGAAAATGACCCATCTGTTGTGAAAGAAGAACAAGAACAATCCTCTGAACATGAGACACCTTCTAGACCTTGGAACTTGATTATCCCTGTTGCGCTTGTTATTATTTTTACCCTGTTTTTAACATGGTGGGATGGCTACTCCAAGGGATATGATTTTTTTCAAGCTTTTATCCAAGCAGATGTGCTTGAGGCAATGGTTGTCGCCTTATTCATCACATTGTTAGTAACAATTGTAATGTTGCTCTTCCAAAGAAATTCATTAAAAACAATGATTCATGAATTTATCGAGTCTGGTAATAACTTAATGTCAGTAATATTACTTCTTTCTGTTGTTTGGGCACTATCTTCTGTAACAGAGGACTTAGGCTTTTCTGAGTTTGTCACCAATAATGTTAGCTGGGTACCAGCCTTATTTATTCCACCTGTCATGTTTGTCATTGGTGCTTTTGTTTCCTATTTTATCGGCTCCTCTTGGGGAACGTGGGGGATACTAATGCCACTTGGTATTTCATTAGCAACAGCTGCTGATGCTCATTTACCATTAGTTATTGGGGCAGTTTTTGCAAGTGGATCGTTCGGTTCTATATCATCACCATTAAGTGATAACAATAACACGATTGCACAAATCCTTGATATCAATGCACTTTCCTATGCGAAATACAAGCTATTACCTGCGATCATCTCAGCAGGTATTGCCACTGTTTTGTTTGGCGTAATGACCTTTATTCTTTAAAGGCTTTGATACCATAATTAGGGATTTGCAAAAATACGATCGACATAAATTAAAGGTGCAATACCTGTCAAATAGTAAAATAGCTGTTGAATTAAAAGGTGATAGAGGAAGGTTCGTAAACCTACTCTACCACTTTTTTAGTTGAATTTTATTTCGTCCAATCAAAGCCTATTTTGTTTAAAAATGCTTTTGCTAAAATAGTATGACCTATTTCATTTGGGTGCACTCGGTCCCATGCAATGGTTGCAGCATATAAATTTTTTAGAATCTTGTTAAAGGCAGCCTGTGTATCAATAAATAAACAACCTTCCTCCTCCGCTATCTGTTTCACCACTTTTCCATACTGGTCCATTTTCGCTCTCATTAGATCATTTTCATTTATTTCTATGTAATATGGGGTCATTAAAAGAATATTCTCAGTCTGTAATTTTGACTCTTTAACGAGTGCTGTTAAAGTCTCCTGATATTCTTCTATGTATACATGGTGATCCTTAATAAAAGGGGAATCGAACTGTCGCCATACATCATTTATTCCAATCATAATGGATAACCAATCAGGATTTTGTGTAATGACATCCTCCTGCCATCTCGCTTTTAAATCACGCACTGTATTTCCTGAAATTCCTTTGTTAACAACTCGAATTCCTAATTCAGGATAATTCGCTTTTAGGAAAGCATCGACAACGGAAACATATCCATTACCAAGCGCATGAAACAAGCCTTCACCATGTGGCTTTGCACGATCACAATCTGTAACTGAATCTCCAATAAATAATAATTTCTGCCTTTGTTCTAATAACATGAAAATCCCTCCTCAACCATTTTATTCTATCACAACCAGAGCGAAAAGGGAGCGCTTTCCTGATTTTTAAGACGATTATTTGGATTAATCTAAAACACCCGTGCAAACATGGTTTGATAGAGGTGAGTTCACGATTAGTCCTACTCTTGACACAAATGATAGAGGGAATACATTTAGAACTATTCACTTTACGATTTGAATAGTGAACTCACCATTCTCACAAAATCGCCTTTGAATTTTATTCATTGTGAGCTCGTTCAAACTATCGTGACTTCATATCTGGTTAATGCGCTGTAACTCGATCGATTGTGAGCTGAAGTTTCTTTATTGTGCTCTTAAGCTCTCTAATGCAGGCTCAGTCTTCCCTATTGTGCATTTTTAAAAAAGTAGGAAGATAAAATCTCCCTACTTTTAATGAAACAAGCCTGATTCTTTTGATTTCTTTTTTAGTTTATTCGTGTAATGATTAATTGGTTTCTTCAAAAATGCTCCGATAAGAATGGCGGCAATCCCGAATAGTGTGAGTATCGAAGCGTCTGCATAGACCTTATCCCAAACAATTCCACCTACTGCCTCCCTCATGAGATTAATCCCATAAGTAAAAGGCAAAAATGGGTGAATTACCTGAAAGAATTCTGGTAATAAAACAGCAGGATAAGTACCCCCAGCTGCTGCGATTTGTAGGACGAGAAGTACAATCGCCATCGCCTTTCCGACATCTCCAAAGACGGACACTAATGTGTAAACAATAGAGATAAAAATCAAGCTAATCAATAATCCGAAGAGAACAAACCATACTGCCGAGTCTACGCTTACTCCTAATAAGAATAAATCTCCAAAGGTGACGATGAATGTTTGTAATATTCCGATGACATAAAAAGTCAGTAATCTTCCAAAATACATATGTCTTTCGGTATAAATAGAAGGATCATGTGGCTCTGTAGACATTAGAGATATTAATAATAGTCCACCAACCCAAATAGCTAAAACAGTGTAGAATGGTGTCATTCCTGTTCCATAATTCTCAATTGGAAAAACTTTATTCGTATCTAATGTCACAGGCTCCTCAAAAAATCCCTTTTCTGCATTCGGATCATTTTGGAGGAGTTTAATAATCTCTTCCATATCTGTTTCGCTTTGAATGCTTCGAATTTTGTCAGCTAATGTATTGATCTTATCATTTACATAAGGGAATTCGCCTAGCACATAATTAAGCATTTCTTCCCCTTCGGCTAGGTTTCCTTCGGTATTATTCAACATTTGTTCAATTTCTGGTAATGTATTTTGGACTTCCACTAGAATGTTTTTCGCAGTCGTCAACGTTGATTCTGCTTGCTTGATTTCTTCTTCTACTCTTGGTGCGATGGTTTGTTGATATTCCTTTACAAAAGAGTCAATGGTTGTGTTCACATCATCTGAAAATTGTGTTAATGATTGAAACCTTTCATCGATTTCCTGTTGTTTCTCCTGTATCGTTGATTCAACTTCTGATGTATTTGTCTTCATTGTGTTTATTGATTCTTTTATTGAAGCAATTTGATTTAATGCCGTTTCAATTTGTTGATCATTTTGTTCTGACTCCCCATTATCGGGATTATTTTCGTTATTATTTTGCTCCTGTAATTGTTTTAATGCCGTTTCTATTGTGTTTAAGCTTTCTAACGTACTATCTAATTGCCCATTTACCTGATTTAAAATTTCACTACCTTGAGTAATTTCTGGTTGATTATTCTCGATTTCATGGAGAAAATCATTAATTTTTTGGCTAGTGGATTGGATCTTTTTCAAATCCTGCTCTATCTTTGGTGCCATTTCCTTCAAGCGATTCTCCGCTTTTTCCAAATAGCCAAGCGTATCATTCACTGTAGTTAGACCATTATTTGCTGCATCTTTCACAGTCGGGATTAAGCCTTGGGCATCATTAATCATCCCTTCAGCTTTATCTGCATCGCTAAGGGATTGATTTAATATTTGATGAATTTCTGGTAAATTTTCCTCCAGTGTAAAAATATAGTTTTCAAATCGCTTAATATCTGGTAAAGATTGTTCCATTTCTATACCAAGATCATTAAACATCTCAAAGATTACACCATTTACTTCCGAAATAAATTGACTACTCACCTTATCAACAATCGCCCCCGCACCTTTATCTGTAATCTTTGGTGCGATTGCATTAATCTTTTCGTTCACGTAATATTCTATGTTTGCTTTTTCCGGGTTGTCTGTGATCACGGTTGATAATTTCTTTGAAAAATCCTCTGGTATGATGATTGTAGCGAAATAATTACCATATTCTAGCTCATCCATAGCTTTTTCTTTGGTCACGAATTGCCAATTCATCGTATCATTTTCTTTTAATGAATCCACCAGTGTTTCTCCTACATCAATTGATTCACCACGAACTTCCCCACCGGTATCTTCATTCACAACACCTATTTTTATATTTTCTGTTCTTCCATACGGATCCCAGGATGCCTCAATATTCATCCATGCATATAAGGATGGTAGGATAATCAAACCACCCAATAATATAGCGGCAACCCAATTTGTTGTTCCATGCTTTAAGTCTGTCTTAAATAGATGCCAAAAACCAAATTTCAATTTTTCTTCGCCTCTTTAATAAAATTTTGATAACCAAAATTATAACACTACTTAAGGTTATTATGAAAGGAATACCATTAATAATGAAGCTTCTCGGCAAGACATTCCTCATGCCTTGCACGCCTATAGTAAAAAAAGCTATCTTACTGGTTAGATTCAACCAATAAAGATAGCTTTATTCTATATTATAGCTTTATTTTCACTTGTTCTGTACCTTGCTCTGGACTAACCTTCGTATGTCCAACCACTTCAACATGGTATGATTTATCCAATCCTTCAACATGAATGAGTAATTCATTATTTTTTCGAGCTACTTCGATGGAACCTACCTCTTTTCCGCTTGCTTCAACTAACCTCTTGCGGATGATTACTCCATCCTCGATTTGGTAAAGCTTAAAGGTTACGCTATCGACATATTCATAAACTGGAGTATCCTCACTCATGCCAATCGGTAAAATGGTATTCGGACGAACAAACAATGGTAAGCTAAAATAATCATATGGCTGCTTAAGCCATGTTCCACCCTCCACTACTTCCCCTGTTAAAAGATGTGTCCACTTTCCCTTTGGTAAGTAAAAGGAGCCAATCCCTTCCTCATTAAAAATTGGAGCAACTAGTAGGCTATCTCCTAACATATATTGACGATCGAGCGTTTCACAAAGTGGATCTTCAGGAAATTCCAATACCATGGATCGCATGACTGGTATCCCTGTCTTACTATTTTCTACAGATTGTTCATATAAGTATGGCATCAAACTATTTTTTAGTTTCGTAAAATGGCGTGCTACATCAACAGCTTCCTCATCGAAATTCCATGGAACACGGTAGGATGAGCTACCATGGAAGCGGCTGTGGCTAGACAGTAGTCCAAATGCCGTCCAACGTTTAAACACATCTGGAGTTGCTGTATTTTCAAAGCCACCAATATCATGACTCCAATAGCCAAAACCGGAAGTGGTTAACGACAAGCCTCCTCGTAAGCTTTCAGCCATAGCATCATAGGTAGAGTCACAATCTCCTCCCCAATGAACGGGGAATTTTTGACCACCAGCTGTTGCAGAACGGGCAAAAACAATCGCTTCTTCTTCCCCTTTTTCTTGTTTCAGTAGATCAAATACGACATCATTATATAGATAAGCATAATAATTGTGCATTTTATTTGGATCAGATCCATTAAAATAAACGACATCTGTTGGTATTCTTTCCCCAAAGTCTGTTTTGAAGGAATCCACTCCCATTTCGAGTAATCCCTTTAGTTTTTCCTGGAACCACTTACTAGCTTCTGGATTAGTAAAATCAACAATTCCCATCCCTGCTTGCCATAGGTCCCATTGCCAAACATCACCATTCGGTTTCTTCAATAAATAACCTTTTTTTAGACCTTCATCAAACAGAAGCGATTTTTGTGCAATATATGGATTGATCCATACACAAATTTTTAAACCCTTGTCCTTCAATCGTTTTAGCATTCCTTCTGGATCTGGAAAATTACGACGATCCCAGAGGAAATTGCTCCATTCAAACTCCTTCATCCAAAAGCAGTCAAAGTGAAAGACACTTAATGGTATGCCACGCTCTGCCATACCATCAACAAAATGATTGACTGTTTCTTCATTATAATCAGTTGTAAAGGATGTGGATAACCATAAACCAAATGACCATGCAGGTGGTAATGCTGGGCGACCAGTTAATGTTGTGTAGCGACTGACCACTTCTTTTGGTGTTGGTCCATTAATGAAATAATAATCAAGATATTCTCCTTGCACACTAAACTGTGTACGAGAAACGGTTTCCGATCCAAGCTCAAAGCTTACCTCCTCAGGATGGTTGACAAATACACCATAGCCTTTACTGCTTAAAAAGAACGGAATATTTTTATAGGATTGCTCGGAGCTAGTTCCACCATCTTTGTTCCAAATATCTACCGTTTGGCCATTTTTTACAAACGGGGTAAAACGCTCACCTAATCCATATAAATGTTCTCCAACGCCAAGCTTTAGCTGCCCACGCATATATGTTTTCTCCTCTGGACCATTAATCCAAGCAAGTCCTTTGCCATCAGCATCCGTGAGCTTTCCATTCTGATTTTTGAATGACAAGGCAAAATCCTGTTTCTGTAGTGTTAAATACAAACCACCACTGGAAAAGGAAATTTCATCTTCTTTATCTTCTACGTTGATCATATTTACCTCATCTAATACATCAAAATTTGGATATTTTGCTTTTTCTCCTTTAAAATGCCATGTTTGAACACGAATCACATCATCGATAGGAGAGGACAATTGGATCGTTAATAAAGGACCATCTAGTGTATCCCCTCGATGATTAATATACTTACACGGTGCATATAAGGTTATGGCACCATTCTGCTGTTCCATCTCATGAATTGTTTTTGGAAAATGTATTTGATAACCCTCTCGGATCATCCAATTACCATCTGTAAATTTCATGCTAGTTTTCCTCCTTTAATATCAGCACATCTCTACCTGCTATTTCTGCTTTTCCGTTATATTTCTCACCGGTAATTTGATCCACATACGTACGCTCACCTGTATCGAAGGTATTGTTATCTACAGAATGATTTAGGACAAAAATGATGGTGTGACCATCTTTTTCTCGTGCAATAACCTCTACGCCTTCCTCAGAAGTGAATATACCCTGCACCTTTTTGTTCGTACAAATCGTATCCACAAAATCTTGAACAAATGCCTGATCAGGACTTGAGGCAATGTAATAAGCTTCCCCTTTTCCATAATTATTTTTAGTTAAAATTGGCATACCTTGATAAAAATCGGATCCATATGTTGCTAGCACTTCTGCATTTTCTGCATGAATTAAATCAAATAAAATATTGCATTTATATTTGCCTTGTAGGGAACCGAATGATTGATTAAATACAATCTCGTTGTAATGGGATGGCTCTAATGCATCAATTTCTTCTGCCCAAACGCCTACAAGCTCACGTAGTTCACCAGGATAGCCTCCTAATGTGACAAGATCATTTTCATTGACAATTCCACTGAAGAAGGTCGTCACAAACGTACCTCCATTTTTAACAAACTCCTTCAAACGATCGGAATGGCCTTCCTTCACCATGTACAACACTGGAGCAATAACAATGTCATACTTACTTAAATCCTCTTCGACGGATATCATATCAACTGGAATATTGTTCCGATAGAAGGCATCATAATATTTGTGTACTTCTTTGACATAATCAAGGGCAATCGATGGACCACTCGACAGCTGGATTGCCCAACGATTTTCCCAATCGAACACAATAGCTACTCTAGCATTCACTCTACTACCAATAATTTGATCTCCGAGCTTTACTAGTTCTTGTCCAAGCTGTGCAGATTCACGGAATACTCTTGTGTGCTCATGACCGACGTGTTCAATTACTGCACCATGATATTTTTCCGTCGCACCTCGAGAACGTCTTAATTGGAAAAACATCACCGTGTCCGCACCATGTGCTACCGCTTGATAGCTCCATAATCGCATCACGCCCGGTCGTTTCAAGGCATTATATGGTTGCCAATTTTGCTGACTAGGTGTTTGCTCCATTAACATAAAGGGTTGTCCACTTTTTAAGCCTCTCATTAAATCATGGGTCATTGCGGTCATACTAACTGGTGTATCAATCGATGGATAGTTGTCCCATGACACGACATCCATTTCTTTTCCCCATTTAAAATAATCGAGTTCAGGATATAATCCCATCAGATTTGTTGTCACTGGTATATTAGGTGTATGCCTTTTCAAGGCATCACGTTCCAATTTATAGACATCTAGTAAACTATCTGATTGAAAACGACGATAATCTAGTGAAATACCCTGAAAATTCGTATTTTGACCGCCTTGCCACTCTTCGCTTAGGCCATTAGGTGGAACAATCTCCTCCCAATCATAAAAGGTATGCCCCCAGAAACGTGTATTCCACGCTTCATTGACCGCTTCTAATGTTTGATATTTATCCTTGAGCCAAACACGAAATGCTTTTTGACAATTTTCACAATAGCAATAACCACCATATTCATTTGAAACATGCCAGACTAAGACAGCAGGGTGATCTTTATATCTTTCTGCCAATCTCTCCGCTATTCGTTCTGCATATTTACGATAGGTTGGGCTATTAGGACAGGAATTATGTCGACCGCCAAACTGTCGTTTTTTTCCATCAAAATCTACTCGGCGAACATCTGGATAGCGTTTTGCCATCCATGCGGGGTGTGCTGCTGTACTTGTTGCTAGACAAATAGACACCCCATCTTGATATAAGCGATCAATTGTTTCGTCTAACCATGAAAAGTCATAAGTATTCTCATCTGGTTGATTCAAAGCCCATGAAAAAACATTAATGGTTGCAACATCTATTCCTGCGAGCTTGAACATTCGTTGGTCCTCAGCCCATGTTGCTTCATCCCATTGTTCAGGATTATAATCACCGCCATACCAAATCTTTTGTAATTTATCATTTATCATATTTTTCCTCCTCTAAACATTTATATAAAGCACCAAGGATTCCAGCATCATTATGATGCTTACATGGTACAATTTTTGCTTGAATATCGTGCCACGATGGGATGTTATTTAATTTCACTAATAGATTTTCATATAAATCGGATCGAACGCTAATAGCCCCACCTATTAAGATTCTTTCGGGATTTAATACGGTTGCTAGATTAAATATTCCATAGCTAATAGAGGCAAACCATTGATCAAGTAGCTCTCTTACCTTTACATCTGTTTCTGCTTCTTGGAAGACTTGCTCTCCATCTACCCAACAATCATCATCCATATGCTTTAATTGTTTAAATTGATGAATAAGGGCACTAGTAGAGGCAATTTCATGCATTGTTTGATAGCCATCTCTCATCCCATCCACAATCATTAATCCAAATTCTCCAGCTTTAAATGCATGTCCATTTACTAATTTTCCATTAACGACTATTCCCCCTCCTATACCTGTCCCGATTGTCATGCAAATAAAATGGTCACAACCAACCGCGTTCCCACTTAATTTCTCTGCAAGTGTCGCACAATTCGCATCATTTTCTATTAGAATGGGTAAATCTACTGTTTCCTCTAATTGTTCTTTTATGTTCGTTCCATGTAAAACCGCAATTGCTCCTGCAAATTCTGCAAACCCTGTCTGTGGATTAATAAAGCCTGGAAAACTTATGCCAACCTTTTCAATAGCATATTTCTTACTCATTTCATTTATTGTATTCGCTAAGTCTGATAGGAATTCCTGCCTCGAACTTAGTCTTGTTCGATAGCTATCTTGAAAAATAAACTCTCCCATATGTGTTAAAACACCATATTTAACGCTTGTTCCTCCAATATCCATGCATAAGTATTGTTTTCTACTCAATCCTGTCACTCCCTTCTCTCAGCTTAGAATAGAATAGATGGAGCCTGATCCAAATGATTGGAATCAGGCTCATGGATTGATTTACATTATTCGTTCGTTTCCCAAAGCTCCATTTTATCTTTTGTCATTTGTGTCATTTCTTCATTTGCTTTTTGGATATTCATTGCTTCTAATTCAGCGATCATATCCTCCCATGCCTTATCAAAGTCCGCTGGATCACCTAATATAGCTTGAGTGATTTTTTGTTCGGTTAAATCATCTGCTTTTTGTTGGATAATTTGAACATCACTGCCTGGTGGTATGGTATAATTGGACACTGTGCCATGATTGGATCTACCAAGCTCTTCTGTAGATGGGAACCACTCAATCCAATTAGTCATTTCATATTCTTTTAATGCTTCTTTCTCAGCACTGTTATAGTTAGCTACAATTTGTTCTTCAGAATTTGGTGTTATTGGTTGACCCTCTGAGTCTACAGCACCATTACCCCATTGTGGGAATGGATAGACATAGTAGCCGACACCTGTTTCTTTTGCATAATCTGGATCATTGTTCATTCTTTCGCGATCATCTTCTTGCATGACACGTTTTCCATCAACTATATCGTAATTCTCGCCTTCAATTCCCCAATTAGTAAGAATTTGTGCTTCTTCTGATGCCATCCAATCTAGAAATTCAAATGCTTCTTCCTGATGTTCACTCGTAGATGAAATAGCTATACCCCAACCACCTGCAAATCCATAATCCTTTAATGCTTGAGATTTATATTCCTCTCCTAATGTTACAGGTAAAGGAGCATAAGTTCTCCATTCTTTACCATCAGCAACTAATGCTTTATCGGCATCTCCAAAGTTCCAATTCTGATCGGCTACACTTAGCACGCGTCCAGATGATAATTTGGAGATATACGTATCATAAGTTTGCGTAAAGGATTCTGGATCTAGTAATCCTTTTGCATTCATTCCATTTAACCATTTGAAATATTCTTTAAATTCTGGTAGTAAAAATTTATAGGATGTTTCACCTGTTTCGTCATTAACCGCCCATTGGCCATCATCTTGTAATCCTGCTGCAAATCCTGCAGGGTTTCCTACGGTAATAAGCCAACGCCAATCACTACCTAAAAGCGATAGCGGGAGTGTTTTCTGTCCATCAATTTCAGGATATTTTTCGTAGTATTCTGTTAACGCTGCTTCAAAATCCTCTAATGTGCGAATCTCAGGGTAACCTAATTCACGTAATACGTCTAATTGAATTTGGAAGGTTCCACTCGTTTCCCAGTAGGCATTTTCCACACCATATGTTCCTACTGTATAAATACTTGGATCCTCAATTGAATTACGAAGACGGTTAATTTGATCGCCATACATTGCTTTTAGATTATCACCTTTTTCTTCGATCAAATCATCCAGCTTAATGACACCTCCAGCTTCGATTAATTTACCGATATCACCTTTGGCAAAAATAAGATCAGGGTATTCCCCACTAGCAATCATTAAAGGAATCGCTTCATCATTTCCACCAACTGGATAATCCATTTCTAGTTTGATACCAGTTTTTTCTGTTATTTTTTTGGCAACTGGATCATCAAACGTTTTTTCTTCTCCTCCATCAGCATTGAAGAATGTTAAAGTTAATGGTTCATCTGAGGAACCCTCTCCTTCCTTCTCTGCATTATCTGAAGTTTTGCCATCACTACATGCAGCAAGTACGACTAAGCCTAGTAAAATAAGTACTGCTAGCGAAAATTTTGATAGCCTCTTACTCATATTAACCCCTCCATTTTGAATGTTTATATATATATTAATTATAAAATTAATACCTTAGCTCTTGACTGCCCCCAATGTTAGCCCTGTTACAAAATATTTCTGTAAAAATGGATAGACTAGAAGGATTGGAACAGTTGCAATAATGGTAATCGCCATTTTAATTGACTGTGGATTCGTTTGACCTGCTACAATTTCAGCATTTTGTGAATTAATATCACCACTGGAAATATTGGCATTGTCAATAATCTTCATCAGCTCGAATTGCAAAGTCGTTAATGCTTCATTGCTTCTAGCATAAAGATACGTATCAAACCAACTATTCCATTGTGCTACGGCCAAAAATAATGCTATCGTTGCAATTACTGGCATACAGAGCGGGATAATAATCCGACTAAAGATCACAAAATCATTAGCCCCATCTATTTTTGCTGATTCCTCTAACGCTGCTGGTAAGTTATCCATAAACGAGCGGATTACGATTACATTAAAGGCAGACAGTAGCATCGGTAGAATATAAACAGAAAAATCATTAATTAAACCAAGATTACGAATTAACATATATTCTGGAATCAGACCACCACTAATGAACATTGTTAGCACTAATAGTAAGCCAACAAAGCCATTTAAGACGAAATCCTTTCTACTCAACGTATATGCCAGCATGGTACTTGCAATAATTCCTGTAACCGTACCAATGACTGTTCGTAAAATAGACATGAAGAAGGCTTGTAGTAAACGATCGTTACTACCAAAAATCTCTTCATAATTCGCAAAGGTAAATTCCCTAGGCCAAATATGAATACCACCTCTTGCTGTATCTGTCGCATCATTCAAAGAAATCGCCAATATATTTAAGAACGGGTAAAGTGTAATGACAACAACAAATAGCATAAATAGCGTCAATATGATATCAAAAGCTGTCCATTTCTTTTTCATTGTGTATGCTCCTTTCGTTCATTTATCATTAAAATACCCTACCTTCGCCTATTTTTTTGGCAAAGCCATTACAAATCAAAATTAGAATGACACTTATGACTGACTTAAAAATACCGATAGCTGTACCAAACGAATATCGGAACATACCAATACCATAATCTAAAGCATATAAATCTATAACAAGTGCCTTTTCCTGTACAATGTTGTTTCCTAGTAACATTTGTTTCTCAAATCCAATATTGATTAGATTACCAATATTTAAGATTAATAAAACGATGATCACAGAACGAATACTTGGCAAGGTAATATGCCACATTTGGCGGATTCTACTTGCTCCATCCACTTTTGCTGCTTCATATAATTGAGGATCTACACCCGCCATTGCAGCTAAATAAATAATGGCATTCCACCCTGTTTCCTTCCACACATCAGCTGCTGTTACAATCCCCCAAAACATCTCAGGCATTGCCATGAAATTGATAGGATTATCAATGAAGCCCATTCCTGTTAAGAGATTATTAATAATTCCTTCTTGTGAAAGCATTGTTATCACAATGTTAGCTGCAATAACCCATGAAACAAAGTGTGGTAGATAAGAAATCGTTTGTGTCCACTTTTTCACCACCATAAAGCGCAATTCATTTAATAGTAAAGCAAATACAATGGCTGAAGCGGTACCAAAAATAAGCCCTAAAATCCCCATACCTAACGTATTTTCTAATGCCGTATAAAACATGGGCTCATTGAATAAATCTTTAAAGTGATCAAGACCTACCCAATCCTGCTCCAAAAAACCAAATTGTGGTTTATAATCCTGAAAGGCCATTAACCATCCTGCAATTGGGATATATTTAAAAACAATTAACCAAATAACAAATGGTATCGACATGAGAAGAAGTGCCTTTTGCTTACTTGCCCTTTTCCAAAAGCTTTTTTGGTCTGGTCCTGCAGAAGGTTTCTTCTTCTTTCTTAATCCTGTTCCCGTTCCAAGCTGAATTTGTTCTCCTACAGAAGTAGCAGCTTCAGGCTGTGTGTTTGACGCATTATTTGCTTGACTCATATTTTTCTCTCCTTACCTGAAAACCTAATTATCATGATTAAAGAAATCCTTAATCTATGTAAGCGCTTCTTACTTATATAATATTATAACGGAAACCGCTTTCCCCATATACCGTATAAACTAGTGATAAAACCTAGTAAAAAGAAGAGGTGATCGAATTTTATAGGCAATTATTAGATGTTGACTAAAATACTTAAGGAAGAGATTAAGACATAAAATACAAATTCGAATAGAGAGAGCCTGAATCCAGAAAAATCGGAATCAAGCTCTACCTGATACTTTTTATTCGTTCGTACCCCAAAGTTCCATCGTATCTTTTACTTTTTGACTCATTAATTCATTTGCCTTTTCTATGTTCATTGCTTCTAATTCAGTAATCATATCATCCCATGCCTGATCAAAGTTTGCAGGGTCTCCTAAGATAGCTTGTGTAATACGTTGTTCTGTTAAATCATCGGCTTTTTGTTGAATAATTTGAAGCTCACTTCCAGCAGGAATACTATAATTGAATGCCTGACCATGTTTCGAAATTCCTAAATCTTCTGTTTGTGGGAACCAGTCAACCCAGTTTTCCATTTCATACTCTTTTAGAGCTTCTTTTTCTGCACTATTGAAGTTAGCAATTGTCTGTTCTTCAGAGTTAGGAGTGATAGGCTGCCCACTTGAATCTACCGCACCATTACCCCATTGCGGAAATGGATAGACATAGTAACCAACACCTGTTTCTTTAGAATAATCAGCGTCACTGTTCATTCTTTCGCGATCCTCTTCTTGCATAACTCGTTTACCATCAACAATGTCATAGTGTTCGCCTTCAATCCCCCAATTCACAAGAATCTGTGCCTCTTCCGATGCCATCCAATCTAGAAATTCAAATGCCTCTTCTTGATACTCACTAGTTGAAGAGATTGCTATTCCCCAACCACCAGCGAAGCCATAATTTTTCAAAGATTTAGATGTGTATTCTTCACTGATAGTCACTGGTAGTGGTGCATACGTTCTCCACTCTTTCCCATCTGCTACTAAAGCCTTATCAGCATCAGTAAAATTCCAGTCTTGGTCTGCAATGCTTAATACTCGTCCTGAAGATAACTTAGAAATATACGTGTCATATGTGTGTGTAAATGATTCCGGGTCAAGCAACCCTTTTGCATTCATACTATTTAACCATTTAAAATATTCTTTTAATTCTGGACGAAGGAATTTATAAGTTGCCTCTCCTGCTTCCTCATCTACTACCCATTGACCATCTCCTGCAAATCCTGCCGCAAAACCAGCTGGATCCCCGACTGTAATTAACCAACGCCAGTCACTCCCTAGTAAAGATAGTGGAATGGTTTTTTGCCCATCGATTTCCGGGTACTTTTCATAATATTCCGTTAGTGCCGCTTCAAAGTCTTCTAGTGTCCGGATCTTGGGATAGCCTAACTCACGCAAGACATCTAATTGAATTTGGAAGGTTCCACTTGTAGACCAATAAGCATTTTCTACACCATAAGTACCAACTGTATAGATACTTGGGTCATCTAATGAATTACGTAGTCGATCTAATTGATCGCCATACATCGCTTTTAAGTTTTCACCTTTTTCTTCGATCAAATCATCAAGCTTAATAACACCACCAGCTTCGATCAATTTTCCAATATCGCCTTTGGCAAAAATAAGATCAGGATACTCCCCACTTGCTATCATCAAAGGAATAGCCTCATCGTTTCCTCCAACTGGGTAATCCATTTCTAATTTGATACCAGTTTCTTCTGTTATTTTTTTGGCAACTGGATCGTCAAACGTTTTTTCTTCTCCTCCATCAGCATTGAAGAATGTTAAAGTTATTGGTTCATCTGAGGAACCCTCTTCTTCATTTTCAGCCTCTTTTGAAGTTTCGCCATCACTGCATGCTGCAAGTGCGATCAAAGTAAATAGAATAAGCACTGCATGCAACCATTTTGATAGCTTTTTAGCCATATTAACCCCTCCATTTTTGGATATTTTTATATATTAATTATAAAATTAATACCTTAGGCCATTGACTGCGCTTAAAGTCAGTCCCTTTAAATTAAATTTCTGTAAAAATCGATAAACAAGCAGGGTTAGAACAGTTGCATTGATATAATCATCTCTTAATCGATGATAGATGGCTTTGACCTGCAACAATTATTCCATGATTAGAGAAATCATCGGTATCTGTAAGCGCTTCCCTATAATTATAATGGAAACCGCTTTCTCCATATACCGTATAAATTAGTGATAAATCCTGTAAAAAGGAGAGGTGATCGAGTTTTATAGGTAATTTTTAGATATGGATAGCAATGCTCTGTTAGAAAAACTCGCATTCACTCGTCCATTAACCGATGTGTTAGCTTTTCTAATACTTTAGACATCAAAATTTTCACTTCGTCGCAATACTTCCTGAAAAAAATTTATACTTTCCTAGCGTAAAAAAAGAGAAGCTGTTGCTAAAATCAACTCCTCTTCTTGAAACCTCAGTTTAAGTTATGGTAGAACATTGGCCAGTGCCTCTAATGCCTGATAAACCTTATCTTTCTCAATAATAAAATCGATCCCTTCATTATTTTTGTTTAGCGCAAAATATTTATCATCCATCGATAAAAATTCCAAGGAGTAAGTTGGGTCTTGTTCCTGATCCGTATCAGCTGTATATTGAATCATTAATTCCCGCTCCATCTCTTGAGGCAAATCTTCCACAACTTCATCAAAAGTTAGTCCTGCTAAGGTTTGATATGCCTCTCTCCAATCTATTAAACGTATTGGCTTATCATTTATTATAAAGGACGACTCTGTTTCTTCTTCGTCCTCTGATCTCTTGTGTTCCCCCAAAACCGTCCAATGGTATTCGTTTGATTGAATTTTTAATTCTTTCACTGCATTTAATGGGAGAATATGAACAAAATGATCAATTAAATCAAAGGAAGGATGACTATATGGCTCTAAAGCTTCCGTTGTCACAGTAAATACTTCGTCCTCCCCTTCCAATTTAGCATAGTATTGCTGATTGGCAGCAGGCTCCCCGATAAGCAATGTTTCTGATTGGTCCTTTGCTTGAAAGGTAATTTTAAAATCTGTTTTTCCGAGCTTTGTTGCATCCTCCACAACTTGAGTTTTAGTTAAGCCTTCGAGTCCACCCAGGATTGCTTCCATTTTCGAAAAGGCTACACTATATACACTTTTATATGGCTGATACATATACCATCCGCTAATATGGGCAAGTGACTCGCGTTCCGTAAAAGGGGAGTCATTACGAAGCTGGATAATTTCCGTTCCATTCTCAATATCAATCTTCTCTAATTCTTTGGCATTGATGCTAATAATTTGATTATCTAACAAGCTATTTACATTTAATGGAATGGTTTCAATATCCGTTCGATCCACTAGATAAATCGTTTCTGTTTCATGATGTTCAATATAATATTTATCCCCATTTACATTCGTCTGACCAACTGATACACGTTGTTTGTCTCCATCCTCATCCGCAAATACGACAGTAACCTCTGGAAATTGCAAACTTACCTCATTTGGTTTAACATTTGCTTCGACTCCTTGTAATCCTTGCATTGTTTCCACAAAATGAGAAACCTTTTCATTATTTTGTTCACGTCCCACCCCCTGTAATCTCCATTGATCACTTTCCTTCTTTAACTCCACTTTTTTGTCTGCTAATACTTTAATACTCGTAATCTCCTTAAAATCTTTCACGATAGCCACATTTTTGTTATCATTCTTCTCGGAATCGGTCTGATTTGAAATGATAAAAAGTAGGGCGACAATGGCAATGATACCTAGTACTAACCAAATGATAAATTTATGCTTTTTCATCCTTACGCTCCTTGTTCTCATTTGACATTTCTAATTCCATTACTTCAAATGGCTTACGCATATTAAACATAATAAAAAAGGTAGCAATACTCATACAAAACCAAATCGTAATACTAGGTGCAAAGTAATAGATAACACCTAATGATACAAAGGTAGATAGATTTAATAATGTTGTTTTAAAAAATTTAAAATTGGCATATATCGCGACAAGCCATAAATTTTTTATTTTCACTTCAAACCTTGTTAATATAGGAAAGGCATATAATAAAATGAGTAATGCGACAATAATTAAAATAAAGATAATCGGTGTTAAAACCTGGATATTAAAGCCTGTATAACGCAAATCTAACAATAGAATAACGAGGATCGTCCATTTTAACAGCCAGTACTTCGTACCAATCATGAAGTTCTTCTTATAATAGCTCCAAAAATCCTTTGTCGGACTGATTTCTTTCTCTCGAACTAACTTGCCCATTGACGCAAAAAGTGCAGCAAAGGCAGGCCCGGCTGGTAATAGCGCCAAATAAAATAATAGAATATTATCCAATGTTAATTCGACAAATAAAAATATCACCAAAAAAAGAATATTTGCAAGCATAAAATAGATATTTGTCATCAAAAAATAATAAATATATTGTAATGCAACATAAAGCGGTCGATCTATCCCCATTTCCATTCCCCCATTCTATTCATGTCTTTCCTGTAATTCTATCGCTCTTTTTTGAAATTCCTTTGGACTAATGCCAATATATTTTTTGAACTTTTTATAAAAATAATCAATATTATGATAGCCAACCATTTCTGACACTTCATAAACCTTTAGCTTTCTTTCTTCTAGTAATTGTTGTGCCTTTTGCATCCGTACTTTGTCTAAATATATATGAAAATAATCCCCTGTATAATTTTTAAATTTTTTTCCTAAATAAGACGGATTATATTTAAATAGCTCTGCCATCAATTTCAAATTGAGTTCCTTATCATAATATTGCTCGATATATTGGATGATTTTTTTGACAGGATCATCAATATTTCCAACAAATCCGTTAACCTTTGTCGACAATTGAATAAATCTTTGCTTAAGACAATCTAATAACATGATTAAATTAGGAGATTGGTAGATTTGTTCCATCCATTCGTCAAGCTTTATTTCTTTTACATCAGGATTAGTTTTGCTAAGGCGATTATAGACATTTTTCACCAGCTCGATTAATTCGACGAGAATATTTTCCTTTTTAACCACATGTCGTTGATAGTATTCCTTGATTTCGTCCAACAAATGATCTAGCTTTAAAAAGTTCTCAAATTCAAGTACTTGTGATATTTTATCATCCCAATTCTGCGCTGCTTTTGGTCTATTTTCTCTAGAATGAATGATTCTATCTGTAAAAATAATGGTATCGTCATAACTAAATCGAAAATCTTCCAAATGACGTAAGGACTGATAACCTGTAGATAAATCTAATAGGGAGAATGTTTTTTCTACTAGTTGTATCTTAGTATCCCTTGCAATCGATTTTATTTTCATTCTAGCCTTTTCCAAATAACTCTTTATTGTGGATCGATCATAATTAATGAATAGAATGCAAATACTCTGTTCCATCTGTAAGATTTTTGTCTGATAGTCCTCCATAGACAATAGCTTATTCTGTATGTTTTCCCAATCAATTGGTTTACTTGCAATTATATTTGCTAAATGAAAGGTATCATTTTCATAAGTGAATAAAAGCCTCTGACTTAATGTGTCTAGTTTTCCTACTAATAGATCCTTCCATTCCTGCTTCTCCACCATTTTTTCATAGTGAAGTAGTTGGGAATCCAGCTTACGTTCTTCGATACATTTTTCTTTTATTTTTTGGATTAATGGGATTAATTCATTTTCGTCTACTGGCTTTAACAAATAGGATTCCACTCCTAAACGGATCGATTCCTGTGCAAAGGTAAAGTCAGAGTATCCCGACAATACGACATATTTAGCAGTATTTCCAAATGCCTTTGCACGGGCCACCATATTAATTCCACTAATTCCTGGCATCTTAATATCCACAAAGACGAGATCTGGGTTTTGCTGTCTAATTAATTCCAATCCTTCTCTTCCATTTTTAGCAGTTCCAACTATTCGATAACCATACGACTTCCAATCAATAATTGAGCATAAGCCTTCACGAATTAATGGTTCATCGTCAACAAAGAGTACTTTTAACATAGGTGAATTACCTCCCTTTCAAAGTCGATTGTTTAGTTCTTCTGCTTAGGTAAATTCATCGACATTGTCGTTCCGCTTCCTTCAACACTGTCCATCCTAATGCCATATTTGTCACCATATAGTAAGCTAATTCGTTGATGGACATTGTGTAACCCAATACTATTCCCATTTGATTGATAGTCTTGATCTTTCATTCTATTATTTAATTCATTTAACTTTTCTAAAGACATACCTACCCCGTTGTCATTTACTTCTACAAGAATATCGTCCCCATCTTCTTGGATGCGAATTCGTAACATCCCTGGCTCTTCCTTCATTTCTAAACCATGAATGATCGCATTTTCGACTAATGGTTGAATCAATAATGGTGTTATTTTATAAGAAAGGATATTCTCATCTATCTCCATTTTATAGGATAAGTGTTCCCCAAATCGTAGCTTCTGAATTTCTAAATAGTTTTCAATTAAAGCAACCTCTTCACTCAATGGGATCGATTGATCAGTTCGCTTTAGGGAAGAGCGCATCATTTTGCTGAGCATTTTTATTACTTTTGCTACCTCAGGATCTTTATTCAATATAGCCTTCATTCGTATCATTTCTAATGTATTATAAAGAAAATGTGGATTGATTTGACTTGCGAGCATCTTAAAATCCATCTCTTTTTGTTTGCGCTTCCAAGTCTCTTCTTTAATCTTATGAATATAAACTTCATCAATTATTTTTTGCACACTTTTGGATGTGGTTTGTAAATCCTTGTACACTTCTTTTATTTCATCATGACCCTTCATTTCCTGTGTAATATGGAAGTTTCCTTTTGCTACTTGGAACATGGCCCTTCGTAATTGCTGAATTCTTTTATGAAAACTATTCGTAAAAAAGCCAATGAGTATTAGTGAAATAGAAAGTGCACCCAAACTAATGAGAAAGCCTCGTGTAAAAATAGTATTCGGTTCATGAATAATGCCGTCAATTGGAACTTGTGTTGCTATTTGAATCGTATTATCTAGTGATTTCTCTGGTCGAAAACTATGAACATTAATCTTCACTGTTTCCTCATTAATCGTTTTGTCCATTACATAATTACCAATATCTGCATTTCTGTTCTGATAAAAATTAGCGTGTCTACCAAGTAAGGCAATATTTTGATTATACACGATCCTTTTATTATCAAGTGTAATAAAGGTATTATAGGAAACACCTTCTACTACAGATTTTAATATATCGGGGGATATATAAATAACTAATACACCTAAAGGTTGATTCTCATGATCAAAAACCGTTCTTGTGAGCGCTAAGTATTTCTTGCTTGTCCAATGATCCTGCATATATAACCATGTCAGTCTCCCACGCTTCATTAATGCATTTTGATACCAGTGTTGATTTTGGATGACCTTATTCGCATAAATAAAATGAGAATCAGTAATGATATCCTTTTTCATAAAAAATTGGATTTTTTCGATTTCTTCATAATAGGTTAAATAATCATCAAAAACTGGATATTGATTATAGGCATTATACACTTCAAGTGGAGAGTCATACTGACCAGCTAGAAATGTTTTTAAGTCTTGATTGATATAGATTAAATCAGATATATTGATCACACGCTTGATGATTGATTTTAAGCGCATCTCCATTTTATCTGCATTTGCCTCTACTTCACTCATCGTATTGGACAAAACGATTTCCCTTGTTCCAAAATTCAAATAAGCACCAACAAGAAGAATGGGGATTGCAGTCACCAAAATGAAAATTCCTAATAGCTTGTACTTCACCTTAAGTAGTTTTTTCAAAAACAATCCCCCTTCTCTTCTTTCGTTTTTTTGCCACTCTCGATTTGGATTACGTACAAATTAGTTCAGGATTTTGCTAGAAATGGCGTTTATAGCTTGGATAAATGTCATTTTGGGCCGGCAGTTTGCCCATTCTGACGTTTATAGCTTGGATAAACGTCATTTTGACCTCGCATTTGCTCATTCTGGTGTAGCTTGGATAAATGTCATTTTGGGCCGGCAGTTTGCCCATTCTGACGTTTATAGCTTGGATAAACGTCATTTTGACCTCGCATTTGCTCATTCTGGCGTTTATTGCTTGGATAAACGTCATTTTAGGCCGGCAGTTTGCTCATTCTGGCGTTTATAGCTTGGATCCCACATTCTCTAGTTAAGAGTTATCTCAGAACAATTCTGTAAAATCTTTTCACTACTTCCCCTCTAATGAAGCAATAAATATCCTATTCATGGTGCAAACGCTTTTAAAAGAGGAACAAAAAAAGCATCTGTAATATCCTTATGCAGAAGAAGTTGTTCCAATAGCTGTGGACTAACAGACGCTAATAGTCTAAGTATCGTATGGAGCATCAATTACTTTGGAGATTGCACCATCTGTGGCTGGCTAACTTAGAAATTAGTCTACCAAGTTACCATTTGTTTCAATCAGTTTTTTATACCAGTAATAGCTTTTTTTCGGAATTCTTTCTAATTCCTTTTCATCTTGTTCATCCCGATCAATGTAGACAAAGCCATATCTTTTTTGATAACCGTTTAACCAGCTTAAAAGATCGGTAAAGGACCATGCGCAATAGCCGAGTAATTCTACTCCATCTGTCAATGCTTTTTGAATTTCTACAATATGTTCCTTTAGGTAATTAATTCGGTAGTCATCCTCAATGGTACGCTGCTCTGTTAGATGATCATAAGCACCTAAGCCATTTTCCGTCACCATCATTGGTAAATGATAGCGATTTTGTAGTCTTCTTAAAGCAATTCGAATACCAATCGGATCGATTTCCCATCCCCATTTCGTTTTTTCTAAATGAGGATTCGACACATTGGCAAACATCCTTTTTTCAGGACTTTGTGCTTGCTCTTCTTTTGGCTGCATGAGATAAGGATCGGTTGCTTGAAAATCTTTTTCCAAATCTGCCTCACTTTCTTGAAGAGGGAATTCAATCTCATTTGCCCTTACCGTACCTCCATGATAATAATTTACACCAAGAAAATCTGGTTTAGCAGATTGCAGCAGCTCCAAGTCACCATCTTTGATGGATGGTGCTACTCCTAATTTTTCTAGTTGCTTAAAAGTCACTTTAGGATATTTACCATTTACATAGACATCTAACCACCAGTGATTTTGAAATTCTTCCCCATTCAGTGCTGCTAACACATTATTCGGTTCACAATCAAGGCTGTACATGGGTCCATAGCCAAAGCTTGGTCCAATCATACCATTTGGAACTAATTCATGAAAACTGTTAATGGCCTTTGCATTTGCTAGATTAATAATATGATTTGCTTCAAACATTCGCTTCACATCAGCGATATTTGGTGGATGTGCTTCCCAGCGGTAACCAAGTGCTGTAAATACGTTTTGTTCATTAAAGCTTACCCAATATTTTACCTTATCTTTAAATCTTTCAAATAAAATTCTAGCATAATGATCAAAATCGTCTATCACTTCTCTCGATTCCCAGCCTTGGTATTCGTCCTGTAAGGCTTGTGGAATATCCCAATGATATAATGTCAAAACAGGCTCAATGTCATATCTCTTAAGTTCATCAATGAGATTTTCATAGAATAGTAACCCTTTTTCATTTACCTCCCCTTTACCACTTGGAAGAATTCGACTCCATGCAACAGAAAAACGGTAGGCCTTCAATCCCATTTCTGCCATTAAACGAACATCTTCTTTGTAACGATGATAATGATCTACTGCTATATCTCCATTTGTTCCTTGGAAGGTTTTCCCTGGTATCTTCGTAAATTGATCCCAGATGGAAGGACCTTTTCCATCTACATCCCATCCTCCTTCGATTTGATATGCTGCTGATGCCGCTCCCCATAAAAACCCTTCAGGAAATTTGTCTAATTTATCATGATACATCTGACTGATCGGCTCCTTTTATAATTGTATTACCAAGCTTTTTGGTTGATTGGGATATAAAGTGAACCTCTTTTCCGACACATCTGCTTCTGAATAAAGAGGCAAATAGATTTCCAATGTTTGTTCAATCTCACTTAAAAGCTCCATAGCTATATTTTTCTTAGTAAGATCCCACTTTAAAAAAGTAACCTGCATTTGTTCCGGAAGTCGAATGCCACGAATCTCTCCCTGTTTCAATGAATTAGGTAAAGCACCTAATAGTGTTAAGCGATGATGGCTATAGTCAACGAGCATTTCATGAACCACTTGAGGTAACGCCCCATTGCCATCTACATTAAACACCTCTTGATCATTATAGTGTGACATCATTAAAGAGGTATAGAAGCAATTATTTTTTACGAGCAAATGGAAGACCTCTTCCACAAGATCTGGCATATGAAATTGCGTCGCACAAAGAGCAGAATGCATACGACCATGTGTCGAGGACGTATCTGCTTCTTTATTTAAAAGCCATGCTTCTAACCTCTTATCAAAAGCTATTTTGGCTGCACTCCACATCTTCGGATCTGTAATTTCATTAAATTCTCTGCTTTGAAAGACAGGGTAAAGATGAGAAAAATGCCGATGGTTGTAGTTCTCTTCTTTTCCTGGAGTTAACCATTCCTTTAAAGCACCATCTTCATTGATTTGATAGGCAGGTAATTTTTGTAGCATTTGTTGCCACTTAGTGCGCTCTGGTGAGTCCATTGATAAAATATCATGTGCTATCATTAAATTTGTTAACACTTCCTTGGCTACAGCTATATCCTGTGTTGCATTATCCGCGCATCCATTTTCAGCAGAATAGGAAGGGGTAAATCGATAGGTGCCATCCTCGTCCTCGATTAAGAAATCCTCATAGAATAATACAATTTCCTTTAAAAACGGTATCGCTTCTTCTTTTAGAAAGATTTTGTCCCCAGTAAACCGATAATATTGGAAGTACCAATGGGCGAGCCAGCCTGCTCCACAGGTCCAAAAATGTAATGGCCAATCCTCATTCCAATGAAGGTGCTTACCACTGTTACTAGCATGAATGGCAGCCATCACCCCTCTTGCTCCATAATATTTTTTAGCATTTTCTCTAAACTCTGGGATGAGTTCTTTTATTAAGCGAAAGTAACCTTGCATACCCTCAAGTTGATGACTAGATAAAGCTGCTGCAATGGATAACTCTACATTGGTATCAAAAGTGAAATCCCCACTCCAGGCAGGCTCAAAGGTTCCTGTCCAGATTCCTTGTAGGTTAGGAGTTAATTCACCGGCACTACATATATACATATACCTTCCTGCATCATACATTTTTTCTAACAACACTGGTGAAATCGATTTGTTTCTTTTAGCTTCTAATACGATATCATCAATTGATCTCAACCTTTCGTGATCAGTTGTTAGACTTAGCTCCACCCGCTCAAATCTATCTCGATGAATGTCACAATGTTTCTGAAAAAGCTTAGTATAAGTTATACCATTCTCTATCATTTTGGAAAAAACTGATCTCTTGCTCTCTATATCATATGGTATAATTTTCATGACGAGTATTGTAGGTGAAGTGGCACAAATATTGATTGCTTCATGACTAGTGATTAGCTTATCCGCACCAATTACTTGGATCCAAACATCATATCCAGCATCACTATACTCATAATCAAATTGTGCATGAATGACATTTTCTTCTATGACTGTTCGCTGTTTCATTTTTTTATCCACATATTGCTTTAAAGAAATATGATAATTTCCTGGACTTAATTCATGAATAATAGCATTATTCGTTTGGGATACGAACGTTTTCCGACGATAGCTCTGATGATTAACTTGATAGGAAACTTGCAATTCACCAGTTTCATAATCGATACTTCGCCTATATCGGGAATAATTGTGATGATCTGTCTCGATAAATAAATGAAAACCAGGATGGTAAGGATCACTCATCGTCAATCCTTCATAGCCTAATTCTGTAGACTTTCGATAATAATAGGCAATGGCCTCTTCATACCCTTTTGTTCGGATTATTTCACGTACTTTATCTAGATATGGTGCCATTTCTGGCAGCTGATCACTATTTCCTTGAGGTAAGTATAGTCTACAATGATTGCCAACAATCGTATCCTTTATTGGATCTCCAAAAACCATGACACCATGGCTTCCGTTACCACTTACTAGCGCATCCTCCCATTTCTGGGCTGGGGTTTCCGTCCAAATACCTTTTCGTGGTAGAATATGCTTCATCATTTCTCAGCCTCTCTTCCATTGAATAGATTGTAATTTTAATTTTTCTATCCATAGATAAATGTCCTTCTTATCTTGCCATGGTTTCAATACACAATTGACATCGTTCCATGTCTTCGTATCGATTTCTTTCGAACATAGAGGCTCTAGCATTTTCTCGTTATCATATATTTTTAATACACCACTACCTTTAGCGCGGATTGTTATCTGATTGTTATCGCTCGCTTCCACATTTCTGAACATGATCCACCCCTCGTTATCCGTTGTTACACAAGGTTTCTCCTCTTCGCCTTTTGTTAAATAAACGTTGTCGTATGCATCATAATTCTCGGTAGGAGTGAGGCCATCAAGCGATCTTCCCGTTATTTCCTCGCCTTTCATAGGGTATAGATCAGATCTAATAAAAAGCTCTTCACTGGATGAACCTACTAAAAATTGAACAAAGCCTTTTTCAAGTATGTATTGTTCTTTCCTAACATCAAAGACATGTAATTGATCCGAATGTATCGATATCGTCATACTTTTTTCTTCTTTGGGTAAAAGAACTACTTTTTCAAATCCAACGAGTAATTTATTTGGTCTTTCGTAATAGGTTTCCGTAAAACGGACATATATTTGCACAACCTCTTTAACTGGTATATTACTTTCATTCCTAATTGTAAAGGATAGTTTTATAGGTTGATCATTTGATATGATGGCTGGTTCAGTCTGGAGATTATGATAAGAAACTTCAGCATAGTGTAAGCCATGGCCAAACGGAAATAATACATTGTCTTCCGCATACTGATACGTACTTTTCCCTTTTCGAATATCATAATTCAAAATGGATGGAAGCAGATCATTATTCTTGTACCAGGTCATGCTCAGCTTTCCTGATGGATTATTTTCACCGAAAAGTGTAGCTGCTAAGCTGTTTCCTAATTCCTGAGAGCCATGCGAACTATAGATAATGGCAGGTATATGCTCTTTTTCCCAATTTAAAGCATAAGGATAACTACTAATCACGACAAGAATCATGTTAGGGTTTGCTTGATAAACTGCACGAATCAATTCCTGTTGATAATCTGCTAAATTAATATTTTTCCGATCTTCTGTTTCTTTGCCATTTATCATTGGATGATTTCCTACACAGACAACTGCAACCTCACTATTTTTTGCCATCTCTACAGCCTGATCAATACCATTCTCAATAACGATACGCTCAAATTGCGAGGGATCTTGCTCAGAAGTATTGACACGACCTTCTTTATCAATGGATATATTTTCTCCATTCCAGCTTTCTAATTGGTAGTATGCATTCGTCTTAAGATTAACTTTTACTTTTTCTCGGTTAAACCAATCAAAAACCTCTTCTTTTGTAGCTATAAAGGAATCAGCAGACTCGTGCAGTGTTAAATATTTACCTGTTACTGGACTCTTAAATAAATGCCAATTTCCACCCCAATCTTCATCTACTATCATCGCTTTTTTCGGTTCATTTTTTCCTAATGCCATCCATTCTTTCTTTTCATTAATTGTTAACGTTTTTCCACCTTTTGTTCGCCATATAACCCGGTCAAACCCATCACAAAAAGAAATTTTGGTATCTGGCAAGTAGTTTTGAATTCCTGCTAGTGGTGTAATGGTATAAGGAGGATAGCCAGTATACCAATCTCGATAAATATGATTTGCGGTTGGACCAATGATAGCTATATCTTTAATCTCTTTTGATAGTGGTAGTAATGATTGGTTATTTGTCAAAAGAACAATGGATTCATCTGTTGCCTCTCTAACCAGCTTCTGATGTTCCACACTACACATTTTGTCTAGATCAACACTGCTGTAAGGGTTTTTGTGATTGTTTTCATCAAAGTGGCCTAAACGAAAACGAACTTTTAATATACGATTTACAGCTCTGTCGATATCTTCAGGTTGAATAAGCTGCTTGTCTAGTGCTCTTTTCGCAGCATCCTCGACCACTTTTTTGCGATCAACAAAACAATCGATTCCTTTTTTTAGTGCATCGGCAAGAGCTTCCTCATAGGTAGGATAATATTTATATTCTTCGACATTTAATGTTAGTGCTCCACCATCACTGACGATAAATCCATCCATGCCCCATTCCTTTCGAACGATTTCCTCGATTTCATTTATTTGCATGCATGGGATACCATTGACACCATTATAAGCTGTCATCATTGATAATGCCTTACCTTCTTTAAAGGCAGGTTCAAATGCTTTTAAGTAATATTCTCTTCGGTTTCTTAGATCAATGCTATTAGAGGTGGATTCTCTTCCGACCTCATTATTATTGCCATAAAAATGCTTAGGAGCTGCAACAAGCTTGACATAGAAAGGATCTTCACCTTGCATCCCTTTAATCAATTCTTTTGAAAGCTCTCCGGTTAAATGAGGATCCTCACCATAAGCTTCCTCTGTTCTTCCCCATCTAGGGTCTCTTTCCATGTCTATCGTTGGTGCCCACAAGGTTAATCCTGTCTTCTCATTCTTTAATTGATAAAAAATTCTTGCCTCATCCCCGATCATACTTCCAACCTGATACAGAAGTTGTTTATTCCAGGTTTGGGACAATCCGATTGGCTGCGGAAAAACACTAGTTTTACTACCTTCCCTATCTACTACTCCGTGCGCTGCTTCCCCTCCAACCGCATATTCTTTTATGCCTAACCTTGGTACAGCACTTTGCGAGGTGCTTAAAAGGGTAATTTTTTCATCTAAAGTCAACGCTTCCATTAAAGTTTTTAATCTTTGTTCAAGTGAATATTTAGTCGATTGAATAATAGCTAAACGATTCATTTAAAACCCTCCTTGAAGAAACCGGTTTCTTTTTTTTACAAAAAAATAGTGCATTTTTAAAAAAAGTTCCTACGATGTCTGATGGCATGTTTCATTTATTAAGCAATATGGTTAAAAGGGATTACCTCATACTTAAAATGCTCCTATAAATTTATTTTATATATCATTATATTAGAAAACCTTAGTATGAAAAACCAATAAAATTAGACATAAAAACATTAAATTATAGTGATTCTTTATGAATTTCCAATTAAATACAGTTCCTTATTATATTACTTTCTTTTATGTTTTCGTCAAAAGAATATATTCTCTATTATTTATCATCAATAAACCTTACCTCTTTAATCAAGTGATTCATATTGATAAACTCTTAGCTAGAGGAGACGTACATTGAATGACGCTTGTCAGTCTTCCTGCTTCGTCTTCCGTTTTATCCATAATAGGAAAATAGAGGTAAAGGAAACTGCTGTCGCTAACTGATACATCTGATTTATTTCGATAAAACGTAATAACCACCCAGCTATTAAATTCCCTATTATTCCGGCTAAACCGAGTGCCACTGCCCAATAAATTGTTTGACCAGTTGCTCGGTATTTAATAGGTGTCAGCTCATCAACATAAGCGACAGCAACAAAATAATGAATGCTATATGATAGACTTAGTAAGATTTGTGACCATACTAATGTATCTAGATTGTCGCTTATACCTAGTACAAGCCAACGTAGGCCATAAAAAAAAGCTACTGATGTTAACAATATAGGAAAAGTAAAAACACTCATTAGTTTTTTTGACATAGAGAAAAATGGGACTTCTAAAATGGATTTAATTAAGAGAGCGATACCAACTAAACTAATCGATGCACCTAAATCCTGTAAGTATACGGCATAAAAGGAGTTATTTGCATGAACTGGCAAGTGTAAAAAAAAGCTGAAGATTAGAAATAGAGAAAATGCTGGATTATAAAATAAACGAATAACCTTCTTTAAATGAAACTGCTTTTTTTTAGCTGTCTGAACCGGTAATTGAAGTGCAAGGATTAGAGCAAAAACAATTAAACTACTATGTAAAACAAACATAATATCTAAACCAAAAATGTCTAGCAATCTTCCAATCGCCACCACCCCTACTGCGTATCCTATGGATCCCCACAGACGAATCTTTCCAAAATCTTTTCTACTTCCAATTATTGATATTGCTGTCACATCTGCAATCGGCGGAATAGCACTATGAAAAAAGAAATAAATAATATTTAAAATGAGTAAATGTTCAAAATTTATAGTAATAGGAAACCACAAGGCAGTTGTTGCTGCACCTAAAATCATAATCAATAATGTTATTTTAGGGGAATTAAGATAATCGGTTAACATGCCCCATAACGGTTGTGCAACGACCATTACCATCGGGCCAACCGCAAATAATACACTAATTTCCACAGAGTTTAATCCGAAATCGACGTAGAATAAATTTAAAAATTGAAATGCACCAGTACCAAGAGAAAAACAAAAGTAAAATAACTTTAAAAATCGATACTTGTTCATCGTTAAATTATCCTTCCTTATAAGAAAATTGCTAACCTTAGGTGAGTCACTTTTTCTACTTTATGAGAAATGTCCATATATTGTAGAATACTGAAGCTATCCAATGATAAGCATTTATTAACAAAAAAATTAAATAAGACCTTGTACCAAACAAATGATACAAGGTTTTTTTAATCTAATTTAAAACTGGACTTCGATTCCTTTTTCACTCGATTCATAAATACCACAAAGTATCTTCATTATTTCAACACCATCTTCCACAGGGCTAAAAGTTTGTGTTTCACCTTTTACACTTGCAATAAAATGATCAATTTCATTTTGAAAGGCCTGCACAAAGTCAAAGGATTTATTGTCTATTTGTGGAGCGGCATTTAAAATAGTATTATATCTCTCTGTAATTACATGTAGTTCTGGCTCTAGTTCGATTCCTCCGTTTTCTCCATAGAGATTTACAGTAATCATATCTTCTTTGGCGTGAAGAGTAAAACTAACATCTACCATTAGAGATGCTCCATTTTCAAAACGAATAATAGCATTTGCTAAATCTTCAACAGTATTTTTACTTGGATCATAATCTGCCGCTTGATAAAATGATAAATTTTCAACATTTGAGCGGTTACCAAGCTTACTATATGTATTTCCACTAACTGACTTCACTTTTGGCTTACCCATTAAGTACCAACATATATCAATAACATGTACACCTAAGTCTATTAGTGGGCCGCCTCCTGAACGTTCTTTATCAGCAAACCAACCACCTGGATTTCCCAATCTTCGTAAACATGAAGCTTTTGCATAATAAATTTCACCTAAATCCCCGCCATCGACAAATTTTTTAACAATTTTGGTGTTTGTCGCATATCTGCGCACAAAGCCTACTTGTAAAATTTTACCGCTACTTTTAACGGCCTCCTCCACTTTCAATGCTTCTTCTACTGTTTTACAGAGAGGCTTTTCTACTAGAACGTGCTTCCCTGATTGTAAGGAAGCAATAGCTATTTCAGCATGTGTATTGTTCCATGTACATATGCTTACTGCTTCAATATCTTTATTTGCTAGCAATTGAAGATAATCTGTGTATACATGTGTTGCTTGATACTTATTTGCTTTTTCATTGGCCCTTTTTTTATTCAGATCACAAATTGCAAAAATCTCCACTTCTGGATGATGATGATATGACTCTAAGTGACTTTCAGAGATTGATCCAGCTCCAATGATACCTATTTTCATGTTAAAATCCTCCTTTATATTTCGTTCCACATTCTTCGAAGATTGTCTAGGCTAAGCTTTGATGCCCGCCTGCTATCCTCCATACCTTCAAACTCGACAGATAGATATCCGTCATATCCATTATCTTTTATTACTCTTAGAACTTCTCTCATCGGAATGTCACCATGACCCACTATGGCACCGCGTAGATAATCTCCAGAAATAGTCTCTAGCCACCCTTCTCCTGGATATAGATGGGCAGGACGATGATAAAAATCTTTTATATGCACCATTGAGGCATAACGTATATTTTTCTTAACAGCTGTAACAGGATTTTCATCGGCACACAAGAAATTACCAACATCTAAAGTCGTTTTAAAATTCGCACGGTTTACATGGTGAAGAACAGTTTGAACTCGATCACTAGCTTGCACATAATAACCATGATTTTCAATACTTGTAGTTATGCCGTATTGGCTTGCATAATTAGCAATTTCTTGACAAGCCTCCACAAGCATTGGTAAATCTGCTTCGAAATTTGCAATGGATGTTTCGGGAATCGGTCTCCAAGCAATATCATGACGCATCAGTTTAACACCTAGTTGATGTGCAATATCTACCTCTTTTTTCACACGGTTCATTTCTGCTTGATAACTTTCTTTATTAGGTTGTAGAAAATTCGCACCAATCGCATAATTGGATATATCTAGACCAAGTTCTTTTGCCTTATTGCGGACCTTCTCTATTTGAGTTTGATCTTCTAATGTAAAACCCAAATTAGGTACTAATTCAACATGTTCTCCCCCTTGTTCTGCGATCCATTCCATTACATCAAGAATAGTCATTTCGCCAGATTTCAAAGTAGCAAACAAGCTATATGAGCTTAACCCTATTTTCATGCCTATAAATCTCCTTTAATTTGAATTTCAGCTTACTAGTTGCGTCATTTTCCTCTATTAGGTGAGCGTAGGGGAACAAAAACATCCTCTACACTCACCAGCTTCTATTATTGATTAGCGGACCATTTTTCAGCTCTATCTTGAAGATCGTCTAAATAGCTTTGAATATCAGGAGCATCCCCATTGTGCGCTTGGCTAATAAAACCATTTACAGCAGGGGCAATCTCACTTCCAAAGAATGGGTTAGCCTCATCCATTAAGGTCGAATTGGTCACACTAGCGATTTCAGCTGCAGTTTTCATATACTTATCCTGATCTGAAACAAAGTCTGCATCTACTAGAGTTGGAGTATACGTGTATTCTTGATAATTATGCTTTTGGGCTTCATAACCTGTTAAAAACTTTAATACTTCCCAGGAAGCATCCACATTTTGCGTGTCTTTCGCCATAACGAATGGATCGACGGCAACCCAGCCCTCACCTTCAGGCCCTAAGTTAAGAACTGATTCAAAACGCTCTAATAACTCTTCATTATCAGATGCTCTCACTTCTGCCATTGTACTTGCGCCAGTTGCATCCAGATGGATCGCAATATTATTGTTTTCTAAACCAAAGCTTTCATTTCCTAATGCATTTAAAAAGTCGGAGGGTGGTAACTGAGCAGCTTTTTCTAGCCATTCAAAGACTTTTACCATTTCAGGAGAATTTAAGCTCCAATCTATATTTTTAGGATCATCTAACGTTCCTTCTCCCCCAGTCGCACCATAAGCATGTGTTAGAGCAACAAAGGTAGAGAGATTTAAAGACTTACCATCCAACCATAATCCATAATTTTGTTCGCCTGTCTCAGGATTTTCGCCAGTCATTTGCTTAGCCTTTTCTAGAATTTCTTCAGGAGTTGGATTTTCTGATAAATACTCTACTCCCCATTGGTCAAATAATTGTTTATCATAGATGGTAACCCGTCGTCCCAAAACAGCAGGAATTCCAAAATGAGCAGACTTATCTGGAGACTTAGTACTGTACGAGTTCTCCCATACTCCTTTTAAATATATACTCGGATCAAAATTGGTGTCGTCTTCGATTAAGTCATCTAATTCTCGTAGTAATCCTTGTTGATACCATTGAGTAGCAAAAGCTCCTCCGGTATACAATATATCGACATCACCTGATTGTAACATTGCCGTTTGTTTTGATTGCGCATTTTCCCAGGGAACCTGTGTTAATTCTATCTTAATATTCGGGAATCTAGGTTGAAACTCTTCTTCAATAAAAGTTTGCATGCCTTTGTTCTCTATACCTGTTATTGGATCAATTCCATCTTCTAGCTGAAAACCTGCCAACGCCACCCTAACAGTACCTTCAATCTCAGAGACAACTTCAATATCACTGTTTTGACTATCAGAACTTGAACTATCTGAACATGCAACAAGTAACGGAATAAATAGAATAACCAACCAACAAACTAATTTACTTCTCATTACTAGCTCCCCTTTTTATTAAGTTTTTTCTTCGTTCGAACCAGCCTAACCATTTATAGAAGTAATCCCCTCCTTCTCTTACAATTTTTATTGTTTGATTCCCGATAAAGCAATACTTTCCACGATGTATCTTTGCAGGAATAAATAAGTAATAATAACTGGGAGTAAGCTTACTGTTGTTGCAGCCATAATGACTGATGGTAAAGGAAGAGTTTTATTATACGAAAACATGGCTAACCCGAGTTGAATGGTAAATTTATCTGGAGTTTGCAACGCCAATAGTGGCCACAGCAAATCATTCCAAACCGCCAAGAATTGTAAAATTGTCATCGTTGCTAGAATTGGAACACATAAAGGTAAGTAGACTTTAACAAATACTTGAAATTCATTTGCACCATCGATAATCGCCGCTTCTCTTAAAGTACTTGGAAGCTGATCTATAAAAGATTTTGCTAAAAATGTACCAAATGCAAAATTTAACGCCGGTAAATAAAATGCCCAATAACTATCAAGCAATTCTAACCAGTCAAATAATAAATACTGTGGTATCATGGTCATTTCAAATGGAATCATCATTGTACTTAATGCCAGAACCAATACAATTGTAGCGCCTTTAAATTTTAATTTTGAAATGGCATAGCCAGACAACAGTGCAGATCCTAAGCTTACGACAATTACTCCTACTGAAACGATTAATGAATTTAAAATGTATTTGAACATTGGGATATTTGTAAAGGCTAATTTGTAAGTTTTTAAAGAAAACTCTTCAGGCCAAAAACGTGGTGGGAAAGGTATATTCAACCTTGCTTGCCAATCAAAGCTAGTAAGAACCATCCACAAAAACGGGATGATCATAATGAGTGAGCCTATTGATAAAACTACCATTAATAAGATGTTTCCAAAAAGTCTCTGTTTTTTAGCAGAACGTCCAAAACTCTTGTTAGAATACGACTCCTTTAAATGACTAACACTCGAAGGTTCCAATTATTACACACTCCTTCAATCCAAATTACTATTTTTATTGGCAAATAGTAAAGCAATGGTTAGTACTAATATGATCATAAATAAAATATAGGAAGCGGCAGTTGCTATACCCATTTGTGAGGATAAAAATGCATTTCGATAGATATATAATACAGCTGTCATCAAAGAACCTGCAGGATTACCAGCAGTTCCCCCAATCAACCAAACGTCTGTAAACCTTTTCATTGCAGTTATCGCACCCATAATGACCATAAACAAGATAATTGGCCTTAAGTATGGAACAGTGATATAAAACCATTTTTTGAACCAATTAGCTCCATCCACTTCTGCAGCTTCATATAAATCTCTAGGAACACTAGAAAGTGCTGCAATAAAAATAATAGTGTTATAGCCTAACATTCCCCATAAAGTCATTAGAACAATACTAAACTTTGAAAAAGTCGGATTAGTAAACCATCCAATTGGATCTATACCAATTAGTCCAATTGCATAATTTAAAAGCCCTTCTTTCCCAGGACTAAAAAGAAAAGTAAATAAAATACTAGCAGCAACCAAAGACACCACATTCGGTAAGAAATAGACTCCTTTAAAAAAATTTTTCCATTTTAGCCATGGAACATTATGAATTAATGTTGCTAATATAAAAGAAAGGGAGACACCTAAAATAACGGATAGAATACCCATATAAAGAGTATTGAAAATTGATTTCCAAAACATCGAATCTGTTAATACATATTGATAATTCTTTAATCCTACCCATTCACCAGTTAAGGAATTTGCAGTTTGTTGGAAACTCATCACTAATGCAGCAATCATAGGGTATATTGCAAAACCAAATATACCAATTAACAGTGGTGTGGAGAACAACAATCCCGCCCAGTCTCGAGAACTTAATAATTTCTTTTTTGAGCGAGTAATTGACTTGCTATCTGCCATTTCAGATCCCATTGCCATTTTGACGCACCCCCGTCTCAAGTCCTAGCTATTTTTACAAATCGATTCTGTCCAATTCTACTAGTTTCTTATTGTTTGATGATTGATATGCGGCTTTCACAACTTCTAACGCTCTAAACCCATCTTCACCAGTAATGGAAGGTTCTCTACCTTCTTTCACACAAGAAATGAAGTCTTCTATTAATCCTTGATCCATATCCCTTCCCCATGGTAATTGTTGCACCTTGTTATCCCGATCGTTGTACCATACTAAATGCTGTTTAAAAACATCGATAGATAAATCACCTTTTGTTCCAGTAATTTCCATCGTCACATCCCCCCAAGTAGGAAACGTTTTGGGGCGAGACCAACTAGGATCAATGGAAACAATAATACCTGATTCTAATTCTGCCGATACCATGCCACAATCCTCTACATCAATATCATAAAACTTCGTATCCAATTCTGCGTATATGTTGCGAACTTCATCATTTAGCAACCACCGAGTCAAGTCCAGAAGATGTACAATATGATCAGTTGCTGCTCCGCCCCCTGATAAGGATTTATTGATAAACCAACCACCTGGCATTTGGCCATGATTGGTTCCATTAATCGCAACTATCTTACCAATTTGTCCTGATTCAATGATCTTTTTCACCTGTTGCATTACTGGCGAAAATCGAACTGGATAAGCAATCTGTAGTACAACATTCTCTTGATGACAAGCATCAATCATTGCTTTTGCATCAAGCAAATCCGTAGCGATTGGCTTTTCACATAAAATATGCTTTTTTGCTTTTGCAGCAGCAATCACATGTTCTTTGTGCTTAGCATTTTCCGAGCATACTACTACAGCCTCTATATTAGTAGCTAGGAATTCTTCTAGCACTGTATAACAATGACAATAATATTTTTCTGCCATTTCAACTGCTCTTTTGGCATCTTCATCCCAAATCGCAACTAATTCAACTTCTGGGTGTTCCATTAAATAATGAGCATAAGCAGATGCGTGTAGATGAGCAAAACTAATGATTCCAACTTTCATTCCTGCACCTCCTCTTCAGCAAGATACACTGGCACTCCATTACGAGCAGAAAATATCGTAGCCTGTGCTAATTCAACTGCTTTCACTGCTTCTTCAATGGAAATGATTGGGGAGGCTCCATTGACGATACAATCTTTAAAATGACTTAATTGTTTATAGATGGCGGATTCGGTAACTAATTCTTTCGGCAAATAATCGGAAGATTGATTTGGTTGCTTTGTAGCTATTTGAATTGGCTCTTTACTGTCACTGTTGCCCACAAGCAAACCTTCCTTGCCTGCAATCTCAAAGGAAGACTTCAAACTACTTTCTCCCCAAGAAAGCTCCAAGTGAACAATCACTCCATTTTTCATCCTTAAAATAATTAAAGCATAGTCGAATTCTCTATCATCCTTTTGTTTGATATGTCGAGCCAATACTCTTTCCACATCTCCAAATGTCCATAGCAACCAATCCAAATCATGAATACCTAAATCTAACAATATGCCTCCACTCTTGTCATTGTCTCTAAACCAACGACCTGGAAAAGAAGTCTTCCTTGATAACCGGACCACCCCTACTTCCCCTACCACACCTTGCTTAATCTGTTGACGGAGAAAAGCATATTCTGGATCAAATCGTAGTGTATGACCAACCAAAATTTGAATATCCTTCTCTTTGCTAAGCTGCAGGATTGCTTTTGCTTCGTCTTCATTTAGGCAGAGTGGTTTTTCACAAACAATGGATACCTTTTCATCTGTTCCTATCACCTCTTTCATAGCTTCATAATGTAAAAAGGTTGGTAAACAAATATCAACAATTTCTACTTTCTGATCCTCCAATAAACTTCGGATATCGAGATAAGATGTTGTGTTATACGTTTCCGCTAACCGCTTTAATTTATCTAGATCTCTACCAACAATTCCCACTACGTCGATATTACTTATCTGTAACCAATTCTCTAGGTGCCGCTGCCCCATTTTCCCCACACCAATTATTGCAACTTTCACCATTTTGCCACCTTCTTTCTTACATTAAGTCAATGGAATAGGTTTACCTAATTCTTGAGATTTGTTTGCAGCTAATGTGACTTCCAGTGTATTTAAACCGCTTTCATAATTAGATAAAATAACAGCTCGATTTCCAGTTAAAACAGCTTCAATAAACGCCTTATCCTGCTCTTCATAGAAATCCACTTTCGAAGGGTATGTGATCGTTGAGTCTTTTTCTACTATCGTTAAATTTACCCCATCTATTACAACGCGAAAATCCTTTCCTAATAATTCGACGCCCATTCGATGATCTGTTTGAGTAAATGAACAATCTAAATGGCCCACAGCCCCAGAATTTAATGTAAAATTAACAGATGTGGCATCTGGAATATCAATATTTTCTATATCCTTGAGAACTTGTAGATTCATATTGGCGTAGACTTGATTTATTTCTCCTCCAAGATACCGAATGAGATCCATCGTATGAGTAGCTTGCTCTACTAATTGCCCACCAGACTTATTCATTTCCCGATACCATGGGGTGGGTACAAAGGAAGTAATATAATGTCCTCGAATCATCGCTATTTGTTTATCTTTCAAATATTCTTTTGCTTTTTTTACTGTATCTAAATAACGAAGACAGTAGCCAGAAGCACAGATAATACCAGATTCTTGAATAACTTTTAGTTTGTATCTTGCTGTATCAACATCTAACCCTAAAGGTTTCTCTACCATTAAATGAATTCCTTTTTGAGCAGCCTTTTCTTCAATATCACCATGAGCAAATGGAGGAACACATAAGAACAATGCGTCTACACTTTCTTTTTCCAACATTTCCTCCGCATTCGTATATGCTTTTGCATTATATTTAGAAGCGGTTTTTTCAGCATTTTCTTTTACAATATCACAAATTGAAATGATCTCGACCCTATCATCCTTAGCTAAATTTTTTAAATGTATGGAAGCAATGCCTCCTCCACCAATAAACCCAACTTTTACTTTATCCATTTTTATGCCTCCTTTTCACTAGAATTTAATATCATTTCCATATGCCTCGCTGTATCAATTGCTAATGCTTTAGGATCAATTGTGTATGGCGTGAGCTCTGCGGTAATTGTATCCTGATAACCGATATCATTTAAAGCTTTATTCACTTTGATCCAATCTACATCACCTGCTAGTAATGGAACAAATCCTGTTATATTCCCAACGGCATTACTAAAGTCCTTCACATGGACTTTTCGTATTCGATTTCCTAACAAAGTAATCCATTGTTCAGGGAATCCAAATTGTAATACGTTTCCAACATCGAAATAAACACCCACATAAGCTGAACCTAATTCATCCACATAATTAGCCATTTCTAGAGGAGATAACAAAAATTTGTTCCAGACATTTTCAATTCCAATATGTATTTGATACTTCTCTGCAAATGGCATAACTTTTTTTAATTCCTGTTGGCTTCGATGGTAACAGTCTGAATAAGCTACTTCCTTTGTCACTACTCCTGGTACTACAAGTACTGTATCAATATCCATTTGAGCAGCAAACTCAATTTGCTTTTCTATCACCTTCCTCGCTTGTTGACGCACTGATTCATCAGGATCTGAGAGAGGTGATTCCCAAAACAACCCCGTCGATAAGCTTCTTAATTGCAAGTCATACGAATCTGCTAATTGTTTAATTTGCTTAATATCATCGGATGTTGAATCCATTGTTAATCCTACACCACCAGATGGATTCACATTCAGCTCCACAGCATCAAATCCAGCTTCTTTACTATAGCTAAATACTTTTTCTAGTGGCGTGCCTTCAGGATAACACCATTGATTAATACCTTTTAGCATAATACCCCTCCTATTTGTTTACGTACTTCTATTAAGTCTTATTTCATCATGGGTTAATTTAAATTGAAATTTATCTTGTAATAACACGGATGCAGCTCCTATCATTTCAAATTCTTCTCCTAGTGAAGCGATTTTTATATTTACATCTTTATATAGTGTTTTTAGCGATCGATCTTCAACCAAATGACTAAGTCTGTTAAATAATAATTTGTTATTATTCGTTATCTCACCTCCCAAAATAATGATATCTGGGTTAAATAAATGAACGAGATTCACTAAACCCGCTGCTAAGTAAAAAGAAACTTCGTTTAGTACTTCATTTGCCAGCTCATCTCCTGCATTTATTGCTTGGGTAAAATGTTCAGGTAAAATTGATTCGTTCTTACCATTTGATAAATCCGTTAGTAATGTATTTTTTCCATTTTTTATTGCTGTAATTAACCTTTCATGAATGGATGGCCAACTAACGTAATTTTCTAAACAGCCTTTGTTTCCACACTCACAAGGCTTTCCATTAATATTAATCGTGGTATGCCCGAATTCACCCGAGCCTCCTTTAACTCCTCTTGCGAGCGAGTCATTTACAATAATGCCAGCACCAAGTCCATCCCCTATCGTAATATAAACCATATTTTTATATTCTTGGTATAGGCCAAAATTTTTCTCAGCTAATACATACGCATTTGTATCATTATCAAGCCAAGTTGGAAGCTCTAATCTATTTTCGACGATGTTCTTCAAGTACACATTATTTAATTGAAGTTTTGGATTGTGGTGAATAATTCCTTGATAAGCATCCACAATTCCCTGTGTAATTATTGAAATACCTACACAAATTCTATTATCCTTTCGTTCAGTCAAAAATCCATGCAACAACTCCAGTAAATACTCAATTAAATGTTCATTCGTATACCCATTCGTTAAATAAACATTTTTTTGGTTTATCTTTGCCTCCAAGTTCATATCTGCAATGGTAATTTTGGAATATGATATTGATACTCCAATTAAATAATGATTATCTGGAGAAAACTGAAGTAAAATTGGTTTTCTACCACCACTTGATAATCCAGTTCCATTTTCATTGACCAATCTTTCCCTTATCAGATCTTGGACTGCAGATGTTACGGTGGTTGGGCTAAGTTCATTTTTTTTAGCGATCTCACTTCTCGAAATTGGTCCATATCTACGAATAGTGTCTAATACAATGGATCGGTTTAATTCTTGAATTAATTTTAAATCCCCAGTTCTTTTCATCTATTCTCATTCCTGTTCTGTTGTAATAAACTTGTTTATTTCTATCTTACTTTTTCCACCGCGATTATTAAGTTGATGTAAAAAAATATTGGAATACTATATATAATGATTTTTACAGCTAACTTATTCCAATCAGCTGATTAAGTTACGGAGAATATATCACAATATTGTAAGCGTTGTCAACACAAAAAATTAAACTCATTGCTGCGTAATATTTTTTAAGCTTAATGAATAATAATTCCTTAAGATTTTTATTATAGCAATTGATAAGAAATGATGAAAAGATACAATTGATAAAATAAGTAGAGGATAACATTATTGTGAAGGGATGAAAAAAAGTGAATATTGTTCAATCCAAAGATGGTACGCAAATAGCTTATGATGTGCTAGGTAAAGGGCCAGTTCTTATTTTTATTACAGGGGCCACATGTTTTCGTTCATTTGAACCTGTAATACATGATGCATCAACCTTTGCGCAACAATTTACTGTTTACAATTACGATAGACGTGGACGTGGGGACAGTTCCAACACTCTACCTTATTCGATAGAAAAAGAAATAGACGATTTGGAAGCATTAATTGATGAAGCCGGAGGAGACGTACATTTATATGGACACTCATCTGGAGCGATTATTGCACTTGAGGCAGCTATCAGGTTGGATAATAAAATCAATAAGGTAGTTCTATATGATCCTCCTTATGTCGAAGATGAAGCAGCCAAAAAAGAATTTAACCAATTAAAAGAACAACTAAATGAACTACTTGAGCAAAAAAAATATGCTGAGGCACTTGCCTTTTTCTTAGAGGGTATTGGTATTCCAAGAGAAGTAATTGACGGAATGTTTCGCCAATCACCTCAATGGAATAGCATGCTGAAAATTGCCCCAACTCTTGCCTATGACACGATGTTAGCAAGTGATCTAGCCCCTTTAAAAAAAGCTTCAAAAGTCACTGTTCCAGTACAAATCATTGTTGGTAAGGAAAATCCAAAGAACATGCAAGAGGTTGCTAAACAATTGAGTGAAGCAATCCCAAATGCCAAACTTATTGAATTAGAGGGGCAAAATCATATGCCAGATCCTAAATTGGTGCTGCAAATCATGTCGAGCTTCTTAAAAGCCCACAGGTAATAAGAATATTCAACTATTAATGGCGGCTGCTTATAGTCGCCATTTCTATTGTCAGTTTCGATATGGAATCGCTATTTAGCTATATCTTTCATCTATCCTCTCATCATTCCTTATTACCTCCAGAAGTAATTCTGTTATCAGTAAAATTTTCAACTGCTTTCTTTTTTTCATAAAAATGATGCGCATTCTGTAGAATTCCTTCTCTTGTATAAAAAAGACTTTCTTCATTTAGTGGTAGCTTGACCGTTTTTCCCAATTGGGCAGATTCATAGATGGCCGTGATCAATTCAAGTGTATTTCTTCCTTGCTTACCATCGATTAATACTTCCGCTTCCCCGAGAATTGCTGATAAAATATTATCAATTTGCCCCAGATGACCCTCAAATGCTAAATCAGATAATTGGTCATAGGTTCGTTGTATTTGTTCATTTAAATCATTATCATCTTCTGGAAAACCATTTTCTCTTGATTTAGAAGCTACTACTTTCCAAGGAGCTGAAACTCTAGCATTTTTCCCTTGAAAAATAAGCTGTTGCTCCTCTCCATGATGAACGACTGAACTCGTAATTTGAGCTAAACTGCCATCCTCATATTTCGCTATTGCTATGGATATATCCTCAACTTCCGCATTATCATGAGACGTATTGCTTGTGACAGCAGTGATCTCACCAGGCATACCATTCATCCACTGGAAAATATCAATATGATGAACAGCGTGATTCAACGTACAGCCACCACCTTCTTTTTCCCAAGTGCCCCGCCACCACAAATCGTAATAGCTGTGCCCTCTCCACCAATGTGAATCTACTTGTGTATGCACAATTGGTCCCATCAGCTTCGTATCTAAAATTTGCTTTAACTTCATCATAGGTGTTGTGAAACGATTTTGTGCGACAACAGATAAAATTTTATGATTTTGTGCTGCTGCTCTATTCATTGCATCACATTCCTTTAAGGAAGAAGCCATAGGTTTTTCTACTAAAACATGCTTTCCGGCGTTTAAAAAATCTATCGCAATATCAGCATGTGTATATGGTGGGGTACAAATGGATACTAAATCAATATTTTCACTTGTTAAAAAATCTTGATAATCCTTACTTATATCAACCTTTAATTGATGTTTTATTGCTTTTTCCTCCGCTTTCTCTACATAAAAATCACATAGTGCCACAATATTACATCTGTCTTGGAATTTCAGATAGGCATGAATATGGGCATCGGAAATCGCGCCTGTACCAATAATTGCAACATTAATCATTCTTCCATCCTCCTAGTTCAGCATTATTCAAAACGGAACCATGCAAAATCAAACTTTGATCCAGGTAAAAATATAAAGCTAACCTTTTGAACTCCCGTTATTTTGTCTATGGAAAACACTTTAACCTCATAACCATCTGTTTGGTTAAATTCTACAATTTGATTTGTATCCTCTTTGTCTCCTGAAAAACGAACGTGAATCGTGTTCTTATCAATTGAGGAATTTCCACATATCATTAATTTAGTTGTACCCTTTTCCGTAAAATCAAGCTCATCGAATTCTAAGGTAACATTGTTCCCAATGCCTTCCACACCTTCCTCTGTCAATGTATAGGTATCCCCATATATACGGTCCATTTCTGTTGCGTTATTTTGTTCGAACCCGCGATTTTTCGGTTCAAAGGAAAAACCTTTGATATGAACCTTTTGTTTTAAAACAAAACAGATCGATGTGACGCCTTTTAATCTCTTCGACAGTTGATAGGTTTCCTCCTGATAAACATTCCATTTGGATTCCTTTTGATAAATAACATCCGCTACGAGCTCACTACCTTGCTCTTCTGGCATTCCTTCCCATATCTCTATTCCGTATTTCTCACTTGATAGTGCAAAAATTGGGATGGTGATCATATCTGAGCCATAAGATCCGAAGTCAATATCACGAAATCCTACATGGGTTTCCCCATCTCTACTTGTTGCAACACCACGCTCATTACCATTCCCGAGGTTTCCTTTACTATAATCATATAATCCAGCGGAGATGAATTGATACGGATTTTTATAAGCTGTTCCAAGTCCTGTTGCTTTCATCTCTAATTCAGAGATCAGCGTTGTATGATTGGTACCATTTTTACTAGTACATCGAACACGAAAATCCCCATCACCTAATGCTATTATTTTTGCTTTCTTCCCATTTGATTCAATTTTTGCAATATTGGACTCGACACCGATATCTGTCACAACACTCCATTCCACATCATGGTAGGAGGTATTGGCTGGATAAAGCTTTGCCTCGACCTCAATCTCTTTTTTATTAGAAGTAAAAAACTGACCTGCTTCACTAATAAGCTCTATCTTTCGCAATGGTATTTCTGCTAGATTTCCCATAACTGGTGGAATGTCTTTATTTTCCATTGATGCAGATATTCCCAAGACTTCTTCTTCAGAAGGTATAGCTGTAAGCTCGATGAACTTTGGATCCATCCCTTTTGAGGTAACCTTGACTTCTATTTTTCCGGGATCTAGTGTAGCGGCAAGGATAGCCATTAGCTTTCCACTAAAAAGCCTTCTGCTCTTTCCTTTATACGAGTCATAATCTGTGCTATCTCCATTATCAAGACCTACTAGCCTAGCTGCACCATTTACTTCCACTTCTACCCGATTTGTGGCATTTTCTACAGGATTACCCTTCTCATCCTTCATCCCAATTTCGATAAAGATCAAATCCGTGCCATTTGCTATTAATGTTTGTTTATCTGCCTTCCATTGTATCTGACTCGCATCACCAAATGATCTCCTAACATCTGTTGCAATTACATTCCCTTTCTCATCATAAGCAATTGCTTTGATTTCGCCTTCCTGGTAGGCAAGCTTCCACCACCCGGTAATCTCCTTAGCGTATTTATGATCGATTTCAAAGATACCTATTCGCTTACCATTGTGTTGTAATTCGACTCTTGGCGCATTAGAACATACTCTTATATCGATGATCTGACCAGGATTAAAATCCCAATACGGAAATAGATGAACCATTGGATGCTTTTTATAATCGCTCCAAGCCGCTTGGTAAATATAATAAGAATCCTTTGGAAAGGTTGCTGTATCGATTTGTCCTAAATAAGCATTCTTCGTATGGTAAGGAGTTGGTTCTCCAATATAGTCAAAACCTGTCCAAATAAACGTACCAAGTGAAAATGGTGCATCTCGGTCTGCGATAATACATGCCTCCGATGATTTAGCACCCCAGCTCGTGGAGCTATTACCAAGGGCAGAGCATTGCTGATCATCATCTGCTAGAATCGATTTCTCAAAGGGAAAATGGTAAATCCCTCTACTCTGAACTGTTGATGCTGTTTCACTTCCATATATAATCCAATCAGGATGCTCCTGATGATGCTCATGATAATATTTTTCTGCATAGTTATAGCCTGCTAGCTTGACAATATCGGCACATTTTTGGGCATTCTCCCAAGGCATATAATTGGAACCAATCGTTACTTTAGCATTTTCCTTCGGATCAAATTTTTGAACATATTCTGTTAGCATTCTAGTAATCTCTTGTCCTCTTGCATTTGCGTGGGTATCATAAATCTCATTTCCAATACTCCACATCAATAAGCTAGGATGGTTTCGATCTCTTCTCACCCAGCTTTTTACGTCTTGAAATGCCCATTTCTTAAAGTATCTAGCGTAGTCATAAGGAGTTTTCGATCTTTCCCACATATCAAAGGCTTCACTTATAACAAGAAAACCCATTTCATCAGCTAGGTGCATGAGCTCCTTCGCTGGCATATTATGTGCGGTCCTTATAGCATTAACACCCATTTCCTTTAGGAGTTTAAGCCTTCTTCTGAGGGCCGTTTCATTAAAGGAAGCACCTAATGCCCCTAAATCATGATGCTCACATACCCCATTCAGTTTCATCTTCACCCCATTCAGAATAAAGCCTTTATTTGGGTCTAACACAATATTTCGAAAGCCAATGGAATGCGAAATTGTCTCCACATTTGATTGATTAATTTTTAAAGTAGTAACTAATCGATAGAGATTTGGATTACCCATACTCCACAAATAAGGATGTTGGATTTCTAGACATTGTACGTTCCGATCGCTCTCAGTCTGTTCGGAAGTCGAGGCAATCTCTTTTCCCTGATAATAAAGCGTATGAGTAAGCTCTGCAGTCTGAACAAGGGAAAGCTCTGTCTCGATTTCAACATGCCATTCGTTTTCGCTTGATGTTGTTGTAATATATACACCATCTGTTGGAATATGATTTTTGTCTCTCTTTTTCAACCAAACATTACGATAAATCCCAGCGCCAGAATACCAACGACTATTTGGGCTTTGATGAACGACTTTTACGAGGAGTTCGTTTTCACCCTCTACTAAAGCATCTGTAATATGATGTTCAAACGCGGAATAACCATATTTCCATTCACCGATAAATTGTTGATTGACATACAGAGTAGAATCCATATAGACCCCATCAAAGTAGAGTAGAATATCTTGATTATTTTTTTCATAAAAAAATTTTTTACGGTACCACCCAATACTATTCTCGTATAGATTCATGGAATCATATATAAGCCAATCATGTGGTATATCTACTGGCTTAAAATCTAGCTTTTTAGCATCTGATACATTTAAGCTACTTTTTGCAAAGGTCCAACCATCATTAAAGAGCATCTGAGTATTCATATTCCGTTCCTTTCTATTCTTGTTTGACAAAGCTAACTTTCACATCATCAATAATTGGCTTCGTATTCATCATTAAAAACCAAGTAACTAAGCTAGTGATAAAAATAAGAATAAAATCTGTCGTAAAAAACATGAGCACGATTGTAAGAAAAACAATTCCCAAATTACCTGTCGTAATTTTTATGCGTGTAAAAATATAGTAGATAGATAAACGATAAATATCCCTTATTCTAAACTTATAGTGGGTAGTAATTACAAGCACGTAGAAGGTAAAGATCGTCAGCAATAAAAGAGCAACTAAAAAAATGCCGTTCAAAATTTGGTAAAATACAGTAGGATTTTGATTGAAATATTGGATATCAATAACTAATATAAAAAATGTCATTAAAATCGGTATCCACACCTTCATTACATCTAAAAAATTCTCCCTATATGCCTTCCAAAACTCCGCAAATGGAGCGATATCTTTGTCACGCACTAGTACTCCTAAACTATGAGATAATGCTGCAAAGGCAGGCCCTGATGGAATAAAGGCAATAAAGTAAAAAATCGCATTAGATATACTCGGAATAAGGAGCATAAAGGCAGCAAAGAATAATAGGTTGGTAAAAATAAATAACATATTGAGGACCAGCAACCAGTATACATAATTGGAAAAACGATAAAATCCACCTTGGGAGTATTGGTTTGTATTCATTTATAAAAACCCTTTCATTTATGTATTTGTCAGATGTAAACTAGCTCTTCTTATTTATTTTACTATGAATTCCCTGACAATAGGTGATTTTATTTCCATTTAATACATTGTTCGGTTGCAATAAATTCAACTGGAATCGTTGGGAATCTTTTTTCTATTCGCTTTGCAAAATATCGCATTCCTGATTCTTCACTTTCTAAATGGCCTAATATAATAGCACCAATGCGATTGCCTTGGTTATTAGCATCACGAATATACTCAGGAGTTTCCCATTCAGGTCCTTCTCCATAGATAACAAGATCTACTTGATCTACTTCAAAAGCAGGGATAGCCGTTAATCCTCCACCTCTATAACCTACCAACATAGCAATTCGACTACAATTCATGGATAAATCGCCAACATAACGAACTGTAGAGAGATTTAATTTATGTTTAACATAATCTATCACATCACTTAGCTTCCGTTTTGGAATTTGAATGATCGTCGCTATTTCTTTATGTTCCTCCACATCATCCATCCAATCAAGATGGTGTAGTAGGCCTTCCATAATACCATCTGGTTGGTATTCATGATGGATCGCATCATGAAGTCGATAGATCGCTATACCAGAGGATTGAATAAGCTTCCATTTCTTTTGACCAACCTCACTCTCCACTACTTGATCATCATCGTGTTGAAAGAATACACCCTCATGACAAATTAATAAATTAACTCCTTGTTTAATAGCTTGCTTTATTACTTCATATGTCGGCATAAAACAGATGGCTATTTTTTTAATTTTATTATTTTCGTCTCCAAATTTCAGGGTATCCACTGTATTTTCTATCGGGTTACTCGTCAGCTCGTTCACTACTTGTCGAATCGTCCATTCCATTTTCTTCACCTATTCCAAATTTTAACTATTTAATCCAAAACTTTTGAAAACCGCTTATAGAGGAAAAGGAAACATAACACAATCGTATTATGTTTCCAGATAACATTATTTATTTTCTTGATACACTTGGTTTGCTAGTTCTACATATCCTTGAACATTTTTCGCTTCTATTTCTTTCACATATGCATCCCATTCATCTAAACTTCTTTCACCAACAATAAATTTAAGTGTGTTTTGTGTCACATGGTCTTTTAATGGTGTACTGATAAGGGACGATTGTTCTAATTGCATGGCATCATATTTGATTGGTGGGTCTGGTAAGACGAGTTCTTTTGTTTCATGCATAGCATTTTGGAACTCAATCTCTTCTTCACTAAACATGGAGTGAAGTAATTCAGTAGGACCACCATAGGAAAAGTTTCCTCCCGAGAATCCATAATCGATTTGAAGATGATTTTCAGCTTCTGGATTCATCCCTCTAAAGGTCACATCTTCTGCCAATTGACGTTCTCCGTTTTCCTTCGTATAAGTTTCGCCCTCTACACCCCATTTAGCAAACTCCAAGCCTTCATCACTGTACATGAGCCAGTCAATAAATTGCAGCATTGCTTCAAAATTAGGGTCATCCTTCGCGTTAGCGGAGAACATAATACCATTTTCTAATTTAGATCCGCCCATCAAATGACCAGCAGGTCCGCCTGGTACGACAATTTTCTTAATCTCATAATTGTCAGCACCTAAGGTTTCATCCATCGTCGTACGATATTGCGTCAAAGTTTGACCATTTGTATTAATTACAAAGGATTTGCCACTTGTGAATTTTTCAATTGCTGGGTCATCCTCTTGTGTTACACTCTCAGGGTCTAACAAGCCTTTCTCTACTAAGCCATGAAAATATTCTACCATTGCCCGATATTCATCCGTTGTCGGGGCAAATATAAACTCATCAGATTCTTCTACATAAGTAAGCATATTACCGAGGCCCCAACCTGCCTTCGTGCCAAAAGTAACTGCAGCAATATTTAATGTACTATCCAGTTTAAATCGATCAGAAAATGGAATAACGTCTGGATATGCTTTTTTCATTTCTTCAAGCATTACTTCGACTTCTTCCCATGTTTCCGGTTCTTCTAGACCGAGTTCTTCTAAGATATCTGTTCTAACAGCCAAGCTATAATCTGGCCATACTTTTTCATGCACCCCTGGAAGGACGTAATATTTTCCATCTTGTTGGCGCAAGCCTTCAAGGAATGGTTCAATTTCCCACTTTTCCACCTTTTCTTGGTAGTGTGGCATCATATCAACGTAATCACTAATCGGCAAAATAGCTCCAGAAGATACAAATGGTGTTTCTTCCCCTGGGTATGTTTTTGGGATTATATAAGGGGCATCCCCACTACTGATTAGCAAACTTCTTTTCTCCGTATAGTCACTCATTGGTACAGAAGTTAATTCTAATTCCACATTGGTTAATTCCTTAATCTTATCAAAAAACAACCAATCATCCTTTATCGGATAATTCGGATGATCACTAAATAGAGAAGTAAATGTAACCGGTTCTGTCGCTTTAAAGGTATCACCAACTCCATAATCCTCCATTGCTGCACCAGATCCTGATTCACTCGAACCTTCTTCACCCTTACCATCTCCATCAGATTCCGCATCATTACACGCTGCCAATAGACCTAGAAACAAGATAAACATAAGTGCTAACATCCATTTTGTCCAATGCTTTTTCACTCTTTTTCCCCCTCTATTTGTTTAAAAGTTGAATGGTCGTTTGCTAAAACAGTTTTCCGTTAGGGATCACCTCCTTAAAACCTATCTTCATTAACCCTTTACTGAGCCTAACATGACACCTGAAACAAAATATTTTTGAATATAAGGATAAACTAATAAAATCGGTAAAACAGTTAACACCATAGTTACTGATTTAATGTTGGCAGAGATTTGAACTAAATTATCAGCACTCGTCGCACCTGTTCCAACACTCGCTTCTGCGCCTTTAATCATATTTCTTAAGTAAATCGATACAGGAAACAATTCTTTTTCCGTAAAATAGATAAAGGCAGGAAACCAGGAATTCCAGTGGGTAACAGCATAGAATAGCATCATGGTTGCTAGAATCGGTTTTGACAATGGCAAGACAATTTTAAAGAGAATCCCGAATGTACTTGATCCATCCATAATCGCCGCTTCTTCCAATTCATCCGGTATATTTTCGAAGAAGGTCCTCATGATTAACATGTTAAAAACACTAATCGCATTCGGAATAACAATTGCCCAAATAGAATTACCAAATCCTAAAGAGGTTACGAGTACATAGTTTGGAATTAATCCCCCATTAAAGAACATGGTAAAAACAAAGAACATGGTTAAAAATCTTCTACCTTTTAAACGCTTTTTCGCTAACGGATAGGCAATCATTGTCGACAAAACAAGCGATATTAATGTTCCTATCACCGTATAAATGACGGTGTTCTTATAATTAATCCAGAACATAGAATCAGACATAATCACCTTATATGTCTCCATATTAAAGCCCTTTGGCCATAAGCTAACCTTCCCTGCATTGATATAGGCTTCAGAACTAAATGATTGTGCTAAAATATTGAAAAATGGAAACAAAGTAACAAAAACAATGAATAATAAAACCGCTACATTAAAAATTTTAAATAGTTTATATTGCCAAGATTCTTTCATCTAGATCCCCCCTACCACAAGCTGTTGTCAGTTATTCGACGTGATAAATAATTCGCACCAAATACTAAAATTAAACCTATAATGGATTCAAATAGACCAATAGCAGTACCATAACTAAAGCTTCCTGATTCAAGACCAACCCTGTACACATAAGTAGCAATGATATCCGCCGTTTCATATGTGAGTGGATTGTAGAGTAGTAATACCTTTTCAAAGCCAATTTGAAGGAAATTCCCAATATTTAAGATTAAAAGCACCACAATGGTTGGCAATATTCCAGGAATCGTAATATGGATCGTTTGCTTCCATCTATTTGCCCCATCAATTCTAGCTGCCTCATATAACTCTTCATTAATTCCAGTAAGTGCTGCTAAATATAAAATCGCTCCCCAGCCTAGTCCTTGCCATAAGTCAACGCTTACAAAAATGGTCCTAAACCATTCTGGCATCTGTATAAAATTAACCTTTTCTAGACCTAGGAAGGAAAGCAAACCATTGATTGGACCATTTAATGCTACTAACTCGAATACCATACCTGCAACGACTACTACCGAAAAAAAGTGTGGTAAATAAGAAGCTGTTTGAACAAATCTTTTAAACAATCGGTTCTTTACCTCGTTCAGCAATAAAGCAAAAATAATCGGAGCTGGAAAAGTAATAATAAGTAATAACAGCGCTAATATTAATGTGTTAGCAAAAACATTATAAAAGGTTGGATCACTAAGAAACATCTTAAAATAATGAAATCCTACCCACTCTTCCCCGATAATATTTCCACCAGGTATAAATCTTCTAAACGCAATAATATTTCCAAACATAGGAACATATTTAAAAATGATTAAGTAAACGATTGGAATAATAATGAGAGAATATAGCTGCCAATCTTTTAAAACTACTCTCATACCACTTTCTCTCGACAATCTCCATTTTGATAATCTTGTTTCAGGATTTTTATTCGTTTGCTCCATTCCATCTCCCCCTTATGTAGCTTCTGTCAACAAAGAAAAGGCTTACATTAAAATGAGTGTAAAGTCGTTTTCTCTTATTTTTTGTTAAACCCTAGTATGACTAGTATGCTAGTTAAAACAAAATATTCCTTTACAAAGAACTCATCTGCACTTTGTTTAATCGTTGCACTTATTATAAATCGAATATTTTTATTTGTCAATATACTAGAATGGTAGTATTTTATTTTTTTTATTAGTTAGTTAGAGAGCAGGATCAAGGATAATCAATATTTATGGAATAAAAGAAAGCCTCGAAAAGAAATATTTCTTTTCGAGACTTTTTGTAATAAGCTTATCTATTTTACTGCTCCAAGTGTCATCCCTTTCACAAAATACTTTTGCAAAAATGGGTAAACTAAAATAATTGGAACACTTGCAACAATTGTCATCGTCGCTTGAATGGATTTCGGTGTAACTTGATTAGATCCAGAATCCGATGAGTTAGCAAACGCTGACGCCATATCTCCACTTGACGTAGTACTAGAATTTTGTAAGATTTTCATTAATTCATATTGTAAAGTGGTTAAATGTTCATTACTCGAATTATATAAGAAAACATCAAACCATTGATTCCATTGAAATACTGCCACAAATAAAGCCACCGTTGCAAGTACAGGTAAAGACAGTGGAAGAACAATTTTAAAAAATATTCGAAAATCCCCTGCCCCATCGATCCTTGCTGATTCGAAAATACTTTTCGGCAATCCTTCGATAAAGGATCGCATGATGATAAGGTTAAATGCACTAATGAGTGTGGGTAGTATATACACCCAAAATGTGCCTATTAACTGCAACTCTTTCATCAGTAAAAATGTTGGTATTAGCCCACCATTAAAGTACATTGTCATAATAAAGATAATAGTGACAGATTTTTTGAACATAAATTTTGGTTGTGCAATAGCATAAGCTACCATTGCAGTACAAAGTAATCCGACCCCTGTACCAATAAGCGTTCGTAAAACCGAAATAATAATCGCCTGAATGACAGCTGCTTCTTCGAATACATGTGAGTAATTATTCCATGTGAATTCTCTTGGCCATAGATATATTCCACCTTTTACTGAATCCGTTGCATCATTTAAAGAGATAGCGATCTGGTTTAAAAAAGGATATAGCATAACTACACATAAAAGAACGAGGAAAATAACGTTACAAGTATCAAAGATAACATCCTCTCTTGTTTTTCCCATCCCGCTTTTTTGAAGCTTCCAAAATTCCAATCCACACACCTCCTAGTAAAGTCCGCCTTGGCCCATTTTTTTAGAAAAGGAATTCGCTGCGATCAAAAAGATAAAACTAATAATTGTTTTAAAGATCCCAGCTGCAGTCGCTAGCGAAAAATTAAACATCGATATCCCATACTTGATAACAAAAACATCGATATTCTCGGAATACTCCACGTTCATTCCATTTCCTAATAGGTATTGTGGCTCAAAACCTGATTCCAAAATATATCCAATATTCATAATTAATAAGACAACAATAACGGACTTCATTCCAGGAATAGTAATATGACGAATTCTTTGCAAACGAGAGGCACCGTCTATTTTGGCAGCTTCATATTGTTCTTGATCTATCATCGAAATTGCTGCCAAGTAAATAATCGCATTCCACCCTACATTCTTCCATGTTTCAGCAGCACCTAAGATTCCCCAAAAGTATTCCCCTACTCCCAGCCATAAAATGTCTTCCTTTATAAGTCCTAAACTAGTTAACAGGTCATTAAAGATTCCATCTATGGATAATACGGAAGATACTAATGCAGCCGCTACAACCCAAGACAAAAAGTGTGGTAAATAACTAATCGTCTGGACCACTCGTTTAAATTTAATATTTGATAATTCGTTTAATAGAATCGCTAAACCAATGGCTGTTACAAACCCGAGTACTAAATTAATAATACTTTGAGCCAATGTGTTACGAAGTACCCCTAGAAATCTATCGTCAGTGAACAAAAACAGAAAATGCTTGAAAGCGACCCATTCCTGTTCGGAAAAACGAAGAGCTGGCTTAAAGTCTTGAAAGGCCATAGTCCAGCCCCAAATCGGTAAATATTTAAATATAATGACCCATATGACAAATGGTATGGTCATTAATAAAAGGGTTTGCTGTTGTTTACATTTACGTAAAAAAGCCTTTAAACCTTTTTCTTTCTTTGGAGTAAGTAGTACATCGGACGTTGTTTCTGATTGCAAGATTAATCCCCCTTTGCATAGCTAATATGTTGGATATGGAAAAAGGAGAAGGCTGCAATAAGTCAGCCCTCCGCTTTCGAAATTATTCGACACTCTCTACAAGCTCTACTTTTCTTTTTACCGAATCAGTAATTACTTTTTCATACTCTTCAGCAGGCAATTGAGAAAATTCTTTCTTATATGTTTCCCACATCGCATCAAAATCACCTGGCTCTGCGAAAATCATTTCAGGGAAAGCTTTCAACATTAAATCATTTGCCTGTTGTTCATAGAGAGCTGCCTGGGAACCAGTTTCTATCGGTGTATCCCATGCTGGGAACCAAGGTCTTGAATCAGGCTCAGAGAAATGCTCTGTGAATGTTTCAATTCCATATGCATTCAAGAATTCTTTGTCTCCTTCATCATAGCTTAAAGTAGCTACTTCCGGCTGACGGCCTGGCTCAACCGCATTTCCATCATCAAATTCACCACTCATTCTTGGCCATCCCCATTCAAAATAAGTAAAGCCAAATTCCTCTCTATAATCTGTTTTTGATGTTTGTTCAATTTGCTCCTCTGTTCGGTAATAGCGCCCATTCTCATCAATCTCATAATGCTCTCCTTCTATTCCCCACATAATCAATTTTTGGGTTTCGATTTTCGCAATATGATCTAAATATTTAATGATTCTTATTTGATCTTCTTCAGGTGTACCGGTAGTAATACCCATTCCAGGGGACGCAACATATGCTACTGGATCCAAATATTGATCTTTTACGCCTTCATCAAATACGATAGGGAATCCCATATAATCATTGTAATAATCTTCATCCTCGCCTAACGCGTTAGTGGATTGACTTACTTGCCAGCCATAATCGAAAAATCCAAGCACTCTTCCAGAGGTTATTTTTGCTAAATATTCATCATAGTTTTGCGTAAAAGCTTCTTGGTCGAACAATCCTTTATTGTTAATTTCATTTAATTTCTTTAGCCATTCCTTTGTCATATCTTTATCGTTATAAACGGTTGCCTCGAGAGAATCCATATCAACCGTTACCCCTCCGTCATTTGGGAAACCAGCTAAATGCATTGGTTGATTCGTTAATGCAAAAAATCGCCAATCATGAGTTAATGCTGTAAATCCGATAGTATCGGCACCATCTATCTTCGGGTGCTTTGCAGCATATTCTTCGATAATACCGAAATAATCCTCTAACGTTTTAGGCTGTGGATAGTCTAATTCCTTTAATACAGAACGTTTAATCCACCAAGCTCCTTGATTCAGATTAGCAGGTTTAGCATAACCGTGAGGAGCACCTGAAGAAATCAAGTAAATATTCCCATCCTCACGCTTCATTAATTCCCAGTATGGCTTATACATTTCATAGAGGTTTGGGGCATGTTCTTTAATAAGATCATTTAATGGCACAAAGCCTCCTGCATCTATAACAGCATCTGTTGACTGCTCTGCATTTAACAATTCTGGATACTCACCACTTGCAATCATTGTTCCTATCTTTTGATTAACGTCACCAACGATGTGCTCGATATCAAAATTGACACTTGTTTCTTCCTCGAACATTTTCCCTAAGGTTGTTTCCGATGTATTAATATCTGTTCCTGGTCCAGAAGCATCAAAAAAGTCATACGTAAATACTTCGCCATCTGAATTTTCATCACCATCATCATTCGTATTACTTGATGGATTATCATTATTACATCCTGCAAGCATAAGCATAGTGACTAATAAAAAAACTATAAAATAAACCCACCTCTTTAACATAACTAATTACCCCTTTCACTTTTTATTTTTCTGTAAGCACTTTCATTTTAGCGTTTTATCAGTTCTTTTATCACCCATAAAAGTTTAGAAAATACTTTGAAAATTATAGATGTCCATCATTGACCTTCCAAAATATGCGTATCCCTTGATTAAAATCAAAGAATACGCATGATGGATTAGAATTACTCTCGATCGGCTTGTCGAAATAAAGGAATCGATAATTTAATTTTGGTTCCATGTTGATAGCTACTTTCCAAGGAGAAATCAAATCGTTCACCATAGTAAAATTTTAAGCGCTGGTAAACATTTTTGATCCCAATGCTGTCACCAGTAATCTCTTCTTCTGTTAATGATTGAATAATTGCTCTGTATTTCCCTTCTTTTATCCCAATTCCAGTATCACTGACCATACACGTTAACAAATCCTTATCAAGGTGAAAAGAAATATCAATCTTCCCTTTTTCCTTTACAGGTTCTATCCCATGAATACTAGCATTTTCCACGAACGGGATGATTATCATATGAGGAATCATCATATTCTCTACTTCCTCCGGTAGATATATCGAATAACTCATCTTATCTCCGAAACGGTATTGTTGAATGTTAAGAAAGGATTCAATTAATTGCACCTCTTCCTTCACTAGCACCCAATCTCTTCCCCAAGTAAACGAATTCCGAAGTAGCTGCGCCAGATTTTGGATGATGGACGCTGTCTCGTTTTCTTCTTTTAGAACACTCCGCATCCGAATTGTTTCCAAAACATTAAACAAAAAGTGGGGATTGATTTGGCTTTGAAGTGCCTTTAATTGTGCTTCTTTTTTTTGTAACTCTACATCCTTCTTTTGAATCGTGACAAGATAGACATCTTGGATTAAGTCCTTGATCTTCAATGCCATTCGATTATATTCCGTTGTCAGGACTCCAATCTCATCTTTATATTCTTCTCCTTTGATAATTTCAAAGTTTTGGTTTTTCATCTGGCGCATTTTTTTCAAGATTTTATTTAGACGAAGATGAATATTTCCCGTCATATATATGATAAACATCGAAGGAATGATGAAATTCCAAATAGCAAGGTAAAGAATAAAGAATCGAGATTCTCGAACCTGGTCGATCAGGTTATTTTCTGATAAGACTCCTACTAATGTCCAGTTATTTAAATATTGAGTGTGGTATTGATTGCGTATGATCGTTGCCCTGTCAGATATCGCTACATCTTCAAAAAGCAAAGATTGATCCTCCCATTCAATGCCCGAATCATTAGAGTATTCAATAATACCATTGTCATTGATTAGATAAAGATTTCCTTCAAATGTCGCATTGTTTAAAATAAGTTCAATAAAGCTCTGATTGAGATGTACCATTATAATATTTTCGTACTGGGAATCCTTTGTGTTTTGATCACGAACGACAGCAAAATGATCTCTTTTTCCTTCTTTCATAATCGTTGTGACAGCAGGATAGTGCTTTCGTTTCTCATTAGTAAAGGTATACCAATAGGATTTTTCCACTGAGGGGTCAATCGCAAATATCCCTCCAGCAGTAATAACAGAGGAATTATCTGTATATAGATGAATAGATCGAATAGTAGAATATACTGGAGAATATTTATTAATATCTCGAAAGTATTTATTATAGGCATGGATAAAACCTATCGGACTCTCATAATCCTGGCTTAACAATTCCGATACGTATGGATCAGAATACAAGATGGATGCAACTCCTGCTGCATCCTCCACTCCTTGTTTAAAGCTATTAAAAATTTGAGTTAATGCTAACTCGTTATCTTGTCTTTTCTGCTCTTTTACGTTCTCTGAAGTAACATAGTAAAAGATAATATTCGTCAGTACAATTGGTAGAAATACAGAAATAAAATAGATCATAAGTAATTTATTGCGTATCTTAATATTATTAAAGTGTAAATCCTTCATTTCATTCCTCTTGTAATAATGAATTTTCTGTATTGTGAAGGTGTTTTTCCGGCCATTTTTTCGAATTGGGTAACAAAATAATCCGAATTATTAAATCCCACTTTTTCTGCAATTTCATACACTCTCATATCTGTCTGTCGCAATAATTTTTTGGCTTCGTCTATTCGAAGCTTTAAAAGAAAGTCTTTAAAATAAACTCCATACGTTTTTTTAAATAATTGCCCCATATACACAGGATTCATATAAAATTTATTAGCAATACTCTTTAATGTGAGCTCCTGATCAAAATGGGTAGAAATATATTTTTTTATTTCATGAATGGTTGCATGAACATTGTTTTGATAACATGAACAGAGGGTTTTCGAGCTCTCTACTAGAAAGTCGGTTACTAAGGATTGTAATTGAATAGCAGTAAGTGGCACACGTTCCCATTCTATTATTTGTTTAACATTAGAAATTCGTTGCTCTTCTCCTAATGAACCGCGAAGTAAGTCAAGTACATCGTGAATGACTCGGTTAATGACATGATGAATCGCATCTGCAGTCATTCGTTTTTTATTAAATAACGCCATCATTTCTTTCACCGCTTCTTTGATTCCATCCATATGATGTTCTTCGATTAATTCACGTAATTTAGTATAGAATGCTGCCTCTAAGTCTTCATTATAGATGGGTAAATGCTGAAGCTTTTGATATAGGAAGATATTGGTATGTAGGTCGATATATTTGTATTGGATCGTCTGATTGACAGATTGAAAGGATTTTTTTATCTCAGATAATTGCTTGATGGTTATGCCTACATAGATAAAAATCCCATCCATATCTAAGAAATGATAAAGATTATCTATAAATGTTTGAAGTTCTATATCATTTCTCGTTAGAAATAGATCTGTTATACAAAGAAAATATTTTCCTGGGCTTAACTCAAACAATGCGGTACTTTCACTATAGGTGTATTGTTCTAAAAATCCATCGGTTTTTGTATAAATGTGATAGGCATCCTTATTTATACCATTCACTTCTATAATAATTGCCGTGAATTGATTAGCATGACAAAACATTAAATGTTGTGAATCAGATGTTAACAAATTATCCTGCTCTTGAAGTAGCCCTTTCACTAATGTAACCGTTAACATTTTTTCTTTATATTTTTTAGTCCTTTTTTCCGTTTCCAGCTTTGTTACGACTTTCTTTAGTGTTTGCTGGATTTCTTCATGATCTATTGGCTTTAGAATAAAATCCTGAACTCCGTAGCGTAATGCTTTTTGTGCATATTTAAAGTCATTGTAACCACTGATCACAATGAAATATGGTGTTGTTGAAAGCTTCTCATTTAAACTTTCTATTAAATCTAATCCATCTATTACAGGCATCCGGATATCTGTTATTACGAGATCTGGTGGTTCGATCATTATTTGCTCTAAAGCATCCTCCCCATTCGCTGCATCCCCACAAATGGAAAATCCATAATATTGCCAATCAACTAATTTCATCATTCCTTTTCGAACGTAATGATCATCATCGACTAAAAATACTTTATACATCTATTTCTCCCCTTTCTTTCATTAAACAAACATTCCAATTAATTGTGAGGAAAGTAAATCTTTCCAACCGTTTAATCGACATGGAAGGCTACCATTCGTAGGAATGAATGACCAAACAAAGGAAAGTATCCTTGATACCATATGTTCTTGCTATAAGAGGAGGTATCATCAACTATTATCGTTCCCTCAAAATATGAACTCCACCTCCCGTAAAAGATTTTTAATTAAATTTCACTTTGTTCATTCATTGAACGTACTTATTATAGTATACTATGAGAAATAGGAAAATAACAAATTAATTTTAGCTTAATAGACCAAATAGAAAAGGAGTTTTCATATGACGAAAAAAGCAGCATTTATCACAGGAAATTATCGCAATCTACTACATGAATATGGGTATTCTCAAAAAGAAATAGACGAAAAATTAAAAAATACGTGGAAGCAATTATTCTCAGCAGATCATCCTGAAACTCAAATCTACTATCCAGTAGGAGAGGATCTTGGTTACATGCTAGATACCGGCAATAATGATGTCCGAACAGAAGGAATGTCTTATGGAATGATGATGGCTGTTCAAATGGATGATAAGGAAATATTTGATCGCTTATGGAAATGGTCCAAAACCTATATGTATATGGATGAAGGAGAAAATACGGGATACTTCGCTTGGTCCTGTGCACCTGATGGTACTAAAAATGCCCTAGGGCCAGCTCCAGATGGGGAAGAATATTTTGCCATGGCGTTATTTTTTGCTTCTAATCGCTGGGGAGATGGCGACTATCCATTTAATTATAATCAACAAGCAAGGGATATCTTACATTCCTGCTTACATAAAGGGGAGAACAATGATGGCTATCCAATGTGGAATCCTGATAATAAATTGATAAAGTTTGTTCCGAGTGTAGAATTTTCAGATCCTTCTTATCATTTACCACACTTTTATGAGTTATTTGCTTTATGGAGTAATGAAGAGGATCGTCCCTTTTGGAAGGGGGCAGCAATAGAAAGCCGCAAGTATATCGCCAAATCTGCTCATCCTATTACAGGTCTGGCTCCTGAATATGCATTTTATGATGGTCAACCCAATCATGTGAGAGGCTTTGGACACTTTTTTAGTGATTCCTATCGAGTTGCTTGTAATATTGCTATTGATTATGAATGGTTTCATGATAACGCATGTCCGATAGTTGTAAATGATAAAATTCAAAGTTTTTTTGCAAATGTAGATCCTGATAATTTCCGGAGGTATAAAGTTGATGGAGAGCCTTTTGAGGAGAAGGCTTTACACCCTATAGGTCTCCTTGCTACAAATGCCATGGCATCCCTTGCAACACACGGGGAAAACGCTAAGAAGTGTGTAGAATTATTCTGGAACACACCAGTTAGAACCGGGAATAGACGATATTATGATAATTGTTTATATTTCTTTAGCTTATTAGCTTTAAGCGGAAATTATAGAATTTGGAAATAAATAGGGAAGGAAGTGAGCAAGACTCCTCACTTCCTTTGATTATTTCCTAAATTCCATTAAATTTTGATTTAATTCTGTAGTCTGTTTGTACACATCACGATATAGCTTAAACAACGATTGATATTTGTCTACATTTTCAGGAATTGGTTGATACGTTTCTGCATCCTCTAAGAACTGATCTGCACACTCCTTTAAAGAAGCGAACCATCCAGAACCATATGCGGCCAGCATTGCAGCACCCATCCCTGGTCCTTGCTCACTCTTTAATTTTACGATTTGGGCATTAAAAATATCTGCCTGCATTTGTAACCAATCTTTATTCTTAGCTCCACCACCAATGGAATAAATCGTATCAATCTGCTTACCATTTTCTCTAAAAATAGCTATAGATTCATTTAAGGAAAAAGTAATCCCCTCTAAGACTGCACGTGTAAAGTCCTTTATCGTATGTGAGCTATCCATTCCAATAAAGCTTGCACGAATTTGGGAATCCGCGTGAGGGGTTCGCTCTCCAACTAGGTAGGGTGTAAACAACAAGCCATTGGATCCAACTGGGACATTGCCGATCCCATCAAGTAATTCATTAAAATCCTGTTCTTTGGCAAAGGTATTTTTAAACCATGTTAAACTATGTCCGGCAGATAGGGTTACCCCCATCGCATAGAAGGCATTTTCCTCTCCATGATTAAAATAATGAACCTTACCTTTATAGTCTTTATCACCTGTAGGTTCATAGGATAGCACGACACCTGATGTACCGATACTAGCAAACGTTTTTCCTTCTGATAAGATACCTGATCCTATTGCGCCACAGGCATTGTCAGCTCCACCTGCAAATACATCGGTAGTATCAGAAAGCCCTGTTTGTTCTGCTATTTCTTTTGTGATTTTTCCAACATTCTCATGTGAGTCGACAAGAGCTGGACAAATCGAAACATTAAGACCTAACAGCTCACAGATTTCTTTACTCCATTCCTTCTGTTCAATGTCTAGGAGGCTAGTTCCTGCAGCATCGGAGTAATCCATATGTAAGGCACCTGTTAAACGATAACGAACATAGTCTTTTGGAAGCACAAAGGTCGAGACATTAGCAAATACTTCTGGTTCATGCTCTTTTACCCATAAAATTTTTGGTAAAGTAAAACCTTCTAAGGCTAGGTTTTTCGTAATCTCGATAAATCTTTCTTTTCCTACCTTTTCGTAAATTTCCTGACATTGCGCTGTTGTTCTAGTATCATTCCAGAGAATTGCGTTACGTAATACTTCCTTTCTATCATTAAGTAAAACAAGTCCATGCATTTGTCCTGAAAAACTAAGTCCTTCAATCGAAGAGGCATCACCATTCCATTCCGTAACAAGCTGCTTTAATCCAGCAACGGTCTGTCTTACCCAGTCTTCTGGATTTTGCTCGGAATAGCCTGTCTTCTCTTGAATCAATGGATAGTCCTTTGACACTTCCTTCACTACTTCACCAGATTTGTTTACTAATAACAGTTTTACAGCACTTGTTCCCAAATCCACACCAATGACATAGCTCATTTTCTCACCTCTTTTTCCATGTATATAGAAGACTTAGCGATCGCCAAGTCTTCTAATTCTTCATCCTTATTTACTTGCAAACTCTGTTAATAAGTATTGATTTATAGTTGCTTTGATCACTTCTAAGCGACCAGATTTATTTTTAATTTCCTTAAGGTTTAATGCATGTTCCTCTAGGGATTTGAAGTCAGCTTTTCCTTCAACAATATCTTTACCGATTCCTTCTTTATAGCTAGCATAACGGTCATCAATAATATTCTCAAAGACTTTATCTTCTACAAGCTTGTTTGCCACTTTATAACCAACAGCAAAATGATCCATACCAGCAATGTGTGCATGGAATAGGTCCTCTTGCTCGAAAGAACCTCGACGTGCTTTGGCATCAAAATTTAAGCCACCTGAGCCTAAACCACCATTTTTAATAATTTCATACATAGCTAGTGTAGTAGAATAAATGTCTGCAGGGAACTCATCCGTGTCCCAACCTAATAGCGGATCCCCTTGGTTAGCATCTACAGATCCTAGTATTCCATTCACTCGTGCGTAGCGAAGCTCATGCTCAAATGTATGCCCTGCTAAAGTGGCATGATTTGCTTCAATGTTTAGTTTAAAGTGGTTTTCTAAGCCATAGTTTAATAGAAATGCATGGGTTGATTGTGAATCGAAATCATATTGATGTGTTGTTGGTTCCTTTGGCTTTGGCTCAATAAGGAATTGTGCATCAAATCCAATTTCTTTGGCATAATCCACTGCCATTTGGAAAAAGCGTGCTAGGTTATCTTGCTCTAATTTGAGATCAGTATTAAGTAGTGTCTCATAACCTTCACGACCACCCCAAAATACATAGTTTTCTCCACCAAGTTCTTTCCCAATTTCTAATTGTTTTTTCACTTTAGCAGCAGCATATGCAAACACATCTGCATTATTAGAAGATGCGGCACCATGTACAAAGCGTGGGTTGGTAAAATTATTAGCAGTATTCCATAAAAGCTTTACATCACTGTCTTTCATATGATCCTTTATTAAAGCTACAATTGTATCGAGATTTTGGTACGTCTCTCGTAAACTATTCCCTTCAGGAGCAATATCGACATCGTGGAAACAGAAATATTTCACACCGAGTTTTTCAAAAAATTCAAAGGCTGCTTCCACTCTTGCTTTTGCACGATCCATTCCATCATATTTGTCCCAGTTACGGATTGCTGATCCTGCACCAAATGGATCTGATAAATCAGCAGTAAACGTATGCCAATAAGCTACACCAAAGCGTAGAAATTCTTCCATTGATTGACCATTTAATTCCTCTTTTGGATTATAAAATTTAAATGCTAAAGGATTCTTAGAATTCGGTCCTTCATATTGGATCTTGTTAACGTTTTCAAACCATACCATTTATTCTACCTCCAAATACTTATTAAGATTGATTGTTTCGATCACATTATATCAATATCCACTAAGTTTGTCTAGCGAATAAACAAAGATTATAGAATTATTTTTTCTAGTATGCTAAAATAGTGTTAAACGTAATCGCTAAGAGAGTGAGTGAATGTATTGAGTCAAACGTGGAATCAACATGTAGTCAAAAAAGAGAATAAATCATTAGTTCTTGAAACAATTAAAGAAAAGGCACCTATCTCTAGGGCTTCGATTGCACAAATAACTGGCCTTAATAAAGGAACCGTCTCCTCTCTCGTCGGGGAGTTAATAGACGAGAAGTTAATAAATGAATCTGGTACTGGTGAGTCTAGTGGTGGAAGAAGACCTGTTATGCTTTTATTAAATGAAACAGCTGGTTTTACCATCGCGGTAGATTTAGGGGTCAAGAGTATGCTTGGGGTACTAACTGACCTACGGGGGCATATTGTAGCAGAGAAGCGTGTCAAGTTCTCCGATAATAAATATGAGGAAGTACTTCCATTATTATATGAATTAATTGATCATCTTAACAATGCCGCCCCACCATCAGAATATGGAGTTGTCGGGATTGGAGTTGGCGTTCCAGGTGTTGTGACAAATGAAGGAGAAATATTACTTGCTCCTAATTTAGGGTGGAAGAAGGTTCCTTTACAACAATTATTACATAATAAATATCAAATACCCATTACCGTAGAAAACGAAGCTAATGCTGGTGCTTATGGTGAAAAAGTTTATGGAATTGGTCAAAAATCTCAAGAAATTGTTTATACCAGTATTAGTATTGGGATTGGAGTCGGCCTCATATTAGACGGTAAACTTTATAAAGGGCTGCGAGGCTTTTCCGGTGAGTTAGGTCATATGACAATCAAAATGGACGAAGATCCATGTAGATGTGGAAATAAAGGCTGCTGGGAATTATATGCCTCTGAACAAGCACTATTAGATCAGGCAGAAGCATTAGGATATAAGAATGTAACTCTCGATCAATTAATGGAAGCTGCCCATAATGGCGAAGAAAAGGCTTTACAGTTATTTGAAGATTTGGGCGACTATTTAGGTGTTGGTATTACTAATATCATACATATCTTTAACCCAGAACAGGTGGTGATTGGAAACACCGTTAGTATAGCAGAACGCTATATTCTTCCAGCAATAGAAAAAAGAATCGAAAGAAATGCGATCGGTTTTAATAAGAATGATGTACAAATCAATGTAGCTAAATTAAAAAAACACTCTACTGTACTTGGAATGGTAGCATTTATCGTGGAAGAATTCTTCCATACAAATGTTCATGAGTTAATCAGTGAGTAAGAAATGGGAGTCGGCTTACCCTACACTTAACTGTTTGGATAAGTTCGTCTCCTTTTGCGTTTATTTTTCGTTACGGTAAAACACCTGTTAGGCTCTTTTTGCATATGTTACATGGGGTGATAACATGGAATTAGAATACAAGCAGTATCTTGAAAGCTTGATAGCATGGGGAAATGATGTAAAGCAGGCCTTAGAGCAAACAAGTATATCAGAAGAAGATCGAACTAAATGGATGGAGCAACTGGACAACTGGCAAAGTAAAATTTATGAACAATTACAATCAGAAAAAGTAGAGCATGATAGGGAGATCACAGCATTAAGAGAGGAAGGACAACAAATTTTACTTGGAATTGAGCAACGAGATGCCTATCGCTATACACAAAATAGTGTTCCTTATGGGCAGCATCAATTACCTCCTCTACCCTATGCATATAACGCCTTAGAGCCTTACATTAGTGAAAGGATCATGCGATTGCATCATACGAAGCATCACCAAGCATATGTTGATGGCTTAAACAAAGCAGAAAAAGCATTATATACTGGCAAAAAAGGAGAGAAACCATTAAAGCATTGGTTAAGGGAGCAAGCATTTCATGGCTCAGGACATTTCTTGCATACCATTTTTTGGTTTAACATGACACCTAATTCAACGAAAAGACCATCAGGGGAAATATTAAACCAAATAGAAAAAGACTTTGGATCATGGCAAGCATTTAAAAAGCTTTTTACCGAAACAGCAAACTCAGTCGAAGGAGATGGCTGGGCTGTTTTACTATGGGAGCCAAGAAGTGGAAGACTTGCTGTCCAATCCTTTGAAAAACATCAATGGTTCCAGTTACCAGACACGATCCCATTATTAGTACTTGATGTTTGGGAGCATGCTTACTATTTACAGTATGAAACAGATAAAGCAGGCTATATTGACAATTGGTGGAATGTCGTTAACTGGGATAATGTGAACGATCGTTTTCAAGAAGCTAGGAAGATAAAATGGGAGCTATTTTAAGACCAGCTCACCTAATGGAGCTGGAATAAAAGTAGTTTTATCGATGCATAACCAGAACCTTATCAGTATCATTTAGATAAGGTTCTGGTTAATGTTTTATCATATTGCGTATCCAAATGCCTCTAATTATTACACACCACTATATGCCATAAAGCCACCATCAACTGGAATGCAAGTGCCTGTTACAAAGCCACTTGCTTCATCATCGACTAACCATAATAATGTACCTAATAAGTCTTCAGGAGCACCTAATCGTTTCATTGGCGTATGATCCACAATCTTCTCCATCCGCGGTGTAGGAGAGCCATCTTCATTTGTTAACAATGGTCGATTTTGATCTGTTAAGAAAAAGCCTGGTGCTATAGCATTAACACGTACATTTGCTTCAGCCATATGTACGGCTAACCATTGTGTAAAATTATTGATCGCTGCCTTTGCTGCACTGTAAGCAGGTACTTTTGTCATTGGACTTGGAGCACTCATCGAGGAAATATTAATAACAGTAGTTTTTCTGTTAACCATTCGTTTCGCAAAGATTTGCGTAGGGATAAGTGAGCCAATAAAATTCAGATTAAATACAGAGGAGAATCCTTCTGTTGTCATATCAAAAAATGTTCGGATTGTTTCATCATCTAAATCTACTGCTTTAAAATTCTCCTTTTCGGTTGTTCCATTCGGATGATTACCGCCCGCTCCATTTATTAAAACATCACAAGCCCCATATGTCTGAAAAATCTTTTCTTCGCAAGCGACAACCGCATCTCTATCTAGTACATCACAAGCAACCGCAAGTGCTTCGCCACCTGCCTGTCTTATCTCAGCTGCAACTTTCTCTGCTTTCTCAGCCGTACGATTTAATATTGCCACCTTCATTCCTTGACGAGCGAGCTCTATAGCCATAGCACCACAAAGTACTCCCCCACCACCTGTTACTACTGCTACCTTACCTTTTAAATTGGAGTGAATTGGTAACATCAACCTCATCCTTTCCTCGTATTTGCTGATATGCATCCCATAATCCCCACAAATACATAATACCTAATGCACGATCATAGAGACCATATCCTGGGCGACAATCCTCATTCCATATATGTCTACCATGATCTGGTCGGACATATCCTGTATAACCAATTTCATGATAAGCCTGAACGATTTGATCAATAGGTAAAGAGCCATCCATTGTTCGATGAGATGTTTCGATAAAATCCCCATTATCAAATAGCTGGACATTCCTTATATGAGCAAAATGAATTCGGTCTCGTAAGTCGTAGATCATTGTTACGATATTATTTTCCTTTAAAACACCTAATGCTCCACTACACAACGTTATCCCATTATAAGGACTATCTACTAGCTGAGTAATCTCTTTCAATTGATGTTGAGTTGTTACAATCCTTGGTAAAGTAAAGATCTCCCAAGGTGGATCATCTGGATGAATGGCTAATTTAATATCATATTCCTCGCAAACAGGAATTACTTTCTCTAAAAAATATTTTAAGTGATGCATTAAGTCCTGATTCGTTACATTTTGATATGCAGTAAATAGTCCCTTCAATGTTTCTAACCGTTCTGGCTCCCAGCCTGGCATCGTATAATCTGGATTAGCGGCAATTTTTTGGACAAGCTCAAGCGGATCCATATCGCGAACCTTATCACTTTCATAAAACAATGCCGTTGATTGATCAGGTAATAATCCAAATAAATCGGTTCTTATCCAATCAAATACAGGCATAAAATTATAACAAATCACCTTAACACCAACTGTAGCAAGGTGTTGAATAGTTTTTATATAATTTTCAATATAATAATCTCTGTCATCGCTACCAAGCTTAATAGATTCATGTATATTGACACTTTCTACTACATCTATATGAAAGCCAAATTGATCCGCCTGACGTTTTATTGCTTGCACACGCTCCAAAGGCCATACCTCACCTGCTGGTAGATCATGTAATGCCCATACTAGTCCTTCCACACCAGGTATTTGTTTAATTTGAGAGAGCTTTACACTATCATTTCCTTCACCAAACCAACGAAACACCATCCTCATGTCTAAATCCCCCTATTATTAGTAAATCGTTCGTTGATGCTGATCCTGGATTCCCGATTTACGGTAAAAGTAAGTGTTAATCTGATCACACCATTCACGGGCATTATCCTCTTGTAAAGCTAGTCTTTCTCGTACATTTTCAAATCTCGCATCATCTATTTCACTTTCTAATGAGTTCCATTTCTTTCTTAACTCTTTCACTTGTTCTAGCCCTTTGAAATGAGTATCATATATATGCTGAATGACTGTTTTACCATTTTTTAACGTATACTTGTATGGTACGTGGTGAAAAAATAAAAGCAAATCATCAGGACATGTAGTAGGTGAATTATAAACCGATTTGTTTGGTTCTGCGTATTGCTCTGTATAACCGGTTCCCGTTTCCTTTGTTCGATCCACACCAATCCCATCACGATCAGCAAAATGATAGGTTCCCCATCTAGAATACTCATAGCCATCAATATTAGGGCCATAATGAATGCCTGGAGTTACCATCCAGCCTACCCCGAGAGGCGCCGTATAATTTTCATAAATTTCCCACGATTCTAACAGCATCTCTAAAATCACGGATTCCAAGTTAGCGTTCTTTCCAAATGTTTGAATAATCCATTCTTTTGCTATTTCTTCAGAGCCTAAAGAGGGATTCCAAGTTAGCCTTCCATAACCATACAGATTTGCCTGAGCTAATGTGTGCCCTGTCCAATTCTGATCATTTCCAATATTAGAAACTGCAGCAATACCACTGTAGCGATATGGATGAATATTCCCAGCAACAATCTTCTCTATCGTTGTTCCTACTCCTTTTATATGTGTATCAAATTCAAGAACTTCCTTCCATTGTGGAATTAAATAACATAGATCTTTTTGTTGGCCTGTATATTCTTGGGCAACTTGAAATTCAATCATTTGATTCGTTTTTTCCATTGCCCCGATTAATGGAGAGACAGGTTCACGAACTTGAAAATCCATAGGTCCATTTTTGATTTGTAATATAACATTCGGATGAAACCTTCCATCTAATGGTTTAAAATGATCATAAGCGGCTCGCGCTCGATCCGTATTACGATCGCGCCAATCCTGGACACAATTATATACGAAACAACGCCAGATTACTTTTCCATCATAAGGTGCAAGTGCCTCTGCAAGCATGTTGGCACCATCGGCATGGTCCCTGTCATAAGTAAATGGCCCAGGTCGGTGCTCCGAATCTGCCTTTACGACAAATCCACCAAAAGTTGGAATATAGTCATAGATCTCCTTTACCTTATTGCTCCACCACTGCATTACTTCTGGCTGTAGCGGATCGGCTGTTTCTAAATGATCAATCGCTATAGGGCTGGCAAAATTAATACTTAAGAAAAGCTGGACCCCATAGGAATGGAATATATCCGAAATTTCCTTTATCTCTGGTAAATATTTTTCGGTGATAAAAAACGTTTCTTCTTCCCATACATTTACATTATTTATAGAAATGGCATTAATACCAATAGACGCCAAAAATCTAGCATAATCCTTCAATCGTGATTTATCTCGTACTATTTTACCAGCTTCATAGAAAATCGAATTCCCTGAATACCCTCTTTCAATACTTCCGTCTAAATTATCCCACTGGTTTAACATTCGAAGCTGATTTGTAGGTTGTTCAGAAATATTAAGTGTGTTTAATGTTCGCCTTAGCTGTATTAATCTAAGTAAATGGAATGTCCCATATAATACAGCTTGATCAGTTTTTCCAACGACATATAGCTGTTCTTCAAAAAAATAAAGGAGATAACCCTCATTGCTCATTGACTCTATCTCTTGCTTCTTTTTATTCTCCAATAACTCGTTTAATTGATTTATGTTACCGATTACAATTTTAGCCTTTTGATTTGTTGTAATCTTTGGTGAGATATGTAACATATTTTTTATCGCAATATTTAATTCCTCTTTTATTACTTCCATAATGGAGGAAGATCCCATTAAGGCTACTTCCTCAAATAATTTTTGATATGCTTGAAGATCTGGACCATCGATAGAGTTATATTGGAGCCACATGTGATACATTTTTTCCTTCATCAATACGCACCTCTTCCTCTATATTTAAGCAAAAAAACTTGGATTTTCTTTCTTTAAAGCATCTTTCTCAATATCAACTAATTGTAAATGAACAGCTGTTGCTTTTTCGGCTAAGTCAGGATTTTGATTGGAGACTGCTTCAAATATTTCTCGATGTTGGGAGACAATGATGTCCCATTCATGATTAACAGCAAGTCTCAATAATCGCAATCGATCAAATTGAATATTCATGCGCTTGACCATTTCCCAGGTTCGATGCTTACCACACCCTTTGTAAAGCAAACGGTGAAATTCATCATCTAACTCAAACAGACGCTGAAACGAGCCTTTCTCTAATGAGAATTCCTGAAGGGTTAAGTTTGTTTCTAATTGTAGTAAGTCCTCCTTCTCTATTTTTAAAGCTGCTTCACGTACAATCGCTTTTTCAATATGCTCTCGAACAAACCTTCCTTCTTCTACTAATTGAAGGTCAATTTTTGTCACAATTGTGCCTATTTGTGGAAATACACCTAGTAGTTCCTCTTGGTTCAACTGCAAAAATGCTTCTCTAACTGGAGTTCGACTGACATTTAATTTATCTGATATTTCTTTTTCAGATAATTTCGTGCCCGGTGCAATCTCTCCATTCATGATTTGTTCTTTGATTACCTGGTACACATAATCACGTGAAGAGCCTCTCGTTCTTTGATTTTGGATTGGCATAACGACACCTCTTTATACTAGTATGGTAGTTATATATTATACTTGTCTTTATAACTGAATTCAACTATGTTGTTTATATTTTCCTTTAGAAATATAATTTTATGCTTAAGTTTACTAATTATAATCCCATAGAATAACCCAATTTTCCTTTTCCTCTGTTATATAGACAGGCTGTTGTATCTCTAAATAACCGTATTTACTTTCATATCCCAGAATAACAGTAAATTGATATACATTGGAAAGACTAGGAGATTGATCACTCATTTTCCATGTATCCAATTTTACCGGTTCTGTATACTCAAATTCAAAGGTATCCACACCAAAATGATTAATGAATACATGAGCACGGTCTTGGATGTATTCACTTTTGTCCCATTTATTTTGCATCTCGGAATGAAATAATTCCCATGAGCTAGCAAACTGTCCATTCTGTTCATACTCATAAAAGCTTTTTAACACATTTTCTGCTTTCCTTTCAGGTGAAAACCACGAACTTATCCATAAATATAGAAAAACAATGCATGCAATCGCGAATATAAGTGCAATAATGGCTTTTATGAGTAATCTGTTACGACGCATGTAATCACTCCTTGATGATAAGAATGAACGCTTTGTATAACATATTCCTTTCACCCCCATTTTATTATTTACATAAATTTCTTTAAAAATAATCCAAAAGACCTATTGTAATCGCTTTCTAAATTTTATATACTGGAAACGGTTACAATAATAGTTGTTGTGTACATATACTGTTTATCCAATCACTTTTGTGTTGGATAACTACATGTACAGTATTTTGATTCAAAATAGATTGTCCCCCTTTGCACCCTTGCTGGTTTAGTAAGGGTGTCTTTTTTTGTGCAAAAAAAAACCTGCATGAAGGTACTGCACCCCTAAAATTAGATTTTTTCACTCTAACTTTAGGGGTGCAGTACCGAACAGAGTTTTTTTTTACTTTAATGTGCTTCTATTACTTCACCTGCTGTTTCTTTTTTATGAAAAAGCTGTTTTTTCATAAATGGGATTACATAGCGATCTAAGCCAAATTTACCTGCATTATAGCCAGCTACTAAAATAAATACGGTTAACAAAACCATTTGAGCATTTGTGCTAACTGTTCCACTAAATAAGAAAGCAAAGTTCATACATATTCCCATTAATGCTGCAAAATTTGTAAATACACCTAGAATTAATGCAATTCCTACTAGAATCTCTCCCCACATAACGAGAAATGTGAATATATCTGCTCCTGGTAATGCAACATGCTCTAGAAAGCTTGCCCACCAGCCTTGAACAGCAGGATGATCACCACTTGACTTTTCAATAGCTCCTTGAATGAATCCTCCAGCATCAAATCCACCTGTTAATTTTCCCCATCCAGCGGTGAGCCATTGGTAACCTAAATAAATACGAATAATAGCTAGTAGACCTGCAACAACTCCATTTTTTCTTAACCATTCTACAAACATATAAATCACTCCTTCAATTTGTTCAACATTTCACATGTTGGTTTTTATTGATTTGATTTATTACACTTATATAATAACATGTATTGGCTATTTTTTGATTATATTGTGAAGTTATTCACAATAATGCCATAAAGTTTTGTCTAACTTGTGACATCAGGCTCAGAAATGTTTCAACTATCATGAAATATAGTGCTAGGATTATACTACTTAAAATGATATATTTAATAATGCTTGTTTAATTTGAAAGTTCGGTTGTTTTTTAGAAACCTTCTATATGGGTCAGCTCTTTTATGGACTGTTTTATATAGCTTAATTAAAGGAAGTGATGTAGAGATGCGTGGATTTTATTATCATTGCTTAAAAAGGATCGGGAAATCTAAAGGAGATGAATGGAAAATGATAACAATAGATGGTGTTGTCGGTGTTGGCAAAAGTACTTTAATGAACATTATGGTAGAAGAAATGGGATATACCCCTTTTCAAGAGCCAGTAGTTAACAATCCAATTTTAGATCGATTTTATTATGATAGAGAACGATACAGTTTTCCTTTACAAGTATTTTTCTTAAATGAACGGTTTAAGCATATTAAAAATGCAAGTAAAATCGAGAAGGCTGTATTAGATCGATCTATTTATGGTGATGTGATCTTTGCCAAAATGCTAAACGATGCTGGAGAAATGTCTAATGAAGAGTTTGGCATTTATAAGGACTTATTTGCTAATATGATTGAACATTGTCAAGCCCCCGCTTTAATGATCTATCTAGAGGCCTCTACAGAGGAAGCCGTTCGCCGCATTACAAACCGTGGCAGAAGCTATGAACTAGACACGGAAATTGCCTATTGGGAAAGATTAAACAAAGAATACCGCCAATATTTCGAGGAATACGAGGCATCCCCTGTCTTAAAAATCAATGTAGATAATCTAGATTTTGAAAATAATCCTGAGGATAAGGAATATGTTTTATCATTGATTAGGGAGGAAATTGCTCGGTTGAAGTTGGATGATGAGAACAAGTGATAATCCTTAAGACGGTAGAAACCCAACTGGTTTCTATCGTCTTCTTATTGATCTGAGCCATTTGATTTTTTATGGTTAGTTTGTTTATTATTTTTAGGTTCTTTTTTAGGATCTTGATCTTCGGGAATTTGAGGGTCTTCGGTTCCTTGGTTTGGATCTTCTGGATTTTCTTGATTTTCTGGATTATCTGGGTTTTCGTTAGGTGATTCTTCGGGCTCTTGCTCGGTGGGATTAGTTGAATCATCTAAATCTTCTGTAGGAATATCTTCTTCCTCTTTATCAGTGCTATCACTCGACGAATTTTCTGGAGATGATTGTACAGTCTTTTCATCAAAGCTATCTGTTGAATTAGATTCCGGATCATTGTCTTTTTCTGATGGGTAGCTATTGTATGATGCTTCTGGTGTTGGTTGATAATTCCATGTTGACTCTTGCTCATTGGTTGGATAGTAATATTGCTCTTCTTCCTCATTTCCAATTTTCTCTTCGAACACTGCAGTTTCATTTTCTAGTTCATCATCTGGTGTTTTCGTTTCTACTTTTTCCTCACTAAATAAGTCATCATTAATTCCCATAGGACTAAGAAAACTACTGCTTGCTATATTGTATGTATGAGAGTTTGATATTTTCTCTTTGATTGTCGAATTATTAAATACCGTTTTCCCATCAAGATAGCTTTTTCCGATCCATCCAACTCCAATTAATAACGTCATACCAACTGCAATGGTTACATACAGTGCAAGGGAATCTTGATTAAATTTCAGCTTTCTCTCCTCCATTTGGTACTTTTTTCTTGTATTTAACCTATCATTATTTTGTCGAAATGTAAACGCATCTAGTTGATATATCACATTTTTGGGCTATATTATTCTAAAAATAACTTCAACACCATCGAGACATAATTATAAATTCTATTTCACGTACCAGCTCCTGCCAAATCGAACTATATCCACCTTATAAACACCATTTCACGACTAAGCTCCTACAATTTGTACTTTATCCTGCTTATAAACACCATTTCACGACTAAGCTCCTACAATTTGTACTTTATCCTCCTTATAAACGCCATTTCACGACTAAGCTCCTACAATTTGTACTTTATCCTCCTTATAAACGCCATTTCACTACCATGCTCCTTCCAATTTGTACTTTATCCTCCCTATAAATCCAACCTGAACAAAAAATTAGAGTGTATCTCTTTTTAGAAATACACTCTGCTAACTCCCATCCTGATCTGCTAAACGTGCTTAGCAAAGCTTTGTTTGACTTCTTGTAATACATCATTTCCATCACGATCCCAAAGCGATTGGTTAATAATTTCCACTTCAATTGGTCCATGATATCCTGCTTCCTCTACTGCTTTTCTCATACGATTGATTTCTATTACACCTTCTCCCATCATGGCACGGCCTTTGAACATATCTGCCATTGGTACCTTCCAATCGGATACATGAAAACCTAGGATTCTACCTTTTGCACGATTGATTTCCTGATACAAATTTGGATCCCACCACACATGGTAAACATCAACAATTACTCCAACTTCATCCGGGTGATACTTCTCTGCTATCGTGGAGGCTTGATCCATTGTGTTAATGACAGAACGATCTGCTGCAAACATTGGATGTAAAGGCTCAATCGCAAGCTTCACCCCATAATCCTTTGCATATGGTACTAATTGGTCAATTCCTTCTTCCACTTGTTTACGTGCTGTGTCAATATCTCGGTCTGCACTTGGTCCACAGACAAGCACTAATGTATCTGTGCCAAGCTCAGCCGCTTCTTCGATGGCTCGTTTATTATCATCTATCCGTTCGGCCCGATCCTTTGCTGTAGCAGCAGGAAACATGCCGCCACGACAAACACTAGAAACATCTAAACCGGCATCTGTGATCAATCTTTTACTTTGCTTCAGGCCGATTTCTTTTATTTTATGGCGCCATACTGATATCCAAGGTACTTCATGACTGAGGCAGCCTTCCACTGCTTCCTGCAGGCTCCATTGGTCTATTGTGATTTGGTTTAAACTAAGACGACTCATTAATTTATCCTCTGCCATTAGCGACCCTCCTGTTCAATACCTGCTAACTCAAGTGTCCATTTCATTCTTATTGTCGCTAAGTCCGGGTCACGTAATAGGCCTGCTTCATCTGCCATGACGAATAAATCAGATAAATGGACAATGGAACGAGCACCTTCCTTACCACCAATCATGCGAAAATGGTCTTGATGTCCATTTAGATAAGCCATAAATACAACACCTGTTTTATAGGAAAATGTCGGTGCCTCGAAAATATGTCTAGATAGCGGAACTGTTTTTTCGAGTAATGCATCATATGTTTTCCAATTATCAGCGTCTATTGCGTGCATGGCTGCCGCTGCAGCTGGTGCGATCGCATCAAATATCCCTAAAAGGGCATGACTATAACCTTGATCATCACCTTTAATTAATTCAGGATAATTAAAGTCATCTCCTGTGTACATCCGTACACTATTCGGTAGTAAACGGCGCATATCGATCTCTTTTTGAGCATCAAGTAATGAAATTTTAATCCCATCCACTTTTGATTCATTATCCTTGATGATCTGCAAGCACACTTCCATTGCTTGGTCGATATCTGTGTGCCCCCAATAGCCTTTTAATGCTGGATCAAACATATCACCAAGCCAGTGTAGGATAACGGGTTCTTTAACATTTTGCAAAATCTTATTATACACTCTCTGATAATCTTCAGGACCCGTGGCACATGCTGCTAATGCGCGACTCGCCATCAATATTATTTTCCCGCCTTCACCTTCTACAAATGACACCTGCTCTTCATAAGCTTTTTCTACATCGTCTAATGTCACGCTAGGTGTTGGTTCTAAATGATCTGTACCAACACCACTAGCAATATTGCCACCTACTGTCTTTGCTTCTTTAATCGAACGTGAAATTAATTCCTTCGCACCGTCCCAGCTTAACCCCATTCCACGCTGAGCTGTATCCATTGCTTCAGCAACAGATAGTCCGAGCGACCATAAGTAATGGCGATATTCCATCGTTTTATCCCAATCTATTTGAGCATTCAAAGTTGGATCGGCAGGCGATAATGGATCTGCTACGACGTGTGCTGCTGAGAAAGCCGTTCTACTTTCAAAAGGTTTATCTTGTGGAATATCAAAAGGTGTATAATTTTTCGCCTCATAGCTGTAAAGCGTTCGATCTGATTTTGGTAAAATTAGCTTTGCCATCCTAGATACCTCCTTAGAGTTTGATTTCTGGCACTTCAATCCAACGACGTTCTTCCCATGATTTCAAACCAAGATCAGATAGTTGAGTACCTTTTGCTCCTTCTAATAAATCCCAAGGAAATGCTTCATCTGCAAATACATGCTTTAAAAATAGCTCCCACTGTACCTTAAAACCGTTATCAAATACATCATTTGTTGGTACTTCCTGCCACTGTGCTTGGAAGTCAAATGGATTTTCAATATCTGGATTCCATGTTGGTTTTGGGGTATTTACACGATGCTGCACTTTACAATCTCTTAATCCAGCTACTGCACTTCCTTCTGTTCCGTCTACTTGTATTGTTAATAAATCATCTCGGTTCACACGAACAGCCCAAGAAGAATTTGCTTGAACGATCACCCCATTATCAAGTTCAAATGTACCGTATGCTGCATCATCTGCAGTTGCTTTGTACGTATTTCCATTTTCATCAACACGTTCAGGAATGTGAGTTGCACCTAGACAAGAAACTGCCTTGATATTTCCAAATAAATTGTCAATCACATAACGCCAGTGTGCAAACATATCGACAATGATTCCACCACCATCTTCTTTACGATAGTTCCATGAAGGTCGCTGTGCCTCCTGCCAGTCGCCTTCAAACACCCAGTACCCAAATTCCATTCTTACAGATAAAATTTTCCCGAAAAAGCCAGAGTCAATGAGACGTTTTAGCTTTAATAAGCCTGGTAAGAACAGTTTATCTTGAACAACACCGTTTTTAACACCGGCATCATTCGCAAGCTTTGCAAGCTCAATAGATCCTTCCAAATTTGTAGCTGTTGGCTTCTCACAATAGATGTGCTTCCCTTTTGCTATCGCCTTTTTAATACTATCTGCTCTTCTGACCGTCGTTTGGGAGTCAAAGTAAATCTCATTGTATTCATCTGCAAGTGCTGCATCTAAATCTGTGGAATATCGATCGATTCCATATGTTTCTGCTAACGCTTTCAATTTCTTTTCATTACGACCTACTAGAATTGGATCAGGCATGAGCGTGTCCTCGTTCTTTAGTTTCACGCCACCTTGTTTTCTTATCGCAACGATGGAACGGATTAAATGCTGATTCGTACCCATTCGCCCTGTTACGCCATTCATAATAATACCAATTTTATGTTGTGCCATTTTCATCCCTACCTTTTTCTTTGATACACCTAGTGTAACGCAATAAAAAAAATTCGTCTTATTAATCTAAGAACGAATTTCTTAAAATCGGAAGTCATCTTTTACAAATGATAATTTTTTTGATTAGTTCGGTATTTATTTGGTGTGATTGAGGTTATATTTTTAAATGTACGATAAAAGGTTGAGATGGATTCGAAGCCCACCTCAAAGCAGATCGAGGCGATATCCTTATCTGTTTCAGCGAGCATTTTTTTTGCTAGTCCTGTTCTCACTTCTGTTAAATACTGTATCGGGGTCATTTGATAGCTTTCTTTAAAAATAGTATTCATATGCCGAGTACTCATCCCTAAGCGTGCTGCCAAGTCCTCTGCGTGAATCCACTCGTAATAATGAGAATCTATGTAATCCTTTAATCTTTCTGCTCTTAATGCATTCGCATCTGACACCTCTGATTTCTTTTCCCCTCTTGCTAATAATAAAAGCAAGTGAGATAAATAGATTTTTAATGCCAATTCCTGTTCCTTCGTTTTATTTGCTTGTTCATACAGCATCGTTCTTAAAATTTGACGAATTTCACTACTTTCAAATGGGTTTAAACCGATAAATTTCGTTTCATTTAACGATTCTTGAAAAAGTTTAGCATTTGCCTGAGCATCATTAATTCGCTGATCAAAGGCAAGAACAAGTACCGTTAATTTTTTGTCCGAAATAATAGCATGACTTGTAAATGGTGTAATAAAGGTAAGGTGGTCCTGTTCAAAGCGATGACGCTTTCCGTTTAATATAATATCTCCCGTTCCTTCTAATGAATAGAGAAGCTGATAGATTTCATGGTGATGGTTTTCAATTCTATCACCTTTATTATGTTTACTTTCATATAATCGAATGCCGAAAGGTTCAAGATTAATTTTTTGTAGCATGAGCTTCCCCCATTTATCAGACATTTCTGTTTAATTTTTTGATTCAATACTGCGAACCAAATGAGTTTATGATATATTGCTATTATACTTCAGAAATTTTTAAAAAAGCAAAAGTGAGGAGAACTCTGTTATGACAAAACAAGTATCTGTTGTTCTCGTAGGTATAGGTGGCTATGGGAACATGTATTTACGGGCCTTATTAGATCCACAAAATGTAAACGCATACGTAAAAGGCGTGGTTGATGTAGTTCCAGAAAATTCGAATTACTATCAAGAAATAATAGAACAAAACATCCCTGTTTTTGAATCATTAGAAGCCTTTTATCAGGAGCATAATGCAGATCTAGCTATTATCTCTACACCTATCCATTTACACAAGCACCAATCATGTATTGCTATGGAAAATGGTAGTCATGTACTTTGCGAAAAACCGGCAACTGCTAATCGAAAACATCTTCAAGAAATGATCGAAACAAGAGATCGTACCGGAAAAAAACTAGCCATTGGATTTAATTGGTCTTTCACGAATACCATCCAGGCATTGAAAGAAGATATTTTAACTGGGGAATTTGGGAAACCAATAAGAATGAAAAGTCTCGTTTTATGGCCTAGAAATGCTGATTATTTCAACCGATCTAGCTGGGCTGGTAAAAAATTCAGTCCTAATGGGGAAATGATTTTTGATAGTGTGGCGAATAATGCTACCGCACATTTTCTTCATCATTTATTTTATTTAACAGGAGATGCAATAGATCGGAGTGCAGAGATTGATCAGCTTTCTGCTGAATTATACAGAGCAAATTCGATCGAAACATTTGATACATGTGCTGTCCATCTATTAACTAAGAACAATGTAGAGGTCATTTATCTTGCTTCCCATGCTATTTCTAATAACCACCGGCCAAAATATTCGATAGAGTTCGAAAATGCCATTATTACTTACCATCCAGAGGGAGAAAGCTCAGACATTGTGGCAACGTTTAAAGATGGTACGAAAAAGACTTATCAAGATCCAGAAAACAATCATCTTGCAAAACTTGGCGTTATGATTGAAGCAATACTAACTAATGATGATAATATACTATGTGGACCAGAAGCAGCGAGTAGTCATGTTCATGCCATTTATGGTATGCATCAATCAGTAAAAGATATACCGACATTTCCGAGTAATTGGATTTCCGTTGATGAAGAGCAAAAGTTGACGATAGTAGACGGTTTAGAGGAAGTATTGACAGAATGTTATGATCAGTTTTGCTTACCGAATGATCTAGGGATCGAATGGAGCAAGCCCGGAAGTATCGTTAAATTGTAAGGAAATGAAGAGAGGCCATAATGAGTTACGCATTATGGCTTCTACTTTATCTCGTATGAAGTAAAGAAGGATGGAAGCTTAACACTGCATCGACCGTTTCCTTTCTCATCATTTCTTTATAGTCATGATAAAATGGAATTTCAGGGTAATGATAGTTTACGACCCTTTTCATCGATTTGTCTTTATCATAGATAGCGATTACCTCTACATTTTCAATAAGTCCATCCTTCAAAAATGAAATATAGGCATTTACCTCTTGATTCCAACCTACTATAGCTACCTTTTGAAAAACCACTTTTGTCATCCTCCATTCATATTCGAAATCGTCGTTTTTTCCTAAATAAAAACAATGCAAATAGCAACCAACTATTTCAATATGGAACTAGAGAAATGATTCGTACTATGATAAATTCTTAAACGTTTTTTTCGGTATTCTTTTGGCGTTATCCCTAGTTTTTCTTTGAAATATCGACTAAAGTGCGACACATTCTCAAAACCGCTCTCATAGGCAATTTGTTGAACTTGCTTCGTTTCCTCTGCTTCTAGTAAATATTTTGCTTGCTGTATGCGACAGGCCATTACGTATTCCATGATGGTGTAGCCTGTCATTTCTTTGAAAACATGCGAAACATATGACTTATTCAAATTCAAGGCTACTGCAATCTCTGAAATAATAACTTTATTTGTAAAATGCTCTTGAATATAAGAAGCAATTTTCTCTGCATGCTCTGTTTTATTACTAGGCTCCTTTTTTGCTTGTAAACAAGTATTTCGATACAAAGAATTAATCTGAACGAGCAACTCCCCAAGCAAAAATTTCATTTCCCACTCTTTCTCTGAATCAATCAATCTCGAAGAATATTCGACTTTGTACATTTTCTCAAAAATAGCTTCTATATCTCGAAGGACCTCTTTATTCGATGTTCGAATTAAATAATGGTGATCAAAGCGAAAAACATCTAATAATTCCTTAGCCTTCATTAATTCTAAAACTGGTTCAATCCAGTCTGGAATAAAGTGAAGATTACTTCTAACATAATCACAATTATCCGGAACATTTGGCCTATGCAATGCTAAACCATCCATCAATAAAATATCACCAGGCTGTAAATCATAGATTTGATTGTTTATCAGGTATCTGCAAATCCCTTTGTGAAACATAAAAATCTCAAAATCCTCATGTGAATGAAATTTAGGTAAATCAGGATTACCTGTAATTCGATAATTGATAGAGAACATTTTTTCCACTTGGATTCTCACCCCACATGAATGTATAGTTATATTTTATTGTATAATGCACCACCTGAAAATAACTAGTAGTGTTAGATTTTATTTTAAAATTTGCTGTGCGTGTTTTCTTATCATAAGACTATTGATTTTTATTCCGTTAACTGCTATTAATGGAGTCAACTTCTGCCATACTAGGTATACAAGAATAATAAAAGGAGGATATACGCTAATTAATTGGAAGCGCTAACTATAAATTATCAATGATGAAGGATGTGTAAATCTATGAAAAGGAAACCAATTCTTTTTTTAATATTATTTTTATTCACGATTACCATTTTTCTTAACCGAACATTAGTTGAGCCTGTAAAAGCAAAAACAGCTACAAGTGTAATTAAGTGGGATAAACATCGTCAATATGTGGACGGATTTGGTGGATCTGGTGCCTTTCAGAAGCCTTCTTATATTATGCAATTACCAGAACCAGAAAAAACGAAAATATTAGATATGATCTTCTCACAGGAAAAGGGAATAGGTTTATCCATTGTTCGAAACCTTGTCGGAGACGGAGTTGCGGCTTCTACTATAGAACCAGAACCTGGTAAATTTGTTTGGGATCAACCTGATTGGTCAAAGAAAAAAACGGCATTTGATAAAGATCAAATTTGGTTTATGAAGGAAGCAAAAAAAAGAGGGGTTTCCACCTTTTTAAGCTCGGTTTGGAGTCCCCCCGCTTGGATGAAAACGAACAATAGTGTACTCGGTACGAATAATGGGAAGCTTAAACAGGAGCATTATCAGGATTTTGCTAACTATTTAGCGGAATATGTATTTGGCTATAAGGAACATTTTGATTTAGATATCTCTTATATTTCTATCGCCAATGAGCCGAATTATGGGCCAGATTACTCTGGAGCGATATGGACACCTGAAGAGCTTCATATTTTTATTCGAGATTATCTCGGGCCTACCTTTGAACGAAGGAATGTTCCTGCTAAAATCGTAATGCCAGAACACATGAATTTTACCGAAGAATATGCCTTACCAGCATTAAATGATCCTATCACTGAAAAATACATAGATGTGGTTGCTGCACACGCCTATGGAATCGGAACAGATGTCCCAACATTCCCTGTATCAAAGGAAAAAGGAAAAACTATTTGGCAAACAGAATATATGAATCAAGGAGATGCCTTACAAACCTATGAATTTAATACGATAAAGGACGGCCTTCGACATGCAAATCTAATCGGAGATATGTTTCATAAAACAGGAATTAGCGCCTATTTTTGGTGGTGGCCAGTTGCCGTGAATAATGCAGATGGATCCGACTTAATTCGTTTAACCACAGACGATGACGGTGAGGTTAATGGCATGTTTAGGGTTTTCAAAAGATATTATACATTCGGAAATTATAGTCGATTTATCCGTCCAGGCTATATTATGATCGAATCCGATAAATCACCTGTTGAGGATGTACAAATTACGGCATATAAAGATCCATCCACAGACAATTTTACTATTGTAGCTGTGAACAACCAACCAACAGAGCAGCAACTAGAATTAAAGCTTGATAATTTTCCAAATACAAAAGAGCTTATTCCCTATCGTACTTCAGGAAATGAAAACTTGAAAAAATTAGATACTGTGAAGGTGAAAGGAAACGGCAAAACTGTAACGATTCAGCTTTCTAGTGAAAGTGTGACGACCTTTATTCCGAAAGAATTTGAATTACCAGCATTTGACGATTTGAAGGATATATTCTCTAGCTATGAAGCAGAAGAAAATGACGGACAATCTCCGGAAATGATAGCGCCTCCTGCTAACCAGAAAAAAGGTTATATAGAGCATGTTAGAAATGGAGATTATATCAAATACACCAATGTAAATTTTGCAGATGGCACAGCTAATGGACAGCCTGGCATGAAGCATATTTTATCAATGGATGTCTTAGTCCATCCGATAAATGGTGGTACGATCGAGGTTAGATTAGATGATCCCTATCATGGCAATTTAGTAGGAGAAATAACTGTTTCAAGAAAAGGCTCTAATGATTGGATAACAACATCGACCATGATTGATACGAATTCAGACACTGGTGCCTATGGAATTCATGATATGTACCTCGTGTTTAAAGGAGAAAACCGTAAAAAGCTCTTTGCGATAGACAAATTGACCTTTAATGATGGAATAGAAAAGCCAATAGAACTTAAAAAACATGTCTTGGATTTTGAGAATGGCACAACAGAAGACTGGACAGGAAGAGCAGGTACTGAAATGGTTGAGGTAACAGATGTTGAGGCTTATTCGGGTAGCTATAGTTTGAAAACATCTAACAGAACTTCTTCCTGGCATGGACCAACTATGGATATTACTAATATGGTTGTAAAAGGTAAGGAATATGAGTTTTCTACCTATTTCCGTTTTGTGCAACCACCAGCAACAGAGAGTAAAATAAAGCTTACATTGGAAGTCACTGATTTTGGAGGAACGAAATATATAGCACTCGACGAATTAGATACCAATCGCAATGATTGGTTCGAATTAAAAGGGAACTATGTCTTAGATCCAGATATAACCACTATTAAGCTCTACGTCGAAACCTCTAATCCAAATGATTCCTTTTATATCGATGATGTAATCATTAATCCAGTACAATAGACGAACAAAAGCGCAAGCGACCGTTTAGAAACGTAGCGACTGGAGCGAACCAACTGAGATAAAGGAATCACGGTGAGGTTACGAACCGATGATGACTTATCGTAGGGCGGTGCGGGAAGTCGCCTAGTTTCTGGGCGCTGGAGCTGGACGTGGCCCAATTCGCTTCCCCTTATCCATAGGATCATATTTTTATACCTTCCTCAGAACAAAAATTTATCCCTCACTGCTCTAGAGATTTCTAGCATAGTGGGGGATATTATAGTTTTATAAATTCATGAAGAATGGTCTATTTTCAGCTTATCCAAACTTACCATAATTTCTTCTACTGTTTTCCCCAGATTTGCTTCCACCGCTGCGATATAAGAGCCTTCTACTAGTGGCACATCCTCCGCTATTTGTAGATTGTTCCTATCGACTAATTCCAGTACCATTTCTGCGTTCATTTTGGCGCTACCTAAATCATAGAGTAGAACAGCTCCATTCTCATTGCCGACTTGGTCGATTGCTGATTGTATCCTTTCCATACTCGTTCCAATTTCGCCATTCTCTGTCCCACATGCAAGAGCGATTGGCACATCTTCAATCACTTGATCAATCAGCTTTTTGATTCCTTCACCTATTTCGAAGCTGTGAGAAATAATAATGATCCCAGCTTTACCAGACATCTTCATCCCTCCAATTCCAATACTTCGACTAAAGCTTCAAAAATATACAGTGATGACATGGAACCAGGATCAACATGTCCTTTAGATCGTTCCTTTAGATAAGAGGCGCGACCTTTTGTTGCTATCATTTCTCTAGTATCCTCAATAGTTGCTTGGCAAACTTCTACCATGCCACCCCAATCGTTTACCTCTTCTTCCTCTAAAAAATCAGCTACTTGTGACCAAACGTCATACATTGTTTTTTCACCAAAATCTGCTTTACCTCGTGAATGAATCCCATCGACTGCTTCTTTAATTGCCTGCTTAAAAACATGCTCGTCCACATCTTTCCCTTGCATCGCAACGGACATTTTTAAAAATGCTGTTCCATAGAGTGGTCCAGATGCACCTCCAACTTTTGCCATCAGTGTCATTGCTGCACTTTTTAATACATCGGAAACCGAATCATAGTTTACATGATGGATCTTGGCAGTTACCTCTGTAAAACCACGAGTCATATTGATTCCATGATCACCATCACCAATTGCTTGATCTAGTACCGTTAATTGCTCTTTGTGCTCATCCATTCGTTTTTGTATTTCTTTCATCCATTCGACTGCTTGATCGACTGTTAAAATGATCATAATATCCTCCTATTAAACGTGAAATGCTATCGTTTTTACTTTTCCTGTTAAGAGATTTTTCAATTCTTGATCTAATTTTAATAAGGTTATCGAAAATCCTGCCATTTCTAAAGATGTCATATATTCTCCTACCCATGTTTGGAAGATTTTAATCTCCTTATTGCCTAAAAGTTCTGAGAGCTTTCGATAGACAATGTGTAGCTCCATTTCTGGTGTAGCTCCCAATCCATTGATCATTACTGCAACCTCGCTTCTTTCATAATCTATATCCGATAAGATTTTGTTGACTAAAATTTCCGTTATTTGATCAGCGGGTTTTAACGGAACGCGTTCAATACCTGGCTCTCCATGTATTCCAATTCCAATTTCCATCTCGTTTTCTGCTAATGTAAAACTTGGTTTACTAGCTGCTGGTACCGTACAAGCTGATAAGGCAACCCCCATAGAGCGAACATTCGCAATTGTTTTTTCCGCAATGCTCTTTACTTCTTCAAGTGAGGCACCATTTTCTGCTAATGCCCCCGCTATCTTGTGAACAAATACAGTTCCAGCTATTCCTCTTCTACCTATAGTAAAGGTACTATCTTCTACAGCTACATCATCATTAACAATGACTTGATCTACTTGGATCCCTTCCATTTCAGCCATTTCTTTGGCCATTTCAAAGTTCATCACATCTCCGGTGTAATTTTTAATAACTAAAAGAACACCTTTCCCACTGTCAACTGCTTTGATCGCTTCTAACACCTGATCTGGAGTTGGAGAGGTAAACACTTCCCCTACTACAGCAGCATCTAACATTCCTTTTCCCACATAACCTGCATGGGCTGGTTCATGCCCACTTCCACCTCCACTTACAATACCAACTTTTCCTTCAGCTGGAGCATCAGTTCGTACAACTACATTTGTATTCGGAAGCCTTTTCAAAAGATTCGGATAAGCTGTTACTAATCCAGTAATCATTTCATCGACAACATGATTTGGATCATTTATTACTTTTTTCAATCCGCTTCACCTCTACTTTCATTTTCTTTCATCGTATCGGAATTTAGATGTTTTTTCCACTTTTAATGTATCTGTTCCTACTTGATAATGATGGACTCAGTCAGAGCTCTGACTGAGTCCAATTCGGGTTATTCATTTGTTGGGTGTACTGCTTCATATAAGAGATTTTCAAGCTCTTTCGTATACACATCCTTTTGCTCATCTGTCCATTTAAAAATATGTTGCATTTCATCTATAACAGCATCTTTTTCCTGCTGAACCCAGTTTATGTCAAAGAAAAGCGCTCCTGTTCTTCGAATAAAGAAATCAACAGGTTTACACGTTAATTCGTGCTCTATACTATACAGAAGCATTGCCTTTGTTACAGGATGAATGTCTGAATCATCCTCTAAAGCTTTCTTATAATAGTCAAATAATTTTGGAACATTAGATCCATAGCGAAGGATAAGAAGTTTTGTCTCTTCCTTTGTTAGCCCTATCTTCATTCCGTCCTTAACCTGTTCTTTAGCATAAGCCACAAAGCCTTTTGAACCACCAACATCTCCACCTGAAATTGGTAAATGCTTCGTATTGCTCGGCTTAAATACCCTTTTTTCTTTTTCAATCATTTTATCAACAATTACTTTTACTACATCCTCTGCCATCTTGCGATATCCAGTTAGTTTTCCTCCAGCTATTGAGATAAGACCAGAGCTTGATTCGAATATTTCATCCTTTCTAGAAATCTCAGAAGGGTCTTTACCTTCTTCATAAATGAGAGGTCTTAGTCCTGCCCAGCTTGATTCCACATCTTGTGAAGAAATATCTAGGTTCGGGAACATAAACTGAATAGCATTTATTACATAGTCACGATCTGATTCGGTCATTGTTGGATGGGCAATATCGCCTTTATATACTGTATCTGTCGTTCCAACATACGTTTTCCCATCTCGTGGTATGGCAAATACCATTCTACCGTCAGGCGTATCAAAATAGATCGCTTGTTGCAATGGAAATTTTGATTGATCAAAAACAAGATGTATTCCTTTTGTCAGCTGAAGTGTCTTTCCTTTTTTCGATTGATCTATTTCTCTAATTGTATCCACCCACGGACCAGAGGCATTGACAATGTACTGCCCATGAATATGATGGGTCTCATCATTTAACTGATCCTTAATCTGAACACCAATAACCTTGCCATCTTCATAGATAAGATCATCTACTTTTGCGTAGTTCAGAGCAAGTGCTCCCTTTTCTACCGCTTTTTTCATTACTTCCATTGTTAATCTTGCGTCATCAGTTTTGTACTCCACATAATAACCGGCACCTTTTAGACCTTCACTCTTTAAAAGTGGTTCACGCTTGAGTGCCTCTTGCTTATTAAACATTTTTCTTCTTTCTGATTTTTTAACCCCTGCTAAAAAATCATACACCCTTAGTCCAATATTAGTGGATAACGGGCCAAATGTACCCTTTTCATAGAATGGAAGCATCATCCATTCTGGTGTGGTAACATGAGGTCCGTTCTCATAGACAATTTCTCTTTCCTTGCCGACCTCTGCAACCATTTTTACTTCAAATTGTTTTAAATACCTAAGTCCTCCATGAACAAGCTTTGTTGATCTACTTGATGTACCCGCAGCAAAATCTTGCATTTCAAAAACGGCTACACGAAGGCCACGTAGAGCAGCATCTAGTGCGATACCTGCTCCAGTTATTCCGCCACCAATAATAATCATATCAAGCGGCGTCTCCTTCATTTGTTGGTAAGTATTTTTGCGATTCAAACTAGAAAAAGTCATAATAGATGTCCCCTTCTTTTTGTTTTTATTTAAATACTCTGGCTGCTTCTACTGCCTTTTTCCATCCTGAGTACAGCTTTTGTCTGTCTTGATCGTTCATTTCACTACTAAATCTTTTGTCCATTTGCCATTGTGCTTGAATTTCCTCGCGATCCTTCCAATAGCCTACAGCTAATCCAGCCAAATAAGCTGCACCCAATGCCGTTGTTTCGATTACCTTTGGTCTTTCTACAGGAAGATCCACTAAGTCACTCTGGAATTGCATTAAGAAATTATTTGCAACAGCACCACCATCTACTCTGAATGATTTTACTTCAAGACCTGCATCATCCTTCATGGCAGCAAGTACATCCTTTGTTTGGTAGGCAATCGATTCAAGTGTTGCACGGATGAAATGTTCTTTTTGTGTACCTCGTGTCAATCCGAAAACTGCTCCACGTACATCACTGTCCCAATATGGTGTACCTAGACCAACGAAAGCAGGAACAACATAAACACCATCTGCTGATTCTACTCTTGTCGCATACTTTTCAGACTGTTTTGCATCTTTAAACATTCTTAATCCATCTCTTAACCATTGAATTGCAGAACCACCTACAAAAATACTTCCTTCTAATGCATACTCCACTTTGCCGTCAACACCACAAGCTAAGGTTGTTAATAATCCGTGGTCAGACTTCACTGGCTCTTCACCTGTATGCATTAACATGAAGCACCCTGTTCCATACGTGTTTTTCACCATTCCTTTTTCGAAGCATGCCTGACCGAATAATGCTGCTTGCTGATCCCCAGCAATTCCTGCAATCGGTACATTTTGACCAAAGAAATGGTAATCTACGGTCTCGCCGTACACCTCTGAGGAGGATTTTACTTCAGGAAGCATGCTAGATGGAACCCCCAGAATATCGAGTAGCTGTTCATCCCATTTCAAATCATAAATGTTATACATTAGTGTTCTAGAAGCATTAGAGTAATCGGTAACATGTACTTTTCCGCCAGTTAGCTTATAAATCAACCATGTGTCAATTGTCCCGAATAATAAATCTCCATTATCGGCCTTTTCTCTTGCGCCTTCCACGTTGTCAAGGATCCATTTCACTTTTGTTCCAGAAAAATAAGCATCGATTAGTAAACCTGTTTTATCACGAAAAAGATCTTGATGTCCTGCTTCTCTTAATCTTCGACATATATCTTCTGTTTGACGTGATTGCCATACAATTGCCTTATAAATTGGCTTTCCAGTATGTCGATCCCAAACAACTGCTGTTTCTCGTTGATTCGTAATTCCAATACCTTCGATTTGGTTTGCCTCAATATCTGATTTTCTCAGAACTTCTGCGATACATGATAAAACAGAGGTCCAAATTTCATTCGCATCATGCTCTACCCATCCCGATTTTGGAAAAAACTGCTCAAATTCTTTTTGTGCAACATCCACAATCGAGCCTTTTTTGTTAAAAATAATTGCTCTTGAACTTGTCGTACCTTGATCAATCGATAAAATGTATTTTTCCATTTTAATTCCTCCTCGTATCTTAAAAATCCTCTATATTAAATGTCTTTATACAACCTTGTCACTGGCTTTTTCTGCTATGTTTGTATTATTTTTTCTTAATTCTTTAGAGACAGCTACTATAACAATTACTAACACAACAGCTGACATGATCCAAAATAATGCTGTTATTTCCCCTAGGAAGAACGCATTATAAAATACGGCGCCATAAACACCACCAATAATCGGACCAAATACTGGTATGGCGGCATAACCCCAATCTGAGGACCCTTTGCCGATAATAGGTAATACTGCATGGGCAATTCGTGGACCTAGATCTCTTGCTGGGTTTATAGCATAGCCAGTTGTTCCACCTAAAGACACTCCGATCGCAACAATTAATAACCCTACGATTGCTGGATTGAGACCGTCTGTAAAATCATTAGCACCAATGAACAAAAGCCCCATAATTAATACAAATGTACCGATCATTTCACTTAATAAATTGGATGGCAGACTTCTTACTGCAGGATCTGTTGAAAAAACAGCTAACTTTGCCCCTTTATCTTCTGTTTTGCCCCAATGAGAAAGATATTGAAGAAATACAATAACTGCACCAATAAAAGCACCTATTAGCTGAGCTGTAATATAAGTCGGCACTTTTGACCAAGGAAATTCACCTATCGCTGCGAACGCTAAGGTCACGGCAGGATTTACATGCGCATCGGAAACATTACCAACAGCGTAAACTGCCATTGCCACAGCTAACCCCCAGCCAATCGTAATCACTACCCATCCAGCACCTTCCGCTTTTGTCTTTTTTAATACTACTCCACCAACTACTCCTCCACCGAAAATAATGAGGATCATAGTTCCAATTAATTCTGCCACAAATTCAGACACTTTACTCACCCCTTATAGTTTAAATTACCCTTAAAATTACAAGTCATAACACGAAATTAGTTAGAGTACAAAAAAAGTCCACACTAACAATATCCATACTTCCCCCAAGGAAGTACTAAATATTGCAGTGTGGACTCCATTTCTCCAACACATTCGTTAACTTGTTGCTTCTAAGCATAACTTATAAATAAAACGCTGTCAATCCTATTTTTTGTTTGAAATGCATCCCTTATTTAGAATTCAAATTCCCACAAAGCATTATTCGAGGTTGTGACAGCAATAGCTCCTGCATTAGAGGCTTGATTGACTTGTTCTTTTGTATTAATTAAGCCACCTGCTATAACCGGAATTCCAGTGTCCACGGCGACTTCTTCTATTACGGAAGGTATAATACCTGGAAGGACTTCGACATAATTCGGTTTGGATTGTTCGACTAATCTTTTACTATTTTGCAAAGCAAGGCTATCCAATGCAAATAACCGTTGAATCGCTATTACTTCATTCTTTTTAGCTAATGCTATTACATTAGCACGTGTAGATATCACACCATCGACTTTTACGACACGAATTAAGTATTCCATTCCGTAACGATCTACTTTTAAACCATTAATCAAATCGGTATGAACTAAAACCTTTTTTCCCCGTTTATGTGCATAATTCACCATTTGATGAATTTGAGCTATTCTCGTTTCAAGTAAAATTAAGATTTCGAAATTACTATGGGCTATTCTTTCAAAATCCTTCATTTTTCTTGCTGCTGGTAAGACTCCAGATAATTTTATCAATGATTACAACTCCAATTCTATCTTCACTTTTTCTTTATTAATTAGGGAAATTTCTGAATATTCCCAATAAAAAATATTTGCGCAACCATTCGTTTTAGCTTAAACTAGTAATGTTCCTGTTTTTCTTTCCCCTTGATTATACATGATTCTTCTAGCTGTGGTAGCGAAAAATTATTCAATTCGACAAATTCATGTTATGATAGTAAAGGTGTCTATTTATATTCATTTCTAAGCCAATTCCTCTATCCAACTCCAACCAATGAAACGTTGTGCGATTTTCGCGCAAGGACGATCAACAATTCGTACTTAATTTTTACGAAATGTTCCATATCATACAACAATATTTTTGAAAGGAAGTGGGATAAATGGGAGTAAAATCTGACGAGAAAACAATTTCCTTACTTAAAGATGTGGAGTACTTAACGAAAATTTTAGATGATGTCTTATTACATGAAGGCGGAGAAGAATTATTAGATAAAATCAAGAAAATCCGTGAACTTTCTACAAATGTTCGTGATACTAGTACCCAGGCAACACAAAAAGAAATTAAGGAAGCAATCCAATCCCTTGATCCTAGTTTACGTCAAAATGTAATTCGAGCGTTTTCTATTCACTTACATTTAATCAATGTTGCGGAACAGAACTACCGGACTCGTCGTCGACGCGAATATCAGGCTCAAGATGCCAACATCATACAGCCTGGTTCACTTGAAGCGGGTGTGAAGCAATTAGTTGATAATAACGTAACCCCTGAACAAATCACTGAATTATTAGATAAGCTTTCTCTTGAATTAATTATGACAGCACACCCAACAGAAGCAACTAGAAGAACGATACTACAAATCCATAAACGGATTGCAAAACTATTAACTGCTTGGGATTATTCTTATACACGATATGAGAAAAAATTGATTAAAGAGAAAATTTATAATGAAATTACCATTCTTTGGCAAACACAAGAAATTAGGCAGAAAAAACCTTCTGTAATGAAGGAAGTATCCAACGGTCTTTATTATTTCTATCATGTCTTATTTGATGTATTACCTAGAATTCACGATGATTTAGAAGATCTTCTTTTTGAAAAATATAATCAACGTTGGAACATTCCATCCTTTCTCCGATTTGGTTCATGGATCGGTGGAGATCGAGACGGAAATCCTTTTGTAAAAGCAACTACTACATTCGAAACCATTAAACGTCATCGTCGATTAGTCCTTAAAAAATATAAAGATTCACTAACCATCTTAAAGGATCGTTTGAGTCATTCTGATACGAAGATTGAAGTGAGTAAGGAGCTTCGTGAATCCATAGAGTTAGATAAAAAAGCTTTAGGAGAAGAAGGATGGCATAAGGAAGACGAAGTGTATCGCGTTAAATTAGCTTATATGCTTAAAAAATTAGCCTATACTGAACAGGATGATGAACGAGGATATTCCGAATCAGAGGAGCTTTTAGCAGATCTTAATCTTATTCGTGATAGTATGAAACTGCATCACCCAAACAAGAATCCGGTTAAATTATTAAGAAAAGTTGCTCGCCAGGTAGATTTATTTGGATTTCATTTAGCATCATTAGATATACGTAACCATAGTGGTGAGCATGAAGCAGCACTGACAGAAATTTTTAATAATGTAAGCATTACAGATAATTATAAAAACCTAAGTGAAGAAGAAAAGGTACAAACTTTAATCAGTGTTTTAGAAAATCCTCGTCCTATGATCTCGATATATGATGAGTTCACACCGGAAACATTAGAGGTAATTGATACCTTCCGTATGATAAAACGGGCTCAGGACACCTTTGGATTACGTGCAATTGAAGTCTATTTAATCAGTATGACAGACAATGTCAGTGACTTATTAGAGGTACTTGTATTAGCAAAAGAAGCAGGACTATATCGCGTGTATCCTGATGGTAAAGTAGTAAGTCGTATACACATTGCCCCACTACTTGAAACCATTGATGATTTAAAGAATGGTCCAGAAATGATTCAAAAGCTATTAGATATTCCTTTATATCGTAAGCATATTGAAGCTCGTGGCAACCATCAAGAGGTCATGCTCGGGTATTCAGATGGTAGTAAAGATGGAGGAAATATTACAGCAAATTGGGAACTTTATAGTGCACAGCAAGAAATTCACGCTATTGCATCTAAATATGGAGTGAAGCTAAAATTCTTCCATGGACGTGGCGGTTCGCTTGGACGTGGTGGTGGTCCACTTTATTCAAGTCTATTATCACAGCCTCCTGTTACACTTGGAGATGGTGTAAAAATAACTGAACAGGGAGAAGTATTATCATCTAGATACCTTTTAGAAGACATTGCTTACCGAAGTCTAGAGCAAGCCACATCTACTTTAATTACAGGTATTCTCGGTATCAATGATGAAAGCTCTACTATGCAACCAACTCCAGAAGAAGAACAAGCAATGGGCATCATTTCAGAATATGCCTTGAAAAAATATCAATCCCTAGTATTTGATGAACCAGGATTTATTAAATACTTTAATCAAGCAACACCATTGCATGAGCTTGGTGATCTAAATATTGGTTCTCGTCCAATGAAACGTAAAGGTAGCGATAATTTGGAAGATCTACGCGCCATTCCTTGGGTATTTGCATGGACTCAATCAAGACAGTTGTTACCTGCCTGGTTCGCGACAGGAACTGGCTTTAAAAAATATCTAGATGAAACTAATAATTTAGAATTTTTACAAAATATGTATAAGCACTGGCCATTCTTTACGGCAACAATAGATAATTTACAAATGGCTCTTACAAAGGCAGATCTTGAAACAGCAAAAGAATATGCTAACATGGTCGAGGATCCTGACATTCGTGACCGAATATTTGGTCAAATTGAAGAGGAATATCATATAACAAAAGATATTATTTTGAAAATTACAGGACAAGAAGAATTGCTTGATAATAAGACAAATATTAAAGAATCAGTACGTGTACGTAATCCATTAATTGATCCGTTAAATCAATTACAGGTTCAATTAATTTCTAAACTACGGAACACAGATGAAAACAGTGAAGAATATCAAGAATTATTGTTGGAAGCTTTATTAACCATCAATGGTGTTGCGGCAGGTCTTCGCAACACTGGCTGATTCACTTTTCAAACCTTTGGGCATAAATTAAATGCTCAAAGGTTTTTTTATTTTCATAGGCGGGTAAAGAATTAGTAAGTTAGAAAATTAAATGTGTCTATTTTTTGAAGGAAAAGTTACAAAATTGTGAACAAGTGTGTTATACTGTAACTGGAAACACTTACAAATAATTAATTTGCCTATGAGGTGATCATGATGGATATATTATTGATATTCTTGTTAATATTTAGCTTTACACCATTTTTACTTTGGGGTGACAACTGGAAAAAAACAGCGTTATTCCAAATTCCATTTATTTTAGGTGCATGGTATACATTTATAAAATTTGTTTCCGTTGGTATCGCACCACATGAAAGTTACCTTTGGATCCTATTCTTTGCTAACCTAGTATATGGACATATTGCCTTTACCATTATGTTATTAGAAATGCGAAAATCATTAAAAGCACGCCAAGGCTTTGTTCAACATAATAATTAAAAATGAGAATTGTACATGTATGATCGAGAAGGTAAATAACACCTTCTCTTTTTATTGTTCAAATATTAGGGTTACTTGTTGTATGTATGCGCTACCTTCAGTATAATTTGAATTAAGTTCGTAATCTGTCCGAGGAGGATTAACATGAATATAATAGTTGCTCCAGATTCTTTTAAAGGAAGTTTATCCGCTACAGAGGTAGCTATGACAATAAAAAATGCTCTAGAGGAAATCGCTGAGGATACTGTTACAATTAAGCCAATGGCTGATGGTGGTGAAGGAACGATTGAGGCTATTCTGTCTTCTACTAATGGAAATGCTGTATCTGTTTCCACATCCGGGCCATTAGGTAATCCCATTGATACCTATTATGCTATCATCGATGAAAACATAGCAGTCATTGAAACCGCATTACATGCAGGAATTATCCAAGTAAAGGAAGAAGATAGAGATCCCAACCTAACCACCACTTATGGCATAGGAGAAGCGATATTAGATGCTTTAGAAAGAGGTTGTTCTTCATTTATTATTGGTTTAGGTGGAAGTGCAACTAATGATGGTGGACTTGGAATGCTACAAGCACTTGGATTAGAGGCATATGATGAAGATGGAAAGAAGCTCGGTCCCTTTGGACAAGACCTGTTAAACATCCACTCCATTAATTTATCAAAGCTTGATCCACGCTTAAAAAATACCCATTTCCAAATTGCTTGTGATGTCGACAATCCTTTATGCGGAGACAATGGAGCATCAGCAATCTATGGACCGCAAAAAGGGGCAACGGATGAGCAAATAACACACTTTGACGATGCATTAGATTACTTTGCCAATCTTATAGAAAAGGAATTCAATATAAACGTGAAAAATACCCCAGGAGCTGGTGCAGCTGGTGGCCTAGGCTTTGCATTTCTAGTCTTAAATGGACAACTAGAATCTGGTGCCTCCCTTGTAGCTAAGGCAATTCAATTAAAAAAGGCGATCACAAATGCAGATCTTGTTATAACTGGAGAAGGCAAAAGCGATGAACAAACCTTATTCGGTAAAGCCCCTAGCCATGTAGCTGATCTCTCTCAGCAATATGGGAAGCCATGTCTATTACTTTCAGGTAGCTTAGGTGAAAATAATGAACGTTTACGCGAAAAATTTGCTGGATGCTTCTCTATCACTAATCGACCACTATCCCTACAGGAATGTATGAAGAATAGTAAAACACTACTATCTGAACAAACAAAGCAAATTCGAACATTAATTAGTTATTTTGGGGTAAGGTAAGAATTCCATCCATGAGGTGCTAACATTCCTCAAGATTCCTCCGAGATAAAGAAGGATAACGAGAGCTTGTGGACAGTTGTGATTTTAGGATGAAATAAAACAACGAATTACTTTTCACCTCGAGCCTTTTGCTTTATGATTAGGTAGTTAGCTTTTTTTAATTACAATAAAATTTTCTATGAATTGTTTTATATTTGAAATTTTCACTAAAGTAGGAGGTTTTTTCCTTGAGCAATACTTATCATAATACTAATTTGAGAGTATTTAGCCTTAATTCGAATACAGAACTCGCAAAAGAAATTGCTGATAATATCGGAATTGAACTAGGCGAATCATCTGTAAAAACATTTAGTGATGGCGAAATACAAATTAATATTGAAGAAAGTATTCGTGGTTGTGATGTCTATGTCATCCAATCAACTTACGATCCTGTAGAGGATCACATAATGGAATTACTAATCATGGTTGATGCATTAAAACGTGCATCTGCTCGATCGATCAATGTAGTAATACCATATTATGGATATGCCCGTCAGGATCGAAAATCACGTGCCCGTGAACCAATAACCGCAAAACTGATTGCTGATTTAATCCAAAAGGCCGGGGCAAACCGAATGATTTCTATTGATTTACACGCTCCTCAAGCCCAAGGATTCTTTAATATACCAGTTGATCCAATCACAGCTGTTCCAATTATTGGCGAATATCTGTCAAAGAAAAAGCTAAAAGACATAGTTGTTGTGGCACCTGACCATAGCAGTGTATCACGAGCCAGACAGCTCGCAGATCAATTAAAAGCACCTATTGCGATAGTCGATCGAAGGGGGCCTAGAGATAATGCATCTACTATTAATGTTGTAGGTGAAGTGAATGGAAAAACCGCTATCATCATTGATGATATAATTGATACAGGTCGTAGAATAACGACAAGTACCATGACATTATACGCACATGGTGCAACAGAGGTTTATGCTTGTACCACACACCCGGTTTTATCCGGTATAGCTGTAGAGAAAATTGCTGCTTCTAATTTAGTAGAGTTAATTGTTACTAATACTATTCCATTAACCGAGCATAAAAAAATCGACAAGCTTACCCAGTTAACCGTAGCACCAATAGTAGCAGAAGCGATTATCCGATTATACGAACAACAATCTGTAAGCTCCTTATATACATAATCATAAACAAATGCACCTCCACCCGGACTTTATCTATATGATAAAAATCCGGGTTTTTTCTTGTTCATTTTCTCATGCACATTATTTGGGCGGTTATCATAATATGACCATATAAGAGAGGAAGAGGTTTATGAAGACAAAATTATCGATTCAACAATTGATCACCATCTCCTCCCCACTCATTTTATTATTACTTTGGGAAATTCTATCCCAAACCAATATTTTAGATGCGAGATTTTTCCCGCCACCAACGGTAATATTACAAACTTTAATCGAATTAGGGGAATCAGGAGAGCTATTTCAGCATGTCTCAGTAAGCCTTGTGCGAATTTTGTTAGGCTTTTTATTAGGGGTGCTTCCAGCAATTTGTATTGGTTTATTAATGGGGATGTATAAACATTTTAAATACTTCTTCTCCCCTATTGTGATGATTTTCATGCCAATACCAACTTTAGCTATGCTACCGATTATCTTAATCTTGTTTGGAATTGGGGAGTTTTCCAAAATAGTAACCATTGCTATCAGTGTATTTTTTCCTGTTGTAATTAATACAGCTGCAGGAGTTGCCAATATTGACCGGATTTACTTAGATGTCGCAAAAAACTATCAAGCAAGTGCGAAGGATTTTTTCTTAAAAATCGCACTACCTGGGGCACTACCTGTCATGCTTGAAGGGATTCAAATGGGTCAGGCAATTGCATTACTGACGATTGTTGCTGCAGAAATGATTGGTGCAACCTCTGGAATTGGGTACTTGATTTGGATGAATTATAAAGCCTTTCTTTTACCAGAAATGTATGTAGGATTAGTACTTATATCGTTTTTTGGTTATTTATTTTCCCTATTACTTAGAGGACTCGAACGAAAATTATTGCCATGGAAATAATGGTTGAAACGGGGGATGATGATGTCAAAAATCCAAATCAAGCAATTATCCAAAAAGTTCAAGAAACGGAATAAATATATTGAGGCTTTGGATCAAATCCATTTGTCGATTCAAGAAGGAGAATTTGTCTGTCTACTAGGACCGAGTGGCTGTGGAAAAACCACTTTACTTCGAATTCTTGCAGGATTAGAAGTACCTACTACAGGAGAAGTTAACATTCAACAAGAGGGATCATCCAAAACCCCTATCCAATCTATGGTATTCCAGGAAAATGGCGTGATCCCCTGGCTTACAGTAGAAGAAAATGTTGCCTTTGGATTAAAAATGCGCCACCTACCTTCCTCGTATATAAAGGAACAAACAGAACATTATTTACGGAAAGTCGGTCTTATAAATTTCAAAAAGCTCTATCCAAAGGAACTATCTGGTGGAATGAAGCAAAGGGTAAGCATTGCAAGAGCTTTTGCGAATGACCCTGAGATTTTATTAATGGATGAACCGTTTGCTGCACTAGATGAGCAGAATAAATTTATATTACAAGAAGAGCTTTTATCTATTTGGCAGGAAACGAAGAAAACGGTACTTTTTATTACACATAGTATCGATGAAGCTTTACTATTAAGTGATCGAATTTTACTGATGAGCGCACAGCCAGGCAAAATCGTTAGGGATATCCCGATTAGGTTGGAAAGACCAAGAACTATTGAACAGGTACGCTCCGATCCTGAAATCACCAATACCTTCTTAGAAATTTGGGAGCATTTACAGAAGGAAGTAAAACAAACAAGATAAGTTTTGGGGGAATGATGATGAAAAAAATCATTGGTTGTCTGCTTATAAGCATTTTGGCTATATTATGTTTAACGAGTTGTCAGCAGGAGGAAAAGCCTAAAGCAGAAAAAGCATCCGATGGAGAGCTTCCACCATTAGAAAAAACAGAGAAAGTTGTGATTGCAGAAGATGGATCAGCTTCTGGTGCAGGCTTTTATATCGCTAAAGATAAAGGTTATTTTGAGAAGTACAATATTGAAGTAGAATTTGCTACATTTGGCAATAGTGATGAAATGCTCCCGGCCGTTGCAGCAGGGGAAGTCGACGTGGCGGGCGGTGTCTCCTCTGCCTCTTTCTTTAATTCCATTGCACAAGGAATCGATGTTCGATTTATTGCAGATAAAGGACACAACAATAAAGGCAATTCGTATTTCACATTTGTTGTTAGAGAGGATTTAAAGGACGAAATTAAAGATTATGAGGATGTCAAAGGGAAACGAATTGCAGTCTCCACGAAAAATGCAGTAGATGATTATATCTATCATAAAATGCTTGAACATGCAGGAGTGTCGCCAAATGAAACAGAATTTGTGTTAATGAGTGATTTTGCTAACATGATGGCAGCGATGAGTAATAAACAGATTGATCTCGCCTTGCAAATAGAGCCATTAATTACTCAGGGTGAAAATAAAGGTATTCATACCCGCTTTGGTGATGCAACGGATTATGCACCTAAAGCACAAATTGCCATGGTATTAGGGTCACCAAAATTTCTGACAGATCGTCGTGATGTTGCTGTACGTTTTATGGCTGCCTATCTAGAAGGTATACGTGATTATCATGATGTTTTTATGAAAGGTACTGGTGATGAAGAAGAGATAATCTCTATTATGGCAAATCATACGGCTTTAAAGGATAAAGAACAATGGGTGCAAGCTGGCGTAACAGGACTCAATCCAAATGGTACGATTTTTGAAGAGGATGTGATTCAACAGTATGAATTTTACAAGGAACAGGGTGCTATTCAAGAAGAGCTAGATTTTGATAAAATTATCGATATGTCATTAGTTGAGGAAGCAATTGAAGTAATTGGTACCTATCAAGAATAAGAGTAACATTTTCCTTCTATTCCAATTGTTTTAGTAGATTTAATGTTTGCTATTTGCTAAAATATAGAAAAAGGAATGAGGAGGAAAAGAAATGGATGTATTAGAGGCGATAAAAAAACGTCGTGAAATCACAAAATTTGAAGATCGATCCATTGAGAAGGAAGTACTGGAAAAGGTCATTGATGCGACCTACTATGCTCCTTCAGGAAACAATCTCCCCTCAAAAGATATTATCGTAATAAAAGATACGGAAAAGCTTAAAGCATTAAAAGATACGACTCCCTTTATGCCATGGATCGCTGAAGCAAAGGCAGCCATTGCGATAACTGGTAGGCCGGATATAAGTAAATATTGGCTCCAAGATACTTCGATTGCATCTGGTTATACATGGTTAGAGGCTGTGAATCAAGGATTAGGTGCAGCCTTTGGTGCGATTTATCATGCAGAGGATGAAGAGGAATCTGTTCGTAGAGAAAATCATGCGCGAAAGATATTGAATATTCCTGAAGATCGTCGTGTTGTTGCCATTATCGGTCTCGGTTATCCAGCCGAAACAAAGCCACCTAAAAAGCTTTCGCCAAAAGTAGAAATGGTTCATTTTAATAGTTTTACAGAGTAAATCCCGGATTCTAGCCCCGGGATTTTACTATATCAAATATTTTCTTTTTACCTGAAGAGTAAATACTATCTCCTTTTTTATAGGGTCTTTTTTGCCATTCTGATAACTCATTAGTCGATGGCTGTCCATAAAAAGCATGGATCAGTAAATGTTCCCCTTCTTGGATCGATGATGTTATCGTCGGAATAACCGTTCGCTTATATAAAAGATTTGTATTGGCATTTGGACGGATAAGGATGGCCTTGTGTTCATCCATTAGGTCAATACAACCGACCATCCCATTGTCATTTACCATACCAATACCTACCCCTTCTTTTACTAGTTGTTCTTCTGAAGTATGATCTATGCCTAATGCAAAGCCACCATCAGCAATGTCTAAAGGTCGTTCTGTCTTGATCTGATGGACACGAACATGCCAAGGTAATCCTGGTAATATCCATGTTTGCACCATCACATCCTTCCATGGACGCCATTTCATATATAGGTGGGTCTCCTTCACTTCCTTTTCCACAACATTACGTTTTACTCGATACAATTCATCTTGCTCACTGAGAGCAAGCATCGAATCAAACGCTCCTTGATCCAAGCCCCACTCCGCGCGTGGTACACTAAAACCAAAATGGGTGGAATATGCGAATTTTTCATATTTTGCAGAAGTATGGGTGTGAGCATTTGAATGCGCATAGCCTGTTTGGAACGCAACGACATGTTTACTATTCTTTTCTCGGTCTAGAATAAACCCTGGTTCATTTTGTATATCTCGCTCCGGTAATGTAGGCAGTGGTTCTTCTGCTACTCGCCAAAAATAATGATGATCAGGTAATGCCAAAATAAGAAATATTTTAAAGGACCAATAAGGGGAGCCTGGTGCATTATAATTTTCTGCCATCAATAAATTAGGGTAATGATAGCCAACAGATAAAGTGCCATCTGGGAGAAAGATGTCTTGGTTCATCCAATGACGTAAATGGCGTAAAATAATTCCTTTTATAATCCCCAGTGAAAATACCTCAACGTCCGCATAAACGATTGCACTCCAAAAGGATGCTTGTGCAAATCGATAGGTTAAGCTCCTTCCGTAGGATAGGCTTCTTCCGTCTTCACTAAACCAATAGATAAACTTCTTGGCAAAAAGGACAGCTCGCTCTTTGTACTTTTTGACACGGATTGGATCATCCTTTTCCATCACTTTTGCATAAAACAACCCGTAATAATGCATGGCAAATGGGGTGTAGTAATCAATATGGGCAATCTCTCCATCCTGATACCAACCATTTCCAATATAAAAGTCCTCTATTCTTGTTAAATTTTGTTCTATTTTCTCTTTACTATATGGGGCACCAATCTGCTTTAAACCAATATTGACGATTACCGCGAAAAACAACCAATTACAATCATGTGCCTTAAATCGATTGATTTGAGACAACCAATTAACAAGGTTTTGTTGTTCTTTTTCTCCTAGTACATGCCAAATCTCATCTGGAGCAATACACAATGCATAACCGAATGCAGCCATCTCGACAATTCTTTGGTCATAATCATGAATATCCCCCCAATACCCTTGATGATTTGGATTTGTTCCATTCATGATTCCTTGTAAGTGTCTTGGCCATAGCTCCGGCTTCTTTTGATGAGCTAACAAGGGGGCAGCTCCCCAAAGAACGCGAGAAAAACACTCCATTCCCGCTACTTCATCAGAGTAAGCTGCTCCGGCACCCTCTGGAAGAATTCTAGAATGAAATGAATCATAATAAGGCTCCAATTTCCCCCATAAATCAATTAATAATTGTTCGACATCGGCTTTTGTTTTCAATGGATTTTGCTTCAAACTATCCTACCTCTTCTCCTTTTAACAAAATTCTAATGTGAATATAACCTCTATTTCTTGCTCCAAATCCACTAACGGAAATTGAACACGGAGAAACCCTTCCTGCTCTCCTTGATGATTAGTAAAAAATTGTTGCTCAATGATCGGAGTAAGCTGAGAATCGAATATAAATTTTAATGATTGCTCCTCCCCTTCGAATAAAATATAATCATCAAATAGTCGATAGCTTCTGTCTTCTAAAATAAAACTTTCGATAATGGAGCTTGGTTGTTTCTTAAACTGAAATACATCCGTTAGGAAAAGTCTTGGTTTAGCTGTTTTCTTCCAATGAAATCGTCTATTGTATGCTAATAGAGTAGGTTCTGGATATGTCTGTTCTAGAGCTAATTGCCATATATCCTCATCCTTCGAAAAATCTGATTTCAGTGGAATAGCTTTATATTCTTTACCATCACGCTGAAATTTTCCATTAATAATCGGAATCGAATGCCCTGCTGCACTTGTACAAATAAAGTCATAGCGTTTATCGTTAAAATAGTCTTTATGGTACTGCCCTGCTCCTAAATCCTTTAGAAAAATTTCATTCCCACCAAGCAAAATAAAGTGGCCGATATCATTATGATTATGTGGTTCTGCATTATGTCCACCTTTTGCGGCAAAAGCATATATGCTTATTCTTGAAAGAAATATCATCGATTCATCAAATAAAACCGTCTTCTCTGGCCAATTATTCCCCGGTAATTTAGAATCGTACCAGCTAAGCTCACGAAAAGCAGGTGCCCATCTTCCACAATGATCAATGATTTGAAATTGACCATGCTCTCGTGCAGGAAGATGAATGTCATTCCATTTATGATATAAATAATGACTGAAACCTAGCATTGGTTTGGCCATCGGTATAGCATCTGAAAAATTCACGACAAAATTGCTTGATAGAAAAATATTTTGTTGAAATTGAGCAATTTTATGTACCTTATCCCTTGATAATAAGCGAGACGTTTCTCCAGTCGCTTGTTCATATAAATCTAGAAAATAGAGAAAATATCCAAACCCGTATTGCCAATAGCTGTATCCCTCTGTACATGCACCATCCTCTTCAAACCCTTGCAAATAGCATTCCATTGTTTGGAAGACTCGTGCTAGGATCGAGCGAAGCACGCTCCTATCTGATACCAAATATAAAGCGGCAGCCCCTATCGATCCTGCACAAACTGCTGCCCAATTATGAGTTGCCTCCTCCCACTCATATGGTCCATTGTCTAAATAGATTGCAATCACTCTTCGATCGATTTCGATTTTGATCTTTTCGATTAAAAATGGATCTAATCTATCTTGAAAAATATGATGAATCTCCGCTAGAGTAAAGGCTGTCTCCGCTGCAAATAAGTCAATGGAATAATGTAACGATTGTGAAATTCGATAGTCTTCATAGGTCTGCCCCTCCCGCTCCATATGTAAATGAGCTGGTAGACACCAGGTAAACTCCTGACAAATTTGCCAAATTTGATTTTCTAACTCCTCTATATAAATAAACTCATTAGGGTGTAAATAGCTAAGTAATCCAAAGGTAGTTAATCTCTTTCTTCGATCAAAATATTCGCTCTCAAAAAGCTGTCGATCACCGTTCTTGTGAAAGTGTCGAAACGATTGAAAGGAGGGCTCCTTCGCTCGATTTGTCAGGAAACATTCCGCTTCTTTTTCTATAAAAGCTAGCATTTCTTTAGGTAATTTACTAGGATTTATCGGTTTTTTTTTCCAGATTCCTTGTTTATTTATTTCCATTATGATTGTAGGACTCCTTGTAAAAGTTTGTTCCGGTATTCTAAGGGAGTGCAACCAGTTTGCTTTTTAAATATCTTAATGAAATAGCTTTGGTTATCATAGCCTAATCGCTCACAAATTTGACCAATGGGATCTGTTGTGAATTCTAATAATTCCTTTGCACGTTGGATTTTTTGTTGTTTAATATATTCCACAAATGTAATATTCATTTCTTTTTTAAATAAGCGACTAAAATAACTTGGGTTTAAGTAAAGGTGATCTGCCACTTCATCCAAAGAAAATTTCGATTCAATATTACTAGAAACATAATAGCATGCACTAAGTACATCCTTGTGATAAGCGCTTTTTAATAAATGCTCTGAAGCGCCAAGACAGTTTATTAAATATTGAAGAACATATTCCTTTAACTCTTCCAAGGAAGCAATCATTAAAATATCCTTTTGGATTGCCTCTGCTTGATAATTGGATGGATAGTAATGAACAGAACTCAACTTCATTTTCAGCTCTAATAACATTCTTAAAAATCCTTCTTTGACTGTTTCAGGATCACAATCTTCCTTTTGACAGTAGAGAGACCAATGATGGATTTGTCTTTCTAATTCGGATCGATCCCGTTGAAAAATAGCCTTCTTCATTCGACTAATGATCTCCTGATAGAATTGTAACATTTCACTTCTATTGTTTTTGCTTGACGCTTTGCTCAGTTTTTGCTTATCTGTAATGCTATTTTGTTTTAAATAGAACAATTGCTTATCACTATTGACTAAGTAATGAATTTCCTTTTTTATTTGGTAAACAGGCTTATTGTCCCCGATTAAAAAAGTGATTTGAATATGCAAAAACTGATTGATTGCTTGTTGGATTTTATTCAACAATACTCGTAAATCATCAAAATAATTCCGCTTAATATTATTAGAATTAGGGTATAAAAGAACCCCCTTGTTCTGTTCATAATGGATAAACAATGCATGTGTTTCCTGCTTGAGAATCATTTCCTCTGCAATATTTTGAATCGCAAATAACAAGGTTTCCTCTGATACATAGTTGTTTTTTACAATATAAAAATGGTTGATAAGAAATAGAACAGGAATATAGTACTTGTCTTGTTGTAGGCGTTCTTGATGAAATCGATTGGATGCACCTTGAATAAATTCTTTTAACAGTCTTTGGTTTTCTAAGTCATGATTTTGATTTACCTGGTGTCGAAGACGCTGCACCTCACCTTTTTGATATTTTTCATTATCTAAACGTTCCTTACATTTACGTAATATATTTTGTAAATCTTCTGGATCAAGTGTTTCTTTCAGCACATAATCTTGAACATTTAATTTTAGTGCTTTTTGCGCATAATTAAATTCATTATGACAAGAGATAATAGCGACCTGTAAATTAGTTTTTAGTTCTTTTAATTTTTGCGTTAATTCGATCCCATCCATTTTAGGCATTCCAATATCTGTGATGAGAATATCTGGCATCTCCTTTTTAGCAGATTCATAGGCACTCATGCCGTTGTCGTGGGTACTAATTAGTTTGAGACCTAATTTGTCCCAATCTACCACCTCTGTCAGAAATTCAATGGTAGGAAAATCGTCATCAACTAACATCACCTTGTACAATACCATCACCCTCCAAAGGAATTTTTATGCTAATCGTTGTGCCTTCTCCAATTTGACTGCGTATTTCCATCGATGGTCTCAGAGGAAATGTCAAATGTAGACGTTCATAGACATTTGCTAAACCAATACTAGAGAGTCCTTTATTGGATTTATACTTTACTTTTGGTTTGATGAAAGACTTCTGAACTTTTTCCAATGTTTCCGGATCCATTCCTATTCCGTTGTCTTGAATCAAAATCTCTAATTCACCCTCTTCAACCCTTGTCTTTAATAGAATCCTTCCATTACTCTGATGAAACCCGTGGATAATCGCATTTTCTATTAGAGGCTGTAGGATAAACCGCGGTATCATCACTTCCGTGCTTGGTTGATCCATTTCTTTTAGCAGGTTCACCTTATGCTTTTGTCTCATATTCATTAAATGAACGTAATCACTAATTAGACTAATTTCATCAGCAACCGTTATCATATCATGGTTATTATCTATCGTTCCTCTTAATAACTTCGACAAAGATTGAATCATGATAGCGCTGTCTTTATCACCGAACTTTAACACTTTCATCCTAATGGAATTTAATACATTAAATAAGAAATGTGGATTAATTTGAGCTTGAAGCATAGCAAGCTCTGCCTGTCTTTTTCTCCTCTGTGTATTTCTCACTTCTTCAATCATTCCATTAATTCGTTCAATCATTTGATTTAAGGACCGGGAAAACTTTCCGATTTCATCATGGCTTTTCACCTCTGCACGTACTGTTAGATCACCAGTTTGCACTTGTTTCACTACTTTATCTAAATGACCTAGTGGTTTTGTAATACGTTTCATTAAAAAGGCTAATAGCACAAAAAATATGGCGAATGAAATAGATAAAAACGAAAAAACCTTTGAAAATACGGCATTGATATTGGATGTCGCTTGCTTATATGGAATGATTGAAACAAGACTCCAACCATTAAAGGAAAGTTTCTTAGTCGTCAATAAATGCTTTTTCTCTTTCCAATCAATAATAGTAGAGGTATCCTTGTTCGTAAGCTGTTCTCTAATCTCCAGTTTTTCTCCAATTTGATCAGCATTTTGTGTAGATAATATCGTCTGATTCTGATCAACTAAAAGGATCTGTTCTTGATTATTTTTGTTTTGTAAAATATTTCTGATTTTCGTTTCAAGTAGTGTAACGACCACATAGCCATATATCTGTTGATTGGTGTCTCTTAGGGTTCTCGCTACAGATAACTGAAATGGGTGATTCAGTTGGTCATAAGCGAATTCAGTTGATTCCACTCCCACCCATAAGGATTGATAGCCTCTAATTTGTTGCAAGTCTTCAAACCAATCCTTCTTGAATATTTCCATTGGATTATATTCCGTAACAGAATAATTCGTATAATACTTTCCATTTGTTAGCAATATCGTAACATAGGATTTCTCCCCCAATTGTGTAATGTTTTCAATCGTTTTTCGAACGAGCCGATCCTCCATATATGCTTCATACGTATGGCTATCTTCTCCACTTCCATCTCTTGCTTTACTTTTTAACACGGCATTGATTTCTGTATCGATCTGAACAAAATTGGAGACATTCATTAAATCCTCTAATATTTTCGTTACATTCTCATTTACTAAATTGATTTCTTTTTTGGCATTCATAATTGCTTGCTCTTCCACCGCATCTCTCGTTAAGTATGTATAAAAGGAAAGACATACGAGGACAGGAATGCCGATACATAAAAAGGATGCAAAAAATACCTTAGAACGAAAAGAAGGAGACGCCAATCTCCGAAAATTCACCATCATTTGTTCACTCCTCTAGGAAAGAAAGGGTGGGGAAAGGTCGGGAGAAAACGTCCCTATACTAATTGTAATCGCTTTTATATTTTATTGCTATCATACTGTTTTTTTTAGATTACTGGTTATTGGCTATTATTTCTTTCGCTTTCTCATGCATTGCCTGTATCGTTTGATCTATATCCTGTTCTTCGTAAATCAGTTTTTCGTATTCATCATTCACCATTTGGTAGATTTCTGCTTGATACGAAACTGGTGCAATAAGCTTGGATGACTTGGCATTTTTTAATACCGTAATTAATGCTTCTTTATCGACTTTTTCTGGATTATTCGTATCTGCTAAAATCGTGTCAACAATCCCTTCTAGTTCACTATCTTCCACACCATTCCATGATGGAATATTCTTCCCTTGTACTAATTGACCTTCTGTTGTGTACCAACGGATAAATTGATAGGCTGCTTCTTTGTGCTCCGAGCTTGATGCTACAGCCATATAATCTGTTGTGACAGGAGTATACCCACCTTCTGAATTTTCGTCATTTTTCGGATATGGCGCAACTCCAACATTAAATTCTAATGGAAATTGATCGGTACCACCTAATTCTGTATTCATCCAACTCCCAATTAATACTAGGCTGGAATCTTGATTAAAGAATTGATCCCTATAATGCAATTTCTGTGACATAATATCCGTATATGGTGTCGCTGATTGATCTTCTTTTTCCATTTGCCAACGCAATTCTAGTGTTTTACGAAAAAGTGGATGTTCAAAATTAGAAGAACCATCTTCCTTAATAAAACCTGTTTCCTCTTCTTCACTTGCTAAAGCGAGCTTCATATATTCCATCCAACCACCATTTTGAGGCCCATGGAAAAATGTTCCGTAGTGATCGTCTGTCGTTAATTTCTTCGCATAATCGGCAAACTCATCCCAAGTCCAATCTGTCGGCATCTCTAATCCAGCTTCTTCTAAATGATCTTTATTCACTAATACATACCATGGATTAAACTTTCCTGGTAAAGCATAATAGCTTTCATTCAGTTTTGTGTTCACTTTATATTCCTCGCTTACTTCAAATCCTTCTTCCTCAATAAATTCATCAATCGGAGCTACCATACCTAAATCTACTCTTTCTGCATAGGATGCTGGATCACTGAACATCAGAACATCTAGCTGTTCACCAGAGGATGCGGCTAAATCTAATTTTTGCAATGCTTCATTTGTATCCCCTTTTTCACTGAGCACAACTAGTTCCACATTAATATTTGGATAAGCCTCTTCAAATGCTGGAATGGTTTCTGACCAGTTGTAGCTTGCTTCGTTTCCATGTGTATGGAACTTGATCGTTACCTCCCCATCTTCTTCATTTGATTGATTACCATTGGCTGAATCGTTTGAATCGGTTTCCTCTGTATTACAGCCAACCAACATACCGATAAGTATAAACATACTAAATAAGACCCACAAAACTTTTTTTTGCATCATTCTACCCCCTCTATTTTTTGAAAACCCTTTCATGCTATTAGCTTAACAAAATTCAATTTTATCGACATACTCATTTTTTTACCTATGACAGCACTATTTTGACATTCAATGAATACTTGTGAAAATACTTAACCTTTTACACCCCCTAATGCAATTCCATCGATAACATGTTTTTGACCTAATATGAAGACAATCAATAACGGTAATATTGCAGATACAGCTGCTGCCATAATTAGTGTATAGAAGCTTCCATTAATCGTGGTAAACTTCTGCATAGCTAATTGGATCGTATATAATGCATCTGTTCTTAAGAATATCAGTGGATTTTGGTAATCATTCCATGTCCAAATAAACCGCAAAATAGCATATGTGGCAACAGCTGGTCTAACAATTGGCAAAGCTATCTTCCAAAATATTCGCCAGTGTCCTGCCCCATCTATCTTCGCTGCATCAATAAAGTCTTGATGGATTCCCATAAAGAACTGCCTAAGCATAAATGTACCTAAAACACTAAAGCTTCCGAGTAGGATTAAGCCTAGGTGACTATCAAATAATCCAATAAAACGATATAAAATGAATTGTGGTACTAAACTTGCTTGTGGTGGTACCATATAAGTTGCTAATACGATAATAAATAGCCATCCACCAGCCGGGAAGCGAACCTTCGAGAAGCCATAGGCAGCTAGTGAAGAAACAACAACTGATAAAGCAGTTGTGAGAACAGCTACTTTAATCGAATTCCAATAATAAAGATAAAATGGATGCTCTCCAAACCATACTTCTTTATAATTCTCTACCGCATTCCATCTTGAAGGAATCCATTCTATTGGAAATTTAAACACATCTGCCTCTATCTTCAAAGAGGTAGAGAGCATCCAAATAAAGGGTAATAAAAATGCTATACTACAAAACAATAAGACAATCGTACTTACTAATTTTTTTATGTTTAACGTCATTCTACACACCTACCTTTAATAATTCACCCATTTTTTCTGCCCCAACCATTGTAAGATCGTAATTGTGAATACAAAAATAAATAAAACAACTGCAATTGCGGAGGCATAACCAATTTCTAAGTTAAGAAATGCCATCTCATATAGATGCCAGACGAGCATCGTAGTAGAATTTAATGGTCCACCTTGTGTAAGGACAGCTATTAAATCAAATACCTTAAATGTTGCAATAATCCCTGTTATTAATAGAAAGAACGACGTTGGTGAGATTAAAGGAAAAGTAATATTACGAAACTTGTACCATGTATTTGCCCCATCGATATCTGCAGCTTCATATAGTTCTTTGGGTATAGATTGGAGCCCAGCTATATAAACTATCAAATTAAACCCAATTGAAATCCAAATATGGATAATCATTACGGAAATAAGGGCAAAATTCGGATCCGAAATCCATGTTGGTGGATTTTCAATACCGAATGACATTAATACTTGATTAATTGGACCTTGTGACGGATGAAACAACACTTGCCATACAACGGCAATAGCCACAACACTTGAAATATATGGCATGAAAAACGCTACCTTAAAATAGCTTTTTAAATAAACATGCTTGTCAATAATGATAGCCAAACATAATGCAACAAGCATCGTAATAGGTACGGTAAAAATAAAAATAGCATTATTAACAACAGATTGAATAAATTTCTTGTCCCCGAGTAGTTCAGAAAAGTTCTCTAAACCTACCCATTGTAAATTTTCAATGCCTTGAACAAATTTCCAATCTGCAAATGCTAATATAAATGTTGCAATAATAGGAAATAAAACGATAATCGAAACCCCTATTAACATTGGGGAAACAAATAGAAAACCTGCTAGATTTTCACTTTTTTCTATTTTACTTTTCTTTTTACGCTGTGTAGATTGGGAAGTCCAATTTACTTCACTTGCCATGTAAGACACCTCTTTCCTCGATTGGTTGGATTCTAATCGGTTCCTTTATTTGATATTTTTTCATTCGCTTAAATGCCAGCTGTGTGAAGTACATTGCAATAAAGGAGAGACCACTTCCTAAAAATAAAAATGACAGACCTGGAATAACCAGACATACAAATAAAAAACTCCAAATCGTCATAAGCATCCAAAAGGTTTGTAAAGGAAATAATGTCCCAATTTGAATCGCAGCTTTTATTTGTTGATAGATTTTTCTTTTAGCTGATACCAGTAGGCCAAAAACATATAACAAAACTACGATACCTAGAATAAAGACGGTTGCACTACTACTTAAAATGACATAATAGATAAAACCACTAAAATTCTGTACTAATGAAAAATCAATGTAAAGAGCAATTCCGCTTAATAGGACGAAGCTTCCAATTATATTGCTTTGAATAAAATATTGCTTATATGCACCCCAATATTCTTTCCACACTACAAAATCGTCCTCACGATCTATCCATTTTTTATTGATCGCAAACATGGCTGTAATGGCTGGAAAGATTCCTGCTATAATCCCACCTATTATAGTAAAAATAAACGCTAAAATGTTGAGATAGGCCAATCGATATATCCAATCACATAGCCTAAAAATTCCACTAGTTGTATGGAATTGCATGTCGTTCACCTTCTTTCCTACCATTCATTTTAAGCGTTTTCAACAAGGGGTTATAGCTCTATTTTTACTTTTATCATGTGCATTTTTACTTATATAGCTAAAACACACTAGGAATTCCTTAAAAGGATCCTAGTGTGTTTTCCTTACTTTTTCTTTAATTCTGCTATTGCATCATCTAATGAGCTCCTTGCTTCAGCCACATCTAAAATAGTAGATTGAGGATTTTTTAATACCCTTTTGGCTTGTAACAATGCTTTATGGAATATCTTCCAGCTTTGTTTCGTATATTTTTTACGATTTTTATCTTTGTGAGTATCGTAAAGCTCTTGTAATTCTGCTTTATCGACTTCGATCTTATTTTTACCTGTGATGATATCCATACCATCAAAGGTAAATTCGCCTGCTTTTATATAAACTTTTGCAGAATGCTCCTGATCCTTTAAACCCCTAATGGAATAAGAGGTTTGACGATCACCTTTTGCCTGTATTCGATAATCATCATCAACTAAAACACCATCAATATAAACATCAACTATGGAATCCGAGGTAGCACCAAACAAATTGAATCCAGAGCCATTAAAATGAAAGATCATACTACTATTACTTATTTTATCTGAACCATCTGATATAGGGTCATTGGTTTCTACTTCTGCTTTTGTAAAACTAGTCCAGCCATCCTTAGCAACTACTCGTAATGTGTGTTCTCTTTCCTCTAGATTTTCAGCAGACCACACCATTTTTTCCATACTGCTATTGTTTAAGTAGTTCCCTTCAGCAACTAATTTACCGTCCAAATAAATATCTGCTTTTCCATTGTTTGGATTTGCCTCACCGTATAATCGAATGCCATGACCTTTGAACTTAATTTCAAATGCTTCGCCATCCGAACCCCATGCATTATTGCTATTGGATGACCAATCACCCTGATAATACACCTTGTTTAAGTCCCCTTGTTGCTTAGCAATATCTTGATGCGTGATCGTCACTCCATTCCAGACAGGAATCTCTGTACCTGCGCGCATGAGTGTACGATTAAAATGGCCGTACCCTGATTGTAAAAACTCCCAGTCTCCAATATAGCTAATTGGATTCCATTTATCTTTTTGACTTAATGCTTCTTCCTCTGAATTCATTTTCTTACCTTGTGCATTATCATATTTTTCAGAGGTATAGGTATATCTTTTCAATTTATCGATATGCAAATTATCAAATAATGTCTGATAATATCCTGAACCAATGGCTACTCTACCAGCCATTACCGTTGCATCCTCATCTATAAAGCTATCAATTTCTTTACCATCTAAGTAAAGCGTAAAATTATTCTCTTTTGCCTCAAAAGCTAAATGATGCCATTCTTTATTATTAAAGCCTTTCAGGGTACCACTTTTTTCAATATTTCCTAATTTCCATAATTCATATCGACCATCTGCATAGATACGAGCATTATAAGGTGCAGAGGAATCGGACCATGCTGATTTCACCTGGCGTAAACCAATCAACACATAGTTTTCTCTACCTTCTACTTGCTGTGTATCGGTATCCAATAAAAAGTCAAAGGAGGCCTTATAATTTACCCAACGGAAATCCCCTAATACGGTATGTGGATTGACGTCAGCTGCTGATCCGTCTTCTCCTCCCCAGACGGACCATTCTGCTCCAATCATATCTGGAGTAATTTTTTGCATGAGCATATTTCCATGTGGTTCTGCATTTGGAATATCACGGTTAAGTTTTGTCTCTTTAGTAACCACTTCAAATGCACCGATTTGATCAGTTGTATACCTAGGAGTACCCCCTCGACGTTCTACATAATCTCTACCTTTTTCATCAATGGAATAATCGTCATATTCAAAATTATCCTTATAAGGTAAAGGCATGATGGTATCTTCGGTTAAATCTACTGGATTAGATTGATAGGTGAAATCACTAACCTCTGATTCCTTATCTAATGTAGATATCGTGACAATCGAATATGGCTTGACCTCTACTTCATAGGTGCCCTCTTTTGGTGTGATAACATCTATATTTTGAAGCCAATTTTCATCATAACTTTCATCCTTATCTGGTCCGCGTGTTTCCCAAACGTATACAGGGGCGTTTTGCTTATTACTTAAATTCTTTGTCTGAATCTTGTATTTACGTGTTAGATTCGTGTTGTTGGCAAATACAGTTGTATAATCATCTGTCTTCGGATCCTTTAAAGTTAAATAGTTATGGGTACTTGTATCAACATCTACCCCTCCATCAAAAAATTCACCATCACTATATGTCGCGTCCTCGACGTACATCCAACGTTCATTTTCCTTTGTTGATGGGTCGTCTTGTTCAACAAAATTCATGACATGACGGACCCCCGTTATACCACCATCTACTTCATAAAAGCCTGACCATGGATCAAATGCGCTGATCAGGTGCTTGGGATTGTATTGGGCACCTTGATAAAAAGCTGCTACAGCAGGTTGAAAATCAAAGGATACCGCATTCAGTGGATAATTTCCTGCTCCGGTCCAGGAGTAAACGGAAATGATACGAGATGTTACGTCTATAATCCCAGCCCTTCCTCCAAGCCCATGATATTGTGGCTCCATGTTATCTCGGTATCGAGCATTAATCATTGGGGCAATTCCTTCCGAAACCCATAATTCCTTTGGTTGTTTACCTTCTGCTATTAATTGCTCTTGCAACTGATTTAATTCACCAGATCCAGTTAATCCATAGTGGCTACTAATCACATCAATTTCATCGATTAAATCAGGCTCGTCAAGTAATACTTGACTAATTGAAGATGTGTCACGATAACCATCTGCCGCTACTAATTTTAAATGCTTATAATCTGATTCATAGTTTGGCTCTTGTTTAATCTTTGAGGTAAAATATTTCAACCATTCTACTTCTACTCTTCCGTTTCCATTAATAGCTCTTTCATTCTGTGAGATTCCAATATAGTCTAGTTTAAAGCCATATTCTTCATATACTGCATCTATCGTTTGTTTATACCATTGATAGCGATTTTCAAAATTGCCATCTTTGGCACCATTCCAAGTCCAACGTGGCTCACCCCATCGTAAGATTTCAGTCGTTATATTAGGATTAATCGATTTCGCATCTGCAGCAAATTGAAATCCTGCTCCTCTTCTGACATTTGCTGGTTCGTTCTCCTTTCGTTTTGTTGCAGGTTCGGTTCCTGACGAAGAATTCACATCTGCACCTAATTCAATCTTTACATGAGCAAGCCCAGCACCTGTATCTGGATTAAATAAGTGATTCATTATTTCCCAATACTTATCTGGATGTTCTTCTTTATAATCCAATAGTAATCGTGATGTATTGTTGGCAGTGACGACACCAAAGCCTTTGAAGCGATGGTAATCATTGACCTTTTCTCCATCGATCGTAATTGTTTGGACATCTTGATCTGCTTTCACATCATCCTTCTCGAACACGGTAACAGCAATAATGATAATCATGATAGAAGCGAATACCCAGATTCGTTTCTTATTCCTTCTCCCCATCAAATCTCCCTTTCTATTCGCATAATTGCATACGCCTACAAGTAAAGTTTATAACTCTAGCTATTCCTTCCATTGCTCTATTAATTTTTCGCTATATTTTTTTAAATCCTCTTGTGCCTCACTCGATATATTGTCAGCATTATTATTCAAATGCTTAAGGAAATCCTCTAGACTTTTGATTGCTTGGTTCCACTTGTTTTTTTCATAATGCTTTTCTGCTACTGTTAATCGATTATTTAATATTTTGTAGCTTGGTTTGGCTATTTCTTCTGATTTTACGTAATCACTTAATGCCATTCTCAATGAATCGATGGAAATCATTTCTTCTCTTTCAACTGCTAGCCATGCTAGAACCGGATCACTTCCACCTACTTTACTAACACTAATTTGTACGTCATCAGCCTGTTCTAATTCAAATTGAAGTCTTTCTTGGTGGGCTTTTGTGTCTTTATTTGTTGTGAATTCTACCGAATCTAGCACATGACCAGTAGAATCTATGGCAGAGAACTTCATATTTCGTGTAGCACCCCACCATTCCTTGTAACCTGAAATAACTGTATATTTCCCCGGCTCTAAATTTATTTTGTAATCGATACTTTTATCGGCATGTGCCCACCAGCCACTATCATAAATATTGGTAGAGTCGGAAGTGCGAGAACCAATATCTGTCCCAATGATTCCTGTATAACCCCAATTGCCATCATACTCTTGATCAGGGACATTATTGATAAGCTGATCACCTAATCTTTTCTTAACAGCCTGAAAAAAAGGATCCTCTGTTGCAGCACCATGAATAAAATAATTGGTGCCCTGATTAATTACATCTACGGTTGCAGTTACTTCAAAACCATCAGCCATCGTCCCTGTAATCTTTTCTGAGTGATAAGGGGTAAAATCTATATCATTTGTTAGCCAATTAACTGATTCTGTCACCGTTTCACCAATCGCATTCTTTACTTCAAGTGTTTCTGGTAAACCTGAAGCACCTTCATCGGCAGTGACGGCGAATTCGGTTGGACCAACCACAGATACAATCGTATCTGGTTCTATAAGATTATACGTTTCTGTTAATATACCGCTCGACTCTTCCCCGTCTACATAAGAAACCGCCTTTAGCGTTGTCTCGCCATAGGTTAGTGCAATCGGTTCCTCATATAATGTACTGTTCTCCGTTGGTTCAGAACCGTCCGTCGTATAGTAGATACGGGCATTACTATCTGGACTAGTGAGTGTAATAGATTGTTCCGATGGATAGGTTTCCCCTTCCTTATTAACTACAGGTAATGCAGCAATTTCTCTATCTAGATTATTCGCATAAACCTGCATCTCTAGTAACCCATTTTCCCAGCTAGCCGTAGAATTATCATTATGGGCATTTTTTACGGCTGTCACATCTATCTTTACATAACGATATTTACCTTCTAACTGGTTGCTTTTAAAACCAGTCATTTTATTCTGGGATTCGTCCGCAAGCAACGTCCAATCTTTATTATTATTGCTACCTTGTACTGTATATTGATAGTATGCCTCTGAACCATTGAATTGCTTGAAGCTAAAGTCAACACGGGCTAAATCATACACTTTTTCTAAATCAATCGTTGCAGACCATGGTACTTTATTTTGTTGATAATATTTCGTGTCTGGACTCCAAGTATCTGGTTCAAAATAATGACCATCATTTATATAACGTAGTAACTTTCCTTCAATAACATTATCTTCCCCAAAGACAGGCTTACCTTCTGATACATTCGTTACATTAGGATGGACAAATTTCCCTGTATCAGAATCCATATACCAGCCAGGTTCAAATTCCATTGTCATTGTCTTTGTTTCATGATTTATTTCAAGTGGTAGCCAAACATAGGTGGAGAATCCGATCGAATCAGGCTTCCAACGATCTCCCATATAAACATATTGAGAGCTGCCATCTTTGGCTTTTACCTCCATAATATTTGTTGGTTGACTATAAAAAGTCGTATTATTTCCTACTGGTTGAAGCTTAGCCCAACCTTCGGGGTTACTAATATCTGTTGTGTAGGAATACATTGCCTGGTTTGGATACCATCCAGATTGTCCTGAGGTGATGATATAATAAATGCCATTTGCTTTAATTAAAGCTGGGGCCTCTCTTCTTTGACCTGTAAATAATAAATAAGATTCATCCACTACCACATTAGTACTATCTTCCGTAAGTGGATAAACTCTCATGTTCTCATGATCTTGTGTACTAATTAAATATCCTTCTCCCGTATCTGGATCTTGGAATACATTGAAATCACGTGAAGTAAAACCACCAGGTCTGAAATTATGATGGATCGTATAATGTCCGTCAATAGTATCCGAAGAAGCGATCAGCAACCGGGAAGCAGTATAATTTTCTCCATTTTCCCAATGGGCAAATAAGACAAATTTTTCGCTATCTTCATCGTAAATAAGCTTCGGACGTTCCATATTAAAATTACCTGTTTCTGGATCCACTAGACCAGGTGATTCATCTGTGTTTTCTCCTGGATTTGTTTCATCTGAAAGAATCGTTTTAACGAATTTCCAATTTAATAAATCCTTTGAACGATAAAGATTAGCTCCATGTGTATCGTGTGTATTATCAGATTTGTCTTCGCCAATCCAGTAATACCAGCCATCATATTCAAGAAAACCTCCACCATGTGCTTGAATATGATTTCCATCCGTATCATTCCAAATTTCCCCTACCGGAACACCTTGGTAATTAGTAGTAGCTGAGGAAGTAGCTAAGCTTGCTGCAATAGATATGGGGACAATTCCGCTAAACATTAGCATTAAAACCGTAGACAAAAATATTTTTTTTGCTTTTAAGTCTTTCATTTTCCACTCCTCCTCTTGTTTTTGAATCATTAAGTGGTTACACACTTTAGGTATGGGGCTAGCCATCGCACTAGCCCCAGCTTGATTTAAGCTAGTCTCAGTGAATGGCTTTCTATTTTTTTTCTAATTCGGCTACTATTTCGTCAACATAATGGCTAATCTCTTGAATGATACTCTCAGAAACATGCTTCCGATTTTTGTTGCTCGTTAAATGTTTTTGAAAATTTTCTAGACTCTTAATGGTTTGCTTCAACTTATTATCCCGATAATGTTTTTCCGCTTGCCTAAGTCTATTACTCATTACTTTTACCATAGGTCCAGAGATTTCTCCTGATTCGACATTACTGTTAAATAAGGCTGTTAACCCTGCAATCGTCCCTTTTCCATCATCGGGGTTTTGCTTTACAGTAAAATGTACTTGATACGTATTGGTATTCTCTTGGTCTTCGGAAGTAACGATTATCGATGCTTTCCCTGGGACAGAGTCTGGTAAAACTACTTCATATGTCGCAAACAAATCTGTAGGTGTTACGATAATAGATGGGATGTCGGTTTCTTTTTCCACTTCTAATTCATAAGTGAATTGGTCTGATCGGAAGCCTTCTAGCTTTTCCTCGTTAACTAAAATATTAGTTAATGTGGCATCCTCGCCTATTATAGGACTATCCCCTACGCCCATTACCTCCATTTCAACGACAGCAATACACGTTTCAGGCATTGCCTTTAGCTGTGCTCTAATCTTTGATGTGGTTATTTCATCAAAGGTTATCGTTTTTTCATCCTTATCTTCTATGATTGCGTCCGAATTTTTGATTTTTGTCCAGTCGGAGCCATTCCAATATTCTAGATATAAGGATTCTGGTGGTCTTGTTCCACCTTCATCGTCGTAAAAGGTAAATCTCACTTCGGAAATTGCTTCTGTCTTACCAAAGTCTATTTGTATCCAGTCCTTTTCACGCCATTCATTTGGATCCCAATTTGTCCACCTATTACTGGAGTAATCTCCATCATTAATTCGATCCACATCATCCCATTGACCTGTAAAAGAGGCACTAGCAGCCGGGTACTCCTCGACATTTTCTTGGAGTGCTATATTTTCGATAGCAGCCTCCCTTACTTGTACTTTAGCGATTACCTTTTGGGTGCTACCAGTGACGAGACCATGTACCGTAAATTGTCCAAGTTCATCATATTTGGATTGATCTATTTCCTCCCAATCTACAGGAACATTAATTTTTTCCCCAATTGCTAGCTGTGCTTCAACAAAGGATGGTAAGGAGGGTGCATTACCGATAACTGTTTTTAATTTTGGTTCTATCACATTTACTATCTCACTTACATATACGATAGCCTTTGCTTTTAAATCTGTTCCCGCAACCTTACCTTCCACGGTAAATTTCCCTTCCTTTTCATATTGGTCAGAAGATATCTCCTCCCAGATTACTTTTTCCTCCACAATATCTCCATTACCATAATGTGCGATTACTGCTTCAGGTAAGCGTGGAGCTTTGTTAATACTTGTCCAAATTGTGGTGTCTTCTAATTTAGTAATGCCTGCCTCAAAAATTCTCCATGCCTGATTTGCACCTGCATTAGCCTTCCAAACACCTGCTGAGGCTCCTTCTTCTTTTGATTGGCCACCTATTTCTAGTAACGTTCTGCTTTCTACATTGATAAACATATATTCCTCTTTACCAGTAGTAGAGATAATCCATTGCTGAGCCCCCGTTCCACTATCCTCAGCTAGTATGACTTTTCCGTCTTGGTGGGTTAACACTTGATTTGTTTCCTTATTCACGATTCGGTATTTTTCCATCGTCGTATAGCTATCCGTTATCTTTTCAATTTTCCATTCCTGACTAACCTTTCCTCGTTCTGTTGAGTACTGAACAGCTTTTTCCTTTTCTACATCTAATACCTTTTGACTGTGCTTATTTTCTAGTTTAAACACTTTATTATCTGATAAGTATACTTCCTCCTTCTTCACCCCAGAGACACCAGAAATAACAAATGTTGTAACCGACTTTGGTGCTACAGATGTGATAAGCTGATCATTTTCAACCTGTATTGTTTCTCCTTGTGTGAGATTACTGTCAGCTGACGTAGTATATGGCACGGCAGAAGCTGACTGTTTTACCACATCAAATCCTGAGAGGTCGATGTCGATCTTTTCAGCGTTTTCGGTATGATTGGTATAAACGACAACCGCTTCCTGATTTTCCTTATTAATGGCTGCTAGTGTATTGTTATTATCTGTATTAATAACGTTATAGCCTGGTCGAATAAACTTCGAATAATTTGCCATCGTGTAATATTTTTTATTTTTGTGCCATTCTAGCTCGTCAAAATTATCAGGGTCAAAGTCCACTTGAATGAGACCCCAATTCGAATTTTCATTGTCTTCATTCATGTTTATTTGGTCTTCAATAGCTTGCCAAAGCACCCAAGCTCGTGGCTCTAAATTCATAATATCCGATGCAATACGTTCTGATAACTCCAATCCTGGTTCGATATGATCAAAATCCTGTGGGACACTTCCTCCTAAGTCCACTTCTGACATCCATAGACGCTTCTTCTCGCCCTTGGCTAGATCACGGACAGCGGTTCTTTCACCAGGCCAGTATGTGTGTACATTCATCTGACCTACATTTTCCTTTGTCGTTACATCGTATTGCTCCCAATTCTGTCTGAATTTTTGTGGATTTGTTTCATCCATTGCAGATACGACAGTTCCTAATTGTAGCTCCTTTAGTTGTTCACTTACTTCCTTAATGATTTTCGCCTGGGATTCTGGTGACCAATTCGATCCTTCCTGTCTACCTAAGGCACCCCAATAGCCTGTATTAGGCTCATTAACAGGGGATAATGTATGAATATCTATACCTTTTTCTTCTTCTAAATATTGGACTACTCGAGTCAAATAAATGGCGAATTCTTCAAATTTATCTCGTTGGAGGTTATCCTCCCAGGAATCAAAGTTTCCTGAAGTGTACCCACTATTCGTCATAAAATATGGCGGAGAATTAGAAAACGCTTCAAATAAATTAGCTCCTCTTTTCTTTGCGGCTTCTAACCACCATTGTTGATTTTGGTCTTTATCCCAGTCCCAATGATCGGGGTTATTTGGATCCCACCAATCATCTGGTTCTTCCCAATCGTCTCCTGCATTTTCTGGTGGGCTATATTCTGCTGGTCGATTCCAATATCCTGGTACGGCACCACCAAGACGCATATATGGCTCTGTTTCTGGTGAATCCTCTCCACCGATGTTATAACGTGCAATATTAAAGTTTAAACCATCCTCTCCAAATAGCGCATCTGCTAGTTCATTTTTTATGTGATCAGGCCAGCCTCCTGTGATGTTAGCAAACCATACCAATGCCGTCCCCCAGCCTTCAAAGGATTTATGCTGATAACTAGGATCTAATTTGATCATCGTTTTCACCTCCCCCTCTTCTTTAATGGGGCTTTGCTGTGCGTTTATACGAATAGGGTGCTGAATGATACTTAACAGCAATAGAAAAATACCTCCTAAAGCGATTGTTTTTCTTAATGATAATTTCAACTTAATTCATCCTTTCTGCATTCATTACACTAAGCACTCTTCCCTTCTACTTGCTCAAGCTTTCGAAAAATATTAGAAGCAATATACATCGTCACTAAACTTGTCATACTTCCTGAAAAAAATGGGATTAATCCAGGTAATAAAAGAAATAATAGACAGATTAATAGAATCGAAAAAGCTAAAGCTAACATGTGAAATGGATGACTGATAACGATCATGGCAGAGTATTTAAGGTAGTGAAAAATAGATAGCTTAGCGTGACTAAATAAAGGAAATGACATACAGATAATCAATATGAAGTAACAAGTCGTAACGAGAGTAATCACCTGAAATAAATCACCTATCACCCCCTCTAACCCGCTTATTAACAGATAGTAGACAGATAAAAGATAAACAAGGATTAAATGTGTGTATACTAATAAATTTGCTTGAAAGAAATTTTTCTTAAAATTGTGCCAAAAAACTTGAAAAACTGGCACCTCTTCCTTTTCTAAGATCCATTTTCTGCTCACGGAAAACATCGCCAAAGTTGCAGGCCCAAATCCGAGAAACACCAATCCAATAAGAGTAAATAAGAACCATAGAATATTTAGATAGGTTAGCTTCATCACCCATTCACAACAATTGTACAATCCATTCAAATTAACCTTCTTCATTTCGCCCACCCCTATTATCCTTTTAAAGACCCACCGATCTTAATACCTGATAAGATATACTTTTGTAAAAATAAGAACAAAAGGAGTGGTGGTATCAATGCAGTTAAAGAAGCAGCGAACAAGATTCCATAATCCGTTATACCGTCTCTTTCCCCCTGCAATGAGTATAGCCCTAATTGTAATGGGAATTTATCTGGGTCACTTAAATAAATCAAAGGACCGAGAAAATCATTCCAGTGGAAATTAAAGGTCATAATCCCTATTGTTACCATAATAGGCAAGCAGAGTGGGGCAATAATTTTCAATAAAATCTGAAAGGAATTTGCCCCATCCATGTAAGCTGATTCATCTAGCTCCTTAGGTAAAGTCTTGATGAACTGTCGAATCAAAAATATATTAAACGGAACACCAAAGGCACTTGGTACAATTAAAGGCAAATAAGTATTCACCCACCCTAATTCAGAGAATAATAGGAATTGGGGAACGAGTGTAACTTGTTCAGGAATCATCATGGTAGCCAAAACGATTAAAAATAGTGGTCCATTTAATGGTGATTTAAATCTAGCAAAACCATAAGCAACAAAGAAAGAAGAGGCAAGAACAAAAATAATATTAAATGCGACAATGATCATACTGTTCCATGCATAGGAAACCATTGGAAAACTTGATAACATATTGATATAGTTCTGCCACATGAATGTCTCCGGAATCCATTGAATAGGAACAGTAAAAATTTCCCCATTAGGTTTTAAGGATCCTGATAATGTCCAAACAAGTGGGAGCATAAATACGATGGTACCACCAATTAAAAGAATGTACTTTATCATTAACAGAACTAGTCTGCTTTTATGCTGTTTGTTCGTGTCCCTCATCGGAACTGCGACTTGACCATTATTCATAATCGTAATACACCCACCTTTTGGATAAATATAAATTCAAGATGGTAATCATTAATATAATGACAAACATAATCCAAGCTAATGCAGATGCATAGCCCATTTGAAAATATTCAAATGCATGGTGATAGAGGTGAATCATCAAGGTATCGGTCCAAGCAGGATCGAGGCCTGGAATAATCATTGGCTCGATAAACATTTTTAGTGTTCCGATAATTTCCATTGTTGCAACAAACAATACAGCTGGACTAATCGCCGGAAATGTTATGGACCAGAACTTGCGGAATGGAGAAGCTCCATCCATTTCTGCAGCCTCATGTAATTCCTTTGGCACACTAGATAAGGCAGGTAAAAAGATCAGTAAGCTTCCTCCAACACCCCATAGCTTGACAAGCACAACGGTTGGCTTTGCCCAATTCGGATCACTTGACCAACCAGGTCCATCTATCCCGACTAAAGAGAGCATGGCATTAACTAAACCAACATTCTGCCCGTTAACCCCAGGTGCTAACATATAATTCCAAAGCAACAGAATCGCCACACCACCAAAAATGGCTGGTAAATAAAAAGCTGTTCGAAATATCATAATCCCGGGAATTGCTCGTAATAGAAGTAAAGAAATCATTAGCCCAAGAAAAACATGTAAGGGAACTCCTAAAATAGTGTAATAAATCGTATTCCACAATGAGCTCCAAAATCTGTCGTTTGAGACAAGCTCGATATAATTACTTATACCAATCCAAGTATGTGGTGATAAGATATCATATTCGGTGAAGCTTAAATAAAGTGATACGAGCATTGGACCTGCTGTAAAAACTAAAAAACCAAATATCCATGGCGAAACGTATAATAAGAACTGCTTTCGTTCATTTCTCACAGCCATTCCCCCTTCTAGCATGTCAAGATCAAACTTGGTTTAGGATCTTCCTTATCCTAAACCAAGTAGAACAATGGATTAATCCTTCAATTTTTGAAGAAGTGCTTCCACTTCGGATTTCACTCCTGGCATAACCTCTTCAATTGGCTGATCTAAATCAACCATTTTACTCATCCCTTCTTGAACGATTCGATTAATCTCTCCCCATTCTGACGTCACTTGAGGAGGATAAGCTCCTTCAAGGGAAGTGAGCATCATTTCAAAGTTTTCTGGTGCCTTACCACCTAAGTCTAAATATAGATCAGATTCGGCAATTTCTTTATTTGTTGGAGTATCACCATGCTCTTGTGCTAATATTTTTTGCGCCTCTTCCCCTGTCCAGAACTTGATTACCTCCCATGCTGCATCTTTCACCTTCGAGTCCTTCGCCATGTGAAATGCATTAGAAAAGATTGGGGTGGCATCTTGAGAACCGGCTGGGGCTGTCGTCATATCCCAATCGAACTCCTTAATATTTGCTTGGCTGCTTAATATGTGCCATGGTCCATCAATCATCATCGCTATTTTGCCACTCGTCCATAGGTCAATGCCTTCAGGAATCTGTGTGGAACTTGGTGCTATGTCTTTATCCCATGTAACTTCTTTCATGAATTCAATTGCTTTCCGTGATTCAGGGGAATCTAAATGAAAGGCATCTTTTTCCTCATTCAATACTCCTCCACCAAATGATTGTAACGTTTGCGATGTACTTGCCCACCAGCCTCCAATAGGATTCATACCGAAGATACCTTCTTCTGGATTTGCTATTTTCTCACCGGCCTTCACTACATCATCCCATGTCCAATTTTCATTTGGATATTCTAAATCATGTTGATCAAATAAGTCTTTATTATAGAGCATAATGACAGACCCTACGCGTAATGGTAAGCCATACACCTTTCCATCATGTGTATATGCATCAATTGCTACAGGATAAAATTGATCTAAATCCAAACCATCCTCTTCAATGTATGGTGTGAGATCCTCTAACACACCTCTTGAGGCAAATTGATAGGATTCCTCGGCAAATTGAATGACGTCATATGGTGTTTTCGCAGACATCATAACTGTTTGCTTCTGTGAGTATTCTTCACCATCTGGAAGGTTAACTAACTCTACCTCTATTTCTGGATGGACTTTTTTAAATTCCTCGTTTATTGCTTCCATCCTTTTTTTATCAAAATCCCCTCCCCAATAACTAAATGTTACCTTTGTAGTATCACTATCTGTTTCAGAAGAGGATGGATCAGCATTACCGTTACAACCAACCGCAATAAGCATGAGAAATATAAGCATGAACAACAAATAAAGACGTTTCATCGAAGCACCCCTTTTTGGATATAATTTCGCCAAGTCTTTTATAAACTTGTAGCAATTAAATGACTATACCTCCTCCTCTCAATTGATAACGCTTACATTATTTCATAGTTATTTAGCGGTTTTTACGCTTATATTGACTTTCTTTACTATTATTTTTACAAGTCCCACTTGCTAGCTGTTTAAAAACGGAAAAAGGACTGCCGTATGAATGGCAGTCCTCCGTGTCTATAGTTATTCATTTGTTACATGTACATCCATTTGTGGATATGGGATCGAGATGTTTTCTTGATCAAACCTTGTTTTTACTTGTTCCAAAATGTCGAAATGTACGTCCCAATAATCTTCTGCATTTACCCAAACCCTTACTGTATATTCCACCGCACTATCACCATGTGCAGATAGACGAATAAATGGTTCTGGATCCTGTAATATCGCTTGGTGACTATGTACCACGCTCTCTAATGTTTGAATAACATGCTTCGTATCTGCTTCATATCCAACTCCGAACTTAAAATCGACCCGACGCGTACTGTTTACTGAATAATTGACAATACCTGCGTTTGATAAATTACCATTTGGAATAAAGATCACTTTATTATCTGGTGTAATCAATTCTGTATATAAGATTTGAATCGCCTTTACTGTTCCATTATATCCTGCTCCCTCAATGTAATCACCTACTCGGAATGGGCGAACGGTAAGTAATAATACACCACCGGCCAAGTTAGCTAATGAGCCTTGGAACGCTAAACCAATTGCTAAACCTGCCGCACCAATCACTGCAACAAATGAAGCAGTCGGATATCCTAAGATATTAACGACAGATATAAGCAGTAAAATTTTTAAAATTGCACTAACTAATGATTGCAGAAATGGCTTTAAACTTTCATCTAATTTAGAGCGTTCTAATTGTTTTCCTACAATCCGAACAATGAATTTAATCACAATTAGTCCGACAATAAGTGTAATAAGTGCAAATAAAATAATCCTTCCATATTCAATGACTACATTCATCCAATCCATTCTCTCCATCTCCTTTACTATTGGATTTCCTACCATTATTATATAGAATTCGGTTGATGTCCAATCTTTTTGGCTATTTTAACTCGAAAATTGTGAAAAGATTGATACTTTTGACGAAATATAGCAATTCAATAAAAAATCCCCCACCCTTTTTAAGACAAAGGAATGAGGGATTTTGTCATTATTCATTATTTCACTACAATTGGTCCTACCAAAAACTCTGGACTACTACCAATTGCTAGTCTACAAACATTTTCATAGCTAACCGCTTGATGATTCCTTAATAACTGTTTGACAACAGAAAAACTTGGATCTTGCTTCAGCTTATTGATTTCATCCTGATAAATGGAAAGCACATAGCTTTCCTCTGGTTCAGGGGTAAAATCCTGACAATCTTCATCCAATAGAAAACAACCAAAATATTGTAGTCCGTATTGCAATTGTCTTGTTAATTTAATTGCATTGATAAGTTGTTGATATTGTACTGGATAATTTTTTTGTAAATCGTTAATGGATCCTTTAGCATCCTTCAATTCTTGAAAACTAGAAGTAACAATCATGATTTCTTCCTCCATCCTATTAGTCCCAAGGTTTATCAATTAAGAGCTTCGCCACTAATGCATTGTTTTGTTCTCTTTTTAGGTTTCTAATTTTTACACGTTCACTGCCTGTTTCATATAGGTATTTCTCTTCTTCTGTTTCTGGTATTACTTGTGGAACTTTCACTGGCTTTCTATTTTCATCTAATGCAACAAACGTTAAAAAGGCAGTTGCTGCAAAGCGCCTATTACCTGTTTCTAAATCCTCTGCAATGACTTTACAAAATATTTCCATTGAGCTTTTACCAGTATAAGTGACAAATGATTCAATACAAACTGAATCTGATTGAAAAATCGGTGCGATAAAATTCACTGAATCGGTTGAAGCAGTAACACATTCCTTAATGCGAGAATGCCTTCTTGCCGATAAAGTGGCACAGGCATCCATTTTTTTCATCAGAACTCCACCGAATAAGGAGTTATAATTATTTAAATCATTTATAAGAACTTGATCTGTTTGGACAACACGAGTATCTTTCATTTTCTTTGATTCCATTTTACTCATCCCCTATTTTTATCCTTCTATCCTCGCTCCATTTATGATTATAACGCCAACTATTTCAATAAGTACAATGCCGATCACTTATCATCTATATAACAAAATCGTATGGAAGCGAACACAAAAAAATCTGTTATTGAATCGAAGGATTCAATAACAGATTTATACGAGCTTATTTTTGGCAAAGCTGATGAATTTTTTATTTGTTTGCGAAAGGTAAGCATCTTTTTTCCAAACGAAGGCCAAATTCCATTCCATCAACGATTCTGTAATCGGAATGGTCTTCACATCACTTGTTAAATCATTACTTGTACTCTCTGGTAATAAGGTTATCCCAACTTTGGAGGCAACCATTTCTTCGATAAAATCGAGCTGTGAGGTTTCAGAAGTAATCCTCGGCTGAAAGCCTACTTGTTTACAAGCATTTAGTATAATATTTCTTAATTCAAAATCTTGGTTAAACATAATAAATGCCTCATCCTGCAACTCTGATAAGGTAATGTTATCTTTATTAGCTAGCGGGTGAGTAGAAGGAACTACTGCTCTTAATGATTCATTGACAAAGGTAAAGAAATCGAAGGACTGATGATGATCTGTCAGCACGACGACGCCACAATCTAATTCTCCATTAATAATTTTTTCTTCAATCATTTTCGATCCGTTTTCTTCAATTTCAAAAGTAATGGCGGGGTACTCTGTATGAAAAGCACCTATTAATTTTGAAAAAAAGAAGGAGTTCACGACGGTCGGAAGTCCGATGCGGATATGACCAGTATTTAAAGTATGAAGCTCTTCTAGGTCTCTCTCCAAATCCTCTATTTTTTGAGCTATTTCTTCTGCATGATGGAGTAAAACCTCTCCAGCATCCGTTAGTAAGAGTTTTTTCCGGGTACGGACGAAGAGGGAAGTATTTAGTTCGTCTTCTAAAGATTTAATAATTCGACTCAAGGCTGGTTGAGTTATGTAAAGATTATCGGCTGCCTGTGTAAAGCTTCTAGTCTTGGTTACCTCTAAAAAATACTGCAAATGTTTAATATCCATTCTTCATCCTCCTTCGTTTATTTTAAACGAAAGGAAACAGCTTGAAAAGGGGAAGAAAACAGGCTATCTACTGAATTCATCCCTACCATAGAAAAAAAGCCACCAAATGGTAGCTTTCCCTCACTTCTCAAACCAGTTATTTGCGATTGTTTGCTTATACCAGTAATAGCTGTCTTTTTTCGTTCGCTCTAATGTACGATAATTAACATGGACAATTCCGAATCTCATCGTATAGCCTTCAGCCCATTCAAAGTTATCCATTAAGGACCACGTAATATAACCTTTAACATTCACACCTGATGCAATCGCACGACTTAATGCCGTTAAATGCTGCTGTAAATAATGAATTCGCCCACTATCTCTCACTCGACCGTTCTCAGGCTCATCATTGTAGCAGGAGCCGTTTTCTGTAATATAAATAGGAATGTCACCATAGCTGTCTTTAATTCGCATTAACACATTATAAAAGCCTTCAGGAAAAATCGGCCAACCAATATCTGTACGATCATAATTCATTTCAACCAATTCCCAGTCTAAAAGACCTTCATTTTCCTTATAACGAGCGATATGTCCTGTGTAATAATTGATCCCTAGGAAATCAACTGGCTGATGAATATCTTCCATATCACCATCTTGTATTTCTAGCTCCACTCCTTTTTTCTTAAACCAATCAAGCATGAACTTCGGATATGTTCCTTTGAACACAGGATCCATAAACCACTCAATATACCAGCCTATTTCTCGGTTACATGCATCAATATCCTCTTGGCGAGTACTATATGGCTCAAGCCAAGTCGTATTCGGTGCAAATCCAATCTGTCCTTCAATGCCGATCTCACGGAATTTTTTCACTGTACGTCCATGTGCGACAAGTAGATGATGAGATATTTGTGTAGCAAGCTGCAAATCTTCATTTCCTGGTGCATGTACTCCGATATAATTCGAAAGAAACGAAATACACCATGGTTCATTTAAAGTAAGCCAATGTTTGATTTTGCCATCGAATTCCTTAAACATCAGCTCTGCATAATTTACGAATGCATCAATGGTTTCTCGATTATTCCAACCACCATTGTCCTGTAATGCCTGTGGTAGATCCCAGTGATATAATGTACACATTGGTTCAATACCATTTTCCAACAATTTATCAACTAAACGATGGTAATAGTCCAGTCCTTTTTGATTCACTTCCCCTGTGCCATTTGGGAAAATTCGTGGCCAAGCTACTGAAAATCGGTAAACATCAATACCTAACTCTTTCATTAATTCCACATCTTCTTCATATCGATGATAGCTATCACATGCTATGTCTCCATTGTCCCCATTTACTACTCTTCCAGGAGTCTTTGAAAATGTATCCCAAATCGAAATTCCACGTCCATCCTCATTTGTTGCACCTTCGATCTGATAGGATGCTGTCGCTGTTCCCCATTTCATACCTTTTGGAAATTGAATAATTGCCATAATGCTATTCCTCCCTATTTATATAATGAACAAATTGCTAAAACATATCTTGCATGCTTTGGCAAATGCTCAGGATCCAACCGATAATATTAGTAGACTTCCTCCACTGATTATTGAAGAGGCTTATCAGATGTTAGTATCCGATTGCTCTCAAAATCTCTTAAGGAAACCGATTTCCTATATAGGAAGGGAAAGTGACGTTTTAACCAATGCATCTACTAGAATCTGTCTAGAAAACTACACTTTATAGCCACTAAGCCCTTAAACATTATTAATAAAATGACTTGAATAGGATACCGGTTTCATTATATCATATTCACCTTAAAAAAGGCACAATATTTTAAATCGCTTTCAAAAACTTTCTTCATCTAAAGAAATAGTTTCTAATTTTCTACCGCTTTCATCCACTGTTGAGCGACTAAAAGGTTACCTGCACTATTTAAATGCACCCCATCTGTTGTTAGTCTATAATCACTGTTTGTATGTAGATATTTCATAAAAGCTTGATGTGTAGGCACTAATATGGCGTGATATTCTTCTGCTAATCTATTCACAATATCCACATATGGTTTTAGCATCTTATTCCCTTCGGATAATAGACTTTCTTCAATAATAGTTGGTTCCATTAAGATCAGTGATGCGTTTGTATGATTCTTTACTTGTTTTAATAGATGACGATAAATAGCTTCAAACCTGTCTGGATAAATCTGTTCTAATTCTGGTTGATCGAGCTGACGCCAAACATCGTTAATTCCAATGGAGATGGATACAGTATCTGGATTCAGCTCCAATATATCCTGATCCCAACGACTCTTTAAATCATTGATTCGGTTTCCACCAACTCCCCGATTCACTATCTCTATCTTACTATCAGGCTTAGTTATTTTAAAATAATCATGGATCACACGAACATATCCCTTACCTATCCCCTCTGGATCCTCGTGCCTTCCCCACTCAGTAATACTATCCCCTATCAAAATGATTCTCCCACCTAGGTTCAATCAAAGCCCCTCCTTCATCAAGATAAGATTCCCACCAGTAATAAACTACTGATGGGTTGTTATATTGTGTTTACTATACCACTTTTTCACAATATTTTCTGCCTTTTTCCCATATATATCAAAATCGAGATCTTTTTTTGCCTCCTCTTTTGGGTAAAGCTTTGCTTTCCAATCCCACCAGAAGAAGCCTGCAAACCAAGGCTTATTCCAAAATACTTGAAAGACAGATTCATAGAAATTTGCCTGCTCCTCTTCGCTAAAGGGCAGATCCTTATGTTCAAAATCCCAAGGCATTGTAGCACAACCGAATGCACTTCGACAGCCTATTTCCATAAATAAAATTGGTTTATGAAAGGTTTGATGCAGCTTTTCTAATTTAATCGCTATCTTTTGCCATTCCTGGACCATATTTCCTACAGAATCACCAGGCGTTTTCGCAACGGGGTAATAGGCACTCGTTCCGATGATATCTACTGCATCAAACCACTCCACGCCATCTTCCTTCCCGTGGTTGGCGTTATAAATAATGGGGCCATGATAAATTGCACGAACTTGTTCAATCAGCTGCCGCCAATAAGCTGTTTGTCCTTCTGTTTGAATCATCTCACAACCAATGCAGAACATCTCACATTCTAGCTCTGTTGCTAATTCGGCGTAGTGGATTAGAAAACTCTGATACGATCGGAACCATTTTTCCCATTTATCTGTCGCTTCCTCTGGAAATCCAATTCTTGCTCTCCAGATGCCATCACGACAATTGACTACTGGCTTCAGACAAACCTTCAATCCTAGTTTTTTGGCTTGCTCGACTGCAAATTGAATATCTCTGTCTGTCATCGTATGACTATAATCAAACTGAATATCCGTTGAACAGTACGTATCCTGTAATGCAAAGAAGGATAAAGCAATCCATTCACTACCTATTTCTTTTAATTTTTGTAAAGAGTCGATAGCTTCCTTTGTCCTATAAGCGCCACGTGAGGTGTTCCAGCCATAGGTCATTCCCTTAACAAACAATTCTTTCATATTATTACCGCCATTCTACTACTAGTCTTGTGTGATATGGTAAATACTTCGAACTTTGAGACCTTTCGTGATCTGCTCAACTGTTGCAGGCGCTGACATTGAATGTTTATCAATGGTTACCGTTTTTGGCTCATTTGCGGATAAATCGAAATAATTGTCAGAAAGAGGGCCATCCTGCTCTAATAAAAGCTCGACATATTTGGTGTAAGCACTCGCATTTACTTCCATCACGAATTGTTCTTCATTTTCGGAAACCTTTACTTCAAGCTCTGGATTCAAAAACTCAAAATGCTTTGGCTTTGTAAAAATAACAGAAGCATCACTATAATAGGCATCATCTATATATAGAATGGCTTCCAGATAGCAATCTCGCTTTCGCTCCTCTGTCAATATTTCCGAAAAATCGAGTGATTGACACGATTTGGCTGTTAATGCGTCTATTCGTTCAGTCACACTTCCTTCTTGTAAAATCTGTGATTGATGATCACGAAGTCTCCAGCTAATACGGCAATGAATTGGCTGTAATTGATCATTCGTCACATAAATTTTTACATCCTCGCCGCCCTCTTCTAATGATAATAAAATCGGATCATAGAATTTTTTGGCGAAGTAATGGAGTGCCTTCCATCTTCCGTAATAATCCATACTAGACCATGAAGCAACTGGCCAGCAGTCATTTAACTGCCAATATAAAGATCCCATACATCGTCCTAGATTTCGGCGCCAATGCTCTACTCCATATTTAATGGCTTCTGCCTGTAACAGCTGGGAAGTATAAAGCAAAGCATCAAAATCTTTCGGATAAAGGAAATTTTCTGATAGATAAAATAAAATCTTCCCATTTGCCGCATCATTTTTTTGATGCTTTTCCATTACCCTTGAGAAAATATTACGATCTTCTGCCTCTGTAAATGCTTCCACTGTTTTTATTGAAGGGAATGATTGAAAACCAAATTCAGAGCAAAAACGGAAATGATACTTGCGATACTCGGTAAATGGCTTCTCGCCATGCCAGACTTCCCAATAGTGTACATCTCCAACATCTGGATTCTTCGGATTGTCAAAGCCTCCACCAGATGACGGTGAAGAGGACCAATAAAAGGTTTGCGGGTCATGCTCTTTCACAATATCAGGTAAGATGATTTCAAATAGCTTAATATAATCTCTGCGCCAATCCGATCGTTTTGGCCAACCCCAAAATTCCATTGCTTCTTCAACCTCATTATTGCCACACCAAATTCCAAGAGAAGCATGATGACGAATTCGTTTTATTTGATCGATCGCTTCCTCGCGAATGTTTTGTTCAAATTCCTCTGTTAGTCGATAAACACTGCATGCATACATAAAATCCTGCCAAACAATCAGTCCATACTTGTCACATAAATCATAAAAATAATCTTCTGGATAGTGTCCCCCACCCCAAACACGTATCATATTAAAGTTCGCTGCAACGCTATCCTTTATTAGCTGTTCAGTTCTTTCTTTGGAGGTTCTTGGTAACAAATTATCCTCTGGTATGTAGTTTGCTCCCTTCATAAAAATTGGATAGCCGTTGACAACAAACTCAAAGGATTTACCCCATTGATCTTCTTCATGCCTTACGGTTATGGTTCTTAGACCAATGGAGTATTTTCTTCTATCTAATTGTTCACTTTGTTTTTTAAGAATGATTTCTACTTGATATAATGGCTGTTCTCCATATCCAGCAGGCCACCATAGCTGTGGATTTTCAAGCGTAAAAGAAAGTTTCTCTTTCCTTGTATGATTGTGGACTACTTGCTCTGACTGATTACCATCTGGAGAAGTAATTTTAGCGATTAGGGACAGATCTGGATCGACTTTTTCTTGGATTTCAGTTACTACATCTACCTGCACATACTTTTCATGGTGCTCTTGTTCAATATATACATCCTCTATTCTGTTCTCATTCCACATAACCATTTCAACATCACGCCAAATTCCAAGGTCAGGAATCTTTGGTCCCCAGTCCCATCCGAACATACTATGTGCTTTTCTTAAGTGAGGATAGCCTTCCAGGGCATGGTCTACACCTACTAATGGATCTTCTTGCTGTTTCTTCTCAATATAATGAATAGGTGAATAGAGCATAACTTCTATTGTATTGCGTCCTTTTTTTAGAAAATGTTTCACCTCTAATCGATAAATTCGATGCATGTTTTCAGTGTGAAGGAGCTTATGACCATTTAAGAAAATGTCTGCAACAGTATCTATTCCATGAAAATAGAGAGAGATATTTTCATAGTTTAACAGGTCTTCCTTTATTTCAAAATCCTTTTCGAATACATAATCTTTTTTAGCTATTTCGATTGCTTGTTCCTCATTATCTCGATAAAAAGGATCATCAATTACTCCTTTATCTAACAATGTGTTCATCACCGATGCTGGTAAGTCGATCGAGTACGAGCTTTTCTCTTCTAATCCCTTCATTCTCCAATTCTGATTGAAATTAATCGTTTTCATGGTTCACCTCTTCTTAGGTTTATATTTGATATTGCTGATCTCTTACTCCAGCTTATGTTTTGATCTCTCCCCCTTTTATTAAGTTAACGTTTAGGTTTACGATAACTTAATAATAACTTGTGAACGGTTACTAGTCAATAGATGTAAAAAGAATAATCCCTTACTTTTTGCATTACAAAAAGCCCCGGTAATACGAACCTCTCTTCATGTTTGATATAAAAGTGCTGATATGTTTTATCGACTGCAATTCCATATCGAGTAGAGGGGAAAGTTAAATAACTATCCGCCCCTCTCACACCACCGTACGTACGGTTCCTTATACGGCGGTTCAATTTATATCACAGTGTGTACTTTTAAGTAGTAGTCTAAGACAAAGGGTATACCCCTTTGCTTGAGACGTTTGTTAGATAAAGCTCTTTGAACCACCTTCGATAGCCCAATGAAACGATACCCTCTTCGACAGTAAGTTAAGCCTTTTGATTCCTCTTCGGGAATGCCAAGCTGGATAAGAGATTTTATTCTCTTCTTGTTGTTCTTCCATTGCTTCCAGATGATTACTCGAAGTCGGGAGCGAAGTTTTGCGTCTACCGCTCCAAGTGCTTTCTTCATGTTGGCTATCTTGAAGTAGTTGACCCAACCTAGAATGACCTGTTTTAACTTGACGATTCTGTCATCTAGTGAGATGCCCAGATTTCGTTTCGTTAACTTTCGCAGTTTCCTTTGAAATTTCTGAATCGATTTTTCATGTGGTCTTGGTTGGAACTTTTCCTTATTAAAATCATAGTAGAAACCGAATCCTAGAAATTTTGTTTCACCAGGACGGGAGATTCTACTCTTTTCCACATTTACCTTTAATCCCAATTTCTTCTCGATAAATTTTGTAATGGAAGTGAGCACTCTATTCGCTGCTTTTTCGCTTCTTATGAAAATGAGACTATCATCTGCGTATCTGACGAAACGCAGTCCTCTTGCTTCTAGTTCCTTATCCAACTCGTTCAACATAATGTTGCTTAGGAGTGGGCTAAGATTGCCTCCCTGTGATGTTCCAACTGGCGTATCTTCATATTTACCATGGACCATTACTCCACTTACGAGATATTTCCGTATAAGGGAAATCACATCTCCATCTTTTATCGTATGGGAGATGATTCTCATCAGCTTGTCGTGATGAACCGTATCAAAGAATCGCTCTAAGTCAATATCTACTAACCATTCATATCCATCATTTATATATTCTAGCGCTTGAATAATTGCCATTTCACAGCTTCTTCTAGGTCGGAAACCATAGCTGTATTCACTGAATTGTTTTTCAAATATGGGGTTAAGTTTTTGACTGATTGCTTGTTATACCACTCTGTCGACAACCGTTGGGATACCTAGTTTGCGCATTTTTCCATTTTTCTTTTGGAATCTCGACTCGCAATGCTGGCGAAGGTTGGTATTTTCTTTTCCGGATTTGAGCACGAAGTTCATCCTTCTGTTCTTTCAGATATTCCTTTAATTCTTCTACACTCACTCCGTCTACTCCACTTGCACCTTTATTGCGATACACGCGCTTATAAGCTTGATTCATATTTTGATTGCTTAAGATTTCTTCTAAAAGCTCCACACTCGTTTCTTCCTTTCCGTTAACGTGACGATCAGACACTTCTCTTTTGAGTATCCTCTGAGATACGCTCATACTTTCCTCATTAACACATTCTGAAATATATCTGCCGTGCGTTCATGGCGTAGAAACACTATAAATTGTTCAGCCCTTCATGATTTCATCACTACTATGGCTTCGGCTGACTTCTCACGGTAAACCTTTTTCGACCAGCTTTCTTTATAGGGGACTCCTCAGCTGTCCGTGAGACCTCCCAGGGTAAGGCAACTATCTTTCCTCTTTTACTCGTCTGATTTACTCTATAGGATTACGCACATCTTTTGGACTTTGACTTGTTATGGAGCCTTATCCGCCTATAAAGCCTTGGTATCAGATTTCTGTTCGTCGAGCCAAGATTTTGATACACGCTTCCTTCAGCCCTTACCTCACGATAAGTACCTTGCGCTTCTCTAGTGGTTGGTTGATGTGTACCCCCACAGTGGACTTTCACCACCTAGATAGTCGCCATGCCTGGCGCACATAAAAAAGACCCAGGCTTCCACCTTGGTCCATAATCAGTAAATATACGTTTTTATTCGCTTAGCCTTTTGACAGAATCTCGATAAATAATTTTACCTTTTACTGCAACTCTTCCGAACGCTGCCGTTTCATCATCCATCTTCTCGCAAATAAATTTCACCGCATTTTTCGCCATTTCATCAATATCTACTTCCACTGTTGTTAAGTTAGGGGATGTTAATGTCGCATAAATATCATTATCAAATCCGACAACCGAACAATCCTCAGGAATTTTAAACCCATTTTTTTGTAGTCTTTCCATTAATAAATGGGCAACCTGATCACAGTTACAAACGAACGCAGTTGGTAATGCTTCTGGTAAATCGAATTCAATAAAGCTTCCGCGGTCATCACGATCACTTATTACATACTCTTGTTTCAAGTGAATTTTGTGTTCTAATAACGATTTATAATAACCGAGAAAACGATCTTGAATACTGCTTGTGGAGAACAAATTACCGACATAAGCAATTTCGCGATGCCCTGCCTGAATCAAATAGTTCGTCAATTCATAGGCACCATAAAAGTTATCGGTAATTACGGCGTCTACGTCCGCATTCTCATCATAAAAATCTAAAAACACGAGTGGCATATCCACACTCTGCATCAACTCAATATATTCCTTAGAAGGTTGACCGAGTAGAATAAAACCATCCACTCTCCTTTCATGATATATCCTTGGAAGCTTTAAACCTTCTTCATCGTCAGATGGCAAAATATGAATAATGCCATAATAGCCTCTTTCTTCTAATTTTTGTGCAATCGACTGATAAACCTTTAAGTAAAAGGATTGTGTCATACCAGTAAAACGTTCCGGAATGATCACACATACGTTATAAGATTTCCCATCCTTCATTGATTTTGCCATGGTATTATAACGATAACCCATTTTGTCTGCTAAGGCTTTAATCTTTTCTTTTAATTCATCACTTACCCCGTCTTTATCATTTAACGCCTTTGAAACGGTAACACTACTTACCTTCAGTTTTTCTGCAATATCCTTCATTGTCACATTTGTCTTCAATTTATCCACCCCAACCTTATCATTCAAACTGAACAATCCCCTTGTAAGAATTATCTTACCATTGATTCAGCCTCATTACTTAATTATTTTACTTAATTATTACTTATTTTGGTTTGTCAGTAAAGTACCTGGTCTTATCCTACATCCTCCGACACTCTTTCAATAAATTCTAAACAAAATTTTCCGTTATGATAAAAGGTTTTCCATGGTTTACCGATTTCCAATTGCGATCAAGCTCTTCCACATAAACATTATGGAAAGGATTGAAGCCATTATCTTCGATGAGTTCATAAATCCCCACTCTAATCTAGTTGCATAATAATGTCTTGTCAATTTTTTATTAAAATAAAAATACAATCGCCGAGATTCATCGCACAATACCCGTATAAAGTCACTATAGGAACAGTTGATCCCACAATGAATAAAAGGAGATTACACTCTACAAAGTGGACCTGTCTAAAGATTACAATTTAAAGTGTCTTATCTCACATTGATAAATCTTGAACGCACAAATGTGAATCAAGTCTAGTCTTTAAGTTCGATTGATTTATTATAAGCTCAGGATTCCATTTTATCTCTTTAAAACGTTGACGAAACTTTTACTCACGGTACCTAACCTATTAAGTAATAATTATCTTAAATTCAATTTTTCCATTCTAGTAATAATACATCTATCACCTTTGATATCATGCATATTATCTAATATATTAATAGGTAAACGTTAACCTTTAAGGGGGATTAAATTGTCCATAACTATTAATGAAAGTCATGTAGAATTTCACCTTTACAATGATTAAATTAGTTATATTTTCCGCGTATTAGAAAAGGGCCATCAGCTGGAGCCTTTATATTATGGTAAGTGAATACATCACCGAGATTCTTTTGAGCATTTAATTTAGCGTGAAATACGGCCTTCCTGTAACATGTTTGAAGATGATCACTCATGTGATCATGAGAGAAGATAGAAGTCATATTACTAATTTTGTCTATCAGGCTTATCGTGTTATAAAGGGTAAATGATTCATTTACAAGGGGCGCGGGCAAGAGAAGGCCATCTCGAAAAGAAAAGATTATCCAAAAGGGTTCAATCCATTTATATCGAACTTTATAGATACTTTCATGTATCTTCCCATCAATACTGATCGACATCAAGTCACCCTTTTTATTCAACATTTATGAATATAAGTTATGACACCTTCCGATATGCTGGTTTTATCACATTTATAAAACGGTATCAATACTCTAGAGTTGTGACACCAAGTAGAACTGTTGTAGTTTTCAAGACATAAATAAAGCCGATTTCCAAATTGATAAATCGACTTCTTCTTTCACTAAAGCACCCGTTAGCATAATTAAGCCTATCTTTTATTTATTTCCTTCCATTCATTCTCTAAAATACTCATTTCCCACAAACTCCAGTATTCGTCACCAATCTTTCTTGAGTCTCTGTGTAACCCTTCTTTTATAAATCCCGTTTTTTCATAACAAGCAATTGCTGAAGCGTTAAAATCAAATACACCAAGACTAACTCTATGTAATTTAAGTTCATCAAATGCAACTTTGAGGATTTCGTTCATCATTTGTAGACCAATTCCTTTACCTCTTACATTTTTATCTCCTACTAACACTTTTCCCACTCTTGCCGACTTGTTGCTTCGGTCAATATTACCCAATGATATATGTCCAATTACATATCCAGTTTCCTTTTCTATAATACTGTATATAAAAATAGGAGAATTATCAGTGTTCGCATCTTTAAGATAATTCTCCAACTGTTGTTCAGTTAATGGGAAACTAAAATTAGGACCTCCCCATTGGAGTAAAAATTCTGGTGTTTCAATCCAATTTATAAGTTGTTGAAAATCTGAACGTTCAAAAAATCTTAATTTAATCATAAAAAACGTTTTCCTCGTTTCTATATTTAATATTTGAATTGAAGCTATTAACAGTGTACCTCTTGTTCAGGATTCGCACCCGTTACTTTAAGTACACTAATTCACAAACTATTTGTTTAAATAAGTTCTACGTCAAATTTCCTTTTTCTTTTTTTGAAATATATTCTAAAATATAAGATTATAATTATTTTATTTACATAAATTTAAAGGTTCATCATCCCATACCTGCACTTCAATATATCTTTCAGGTCCATATTTTCCGTCTTTATTCCATTCTTGAGGGAATCCATATAGTTTTATTATCTTTGAAATTTCTTCAAGAGTATAGACTTGACCTCTATACGGCTTCCCATCCTGAAACCTCATCGCTGGAATGGAATCACCATATGTAAAACTTATTGATTTTGAATTAAAACTTTTTATTGGAATTTTTACTTCCATTCCATTCTGGAACCATTCCTTTACCCACGCACATTCCCCTAATATAAAATAGTGCGGAAATCCTTTCTTGGGTTCGCCACCTTTTTTTATAAATAATTCTCTTATTTTTTGTTCTAATTCCCTACGTATTATTAAATAATTTTCTGGTCGTTTGGCAGCAAATGTATTATTTTCTTTTTGAAGTTTTTTTAGAATTTTTTCAGCGTCATCTATATCAAGTTCGGATAGATTAATTAAGGGACCGGTATTGCGTTCATAGTAATGATAAAGAAAGGTTGCTTCTTCATATAAATCCATGAGTTTCCTCCTTACATAGACCATGTTTACAATATATTCATAAAAAACTTGTCCTTGTTCAAATAAACTATTTCATTACTTCAATAAATCAGTAGACAGAGCACTTTGCTTTCTTGAAGAAACGCACCCTTTAGCTTAACAATCATTTTTCAGATATTGGCATATATTTTGTAAAATAAGTGCGAGTATTAGTAATATAGATAAAATAATCGGTAACATTTTAATTCCCCTTTTTTATGGCAGTTGTGTGCCACTTTTCCTTTTCTAAGAATACGTTTTGTAACGAATTGAGTTTCATTTCTTACTGCATTTACATCTGCGTTTGTCAAGAAGCGAATAACATAATTGAACACTCGCACCCAACAGTTGAATAGCAAACTTGCACCTACTTATTAAGTTCATCTAATAATTGTATTATCTCTTGGTTCTGTTTAACTTGAATTTCACTATTTAATTTGATTTTGTAAATCCACATCAATAACAAAACTACCGCAATAGGTAAACCGATATATACAAACAAAATCCAAATAAATGCTAAACCACCCATTACAATCTCCCCTTTAACGAAATGGCTGTATCCCTTATTGAAGATAAGCATCCGTTAGCACAAGAAACGATTATCTATTTCTTTATTAGATTCCCATCTTCATCATAATATTTATAATTTCTAAAGCTATATTCACTTTCATCGGATTGTGGTAAATCAGTCCAAGTAACTGATGCTTTATTTGGAATAAATTCTTGTTCCACTATTTTTCCATTGACACTTACTTGCATTTTAGCAACCTTGCTTTCATCATTGGTCACAAACATAAATTGGAGATTTTCTGTATTAGATGTTTTAGGAATGAAAGAACTAAATTTTTCATTTTGCTTTTCTTCTATATATTCCCATTCGTAATTGCCCTCTGAATTTTTTATAAATTGGATATAAGCTGGACTACCATTTGATAGAAACCCCACCACTCTAACATCATTAAGATCTTTAATAATCAGAATATCAATTGACTTACTTTCATACCCATCAATAGATTTGATAACTTTTACTATCGATTCTTTATTGTTACCGTATACTTTTTGTGTGTTGTTAAAATAGAAAACTGTAATCATAAGAACAAGGAAAATCGCGGGTATAATGAACACCATATTTTTCCTCTTTAGCAAAAAAACCCCCTCTACGAAGTTGTCTTTTTTAAACAATCCTGCCACTTCTTTACCTCAACAAAGAAAAGCGATTACTCTTGTTAAGCATTCGCACCCGTTAATGCAATAAGATTTTACCAATATTGTTTATTCAGACGAATTATTAACTAAGAGATATTCCTTATTATTATCTCCAACAAATTGTAATCCTTTTATGTAAGGTTCAAAGGTTGTAATCTCTTCCTTTGAAAGCCCCTTTGAATCAAATATAATTTCTCCGTTAATTTCAATAGTATCTTTGTTATATTTTATATCTTGCTTTTTTGTTTCAATAAGTCTATCTTTTATATTCATTGAGGGAATTACATTAACAGTATCAACAACACTTACATCATCTTCATTTGCAATTGTAATTTCATACGTCAATTTTTGTTTGTGTTCAGACTCAACAGTTCCAATTGAAACTTCACTATTTATTATTCTTTGTTCTCTATCGTTTTCGCTTGTACTTGAACAGCCTGTTAATATAATAAAACTTGCTAATAAAAAAACTATAACTTTTTTCATATAAACCTTTCTCAATCCTTTCTTGAAGAAAACTGCTTCGTTAGTTTAAGTATATTTCTTCACGATCTTCTTTTATCCTACCATAACTCTCTATTTGTTTTTTTAATTTTCTAACCAATTCATATTTATGAATGACTCATTACTCTTAAGTTATGACACTTTTAAAATTGTATTTATTTATTGCGACCTCTATTTGTTGTAGCTTTGAAATAAAGTTTGATAATTTATAATAAAGATTGATCATTTTAAATAAAGTCCGATATTTTTTAAATATGTTTGATACAATTAATGTGATGAATTGTTCCAGAATCGGGCCAAATTATTGAAGACTGGATTTGATATAACCCTGAATATTTTTTGCATTATTCATAATTAATTTAGTATTTTTTAGCAGCTATTAATATAGTAGGTTTTTTCCTCACATCAATAAAGATCTAATTTATTTAATTGGTTGTAAAGCTTGTAGCTATAAGAGTACGGTTATTGACAAAAAATACAAGCAGGAGTCCTACCAACCGCGTTTTGTTGGTAGGACCCCAAGCATGAATAAACACCCCAACAACTGGTATAGTTGAATTGACTAGAATCACATAACCATACAGAATAGATGCTTTCTATATGATACTTCTATCTTAGAATAGTATATTTTGTAAACTAAAAAAGCCTGATGAAGGCAAAAGTAAAGAAGTGTCTTCATCAGACTAAATAATTATATTAACTACTAATTAGTTCACTAGTTTCAAAGTTAAACCAGAATAAATATCTATAAATTTTATTCTATTAATCAGTAAGAAAAGGCTTCCTTAAAAAAATATCTATTAGGAAACTTGAATTTAATAGGCTAAGAACAAGAACCTATTATTGCAGAAATACCAAAAAAGTCTAATAATGCTTCTTTTGTACTAGAGCCAACTCTTGCTGATACTTTATTAACCGCTTTCTTTAATGCTGCTTTTCTGCTTAGGTTATCTTTTCGGTATTTATCATAGAAATATTTTACTGATTTAACAAATTTAACTGTACCACCAAACTGATCAATAAATTTTTTTACTTTTAAAATTTTTGTCAAAGGAATGCCATTTGAAACTATTGCCATACCTATAGCACCAACGCAAGCAAAGACATTAAAGTTTAACTGGTTACCAAAAGGATCAAATTTCAACACACCATTAACAACTTTTGTTTCAACACCTGACTCTTGTTCGACCCATTCAGCTATTGCTGAGTCATCTCCACTGTTAACTAATTCAGCTGGTATATTTTCTATCGCCGACAAAATATCTAAAACGAAAGGATCAACTTGATCCCCATCATGTTCGCCATCTAAGTTGAGTTCTAAAATGTCTAAGTTGGAATTAGGATTTGGTACCTGATTTTCTTGTGCAAAAACTGAACCTGTTGGACCAATAGCTGAAACTAGGAGCGCAGCTACTAACAAAGTTACAAGACACTTCTTCAAATTAATTTTCAAATAAATTCCTCCTTTGTAAACTACTAGCTAATAGTTTATTATATTATATATATTAAATCAAGGAGGAATTTAGATATGATTGGTAATATTAAGAAAATTTTACCTTTAGTAGGTGTTATCTTTATGGGAACAGTAGCGTTATTAAATATTTTTAGTGATAACGAGTATATGGTCTCCATAGTTAGTGTAATTTTATTTTTTATACTATTAATACTATTTTTTATTAGTAAAAAAACTTCATAATTTATATGTCTCATAGAAAGTAAATAAGGTAACATTGGATCTACGTAAATATTTTAGACACAAATAAGTTAAGTTTTTATTGATTCTTTTTTGCTACCGCGCTTCGCTTGCTACCCTACATGTTTTGTGAGGTTCTTGGTTTTTAGAACGTCACAAAACATGTAGGTAAATAAAGAATATGCTGAGGGAAATCAACTGGCGCGCACACAATTGTCTTCCATTTCTTGTGGTGTTTTGTAATCTATGCTGCCGTGAATTCTTTTACGGTTATACCAACCTTCAATGTATTGAAATAAAGCTATTCTAGCCGATTTTTCATCGATATATTGAATTTGATTCACTTCTTCCTTCTTTAAAATAGCGTGAAAGGATTCTATGCAAGCATTGTCATATGGACTTCCTTTATAGCTAAAAGAGTGTACCATGTTAAGTTGTTCAATCACTTTGGCAAATTTATCACTTGTGTACTGACTACCTAGATCAGAATGGAAAATAAGACCTTCATCTGGTTGTTGTGTTTCATAGGCGTTTTTCAAGGCTGTAATAATTAATTCAGTTGTCATGGTGCGTCCAAAAGAGAAACCAACAATTTTCTTAGTATGTAAATCCATGACAGATGCAAGGTAGCACCAGCCATATTTAAACGTGTATATATACGTAATATCTCCAACCCACTTTTCGTTAATTGTATGGGTTGAAAAGTCCCTTTGTAAGATGTTTTCACGCTCGACAACCTTTTCTTTACTTGGCGTTGGACGGAACTTTTTCACTGTAATAGATTTAATATCAGCTTTTTTCATCAATCGCTGTACACGTTTAAGGCTTACCCGGTACCCTTCCTTCACCAAAAGGTGATGGATTTTAGGAGCACCATATCGTAGTTTACTTTCCTGATGAATTTCTATAATTCTTTCAGTTAATTGGCGATTCTCTTGCTCGCGATTAGAGATCGATTTAGTTAATGATTTATAATACGTACTTTCTAGGTACACCAAGCACTTCACACAATGTGTGAATGGGATAATTGTCTTTCTGTTGGTCGATTAGGTCAGTTATCTCAGCGTCACTTATTTTTTCGCAAATATGGCCATAGCCTTTTTTAAGATTTCATTTTCCTGTTGTAGCTTAAGCATTTGCTATTGAAGTTTTGCATAGTCATCCGGGGTTATGGAAGATCCAACTTCCAATTCCATAGGATTTAATTTTTTAATCCATGCATAGATAGTTACTTCAGATACGCCATATTCGCTGCTTAAATCTCTAACCGATTGACCGGAATGATATAAATCAACAACCATTTTTCGAAAGTCATCATTATAACGTTTGCCGTTTTTGTGATTTGTCATTGGACACATCCCCCTAAGATTGATTGTAATTACTTAACTAAGATGTGTCCATGAAACTATACTAACATTAGTAGGATAAAAGAAGATCTGAAGAATTTTACTTAAACTAGCGGGGCAGTTTAATACAACAAGGAATATAGGGGTGAAAGTAAAAGATTTGGGATGAGGAGGGAACATTATGCCAATTTTTTCTGTAATTGCATTTTCGGCATTGTTTATTGCAATAGTGTCAATATTTTTTGCTATCAGAGGTAAGTATCAATTTTACTGGGTCTCAGCAGTTGGAATTTATGTTTTTAGCTTTTTAGCAGGCTTTTCGATTGGACAAATGACAGTTGGTTTGACCTTTATACCTTTAACTTTGGCTATTGGATATTCTTTCGGTTGGATAAAAAATAAAATGCACAGCATCATTTTTCTTTAATTGGATTCCTTATGGTGATTTATGTAGGTAACTTGTTATTCTATCCGTTGTTTCCACTTTTTAATTAACGGGTTCTTTAGTGAAAGAAGAAGTCGATTATCAATTTCGAAATCGGCTTTATTTATGTCATAACAGTTCTACTTGGTGTCACAACTCGCCAGATTGTTGAATAAAAAACAAGTAGCGAGAGAATATTCTCAGCCTCTAGTCTGATTAAAAATAATTCCTAAAGATTATATTCAAGTGGATATAGAATGTTTATAATGATTATGATCATCTGTGTTAGTAATCTTTAACAAATAGTTAATTTACCTGCAACAATAAGACAAGCTAAATAAATAGATTTGCTGTTAAAATCATTCAAGAAATACATTAGCCTTTCTTTTTTTCCTCTATTATCAATTCTATTAGTAGCGCACTTAAAGGTATACCCATTAATAATATCTCCATCATATTGTTCCCTTAAATATTCCTTTACTATATTAAATTTCGGATTCACTTTTCAGGAATATAATAATGGTGATAATGGTAAAGATCAACCTTATATCTTCAAAGAACTCAATTATAATATCGGAATAGTAATGCTCATAGGAGTCAGTACGGTTTTCTTACTTAGGATTTTATAATAATCTACAAAAAACCTTCCATAAATCCCATTAATTCCCAATTTAACCACAAGAAAAATGCGACCTTAGATCACCTTCTTTAAGTATTGCCACCCGTTAATAAAAAATGACCAATATTTTTATAATATATTTATATTGTAAAATAAAGTTTTTTATAATATAATCATATTATAAAAAGGAGGTCTTCTTATGCCTAAAAAAGTGGATATAGTTGAGAGAAGAAATCAGATTGCGCAAGCTACTTGGCAAGTAATATTGAAAAAAGGGATAGATAAAGCTTCGATTCAGAATATTGCAGCTGAAGCAAACATGTCGGTTGGACTTATTCAGCATAATTTTTCATCCAAAGCTCAGCTAATTCATTATGCGATGAAATTAGTATTAGATCGAATGGAACAGCGTGCAATGGGCCGTCTAAATGCTTTTACTGGAACAAAAGAGAATAAGTTAAGGAGATTAATGAAATTTCTTATACCGACAAGTCACGAGGAAATGATGGAAGCAAGGGTATGGATTGCCTTTTTAGGTAATTCCTTTAACGATCCTAAACTTCTTGAATTAAAGGAAGAAATGGACCGCTATTCTCGAAAATTAATAACGATCATTTTAGAGCTTATGACGGAGCTAGGATATCTTGGTCACCAGCATAATCGAGACTTGGAGCTTGAATTTCTCTACGCTTTTATAGATGGTCTTGTCATTCATGCCATTCAGGCCCCTCAACAATATACGAATGAAAAAATGGATCAATTGATTGAGCATTATTTACAAGAAAAAATGGGGAATCATGCAGATGGATAAAGTTACTCTTATCATCCCATTGCTTATTGGTATCCTAATCTTCCGTCAGTTTATCCCAAAGGAAGTCAATCGTTTTGATTTTATTGGCTTGCCCATATTAGGATTGTATAAAACCTACTCCAGTTTACCCAGTACATTAAATGCTGAAATATTAGCAGAATTAATTTGTCTACTTATATGGGCGGCCATTATCGGAATCTATCAAGCAAAGAAAACAAAGGTTGTTTACCATTATGACAAATTAAGTACTGTTGGAGGAATCCATTATATTGTTCTTTGGATTGTCATGCTTATTGGAAGAATAATTATATTATTTGCCTTTCACTATACTGATTTCATGAGTGCAATTCAATCGGGAGGAGAGCAGTTTAAAAACGATATATTTTATTTAGTATCCCAGTCAGGTGATTGGCTAATTTGGTCTACAATTGCTGCCTCTTCTATACTATATAGCTTAACCTTGTATAAGGACCATCCAGAAATAAAGGAATTTTTCCATACACAGATAAAACAGAAAGAATAACGTATGATTAGAGAGGAGCAAGTAGGATGAGTTATCATCACCAAAAGCGCATTCGTTTATTAGATATTTTTCGAGGTATTGCCATATTAGGTACGTTGGGGACAAATATTTGGATTTTTGCCTATTTAGGCGATATAAGCTATATATTTACATTTGATCATTATGAATGGTGGAGTTCTATCGATCACTTTATTCGTATCTTGTCACTTTCTCTCGTCAATGGGAAGCTTCTGGGATTATTGGCCATCATGTTTGGCATTGGTCTAGAGTTAAAGTATCAGCAGTCATTACGAAAGGGTCGTCCGTGGCCAGGTGTATATTTATGGACCTCTTTATTCTTGTTAATCGAAGGCTTTCTTCATTTTACATTTGTGATGGAATACGATATTTTGATGGCCTATGCCATTGCAGCAATAATTGTCGCATTCATTGTTAAAGCCGGTATGAAATACATCAAGAGATCCTTGATCCTTATCGGAGTTATTCATTTACTGTTCATTTTACTCCTCTTTTTAGCAGGGCTTACTCAACAAATATCAGGAAATTTCTTAGGGGATATGCAGGAGACTACCTATCTATATGAAAACAAATCATGGCTAGATCAGATTCAATACAGATTATCGAACTTTCTCTCTTTGAGAGGGGAGGCAATATTTACTATTCCATTAAATGTGTTTTTGTTTTTAACTGGGGTTCTTCTCATGAGGAAAGGAGCTTTCGCCAATGATGCAAAAGGTAGATATATCCGCAGGAAAATGCTCCAGATTGGCTTATGTGTCGGTTTACCTTTAAACTTGTTGCTTTTTGTACCTGGAGGATTATTTGATTTTCCTGTTCGCTATTTATTTGCACCGATCCTTTCCATTGGGTATATGGGTCTTATCGCATTTATGGTAGAAAAAAAGGAATCGCTACATGTATGGGGAATTCTCGAAAAGGTTGGTAAAGCTTCGCTAAGCTGTTATGTAATGCAGAACATTCTCTGTTCGATTATTTTTTATGGATGGGGCTTAGGCGTAGCTCCTTTAGAAGACTCATTCATCATACTACTCATTTTATGCCTAGTGAGTGTTGTTCAAGTATTATTTGTTATTCTTTGGCTCAAATTTTATAAGCATGGACCGATGGAGGCAGGGCGCAAATTTATGACACGTCTTGTTATGCCAATTAACTCAAAGTAACTAAAGAAGAGGCACAATCAAAACTGTGCCTCTTCTTAACTAATCTAGTTTTTTTATTCCGTGAATCTAAATAAGGCACCAAGAAAACTGGGAACAAGATAAGATAGAATGGCGATAACGATCCCTAATAATATTAGTAGTATTTTCCTCTTATAGATTCCGATATGTACGATCATAACTCCTAGTACATATCCTAAAAATACATAGACTCCCATGGCTCTTAAAATGGTAAACGCTCCTATCATGACAAATAAGACAAGACTTAGTATATATCTTTTCAACTTTATCTTCCTTCTCAAAAATTTTTTATTCTCGAATGATGTCCTTCTGTTTCAGAACAGCTAAAATAACATTCTTAGCCTCTGATCCAGTTCCATCAATGTTTGTGGCAAATACCCATTTCTCTTTAGTTGTTTTAATAAAACCAATATACCAGCCTAAACCTAAATCGGAAAGCCTTGTACCTGTTTTTCCGTGAAGAGTATACTCATCTTGCTCATCCTCTATCATCATTCGTTTAACCGTCTTTTGATGTTTTTCTGCAAAGGGAAGCTGTTCCTTAACTAATTTTTCGATAAAATCTATTTGCTCTCTTGCCGTAATCTTTAAACTACTGTCCAGCCAAAATGTATCAATTCCTCCAGAAATATCTTGATTTCCGTAGTCTAAGAGATTCATATAACTTTGCATTTGTTTTTTACCGATATCGCGAGCCATATGTTGATAATACCAGATAACAGAATGTCTCATCCCTGAAGCAAGGGTATGATCGCGATTCCAATCTTCAAATTCTCTAATGGTCCCGTCCCATCGCTTCACCTCGTATTCATCTCGGACGGTTGATGTTTGTAGCCCAATTAAAGCATTAGGTACTTTAAAGGTCGATTCTGGTGTGAATTTTTCTTTGCTTCTCTCTTGATTGTAGACGTAGGTTTTATCTTTTTTTAGATTTTTCAGAATGATCGTCCCATCCTTTCCATTTAGTAGCTTCTCAACACCATGGAGTTCCTTTTCTTTATTTCCTTTTGCGTCTGCTCCCATTTGCCCTACCGTGAACACAATCAGAAGTGTGAGTAAGACGACTAAACCAATACGCAACTTTCTCATATTATCCCTCCTAAAAATTATATTATTTGATAGAAAAAGCATTGTTACTAACTTATACTATAATCATCGCACAAGAAATTAGAAAGCTATATTTTATTCATCTGTACCCATACAATGGAGGAGGATAAAGAAGTGGAAAGGAAATATAAAGAGACGATTCAGGAAATCGAGAAAAGGATGAAGGAAGGACGGCTCAAGCCTGGTGATCGACTACCTTCCATCCGTCAATTATCCAAGGAGTTACAATGTAGCGTGAATACCGTTATAAAGGCCTATGATGAGTTGGAAAAGATGCACAGGATCTATTCCGTACCGAAAAGTGGTTATTTTATGGTGGGGAGCAATCAATCAAAATCTCCCTCCTCCTTAGAAAAAATAGACTTTTCTGCTGCCGGTCCTGACCTAAGTCAAATGCCTTATCGAGATTTTCAACATTGCATGAACCAGGCAATTGAACGGTATAAAGAGGAGATGTTTCATTATTCAGAGCCATTAGGACTTGCTTCCTTGCGTAAACAGCTTTCTAAACAACTACAGGATGTTCAAGTTTTTGCACCACCGGAGCGTATTTGTGTCGTATCTGGCTCTCAGCAAGCATTAGACCTTCTGCTTTCTATCCCTTTTCCGAATGGGAAAGAAGAGATTTGTACAGAGCAACCCACTCATCCAAGCTTTATCCAATCTCTCACCAATCGAAAGCTTTTAGTCCATGGGATTGAAAGGACAAAAAACGGCATTGATTGGAACTATTTAGAGAAGATTTTCCAAGAGAAAGATACCAAGTTATTCTACACCGTGTCGAGATTTCAAAATCCAACTGGTTATTCTTATACTAACGATGAAAAGAAAAAAATCGTGGAGCTTGCACAAAAATATGATGTCTACATCATCGAAGATGATTATATGGGAGACCTTGACACAACAAGAAAAGCTGACCCGATGTATGCCTATGATCCATCTGGAAGAGTTATTTATACAAAAAGCTTTTCCAAAGTGCTTTTGCCTGGATTAAGACTCGGTGTGGCTGTGTTACCCGAGGCACTACTCGATAGCTTTGCCAATGCTAAATTTGCAGCAGATGTACATACCCCTGTCATCACTCAAGGTGCACTAGAAATATATTTACAAAGTGGGATGTACCAAGCACACATTGAAAAACTCAGACAACAATATAAACATAAAGGCATCCTGCTTCGAGATGCTTATGAAAAATACCTTCCTAAGGAGGCAAGCTTTACTAGCGGAGACTCTGGTTTTTATTCAACCATTGAGCTACCAAAACGTATAAAAGGCAAACAGCTTGTTGACTACCTTTTTCATAAATATGTACTTGTCCAAGACGCCGCAACGATGTACCTACCAACATATCGTCAAGAAAATCGTATCCGACTAAGTGTATCTCAGGTTAATGACAAGAACATCCCAATCGGCATTGAAAAAATTAGTCAGGCAATACAGGAATTGCTTGTGAAGAAATGGTAACTAGTAATTTTTAAAGTAGTGCGTGTTTGGTATGTTGCTAGAATACTGCGTGTTTTTCAAGATATAACCGTTTATCTTGGTGATCTTACTTGGCTTGTGCAACATGGCCAAGATATTTTCTAATTATACAAAAACAAAAGATTGTAGAGCATCAATACTCTACAATCTTTTTCTCGTTATTCCTCTGCTGCTTTCTTTCCTTTTCTAGATCGAACCAGAGCAAATAGAATTGCTAATAATAATGCAGCGACTCCTGCGATACTAACAGAAAATAGTGGTTTATTTTCATAGAATTTTGTTAATACACTTTTTTCTGTTATTTCAAAAGGTAAGCTTCGCGTTACTTCATTACCTGCTTCGTCGTATGCAGTAACTTCTACATTATATTTATTAATTTCTGAAAAATGGTATTGGACGACTTCGTTGCCATCTTGTTCACTAACATCTCCATCATATGCTTCACCATTTACGGTAATGGATTTTATTTTATCTTGTGGATTATCTAATTGAATAGATAAATCAACTGCTTCTACATATTCTTTGTTTTCTTCAGCTCCATCAAATATGACCTCAGGCTCTGTTTGATCAATGATAAATTCAATTGTTAATTGCTGAATATTACCAGCTTGATCTCTTACCTCGAAGTAGAGAACATGTTTTCCTTCGGATTCAATTGGATCACCTAATTCATAAGGCTCTCCGTTTAGAGTAAGAGCAATAATATCATATGCAGTCATATCATCAATCAGCAACTCAGGAATGACGACATCATTTAGATATTTACCAGAAATTTCTTCATTAAAAACGATCTTTGGTGCTGTCTTATCGATCGTAAATACGATCGTTCTTTCGGAAACATTATCCGCTAAATCGGTGATCAATGCTTTTAGCACATAATCTCTTTCTTCCGTTAGCTGTAAACCATTTTTAAAGGCTGCACCGTTTAATGTGACAGAAGTTCTCTTCTCATCTAAATGCTTATCTGAGTATTCAACCTGTGGTCTAATATCCTTATTGAAAAAGCCTTCAATAATACCTGTAATACTTAATTTAGGCTTCGTCGTATCAAGAGTAAAGCCTACATTTAATGTTGTTTCATTTCCAGCTTTATCCTGTGCAACCACTTCATAACCATATTTCATTTCTTTAGAAGCTAGTGGCACATTACCAGCAATATTACCTCCATTATTCAAACGAACAGATACAATCTTATCTTCCTCGTTATCCAGTTGGAAAATAGGCTGGAACACATGATTTATATAAGATCCATCGACCAATTCCTTATTATCTCCACCCATTATTGGTGTGATGACTGGTTTTGTTTTATCAATAGTAAAGGATAGTGTTGCCGTATCGCCATTATTTGCTTTATCTACAGATTCTACAAAAATCTCGTAATCCCCTTCTTGAGTGAAACGATGTGCAAAGCTAGCGATGGAATTTTGGTAACGATTATTTGTAATCGCAAAACCACCTACCGGATAGTTTTGTCCATTTCTTGTTACACGAATTGTGTTCAAGTCAAAGTTCACATCTTTTATCGTTACACCTACTGGTACATCTGTATTGTAATATTCGCCATCCTCTACCCCTGTAATATCAATCACTGGTTTTTTCGAATCAATAACAAAGCCTTTTTGTGCGGTTCTTGCTTTATTACCAGCATCATCTGTAGCATTCATTCTCACATGATAGGCACCATCTTGGCTGAAGCTATAACGCAACTTCGATAAGAAATTACTAGTTCGCCATGATGCTCCTCTATTTCCTTCGACTGCATTAGTGATATCTTGTCCATCCTTCGTTACTTGGAACTGAACAGTATTTCTTGCAAAATTAGTTTCTTCAATTGTAAATTCAGCGCTTCTTCCATTGTTGTAATATTGGCCATCCTTCACATTATTAATCGCAAGGGCTGGTGCAGTTTTATCCACCGTGAAATCTTTCGTTTGAGTTTCTCCTTTGTTCCCCGCCATATCGGTTGATTTAATCTGAACTCGATACGTGCCTTCACTAGTAAAGTTATACTCCCAATCCATCGTACGTCTTGAGAAGCTCGGTGCTTTTCCAGTGTTATATGCTTCCATTTTTCCGGTTGAATGATTTAATTTATAGATTTTTAGCTCTGTCTTTTTTTGACTAACATTGGCATCATCAACATCTACTTTTACTTTTTTGCTAGTGCGATAATGCTGATTATCTGTAACACCGGTAATGGAAATCTGAGGCTTCACCGTATCAATTGTAAAGATATCGACTTTAGCATCTGCTTCGTTACCAGCTTTGTCTGTTGCTGATACCTCTACTTTGTATTTTCCATCTTTTTCAAAACGGAATGCTAACTTGCTAGTTTCACCATTATTCTTCCAATTATCAAATCCATCATTATATGGGACAAAATTACCTTGTGCATTTTCTCGGTAAATTTTGATAGTTACGTCATTGTTAAAATAATTATGTTCGTTAACTGTAACTACCTCTGTTTTGTGCTCTTTATTAAATGGTGCCAAATCCGTTAGTGTAATAACAGGTTTAGTATTGTCTACTGTGAAAGAAATACTTTCTTTTGTTTCTTGTTTTGCTTTATCTTTAGCTACAACTTCGATAGTGTAGTCACCATCGTCCTTAAATAAATCTTTCTTCAAAATATATTGGTAATGTCCTTCGGGTTTTTCTTTCCACGTACCAGACTCGTTATCATTGTAAGTTTTTTTCTTACCATTGTTGTCCACTACTGTAATCGTTATTGATTTATTCTTCACATTCTTCTCTGTTAATTTAATTGGTATTAGTTTTGTGATGTCTTTATCTTTAATATCACTCCATTTTACAAATGAAGGCATCGAATGATCGATAGAAATTACTGGACTTGTTTTGTCGATTGTGAAACTTTTTTCCATAACTGCCTCATTCTTTGCTTCATCACTAGCTATTAAGGTGATAACATAATCCCCTTCGTCACTAAAGGTAATGCTATCATTAAAGTTTTCTGATCCAGTTTTGCTGAGATCGTCTAAAGTCTTACTATCCTTTGTTATATTCAAGTCATATTCAGTGATATTCGTATCATTAACAGCAAGTGTAACTTCTTTATTGACCGTGTAATGTGTTCCATTGTCAATACCATTTATCGAAACACTAGGTAATGTCTCGTCAATGGTAAAGATCTTATGAATCTTTTCAGACTTATTACCTGCTTTATCAGTCGCACTAAACGTAACCTGATAATCACCATCTTGATCGAAATTATAAATTAGACTTGATTGCTTCCCTTTGTTTCGCCATTTAGAACCATTATCACCTTCTACTTGATCGGTGAAGTCTTTTCCATCTTTTAACACTTCAAATTCTACGCTATTTTCCTGATAGTTCAATTCATCTACACTGAAGGTTACCTTTTGTGCTTTGGAATAATACTCCTGATTCTTCAGGCTATCAACCGAAACAACTGGTGGTGTTTCATCAATCGTAAAAACAACCTCTTGAGTTTTCGCTTTACGTCCAGCTAAATCAGTTGCTTCTAAAATGATCTGATAAGTTCCTTCTTCTTCAAACTTATACTTCCATTCCGCTTCTTTCTTATCAAAAACTAACTCAGTATCAATTCCTAAAGCTTCAAATTGATCAGATTCTTCACTCCATTTATTCACTTCTAGATTGGTAAGATCTTCATCAATATTGTTGTCTTTAACGCTTACTGTAACTGGCTTAGAATCGCTATAATGGTGATCATCTTCGACACCACTAATCAATGACTCTGGCTGTGCAGAATCCAAAGTAAAAATAGCTTCCACTTCTTTCGCTTTGTTACCCGCTTTATCAGTTGCAGATACTCTGAGTCGATAAGTTCCATCCTCTTCGATAGGGAATTTAGCATTTGATGTTACACCAGTATTTTCCCATTCATCAAATTTATCAGACTTATAAGGGTGATATTCACCTTCACTATCTTCTCTTTCCACCGTAATCTTAACATTGTTGTCTTGATAATTATGTTCCTCTACCGTGACTTCCTGGGTGAATGCTTCGTCATTGTAACGATCTACATCTGAAAGCTTGATTACAGGTGCAGTATCATCGATTGTAAAGGTACGACTCTTTTCAGTTGAGCGGCCAGCATCATCTGTTGCCCTTACAGAAATCGTATACTTTCCTTCTTTTTCAAACAGCTTATTCTCTAATGTAAAATGCTTTGCTTTTTCTTTAGTCTCCCAATCGCTAGGTTTATCATACACCCATGACTTTTCCTTACCGTTATTATCAGCAAATTGAACTTGTACGTGATAATCATCTAAGTATGCATCCGAAACACTTATAGGGAAAATATTTGCAATCCCATGCTTTGTCACAAATGATGATTTAACATGTTGATTTTCGCCAATCTTCATATCTTGATTTGATGTATTTAAAACTACTTTTGGATCCGTTTTATCGATAATAAACTTACGATTTATTATTTCCTTAGTTCCGTTAATATGTTGAGTTTCAATATTTAAATCATATTGACCTTCCCCAAATTCCTCATTAATCCAGAAGAACCAACCAACGCCTTTTAAATCATCACTATTTAAATAGATTTCTTGTTCTCCCGTTAATGGGTCTGTTTTCGTGACAGTAAAAAACTCTCCGCCAAGTTTAAAATCCCAAAAATTTATGCCAAGAAGTATATCGTTTTGATAATAGGCTTGTAAACTCCCATGGTTGGTTTTATCGGTTATGTTTACTAGATTACTACTTGTTAATAGTGTAAACGTCTTGTTTATCTTAATTTCATTTCCCGCTTTATCAACAAGCGTTCCAGATAGTGTATATTCACCCTCATCCTCTACCTTATAGGTTGCTGTAGCTTTCCCGTTTTTGTAGGATAATGGCACATCAATACTTACCTCATTGTCAAAATAAACATGCTTAACTGTAATGGTACTTGCCGCCACATCCAAGTTTGGCTCTAGTACGTTAAGTAAAACAGAAAATGGTTGTTGATAGACTTTATCATCCTCTATATCTTGACCGTCATCATTTGTAATCGTTACTTCAGGATTCGCATCGTCCACTGTTACATTAAATGTCTGTAATGCATGCTCTTTACCACCAAGCTTGTCCGTTAATTTTGCTTCGATGGTGTAACGACCATTTTCGGTAAAGGTGTGATCAACAGTTGCTGTTTTACCACTTACTGTCATATCCTTTTCGTCAATGGTAGTACCAGCTTTTTTAATCACTAAATTAGCAGAATCAATAGCTATACCATTTTTGACAGTAAAATTAAATTCTCTTGCATGAAGAACGGAGCCACTTTTCACCGTGTCACCACTTGAAGTTTTCACACTCCACTCTGGTTCTTCCTGATGAATATGAAAGGTAAGTGTTTCTTCGGCAGAGAGACCTGCTTTATCCTTTGCATTAATGGTAAGGCTATAGTCTCCATCTTCCTTAAAGCTAACCTTTGCCTTATTCCCATCCCAATTGATAGATGGTTCCACTGCTTGTCCATTATGTTTCCATGTAATGCTTTTACTAGCTATGTTTTGCTCGACAATATTGACAGATAAAGTTTTTGAAGCATGGTATACTGCTTGATCATCAATACCAGAATAATTAATCACTGGTTCAGTCGTATCCTTTTTCACAGAAAATTCAATTGGATTTTTATCTGCTGGGATCTCCCAATTGTTTGTCCCATTAATATTCAATTGAAAATCAACTTCACCATCTGTTATGGCATTTGTATCGACAGACACATTGTATATACCGTTAAATACTCCTGAGTCATCTTTTACTTTTTGAACAGTTATGGCTTCTTTTTTGTAACTTGACTCTACATCAAACGGTTGTTCACCCGTCTCACCATCAGCTAGCTTACTATAATAGGAGCTTAAATCTACCTTAAAAGAAATACTGTCATTTGTTACCCATTCCTTATCAAAAGAACTCTCTTCACTTAAATCCCATGTTTCACTTCCAAAGACTATTTTCATATTCAATTCACTCGAAGAAAAGACACTAGAAGTAAAGATAAATGCAGTTAAGACAGATAATGTTAAAATAGAAAATAAAAGATACCACTTACTATTACTCTTCCTTTTGCTACTTCTCACCTTTTTCCCTCCTTATGTTCGGATGCTTGATGGACAACGACTATGTCTTCATCCATCTCAAAAAATGGATCTTTCTCTTCATCCATTAGTTCTGTTTCATTTAATAACGCTGTTTCGTTTAATAGAGTCGTTTCCTCCAACAGAGCAGTTTCTTGATCAGCATCCTCTAATAATTCCGTTTGTGTGTGGGCATGTTGCTGCTGTTGTTGAGGCTCTATCTTCATTTCTTTACTACTTTCACTTGTATGATTAAGCTTTTTTAAGCGGATGCTACTAGAGGTATGGCCCTTTCCATCACCAATTTGAAAGGTTGCGTTATCGAGTTTTCGTTTTTTTCTACTAAAACGAACTCCTATTAAATCTTCTATTACATGACGGATATCAAGCTTGATAAATAACCAAATTGCGATAGGAAGGGTGATGAGTGCACCAATAATTCCTCCATATAGCATGATTTGATACGTTAGTTCCATATCACCCCTCCTAAATGACTGAAATGTTTTGAAGTCTACGTTTTAGCTTTTCAAGACCCTTATCATCACGAACGTTTTCAATCTTCGTTAATTGCTGATAGTATTGTTTTACCTGCTTGAAATTTCTTTTTCCTTCTGACTTTCCTTGTTCTATATCTATCAATAAATTAATAAGCTTTAAATAGGCATGATCAGATTGTGGATATTCCTTAATCGTATCTTGATATTGCGTAATAGCGAGCGAGTCCTCACCCATATCATCATAAATATTCCCAATCGTTATCATGATATCTTCTTGATCTGGCACGCCTTCCAACAAGAGCTCTTCATACGCATCCATTGCTTTTGTAAAATCCTCGCGGGCATTCGCTGTATTGCTAGACAATAAACCTCTACTATAGAAGGCTTGAGCAAGTTTACGCTCAAAGTCTTGCGCGAATCTTGTTGTAATATCTGGATTGCCTAATATTTCGACAATTGATTGCGCCTTTTCTAATATGTCAATCGCTTTCGTATTGGCATCCTCAATCTGTCCTTTGTAGGAGAGATAAATATTGGCGAGCACATTATAATTTTCGATTTTTCTCGTATTATTAGCTTGGGAGTCATTATATTGTTCAAAGCTTTCCAATTCTTCGGCAAACACTCCATAATCAATATTGAGCTGCCCCATTGTTTTTGCTAATATCTCATAATACTTAGCATCTGGTAATTCTTCTTGATCAATCTTTGTAAAATATTGCTCCGCTTTCTTGTAATCTCTTAAATTATCAAAATATGTCATTCCGACCTGAAACAATACCTCATCATTTTTATCGATACCACCATAGCCTTCTTCGATATAGCCTTCTATATTGGAAAGTCCAAATTCAGTTTGATCTCTATTGATATAATAGTTTAGTAGTCTTATATAAGCATCTGCTCTATCTCGATCAAGTTTTATTGCCTCTGTAAGTTTAGAAGCTGCTTCTGTTTCCCCATCATCATAAAAGGTTTCGTTTGCTCTTTCTAATAAAGTTTTGTATTCCTGATACTGTTCTGTCTTCATGCCAGAGTAGCCAAAAACGGCAGTTCCTGTAAAAACAAAAAACAAAACTGTAGGTGCTAGAAAATAAGAGAGTCTTTTTACTAAAAACTTTTTATAGCCTTGGGTAAGCTTGTCTATATTCATTAAATCGACATATAATTGCTCTACTTGCTGATATCTTTCTTCTGGCTCCACCTGAGTACATCGCTGTATAATGTATTCCAATCCTTCTGGCAGGGTGGAATCCCATGTTCGGATTGGTCTGATTTCAAAAGGAGGCTCGCTTAAGCTTTTACCAGTCACTAAATGATAGAGGGTAACACCTAAACTGTAGATATCGGTGCGGTTATCTGTTTGCTTACCAGCAATTTGCTCGGGAGCAGCATATGCTTTTGTTCCCAAATTCGTCGTATCTGTGGAACTTTCTGACTTATACTCTCTGGCGATCCCGAAATCGATCAGTTTCACCTTTCCATCCGGGGTAAGCATAATATTGTCTGGCTTCATATCTCGATAAATGATCGGATTGGGTTTTCGGTTATGTAAATAGGCTAATACATCACTTAATTGCTTCGCCCACTCCACCACTTCCTCGGCAGATACGCGATGTTCCCGCTCTAGCTTTTCTTTTAAGGACTCGCCTTCGATGTAATCCATCACAACATAAATACCATTTTTGGTCTCAATAATGTCATAGATTCGCGGTAAGGCTGGATGCTCTAACTTTTTTAACATATTGGCCTCAATGACAAGACTGTTGATTAAAATTTCATGATTGCTGTTACTTCTCTTTCGGATATCCTTGACTACTAACGATTTCTTCAATCGACTATCCATTGCCAAATAGACGATACTCATTCCACCACGGCCAATTTCCTTTAATATCTCGTAACGTCCATCCACGATTGAGCCTATCTGTAACAAATTTCTCCCTCCTTTCACACAATATTGACAAGAACTGCTGTAATATCATCTGTTTCTTCTCGATCTCTCAAATTTTGCACAAGAGACATGATGGCAGACTCCATATTTTCCTTCGAAAACGTAGAATAAGTAGTTATTCTATCCTTTATCTCTCGTTCTGTTAGTTTTTGATAGAAACCATCTGTACAGAGTAGCAGAAGCTCGCCACCTGTCAGCAGTCCACTCGTTTTAACAACTTCTATTGTTGATTGAATACCTATACACTGAAGTAGTACATGCTTCTTCGGATGTGACTTTGCCTCTTCCAAGGTAATCATGCCTCGTTCCACTTCTCGTGCAACTAACGTTTGATCCTTTGTAAGCTGATAAATATCATCACTTAATAAATAGGCCCTACTGTCACCAACTTGAAAGGTATAATAGCTTTGATTAATAATGAAAATTGCCGTTAACGTGGAGCCCATTTTTAGCTGGTGCTGTTCGCCATATTGTATTAACTGCTGATTGAGGTGTTCAATTTTATTCGTTAGGTGAAGCGGAATGTCCTCCTGATCGGATTGCAGTAAAATGGGAAGGGTTTGTTCGAACCAGTTCGCTAATCCCTCGACTAGCATTTTACTTGCTATTTCCCCTTCACTAAGTCCGCCCATACCATCACAAACGACAAATAAACCAACCTGACCATTTTTTGTTCTTGCTGTTTTTATCATTAAGGCATCTTGATTTGCCTGTTTCGCTAAACCTTGTTCCGTTTTGTATGCTGTAATAAAAGGCACCAATTCGCCATCCTTTCCTTTTAATATTTTGGCGTTACAATGGATACCGTGATATTATCTGTAGCCCCTCTTTGATCCGCATCCTTAACCAGACAATCAGCAAATGACTGAAAGGTTTGATCAGATCCTTGCAAAGCCCTAAAGCCTTCTAATAATGCCTGTTTCGGATAAATATTATAAAAGCCATCACTACATAAAAAGAATGTATCCTGTTTGGAAAAACTTCCTTCCGTCATAAAAGGAGAAAAATCCTCTGTTATTCCCAAACATTGGAGTAATAGGTTTTTCTTAGGATGCTTTTCTGCTTCTTCTTCTGTTAAGAGATTCTTTTTAACCTGATCCATTACCCAAGAATGATCCTCTGTTAATTGGACTAATTGATAGTTTTCTTCCTGCTCTTGCTCAGGGTTTTCTGAGATTTGATAAATTCTGCTATCCCCAATATGGGTGATAAAGTATTGATTCTTATACAAGAACAGGATAGATGCGGTTGTTCCCATTTTGTTGCCTAGCTTCTCACCTTCAGAAATAAGCGTCGCATTCGCTTTCTGCAACAATTTGTCTATTTCGCTTGCTATTTTCGTAAAAGGATAAGGCAATGCTAGCATTGGAGGTACTTTTTTTCGAAACCATTTATCAATCATTGTCACAATGGTTTCACTAGCGACATCACCCGCGTCATATCCGCCCATACCATCTGCTACAACGGTAACTAGCATTTCATTTCCTTTACGATCCCTAATGGTGTTGATATAGACATTATCTTCATTTGATTGTCGGACTGAACCTGTATGTGTGGAGATACCATAAAACCAATTTTGTTTCCTTTTTCTCATAAGCATTATCCTTTGTGGAAGGTGTACGAGATTTTTGCAAGTTTAATTGTATCTCCATCATTTAAGGAATAAGGTTTATAGGCTACTAGTTTCTCCCCATTTAACTTTGTTCCATTTTTCGATCCAAGGTCCTTTACTGCAAATGAAGTACCATCTGTGTTGATTTCAATATGTGTTCTGGAAACGCCAACCGTATCTTCAAAATAGCTCACGGAGGATTGATTTCTACCGATGATAAATGAATCTCCTGTGATGTTAATTCTTTCCGTTTGCCCATTACGAGAGATCTCCAAATAGGCTAAAGTGCTTACTTGCTCATCTTGATCTTCTAGCATTGCTGTTGCCTCTGGTTGTGACAATAGCGTAGTTTCTTGATGTAAATTTTGAAAATAATTTTCACTATTTACCGCTCTTGCCATTGGCTGTTCCATCGGCTTCGGTGCTTCTAGTTCCTGTTCGTCGATTTTTCTTGGACTAAAACCTTGCTTACGTTTTGATTGTTTGGGCTTTGTATCCATTTCTTCTTCTATATCTTCAGCTTCATTACTCCCTTTTCCATATACCGCCAAGAAATAATATCCAGCTGCAACTACCGCAATGGATAAACCAGAACAAATATATAGCATTCCCTCACTAGGTATACTTGTATAAAGCTTCCATATAATAGCGAAAGCAAGGAATCCAAGACAGAGAATAACTATGAGACTTGGTCCTTCTTTCTCTTCCTGTTGATTTTTTACTGGTTTCTTTTCCTTTTGTTTGGCTGCCGCTTTTTTCACCGGCGTTTTCTTGGTTGGTTTTTTCTGAATAGGCTCTTCTTTCGGTTCAGGTTTTTTCTCTATTTTCTCTTGTCGAGGTGTTTGTGGAGAAGAATATTGAATTTTCTTTATTTCACTTGGTTGAGCTGCGACAGGTGTCGGAGCTGGTGTTACTAGTTGTTTACTGTTTTTTCTCAATATATTCAATTTATTCAAGAGATCCTTTAATTGGAAATCGGATCCATTAAAATAGCTCGTAAGTTGTTGAACCCCATCCCCAGACAATGATTTCACATATCCGACCAATTGGAAAAATAATTCTCTAAATTCTGCATGTAAATCAGGCTTCTGATCTAGTTGCTTTAAAGGAATATAGGCTAAGTAAACTTCTTTTACATCATTCTCCACAAAAATAAAGCTATCTTTTAATACAAAATGCTGTTCGTTGAGCATAAACTCTTTACTGGCTTCTATAGTGGAGCCAATTCGATAAAGCAACTCATATAGTTCACTCATCGTTAACGATCTTTCTCTTACATATTGGGAGAGCATTTTTTTCGAGGAAATATCATAATAAAACTTCACATTAAAGTCTATCTCCTGCACCTCAAGTGGCAACACATGATCTATCGTATTAGAACTCATCATGTTCACTTGAATTTTGGCTAGCTCATCACTTTGTATCGAAGGATCTTCTCGATGGATTGTCATAAAATGGCCATTTTGTTGTTCAAAGTCACATGTTAAGCCATATATCGTTTCATTCATTTATTATCTCCTCTCTCTAACTTGTAGAAAGTTTCTTTTTCTCTTGCCTATTAATTTGCCTCCTCAGGGGTGAATTCCCACGTTACGGAAGTAGCCAAATTGTCTAATGCACCGTAGTTAAGGACTAACCGATAAAATTCTGATTCACTTGTATCAAATACGAATTCTCCTTCAGCTGTGTCTCCAGGAGCAATCTCATCAGGTAATTGTTTTACAGAATCGAAAAATTCATTGCCTTGCAAAAGGTCTTGGTCATCAAAAAGATCGGCCCAATAAACATCTTCACCTCTTAAAGGTTCCTCTCCTACGTTTTTGACACTAAAATCAACGACTATAAAAACATCATTCATTAATTTTTCTCCATGAAAATCCTCTAGTAACTTAAAGGAATGTAAGGTCATCTCATAATCGCCAAAATTACTTTCTACTTTTCCCGTCTCCCCTATTTTGAGAATATCTTCATTACTAGTAGATAAGGAATCCTCTTGATCAGTTGAAGATGTACTTGAATCTTCGTTATTCTTTTTTTCTGATGATACTTCTTTTGTATTATCTACATTGGCCCCCTCGTCAACCGAACTACACCCTACTAATAATCCTGCTACTATGATTGCTATAATAATCCACTTTAACTTTGACATTCAAATTCCTCCATTTCTAGTTGAGCCAATTTGTATACTTTTTTAAAAATAATACATTGTCAACACTATCCCTGGTACAACAGCATACATAAAGGGATATTGTTTAATTTTCAGCTCTAGAAAAGCTTCCATGGAAAGCTTTGGTTCCTTCTTAAATATTGTTAACACCCATCGATAAATATAGAAAATAAACTTCTTTATTACTCTAAACTTGAAAAAAATGATAATAATTAGACTTATTAGACCGGCAAAAATGATAGAATAAAGAATTCCATATAGAGAAAATTCCATTCCCATAATTGCTCCAACACCAGCAAATAGTTTGACATCACCTGCGGCTAATGCCTTAAAGAGGTATAATAATAATAAGACTAAGACGCTTACCACTAAGCCAAGTAATGAGAAAAGCAAACCACCAATTAATCCTGTAATAACATGATAAGCCAACCCGACAATTACCCCTGAAACGGTTAACCAATTAGGAATTTTATTGAAGCGAACATCCATAATGAAAGCAATCAAAATATAAAGAATTAATAGATAAAACTGTAATGACATATAGATAATTTCCTTTCTATGATCCGATCCATGCTTTTTCTTTCGCATGTTTTTCTATAATGAATGTTTTCTCAATAAAGGGAATTGGTAAATCTAACTCATATTGAGTGGTTAATTCGACATATTTGTCTCCACCACTCGCAAACACATTTGGTAGCTTTGCTGTAGTAACCTTGACATTATCTGCTTCTACAATGTTCATCTCATCCTCGGTCTGGAGATAGTGCTTAACAATCGGATTAAGTACAGCTGCACTTGCTGAATCGAGAGTTTGTCCTACTTTTTCTTTGATGCTATTATAGGTGTCTTCGCCAAGACTATCTTTTACGGACTGCTCAATCAAATCTAAGTTCTCTGAAACACCAGCTTCAAGTTCCCTATATATTTCATTTCCTTGTGCCAGTGTATGCACCTCATCTACTAGAACCTGTGCAGGATACAATTGTGTAGCGATTTGTTTTGCTGTTTCCGATGTTGCTCGATTAATTGCAATGTCTACTAAAGCGAATTTGATCATATAAATAAGAAATACTAAGAAAAGGATAAAGAATGGCATCACAATTGCTGCTTCCAATGTTATACTTCCATCCTCTTTTCGTAAAAATCGCTTCATTCTGTCACCTCCCGGCTGAGTATAGGATATCCTTATACTAATAAGCTTGATTAAATCATGATAAAATAAAGGTTTCTATATTAGACTTCCTTTTATTTTTACGTTAAGTCACTAGTGATAAGAGGAAGTCATTTAACGTGAAAATAAAAGGATCAGAGTGATGATAAATCGTTAGTCATCACTCCCTCCAATATTACTCAGCGCTCGATTGTTCATCTTTAAAGAGTAGGAAATAGTCATCAAAGAAATGAACTCTATAGTAATCAGATTCGTTTACATCATAAACAATATCTCCTGTACTTATTCCACCTTCTTTTGGTGTTAATTCTAACTCTAGTTCTTCCCTTTCGTTTTGGACGGAATCACCTTCACTATCCTCAAGGTGTGATTGTATAAACATTGCTTCATAATTATATTCATCTATTAAATTTTCAATAGTAATATTGACTAATAGGAATCTATCGTTTTCTGGTTTAACTCCATTTAGTTCTTCTACAAATTCAAATGAATTCACAGTTAGTTTTACGTGATCATGTGTTATATCGTTTCTTTCAAATTCTGTAGTATCTCCTACTCCTAAATCATCGGGATAACGCTCCAATACGCCATCTTTTGACTCTTGAGAAAACTCTTCATCACTCTCTTCTTTTTCCGAATTTTCTTCCATATCACCTGTATTCTCGTTTTCCTCTGGCTCTTCATTCACTTCTTCAACAGGCTCATTATTTTCTTGCTCATTCTCATTAGCTGTTTGTTCTGTTCCTTCATCAGAGTTGCATCCAATTAATACTACAGCTATTAGTAAAGCTATCATGATTAACCTTAAGTTCTTCATCATTCACTTCTCTCCTTCTCTATTATTTTAGAAAGGTGTTTTATTTTCAGCTTTAATTACTTCATATTGAAATAATCAAAAATAAGAATAAAATACGGATAATGGAGTGATGGAATGTTTATCCACCACTCCGTTAAGATTAATTTGATGCTTCGTCTGCACTGAATTCCCAGGTTAATTCTGTCGCAAATGCACCCAATGCATGGTTATAAATCAATTCGTATGAATTAGATTCTGGTACAGAAAACAGAAATTGTCCTTCCATTGATTTACCAGGCTCTATCGTACCATCAATAAATTCTATTGACTCATTATGAAAATCATTCTCACTCCTAGTCTCGTCCTCAGTAAATAAGGAAGCCGTGTATAAGTCTGTTCCATTTAATGCTTGATCACCTGTATTATCCACTCTCGCTTCAACCAAAATATAAACTTCATCTGCATCATTCGGCTTTTTACCATCTAAATCATTTAAAACCTGGAATGATTCAAAGGTGATTTCGTAATTACCTATTGTGCTTTCCACTACTCCTGTTTCGCCTAATCCCAGAACATCGCTATTATTATCAGCAGAAACCTCCTTACTATCTGATTCCTCACTTTCATTTTCGTCATTACTATCATTTACTTCCTCAGAATTTTCATTACTTCGCTCTGAAGTTGCCTCATCTTCTTCAGGTTGCTGCTCATTATTGCCATCTGAACTACAACCAATTAATAAAATACCTAGCAATAATGCAATGGTAATTAATTTAAACTTTGACATAATCATTCTCCTTTTCGTTCTATTTAATGTGTTTTATATTTCAAAACTTGTCTTACAATCAGTAAAACAAATTTTAATTAATAAGAGAAATGAGCATCACTTTTGAATACAAATCGTCCATCTTCTGACTGTCCATCAAGTGCACCAACTAAATTAAGCGTATTTGCAATTTGTGGCACAAATATTAAATTAGCAGAGGTCTCTGCTGTTCCTTCAACATAGGTTTGACGATCTATCAGACTTACGCCAGTGTTTTTTTCAATTACTGCCATAATTCTTCTTAATCGTGCATCTCCACTCGGATTCATAAAAAGGAATAGCCGCAGGTAATCATGATAAAACATCGGCAAAGCATCTTCACTAGTTAACCTATTACTTAGTATAGGTGTACTTTCCCCTTTTGCTACTTGTTCAGTATCAACAATGGATTCTTTAAGTGAATAGGATAAAGCAGCAATGAAAACAGCTAATGGATGACCAGCAGCACGTACAACTGGTTCAGCAAAGGCTGCAATAAATCGTAATGCGAATCTAATAGCAAATAATTGACCTAAGGCCAAAGAATAATTGGCTCCTGAAGCATGTTGGCCATATAAAATATATTCTACTTCCCTGTTTTCGAACAGATAATCAGCCTTATTCTGAATACCTGTTGGCACCGCACTTTCAAAATGCAATAATATATATTCATTAACATACACTCTATCTCTTGCGTTTTTTAAAATACTTCCAATTCCCGAAAATATACTATCGACAATATCCATGGCATTACCCGCACTATCTCCTGCATTATCACCAATTTCAATTTCTTGAATCTCGCCTTCGGATCCTTGGGCATAGGCATTATATTGGTTAACAAATTGCTTTAATTCTTCATAAATTTGCTGATCGTCTGCTATTGATGCAAGATCATTCAGCATATCTTCTGCTTGATTATTACTATCCTCCGCCTGTTGTTCTTGTTGATCTGTTACGGCCTCGTCTGTTTCTTTAAATTCTTTTCGATCATCTTCTAATGTTCCAGAGCCTGAATCAATGTCCTCAATACTTGGATTAAGTGCAGCTAAAGCATCTTTTTTTATTTGCTGCAAGGCAGATTTACTCGATAAATCTATATCTGTTTCAATTGCTTCAAATAAACCTGGAACGTCCTTCATTCGTGTAATAGCTTTATCAATCGGTTCTTTTATAGAATTAAAAAACGCAGAATCGTAAGGATATTCCTCTAATTTTGCACTATTTTCTCTAATAGCTTCTTCTAAATTATCTACAGAGCTCGCTCCATCTGGAGGTCCTTCAGCAATATCCTCTGCATTTCCATAGTCATTAGACGCATCTGCATTTGCTTCATCAATAGTATTTTGAATATCCTCATTAAGATCTTTTGCTTTTTGTATTCGACTACTAATATCCTCTAGATTACTTATGATTCGAGTTGCAAGTGTATGCATTTCTGATGCTTTGTTTTCTGCTTGCTCTTTAAATGTCTTGCTGTCTTTTTCTTCTTCTTTTATTTTTTCTTTATTATCAGTAACTGTTTCTCCGCTAGATTTAATACTCTTCTCCATATCTTCAATTTCTTTTTCCAGTTCTTCGATTTCTTCCTCTAACTCCTTTTTCGTTTTAGGAGGATCAAGCTTTTTACCATCTTCTAGCTTCTCTAGATCGTCTTCTAGCTCTATTAATTCTTTTTTCTTATTTTTCAATTTGGTTTCCAAGGTACTTTTATTCGTATTACTATTATCTATTTCAGTTTGTAAATCTGCTATTCTATCAGCAGAACCACTATATGTATTATAATGATGAATCACATCCGTGAAATAGTTTACGTTAGGATATGTACTGAACTGAGTATGAGTCAAATTCTTTTTGAAGGTTGCTACATCTGATTTCAATTTCTCAAAAATGCTTTCAACCTTATCTAAATGCTCTTCTCTTTCTTCAAAATCCTCTTGAATTTTCTCAGCTGTATCGATAAAAGCTGACGTTTCCTTCATCGCTTTTGTAACAAAGGTAAACTTTTCAATTAATTTTTTTACTACCTCAACTGGTGCTTTATATTTCATTTCTTCTAAGATCTGATGCTCTAATATATCAGGATCTGCCAGAGGTCTGGAGAATTCTACACTAGCACTCTCTAGCTTAGGATCAATAAAGGTAAAAGCCTCATCATTGGAAGTTGGTTCTAGATTTGTTTTTACAATATCCTCAAATTCAGACTCATAGGCTGCCCCATCGATACCGAACAATCCGTATTCTCGAAGGTCATTATCATAACCAGCTAATGCTGATCGAGCTGCACTTTGTACAGCATATTCTGATTGTTGTTCAGCTGCTAGGATGCGAGCATAATCAATCAGTACTGCATGAAAGAAGAATACAGCTGCTACGATTAATACAAAAAAGATTGTTACAGCACCCTTTGTATCATGTTTTAATTTGTACAAAAATCTTCTCATCTCTCCACCTCCTAGCAAGCTAACCAATCATCGACTTCCAATATACCCCATAATTTCTTTTCCATAATAAATGACAAAATCTGTTGTCCGGATTAGTTCTACTGGATCTTTCACTGATGCTGTAACCGTAACAGCAAAATCCTCATCTGCAATAAAGTCAACAAAATCCGGCAGCTTTAGATTACCAGATACTGTAACTCTGATTCTTCGGTCAAAGCCTACACTACTAGGCTCCTCTATTTCAACATCCCCACTGGCAAACATAGCGCTACCGTTTGTTCGTGCTCGTTCCATTTTGGCACCAGCCGCTCCACCTAAACCACCAGTTTTCAGGAATTTCTGAATTATTTGCTGCCCAATGTAGTTAGTTCGCCAATATAATCCATCTCCACCTGACATGGTTGTATATTGATTCTCAGCAAATTCTCCTGTTTCAAAATCTTTTTTACTGTTATCCCATGTAAAAGAGGTCCTCTCTGCAATTAAATGGGCTTTTTCATAAACAACTACCTTTTCATACACGACTAAACTAAATAGTATTAATGCAAGTGTTACGATAAAGATCGTTGGGAAGATGAGGGATGCCTCAATTGTAAACATCCCTTTTTCGCTTTTCTTAAAACTCTTCCAATGTTTGTGAAAGGAAAGGAACATAAATAGTACCCCTTCTTCATAAAAAATTTAAATATTAAGATCCACTTGGTACAGAAGGTGGTGTTGGGTTAATGCCTTCGATAATATCTTGTACCCACTCAACAATCGTGTTACCAAACAAAATAGCAACTCCTACAAGTACAGCAACAATTAATAATAGCTCCAAAGTTCCTAAACCTTCTTCTTCAGTCCATAATTTCATTAGAAGTTTATTCATCGAATCTCACCTCCTTTAAAGGGATGGTTTGTCTATTAAAATATCCGTAAAGCCGGATATGCGACAATAATAAGTACAGCGATAAAAATCAATACCATCGGGAAGATAAGCTTAGAGGAAGCTTCCTCACCACGTTTTCTAGAGATGGCTTTTCGCTTTTCCCATAGATCACGAGATAATTCTCTTAGAGACAATGCAAGTTGATTCCCACCACGCTTGTAATTTAATAACACAGTAGTAGTGAAAACAGATACTTCCTGCACACCACATCGCTTACTGAAATCCTCCATTACTCCATTAAACGAGTCACCATTTTTTATTTTCGTCACAGCATCTGTCAATTCCGTATATAGAGGGTGTTTGACGTCTGCTTTCATCATCGTACAGCGAACAATTGCCTGTTGGACGGTTTCGCCAGCATTGACAAGTAATGCAATTTTGCTCGCAAACTCAGGTAGTTCCATAATGATATCTTGCTTACGTTTATCCATCTTTTCTTCAAGCTTTTTAATCGAGACAATAGGGATAAGGATCGCTAATACAATAGCGAAGACGACAAAGCGCTTGTCACCACCGTTTAATACAGCAAAAATACTTCCACCTGCTAGGCACAGCATAATGACGGAGACAATTTGTGCAATGAACATCTTTGTATATTGTGGTACTTTCTTGCCTGCCGAATAAAGAATCGCTACCCTTTGTTGTACATTGGCAATCTTCGATGACAGTCGTTCCATTAATTTGAACCGATCGATCAAGCATAAGGAAGCAGGGGCTAGGAATAAAAATTGGAAATCTGCTTTATTTTCTTCGATAAACAATTTATATTGACTACCTGCTAGGATAAAAAATATTAATACAAGACCGACAGATAGGCAGCAAAATATAGCACTTATTACCATTCTTTATTACACCTCGATATCCATTATTCGTTGGCAAATCCAGAAAGAGAATACTAGAATGCCTAAACAAATCGTCATAATGATAGGTCCAAATTCTGACCATTGATACATCGGCTCCATGTAATCTTTTGAGGAGTAGGTTAATAGTGCAACGATTCCGATAGGTGCTACCGCTAATGCATTGGACTCAAATCGCTTTTGGGCAACCATTACGGAAATTTCTTGTTGAATTTCAAACTTCTCATTAATCATATTGGCCGTTCTTCGAATTACCTCGACAAGATCGCCACCCGTTCTTTTACACGTAACGAAAACATCAGTAAAATTCGAAATATCCTCTACACCTGCTCTTCTACTAAAATCCTCTAGAGCACTTTCAATTGTTTCTCTGTTTTCCAGTAGTTTATTAATCTGTTCAAATTCCCTTATGATTAGCGTTTCCTTACCAGGGTAAAGTAAATATAAATCGTTTGTAACCTCTCGAAAGGCATTCTCAATCGATCTACCAGCTACTAAAGAAGAGGATAAGGAAAAAAGCGCTTGTTGGAATTGACGGCTTAATTCAGCCTTACGTTTTTTAATTAATTTCTTCTTTCTTATTTTTGGATAATAGAAACCAATGAAAGAGAATAATAATGCTAAAATGACATTTTGATAGAATATAAATCCAATCACAAATAGTACGGCACCAGCTGTAAGGGCAATGAGCAGATATTCATGCCATTTAAAGGTATACACATTGTAATCCAACATACCATTTTCTGTAGTTGGTTCTTCTTTCACTGTTTTTGCGAAAGAGAAGGATTTTTTCTTTTTTTCTTTCTTTGACTCAGCACTTTTACTACCACGTTTTTTCTTATCGAGTATAAATAAGATAACGACAGTAACAATACACGCTATGATGGCTATAATAAAAATTTCGATTGGAATCACCCCTTTATTAAACTTTCATACCAGCCATTTCTAGCTTCAGTTTATTTTGTAATGTTTCTCCAGTCGGCTGAAGTGCACCAATAATTTTGCCATGGGCATCTTCGCCTTCTTCTTTAAATTCATATAAAGGTGTAAGTTGAATTTGTCCATCTACAATACCTGTTATTTCACTGATAGCTACAACTTTTCTTGAATGATCACGTAATCTCGATAAATGAACCATCACATCAATAGCAGAGCCTATTTGTTGTCTAATAACAGGAATTGGAAAATGAGCACCACTTAACACCATTGTCTCTAGACGACTTAACATATCAATCGTTGAATTGGCGTGTCCTGTTGATAGAGAGCCATCATGACCTGTATTCATCGCTTGTAGCATGTCTAATGCCTCCACACCACGAACCTCACCAACTACAATACGGTCAGGCCGCATTCTCAGTGAGGATTTGATTAGATCTCGGATGGTAATTTCACCTTTACCTTCTGTATTCGCATTTCTTGTTTCAAGACTTACGAGGTTTGGCACACTCTTGATTTGCAGTTCGGCAGAATCCTCTATCGTTATAATTCTCTCATCCTTCGGAATGAAATTAGACAATACATTCAAAAAGGTTGTTTTCCCTGAGCCGGTACCTCCACTAATAAAAATATTGTATCTTGCTTGAACTAGCTGTTTTAGAAACTCCGCAACATCTTCTGTGATCGAGTTTTTCTGAATTAAGTCTTCAATGGTGAGTGGTCTTTCAGGGAATTTACGGATCGTCATCGTTGGTCCTTTTAGTGCAATTGGTGGTAGGACCACATTGACACGAGAACCATCCTGGAGTCGAGCATCTACAATAGGAGAAGAAGCATTAACGGTACGATTCACTTTACCAACAATCATCTGAATAATATCCTCTAGCTTTTCCGAACTTTCAAATTGCACCTTACTCTCATATATTTCCCCGTTTTTTTCAATAAAAATTTCATCATGGTTATTGATCATAATCTCCGTTATTGCAGGATCATCAATCAATGGCTGCAACACATCTAATCCACGAAAAGCATTATATGTGCGTTCGATTAACCATTTCATTTGCTTCGAGGTTAATCGATTCTCATCTGCCTTCACAAAGACGTAAGATTCAATATATTCTTGTAGCTCTTCGTCCTTCATGGATTGCCTTTCATTTAAGACATCGCGGACATGCTCAATCGTTGAATTCACTAACTTTTCATCTAGATCCACCTTACACACCTACCCTTGAGAAGGAGCGAATCAATTTGTCCACATATTCACTAAATACAGGATTTTCTAATTGTTCTTTAGTAATTAATTGTTTCCATTCCGGAATATATGGAAGATAGCCATCAATCTCGATACCTGAATCGGCTAATTTAGGATCAATCATTCCTGTATATCGATTTAACACAAGCTGCACTCGATCACTAAATGCACCATCATTTAAAAGCCCGTGTAATTCCTCTAATAGATAGCTAGTTTTGTGAAAGCTATACATATCATTGGAGAGTAACCATAATACTTGATCACTTTTCTTTAATGCAGCAAGTTCAATTGGATCAAGGGCGCTTTCCAAATCGATCACAATATAATGATAGGTTTCGAGCTGTGTTAATGTATCTAGTAAAAGATTAATTTCCTGCTCACTCAAATCAAGCATTTCTTCCGCACTAGGGTGAAAATAAAAGAAAGGAACGGATGTATCTCTATCCACTACAATCAAATCTTTAAGCTTGGATTGTAATTGATCAGCATTTGTCTTCAAATAATATAAAAGTGGTGATGAGGATGGTTTGTCCTCCACATCAAAAAGCAATGCAATACTATTCACTAATTCTAGATTCAAATAGAATACCTCTAACCCTTCTTCTTTCATCTGTTTTGCTAAGTGAAAGGCAGTGGTGGTTTTTCCAGTACCTCCTGTTGCCGAGAAGACGGAAATAATTTTCGTTTCACCATCTGTCTTTTGGATCTTTTTCTTCTCGCGCTTTCCATTTCGTTCATAATGATAGGTAAGTACATTGGAAAGCAGCTGACTTAATGGTTGATATTTAAAAAGCTGCCCTACGTCACTTTCGTCCACCATATCTTCCACCAAATATAGAATAGACTCAATTTGAGGATACTCTTGAATGGATTGATCGTTCGATACGAGCAATATATCAGTTGGTTCCCCATTGTTTATGTATTGTTGAAAATGCTCTTCTTGTGAAAATAATTTCACATCAAACCGTTGCGCATAATCAGAACTTCTTATATAGTTTGCAAACAATTCTATGTATTCTATTTCTTGATCAAATAGGACCAATCGCAGCTTCTTCATGGTGACACCCCCTTCTGATTACATCATTAGTTTTAACAATCCACCAATTATAAAGACTAGCGATAGAACCCCTAGTATAATGATTATTTTCATATGAAGATTCACAGCAATGATTCCCCCGTTAATTAATAAAACTTACATGCAAAAAAATGAACTTCGACTATCTACCTAAAAATGATCATGATATAAAACTTCATCCAAAAAACGCTAAAATACCTTGAATTCAAACATTTCCAGACATTTATAGGTAAAGTTAACTATATCCAATTAAACCATAATTATTGAAAAATGATATAGGAAATCTCGCCTGTTTTATCAACGTAAATAAGTCCTAGTTTTATCATGAAAATGAAACATCAAATGGTCAAAAATGATCACCCGAATGATTGAGTAATTTTTGTTACTGCTTACATTCTATACATACCAATGAATGTAAAAATGGTATAAATGTTTCATTTGAAAAAAGTATGCTGTTTTTGAATTTATTGGAAAATAAGGACTATTAAAACAAACATTACTATTTTTTCGGAATGGAAACTTTTTTGGGGTTAAGAAAGAAAGAGCAGGGAAAAGCTATCACTCTTTCTTTTTAATAGAGGAGAGTCTATTTTTTAGTTCTTCTTTAGTTCGAATAATATGGTTTCTCCAGCCTTCGCATCTTCGTCCGAAATTTTTTGATCCGCTGTATACTCATCACCATTTAACAGAATAATTGGTGTAACTGTTTGGTAATTTTTCCCTGCGATAATGTCTGTATGGAATACAGCAATTGGATCACCTTTCTCGACTTTATCACCATTGCTCACTTTTACTTCAAACCCTTCACCATCTAGCTCCACCGTCTCTAAGCCCATATGTATTAAAATCTCAGCACCATTATTTGCTTTCAAACTAATGGCATGCTTTGTTTTAAACACATCTACTATTTCACCGTCGATTGGTGATACTACTTCATTACTAGATGGTTCTATAGCCACTCCATCCCCCATCATTTTCTGAGAAAAGACTTGGTCAGACACCTGCTCTAAAGCAATCACCTTCCCTGTTATTGGTGCAACCAATTCTGTATTCTCTGCTTTTTTCTTGAACAAGTTTTTCAACATTTAAAACACCCCCGGCAATTTACCATTATAATTACTTATACCCTAATTTAGAATAATAAAACATTAACTAGTAAAAATACTCGATCATTAAGATCGAGTATTAGCGATGACTTCTTTTAATTTACTTACATTGACTCTAGCACTATCCAATGGGTCGCCATCAAATTTTTCTTGCTCAATAACGTACCAATTGACTCCTGCTTTTTCCCCTGTTTGCCATAATGTAGCAATATCTAATGATCCTTTCCCAATTTCGATGCTTCGTTTTTCACCATTCTCCACCGTCATATCCTTAATATGGAGGGAGACGATCTGTCCTTTATATGCATCGATTACTTGTAGTGGATCATTTCCTGCATGTGTTGCCCAGTAACAATCCAGCTCTACCTTCACATTTTCTTGGTTTGTTTCTTCAAAAATGATATCAAAGCCTCGCTTACCATTTCCTAGATCAAAGAATTCCATATTATGATTATGATAAGCAAACGTAAAGCCTGCTTCTCTACATCTACGACCAATTTCATCCAATTCCTCAGCAGCTCGATAATAAGCAGCCTCATCACTACGATACTCATCTGGTAAAATCGGACATATAATTAGCTCATTACCAATCGTATGGTTATACTCAAGCGATGCCTCTAACTGATCTCCGACTAAGGAATCAAATGGCATGTGACTGCCAGCAGCTACAAGCCCTGCTTCATCCATTACTTGTTTTAACTTTTCTGCAGGTGTATCGAAAAATCCAGCAAATTGGACCGCTTCATATCCCATCTCTCCCAGTTTTCTTAACGTACCTAAAAAATCATTACTTGTATGTTCTCGAACAGAATATAATTGAATAGCAATTTTCCCCATGTGTTGATCTCTCCTTTTTATAGATTGACAGCCTTACCTGTTTCTGCTGATTGATAAAGTCCGTCAATGATTTTTTGGATATTCGTTCCTTGCTTCGCATACTCGCCTGTGACATTTCCAGCTAGACAGTCCGCTACAAAAACATGAATTTCTGTTTCATGAGCATTTACCTTTGGCAAATAAGCTGGTGTAATATCAAGTAGCGTCTCATGCTTCTCCTGGTACATCTTTAATGGAAAGATATCGGCACCACCCTGATTACCCATTAAGGAAACTTGCATCAGATCATTTTTTTCCACATTCGCAGCAAAGGCTGATTCTAACACGAGTGACGCACCGTTTTTAAAAGTGATCATTCCGATCGCCATGTCTTCTACTGTGAAATTCTCGTAATCCCATGCTCCTAATAATCCGACACCTTTCTTCGTACCTAACTGTTGATGGGTTTGGCCTAAGACAACGGAAGGTTCAGGATACCCCATTAAGTATAATGCTGTATCAAGCATATGGACACCAATATCGATTAGTGGGCCACCACCTTGTAATTCCTTATTTGTAAACACTCCCCATCCAGGGATTCCACGTCGTCTAATGGCATGAACACGTCCTGCATAAATTTCACCAAGTTCACCTGCATCAATAAAACGTTTCGCTGCTTGTGTTTCCGCTTGATAACGATAATGGAAGCCGTACATTAATAATTTTCCTGAAGCAGCTTGAGCATCCTCCATTTCTTTTGCTTCTTGCTGGTTCATAGCAGGAGGCTTTTCACATAGAACATGGCAACCAGCCTGAAGGGCTGCGATGGTCGCATCCTTGTGAAATTTGTTAGGAACACATACACTCACCGCGTCTAGCTCTACTTCCTTTAACATTTTTTCATATTGATCAAAGGCATGTGGGATACCTTTCTCTTCAGCAACTTGCTTCGCTCTCTCATAAGCCACATCAGCAATCGCTACAACCTCTACTTGATCCGATACACTATGATAAGCTGGAAGATGTACACTTGTTGCAATTCCACCTGCTCCGATTAAGCCTACTCGTAATTTTCCCATTCTCTTCATCCCTTTCTTATGCCCACCACATATCTGTGGGGCTTTCGGTAATATTGACTGCCTTTAAGTTTTGGACAGCTCGAGTGAATCCTTCATCAACGGACATAATTGGATCTTCATGTTCGATACTAATCACATAATCATAGCCAAATGTTCTTAGGGCACTTATCATATTAGACCAGTCTTGGAGACTGTGCCCACACCCCACAGAGCGGAAATTCCAAGCTCTTGTTTGGATATTACCGTATGGCTGCATATCTGTTAAACCATACATGTTTACATTGTCTTGATCAATATACGTATCCTTTGCATGGAAATGATGAATCGCATTTTCCTTCGCCAAAATTTTGATAGCAGCAACTGGATCAATTCCTTGCCACCATAAGTGACTCGGGTCAAGGTTTGCACCAATTGCAGGGCTTGTTTTTTCCCTTAGTTTCAACATTGTATAAGGGGTATGTACTAAGAATCCTGCGTGTAATTCAATCCCAATTTTGACCTGGTGCTTTTCTGCTAATTCCCCAATTTCTTTCCAATAAGGGATGAGTTTTTCCTCCCATTGCCATTCCAAAACATCTGCATACTCTGTTGGCCATGGGGCTACTGGCCAGTTTGGTGCTTTCGCATTTTCGTGATCTCCAGGAGTACCAGAAAACGTATTGACAACAGGCACCCCCATCAAACCAGCTAGCTCAATGGTTTTTCTTAAAACTATATCACTTTCCTTAGCAAATGCTTGATCTGGTGTTAACGGATTTCCGTGACAGCTAAAGGCACTTATCGTTAAGCCGCGATCCTTCACTGCTTCGGAGTAAGCTGCTCGTTTCTTTTCATCTGCTAAAAGCTCATCTATTTTGCAATGAGCATCTCCTGGATATCCACCTGTTCCAATTTCCACAGCGTCCAACCCATTTGCCTTCACATGATCTAGCATTTCTTCAAAGCTTTTTTCTGCAAAAAGCACGGTAAACACACCTAATTTCATCAGAATGCTCCTTTCTTATAATGAGATATTCTTCTTCGATTCATTTGCCTCTAATGCTGCTAAAATGATTTTCAATGATTTGTAGCCTTCTTCTCCATCGATAAGTGGTTTTGTATCATTTAATACACTATGAACAAAATGATCTACCACACCTGATGATGTTTGCCCACCACTATCATTTGTTTGGATTTGACCTAGATCATAATTTACCTTTGTACCATCTGTAAAACGTGCGATAAGGCTATATGTTGGATCATCTTCCAATCGAAGATTTCCTTTTTCCCCATAAATCACTGTGGAGTTATCCTCCCCATCTTTATAAGCCCAGCTTGCCGTCAATGTTCCGATAATGCCTTTTTCACTACGCAAAATCGTAACAGCCTGATCGTCTACATCGCTATTTTCCTTTGCCGATGATTCAATCATGGATGCTACTTCCACAAACTCTGTATCAAGGATGTAACGAATAACATCTGCTTTATGAACACCTAGATCCCCTAGCGCACCAATAAACGCTTCCTCTTTACGGAAGAACCAGCTATCTGCTCCGTCAATACTCCATCCTTCTGGTCCACCATGGCCGAATGTCGTGCGGAAGCTATAAATTTTACCTAGGTCGCCATTCGCGATGATTTCTCGTGCTTTTTGATGACTAGCTACGAAACGTTGGTTATGGGCGATCATTAGTTTTTTGCCAGCTTTCTCACTTGCAGCAATCATTTGCTTTGCCTCTTCATCAGATGTCGCCATTGGCTTTTCGCAAAGCACATGTTTACCATTTTCAGCAGCAAAAATGGAAACAGGGGCATGTAGGTAATTTGGTAAACAAACACTGACTAAATCGGCATCACTTTCTGTAATTGCCTGCTTATAATCCGTGTACGCCTTTGCTTGGTATTTTTCCGCTGCTTCCTGCGCTCTTTCCTCAATCACATCACAAACCGCAACAATCTCAACATTTGGATTCGCATTGTATTCTGGTAAATGACGATGAATGGCAATACTTCCACATCCAATAACAGCAACCTTTAATAAACTCATATTTATCCTCTCCTCAACTTATGATTTTGGTTCGATTTTTTCTAATGGTTTTGCATTACCGTATGTTGGATACTCTCTACCAACAGGCTTTGCCCATCTAACCGCATTTTGAATTACTTTTTGCACATCTTTATGGTAATAAGTAGGATAAGTTTCATGACCTGGTCGAAAATAAACTATACGGCCATTCCCTCTGCGATACGTACATCCTGAGCGGAATACCTCTCCACCTTCAAACCAACTCACCAATACTAGCTCATCTGGGGCAGGGATGTCGAAATGCTCGCCATACATTTCTTCCTTATCGATTTCAATAAATTCACCAATTCCGTCCACAATTGGGTGAGTCGGATCTACTACCCACATACGCTCCTTGTCATCTGCTTCGCGCCATTTTAGATCACAGCTTGTTCCCATAAGCTTTTTGAAGATTTTCGAAAAGTGACCAGAGTGTAATACGACAAGTCCCATTCCATTTAATACGTGTTCATGGATTTTGTTAACGATTTCATCTTTCACCTCATGATGAGCCATATGTCCCCACCATACTAAAACATCTGTTTCTGCCAGCTTTTCTTCTGTTATGCCATGATCTGGTTCATCTAAAGTTGCCGTATTTACCTCCACATCATCTGCTTCGAGAAACTGCTTAATCGCACCATGAATACCTTCAGGGTAGATTTTGGCAACCTCTTCGTTTTGTTTTTCGTGTCGATTTTCGTTCCATACTAATACTTTCACTATTCTTCCTCCTCACCTTTCTTATTTGATTATATACTAGTAGATTATTGTCGCCTTGAACATAAATGATATAATGAATACATGAACTATTTTGCTAAAATCAATGGTTGAAAAGGATGAAAAAAATGAAAATAGGTTTTTGTGGATATTCTTATCACAATTATGCGTACAATACTTCTCATCAATCTCGGTATGTATCCTATTTATTTCGATTACAGATTGATGGTACCGCACAAGTGAAGGTTGGAGGAAAAGAACACCCAATCGAAAAAGGGGATCTATTGATCGTAAAACCAAATGAAACATATGAGCTTTATGTTGGAGAACAACAAAAAAGTGGAGATTTTCACTTATATTGTGAGGGGGAATGGATCGATCAACGTTTCAGGCATGCACCAACCCTCTCAAAGATACACTTAGATGATACACTGCTGGATTTATGGCACCATCTAATTATTGAGGAAAGAAGACCTCTTAAAGAAAGAAACAGTGAACTTAACCAGTATTTGCTAAGTGCATTGTGTGTTTCCTTAGAAAGGTCTATTGATCGAAAAGTTAGTGATATTCATCGCCCATATATCATCACAAGAATGATGAGATATATCGAAGAGCATGCAACAAAACAAGGATTTAAAGTGCAAGATGTAGCTGACCATTGTCATCTAAGTGTATCGAGGTGTGTTCACTTATTTAAAGAACATCTGCAAACGACAATTATTGAATATGCTCAATCTATTCGAATATCTACTGCCATTAACCAAATGAAATACACGACGATGACACTAGAAAATATTGCGCTAAACTGTGGATTTGGTTCCTATTCCTACTTCCATCGAGTATTTAAGAAGCAATATAACATCTCACCTAGAGCCTATCGAGAAAAAATGTAGGCATCTATCCGGTCATTTCAGATAATATTTTTAAAAGCTCTACACGACTTTTGATATTTAATTTTTTGTAAATAATCGATAAATAGTTCTTTACGGTACCTTCACTTATTCCTAAATGCTCCGCAATCATTCGGTTTGTCCAGCCTTTTTTCATTAATTGAATGATTTGCCATTCTCTCTTATTAAAGTCTTTTCGATGATTAAAATGCTCTTTTATATAGTGAAGTGAGCTTTCACGTTCCATCTTTAATAAGCTATCTAACCTTTTGGCAAAATGATGGACCATTTTTTGTGGAGCAACAAATTTTCCATCGATAATAAATCGTAACGTTTCTTTAAATTCGTCTAAACTAGAGCTCTTTAAAATATACCCATCCGCACAAACTGACAAAACCCGCTCAATCGATTCTTCATCTTCATAGGCAGATAATAGGACAATTTTAATGTTTGGATAAATTTCCTTTAACTTTTTTGCACATTCCATACCATCCATGATAGGCATATGTATATCCAACAAGCAAAGAAATGGGCGTACTTCCTTTTGCTTAATAAAGTCTATCACCTCTTGGCCATTAGTTAACTTTCCAATGACGCTAAATTCCTCCATATCCTCAACAAAGCTTGTTATCATATCTCTGAATAGCGTTTGTGCTTCTGCAACTACTACTGTATGTTTTACCATCTTGACTTCCTCCAGTTTTTCATTTACTCATTTCATACTATTATTATTCCTTTTTACATTAGTATGATTCACATTCCCTCATGTATGACTATTTTTCCTAATGTTTTTATATTATAAAGCATTTCCGTTCTTTTAAAAGAACATTAAGTCAAACTTTTTGTTTTTTTGTCTATTTTTGTATATGTTGTCGAAACATAGTGACTACTTGTAATAATTCATATGAGAGTACTTTTCCTTCTAAATAACGAACGCACGGATAAACTAAACCCAAGGATAATACTGGTTTATCGAGAAGAATGGCTTCTGACAACAGGGAATGTTGTCCCTCTTCCCATTCCATATAAAAATCTGCTTGCTTTAAATATTGATAAAGATTATGCTTTTCCCCTAACAAGACGATTTGATTCTGTAATTGGTATTTATGGATCTCCTCTATGATCTGATAGATGAACGGGGTGTTGCCATATAAATACCATCTAACAGATAACTTTTTCTTCTTGATTTCCCGACAAATGTGAATAAATTCATCCAGCTGTTGTGGAGTGGACCAGTTACCAGGTGAAAGAATTCTCATCCCACCTCTATCTGAAAAACCTTCGCCAATTTTTGCTGCCGCTAGCACCATTTCCAGCTGATGGTTATCTCTCTGATACAATACATTGACACCCGAAGTCTTTTGCCAATGATAGAAAGAAAATGAATTGGTGATATATCGCCAATTTGGCAACTCTTCTCTCAGGTCTATCAATGGAGATATCACATGAAGATAATAAGTAACTTTCGCTGTTTCTATTTTTTCTTTTACATAAAAAACGGATACTCCTTGTGAAAAAACCAGGACATGATCATACACTCTTCTATCCAGCTGAATCAACGGACTTAAATGATTCCAAAAAACAGTTGTAATACTCGGGTAATTAAAGCTTGCGATACGAATGTTCCTTGGAATTGTCAATGGGACAAAGCTAAACTGCCAATAATGCTGGTTATTAGATTCATCCTTTTTATTACTTTTTCTTAAGTTAAGAGGAGGTAAGACACTCGCATAATCTTTTAAATATTCGTAAAGACCACGATGGTATTCCATCATTTGAACATATACTTGATCTTTTTCCTTATAATGATAATGAAACATGGACTTTATCTGTTGGATAGAGAGAATAGGATCATACGGATCAATCACCATTAAAATTTTTTTCATTGTTTGACTCCATTCCTTGTATTTGATTGGCAATGCCATCATAATCGCCAACATCTTGACAGGATTGCTTATTTTTCCAACGAATAAACTCAAATAGGACTTTATATTCTTCCAATTTCGGTCGATCAATTCCAAGCTTTTTCAATTCATAAACAAAATCATTCCATTCCTTTTCCGCAACGAGAGATTCTTTTTCTTCCCCTAGTAATGTAGAAACATCGACATGTAATACTTCTGCTATTTTTTCAACAATATGTATCGACGGGTTACCATTTGAACTTCTTTCTAGATTACTTAAATAAGATTTTGATATATTCGCTCTTTCGGCTAATTCTGATAATGTCATGTTCTTTTTCTTGCGAATGTCACTTATATTCCTACCAATCTTCATTTTTAGTACCTCTGTTCTAATGATCTTTTCACCTTATATTCGTTCATCACGTAGCTCTAAATATCTTTGTTCAGTTTCATGTGCAAGATTTTTAAGCTCAAATCCACTTTCTAATAATGTTGCTTGGTTTACCTGGATTCGCTTTCTTTCGCTGTATATCCTTTCGATTTTCTCTAGCCATAATAATTTTTCCTCAATGGAAATATAATCAATTAATTGATAGCCCATATCTACTTCTTTTGTAACCGTATCAGACGCTAGAATCGGAACTCCAGTACCTTGTGCTTCTATCAGTGATGTTGAAAAACCATCGTAGAGGGAAGGATAAACAAACACATCAAATGCTTGAATCCATTGCCATTGATTTTCTTCGTTGTTTAAAATATGGACATATTCTTTTATTTTATATTGATCTATCTTTTCTTCGATCTCTCTTTGTAATGGACCATCTCCGACAAGCACTAATCTTGCTTGTGGAATTCTTCTTCTGAATGCAATGAATAAATCCAATAGATAAGAATGGTTTTTTTGCTTTGTCATCTCACCAACATGACCAATTACAAACTCTCGTTCTGTTAACAATAGGTGCTCGCGCATTTCCTCTCTCGTTGATTTCGAATAACAGAACCTTTCTAGATCGATCGCATTTCTCATCAGCACAGCCTTTTCAGCTTTCCATTTAAACAACCATTTAGCAGCATCTGTCGAACATGCAAAGTAATCGGTCGCCAGAAATAAAATAAATAAACCGACAATATTCTTCCGCATTTTTAGACTCCAAGAGCCATCATTTGCATTCTGATAGCTGTGTGCTACTCTAACCGGAATACCTACACGTCTTGCTTCTCTTAGAGCAAAGGTACTCCATTGATCTAAATGACTATGTACAACTATGTAGAACCGATGCTTCTTAAAGAACTGTCTCAATGATCGTTTATGGGCTAAATATCCTTCCGATAGACTTGGTATTCGGTAAATGTGTCCACCTAATTGTCTAATCTCGTTATCAAATTCCCCATCCCCAGTTGTCAAAAAGTCAAACTGAATTTTCTTTCTGTTTATTTTTCGATACACATTCATTAGGAAAGCTTCTTTTTCTCCATTTTTCATTTCCTCAACAACATGTAATATTCTTAATGCACTCTCCACTAAAATCCCCCTCTCCGCAAAAGACTTTCTCTTAGTCCATTGTGCTTCTCTGTTTTTTGTTAATTATTATAATGAACACTTTATTCTTTATAAAGAACGCATGTATATATTCTCATGATTTACCTTTTATGTCAACCTAAACTTGTACAAAATAGGAAATTCACCCTATTAAATTCTCTTATTGCAATAACCTTAACAACTGTTAGTTTCGATCAATCATTATATTTAACCATAAAAAAACACCCCCGAAAGTTAATTTTTTGGGGGGCAGTTCAGTATTTAAACAATTTTTACTTATCACATCATACCTATGCTCACAACCATAACAGATAGCAATTATGATCGGAACAATTGTTATGATTTAGTTATTGTTTCAGCTTTCTTTTTGTAAATATTAATAGTAAACCAACTAGTAATAACATCATACCAAATACTAACGAATTAAATGTATAAGTTGCAGTATCAGGAAGTTTCTCACCATCATCTGGATCCTCACTATCTATCGAGTCTTCCATGTTCATTGGATCCTTATTGTCTATCGGATCTTCTCGGTCTACTGGATCCTCGCTATCTATCGGCGCTTCCCCATCTACTGAATTATCACTGTCAACCGGAGGTTTTTCATCTATTGGATCCTTATCGTCTACTGGTGGTTTCTCTTCTACTGGATCCTCATCGTCAACCGGAGGTTCCTCTTCTACTGGATCCTTATCGTCAACCGGAGGTTCCTCATCGTCTATACCTTTAGGCCAATTAACAAGAAGGGTGTCGGGATCCTCGTTTGTTCCTATCTTTTCCACCTTAATCCAGTTAATAGAGAAGGCATTACCACCTCCACCGCCACGGATGGCGATGTTACCAATCAGACCATCAGTAGGTTGTGAACCATCTAACTTTATCTCAGTTGTTAAAGTATAGCTTCCCATATTCACCATACCACTGTTGAAATAAGCAGGTATATGCTTAGCCACTTCGTTAGCAGAATACTGGTAGGTGTTTACATCCACTCCATCAGCACTAGTATAACCACCATTTGAATTATCGTTTATCCAACGTACACGAATAGAAGTGGTACCTTTTGCTGTATAGTTAAAAGTTAAACGATATGTCGCGTCTTTCTCAGGAATGAAGGCAATTTTTCCATCTTCACCTGCCGTAGACCATGGCCATTGGGAGGCATCGCTACCTAGTATGATATTTGCCCCGGACCAACGATCTCCTTTACCTGTATCATACACATAGACGCCGTCAATTTGAACTTGTTCTTCTGTATTAGTATCCATGTATTCATGGGTTGCAAGAAACTCTTTAGGGTATAAAATACCTAGCAATGCTTCTTTGGCCTTTCCGTCATAATCATACGGCATAGCAAATTCGCCACCCTTCCAGCCAGTTCTTACATCTCTCACACCTGCTAGTTTCACTGATTCGATAACCTTTGAATTGCCCGTAGTATTTGCTGGACCTGCAGCATAATTTCTATAAATTTGAAATAGTTCGGCATACTTCATGCCCTGATTATTCTCTTTCTCTGCAGTAAGTTCACCAGGTGGTAATGCAATGTCCATTTCGGTAACATGAACCTTAACTCCTGGAAGTTTCGCAAACAGTTTGATACTGTCCTCAACTTCTTGTGCTTTGGTGAAGAGACTGTAGTGTCCCTGCATACCAATAACTTCAATCAGAGGTTTACCATTTGGTCTAACACCTCTATACTTTTCATTAATATCTTTTACCATCTCATAAACTACTCGAGCTTTGTCAGGTGAATCAAGACCAAAATCGTTGTAGATCAATTTGACATCCCAGCCGTTGCTATCAACAACTTCTGCCGCTTTCAAGAAGGCAAGCTCTACCCATTCCCATCCTAGCGCCATATACCAACCTTCTCCTTTGGCTAAGGATGCTTTCCAATCGTCAGGGTTTGAGTCTCCAATTGCTTCGTTTACTACATCTATACCTTCGATGCGACTGCCGTAGTAGCCGAGTACATTCTCAATATGAGTATTGAGATTTTCTAGAGCAGTTTCTCTGTCAAATTCACCAGGCTGATCGTATCTAGCCGGTGGTGCATCCCACATCCACGTAGGTGTCTGTGAATGCCACGCGAGAGTATGTCCGTAAAAAAGCATATCACGGTTTCTATCAGAATAGTTTTTCATCGCGTTATCCGCACTAGTGTAAGTAAAAGTGCCTTTTTCTCTTTGAGTATTCTCGGGTTTCATCTCATTACCCGGTGTATATGAGGCGTAATTGTAAAGCAATCCCTCCATTTCACCTTTACCAAAGATACCAAAGGAAAAGTAATCTTTATATACATCCTTTAATGGTGGGTAATTTTCGTAGGTTAGTCCTGTGGGGGGTAAGTCATTGTTGGTAGTTACGTTTGCACTTAACAAGTCGTTATTTAGGATTGATGCCAGCAGCATAATTGACAAGGATAGCGAAAAAGCTCGTCTAAATACGATTTTTTTTGACAATAATGTTAACTGATTAAGAGATAATTTAGTTTTCATAAAGAGATTACTTCCTCCAAAAAAGAATTTTTCCCCATTTATCTGAGTGGGGTATCTCGAAGTTCCTACCCATTATTCTTTTTGTTAAGCGTTTTCATTTTAAAAAAATTTATATCACTCTCCTATCAAATGCTCATTTAATTTGTATACTAGTATACCAGATGTGTTAGGGATTTCAATTAATTTTCAAAAATATTTTAAAAAGAATCCACTTCTATTCAACAATAATTTCATTCTTTAGATGGAGATGGTTCTTTGAGATTACTTCAGTATAAACTGTATCTAATGCACTTAATGGATCCACAGCCATTTTGGATGATAAAGACAACATTGTGTTCATATCAAATAAAAAAACAAACCGAATATACGGTAATCCGCATAATCAGTTTGGGTTTGTCTCACCTATTATCTCAATTTCTTCTTAATATGGATGCCACTTACGACTTCATCGCGATACACAAGCTTATAGGCTTAATTCATATTTTGATTGCCTAAAATCTCCACACTCATTCTATTCTTTGTAAGTGACTTTTATTCTTGCATCATTTTTCTTCTTTCATGTTCCTCTGTTAAGAAGTTCATAAATGTCTGGATACCAATCTTTGGTTGGTTTTTTATAAGCGAAATATAATCCTTCTTCTTATAATCATTCATTACTTCGCTTTTTTCAATTCTTGTAACAATATGTTCTACCTCTAGTGCAAGGATTTTTTTCTTGATATACTTAGTTTCTTTATATAGTGCCATTCCTACTGCTGCCATTAATGCATACACTAATATAATGGCCGTCATACCACTTTCGAATCCACCGAAAAATAGAAAGAAAATCAAATTAAACACAGAAATAAATAATAAAGGCATTGCAAACATCATGTATTTCGTATTTTTCTTCATTAGAGGACTTAATTTATGGAATAATTTTTCTAATTCGATTTTAATAAAAGATGGTATTTCACTTGTCATAAATGAGAACATTTCCATACCTCCCTCTCATCTATAAAATTATACCCTTTTTATCAGATTGTAAAACCTAAATTCATAGTTTTCCTATTCTCATTATAATTCTTTTTTCGAATTCTAGTCAAAATCGTTGCTTATACTTGGAACTACGTTTGCTTTGAATTATGATGGAGTTGAGGTGATACTTATGAAAATAGCATTTATCTCCGATATTCACGGGAATGCGGTTGCACTCGAAGCAGTTTTAGAGAATATTCACCAACAAAAGGTTGACGAAATTATTGTACTTGGTGACATTGCTTATCGTGGTCCTGAGCCAAAGCGCGCACTAGAAATGATCCGCTCTCTAGATACAAAAGTAATAAAAGGAAATGCCGATGAATGGATCCTTAGAGGTGTAGAAAAAGGAGAGGTACCAGACCAAGCGCTTTCTATCATGCAAGAGGAGCAAAAATGGACGGTAGGACAGTTAGATGAAGAGGATATAGATTATTTAAGACACCTACCTACAGATTTATTCCTTGAGGTGGAGCTTGTTACTATACACGCCTTTCATGCAACCCCAACAAGTTTATTTGAAGTGGTATTACCTGAGGCCACTGATCAGCAGTTAGTTGAAAAACTAACTAAAATAAAACCAGCCGATCTTTACTTATACGGGCATATTCATAAAGCATATAAGCGAGTGGCTGATGGAAAAACCATCCTTAATTTAGGAAGTGTTGGCCTGCCTTTTGATGGAATATCACAGGCTTCATATGCCATCGTAGAGCTTCATCAAGGTGCATTCTCCACTAGTCATGTCCGGGTCCCATATGATACAGAGAGGGTATGCCAGCAATACGAAAAAGTACAGTATCCTAATAAAGAGATGATGAAAAACATTATTATAACAGGACGTAATGATTAGAAATGGTGCTACTAATGAAACTCTCATTAGTAGTTTTTCTTTTGTAAAAAGGAAAAATCCGAAGATTTTCGGATTCTCACCTTCCTATTTCGATATATTTCAGCCTTTAGGTTAATCCTGGAAATCCCTGCTGCTTCATAACATCATACACAATAATTGCTGCCGTATTGGATAAATTCAAGGAACGCACCTTATCTGTCATATGAATTCGTAGACAGTAGTCCTCTTTTCCGACTAGTAGCTCCTTCGGAATCCCATTTGTTTCTCTACCAAATACGAAAAATAAGTCCTTGGATGAATCACTAAAGTCAAAATCCGAATAATATTTGGAGCCAAAATTTTCGATATAATAAAATTCGCCGTCAGGATAAGCTTCATATAGTTCCTGTAATGCATCATAATAATGAATCGTAACATCATGCCAATAATCTAGGCCTGCACGTCTTAGCATTTTATCATCTGTTGAAAATCCTAATGGACGTATTAAATGTAATTGTACATTTGTCGCGAGACATGTTCTCGCAATATTACCGGTATTTGCCGGAATCTCTGGTTGAAATAATACTACATGGACTGCCAATTTATTTTCACCTCTAAACATGCTTCATGCTTAGTTATTATACCATAATTTCTTCATATTGCACTTTATTCTGAGCCAATCTTAAAAAACCGATACTGACAATTAGGTGTCCATGCAGCAGAATCCTCATATGTCCAATAACGATGTCTACTGTTATTCGTATGTGCATTAACAAGAGGCATATTTTGGCTGTCCTTTGCTACGACAATCGTATTATGATCCCACCTTCCATCACCTTGGAAATCATAACAGATCACATCACCTGGTAAGAGCTCGACAGGTTCAGCTAGCGTTTTTGTATTACTTGAACCACTCAAATACCATCTTAAAGCATTAGCAACCGACCAGCTATAGCTCCAATTTTCTCCTGTATACCACCAGCCTTTTGAGCGATTTGGCATTCCATGCATAGGCATGCCCCCAGCCCTCAAGCACTGAGAGATATAATTCGTACAATCATTACTTTCAAAGTAACGATATTGAGGATTGGCACTATTCCACCAACGTTCAGCATATTGAACTGCAGCTCTTCTGTCATATGAAAACCTTATGTCCTGATCATTGGCATAACGTGAAGATTGAACAACAGTTATGCTAGGACCATTTTCCATACGTTGATCCTCCAATAATTCATTATCTTTAAGCAATGCCACACGGCGATCACTTTCTTCCTCATGATATAAATTATCGTGATCCTCGATAAGATATTTGGTGTGGAGCTCATATACTACTTTCTCCTTTTGTTGATCAGCGTAATGGATCATTTGCTTTCCAGAAACGGTAATTTGTTTTATTTTTTTATTATATTTCTGATGAATCCTCATTTTTTGGCGTAGTGGATAGGCTCCATTTCGGTAATTATCCATCCAGTATTGTTTAATCACATTCATCTCATTCAACTTCTCCACCCCCTGTTTATGTATATTCAACAGATGATTGAAAAAGAAGAAAATGACAAAGTGAACACATTATATCTAAAACATTGCAAAACTTTTACTATTATTTAAAGAATGTTAAAGATATATAAAATGTTAGCATTTTAGGATTAATCTATTTTTTAGCTGGGTATGCATGAAGTGATTGATATTTTAAGGAGGTAGTTTGAAAATGAAAACAAAAAAATTATTATCGTTATTAGGAGTATCTGTACTATCTGTAGGAATGTTAGCAGCATGTGGTAGTGATGAGGAAGCACCAGCAGACGAAAACGATACCCCAACAGAAGAGGCACCAGCGACTGAAGACGAGGCTCCAACAACAGGTGAGGATGCACCAGCAACAGGAGATGATCCTGCCGTTGGGGAAGAAGATCCTGCAACAGGAGAAGATGCTCCAGCTGGGGAAGAGGATCCCGCAGCAGAAGATGGAATGATGGAAGAAAATGGAGCAGCAGAAGACGGTAGCGATGCGGAAGGGAATTTAGGTACTGGTGAAACAGAAGAAAGTCAATAATGCGAGTAACGGTTAACGCCGTGACAATATACATCTAAAGGATAAGCGGGTATCGCTTATCCTTTTCTTTGTACGTTAGGAAAGTATAAAATTTCTAAATTTCTACACAGTAGCGTTTCGACGTAGCTGAAATTTTAAGGAACCAAGTATAAGTAAAACTAGGCATTCGCCAAAGAACGAGCGAATGCCTAGTTTTTCTAATATGTTAGCAGGAAGTAATGTGACGAAGCGAAAATGTTGAAGTCCAAAGGATAAGAAAAGCTAACGCGCCCGCTAAAGGACGAGGGAATGCGAGTTTACTGCACAGGAATATTAATCAGATGTAAAAAATAGGTAAAGATTGTAAAAAACCGCATTTTTTATTTGAATTTATGGTATTAATAGTTAGAAGAGATAGAAAGGGGGGATAAGGATGAAAAAGAAATGGTTATCTATTTTCGCTGCAGCTATCTTTTCAGTAGGTGTACTTACAGCTTGTGCTGAAGATGATGGGGAAACAGAAGATCAAACAGAAGAAACAACGGAAGAAACAACAGAAGAAGAATCAGCAGAATAAATAAATATAGCGGGTAAGGTTAACCTCTAACCTTACCCTTTTAATTCTTCTAGCTTTAGTAGATATTCTTTTTTATCTAACCCACCACCATAGCCGACCATTTTACCATTTTTGCCGATGACTCGGTGACATGGGATGATGATAGATATTGGATTTTTATTATTCGCTCCCCCTACCGCTCTTACTGCTTTTTCTGTGCCTATTTTCCTTGCGATATCTTGGTATGAGCAAGTTTTACCATATGGAATTTCCGACAATGCATGCCAGACTTTTTTCTGGAAAGAGGTTCCATGCAAGACATAATCAACAGAAAATTGCTTTCTTTCTCCATTAAAATACTCGGTTAGTTGTTTAATAGCTTCATCAATAACAGGAGATTGATGGATAAAAGAGGTTGGCAATTGGTATTTTTTACACCATTGAATAAGCTCTGTTTCGTTTTGCTTAAAGCTTCCATATTGAAAGGAATAGAGCTTTTCATTGTCTGCTACTATCGTAATCATACCGATTGGTGACTGCCACTCCTCATATGCCAGCATGCTCATTTGCTAATCCCCCTTTTCTTTTCATCTCGAAAGTTAAGACCTTTTTTCATTTCGATTAACACTTCTTGATCGTTTTCTTCTTCCATAGCCTTTTCAATGGCTTGATAACCTTCTATTGTTCCAATTTTCCCAATTGCCCAAGCTGCTGTTCCTCGAATAACAGGACGAGGGTCCTCATTCATTAATTGGATTAGTTTCTCTATCGCGTCCTTTTCCTGATAATGGGCAAGGGCCAAAATTGCATTTCGTTGTAATGGCTTCTTTCCTCTCCAAGAACCTGCCATTTTACCGAATTTCTTCTTGAAATCACGGTTAGAAATGAATAATAAATCTACTAGTTTTGGTTTAACAAGATCGGGATCTGGCTCAAATTCTGGGTGATGATGAAAATCAACGCGATAGTTATAAGGACAAACGACCTGACATGTCTCGAAGCCATAGATGAAGTTGCCAAGCTTGTCTCTATGCTCCTCTGGCATATATCCTTTTGTTTGAGTGAGAAAAGCGAGACATTGCTGTGCATTTAGCCTTCCTGGTTCAACTAAAGCACCGGTTGGACATGCATCAAGACATTTTGTACATGTGCCGCAGCCTTCAGATAAAGGCTGATCAGGTGTAAATGGAATATTTGTAATCATTTCACCGAGATAAATATAGGAGCCTAGCTCTGGTGAAATTAATAAAGTATTTTTCCCACTAAAACCAATACCCGCGCGTTCGGCGACAGCCCGATCAGACAGTTCTCCTGTATCCACCATCGAACTATATTGGAAATTAGCGATTCTTTCTTCTAAAAAGTCTGCAAGCTTTTGAAGCTTTTCCTGAAGGACAATATGATAATCCGTTCCCCAAGATGCTCGACAGAACATTCCTCTACGTTCACCCTTCTTGCTTCTAGGTGCATTCGGAATTTTTGTCGGATAGGCTAGTGCAATGGCAATGATCGATTCTGCGCCTTGCATCAGCTTTTGTGGTTCTGTTCTTTCCTCTATCGTACCTTTTTCAAAACCTGAAGCATAGCCAAGATCTTGTTGTTCCTTCAAACGAGATTTCAATTCCGAAAAAGGTGATGCACTCGTAAATCCGATTTTATCGATACCTATCTCTTTACTATATTCGATTAACTGTTGTTTCAATTGGTTATATGCCATTACACTCACCTCCTCTATTTATTGACGACCTTCACGCCACGCATTCGATTGAATGCTGCTGCCAATTCAAAGCGTCTTGGTCTCGCTAAGTCACCAGGGTGTTGGTTTTTATATGGAGCAAAAGCTTGTAATCCTTCCTCCTCTATCATTTTTTCTACTAAATATAAAAAGTGAGATAGCGTTAATTCCTGCGTCATCATATCCTGTTCTTCCGCATGACGAATGATTTCCGCAATCGCTCTGGTTTGGGATGGATCCACTAGCTGTTCGACATGATCCAAAACAATGGTTCCATTTCCGACTAGTATGTTTTGTCGCCCTTTTGCCTGTATCTTCTTTTTCTTTCCTTTCTTCACCTGCAAGCTTTTGGAAAGAAAAGCTCGTTGATTCGATTGCGTGCTAAGCACTTCGCTCTCTTTTTGTCTTTCTATCGGATAATCTTTTGCAATATCATGGGCTTGTTTCGTAACATTGTATGGCAAATATTGATCCATCATAATCACTTCATCTGCCACATCAAAATAATCGCCTGAACCTCCCATTACCATTATAGTCGATACGCTTAAATCATCTCGAAGCTGTTGAATTCGATCAATAAACGGGGTAATAGGTTCCTTTTTTGTATGAACTAATGCCTTCATTCGTCTATCTCTTATCATAAAATTCGTTGCACTAGTATCTTCATCAATCAATAGCGTGCTTGCTCCTATCTCCATTGCTTCGACAACGTTCGTTGCTTGTGAGGTGCTCCCACTTGCATTTTCTGTAGTAAATTGCTTCGTGTCTTGTCCTTGAGGCAGGTCATTGATAAACATGGAAATATTAACGGAATTGACTTGTCTACCATCTTCTGCTCTAATCTTGACGGCATCAGGGTCTGTTAAGACATATTCTCTGCCATCTCCTTTCATATGATGATATACCCCTCTCTCTAATGCTTCGAGTAGTGTACTTTTCCCGTGATATCCGCCACCAACAATTAAATTAATTCCTTTTCTTAAAGCCATCCCAGTGAGTGGTTCTACTCGGTGAGGCACTTCAATTTCTACACGGTTCTCTTCAGGACTCTGGAAGGTTACAGCTTTTTTTAGAGGTTTATTACTAATCCCGCTTGCACGTGGCAAAACTGCTCCATCTGCAACAAAAGCAATCCAACCATTTTCCTTCATTTTCTCACGAATAACCTTGTGTTGGTCTGCCAATTGTACACTTGCTTCTATTTTTTCATCCTTTATGGCTAGGATCGAGTTATTGATAATGGAAGGAAGAATGGTCAAAAACAACTTTTTTGCCTCTCTCCCATTAATTCTTCTTCCGTTTGCTGGAAGACCAAGCGATAGACATATGATGGTGCTATTTTGGTTCAATTGAACAGCGGTTCTCTCTAATATTTCTTGTCCAGGTTGATCAATGTAAATAAGTCCACTTTTACCTGAACCTCTTGATTGATTACTTTCTTTATTTATAGCTTCACCAACAGCTCGCGCAATACAATCCTCGGTATATACTTTACGTTGTTTAGACTCTTTCCACTGTTGTTTTATACTACGGATATGATTGGGTACAATGATGCGAATCTTAGATGGTGAGGCAAATGGATCTCCCTGTACATAGTCTATCGATAGCTGGTATTTCGAAAATTCATATTTTCCTTGTATCGATTTATATGCTTTATAGCCTTTCCCATCGATATGATGAAGTAATGATTGTAATTGTTTCATAAATTCCGAAACTCCTTTATGATACTTTCTTTCTAAGGATACATTCATCAAGACAATTAGAGCAAATGATACGGCTATTTGAATAAGAGTTTCCTATTAGAGAAAAACTCGCATTCGCTCGTCCTTTGGCGAATGCCTAGTTTTGCTTATACTTGGTACCTTAAAATTTCAGCTACGTCGAAACTCTACTGTGTAGAAATTTTATCTTTTCCTAACGTATAAAATAAAAAACGTAATGCTTCATTTAAAACGAAACACTACGTTCACACCTATGTATGGAGCGGGTGAAGGGAATCGAACCCTCGACATCAGCTTGGAAGGCTGAGGTTTTACCACTAAACTACACCCGCATTTTATAAAAATAATATCAATTTATGTATTACGCACACCATGCTCCTGCATCTTCTAGCTTATTCGGTGAGGATGGATGCTTCGGAGCAACTCGTAGCGTACTCGGTGGATGCTTTTGCTCGTGGCTGAGGTTTTACCACTAAACTACACCCGCATTTTATAAAAATAATATCAATTTATGTATTACGCACACCATGCTCCTGCATCTTCTAGCTTATTCGGTGAGGATGGATGCTTCGGAGCAACTCGTAGCGTACTCGGTGGATGCTTTTGCTCGTGGCTGAGGTTTTACCACTAAACTACACCCGCATTTTATAAAAATAATATCAATTTATGTATTACGCACACCATGCTCCTGCATCTTCTAGCTTATTCGATGAGGATGGATGCTTCGGAGCAACTCGTAGCGTACTCGGTGGATGCTTTTGCTCGTGGCTGAGGTTTTACCACTAAACTACACCCGCATTTTATAAAAATAATATCAATTTATGTATTACGCACACCATGCTCCTGCATCTTCTAGCTTATTCGATGAGGATGGATGCTTCGGAGCAACTCGTAGCGTACTCGGTGGATGCTTTTGCTCGTGGCTGAGGTTTTACCACTAAACTACACCCGCATTATTTACGGAAATTTTACAAAAACTACAAGATTTACGCTAATTTCAACAAATTTTTACGTTTTCTTAACAAAACCACGTTTATTATTATAGCAATCAGTCTATTAGATTGCAATATTTTTTTAGAAAAAGTTTAAATCACCTGATGTAGGGTAACATATTGTTAACAAATAAACCAAAGGAGTGAACACCATGATTTGGACAATTATTGGTATTCTATTACTTGTGTGGCTACTTGGTTTTCTCTTTGAATTTGCTGGTGGTCTCATTCATATACTACTGGTCATAGCATTAATCGTATTCATTGTTAAAATGATTAGAAAATAATCCGATGGTTAGTGCGATAAACGGGGAAAACTCCCCGTTTATTTCTTATATAAATAATAATAGGCTTAATGCCATAACGGCCATCCCTGAGATTAAACCATAAATGGATTTATGAGCTTCATCATATTTTTTGGCAGCAGGAAGCAATTCATCTAACGAAATAAACACCATTATCCCAGCAACACCAGCGAATATTAAACCAAACATCATATCATTTAAGAATGGCATAAGGAATAGAAATGCCACTATTGCTCCGATTGGTTCTGCAAGTCCTGATAAAAAAGATAATTTAAAAGCTTTCTTCCTATCACCTGTTGAAAAATAGATCGGTACAGCGACAGCGATCCCTTCTGGTATATTATGAATCGCAATGGCGATAGCGATCGCTATCCCCAAGCCCGGGTCTTGTAAAGCTGCAGTAAATGTGGCAATTCCCTCTGGAAAGTTATGAATGGCAATGGCTAAAGCTGTGAAAGTCCCCATTTTTAATAAGGCTCCATCCCCATTAGCCGAACTTTTTTTATCCATCTCCTCTACTTTTTTAATATTATGAGGATTTCCATGGGAAGGAATAAATTTATCAATTAACGCAATAAGAACCATTCCACCAAAAAAACCGATAACGGTTAGCCAATGGCCCATTACATCACCACTAGCATTAATCAAGGCATCCTGTGCTTTAAAGAAGATTTCTATCATGGAAACATAAATCATGACACCTGCTGAAAATCCTAACGCCCACGACAAAAATTTGGTATTCGTATTAGATGTGAAAAAAGCTAATAAACTACCAACACCTGTTGCCAAACCAGCAAATAATGTTAGACCAAACGCAAACATAAAACCATCCACTTCACCCATGACAGCTAAACACCCTTTCAACATAAAATGTAGTCAACTAATCCTAATATATGCCTAAATCACAAAATGTTTCTCGCACGAAACATGTTACTCTTAATCTAAAAAACAGTCAATATTTAAATACTCCTCATTATATTTTACAAGCTACATAAAGGAATATTACTGTCATCCTTAACATGAAAAAAATCGCTCTAGATGTTAGAGCGATTTTTTTGGTAAGAATACCAATCTGATATTTTGTCGACATCTTCTTGTTCTAGATCTCGGACAATAAAATGCCTACCTAAAAATTTGTTTAGAATGGCTGTATCTAGTGATGCAAGGTTTTGCTTTTTTTGAATAAAATGTTGTTTTTTCTTCATTGCTTGTAATCTTCTATGTTTGACTATGATCGTATCCTTACTTAGGTCTCGATTTCGAATAAATAAGTGCTCTCCCTTAATCTCGTAACCAATTGTTTTATATTGAAAATAGGCAAGCAAACATGCCAATATCGTCACAATCAATGGAATATAAGCCCAGTCCGTTAAAGTAAAATAAAAGACAATCGTTACAATGAGTGGAAGGATAGCCAAACGGAATAAATAATACGGTAATGCACGCTTAGGTAAAGAAATCCATTGATCGATATTGTACTCATATTCTGGTAAGAGCTCTCGTAAAAAGTTCTGCACTTCACTTTTTCTTATAAGTGGAAATAACACAGTATGCATCTCTGAGTCTGAACCCATCTCTCCACTTGCTATATCTACATATATTTTTGCAAGGCCAAGTGGTTGATGAATGATCGTTTCAACTACACCCACTGCTTGAATTCTTTTCAATGGGATGGTTGATTGTTTCTTTTCGAGAAGTCCTCTTGTTATAAACAGTTCTTTTTCATAGCGAGTAATCGTAAAATCCCAGTATTGGATCAATGTTACTAAAATTCCCAGTAACCATAAAATAATCAATGCCACAATAGCTAACAAAATCAATATTTGGATCGCTTGTGAGAACACCCAGTCTGTCGCATGATTATAATAACGATCTGGAATAATGCTTTCAATCTCTGAAAATCCTAAACCTATTAACCCTAAAATCACTCCAAAGCTACCAGATGTAGAGCCTGCAATAATCAGTGCCTTTGGCGTTATTTTTCGAGATGGATGCTTTTTTTCATCCTCTGGATGTTCGTTCGTGTCTACCTCTATGTCCTTCGGTACCTGATTATACTTCAACTGGTCGTGAACCATTTTCCCTTCATCCATTGTTACGGCATGAAGTGTTGCATCGATCTTATGATCATTACCAGCTGTTTCGATTTGCACCTTCGTTAGTCCAAATATACGATGAATAATATTTTGTGATAAATCAATCGATTGGATTCGATGCTTGGATATCGTACGTTTTTTTCTTATTAGGACACCTTGTTCGATTCTAATTTGATCTTCTTCTAATTGATAAGTATAGCGCAACCAAGACAAAATACTAGAAATAATAATGATAGTTACAAGTGCGCCTGCTGCAATGACAACATAAATCCATTTCGCTTCCCCAATTGCCAAAATGACAATAGGTAACAAACTAAAAATAGATGTTTTGATGGAATGAATAACAGAAAAGATCATGGCAGCAGGATGAAGACGCTTCGGATTAGACATCATCTTGTTCCACCCTTGCTAATTCAGAAATTTGATCTCTCAGATCAGACGCTTCTTCTTCAAGAAGTGCCGGAATTTCATGTGTCGTAGCAGCTGTCGAAATTTGCAAGGTAGACAACCCATATTTCTTTAAAATGGGGCCCTGCTTTGTATCCACATGCTGAACACGAAGCATTGGAACTATCGTTCTAGTTACAATTAAAATACCATGTTGAATATAAATCTCTTGATCAAAGATTTCATAACGCCATCTTCTCCATCTCAATTTCGGAATAATCCATGCCGAAACAACCCACAAAATAATCGAAGCAACAAGCAATATGATTCCAATCCAATAAGGAATAAACTCAACATAATAAGCTATTACAAGTGCTGCAATGGCAAATAATATGGCAATCACTGTAACAAGGTGTGCTGTTATTTTCCATGCTTTCATCGCATCTAGCGCAATACGTTCTTTTGGTTCATTTCTCATTAAAGTACTCCCTCCTACACAACTTCCCCGCTATCTTGTTTTACAATATAGCTATTTTCATTATAGCTGGATATAGAAAATAATCAAGGTAAAATGGTAGTTGATTCCACCAATTAATAGTTATTTACGAATAAAACACAAAAATAGTTTCAAATTATTTGAAAATATCCTACTTTATTTCTATTAACCTTGTAATTCCTCTATATCTAGAATGTGATCTGTTATTCGTTCGAGAAGCTTTCTTTCATGACTAATAACGAGCAATCCTGTATTGTTCGCTTCCACAATATGCATGAATTGTTTCCAAATTTCTGCTTGTGAAACCGGGTCAAGCATGGATGTCATTTCATCCGCGATAATATAGGAAGGATTAACCATTAAACATCGCACAATACATATTCGTTGGAGCTCTCCACCCGATAATTGTTGTGGAAATCTTTGTAGCCATTCGCTTGGAATGTTAAACTGCTGGAGTAATCCTTGATCGATCTCTCCTGCTTCCTCTAATATTTTTCTCACACGCCACTTCGGATTAACGGCTTGCTCTGGATGTTGCCAAATTAATTGGATGGAAGCTACTCCATCCCTTTCCTTTGGAGGAATCACTTCACCACTAGATGGTAGAAGAAAACCAGCTAAAATTTTTGCAAGGGTTGTTTTTCCTGCACCGCTTTTCCCCATTAAACCAATCTTTTGGCCATACTTCCATTCCCAATTTGTATGATCAAGTATCCGTGTTCCAGCTTTTGTTTGATAGGAGACATTCTTCGTTCTAATCATGAGAATACCCCCAAAAACTATTTTCAGGTAATGCATTCCATAATTGACGTGAATAGGAATGATTTAGTTTCTCTCCTTTACCACAGAAGGCATGAATTGGAGCTATTTCAACCATTTGTCCCTCACGTAAAATCGCTATTTTATCGGCGATCTTCAATGCAGCATCGAAGTCATGTGTAATGATTAGCATGCCATTATTTTTCGTTTTTAAGGATTGTAACAAGCTTAGCATATCCTCACGAGCGTCTACATCTAATCCTGGTGTTGGCTCATCTGCCACCAATAGAGGAGCACTTTTTATTAGAGCTATGGCTATTAGCACTCTCCTTCTTTGACCACCAGATATTTCAAATGGGTATCGATTTAATACGGTATGGTTCAGATTTAAATATTCTAATATTGTATCCAGCTTTTGAGCATTTTTTTCTTTATTCATTAATGTGGTTAGTTGTTTCCCTATCTTCATTAATGGATCCAAAGCATCAATCGATTGAGGGATCAACATCATTTTATTCCCTCTCATTTTTCTAACCGTTTGGTCGGTAATCGCTAGACCATCTAGAAAAATTTCCCCGTTTTGCTTCAGGTTTTCTGGTAGTAAACGAAAAATACTTTGAGCGATCAAGCTTTTTCCAGATCCGCTTGCACCTACTAGTGCAATCGACTCCCCCTTATGTACCGTCAAATGAAGAGGGTGTAATAAGCTTGTACTAGATGGTTTGTGTAATATCGATAATTGCCTAATTTCTAGTAATTTGTCCATAGCTATAATCCTTTTCCAGTGAATTTCTTAAACCTTTAGCTGTTAATTGAAACAACACGATAACTATTAATAATACGAATCCAGGGAAAAAGGCGAGCCACCACATCCCAGAGGATAAGTATTGCATCGATTCTGAAAGGATAATGCCAATAGCTGGTTGTTCTGCTGATAGTCCAAATCCAAGAAACGTAATAGAAGCTTCGTGCAATATCGCATGAGGAAAAATCACCGTAATTCCTACAAGCATTTGAGGTAATATATGTGGAACAAAATGATGCCATGCTCTCCACCAGAAGCCTTTTCCTAGTTTTTTTGACATTTGAACATAGGTGGTTTGCTGAAGCTGTAACATTTCCGCGCGAAGGATCCTTGTAAGGCTCGGCCAATGGGTAAGAACTAACCCTATCACTACTCCTTTCATCCCCCCACCAAGTGTAAAGGAGATGAGAAGCAATGTAACGAGATGTGGTAGACTCAAAAACAAGTCTACTAACCAGCTAATTATTCGATCCATTGGTTGATTAAGCATGGCGAGAGTACTCATAAAAAAACTACAAATTGTTGACAGTATTGCCGTTAAAAGCCCTATGCCAATACTTAATTGTAATGCCTTCCATGTACGAAAAAACATATCACGCCCAAGCCAGTCAGTTCCAAACAAATGGGAAAAACTTGGCGCTTGGTTTTTCTCCATTAAATGAATCGAAAACCTCTCCCCCGAGATCAAAAAAGGGAAAAGGAAAAATAGGAGTAATATGATAGCAGGTACCCAAAATTTCCTAGTCATAATCCAGCTTCCCCCTTTTCGCGACGAATTCTAGGGTCAACCAGAGAATAAAACATATCCGCCAAAAAATTCCCTAAAAAGACAAAACAAGCACTTATCACAACTATTCCTAGCAATAATGGAACATCCCCATTTAATCCAGCATCCACGATCGCTTTCCCTAAACCTGGATAACTAAAAACCTGCTCTAGTAACACAGCTCCCCCAAACAGCTCGCCAAATGAAGCAAAATGGACTGAAATCGCTGGTAGGATCATATTGCGTAAACCATGTCGCTTGAACAAAGCTAGTCCACTAAGGCCATTTGCTCGTGCTTGAAGTATGTAAGGTTGCTTTAACACATCGATCATTTTTTCCCTTGTATGTAAACAAACATTTGCAATACCGATAATACTTAAGGTGATCGCTGGTAATATAGCATGATAGAGTCTATCCATTATAGTTATTTCACTTGTCGTTATACCAACTGGGGCACTTAGCCCAATCGGGAACCAGTCAAGCCATACGGAAAAGATCATCAGCAATAGTAGCCCGAGCCAGAAACTAGGAGTTGAGAGAAGTAAATAACAATAACCCCTTATGAAGTGATCCGTTTTACTTCCTTGCTTCATAGCCGCAACAGCCCCTAGCAATAATCCTATCACCCCTGACAAAAGCCAAGCAACTGCCAGGAGTAGGATAGAGGAAATAAAACGGTCAGCAATCACATCAAGGACAGGAGTACGATAAATGAAAGATGTCCCAAAATCTCCAGTTATCACGCTAGCTAACCAATGCACATATTGGCTAATAAACGATTCATTTAATCCCCAGTATTCCTCAATAGCAGCTCTTTGTTCTGGACTAACCTTCATCATATCTGCCCCAATATATGCTTGGACTGGATCGATAGGCGATAGACGAATGAGTAGATAGGTGATAAAACTAACAGCTAGAAGTAGCAATAGTAATCTAATTATTTTTTTTACGACAAAAATTGATAGATTTCTAGTCAATTCTTCCATTTCCATTCTGTAATAAAATCTGTGATTGGCCAGCCGTGTCCATGTGGTTGTACCTTTTGATCTCCAATATCCAATCCTTCCTTCACATAATAGATGTGATGAATATTGACGAGCCATACCCATGGTGCATCACCTTTAGCACTTACCCCCGTTTTTCCATCCCATTGTATTTTTTTCCAATATTCATTAGCCTTTTCTTGGGAGGTTTCCTGAATCGCTTTTTGAAAATATTGATCAATCGTTTGATTAGCATAATAATTGCTATTATAATATTCGACTCCTTGCATTTTTGAGCTAAATAAATAATACAATTCAACAGGATCATGACTTCCCCAGCCCATCATAACTGGATTGGCATGCATCACCTTTTCTAAATCATTCCAGCTCTTTCCTTCGGGCTTAACCTCGATACCGAATTCGTTCATCATTTCTGCAAATACTAATGAAAGAGACTGTCTGAGTTGATCACCTGTTGGATAGTATAAGGTAAATGATGCTTTTATTTCGTCTTTCTGATAGATTCCGTCTGTACCCTTTTTCCAGCCACCTTCTTGCATGAGCTGTTTTGCTTTTTCTACATCATACTCCACTACTGCATCCTCATTACCCCAAGGCAGTCCATCCACACTGGAAAAGGATTTTGTTCCTTCTCCATTTAAAACACCGTCTACGATTGCTTGTCGATCGACTGCATAGTTCATCGCTTGACGAATATAGAGATCACTCGTCACCTCGTTTCCTACTCTTTCGCCTGCCTCGTTCTCATACGGCTCTGGTATAGGTAGCATCACACCTCGATTATCCACACTTTTAAAGGAAAGGCGGTTCATTCCTGATATATTTTGTTCAGCTAAAGTTGCAGGGACGGATAATACATCAACTATACCTGTTTTTGCTGCAGCAAGCGCTTGATCTTCTTCTATAAATAAAAAGGTTAGCCTCTTAAACTCTGGTTCTTCCCCATAATAGTTTGGATTTTTTTCAACAATAAGTTGTTCGCCTTTGCGCCATTCCACCATTTGGTAAGGTCCTGTACCGATAGGGTTTTCAGCATAGTCATTCCCATATGCATGCTTTGGGACAATCCCGAGTGTTAGTAATGTTGTGATAAAAGTAGATTGAGGTTTTTCTAGATGAAAAACGACTTCATCTTCGCTTTTTACTTCAATCTTCTTTAGATTGCTCAAGTCAACCACAGATTGTGCCTGCATTGCTGTTTCATATGTAAAGGATACATCCTCTGCTGTAAGCTCTTCTCCATCAGAGAATACGACATCCTCTCTTAACTGCACCGTCCAATGCAAGCCATCCCCTGATACTTGATAATCTTTAGCTAGGTCTGTTGTGATTTCAAGGTCTTGATCTCGCTTTAAGAGCGTGCTTTGGAACAATGGTGATCCATATCGTCCCCAGCCAGTTGTTGGATCAAATCCTGCCTCAGGTTCTCCGCCAATGGCTAATGTTAAAGTCTCTGGATTATGTTGTTCCTCCTTAGACTGGGCCGTTTCTTTTTGACTGCAAGCTGCTAGCATACAAATGATCACTAAAAAAATTGAAATGAAACGAAAGCTTCTCATATAATCCCCACTCTATCTGTCATTATGATGAATCTAAATGTTATTTTGATTCGCTATCCGATGAATCATCACCGCATTATAAGCTCCGCCAAATCCATTATCAATGTTGACAACACTTATTCCTGATGCACAAGAATTTAGCATCGTTAAGAGAGCGGAAAGCCCATTAAAGCTTGCCCCATATCCAATACTAGTTGGAACTGCTATAACTGGATGGGAAACAAGTCCACCTACAACACTAGGTAGAGCTCCTTCCATGCCTGCTATTACAACCGTAACAGTTGCCTTCCTTATCTCATCAATATGTGCAAGTAATCGATGAATACCAGCGACACCAACATCATAGAAGCGTCTTACTTCTACTCCATATGCTTCAGCTGTTTTAGCAGCCTCTTCTGCAACGGGAAGATCGGATGTTCCTGCACAGACTATCGAGATATATCCCTGATAATGAACACTTTCCTCATGATTTTTCATCAACAATATCCGAGCTGTTGGATCATAGCTAAAATTCGGTAAATGCTCCAAAATAATCTGTGCTTTTTCTAATTCGACTCTAGTAACTAATATATTCTCATTTTTCGCCATCATTGCCCGGGAAATATCGATAATATGTGCAGGCTCTTTTCCTTCCCCAAAAATCACTTCAGGAAATCCTTGGCGCTTTGTTCGATGATGGTCTACTTTGGCAAAGCCTAAATTTTCAAAGGTAGCGAGCCTTTTCTTTGCTTCTTCTGCTGTTAATAAGCCTTTTTCTACCTGTTTTAAAATATCCTCTAACATTATTTCACAACCTATTTTTATTCGAAGTATTTTTGTATATCCTTTGCTAACAGCTGATAACGGATAAAGACCTTCTGATATTGCTGATGATTACTCTTATTCGGCTGTACAACTTGGTTAATGGGGATGTTTTGTTTAATCGCTTCAAACGAATCTACTTTTCCAATAGCAACAAGCGCTGTCCACCCTGCTCCCCATGCTGCACCATGATGAGTATCTGCTAGCTGAATTTCTTTTCCAAAGACATCTGCTAGAATTTGCACCCACAATGGAGACTTGGAAAGCCCACCATTTACAGAGATGCTAGTTGGTGATCCTGCAATTTCTTCTAATGATTGACTAATTTGATATAGATTAAAGACAATACCTTCTAAAACTGCTCTCACTAGGTGTGGCCTTTTATGTGTTACACTAAGCCCAAAAAAGTTACCACGCGCATTTTGATTCCAGACTGGTGCACGCTCCCCATTTATATATGGAATAAATAATAGTCCATCGGCACCAATGCCGATATTGTCCGCATCTTTTAAAAATTCTTCATGGGTTCCTTTATATTCTAGCATATCTTTTAACCATTGAAGGGCAATTCCACCATTATTTGTTGGTCCACCGACAATAGACGTATTCTCTGTAAAAGCATAGCTAAAGGTTTCTTGATTGTCATTTACATGCTGACCTGAAATAAGCTGACGAATAGCTCCACTTGTTCCAACAGAAATCGCAACCTCCCCAGGTTTTATTGCACCATTTCCAAGGTTGGCTAATTGGCCATCAGCAGCCCCAATCACAAGCTTTACATCTATTGGCCAGTCTAATTCCTGTGCGATACTTTCCTTTATACTACTAATTATTTCAGTAGGAGGAACAATTTCTGATAACTGGTCACGTTCTACTCCGGCAATTTTTAGCGCTTCTTCGTCCCAATCTAATGATTGTATATTCATTAATCCGGTTGCAGATGCCATCGAATAATCCGTTATTCTTTTGCCAAACCATTTGAAAAGAATGTATTCTTTCATGGACATAAAATAACTTGCTTGTTTGTATGGAGAGTAATCCGTTTCCTTCATCCACATTAACTTCAGTAATGGTGACATAGGATGGATAGGTGTTCCTGTTTTTGTGTATACACGCTTCTTCGTCGCTGGATCCATTCTTTGCACAAGCTCACTGCTGCGGCCATCTGACCAGATCAGCATATTGGACAGTGCCATTCCTTTTTCATCGACACAAATCAAGGAATGCATAGCACAAGAGATCCCAATCGTTAAAACACGATTCTTTTTGGTTAAGGAGAAGATTTCTGCTAGAACATTTTTGGTGCTTTTTTCTATTTGATCAGGGTTTTGCTCCACATAAGCTATTTCCGGGTAAATTGTTTCAATAAACTGTTCCGACTCCGCCAATACCTTCCCTTCTAGATCAAAAGCAATGGCTTTAACACTAGTTGTACCTATATCTAAACCAATGACAACTTCCTGCATAAGACTCTCCTCCGTTATTTTTAGTGAAACCAAAAGCTTTGGACATACTTCCAAAGCTTTCCCCAATTTCTATTATGAACGATTAACATGGGATAAGGTGGTATTCATACTACCACTTTTATAACCTACTAGGTCCATTGTTACAAATTTATAACCATAGCTTTGCAGTTTTTCCGTAACACGCTGATGATTTGCTAGTAGTTTTTGCATATCTTGGGGTTCAACCTCAATCCGAGCGATATCATTATGTGTACGAACACGAACCTGTCGCAAACCGAGTGTTTTTAAAAAGGCTTCTGATTTATCCACCTTCGTTAATTTCGCCTGGGTGATTTTTTCTCCATAAGCGATTCTCGATGAAAGACAAGCAAACGATGGCTTATCCCACGTTGGTAGCCCCATTTCCTTTGATAGCTGACGAATTTCTTCCTTAAAAAGATTGGCCTCTTGTAAGGGACCGCGAACCCCTTGTTCCTTCGCTGCACGCATTCCTGGACGATACTCACTTACATCATCTGCAATCACACCATAAATTATATTTTGGTATTTTTTTTGTTGCATAATAGGAACTAGATGATCAAATAAGCTATTTTTGCAAAAATAACATCTATTTTTATCATTTTCTGTATAGCCTGGTATCGCCAATTCACTTGTTTGGATAATTTGATGATTAGCTCCTATTAAAGCTGCAAGACTTTTTGCTTCTTCTCGTTCACTAGTTGGATATGTCTCTGAATCCGCAGTAACTGCTAAGACATTGTCCACACCAAGTGTATCGACAGCAGTCTTTAATAAAAAGGTACTGTCCACACCTCCTGAAAATGCGACTACTACTCTTTTCATTTCTTGGAGAATAGATGTCAACGCTTGGTATTTTGATTCGATTTCCATACTATCTCTCCTCCCCAAAAATTAAATAGTCATACTGCCAAATCCACCATCCACTCGTAAAAAGGTCCCTGTCACAAATCCACTTGCTTTATCAGATGCTAAATATACAGCAGCTCCTTGAAGCTCTTCAGGTTCGCCAAAACGATTCATCGGGGTATGGTTCATAATGGATTGAACTCTTTCTTCACTTAATATTTTACGGTTTTGTTCTGCTGGAAAGAACCCAGGAATAATGGCATTCACTCGAATATCGTGTGGTGCAAATTCGCGTGCTAAAAATTGTGTCACACTATTCATCGCAGCCTTCGAAGCAGAATAAGTAAACACTTTGGATAATGGTGTAGTGGAGGATACAGAAGAAATATTAATAATACTACCCCCACGTTTTTGTTCCATCATTTTTTTAGCAAAAATTTGAGTTGCAAATACGACTCCTCTTAAATTGACATCCATAATCTTATCCCATTCTTCTGTTGCTAGATCTAGAAATGGTGTTGTACTATTCATACCAGGTGCGTTGAGGAGAATGTCCCAGCCACCTGTCCATGCCTCAATTTCTGTGGCAACATTTTCTACGGTTGCTAAATCACTTACATCCGCTTGAAAGGCCTTTGCCTCCCCACCATTAGCATTTATTTTTTGGGCGACCTCCTCTGAAGTCTCCCTATTTCGACCGACTATTGCGAGCTTTGCTCCATGCTCAGCCAGCCCTTCGGCAATCGAGCTACCTAGTGTACTATTTCCCCCAAGTGCTACAGCAACTTTCCCTGTTAAATCGAATAATCTACTCATGCTCCTACTCCTTTATAAGAAATTTCCGTCTTTATCAAAAGCTAATTCATAAAGATCCGTTATTTTTTCTAGGTTCTCATGTGCTTCCACATCTGATAGCATATTTTCTGATACTTCAATTTCACCAATCTCCAGCGTATTCTTAATTCGAACTACCCTGGCTTTTGTAAAATTCAGAATATTACATGTTTTGATCGCTGCTTGGATAGCAGTTTTATCAGATGGCATGGCCGTTGAGATATGAGTTGGACCAACTACTGTTGATGTTAGGCCATTAGCATAGGTAGTTTCCCGATCCATCTTATCGACAAGCTTTTGGGTGGTGAAGTCTGCTGTACCAACCCCATTGGCATTTCCTTCTGTCTGTTTCGTTAAATCTAGCACAACCATTTTGGTCACCTCTGGCCCGCCATAAGCATAAGGAGTCGGATAACGCCCTGTAATATTTGGGTCCATGCCATCCCCACTAATGTTCTTACCGATTTCATCAATGACTAACACATCGATTTGATCGAAGAAAAGCTTTGGTAAGGACGCCTTAGCAAGCCTCTGTAAATCTGGTTCCTTTTCTTCGATTTCTTCAGGTAATAAAACCTCTAGTTTTGCTACCTTATCAAATGCATTTTCGACTGTGGCCACTGCAAATAGGATCGGCATTTTATCGATAATAATTTTAGCCATAGCTGGCACATGCTCAGCCATATGCTTAAAGCCTAATTGGTGACAAGCCTCTGCACCCTTTTGTTTGCCGAGCCCTATACTGATCATTTTCATAATTCCACTTTCAACAGGACCACGAAATGCCGTATGCGGTTTCACTCGATTAATGACGACAATACCATCAGCTTCTGAAGCGATTTTATCGACATAGATTGGTAGACCATTTTCTAGTTCATCAATTTTGATCACTTCCATGGAGGAACGAATCTCAGCACCTACTATTTCTTCTTTTACACCTAAATGCTCTAAAACCGCTTTTTGCCCAGGTCCGGTAGCGCCGCCATGACTCCCCATGCATGGAACGATAAATGGCTTTGCGCCATGCTTTTTTAAAAAGTCGATCGTAGTTTTGGTCATTTCTACTAGACGATCTAAACCACGACTACCTACTGCAACCGCAATTTCCATTCCTGGCTTGACCTGTTGTGCTAATTGCTTTTGATCAAATTGTTCTAATAAGACATTGCTCAGGTTATCAATCTTTTTATCATCAAAGGACTGTTTTACCTTGACCATTTTAGGAATCGGAATATCTTGTACAAGCTCATGTAATATACTCAACCTAATCACTCCTTATCAATTTTAAAATAGAACACGAGAAAGGTATATAATCACTGTAACAGTAAGCATACTGGCAACCGTTGAGAATAAAACCGTCTGTGCGGCAAAATCTGGATGACTTTTGTATTCCTCTGCAATCACAGCACTATTAACAGATGTAGGCATTGCGGATGCAATAAATAATGCTTGTGCCATCACTCCTTCTAAGCGGAATACAGTGATAATCATAAGAGCAACGATAGGTCCACCTATTAATCTAATAAAAACACTAACATAGACAGAGATTAATCCTTTTTTAAATTCCATCTTGGCTACCTGTGCCCCTAACGTAAGTAAAGCGATTGCAATCATAGCATCTGCTATGTAATTGGCAGATACCCAGATCGGTTCGGGAATAGCTACATTCCATGCATTTAATAGTACACCTGAAAGCATTGCATAAAGGACGGGCATTTTAAAATAACCAAGTGCTGCTTTTAATTTTCCTTCTTTTGCTGCCCTTAACGAAAAGATCCCATAGGAAAAAAGAAAGATATTTTGTAATGTCAGCATAATCACTTGGATCGACATCGCGAATGGATCACTACGAAAAACAAGATCATTAACAGGTACTCCGTAGTTACCAGAATTAAAGAACATAACACTATTAGCAAATGTCGTCTTCTTTCCACCTGTTATATTCATCACCTTAGCTACAATGAGAGCAACAAAGTTTAGTAATACAACGAGCAGGATAAAAAACAAGAGAACCTTGATAAACAATGCTAATCCAAATGTTGCACTATACAGCTTCACAAATATAAATCCAGGTACAAGAAAATAAATGTTAAGCTTCGCCAATGTGGAAAGATCTAATTTGAATTTCAAATGCAAATAAAAGCCTATCGTCATTAGGATAAAAACAGGGAGAATGATGTCTTTAAAAATCACGAAAAATTGCTCCATGTAATTCCTCCCCTTCTTCTAGCTAACAAAATAACAACGTTGTTATACTTATATTATCACATATTCTTATAAATGGAAACTCAAACTTTCGCTTGAGGTTTTCCGATAATTCCGCCACTTCTAAGAGTTTTCTCGCCACTTTTTCTTTTTTCCCGCCATTTATCCTTGTTATTCTACGATGGACCTTCACAACAAAAGCTGTTTTCCAGACTTTCTCTGAAAAACAGCTTTTGTATCTATTATTTTGTCACATCGATTGCTTTCTCTTGTGCTTGTAGACATAGTTCCGCTGCTTTGAAGGCATGCTTTTGCGTCATTGCATTTTCGGTACGATTGATACAATCCTTAATTAGCTCACCAAAGAATGGATAGCCCACTTTTCCAGTTACATCGAAATGCTGTTCACCATCCTTATTAACAAGGTACACCTGATTACCGCCAGTGTCACGAGCCAAATCTACGTATTTCCGTACCTCGATCGTTCCTTCCGTCCCAACGATAAATGTCCGACCATCTCCCCAAGTGCTTAATCCATCCGAAGTGAACCAATCGACACGGAAGAATTGGGTTGCCCCATTATCTCCTCTTAATGTGGCATCACCATAATCCTCAAGCTCTGGATACTCAGGGTGGTCGTAATTGCCAATTTTACTATGTAACACCTCCCCATCCTCACAGCCTGCATAAAATAGGAATTGCTCTATTTGGTGACTACCAATATCACAAAGGATCCCACCATATTTTGCTTTCTCAAAAAACCAATCAGGTCTGCTCGGTGCATTTAAACGATGTGGGCCAAAGCCTGTTACTTGAATAACCTTACCGATAGCCCCTTGTTTGACAAGCTCTCCTGCAAAGACGGCACTTTCCACATGAATACGTTCACTATAATACACCATATATTTCTGTCCTGTTTCTTCCACAACTTTCTTCGTTTCTTCCAATTGAGCTAGTGTCGTAAAAGGACCTTTATCTGTAAAATAATCCTTTCCTGCACGCATGACACGATTTCCTAATGTGCTTCGTTCTGATGGAATTGCAGCAGCAGTAACTAGCTTTACTTCTTCATCTTCTAAGATTTGATCAAGAGAATCTGCTTTTTTTGCCTGTGGGAATTTTTCTATAAATTGAGTTACCTTATCGTCATCAGGATCATATACCCATTTTAATGTTGCGCCTGCTTCTACTAGACCATTGCATTGACCAAAAATATGGCCATGGTCTAAGGCAACAGCGGCAAAAACAAATTCTCCCTCCTTGACCACTGGATTTGGTTTCCCCTTCGGAGCATAGTTCATCCCATCCGCTTTACTCATTTGTACACTCTCCTTCTACTGATTCTTTATCTACCATTGTAAGTGTTTTCACTGAATTTTACTATTAAAACCAATCGGCATAACCCATTTTTCGTAGATTCTCTGCTGAATCATGTAAACAATCAAACGGGTCCCGTCCATAGGTATCATCTTGTTCAATAAGAAATTGCTCTGCACCCGCTTCTAGACTTGCTTCGATAATGGCTGGCATGTTCAGATTTCCTTCACCAACCTCTGCGAATTCTATTAGATTGATAAATTTATTATGAAATTTGCTTCGGTCCTGTAAATCCTCTGCTGTCAAACCTAAATTTCCGATCCGATAATCCTTTAAATGAATAAGAGCAACACGTCCTTTATACTCCCGTATAAGCTGAACAGGATCTACGCCAGCTCGATGAATCCAATGAACATCCAACTCAAAACCTAATAAAGACGTATTTTCCTTCATGATATCGAGCAAAAACTCTCCGTCATAGCGCTCAAACTCGATATGATGGGTATGATAATAGAGAGAGATTCCCTCTGAATGAAGCCTCTGTGCCATTTTCTCAGCACGAGAGATATAATCCATTATTTTATCCTTATCTCCCATAATCGTTACAGGAAGCATTCCAATACGAATAAACTGACAATCTAATCTTTTACAATCGGCAACAATCTTTTCAAAATTATCTTCTAGGTTTTCGTTATCTCCATCAAGAGGGGCTGTTATAGACGTAATGGTTATCGAAAAATCCTTACTTGCTCTTCTCATTTCCTCTACATTTTCTGGTGTCATCGGTATTTGAGATACCTCTACAGAATGAAAGCCAAGCTCGTGGAGCTTTTTCATTGTTTGATAGGCTCCGTTCTCAGCCACCTTGCCTTTTAACATCATCATTTGAACACCGATTTTCCCTTTTTTCATTGGAATACCTCCATTGTAATAGGTTTTTTCGCTTCTGATGAATTACGAATTAATTGAATCATTTCCATCGAAACGAAAGCATCTCTAACATGTATGTAATCACATGTACCGCCAAGAATTTCCTGATAAAAATGGGCAATTAATTTGGCATGACTAGCTCCATAATAAAACTTAGAGCCAGGTAGCTTTGTGTCTTCTGTCACCCTTTTTTTCTGCCCATCTTCTGTCGTGATGGTTAGTATACTATCTTTTATCGTTAATATAGCCTTTTCTAACATTACTTGAAATTCAATCGATGAATTTTGTGCATTGGAAACAGTGGCAAAGAATAATCCTGTAGCACCATTGTTAAATTTTATATAGGCAGTAGCTGTGTCTTCAATATCATATTCATAATCTAATAATTGATCAATGGAACCGCGAATGGATTCGATCTCCCCGCCAACTAACTGTATTAAATCTAACGTATGGATCGCTTGATTAATCATTACACCACCTCCAGCTGTTTTAAGAAAACCGCGCCATGGTTTGGCATCATAATAAGCCTTAGGCCGATGCCATGTCACCAGTCCTTTTAATCCAATGATTTGCCCATATTTTTTACTCGAAACCATTTGTTGTAATGCTTTTACCGTTTCGTTTAAACGATTTTGTAGACAGACACCAATTTTGATATTTGGATGATTTTCTTCCAGTTCAACGATAGCTTTGGCATCCTGGATGGAGTGAGCTAATGGCTTTTCTAACAAAACATGCACACCAGCTTCTACAGCTGTTTTTGTAGCCAAATAATGAAGGTGATGTGGTAAGCAAATGTGAACACAGTCTAATGGTTGTTCTGTTAGCATTTTAGCGAAATCCGAATAAAACGGTATTCCATCAAACCTTTCCTTCTGTGATAGATCTAAATCACAAACGGCAGCTAACCGAGCATCCTCCATTGCTTGGATAGACTTTAAATGAATAGAAGAGATATCCCCAAGTCCAATTATCCCTACATTAAGCATAGGTGCACCTACTTTCTCTCTGCTTCGCGTCGTTTCGTTAATTCCTCTAAGTATAGATCCTCATCAATTGGTATACTTACTTCCTGATTTAACCAGCTTGACAAGTGCATGGCGTTTGCTAGCTCTACACCATGAATTCCATCACTACCAGGAGCGATTAGTGGCGTTCCATCTAAAATGTTTGCGGCAAAGTTTTCTAATACAGCTTGGTGCTGTCCACCCCACATACTGTCAAACTCGATCATTTCTTCCTCATAAATTGCTCCAGGGCCGTCTCCACGTAATATCTCGGAAACCTCATGCATCGACATCGTAGCACTCATTTCACTTTCTGGTTTCAAAAGTCGCTTAATGTTTACTTTTTTACTATTATCTACGACGATTTTCCCCTTGTCCCCAAGGATTTCTAATCGATCAGTGCCCATGACATCATGTGTACATGTAATAAATACACCGGTTGCGCCATTACCATAATCAAAAATGGTCGTCACATCATCCTCCACTGGTATATCACGCTGGAATCCATACTGAGCTTTTGTATACACTTTTTTTGGCATGCCACAAATCCACTGGATTAAGTCAATTTGGTGTGGGGCTTGATTAACGAGAACTCCGCCACCTTCGCCATCCCATGTTGCTCGCCAAGTTCCTTGATCATAATAGCCCTGTGGACGCCACCATGTGGTAATGATCCAATTTGTCCGTCGAATCTTGCCAATCTCTCCATTATCGATAATTTCTTTTACTTTTTGATACAATTTGTTTGTTCGCTGGTTAAACATGATTGCATAGGTTAAATGTGGCTTCTGCTTCGCGAATTCATTGATTTCTCTTACCTGTTTTGTATACACACCTGCTGGTTTTTCTAATAATGCATGGATATCGCGCTTTAATGCTTCTATCCCCATCTCTGGGTGTAAATAGTGTGGGACACAGGTTACGATAGCATTGACATTTTTACTTTCTAACATGTCCAAATAATTTTCATAAAATGGGGTTTCAGGGTAGCGCTCCTCTGCCAGCTTCCTCTTCTGTGGATCATGGTCACAAATAGCCCCAAGCTCCATATTGGAGATTTTACCTTCTTGAAGAAAGTTTGCGTACGCATTACCTTGCTGTCCTAGACCGATAACACCTAATTTTACCTTTGCCATTTGACTCACTCCTTAAAGATTTTTAATCGTTCCATTCGATACGTTTTTGCAGTGATGCCCATCTGTTTCTTAAAAAATCGACTTAGATGTGAAACGCTTTCAAATCCACTCTCATCAGCAATTTGCTGTAATGTCTTTCTTTCTTCTACTTCTAATAGGTATTGAACTTGCTTCAGTCGACATGCCATCACATATTCCATCACGGTAAAACCCGTCATTTCCTTAAATACGTGCGAGACATATGATTTACTAAGGTTTAGCTGTGTGGCGATTTTATCAATCGAGAGCTTTTCGTGAAAATGCTGTTGGATATATGTTGCAATCCTTTCTGCCTGCCATGTTTTATCCAATTTCTTTGATATCACTTTAATGGACGATGTATTCCCAAGCCGATTGACGATGATCAGCACCTGTACAAGCAATGCCTTCAGTTCCCACTCTTGCTCTTGTTTAGACATAGGCTCATGATTAATTTCACTCATTTGTTTAATCAGTCCAGCTAATTTATTCACTTCTTGCTTGTTTGTTGTCCTTATTAAGCAATGCCCAAGCTTGTGAAAAACGTCTAATAAACTAGAAGCATTTAAGGATGAAAGTAATGTTTCGATGGAATGTGGTGCAAAATGAACATGGCTTCGTATGTACTCACTGTTTATCGGTACATTCGGTTTATGTAGTGCCAATCCGTCCATTAATAAAATATCGCCTGGCTGTAAATCGTATATCTGATTATGGATCAAATAACGACAGGTTCCTTTATGAAATAAATATATTTCATATTCAATATGGGAATGGGCCTTAATTTTGCCAGCTTCTCCTTCTAATCGATAGTTCACTTTAAAGTTTTTCAATGAACATCACCTAACCTATTATACTTTTGATTCTATTGTATACGATTAGATAAAAAAATAACTACTATTGCTTTATTTTTCCGTTTTTTTGACTAAGAGTGCTCTTATGATGAACATGGCTACAAAAAAGTAATTAAAGTAAGCAAAAAAACGAACGATCCTTTAAAATCGTTCGTTTTATTTGCCTTTTAAAACGAGTTTCCATCACCGCTTTGTCAAAATACTTCACTTTCCCGCAGGAGTCTGCGTATTTTGACAACAATATCTTTATCATTCGTCTTTCTAGTATGCTATTTTCTTTATGATCTATCGATAAAGTTTTTCTTGTATTAAGGTTCAAAGATCGATGGCAAGTATAGTGAAATCTCAGGTACATAAGCGACAAGTAAGACCACGACAATCATTGCCGCATAAAATGGGATCATTCCCTTGGATGCTTTTTCGATAGGAATTTTTCCGATTGCCGATCCTACAAACAGCACAGAGCCAACTGGAGGTGTCACTAAACCTACTGCTAAACAGATGATAAGCAGAACTCCGAAATGGATAGGATCAATACCTACAGTTGTTGCCACTGGAAGTAGGATAGGTGTTGTAATTAAAATCAATGGTGCCATATCCATTACCATACCTAATAAAAGTAAGATAATCACTATAAACAGAACGGTGATGGCATCATTTGGAGAGATACCGATTAAGAAATCAGATACCATTGCTGGCACCTGAAGTAATGCTAATAACCAGCCAAATGCAGAAGAGGCAGCAATAAGAAACATAACCATTGAAAGTGTTTTAAACGTTCGGTATAGGATAACCCCCATTCTTGCTAACGGTATTTCCCGATAGACAAAGAATGTAATAATGAATGCGTATAATACTCCGATAGCGGAAGATTCCGTAGCAGTGAAGAACCCACTAAGAATTCCTCCCATAATAATAACAACCGTTAATAAGCCTAGTAAACCTTCCCACATAATACGAGGGATCTCCTTACGATCAATGACTTCTCCTTTTGGATAGTTTCGTTTAACTGCGATGACATAAGTTAAAACCATCAAGGCAATCCCAAGAAGTAATCCTGGACCAAGTCCTCCCATAAATAGGGCTCCGACAGAAACACCACCTGCTGCCGTTGAATAGATAATCATATTATGACTTGGTGGGATTAATACACCTTGTGCAGCACTAGAAATCGTGACAGATACCGAATAATCAGAATCATAACCATTTTTCTTCATCATCGGTATTAAAACAGAACCGAGAGAGGAGGTATCTGCTAATGCTGATCCAGAAATACCACCAAAGAAAGTACTTGCCAATACATTCACCATAGCAAGACCGCCTCTAATTTTCCCAATGATAACATTCGCAAAATTGATCAATCGACGAGAAATTCCTCCTTCATTCATAATCTCACCAGCTAATATAAAAAATGGAATAGCTAATAAAGAAAAGGAATTCACGCCACTTACCATACGTTGTAAAATAGCGGCTAAATCTATATCCATATACATTCCTGTTATTAAGGAAGACAAGATCAGCGTAAGTGCTATTGGGACTCTACATAATAATAAAATAATAAAGCTTCCTATTAATATAGCGACTTCCATCCTTCTTACACCTCACTTATCTCTTCTGTTAAATCTTGGTGTAGCCCTTTAGTAAATAACAATTCCACGCCATATAATGTAAGGAAAAAGCCGGACACAGGTATACTTGCATATAGGAAACTACTTGGTAATCCTGTACCAGGCATCGTGGACGCTCCCATTAGAACAACAAACTGATAGCCATAATAGATCATCATGATCCCAAAGCCAATAATTAATATCTTCGAAAAATAATCAAATAGATGCTGAATCGACTTAGGTAGCTTATTGATAACAAGACCTAGGGCTATATGCAATCTTGCCTTTACACCATAAGCAATTCCTAAAAAGCTAATCCATACTAACAGTAATCGAGAAAGTTCCTCAGACCAAGATGGAGTGTAATCGAAAAATTGCCGAGAAAAGACTTGAATAATAATGACAATCGCCATAGATCCAAGCATTGTTAGAACAATTCCAATTAGCATCTTGTTTAGTAGAGAAACGATTTTTTTAAAAAGATTCATAAAATCTTCCTCCTTCTAGCTAACAAAACTATTTCGTTAGCTTCTCAATCCAATCTCCATATTGCGATTCATATTCATCGTAAACTGGCTGAACTGCCTCTCTCCATACTGCGATATCTTCTATTTCTGTTAATTCACTTCCTGCTTCCTCTACAGCTTGCTTGGACTCTTCCACTAATTCAGTCCACGCCTCTCGTTGGACAGCTACCGATTCTTTTGCAGCTTCCTTGAAGGCTTGTTTATCCTCTTCACTTAAGCTATCCCACAACTTTTGAGAGCCAATAACAATCTCTGGTGTTCCAGAATAACCATTAACCGTATAATATTTAGCTACCTCATAGTGGTTACTCGTGTAATAGCTTGGGAAGTTATTTTCCGCTCCATCAATGACTCCTGTTTGTAATGAAGAGTAAACTTCCTCATAGGCCATTGGTGTGGCAGATGCTCCTAATGCCTCTACAACAGAAATTGCTAAATCAGATTGTTGAACACGTAATTTTAATCCTTCTAGATCCTCTGGCTTCTCAATCGGATGTTTCGAGTTATAAAAAGCTCGTTCACCAGAGTCATAGTAAGCTAACCCAACTAAGCTCGTACCTTCAAATGTTTGAAGTAGTTCTTCTCCAATGTCTCCATTTAATTTCTCCCATTTCTCCTCTTCACTCTCAAATAGAAATGGCATGGATAGAACACCAATCTTATCATTAAACTGTGTTAGGGGTGTGGCATTTACCCGAGCGAGATCGATGGAACCTAATTGTACCTGCTCGATAACACTCACTTCATCCCCTAGCTGTCCACCAGCGTATACGTCAATTTTATAACGACCATCTGTTTTTTCCTCTACTAATCTTGCAAATTCTTTATCTCCAACAGTTGTTGGGTAATCCTCTGGTTGATTTTCAGCAAGCTTTAATGTAATAGTTTCCCCACTACTATCGCCACTACTTCCTTCCTTGTTATCAGATGAATTACTACAGGATGCTAATAACGTGATAGCGCTTACCATAACAATAAACATAAGAAATATCTTTCTCTTCATGTTGTCCTCTCCAATCTGTTAAAATTAACTAACTCCCACATTAGTTTATTGGGTAAATTAATTAGTTGAGATCATTATAAATGAAAACGTTTTATATTTCAATATTTTTTTAAGATTACCTTATTTCCTTTGTTTTTTCTATATTAACGAATCGGTTAAGCTCATCATTTTAATTCTATTAAATCTATCTAGTAAACAAATTATCATCTTTCTTGTGAATTTATAGCCAGTTTTACATTGATTTGTTATAATTCCATTTAATATAAGTTTACATCTATAATTTATCCGTTAAACAAATAACTATTTGAAAAAGGGGGAGAATCGTGATAGGAGATGGAACCTATATAAAAAAAATGAATCGTGATCTGATCCTGCAGGAAATATTTACTCAGAAAAAAATCTCAAGAGCGAATCTATCAAAGAAGACAGGCTTAAATAAAGCAACTATATCTAGTCAGGTTGGAGATTTAATCAAGGACCATTTTATCTTTGAGACACAGGAAAAACATAGTGGTTTAGGTAGAAGACCTATTTTACTATCTATCAATGAAGAAAGTGCGTATTTTTTAGGGATCGATTTAGATTATGAAAACATTCTATTTAATGTGATGAATCTTAAAGGAGATACAGTCCTTTTTGAGAAAGTCGATTTATTTTCCGATATTTATGAGGAGATAGTTGAGCTTTTAGCAAATAAAATTTCCCAATATAAAACAATTTTCGCTGATTCAACCTATGGTTTAGCACAAGTAACGATTGGTATTCATGGAACTGTTTCTACAGATGAAACGATTTATTTTATTCCAAAATATCAATGGCGAGAGAAGGATTTAAAGAAGGATCTGATGGCTAGAGGTATAAAAAACGTCTATATAGAAAATAATGCAAACCTTTCTGCTTATGCTGAAAAAGTTTTTTACTACCATCAAAGCAATCATTTATTAAATATTACATTATCTACAGGAATTGGTGCTGGAATTATTATTAATGGAAATTTACAAAAGGGATACAATGGACATGCCGGCGAAATCGGGCATATGATTGTTTATCCGAAAGGAAGGCCTTGTCGTTGCGGCAATGAGGGCTGCTGGGAACGATATGCCTCTGAACCAGCACTGTTGAACCGTGCAAAGCATGTCCTTCCAGTGAACATTTCATCCCATGCAGATTTGGAGAAATTAGTCGATAATCGAGATAAAGACGCGATAAAAGTAATCAACGATTGGTTAGCAGATGTAAGTATTGGTTTAAATAATATTATTAATATTTATAATCCTGAAATGATTGTCTTAAACAGTCCTATTTTAAATTTCTATCCACATGCGTTAGAAGAACTAGATAAACATTTGGTTTCTTCTGTATCGAATTACCATAAGATAGCCGTTTCTGAGCTTGGTGGAAAAGCTGGTGTTGTAGGTGCATGTGCCATAGGTATTCAGCGATTTATGGGACTACCTCAGCTCTCTTTATTAGGAACCAACAATATAACCGTAAATGAAGCTAACCTTTGACTTTCATTCACATGCTAGTAATAATAGTAATAGATACCAGTCATTTGAGAGGAGTTCTACTAACTAAATGGATACACCCCTAGATTACAGCAATATCAAAAAGCTAAAAGTTGAATTAACTCGTTTTATGATGGCATATAAATTTGCACTAGAAGAGGTTAATACGAAAATTAATATACTTCAGCAGGAATTTCAGTATATGCATGATTACAATCCAATTGAACATGTCAAATCACGGGTGAAATCACCCGAAAGTATTATGAAAAAGGTACAAAAGAAAGACCTACCATTTGATCTTGCTACGATTAGAGAACATATTCATGACATTGCAGGAATTCGTATTAATTGCTCTTTTGTATCCGACATATATCGTATTGCTGATATGCTTGAACAGCAAAAGGATATTACCGTTATTCAGAAGAAGGATTATATTAAAAATCCTAAGCCTAATGGCTATAAAAGCCTGCACTTAATTATCCAAATACCTATTTTTATGTCAGATAGAGTGGAAAATGTGTTTACAGAAATTCAAATTAGAACGATTGCGATGGATTTTTGGGCAAGTCTAGAACACAAAATTTATTATAAATATAATAAGGTCATTCCAGAACCCTTACAGAAGGAATTGAAGGATGCAGCTCTATCTGCTAATGAGTTAGACGAGAAGATGGAGCGAATTCATAAGGAAGTCAACAAAATAAAAGCAGCTGACACTCTCGACCAACATAGCGATCAGGTCGTATTTCCACCTGAGATACTATCCATTATTGCAGAAACAAAAGATCATTAAAAACATTAGAAAAACTCGCATTCGCTCCTCCTTAAGCGGATGTGTTAGCTTTTCTTATCCTTTGGATTTTCGCTTCGTCGCATTATTTCTGCAGAAATTTTATACTTTCCAAAGGTATAAAGAAAAACCTATGATTACTTCCATAACATAGGTTTTTCTCATTTAGACTGCTTTTTATGGTAGACGATTGCCTGCTGTTCGATACAACTCATACCATTCTTCTCGCGTTAACGAGACATCGGAGGCTTTCGCAATTTCCTTCAATCTTTCTGTGTTCATAGTACCGACGATTGGTTGCATATGAGCAGGATGTCGCAATATCCATGCAGTAGCAATCGTTGTTTTCGATACACCTTTTGCTTCAGCTATTTCTGCTAACTTTTTGTTTAATTCGGGAAATTGATCATTGTCCACGAAAACTCCACCAAAGAAACCATGCTGGAATGGTGACCATGGCTGTATCGTCATATCATGAAGACGGCTGTAATCTAAAATAGCACCATCACGAACAATGGCTGGATCATCTTCCATATTAACGTTAAGTCCTGCATCTATCATTGGTGTAAACATTAAGCTTAATTGGAGCTGATTCGCAATTAAGTCCTGTTCTACATATTTTTTCAACAATTCAATTTGCATGGGATTATGGTTACTCACACCGAAATGGCGCACCTTCCCGCTTTGCTTCAATTCATGAAATGCCTCTGCAACCTCTTCTGGTTCTACTAATGCATCTGGGCGATGGAGTAATAAAACATCTATGTAATCTGTTTTTAATCTTTTTAAGCTACCATCGACAGAGCTTATAATATGTTCCTTAGAAAAATCAAAAAATCCTTTTCGAATGCCGCATTTTGTTTGAATAACGATTTTTTCACGCGTTTGTGGATTCATTTGAATCGCATCTGCAAATATTTCCTCCGACTTTCCACCACCATATATATCTGCATGATCAAAGAAATCAATACCTAGATCCAGTGCATTCTCAATAACACGACTTGCTTCCTGTATCGAAAGCTGATCGATCCGCATACAGCCTAATGAGATTTCACTAGCATGCAAACCACTTTTTCCTAGTTCTATTTTTTTCATCTCTGATCCTCTCCTCTCCACAAGGTAGCATTAGTTTATCATACCCTAACTTTGAAAGCGATTAATTAGCTCTAATAGACGTAATGCATATGTGTTGGAGTACTACTTAATAAAACCTCCTGCTTTATCTCTAGAAAAACCTGCTCACCTAAATCGAATGGATCCCCTAGACCTGTTTGAATCTGCCACTCCTCCCCTAAAACCTGCACATTGTAATGCATTTCTTTTCCTTGAAATTGTATCGATGTAATCACTGCTGGAACAGCTTGATTGGAGGACTGCTCCTTAGTTAGGATCAGCTGTTCTGGACGAATCGGATAGTAACCTAATTGCTTCATATCTGGCTCTATTCCTATATCTGGCCACTGAATACTTGGGATCAAATCTGGTGTAAAACAATCCTTCGTCCACTTCCCTTTCATTAAGTTTGCCTTCCCTACGAATTTCGCAACAAATGGCGTCCTAGGATGATGATAAATCTCTGTAGGTGTATCAATTTGTTCTATTTGTCCATTATTCATAACGATGATTCGATCTGCCATTGCTAATGCCTCACTCTGGTCATGCGTAACGTATAAAATGGTTGCATTCGTCAATCGATGCAATGATTGAATTTCACTTCTCATCTCCATTCTGAGCTCTGCATCTAAATTACTTAAGGGCTCATCCATTAGTAGCAGTTCAGGCTTTGGAGCAATGGCTCTTGCTAAAGCGACACGTTGTTTCTGACCACCAGATAGTTCACTTGGCATCCTGGTACGGAAGGATTCTAATTCCACTATTTTCAGCACGTCCCCCATGCGTTTCTTCTGATTTTGCTTTATTTCCTCTGATACAAATCGATGATGCTGTAAAGGAAATCGAATATGTTCTGCCACATTTAAATGTGGCCATAGAGCAAAGGACTGAAAAACCATTCCAATATTCCTTTTTTCAGGTGGTAAGGTTTTCGTTGGATTGCCAACCTCCTGATCCCCAATGGTAATCGTTCCTTCTGTTGGTGATAAAAATCCTGCCAATAGCCGTAGTAGCGTTGTTTTTCCACAGCCAGATGGTCCAAGAATTGCAATGAATTCACCCTTCTCTATAGAAAAATCTATGTGACGTAATGCTTCAAAGCTAGAAAATCTTTTACTTAGCCTTTGCACCTTTATAGTCATCTTGTTCGAGCCACCTTTCGATTCCATAAGAATTGTGTGATATACAATAGAAAAAAGCCGAGTAATATGAAAATAATGATCAGACTAGAAAATGCCGTCGAATAAGTAGTATAGCCAGCCTGTTCAAATCCAAAAATGACAACACCTATTGTTTCTGAATTACTAGACCAAAGAAGAGAGGAAACCGTTAATTCAGTTAAAGCTGTCAAAAAAACTAGAAAAGCACCACTTAATATACTTGGTAACAATAATGGTAATAAGATCTTCCTCCATTTCACCCAACTGTTAGAACCACTAACAATCGCTGCCTCTTCCATCGTATAATCAACCTGTAACACTGCCGTAATGCTCCCTCTTACTTGTAAAATGAGGAATCTTGTAAAATAGGCAATAAATAAGATAAGCACAGATCCATAGATTCCAGGATTCCAGCCAGGGATTGGCTCCATCCAAGCAAAAATCATGGATAATGCCATTACCGTTCCAGGCAATGCATATGGTAGGCTTATCACGATTTCCGATAATTGATTCCACCTATTTGGTTTACGCACACGGAAATAGGCAAACATTGTTCCAATCATTACACCGATAATCGTGATGACGACAGCTAGCTGAACACTATTGCCAATCGCTCTTTTCGCTTTTGGACTCGTTTCTAGTACAAATTGATAGTTTTTCAGGCTGATATGATCCCAAGTAAAATCTACCCCATAAGCAGGAAGTAAAGAGGTCATTCCCATCGCCAAAAGTGGAACTAAGCTGGTCAGTAGTAAAAAACTCCATAATATGATTTCAACGATGACCTTTGATTTTCTTAAAAAAAATCTAGCCTTCTCATCCTCTACTGTTGTTTCGATTCGCTTTGATTTTCTGAGTAAAAGCCATTGCAGGAACGTCCCCATTAAAGCAATTACACCTAACAAAACGGATAGTGTGGAAGCACGTTCAAAAGCAGTGGGACCAAAACCGACAACCTGTTGATAAATATAGGTGCTGAGCACATCAATTTTTGCTGGAATTCCTAGAAAAGCTGGAATTCCGAAATTATCTAAATTGGCTAGAAACGCTAGAAAACCACCACTTGCTATCCCAGGTAATGCTAGTGGTAAGGTCACTCGTCGAAAGGTTTGCCAGCTACTGGCACCCGACACACGCGATGCATGTTCTACTTCACGTGGTATTTTTCGAAAAACACTAATGGAAAGTAAATAAACGAGTGGATAATGAGAAAATCCAAGTACAAAAATGATGCCACCCATACTATATAAATTAACCGATCCTAATGAAAAGGGAAAAAGTTCTGCTAACTTTTCGTATAAACCATTTGCTCCGAAAAATTGTGTCCATGCCAATGTCGTAATATAAGAGGGTATAACAAAGGGCAAAATGATAAATAGTTGCATTAGTCGCTTTCCCCGAATATCGGTATATGCTACAAGCCAAGCAAAAACAATGCCTAGCGTTACAGAAATAGTAGTAGATCCGAGCACAATGAGAATCGTATCTCCCATAACTGACCATGTCTTACTATCCTGTAAAATCGTCGTATAATTCGCAAGGCTAAAGGATCCATCAACCTGAATGCTTAAGGCTATTAATCGATAAATTGGAAGTAAGAAAATAATTGCAATCATAACTAAAGCTAGACCCATTAAAATTTTTTGCCAGGTAAAGAGAGAAGATAATGCACGTTTTGGCATTATCCCCCTGTTTTCTTTTGTGGAAATTTGCATGTTTTCACCTATTCTCCAAAGAGTTGATTAAATCTTTGCTTGTCTTCCTCTCGTGCTTTAAATAATTCTTTAGTATCCGCTTCTAAGACTTTCATTTCCTCAATCGTTTTTAGACCTTTAGGTGCTTCTACACCTTCCCGAATCGGCGTGTAGCCTATTTCTGATGCAAGCTCTTGTCCTTCTTCTGATAAAACAAAATCGACAAATGCCTTAGCGGCAGCTTCATTTTGTGTATCTTTCATAATTCCAATCGGCTCCGTGATGACTGGTACTCCTTCTTCCGGATAGACGAGTGTCACGGGAGAACCTTCTGCTTCAGCACGTGCCACGACAAAATCGACAACCATACCATAGTCCACCTCTCCTGCAGCAACAGCTTTTAAAACGGCGCCATTACCTTGGGTGATTGTCGGATTACCTGCTTGTATAGCTTCGTAAAATTCCCATCCAAATCCATCAGTGCGTGTGAAAACTCCTAGATTGTAAGCAGCTGCTCCGGAATATAATGGGCTTGGCATCGCTACATTACCACTTTGTTCTGTTAAAACATTCCATGATGCTGGGGGCTCCTTTACATTATCGGCATTCACTACCATTGCCGTCGACATAACCTTCGTGCCTGCATACATATGATCTGGATCGACGAATGGCTCCGGAATGGATTCCATTTCAGGGGATTCATATGCTTTTAGCATCTTTTGTTCCTTTAAGCTTTCAAATGTTACCGAATCTGCAACTAAGAGAACGTCTGCTTGCACTTCTCCCGCTTGTTTTTCAGCTTGCACTTTACTCATCACTTCTTCTGTTCCAGATCGATAGATAGAGACATTTACATCCGGATATTTTTCGTTAAATGCTTGAACTAATTGTTCTGCATCCACATCTGGTTGAGAGGTATAAAAGGATAATTCTCCTGAAACGTCTGAGCTTTCCTTCCCAGAAGTTTCGGAGGTAGAACATGCTGCTAAAACGGTGATAAGACCAATGAATAAAATCATATTTTTCCAACGAAACATAACATAATTCCTCCTTAAATTAAAATTCTACGGAAGCTTACGGACGGTTAACGCTGTGGGAAAACCATCGATTCAGTTGTTCTTTTTTTCTTTTATTACTTGCTCTTAGCTCAACAGGCGAAATCGTAATATATCCTTCTCGCAGGCTACTAAAATCTTTATTTTCCCTCAGTTTATCTAGCTGCTGGTATTCGTCCTTTAACCAATAATAGATTTGACCATGTGGATCGTTCAGTCCAACATAGCGATAACGTTGTACCTGCATATCTACATCCACCACTTTAACACCACGGCACAATTCCTTTGAGGTGTATGGTAAGTTCACATTTAGCAGTATTTCCTTAGGTAATGTATATTGAAAAATCACCTCCGCCAATCGATAAAATAAAATTTTGACCTGCTCGTAATTCACATATTGACTGTCAAACGATGCTAACGAAACAGCAACAGCAGGGATGTTATGTAACGTAGCTTCCATTGCTCCTGCGATCGTACCCGAATAAAAAATATCTCTTCCTAAATTAGGCCCAATATTAATCCCTGAAAAAACGATATCTGGGGGTTCTTTCATTAATACATTGATCCCCATGTTCACACAATCTGCTGGTGTGCCATTCACCATCCATGATTGGATTGCTGTCGTAAAAAGCTTATTTTTGATCGCTTTAATTGGATGGCGTAATGTTATGGAATGACTGATAGCACTTCTTTCCTTATCTGGACTTACGACATATACCTCTCCAAAGTGGCCAAGAACATTCACCATTGCTTCTATACCTGGATGAAAGATGCCATCATCATTTGTAACTAAAATTCTCAAGCGCTTCCCTCCCTAAGACTGCCTTTTGCTCTACATACTGAAGATGCTTTTTTAATAAGGGGAATGATGGATTTTGATCGAATCCTTCCAAAACAATAGGTAAATGACTATCCTTTAATTCGGTAATGATTCTATCTAATTTGCTCTCCCCATCACCTAATGCAATATGGTAGGCTTCCTTTGAAGTATCACTAAGATGGATCTTATTAATGCGATTCAGTTTTTCATAGTAATTGTTCGGCTCTACATCTAATGGAACATGTGCCACATCAAAGGTTACCCGAATGCGATCAGGTAGCCCCTCCAATAGGTCGTTCATATCATTCGGAGTGGTGATAAGCTCCTTTTGCTTCTCCTCCATTAACTCTACGGATAGGTGGACATTGTATTGATTTGCTTTTTCAGCTAGTCTGAGCAAATTCTGTCTTAAGACCTTTATATAATGCTTTCGATCCACATGCTCGATCGTCATTTTCCCTGGATGAATTGTTATATTCCTTGCATCCAGCCTATCTCCTACTTCCATCGCATACTCGATTTCCTTTAATGAACTTCTTTGTACTTCCGGGTTTAATGCACAAGGATTTAGATCCCAGCTTGATGCATGAATTGTTAAGGATTGATTCGTATACTTTTTAGCTTCTATGATCTCTTCAAGAGTGGATTGATGAAAATGTATCTGGTCTATCCAAACCTCTACTCCATCTAAATGAAATGCTTCTGCTATTTGCAGCACATCAGGTATTGGGTAGTTCCAACAAAGGGTTGAAGACAGATATAAGTACATCAGCTACACCTCCTGTTTCCATTGGTCGATACAGTCCGATTCAACCAAAACACTTCCAATCGGATAAGGATTTCGGGAGCTTGGTCCATGATGATCACTTCCTCCAGATTGACGGCAGCTATATTTTATGGCGATTCCCTTCCAATATTGCGTGTCACTTACAGAATGCTTTGGATGATAGACCTCTATTCCATCAAGGCCATTCTCCATCAATTTTTTTATAGGAGGGATTTCAGGATAAATACCTGGATGTGCTAAAAAAGCTTGTCCACAAGCTTCATGAATCAAGTCAATTGCTTGTATTGCTGTGAACGGAGCTCTCGGCACAAATGCATCTGCGCCTTTTTTTAACAGTTTTTCATGGGCTTGCTTACTTGTGTGAAAATAGCCTTTTTCGACTAAAACATCTGCTATATGTGTCCGTACGATAATATCTCCAGTTGCTTTCTGAAGACATTCCTTTAAGGAAACAGCATAGCCTAACTGATTTAATTTTTCGATAATATCTTGAGCCCATTGCTTCCGTTCCTCTTTACGCCAAGCAATATGTCTTATTAATGCCTCACAGTCAGGGTTTATATAATAGCCGAGTATATGTAATTCGCCATCTTCCCCGTCTGTATTAAGCTCTATTCCGGGAATCACATGTAAATTAGCTGGCGCATTTTTTCTTGCCTTAACATAACCAGCCATTTCATCATGATCTGTGATCGATATTATCGTGATCTCTTTTCTCACTGCTGTGGCCACAATTTGCTCAGGGGTTAGCTCTCCATCGGAAAAAGTGGAATGTATATGCAAATCGATTATCATCACTCACCTCACTTCTAGTTGTCTGTATCTATCATTCTACTAGGCAAGTTTTAATTACGATTAAACAGAATGTCTAAAGTTTGTGAAGGAAATGTAAAGGGAAGGAAAACAGAATTCCTTGGAAAAGTATGATTTTATAGGTATTGGAAAGGAAAGGATGTAAATTAATTTACGTTTGGTTCATATGTTTGGGGTAGCTTACATCTAATTATCGAATCCATTTTTTAGAGGAGCTCGCGTTAGCTTTTCTTATACTACTAAAAAATCCCCGAGAATTGTCTCGGAGATCTATTTATTGCATTGCTAAGTATAGTGCACCTTTTACGCCAGCCTCGTCGGTTAGACCTGGTGGCACGATGTATTGATCAATTTCTTTTTCTGTAAGATAAGGAGAACTAACATAACCATTTAGCATTTCTAGTACATTTTTGCGAATGAGTGGGAAAAGCTGTTCTTGCTTCATTACACCACCACCCATAATAATTCGTTCAGGAGACAGAATATAAATATAGCTTGTTAATGCTTGGGCTAAATAATATGCTTCCATTTTCCAAACCTTCTGGTCATCTGCTAGCTCATGGCCCTTCTTACCCCAACGTCTTTCCAAGGATGGACCTGCGGCGATTCCTTCCAGACAATCACCATGGTATGGGCATGTGCCACTATACGTGTCATCTGGATGTCTTCTTACCTTAATATGACCCATTTCAGAATGAGACAGTCCCTTCAATGTTTGACCATGGAAGTAGGCACCTGCACCAATGCCTGTCCCAACCGTAATATATAGGCAGCTATCCACATCTGTCGCATTGCCCCATTTCGCCTCAGACATTGCTGCTACGTTTACATCTGTATCGATAATGACTGGTACGCCTAATGCTTCCTTTAATTTAGCTCCTAATGGATAGTTCACCCAGTCCGTTTTTGGTGTTCGCTGGAGTTGACCATATGTTGGACTCGTTTCATTGATATCGATTGGACCAAAGCCTCCTAAACCGAGACGTTCTATTCCTTTATCTTGAAAAAACTCGATGACTTTAGGAACGGTTATGTCTGGATGCTCCGTTGGAATGATGATTTTTTCTAAAATTTCCCCTTGCTCATTGCCAATTCCTAGTACAAATTTGGTTCCTCCTGCTTCAATTGCGCCTAACTGCAACCTTACGACCTCCCTATTGTAATGACCAAACCTTTAGATTACCTTCTCCTGTAATGGAGAGGCTTCTATTCTGTTTTTGTGGAAAAATTCTTGCTGTAAACACCAATTCTCCATGGTTCACAAAAATTTCTAGAGACGAGCGATCAAGATAGCACCGGATCTCCAATAAATGATCGGCCACAACAGCCACTCGTTCCTCTCGTTGATGACTACTCAGTTTTGGTCTTGTTAATTTGACTTGTTTTGTTGTTGGATCAAAATCTATTGTAGCATAACCAAACAAGTCTATGTGAAGGTTTTCTCTATTTTCTGGCGTGATAATAAATTCACTAACAGCAGGAACATCACCTGTCCAATTTATCTTTACCTGTGTATCTACTAGTTGATGTTTGCGCAATGCTTGCAATTCTTTGACAGGCTTTTGATAGATTCGATCCTGATGCATAACTAATTCTCTTGGGAGCGTAAGCTGGTGAATCCAATCATTTTCGATCGTTGGATGAAATGGCTCATTTTCATCTGCCATCCCCATCCAAGCAATTAAAATGCGTCTGCCTTTCTTATCTAAGGTTGTCTGTGGAGCATAAAAATCAAAGCCATGATCAAGCTCAAAGAAAGGTCCATGCGTAAAGTCAGTGGTACCCTGCTGCCAATTTCCAATCATATAGCCTGATTGAAAAGTATTCTGATAATGAATGCCATCTGCTTCGATTCCTTGTGGGGAAAATAGCAAGACATCCTTTTCGCCTAATCGAAAGAAATCGGGACATTCCCACATATAGCCAAAGCCCCCTGCAAGCTGTCCATGAAATTGCCATTCTTCTAAATCTTTGGAAGAATATAAAACTACACAACCTTCTTCCTCTATTGTCTGTGCACCTAGCACCATATAGTAGTGCTCCGCTTCTTTCCAAACTTTTGGATCACGGTAATGGGCTGTATATCCTTCTGGGACATCGAGCACGACCCCTTTCTTGTCAAATTTCCTTCCATCCGTAGAAACTGCTAGGCATTGGTACGATTGACGCTGCCCATTAATTTTCACATTCCCAGTATAATAAAGCTGTAATTTATTTTCGATTGCAATTGCACTCCCTGAATAACAGCCATCCTTGTCATACCATGAACTCGGGGCTAAGGCAATTGGTTCTTCCTTCCAATCAATCAAATTACTTGAGCTAACATGTCCCCAATATTTTGCACCATGTCCTGTCTCAAATGGCATCCATTGATAAAACAGATGGTAAGTGCCTTTCCACTCGATCCAGCCATTTGGATCATTTATTAGTCCTGTTGGTGGTGCGATATGATAGCTAGGAAAATAAGGATCCTGCTTTGCTTTTCCTTGAAATTGTTCTATTCGTTTGTATGCAAGTTCTTTCAGTTGTTGATCTTGATTCATGTTTAACATCCCTTAATAGATTTTATTTCTTTTTTTATTCATCCTTGTAACCGAACAGATACGTAAGTACAAAGGCAACAGCAATACCAACAATATTTACGATTAAATAGAGGAAGATTTGCTCATTTAGATATAATAACGTTCCTGGAATGACAGTAATCGCCATACCAGTTGCTTGTAAACGTAAAATATCTGCAAGAAATCCTCCAATCGCCCCACCAATTAACCCCATGATGAATGGTTTCCCGTAGCGTAGGTTCACACCAAATATTGCTGGCTCTGTAATACCTAGAAATGCCGACAGGGAGGATGGATAAGCTAGTGCTTTTAATTTTTTTGATTTTGTTTTCACGGCAACCGCTAATGCAGCCCCACCTTGTGCGGCAATGGCAGCAGTAACAATTGGATTAAATGGGTTAAACCCTAGATTCTCTAATAATTGGATCTCCAAGAAATTAAAAATATGATGAACACCCGTTATTACAATAATTTGATTGAAAAAGCCTATAATTAATCCAGCCAATCCAAACGGTAGCTCTAATACGGCTATCACTCCATCGAAAATGCCATTTTCTACTAGGTGGAGAATTGGCCCTAACACGAATAGAGACAAAGTAATCATAATAAGCAATACAATAAATGGTGTAACGATTAGATCCAATGCCTCTGGCACCCGTTTACGGAAAAACCTTTCTACTTTAGCACCAATCAGACCTGCAAAGAATGCCGGTAAGACAGAGCCCTGATAACCAATAACTGGGATAAAGCCAAGAAAATATAATGGATCTGCATTGCCTTCTGCTACTGCCCAAGCATTCGGAAGTGCTGGGGAAACCAACATTAACCCAAGTACGAATCCAATGATAGGAGTTCCACCAAATACTCTAAAGGTCGACCATGCTACAAGTGCTGGTAAAAACACAAAGGCTGTATCTGTTAGCACCTCAGTAAATAATAGAAAGTTATCGGATATACTATCGGGTGTCAGTCCAAAAAGAGATAAGACCTGTTCCTGTGTCAATAATCCGCGAAGTCCCATAAACAAACCTGTGGCAACAAGAACAGGTATAATAGGAACAAAAACGTCACCAAATGTACGAATCGCTCGTTGAAAGGCTGTTCCTTGTTTTGCCGCTTCCTGTTTCATTTCGGACTTTGTCGTTCCTGAAACTCCTAGATTGTTGACTTCTTCATAAATACGGTTGACTGTCCCTGTACCAAAAATAATTTGATATTGTCCTGAGTTAAAGAAGGCACCTTTCACCTTATCAATCTCTTCTACTTTTTTTTCATTAATTTTGTCTTTGTCATGAACCATAATTCTAAGTCTTGTCGCACAATGTGCCACAGATTGAACGTTTTCCGGTCCACCTATTGCTTCTACGACTTGTTTGGCAATGTCCTGATTGCTACTCATAAATATCCTCCTCTATACATGGTATCGATTCCACAACGAGCTAAAAAAATTTTAAAATAGGATTGCTTCTACTTCACACCTAACAAGGAATCGTTCCCATATTCTTTATTAAAAAGAACAATATGGTATCGATCTCATATTGTTCACGTTTTCATCATACACTATCTCGTTTTAAAAGTCTATAGCTGTGAATAACCTTTTTTTCTACTTCATCTTCTCCCTCTAATGCTTTCACCATTAATTGTGCCGCTAACGTACCCGCTTCCTCATTTTGAAAATCAATGGTTGTTAGACTCGGCTCTAAATATTTCGATAAAGTCGACGCACCCGTTGCTCCAATCGCGACATTCTCTGGTATACGGTACTGATGATCCTTCAAATATTGAATAGCACCAATTGCCATTCGATCTGTGACGACAAACACAGCATCAGGTCTAGATGACGAGGTTTCCATCAATCGCCTCATCGCTTGATATCCTGATTCAATACTAAAATCCCCTAGCTGAATCCATTGCTCTCTGACGGTAAGATGATATTTTTTCAATGTATCGACATATGCTCTTTTTCTCTCTATTCCGATAGCCGGATCTTCCTCCCCAACACCGATATAAGCAATTTGGCGATACTTTCTTTCTAGCATATATTCGATCATTTCAACGGTAGCTAGATAATCTGGATAGATAACCGAAGTAGTCTCAGGCATATCTTGTCCAATGACGACAATCGGAACGCGACTTTCCTGAATGGCCCTCATTAATTCTGTTGAAATATGTGTACCTAATAAGATAATTCCATCGACATTACGCGATTGAAGTAAGCGGATAAACTCAATTTCTTTTTCATGATTTAGGGACGTATCGGCTAACAGCACCTGATAGTGATTCTTTTGCAAGAACTGATTAATCCCGCTGACTACTCGACTGGCGGTTTCTGTGCTGATCTTTGGTAAAATCACACCAATCACACCTGACTTTTTCGTTCGTAATGATTGAGCAGACTGGCTCGGCATATAGCCGGTATCATGGATGACGTCTTGGATTCTTTTGGCAGCCTCCTCACTCACATAACCATTTTTGTTTAAAAATCGAGAGACGGTAGATCGAGAAACTCCTGCCATCTTCGCGATATCGTTAATTGTTGTCATTACTTATCTCCTTACACAACCTATTTCCCCTTATTCTATCGCATTCTATCTTCTAGGAAAAGTCATTCTTAGAAAGAAGGCATCAGAAAGTCTAAGTTGGGAGATGCTGTTCACTCTTTTCTTCGCGAATGGATGTCAATAGATAAGTTCATATTTTTCCACGATGAACCCCTGATTATTGTTTTTTATCACTACATCAAAATGCTGATGATATGGATGCATGAATAATTCATATTGTATTCTGCGCTCTTGATGAGAATCTCTTAGGTATTGAATATCTGTCCCTCTTTCAGATATATCTCGAATTTCTCTTCTCTTGAACTCCGTTTCTCCGTCCGTATATAAATAGACCGTCAAATCAAATAATTGTTGACTCAAAAAAGCCATACTCATTCCCTCTATAATAGTTACTTTTTTTGCGGAAGAAATAAACGTGCTTTCTTTAAAATGTGTGCCAATTGTATAAAAATCTAAACCTTTTCTAATCATGTGAATATCTCTTTCTAATGCGGACAAATGATGGGCTGTAGGATGACATGCGGTCATTTTATAATGATGTTCTTCATGGTTATATTCATAATTCAATACGGTGTACTTACGCAGATCCGAGCCGATAATATATGGGTCTGTATTCATGAAATTTAGCGCTTTATCTCCTAGATAATGGATAAGTTTATTGGCAAAGGTGGTTTTCCCAGAAGCACCATGACCGGAGATTCCTATGATTACTTGTTGATCTTTACTATTTATAAAATTAGCTATGTCATCTATTATTTTATCCATTATTCTCTCCTTTTTATATTGCATAAGGATTTATGCTGAATGCCTTTAATTTTTAATGATCAACATGTTAGAGTCATCGAATTCCCAGACTGAGCCATAGGCTACCTCCCAGTAATAACCATCAGGGTCAATGAAATACCCTCCGTATCCACCCCATGATAAATTTTGCGGCTCTTTGACTACTTGGGCACCGACTTTTTTGACTAATTGAAAAATATGATTCACCTCGATTTCAGATTTTGCATTATAAGCAAGCGTGATACCCGAGAATCCCCCTTTTGACAATTCTGGAGGATGATTTTCGTTGATATCCTTTGCCAATTCCTCGATTGGAAATAACTCTAACTTTGATCCCTCATTTTTAAAGAACACAATAACAGGCTTTTCCTCGTCACCCGTCACAGATGCTTCAAAACCTATGTCTCGGTAAAACTTCAGCGATTCCCCAATATCCTTTACACCTAAAGTAATAAGATTAATTCTGTTCATATTAGGCATCAACTCCTAGATAAGATATGACTACTACCATTAGTAGGTCTTACGATGTTCTTCTAGTTAGATTCGACAAATGATTAAATTTTCCTCTTTTAGGGTGCTAACCTTTGTCTATTTCAAAAGGACGTACTTATTGATAGGCGCGTCCTACAAAGAATTTTTCTTTTGTGGGTTAACTCTAAGAATCGTTCCACAGGGATCTGAAATCCAATAGCCCTCTGAATTCTCGTGAACCTCTACTTCGTCTCTTCTATTAATATGATTCTCACGCAAATAGTCTGCCGCTACCTTCACATTGTCTGTCTGGAGCTCCAGCCATACATCCTGTTTAGAATAATTGTCCATACAATCCAACCATAGTGTGACATCACCAAATTGAAAGGCATGTGATCCGGCCATATTGCCCAAATAGGGTAGCTTGATGACTTCTTTATAAAAATGGACTGTCTCGCTGTATTGATATTTAGGAATTTTTAGTGCAATGTTATTTCCACCTTTGAATTCTCCCTTTGGTTTGTTCAAACAGACAACCTCCTTTTATCTTTACTCTACCATCTGTTGTTATTCTTCGTTTCTTCTATATTGCTGTATTGCTACTCCATCACGTAAGAATCATTGTAAAAAACGGGATCTCTATGCAAAATAAAAGCTATTTTGGGGATAGTAAGCATAAAAGGTGGTGAAAAGAGAATGGATATGGAGATGTTTATGATTATCGGGATTTTAACTGGTAGTATGATTGTTTTATTAAAGCATTGGCCATTGCTTTTACTTCAGGTTATATATCTGATTATGGCTGGATTTACGGATGGTCTCCTTTTTGTCATTTTGTTCATTGGGCAAATACTGTTTGGTTTCTGGATACTTTATCGATTGTTCATGGCGGTTGACTATGATTATACCCTTCAGATGGATCAGATTGAAGTCATTCCACAAAAATACACAAAAGGCGGAAAGCTTGGACGGAAAAGAAATTTTCTTTTTTAGATTACATCGAACCCTTTTCCCATCATATTTCGGTATTTTCTGCTATAATATGTGAAGCCAAATATCTATAAAGGAGTACACATTCACATGTTAAAGCAATTTTTTTCTTACTATAAACCACATAAACGGCTATTTATGATTGATTTTACGAGTGCAATCATTGTAGCTATTCTAGAGCTTGCATTCCCGCTTGCTGTACAATGGCTGATCGATGATTTGTTGTTAGAGGGTAGCTGGAACGTCATTCTGACTGTCTGTATTCTCCTGTTTGCTGTTTATTTATTGAGTACCTTCCTTCAATTTATTGTGAGCTATCTTGGACATAAGCTTGGAATAAATATTGAAACAGATATGCGTGAGGAATTATTTGTTCATGTACAACGTCAGTCCTTTCGTTTTTTTGATAATACAAAAACAGGACATATTATGAGTCGGATCACGAATGATTTATTCGATATCGGCGAGCTTGCGCATCATGGACCAGAGGATGCCTTTATTGCAGTAATGACATTCGCTGGGGCTTTTGGAATTATGTTTACGATTAATCCGACACTTGCTGTCATCGCACTAGTCATTGTTCCACTGCTTGTTGTATTAGTTACCTATTGTAATATGGCAATGAATAAGGCATGGCATCAAATGTATGGCAAAATCGCGGATGTTAATGGACGAGTGGAGGATGCCGTTTCTGGTGTTCGTGTCGTTCAATCCTTTACTAACGAGGAGTTTGAAATTAATCGTTTCAAAAAAGACAATGGCCTGTTCCGTAAAGCAAAGATTAAAGCATACAAGGTAATGGCAGGAACGCATTCCAGCATTTATATGATGACAAGATTTCTTACTTTAATCGTCCTAGTTGTTGGTGCATGGTTAAGTCTTCATAACAAGCTCTCCTATGGCGAGTTAGTTAGCTTTGTGCTTTACACTAATGTTTTGATTAAACCAGTTGATAAAATCAGTGCATTGTTAGAGCTCTATCCAAAGGGCATGGCAGGGTTCCGTCGTTTCCGTGAGCTTCTTGCCAAGGATCCGGAAATTGTCGACGCTCCTGATGCCGTTGATGTAGCTAGTTTATCTGGTAATATTCAATTCCAACATGTCGATTTTTCCTATGATCAGTATCAGCGTGTCTTAAAGGATATTAGCTTAAAGGTTAACCCTGGTGAGACCGTTGCATTTGTGGGGCCATCTGGTGCAGGAAAAACGACGATTTGTTCCCTTATTCCTAGATTTTATGATGTGGATAGTGGATCAATCACCATTGATGGAATCGACATTCGGAAGATGACTAAAAAGTCATTGCGTGATCAAATTGGAATTGTTCAACAGGATGTCTTTCTATTTACCGGTACTGTACGGGAAAACATCGCGTATGGCAAGAAAGAGGCGACAGAGGAAGAAATTATTGAAGCCGCTAAAAAGGCACACTTAGATGAGGTTATTGCCAGTCTACCTGAAGGATATGATACTCAAATTGGTGAGCGCGGCTTGAAGCTTTCTGGTGGTCAGAAGCAGCGTTTAGCCATTGCGCGAACATTTCTTAAAAACCCACCGATTCTCATTTTAGATGAGGCGACTTCTGCCCTAGATACGGAGACAGAAAGATTAATTCAACAATCCTTAGATCAACTGGCAGAAAACCGTACAACACTTGTCATTGCTCATAGACTTGCTACCATTCGGGATGCCGATCGTGTAGTTGTTGTAACGAAGGACGGCATTGCAGAAGAAGGCACGTATCAAGAATTATTAGCTCGAGATGGTGTTTTTGCAAGACTACATGCGATTCAGTATGAACAGAAAGAGGACTAGATTTGTCTTCTTTCTTTTTTTTGCCATCGAGGGGGCTGTGTGCTAGCAAGGATAAAAAGATTCTACCAAACATATATATTTAGGGAGTATTTTTTTAAAAGGGGCTGTTTTGATGAAATGTAAGGTGAGGATTTTTATTTATTTTATTCTTCTCGGAATGATGTTAATTGGGTGTAACCAAAATGATCGCACTACACAGGAGGAGTCAAAAGTAGACTCAGAAATTACAATATTAACACCACTCCATACAGCCGAAACACCCGATCCCAAAATCGAAGAAAAAATAGAAGAATTAACAGGCGTTCAATTAGACCTTCAGTATGTGCCTGCTAGTAATTATCAAGATCGTATGAGTACAGCCTTTGCAACCGGCAATATGCCAGAGGTTGCGAACATACCTATCGAAGGGAACTTTAAAGAAGCAATAAGGGATGGACAGTTTTGGGAGATTGAGCCCTACCTTGATGAATTTGAAAATTTAAAGAAGCTAAAGAAGGAAATTTTAGATAATACAAGAGTGGATGGAAAGCTGTATGCTCTCTATCAAGGGCGCCCATTGTCTCGACAAGGCATTATCTACCGAAAGGATTGGGCAGATAATCTAGGGTTATCCACACCACAAACTACCGAAGAATTTTTTAATATGCTGAAGCAATTTACCGAGAATGACCCTGATGGCAACGGCAAAGATGATACAATCGGTTTGGCTGATCGCGGTGATCTAGCATATGGTTCCTTTAACACGATCGCCTCTTGGTTTAATACACCGAATGAATGGGGAGAAAAAGATGGGGAGCTACTTCCCGCATTTATGTTCCCTGCATATAAGGAAACACTACAATTTATGAGGCAATTACATGAGAAAGGCTATATTAATCAAGACTTCCCTGTTACGAGTAAACCGGATCAGCAGGATATGATTAAATCGGGGAAAGCTGGAGCTTATATCGGCTGTATGTGTGATGTTAGTGCTTTATACAGTGACGGGGTAGCGATAAATCCGGAAATGGAGCTGGATGTCCATAACCAAATAAAAGGACCTCATGGAGAATATCAAATATGGAGTATTCCAGGATACAATCATCCCTATTTCTTTCCAAAGTCTTCTGTCGAAACAGAGGAGGAATTAAAAACAATTTTGGCCTTTTTTGACAAGATGATGGAGCCTGAGGTTGCGAATATCGTTTATTGGGGAATAGAGGGGGAGCATTACACGTTAGAGAACGGGAGAGCACTTGCTATCGAGGATAGCGGGAAGCTTGAGCGAGAAGTTATCCCCTATCAAACACTTGAAATTGGCGAGTCTGATACAAACGGACGCTATGAAGGCGCCTTTCCATTAGAAGCAAGAGAAAAAGCAGAAGCGTTGTTTAAAGACAATGAAAAATATATTATAAAAAATCCGACCGTTACGTTAGACTCAGCAAACTTTGATTTAAAAAGCGAGGAACTAAATACGATGATAACAGATGCAACCTTCAATTATATCTTAGGCGAAATAGACGAAGAAGGCTTTGATCAAGCAATTGCGGATTGGAAAGCAGCTGGTGGAGATGATGTAATCATGGAATACAATCAAGCAAATTTAGAAAATTAAGCGAGGAAGATTGGAAATCCGAACCATCTTCTAACTAGCGGTCACAATCCTATGGTTTGGATTCCCCCCTTCCTCTCATCCATCTTCCTCCCAAAACAAATCATCTAACGTTTTATTTAATGTACGACAAATCGTTATACATAATTGTAGGCTAGGATTGTACTTACCTAGTTCAATTAGCCCGATCGTTTGTCGAGTGACGCCGACTAATTTGGCTAGTTCTGCTTGTGATAGATCATGTTCTGCTCTGGCCATCTTTAGCTTTAAATTTTTCATCCTCTCACCTATTCCTCTAGCTGCTTCTCTATGACTTTGTCACTCTTTTTCTTTGCTGCAGAATAGCTTCCAAGCATTAACAATAATAGAATTGGCATATAAATGATCAGAGTGACGATAAAAACTAGAAAGAAATAATAATAGGCTTGCATTTGACTGTCTGCATATTGATAGGCACTATTTACTCCGAAAATAATACCAAGCAATACGCCAATTCCAATTCCTGAGAAAATCGTTTTTGACTGGTAGCTCCATTTGTTTTTCTGATCGTGAATTTCCACCTCAGCTGAAAAAAGTCCAAGCTTAGCTGATCGTATCGCATAATAAATTCCGCTAACTAATACGATTAACATCTCCGTTCCTACAAGATTTAATGAAATCTCCCCATTCATAATGAACTTATAAACAATAGATAAAAAACAAATTACATATATCAATAAATAAATTTCTCGATAAATCCTATTTTGTTCCGCTGTTACTCGCTCATCTTGATAACGTTTTTTGCGAAATAGCATCTTCATTCCTCCATGTTTTTCTTTTATTATAATTCAACACATTACATTTTGCAATATATATTTGCCTTTAAGAATAATAAATCAAACAAAAAGACTCCTTTTCTATAAAAGGAGTCCCTTCGCTATCGGATTTTATGAAATTTTTGTTCCATTCTCTACTTCCTCATCAGGATGCAGAAGAACAACATCTGTATCATTTGGCACTCCACCTAATACGAGAACCTCTGACTTATACCCTGCTATTCTCATTGATGGAAAATTGACTACAGCAGCTATTTGTCTACCGATTAATCTTTCAGGGGTATAGCGTTTGGTAATTTGAGCAGATGATTGTTTGATCCCTAATTGTTCCCCAAAATCAATTTTTAGTTTGATGGCTGGTTTTCTTGCTTCCGTAAATGGCTCTGCCTCCAGAATTGTTCCTATTCGTAGATCCAGTTTCATAAAATCATCAAATGTCGCCATGCTATCACTCCTATCAATTTCTATCTATTAAAAATATCATAATTAAACAACTTTTTTAATTGGACGATATAGTCTATTGGGGCTTATAATTATTTTTATCGTTCATTAAAACACATAAAATTCCTTATTTTATCACTATAAAAAACAGGAAAAAAGTCCTGTTATGGAGATAAATATCTCTATATCAACTATTAGCACTATCTTTTCTATTAAGCTTAATATTTTCCCGAGTTTTTTCTATTGTAAAAAAGAACATTTTAAGATAGAATACAATATATAGTTAAAAAACAAAGAAATTCATCAATATATTGTATTATTTATAATTCTTTCTTTTAAAAAGATAATGATATTTTCGCTCTGATATGGGCGCTTTTATTATGTATATGGAGGTTTTCTTATGACAACAGAAGTTCAATCAATGAAGCAAAGTGTTTCAAAAGCACTGGAAGAGGCGACAGAAAAATATGGTCTAGACACAAAGGATATTCAAAGTAAAATTAACGAATCCATGAAATCTCATGATGAATTAACACAGGAAGCACTATTCTATTCTTTGAACAGAATCTCCATGGATCAACCAAACTGGACGTTTCTAGCGGCACACTTACATTTAACTCAATTATACCAGGAAGCAGCTAAAAATCGAAGCTTTTCTGAAACAGAAAAATATGGTGATTTCTATTCCCTTATCCAAGCATTAACCGATAAAGGTATTTACAATCCTGAATTATTAGCTAGCTATTCTAAAGAGGAAATGGACGAATTACATAAAGCCATTGTGCCAGACAGAGATAAATTATTCAATTATATTGGACTCTTCCTTTTGGCTGATCGATATTTGGCACGTGATCATGACCGTAATTTATACGAGCTACCACAAGAGCGCTTCATGATTATTGCGATGACATTAATGAAAAACGAACCAAAAGAAAAACGTATTGACTTCGTTAAGGAAGCATACTGGGCTCTAAGCCATCTCTATATGACAGTAGCTACTCCAACATTATCTAATGCCGGGAAAAGCTATGGCCAGCTATCTTCCTGCTTTATTGATACAGTAGATGATTCCTTAGATGGTATCTATCTTAATAACTGGGATATCGCCCGCCTGAGTAAGGATGGTGGAGGAATTGGTATCTATTATGGCAAGGTTCGTGCACTAGGATCAGATATTAAAAAATTCAAAGGGAATTCCTCTGGTGTTGTTCCTTGGATTCGTCTGATTAACGATACGGCAGTGAGTGTTGATCAGCTGGGTCAACGTCAAGGTGCTGTCGCTATTTACCTAGACGTTTTCCATAAGGATATTATGAATGGATTTTTAGATCTGAAAACAAATAATGGGGATGAACGCCGTAAGGCACATGATATTTTTACAGGTGTTGCGATTCCTGACTTATTTATGGAGCAACTACAAGAAAAAGATGCGAATGGAAAAAGTATTGGGGAATGGCATACCTTCTGTCCACACCAAGTGAAGCAAATAATGGGCTGGAAGGACGAAGCTGGTAACCCGCTTGGATTAGAAGATTTCTATGATGAAAAAGATCATAAATATTTTACCGAGAAATATTGGGAGGCCGTGAATCATCCACTACTTCCTAGAAAAACGTATCGTGCGATGGATATTATGGCACGTATTATGGTAGCACAATTAGAAACAGGTACACCATATATGTTCTACCGTGATGAGGTAAACCGTCAAAATCCAAACAAGCATAAGCGCGGAATCGGTAAAACGTCTATTTATTGTAGTAACCTATGTACGGAAATTGCGCAAAACATGTCACCAACTACTATTTCAAAAGAATACCAAGATGAAGATGGCAATATTGTGATTGTCCGTAAGCCTGGTGATTTCGTTGTGTGTAATTTATCCTCTATTAACTTACCAAATGCGGTGCGCGAGAAAGTATTAGAGCGTCTCATCAGCATCCAGGTCAGAATGTTAGATAATGTTATTGACTTGAATACTATTTCGGTTGGGCAAGCACAGGCAACGAATAAAAAATATCGTGCAGTTGGTTTAGGAACTTTTGGCTGGCATCATCTATTAGCATTAGAAAGCATCCATTGGGAATCTGAGGAAGCGGTAGACTATGCTGATAAAGTATATGAAGATATTGCTTATTATACGATTAAAGCATCCATGGAATTAGCGAAAGAAAAAGGAGCTTATTCTGAATTTGAAGGTTCTGAATGGCAATCAGGTGTTTATTTTGATCGTAGAGATTATCACTCTGATCGCTGGAAGCAACTACGTGAGGAAGTTGCCGAAAATGGGATACGCAATGGCTGGTTGATGGCTGTAGCACCAAACTCCTCCACTGCAAAAATCGGCGGATCAACAGATGGAATTGATCCATTATATGCAGTAGAGTATGCAGAGGAAAAGAAAAACTTTAAATTTAAAGTAACTGCACCTGATTTAGACCACGTCACGTATAACTATTACCGCCGCGCACGCCATGAGCTTGATCAAGTATGGAGTATTAAACAAAACGCTAAGAGACAACGCCATATCGACCAAGCGATTAGCTTTAACTTCTATGTGCGCCACGATATAAAGGCAAAGGATTTACTCAACCTACACATTAGTGCATGGGAAAATAAATTAAAAACAACCTATTATGTTCGTAGTACATCACAAACAGAGATAGAAGAATGTGAAGCATGCCATAGCTAATTGTTATGGCTTCGCTTTTCTACTGATTGATATGAAAAAGGAGGCACTATCATCATGGCAAAAACAGACGAAACTTTAACGAAAATAAAGCTACTTAATCCGACATATCCGAATAAAGCAACAGGGATCATTAATGGGGAATCATCAGGACTATTAAACTGGAACGATATTGCTTATCCACAAATGTATGATTTGTATCAAACATTATTGTCTAATTTTTGGAAGGCACAAGAAATTAATATGCAGGATGATATTAAACAATGGGATCATTTAAGTGAAACGGAAAAAGATGTTTTCCTACGTATTAATACACAATTGGCATCACTCGACAGCCTACAAACACCGACAATGACACATGTAATGGACTATGTAACAGACTCTAGCTTCAAATCAATTTTTGCCGTTATTGCCCAACAAGAGGCTGTACACAATGAATCCTATTCTTATATCCTTAGCTCACTTGTACCATTACGAGAGCAAAACGATCGCTTTAACCAAGCGAAGGATGACCCAATTGTTCGAAAAAGAAATCAACTCATTTTAGATAGCTATGATGCTTTCCGAGATAATCCAACACCTCAGCGTCTTTTTGAGCTAGCGATTAACTCCATTAACTTAGAAGGTATTTATTTCTATGCAGGATTTGCCTTCTTCTATCATTTAGCTCGTCAACAAAAAATGTTAAAAACAAGTACAATGATTAGCTATATCCAACGTGACGAAATGCAGCATGCTTATTTCGTTTCACAATTTGTGCGCATTCTACTTACGGAAAATCCGGAGTTAAATACAAAAGAAAATATTGATTTTGTTTACAAAACAATCGATCATGCTGTTCAATTAGAGAAGGAATGGGCAGACTATATTTTAAAGGACATCGATGGAATTAATCTGGAAGAATTCCATGGCTATGTAGAATATTTGGCTAACAAACGTTTCCGCCAAATTGGACTTGATAATTATTATCCAGACCGCGAAAATCCGATGGCATGGATTCATGTTTTTAGTGATGAAATGATGAATGAAACCAAATCAGATTTCTTCGAGCAAAAATCTCGTACGTATACAAAGGTTTCCTCATCTAATGGTTTTGATGAACTATAAGGGATTTTTTATCTAGGCGATCATTTTATAACAAGGAGGTTTCACCAATGAAAGCAGCCATTATCTATACATCTGTAACAGGAAATACATCTACCCTAGCTGAAATCATTCATGAAAAAATGGAAGCACGTGATATCGAAACAGATCTCCTACTAGTGGATGAATGTGATTTTAGTACACTGAAAGAATACGACATGATAGCAGTGGGAACATACTCGTGGGATAATGGAGAATTACCGCTTGAAATGGAAGACCTTTTTGAAGCATTTGAACAGGAAGATATGAAGCATGTGACCACAGGTGTGTTCGGAACCGGTGATAGCTTCTATCCATATTTCTGTGGTGCTGTTGATATTTTCCGTGACATGCTTTATGTGCAAACAAATCTTGCTGTCACCTTAAAGGTCGAACTTACTCCACAAAATGATGACTATTTGCGCTGTGAAAAATTCTGTGATCGTCTAGCACGCGAGCTCGTCTATGCATAAGAATGGCTTAACTATTTGACATCTATCTAAAAAATCGATAATCTTATTTCAAGATCGCAAGCAAAATATTTTGTTTGCGATTTTTACATATTCGAGCTCCACTGCTATTTTGCGAGATTCTGGATTATTTTTGCAACTTCGGCTACTTTTTTGCAGCTTCGGCGATTATTTTTGCAACTCTGGCAATTTATTAAGAGGGTGATCAAGATGGAATCCATCTATCCAATACTAGTACTGATTCATATCATATCTGCGATTGTTGGCATCGGGCCTGGCTTTGTATTAACAAAAATAATTAAGTCGGCGAAAACGATGGATGAAATTCGTTATGCTTTTAGGTTAAAAAAGAGAATTCATGTATTCGTCATGACTGGTGGCATTCTACTGTTAGTCACAGGGCTGCTGATGGGGTTCATCCATCCAATTTTATTTAAACAAGGCTGGTATTTGACAAGCTTAACGCTCTATTTTATTGCGATTGGACTTGGACCAACGTTATTAAAAAAATATGCAGCACCGATTAATGAGATGCTGAAAACACATAAGGGAGACGATGTACCAGAATCTTATGCCGATCATGTTCAAAAGCTACTACGTACAGAATATGTGGAAAACACGTTGCTACTGTTTATTATTATAATGATGATACTGAAGCCATTTTAAGACAAATCCCCTACCCTCCTCCTAGAACTTGTATATTTAGTGGATAGACATAGGGCTGCTCTGGTTGATCGATTGTCTGGTATTCCTCTATTTCTAGTAAAGGGATGGACGTGCCCTGGTATTCCGTTAGACGAATTGTTCCTGTCACCTCCATCCACGTATCCTCACTCACCGTCATTTCCTGATCAAATTCTGCTAAAAAGCCGATCAAGCCTGCATCTGCTATACAATGTGTGATCAAAAATCTACCAATAACTAGCTGATTGGATGCAAAGTCTTGCTCTCGATAAACAAAACCATTTAAGGTGATTTTTCTCCCATTGAACATATTTATATTTTGTGTGACCTCTTGGTAGATGAGGGCATACAGGGTATCTTCCATTTTCAGATGGGGTTGATGGAACAAATCCTGTTGTATCCACTCATACTCCTCTTTTGAAACCTTATTCTTATAAACATTTGGATCTATTTGATTTGGATCATTCGTAGGTAGAGGCGCAGATTCAACCTCTCTTTCTCCTTGGTTCCTTAAGGAAAGTGTTGCCCCCTTATTCTTAGCAATGGAAGCATCTAATGTTGCAAATGGTAGAAGGAAGCCCGTTGCTAATGGAAAAAGGATGATGAGATAGCTGATTACTTTTTTGATATTTATCGGCTTGTCACCATGATCGTGTCGATGATCTGTATGCTCACAATGGATATGGTTACTTGATACTGAGAAAATGCGAAAAAGCTGCACGAAAGACAGAACGAAGAAAATGGTAGCCCCTATCATACTTAGCGTCTCGTACTTCGGATTGATGAGCTGTAGTATTTCCCCACTATGATGTAATCGATAAATAAAAAATGCAAACAAGAAAAGGATGATCGCTCGTACTAATTGCTGGACATTTATTTTCATCTACCTCCCCTCCATTAAAATAAGAGTTGCCAGCAGCTGATGCTGATAAATACAATGACTGTTACGATCATGACAAAAGCAAAGACAAATCGTGCTTTGAACACACTTAGCATCATGAACGTATTTTTTAGATCAATCATCGGTCCATAGACAAGAAAACCGAGTATGGCACCCTTCGGAAAAATATTGCTGAACGAGGAACCGATAAAAGCATCCGCCTCCGAGCATAGGGAAAGGAAATAGGCTAATCCCATCATAACGAATAAGGAAGTGAACGGCCCGTCCCCAATCGAGACAAGTAGCTTGGTGGATACATATACTTGAACAAAAGCGGCGAGAAATGCTCCAATAATTAAATATTTGCCCATATCAAAAAATTCATCTACCGCATGAAGCAATGTTTTTCTTGCTTTGGTTAGAAGGCTTGTCTCATAATTAATCTGAGTGGTTGTATGGACAGCTTCTTGTTTTAATTGATTGGTTCGATAGAGAAGGCTGATGATAAATGCGATAATAAGTGCTACAATAAAACCAATTCCCATACGTAGTAAAGCAATTTCTAGGTCATTTCCGAATGCCATATAGGTAGAAAAAATGACGATCGGATTGATCAAAGGACCTGTAAGAAGAAAACCAATCCCCGCAAAAAGTGGTACACCTTTAGCAATTAATCTACGAACAATAGGAACAATTCCACATTCACACGCTGGAAATAATGCCCCAACGACACAGCTCATTAAAATCGCAGCATATTTGTTTTTTGGTATCCATCGCTTCAATTGATTTTCCGTAATAAACATTTGAATAAAACCAGCAATCAACACACCTATTAAAACAAATGGCAGCGCCTCAATTAATATACTAAGAAAGATCGTATTCATTTGATAAAAGGAATCAGGTATTTGAAAAACGCTGTTGTTTGGATTAAGACTAACAAGACAAACAACAGCCGCAAATAATAACAAGAGACAACTATCAATCGTAAGAGAGGACAGGTTTCTTTTCATAGCTTCTCCTTCCATTTTTTTATTAAAACGTAATCATTACGATTCTATGCTAGATTCCCGAATAATAGAACCAAAAACTAGCATTCTATTCTGTTTTTATCTTTAAAGCTGATTATGGTACAATGTTACACGTTATCTGTTTTTTTAATAGTTTCTTCTAAGATAGAATAATATAGAGCAGGTTTGGTTATAAGGAGGGAAATACATGTCACAAGAAAATTTGGCACGCACAACAGGTGATCGAAAAATAAATCAGCTAACCTTTCGTCTTGGCCCATTGGGTGCTGCCATTCCTTTATTGTTTTTTGTTATTTGGGCCATCACAACAAGTGTTCTTCAATTATCATCTGAAATCGGCTTAGTGCTTGGAGCTGTATTCGGTATTACACTAGGATTATTTTTCTGTAAAAGTAAATGGGCTGATTATGCACAGGGGTTATTTGACGGACTTGCGCAACCAATTGGAGTTGTAGCAATGGTTGCATGGTTCTATGCAGGGATGTTTGCACAAGTCCTGCAGGTAGGTGGTTTAGTAGAGGGCTTAGTATGGATTGGATCGATTACTGGATTTACTGGTGGATTATTTGTTGGCATGACATTTGTGCTTGCAGCGGTTTTTTCTACCGCAGTCGGAACTGGGTATGGTACTACAGTTGCTTTCTGTACTTTAATGTATCCAGCAGGGGTTGCAACGGGAGCTGACCCAACGATTCTATTTGCTGCGATATTGGCAGGAGCGGTTTTTGGTGATAACTTAGCACCTGTTTCCGACACGACAATTGTTTCTGCTACTACACAAGATGCAGATGTCCCGGGTGTTGTTCGTAGTCGATTCAAATATGCAATTGCTGCCGCTATCCCGACACTCCTTTTATTCATCATTTTTGGTGGTGGAGGCACCATAGAAAATCAGGCGAGTATTGAATCTACAACAAGTCCTACTGGCTTAGTAATGCTGATTCCATTTGCGATTGTTTTAATCTTAGCTCTTTCAGGACATCATATTATTACATCACTGACCTGGGGGATTCTAGTAGCAGTCGGGACGATTGCTCTGTTCCCAATTGGTTCTATTGGTGATATTCTAAGCTTTAATCCTGATTCTGATAGCATTGTCGAAGGCGCCTTAATAGACGGTATTAGTGGTTATATTAATATGGCCATCCTTATTCTATTAATCGTCGCTGCTGCCCATCTTCTTAAGCTTGGTGGGACAATGGAGGTTATAACTAAAACCTTAGTAAAATGGATTAAAAACTCTGTAAGAAGAGCAGAACTTGCCATCTGGAGTATTGTCGCATTACTCAACAGTGCGATTACGATTAATACTGCTGCTGAAATTGCTGCAGCACCTTTCGTTAAAGAAATCGGAGAAAAATACCATATCCATCGCTATCGACGGGCAAATATGCTAGATGCGGTCACTTCTGCATTAGGTTATATTTTTCCTTGGGGAGCGCCAGTTTTACTCGGCTGGTCTACGATTACGATGATGAAGGATACGTATGAGTGGTTGCCTATCGTTGCACCTACTTCCGTATTCCCCTTCGTCTTTCAAGGATGGTTCCTCGTTATTGTCATGCTTGTCGCGGCACTTACTGGCTGGGGACTACGTTACCAAGGCAAAAATGGAGAAGAATTAAAAAAACAAAAATAAGCAAAAGGATCGATGGGGGCTCCATCGATCCTTTGTTTTTATGATTGACTGAGCTCGTCTAGTTGATTTGGCGATAGTTCTCCTTGATAAATACGTAAATCATCGATAGCACCTTTAAATGGTGAATCCCAATGATTCACTGCTAGCCCAAAATCTGCCTCAGCATTGGTGAAAATATCAGGGAAATTAGCTCCTGAAAATTCCTCTTTTCCATTTAGATAGAGCTTAACCGTTCCATTGCTAACCGTAAATGCGACATGTGTCCACTCATTTGTTTTGATTTGGTAGCTAGCAGGTGCATCATACCAAGCTTCCCCAGACCAAAGCATTGTATTATCACCAGTTGGTCCTTTCGGAACTAAACTAAGCCAACTATCGGCTGTTCCACCAAAGAAGGTGGTCGTATAAGTGGTCAGCTGTTCTGGTTTCACCCAAAAGGAAACGGAGTACTCATGACTTGTAATAAGATCATCAGGTAATAAAATACCAGATTCCCCATCAAAATAGACAGCCTCTCCAGCTACCCCTTGCTCGTAGGAGATAGATCCACCAGTATTCGTGAGTCGATCACCAGTGACCGTCCCACTACCAAAATCACCATGCTGATCTGTTAAACTACCATCAAAAGAAAAATGGCTCGTCATCGATGCATCCTGATATGGCAATACCGTAATATCAAATGACTTTGTTGCTGACTCACTTCCTTTTGTGATCGTAGCTGTTAATGTTGCTGTAGATGGCCCTTCATCTGCAGATGGTCGATGAATCTCACCTGTATTCGTAATCACCAATTCATCGGAAGTTTGCCATACAATGGCAGCCCCTGTCGTGCCCTCGGTTGGAAGCACTAAATGACTAACCACCTCTGATGTGTTCCCAAGATCTAGATCCTCTACAATTGCTTGAACTACCTCTTCATCAAATCTGTTTTCTTGTTTACTACCCCAAACGGTTATTCCTTCATCAGATAATGCAGTAAAGGTCATCACATATTTTTCAGCTGCTGGATCCCACTGTGGAGCGAATACCCCTTTATATGTTTGACCATCCAGTGTTAATTCCGCTTGATTGTGGCTTGTTTTTTTCCAGCTACCTTCTACGGCACCTGTTACTTTGTTATTTTTGTGCAAGGTTATATACTCTGATTTTACTATCTCGCCAGAATATTCATTACCATGGTTGATATATTTATAGATTCCAGCAATGTCTTTTCTATTCACCTTTTCTAATTGCTTACCAGTATAGCGGAAAGGTGAAACAACTGGCCATCCCTCTTCATTCATGAAAATGGAGTGAATCCTTACTTCATGTGCTTCCCCTTGATTAGGAAAACGGGTATGGAAGACTAAAAGTTGCTCGTTTGTTTCTTCATCTACATAAACCGAATTATGACCAGGAGATTTATAGCCGAAGCCCTCTCCTTCTCCAGGGTCGCCTACTTTTTGATCAAATAAGAAATTCCCCATTATTTTATTTCCATAAGTATGATTAGATACATTACCTGGTAGTACCGCATCTTGTCCCTTTGCATCTAGATAAGGCCCATCTGGATTTTCGGAGCGGAATACACGCATATTATAGCCCCCATCAGCGCCTAACCATCCATACGTTACGTATAGGTAGTAGTAGCCTGTTTCTTGGTTATAGACAATGTATGGTCCTTCTCCAGATTTAGTATAACCCCCAGCTATTTTCGTGCCGAAATAGCGATCAATCATTCTACCATCCTTTGTTTGTCCATCTTCTCCAGGATGAATTAATTGACCCGTTTCTTTATCAACCTCTAGTAAGAAAATACCTCCAGACCATGAGCCATACGTCATCCAGAGCTTGCCATTCTCGTCATAGAATAAGTTGCCATCAATAGCATTCGGATACATCGCATTATTATAGGAACCATCACTATTAAACCAATTTTGATTTTCTGCTGTTAATGTTCCTTCCTCAATCATAGGTTGAATATTCGTGTTTTCCCACTGTTTATTTACATCACTATTGTTATCATATGCCTCATGCTCAGTAAATCCAGAATAAACGACTGTATCCACATATTCATACGGACCCTCAATCTCCTTTGATACAGCGTAACCGATCGCAGAGCGTATATACGTTGAGGATGCACTATAATAAATCATATAAGCCCCTTTGGAGCCATCCTCATTGACGTAATCCTTATTGTAAAAAATATCAGGCGCCCATACGGCAAATCCACCTGCACTATCGGCATCATCCTCCCCTGCCCACTCGAAGGATCCTGCCAAGTTTTCTGAAAGGTCTCCATAAAGTGCATTATTCGGTGTTGTATAACCATTAGTGAATCTCTCCCAGCTCATCAAATCCTTTGACTTCGCCGCTTCAATATGCGTCCCAAATACATAATACGTATCCCCCTCCTTAATGATCGAAGGGTCATGTACAGATACATCTTCAAAATTTGCTGGAGGGCCTTCCAAGGATTGTTCTGGTTTATTACTATTTTTATCCTTCATACTAGCACCTACTGTTGACGGAATAATGATCATTGCAAGAAATAATAAAAAAGCCTTAGAGAAAAGTGATTTCACATTTCCACTCCTTTCCATAGTTTAGATCTTACAGGTCTTACCATTACTAATTACTGAAGTATTGCATCCCCCCTTTCAAATAGTAAAAATAAGATTGAATTCGCTTACATAATATGTATGATTAATTTATTAATTAATTAAATTTTATATATTCAGAAAATACCTTTTTAGAGTTTACTTAATTGTTAAGTTCATAAACTATTTATGTATAAAAATATATTCATAGATTAACAATAGGATACAACAAGTTATCGCTATTTTCAACAAAAAAATAAAAATGTACGTACGAATAAAAAGACCTATATTCATAGGATCATAGATTAAAAAATACCACTTCACATGTAAAGTAGTGAAATGGCCGGACAAAGTTATCTGTACAAATTTTGATATTTTTTATTGGGAGAAAAGCGAATTTTAGCGAGATACAATTGTGCCTTTTCAAAAATTTAAGTAGTGATCAAATGTGCATTAAAAAAGGCAATCGCTTAGTAGCGATGCCTCCAGATTGATTACATCATTTCTTCTATACTTCCATTTTCTTTATTCACAATATACCAGCCCATTGTAGCTGTATGACTAACGTCTCCATTGGATACGGATTCGTACACTTGGATCACATAATTTCCATTCTCGTCCAAATGGTCGACAACGACATTAATTTCGCTATTTGCTCCAATTTGCAAGTGTTCTTTCACTTTATTTATGGCGACGTCCTCTGTTATTTCTGTATTTTCTTCTTTATCAGAAGGTTTTTCAGAGCCATCTGTATTTTCACCTGCTTGTTCTTCATTTGACGGCACACTTACTCCATCTTCCTCTAGTTGTTGCTCTTCTGTTCCCTCTTCTTGATCAGTTGGATCTTGATTTTGTTTGGGATCGTCTGTAGTTTGCTCTACTTTATTCTCTGAATCGGTTTCTTCCTGCGCCTTCCCTACTTGTTCCTCTTCATTTTGTGTACAGGCAACTAATACAAATAATAGTAAAAATAAAGATAATATTTTCTTTTTCAATGTCACCAGCCCCCTTTTTCTAGTATATTTTTACTACTTTTCGTTTCTACTCTAATCATAGCAGATTCCACTTCATGATGACAATTAGTAAATAAGGGTAGTTATTGATTGATCAATTACTAAGGGTGAATTCTACCTCTCTTTAATGCATAAATTGTCTCACTAATGCCTTGTTCAAATGGGGTTTGAGGGATGGTACCCAATTTATTCTTTGTCTTTTCTCCGTTTAGTACAAAAGGTTCTTCTGTTAAATAGAGCATTTCCACTACTTCCTTCATGACAGGCTGAAACAACCCCAAGATAGAAAGACTAAATTTTCCAAGTGGTAAAACTATTTTGTTCGATCCATTCACTTGTTGTGCAATTTTAACAATGTCCCTTCCTGAAATGAGCCCGGGTCCAGGAATATGCCAGTTTTGGCGATAAGCATCGTCATGATAAGCAAGTTCTAGAATCATTTTTGCAGCGTCTGGTAAATAGACAAATTCCCGGGGTATCCTCATATTTCCAAGGAAAAAAGTGGATTTATTTCTTGCGATATCCTTCATCGTCATTCCTAAATAAGAAGCATCATTAGCTGTTGGACCATAGTAATCTGGCAATCTTACTATCATTGGCATTGCATTAGCAAAGCGATTATCGAAGACTAAATTTTCATAATCTAATCTTACCTTCCCTTTTCTTGTATGCGGATTTTTCGGATGAGCTTCTGTTGCCGGTGCCATTGTTCTTTTTCCATAAGGATATATTCCATCTGCAACAATTACTTTCTTTTGGAACCGATGAGCGAATGTCATCACACTTTCCCCAAGGTCTAGTAACTGCTCCTCCATTTTGTGATAGGGAACATTTGCACAATGGAAAATAACATCTGCATTTATCCCTGCTTTTTCGAGATCTGTTGTCTTCATTGCATCCCCAACTGCCAATGTGAACAAATGTGGATGATGGAGTTTCGATTTTAATTGTTCCAATTTTTCCTTTGAACGGCCAAAAAGGATAGACTTCACTCCTCTAATGTCTAATTCATTTGTAATAGCAGCCCCTACACCGCCAGTTGCACCTAGAACCATTGCTACTTCCATTTGTTCTTCCTCCTCCTTTTTAGTGATTGATTAATCACTAACTAAATCCAAGTATAATATATAGTTAGTGATTAATCAATCACTTTTTTATAATAAAAAGAAGATAAGCGTATAAATCACTTATCCCCTTTTTTTATGAAGTAGTTCAGGCATGTCTAATGCCATGGATACATTACAGAGCATTCCTCTTGCCAAAAAGAGAAAAGCCCGCTCCTCTGAATTTTCTATATTTGCTTCTTTAAAAGCATCTACAACCAATGAATTCACCTCTCGAAATCCCCTTTGCATTTCTGTACGAATGGAGTCATCAGGAATGGTTTGGGACTGCATTTGCAAGAGAATCTCACTTTTATAGGATCGTAAAATCTCTTCATAGGCCTCGATTAGCTCCCATTCTAATTTGTCTGCTGAAGTTATCTCTACCGTTTTTCGAAAGCTTTTGATAATTCTTTCCCAAGATAATTGAAGTGCATTTAACAATAGCTCTTCCTTTGAAGAAAAGAATTTAAAAATGTACGGTTGGGAAATACTTGCTCGCTCTGCTACTTTTGCTGTTGTAGCACGATAATATCCAATTTCTGCGAATACTTCGATAGCAGCAGATAATATTTCATTTTTGCGATTTGTTTTTTTTGATTCTTTTTCCAATCTTTCTCAACACCTTTTTTTAGTAGTTAGAGATTTCCTCATCATTCTAAAACAAATTCAATTGCCCAATTCGTGCCACTGCGGCCACTAGACGCTCTTCCTTATCCAACAGACCAATCCTTACAAAGCCCTCTCCCGCTTGTCCAAAGCCAATTCCTGGTGCAGTAACGACATGTGCCTTTTCTAATAAAAGCTCCGAGAATTGCTCTGAAGTATAGCCTTCTGCGACTGGCATCCAAACAAAGAAAGACCCTTTTGCCACTCCTCCATGCCAGCCTATTTGTGCAGCAGCCTTCAGAAAAGTCGCTCGTCTACCTTCATACACTTGGTTATTTGTTTGCATTGCTTTTTCACCGTGAAGTAAGGCTTCCTTTGCTGCATATTGAATCGCACCAAATATGCTCACATAGAAATGATCCTGCATTCGTTCTATGCTCTCAATTACGGAGGCATTTCCTACAGCAAAGCCGATTCTCCAGCCAGCCATATTAAAGGTTTTCGAGAGGGTATACATTTCCACCCCAATATCCTTTGCCCCTTCTGCCTGTAAGAAGCTTGGTGGCTTCCTATCCTCAAAGCCGATTGCTCCATAAGCAAAATCATGGACGACACAAATATGATGCTCTTTGGCAACTGTGACAGTTTCTTCAAAAAATTCCAGTGTTGCCGTGGCTGCTGTAGGGTTATTGGGATAATTTAAAAACATTAATTTAGCACGATCCAAATCCTCTTTATCCATTAAACCATAGTCAGGTAAAAAATCATTTTCCTTTAACAAAGGCATATAAACTGCTTGCGCATTGGCTATAGCGATTCCAGACATATAATCCGGATAGCCTGGGTCTGGAACAAGCACCCGATCACCAGGATTGAGGAGACATTGGCTGATTTCTACTAGACCTGTCTTCGCACCAAATAAAATCGCTACTTCTTTGTTTGGATCAAGATTGACGCCATACTCTCTCAGATAAAATTCCGCCACTGCCTCCTTTAAAAAGGAATAGCCTTGAAAGGGCGGATATTTGTGAAATTTTGGATTTTTACTTGCTTCTTGTAATGCCTTCACAATAAATTTAGGTGTCGGGAGATCAGGATTCCCTTGCCCTAAATTAATAACATCATGCCCCTCTACTACTAAGGTTTGCACCTTTTTAACGAGATTTGCAAAAAACTGCTCTGGTAATCTTTTTAAAGTGTCTGAGACGTCAAATTTATGCATGGAAATCTCCCTTCACTGATTCATATAAATGTGGGACACGACTTGTAAATATCGGAATGCTTTTACGTGTTTCTGTCACTTTTTCTAGCTGTAGTGTCACATGGAGGCTCGCTTCTTTTTCACTCGGACCACTTGTAACAAGCTTACCTGCAGGATCAATCACAAGTGATTCGCCAGCGAATTGTGTTTCCTTACAACTGCCAGAGCTATTCACTGCAATGATGTAGCATTGATTTTCAATCGCACGAGCATGCAACAGATACTTCCAATGCTCAATCCTCGCGCTTGGCCATTGGGCTACAATATGGATTACCTTTGCACCATTTAATGCTAATGGTCGTAATAGCTCAGGAAATCGGAGATCATAGCAGATGACTACTCCCATCTTCACCCCATCTAATTCAAAATGACCTGCTTTATTTCGACCACCTTCTAAGTACTTAGGTTCATCGAGCATAGGAACTAAATGAATTTTGTCATATCGATGAATGACCTCTCCTTCTCGATTCAACACAAAGCTAGAATTATAGATCCCGTCCTCTTTTTTATTGGCGACAGAGCCGCCCACTATATTAACGGAAAATTCTTTCGCTAAATTACTTAAAAATGGAATCGTCGCTTTGCCATTTTGATCAGCTATTGGTTCTAATTGGTCTAGGGCATAGCCTGTGTTCCACATTTCTGGTAGGACAATGGTATCTGGCTTTGTCTCCATCATTTGCTTTTCTATCCAACTAGCAATCTTCTCGCGATTTTTTTCTGGGTTTGCCACATGGACATTCATTTGATATAAGGCATACTTCATCCAATCACACCTACTAATGATTTTCTTTCTATTGTAAATCATTCGACCAAATAAAGAAATATAGAAAAACCGATAAGCTTTAACTCATCGGTTCTTCCCGTCTAATTCTTTTGTCGACTGCCTATATTGAATTTCGTATGGAACAATAATACGCTTTACTGGCTCTTCTTTATTTTTCGTTCTTTCAATTAAACAACGTGCGGATTGAAATCCTAGCATATAGATTTGAATATCCACCGTAGTTAATGGAGGTGTAGTAATCTCTGATAAATAAAGATTGTTAAAGGATGTAATCGAAACATCCTCCGGACAACTTAAACCTAGCTCTTCTAATGTACTAATCACCCCAAAGGACATTAAATCATCCGCTACGACTAATCCAGTTGGCGGTATATCCAATGCGAATAATTGCTCTACCGCGTCGCGTCCCCCTGATTTCAGAAATTCAGCATGGGCAAAATATTCCGCAGGTAGCTCTAAATTTGCTTCTTTAATTGCCGTTTTATAGCCATTCAGACGGTCAATCGTTACCGTGAGCTCAGGTGCTCCACCAATAAAGGCAATATGTTCATGTCCTAAATCGATTAAGTGGTTGGTTAGTTCCTTACTAGCCTTTACGTTATCATTATCGACATAAGTAATTTCATTTTCTTGTTCTTGCGGTTTACCAACAATGACAAAAGGGAAACCTTTCTCGATTAAAAATTGTTGAACAGGATCAGCAATGCGAGAATAGAGCAGGATAATTCCATCTACTCGGTTCCCATTCACCATCCGCTTTACCTCTTCAAATACCTCTTCTTCATTTCCTCCTGTCGATACATACAAGGAATATTCTGTCTTATGCGCATAGGCGCCAATTCCTCGTAATACCTCTGGAAAAAAAGGATTTTGGAGCGCTTTATCGGCAGAGGATGGCATAATAACACCGATTGCTTGAGACGACCTAACCGCTAAATTCCGCGCATTAAAATTTGGATGGTACCCCAAATCCTTCATTGCTTTTCGCACACGTTTTTTTGTTTCTAAACTGATCCTTGGATTATCTGCAATCACTCTAGAAACGGTGGATGGTGCTACTCCAGCCTTTTTTGCCACATCTTTTATTGTAACTCCCATAAACGACACCTTCTACCAATCTATTCTTATCATTTGTGAAGCTTTCTTCATATTAGCAAATATCAAGTCTCCCCTATTATAATCTATTTTGCTTATCTGGGACACCCTACCCTTTTGTACCACCAGCTGTTAGCCCCGATATGAGGTAGCGCTGCAAGAATAAATAGATTGCTGCGACAGGTACGGCGATAAGAATCGAGCCTGCTGCAAATCGTGTAAAGTTATTGGCAAATTGATCATTAATAAAATTATAGAGGCCTACAGCCAATGTGTAATTTTCCTGACTAGACAAAACAATGGATGGCAATAAGAAGTCAAACAATGGCATCATAAAGTTAAACAAGGCAACAACAGCTAAGATAGGCTTCGCAAGTGGGAGCATCACACTCCAGAAAACACGGAGATGTCCAGCACCATCAATTCTAGCAGCCTCATCTAGCTCTCTTGGTATCGTATCAAAATACCCTTTCACTAACCAAGCATTAAATGGAATTTGTCCACCTAAATAAACAAAAATTAATCCGGTTAACGTATCGAGTAGCCCTATCATGTTTAGAAAAATATAAAGGGCAACCATTGCCATCATTACCGGGAACATTTGTAGTAAAAGGAACACATACAGCCCATTTTTTCGACCGACAAACTTATATCGGGAAAATGCATAAGCTACTAAGGAAGTTAAGACAACACTCCCCAAAGCAACGGATATCGATACAATCATCGAATTTTTATACCAAATTAAATAGTCACTTTGTTCACTAAAAAGCCATTTGTAATGCTCAAACGAGAAATTTTCTGGTATTAAAGAAGAAGAATATAAGCTATTCCCTTGATTTAGTGACATGCCAATTGTCCAAATCAATGGATAAAAAATAATGATCGATGTTAGGATGATAACGAGATACATAAAGGTTAGTTCTACAATCGATTTTTGCTTCTGATTCATTAAATTTCACCTTCTTCTTTAAATGATTTCGTTTGTCTAAATTGGTAGAATGCAAATCCAGAAATAATCAATCCCATGATCAAGGAAATAACAGCTGCCATGGCATAATTATTCGTATCAAAGGTTAGCTTATAGACCCAAGATATGAGGATATCCGTCCCACCTGCGTTTTGGTTTCGCACTGGAGGTCCACCTTCATTAAACAGGTAAATAATATTAAAGTTATTAAAATTCTGTGCATATTGCATGATCAGTAGTGGCGCTGTTGCAAACATCACGTGAGGAAAGGTAATGTATCGGAATTTCTGAAAACGAGTTCCTCCATCTACGTCAGCTGCCTCGTACCAATCCTTCGAAATACTTTGTAGAACCCCTGTAAACAATGCAAAGATAAATGGGAAGCCTAGCCATGTTTGAATCAAGATAACCGCCGTACGGGCATAAATCGGTTCACTTAGCCATGGGATACCATCTCCACCGATAAGTGGAATAATGATATCTCGGTTAATCGCTCCAAAATCGTCATTGAACATGGCAGAAAAAATGAGAATGGTCACAAATGCAGGAACCGCCCATGGTAGGATAAAAATGGTTCGAATTAATTTTTTAAACCGTATTCTCGGATCATTCACGATTAAGGCTAACACTAGCCCAACCGCAATTTGTAAGGTGGTAGCAATAACTGTCCATACAATCGTCCATGCCAGTACACTGACAAAGGTTTCCTGCCAAATAGGAACGGTCACTAATTCTGTAAAATTGGTAAAGCCGACCCAATCTACTAGATTACGAGGTGGAGAATTATAAAGATTGTAGTTCGTAAAAGCTAGTAATACGGAAAATAATAATGGAAAAATAACGACAAATATCATTAGCAAAAGGCCAGGAAAAGTCATCAAATAAGGAAAGGCACTATCATAAAAATCGATAATCGTGTCCTTGAATCCCTTTGGCTTCCAGCCTTCCTTCAGCTTTTTCGCTTGTTTTCTTGCATCAATAATATTAAAGATATACAACACAAGTAGAAAAACCGTGGCAATTAAGGACAACACACCAAACACGAGTAATCGAACCGAATGATCTGTACCCGGTATCGTTCCAAGTGTCCTTAGTCCCCATAATCCAAAATTGATGGAATCAAGTAGTGTTAAGAGAAACGCTACTTCTAATAAGATGAAGATAAATCCTTTTAAAAATCGTCGATTATATAATTGACCAAGCCCTGCAAAAATAATCGATAAAAGCGTTGCTATCGTTGGGTTATGATTTTTAAAAGGATGGTTACTTATTTCTTTTTTCAACAGAATTACCCCCGTTCATTGATGAAAAATACATCCATGTATAAGTGCTACGTTACTTTGCTCTTGGCACATTTTATTAAGTCGGGCTCACCATTATAGGATTCAACTCACATTATGGTATAGCAAACGCCCAAAGCTCTTTACCTCACCACAATAGGAAGCTTTTTTGTCATACTTAGAGGAGCGGGTATCAGACACCCAACTCCTCTAAAAAGTTCTTACTGAGCTCCACCGCTTGCTTCAATATTGGAATGAATATATTCCACTGCCTCTGTTAACACTGATTCAGGATCTTCCCCTTCCGCTAAAAATTGTAGAGCATTGTTCATTGGTTCCCACACTTGTGACATTTGTGGGGTACTTGGCATTGGCACACCATTTTCGATTTGTCCACTAAACGCAGCATAAATCGGGTCTTCAATCGATGCTAAAGCATTGGTATTGGTTGGAAGCTCCCCTGCCACTTCAAAATACTTTTGTTGGTTCACTTCATTTGTAATAAATAACGCTAGATCTGTTGCCCATTCCGTATTTTCTGAGAAGTAAGAAACCATCCATGATTTCACACCAACCAGTGTAGACGCAGGTTTACCATTAATTTCAGGGAAAGGTACAAAACCAAGCTTATCCCCTAGCGCTTTTTGGTAGCTAGGTATACTCCAAGGTCCATTAATCACAGCACCGATTTTTCCTTCTGTAAACAATCCATCAATAACATCCGTAGTAGTAGATGCTGGAATCATCCCATCACCAAAGAAAGATTGGTATAACTCTCCACCTTGAATCGCTCCTTCATTAGCTAAGCCTACATCCGTGATATCATATTCCCCTACATCACCACCAAAGATATACGCACCATAGTTCTTAAAGAATGGATAAGCAAAATATAAGTCATTAGGCTTCATTAAAAATCCGTATTTATCCTGTGATGCATCGGTATGTTGTTCCAAGGCTACTTTCAAATCTTCGATTGTACTAGGCTCTTCCGTTATAATATCTTTATTATAAAAAATCCCATATGTTTCAATAACAGCAGGTACACCATATAAATCTGTCTGACCATCATACTCATAAGTAACCGCATCCAATGAAACTTGGCTATAGGAGGCTTGATCTGATTCTTCTATTTCTAATGGTTGAGCGAGTCCTTGAGCGACAATATCACCTATACGATCATGTGGTTGAAAGTATAGATCGGGACCTCTTCCTTCTGGTCCAGCTAGTGCCAACTCATCTAGTTGTTCTAGCATCGATTTCGCCACAACGTTCACCTTAATTCCTTCTTCTTCCTCATATTTGGCAGCGATTTCTTCAATAGCCTGTAATTGCTCTTCTTCGTCATTTGCCCAAATCGTCAGTTCTTCAGGCTTATTATCAGAAGCTTCATTTGTTGATTCTTTACTACCTTCACTATTACTTGCCTCTTCTCGGTCTGGTGCACATCCTACTAATGCTAGAAGGGCAATCAATAGAACCCCAATTGAGAATAAAAATGTTTTCTTTTTCATTTCTAACTCCCCTTTTTATTTAATTTGCGCAATCGCTTGCACTTAATTGTTTACATTATACATCCGCCACTTATTTCGCGCAAGCGTTTTCTTTTTATTTTTGTATTTTAAATTTTTCCTTCATTAAATAACCTTTTTAATAAAATTTTAAAACATATTTTATATTGACTTATTTTATACTTTCTTGTAATAATATATATAACAACAAGATTTATCTTCGATCATAATTTGAGGGCAATGCTTTGGATTTTACCAACAACCCCGGCTTCCAATCGAGAAGTCGGGGTTGTTTTTTTAGAAAGGAGGCTCTGGTGAAAAGTCCAAATTTAGCTGGAAAGGATGAGGATAAATAGTGAAATTTTTAGCAAATTTTGCGAAATCGTTTGCATTTATGTTGCTTTGTTTGCTCGTTTTCCAACAATTTAGCTCGGAAATCGAGGCTTCGTCAAAAGTCGATTATTCCCAAGATGTCATTTATCAAATTGTAACAGACAGATTCTATGACGGTGATCCAACGAATAACCCTCCAGGTGAGCTTTATAGCCCAGATGCCAGTAATCTGCATAAATATTTAGGCGGAGATTGGCAAGGAATTATCGAAAAGATTGAAAATGGCTACTTAACGGATTTAGGTGTAACCGCTTTATGGATTTCTCAGCCAGTTGAAAATGTGTATGCTGTTCACCCTGAGGGTTATACTTCTTATCATGGGTATTGGGCAAAGGACTATAAGAAAACCAACCCATTTTACGGAGACTTAGCGGATTTTCAGCAATTAGTAGAGGTGGCTCATGAAAATGGGATGAAGATTATTATTGATTTTACTCCAAATCATTCTTCTCCCGCTCTTGAGACAGATCCTAATTATGTAGAAAATGGTGCGATTTATGATAATGGTACGTTACTCGGTAATTATTCTAATGATGATCAAGGCTTATTCCACCATAATGGGGGAACTGATTTCTCCTCATTGGAGGATGGGATTTATCGAAACCTCTATGATCTCGCTGACTATAATCTCCAAAACGAAACAATTGATCAATATTTGAAAGAATCGATCAAGCATTGGTTAGATCTTGGGATTGACGGCATTCGCGTCGATGCGGTCAAGCATATGTCCCGAGGGTGGCAGGAAACACTAGTCAATCATATTTACACTCATCAGCCTGTTTTTACATTTGGGGAATGGTTTTTAGGAAAAGGAGAAATTGATCCGAAAAATCATGATTTCGCAAATGAAAGTGGTATGAGTTTATTAGATTTTCGTTATGGTCAAGCGCTCCGCTCTGTATTAAAGGATGAAGATGCTACGTGGACTGACTTTCATGAAATGATTGAGCATACATCTGCTAGCTATGACGAAGTAAATGATCAGGTTACCTTTATTGATAACCATGATATGAGTAGATTTACATCCTCTACTACTTCAAAAACCGACACGGAAATGGCATTAGCCGTGCTTCTCACCTCCCGAGGTGTCCCTACGATTTATTATGGCACAGAGCAATATCTAACAGGAGAAGGAGATCCGGAAAACAGAAAACCAATGCCAGGCTTTGATCAAAATACGAAAGCGTATCAACTGATCAGTAAGCTATCAGCCTTAAGACAAGCCAATCCAGCACTAGGCTTTGGAAATACAACAGAGCGTTGGATCAATCAAGATGTTTATATTTATGAAAGAAAATTTGGAGACCATGTTGTCGTAACTGCTGTAAATAGTGGAGACACCGCATACAATATCTCAAACATGCAAACAGCATTACCAAGCGGAAACTATGACGATGTACTTGCTGGATTATTAAATGGAAATTCCATCACGGTGAACCAGGATCAACAAGTTAACAGCTTTGAATTGGTTCCAAATGAGGTAGCGGTATGGCAGTATACAGCAGAGAGCAATGGGCCATCTATCGGACATGTTGGTCCAATGGTAGGTCAACAAGGGAATGACATAACGATAACTGGTGAAGGGTTTGGAAGCTCCAACGGAAACGTGTTCTTCGGTAACGAAACAGCAGAAGTAAAAAGCTGGAGTGACTCAGAAATTGTTGTGACGATCCCTGCCCTTGCTGCTGGAAAATATGCGGTTACGGTGGAGACTTCGTCGCAAGTATCAAGCAATAATTACGAGGGATTTGAAATTTTGACAAACCAACTCGTCCCCGTTCGTTTTGTTGTCGATAACGCAGAAACAGATTATGGTACTTCTATTTATCTAGTTGGAAATACACAGGAGCTTGGTAATTGGGATGTAGATAAAGCGATTGGTCCATTTTTTAATCAAGTTATGTATCAATATCCTTCTTGGTATTATGACATAGGTGTACCAGCAGGACAGGAAATCGAATTTAAATTTATTAAAAAAGATAGTCAAGGAAATGTCACCTGGGAAAGTGGCACGAATAGAACCTATTCAACCCCTACCACAGGAACAGACACCATCCAATTTAACTGGAGAAATTAACCTATTGAAGCGGGCAATGCTTTTGATAACAACCCCATTAAATTAATGGGGTTGTTTACTATATATAAAAGGAGTTTTGAACAATGCTAACAGATATTCGTCATCGAGCAATTCTTCCATATGTATATGGCAAGAATAAAGAAACTGTAGAAATTATGCTAGAAACAAAAAAAGAATTCATAAAAAAAGTGGAGCTAATCTATGCCGACCCTTATCATTTTAAAGAAAAGGATTGGCAATATCAGCTCAGTGAAATGAAGCGAACTGGTTCCACTAGAGATATCGATTATTGGAAAATCCAAATAAAACCACCCTATCGAAGATTACGATATGGTTTTCGCTGTACCACCGCGCAAAATAAAACGATCATCGTGACAGAGCGAGGTTATTTTGAGGAAATACCTAAGGAAATTGGCAATTTTTATTGTTTTCCATACCTTCACGAGGCCGATAATTTTCGTGCCCCTAAATGGGTAAAGGATACGGTATGGTATCAAATTTTTCCTGAGCGGTTTGCTAATGGGGATTCCTCCCTTAATCCAAAAGGAACCTTACCATGGGGCAGCACTAATCCGACACCAACAAATTTTTTTGGCGGGGATTTTCAAGGAATCATCGATCACCTTGACTACCTAGTGAATTTAGGGATAAACGGCATTTACCTCACCCCTATCTTTAAGGCTTATTCTAATCATAAATACGATACGATTGATTATTTTGAAATTGATCCCCAATTTGGAGATAAGGAAACCTTCCGCCGGCTTGTGAAGGGATGTCATGCACGTGGCATAAAAGTCATGCTTGATGCTGTTTTTAACCATAGTGGCTTTTATTTCGAACCATTCCAGGATGTATTAGAAAACCAGGAAGATTCACGATACAAGGATTGGTTTCACATTTGGGATTTTCCGATAGAAACAGAACCGAAGCCTAATTATGATGCCTTTGGATTTGTTTCGACCATGCCTAAATTAAATACGGCGAATTCGGAAGTGAAAAAATATTTGCTAGATGTAGCGGAATATTGGGTCAAGGAATTTGATATTGACGGATGGCGACTAGATGTTGCCAATGAGATTGACCATTCCTTTTGGCGTGAGTTTCGACAGGTAGTCAAAAAAGTCAAGCCTGATGCTTATATCCTCGGTGAAATTTGGCATGATTCCTTACCATGGCTCGAAGGAGATCAATTTGATGCTGTGATGAATTATCCTTTCACCAATGGTGCGATAGAATTTTTTGCGAGACAAAGGATGGATAGTCAAACATTTGTGGATAGCATCACGAATGTACTGCATATGTATCCACAAAACGTGAATGAGGTCGCCTTTAATTTATTGGATAGTCACGATACAGCTAGGATACTAACCTTAGCAGATAACGACAAGAGAAGGGCACGACTACTGTATCTATTTCAGTTATCCTTCCTCGGTTCCCCATGCTTGTATTATGGGGATGAAATTGGCTTATCTGGCGGAGAAGATCCAGGATGTCGTGCATGTATGGAATGGGAAGACGAGAATCAAGACCAATCCTTGTTTTCATTTGTTCAACAGTTAATCCAGTGGAGAAAGGAAATTAAAGGCTTCGGCAATTCGGGGGAATTCCAGTTTTTAACAGGGCAAGGAAATGTCATTGTTTATGAAAAAAGAACAAACACGAACAGGCTAATTTTTGTTTTGAATAATGAGGATAAACAACAAGACATTATTTTAGATGAATTAGCTAATCGCAGTGCAAAGGAATTGTTCACAAACAGACAGGTAACCTTTCAAGATCAAGCAAAAATTAGTGTACAGGCATATGGCTACTTTTGTTTTCAACTATAGTAACTGACTAGATGCCTCTTTCCGCATAACGTGCCATCATTAGGGAATAATGGAGATGACTAGTTATCAAGGAGGCATCCAAATGGACAAAAACAAGAAGGAAAAGGAAATTTTGACAAACCAGCAAGGCCATGACGTGACAGACAATCAAAATGTTCGAACCGTTGGCAATCGTGGTCCAATGACATTGGAGAATTACGATTTTTTGGAGAAAATAAGTCATTTTGATCGTGAAAAAATCCCTGAGCGTATTGTTCACGCCCGTGGTACAGGAGCGCATGGTTATTTCCAGTCATATGGAACAGTAAACGGGGAGCCTATCTCCAAATATACCCGAGCAAAGGTGTTTACCAATACAGAGGTACAAACACCGGTATTCGTGCGATTTTCTACTGTGGTTCACGGCAAGCACTCTCCAGAAACGTTGCGTGACCCTCGTGGCTTTGCGATTAAATTTTACACAGAGGATGGCAACTGGGATTTAGTCGGGAATAATTTGAAAATATTCTTTATCCGTGATCCATTAAAATTCCCTGATATGATCCACGCATTCCGCCCTGATCCAGTGACGAACTACCAAAACCTTGAGCGTATGTTTGACTTTGTCAGCAGGTCCCCAGAGGCGATGCATATGATTACATTTGTCTATTCTCCTTGGGGGATTCCAGCGACTTATCGCCATATGCAAGGCTCTGGAGTACATACGTACAAATGGATCAATGCGGAAGGTAAGGCTGTTTTAGTGAAATATCATTGGGAGCCTGTGCAAGGAATTAGAAACTTGACACAGCAGGAAGCCAATAAAATTCAAGGACAGAACTTCAACCATGCTACTCAAGATCTCTACGAAGCCATTGAGGAAGGCAATTACCCTGAATGGGAGCTTTATGTACAGATTATGGAGGACGGAGAGCATCCGGAACTAGATTATGATCCGTTAGATCCGACAAAGATTTGGTATAAGGAAGATTATCCATGGCATAAGGTTGGAAAAATGGTGTTAAATAAAAATCCTGATAATTTCCATGCGGAAGTAGAGCAATCGGCATTCGGTACAGGGGTGCTAGTCGATGGGCTTGATTTTTCCGATGATAAGCTTTTGCAAGGGAGAACCTATTCCTACTCTGATACACAGCGCTACCGTGTAGGTGCTAATTATCTTCAGTTGCCAATCAACCGTCCACATAAAAGGGTTGTGACAAATCAAACGGGTGGACAAATGGATTTCAGAGAGGACTATGGGGAACATAAGAATCCTCATATTGATTATGAGCCATCCTTACTTGGCGGGTTAAAGGAAGCGAAAAATCCAGGCGTTGAGCATGAGCCACATGTGGAAGGAAATCTCCAACGTAAAGCTATTTCTCGCGAGAACAATTTTGGTCAAGCGGGAGAAACCTACCGTCGTTTAGCGGATTGGGAGAAGGATGATTTAATCGCAAACCTTGTAAATGCCTTGGCTAGTTGTCACGAGGAAATTCAGCAAAAGATGGTGGAGATGTGCTATCAATGTGATCAAGACTATGGTAAACGATTAGAGGATGGACTCAAGAATGCGACAAGCAGTCGTGAAGAGAAAATGGAAAAAGCGGTTGATATGGCAGAGGAAATGTCCAAGCCTTCAGATCCTTATTAAAATTAGGAGGGCCACTTCTTTTTTAAACGAAGCGGCCCTTTTCCTATTTATGATGACAATATGCTACTACTTCCTGGTAAGATAGCTCCCCACCGAAAATATCTAAGGCACTTCCAATAGTAATATCAAGCTTACCTTTCGATAGCTCGCGAAAATGGTCAAGATCCTCCATCGAACGAATCCCACCAGCATAGGTTGTTGGAATCGATACCCAATCCGCGAGCTTTTCCACTAAATTTGCTTCAAATCCACTTCTCTTCCCTTCCACATCTGCTGCGTGAATCAGGAACTCATCGCAGTATTGCTCAAATTCTCGAATGGTCTCTTGATTGATTTCAATCTGGCTGAACTTTGTCCATTTATCTGTGACGACAAACCATTTTCCATCCTTTTGCTTACAGCTCAAATCAATCACAAGCTTGTCTTTTCCAATGGTATCCAGCAATTTCTCTAATCGTTCTTTATTCAACTCACCATTTTGAAAAATATAGGAGGTGACAATAACGTGAGAGGCACCATTTTCAAGATAAAACGATGCATTATCTGCATTCATCCCCCCACCAATTTGCAGTCCGTTTGGATAGGCATTTAAAGCTTCTAAGGCTGCTTCTTGATTTCCATCTCCTAGCATAATAACATGCCCACCTTTCAGCCCATCTCGTTGAAACATTTCCGCATAGTGATTACTTTTATAGGTTGATATGTAATTTTCGACAACAGGCTTTCCCACTTCGTTTAACGTATCTCCAACGATTTGCTTTACTTTTCCTTGATGCAAATCAATACAAGGTCTAAAGTCCAAAGCGATCACGTACCTTTCTTCTTGTTTCTTCCTTTCATTCTAAATCATTTTTGAGAAAAAAACATCTAGATTGGGGGATTTAGTTGTGTACTTCTTTCAGTTTTTACTTATGTCCTCCATCCCTACAATAAAAGCACTGTCGGTATTAAGGTAATCTTCTTCTTGAATTATTCCATAAACCGCACAGTCTTTATATTGGTTTTTGGCATTACGAATCATATGTCTAATAACTCCTTCTTGAACCAGTCCAGCTTTAACCATTACCTTTCCAGAAGCCGGATTATCGGTGTTATGGGCTGCCGCAATTTTATGTATGTTCATATATCGGAAACCAAATTCCACCACTGCTTTTAAGGCTTCGGTCGCATACCCTTGATTCCACCATGTGTGTCCTATCGAGTAACTTACCTCACAGTTTCCTGTATAGTTATCAAAATCATACAAGTCGATTTCACCAATTAATTCGCCATTGACTTTTCGCTCAATAGCCCACCAACAAAATTCCTTTCTGTCATAATTCTTGACTATCTTTTCTACCCTCTCCATTGTTTCGATAACAGTTTTATGCGCCGCACTAACTCGATTATCCGATACGCGTTCATCAGAAAGCCAGTGATTAAATACCTTTTGAGCATCAGACAATGCCACCTTCCTCAATTATTTAGAAGAGCTAATAGATATTCAGGAGCGAGACGTAGCTTACTAACAATTGATGTTTATTTCTATCATAAAACATATGGTGAAATTACTCATAAAAAAAGAGTAAATAAAGAATAAGGAGCACCACTCAGCGTGTGTGCTCCTTTTATTATAACCATGTGCTAGACTTACTGCAGGGCTATTAATCTGTTAATATCTTTGAACCCATCCTTTAATCTCTAAGATATTTATAATCAAATGTAACACCAGGACTATAATAACCAGTAACTTGAAAAAGAGTTTCTATACTTGAGGTAATAGCCCACTGTTGTTTTACAAATAAAGGATTTTCGTCTTCTGGAGGTAAACCTAGAATCACGTTAAGACCCGGATTAGTTTGATACCACTCCCCACTTTGGGCGGAATATATGAAATCAGTTTGATTTCCCCATCTTCCTAAAGAACTGGCTGTATAAAATCGAATTCCGGTTACTCTAGCCGAATCTGGAATTCCGGGTTCCTCTATTAAATCTAGAATCTGGTATGGCAATATGGTTCCGACATTGTTTTGACTATAGTTAAATCCCATACCTGTATCTACAGAGAAGCTATCCTGTAACCAAGCATCTCCTACAAATAATTGATAGTTTTCTTCAGCATTATAACTGTTGTAAGGCATAATGGCTATATACCAAGTTCCAGTAGTATTTATATTCAGGTAAAGTTTCTCATCTGCGTTCCCAATATTTTCGGATAGGGCATAATTTAAATCTGGATCAAATATATAAAGGTCATAGTCTGCATCACTAGGAATATTTTTTAATAGAAATGCGACATCCGTACCTGCAGTAAGATCTATTTGATACCAATCTACATCTTCTGCATCTCCAATATTAGCATTTAATTCTTGTCCAAATAAAATAGGTGTACTTGTCTCCATTGTGTTGTTCGGTTCATATGAATCATTTAATATCTGAGAAGTAATTGACTGATAGGTAGGGTTGAGGTCATTAGTTTTTTTAATCAAAGTATCAATATCTACATTCTTAGATGAAATCGATTCATTATTTACTTCACTAAATTCATTTGTTTTACTACTTTTAAAATTTAGGGAAGGGTTCGACGACGTATTTTCATTATCCTCGATAGCTAATACCGTTACACCAGTACTTGTTAGAATAAATGTAAGAATTAGCATAAAACATAGTCTTGTGAATTTCAATTTAACATCCCCACTTTCATAAGTTTCCAATATTTTTAGCGCTTTCAAAATGGTAGAATACAAATTTTTATAGCATAGTTCTTTTGCTACCACCTCCAATTAATCCTTATCCTGATTTTCGGTATTTTTTGGAAAAATTAAATAGGTAATATTTACTATTTTAATAAATATTACCTATACAGTATTAATAAATTCTTATTTTGTAAGCAGTTAAAATTGGATGGAGTGTAATCAAACAATTAATCTCCTTCCCTGTACTCTCTTTTAAAATAAAAAACTGTTCCACCCCTGTCAGCTCCCAGCCATCCTTGCCAAGGGAATTTAGCTTTTTAGTCATTACTGTATTGAAATCTATATCAGACAATTAATTAGATAATTATTCCCTAACAAATAAGCCCCTAGGTTGAGTTATCCAAATCATCCACAAAAATACGACCTGGATTTATATTCTCAACGACTGCTATAGCTTCTAATTGACCATTTTCATTTAGTAATTTTCTACATTTACTAAATTGGGTTTTATTCAATTCTGTTATCATAAACCTATCCCACCTCTTATAGCTTGTAAAAAAACAATTCGAATCCTAAGGAATTAACTTAATACTAAATATACTGGCGAATATAACAAATGCAGCCGTGAGAAAAGAAATAATGGCATATCCTTTGCGTTTTGCTTGAAGTTCATTAATTCCCATAGCCAAGAGCATGAATCCTAAGATTAATTGTGCATATGGAATTATACTAAAACTCCCAGTAACTAAAGCATATCCTGACAAACAAACAACGAAAACTGCTAAAATAACTTTTAATAATTTCAACAATAATCATTCCTTTCCCTAATATTACTCCCCATTTACTATCCTAGTACTTGTGACTTTTTCCATCCATTAATCGAATAATAATCGCGAGTGTACCCCATTCCTTTTCCTTCTCTGGAGAATATATTTGATAGGTTTGTTCGACCATTTCTCCGATCGAACTACCAACTGCATCAAAATCACTTGCTGGGATATTTTCATACATTTCTTTGAAAGACGAATACTGCTTTAGACTGATAACCTCGACTGTTAATGTTTCGTTGCCTTCAGGGATTTTTGTGAATGTTATTGTATCTCCTACTTTTACTCTTCTTCTTTTCTCATCATTTAATCTGACCTCTACTTTTTTTCTCCCAGATTTCATTGAATAGAAAGGTGTTTCATTTAGGCGCATGGTGTGTTCCATTTTCTCAACTCCTAATAATCTTTTTGCCATTTTATCACCAGACTCCATCTTATATTAACATAAATATCCAATATCACAGATAATATTATTGGCCTGATCGCAGAGGGGATTACTATTCTTACAATAAAAAAACTGCACCCTATTTGTTTAACAAATTGGGGTGCAGGGCATTTCGTTAGTATTTTTAAAATCCTCGCTCGTATTGGACAGGTATTTCGATTTCCTGGTGTAATTGGCGGGCAGCATGAATGGCCCAGTATGGATCTCTTAGCATGCCACGTCCGACTGCCACGAGATCGGACGCTTTATTTCCGATAATAGCATCAGCTAGTGCTGGGTCTTCTAAGCGTCCTACCGCAATAACAGGAGCTTGCAATGCGTTACGCATTTCTTGTGCAAATGGTACCATATATCCCGCATGTCCTCCTGGATTACGAGATGGGGCTATTGCTCCTTCTCCTCCAGCACTGACATGAATCATATCTACTCCTGCATCCTTATACACTTGAGCGAGTTTGACACCATCCTGTAGCTCATAGCCATTTTCGGCAAATTCTGTTGCAGAGATTCGCATAATTAATGGCATATCTGCAGGCATCTCACTTTTAGCTGCTTTGATTACTTCTACACCAAATTTGGTGAGATCCGCATATTCATCCTCCCGCTTATTGGTTAGATGGGAATGAAATTGATGAATTAAATAACCATGGGCACCGTGGAGCTCAATGGTATCAAATCCCGCTTTGACTGCTCTTCGTACCGATAAGCGGAATTTTTCCACCATTTCCTTGACTTCTCCTGTTGTTAACGCTCGTGGAGTTTTGTAGTTCCCATCAAAACGAATTGCAGATGGTGCGACAGGCAGATCTGCATCCTCCGCTTTACGTCCTGCGTGAGCGATTTGAATACCGATCTTAGCACCATTCTCATGGACCGCATCCACAATCCGTTGATAGGCTGGAATTTGATCATCAGACCAAAGGCCTAAGCAATGATTCGAAATCCGTCCATCTGGCTCCACATTTGTCATTTCCACAATCACCAGACCCGTACCACCTATTGCTCGACTGACATAATGGGTATAATGCCAATCATTTGGTGTTCCGTCTTTTTTTGAAACGGAATATTGACACATCGGTGGCATTACCACTCGATTTTTTAACGCTAAATTTTTTATGTTAAATGGGCTAAATAATGTATCCAACTTGTTTTCCCCCTTTAGAAAATAACTTCGATGGATAGTATACCAAGATTTTGCCAAACATTCACTTAATTGAACTCACGGTAAAATGATCACAAATATTAGGCGGGAGCATAGATTAAGTACAGATACCTATCTTAGGGAAAAGGATGTGAATTTATGTTTTACCATATAAAGGAATTACAGTATCCTGCCAAACCAGATAGGCCGGATCCTCTATTCGCAAAGAAATTACAAGAGGTGTTAGGTGGACAGTTTGGCGAAATCTCTGTGGCTATGCAATATTTATTCCAAGGCTTTAATGTTCGAATGGATGGAAAATATAAAGACTTGTTAATGGATGTAGGAACAGAAGAGTTAGCACATATTGAAATGCTCGCTACTATGATAGCACGTCTGTTAGATGATGCTCCTGTCGGGGACCTTGAAGAGGCAGCAAAGGATCCTGTAATGGCTGCTATTATTGGTGGGATGAATCCGCAGCACGCTATTGTTTCTGGATTAGGTGCCATGCCTGCTGACAGTGTAGGTAACAGGTGGACTGCCGATTATATTATTTCTAGTGGGAATTTATTAGCTGATTTTAGAGCAAATTTAAATGCAGAATCCCAAGGAAGACTTCAGGTTGCTAGACTGTACGAAATAACCTCTGACCGTGGTGTGAAAGATATGCTATCCTTTTTAATTGCAAGGGATACGATGCATCAAAATATGTGGCTTGCAGCAATTGAAGAACTTGAGCAAAAAGAAGGGGTAGTCGTTCCTTCTACCTTCCCTCGCCAATTAGAAAAACAACAGGTTGCCTATGATTTTTATAATTTCTCTCGAGGCGAGGAATCGGCACAAGGTAGATGGGCACATGGTCCAAGCATGGATGGATGTTCTACCTTCTGTTATGTTCAAAACCCACCTGCCTATGGATCTGCTCCTAAATTATCTGCAGCTCCTCCCTATACATTTAACACGAATTTTCATATTCCTCCATCTTTATGTTAGGCGATTTCCCTCAGTTATTTTACTGAGGGGATTTTTTATTGCATTCTATTTTTATTAATAGGGGTTACGGACAATCCATGCTATGATAGAATGAACCTATAACATGCAAGTGGAGGTTGCTATGAAACTCATTTCAGATAAAGATTTACAGGCAGATTGTGAGCAATGCTTTGGCCTATGCTGTGTGGCATTACCCTATGCAAAATCAAGTGACTTTGCCTTTCAAAAAGCTGCAGGTGTGCCTTGTCGAAACCTAGAAGATGATTTTCGATGCAGCATACATAAAGAACTAAGAACCAAAGGCTTTCGTGGCTGTTCAGTCTATGAATGCTTTGGGGCTGGACAAAAAGTGGCCAAGCAAACATATTCCAACAAAAACTGGCGGGACCATGAAGATATTGCCCAGGAAATGTTCGAGGTTTTTCCCATTATGCAACAGCTGCATGAAATACTCTATTATTTGAATGAAGCGATGGATAGAGAAGAAACGGCTTCCTTCCATGCTGATATAGAAAAAGCCTTTCACAGCATAGAGGATTTGACGTATCTTTCCCCAGCGGCTTTATTAGAATTAGATATTCAGCATCATCGCTCCCAAATTAATCCACTACTCGTCCAAACAAGTGAAGTGATTCGGGCAAAACACACTCGAAAACATCGAAAATTACCTAAAGAATTAATAGGAGCAAATCTAAGTAATAAAGCAATACAAGGAGTTCCTCTTCGCGGTGCCTTACTTATTGCAACAGATTTTAACAATACCGATTTAAGAGGTGCTGATTTTCTCGGTGCGGATCTGCGTGATGCGAATTTAAGTGGCGCTGATTTAAGAGAGTGTATTTTTCTGACACAAGCACAGTTAAATGCAGCAAAGGGAGATAGCGAGACAAAACTACCTTTACATTTACGCCACCCTGCTCATTGGTCTTAAGGCTGTTATTAGAAAAGTAGGTGATTTAATTGATTATTTGGGTTAATGGAGCTTTTGGTTCCGGGAAAACACAGACTTCTTTTGAATTACATAGAAGAATTCCTAATTCCTTTGTGTATGACCCGGAAAACATTGGATTTTTTATTGATAAGAATATACCGAAAGAAATTGGTAATGGAGATTTCCAAGATTATGTCATCTGGCGTGAGTTCAACTATACCCTTTTGAAGTATATCGAAAGCGAATATGATGGAGTTATCATTGTGCCAATGACCATAGTCAACCCTCTGTATTTTGATGAAATTATTGGCAGGCTTAGAAAGGAAAAAATGATCGTTAATCACTTTGTATTATGGGCCTCCAAAGAAACGATACAAAAGAGATTACGGAAGAGAGGTGAAAGAAACAATTCCTGGTCAGCAAAACAAATAGATAGATGTTTACAAGGATTATCAAATGATATATTTCAACAGCGGATAAATACGGAAAATAGGACGATTGAAAATGTAGCAGAATTAATTGCATCACAATCTCGTATTGACTTATTACCTGATAATAGAAATAAGTTCAGAAAAAAATTAGATAGAATGAAGACACAACTAAATCATATTCGATTTTTCAATTAAAGTGATGGTGTCTACGTCTCCATAATAATATTTGCAATCCAAAAATACAAACTAAAAGCCAGGCTAAACCTAAAGAGACACCTGCCAATACATCTGTAAAATAGTGAACACTTAAAACCGTCCTACTTAACGGTATCAGTACAATGAGCAGACTTAACACACTGTTACAGAGCCATTTTGTCCTGCTTTTCCAACGACTTCTTGCAACAAGGTAGATGCAAAAACCGTAAAATGCGATTGATCCTGTGGAGTGACCACTTGGAAAACTGAAGCCCGTGCCATCATATTGCATCAGAATTTCTGGCCGATCTCGTTGAAATATTAGCTTCAAGCCTTTGGTAAGCAGGCTGATTCCAACCATGTTAATCCCAAAAAAGATCGCTTCCCATTTCCTTTTCTTAAAAAGAAATAAGTAGCTGACCAACACGATTGTTGCGATCGTTAGTATTGGGACAGAGCCTAACTCGGTTATGGTTTCCATCAAGGAATGGAACCATGTATCTCGTGCAGATTCCATTACATCTTGGACAACCTGATCTATATAAAACTTTTCATCCTCTAAAATATCATCGGCAATCTCAATAAAAAGAAAGGTTGAACCAATGATAAAGGCAAATCCTATGATCAAAATGATTAACGCCATTTCAGAAGAATCTTTTGGTATCCACTTTTTCCAATACAAGCTTATTCACCCTTTACCGACTTTTCCTCCCTTTTCCCTTTTCTACGATCACAAAACCTACTGCAAATGCTTCGGCGGATCTTGATCATGAGATTGCTTGCTCACTTCCGTAAATAGATTATTGGAGGAAGGATTTGGCTGAGAGGTAGTTAAGATTTGCATCAATTGTTGAAATTCTTTTTTGGTTACTGGTTGAGCCTCTTGTTTTAAGGTATACCCTATCTGACCATTTGGTTCCAATGTGGCAAACTCCACATCCTTTATATTCGCCACATTACTCTGTCTTAGCATCATTTCTAGCTGGTCGACGGTTAAGCGCAATTTTTTTAAATTTTGTTCATTTATTGTTCCATTCTCTATCAATATTTTGGATTTTCCTGTGATTAATTTTTCAATACTATCTGATTTCATTTGTAGGTATTCCATTGTAATAAGCGTGATAACTAACAAGGCCCCAACGATTAAGGTTGTCCATATATTTTTTCCCGACACTGGCTGAATAAGCAAGGTTCCGATTGAAATCATGATAATCGTTTCAGCTAGTGTCATTTGTGATATCGTTTTTCTTCCGGCAAATCTTAGTAACAATGTACCTGCTAGTACAATAAGGATTGCTTTCCAAACTAAATCCCATTCCATTGAAACGACCTCCTCTTTGATTGGCTTTCCCTATCTTTTCCATTCTTCTTGAAGTTATTCCATATAGAAAAAAAGCCATCGTGAAATGGCTTTTTAGGTTCCTTTATCTCATGTATTTGGTTAAAAATTCGGTTAGCTTCGTCTGATATTGCTCTCGATAAATGGCATATGCCTCTCCGTGACTTGCTTCAGCAAATAGCATGATCTCTGCTTTTTCCGTGTTCTGGTAAAGCTTACTCGCCATTTTAGTTGGAACAAAATCATCATTTTTACCATGAAAATATAAGATTGGAACATTTGCTTTCTTTACCTGTTCAAGCGCAGAGGCTTCTTTCAAGGAGTAATCTGCTCTTATGCTTGTGATCAGACTTGTTGTCGGTAGAATGGGGAATGCAGGTAGATGATACATTCGATTCATCTGATATTTAAAGAGGTCGTACACACTTGTGTATGCGCTATCAGAGATAATGGCCTTAATATTTTCTGGTAGGCGCTCGCCACTCATCATTAATACTGTTGAGGCTCCCATCGAAAGTCCATGAACGACAATTTCTGCATCTTTTCCGACGCGATTGATTACTTTGTCGGTCCAATCTAAATAGTCAAGGCGATCATGCCAACCAAAGCCAATGTAATCTCCTTCACTCCCCCCATGGCCTCTTAAGTCTGCTGTAAAAATATTATAGCCTAGCTCTTCATAATAATATTGGCCATATAATCCCATATCCATCGCATCGCCTAAATATCCATGTGCTAAGATTACTGTCTTATTTGTCGGCTTTTTTGCTTCTAAAAAATAACCATTTAGATGGAGTCCGTCATAGGATTCTAGTTGCCATTGTTCAAAATCCTGATTCGCTACCCAACTACGCCAATCTCCCTTTAAAAAAACATCCATCGCTGCAGTGGAGACAGTTAAATCCTCATTTCCTTGCAGAAACTCCTTCTTCTCTCTTTTAATGGCTAAATCATAAAAGAAATTACCTGCAATTAAGTCTATGATTAATAGAATACTAATAAGTGCAAAACTAAGCTTTATCCAAGTTTTTCTCCTCAAGATGATCCCCTTTCTAAGCTGCTTATTCTATTATATCAAGAATAGCGGATCATTTGAGCTATTAATTTTTTGTAGGAATAGTATATTATGGATTTTTCCCGCCACTATTATAAGTGATACCGCCATTAGCTCGCTTAAAAGAAAAAAGCAAAATCGGTCTGATTTTGCTTTTTACTCTACAGCTATTTTTTTATCTTCGACTTTCGTTTCTGCGTCTTGCTGATGTGGTGGCTTCACGCGTTTAATAAATAATGCTAAAATCAGCGCGAGACATGCAATTAAGGTAGAGACAAAAAAGCTAAAATTAATTCCCGCAAGCATTCCTTCATGCAGCACATCTAATGGGATCGAACCAGCTTGCTGTGCACCTGCCTCTACATTTCCTGCACCATTAGCTAGTAAGTCTTCAATTTTGTCATCTCTTCGATTGTTCATCACAGATACTAACAATGCTGATCCAATCGCACCTGATACTTGCTGTAAGGTATTATTCATTGCTGTACCATGCGGGTTATTGATAGCTGGTAATTGATTCAAACCATTTGTCATGACAGGCATCATCACCATAGACATACCGAACATTCGAAAGGTATACAATAACACTAGTGTAGAATAGGCTGTATCCATACTAATTTTACTAAAGAAGTAGGAGGTGACGACGGTAATCGTTAGACCGATTACTGCCAATGCTCTTGCACCGTATTTATCAAAAAGTCGTCCGGTAATTGGTGACATAATTCCCATCACAATTGCTCCTGGTAGCATTAATAAGCCTGAGTCAATTGGAGAAATACCTCTTATTGTTTGTACATAGATCGGCATTAAGATCATCGCTGAAAACATCGCAACTGCAATGACAATCGCGATAGCAGAAGACAATGCGAACATGGGATATTTATAGATACGAAACTCTAGCATTGGTTCATCCATTTTCAATTGGCGGATGATAAATAAGATAAGTCCAATAGCTCCTGCTATGATTGTTCCATATACAACAGGATCATCCCAGCCTCTATCCCCAGCATTACTAAAACCATAGAGCAATCCGCCAAAACCGATACTGGATAAAATCAATGATAAAATATCGAGCTTAATAGAGCGTTGGCCCGTAACATCCTTCAGTTTAAAGATAGAGATGACTAAGGTTAAGAGGGCAATTGGTAAGACGACATCAAACAGCATCCTCCAGCTATAATGCTCCACTAACCAGCCTGATAATGTTGGTCCAATAGCAGGTGCTGTGATCATGACAATACCGAATGATCCCATTGCTGCTCCTCTTTTTTCTACTGGAAAGGCTGCGAGCATTACGTTCATTAATAATGGCATCATAATCGCAGAGCCTGATGCTTGAATCATTCTAGCGAGTAATAATACCCAAAATTCTGGTGCAACACTTGCTAGAAAAGTACCAAGTGTAAATAAAGACATGGCAGTAATGAATAATTTCTTGTCAGAAAAACGTTGAATAAAAAAAGCACTGGCTGGAATTAATATTCCATTTATCAACATATACCCAGTTGATAGCCATTGCACATCTGTTTCATCCACAGCAAAGTCTGCCATAATAGACGGTAAGGCAACATTTAATAAGGTTTCATTCAAAAGTGCTACAAAAGCTCCAATAAACAAAATAGCAATCATGCCATAAGGAGGCTTTGCATGCATCGATGTTTCGTTAGTCATGTATTTTGTTTCCTTCTTTCCATTAATTTGTTTTAGTACTTCATTATTTTATACCTATAGTTCAATTTTTTCAACAATAAAATTTGTTTCAAGTAATAAATATTGATATAATAAGGTTTATACAAGTATACTTACGTTATAAAAGGGTGAAAAAATGAGTAAAAAAACAAGAACCAAAATCATAGAGGCCGCCCATCAATTATTTATTCAAAAAGGTTTTGATACTACTTCTATTCAGGATATTTTAGATAAAGCTGGGATTTCCAAAGGGACATTTTATAATTATTTCCAATCTAAAAATGATTGTTTAATCGCTATCATCTCGGTTGTTAGGGAAGAAATTATCGATAAAAGAAGAGAATTGGCTTTTGGGAAGGACAAAGCAGATGAAGAAGTCTTCATTCAACAAATTGCCATTCGAATTAATATGAATCGTCAACATCATCTAATGACCGTATTTGAGACGGTATCTTTTTCGGAGGACAAGGAATTAAAAGAGCATATAACCGATGCCCATCAAGGAGAAATTAGGTGGATTGCTAAACGATTAGAGGACTTATATCCATCAGAAGGCCATCCCTATACACTAGATCATGCTATTATGTTGATCGGAATCACCCATCCCATGCTATACGCAGCAAGACTTGGCGTTGATGAGCATATTACGACAGAAACGATCATTCGTTATGCGATGAGAAGATTGAGGTCCATGCTAGACGAGCAAATCAGCCAAAAGGATCTATTTTTTCCGAAGGATTGGTTTGTACAAACAGATGTGAAAGAAAAGCAGGAACAGGAGCACATCCTAAAAAATCGACTAGTAGCACTCCAGAAGGTCGTAAAAGAAGAGAAAGAGAGACAATACTTATCGTTCTTATTAAAGGAGATACAAGAGGATGAACCTCGCCATTTCTTACTCGAAAGTGTGTCTGCGTCTTTAGAACAGCTCGCCATAGGAATGACATATGAGCATAAGGTAAAGCAAGCTGTTCAATGGATGGCAAGAAGATTTCATTGGTAAAAATTACTCCATTGTTTTATAGCGGAAATGCTTCATTTTTTTCTCCAAATCTTGGACGATTTCGGTGATGGATTTATTCGTAGTATCATATAAAAAAGGGATATTGGCTTGCTTTGTCGATAATTCTTGTAATAATTGAGAGGATCTGTGAAGTAATTCGATATCTCCTCTTTTTTCTATTCTATCTCTGATGGCTTCATCATTGGCGATTAATACAATATAATAGACTTCGACGTTTTCATTCGTTAATTGGCTAATAAACCAATCTAGTTCATCCTCTACTACATAATCAATAACAACATTCAAATTAGATTGTAGTGCATTATTTGTCACAGACAATATATTTTGCCATGTAATCGCTAATTTTTGTTCCCAGTTCATCGTTTGATCAGATATCATATGAAAGAGTAGGTCTCCTTCAACGAGCATCGTTTTTTCTATGTTGTTGACTAACGCCTTTGTGATCGTTGATTTTCCCACACCACATGGTCCAGATATGATTACTACGGAAAGCTTCATGACAATATCTCCTTTTATTCAGTAAAATTAGTTTCATACCCACCACTAATGTGGTAATAAATATAATATAACACAAAATAAGGAGTGGAATAATGACAATACCTGAAGTAACATTGAATGATGGCATTCGTATACCAATGATTGGTTTAGGAACCGCTAAAGTGAAAGGAAGTGATGGTGTCCGTGCTATTACATCTGCGCTGGATGGCGGTTATCGCTTAATAGATACTGCCTATAATTATGAAAATGAAGGCACAGTTGGGGCTGCCATTCGAAGAAGCTCAGTAAAGCGGGAGGATTTACGGATTTCCTCAAAACTCCCGGGTCGATATCATTCCTATCAAAAGGCAGTAACTGCCATACAGGAGTCCCTTTACCGTGCGAATTTGGATTATTATGATTTGTACCTGATTCATTGGCCAAACCCTAAGCAGGATCAATATGTGGAAGCATGGCAAGCATTAATCGATGCAAAGAAATGGGGACTCATTCACTCGATAGGTGTCAGTAACTTTTTACCAGAACATCTTAAAAGATTAGAAAAAGAAACTGGTGTGTTACCGAGCATTAACCAAATTGAGCTTCATCCATTCTTTAACCAAGAGGAACAAAGAAAATGGCATGAACAGCATGGGATTGTCACCGAGTCGTGGAGCCCTTTATTCCGAACGAGTGAAATACTTCATCAGGAAGTCCTTCAAGAGCTTGCGCATAAGCATCACAAATCGGTTACGCAAATCATCCTACGTTGGCACTATCAGCTTGGGGCTGTTTCGATTCCGAAATCTTCTTCCCCTGAGCGTCAATTAGAGAACATCTCCATCTTTGATTTTTCTTTGGGTCAGGAGGATATGGATAAAATAGCGAAGCTTACAAGGCCTGATGGTCGTATTAATGATCAGGATCCAGCTGTTTATGAAGAATTTTAGGGAGCTAGCAGGTGCTAACTCCCTAAATTATTATTATTTATCCTCTTCTGATTGTGAAGTGTTTTGGCTTTTTTTCTTATCCTTTTCATTTTTTAAATCTATTTCTAGATCTCTTAGCGGGATTTCGTCGACATGCTGTGGCTCTCTTCTTTTATCGTCGTTTGACTTCCTTTCCATTCTCTTCACCCTCCTTATATTAAGCAATAATGATTGTGACTTTGCTTTCTGGAAGACTCGGGATCTCACTCATGCTGTAATCTAAGTCCTGCTTAGGAAAATGATAGGAAACATCATGCAGGAAAAATTTCAGGGTCACTTTTAAAATGGCTAGTGTAATAAATTCTCCTGCACAACGATGACCTATATCGTATTCCCCACCACCCTGTGGAATAAAATCAAATGGACTTCCCTCCCACTCTTTAAATCGACTAGGATTAAATTGGTCTGGAGCTTCCCATAAGCTTGGATCATGATTAGTTCCATATAAATCTAATAAGGTAAGGGTTCCTTTTTTAAAGGGATAGTCGTTCCAAATAAAATCCTGTTTTACTCTTGCTGTAGCAAACGGGAAGAACGGGTAATAACGTCTAACCTCTTGAATAAAATTCTCGTAGCTAAATTCCTTTTGATGCAATTTATCGACCTGTTCTGGATACTGATGCACTGCTAATATAGTGAAATCCACGTAAACAGATATAGCGACAATTGGTCTAAGGAGATTTAGTACTTCCACAGCTGCAGTTTGTTTATCTAACAAGTTGCCATCTAGCCCTTGGTGCCAAGCAAACTGATAAATGGGACTTGACTTGGCTACTTTTATTTTTTCCTTACGAATGTCCTCGATTAATTGCTTTAGCCATTTCTCTGCTTTGGATCTTGACCTTCTTGCTTTCCAATGCTTTGGTCCTACGTTTGACGCATTTTCAAACATGGCACTCAGTTCATCTACCCATTTTTCTGATTCCTGTCTATCTAGTGGAATGCCTGTCCATTGCATAGCAACCCTTGTTAGAACATGTTTAGCCATATCATAAACGGTGACCTGTTCTGCTGAATGACGAGAAATTTCTTGACTCCATTCCGCTTCTGTAAGCTCTTGGATTTCCTTTAGCATCTCTCTTGTCATTAGTGACATGAACATAGCTTTTCGATGATGATGCCGATTTTCATCTAACCCTTGCACACCACCCTCGCCAAGCAACGTTTTTTGTAACCTTTTTGGTGCTGCCCCTTTGCGTTCAAATTTTCCATTATCGTAAAATAATTTTGCTTGCTCTTTTCCGACCATACAAATGACCTTTTCACCTAATAGCTTTGTTTCAAAAATCCTTGATTCGTACTTGTTCTTACGATTTTGGATAAAGGTATAGCCTTCCTTTAGTAATTGCAATGTATGATCAATGCCTTTTTCTTTTGGCATGCTTATCTCTTCACTTGACATTTTTCACCCTCCCAAAAACATATTGTTTGTCTATATTTTCCCCCTTTTTTGAAAAGCTAAAACAATAAAATGAAAGAATGGAGATCTAATGCATGATCGCAGAAACTAGTGTAGTCAAAATATGCAGACTCCAGCGGGAACAGCGCGACCCGAAGACCCCGCAGGAAAGCGATTTTCTCTTTCTGAGGAGGCGAAGGCCGTGCTCGCGGAAAGCGAAGTATTTTGACGAAGGGGTATCACAGGCAGACAATTGGATCGTTCGTCCCTCTTATCCCATCAAATGGAATAAATAAAATCCATGATAAATGGTAATGCTGCACCAACTGGAACTCCATTTTTTGGGGAACGGCTTAGATGAACAAATGATTCTTTGCTTGGAAATGCTGCCTGTTTTCTTATTTTGTCATGAAGGATGTCAATATCTTGTTCGATTAAATATGGAGAAAGATGGCCACCGAGAATAACTTCTCGATCAATGACTTGATGAACATTACCAATCGAGAAAGCTAGATGCTTTAAAAAGTCATCCCATCTTAACACATAGCTTGTCACCCCTTCACGCAGCTCTGAGAAAAAGCTGTCTAGTGTTTCCTCTTCTCGCAAAAGCGCACTGACTGAACAAAAGGTTTCCATACAACCTTTTTTACCACAATAGCAAGGAGGACCATTAGGGTCAATGGTCATATGCTCTACCGTGCCACTATAGCCTTCATTACCCATTTCAATCTGGTTATGAATAATAATAGCCCCACCAAGATGCATGCCAATAGATAAATAAATGGCATCACCAATATCGTTCCTGATCCATAGCTCTGTTGTTGCAGCACATTTGGCGTCATGCAAAAATCTACACGGGTAATCTAAATAAGTAGAAAACCTTTCGATTCTTAAACCAGTACAATCCAAAATCTTTCCATAAATAATTTCCTTACCATCTTTAGTAGTCAATGCCTGTACCGCAAAGCCAATGCCTAGTACCTGCTCTTTTGAAACTTCTAATGAATCGATAAAGGCTTTTACTTTATTACATAATGTGCGGAAATAATGATCCTCTTGAGCAAAACGGAGAGAAAACTCGGTTTCTTGAAAAACATGACCTAGTAAGTTGACCGCTAGCATTCTAATGGAGTTTCGTTGAATTTCTACCCCTATGCTAATACGTGCTTCTGGTCGGAGTGCATAAGCCGTAGCTCTACGTCCAACAGAAGATTGGAATTGTCCACTTTTTTCAATCAATTGCTCCTTTTCTAGCTTCACGAGATTTTGTGTGATTGTAGGTAAGCTTAATTGTAACTGATGAGCAATTTCTTGCTTCGAAAGCTTTTCATTATGATAGATCAAATGAAAAATGGCGGAATAATTACTGTTTTTAATATCTTTGAATGTGACCATATACATAACCTCATTAAATCAATATATTTTATAAAATAATTTTCTTTAAATATAGCACACGAATCATGACTAGCTCAAAAATTTGCTAATAGAAGGAAAAATTTAATGTTGACGTTTTCATTATTGCGTTTTATTATATAAATATATTTTATAAAACTATTTTACAAAATACATTAACAAAAGAGAGGTTTTACACATGGGAATTATCGAAAAAATGCGACTGGATGGTAAAAAGATCTTTGTAACAGGGGGAGCTCGTGGAATTGGCAAAAGTGTTGCAACTGCTTTTGCCGAGGCAGGGGCGGATATTGCCATCGTAGATTTAGATATCAAGGAAGCAACAAAGACAGCGGAAGAAATTAGTACAACTAATGGAACAAGGGCCATTGCAATCGAAGCCGATGTTACCAAGCCTGATGATGTTAACCACATGATGGATCAGTTTCTTCAAGCATTCGGGCGCTTGGACGTTGCTTTTTGTAATGCTGGAATTTGTATCAATGCCCCTGCAGAGGATATGAGCTTTGAACAGTGGAAAAAGGTAATCGATATTAATCTAACAGGGGTATTTCTCAGCGCCCAGGCTGCTGGCAAGATCATGCTCGAACAAGGTGGTGGCTCCATTATTAATACAGCATCGATGTCTGCTCATATCGTGAACCATCCACAACCTCAATGTGCCTACAATGCGTCTAAAGCAGGTGTGATTCAACTAACCAAATCACTTGCGGTGGAATGGGCTACTAGAAATGTACGAGTGAATTCGATAAGTCCAGGATATATGGGAACAGAGCTTACTCTAAACTCCCCCAGTCTACAGCCATTAATTAAACAGTGGAATGAAATGACGCCAACGAAGAGGATGGGAAAACCTGAGGAATTACAATCCATCTGTGTTTATCTTGCGGGAGATACTAGTAGCTTTACAACAGGATCGGATTTTGTCGTAGATGGTGGTTTTACAAGCATTTAAGCTTAGATAATATTCGATAAGGATGTGAGGAAATGGGGAAATGGAACAAAAGAATCGGATATGGTGTAGGGGATTTAGGCTGTAATCTCGTTTTTAGTACGATGGCATCTTACTTAATGTTTTTTTACACAGATGTTTTCGGGATTACCGCAGCTGCTGCTGGTACATTAATGCTCGTTACCAAAATAATCGATGCCTTAACAGATACTGGCATGGGGCTCATTGTAGATAGGACAAAAACACGATGGGGACAGGGCAGACCATATTTCTTAATCGGCGCCCTTCCGTTTGCCATCTTTACGGTTTTAACTTTTATTGTACCTGATTTTAATATGACCGGAAAAATCATCTGGGCATATGTTACCTATTGCCTGTTAAGTACTGCTTATACGGTGGTCAATATTCCGTTAAATACGATTGTTCCTAGACTAACCTCTGATAATCATGAAAGAAATGTGTTGGTGACCTCTCGGATGATTTTCGCGCTTATTGGAACCGCTTTAGTGATGTCGATTACAATGCCACTAGTCGAATTATTCGGTCAAGGTAATATGCAAAAAGGGTTCTTAATCACCATGAGTATGTATGGATTGATTGCGATGCTGTTATTTGTGTATACATTTACTAATACAAAAGAGGTAGTCCCTCCTTCCGTGACACCAGGAAAATCGTCTATTTTACAAGACTTAAAGGGATTAACTGGCCAAACGATTATTTTTTTAGTGATCAATTTCCTGTATTTCGGTTTGTTTGTTATTCGAAATACGACCGTTATCTATTATTTTACCTATAACCTTGGTCGGACAGAATGGTTAACATTTGTTGGGCTATTCGGAATTCTATCTGGCTTACCTATGCTATTTGTCCTACCATGGCTCCAGAAGAAGATGTCTAAGAAAAGTGTGCTCATATTAAGTGCTGTCATCTACATCATTGGCGATTTACTAATCTTTCTCGGAAAGCCATCTCCTAGTCTATTAATTGTTGGTCTAGCCATAACTGGTCTCGGGATCTATGGAATCTTTGGTAGTACCTTCGCAATTCAGCCAGATGTAATTGACTACTCTGAATATAAGAAAAACCGTAGTATTGCTGGTATGATTGCAGCATTTCAAGGCTTTTTCGTTAAAGGAAGTATGGGGCTTGCCAGTGCTTTCATTGGATTATTATTAAGCATGGGTGGCTATGTTCCTAACGTGGAACAAACCACTATCGCCCTTCAATATATTGAAATTAGCTTTATATGGACACCTATCGTCATTTGCTTACTCATTATAGGTGTCATGTACTTCTATCATTTGGATCATAAGCGAGCAGAAATGGATGTGGAGCTAGAACATAGACGTTCTTTAACCGAGAAGGCGATGATGAAGGAAAATATGACGATGCAATAACGAGAAAAGGCACTGCCTTTTCTCGTTTTATTTAGGTAATTTGTACCAAAAAGCAAAAAACGATTCAGAATGCTCATGTTTCCTTTGAAATGATATGTTAATCTAAAAATGACCACTGAGTTCTACATAAAACTAATTGGTCACTTTAGTTGATGGGAGGTTTTAAATTGCCAACATATGCAGTGGTGGATAAGGAGACTTGTATTGGCTGTGGAAATTGTGAAGGAATAGCTCCAGATGTATTTGATTTTGACGATGAGGGATTAGCATTTGTTAAGCTTGATAACAACCAAGGCAAAAAGCAGATTCCAACCGATCATATGGAGGATCTAATCGAAGCTACAGGGTTATGCCCAACAGATTCTGTAAAGTTGTCCGAGCTACCATTTAATCAAAAATAGAAGGGAGTTACCTTATATGGCAGTGGAAGTCATTTCATTAAAGGAAATCACCAAATTCCAATCACGTGCGGAGGAGTTTTTTCCAATCAAATGGTACCAAGAAATGCTAGAAAATTCCCCTGTTTATTATGATGAGGCAACAAACACCTGGCATGTTTTTAAGCACAAGGATGTATTAGAGGTACTTACGAATTATGAGTATTTTTCAAGTGTCGGTACGAGAACGACGATTCCTGTTGGTGCGGATAACAAAGAAGGTTCACTACCAGAAAAAACAAATATCAATTTCGTTGACCCACCTGATCATCGAAAAAGACGCTCCTTATTATCTGCTGCATTCACACCAAGAAGTTTAAAAAATTGGGAACCTCAAATCCAACAAATTACAGATGAGCTAGTCGATCAGATGAAAACAAAGTCTACTGTTGATTTGGTTAATGACCTGGCTGCTCCTTTACCTAGCATCGTCATCACTGATTTATTCGGTATTCCCATTCATGATAGAATGCAATTTAAAGAATGGGTCGACATCCTTTTTCAGCCAATTGATACAACCAAAAAAGCGGAAAGTGAATGGAAGAAGCAAGAAGCAGCAAAAGCATATTATCAATACCTTTATCCTATTGTCGTCAGCAAAAGAGAAAATTTAGCTGATGATATAATCTCTGATCTGATCAGAGCAGAAGTTGACGGAGAAAGGTTTACAGATGATGAGATTATTAGAACCACCATGTTGCTTTTAGGGGCAGGTGTAGAAACAACGAGCCATTTACTTGCCAATACCTTCTACTCGATACTTTATGATGATACTTCTGTTTATCAGGAATTAAGAGAGAACCTGGATCTTGTTCCGAAGGCAGTTGAAGAAATGCTCCGATATCGTTTTCACTCTTCCAAAAGAGATCGTACAGTAAAGAAGGACAATCATTTATTAGGTCATGATTTAAAAAAAGGAGATGTTGTCGTTGCATGGATGAGTGCAGCGAATTTGGATGGAGATGTATTTGAAAATCCTTTTACATTAGATATTCACAGACCGAACAATGTAAAGCATCTAACCTTTGGTAAGGGTCCCCATTTCTGTTTAGGTGCACCACTTGCTCGATTAGAAGCAAAAATTGCATTAACGACCTTTTTACAGGCATTTAGTCGGATCGAAGCGATTCCGACCTTTGACCTAGAGAAAAATTTAACAGATTCCGCAACGGGACAATCTTTACTATATTTACCTGCTAGGATATATTCATAAATTAGATGGGAAGGGCCAAATATTTATTTGGCTCTTTTCTCTAATTGTAGGTTTTCTTCTAGCTTTAATCTCGTAGCTTCGATTTCCGTAATATCACCAAGGTTATGTAGCATGCCTCTTAAGATAACCGATCTTGGCTGCATACTAATTAATTCTTGTTCCATAATGGCTAAGGTTTCGATTGCTTCGGCTCGCTTTTCGCTTGATATGGCTAAGCTGTTCAATTCTTGCTTTAATTGTTTGATCAAATGAAGCGGGTGTTCTTTTTCTTCTACATTTTCTTGTAAATATAAGGACCATAAATTCTCGTTGATGAGCGGTTCATCGTTATTTGCCAGCATGCCCTTGAGAATATAATCGATTTGTGTAAAAAGTTTATGAACGATTTTATGAACATCCAACGGGAAATGCTTCCAATAGATTAACTCGATATACTGTCTTATCATTCCCATTAATAAAAAGGCACCATCTGATACAAATGGTTGGATTTTGTCCCCATATATTCTCAATAAATACTGCTCTGTCCATTTAATTTGAGCGATATTTTGCTGATGTAAATATGGAGAAATTTTATTAGATGCTAATTCAAAAAGATCTCGACTTTGTAACCGATAAAACTCATGATGGTTCATATAGTGTTTGATTTTTATTTCGAGCTCCTTCCTGAATTTTTCAGTGGTCGTGAGCGTCGCATCTAATTCGACCTGAGCAATTTCATCCTCGATACTTTGGAAATAATGCTGAAGGATGTTCAATAGCAGGTCTTCTTTTGATTTAAAGTACACATATAAGCTACCCTTTGACACACCACAAACATCCGCCACTTCCTGCATCGAGATTCGATGATAGTTTTTCGTTGAAAAAAGCTTCCTTGCTGTGATTAGTATGTGCTTTTCCTTGTCGACATCTTTTCGTCTCATTTTTAAAGCCTCCACTTAAACTCAAAGCCTGTTATATTTTTCTTGCCATTTGCTGTAATGGATCCCACACACCATTATAAGGTGGTGCATAGGCAAGATCTAGATCGAGTAGCTGTTTGACTGTCATTTTATTATATAAAGCTGTTGCTAAAACATCAATGCGTTTATCGACACCTTTTTTACCAATCACTTGTCCACCAAGTAAGGCATAGCTGTTTTTATCATAGATAAGCTTGATATGTAGGGTTTCCCCATCAGGGTAATATCCTGCTTGATTGTTTGCCTCTAACACTTCCACAGCATAGGGAAGCTTTAAATGGTTTGCTTCTTTTTCTGTTAATCCTGTGCGGCCTAGAGTCAGGTCAAAAAACTTTATGATGGATGTTCCGACAATTCCTTTAAATGTCAACGGATTTCCGGCCATATTTGCACCAGCAATTCGTCCTTGCTTATTAGCAGTTGTTCCAAGCGGAATGTGGTCATCTAATTGCTTCACGCGATGATACTGTATAGCACAATCGCCCGCTGCATATATATGAGGGATGGAGGTCTGCATATAGGCATTTACATGAATCGCCCCTTGTGCGTTCATATGAATGGCAGAATTTTGTAAAAAATCGGTATTTGGTTTCACACCAACGCTTAAGAGCACTAAGTCAGTGGAATAGCTCCCTTTATTGGTAATGACGGTATTCACTCTTTTGTCTCCAGAAAAACCTTCTACTTCCTCACCTAGTATTAAGGAAATTTGGTGCTTTTCTGCCTCTTGATGGATAATCGTTGCCATATCCAGATCAAAGATTGTTGCTAGCTGATCGCTACGTTGGATGAGTGTCACGTTCTTACCAAGCGAATGAAAGCTTTCTGCCATTTCTAAACCGACATACCCTCCTCCAACGATAGTTACATTCTTAATTTTGTTATTTAAATCTTGGAGTATGGCTTTTGTGTCTATTAATGTCTTTAATGGATGTATTCCATCAAGCTCTATCCCCTTCCAATTAGGGAGAACGGGATCAGATCCTGTCGCAATCAGTAAACGATCATAGTCTATTTCAAGAGCCGTGCCTGTCTTTAGTTGAACTCCATATACTTTTTTCTTTTTTTCATCAACATGGATTACTTCTGTAAAAGTTCTAGCATCTATCCCATATTTCTCTCTAAAGGTTTCCACAGTTCTTGCAATCACCTTATCTATATCTGGTACGACGCCATTAATAACATATGGCAGTCCACATTGCCCATACGAATAATCCTGCCCACGTTCTAATACCGTAATCTTAGCTTTCGAATCTGTCCGCGTGATTTCCATTGCAGCACTCATCCCTGCAGCAACTCCACCAATAATGACATATCGCATCAAGCGTGCCCCCTTTTTAATTTTCCAGTAATTCTTCACTACAGGATGGACAGAGGAGCTTATTATTTTCATTGGTTCCATCTAAAAATCCATCCCTACAATATACCGTCTCTCCACATGCCAAGCATTCGCCTACGATCTCTTCCAAGATATTGTCCCTCCGTTCTTTAAAAGATATTTTTAAAGATTGTAGCATATTTGTTTTGTTTATCCTAATGGAGAGATGAAGGTGGTTGGAGATTTTGGGAGTGGGCGAGCTTTTGGAGCTATTGTTTATTTTTGCGAGCGGTGTGGATTTTTTTGCAGTTGCTGCTTTATTTTTGCGAGTGGAGCGACTTTTTTTGCAGCTACTGCTTTATTTTTGCGAGTGGAGCGACTTTTTTTGCAACTAATAAAAAACGAAGGGAGCATATCACTTTAGCCCTTCGCTTTTTTCTATTAATTCACGATCTTGAATTTCTTAAATAATAACACACATATCCCTATAAATAACAACAGGCCACCTATTAGAAGAAAGGTGAAAAGATTGGTTGCTGTATTGGGAAGTGAATTTCCTTCGTTTTGATTCTGATGATGATCCTCTATTTTCTGTTCCTTTTCGCTTTGGTCATTTTCTAGCTTTTCTGACTCTTTTTCATTAGAGGGATTGTTAGTTGATTGATTGTCATTCCCGTCATTTCCATCTTTCTCAGGTGCTTCTTCCTTTTGTTCATCACTAGAATCTCCGTCCTGTTCGTTATTAGGCTCCTCTTTATTTGGATCCTCCTCCGGTTCTTTTGGTAACTCCGGTTGCTCTGGTTCTTCTCCTTGAAGATCAATAATTCGACCTTCTATCACAGGGTCAACCTGCCCATTTAGATCCTCGACCATATAGTCGCGTAGTTGCTCCCAGTCGATTTCGCCAATATCTTTTACTCGACCTTCCTCATATGCTTTGGCGAATACCTCAAAGCCGTCTCCACCTTTTCCTGTAAAATTATTCGTAGTGACAGAGTAGATCTGATCTTCGGCTATTTTTTGATATTCTCCGTTTCTTGCTATTTCCATTGAAATGACACGAGATCCCTCAGTCTCCCCACTGTCATAAGTGAACCTCATACCTGCAATTTGTAAAAATCCACCGCTCTCTTTTGGTGCTTGACTTACACTATGTTCGAGTATTTGTTTTATTTCTTGACCAGTTAACTGTGCTACGACAGGGTCGTTTCCGAAGGGGAGGACCGCCATTACTTCCCCAACTGTAATAGGGCCTTTATCAATAGCTGCTCGAATTCCCCCACCATTTTGCATGGCAATGACAACACTTGGATCCTTTTCTTTCGCCTTTGCTAGCATCGCATCTGTAATTAAATTTCCTAATTCTGTTTCATTGGCACGAACACTAACTTCACTATCACTAAGACGTGGATTTAACAAAGGTTTTGCTGCAACGGCACCTGTCTCTTGATCAATGATTTTGTCTATTTCCTTTTTGTATGGGGCTAGAATTTTGCTGGCATCCTCATTTGGTTCTTTTTCCGTGACATCGATTAATTGGCCTGCACTTTCAGTTACAACCCCATTTTCATTAAACTGCACATCGAGTCTTCCTAAGAGTTGAGCATATTGATATGCTTGCACGATAACCGTTGGGTCCTTGTCCGCTCCATTTTCATCCTTTTCGACAACTACCGGTTCTTCTAATTTTGAATGGGAATGTCCACCGACAATTACATCAATCCCATCGACATATTTTGACAATTGCAAGTCATTTCCCATGTCGGGGTTACTATCATAACCAATATGGTTCACTGCAATAATTTTATCAATACCCAATTCACTAAATTGATCCACTGCTCGCTGTGCTTCTTCTATATAGGATAAAAATTCTACATTGACTGGACTGGAAATATTCGCTGTATCCTCTGTGGTAAGTCCAAATATACCGACTTTTTCGCCATCGACTTCCTTAATGATTCCATCATAGACCATTCCACTTTCGGCAGATTCTATAAATCCATCATTGACGATCCCAGACATATATGGATCATTTGAAAAATCAACATTTGTGCCTAGTAATGGGAAATTAGCAGCTTGGACAAATTCTTCTAAGGATTGATGACCATCCTCGCTTGAACCGAGGTCAAACTCATGATTTCCAAATACCATGGCGTCAAAGCCCATCATATTTAATAAAGCTAAATCGGCCTTTCCTTTATACTGATTAAAGTATAGTGTTCCTGAAAATACATCTCCACCATGAAATAAAAGTGCCTCTGGTTCCTCTGCACGCACCTCGTTAATAGCTGTAAGCATTCTTGGTAACGGCTCTACATGTGCATGTGTATCATTCATATGCATGATCGTTAGCGAAAAATTCTCATTATCGCCTTCTGCTGCAAGGATACTAGTTGGTAAAATTAAAGAACTCGTGAGTAGAATAATAGTTAAGAGCTTGAATGAAAATCTCAATTGGCTACCTCCTTTTAGATTAGATTAATAGAATACGCTAGGACTTCTCCCATCATTGTAGAAATCCACTATTAACTAATCATTAAAAATATGTAAAAATTATGTAAAACTACTAATAGTTATAACATATTTCGGCAGGATTTTGGTAGTGTTTTCATTAATTTTATTGGGAATAGTTAGGATAGGTATCTTGGTGATCTCATGTGCGGATCGAGAGATTACCTCGATATAACTATTTATCTTGGTTATTTCACCAGCTCTCCGTACGAAAACCAATATAAAAAAATATATCTTGGTTATCTCGCGAGCATCCTTCGAGATAACCAAGATATAAGCTCAAAGACTAGCAGATTTTTATCATTCAATGAGAGAGGAAAGCAACCACTCTATCAATTCCCTGAAACTAATCCAAATAATTCAGGTAGCCATAAGGACACGGCGGGAACAAAGGTGACGATTAATAAAACACCTACAATGACGAAAAAGAAAGGCATGATTGGCTTTACCACGCTTTCGATTTTTAGTTTGGCGACTCTTACTCCAATAAACAGAACGGGTCCGACTGGTGGGGTGATCGTCCCGATACTCACATTTAATACCATCATTACCCCAAAATGAACAGGATCCATACCTAATTCCATGGCGATTGGGAGAAAGATTGGAGTGAAGATTAATACAGCGGGGGTCGGATCCATTAATGCGCCAATTATGAGTAGGATAAGATTCATAATTAACAGTATGATGATCGTATTATCTGAAATGGATAATAACAAATCTGAGATGAGTCCAGGTATATTCGTAAAAGACATCACCCATGCCATAATGCTAGAAACCCCTATTAGGAAAACGACAATCGAGGTAATTTTTGTTGCCTCTAGCAAAATTCGGGGTAAATCTTTGATTTTAATTGCTTTATAAATAAAAGATAGAATAAAGGAATAGACAACGGCAATGGCAGATCCTTCTGTTGCGGTAAAAATACCGCCAACAATCCCGCCAATTACGATGACGATGAGAAGTAGGCTCGGTATCGCATCGAGAATCACGAACAGCTTCTCTTTTAATCCTAGTGATAAATGGGAAGTATATTTGCGATGCCTTGCAATGAAAAAGGCGACAAGCATACAACCAAGTCCCCAGAGAATCCCAGGGATATATCCTGCCAAAAATAAGGCGGCGATCGACGTACCACCACTAGCTAAGGAATAAACGATCATAATATTACTCGGTGGAATAAGCATCCCTGTAGGTGCTGATGATATATTAACAGATGCACTGAATTCGGTACTATATCCTTCTTTTTTTTGCATTGGTGTCATGGTGGTACCAACCGCAGCGGCTGCAGCTACTGCAGAGCCGCTGATCGAACCGAAAAGCATATTCGCAATGGTATTCGTGTGCGCCAATGAGCCTGGCATTTTTCCTGCGAGGACTCGTGCACAATGAATCAGCCTTGAAGCAATCCCGCCATTATTCATGATCACACCTGCGAGGATAAAAAAGGGAATTGCTAACAGGGTGAAGGAATTCATTCCAGTGAACATCCGCTGGGCAGAGGACAAAAGCGCATCCTGAAAAAATAGAATATAGAGCATGGAAATCAGTGATGCGATTCCAACACTAATACTAATAGGTACCCCTATGATCAGACAAAACAAAATCCCTATTGCTAAGATCAAGCCAACTACTACTGCTATATCCATGCAAACCCCTCCTTGCCTCCATGATTATTCTGTTTTAACCTTTTTTCGTGTTTGGACTGTTTGATAGATGTTATACGTGCAATAGAATAAAATACACAAGCCACTCACTGGCATGACAGCATAAAGATAGCCAATTGGAATTTGTAAGGAAGCATTCATCTGTGTCCAAGCAAGCTCTGCAGCAATAAACCCACCGATAAGTAGCACAAATAAGGCAAATACCATATTCAGTGCCTCAATCACTATTTCATTTACAGCTTTCAATCCTTGTGGGAATTTATCCTTCACCACTTCCACTGCCATATGTCCTTTCTCCCCGAATACAATGGCTGATCCAAACATCACAAGCCAGACGAAGCAATATTTTGCTAATTCCTCAGAGACGACACTTGGGTTATTTAAAATAAACCTAGTTATCACCTGCCATGTCACAAGTAATACGAGAAAGGCAAACAAAGTAATACAAATAGCGGAAAGCGCTTGATCCAGTCGTTTTTTTACTGCATCCATTTCATCACCTCATTTATTACTCTAGCTTTTGCATTTTTTCATAGATTTCCTTTGCCTTCTCAGAGGTTAATTTTTCTTCGATCAGAGGTCTTACTGCATCTTGAAATACCTTCACATCAACTTCATTAAACTGTGCTCCCGCTTCCTCGGCCGCTTTTTTTGCTTGATCGACATCTTCTTCAAATAGATCATATTCTAAGTCGATGGCATTCGCTAATTCCTCTCGAAAAATAGCTTGATGCTCTTCTGACATTCCTTTAAAAAGATCTGCATTGATAAGCAAGTAATCAGGTAACATCACATGCTGGGTATAGCTATAATACGGGGCAACCTCGACATGTTTGAGATCATTGTAGACAAGCTCATTATTTTCCGCGCCATCGAGCACACCTGATTGAATCGCCGTATACACTTCCCCCTGCCCCATTGGTGTTCCGACACCGCCCATTTTCTCCATCATTTGCACATTTGTATCACTTTCCATGACACGTATTTTCATTCCTGCCAAATCCTCAGGTGTTTCTATCGGAGATTGGCTATTATAGACATTTCTTACGCCTCCATGAAATGCTCCAAGGACGATCATCCCTTGATCCTCCACAGAGTGGTATAAATCTCCTACGATATCTTCATTATTGATAACGGATTTCTGATGTTCCTTGGAATCAAATACATATGGCAAATTAAACACGACGAAATCTTCATTGAAGTTCTCCATTAAACTTCCACCTACGATAGACATCGCAATCGTTCCAGATTGGACAAGTTCTATCGTTTCACGCTGGGCTCCTAACAATTCGTTTGGTGATATCTCTACTTCATATTTTCCATCTGTTCGTTCCTTCAACTTCTCCCCAAACTCCTCCATTGCTTTAAATTGAGGATGATTCTCTGGCTGGTTGAAGGCTACCTTCAGTACGGTTGCTCCGGACGACTCTTCCCCTTCATTCTCTGTTGTATCCGCCGCTTTCCCACAGGCAGAAAGGAACACAATTAGGAAAACGCTTACTAAAATGACGGAAATATAAGACAATCTTTTCATTTTGAAACACCCCTTTTATTCTCGCATCCTACCATTAGTTACATGATTAACAGGATAAGACACTAGCTTTTCTTTCTTAAAACGAACGACTTCTCTGGCAACCTTATATTTTAACTCATATGCTGCTTGCTCGGAATACCAAGCCATATGAGGTGTTAGAATAATGTTTGCAGAATTTCGTAACGGTGAATCAATATCCAGTGGTTCTATTTCCGTAACATCGAGTGCAGCTCCTGCCAGCCACTTTTGAGTAATAGCATGAGCCAGTGCCTCCTCATCGACAATGCCACCACGTGAGACATTGATTAAATAACTCGTTTTCTTCATTTTTCTTAATTGTTCTCTTCCAATCAGATGATAGGCATCCTCTAATGGACAATGGATACTAATGACATCTGCTGTTTCTAGTAATGCATCAAGCTCTACTATTTCGATAAATGGTAGGACTAATTCGTCCCTTTTGTACTGATATTTAGGATCATAGGCGATAACTCGAGAGCCGAGGGCATGGACTCTTTCCGCAAAGGTACTACCAATTCGGCCTAATCCGATAACACCAACCGTTTGATCACGATGACGATAAATGGGAATGCTTTCCCGATAGTCCCAATTACCGTTTAAAACAGAAGCATTCATATGCATGATTTTTCTTGATAGATTGAGCATTAAGGCAAGGGCATGATCTGCCACTTCCTCTACTCCATAATCAGGAATATTGCAAACCTGGATTCCATATCTAGTCGCAGCATCAACATCAATATTATTGACACCAACCCCATACCGGACGATAAGCTGAAGCTTTGGTAGATGACGAAAAACCTTTTCTGTCATTGGTGCATATTGGTTCATGATTATTTCTGCTTGTTGACAGCTAGCGATCACATCCTCTTCTGTTTTGCATTGCTGCATTTCAAAATCGATTACTGCTTCTCGGAAAATTTCTGTTTCGATATCGATATGGTCATGGTCACAATCGGTAATCATCACCTTCATGTTTCTCCCCCCTTTTATTCAGTTATTTTAAAAATGGTCGACCACCTTCCTAAGCTTAAACAGAATCCCTCCTCATAATTTTTGGCTCAAAACGGTAGACAATCCCTTCCCGTCTTTTCGTAATGTTGCTTATTTTCTCTAACAATAATTCGGCTGCCTTTTTTCCCATCGCAAAAGCTGGTTGAGCAATCGTCGTTAATGCAGGATTATAGACACTGGCAAAGGTTACATCATCAATGCCAATAATCGCCAAATCCTTTGGAATCTGTAGCTGGTTTTCTTTCATATAATGAAGGATTTCGACTAATACTAAATCGTTTAAAGCAAGCATCGCATCTGGGGGCTCCCTAAGAGCTAGCATTTTCCTTAAGTGATCTCGGACATTAGTCGTTTCTACATTGGCGATATATTCTGGCCTTAAGGATAGACCATTTTCTGTGATAGTCTGCTTGTAGCCAGTGGTTCTCTCCATCCTTGGTGTTATATTTGGTAACAATGGTGGGGAGATCATAGCAATTCTCTGATATCCCTGCATCAAAAACGTTTGAATCGCTAATTTGCTTGCCTTTTCATTATCTAGTAGCACTGTATCAATTCCGACCCCTGAGACCATTCGATCAATAAAAACCGTGGGATAATTGGTCATTATCAATGTTTGATATAAGCTTTTGTTAGCACCTGTTGGAAACACGATAATGCCATCTACCTGTTTTGCTTGAAGCATTTCGATAAACTGCTTTTCCTTTCTGGGATCATCGTCTGCATTACAAGCAATGACATGAAAGTTTCTCTCACTACAATAATCCTGAATCGCCCGAATAATTTGTGTGGAAAACACATGCAAAATATTGGCTACAATCACCCCGATCGTGTTGGTCTTCTTCTGTTTTAAGCTTCTTGCTAAAAAATTTGGACTGTAGTTTAATTCCTTGATCGCAGCTTCAATGCGCGCTTTCGTTTCCCCTCCCATGTAGTCATATCTTTCATTCAAGTATTGAGATACAGTACTTTTGGATACTCCTGCGTGCTTAGCTACATCTGTTATCGTTATTTTTTTCATATAATTCTGGCACTCCTAAAGCTTGCATGATTACTAAATCGGTTTAGTATACATTTAGTAAGATTATAGATTTACGGAGGTGGTTTTAGAACAATTTTTATTAGAAAAATTGGCATATCCAAAAAAATATGGAACAAGAGGTATCCTCTTATTCCATATTTATGATTAATGCTGCATCCCTTGTTGTGGGGCTTTTCCATATTGTTGTAGCATCATACTTGTATCTTGAGCGCTAAGCTCAGGGACTTGATAGTAACCATTTTTGTTTTGATAGAGGAATAACTCATAGCTCATCTCAATCGCGTTTGGTACACTATCTGCAATCACTCTACGCAAAACTGGGTTGTTAATTTCTGCTGCTGCCATTGCTAATGCAGAAGCTGCAGATTTCGTATGACCTAACATAAAGGAAGAATAGCATTCATCCGTAAGCTCACTAACGGATTGTTTTGGTTGCTTCGGTTGTCCTGGATTCATGCCATACTTTACATCATTGCTTTCTTGCATCTTATATTGTTGTGTGGGTACTTGAGGATCTTGACCAGTATGGAAAGAATCTACAATGGTGTTATACATTTGTGTCATAAAAGCTGATTGACGTTGTAGAATGCTTTTCAATTGAGGATCTTGGATATTTTGATCATAAAGCTTGTACTGTTCTAAAATTCCAATTAAACAGCCAATCACTTCGTGTGCATCAAACAGCTCGTGCGCACCACGGTTTACATCCATTCCTTGGTTCGTCATATTTTGTGGCATTTGTGTACCACCTTGCATTTGATTTTGGTTTTGATTTTGCACAATCAATTACCTCCCATGTTTTAAAATTCACGTATATATTTTCCAATACTTAAACAAATATGTATGAAAAATATTGAAATTTCGATAAAAGATTTTCCTATAGTAAATTCGTCAATTGATTTCTCTAGGATAATTGCTTAAAGTAAAATAGAGAACATTGATTAAGGAGAAATGTAAATGGACAATAAGATTAGACTAGGGATCGTAGGTTACGGTAATTTAGGTAAAGGAGCAGTGGAAGCGATCAAGCAATCTCCTGATATGGAGTTAGTAGCCGTTTTTACTAGGAGAAATCCAGAAGCACTAGTTCTAAACGAGCCTGGTGTAAAGGTATTATCTATAAAAGATGCGGTTGAGTATCAAAAGGACATTGATGTCATGCTGCTTTGTGGAGGTTCAGCAACAGATTTACCGGAACAAACTCCCCATTTTGCTAGCATGTTCAATACAGTGGATAGCTATGATACCCATGCAAAAATCCCAGAATTTTACCAATCTGTTGATAAAGTTGCGACAGAGCATCACACAACAGCAATTATCTCTGTTGGCTGGGATCCGGGATTATTCTCGATTAATCGGGTAATGGCTGATGCAATTTTGCCTAATGGGGCGAATTATACCTTCTGGGGAAAGGGCTTAAGCCAAGGACATTCCGATGCGGTTAGAAGAGTGAGTGGTGTAAAAAATGGTGTCCAGTATACGATTCCGTCCGAGCAGGCAATAGAAAAAGTAAGAAGTGGCTCTAATCCGGAGCTAGCGACAGCGGAAAAGCACCTTCGTGTTTGCTATGTAGTGCCAGAGGAAGGTACAGATACTGGAGCAATCGAGCAGGAAATAAAAACAATGCCTCATTATTTTGCAGATTATGAAACTGAAGTCCACTTTATCACCGAAAAGGAGCTAAAACGCGATCACGCCAAAGCGCCACATGGTGGGTTTGTTATCCGTGGTGGGAATACAGGACAAGACAACAAGCAGATCTATGAGTTCTCCCTTCAGCTAGATAGTAATCCTGAGTTTACAGCAAGTGTATTAGTTGCTTATGCAAGAGCTGCTTTTAGGTTAAGCAAGGAGAAACAATATGGTGCCAAAACCGTTTATGATGTGACACTCGGACAGCTCTCGCCACGTTCTGCAGAAGAATTGAGAAAAGATTTTCTCTAATTCTCAATAAAAGACTGCCCTTGAGATAGTTCCAAGGGCAGTTTATCGTTAGCTTTATCGACTTTTCACCAATAGTTCTACTGCTTCCTTTACAAGCTTGTCTGTATCTTCTCCATTTTCGATACTGTCGCGTACACACTGCTCTAAGTTCATACTAACGATAAGACCAATCGTACGATCAACCGCACTTCTAGATGCAGATAATTGAGTGATAACATCGCGACAATCCTTTCCTTGCTCGATCATTGTTAAGACACCTTTGATCTGGCCCTCGATCCTTTTCAAACGATTGACCACAGATTTATTATATTCCATCATGACTCCCTCACTTTTTTTCACATGGTTTGTTGCCCATATTATACTCTAAATAAGGCGCTGTTTGTAATAATTGTGTTTATACTCTATTCGACAAAACGTTCCATAGACATGACGAACAAAGTATGATATTTTTTTGTTATCGATATCACTATTAGTCTTATGGGGAGGTGACGAATTATAGGCCTTACGTATTTAGCAAATGACAAATAGACATCTAGAGAAAACCCTTAAAAGAACATAGGGGTTTAATTTTTCACCTCTATTGAAAACGATTACAAATAGAAAGGTGTTATCAAATGTCAAAAACAAAATGGACCGCAATCGTTCTATTATTTATTATGCTATTGACCCTGCATTCCTACGATCGCTTATTTGCAGAGGAATTAGCTACACCACTGAAATTTGATTTTGGTTGTGAAACAAGCCCAACAATGGAAGAATATCTTCCCATCTCCAATAAATTATTATATGAGGCAGAAACAGGATACGGGTTAGATAAGGAAGTATCCTGCCGAGATCGTGGTGCTCCTGATGATTTAAGGAGAGATTTTACCAATGGAAAGGATTATTCCTTTATTGTTGATCTCCCCAATGGCGGTTACTTTGTCAAGATCATTTCTGGTGATCATATTGCTGCCAATAAGACCGATATCACAATTGAAGGGGAACAGCAGGATAGAATCGAGGCAACCACTAATCAATTTGCTGAAGAAATTTATCCAATAGAGGTCAAGGACCATCAATTAAACCTCACATTTGATGAGGATGGTCGAGTAAATAGTCTGGAAATTTATTCAACGAAGGAAACTAGTCCACCAGTATGGCCAGAGAATAGTGAGCTTATCTTGTCCAACATTACGGAAACTAGTGTCGACTTGAGCTGGACAATGCCAACAGATAATGTAGCGGTTACGCAATATCGAATATATCAGAATAATACATTGATCAAGGTGATTGACGCAGAGGCTACCGAAGCAGAACAAAATAAAATTTCCTATCATCTATCTGGTAGCGACCTAGATTTAACGAACACAGAGCTACGGATTGAGGCTGGAGATGCATCAGACAATTGGACAGAAAATGGACCAACTGCCCATACACAACGGATACCAGAGGAAATTAAAATCAATGGCCCGAATAAAATACAAGTATCGAATGAAGAAGGCAAGCAAATTTCGTATCAAGCTGAAGTGTTGGATCAGTTCGGCTTTGAGCTCTTAGAAGAAGGAGTAACCTGGGAGCTAGCTGGAAAAATTCCGAATAGCATTCGTCTTGATCAAAATGGCAAACTAACTATTGATTCTCCTCCCTCTTCCCCGTTAACGATGGTTTTAATAGCGATAAGCAAGTCAAACCCCGATGTAAAAATAGAGCAAGAAATTACGATTTATCGACCTGTAGAAGAAAGGATTATCATAATAGGCCCGAGAGGAATTGCCTTACCGGAGAAAGGAAAGAATACCTTTAGTTATCGTTCCCAGGTCATGGACCAATTTGGTGCGATCATACCAAATGCCGAGGTAAATTGGAGTATTACAAGTAATTCGCCTAAAGGTGTAAAAATGAGTCGGGATGGGAAGCTAACGGTTTCTTCAAATGCCAAAGAACAATCCTTTATGATTCAAGTAACTTCCGCGAATGATAAAAAGCTTTTCCAGAAAGAAAAGCTTCACCTCACGACAAAGCACTATAAATATTTACCAATTGATGGCGGTTTTACGGTGGAAAATGGCGAAGAATCCTATAATCGCCCTTTATACGGCCCTCATCACTCTCCAAGAATCATCGCCTTAGTTGGGGATAAGCCTGATAGTTTGCTCTTCCAAAATAGAGGAAATAAGGATCAAGAGAAATTAGGTCACGTATTTTTTGGTTTAAAAAACGGGAAGTGGTTTGCTGACTTCGAATCAATTACCTCTCGATATGTTTACGGACATCAAGAATATGAGCTACGAGATCCATCTATTGATGGAACAATACGGTTAAGTTTTGTTCGCCCTACTGATTCGGAAGGATTACTTATCAAGGTTACTCTACCAGATGCCTATACAGATGATTTAGTGGTGGCCTCTGGTGGTCGTGATTATGGGAGCTATGGTTCCCAAGATTATGAGTCGATGAAATTCCATCCGGAAGATACAGAAGGAACCGAAGTAAGCATCGAAAATAATTATTTTTCCATTCGTGGTGGTGGCCCGACATTGTATGGGACAGCTAATATCCCTTTAGCCTTACAGAAGGGAGACGCATCCGTTTTTTCTCAAGGGCCTGACGCACTCCTTGAAAAAGAAGCAGAAGCTCAGCCAATGGCAATTGGTACAACAGAAGGAAATTATGATAATTACATATATTTTAATATGACAACAGATGATATTGGGTCTCCTGAAATGGATGCCTATTTAACAGAGCCAGAAACCGTATTTGCAAAAAGCCTTGATTACTATAAGCAGCTTTCTCAATCGATAAAGTTGGATACACCTAATCCTTATTTGAATGCTGCACTTCCTGCTGCAAGCCTAGCTTTGGACGCCTCTTGGAGCAAACCAACCTTCATGCACGGTCCCATCAATTGGTTTGTCGCATTACCTGGATGGAGGTCTACTTATGGTGTTACCGCAGCAGGCTGGGAGGATCGAGCCTTTGAGAATGCCGAGGCCTATTTTGAAAAACAAGCATCCAATGGGAGAATACCATCTAAGCTAAATGGCGATTCCCATTACAATATGGGGGAAGTATTGGTCGATATGATGCTCTACAATTGGGAATGGACAGGGAATCTCGATATTTTTAAGAATGGTGGCTTTGATTTTATTGCCAAGCATTTAAGCTGGATGGATGAATACATGGAAACAGAGGATGAAGGATTATATGAAAGTCACCTCAATGCATGGAATACAGACAATAAATGGAACAATGGCGGAGGAGCGACTATCGCAAGTGTATACACCTGGCGTGCCAATAAAGAAATGGCTGCTATCGCTAAACAGTTAGGCAAGGACCCAACGATCTTTGAACAACGTACAAAACAAATCGAACAAGCGATGAAAGACAAGCTTTGGGTGGATGACATCGGCGTTTTTGGTGAATACAAGGATGTCTATGGCTTAAAAAGAGTGCATGCATCACCAGACCTCTCCAGTATTTATACACCAATCGATTTAGGATTCACCGATCCATTTGAAAGCTATCAAATGCTACAATTTTCAGAGAACCGTATAGAAAACGAGTTAGGGACTACTCCAAGAAATGGCCGTTTACCTTGGACTTCCAATTGGTTACCTAATGTCTATTCAAGTAGAGGTATCTACACAGCAGAAACGATCAATTTAATGCTCACCTATTATCGTCTAGGACTGACTGAGCAAGCGCGAGATCTACAGGCAGGCGTTGATGCAAACCTGTTTGCAGGACCAGGACCTGGTGTTCTTTCCTACATTCAGAATCAGGATGGATCTCAATCTGGGCACGTCGATTTTACCGATGTGACCTCGATGTATGTACGAACAGCTGTGGAAGGTCTATTCGGTATAAAGATGGATGTTCCAAATCAAAGGGCGACGATTCAGCCTGCGTTCCCTCAAGACTGGGAGTATGCCTCCATTGATACAGATTATTTAGCTTATGATTATCACAAAGATGGTGCAAAGGAAACAATAGTCATTCATAGCGAGAAATCATTAGCATACGATATTAGACTTATCGCCAAGGATACGAAGATTAAGTCCGTGAAGATAAATGGAAGCGCCGTGGATTATTCGCTCGAACCAGGGATTGGTCATCCTTGGCTGACCATAGAGACACCTGAGGGCAAGAAGGCGGAAGTGGAAATTACCTATCAGAATCCGAACAAGAAGCATATGCCGGAATTAAAGGCAAGCGCTGTCGGAGCTATCGATGAAGCATATCATTTTTCCGTAAAAAAAGGCAAAATTGTTCGTCTCCATGATCCTCAAGGAATACTTGATAGAAAGCAGTCGTCGATAAAAAATTCAAAGGCATCGGTTGTCCTTAAAAATAAGCCTGGTGCCCATACGTTCTTTGTGCTCGTGGAATCTGGGGAAAGCGAGATGTGGTTACCTGTCAATCTCAACCTCAAGGAGCCATTAGAAATAGTGGATGGACAGTTAGTCATAAAAAATGACGAAGCATTTGCTCAATTTGCGATCGAAAATAATAGTCAGGAAAACATCAACCTGAAAGGGACAGCACAGATTGCTGGAACCGATTTTCCTTTACACAGGATGATAAAAGCAAATACAACATCTGATCTGGTAACATTTAAAATCGAAAACCCATCCATGCTGACACCTGGCGAGAATTTACTGACAATTTACGGAAACAACAAGCAAGAAATTAAGACAAATATCGTAAACTGGGAATTAGATGATCAACTATCTGGTGCTTATCACAATGCTTACCAAAGCCACCCTATTGATTTAAGTAGCCTAGTAAACCAGGATTTAGCTAATTTACATCAGAACAAATATACCCCACAGCCTGAGTTGTTTTATTGGGATAATATCCCGAGTACGGTAACGGAATATGGGCTAAATTGGTGGCAATATCGAGATGGTCAAGATAAAGTGAAACCGAGCCTAACGAAGCTTGATTATGAAGGGGACCATTTTAAATCAGATATGGGGATTCCATTTTTAATTACAAAAGGGAAGGAAAATGCTGTGTTTACTTCACTCTATGATAACTTCCCAGACAAGGTCGAAATTCCTGTGAACATGACGGGGAATAAACTCTATTTCTTTCTGACAGTTGCTACCAATCACATGCAAAGTCGTATAGAAAATGCTAAGATCACGGTAAACCTTGAGGATGGTACGCAAGAAATATTACCACTTACGAACCCTGAAAATATAGATGATTGGTTAAAGGAAAATACCTCAAGTGCTTATGCACAAAGTGGATTTATCCAGGAGCTAGGTGACGGGGCACATGGTAACATTCTAAGTATCGACTTAGGCAAAGCCAAGGACATTGAAAGCGTGGAGCTTCAAACACTTAGTAATGAGGTTTTAGCAGGTCTTCTTGGATTAACAGTGCTCGAACAGAAATAAAAAATCTGCTACCATCAGTGGGGGTTTTCGCGCCCCCATTGATGGCTCTTCTTAATTTCTTCCTCCACGAGAATTGGACCTAGCTTTACTTCTTTTTTGTTCATTCGGTATCCTATCTCCATCCGTTCTCTTTTTCTTATGTGCGTTTGAATCCTTCGTCATCTTTACACCTCCAACCTTTTATTTTTTCTTTTCTAGCATAACCTCGATGTGTCAACTTATTCTATCTTGTCAAAGGTACTATTGATCGATAAGATGTGGAATAATTGTTGGTTCAGTTCTTCAATCGATGTCTTATATTGCTGCCGATGCCATTCCATTAAGATACCAAGGATCGCATTGGACTGATAGCTAATCAGATAATCTGTTTGGATATCGGATTGTATTTCATTATGATTTTCATGAAGCGAATCCTCCATAAAGGAACGAATCGTATCAAAAAGTAAATAATAATACATCATTGGAATATTCTCATCAAAAATAATTTGGTAAAAATCCTGATATTTCTTGACATGATCGAATATTTTGATCATATCTGCTTCAAGATTGTTAATATGGAAGTTCGTTTTATAATAAGGCTCTGAATAGGATAATCGAAAATCCTCGACAATTACTTCTAAATAGTGCTTGAAAACGCCATGCACATCCTTATAGTGAAGGTAAAAGGTACCTCGATTAATGTTTGCCAAGCGACATAGCTCTGCAATTGTAATAGCTTCTAAAGGCTTCTTTTTAAGTAATTGGAGTAAGGCATGCCGTAAACTTTCCTCTGTTTTGGTAATTCTTAAATCTTTTTTTCTCATTATTGAACAAATTCCTCCATAAATGTTTATTACTAGTCACATTCTGTATTTTTCGTTGTTTGTACTTCTATTATCTATCCATTATAATTTTTATTGTACACATGTTCAATAAAATTTGTTAGAGGAGGTTCAAAAAGTGAAATTGAAAGATAAAGTTGCTGTTATTACAGGTGCTGCTTCCGGTATGGGGAAAGAAATAGCTAAACTATATGCGAAAGAAGGGGCAAAAGTAATCATTGCCGATTTAAATGTAGAAGATGCAGAGGCTGTCGCCAATGAGATTAATAAAAATGACGGTGTGGCGAGGTCTGTTCAGACTAATGTCGCTAAACAGGATGATATTAATCACATGATCGATACGGCTATAGAAGAATTCGGCACATTGGATATTCTAGTGAACAATGCCGGTATTATGGACGGATTTGAGCCTGTTGGAGATATCCTTGATGATCGATGGGATCTTATCTTTGATATCAATACAAAAGGAGTCATGAGAGCAATTCGTAAAGCGTTACCGATTTTCTTAGAAAAGGAAAGTGGAATTATCATTAATACAGCATCTACTGGTGGGTTAAATGGTGCGCATGCAGGTGCGGCATATGGAGCGTCTAAGCATGCCGTGATTGGTCTAACCAAAAATACTGGCTATATGTATGCACCAAAAGGTATCCGCTGTAATGCCATTGCTCCAGGGGGAGTTGCCACAAACATTTCGAGCTCAATGAAAAATGTCAGTGAACTCGGGATGGAACGCACAAAAGCCGTTCAAGCGGTCATGCCAAGAGTTGGCCAGCCTGAAGAAATCGCTCAAGTAGCCTTATTCTTAGCATCAGAAGAATCAAGCTTTGTGAATGGAACAGTTATTACTGCAGATGGTGGTTGGACCGCAGCTTTCTAGAAAGTATTTTACGAGGTTGTCTTTGGACAACCTCTCTCTATGGAATAAATGCTTCCCTAGTTTTGGTTCATTTTAATCAAGGCATCTAGTCCAAATGCGGTTTATCCGCGTTATAAAGCACAGTTCAATCAAAGTAGACGGGAGTTGTCTATCTTATCTTGAATTACCCTAACCGCCTCCTCTACTCCACCAGAATGACGAAAGTCTTCGGCGAGCTTTTCTGCATTCTCAAGAAATGTCTGATTATTGAACATCGTATCCACTGCTTTTGCCAAATACTTTGGATGAATCCCTTTTAATTCTACTCCTGCACCAAGCTCTTTGACGCGATTAGCAATCATTCTTTGTTCACTATGCTGAGGAAATAGCACCATGGGAACACCAAAATAAAGACTTTCATGGACACTATTCATTCCACAATGTGTAATAAAAACATCTGCTTTCTGTAGAACAGCAAGCTGATCGACCTTGTTTTTTACAGTGAAATGATTGGGTATAGCACCTAAAGATTCGATCTTCGTTTTTTCTCCAACGGACATGACTACTTCATCTCCACTGTTTGCAAATGCCTTGATGCAATTTTGGTAAAATGCGTGGTTTTGATGAAGGACTGTTCCTAATGAAATATAGATAACTTTTCGCTCCTTGCTTACTTCCTGAAGTTTCGATGAGGAAGCAATAGAAGGACCGATAAATGAATATTTATTTGAAAAAGTATTCGCCATAGGTTGGAATTTTTTCGTCGTATAAACAATGGTATCTGTCTCATTATCATTTTGAATCAACGATAGAAAAGAATCTACTGGATATCCATACTTATTCAGTTCCTTGATTTTCCGCTTAATTCTTGGCATTCCAATGATCATTTTCACGATTTCTTTTATGTCTCGTTTCATTAGTTTTGCCGTATATTTATTAAAAGCAAATGTAGTAGTGGAACAGATATATGGAACGTTTAACTTATTGGCAAATAATTTGCCCCAAAAGCATAAGGAGTCAGAGATGATGCAATCAGGCTTAAATGCGGTTAGTTCTGTACAGACTTTTTCATCTAATGCGATGGTCGTATCTGCCACCATTTCAATCAATGCCGCAAAGTCCTTTCCTGCCTTACGGTCCAATTCCTTTTGTGACATTGGTGGCAAAAAGGAATCACAAGGTACGAAATAAGCCCCTGCTCCTTCTATTTTTTCTTGAAATTCCTTAAAAGAATAGTATTGAACGCTGTGACCTTGATGAACCAGCTCAGACACTACCGGAATGGTTGGATTAGTATGACCATGTGCTGGAATGGAAAAAAACACAATTTTACTCATATGGATGACCTTCTTGTGGTTCTGTATTTCGTATCATATCCGCAAATTCCAAAAAGCTATCACTTTTTAATATTGCTATACCTTTAGTTAGATCTTCACCTAGCACAATAAGCTTATCTCCTGCCAGAATCTGATACATATCTCTTGCCTGCTTCGGTATCACGACCTGCCCTCTCTCCCCTACCTTCACCACTCCAAAAAAATGCTTTCCTTTGGGACCCATCTGCTTGATCTCCTCTTCACTCACATCACTAGACAGCTGATCTAAGCTTATTTGGAAGATATCAGCCATTCTTTTGCTTTTATCAATATCTGGTAGCGCCTCGTCATTCTCCCACTTTGCCACCGTTTGCCTTGAAACTTCTAGCTTTTCGGCTAATGATTCCTGGCTCATTTTTTTTCGATTTCTTAAAGTACGAATATTCCTACCTATCATGTCACCAGCTCCTTCTATCTCAAATATATAAAAGAAAACTGGTAAAGTCTATCAACATTTCCATGCATTTTATGTTAAAAATAGTGGCAATGGTATAATGAGACCTAATATCACGAATCATAAGCATGATTACCATTTTATACTTAGGAGAGACATCGATGAAGATTCGCTTTGGTTATGTAGCTAACGTATTAGGATTATGGGATGCCAGTCCCTCGAAAAGCTTTACTTTTACTAATTATTCTAAGCTTTCCAAGCAAGAAAGATGGGAGAAGCTCCTATTCATTACAGCCCAAAACCTAAAACATACCAAGAGAATATTACACTACAATATTGCACATGAAATAGAGCTTTACCGTTTTTCCAGCTTGCTTGTCCCTTTAGCCACCCACCCGGAGGTGATGTGGGATTTTATTACCCCATTTAAAAAGGATTGGCAGGAGCTTGGTCAGTTAATGGAGCAATATAACATTCGGCCAAGCTTTCATCCAGGTCAGTTCACACTATTCACAAGCCCAAAAGAGCATGTCACGACAAGTGCTGTAATCGATATGGAATATCATTATAAGATGCTGGAAGCGATGAATGCTCACGATAAAGGGATCATTAATATCCATATTGGTGGAGCTTACGGGGATAAAAAAGCTACATTAAAAAGATTTCATCAAAACTTAAAGAAGCTGCCACCTCATATTAAAAAACGGATGACATTAGAAAATGATGACAGAACCTATAATGTGGAGGAAACGTTACATACATGTGAAAAGGAGAACATTCCAATGATCCTCGATTTTCATCATCATTTAGCGAATCAATCAGAGCAGGGGCTTTCTCACTATCTGTCAAGAATTTTTCAATCATGGGGCCATTCTGGAAACATTCCGAAAGTCCATCTCTCTTCACCCAAATCGGAACAAGCGTTTCGTTCTCATGCGGATTTTGTCGCACTCGATTTTGTTCTTCCTTTTTTTAAAATGGCAAAGGAGCTTAATCAGGATTTTGATATCATGATTGAAGCAAAGCAAAAAAATCTGGCTATGCATGCTCTAGTGGAAGAGATTTCATCGATCCGCGGTGTAAAAAGAATTTCTGCCTCATCTGTTGAATGGTAAGGCAAGAGGCTGATCCATGGAAGAATCAGCCTCTTTTTCCTTACCTACTCTTTATCTTCAGTTGTAGTAGAAATATCAGTATCTTCACTAAATTCTGTTCCATAATTTAAGCTACGTGATTCAACAGAGGCTGTATCTGTTTCTTCGTCTGATTCAAAAAGTAGGGTTAAACAATATAAACTGCTGATACCTACTAAAGAATAAATCACTCTGGAAAGTAGACTATCCTGACCACCAAACATTGCTGCAACTAAATCAAATTGGAAAAACCCGATTAATCCCCAGTTGATACCACCTATAATAGTTAAGGCAAGTGCTACGCGTTTTAAGGTATTCACTTGATTACACCTCCTAACCAACATATTTTATAGAAAAGAAATGGATTCATTTCTTCGCCTTTATTTTTCACTATTCCTAAATATTCATACGAAAGCTAGCACACATAATAATAAATTTATTGAAAATCGAAGCAATAAAAGGATTTTTGAATGATTAGGGTGGATGTGTTCATAATAATAAATAGTATATTGGAGATAGGGGAGATTTCTTTTGATCGAGTTGCAAACAGAACTTGAAGGCAAAAAAACATTTTATGGGAATATTCAAAAACAATCGAGCGGGCTTAACTTTACATTAGGAGAAAACTGGGACTATGATAAGGGATACTTGGATTCGCTTCTATCGAGAAAAGAAGGGGAGTCCATTTACCTGCGCATACCTTTCCATGTTCTAGAGGGTGAACTTGAAAATCCAAATGCTTTGATCGAATTTGAAAGACCTTTCGTGATCAACCACGTTGTTCGTCTAGGTTTGGACGATACTGCGAGCGGCGTGACGACCGTTTCTGGTCTAAGCCAATTCCAACATCCTGTCGATAAGGATGGATTGATTGACGATGAACATAAGTGGAAGGAAATTGGAGAACAGGCTGTGCAGCAATTAATCGCAAGTGTTAATTTGAGGTAGCTTTACTGCTATGTAAATAACTCCCTCCTTGAAAGGAGGGAGATTATGGGTTTATTTCTTTGACGGAAATGGCTTGTGTTAATTTATTTGTTTTACATCCTTCAAAGTCCTTCTCTTTCACTAAATTGACCTTAATCGCGGCTTCTAATTTTTCTGTATCTGGTCGTTTCACTAGAAAATCTGCTAAATTTAGCTCTTCCAATTTTTCGACCGTTTTCTCTTCATCATACTGAACCTTTGAACGAATGACCCGTTGAACTTTATATTTTCCATGCCTTACCTCGCCCTTTTGTTTTTTTCCAAAGGTTTCATCTAAGTATTCATGAAGCTGTTTTTTTATTAGATTTAATTCTTTTTCTATTGTCTTCTTCTCGATATTTAGATCAGCATACCGTTTTAAATATTCCTCGGTTATTTCAAAGGACTCCACCGTCATCGTCTTCCCCCCTAATGTCTAGATATTCCATTATATGAAGATAGATGGGGATTATGACTTGTCCATTTACAGTATAAAAAGAGATTTTATAGAAAAAATAGGGTTATATTATGTGAAATACAGGAGGCGAATCAAATTGGATAATCAAAAGGTTATAAATGAGCTTAATGCCTATTTAAAGGGGGAATATATGGGGATTCATTCCTATGAACAGTACATCCATCATGTAACAGACCCTCAAATCAAAGCAGAGCTTCAGCGTATTCAGCAAGAGCATAAAGAACATGCCGCCAAAATAGCCGAACGAATTCAGGATCTTGGTGGAAAAGCAGTCGATGATACTGGTGCAATCCTAAGTCTGAAAGAAGGAATGATGAAGCTAAAAGGCATCCCTAATACCATAGAAGAAATTTTAGAAAGTGCGATTAAAGGGCAAGAAATGGGAATGAAAATGACTGAAGAAATCGTTCGAGGAGATTTAGATACCGACAGTAGAGATTTAGTAGAGGAAAATTTAAATGAGGATCGAGAGCAGATTGATCGGTTGAATAGGCTTGTGTAATGAAACTTTATCAGTGGGGTTGCCCCACTGATTGTTTTTGTTTTTTTAAAAGTGCACCTGGCACTTATTCCATGTATACTGGGGTCTATTAGTCATATATTGAACACTCTGGCCAATGCTTGCATGCAAACTGGGTTATATAATCATATATTGGACATCTGGACCCCCTGATCGCTTGCGAGCTGGGATATATAATTATATACCGGGCCTGTCCTGCTAATGAAGGAGATAGCCAAAATGGAAGTGAATGACGTTTTAATATTTACGATTTCACTAAATAATACATCGTCATTCGTCATAGGAAATAAAAAATCGACATTCACCCTCCTAAATCAGTGAATGCCGATATCTAAGAAGGACCCCTAGTATCCTAATCTCTTTGTGTGTGGAGTACTTTCTCTTTCACTGAAGAACGGTATTTAAATACCATCTTTAAATTATCTTCAGGCAAATTTACTTCATCTACAGTTAACGTGAATACCTTGCTTTCCCCAGGTGAAATACCGTGAACCTTTAACTCATCTTCATCAAAAGTAATAAAATCAGACTTTTCTATTATCACATTCCCTTTTAATTCAGCTGAGTCATTGTTAGATACTATAATTTCGATTGAATCGCCATTTTGAATTGATGATTGAAACCCATCTATGTCAATTCCAATATTTGTCTTACCACCTTGAGGTACAACTTTACGTGCAAAAGAGATTTCATCTATTAATACAGATCCATCCCAATTATTTAATGTAGAGGATCTTACCCATACTTTAATTCGGTCAAGCGAATCAAGGCCATCCCAATTATTTAAGTTTAAGGCGATGTTATTCCAATCACTATTATGTTCAATATCAAAGTATCCTTCCGCCACATTTCCCCCACTATAAACTTTTACTTTTGCTTGATAAGTCAGTGCTTTGTCCATATCAGGAACCTTTAACGCTAGATTCAAGTATGGTGTGTTGGAAACATCCAATGGTTCTTTTAGGTTAAGCGTTGCTCCACGCCACAACGATGCTAAAGAATGAAAACTAACCTGCAGTGATCCAGCTCCATTGAAACTATCTTGTTCATTTAAAAAAACTGTTTGGCTATTATCAGCTGCTTCCCAATTACCAATATCTTGATCAAAATTATTAATAACATATGGTTGCAACGGTTTCTTCACTAATTCTACCCCAGCGAATTCTGGTAATTCTCTATCAGCCAATTGGGTTGAGTCAAAATCCGGTATGACATCCTTCCAGTTTTCAATTCCAATAATGGATTTAGCAAACTCAGTAACCTCTAGGGATTTTCCTGTATCGATATACTTGAAAACATCGTAAATATATTTTTTCTCATCTGGTGTACTTATTTCCCCTTCAGCTGTCGTCCATAGGCCTAATTTAAGCCCACCTTCTTCAGCATGGTCGGTATGTCGGTGAAGGATAAAGGAATCAATTTCATCTAAAAATTTCACCTTATAATAAGCGTATGCATAGGCAGCTGCCTGAACCTTTTGTGCTTCTTCTGAATTATCTCCACTGTGAAAGCCTTGCTCTGACAATATAATCCGCCTTGGGTTATCTTCATACAACAATTCTTCTTGGTTCATATATTCAGATAATACTTGAAGATTCTTAAAGGTAATTACATCTGTGTTGAAATCATCTGTTGCTTTATCATCATTCCAGAATCTTGGTTCGAATAAATTTTGCGGATATGGGTGAAACGCTATATGCCAAGGGATATCGCCTTGAGATTTGATCCCTTCATTTAATAGATTAATAATTTTTTTATTATCATATTTCCACGTTGAATCTGCTGGAATGTTTTCATCCCAAAAGTGATCTAAAGAAATATAGGTTCTAGCATGTGCATAGTGACTTTTCACAATAGTGTTAGTTAGTCTTAACGTTCTCGCATACTCATCTACATAGTCCCAGACTAATTTAGGACCCATATTATTCCAAACCTTATTTTGTCCAACTTCATTACCAACTATATAGTTAACCGCACGGCCATACTTTTCATCTTCCCTTGTATAACGTTCAGCTAGAAAATTTGTTATTGCACTATAATACTTCGTGCCTATTTCATTTTTTGTATTTACAGCATACACTGTTCCACCTGGTTCCGCGTCTGGGTGGATCAAAAATTCATTAGGTGTATCCTCATTCATTCCTGTGTTATACATTATCAAGATGAGAGAAACAATCATGTTATTATCAGACATGCTCTTAATCTGATTATCTAAGCCTAGCACATAATCCTTTTTAAAATAGAAGGTTTCTCCTTCAAACTCGTATTCTATTGTGTTATTAGGGTGATTATCGCTACGATAAAGCATTAGATCATACGCCACATTAATGGCTGCATGACTGATACCTAATTCTTCTGCATCATCCGTCATCTGTACTTGAATTCCTTTTTTACTTTCTGCTTCTGGAAAAGGAAAATCATTCTGAGCTAATAGTTCCGGATTCGTTACATATTTAGCATCATCCACTAAACTATATTCTCCTTGTTCATTTTGTAACACTGCCACAAATTTTGAATAGAGTCGATGATTATCACCATCAGTTAGTGGAATTTTAAACGAAAATGTCGAATTTACCGATTTTTCTGCGATTGGCGTAACTTCCTCCCACCCCTGTTGTTTATTTTCATATGGTGCCAATTCATATAAAAACAATTTGGCATTTTTGTTATTGTTTACATATTCTTGGTTAACTGTTCCTTCAATCCTAATTGCTTCATTATTTGTTATGACACTCTCATGAATTTCTCCCTTGTAATCTATTAACTCTACAGGCTCATAGTCAAATTCTATTTGATTAATCACTAATTCTCCACCTGCTTGATCAACCATTGGTTCGATTCGAAATTGTTTAAGTGTACCCCGCCATAAAGATTTATCAGCAAAGGAAAAATCAATTGTTTGCAAACTTTCTGAGGGATCAACATCAAATATTTTAGATTTTTCAGCATCCCAATTGGGCTCTTCTTCTGTTATCCAAGAAATTTTAAACTTGTTTGCGTCTGTTTCGTTTTTCATATTAATCGTTAATTTATTTCTCAATGATAAGTCTTGTTTGAAAACCGGTGAATAGAGTGATGGATTTTCACCAGTTACATTCATGTATAAATTACCACTATGCACATCTAACTGACTAGCTTCACTCGTGAAACCTTCTTTATCTCCAGCAACTGAAAATGTCATATCTATCATACTTGTTGCTACTAAATAATCAATTTGAAATTTACCATCCCAATGATCATATCCCGGCCCTCCTGGTTCTATCCCTTCCAGATCAAAGTTTTGCATATAAGAAATTTCGATCTTTGTAATAGCATCTCGATTTCCCCAATCTTTCATATCTAACAAGAAGGTATTCCATTGATCTGAGTTAATCTGCGCAATTCCCTCATAGGAATCTTGATTACTATGTAACGTTACCTTAATAAAATAATCAACTGGTTGCCATCCCCAAGAATTAGCAGCTAATGCCAAATAATTATGATCTGATAAATTTAAAGGTGTATCAAATTCACGATATATGGTACGCCATTCATAAACTTTTACTAGTTCGGGTGTCTGTTCAAGAGCACCAGATCCCTCGTATACGCTATTCGGTCCATTTGCAATACTTGTTACATAGTTGATTTCCTTTGAATTTTCACCTGCTTGCCATGTAGCTACATTTTCAGCTGAATTGAAATCATTAATGACCTTACTTGGATATATCATGGATGCATCCATAATATTATCAGTAGTTTTTAAATCTTCATCATAAGCTCCAGCAAATACTGGTATCGTACTAACGGAGAACAAAACCAATATAAATATTAAGAGTAACAGCTCTTTAAAATGAAGTAAGAATCTTAGAGGAGTTGTTTTTCCGGATAATAATAAAAAGTTAGATTCTTTTCCAACTATGGCATTAGGTAACAAAAAATCATTTAAAGATTGATTATTCTTCATAAGTTCCCTCTTTCCTATTAAATTTCCACTAGTTTTTGACATCTATTAATTAGTGTAGGTCAAGCTACCATTATATTTTTTATAATAACCTGGTGAGCATCCCACTTTTCGACGGAATAAACGGCTAAAAAATGCTGGATCATCATAGCCTACCTTCATGGCAACATTAATCACTTTATCATCTGAATGCACAAGGTAATATTTCGCCTTATCAATTCTGATTTGATGTATCATTTCCGTCACTGTTAGTCCGGTATGTTGCTTATAAATACGATTTAAATGCCTAACACTTATATTAAATACATTAGCTACAACCGCAGTTGATATTTTTTTATTGTAATATTGCACTAAATAATGGTTAATTTTTTTAATTAGCAATGCTCTTTCATCATCTATTTGATTCGTTTGAAAAGTTTTGATGCATTTTGAATGATTATGATTTGGTATTCTAGATAACAAAATTAGTATTTCAACAAGACGTAGCCAGATTATGGGTTGCGATCCAAGCGTGTTGCTATCTAATTCCTCTTTCATACTAAGCAATATCCGTTTTATATTGTTAGCATTATGCTTTTCGAGTTTGATAGGTATGTTTAGCTTTTCTTTATTATCTAATAATGATTGGATGTCAAAACTATTAATAAAACTTGATGAGCTAAAGTCTGCAATATATGTTTGTTGAATCAGTTCAGGTGGAAATTTACATTTTATGATTTCGAGTTCATTAGAGGATGTCACAGAAAAAGTATGCCGTTCACCTGGATATATAATAAAAATATCATCAGCAGATAAGTATTTGCTGTCTTGCCCTTCCACATCATGCTTCATACATCCATTTACAACGTATACTAACTCAACGAACTTATGGTTGTGAATGGATGATATATTTTTCTGTTTATCTGTAACATCTTCAATCCAAATTGGATAAGCTGTATCGTTCATATACTCATCTTTGCTAATAATCATTTTAATCACTCTCCCTAGTATAACTTCACAATTATAAAGGTTAGATGGGTAATTCTTTTCATGTTATTCCTTGCTGGGCATTTTCGTATAATTCTCCATTGATAAAAACAGAAATGTTATCATCAAAAACTCCTTCCCATTCTAATTCTTTTGGAATATTGCAGTGATATTCATAATTATTTTCATCTATTTTGAACCATGCAATTGCTATGTCACCATGTCTAGTAGGGATCATACCTTTCACATTTTTTAATTCTCCAATATAGGGATGTAGCATTACTTTCTTTAAACCTATTTTAGAAATATCAACTCCTAAAATATGTTGATTTAACAAATATCCCGGGGTTGATCCCCAACCATGACATTGACTTACTGGAATGTAATCCACTAAATAAGTTGGTGTATGCCCCTGAAATTCATGAGGAATGGTACAACTAGGTTTGTCAGGATCAAATGCTTCCCACCAAGTGGTTGCTCCTTGCTTTAACATACTCCCCCAATATTTTTTCATGTGAGACATTGCCAATGCATGATAATTAAGTGAAAACAAGCTTTCTAATAAAATATGATAGAAAAATGGACCTTTTAAATGTGGAAGTGTATCTTTGATATAATAATCTTCCACAAATCTTTCTGCCTCTTGCCTTGTCATAATTCCAGTCCAAATCGCAATAAAATTCGTCTGATACGTAATGGAATTGGACTGTTCATCACCTACTAAACAATCGACAAATACATTCTTTTTCTCGTTCCATTGATATGTTCTAATACTTGTTTTCAAATCATCAGCTTTTTCTATCCAGCGTTGTGAAAGATTATGATGACCTAGTATTTTTCCCATTTCACTTACAATTTTCAAAGCTTTATAATAGAACATAGAAATAGCACTCACTTGACCCCTTTTATCAATGTAATCCGCCCAATCAACGAAACACCAAAACCCGCGATCCTTATCAATAGTAAATAAACCTTTTTCTGTTTCGTGAGATTCGAACCAAACCATTAGCTGAGTAATGGTAGGCCATAATTCTTCTAAAAATGCTTTATCTCCAGTAAATTGATAGTAGTCCCATACACCATAGACCCAATGAGCACAAAAATCTGGTAATAACATTTCATTACGCTCTGGTCCGGTTCCAGGTAATGATCCATCTTCATTTTGAATACGAGCAATTTGTCTCAAACATTTTTTAAGTAAAGCTTCATCACCAAAAACTTGATAAATAACCCTTGCCATGATAACAGCATCAACAACCCATAAAGCCCTCTCCCTTAAAGGAGTATCTTCAAGATGATCTTGACTATTTATTTTCGTCGTATACACACTCACATCCCATATTTCATTCAATAATGAATCATTTGATAGAAATACGCCTTGCTTCTCAAAAGGATAGTGCACCAAATTGATTGCAACTTTACTTACTTTAACTGGCTCAGGAGTTGCCTGTATCACTACTTTCATATAACGGAATGCACGTCTCCCAAAAGGCTGCAGCTTATTAGTGCCCTTTTTCAAAATGAAAGTATCGTACAAGCTTACGTCTAAGGATTCTCCATAATATAGCTGCAATACACCGCCTTCAGGTACTATCAGCTCCAAATTAACATAGCCAACCATCTCTCTAGTAAAATCATAGGTTATCGATGGCATAGCTCCTGGCTTAGATGCATCAAACAAAACTTCCTGCAAAAATGAACACTCTGTTGTCATCTTGCCATAATTTTCAGACATAGCTACGATTTCCTTCGGGTAAGCGTATTCATTATGAAGAAATGGAATTTCTCTTGGAATAAGATTTTTCCAAGGAGAATCTTTTGCATTTACTTTTGCAACAACATCGGCCTGTGACCAGCTAGAATCATCATATTCCAACAAATGCCAATCATCTTCTCGGTTAGCTAAATAAACTTCTTTATATCCATTCCATTTGTGTTGTCTGCTTACATCTTGCACCCATCTTTTTGATTGACGACATTTCCACGATTGATCTGTCACCAATTCATAATTACCGGTATGGAATTGTAAATAGAATCCACCTGGTCCTTGATATTGTTGTGTAACAATATCCTCACTTCCAAAGTTATATACTAACGCTGTAATAATATTTTCTTGTCCCATCATTAAATATTCATGGACATTATATTCATCATAATATTGCCATTCATTATCAGATGGAGAGGGACCACGACCAATTCGATGACCATTAACCCATAATATGTACTCCTGATTAGCTGAAACTTTAATAATCGCGTTCTCTTCTAATTGGTTAAGCATGAAACACTTTCTAAATTCCAAGTAAACGTTATCATTTCTTTGTAATAAATGATGCCAAATCCATTTTGCATTCCTATTCATAGAAGTTAGCCTCCAACCTCTTTATTAAGTATATGTTTATATAATAAAGTATACTTAATTGTTTGTAAAGTATTTTTTAGATTTTTGTACCTGAAATATAATTAATTGTTGAAAGAAAAGTAGACTGGCAATACAAAAATGATTTCATTTCCGATTTATTATCATTCTAACTAGAGCTAGAGTTATTTATGCCTTTTTAATATACGCAGTCATACTTTATTTATTGGAGCGAATGGACAGCGTATACTATAAACAGAAATAAAAAATCCAGAGATTTTAAATTTCTCCAGATCTTTTTATTTCAGATAGCATTTTTGTACTATCTCTTACTATTAATTTAGGATAAATCTCATCTTTTATTAACTCTTTATTATTATTTTTATCTAACATCGCGTATTCTTCTAATAATTCAACTGACCTTTTTCCTAAAGTATACGAATTTTGATTAATGGTTGTTAGAGCAGGTGAATAATACTTACTTAATTGAAGATCATCTATGCCTACTACACTAATATCTTCCGGCACGCTTAATCCCGCATCTTTTATTGCTTCAATAGCACCAAATGCTTTTAAATCACTAGTTGCAACAACTGCTGTTGGGGGATTATTTAATGCTAGTAAACGTTTCATACCTTCAAAACCCATTTGTTCTGATTCGTGCTCCCCACTAACAATCTGTATATTCTCCGATCTAAAAAGAATTTGATGATGCGATAATGCTAATTTATATCCTTCTAGTCTCAACATAAATTCTTGGTTCATATCTAGGAGCGAATCTCCTGTAAGAATAATTCCGATATTATGGTGTTTGTGAGCTATCAAATGTTGTGTCGCTAGATAGCCGCTATTCACATTATTAACTACTACATATGGAATTTCTAAATGAGGATAATAAAAATGCGACGTAATAAGTGGACGCCTTTCTTGCTTCCATTTATCTAGTACATCTAAGCTAATGCCGTCACCTTTTCCATCATTCAATATGATGAGTCCGACACCTTTTTCATTAGGTGGTTCACCATTGCGGTGGTAATTCCACATTTCAAATTTTATATTTTTCTTTTCACAATCATGATGAATTCCTTCTAATAAATCAACATAAAAGCGATGGGATAATAATTGAAAAGAGACTTCCGTATGCACATAGTAAATTTTGGTGATTTTATTTTGTTCACTTTCCAATTGATTTTTCAAGGATGGATTTACAAAGGATCCTTTCCCTCTAATCCTCGTAATAATACCATCAGTTGCTAGTTCAACTAACGCTCTTCTTGATGTTATTTCACTCGTATTAAACATTTTCGCAATTTCAATTTGTGTTGGTAATGGTTTATCTAGAGGATATTTATCATTAATTATTTGTTCCTTTAATGTTTTGTATATTATTTCATACATTGGCTTTTTATTCATTCTATTCACCTCTTAAATAAAGTATACTTTATTATCATTAAGAGTCAATCAAAACAGATTAATAAATGACTTGCATTAAAGATATACTTTAAAAAAGACTACATAGTCATGATAAAAATAGTCAACGATTACTTGCTTCATCTGTTTCTTTCGATCAGCTTTGATCCTTATCGCTCGTCAAATCCAGATTGTTTGAAAAAAACATCCCATAGGACCTGAAGGAGACAGCATCCGTGTAGCGCTACAATTTTTTAAAACTTGCATTCGTTTATCTCTATCATAGGCATAAGTTTTCCTTATACTTTATATTGGAAATTTTTATTAAAAGTAAATGATCAAACACTATTAATGGTTTTTAACGATTACTTCTGCATCTTGAGGGCATCTTACTTTTATACCTTTTGGAGCTTCAATGTAACTTTTCACTACTCCCTCTACTTTTAATTCATGCCTCACAAAAATATTCCCTTTAGGCGTCGGATAAGTTCCCTCCACCCAATCTAAATCTCCAAGCATTGGCTTGATTTCAATCGTTTTACAACCTGCTTCTATTATCCTTATTCCCAGTACAAACTCTGAAAGCCATGCTGTAGGACCAGATGCCCACCCATGACATAGGCTATGTCGGTATTTAATATAACAATGATCACCATATGTACCATGCACATCTACCTTACTATCATCTTCTGTGACAACTTCATCTATTTTGGCAGCATCTTGAAGCCATTCAACATCAAAATCTTCCCAGAAGGTTGTGGCCCCTAAGCTTAACATGCCTCCCCAATACTCACGTATAGTCTCCAGACTACCGATAATATCACCAGCATGCACCCGTGCTTTTAAAACATAATATCCGAGAAAAGTTGAAATATCTTTAGCACCATCAATAGAAAGAACTTCTTCATTGATAGAGTTTTTGTCGACAAGCCCTGCTAATGACATCAATGCTGCAGCTTGCTTACTTTGACCATGTTCAGGTACATACTTTCTCAGAAGAGCTGCCGACTCCAAATATCTTTCAGCAAGCAAGGATTCATCTAGTTCTTTGCATAGCATAGCCCCCGCCTCCATTGCTAAAATGAGCAAACTATGGACACCTGCATCTACAGCCTTTGTATTACTTGTCGATGGCCAATCGATGAAAGGATTCGGCGTCGTATTTCTACCATTTTCTAAAATAAACGAATCTAAGAAAGACAATAACGATAATAAATAGTCTTTTTGTTCTTTTAAATACTCTACATTACCATTTTGCATATACCAATCCTTTTGAATAAGTATCCACCACATAGAATACGATGGAATGCCGTTCATCCAGCCTGGGATTTTAGTCTCATCACGGATTAAATCTAGACTTCTAGGTACAGAATCATCATAGCCGAACACAGATTGGATTGTTGAAGTTTCTGGGTGCATATCACCGATCCATACGAGACGATCACGCTTAATTCCGTCCCATAAATAATTTTGCATATTAAGATGGACCGTATACGCTCCAGTTTGCCATATGTTATTTAACAGATCATCGTTAGATCTAAAGCTTCCTTTATATTCAATATCTTGATAAATGAATACAGCTCGAATTGATTTTAAATCTACAAAACTAGCTTCATCTAGTAAATCAATCCGTACAAACCGAAAACCAGTATTCCCAACTTCACTCATGCCCATAAAGCTTACTTCAACCTCTTGATCACGTATGGCATGATCATTCGTTGAATTATTTTCCCCCAACTCACTCATTGCCTCCATCGCAGACTCACCAAATCTTACTCTGAGCCTTGTCTTCCCATTCCCTCCCTTCCATGCAAGGATTTGTATTCCGCCGTGGAGCTCGACGCCGAAGTCTAGCAAAAGACCAGCTCTATTCCCATTATTCGTTAACCTACATGCATTACCAGTATCTAAGGTAATCTGGCCACTTCTTTTTTCTAAAAGAATTTCTTCATTTTCAACTTGTGCATCTATTCCCTCCGTTTTCCAAATCACTCGTTTTGGCATTACATACTTTCTTACACGATTATCATTGTCGATCCTATTTAATAGATCTAAATCTAGTATATCCGTTAGTTTTCTATGACCATATTCATACAAATTTTACTCCTCCCATCTATTAAACTGCAATCAGTGGGGAAATCTTCCCCACTGATTTTTCATGTGATTCGTTATAACAAATCTTACTACATATTCTATAAAACACTCCCGTTATTCAACCGCTTTCCAACGATCATAGGCATCTGAGTGTATTTGAATATACTGCTCCATCCCCATGTCCTCTAATGTATCAAGATACTCATTCCAATCATTTTCTATCGATGCACCACCTGTTATAAATTGCGCTTCCATTTGTTCCACATAGTCCTCAATATCTGTTCTAAATGTATTTAAAGTTTTTATTTCATCTTCCGTAAAGTGAACATGAGGAAACATAGGTTCAGCAAATGGCTTAATATTTTCCAGTGTTTGTTGCATAATATGAGCATCTTGAGGATCTGTTTCTTCCTGTTTATACAGCTGTAACTCTTGTATGTGATCATGTGTTCTAGGTTCGGCAACACCTAGTGGCTTAATTTTACTGATGAATTCATTTCGTTCCATACCTTCAGGAGTTAAATATCTTATCCCTTGTTTATCATCTATATATTCAAAATCCTCGCCTTCAATTCCATAATTATATAAAATGGCTCCTTCATCACTGTACAGATAATCAACCCATCTAATCGTTGCCTCTGGATGTTCATTCACATTCGTTATGGCGAATACACCTGGTTGAACGAGTGAAGTTCTCGGTGCTATTTTTTTATTACTAACTTCAGAGGTTAATGGAGAAAGCGCAACATAATCTTCATTTTGTTCAATACCTACTGTTAAAAATGGCCCTCCATCATAAAAAACTCCTAATTGTTCGTTTGCCCCTTTCGCATTTACATGTTGCTTGTCTTGTGTAAAGGATTCAGAATCATAAAGGCCCTCCTCAAACAATTTGTTCATAAAAGTCAGGTAATCTCTATATTCTTCCTCCATTGGTGCAAATCTCACGTCACCCGTTGTAACATCAAGATGTCCTGTAAATCCAAATGCAGCCTGAATAACATTATGCACATTTACATCCTTAGAACTTGCCATTGGTATTTCATCTGCTTTCCCATTTCCATTAGGGTCTTCTTCTTTAAAAGCTTTCAAGACAGAATATAGATCATCGATTGTTTCCGGCATTTCTAAGCCTAATTTGTCTAACCATGTTTGATTAATCCATAACTTTTGATAGGATAAAAATCCTAATTCTGAATCAACGAAAGGTAACGAATAAATATGACCGTCAGCTGCAGTGATGGACTTACGAACTTCTGGTTTTTCTTCTAGCATCTTTTGTAAGTTCGGACCATGCTCTTCAATTAGTTTTTCTAACGGTATTAGCTGACCTTCTGCACCATAATCTGCCTCTTGCTCTATCGTTAGCCCCATCCCTAGTAAGACATCTGGGAGGTCGTCACTAGCAAAAGCTAAATTGAGTTTTTCTTCCATACTTTCAGCACTTGGGTTATTAAAGTGAAAACCAATATTCGTTTTTTCCTTTAAAACTTGAAAAACTTTTAATTCGTCCCATGGTACTGTCTGGTGTGGCGTAGAGGGACCCATCATGATTAACTCTATTTTTTCATCAACAATTGGGTAGCCCTCTTCATTAAATATATCCTTATTTAAATCGGAACTTGTTTCTTCCTGCCCTGAGTCTGAACAGCCTGACATAATAAAAACACTCATAACAAAAGCGAAAAGTAGATGCTGTCTTTTCAATGTGTTATCCTCCTATACTCAATGGTTAATCTCTAACAAAACCTATTGAAACTAACACCGCCAATTGACTCCTTCCATTTGTGACCACTATACTGCTTTTAGTTTTCTCGCCACGTATCATAGGCTTTTTGGTTAATTTCTACTAAACGGTCAACATTCATTTGCTTTAAAGTATCTATATACTCTGGCCATTCATCAAAAGAAACATCTCCTACAACAAAGCTTGCTTGCATTTGCCCTACATACTTTTCAATGTCACTTTGAAGTGCTGATACTTCATTTCTTTGTTCTGTAGTTAGATATACATCTGGAAAAGATATAGTAAAGTGTTCTTCATATTTCTCTACAACTTCTTTGTCAATATTATTGTTTAATGGAGAATCTTCCTTATGGACCCATTCCTTGGACATGTAATGTGGCACAAAAGTTCCTGCTGCAGGTGTTCTTTCTGCATTTGCTTCGGCCATGCTTTTCCCTTCAGGTATAATTTGCTTCCATGATGTTTTGGTTTCATCGGTCCATTCCCAGTCTTCCCCTTCAATACCCCCTGTTGTTCCAATAAATACACTACCTTCTTCTGAATAAAAATAATCAACCCACCTCATCGCTGCTTCAGGATTTTGAATCTTATCTGTTAAAGCAAATGTTCCTTGAACTACGCCTGAAGTGGATGGCCACATTAATTTATCATTTATGGAACTCGTTAATGGAGGTAGTGCTACGTAATCCCAGCTCTCTTCTTCCGGAACTTTTAAAAATGCACCTGCATCCATAAATAAGCCTAAACGCATATTTTGCCCTTTAGCATTTAATTGTTGCGCATCCTGTGTAAATGTTTCTTGATCTAATAACCCTTCACTATAAAGCTTGTGCATGAATTTAAGAAATTCTTTATAATTATCCATTGCTGGAACGAAAACAACCTCATCATTTATTACATTTAAATTGTTATTTCCGAGATAACCAAAGGCACCCATCAATCCATACTTAATATCATCTAACCCTGATGATCCAACAGGTATAATTTCTGAATCCTTTTCATGAAATGCTTTCAAGATTTGATATAAATCCTCAACTGTCTTAGGCATATCCAATCCAGCTTCATCGATCCACTTTTTATTAATCCAAAGCTTTGGACCAGTCAAATCCCTCGGCACATCGATAACAGTAGGAAGTGCGTAAATATGTCCATCTGGTGTGGTAATGTTCCGTCGAAGATCTGGATTTTCTTCTAATAACTTCGAGAAATTAGGAGCATATTCTTCAATTAAATCCTCCAACGGTAGAAATATGCCTTCTGAGCCATATTTCATCTGATCGGCAGTACTTATAGCTCCTCCAAAGAAAGCATCTGGATAATCTCCACTAGCAAGTAAAAGGTTAAATCTTTCTGTATAGCCATCTCCGGAAGGTGTTTCCCACTCAATGTGGATATTTGTCATTTCTTCATATTCTTGAATGATTGACATATCCTTCCATTCTGCTTGGATAGGGTTTTTTTGACCTACCATTTCTATGGTTATTTTTTCATCAACTATAGGAAAACCAGTTTCATTAATAGTAACTTGCTTATTATTATCTGTATCATTGCCCATTTTGTTTGAATCGGTACATCCAATTAAAGTAGCAATTACAAATAAAACAGAAAATAAAACATACCATTTTTTCAACCTTCTCACTCCCTAATAAATTGTTCTTACTTTGTGCCAACACCTTTATACACTTATGCCTCCTTTTCATAAGCTCTTTCTTTTCTCTAATAAACGATATATAGTTGTAAATAAGACCTCTTACTCTTTAATTGAACCAACTAATACACCCTTCACAAAATACTTTTGAAGGAATGGGTAGACAATGAGTAATGGAAGTGCTGATACGATCATTACTGCGTATTTGATTATATCAGCAATTCTAGCTTGCTCTGCAAAGGATTCTAAATTTTGGCCAGACATCATCATATCCACACTCATTTCATTCAAAATTAATATCTCACGTAAAACTAGTTGTAATGGGTACATACTTGAATCGTTCAGGTACATGAGTGCATTAAAATATTGATTCCAAAGCCCAACTCCATGAAATAATGCCATTACAGCTATAATTGGCGTAGAAAGAGGTAATACAAGCTTAAAAAATATATAAAAATCTGTTGCTCCATCCATTTCAGCTGCTTCTACTAATTCGTTGGGAACATTTTGCTGAAAAAAAGCTCTCGCTACAATGATCGACCATACTCCAAGTGCATTTGGCAGAATCATTGCCCATGTAGTATTAATCATGCCTAAATCTTTAATTAATAGATACGTAGGAATCAACCCACCGTTAAAAAACATGGTAAAGAGAAAAAACCACATAATCCCTTTTTTAAAGGGAATATCTTTCCTTGAAGTTGCATATGCACAAGGTAAAAGTATAAACAAATGTACTAAAACACCACTAATTGTGTAAATAATTGTATTTTTATAGCCGTTCCAGATATCTGCATTCTGAAACACCCGTTCAAATCCTTCGAAGGTAATATCCTTTGGAAATAGCCACATTTCCCCTGAATTTACTAAAGTAGGGTTACTTATTGATGCGCTTACAATATACAGTAATGGATAGATAACAATGGCAATAAGAAAAATAATAAACAGTGTGTTGAAAAAGATAAAAACTTTGTCTGCTGCACTTTCACGTTTCAATTCCTTCACTCCTTTCTACCAGAGACTATTATTGGTTGTTTTTTTAGCTATATAATTAACGGTTACAAGTAAGGTCAAACTGATAAGTGAGTTAAATAAGCCGACTGCTGCTGAGAAACTATACTGTCCTTCAAGTAACCCTGATCGATAGACAAATGTTTGAATAACATCAGAGGCTTCCATATTTAATGGATTTTGTAGCAAATACACTTTTTCAAATGCAATAGCCATTAGGTTGCCAACTTCTAGTATAAGCAATATAACAATTACTGGGAGTACCGCTGGAATGTTAATATGTAAGATTCGCTGAAAACGAGTGGCCCCATCTACTGTAGCTGCCTCGTGAAGTTCCGGGTTTACACCAGCCAATGCTGCAAGATAGATAATTGCTGACCATCCCAGATTTTGCCATACACCTGATTGTACAAATATCGTTTTAAACCATCCAGGCTCAGCTAAAAAGGCAATTGGTTCCATTCCAAAAAGACCGAGAAAATTATTCACAATACCTGTAGAAGGACTTAAAAAAGCGACTAGCATACCTGTCATTACTACGACAGAGATAAAATGTGGTGCATAGGTAATCGTTTGTGTAAATCGTTTAAACATACTACTTTTTATTTCATTCATTGACAATGCCACGATTATTGGTACTGGGAACATAGCCAACTGATAAGCACTAATCAAAAGTGTGTTGCTTAGAATGTCCCAAAAATAATAGGCATTAAAAAATCGTTCGAAATGGTCAAAACCAACCCATGGACTTCCTAGTATCCCAGCTGAAGCACTGTATTCTTTGAATGCGATAATCACACCATACATAGGGTAATAATTAAAGATTGCAAAGAAGACTATTGCTGGCACCATCATGGCATAAAGACGCCATTTCTTTTTCATTTTTTTCCAAACTTTTGCGGACGGTTTAACAGATACTATTGTTTCTATTTCAGTCCCAGCTTTTGTTGCCATTATTCTTTCACCCCTTTTTATTATTGAGTACTTAATAATAATACATGATAGTGTTTATACCCATCATCAAGTCATCTAATACTACTTATACTTTGTGCTAGGCATTAACTTTTCGAGTAATTAATCCCCCTTACAGTCATGCTTATCTATTATCTGTAATCGCTTACTTTTCCCATGAGATATTTTTAAAACCTAACTAAATATTACTTCATTCCAAATAAGCAATCATTGTCCCGTCCGCCAAGTTTAATGGTCATTTCGGTCATGTTAAGGTGAGACAGTAATCAGCGGAGAGATGTTTCTCCACTGATATCAGCACTTGCAATATCTCCTTGATGGAGAATTCGTAGAAGAAATAGATTGGAGTGTGAGGGAGACTAAATTATGAGCTACATATAAAACAGAAATACCTCTTACACCATCACCTATGACGGTATAAGAGGTATTCTATTACAATTTTTTAGCGTGAATTTTGACACATGGGAAACAACCATACCATAAAAATGCTAATGGGAACGACCGATTAGTTCAAAAGGTTTCTTAAATCGGTAAACTAAAAGCTATACGAATAGTCTAAAAACCTGTCTTTGCAATAAATCTAGGAACCACAGAATATGGCTTTTTGCTTCGTGCTCTCACTTCATAAACATTCTCATGCGAGATAGTCAATTCTTTCATGAAGTCCTCATATGGCTGTTGCGCTACATCCACGAGTCCGATTTGATAATTCTCTCCGTCAAATCTCCCTAGAACAGGCTGATCATTATATTGAAAATAGTGAACACCAATGAGGCCTGGTACTGAAGCAGCCTGCTCCACATAATAACGGTAAGCCTTTCCTCTCTCTAATTGATTCTCTGTCGCTTTTATTCCATAAGCTGGTAGACCTACGTCCGCTCCTCCAAAATGAAATTCACCAATAATAACGGGGATTTTCAGCTTTTTGCTAATGGATGTTATTTGTCCTTTATTCGGTTTATCTTGATAACAATTAATAGAAAATACATCAAATAGCTCACAGCCCTCTAACAAACTCTCACTAGAAATCCATGCATATCTTATTCCCATATTCAAGTGATTTGGATCTACTTCCTTACAGCAGGTTAATGGAATTTCAATATATCTTCTTATCATTACCTTCTGAAAAAATACAAAATCTTCTCCCTCTATCACCGATTTTGGCAATTTGAAAGACTCTGATGAAAACAGATCTTCGAAGGAAGTCAAATTAGTCTGCCATGCCTCATTTAATCGACCAATTTCGACATACCTTTTTGCTAAATAGTCTACAAATGCTCTTTTACAAAAACTGGTTTCTCTTTGATTGATCATTAGTTCTACCAAGTTTAACTTATTGATAAACGCCCAATGTGGCTCATTGCGCATAAAATATCCAACCACTCTACGATCATCTCGTATTTCTTCAAGTTGTCTAGCAAACTTTCGAGCATTATCTTGATATGCTGGATCAAAAACGTCTGGAAAATCTCGATATATCTTAAGAGATGTTTCTGGGAAATCACGCATTTGGAACACATAGGGAAGCTCTGAGAAGGAAATAAAGTGATCGTCAGACCAGTTGCCAATTGTGTTGAATTTCCATTGCTTCAATCTTTCATTGGTTAAAAACATCCATTTGTTATTCCAATCCTCACCGAAAGCTCTGATTAAATTCGCTATATGAAAATCAAAAGCTTCTTCATCAAATGCTTCGGTAAACCTATTATCTCCGATAGGAAGTGATGGTAATAGATTTTCCATTCCTTTTATTTTCATCGGACTATTTGGCCGAACACAATTTACACCAATACTAAAGAAAGGATCACCTTCGGGACTAATTAGCCACCAATTAGTTCCATCATAGTCTGTACGAAAAAAACCGTTTGACGCAAACTTGCGCTCACCATCAAAGAAGAAAGGTCGTTGACGAACCTTTGCCTCTTCATAGGCTTGTATAAGCCTCGCTTTTAATTGTAGTGTACTTCCTATTCTCCCTAGCCATTCTCTGAAATTATTTTGGCCCATTTCATCGATATACTTCATTTCTTTCACTTGGCATTCTGGCTCATTGGTGAGTAGCTCTATGTTCGAAATCATGAATTTTCTTGAAAACCGAGAGGAGGGTGTCTCGATATAAACGGAATCGATGTATTCTAAATCAACAACAGGATCACCTCTTAAAACGGTTTGCATCACATTAGGATAACGCTCAAGAAACAGCTTTTCCCCGTTCAATGCGCTTAGCGGAAGACAGATTGTTGTCAGAACATGAGGTAGAATCCCAAAGTGAATTTGTACAAACCTACCGCTCCTCTCTTCAAATCGACAGATGATCACAAGAACATCCTCTGATTCATGAAACACGTCAGCAACAAAATATTCATTTTGTAAAAAGGCGTGCTTCGAAATTGCTGTCAGATCCAATTGAAAGCCACCACCATTACAAGAAGTAGCGATACTTAATGAGACATCATCCATATAATCCACTACTGTCTTATTAGACAAATTTATTACGTGTTCCTTCAAAAACTGCATTTATCTCAACTCCTTTTTACTCTTTAACCGAGCCCATGACAATGCCTTTCACAAAGTATTTTTGCAAGAATGGATAGACAAGTAAAATCGGCAGTGCACCTATAAATATCTGAGCAGATTTGACCGTACGCTGTGATAAGTTTTCGAGATCCTCAGGGTTCGTACTGATTTTACTCATATCTTGTTGAACGACTATCGTTTGAAGGAAGGTCGCTAATGGATAATTGGAGGTTTCCCTCATATAAATCAAACCATCGAACCAAGAATTCCAATGAAATACCATCGTAAAAAGGGTGATGGTGGCTATACCCGCCATTGATAACGGCAGATAGATTTGAAACAGAATCCGGAAAAAGCCAGCACCATCTATCTTTGCAGCTTCCTCTAATGATTTAGGAATCGTTTTAAAGAAGTTCATTAATAGAATAAGATTAAAGGCATTTACCACCCCCGGTAAAACGAGTGCCCATACCGTATTGGTCAGATTCAGATTGCTGACTAGAATGTAGCTTGGAATCATACCTCCAGAAAATAGCATGGTGAAAACAATGAACCACATATAGAAATTTCTACCCTTAAACTCCTTTGATAAGGCATAGCCAGCAAATACTAATACAGTCATCGTAATAAACGTTCCGAGGGTAGTTCGATAAAAGGAATTATATAATGTTTGTAAAAATAAGGGATTATCGAATGTTTTCTGATAGGCCTCCAGGGTAAAATCTACTGGTAGAAGGTTAATAATATTCGCACTTGCCGCTTCCTTTCCACTGAAGGAAACTGCAAGTACATGAATTAATGGCAGAACACATAGAATAGCCATTGCAATTAAAAACGTATAATTAAAAATATTGAAAATTTTGTACCCCAATGTCTTATGATACATTTAGATTCCTCCCCTAATAGACTAAAAAATTCGATAATTTGCCAATTTATAAGCTAACCGATAGGCAACCACAATTAACACAAAGCTTATGAGTGATTTAAATAAACCAACAGCTGTTGCAAAGCTGAAATTCCCGCTCTCCAAGCCCATTCGATAAACATACGTATCAATCACATCCCCTTTGTCATACACCAAAGGATTATAAAGGTTAAACACTTGATCAAACCCAGCATTTAAAATATTCCCTAGCTGAAGTGTGCTAATGACGATAATAATTGGTAGCATTGCAGGTAAAGTAACATGCCATGTTTGCTTAAATCGATTTGCTCCGTCCATTTCCGCTGCCTCATACAAATCCGGATTAACCCCACTAATCGATGCCAAATATACAATCATAGAAAAACCAAATTCCTTCCAAATATCGCTTGTAACGAGCACAGTTCGGAACCAATCTCCATTACCTAAAAAAAATATTGGCTCGATACCAAATCCAGATTCCAATAACCTATTCACAATACCCCCGTTTATCGATAAAATATCAATAAGAATTCCACCTAGAATAACCCATGAAAGAAAATGAGGCAGATAAACCATTGTCTGAATTCCACGTTTAATACTCATTTTCCTAATTTCGTTTAATAACAATGCCATGATGATCGGAACGATTAATCCGAAGACAATCTTCAAAACGGAAATAATGAATGTGTTCCAGATTACTTGGACAGAATCGTCGAACTTGAATAATGCTTCAAAATGCGAAAATCCCACCCATTGAGAACCGAAAAAACCTTCCCAAGGCTTATAATCCTGAAAAGCCATAATATTTCCAAACATTGGTAAATAGTTAAAAATAATCGCAAATATTACTACTGGTAAAACAAGTAAATGAAGTGGCCATGTTTTCTTCCATTCAAACGATGCCATGAAATGATTTTTCTTTTTTCTCCTTTCTCTTGACTCACTTATTACGCCTTCTGTGTATGCGCTTACTCTTTCCTTCACCTTGACCCCTCCTCGACACAAAAAATATGGCAAATCAGATATTGTAAAAACAACTTCATCTGTTATTATTATATCAACTCAAATAGCCGATACCTATGACAGGTAATTAACATCTATGACCACATTTATAACCAATTTTTAATAGCTGGGGGGAATAAAGTGATTAAATACAAAATCTTTAATAAACTTGTATTAGCTTTATTTATTTTACTTCTCGTTTGCTCTGTGCTTTTTACCATTACACAAAAAATAAACGAGTCCATTATGCGAAAAAATTTAGAAGAATCCACGAAAAAACAGCTAGACTACTCGGTGGAACAATTTGAGAAAGATCTACACCAGCTAGAAGTGATGAGTATATTACTGATCAACGATAGAAGTATTAAATCTTTCAGCACATCCTATGACTTTAGTAGTAGAATCGATCACCTGTTGAAGCGAAAATATGTGGAGGAAAAATTAAAAATTCAACAAAATGTGATTGGATCTAACCATGCATTCACTATCTACTGGCCACAAACAAATGAGATCATTTCTACCAATCAAGAAATAGAATATGATGCGTATGATTTCATCCATACTCCAAAAAATAAGTGGTTCTCTAAATGGTCAGGTGGTTCTCTTACCTTTGGCTTTATGGTAACGAGTCCATTAACTATTAATCATTTTGAAAACGTTAACACTATTGTTGAAGCAAGTTTTTCTGCTGAATTTTTAGATAATGTCTTAGATTTGATTAATGCATCGGGGAATGCCAATTCCTTTATCTATTTATCAGATAAAACTAGTTATGCTACTAACGAAATCAATGACTCAATGATTTCAGAAATCACAAAAAAGCCATCATTTAATCAAGATTCAGGTTCCTTCATCATTGAAAATCAAGACATCAAGTATGCCGTACATTATCGTTATATTTCTTCCATTGATGCCAAAATAGTAGGCTATACAGAGCTCGATAGCTTTCTAGCTCCACTTAACGATATAAAATATTTAGTTTATTTATGCCTTTTTACTTTGTTTATGACAGGCATTCTAATGGCTTATCTTCTACACAGACATCTACGATACAACATGAAGCATTTAGTAAACAAAATTGATCAGTTAGGAAAAGGGGCGTACGACACCAGGGTTACCATCCAAGCGAATAACGAGTTTGACTATCTTTTTTCCCGTTTCAATCGCATGGCTCAAAAAATACAAGCACTGATAGAAGATGTTTATATAGCAAAATTAAGAACTCGAGAGGCACAGTATAAGCATTTACAATCTCAAATCAATCCTCACTTTCTCTATAACTGCCTTTTCTACATCGTATCAATGGCGAAACGTTCACCAGAGGCAGTCACCACGATGGCTAATAATCTTGCAAGGTATTACAGATATATTACGAAGAAAAATACAGATCTTACAGAACTCCACGATGAAATATCTTTTTTGAGAAACTATCTCGAGGTTCAAAGTCTTCGAAATAGTCAATTAACTTATAAGATAAATATCGCAAAAGAAATGGATCATATCTTCATTCCACCTCTCACGCTTCAACCGATTATCGAAAATGCGATTCTACATGGTATCGATAATCGTAGGGGGGCAGGAGAAATCATCGTAACTGGAGAAGCCACTAACGAATGTTATCGATTAATCATTGAGGATGACGGAAAAGGACTTCCATCATTTGAAATCAATCAGCTTTTACATTCCATTAATCAGCCCAATATTGGCGAGAGTGAGAGCTATGGTTTATGGAATATTAACCAACGACTTCTTCATTATTATGGAGAGCAAACGAACATTTCCATCCAGTCAAGAAATCCAAATGGTTTGAAGGTAACGATTTCGATTCCTAGGTTGTCCAAAATCAGAGATAATAGACAGCTTGTCCCTAAGAAAGGAGCTATATAATTGGATATCTTAATGGTAGATGATGAAAATTTTGTGTTGGATTACTTAGAAGACTGTATACGTAGCTTTGATTTAAAAATAAATGCAATTCACCGGGCGACGTGTGTAGATGATGCCTATGATTTATTATCCAATATGTCGATTTCTATTCTCCTTACAGATATACGGATGCCAGAAAAAAATGGCTTTGACCTACTAGAGCTCATTTATTCAGAGGAGCTACCTACCAAGATCATTCTGTTATCTGGTTATTCAGAATTTGATTTTGCAAAATCTGCAATACAGTATGGAGTGATGGACTATCTACTGAAGCCAATAATGCCTGATGAATTACAACGCGTTTTAGTAAAAACGATGGAAACTGTTACGAAGGAAAATAGGAAAAGAAAGGAGTTCATTACTAAGAGAATTAATTATAGACAAAGTCAACATTTTTTGAGAGGACAATTCCTTTTCGAATTATTCCAAGGGAAGTCCTATTCTGAGAAGGAATTCACGAAAAAACTAGCAGAACTGCAGCTTGATATCCCTTATCGAAGTGATTGTATCGTTAGTTCGATTTTGATGAAAACTAACAGCTTCAGAGGTGATAGCCAAGATTCCGAACTATATCTAAAAGCGATCATGAATATTACCGAGGAAATACTCCATGAAGCTATCCCTACAAGGGAACAGCTGTGGTACTGTATCGATCCCTATCATTTCTTCCATTTCGTTATTCCTTTAAACTTAACCAATTCTGATGATCTCATGAAACAGAAGCTGAAGCGAGTGAAGCAAACAATCGAAGCATTACTAAACATTCGGATAGTCATGCTTCAATCTGAGTCTATTCAGTTGAACAGGGATCTCCATTCGACATATATGCAAATCGTTAACTATACCTTGCGATTAACCGAACAGAAAGATACGATGGTTCATCGGATTAAGAACTTAGATCCTTCAAGGTCACCCAACTATTTTCAGCACCTAACCGAGGCTCCTTCGTTAATCGATTTAATGGAGGTTGCACGATGGAATGAGGCCTATCAAAAGGTGGAGGCGATTCTTGACAAAATGGAAAAAGACGCTGTTTTCACACAGCAGCATTTAATGGAAATAATGTATTACTTCTTCAGTTGTTTTTCCTATATCTCTGCAAAAAATAATAGGCAACACACCTACTTTCCAGAATATATCACCTTTATCCAGAATCCGTTTACTATTAGCACACCCCAGGATATCAAAAACTGGATACAAAAAGGCATGGATTATTTGAGTAATACAGAAAATGAAAACACATCGAATAAAAACTTCTTAATCGCACAGATTCATGCCTTTATTTCAAAGAACATTCAACAAAATGTAACCTTACATTCGATTGCGGAGCATGTTTATTTACATCCTGTCTACCTGTCGAGATGGTACAAAAAAGAAACAGGATCTAGTATTTCCTCTTATATCTTTCAATTACGCATGAAAAAAGCTGTGACATTATTATTAACGACGAATAAGAAAATAGCCGATATTTCTCAGGAGGTAGGCTATCAGAAAACGCAATATTTTATAAGATTATTTAAGGAGCATTTTAAAATGACCCCCCAAAAATATCGGGAATCTAAAAATAGTCTAGAAATCCACCACTCTTAAAGTAGTGGATTTCTTCTTTATTTATTAATACTCTGATACCATTCATTCACTTCTTTTTCAATATCTTTACCACCTTTGGAATAGTATTCCTCGACAAATTCATCAAACTTATCTATCGAATATTCTCCATAAATAATTTTTGCGAAAGTTTCTAATTCAAGTGTTTCTAGATTTTCTCCTCTTGATTTCATTGTTTCAGTAGGCGCTCCAAGGAATAGACTTGGTGTATTAATGTCCCTCATCTCATAGTTTAGAGCTCCGGCTTTTATTTGTGCTTCTGAACTCTGCGCGATTACCTTCTGCGCACTAGTTTCTGGTTCATTTCCCTCATATATAAAATGATGATCCTCAGAAGACTTCAATGGTATTTCAGGAATATTCCAGAACAAAGTATATTTTCCCGGAGTTGCCGCTTGATCTAAAGGGGTTGGGAATTTGGTAGGATCATAGACAGCCTCTCCATCTACCATCGCATAATCATAGCCTTCAAAGAAACCATGCTCAAATTCTCCTGTTTCAAAAATTCTATCATAGATTTTGTCAAAATAATGAAAAAATGCGTCCATATGTTCAAAGCCTTTCCGGAACATCATCACTTTCCCCTCATTTAGACTATTCATGAAACGAGCTGATTTTCCATCCTGGCCAACAGGGAGGGAATAAGCTTCTAAAACCGCATCTGGATTCGTTGATTTCACATCACCTAAAGGCCAGCCTTCTGCCCAAAACGGTGCAGCGATCATTCCGGATTTTCCTTGAATGAATGCTTCCGTTGCCTTTACCTCATCCAAAACCGCTAATTCTTGATCTAAATACCCTTTACTATACCAATCTCTTAATTTATTTAAGCCTTCTTTAATTCCTGGTTGCACAGAACTATAGACTAGACTGCCTTCTTCATTTTCTAGGTAAGTACCTGGAATATATTTTCCTGTATATGCACCAAAGACAAAGCTCACATCAGACATCCAATTATTAAAGCCATTCCTTCCAGAGAAGCTGAATCCGAATGTATCATCCACACCATTTCCATCCGGATCATCATTTGTGAATGCTTCCATTACTGATTCAAATTCTTCTATCTTCTTTGGTGGCTCTAATCCTAAATGATCGAGCCAATCTTGTCTAATCCATAGAACCGGACTAGTACCATCTCCTGCAGTAAAGATTGGTAATCCCATTACCTTTCCATCATATGTTACCTGATTAAACGCATAGCTATTTTCCTCGTAAACCTCTTTCAGGCGATCGGATGCATATTGATCAAAAGCCTCTGAAATGTCCATCACTTGACCTGATTGGATAAGGTCATCAATGAGAATAGGATCTTGTACGATAAATGCATCCGGTAGCTCTTCATCGGACGTAAGGGATAGGCGTAGCTGTGTATGATAGGCACTATTGTCAGCAGACTCCCATAGATCCTTTATTTTTATCCCTAAGGATTCCTCCGCCCATTTGTTATGAATATTTTGGTGAATATTTTCTCCATTAATGAAAACATAATCAGAGCCTACTGGTCGAGCTGTGGTAATTTCTACAGCAGGTTCAAATTTTCCATCTTCATTTACCGTTGTTTCAGTTTCTTCGCTAGACGTGTCTGATGTGGCATCATCCGAGCTAACTTCCTCTGAACCTCCTCCATAACTACAGGCAGACAATAAGAAAACGATTACAATAAAAATAATAAGAAATAATTTGCTTTTCATATTAGACCTCCCTTTATTTATCTCCCCATTATTATAGCTGGAAAATTACTGTGTAGATATGCCCCATTATCTACAAACATAGCCAGACAATCAACCAAATTTGCTCTGAAGTTAAGAAGAGCCGCGGCTCCCATCACCACGGCTTATAAAACATTATACAAATTTCACAACATCCTCAAACGGCCGTCTACTTTTCGGCGTGGCATCCTGTACTCGATAGCCAAATGCCGCCATTACTGAAATCGTGAAATGATCGTCCTCTAAAAGTCCTTCCTTCCGCAGCAATTCGTTCATTGCTGCGATGGAAAATCCTTCAATCGGACAAGAATCTATTCCTATTTGTGCAGCTGTTGTCATCATGTTTGCTAATGCAATATAGGTTTGCTTAGATGCCCAGTCTGCCAAACGACGATCATCCTCTAACAGGTCGAAATCCTCTTTTTGGAAGTTTTCAATCATTGGTAACATGCTTTGTATTGCCTCGTCTGGATAGTTGTGAACATTTTTGTAGTGATCCATTAAATAATTGGAACGATAATTCATATCCTTTGCTGTTCTAGCCAAGAAAATGACAAAATGGCTCGCATCCATTACTTTACCTCTTGCACCCCATGAAGTGTCTTTAATCTTTTTTCGTAATACCGTACTTTGAATAACTAAGAATCTCCATGGCTCTATCCCAAAGGAGCTTGGAGAAAGGTGTCCCGTTTCTAGAATAAAGCGGAAATCCTCTTCCGCTATCTTTTTATTTGGATCAAATTTTTTCGTTGCATGCCGAAAATGCATTGCATCCATTATATCCTTTTTTATTTGTTGTTTATCCATCCTTACACCTCCCAAATGTTTCCTTTTCTATTATAATTAGTTTGGGAACGAGAAGATAATATTTTGCTTTGATTAGTGATACTAGTAAACGGGCAGTACCATTAATTGCAAGATAATTGCTTTTCAAACACACCTACTCACTAGCATTGCGTTGATTATGCCGGGAAACCTTCATTCTGTTTCCACATATTTTCATCGAACACCACTTGCGCCTACCGCTTTTATCGATAAACAGTAAAACACAATCTGGGTTAGCACAACGTCTAAGTGCTTGTAGATCTCCTGTGGTATACAATCGCAATGCATCAAATGCTACTAAGGAAACTATTGCATCCAAAGAATCCCCGACTGGAATCGGCACAAGACTCCCTTCTTTTATCCGCTTATAAGAAAAGGGCGCTTTTTCGATTAATGATTCTAGATGGGATACCCATTGGTCATCAAGATCTCCCTTATCTACAATACGTTCAAACCCTTCTCGTAAAAACTCTCTCAAATCAAGAAGAGCATGGAGTCCATCTGATATGACATATTCTTTATCGAATTGCTCATCCACTATATTTCCTTCCTTTAGCATTGTTTGAAACCAATCGGCGAAGTTCCCCTTAAGCAGGTCATGCCGAATTCCTCTTCTTACAATTTCCGTATTAACTAGATCTAATGATAAGTAATTTGAGGTAAGTGGGAAAGTTTCATTGTTTGGCATTTACTATCCTCCTGAAAATTTTGAACTAACCATATTATAACCTATTTACAAGTTAATTAAAATCATCTATACTAACCACTATAAACAAAATAAGTGGTTAGTTTAAAAGGAGTAGATGTTAATGTCAAAATCCATCAAACCACCTTTTACGCAGGAAACTGCACTTGCTAAGGTGAAGGCAGCAGAGGAAGCATGGAACACAAAGGATCCAGAAATGGTAGCTCAAGCCTATACCGTGGATTCACAATGGAGAAATCGTACTGAATTTTTTAAAGGAAGAGAAGCCATCAAGGAATTTCTTAGGAAAAAATGGGCAAAAGAGCTTGATTATCGTTTAATGAAAGAACTCTGGAGTTACACAGAAAATCGCATATCGGTTCGATTTGAATACGAATGGCGAGATGCAGAAACCGATCAGTGGATGCGAACCCATGGAAATGAACATTGGGAATTCGATGATGAAGGGCTTATGAAGCGTAGGGATATGAGTGCAAATGACTATCCAATTAAAGCATCTGAGCGTCGATACCAAAAATAAATTAGGTGGGAGGTGGTTAAATGAAAACAGGACATGTAGGACTAAATGTAAGAAACATGGAGAGATCTCTTTCCTTTTATAAAGACATTTTCGGGCTAGAAATTATAAGAGAATCTAAGGAAAATGGAAAGAAGTATGCATTCTTAGGACATAACGATAAGATAACCATCACTTTATGGGAACAAAGCCAAACAGAATTCTCCAAGGACCAATCAGGACTTCATCATTTAGCGTTTGAGGCAGATTCAATTGAAACAATCAAAAGGATCGAGGAAAAGCTAGTTAATATAGGCACTAACATGATTTATCAAGGGATTACGCCACATGAAGAAGGAGCTGAATCAGGTGGGATCTTTTTCTTAGATCCTGATGGGATTCGATTAGAGATTTACACTCCTTCAGGCACCTCATATCATGCTCACAATAATACGGAAGGTCCTGCTTGTGGGTTCTTTTAATGATGAAATATCATCGAGGGGAAATCGAAGTGCAAGAAAAAGCTTGTTTAAGGGAAGAGGCGTCCCGTGTAAGTAAGATTGTTCGTGAAAATATCGTGGATGTTGCTGCGAGATTTATTGAAAAACAGGTGATGCTAATTATTGGATTACAGGATGACAATGGCTTGGTATGGACTTCTGTAGTTTATGAAAGGCCTGGTTTTGTGAAAGTAGTAGATTCACAAACAATTTCCGTGCGAGCCCTTCCTCAACCTTCCGATCCCATATTTGCTGGTTTGAAGACAGGCAATACGATAGGGATATTAGCCATTGAGTTTGAAACAAGAAAACGGATGAGAGTAAATGGGATCATTACGAAGGTTCACGGGACTGGATTTACTGTAGATACAAGAGAAGTGTACTCGAACTGCCCAAAGTTCATACAATCGCGTACCTTTTTAGGCTTCCAAACAATGAAACGCCAAGAACCGAAACTAGCTACACACCTAGATAAAGACCAGAAGGAAATGATACGTGAAGCAGATACATTTTTTATTGCAACCCACCATTTAGAGCATGGTGCAGATGCTTCTCACCGCGGGGGATTACCTGGATTTGTCCATATTGCTGACCCCCAGACTCTATTAATCAAAGATTATCCAGGAAATCATATGTTTAATACACTAGGAAATCTAGTAGAAAATAAACAAACCGGCTTGTTGTTTCTTGATTTCGAGGCAGGAAACCTTCTTCAAATTAATGGAGAATCGACAGTACATTGGGAGGGGACCGAGAGGTTTATTCATTTGAATGTGAAGCAAATAAGAAATGTCATAGGAGGTTTCCCGCTCGAATGGGAGTTTGGTAGTTATTCTTCTTTTAATCCTTTGTTATAGGAAAAAAGTATGTATAATCTTTAAGGAAGCAACATTGTGACAGATATTGCTCTTTATGTTATAATGATTATAAGAAATGCGTATACTAATAACCCGTAGCTGTCACTACGGGTTATAGATAAGCGGTTCCCCTAGAGGGATCGGCTATCGGTAATCGATAGACCTCACCTACTTCTTTTGCGGTTAATAGGGAGGTCTATTTCCGTTTGATCAGTGATACAATCAAAGCGAGCAATGCAATCAAGAAGGTGCCAAAACTAAATAACACCATTAAACTTTCATACATACCCATAGGCATCACCCCCTTTCATAAAGGGGATTAGCCGACTATCCCTAAAAGAACGCTATCCTATTCAATTGTAACACATTTGTATCAAACATACATTCTCTTTAACTCGCACTATATTAATATATTCTAAAGATATGAGGCTTTGTTTAGTGTGCGCTTAATATAGATCTCACAATGGTACGTCAAGAACCGAAACTAGTTACACACCGGGATAATTACCAGATGTAAATGATTCGTAAAGCAGCTACATTTTTCTTTTAATCCTTCGTTATAGGAATATAGCAACTAGTTATGTATTAGGAAAATCCGAGCAGATTTTACAATTTAACAGTATGCAAAAGGAACTCTTCAAACAAATAGGGCGTGACCTTCCCTGCGCTCCCGGATATGATTAAGCCTTCAATTCTTCCACTTCATTCTCAGATAGCTCAGTAATATCACAAATTTCAGCTGTGTTATAACCTTTATTAATCAATTTTCTTGCAACTTCTTTTTTTCCTTCTTTTAATCCTTCTCTTAAACCTTTATCACGCCAGGAATTTGGTAACTTTTTGACAAATTCCTCTAAGGACTCATCCTTTGTATCGCGTAAATGTTCCATTAACTGCTCCTCCTCATTACGGTCTAGTTTTAAATAAGACTCAAAGAAACCATGAATTAATTCCATCTTAGCTGGATCTAACTCTAATGTTGTAACAAACGCAAAAATTCTTTCTTCACTTGAATTCTCTCAGATTGTTTATAGTCCATTTTACTTAATAATGCAACTGCTACAGGATTAGAGGATGCAAGAAAAGAATGCCAATTCTCTTTTCTTAATTCCACTTTCAAAAAATGGAATGTTAATACGTGATAGAACGGAAAGGACATGGTAAAAACGTCTGGTTCGTCTCGAATTTGATCATAGGTGAATATGGTACTACAACCCTCTCTTCTTCTTAATAACAAAGATAGCATAAAAGTTGTTCCATATCAAGAACATAAGTTCGTTAAATTGCAATCGATTCTACCTTTAATCTACTTAAAATGATCAAAATATATAGGTATGATAAACTAATCATAATAGAAATTGTAGAAAGGGCGTGCGGTGAACATGACAAATTCAATAAAATTAACCTCTTTAAGCTCAAAGGGTGGTTGTGGCTGTAAGATTGGTCCAGCCGATCTAAGCCAAGTGCTTAAAATGCTCCCACCAGCTCAAGCGAACCCTCATTTATTAGTTGGGCTCGAAACAGGGGATGATGCTGGGGTATACCAATTAAACGAAACAACAGCTTTAGTTCAAACCTTAGATTTTTTCACACCGATTGTAGATGATCCATATTATTTTGGTCAAATTGCTGCAGCAAATGCGATTAGCGATGTTTATGCAATGGGAGGCACTCCTATTACGGCATTAAACATTGTAGCATTCCCCATCTCCACCTTAGATAAATCGATTCTTACAGATATTTTGCTTGGTGCAAGTGACAAATTGGCTGAGGCCGGCGTGACATTAGTTGGTGGACATTCAATTGACGATCAGGAGCCGAAATTTGGTTTAGCCGTAACAGGTACAGTACACCCAGATTATGTCAAAACAAATGCAGGCGCAAAACGAGGAGATCGTTTGATTTTAACCAAACCAATTGGTGTTGGAATATCGACATCAGCAATTAAGCGCGATCTTTTAAATGAAACGGAAATCGAACGCGTTTCAAAAGTGATGGCAACATTAAATAAAACAGCTGCAGAAACGATGAAAAACTATCAGGTCCATGCATGTACAGATGTGACAGGGTTTGGATTACTCGGACATGCCGTCGAAATGGCTAAGGAGAGCAAGGTAGAAATCCGAATAAATCAGGAGCAGGTGCCTGTTTTACCAAGAGTACGGGAATTAGCCGATCAAGGAGTCATCCCTGGTGGAACGAAAAATAATTTCCAGCATATTAAAGATGTCGTAGCCTTCCCAGAAAAAATGGACCAGATAGATAAATGGATTCTAGCAGATGCGGTAACATCAGGAGGACTTCTGATCGCTGTTTCTAACGACCAAGCCGACGATCTACTCACAGAATTACGGGAACAAAAAGTAGAAGCTGCGATAATTGGAGAAATATTAGATGGAGCATCAGGAACTATCTCCGTTCATTAGAAACAAATTAGGAAGGATTGTCAGAATATGATTGAGGACATTCAGGCAGATGAACTGTATCAGCTTAAAACAAACAACAATCATGTGTTAGTAGATGTACGTTCACCTAAGGAATATCAGGAAGCGACGATTCCTGGCAGTGTGAATATCCCGATATTTTCCGATCAAGAACGTGCAGTAGTTGGTACCATTTATAAACAAAAAGGGCCAGAGGCAGCAAAAGAAAAAGGCCTTGAGATCTTTTCTAAAAAGCTGCCGGATTTTATTAGAGAATTTAAAAAAATCGATATGCAAGCTACCGTATTCTGTTGGCGTGGTGGGATGCGGAGTAAAACGGCCACAACAGTTTTAGGATTAATGGGAATCGAAGTCCAGCGGTTAAGTGGTGGAATCCGTGCCTATCGAGAATGGACGGTCGAGCGCTTGAATCAGTTTGAGATGAAACCAGAGCTGTTCGTTTTAAATGGTTATACTGGCAGTGGTAAAACCATTTTACTGGACCGGCTCAAGGCGAAGGGATATCCAGTGATTGATCTGGAAAAATTGGCAGGTCACCGTGGCTCGATTTTTGGTCATATCGGAAGGAATCCTGTCAATCAACGCTCATTTGATTTTGCTTTACTTGAAAAATTACTTGAGGTCCAGCAGGAACGCTTTGTATTTATCGAAGGGGAAAGCAAGCGGATTGGAAAAGTAGTCATTCCGGACTGGTTTGATCAGAAAAAAGAAAATAGCAAGCAGATTTTTGTCCATTTGCCAGTAGAGGAACGGGTGAGGAATATATTAGACGACTATCAGCCATGGTTGAATCCAGAACAATTTAAGGAAGCCTTTCACATTATTAAAAAAAGGCTACCAACCAACATCTCTAAAGAGCTAGGCGAATATCTAGATGCTCATGATTTTACCAAGACAGTGGAGCTACTACTAACTTATTATTATGATTCTCTCTATGATTATTCAACCAATTATCCAGAGAGTCAGAAGACAGCTTTCACTGCATCCAATGTAGAGGAAGCGGAGGAGCAATTGGTGAAATGGGTTTCGGATCGGTACGGGAGTAAGGTGAAATAATTCTAACTTTTCAGGAGATGCGTGACTGTTTGATATTCATACGGTAGCCCTACATATTTTAAAAAAGGGCTACCTTTAAGCTTTCGTTAGTCAGTATGTTGTTTGATCAAATCAATCGTATGGAAAAGCAGTCGCTTATTTCCCCATTCCCCATGTCCTGGGACAACGATTTTCACTTGTGGATATTTCTCGATTACTTTTTTAACAGAGTCATCCCATTTTTCTACATTGGCATCAGAAAGATTTCCAAGATCCTTTGCATCTAATGATTTGATGAAGCATCCACCAAATAAAATTTTATATTGGGGTAGCCAAGCCGTAATGTTATCCTTTGAATGGCCTTCACCAGGATACATGGTCTTTATAACGGTGTCACCTATTTTCATCATCGGTTTTTCATCGAGTATCGGTTTTGGCGAAGGATATCCATTTTCTTTTGCTAGTTTCGCTGTCAAACTTGTACTTCGCACTTCTATCTTCTTATCTAATAATGCTTGAATTCCTCCAATGCTATCATCATGTGCATGGGTAACAATCGCCAGAACGACTTTTTTCTTCAAATGTTTTTGAATCATTTGTAATAAAGCTTTCGTTTTTGGATGATTCCCCTCTGTATCCCATGCAGTATCAATCAAGACCGCCCCTTTGTCAGTGGTAACAACTAACCCATTGTGGGGAATTTTGGTGCCCTTCCACTCATTATAGGATGTATGTACCCATACTTTGTCAGTTAATTGGGTCAATCCAATAGACTTGTCTTGACTAGTAATATGGGTAGGAGATTTTTCAGCTTCAGCATTTACTTGATCATTCAGTTTGGCAAGGTCTTCTGTAATTGTGGTTTCTTGATTTTCTTTAGGTTGAGTAGGTTGAGAGTTATCCTCTGAACAACCTATAAGCATGATACATAGGAGAAGCAATACTGGCCCAATTTTTTTAAATTTACTCCATGAACTCCTCATCATCTAACCTCTTTTCTACCAAGTGCTTTTTTGGTTTAGGTAGCTAAACAAACGGATCAGAAGGCCTTCTTTTTCATACTGCTACCCTTAAATTCTATTATAATAAATGGAATAAAAGATCGATATGCTCGGTTTTTGCCACTGTACCCGTACAGAAGAAAGAGGATGTGAAGAAGATTATATGATCATAGTGTAATGTGATAGAGAAAAAGATGATTATTCTCCCACTCCAAACTGTTTTAAATGATGATCAAGGTGCTTATATATTCCTTTTCCCCATTGCTCAGGAGTAAGTTTACCGAAAAAAGGATGTGGATGAGTCGTACACTTCTCTGGGCCATTATTCTGGAAGGTTATTATTTTCCCCTTCAGTTTTTCCTTCTCTGTTTCAAATTCTTTTTCTTCGACAATCAAAATGGTCGGAATGGTGGACATATTTTGGGCTAATGGCTTGTCGTTATAAAACATCGGTTTCACAAGATTTCCTATGAATATTCCTAACCAACCTCGCGCTGGATGAGATTGTCCCATTGCAATATCTTGAAAGGCTGAGCAATGTGCTAACATTTGGGCAACATCCATTTTACCCCATTTGGATTTTGAATCTGGGCTTAATTTGTCAATACGGTTTAAAATTTCTTGTAAATGTAATGGATTAAAAATATTTTTCATTTGTACGCCTCATCCCTACTAATTTCTCTTCTGTTTTTTAGTTAGAAATTTTACCAAAATCTGAAAACAATTATAGCATAATAATCCAATTTCCAGATCATAAACAGAAAGCTTGCCTATTCAAAATCAAAGAGATATGATTATTATTTGCACTATAAGAATATGGAGATGACTTATGTTGAAAAAGTTCTTAATTAAGCCATGGTCAGCGATCATGATTGCCATTTTTTGTTCGATTCTTTGGGGAAGTGCCTTTCCTGTTTTGAAAGTGAGCTATGTCGAATTACAAATGGCACCGAACGATGTGATGGCTAAAATGGTTTTCGCTGGGATTCGCTTTTTAATAGCAGGTATCATTGTGCTAGTATTACTAGCCTTTATGGATATTAGAAAATTAAAAATCACGAAAAGACAATTACTAGTATTAACTCTATTAGGAATTATTCAAACAGCTTTACAATATTACTTTTTTTATAATGGATTAGCCATCGTATCTGGCATGCAGGGAGCTATCCTATCCTCAAGTGGGATCTTTTTCACTGTATTGCTTGCCCATTTTTATTATAACAATGATCGGTTAGATCGAAAAAAATGGCTTGGCATTATCGCAGGATTTATTGGAATTGTCCTCGCGAATTGGGGACAATCCTTTGCAATCTCCTTTCAATGGAATGGAGAAGGGTACATGATTTTGGCAGGGTTAACTAGTGCAATTGCGACCATTATGGCAAAGGAATTAGCGACTGGTATTCATCCTTTTGCTATCACTGGATGGCAGTTAACGATAGGCGCTATTTTATTACTCTTGGTCGGCTACCCTCAATTGCAGGAGGGCTCCATTGTTTTTACCCCTTTAGGTTGGGGATTGTTACTCTATTCCGCCTTATTGTCAGCCATTGCCTTTGGATTATGGTATTCGTTATTAAAATATCAGGCTGCAGGTAAAATCAGTATGTATAAATTTATTGTTCCTGTAGCTGGCGTATTGTTCTCGGCGATGTTTATCGATGGGGAAGCGTTAAATGTGATGATCTTCGGAGCTATCGTGATGGTGGCATCAGGGATTATAGTGGTGAATTATCGGTCTTGATGGGAGAAAGGAGCTATCCCTTTCTCCTCTAATTAATATCACATTACTTGTATATACCCTTCTGTCCCATTCACAAGAATTCGCTGCCCGTCTTTAATTTGTTTGGTCGCATTCTCTACTCCAACCACTGCAGGCAAGCCATATTCCCGTGCGATAACTGCTCCATGTGTCATTAGACCTCCAACTTCGGTAACGAGACCTTTTATTGATACAAATAATGGGGTCCAGCTTGGATCGGTAAAGGTCGTAATTAATATATCTCCTTCTTCTAAATGAGCATCCTCTAAATCTACAATCACACGTGCACGCCCCTCTATCGTTCCGGTTGAAACGGGTAAGCCGGCAATAGCATCTGCTGGCAAATCCTCTCGTTTGTATTTTCCTACAATAATTTCACCATCCGACGTCATCACTCGTGGCGGGGTGAGCTTTTCATATAAATGATACTCATCCCTGCGCTGGTTGATGATCTGATAATCTAGCTTTTTCGTTTGGATTACTTCACGAAGCTCATCAAAAGTGAGATAGTATATATCACTTTTTTCATGAATCACCCCTAATGGGATGAGTCGTTCTGCCTCTCTTAACAATGCCTGCTTATAAACAAAGTAACGATTAACCATACCGTATTTTGGGTATTCTCTATATCCGCTAAAATTTCGGATCAGGTCGATCCTCTGCTTTGTTTCCTTCGCCTTTTGTTCCCCATCTGGTAGCTGCTTCAAGCGCTCTAGTAGCTCCTGTTCCTTTTTCCAAGCTATTAGCCGGCCTTGTTCAAATCTTTGTTTACTAGCATTGGGCTCAAAGTTTTGGATATTACTAAGAATCAACGGAATAAGTGTTGTAGGTTTTTCGCTCCAGCGGGGTTTCGTTAAATCGATTTCTCCAGCACATCGCATTCCATACTTTTCAAGGAATGCAGAAATGGCGTTTTTGGTGTCCTGCCCACCTTCCAATTGAAGGAGCTCATCCAAAAAATTATCCTCTCCTTCCACCTTTTGTAAATATTCCATTACGTTGGGATACGGCCGAATCACATCGGCAACATCTAATAGTGCAAGGCCCATTTCTGACGTAATATTATTTGGTACAGATTGAGAGAGCGTGTCCGCTACATTTTTTTCACCTAGCCACTTATGCATTTTTTCATTAATCCACATGGCAGCATTCATTGCAGCCATAAGCACACCCATACTTTGCGGATCTGATAACATTTCCCTTAATCGCTGAATATCATCCAGTATAAAATGGAACAAGTCTGACCCTTCTTTTGTTTGGATCACTTGTTTTAACTCTTCCATAGAGGTTTGGTTTCGCTTCATCAATTCCGTTACGATAGTTGGATCATTATCAAATGGGGCTTCAGAACCTATAGGTGATAGCTTATCGGGACTCTCTTCTTCTTTAATAGGTAAACCTTCTCGCTCGATGATCGTCATCAGGGCATCCTTTATAAGTGGGTCGGACTGGCCTAGCGTGTTTAGTAGCATTTCTCTGCCCTCAGCTGAAGCCAATCTAGGGGTAATATCAACAAACAATCTTCCACCTGCTACATGCATCGGTGCAGGTGTTGTTAACAAGAAACAGGACAATCCTAGTGGTTTCATAGCAGCTGTCATCATTTGTTGATGACCGACAGATACATAAAAATGGTTTTCTTCGATCTCACCTACTTCTGGGATCGGATAAAGTGTCGTGATTGGCCGACTCTGAACGATATAAAATTCATGATCTACCAAGCACCATTCGATATCCTGTGGAGCTCCAAAATGTTGTTCTATCTGCTTTCCGATTTGCGCCAATTGTAAAATTTGCTTTTCCGTAAGGGTCGGAGAAACTTGGCGGTTTGGATCGAGTTGTTGTCTTTCTGTTCCACCGTCCTTTCTTGTATGGATTGCTAATTCTTTAGTTGCTATCCTTTTCTCGACGATTTGATCATCCTGTACTTTATAGCAATCAGGCGTAACGATGCCTGATACTAATGCTTCACCAAGTCCAAAGCTAGCATCGATCGAGGTGACCTTTCGATTTGATGTAATCGGATCTGCGGTAAATAAGATGCCAGAAGCTTTTGGAAAAACCATCCGCTGAACTATGACAGACAGGTACACGTTTTGATGATCAAATCCATTTTGCATCCGATAAATCACAGCACGATTGGTAAAGAGGGATGCCCAGCATTTGCTAATATGGCTCAAGATGTGTTCTTTGCCGATAATGTTCAAATAGGAGTCCTGCTGTCCGGCAAAAGAGGCATGTGGTAAATCCTCTGCCGTTGCACTAGAGCGAACGGCATATGCATGCATCTCGCCAAACTGTGTGAGATAGTGAGTTATTGCTTCTCTAATTTCTGGAGGAATTTCTATTTCGATAATGGTTTGGCGGAGCTTCCTGCTGACTTCACCAATTTGTTCTTGATCTTCAACAGTTAGCAGGCTAAGTTGCTCCAACAATGCTTGAATCCCTTCCTTTTGTCCGATAGCTTTTTGAAAGGCCTCTGTTGTGAGGCAAAATCCTTCTGGTACTTGTATTCCTTGGATTCTAGATAATTCTCCTAAATTCACTCCTTTTCCACCAACGAGCTTGTGCTGGGATTTTTCGATTTCATCAATAGCTAGAACCAAACCACTCATTCCACATCTCTCCTAACCTATAAGATTCTCTATGATTGTAGCAACTGCACAGACCAATAAACAGTCTATATTTACGATTTTTTATATGCTATAATGTAAGTGGAGATAGTGATCATCAGCTATTTTCTCTCTGATCGACTCTTTCCTATATATAAATTCCTACCATTACATTTTCAGAAAATTGGAAATGTTTACTTTTTTGTAAAAAGGATTGTATTTTTAAATAATCCTCTGTAAAATTATTTGTAATCGTTTACAAATAATAGTTTGGAGTGGGATGAACATGATTACTTTCTTAATAGCAATATCAGCCTTAGTTCTTGCTTATTTCACCTATGGAAAATATGTGGAGAAAATATTTGAGCCGAATAAAAAGCGACAGACACCTGCCTACGCGAACCAGGACGGTGTAGACTATGTCCCAATGCACAAACAAAAAAACGCACTTATCCAACTATTGAACATTGCCGGAACTGGTCCGATTTTTGGTCCGATTATGGGTGCCTTATATGGTCCTGTAGCATTTTTGTGGATAGTTCTCGGCTCGATTTTTGCAGGAGCTGTGCATGACTACTTAACTGGTATGATCTCTATTCGAAATCGAGGGGCACATATTCCAGAGCTTGCTGGGAAATTTTTAGGGAACATTTCCCGTCATTTAGTCAATGCCTTTGCGTTACTGCTTTTATTGCTTGTCGGCACCGTATTTGTCACGACACCAGCATCGTTATTGCATAATTTAATTGATGGCAAGGTTGCTTTAATCGTGATTATCCTCGCTATCTTTGCTTATTATATATTGTCTACTATTCTACCAATTGATAAAATTATTGGCCGAATTTATCCGTTTCTTGGTGCAATCTTACTCATTGGTACAATTGCCGTGGGAGTTGCCTTAGTTTTCTCAGACTATCAGATTCCAGAATTAACTCTTGCTAATATGCATCCTGGCGACTTGCCGATTTTCCCTATTTTATTCTTAACGATTACTTGTGGTGCTCTATCTGGATTCCATGCCACTCAATCACCACTTATTTCTAGAACCGCTCAAAATGAAAAACAAGGACGTTACATTTTCTACGGGATGATGGTGGCAGAAGGGATTATTGCGATGATTTGGGCAGCTGCTGCCATGAGTTTATTTGATGGTCAAGGGCTTCAAGGTTTGATAAGTGAAGGTACCGCTTCGCTTGTCGTCAATGAAGTTTCGATGACACTACTTGGTGCAGTTGGTGGAACCATTGCTGTTTTAGGTGCGGTCGTACTACCGATTACTTCTGGCGATACGGCATTTCGTGCTGCACGTAATATCATTGCCGATTATATCAATCTAGGCCAAACCAAGCTTGCAAAACGGCTAGTTATTGCCATCCCAATGTTTGTAGTATCTTATTGGTTAACAACGATCGATTTTAACATTCTATGGCGCTACTTCTCGTTCGCCAATCAAGGTACAGCAGCACTAGCCCTTTGGATTGGTACCATGTATCTTTTTGTAAAGAGGAAAAACTATGTGATTTCACTTGTCCCTGCACTATTCATCACAGATATGGTGCTAACGTATATCTTATATGATAGCAATCTCGGATTTGGCTTATCCTATCAGGCGGCACATACAGGTGGTATCGTTATGACGGTTTTCATTACTGCTTTATTCTTCTGGAAAGGGAATAAAAATAGGGAAGGGAAATTGATTGTGGATATGGAGGCACCTTCTTTTCGTGGTGTAGCGTAAACGAAGTATGGCTGACTGGAAGGGTTAAACTGGACTTTCATAGTCAGCTTTTGTTTTACCAAGTAGAGTTTTCATTTCTACTAACTATTAAAAATCTAACTTTTTCATCCTTGCTTTCTTTGCCAATAATAAATGGCAAGTTGTGTCCTATCACGAATTTCTAATTTATCTAAAATAACGGATAGCATATTTCGGACAGTTCCAACGCTTAAGAATAGCTGTCCGGCGATTTCCTTGTTCGAAAGTCCTTGAGCAACTAAATCCACAATATCTGTTTCTCTTTGCGTCAGTCCTTCCAACGCTTCTCGATCTGGTTCCATAATTGTTTTTAATACATCTGCGTCTAAGACGGTTGATCCTGCTCTTAATGCCCTGATTTGCTGGGCCATGTTTTCAATCGCTGCTGACTTTATTAAATATCCCTCTGCTCCTGCTTTTAACGCAAGTCTAATATTCTTCTCATCCTGAAACGTTGTTAACATCATAATTTGAACAGAAGGCCACTGGTCTTTTATTCTCTTTGTACTTTTGATTCCATCCATTATTGGCATTTGTATATCCATTAAAATGACATCTGGTAATTCTCGTTGACATACTTCAATCGCTTCTTGTCCATTTGCTGCTATATCAACGACCTCCAAATCTTCTTCTTTCCCAAGTAATAGCTTTAAACTTTGGCAAACAAGTTGATCATCATCGACGATTAAAAGCTTCATCTGTTAACCTCCTTTTTCTAAAGGAATGACACAAACAAGCAAAAATCCATTTTTTCGATTAATGGATAAGCTTCCTCCCATAGAGCGGGAACGTATTTGCAAGCTTCTTAAACCACTTCCAGTGTGGCTATTTTTTTCAACCGAACCATTATCCTGAATCAATAGGCGCACAATCGATTCCGTGACTTGTAAATCCACCTCGACTATTGTGGCATTACTATGTCTAGCAACATTTGTCAAAGCCTCTTTTAAGCAAGCTTCTAACAGCCCCCATTGATGAGCTGAAACGGCTTGCATATCACCAGATTTTTGAAGGTTTATATCGAGCTGTTGAAAATAGTGTGCGATATTTTCTAAGCTTTCAATACCCATCCATGTTGTTGGAGTCATATTATGAACCGTATCCCTTAAGTTTTTCGTACTACGCTTTAAACGATTTTTCACTTCCTGGAGTAGTTTCTCGGCTTCCCTCGAATCTTGAATATACTCGTACGCTTGAAGAGCCAGGGATGCACCTGTTAAATCATGCCCTAAATGATCATGAAGCTCGCTAGCTATCCGGTTCCTTTCCATTAGTTTTGCTTGGTGGGAAGCTGATTGATTCGCTTCCAACAAATCTATCTTCATGCGTTCTAGCTCATATCTAGCCTTTCGCTGTTCATCTGCCTCCTGTCTATATACTACTTGATTTTTTAAGGAGATGAACGAAAAGACACCAAAGAAGAAGGTCTGCAAATAAAACCAAAATAATAGACTAGAAGCTGCTTGCGCAAAAAACAGACTTATAAAGATAAGAAGAGATAATAGCCATTTGCCTTTAAGGGCTAGCTCAAAAATTGGCAGTGCTAAAGCATAATAGCTAATATTTGTATGTGGGGTGAACAAAAAACAAATAAAAACATCCACTAAAACAAACCAAATCGGTAAAGCAAATCTCCAACGTAAACTTGTCACAATTAGTAAAAGAAGAATAAGGATAAAGGATCCATTCGTAGATTCACCAATAATCCATAAATGTATGAGAAAGCCGATAGTTAGAAAGCGCCAACCGTTTATAAATAGCATTGGTTCCTTTTGCTTCAACCTTCCCACACCTTTACTAATAGATTTTTCTTGTACTTCCAATAATGATACATACGATGGTATATAACCATAGTACACTATTAATCAGTAGAAAATCGAGGATATTTTCTCCAAAAACAATCCAATTCAGCCCTTCCGCAAGCCAATAGGTTGGAAAGATAACAGCGATTCGTTTTAGCAAATCTGGAAATATCTCTATCGGTATTATTAGCCCTCCTAGTACTACGATTAAAAAGATGAGGGACATATAAAGGAGAAAGGAGGTATCTTTCCTTCGATAAAAAGAAATCCATGCCAGAGCAATCGCCAGTGAAGCAAAGCAAAACGATACAAAAAGCAAAAAGAGCCTGCTTGGCTGGTATAGCTCTTGGCCAAAAAGAATGCCACCATATACAACAATGGCACATTGTAGGATAAGGATAACTGAGTAAGCTAATAAATTTTGACTTAAATATTGGAAATGGCTAACTGGTGCTACCGCTAGTCGTTTAACCACACCTTTTCCTCGATCCTCTAAAATAATGGTGGCTAAACGAATGCCGATAAACAAAATTAAAATTCCAAAATACTGATAACCATAAGGAAGAAATGGCCACCCCTCTCCTTTAGGTAAAAAAATACAAGCTATCGGAAAAATAGTAAGAAAAATTAAATTGGTCGTATTACCAAAAACTCTTTTTAAAGCAAAACGAAAAATAGTCACAACTTTCTCCTCCTCCCTAGATTGAGCATCACAATAAATAAGAGGACGATCGCCACTAAAAGGATATTCGCTTGAAACCACGCTTTTCCCGTATTCGATTGGCCCATCTCATTAATTGACATGATCGATAAGGTTAGTGGATTACCATACGTTCCAAAAAAATCAAAAAAGATATTCTCAGGCATTGGAAAAAATAATCCTGCCAAGACGACAAATCCAACACCATACAATTCACTTAATCGTTCCGCGATTTTATATTTTTTCACAGAAAAGGTGAAGATCAGACAAACAATGATCGATAAAATGGCCATTAAGGAAATGATATAAATCATCCATGCCCAATTAGCCCAAATGATGCCTAAAACAAATTGTGTATAAATCATTAATAAAACACCAAGTAAAATCGAATATCCAGCCCCACATATCATGATCGAAAAAGCATACATTCTTTGGTTAAAGGGTAAGGTGTATATTCTCATTCTGTTTTCTTTAAATAAATCATGATCGATTAAATACATGACAATCGCACCTGCAAAAAGCTGAAACACAAGCACCATCGTCAGTGCATTTTGATAATGATAAGGCACTCCTGTTTCTGTGACAGATTCTGATAGAATAAATGAAAAAATCGTGATGAGAATAATAGGAATGACAAGAAGCAATAACAAAACAATATAGTTCCTGGCCATTCTAAGTACAGTAAATTTGACTGTTGAAAGTACTCTCATTACTCCTCCTCCTTATCCCTTAGCTGCTTACCCGTTAAAGTTAAAAAGACATCCTCTAAGTTTGGTTTATCAGCTTGAATGCCAAGCACTCCAGCATGTTCCTTCACAAGTGTGATGATTCGATCTAAATTGCCAGATCCAAATGTTGAAATAATGATGATTTGGCTTCCAGCTACGATAGCCTTCTTTACCCCAGCAATCTTTTCCAGACTATTCACTGGGACACTGTCAGGATCGGTAACGTCAATCCTCACTTTTTCTTCATGCTGTACTGTTTGAATTAATTCCTCAACCGTACCATTCTTTATGATTTGGCCTTGATCCATAATCGTTACGCTAGAAGCAATTGCTTGAACCTCCTCCATATAGTGGGTCGTATATAAAATAGTCGTACCATTTTCTCTTAATTTTTTCACTGCTTCTAAAATATAATTTCTTGACTGTGGATCAATTCCAACAGTGGGTTCATCCATGATTAGAAATCTCGGCCGATGTGTTAGTGCACAAGCAATATTTAACCTACGCTTCATTCCTCCAGAAAATCTAGCTGGTACTTTATTCCCCTTATCTGCTAAACCAACAAACTCCAACGCTTCTTCTACTCTTTTCTTTTTTTCTTGCCTTTTTAGCCCATAGACACCTGCAAAGAATTGCAAGTTTTCCTTTGCTGTTAATTCCTCAAATATCGTAATCTCCTGTGTTACAAGTCCGATTCTTTCTTTATTTTGATTAGAGAATGGATTTTTCGAATTCCCGAAAAGCTCTATCTTCCCACGATCGAAAGGAATCATTCCAGTTAATGTTTGGATTAACGTTGTTTTACCTGCCCCATTAGGACCAAGCAGACCAATAATTTCTCCTTCTTGGATATCTAAGTCTATATAATCTAGGACAACATGAGAGCCATACCTTTTAATAACACCTTGCATAGATGCAATCGTCATATTGTTCACCCTTTCATTTCTTGTTACCTTCATTATCGCCATACCTATTCCCCGTCGGTAGTTACATTTGTCATTTCATGCTTGGAACGTGATGGAAAATTATATAGTGATGGAAGAAGATTGGTTACTAGAATGGTATTGACTAATGTTGTTCATACAGACGTTGCCACAAGACGTGGTGGTTTTAATCTACAATCTGGAAAAAAGTTGGATTAAATTAAAATGAGCTGTCGTAACAACAGCTCATTTGAAAGTCAACCTAATGTATATAGATTTCAGTATAAACTTTTACAGTTTTCTGGTAGTTTAAAAGGATTTTCTGTATCAATACGATCATAAAACATAATTCCATCTAGGTGATCTATTTCATGCTGAATAACAATAGAGGAATAGCCTTTAAGTTTTAACACTATTTCTTCTCCCTCTAAATTAAACCCTTTCACTTTAATCCGCTCATACCTTGGGATAAGCCCTTTTATATCCCGGTCAACAGAGAGGCAGCCTTCGCTTGGTGGCAAATAAATCATAGAAACAGAATGGCTGATTATTTTCGGATTAATAAGGATATATTCATGCTCTGTACCTTTCTCATCTCTCAAATAAGCTACGAACATACGCTTATTCAAACCAATCTGATTCGCTGATAAGCCTACTCCTGCACGTAATTTATATTTTTTGGATAGAACGGGATCTTGACTATTTTTCAAGAAATTCATCATACAAATTAATGTTACCTTATCTTCATCAGATGGAGGTACCAGTACTTCTTGTGTTGGTCGATGTAGGATTTCGTTTCCTTCTCTTACTATATCTTTCATTGTGATCATGTAATTTGAATGAAATTTACTCATAAATAAACAATTCATCCACCTTTACTTTTAATGTTTGTGATAATTTGAAAGCCAGCTCCAATGTGGGGTCATATTTATCATTCTCGATACAATTTATCGTCTGTCTAACAACTCCACACTCCTTAGCAAGTTGCTCTTGTGTTAACCCCAGTTTCTTACGTATTGCTTTAATTTTATTTTTCAACAGTATCACCTATGTCAAGTATATTGGACATTAATATTATAACAACCACAACAAATATGTCAATTACTTTGGACATTTTCTATTATAAAGTACCAAGAAACTACACACGAAATGAGGAAATATTAAAGTAGATTTTATGGGTAGAAGAAAAAGATATACTTAATTGAATATTCCCATCAATCTTTAGGCTATAGAACGTCTGTCTCCCTTTTATCGTGTAGCCACCCTCATTCTAAAGTAAGAAAATGAAATTAGATGAAGAATATACCTTTTTAAATCATGAAGTTACTTCTCCATACGATGATGATCCTATTATCCCTGAACATAAATTGGAGTTACCTTTTGATTTGGGTTTTATGAGCTATTAAGTACCAAGTTTATTAGATCTAGTCTTGATTTTGGCACTTATCATCGTTATAAGTGTCACTTTTAGTCGTATGGTAATTATTTTTGGTACTTAATTGTGGTTTAAGTACTATTTTGACAAAGGACTTTTTTATTCTGGTACTTAAATTTGTTCTTCACTAGCACCCATTCTTTGGCAATTACACTGTCAAACACAGACTCCCTAAAATAACTTTCGATGCACACCCTCGTTTACTGCACCAATCCGTTCAATTGCATGCTGTGACCTCACATTTCAATTGTCTATTTTGATCTGAACACTACTCTCCTTTTTTATGACATATCCTTCCTGGTCACGTATCTGAAAAAGCTGATTCTTTTTTGGTTTCTTGGACTTTTTGGGTACTAAGGATAAAACTAATGATTGCTGCAACGCTACAAACATACGGGAGGAAAGAGTATCCCCAATTAGAAATGACAAAACCACCAATCATAGAACCAAGAGTTATACCAATATACAAAGCCGTATTATTCCAAGCCATAACAATTCCTCGGTCATTTGAATATTCAACTGCTAATCTTGCTTGGTATGATGTAAATCCTGCATACCCAACTAAAGCCCACATAAACAAGAAGAAATAGATCCAATCACCTGATGTGAAGAAGATACCTAAACAAACGAAAATTAGGGTCAAGAAAATGAGCGTAACTTTCGAAATCTTCCTTTCTCCAAATCTATCTGTTAGTTGACCACTTATAAGACTTCCTATAACAGCACCGATCCCATAAAAAGTAGTAGCTAAAGCGATTTCTGATGATGAGAATCTATTTTCGGAATAAAGAGCTGCACCTAAGTAAACATATAGAGCATACATTGAAATAGCCCAAATAGTTGTAACACTTACTGAACCAAGCATTCTTAGCAGATTTCCTGTTAATAGATTCCTTGCCGAATTATTTTTGGAAATATATTTCCATATATTATAATTTACTACCGCCAATATAGCTCCTATAATAGCCATTACAACAAATACTGAACGCCAACCAAGAAAATGCTCTAATAACGTACCAAATGGAGCTCCTGCCCAAAGGGCTGTTAAGTGCCCTGAAACAACAATCGAAAGCCATGTCCCTGTCCGGTTTGGTGGTGCAATATCTCCAATGATTGCATATATCAAAGGAGTAATTGAAGCAACGGATAAACCAGCTAAAATACGACTAACAATTAACCAAAAAAATGAAGGAGCAAAAGCAGTTAGTACGTTAGAAATGACGAACAACACTAAGCCAAATGTAATTAATGCTCTCCGTCCATTTTTATCTGAGAGCCACCCGAAAAAAGGAGCAAAAAAAGCATACGTGACAGCAAAAACTGTTACCATCCATCCAGTCATCGCTGAACTTATATTATAAGCTTCTGAAATGAACGGTAGTAACGGAGATACTACAAATAAGTCAATACCCATTAGAAACAAAGTTATCCAACCAACACTTAAATATACCCTCACTTTAAGCTCCATTACATCCCCCATTTACAATTATTGTTACATGTATATTCTTTGGAGCTATAAAAAGGACCTCTTGTTAAATAAACTGCCCGTTAGCACATTACATCTCACACTATTTTAACCTAATATTCCATCATTTCGTTTTAGATTTATGCCATGATACAAGACGATCATTTGATAATCGTAGTTGAACTCCTGCTACCTATAGTCATTTACAATCTTTTGTGTAGGAGAATACAAAAAAGACGGCTTCTCACTAAAGAAAAGCGCCCTTATCATGAAGACTCGGTTTCAAGATAGCCTTACTCAATGCAATTACCAAACTTATTAACTGGTAATGCTTAATAAGAAAATAGACGCTCTGCGCTCTTCTTAATGCAATCATTACTTAAATATGCTGTGATGAACGCATCTGGTACCTTGTAGCTTATAAAGCTGAGTCGATTGTAGGATTAGAAAATAGTTGACTTTGGCAATTAACTTGTTTTATACTTTTTTATATAGTTGACAAAGTCAATCATTTTTAATTTAAAGGAGTTGTTAAGTTGTGACGCAACCGACAGTTTCAAGCGTATCTAAAGTTAGACAGTTTAATCGTTTTTATACCAATGTTCTCGGTTTACTCAACCAACAGGTGTATGGTAGTCCTTTTTCTTTAACAGAAACTCGGATTTTATTTGAAATTAATAGTCTAAGTAACTGTACAGCAAAGTTATTGCAAGAAGAACTGGGGTTGGATCGTGGGTATGTGAGTAGAATATTGAAACGTTACGAAGAACAAAATATGATCTACAAACAGAAATGGGAGGAAGATGGTCGTACTTATTTTATTCACTTAACTGAAAAGGGAAAAAATATTTACAGAGATTTAGAAAAAAAAGCGAATCAACAAATTGAATTTCTTTTAACAGATTTAGATAGTGATAAACAACAAAAGCTCATCGAATCAATGAGTAGAATTGAAGGCATCTTGTCGGAATGCTTTGATCAAAATGAAGCGAACATTTCCATTAGAGACGATTATACTGTTGAAGATAAAAAAGATATTATCATTGAAAAGCAAAGAGCTTTTTATACAGCTAACCATGGATTTGATGAAACATTTCTAGATTATCTTCACGAGACCTTTAATGCAAAAATTGAGAAAATTTGGATTGCAGAAGATAACGGGAAATTTGCAGGTTGTATTGGATTAGTCGAAGAAAATGAAAAAACTGCTATGTTAAGGTGGTTCATTGTTGAGTCGTCCATTCGCGGAAAAGGAGTAGGCACACAATTGGTGCGAGCACTACTTGATTACTGCAAAGAACAACAATACGAACGAGTGTATTTATGGACTGTGAGTAGTTTGCCGATAGCAAGACGATTATATGGAAAATTTGGTTTCAAAATAACTGAAACAAAAGAAGAACAATTATTGTGGGGACAGCCAATTGTAGAAGAACGATGGGATTTAGAATTGAAATAATCACTACTTATTCCCTTTCCGCCCTCATAGCCAAAAGCTTCCAAAAATGTATACGATGCTAGTTTTATTCTTGTTCCATGAATGGATAATATAACAACAAGATCGTTGATATGGCGGTCTTGTTGATCTAAGGGGGCAGACTAACGTAGTAAAAGTAGCTCTTAAAAATAAAACTATGCTCATTTAATCGAGATTCAGAAACAGTCCCTTTGAAGCCTTCTATTCATTATTTTTTATCACCATCTGGATTATGTCCTTCATATCGCTGCGTTTCGCCGTAATAAAAATGAATACATTTGTAATTCTTAATCCAATCAAGAATTTCAGCTCCATTGTAGAACATGCATGTCAAAAGATTGTGGGCCACCTCACTTCAATCGTATGAATGTGTTTCTTTTCCACAATCAATATAAATAAGCCGACAAGCATTTATACTTATCGGCTTTTACATTACAACTCTTCACCATTTGTTTCAATTTCCGATAATAGACATAATTCATACACCGATCTAGGAGCTTGCTTCATTTCTATTAGTTCTCTAACTTAACGCAGGGGATATCACCAAATTTCCTCTGTGACCAACAGTTATCTTATGAATATATGGGTAAAAATTGCAATTTAATATAATTTTTTATCACCTATTGTAACATGATACCAAGTTTATTAGATCTAGTTTTGATTTTGGCACTTATCATCGTTATAAGTGTCATTTTTGATCGTGTGGTTATTGGTTTTGGTACTTAATTGTGGTTTAAGTACTATTTTGACAAAGGATTTTTTTATTCTGGTACTTAACCTTGTGATTGACTTTTATTTATGGGATTTTGAGGTTTGCAATTTTTTAAAGAAGTTTCTTTCTTTTAAAAAAAGAAGAGCCTTCTTAAAGAGCTCCTAATGGTTTAATTAATTTAAAGAATTATCATTGTAAATGGAGTTACGATATTTTATATCTAGCCCTTTATCTTTATTACTTTCTTTAGCATGTTTCATTGCGTTCTCAGAAAGGTTACTTTACTTAAAATATGCTCTATATGCTGTGATGAACGCTTCTGGTGAAGATCTCACGGTATACGTATATACACCTTGTAGCGTATGCAAATAGAGAATACCACCTTTATTTGCAATTTCTCGATAAGAAAAATCCATCACATCCTTAATCGGAAACTCTCTATTGTGTGTAACGACCTTATCGCTATATAAGTAAATGATTCGGTCATGTTCAATATGAAACTGTTCAATACTTGTCACTTTTCTTTCTATTTTTATATATGGGTGCTGTGCTATCAAGCTCATATGACCCTCCTCCAAAAACAAAGGCTTTTTATAATTATGTTATCACAAATATCCTTACCTTTTAAAACAGACTTCAATCAAGGGTGATTCAGTAGTTTGATCGTTTTGCCTACACGGGAGCGTCAGAAAATGCGATTTACAACGTTAAGCACATAGAAATCCCAATTTCTTTTTATGTATTAAGGGGAAATTGGGAAAGATCTTCAGCATCCCGTTTCGTTGCTAACCGAACATTAAGTGTCATTCGCTACACTCCTTAATAATAATTCCTTCTCAAGTTAAAGACCAAATTGGCTAAATTCAGCTTTGATTTTGGCACTTATCATCGTTATAAGTGCCACTTTTAGTCGTGTGGTTATTCGTTTCGGTACTTAATTGTGGTTTAAGTACCATTTTTGACAAGACATTTTTTATTTTGGTACTTAACGTTTCCCCATCAGCTTATTGTCCTTTAAGCAGCTGGTGTTGAAGAAGTCATACGTGTGCATGATTTATGAATTTTGGAATAAATATATAACAGAAAGGAGGAGGCTCTTATAACGAAAAAAATTCTATTATTTTGTGATCCCGGAATTGATGATTCTTTAGCGATTATGTACACCATGCTGAATCCTGACATCGAGCTTGTTGGTATCGTCACTAGTTATGGGAATGTGACAAAAGAACAGGCTACAGCTAATGCTGCTTATTTAGTACAGTTAGCAGGGAGAAATGACATTCCGATTATCCCTGGTGCTTCTCAGCCGGTGCAACAGGAAGATGTGACGTTTTACCCCGAAATTCACGGTGATGGAATCGGTCCGATACATCCTCCTAGTAATATGCAATACCAAACATATCCTTTTGATACGATTCGTTATATTATAGAAAAATATAGAGATGAGCTTATCATTGTAGACACAGGGCGTTCTACCACCCTTGCCATGGCATTTATCCTATTTCCAGACCATTTAAAAATGGTGGCTTCCCTCTATGTAATGGGTGGAGCATTCTTTGTTCCAGGTAATGTTACAGCACTAGCTGAAGCAAACTTCTATGGAGATCCAACGTCATCTAATTATATTCTTAAGTTCGCACACAACTTGACCATCACGCCTTTAAATGCCACTCAATTTGCAATTCTCACCCCAGATATCGTGGACGCCATTTCTAAAAATAAGAAAAACATCTATGCCTTTATGATGGCTCCTGTCTTTGAATATTACTACGAATTTTATAAAAAATCAGTACCAGGTATTTCCGGAGCGCCTATTCACGATCTTCTTACTATTATGGTTATTAATCATCCTACTATTGTTGATTACATATACTATGATGCAAATGTGGTTGAAGGCGGAGAAGCAAAAGGAATGTCTTATATTGATTATCGACCAACAAGTAAAACAGGAAAAACACGAATTGCCATCCAACTTCATTACGAAGCCTTTATAGATGAATTTAGTAGGATTATGTTACCGAAATGATAATAGATAGTTAACTCGTGTTGCTTGTATTCTAACGGGAAGTTTTAGCCGAATAACAATGGTCATTTCAGATACAAAAATAAGATTTCATAGCATTTTTTATATAATTAATGAGTGCTATTACTTCACTCTCTAGTCCCTCCCAATTATCCATACACTCTCCTCGATAGGCTTTTCTTGCTATGTCGACTAAAGTCGCATGCTCTTTAGGTAAAAGGGGAATCGCCCATTCTGCAGCCACATCTTTTGGAGAAATTTTACCTGTAGTCATTGTTTGCCACATTCGAGCTAGGGTCAAAATTACATTACGCTCATCACCTTTAATACCCTCCATCAACTCTGGGTAAGAATCCTTAATCGCCTCTCGAATATCTGTCATAGGCACGGGAGCAAGTATATCTGAAGCATCAGGACCAAATAGAGAAATACTATTCTTTCTTGCTTGTGCTAAAACAATAGCCAAATCAGGATCATAGCCTGGATCCTTAATTTGACCATTCTCAAAATCATCCCTAAGCCACTCACCATAGACAATTTCTTTCTTTGGTGGATATTGCCAAGGCATAACATCACTGTGATTTATAACCGTGAGTTCAAGTGGTCTCAAAGAATCTTTATTTCCTATCTTTCCAGAAATAAGCATTAGTCTATCAATTAGTTTCTTTCGAGTTACTTCAGGTAAATGGTTATTCACTATCACGAGGACATCGACATCACTGTTAATGCGTAAGCCACCTTTTACTGCTGAACCATATAGATATACTCCGATTATTGAACTTCCAAATAACTCCTCTACGATTTTTAATGCTTGAATTGCTTGTGCTGGTATTTTTTCATTGCTCAAATTGTTCAAGTAAATACTCCTCTCTTCTGATCCTGCCTTGTTCGTTTAAGTGAATAACACCACCATATCATAAATCTACAATCGAAAACCATATGTATAAACAGAGAAAACACAGAGAACTTACTTTTCTCTGTGTCACTCCCCTTCACTATCCACCCTCTTCACAACTTTCGCCGGCACTCCCGCCACCACACTATCCTCCGGAACATCCTTAGTCACCACTGCTCCTGCTGCGACAACGGCGTTATTTCCAATATGAACACCAGGAAGTATGGTTGCGCTAGAACCAATCCATACATTTTCGCCAATCGTAACGGGAGATGGATATGTCGTGCTTCTAGATTCTAAGGATAGCCCATGATTAAGTGTGGCAATCGTAACATTCATGCCGATCAATGTACCGTCACCGATCGTAATGCCTCCTCTATCTTGGAAGGAACAACCCGTATTGAAAAACACATTCTTCCCGATCGTGATATTTTTCCCAAAGTCTGTATAAAACGGTGGAAAGCACATAAAAGAGGGATCAACCTTCGATCCTGTTAACTCACTAAAAATATCTACTATCTCCTCTTTTGAATGATAGGATGTGTTCAATTTCATCGTTATTTTTTGGGCATCATAGCTGCATTGTGTTAAAAGCCCATGTAATTCTTGATCCACACCTGAAATCGGATTACCTTTCTTGCAAAATTCAATAAACTCTTCCATATTCATTATTCATTCACCTAGCTTTTGAGTTATATTTCGAGATATTATTCTCTTTTAACAATAGGTTACTCCTTATAGTTAACTCTAGGTCAAGAAATAAACGAACATAAACCCCAGCAACCAGTTATATTTATTTTTCAATCCTGACATAATGTTGTCAGGGTACTTCTGTATAATGATTTTATATGATATTATGCTAACCTTACAGGAGTGGTAATAATGGTTGAGAATCATTATGTTAAACTTGTCGGCTTGAAGGAAAATAACTTAAAAAATATAACACTCACTATTCCAAAAAAGAAGATCACTGTGTTTACAGGCGTTTCCGGATCTGGAAAATCTTCTATTGTATTCGACACAATAAGTAAGGAAGCTCAGCGTCAGTTAAATCAGACATTTACGACATATATTCAAAATCGATTACCAACCTATAGTCCAGTAAATACATTATCCATTGAGAACCTATCCCCTGCCGTGGTGATTGATCAAAGACGATTAGGAGGAAATGTACGTTCAACGCTTGGTACAATCACAGATATTTACTCATTATTGCGATTATTATTTTCTCGAGTGGGAGAGCCCTTTATTGGTGAATCCGATGTTTTTTCTTTTAACAATCCGAAAGGGATGTGTCCAAACTGCCAGGGAATTGGACGAAAGGTTGAACCAGATATAGAGAAACTATTCGATCATACAAAATCCCTTAACGAAGGAGCGATTTTGTTTTCCACGTTTTCCGTAGGAACATGGTACTGGCAGAAGCATTTAAACTCAGGCCTATTCAATCCGAATAAAAAGTTAATGGATTACACGGATGCAGAATGGCAAATGTTACTACATGGAAAAGATGAGAAAATTATATTACCCTTAAAAGACGAACCCACCAAATATTATGAAGGCGTTATAGACAGATTTAAACGGATGTACTTAAAAAAAGACATCCGTCAATTATCGCATAATGTTAAGAGATTCATTACCATAACACCTTGCACCACATGCAATGGAGCTCGTTTAAGTCAAGAGGTATTAAATTGCAAAATAGATGGCTATAACATCGCTCAATTCACTGCTATGGAAATCGGAGAATTAATAAAAGTAATCAAAACAATAAAAGATCCAATAGCTAAACCTATCCTATCGAACATTTCAAGTCGATTACAGCATCTCATTGACATGGGACTTTATTATCTTACCTTAAACCGAGAAACATCCACCTTGTCTGGGGGAGAATCACAACGTGTAAAAATGATAAGACATCTTAATAGTAGTTTAACAGATATGATGTATATTTTTGATGAACCGAGTATCGGATTGCATCCCCGCGACGTACACCGCCTTAATAGAATGCTCCAAAAAATTAGAGACAAAGGAAACACGGTTATAGTGGTTGAACATGACAAGGATGTTATCCGTATTGCTGATCATATAGTGGACGTAGGACCAGGTGCAGGTACAAATGGTGGTGAAATTGTCTATGAAGGAAATCTAACAGGATTATTGGAAGCAGATACATTGACTGGAAGATATTTAAGAACTAAACAATTATTAAAAAAGGAAGTCCGTCCATTTAAGGAGTATCTTTCCATCGTTAAAGCATCCAAAAACAATCTAAAGAATGTTACTGCTCGTATTCCTTGTGGTGTTCTTACTGTTATTACTGGCGTAGCTGGTTCGGGGAAAAGCACACTGATTTTAGACGAATTTTTAGCACAGTATCCAAATGCGATTGTAATCGACCAAAAGTCAGTGGGTACCTCGATTCGGTCTACCCCTGCGACTTATACGGGCATAATGGATATCATTCGAAATTCGTTTGCCTCTGCTAATAAAGTAAGTAAGTCCCTTTTTAGTTTTAATTCAGAGGGGGCCTGCCCAGAATGCCAAGGGAATGGATTTATTCATACAGACCTTGCTTTTCTGGAAAGTATGAGAACAACTTGTAAAATATGTAATGGAAAACGGTTTAAAGACGAAGTACTTCAGTATAAATTAGACGGAAAATCCATTTCAGATGTATTAGACATGACAGTGTTTGAGGCACTTTCCTTTTTTCAGGAGGAAGAAGTGCTTTCCACCTTAAGAGCATTTTCAGAGGTAGGATTAGACTATATGACTTTAGGTCAGCCATTAAACACCTTATCGGGTGGTGAGTGTCAAAGAATGAAATTAGCTGGCGAGCTACACCAATCTGGCAACATTTATGTTTTGGACGAGCCGACAACTGGTCTTCACATGTTCGATATTAGCCATTTATTATCCATTCTAAATCGTTTAGTGGATAATGGCAGCACCATCATAGTGATTGAACACAATTTAGATATCATGAAACAAGCGGATTGGATTATCGACCTTGGACCTGATGGTGGTAAAAATGGAGGAGACATTATGTTTGTAGGTACTCCACATGATTTAGTAACAAGGAGCAACTCGCTAACTGCACAATATCTAAGAAATGATATACAGGAGGACTTACCTTGAAAATCGAACGTTTATTAGGAATCATTGTGTTACTGATTTACAGGAAAAGAATGAAGGCGGTGAACTTATCGAGGTACTTCGAAGTATCAGAGAGAACGATATATAGAGATATTGATTCTCTTCAACGTGCAGGGATTCCGATCGTATCGCTTCCTGGTCAAGAAGGCGGTTATGAATTAACGGATCAGTTCAAATGGGATAAAAAGTATCTATCGCTAGAGGAATTACTCTCTATACGGTGGGCGTTAGAAAGTATGGAAAAGGCTACTGGTTTCGAAGATATAAATGAATTGGTTTCGAAAATTAATCAATTAATCGACTCCGATCCCACCCAAGATAAAAATATCCAAATACAACTTTCTCATTCGAATCATCGTTCGCAACATATTCAAACAATATACAAATCCATTCAAAATAGTAATGTAATTAAAATTCGCTATGTGGATCATCAAGGAAAAGAAACAGAGCGAGAGATAGAATCCATGGGGATTTTTTTAAAAGACTACCACTGGTACTTGTGGGCATATTGTTTACTACGAAAAGAACTCAGAATCTTTAAGCTAGCACGGATCTTGAATATTCATCCTACAAATCGCTATTTTACGAGACGTCCGTATACAATGGAAGATATATATGAAAAAGAAGATGGAATATCTGGAAACAGCATAGAGCCATTTACCGTCTGCTTCCAATTTAACCGAGAGATGAGAGCACAGGTATTAGATAACTTTCAAAAAGATGAAATAGTGGTTAATCCAAATGGGACGTTCATTGTTAAGAAAAAATATTACACCATGGATAAAGCGATCATTCAAATTCTTCGTTTTGGAAATAAAGTCCGTATTATTTACCCGAAAGAGTTGGTGCAAAAGTTTACCAAGTGCTTGGATGATATGAAAGATTTATATAGAGAGCAATAAATAATGCTCGTCAATACTCTTTTCCAAAAGATTATCAAGAACTTGGTGTAAAAATTGAATCTAATAATAGCAATCATGACACGCCTACACCTAACACGCTTTAGCCATTCTACGATTTTTGTGAGTCCTACCTATAAATCTGTTAATGCAAGATCTTTTTTTAAAAAGGAAAACCATATGATACAATAAATGTATAAAATGTTAACATTTTCAATTTATGTATAAGGGGGTGTTTATAGTGGTATTAGAGGATTTATTGGGGCCAATATTCGTATTCATTATTAGCATATTTCTTCGATTTAAATTTTAAAAAATGAAATTTATATTTGTAATTATTATAAGCGTGGTAATTGGGACTTTCTTCTCTCCATTCATTTCAGAAGTAAATAGATCGATATTAGATGTGTTCCTATTCAATTGTTTCGTATCCCTTTGTGCACTATGGTTGGTAAAATGGTTTATATATATGAAACCTAAACAATTAGAAATTTACAATTCTATTGAGAGATTTTTTTCAAATAATGATGACTTAACTGTAGAAGAAAAAGAAGAGTTGAGTAAACTACCTTCAGAAAATATGTTTGGATTACCGACTTTAATTTTGGGTGGTGTTGGATTTCTTTTTGGTCCTCAACTTTTATTTGTTCCCATAATTGCATTGTTATTTGGCATATTAACATTTGGAACGTTGGATAAAAGCAGAGGTCAAAATCCTTGGGCTTTTTACATAGGGATAACCTTTTCCATTATTGGAATAGTTCTTCACGAATTAGGTTACACCCACATATTAAATTAACTAAGACAATTATTTATTTTTAGGTATTTGCCATAGTATTGAGTAGAGGTTTTGTAATACTAATAAACGACTTCTTATCCAAATTGATTTGACCACTGATGGTGAGTGAAGGGCAACAATACACCCCTCTCTCTAAAATATACTCAAATCCCATTGCTTCGCGATATGTCGAAGAAGCCTAATCCCTGCAATACTATTGCCTTGCTCATCAAGCGCAGGACCATACACCCCAATTCCGCAACCTTCTAGAAAAGGGAGCTCCTCATTTCTAGCTCTTGGTGGTGAAACTGCAATAATACTACCAGACACCCCACTTTTTGCTGGGATTCCGACATATGCAGCGAATTTTCCTGAGGCATTATACATGCCGCAAGTCAGCATCAAGGCCTTTGCTAAACGGGCAACTTGTCTTGGAATAATTTTTTTCTCCGTTTTTGGATCCTCGCCATCATTTGCTAATATCATCCCAATACGGGCCAAATCCTTTAGGGAAATTTCGATCGAACATTGCTTGAAGTAGGTTTCCAATGTTAGCTCTAGGTCTGATTCCAATGAGCCAATTTCGACGAGATAGTAGCCGATGGCTCGATTTCGCATCGAGGATTCTTTTTCAGATGCAAATACATCCATGTTTAATCTGGGACGGTAGCCTAGGATATTTTCTAACAGCTGAAATAGGGGCACTAGTTTCTCATCCGATGTTTTTCCGTTTAATAGTGACGTTACTGTTATAGCGCCAGCATTTACAAATGGATTAAATGGCTTTTTGAGCTGTTTCATTTCTAGGTGCATAATGGAATTAAAAGCGGCACCTGTAGGCTCTACATCGACACGATCCAGTACATAAGAAATGCCTCTTTCCATACATGCAATAATAAAGGTGAACACTTTGGAAATGCTTTGTATCGTAAAGGGTATCTGAACATTGCCAGACTCTATGGTCATCCCGTTAATGCCCGTGATGGAAATGCCTAAGTGTCTTTTATCAGCTTGCGCTAAAAGTGGTATGTAGGAAGCGACTTCCCCTTCCTTCGTATGTTTCCTGTAAAAAGTCACCCAATCATCCACATAATTTTGCAGCCATTCTTTTGTTAGTTTTGTATTTTGATTAATAGCTCCCTGTACCAAAAAACCACCTCACTGGTGGTAGTTTGTGTATTTTCTTGGGAAAATAGTCAGGGGATTGGACATAAGCTACCCTTTTCCCTCTTTCCATTCCATTACATATTCCTCCATCACTTCTTTTAATTCTTGTCCTATACGGGAATAGGCTTCATCATTAAGATTAGCAAGTGATACACGAATCGACCATTCTGGTGCTAAAAATCCTTGACCGCTTAATAGGACAATCGATGATTTCTCGGCTAATCGGTATAAAATATCTTCTGGTTGATAATTTTCTAAAAGATATTCTGTAAAGCCTTTTTCATAATAATGATTGCACCAGATTTCCAGATCGATTTCTGTATAATAGTCTGCATTATTTGGTAAATGCTTCTTCGACAATCCTAGACCTTCATATAAACGAAGCATCCTTCGATCTAAAATGTCGTTGGTTTTTTGTTTATACTCATTATTGGTATCAAGCATGGCAAATATGGAAAGTAAGGCCATTTGTACTTGCTGTGGTGTCGATAGTCCAGCGGTGTGATTCATGGCGACATCTCTACTGTCTGCTACGATTCGATCGATAAACTTCGTATGTTCTGGAGTTCGGGTAAGAGAAGCATACCTTCTATTTAAATCCTCTTTCTTTTTTTCAGGTAATTCCTCCAATAACTTATCAAAAACATTATTCTCACTTATAGCAATGGTTCCTAAGCGCCAGCCTGTCACACCAAAATATTTGGAAAAGGAATACACGCCAATCGTATGAAAAGGTAAATCCACCATAATCGAGCGAAAGCCTTCTACAAAGGTTCCGTACACGTCATCAGAAATGATCATTAAATTAGGATTGTCATGCTGTACAATTTGTGCAATTTGATCTATGGTTTCTTTTTTTATCGAGACAGATGGTGGATTGCTCGGATTGGTTAGAAATAGTGCCTTGATTTCCTTATCCTTTAACTTTTCTATTTCCTCTGCAGGGTATTGCCATGTATGGTTCCCCTCCTCATCTATTTCGGTTGCCATAATTTTAACGAGCTCAAAAGCATTATTCGGGAGTTCTGGAATCTCTATGTATGGTGGAAAGATCGGAACCATCACCGCGATTTTGGACCCCTTAGGAAGTAGGTGATTTTTATATAATGTTTCAAAAATATAGCACATCGCTGCCGTGGCCCCTTCGACTGCAAATAAATCAAACGTATTTTCCTGATCATATAGCTCCTTCGATAAAAAGTCATGCACTACTTTTTCCGTTCGAACAAGCATCCGACCAGGATTAGGATAGTTATCCCCGATGATTCCATCTACTAATTCATAGACCCAGGTATCTCTTTCAAACTGTTTTCTGTTGATTCCGTAATCAATGATTTCCTTTAGCAGCTGCATTCCTGGAATGTGCGGATTTTCTTTCGCATAATTTTGGAAGCGTTCTGCTATTCCATTACGATTTGGCATGCCAGCTAAGTCACCTTCATCCCATACTCGTCTTGATTCAGAGACCGCAAATTGTCCAAGCGCAAAAAATGCTTCTCTTGGGGAGGCGGCAATCCAATTGGGATTACCGCGACCCGCATCAAGCATCGTCCTAGTTATCCTCTTTTTTCCTTTGGCAAGCTCAATAAGTTTTTCTTTTATTTCAAAGGGGCTTATTCTACTTGCTTTATTTAGTTGATTCATCGAAATCCTCCTAAACAATCTACTATCTTCATTTACATAAGTATTCCACTATTAGGCGTGAAATATTATCTGAAGATACATTTCTTAGGATAACTGCATGTTTAGGAGATAGAATTCGGTGATCTTAAAGGTTATTGCATTACGATCCAGAATGTTGAGTTTTTGAGTGATTATATTACTTTATGGCCTGAACTAACAATACTTTTGTATCCTAGAACAAGAGTTTTATAAACGCTCACATTATGTGATCCTATTCATTTTTTGAAGTTTTCCAAATGAATAGAGCTAAGATTTTGAATAATGAACAAAAAATCCTTTTTCACAGGCTTCTTTTTATCAAAAGGTAATACTTTGTATCATTAAAGCAATATCAATGTCCACAGACTCAATTGTATTGCATTTTCTAATATAGGACCGAAAATATTAATAATTATTTACATTTATATACATAAGTGATATCATTATAATATAAAAATATTTCATACAAAGGTGGTTATATTCATTATGTTGCAGGAGCGAAAAGCATGGACAATAAATGGTTATCTAGGTATTCTCCTTATAGTTTTACTCTTAGGTTTAACCGCTTTTACCTTTTTTCAAGAACAATTCGTTGTTGGAGTCATAGCTCTTCTCATCGCCATCCTACTTGGAAGTGGTATTACGTTAGTCCAACCTAACCAATCAGTGGTTGTTACGTTTTTAGGAAAATACATGGGTAGTATTCGACAGGAAGGTGTAGTAATTACGATACCGTTCACTGCAAGACGAGTTGTTTCCCTTCGCGTTCGAAATTTTAATAGTAAAAAATTAAAAGTAAATGATGTGAATGGGAACCCGATTGAAATTGCTGCGGTTATCGTTTTTAAAGTAACAGATTCCGCAAAAGCAGTATTTGAAGTGGACCGCTATGAGCAGTTTGTGGAAATTCAAAGTGAAACAGCCATTCGTGCCGTTGCAACGAAATACCCTTATGACACTTTTGAAAACGTGGAATTAACCTTAAGAGGAAATGCCGAAGAGGTGTCCGGCGAACTAGCTTCCGACTTACAGGATCGTTTAGAAGTTGCTGGTGTAGAAATTATCGAAACAAGGTTAACCCACCTTGCTTATTCGACTGAAATTGCTCAGGCTATGTTACAACGTCAGCAAGCAGATGCCATCATTGCAGCAAGACGGAAAATCGTTGAAGGAGCAGTAGGAATGGTACAGGATGCCATCGAGCAATTGGAAAAAGAAAATATTGTAGACCTTGATGAGGAGCGTCGTGTCGCCATGATTAACAATTTACTTGTTTCGATCGTAGCAGACCATGGAGCACAGCCTGTCATTAATACCGGCACACTATATCAATAAAATTTGTTAAAAAAGAGGGTTTCTATGACGAAGAAAAAACATTTCCCATTGCGAATAGACCCTAAACTCTATGAAATATTGCACAGTTGGGCCAAAGATGAATTTCGTAGTGTAAACAGTCATGTGGAATTTTTGTTACGAGAATCTGCCAAAAAAGCTGGGCGATTACCAAAAACTCAGGATAAAAAAATTGGGGAGGATTAAGTTCTTCTCCTCTTTACTGTAGGTGTGGTGTATGCCTTTGATTTACTAAATAGAAAAAGGATCTTAGCCTAAGATCCTTTTTCTCATGCTATTAACATTATTCATTGGACAGTTTTAATTGATCAAGCACTTTAAAGAAAAGGCTCAGAATAATGGCAATGATGGTGGCTAAGCCCATACCTGTTAAGGAAACATCCCCGATATTAATGGCAGCACCACTAATTCCAATGACGAGCACCACACAGGTTAATATCAAATTCTGTGAGCGGCTATAATCAATTTTCGCTTCCACAAGCATGCGGATACCACTTGATGCGATTATACCGAACAATAATAGTGAAATCCCACCCATTACAGGCGTTGGAATCGATGTGATCAGTGCAGCTAATTTTCCACAGAAAGATAATATAATAGCGATAACAGCTGCCATACCAATGATCCACGTGGAGTAAACTCTCGTAATTGCTAAAACCCCGATATTTTCTCCATAGGTTGTGTTAGGTGTTGCACCGACAAGACTAGAAATAATGGTGGAAATCCCATTCCCCGCTAATGAACGATCTAAGCCCGGTTCCTTTGCCAAATCCTTTTTGACAATATTCCCTGTTACAAATAAATGCCCAATATGCTCAGGAATAAGGACAATTGCCGCAGGAATTATAATCAAGATTTGGGACCAGTCAAATTTTATTTGGTAAAATTCTGGCATGGATATCCATGCAGCTTCCTTTACAGTTGTTAAATCAACTAAGCCAAAAATAGCAGCGATAACATATCCTGCAATAATACCAATCAAGATAGGAATAATTTTCAGAAATCCTCGTAAGGTTACCCAACAAATAATGGTAATCAGCAAGGTTAGGAATGATACAATAGCCGCTTTAGGATCAATCGCCCATGAAGCCCCTGCATCTGCTGGCGCAATCCATCCTGCCATTTCTGCTGCAGTCGGCACAAGCTCAAGACCAATAACAGCAACGATAGCTCCCATAGCTGCAGGTGGGAAAAGGACATCGATCCAAGCAGTTCCGGCGATTTTGATGATAAGAGCAACAACGCATAAAATAATACCGACAAATAGGAACCCACCTAGTGCATAACTATAACCCTCCATCCCCGAATAGTGACCTAAAACGACAAGCACCGGTGAAATGAAGGCAAAGCTAGAGCCTAAATAAGCTGGAATCTTTCCTTTCGTAATAAAAATATAGAGCAATGTCCCGACACCATTCATCAATAAGATGGTCGCAGGGTTAACACCGAACAGTACAGGAACCAAAACCGTCGATCCGAACATCGCAAATAAATGCTGAAGACCTAATGGTAAGCTCTGCAAAAAAGGTACACGCTCGTCAACTTGTATTTCATCATATTTTGCCACTTTATTTTCCCCCTTGAAGTAAATATAGGGTTCAAACAGTTACCGCTTAATAGACAAAAACACCTTGCTAAAAAAAGCAAGGTGTTTGCGGATTGATACAACCATAGACTACCAGATTAGCTATGGTTATGAACTTCACAGACTTTGAATCTATTCCACCTTGCCAGTCTCACAGGACTGAATTAAAGGTAACCGTATGAACTTATCTCAAATATTATTACAATATATTGTCGAAATGTCAATGTTTTTTTGCAAACGGAAGGATTGTCACTTTAATTTTAAACGACCATACTCTTAAAGAACAACTTGAAATAATGGCGACTGCCAGAACATATTATCACCCATCAAGATTCTTGTCACTACGTAATATGTTGAAAACATGTGATCGATTAATAATATTGAATTTTGCGAAATGGAGTACGCTAGTGGTTGTTGTGGCTCTGCGGGTATCTATAATATAGTTGAAACAGAAATGTCTATGAAAATATTAGATTCGAAAATGAAACACACGAAAGCTACACAAGTTAACTACTGTTGTGACCGCAAATCCTGATTATTTACTACAAAAGAAGCTTAGTATCAAGAGAGAAGGAGTAAACGAATCTGTACGTGCAGTTCATATCGTCGACCTATCGCTAAAAAGCTGTAAGTCGAATTAGGCAATTTTTCTATCCTCATCCCCCTCATTCAATTGTCTTTTCCCATCCCAGAAGTAAATACGAGGTAGACCCGATAACAACCAATATTCATGCAATAAGGTAGAGCTAACAAACAATATCAAGGTCCAATCTATTTGCCTCAAAAGAATCTCTCCCTTCGTAACTAATTTATGGCGAAGGCAGGTTGTCTAAGAACGTTTTCACTTTTTGATAAGAGTGGGGTTTTGACCTCCAAAATTTGCTATATAAGTACCAACTTTATAATCTTTGGTTACATTTTTGGTACTTAAATTGGTTTTAAGTACCAAATTTATGATCTTGGGTTGCAATTCTGGTACTTAAATCGGTTTTAAGTACCATTTTTACTTGTTCGCTTTCTAGTTTTGGTTCTTATTCGTCATTGTATTCGCTTACAATAATTATTCTTCTTCCAGCAGGCGGCGTAAGGTTTTTCCTACTAATGATTTTGGAAGGCTATCTCGGAATTCGTATATTCGTGGTATTTTGTAGGCGGCAAGCCTTTCTCGGCAAAACTTCTCCAGCTCCTTTTCGTCTGTGGTCGCTCCTTTTTTCAAGACAATGTAAGCCTTCACTGTTTCGCCTCGGTATTCATCCGGAACTCCGACTGCGGCTGCATCCATTATCGCTGGATGTTCAAACAAGACCTCCTCAATTTCTCGAGGGTAAATATTGAATCCACCGGCGATGATGAGATCTTTTTTTCGATCGACAATGTAAAAGAAGCCTTGATCATCCATTTTGGCCATATCACCTGTATAAAGCCAGCCGTCTTTTAAGGTATTACTCGTTTCCTCCGGTCGCTTCCAGTAGCCTTTCATCACTTGTGGTCCTTGAATGATCAGCTCCCCTACTTCTCCGTTTTCAAGTTCTTTTCCTGTTTCCGGCTCGACTACCTTTGCGATTGTATCTGGAAAAGGGATCCCAATCGAGCCGAGCTTCCGTTTTTCCCATATGTTATTCGCATGGGTGACTGGTGAGGCTTCGGTTAATCCGTAACCTTCAATCAACTTACCACCTGTTATCTCTTCGAATCTTTCCTGGACCTCACCCGGTAATGGGGCCGCACCACTAATACATACATTGATGGACGATAAATCATAGTTCTTTATTTTTGGATGATGGATTAATGATAGATACATCGTTGGTGCTCCTGGAAAGGTAGTCGGCTTCATTTTGTCAATTAGCTTGAGCGCCATGTTTACATCAAACTTAGGGAGAAGAATAAGCATGCCACCTAATTTTATAGAAAGGTTCATGAGTGTAGTCATTCCAAATACGTGAAAAAAGGGGAGCATCGCCAAGTATCGTTCTCTCTTCTCCTCACTCCGATATACCCAAGCTCTCGTCTGCAACGTATTGGCGACAAGATTATAGTGAGTAAGCATGACACCTTTGGAAACGCCAGTTGTCCCTCCTGTGTACTGAAGCAATGCCAAATCTTCTTCCACATCTATGAGGACATTGATCGGCTTAGCTGGCGCATTAGATAGGAGTTTCTTAAACGAATGGGTATGCTGATCATAGCTGACCTCCATTGATAAACCGTCTTTTTTGGCCTTGATTGGGTACAGGATATTTTTAGGAAAGGGCAAGTAGTCCTTCATGGAAGTAAAAATCGTATGCTCTACTTCTACTTTCGGCAATACGTTTTGGACACGCTTAAACAAATGATCCAAGGCAATAACGACTTTCACACCAGCATCATTCAATTGATGCTCCAGCTCTCTTTCTGTATAAAGAGGATTGGTTTGAACGACGATCGCACCAATCATTAATGCTCCGTAGTATGCGATAATGGATGCAGGACAATTCGGGAGCATAATTGCTACCCGATCGCCCTTTTCGAGCCCTAACTTTTTTAAGCTATTTGCGAATTGATAGGTTTCTTTTAATAGCTGCTCATAAGTGATCTTTTTTCCATAGAAAAAAATTGCGGTTTGTTGCGGGAACTTTTTTGCTGTGTCTATCATAAATTGAGCCAAATTTTGCTTTGGATATTCGTATGACGGTGCGACTTCTTCGGGGTAGTACTCTAACCATACTTTTTCAGACATATCCAACTCTCCTTTTTGGCTATGGTCCTTTAAACGACATACTTCTCAGCTGCAATGACACGTGCTGCAATTTGCCTTTTCCGTTCTATCGTATTGATCGGTGTTCTGCGCGCTAGCTTTTTTAAGACAGATAGCTGTGTACTTAGCCTATCTCCAGACTCCACCTGAGCTAACGAATCCTTGGCGAGCGCTTCGATCGTTTCAAACGATTCGTGGACAAATACTTGCGTCATTGCGATGGCATTAGCCGCTTTCTCTTCGCCCTCTTTGGCAACTCGCTTTTTCGTTCTAAGAAACGCACTTTCCGCTGCATACACTTGGATCATGATGTCAGCTAAGTGACTGAGGATTTCTTGTTCTGAATCTAGCTTTTGCTGGTATTTTTGTACGGCTAGACCGCCAATCATGAGGAATATTTTTTTCGCCATCTTAATGAGGTACTCTTCTTGCTCCAAGAGCCCTGTAAACGTCCGTTGTGGCATAAAGGTAAGCAGCTCTTCTTGTAGCTGTTGTGCTTTTTGCATAAGTGGGAGTTCGTCCTTCATTGCTCGCTTAATCAGTGTCCCTGGTATGAGCAAACGGTTAATTTCATTCGTTCCCTCAAAAATTCGATTGATGCGTGAATCACGATAGATGCGCTCGATTTTATATTCCTTGATAAATCCATAGCCACCGTGAATTTGAACTCCCTCATCGGCAATAAAATCTAACGTCTCTGAACCAAATACTTTATTGATCGAGCATTCTAGCGCATATTCAGCAATCGCTTTGGCAGACGCCACTCCTGCATCAGACCTGCTGAAATCAATCGCTTTCATACTCGAATCTATTAATCCAGCAGTCCGATAGACCATACTATCCAAAACATATGCCTTTGTATTCATTTCCGCTATTTTTCTTCGAATAAGAGAAAAGGATGAGATCGGTTGCTTGAACTGAACCCTTTCATTCGCGTAGGCTGATGCTTCCTCAATCGTATCCTTAGACGAACCGAGACAACCAGCGGCAAGCTTAAATCGACCAATGTTCAATATATTAAAGGCAATGAGATGACCTTTTCCAACCTCCCACAACAGATTTTCTGCGGGAACCTTCACCTCTTCTAAAATTAGGGGGCAGGTGGAAGAGCCTTTGATCCCCATTTTCTCTTCTTCTGATCCGATACTAACTCCTTCCATCGTTCTCTCCACAATAAATGTACTAAAATCTGTTCCATTTACTTTCGCATAAACAATGAAAATATCAGCAAAAGCCGCGTTCGTAATAAACTGCTTTGTCCCATTTAAAATATAGTGCTTCCCATCCTCCGATAATGTGGCGGTTGTTTTGGCACCAAGCGCGTCCGAACCAGAGGATGGCTCTGTTAGGCAATAGGCGGCAATTTTTTCCCCACTCGCTAAGAGGGGCAGGTATTTTTTCTTTTGCTCCTCTGTGCCAAAATAAACGATCGGCAATGTACCAATCCCGACATGTGCACCAAGGGATAGACCAAACGATGATGCCTTTGATAATCGCTCACTAATTAGTGTCGAGCTTATTTTGTCTAAACCAAGGCCTTCATATTGTTCTGGCACATCTGCACTAAGAAGCCCCAATTCTCCAGCTTTTTGTAGGAGCTTGACGGTGAGATCATAATTTAAGCTTTCAATCGCTTCATCCTGTGGCAAAATCTCGCCTTCGATAAAATCCTTTGTTGTTTCGCCAATCATTCGCTGCTCTTCGGTAAAATCCTCCGGTGTGATCACCGAGTTATAATCGACATCGTTAATGATAAAGCTTCCACCTATTATTTTTTCACCCATCATTTTCGTTCCCCTTTCTATCATGGTGCTTAGATTCGGCGAGTATCAATCTGGGTGCACTTCAAACACACCAGCTGCCCCCATACCGCCGCCTATACACATTGAAACGACCCCATACCCACCGCCTTGTCGCTTCAGCTCATAAAGTAAGGTTGAGGTTAACTTAGCTCCTGTACATCCGAGAGGGTGGCCAAGTGCAATCGCTCCCCCATTTACATTGACCTTCTCCTTATCGATATTCAATTCGCGAATGACTGGTAAGCATTGTGCTGCAAATGCTTCGTTTATTTCAAAAAGCTTGATCTCATCCTGACTAACCTTTGCCATATCGAGGGCTTTTGGAATCGCCTTGATGGGACCAATGCCCATAATCTCAGGCTCCACTCCAGCGACAGCAAAAGAGCGGAACGTTGCTAAAGGCTTTAAACCAAGTGCTTCGGCCTTCTCTTTACTCATCAACACACACGCTGCTGCACCATCACTCATTTGCGACGAATTTCCGGCTGTTACAGACCCTCCCTGCTTGAATGCAGGCTTCAGCCCTGCTAGTATGTCAACACTTGTATCTGATCGAATGCCTTCGTCTGTATCGACAATGCATTGCTTTTCCCAGCGCTTGCCGTTTTCATCGACACCCTTATGGACTGTGTGGACTGGGACAATTTCTTCCTTAAACTTCCCATCCTTCACAGCTGCAGCTGCTTTCTGGTGGCTTTCTACGGCAAAGTGATCCTGATCCTTTCGGGATACTTGATATCTTTCTGCCACTTCTTCTGCCGTAAAACCCATCCCCATATAGATTTCTGGCATTTCCTCAACGATCTGTGGATGTGGGGACATCTTAAACCCTGACATCGGGACATGACTCATACTTTCTACTCCTCCACCGATCACCACATCAGCATGACCAAGCATGACACGCTCTGCTGCAAACGCAATCGACTGCAAGCCGGACGAACAAAAACGATTAATCGTCATCGCTGGAGTGGATGCCGGAAAACCAGCGTATAGGGAAATAATTCTTGCCACATTTAAGCCCTGTTCTCCTTCTGGCATGGCACAGCCAATAATGATATCCTCCACATCCTCTTTTTTTAATCCGTTGGCCCGCTTGATGACCGCATTTAAAACCGTACTTCCTAAATCCTCTATCCGTGTTTGGGCAAATCCGCCTTTCTTTGCCTTTCCTACCGGTGTACGTGCAATCGATACAATCACTGCTTCTCTCACAAGGTTCACCTCATTTCTAAAATTAATTACGTAATGGCTTCCCTTTACTTAACATATACTGCATGCGCTGCCTAGTTTTCGGCTCCCCGCACAAGCTTAAAAAGGCTTCCCGCTCGAGATCAAGCATATATTGTTCACTCACTCGCGTCCCTGCAGGAACATCCCCTCCCGCTAATACGTGGGCCAATTTATTGGCAATTAACTGGTCATGGTCACTGATATAACCTGCCAGTTTCATTTGATAAGCACCTAGCTGCATCAATGCCTTCCCTTCACTACCGACGACACGAATATCCTCTTCTGGCTTCGTGGCATTGTCCTCTTGAACCAATCTTAGGGCAGCTTGCTTTGCTTCGAATAGAAGATGATCCTGATGGACAACAACAGTATCCTGCTCACGCAAATAGCCTAGCTTTTTCGCATCGAGAGCACTTGTTGATACCTTTGCCATACCGAGCGTTTCAAAAATTTTATTGACATATGGTTGTAAATCCACCTCTGGATTCGTAACAGTGAGGCTAAGACGAGAGATCAGCTCCTTACACCCTCCGCCTGCTGGAATTAAGCCAACACCAGCTTCGACTAATCCGTAGTAAGTTTCGGCTGAAGCAACAACCCGATCGGCAGGCAGACAAACCTCCACTCCTCCACCTAAAGTCATACGATGTGGGGCTGCAATAACCGGCTTTTCAAACCGCTTTAAGTGATACATCGTATTCTGGAACAAGCGGATAATATGCTCGACTTCGTCCCACTCTTCGTCCTGTGCTTCCATTAAGAGCATCATTAAGTTGGCACCGACACAAAAATTCCTTCCTTGATTGGCAATAACGAGCCCATCGTAATTGCTACGGACTTCCTTGATGCTTTCTTCAATCATCATTAAAATATCTGCACCGATCGCATTGTTGGGGGAATGAAATTCAAGACATGCGATTCCATCTTCCAGATCGATCAGACTTGCTCCGCTATTCGCTTTTATTACCTTGTTCTGCTCTTTTAGTGTACGTAGGGAGATCACTTTAGGGTTTGGCTCTAGCTGTTTGTAAGCATCATTTGAAACGAAATATGTCGTACCTTCCTTCCTTTTGTAAAAGGATGTATTCCCTGCCTCAATCCAATCTTTCACCCATTGCGGAACACTTGATCCTTCTTTTTCCATCCGATGGACCGATTTTTCCAATCCAATTGCATCCCATGTCTCAAATGGACCAAGCTCCCAATTAAAGCCCCATTTCATTGCTTCATCAATTTCCACGATCGAATCGGCAATTTCTCCTACCTTTTCGGCAGAATAAAGGAGGACTTCTTTTAGCGTATTCCAGGCTAGTTCCGCGTAACGATCCTCTGTACTAAAGAGCGCTCTAAGCTTCTGCTTCGCTCCTTTTGCCATTTTGGCAGCTTCCAAGGATGCCCCGGCTATTTTCTTTTGTGGTTCATATTCCATTGTTTGAACATTAAGAGAGAGAATCTTCTTCCCTTTTTCGTTCTTCACCTTTTTATAAAAGCCCTGCTCTGCCTTTTCACCAATCCAACCTTTATCAACCATCTGCTGTAAAATTTCCGGGACCTTAAACACCTTTTTCTCTGCTTCATCGCTTACTTTTTCATACATATTGTTAGCAATATGCACAAACGTATCGAGTCCTACTATGTCTAATGTTCGAAATGTCGCACTTTTCGGACGCCCGATTGCCGGTCCAGTACATGCATCGATCTCCTCAATCGTATAACCCTTTGCTAGCATTTCATTTAGGGTGACATGCATACTGTATGCTCCGATTCGGTTAGCGATAAAGTTCGGGGTATCCTTTGCGATCACGACACCTTTGCCGAGCTTATTCTCACAAAATGGACGCATCACATCAACGATTTCTGTTAGTGTCTCATCACCTGGAATAATTTCTAATAGCTTCATATAACGAGGTGGATTAAAAAAATGTGTGCCTAGAAAATGCTGTTTAAATTCCGTACTACGCCCGTCGACCATTGCATTGATGGAAATGCCCGATGTGTTGGAGCTAACAATTATCCCCTTTTCCCACACTTTTTCCACACGCTCAAACAGCTGCTTCTTGATGGAAAGATTTTCAACAATCACTTCCACCACCCAATCGACTTCCTTTATTCGCTCCAGATCATCCTCGATATTGCCAGGAGTTATAAGTGATGCCAAATCCTCATCATACAGCGGGGCTGGCTTATTTTTTTTCAGTTTTTTTATTGCATTTACCGCTAAACGATTTCGGACTTCATTACTATCTAGAGTCAGTCCTTTTCTTTTTTCCTCCCCTGTCAATTGACTAGGAACGATATCGAGCAAGAGACAAGGGATCCCCACGTTTGCTAGGTGGGCGGCAATACTCGCTCCCATAACACCCGAACCGATTACAGCTGCACGTCGAATTTGTCTTTCCATACGATTACCCTCCTGTTCTAGATCATCCTGTAAGTTTGCTAGACTCGCCAAAGACAGCTTGCGCTAAGATTTCGGCAATATCCTTTGCCTCCACCTGCTCCTCTACCTCCATTGCCTTCGTGCCATCATCAAGCATGGTTAGGCAATACGGACATGCACTACTAATCACCGTTGGATTCACGTCGAGCGCCTGCTCCGTACGAGCGATATTCACCCGCTTTCCGGCCGTTTCCTCCATCCACATCATCCCGCCTCCAGCGCCACAGCACATGCCATTCTCCCGGCTACGAGCCATCTCCACTAACTCCACTCCTTTAATCGAACGGAGAATATTTCGAGGCTGTTCATACACATTGTTGTAGCGCCCGAGATAGCAGGAATCATGATACGTAATCCGTTCGTTCAATTCATACATTGGTGTTAACCGGCCCTCTTTCACTAGCTGATCGAGAAGCTCGGTATGATGAAGGATCTCCACCCCTTCTAAGCCAAACTCAGGGTATTCATTTTTCAGTGTATTAAATGTATGCGGACAGGCAGTCACGATTTTTTTCACCTTGTATTTCTGCAATGTCGCGATATTTTCCATGCACAGCTCTTGGAAAAGTAATTCATTACCCATTCTTCTTGGCGTATCTCCAGAGTTTTTCTCCTCATTTCCGAGAATCGCAAAGTTGACACCTGCTTCATGTAGCAATCTTACCAATGCTTTAGACACTTTGCGGCTACGATTATCGTAAGATCCCATCGAACCGACAAAGTAAAGCACATCAAAATCAGGGTTTTCCTTTACTGTCGGCACCGGAATCCCCTCAATATCTTCGGTCCACTTCGCCCGGTCTTTTCGATTAATTCCCCATGGATTCCCTTGGCGTTCAATGTTTTGCATCGCACGCTGGCCTTCATGAGGAACCCGGCCTTCCATAAGAAGCAAATGTCTCCGCAAGTCCACGATTTTATCCACATGTTCATTGCCGACTGGACATTGATCCTCACAATTCCGACAGGTCGTACATGCCCAAATCTCCTCCTCTGTCATCACATCACCAACAAGATTTAGCTCCTCTACCTTCCTATCTGTTGTCGACCACATCTGCTCTTGGAGCGTCATCGTCGGTTGAATCGTTGTTCCTTTTCCCCACTCGGCCTGTACTCCATCCACCTCTTGGACACTGTGTATTCCATAGGAAAGCTTTGGTACCCAAGGAGACTTTGAGGTAATGGCTGCACCCTTTTCTGTAAGGTGGTCTCGCATTTTTGCAATAAGGTGCATTGGGGAAAGAACCTTGCCCGTATTAGAAGCAGGACACGCATCCGTACAGCGCCCACATTCCACACAGGAATAGAAGTCGAGCATTTGCTGCTGGGTGAAATCTTCTATTTTTCCCACACCAAACGATTCGGCATTTTCATCCTCCAAGTCAAGGCTTCTCAATTGGCCAACTGGCTCTGTTCGCCTGAAAAAAATATTAATCGGAGCAACCATCAGATGAAAATGCTTCGACTGCGGAACATACACTAAAAACGCGAGTAAAATCAACAAATGTGCCCACCAAAACGTGTAATAGAGAATAATTGCAGTGATCTCATTCAGTGACATGAATCCTGCTGCAATCACCGAGGAAATCGGAGCATACCAAGAAAAGGCCAGATCATGAATCACCCGCTCCAACCCTAGTGTGAGTAAAATAGATAACATTAAGGAAAAAATGAAATAAATCACGATACTAGGCTTCTTTCCTCTTTTTAACCGCGATAGCTTCTCCCCATAACGGCGATAGGCAGCATAGCCAACGGCAAGAAAAATGAGAAAAACCGTCATTTCCTGAAAGAGGTTAAAGACGTGATAGCCTGGAACCGGAAGTCTATCAGCCCCTAGACCTTTCACAATGATATCCAAGGCACCAAACTGTAGAATGATAAACCCATAGAAAATAATCACATGCATGATCCCGCTTTTTTTGTCCTTTAACAATTTCGTTTGACCAAATACTTGCAAGACGAGCGTCTTTAAGCGTTCATCTAGCTTTTTTTCTATTTCCACCTGCTTTCCTAGCTTCATATAAATGTAGCGATGATAGACGACTTTTCCAAACAAATACAAGCCGTAACCAGTTACGAAAAGAAATGCTAGAAATTGCATCCATTGCCAAGCCACAATAATCGCTCCCTTCCTGATACATGGAGTTTTTGGACCATTTTTTCATTGCAAGAAACACACATGAAAATGTAAAGGCTCTCATACAAATATGGATATGAACCTGTTTAGAAGAAAATGCTAACCATTTGTGTTGGAAAGGAGAATGATGAATGGATATTTATGTGATCCTGAAACAAACCTTTGACACCGAGGAAAAAATTATCATAGAAGATGGTCAAGTTACCGAAGACGGTGTGCAATATGTCATCAATCCATATGATGAATACGCCGTGGAAGAAGCGATTCAAAAAAGAGAGGAGCTTGGAGGGAACGTTTTTGTTATTGCGGTAGGTCCTGAGCGGACATCAGAATCCCTCCGTACAGCTTTGGCAATGGGAGCCGATGAAGCCATATTAATAGCGGATGAAAGAATTTGCTCAGACGAAAATACTGTATCCAAGGTATTAGCTTCCTACTTAGGCAGCCAAAAGGTTGATTTGATTCTAGGGGGTTATTTTTCCGTTGATAATGGCGCTGGTCAAGTCGCCATTCGATTAGCACAGCTCTTAGACATCCCACATGTCGGCTCGATTACGAAGCTCGATATTCGTGATGACAAAGCGATAGCAGATCGGGATGCAGAAGGTGACCTCGAACAAGTGGAAGTAACACTTCCTGCTGTTTTCACTGCACAGCAAGGGTTAAATGAACCACGTTACCCTAGCCTCCCCGGCATTATGAAAGCGAAGAGGAAACCTTTTAAGCAATTAACTTTGGATGATCTTGATATAGACGAAACCGAGCTAGCTCCAAAAACAGAGAGAATAGCACTTTCTCTCCCTCCCCAGAAAGAAGCAGGGCAAATTCTAAAGGGCGATACGGCTGAGCAGGTGAAAGAGATTGTGGAAAAACTGCGTCATGAGACAAAACTATTATAATAAGGAGGCATTCCTATGAGTAAAACCATTCTAGTCGTTGCGGAACACCTCGATGGAGCATTGCGTCAGGTCACCTATGAAGCAATGCAGGCAGCAAGATTGTCCTCAACAAATAACGATAAGCTCCATATTGCCTTGATTGGGCATCAAGTAGAAGACTCAATAGAATCACTTTCCTATGTGGCCTGTGAAAAAATATACGTGATCGACCACCCAGATTTAGAGCAGTACAATCCAGAAGCCTATTCGAATGCATTAAAACAAGTGATCGATATCTCGAATCCAGACGGTATCATTTTTGGACATACAGCGATCGGCCGTGATCTCGCTCCGAAAATTTCAGCAAGGCTTGATGCCGGACAAATTTCAGATGTAACTAGCATCGAGAACCTCGACGATCATGTGGTGTTCACCCGGCCAATCTATGCGGGAAAAGCCTTTGAGAAAAAGGTTTTCCAAAGCTCTCCTTGGGTGGTCACCATTCGACCAAATAATATTTCAGCAGCTGATTTAAGGGGAGAAAAAGCGGAAATGGAACAGATCGAATACGCTAAGCCAGCATCTTTACGAACAGTGATCAAAGACGTCGTCCGAAAAACATCTGGAAAAGTCGATTTATCAGAAGCTAAAATTGTTGTCTCAGGCGGGCGCGGAGTGAAAAGTGCGGAGGGCTTTAAGCCTTTAGAAGAGCTAGCCGATGTCCTCGGTGGAGCAGTCGGTGCCTCAAGGGGGGCTTGTGATGCTGATTATTGTGACTATTCCTTGCAAATTGGGCAAACCGGCAAAGTTGTTACACCAGAGGTCTACATTGCCTGCGGGATTAGTGGTGCGATACAACACGTCGCTGGAATGAGTCAGTCGAAGATTATTGTTGCCATTAACAAAGATCCGGAAGCCCCAATCTTCCAAATTGCTGATTATGGCATTGTCGGAGACCTGTTTGAGGTCGTACCTTTACTAACGGAGGAATTTAAAAAGGTGGTAGATTAATAGAAGGTGTCTCCCTGAGACCCTTCTTTATTTTTCAAAATAGATCCAGCGATGCTCTCCTCTCTTGTCATAATACTGTTCTAATATTCGAAAAATCCGTCTCTTGGATACCAATTTACCACACCAATGATAAATAGCCGATGAAGTTATTTTTCGTTCAGGGAAGAGAAATTGATGCTCCTTACAAACTCTTATAATCGCATCACTACCTTTTTCGATATAATTACATAATCGACATTCGATGCTTTGTTTTTTTGGATGTGTATTCATTTCACCACACTGATCACAAGGAATCCCTTTCTGTAATTCTTCATATGGATAGGTTGGAAATGGGTTAAATGGAGGATGCTCGATGTGATTTGTTAGAAGTTTTTCGGAAGCTTGTTTTTCCTGGGAGGTGATTTTAGCAGTGGCTGGAAAATGCATGATAAAGCGGTTGATTTGTGTTGGTAAGATCAATTGTTTATCAAGTGGAGCTTGAAAGATGGAACACTCGGGGTTTACAAATATGACATAGGATAGTAAGGGAAGATTTATGTTTAATGACTGAAGTAAGCGTCGGAGTACGGAATGCGCTCGATCACGCTGCGCTATCGGATTATCGATTTCCACATCGTTTACCAGCCATAATTTATCATCATGCCAATAATATTCCCCTTGGAAGTTTTTTATCTCAAACAAGAAGATCTTTCCGTTTTTCAATAAAATAGTATCGATTTGACAATATTTACTATGGTGTAGGAATAAGTCTTTTAAGATGATATGCTCTCCCTTTAGCTTATCCAAGTATGTATCAAACATCACCTCCCCCTCAAAACCTTTCGCTAAACTTCGGTACCGTTTTTTCTCTTCTTCGGTTAGTGGCTTGCGTTTAGACAAATACTCGTAAGCGATTAATTCATTAGGTTTTTTTCTAGGTTTTGCAATCATTAGGTATACCTCCTTTTATGACATATGATAACATAAATTAGCTGAGATAAGAATAAGTGCGTAATGAAGGGCATGAGAGTTCATTTTGGCGCTTAGGGCCGGGGTTTAAGTGCCAAATGAGACTCATTATTTTTATTTTTGGTACTTAGGCGGGGTTTAAGTGCCAAATGAGACTCATTATTTTTATTTTCGGTACTTAGGC